>CAWEYB010000006.1:0-84226 GCA_963813225.1 uncultured Chloroflexia bacterium | reverse complement strand
CGGGGCGAGAGGATTTGAACCTCCGACCTCATCGTCCCGAACGATGCGCGCTACCAAGCTGCGCCACGCCCCGACCGAGGATGCCCGTTGAACAGGGCTCCGGGATGATAGCGCACGATGGCGCGAAGTGGCGGCCAAGGTCCGAAACCACCCTGACCCGCCGGACGTAGGTCACTCTGCAAGTCCGTCGCGTCCCGATCCAGAGGAGATCACCATGCGAACAATCCGAACCGGAGCCAGGATCCGTGCCGTCACCGCGATCGGCGCAGTGCTCCTGCTCGTCTCGGCCTGCAGCAGCAGCGGAGCCAGCACGGCACCGAGCGCCGCAGCCGTCGCGTCCACCGCGCCTTCCGCCGCAGCCTCGGGTGGTGGCGAGACCTACACTGTCGCTGTCGCCAACGGAACCGTCGGCGCCTACCTCACGGGCGATGATGGCAAGACCCTGTACGAATTCACGCCCGACTCCGCCAACACGACCACCTGCACCGATACCTGCGCGCAGAACTGGCCGCCATTCACCATCACGTCCAGCGATACGTTGACCCCCGGTGCCGGCGTGACCGGCTCGCTCACGACGTTCGCGCGGCCGGATGGCACGATGCAGGTCGCGATCAACGGCATCCCCCTGTACTACTTCGCCGGCGACACGAAGGCCGGCGATACGACCGGTCAGGGAAAGAGCGGCAAGTGGTTCGTCGCGTCGCCCGCAGGCACGGCACCGGCTGCCTCCGGGGCGCCCGCCCCGAGCGACTCCAAGGGCGGCGCGTACTGACCTCCGCTGCCCCGGCGAGATCCACGGCCCCCGCATCGCGGGGGCCGTTCCATGCCCGGGACCGTCAGCTCGCCGGCGTGAGCCAGACCGGATAGTTGCGGGTCGATTGCGGTGACCCGTCCTTTTCCGATGGGTCGTAGACCCGCAGAGTCCCCCACTGCGCCTTCGCGACGGTGTACGGCAGCGTGACCGCGAAGGTCCCGCGGCAGCCGGTGCCGCATGACGCCATGACCTGCCGGTCGACGATCGAGGCGCCCGACCCGTCGAGGATGGCGACCCGGAATGTCGCCTCGAAGACGTCGGCGTTGCCGCGGATGTCCCCCGGGTTCGAGAGGGCCGCGCCATAGGCCGGCCGGTCCACGAAGATCGCCGGCAGCTGGTCGGTGTAGTCAGACCGGCCGACGGGGCCGTCGAGGACGATCCCTTCGCTGCCGAACACGGTCACGGTCTGGCCCTCGACCTGGAACACCACCGAGCGGACGGTGCTGAACTGCGTGAGCGTGTAGACGACCTGCGCGAGGCGGTATTGCAGCGAGGCGCTCCCGCCGCCGGAGTCGAACTCGGTCGACAGGTCCACGGTCGCGACGCCGCTCTTGATCGTCAGATCGAGGAGCCGGCTGCCGTCGGGGATCGCGGTCGTCATCGTCCGTTCGCGGGCGACGTCCGGGTCGGGACCCTTGAGCAGGGCGTTCATCGCCGCCGTGGCGACCGCCACGGTCTTCGGGACGATCCGCAGCACCGGCACGAGACCGACGGAGCCAGGCTCACCGCCGAGGACGAAGTACGACCGAACGGTCATCGTCCCCGAGGCTGGAGAGCCCGGCATCGGCGAGGCCCCCAGTTTGGCGGAAGCATCGGCGGTCGGCTCGCTGGACGGCGCGGTGGACGCCCCGGCCGGGTCACTCGGGAGGGGCGTCAGGTCAGGGCTGGTCGCGTCGGGCGATGTCGTCGGGGTCGACACCGGGCTCGGGACCGATCCGAGATCACCGGTCGCCCCCGCGCAGGCCGCGAGGCTCAGGACCAGCGCGCCACCGAGGACGATCGAGAAGGGCAGTCGCATCACGTTCGGGTGCTCCGCTACGGGGTTTCCGGAGTCCCAGCGTCGCTGCCGCCCATCGCCGTCTCATCGCCGGCCGGTAACGGTTCGGTCACAGGCAGCCGCAGCTCGATCCGCAGGCCGCCGCCCGGGCGGTCGGTCGCGCCGATGGTCCCGCCGAGCAACGTCGCGTGTTCGGCCGCGATCGCCAGCCCCAGCCCGCTGCTGCCGCCGTGCCGCGAGGGATCCGCCTTGTAGAACCGTTCGAAGAGGTGCGCGAGCTGGTCGGGTGGCACGCCCGGTCCGCGGTCCGCCACGGCCAGGGCGATCCCGCCGTCTGCGACCGTCAGGGTGACCTCGACAGGCGAACCGGGCGCGTGCTCGCGTGCGTTGTCGAGGAGATTGCCGAGGATCCGTTCGAGCCGCCGCGGGTCGGTCTCCAGGATCAGCCGGTCGGCGGGCAGATGCACTGTCGCCGTCGGCAGGCGCGCCTCGGTCACCGAGCGCACCAGTCGGCCGAGGTCCACGGGCTCGAGCGCGATCCGCTCGGCACGGGCGTCGAAGCGCGACAGCTCCATGAGCTCGTCCACGAGCGTCCGCAACCGGCCGACGTCGGCGATCAGCAGCTCCCCTGCCCGACGGCTCTCGGGCGGCAGCGCGTCGAGGTGCTCGCGCACGATCGACGCCTCGGCCACCAGCGCCGAGAGCGGTGTCCGCAGCTCATGCGCGACGTCCGCGACGAAGCGCCGGTTCTGCGCCTCGGCCGCCTCGAGCCGGGCGATCGTGTCGGCCAGGGCCACGGCCATCCGGTTGAAGCGATCCGCCCACGTCCCGAACTCATCGTCCGAGGTGACCGGCACGCGCGCCGACAGGTCGCCGCCCTCGATCCGCTCGGCGGCACGGCTGGCAGCCTCGACCGGGGCGAGGACGCCGCGGGCGATCCAGCGGGCGGCAAGCAGCGCGACGAGGACCAGGATCAACGCCCCGGCGATGAGCGCGACGCGGAACTGTGCCAGGGCGGCCTCGAGCTGCGTCGTGTCGTGGACGAAGTAGAACGCCGGTCCGCCGCCTCCGACCCGCCCGCCGATGACCAGGCTGGGCGTCCCGGCCACGGTCGTCCACGCGTAGGCCAGCTCGCCGGCCGCCACCCTGTCGCGCACGTCGGCCGGCAGCGCGTCGAGCGCGCCGGTCAGCTCGGTGGACGAGATGGCGTCGCCGTTCGCCCCGAGGTCGATGATCGCCTCGACGCCGCGGGCGTGGAACGTGTCGAGCAGGCGGCTGTTGACGATGTCGTCGGTGGTCGGGTCGGCCGGCAGGTCGGCGGCGGGGACGATGACCGACAGGTCGAATGCGGCCTGGTCGTGCGCGTCGCGCAGGACCTGGTCGCGCAGGCCGTTCTCGACGAACAGGTAGGCGCCCGTCCCGAGCAGGACTGCGGTCAACGCCACCAGCGCGACCAGCGTGGCCGTGAGCCGCGCCCGGATCCCGCGGAACGGGTGCATGGACTAGCGCGCCGCCTTGTAGCCGGCGCCGCGGACGGTCAGCACCAGCACCGGCGCCGCCGGGTCGGTCTCGATCTTGGCCCGCAGCCGGCCGATCGCCACGTCCACCAGCCGCGAATCGCCGAGGTAGTCGTAGCCCCAGATCCGATCGAGCAGGATGTCGCGGGTGAGCACCGTCCCGGCGTGTCGCGTGAGCTCGGCCAGCAGGTCGAACTCGGTCCGGGTGAGCTCGACCGTCACCCCGTCGCGCGTCACGGTCCGCCCCGCGAGGTCGATGGCGACCGGGCCGAGATGGAGACGGTCCGCGTCACCCGGGCCACGGCCGGCCCGACGCAGCGCCGCGCGGACGCGGGCGACGAGCTCCGGGACTTCGAACGGCTTCTTGACGTAATCGTCCGCCCCGGCCTCGAGGCCGACGACGACATCGATCGTGTCGGCGCGAGCCGTGAGCATCACGACCGGGATCGTCGAGTCGCGGCGGATCGCCCGGCAGACTTCGAGGCCGTCGAGGCGTGGAAGCATGACGTCGAGCAGGACGAGGTCGAATGGCTCGGCGGTGAATCGTTCGAGCCCGGCGGCGCCGTCGTCGGCAGTCTCGACCGTGAAACCGGCGTTGCGGAGGCCGATCGCGGTCACCTCACGGATCGAGGGGTCGTCCTCGACGAGCAGGATCCGGGCGTCCATCGATCCCTCGCACGGGCCTGCCACGCCGGCCGGCCATCGCGGCAGTATGCCAGCCGGTCAGTCGAGGGCGGCCTCGAGTGGCCGGGGCGGCTCTCGGGGCCGTGCAGCGGCCCGTCGCGTTGACCGCGGGTCAACGATCTTGACGCGAACCGCCCCGTTGGCCCTCACACCCGACCGACTGCTGACCGTGGGTCAACGTTTTCGGCGCGAACGGTCGTTTCCGGGGGTCTAGGGCCGTGTACGTTGACCATCGGTCAACGATCTAGGCGCAAATGACGTCGCCACCCTTCGAACCGCCGAAATCGTTGACCGCCGGTCAACGGCGGCGCCCTTCCGGGGCAAGCCTCGGGCCAGGCCGCCGAAATCGTTGACCGCGGGTCACCTGCCGCAGGTCCTACTCCAGCGCGGCCTCGAAGGCGGCATTCGCTCGGGCGCGCTCCTCCGCATGGATCGGCAGCGTCCCGAGCGCGGCCAGCACGAACGTCAACGCCATCAGCCCGAACACGATGGGCAGTCCCTGCGTCGTGCCGAAGGCCTGGATCACCACCCCGTATACCGCGGTCCACAGCGACCCGACGCCGAACGCCATGGCGAAGTAGAAGGCATACGACGCATCACGACTCGACGGCGGCGCGATGTCACCGAGGAGCGCCTGGAGCTGCGGGCTCTCGGAGAACGCTGAACAGCCCCATCAGCACGATCCCGACCCACAGCCAGAGCAGCGACGAGCCGGCCGCCAGGAAGACGACGAAGCCGAGCGCGCCGCCGAGGTAGACCCCGACGATGAGCGGCTTGCGTCCGATCCGGTCCGACAGCCAGCCGGCGACGAGGGGCATCGGCACCGAGAACACGATCAGCGCGCCGTACATCAGCCCCGACGTCGCCGAGTCGAGGTTGAGGACCTGGGTCATGTAGATCAGCGCGAACAGGTTGACCACGCCGAGGCCACGGCCGCCGCCGCCGAGCGCCGACGTCAGGTACAGCCAGCGCAGGTCGCTGTCGCGCAGGATCCGGCCGAATGCCGCCCGGACCGTGCCGCTCGCCCGGGCCGCGGCACGGTCGGTGCCGGCCTCGCGGACGAACAGGAGGATCGCGATCGCGATGGCGATGGCCGGCAGGCCGAACACGATCGAGGCGCCGCGCCAGCCGACGGCCGCCAGCAGTGGCGCCCCGACGATCGCGACGACCACCGTGCCGACGTTGCCGCCGGCGATGTGGGCGCTGATCGCGAACCCGCGACGCTCGGTCGGGAACTGCTCGGCCAGGAGTCCGTTGCCGACCGGGTGCTGCGGCGAGCCACCGATCCGCGACGCCACGTTCGGGACGGCGAACGTGAGGAAGCTCGTCGCGAACGCCTGGAGCGCGAACCCGCCGCCGAACAGGATCCCGCCGAAGCCCGAGCAGGTGCCGCCGCGACGCGATCCTGGTCAGGCCGGCGTAGGTCAGCTGGACCATCCCGGACAGGAAGGCTCCGATCGCGGCCAGGAAGGCGATCGTCTCGACGCTGATCTTGAACTCGTCGATGATCGCGACGAAGATCAGCGGCAGCAGGACGGCCTGGGCGTGGTTGATGGCGTGCGCCACGGAGAGCAGCCCGAGCGAGCGCATCGGGCGGATGTCCGGGGCGAGCATGGTCGTATGGTGCCGCATCGTTGGCCTACCGGTATGTGCCAACGTGCAGGCGGGCCGCCGGCTGCCGGCGGTGCGCTAGCGCGGCTCCGCGGCTCACCGGTCGGCCCACGGGGCCGGGCGCGGGGCCACCTCGTGGATCACCTCGAAGCCGGTCGTGTTCGACAGCACGTCGACCTCGCCGTCGTGGATCCGCAGGCCCATCGCGCCCGCCCCGGCGCGCAGGTTGGCGAACGTCACCTCGGGCAGCCAGTCGGGCAGGGCCGGATCGACGTACAGCCGCGACCCGTCGAGATCGGACGTCGCATGGATGCCGCACAGCACGGCGATCAGCCGGAAGATCGAGCCGGCGGCCCAGGCCTGCGGCACGCTCGCCCCGAGGTACTGGACCGGGAAGCTCCCGACGTCGCGCGGCAGGCCGGCGAACAGCTCGGGCAGGCGGTTGGCCTGGAACCGCTCGGTCGCGTCGAACAGCCCACGGGCGACCCGGGCCGCCTCGGCGGCGTGGCCGTAGCGCCGGAACCCGCCCGCGATCAGGGCGTTGTCGTGCGGCCAGACCGAGCCCGTGTGATAGCTGAACGGGTTGTAGGCGATGTGGTCCGACGAGAGCGTCCGGATACCCCAGCCCGACCACATGTCGTCGGCCATCAAGCGGGCGATGACCCGCTCCGCCCGATCCGGCGGCACGATGCCGCTCGCGAGGCAGTGCCCGGCATTCGAGGCCACGCTCTCGATCGGGCGCTTGTCGCCGTCGAGACCGAGGTAGTAGGTGCCCTCCGCCTCCCACCAGAACGTCTCGTTGAAGCGCTCGTACAGGGCGATCGCCTGCGACCGGAGCCGTGCGCTCTTCTTCGTGTGCCCGAGGATCTGGTAGATGTCGGCCAGCCGCATCTTCGCGTCGTAGACGTAGCCCTGCAGCTCGCACAGCGCCAGCGGGAGCGACGCCAGCGAGCCGTCCGCGTTCGGGATCGCGTCGCCGGCGTCCTTCCAGCCCTGGTTGTAGTAGCCGTGCTTCGAGCGGGTCTTGTACTCCTGGAAGCCGTCGTGGTCGCGGTCGCCGGATTCGTCGATCCAGCGCATCGCCGCCTCGGCGTTCGGCAGGTAGCGGTCGAGCAGCGCGACGTCGCCGAGCCACTGGTAGAGGTACGAGATGACGATGACGAACAGGCTCGTCGCGTCGTGCGTGCCGTAGTACGGCTGGAACGGGAGGATGTGGAGCTGGGCCAGCTCCCCGTGGCGGATCTCGTGGGGGATCTTGCCGGGCTCCATGTCGCGCTCGGGATCGTCGGTGGTGGCCTGCAGCTCGGACAGGCGCCGGAGCGCGCCGGCGGCGAACTCCGGGTAGCCGCTGATCCCCTGCATCGACACGATCAGCGAGTCGCGGCCGAACAGCGTCACGAACCAGGGCACGCCGGCGGCCGGGATGAACACGCCCTTCTCGAAGCCGGGATCCTCGAGCTGGAGCGAGTCCATGTCGACCTGTCGCCTGCTCCCAGGCCCGCATGACGGCGTGGTTCGGCGTCGTCGAGGCCGACTCGTCGCAGGCGCGGCATGGTCTGGTCCGGGCGAGGACCGGCGACCGCGTTGCACGGCAGCGTGTCCGGCCGGCCGCTTCGAGTCGGTCAGCGGCAGCCACAGCAGGCAGGTGTGCCAGACGCCCTTCGGCGCGACCTCGGCGATGAACACGAACCGGCCGTTGGCGTACTGCGGCGGCGCTGTCGGACCGTTTCGCCTGGATGACCAGCTCGCGGACGAAGTCGCGGTGCACGTAGGTCGTCCGGAGCTCGCGCGCCGAGCGGAACCAGCGGCGCGTTGATCTGGCCCCGCCGGACGAGCTGGCCGGCCTTGACGTCGAAGATGTCGGCGAAGTCCGACTCGAGCTCGATCTCGATCGTCAGGCGGACGGGCCGTCGTCCGTAGTTGACGATGTCGTAGTCCTCGTGGACGCCGCCGGAGACCGTCCGATCGAGCCGGATCGCGAGGCTATGGCGCGGCACCACGCCGTCGCGATCGAGGAGCTCCGGGTTGGTGAACTCGAAGCGCGACGAGTAGAACTGGACCGGCGATGTGTTGAGCAGGAGCGGCCGGCGGCCGTTGAGGACGAGGTCGTAGCCCGACACGAACCGGGTGTCGCGGGCGAAGAAGCCCTCCTCGGCCTGGCGCTCGATGCGACCGTCGGGCTGGCAGACGACGAACCGGTCGTCCCGGTTCATCGTGATCGTCGACGGCCCGACCTGGATCGGGAGCGTCACGCCGGCCTGTCCTCAGTGCTTCTTCTTGGGGACCTCGTACAGGCCCGCCTGCGGGCTCGTGTGCGCGTGACCGGAGCCTGCAGCGTGGACCGGCTCCTTCTTCGGCAGGATGTACAGGATCATCAGGGCGATCGGGCCGAACAGGATGCACAGGAACGTCCACAGCCCGGCGCTGCGGCCGAACTTCGGCGCGTTCTGGTACGCGTACACCGCGCACACGATCCAGACGACGGCCGCCAGGACGACGAACCCCGTGCCGACGAGTGTGGTCTGTGGATCCATGACTGTTGAGACCCCCTGAGAGCTGATCGCGGGAGCAGTCGATGTCCGGGTCCGAGACCGGCGTCCGGTCCTCGTCCCATCCGTCCTGCCTAGCGTGCAACATCATGACGGAACGCGTTGTCGCCGGGGGCGTCGCGGCACACGCCTTTTGAGATGACGGCTCGACGGGTGGGCCATCTCGGACCCACCCGTCTCCCCTGACCGCCGGATCGGCTCAGCCGATCCGGCGGGCGCTCACTTGGCCTGGAGCTTGAACGACACGGATGCCGAGCTGCCGGCGTAGTGATCGGCATCGCCGCCGGCCGGGGTCCATGTCGCGGTGAGCGGGTAGATCCCGTTCTTCTGACTGAGCTTGAGGCTCGTCGAGGCGATACCGCTCCCGTTCGTCGTCGCGCTGACGGTCTGGGTCCCGAGCTGGAACACGATCACACGACCAGCAAGTTGCTTGGCCGTCGCGTCGGTCAGGATCGCGCTCAGGGTCACGGTCTTGTTCGGGCCACCGTTGAGGGCGCCCGTGTAGGCCACGGACGTCGCCTTCCTGGCGATCGCGATCGAGCCATTGCCTGAGGATCCCTCGTAGAGGCTGTCCCCCGCGAACGACGCAGTGGTCGTGTACGACCCGGCATCGAGCAGCGGCGTGAACGCCGTTCCTCCGATCCCGCTGGAGTTGGTCACGCCAGAGCCGGCGGCCCCGCCACCAACGGTGAAGCTGAGCGTGCGGCCGTTGATGGATGAGCCGAACTCATCCACCAGGGACGCACTCAGATTGCCCTGCGTGTCGAACGTCCCGGCCGTGTCGCCCAGATAGCCGATGGACACCGTGCGCTTCCGGACGTGGACGACCCGGGAGTCGGTGCTGCACGCGATGTGCAAGTCGCACACCGTCAAGGTTGCGGTGTAATCGCCGGGCACCGAGTAGGCATGGAGCGTGCTCGGGCCGCCGGTCGCGCTCGGCGAGCCATCGCCGAACGACCAGGAGTACGTCAAGGTGGCCTGATCGTCCGCGCCCGGGTCGACGGCGCTGCCATTGAAGGCCACTTGCCGACCCCACGCGGCGGTGGTGTCAGGACCGGCACTGACGACCGGCGGCAGGTTGTTCACATCGACGCTGAACGTGGTCGTCGAGACGAGCCCGGTGGCGTCGGTGGCGGTGAGCTGGCCGCTGTACGTCCCGCTCCCCTTGAAGGTGTGCGTCGGAGACTTCCCGAATGCCACCCCACCGTCCGAAAAGTCCCAGCGCAGAGTGGGGAAGCCGCAGACCGAGCTGCTTCCGGATCCGTCGAACTGGATCGGGCTGCCCTGATCACCGGAGTACGGCGACGGCCCGGCATCGACGACAGGCGGGATGTTGTTCTTGGCGATCGTCCCGAGGACGACCGATTTGTCGGGCGCGGTGATCGGCAGCGCCAGGTCGGCATCCGGGGTATCGACGGTCTTGACCGGACCCCCAAAGAGCGTCACAAAGACGAAGTCGAACGGCGGGAATGGGACCCGCTGGTGAAGATCGGCGTCGACATCGATCTCGATCGACGACCCAAGCGACGTCGTCGGCCCGTACGACGTGCCCGTGAAGCCATACGACAGATCATTGCCGGCAGGCTCCGCGCACGAGATGTGGACCGGATCCACGAGCGTCGATGGCGAGGTCCCGCCGAACGACAACGGGGCCGTCTGGTTGCTGCCGCCGCCACTCACGACCGCCGATCGCACGGTCGCCACGCCGGCGCCGTTCAGCGTGACATCGAGCCTGAGGCCGACTTTGAAGTCGATCGCGATGTAGTTGATACCGATGTCGAACACGTCGATCGAGGCGATGTCCTGGCTGATGAGCCCCGATGTGCACGTGGCCGGCGGATCGCCGGGTAGCGGCATGGCGCACGGGAACACCGCGGTGAAGGGCTTGCTGAACGGGGTGAGGGTGCCATCCGGCTGGAAGTCGTCCCCACCAAGGGGATCGTGATAGAACCCCCAATGACCCGTGAGCGTGCCCTTGGCGGTGATCGTCCCAGCACTGGCCGTCAGGACGTCGGTGGCCACGACAGATTGCCCCTGCTTCAGTTGCACGTCGTCGTACGACACGGACGTCGACGTCGAGCTTGCGTAATCGACGGTCGCGACGTGCGCGTCCGAGTCGGCGCCGAACGCCCACGAGCCGGATGAGCTGTTGAAAGCGTTAGCGACGCCATCATCGACGCAGTCGTCGCAGACGCCGGTCACGGTGAAGTCGACGTTCGGGCTCGACGTTCCGGCAAAGGATTGGCTGATTGTCTTGACCTGTGTGGCAGCGGCCACTGGCGCCACGCCGACGGCGAGGCTGCCGATCAAAGCGAGCGCGGCAAGCGCCGCTATCCGACCACGTGAACGCATACGGCGACCCTCCCCTAGTGAGTCGACGCGCACGGGGACATCGAACCGCCCCCGTTCGAGTCATGATCCCCAGCGGCATCCGAGTGGAGGCCGCGCCCCAGAAGAGTAGTCCTTTCCGGTCTTCGCGCGACCCCCGACTTGTGGGTTGCGCGAAGCGGCCCTCAGTACTGGAAGAGCAGCTCCCGGTACTTCGGCAGCGGCCACAGGTCGTCGGCGACGAGCGTCTCGAGCTCGTCGACGACCGTGCGCAGCTTCGCCTGGGCGGGGATGACCTCTGTCGCGAACGCCTTCGCCTCGGCCTGGACCGGGCCGGCCTCGTGCGCCTCGTGCTGGGCATGGGCGAGCCCGTCGATGGCGTCGACGAGCTGATCGGCCAGCCCTGTGATCTTGACGCAGATGCCGTTGATCCCCTTCGACGACGGAGCAGCCGCGAGCTCGCCAAGGTAGCGGGCGACGGCCGGCAGGATCATCGTCGAGGCGATGTCGACCGCCGTGTTGGCTTCGATGTCGGCGATCTTGACGTAGCGCTCCCAGTTGATCTCGACGCGCGATGCGAGCTCACGCTCGGACAGGACGCCGAAGCTCGAGAACAGGGCCTTGGCGGTCTTGGTGGTCAGCGCCGGCAGGGCGTCGACCGTGGTCTTGTTGTTCGGCAGCCCGCGGCGGGCGGCCTCGGCATGCCACTCCTCGGAGTAGTTGTTGCCCTCGAACAGGACCTGCTTGTTGTCCTTGACGAGGCCCGACAGGATCCCGGTCAGGCTCTCGAAGTCGCCGCGATCGAGCTTGTCGAGCTCATCGGCGAGCTGCTTGAGCGAATCGGCGACAGCCGTGTTGAGGACGGTCTGCGGCCAGTAGATCGGGGCCGACGAGCCGACCGCGCGGAACTCGAACTTGTTCCCCGTGAAGGCGAACGGCGAGGTCCGGTTGCGGTCCGTGGCGTCGGCGGCAAGGACCGGCAGCGACGTCGCGCCGAGCTCGATCGCGCCGCCCTTCTTCGAGGCAGCGGCGGGCCCCTGCTCGAGCTGGCCGATGACGTCCACCAGCTGGGCGCCGAGGAAGATCGAGACGATGGCCGGCGGTGCCTCGTTGGCGCCGAGGCGATGGTCGTTGCCGGCGTCGGCGATGCTCGCGCGGATCAGGTCAGCGTGGACGTTGACGCCGCGAATGACCGCGACGAGGAACGCAAGGAACTGGGCGTTGGCATGCGGATCGTCGCCCGGGTCGAGGAGGTTCGCGCCGTCGTCGGTCGCCATCGACCAGTTGTTGTGCTTGCCCGAGCCGTTGATCCCGGCGAACGGCTTCTCGTGGATGAGGAACATCAGCCCGTGCTGCGCGGCGAGGCGACGCATGAGGCTCATCACGACCATGTTGTGGTCGGACCCGACCGATGTGGCCTCGTAGACGGGCGCCATCTCGAACTGCCCGGGCGCGACCTCGTTGTGGCGGGTCTTGGCCGGGATGCCGAGGCGCCACAGCTCGCGATCGAGATCCATCATGAACGCCAGGATCCGTTCGCGGATCGGGCCGAAGTACTGGTCCTCGAGCTCCTGGCCCTTGGGCGACGGGGCGCCGAACAGCGTCCGCCCGGTCAGCAGCAGGTCCGGTCGCTGCTCGGCGAGCCGGCGGTCGACGAGGAAGTATTCCTGCTCCGGACCGATGTTGGTGAAGACCCGGCTCGAGGTGGTGTTGCCGAACCAGCGGAGCACGCGCAGGGCCTGGGTCCCGAGCGCCTCCTGCGAGCGCAGGAGCGGGATCTTGAAGTCGAGGGCCTCGCCGGTATACGAGACGTACGCCGTCGGGATCGTCATCGTGACGCCGTTGGTCTCGACCTGGAGGAAGATCGGGCTGGTGACGTCCCAGCCGGTGTAGCCGCGAGCCTCGAACGTGGCGCGCAGGCCGCCGGACGGGAACGAGCTCGCGTCCGGCTCGCCCTGGACCAGGTTCTTGCCCGAGAACTCGGCGATGGTCTGGCCGTCGCCGGTCGGGGTCAGGAACGAGTCGTGCTTCTCGGCGGTGGAGCCCGTCATCGGCACGAACCAGTGGGTGTAGTGGGTCGCGCCGTGGGCGAGCGCCCATTCCTTCACGCCGTGGGCGACCGCGTCGACGATCGCCGGATCGAACGGCTCGTGGCCCTCGATCGTCCGCCGCAGCTTGCGGAAGATGGGCTTGGCCAGGTACTGGCGCTGGGCCACCTCGTCGAAGACGTAGCTGCCGTAGATGTCGGCGCCGGCGTCCTTGAGGTAGTCCTGGGTCTTGGCGACCCGATGCTTGGCGATCTCCGAGATGGCGGATTGTCGCGCAGTCATGGCACTCCTGCGATCTGGCACCTGTGAAGGGCGCACGGCAACAGGCGTGCGCGCGTTGGGTCGAGCCTACCAGCAGGGATGGTTGCGGTTCAGCACCGGCGAGGGTTGCCGGCGCGAGCATTTTGGTCGGGCCGGATCGTCCGAGCGGATCGCGGCTCAGCCGGTGCGCCGTACGGCCACGAGCTGGTCGAGCAGGCGCCCGAACTCGCGCTCGACGTCGACGTAGCGGTCCGATCGCCAGACGATCCCGAGCTGCCCGTCGGGTGCGATCCGGGTCCACACCCGTCGGCGCGGCCGGTAGAACGTGATGGCGATCCCGGCGATGAGCGACGCGAAGGCGATCCACACGATCCCCTGCCCCGGGTCGGCCTTGGCGATGAGCAGCGTGAACTGGCCGAAGTCGACCAGGCCGATCGACAGGTCGAGCCCCTGCGACACCTTGACGTCGCCCTGGTGGAGGTCGACCGCCTGGTAGAGGTCCTCGACGGGCTGGCCGTCGGCGCCGGTCCCGACGACCGTGTACGGGGCCACGGTCAGGATGGCGTTGCCGTCGGCGTCCTTGTCGAGGAAGAGCTTGAGACCCATGTCGCGGCCCGGGATGCCGATCGAGGCGTACGGCAGGCCGGACGCCTCGTCGGTCATCGGGACCGGCGCGTCCCACAGAAGCGCGCCGTCGGCGGTCTTCAGTACGACGTGCGGCGCCGGCCCGAACCCGTTCTGGTGGAACGTGTAGCCCGCGACCGACAACGGATCGTTGACCCGGATCGTCTTGCGCGCGATCTGGTGCCCGTCCTGGTAGACCGCGAGGTCGGTCGTGAAGTCGGTCGGGTGGCCGGTGTCGAAGCCGGGCGCCTCGAAGTCGATGTTCTTGACCAGCAGCAGGCCGGGCGTGCCGATCGGCTGGACCGTCAGCGATTGGCCCTCGGCGACGACCAGCCCCTGCTCGTCGCCCAGCCGCGCGGTCGCCGCGGCCGCGATCAGGAACAGGATCAGCCCGAGGTGGGTGAGCAGGGTGGCCATCTTGGTGTACTGGTGTCGATCGCCATACACGTACCGGGTGCCGTCGGTGGCCGTCTCCTCGCGGACATGGAAGCCGCTCCGGCGCAGGACCTTCCCGACGTCCGTGGCGGCGACGCCGTCCATCGCCGCCCGATCGGGGAGGATCGGGTCGAAGAACGGCTCGGGCTGGGCGACCCGGACGTCGCTGACACCGCGCCACAGACGAGGCGTGCGGTCGAGCGTGCAGACGATGATCGAGACGACCAGCACGACGAGACCCGCGCTGAACCACGGAGAGCGGAAGACGGCGAACACCGACAGCCGCTCCATGACGCCGACGATGGCACTGCCGAGCACCGGGTCGTAGCGCTCGTGGAGCTGCTCCATGGCCGTCGCGTAGTCGGTCGCCGAGCGGAACGCGAAGTCGGGCAGCTGCTTGATGGTCATCCCGATGACCGCCAGCAGGGCGAGCACGATGATCTGGAAGACCGCGAAGTCGACCGACGTCAACAGCCGCCACAGCCCGTAGCCGAGGCGAGCCGGGATGTTCCAGCCGGACGGTCGGGTGGTGGCCGCCGCGATGGCGGCCGGACTCGCGATGGCTCGAGCCCCTAGACGGCGTCGAGGGCCGGGATGGGCCTCTCGTCGACCGCTGCGGTGTCGTCGACCGGGTCGCCTGTGGCACGCGCGGCATCGAGCCCGACGGCCAGGTCCGCCTCGAGGTCTTCGAGGTCCTCCAGCCCGACCGACACGCGCAGCAGCCCGGGCGTGATGCCGGCCGCCAGGAGGTCGGCCTCGCTCGACTGGCGATGCGACGTGGACGGCGGGTGGACGACCATCGTGTGGACGCTCCCGAGCGAGGCGGTCAATTCGGTCAGGGACAGGGCGTCGATCAGCGCCCGCCCGGCGACCCGCCCACCCTCGACCTCGAAGGCAAGCATCCCGCCGGCCACGCCCGGTCGGAACTGGCGCTCCGCGACCTCGTGCTGCGGATGGCTCGCCAGTCCCGGGTAGAGGACCGAGCGGACACCCGGCTGCGCCTCGAGCCAGGCGGCCAGGGCGGCTGCGGTGGCCGCGTGGCGCTCCACTCGGAGAGCGATGGTCAGGATCCCGCGCAGGACGAGGAAGGCTTCGAGCGGGCCGAGCGTGGCGCCGGTGTCGACCTGGACGCGTTCGACCTCGGCGACCATGTCCGACGGGCCGGCGACGACGCCGGCGATGACGTCGCTGTGGCCGCCCAGGAACTTCGTGGCCGACTCGACCACGAGGTCCGCGCCGAGCGCGAGCGGCCGGCAGACATACGGCGACGCGAACGTGTTGTCGACGACGTACCGGGCGCCATGTCGGTGGGCGAGCTCGGCGAGCGCCGCGTGATCGGCGAGGTGCGTCGTCGGGTTGGCGATGGTCTCGGCGTAGAGGACGCGGGTCGGAGCGGCGGCGAGTGCCGCCGCGACGGCGTCGAGGTCGGTCGTGTCGACGAACTCGACCCGGACACCGAAGCCACCGAACCGCCGCGCGAGCTGGGTGCGGGTCGAGCCATAGGCCGCGAGCGGCGCCACCACCCGGTCGCCGGCGACGACGAGCGACGCGAGCGCGGCGTGGATCGCGGCCATCCCCGACGCCAGGGCGACGCCCGCGGCGCCACCCGCCAGCTCGGCGTAGGCGGCCCCGAGCGCGGCTGTGGTCGGGTTGGAGATGCGGCTGTAGGCGTAGCCGCTGCGTCCGTCGGCGGCGACGCGCCCAAGCTCGTCGGCGTCGGCCGACGCGAATGTCGCGGTCTGGTAGATCGGTACGCTCGTCGGCGTCTGCCGGACGTCCGGTGCGCGCGATGCGGCCCGGATCGCGCGGGTCGAGAAGCCCTTCGGCTCCGGACGGGGTCGCGGCTGGCTGTCGCTCACGGAGCGATGCTACACCGGAGTCGCGGACCGCCCGCTGCGCGGAGCCGGCACGCCCGTCACCCGGTCCTTGCCGGCACGCTTCGAGTCGTACATCGCGCCGTCGGCGCTGATGATCAGCTCGTCCGCGGTCCGCCCGTCGTCCGGGTAGCTCACGACCCCGATCGACAACGACGGTCGGCGGTCGGCGCCCGGGAGCTCGACGGCCATCGCGTTGACGCCGAGCCGGATCTTCTCGGCCAGCACGAACGCGCCGGTCGGGTCCGTCTCGGGCAGCAGCACCACGAACTCGTCGCCGCCGTAGCGGGCGGCGGTGTCGATCTGGCGGACGCCCCGGGTGATGACCTCGCCGACGCCGCGCAGGACCCGGTCGCCGTAGAAGTGGCCGAGCCGGTCGTTGATCCCCTTGAGCTCGTCGAGATCCATCATCAGCAGGCAGAACCCGCGGCCGGACCGGGCGCTCCGGGCGATCTCGCGGTCCATGGCCGCGAAGAAGAACGAGCGGTTGAACAGGCCGGTCAGCGAATCGACGGTCGACAGCCGGATCGCGGCGTCGCGCGTCCGACGCTGCGCCCGGGCGATGACCATCGCCGCGTACGTCAGCAGGATCGAGTGCGGTCAGGTTGATGCCGACGACGGCGGCGGCGGCCGGGCCCGAGCGCGCCCGTTGGTCCCGGCGAAGACCGCCAGCACGTAGCCGATCGCTGCGGCCGCGGTCAGGCCGACCGTGATCGGCGGTGCGACGACCAGCGCCGCGCCGCCGACGATGAGCGGGAAGGCGAAGAAGAACGGGCTGGCGACGCCCCCGGTCAGCGCGACGAGCAGCGTCGCGACCGTGATCGCGACGGACCCCTCGACAACGAACTTGGCCGGACCGAGCGTGTCGGGCGGCAGCAGGTCGTGGACGATGAGGATGAACAGGCCGGACAACGCGAGCAGGACGAGGATCGCCGGCTCGGTGTCGGGCCACAGGCCGGTCGTCGCGACGACCACGGTCGTGGCCAGCAGGAAGATCCAGGACACGATCCGGACGACGCGGTCGTAGGTCTGGGTCGGGACGCCGTCGTCGGCCGTCGCGATTGGCGATCCCGCCGATGACCGCGGCCTCGGCCGCCCGGCGGTCGTCGGTCGACGGCCGCGGCGGTCGGCGGCGCGACGGGACCTGGTCGGCCGATCAGCGGCGGGACGACGACGAGCGCCATGACCGCCAGGTTCGCGGCGACGAGGATCACGATCAGGATGAGGACCGGTTCCACCGGCAGCTCGACCTCGCACGGTTCGGGGCGTCGGCGAACGGGCGCCCCCGCGTCACGCCATCTTAGCCGTCCGTCGGACGATGGTCCGCCGTTTCGGCGGGCGCGTTCGGTGCCCTCGTGCAACGCGTTCCGACCGGGGACGCGGCGGATCGCGTCGGCCGGTCAGCGAGTCCCGTACTGGTAGGTCTGCTTGACCAGCCGGAGGTAGACGAACGTCTCGGTCTCGCGCACGCCGTCGATCGCCCGCAGCCGCTCGGCCAGGAAGACCAGCAGCGCCTCGTTGTCCTCGCAGACCGTCTCGATCAGGAGGTCGTAGCTGCCGGCGGTGATGACGACGTAGTCGACCTCGGGCATCTGCGCGAGGTGCTCGGCGACCTCGATCAGCTTCGCGCTCTCGCAGCGGATGCCGATCATCGCCATCTGGTGGAAGCCGAGCTTGAGCGGGTCGGTCACGCCGACGACCTGGAGGATGCCGCGCTCGATGAGCCGGTTCGTCCGGGCGCGCACGGCCGCCTCCGAGACCCCGAGGTCCGCGGCGATCTGCGTGAATGGCCGGCGGCCGTCCGCCTGGAGATGCTCGATGATCCGCTTGTCGAGAGGGGTCACCTCGTCCGATGCGCGGCCCGAGATGGCTCGCGAACGCTGGGGGCGGGCTGGCAGGGTCACGGCTTCGCCGAGGGAGCCGCGGACCCACCGGCGGCCGGGCTCGAGCCGGGCGACGCGGCCGGTGTGGCAGGGATCGGGACGATGGTCCTGGACTTCAGCGGTCCGACCAGCCCGTTGAGCGCGTCTCGGAGCCGGCCCGCAGAAGCAAGATGGTCGGCATCCGGGGTCGTCGGCCCCTTGGTGGTGGCGATCGGACCCCATTGGACGAGGATGTTCTCGCCGATGAACGCGATCGGCGCCTCGCCACGACCCGGCTTTGCGCCGGCGGCCCAGTGGGTGCCACTCGCCAGCGACTTCGCGGTCATGTACTGGCTGATCGCCAGCGGCCAGCCCTCGTATGTCGCATGGATGCGCTTGACGGGATCGCGACCGTTGATCCCGGCATCGGCATCGAGCGGAGCGATGACGAGGCCGTCGGCGAGGAGCGCGAGGTAGACGGCATCGGCGCTGGCCGGCGCGGTCAACGGCGGTTGTGGGGTCCGCGACGGCACGGGCGTGGCGGCCGGCGTCGGCAGAGGTGTGGGGGTCGCGACTGCAGCGGCCGCACAGCCGGCCACCAGCCAGGCCGTCGCGACAGCGGCAAGGAGCAGCCGATGACGGCCGAACGGCACGGAGCCGCTGGATGTTCGCATCGCGGCGGATGCTAGCACGCCGATTCGCGCCGACCCGGCGCTCGTCTCATCCGCCGCGGTCGAGCTCGGCGAGCATCGGCGCCAGGGCTACGATCGAATCGTGCGTGATCGGGTCGAGCACCAGCTGGACGTGGGCGATCCCCTCGGCCGCGAACGACTGCAGCGTCTGGGCCAGGATCGCCGGCTCGGCGTCGAGCGGGACGATCGGGGCGGACAGGTCGGAGCCTTGGAGGCGGCCGGTCCCGCCCGGCAGCCGGACCAGCGCGGCGACCGTCCGTTCGACCTCGGCGGGGTCACGGCCGACGGCCAGGCAGGCATCGTCGACGAGCCGCCGGATCGGCGGGACGCCCGCCGGGCTGTTCTCGATGTCGCTGTACCAGGAGTTCCACGAGTCGGCATGGGCCATCGTCGCGCGCAGCATCCGCGGCCCGCGCGAGCCGATCATCAGCGGCGGGCCGTTGGGGCGCGGGCCGCGTGGCAGCAGCTCGCAGTCGCGGGCCTGGTACCAGCGACCGTCGAAGTCGATGGCTCCGTCGCGAAGCAGCGTGCGGATGATGGTGAACGCCTCCTCGAACCGGTCGATCCGGTGGTCGAACGGGAAACCGAACGCCCGGAACTCGGTCTCGTTCCAGCCGGCGCCGAGACCGAGCACGAAACGGCCGCCGCTCAGCTCGTCGATCGTCACCGCCTGCTTGGCCAGGAGCGCCGGGTTGTGGAAGTTCGTGCAGGCGACCAGCGGCCCGATCTCGATGCGCGGTCGTCACGGCGGCCATCGCCGCCAGAGTGGTCCAGGCCTCCCACGGACCGCGCGCGGGACGATCCGCCCAGCGATAGAGCAGGTGCTCGCCGACCCATGCCGAATCGAAGCCGAGGTCCTCGATGGCACGGACCATGTCGAGCAGCTCGGGCCAGCGGACGTCGCGCTCGACCTCGGGGAGCTGGATGCCGACCTTGAGCGGGCGGCCGGGCGTCGTTGCGGTCATCGTCGAAATGTAGCGGTCGCGCGGGCCCGCGAAGCGTTGACAACCGGATCGGCCGTACGGCACCCTGCCCGCGACATGATGACCAGCACGCCGACGACCAGCCAGAACCAAGGGCCTGACCGGCCCACTTGAGTCCGTGCGCGCCCCGATGGGTGCCGACGACCAGCCCGAGTGACGCCCCGGCACACGACGCCGAGGGCGTTTTTGATGCCTCCCCATTCGAAAGGAGACCACGTGGATCCCGCGTTCGCGTTACGCGGTTACCTGCTCGGCTTCACGATCGCGGCCGCGGTCGGGCCGATCAGCCTGCTCGTCATCCGCCGCACGCTGGCCGAGGGTCGGATGGTCGGCCTCGTGTCGGGGCTCGGCGTGGCGACCGCCGATGCCACCTACGGCGCGATCGCTGCATTCGGGCTGGGAGCCCTGACCGACCTCCTGGTCAGCGCCCGGCAGGTCCTGGGTCTGGTCGGCGGCCTGTTCCTGCTGTGGCTCGCCTGGAAGACCATCCGCTCTGCACCCACCGAGGCGGCGACGGTCACTCGCCGGCGAGGCGGGCTGGCCGGCGCCTACCTCTCGATCCTCGGGCTTACCCTCGCCAACCCGATGACCATCCTGTCGTTCGGCGCGCTGTTCGCCGGGCTTGGCGTGACCACCGGAGCGACCGCCGACGCGGTGCTGGTGGTCGCCGGCGTACTGCTCGGCTCGACGACGTGGTGGATCGTCCTGACGACCGCCGTCGGCGCGGCGCGCACGCGGGTGACACCGGCCTGGATCCACCGGATCAACCTCGGATCGGGAGTCGTCATCGGCGCGTTCGCGATCGTCGCCATCGGGGCGGCTGTGCTCGGCTAGACGGCCTGGACGCCGTACGATGAGGCGCCGGGCTCAGAACAAGGATCGGTCGCATGGATCGGATGGAAGCGTGACCGCCAACGGGGATCCGCATGACCGGGCCGTTGCCGAGACGGCCCGGTTACGGGCGATCTACGAGCGGACAGCCGATCGGTACGATCGGACGTCGGGTGACGGCGGTCGCGTGATCGGCGATGGCCGGGCCTGGCTGGCGTCACAGGCCACCGGGGAAACACTCGAGGTCGGGGTCGGGACCGGGCGCACGCTCCGCTGGTATCCGGACACGGTGACGTTGACCGGGATCGAGCTCAGCGACTCGATGCTCCGTGTCGCCGTCGCCCGCGCGGCGGCAGGCGGCCGGCAGGCGGACCTCCGGCTCGGTGACGGCACCGCCCTCCCGTTCGCAGACGAAACATTCGACACGGTCACGTTCTGCCTCGTCCTGTGCACGATCCCAGACGACGCGCGCGCGGTCGCCGAAGCGGTCCGGGTGCTGCGTCCGGGCGGTCGGATCGTGGCCTTCGAGCACACCCGCAGCCCGAATCTCGCGATCCGGCTGGCCGAGCACGTGATGGAGCCGTTCACCGTCCGATTCCAAGGGGACCACCTGCTTCGCGACCCTCTCGATCACGTCGCCGAGCACGAACTCGCCATCGAGCACCTCGAGCGGCGCTTCTTCGGCGTGATGGAGCGACTCGTCGTCGAGCAAGCCGCTCGACTGATCACCGGGCGTCGAGGTCGAGCTGGACCCGGAGCCCGGCCGCTGCTGCGTATCGATGGACCCGTCCGGCTAGAGCCAGGCTCAGACCGGTAGCGCCGCCGCAAGCACGCCGACCGCGATCCCGATCGCTGCCCCGCCCAGTCCGATCTGACGCGCACGCCGTCGATCCGCGGCAAGGGCCACCGGGTCCTCGACCTGCGTGACCGGCCCGACCTCACCGAAGTTGTAGAGGCCCCGGGACCCGAACCCGGCACAGAAGTGGAAGCGCGCCTGCAGGTAGCTCGAGGCAGACACGGCAACGGGCAGCGCGACCAGCAGGCGCGCCGGAGCCGGAGCGTCGATCACGAGCAGTCCGGCGAACAGACCGACCGATGCCGCGAGGAGGACATGTCCACCGCGCCGGCGTCTGGCGATCTCCGCGGGTCCGATGTTGCAGACGCCAGGCACGTATCGCGGCGTGGCGTCGGCCAGCGCGGGCCAAGGCGTCGGTGCGGAGTTTTTCTGGATCGTCGTCGTGTCCGTCATGTCGGTATTGTCCCGCGTTGAGCGATTCGCGCCCGCAGCGACGCCGGGGTGCGGTCCGCTAGGTGCTCGGCGACGACTCGAGCAGAGTCTTCAGCCGCTCGATCGAGCTGACCTCCGCGTCCATCGTCTTCTGCACCGCCCCGCCCATCACCAGCTTCTTGAACCCGCCGAGCTCGGCCTGCAACGAAAAGGACATGCGCGTGCCGCCGGCGGCGTCCGCGAGGAGATACTCGCCGGTCGGACGGACGGGGCCAGCGATCGCCTCGAACGCCAGACGGGTGTTCGGTTCGTAGTCCGTGATCCGGTAGTCGGCCGCTACCCGCCGCCCGCCGGGACCTTTCACGCCCTGCTTGTAGGTGGCACCAACGCCCGTTCCGTGTTCATGAGCGATATCGAGGATCCCGGGTCTCCACTTCGGTCCGTTGAGGCCGTCGGCGATGAACGCGAAGACCTCCGACGGCGGCCGCTGGATCGTCACCTCGTGTCGCGCTGATGGCATGTCCCGACTCCCTGGCTCTGCTGCCTCTCGGGAGAAGCCAACGGTACGCCCTCGCCGGATCGGAGAGTCAGGCCGTCGCCTTCTGGGCGACCTTGGCGCGCTGGAGGATCCGGATCCCGTTGCCGAAGGGGTCGCGGATGCCCATGTCGGTGCCGTAGCCGTGGTCGATCGGCTCCTGGGTGAAATCGGTCACACCGCGCGTCTTGAGCGTCTCGTACAGGGCACGGGCGTCGTCGGTGTAGAAGACGAGCGAGCCCAGGGCGCCCTTCGTGATCAGCTCGCGGAGCTGCTCGGCGGTGGCTTCATCGTGCACCGGCGGTCCTGGCTCCTCCAGGAAGATCTCGACCTCGGGGTCGTCCGGGAAACGTACCGTCAGCCAGCGGAAGGAGCCCTGCCGGATGTCCTGGCCCTTCTCCATCCCGAGCTTGTTGACGTAGAAGTCGAGCGCCTCCTCCTGGTCGAGGACCTTCACGGAGGTCACGGCAAGCTTGGTCGTCATCGGCTGGTCTCCCTTCTGTCGTGGTGACAGCCACACCCTAAGCCGACGGGGACGCCGCGGCTTCTCCGGAACTGCTCGAGTTCGTGTCTCGCTTCGCGGCGGACAGGGCCGTCAGCGGCCGCATGGCCATCATCTGGAAGCAGTTCGGCGCCTCCATCGGCCCGTGGGCCAGGCGGTAGCCCGACGGCGTCTCGCCGACGATCTCGCGGAAGGTCCGGCTGAACGTCCCGAGACTGGTAAAGCCGACATCGAAGCAGACGTCGGTCACGCTCCGGTCGGTCTCGCGCAGAAGGAACATCGAGCGCTCCACCCGTCGCCGCTGCAGATAGCGATGCGGCGTCTCACCGAAGACGGCGCGGAAGCTGCGGATGAAATGCGCCTCGGAGACGTGGGCCACGGAGGCCACGGCGCGGACGTCGAGCGGCTCGCGCGTACGCGCGATCCATCACGTCCCGGGCGCGCAGCAGGCGCCGATTGAAATCCTCGGCGTCGCGACTCACGCGGCAACGCTACGCCATCGTGTGGGGATGGTCGGGGAGGCGGGATTCGAACCCGCGATCTCGTGCTCCCAAAGCACGTGCGTTGCCAGGCTACGCTACTCCCCGGGCCGGGCGCCATCGTACATGGGAACGTCTCCGCCTTCGGCTTGGCCGATCGAGGGGGCCGGATGTGCCATCGTCAGTCGACGCAGCGTCAGGGCGACGTTGAGTCGCCGCCCCATCTCGCCATCGAGGCCGTGGCCGAGCAGCTGTTCGGCACGCTCGAGGCGATAGGCGACGGTCCGGTCGGCGAGGTGGAGCCGACGCGCCGTCTCGCGGCGATTGCCACCCGCATCGAAGTAGACCTGGAGCGTCTCGACCAGCTCCTCGCCCATCCTCGGGTCGGCCAGGAGCGCCCCGAGCTCCCGCTTGATGATCGTCGCGCTCAGGTCCGGGTCGCTCAGCAGAAGGCGCTCGACGCCGAGCTCGGCCACGTCGTCGATCACGCCGTGGCGGCCGATCGCCTTCGCGATCCGCAAACTTTCCTGCAGCTCGACCAGCGTGCGCGACCAGGCCCGAACCCCGTCGGCGGCCATCGCGACAGCGACCCAGCTCGGCATCTCGGCTGAGATGGCGCCGGCGCCGAGCACGTCATGCACGGCATCTGCGAGGCGAGTGAACTCCTGCCGATCCGATCCCAGGATGGCGACGATCGACCCTCGCCAGGTGACCGCCAGCGGGACGCTGATCCCGGTGCCAGGCCGGTCCCGTGCGCTTTGCCGCCGGATCAGGTGGTCGATGCGCCGTGCCAGGAGGTCGAGATCCTCGTCGTCGATCCCGGGCTCATCCGGCGTCGGATCGACGTCCGGTCCCGGCAGGATCGCGACAAGGCGAAAGGTCGTATCAGGATCGAGGCCATAGCGCATGGACAGGCGGCGCAAGCGTGGACCGACTCGGCCGTCGCCGCCGACCGCCCCGAGCAGTTCGTCGAGCGCAGCCCGACGGGCAGCCACGTCGCGCGCGAGCAGCTCGCCCTCCGTCGCCCGATAGCCCTCGCCGATCGCCAGTGTGGACATCTCGCTCCACAGCAGCAGCCACCGGCCGAGCTCCACCAGACGCTCCGGTGGCTCGTGCCGTCGGGTCAGCTCAGTCGTGCCATGGGCCCACATCACCAGCCTCGCCTCGGCATTGACGCCGATGAACAGGATCAGCCGCTGACCTTGTGCCGCGGCGATCGAGCCGGACGCGAAGTGGAGCGCAAGGACAGTGTCGAGGTCGAGCCGGCCTGTCTCGACCGCTCGATGGGCTGTAGCCACGAGCTCGTCGAACGTCGATGCGACGAGGCGCACGCCAAATGGATCGGCCGTGTGGTCGCCGCTCGCGCGCGCCCTCAGCGCGGTGATAGCGGCTTCCAGGTCGCTGGCATCCGCGTCGACGTATGTCATCAGGTAGGCGAGCTCGACGCGCGCTCGCAACTCCTCGGGGGCGTCCACTGGATGGTCCGCCAGCGCCGCGACGACCGTGTCGATGTCCGGCAGGACATCGGTGATGACGTTGCGAGTTCGGGCACACATCGGGCCAAGAGTCTACGCGCAGGCGCGCGCCGATTGCGACATGGCGGCAATCGACGGCTCGATGGCGCGGCTGGCCGTGCCGCTCGCCCGCCATGCGCGAAGTCGGCAACCGACTGATGGCGGTTCTGCATGGTTGATCCGTGGGAACGCCAGGCGACACGGATCAGGCTGTTATCACCGGGAGGGACTCGGTGATGATCCCGGACGCAGATCGAGCGAACGAAGCACACCGAGAAGGAGCGACCCACACCATGAGTGAACCGTTCACCTTCGAGCGGCTCACGCCTCGCCAGCGCGAGGTGATCATCCGCAAGGCCGAGGGCAAGACCTACGGCCAGGTCGCCTACGAGCTAGGCGTCACGGAGCAGACCGTCAAGAACCACCTGGGACTCGTCTACGCGAGGCTCGGGGCCGAGCATCTGATCGAGGCCCTGCGCATCCTCGGCTGGCTCCACGTGCCGGGCGAATCCCAGCCGGCGAGCGGGAAGGCCGCCTGACCGCACGCGCGGACACGAACCGGCCTAGGCCTCGGCGATCACCCCGATCGAGATCCGGAACCCGGCCCGACGCTGGAGCGGCGGCATCAGCGTGCCCTGGCCGATCGGCGTCTCGCCCGGGAACCAGCGCGCCCATTCCTCGTTGAACACGTCGAACTCGCTCGGCTCGCGCAGTGCCCAGTTGGCCCAGACGACCTTGTCGAGCGAGCTGCCGTTCGCCTCGAGCCTGGCCTTGAGGTTGGTCAGGCACTGACGGGTCTGCTCCTTGATCGCGCCGCTGACGACGAACCCGCTGTCAGGATCGACCGGCCCGATCGACGAGATATAGACCATGCCGCCTGCGGTCACCGCGCGCCCGACGCCGATGGTCGGCTTGGCCATCGCCGATCCGGCCTGCGCGTCGCCGTCGGTCCAGCGGCCCTTCCCCTTGCGGATCGTGTCCGGGTCGACCTGGTCGATGCTCGGGATCCCGAACTCGCCGGGTGGCAGGTCGACCCCGCTCGCCTTGAACACGCCCATGAACGTCGGCCGGATGCCAGTCGGCCTGAGCTCGCCGACGATCTTGCCCTCGTCGCTGACGCCGGTCTGCACGAACGCGAAGATGTCCTGGGTGAGGATCTCGTCGTCCTCGATGCCGTAGACCTCGGTGATGTTGATGATCTTGCGCGAGCCGTCCTTGAGCCGCGCCGTGTGGACGATCAGGTCCACCGCCGAGGCGATCTGCTCGCGGATCGCCCGCAGCGGCAGCTCGTAGCCGGTCATCAGCACCATCGTCTCGAGGCGGCGGAGCATGTCGGGCGGGGTGTTGGCGTGGCCGGTCGACAACGACCCGTCGTGACCGGTGGTCATCGCCTGGAGCATGTCCAGCGCCTCGCCCGACCGACACTCACCGACGATGATCCGGTCGGGCCGCATGTGCATGGCGTTGCGCAGCAGGTCGCGGATGGTGATCTCGCCGCTCCCCTCGAGGTTGGCCGGACGCGCCTCGAGAGTGAGGACGTGCGTCTGGCGGAGCTGCAGCTCGGCCGCATCCTCGATGGTGATGATCCGTTCGTCGTCGGGGATGAACGACGACAGCACGTTGAGGCAGGTCGTCTTGCCCGAACCCGTCCCGCCCGAGACGAAGACGTTGAGCCGGGCTTCGACGCAGGCGCGCAGGAAGTCGAACATCTCAGGTGTCGCCGTCCCGAACTGGATCATGTCGTCGACGGTGATCGGCTTGGCCGGGAACTTCCGGATCGTGATCACGGGACCGATGAGCGACAGCGGCTCGATGATCGCGTTGACGCGCGAACCGTCCGGCAGCCGGGCATCGACCCGCGGGCTCGTCTGGTCGATGCGGCGACCGAGCGGCGTGATGATCCGGTCGATGATCCGGAGCACGTGCTCGTCGTTGAGGAAGACGGTGTCCACGCGCAGGATCTTGCCGCGCCGCTCGATATACAGGTGATTCGGTCCGTTGACCATGATCTCGGTGACCGTCTCGTCGGCGAGGAGCGGCTCGAGCGGGCCGAGTCCGCCGACCTCCCCGATGAGCTCCTCGACGAGCCGCATCCGCTCGGCACGCGTCACCGCAAAGCCGTTGGTGGTGATGACCCTGTCGACGATACCCTCGACCTTGGTCCGGAGCTCCTCCGCCTTGGTGTCGAGCAGCGTGGTGAAGACGAGCTGGACCTCGTCCTGCATCTTCTGGCGGATCTGCCGGAGCAGCTCGTCGCGGGCCGCGACACGCTCGGGCGTCGGGGCGGGCGCGGGCGCCGGCGCCACCGGTTCAGGCGGGGCCGTCGTTGGGTCGGCGACGGGCTGTTGAGCCCGCTCGACCCGCTCGAGCAGCGACATGGCGTTCAGCCTCCCCTCGGGCAGCGCGAAAGCGGTTTGTAGCGGCGTGCCGCAGGCCTCGGGACGACATGCGCCGTGCCCGCGTCACGTGATGAGTGCCACCCGAGCATACCCCCGCCGCGCCAGACCAGCCCCATCCGTTTCCCGAATCGGGTGCGTCGAAGCAACCCTGCCCTGGAGGATCCCCGTTCGCGGGCCACATCACGATCGGTGCGTGCGGTCACCGTCGGTGCGCGGGTGCGCCAGCGTCAGGGCCAGCCGATGGTCGCCGTGAGGTCGGTCGTCCCGAACCCGTTCTCGACGTTCTGGAGCACGAGCCGCCAGGCGCCGACGGTCACCGGCATCGTCTGGTCGACGTTGGTGGACGGGCCCTGGTTCGCCAGCGAGACGTCCCCGCTCCCCGAAGTCTCGTCGAACAGGTCGACTTCGTACACGAACGGGTGGCCGCCCCAGTCCGCGACGAGATGGGCATCACCCGGACCGCGGGCGGTGAACCGGGCCTGGATCCCGTTCGTGTCGGGGAAGTCGGTCCCGTCGAAGCGGGCGTGCTCGATCTTGACCGATGGCACCAACGACTGGAATGTCAGGGTCAGGTCGACGGTCGGCGTCGCGGCCGCGGTGCCCTGGACCGTGACCTGCCAGTTCGCGTGCGCCTGCTTGGTCGTGCCGGTGAACGTGCCCGACCTGATGTCGTTGCAGCCGAGCACCTTCGCCCCGACCTGGAGGCACATGTGGGTCTTGGCCGGCGTGGTCCCGGACGATGTCGCGAGCTTGGCCGAGATCTTGCCGGGGCCGTCGGTGCTGAAGGTGATGATCCTGGGCTGGGCATCCGGCGGTCCGGTCGCGTCGAGCTTCAGGTGCAGGAACGTCAGGGTCGCCAGCGGGACCGGCGGCGGCGAGGCGGACGCGGCCACGCTCGCCGACGGCTCGACACTCGGCGTCGCGGCGGCGGTCGGGCCCGTCGTGGGTGCGGCCGACGCGCCGGGCGTGACCGACGGGCTTGGCGACGCCAGCGCGAAGCTGCTCCCCGGTGGCGGGGTCGTGGACCCGGCGGATCCGCCTCGCGACAGGACGACGAGCACGCCGGCGGCGAGGACCACCACCAGCAGCGTCGCCATCACCCCGATCAGTCGGCGCAGGGTCTGGTCGGTCACGGCGCCATCCTAGCCGACCGGTCCCCGTCCGAGCCGCGTCACGCGGGGCGGGGTCGGCCCGTCACAGGTCCAGACGCCGGGCGATCAAGGCAGGCTGATCGATCGCCCGGCGTCTCCATGCCCGGCGCCGACGACGGGTAGACTCGAGCGCGACACCGGCGCCGGCGCCACACGACCGAGGAGTCCCCACCCCGCGTGCAAGCCACCAGGATCCGGCCTGACACGAGGCCCACCGACCTCCGCCGCCTCGCTGCAGCGGGCCTGTCGGCCGTGATACCGGGACTCGGCCAGCTCTACAACGGACGCCGCCGCCTGGCTGCCTTGTTCCTGATCCCATCGCTCATCCTGCTGCTCCTCGGCATCCTCGCGCTGCAGACGCAGTCGCCTGCCCGGCTGGCCGCCTGGATCGCGGCGCCACCGGTGCTCGGGACGCTTCTGGCATTGAACGTGCTCGTGCTCGTGTGGCGGCTGGTCGCCGCCGGTCAGGCGTTCCTCGATCCGGTCCGCGCGGGTCCGACCGGCCGCCTCGGGATCGCCGGGCTCATCGTCATCGCCATCATCGTGGTCATCCCGCACCTGGTGGTCTATCGCTACGGGACGGTCATCGGCGACACGTTCGGGCGGATCTTCACGAGCTCGACGCTCGGGGACGCGGACCCGGCCACTGGTCCCGGCCCGGGCGATGGCGAGCGGCTCAACGTCCTGCTCGTCGGCGTCGACTCGACCCGGACACGGACCGAGACCCTGACCGACACGATGATGGTCGCCTCGCTCGACCCGGTCGGGCACACGGTCAGCCTGGTCTCGATCCCGCGCGATCTCATCGACACGCCGCTCGGCAACGGCGACACGTTCGGTCCGAAGCTCAATTCGCTGCTGTCGTACGCCGACGCGCACCCGAAGGACTTCCCCAAGGGTGGGATGCGGACGCTCGAGGACGCCGTCGGGGCGCTGCTCGGCATCCCGATCCACTACTACGCCCGGCTCGACTTCAGCGGCTTCATCAAGATGGTCGACGCCGTCGGGGGAGTGGACATCAACGTCCCGCGCGGGTTCGACGACCCGACCTACGACGGCTACGGCGCCGGTCATGTGCGCGGCTACTCGATCACCGCCGGAAAGCACCACATGACCGGTGTCGAGGCGCTCGCCTATGCCCGCTCGCGCAAGGCGCTCGGCGAGAGCGACTTCACCCGCCAGGCGCGTCAGCAGCAGATCCTGGTGGCGCTGCGTGACAAGGCCACCCACGGTGGCAGCCTGTTCTTCCAGCTTCCCGACCTGATCGACGCGGTCGGACGGACGCTCACCTCTGACATCCCCGTCGACCGGCTCCCGGCGCTCGCTGCGATCGTCGACGAGGTGGGCAAGAACGACGTGACCCGGGTCGTCATCCGCTCGCCGCTGGTCCACGCCAAGTCGACCCAATACGGCGACTCGCAGGAGCCCGACCTCAAACGCATCCAGGCGGTCGCCGCGGGGCTGTTCACGCCGCCCGGCACCGCACCGACGCCGTGGCCGACGCCCAAGCCGACACCGTCACCGAAGCCGACCAAGGCACCCAGGGCGACCGCGACGCCCGGCGGCTAGGTCCGGCGAGCGGTCGGCCTCCGGCGCACGCTCAGAAGCCGAGGGCAGCCAGGCGTGGCGCCATCCGGCGAGCGGCGCGCGCGCGGTGCGAGATCGCGTGCTTCTCGGCGGGCGTCCACAACCCGAGCGTCCGCCCGCCGGGCGGCTCACTGGCCGGCTCGAAGATCGGGTCGTAGCCGAAGCCCTCGGTCCCGCGCGGCTCCGTCGCGATCCGGCCGCGGCAGGTTCCGCGCGCCGTCACGAGCGCGACGCCCCCGCGCGGACCCGCGGCATCGGGGAGTGCCAGCGCCAGGACGCACACGTAGCGGGCACCGCGCCGCTCGGCCGGCAACCCGGCCAGCGCGGCGAGCAGCTTGGCGTTGTTGGCCGCGTCCGTGGCGTCCTCGCCGGCATAGCGTCGCGTCCGGACGCCCGGCGCGCCACCGAGCGCGTCGACCTCGATCCCCGAGTCGTCGGCGATGGTCGGCAGACCACTGGCGCGCACGCCGAACCGGACCTTGATCGCGGCATTCGTCTCGAACGTCTCGCCGTCCTCGACCGGGTCGCCCTCGATGCCGAGGTCGTCGAGCGACACGAGCGCGGTGTGGTCGAGCTGGAGCAGCTCGCGCAGCTCGCGCAGCTTGTGGACCGAACGGGTCGCGACGAGGAGACGGCGGTCGGTCACCGCCGAACGGTGGCCAGGACGGCCGCCTGCGCCTCGAACAGCTTCGCCAGCCCGCCGTCGGCGAGATCGAGCAGTCCGTTCGCCGCCGCCCGGTCGAACGGCTTGCCCTCGGCCGTCCCCTGGAGCTCGACGTACGCCCCGGCATCGGTGCCGACGACGTTGAAGTCGACGTCGGCCCGCGAGTCCTCGGAGTAGTCGAGGTCGAGGTATGGCAGCCCGTTGACGAGACCGACCGAGACGGCCGCGACCTTGGCCACCAGGTGACGCTCCATGCCGTAGGTGATGAGCGCCGCCGCAAGGGCGACGTAGCCGCCGGTGATCGAGGCGGTGCGCGTCCCGCCATCGGCCTGCAGCACGTCGCAGTCGACGGTGATCGTCCGCTCGCCGAGCCGGCCGAGGTCCACGACGCCGCGCAGGGACCGCCCGATCAGGCGCTGGATCTCGTGCGTCCGGCCGCCGATCCGGCCCTTGACCGACTCGCGGTCCGTGCGCTCGGCCGTCGCCCGCGGGAGCATCGAGTACTCGGCCGTGACCCAGCCGGTGCCCTTGCCGCGGAGATGCGGCGGGACGCGATCGACGATCGTCGCCGCGCACAGCACCTCGGTGTCGCCGACGCGGATGCGGCACGAGCCCTCGGCCCATTTCTGGACGCCCAACGTGAAGGTGACGGGGCGCAGGTCGTTGGGACCGCGCCCGTCGGCCCGCACGGTCGGCGGCCGGTTTCCGATGGTCATGACGTCCTCTCCTCAGCCTTGGCGGCATCCCACAACGCGTCGAGCGCGGCGAAATCGAGGTCGCGCAGGGCGACTCCCTGGGCAGCCGCACCCCGCTCCACGCTCCCGAACCGGCGCTTGAACTTGGCGTTCGCGTCGCGGACCGCGGCCTCCGCCTCGATCCCCCGCCGGCGCGCGACGTTGACCAGCACGAACAGCAGGTCTCCGAATTCCTCGGCCGTCTCGGCGTCGGTGGCGGCGCGGCGCATCTCGTCGGCCTCCTCGGCGACCTTGTCGAGCACGCCGTCGATCGACGGCCAGTCGTAGCCGAGGTTGGCCGCCCGCTCCTGCATCTCCTGGCTCGCGGCGAGGGCCGGCATCGACGGGCTGATCCCATCGAGGGCGCCCTTCTGCGGGGCGGCGGCACCGTCGGAGTCCACGCCCGGCTCGGCGGCGGCCCGTTCGTCCGCCTTGATCCGCTCCCACTGGCGATTGACGTCCGAGGCGGTCCGCGCGACCGCATCGCCGAACACGTGCGGGTGGCGGCGGACGATCTTCGAGCCGATCGCGGCCTGGACGTCGGCCAGGTCGAACACGCCGGCCTCGGCGGCCAGCTGCGCGTGCAGGACGATCTGGAGCCACAGGTCGCCGAGCTCGCCGGCCAGCTCGGGCGTGGCACCGGCCTCGAGCGCGTCGTACACCTCGTACGCCTCCTCGAGCAGGTGCTTGCGCAACGAGGTGTGGGTCTGCTCGCGGTCCCACGGGCAGCCGTCCGGGGCCGCAGGCGGTCCGCGATCCAGGGCATCGCCCACGGACCAGCGACGGCCAGCTCCGGTGCGATCGGGGCGAGGTAGAGGGGCGCGTCGAGCGCGTCCGGGCCGAGGGTCTCGACCGTGACGCCGTCCGGCGCCCCGAACCGGCCGACCGGATGGTCGGCCGGATAGAGCCGCCGCAGCAGCGTCAGCGGGTCACGGCCTGCAGGCCCGGCCCGGCCGGGCAGCGGAGCGGTCGGTGTCCCGTCGGGCTCGGCACGAAGCGTGGCCAGCGGGACGACGAGCACCGGGCGCGACGGCTCGATCGGGGCGCCGACGAGGGTCTCGCCGGCCACCACCTGGAGTCCATCCGCCGGGTCGAGACCCCAGCGAAGCCGCGCCTCCGCGACGAGCGCGTCGAGCACTCGTCCCTCCCGCTACTGGGTTGCCTGTGCCGTGGCCTCGATGGTCGGATCGCGCGTGATGGCCACGGCCGCCTTCTTGGCGTCGTACCAGGTCGAGAACGCGTTCGAGGTCAGCTGCGTGAGCTGCCTGCCCTCGGGCGTCCGGGTCTCCTCGGCGAAGACCTTGAACAGGTACGAGCCGTCGCCATCGACCGTGGTGACCTCGCTGGTCTTGCCGACCGGTGCCGCGAAGATCGCGTCGGTGAGGGGCTGGCTCAGCTGGCCCTTGGCGACCCAGCCGAGATCCCCGCCGATGCTGGCGGTCGTGCCATCCGAATTGTCGCGGGCGAGGGCCGCGAAGTCCGCGCCCTTGTCCGACTGTGTCTTGAGGTCGGTGAGGTGGTCGGTGTCGGTCGGGCCGTACATGATCTCGATGACGTGCCAGCCGAACGCCGACTGGACCGGTGGCAGGATGTCGCCCGGCTTGAGGCCGGGTTGCATGATCGCCGCCAGGAAGGCCGGATCGACGCTGCTGGTCTTGTCGAAGTACGGAAGCTTGCCGCCCGTGCCGGTCGCGCCGAGCGCCGCCTCCTCGTCGCTCTCCTTGCGGGCGATCGAGTCGAACAGGCTCGGGTCGGTCTTGAGCCTGGCGTACGTCATGGTCGCCAGCGAGCGCGCCCTGGCCCAGGCCGGGTCGCTCTGGGCGACCTGCGATGCGTTCGACGGATCGCCGTTGGGCGAGTACAGGATGTGGCGGACCTTGATCGCATCTGCCGCCGGCGGCGTGTCCGCCTGCTTGATGTAGATCTCCGAGACGCGGCGCTGAGGACCCGGGGCGACGACGTCGGCGACGATCTTGTCCTGCAGCTTCTGGTGCAGCACGTCGGCCGCAACGACCGTCCGGTAGTGATCGATCGGGACGCCGTTGTTGACGATCTTGGTCCTGGTAGGCGCTGTCGACCGCGGATGGCGAGATCTCGGTCGAGCGGCCGATCCGGAAGATCCCGTCGGCGCCCTCGACGACATCGGTCGGGGTGTTGACCGGCGCCGCGAAGAGCGCCTTCAGGAACGCCTCGTCGGCCTGGGTGTCATCGGCCTGGATCCAGCCGAGGTCGCCGGCCTGTGGCGCGGTCGCGGTATCGGTCGAGACCGTCTTGGCGACGTCCTCCCAGGCCTTGCCGCCCTGGATGTCCTTGAGCGCCTGCTCGGCCGTGGCCTTGGCGTCGGCCTTCTGTGCGTCGGACGGCTCGATGGCTCCGGTGTCGGTGGTGGGGGCGACCTCGATGACCCACGCATGGCGCTGTTCCGGGGTGGTCGCCTCCTCGGTCAGGCGCGCATCGATGTCCTGCGGCGTGACGGTCACGCCCTCCTCGGCGGCCAGCTTGCCCTGCAGCTTCGAGTCGATCAACCGCTCGAGGCTGGCCGCCGGCAGCTGCGACCTCGACTGCTCGAGTGTCTGCTCCTGGGCGGCGCCCTGCGTCTGGCTGATGTGGCCGGCCGACACCTCGCTCGAGGTCCGCCGGATCTCCTCGTCGAGCCGCCACGAGTCGACCTGCAGCCGGTCGCTGAACTCGTCCTTGCTGATCGACTGGCCGTCGACCGAGCCGACCGACGCGAGGTGGTCGTTGTAGTAGGTCAGGCCGGCCGCGACGGCGAGGATGACCACCGCCAGGATGACGATCAGGCCGAAGCCGATATTGAGGTAGAGGCTGCGTCGGTCCTGCGTCTCCCACGAAGGTCGGCGGGCGCGCTTGACGACGGGTTTGGCTCGAAAGGTCATGGTCGTGGATCTGTCCTGTCGCATGGCCGGCAGACGCCGGGGATGGAGGGCCGCGGTATGGTACACCGGCCCTTCGAAGGACCGCGTCCGCAGTCCGATCTTCAAGCTCCCGCCCGGGTCAATGACGGAACGATCAAACGGTCCGTGACGCGTGTTGAGGAACCTCCATCTGCGACGGCGAACGACGCCTCGCGGAACCGGCCGCACGCGCTCGGTGTCGAAGGCCCCGGCGCGCAGGTATCGCGCCAGCGCCTCGCTCGTCTCGAAGATCGGACCCGGGACGCCGGTCCGGTAGTCGAAGTAGAAGCCGCGCTCCCGTTCGTACGCCTCGTAGTCGGGTGCGAAGAAGACGATCGGCTTCTCGAGCAGCGAGAACTCGTAGATCGCGCTCGAATAGTCGGTCACCAGGACGTCGCTGACGAGCATCAGCTCGTTGATGTCGGGGTAGTCCGAGACGTCGATGGCGAAGCCGGCCAGCTCCGGGCCGATGACGGTCCGTGAGCGGACGAACGGATGGAGCCGGACGAGCAGGACGTGGTCCTCGCCGAGGATCGAGCGCATGACGTCGAGGTCGAGATCGTCGGTCGCGTGCGCGGTCGTGATCGTGTCGCCGCGGAACGTCGGCGCGTACAGGATCACCCGCCGGCCGTCGGTCAGCCCGTAGCGCCGGCGGATCGCCTCGCGCGTCCGTGCCAGCCGCTCCTCGCCGAAGAAGACGTCCGTGCGCGGGATCCCGAGCCGCCACTCGAACCGCTCGAGCGGCTGCCCGAAGGCCTCGGCGTAGTGCGGCGCCGACGCCTCCGAGGCGACCAGGCAGACGTCGTAGTTCGAGTGGATCCGGACCCGCTGGGTCAGCTCCTCGTCCGCCCCGAACGACTTGTCGAGCAGGCTGTAGCCGACCTTCTTGAACGCCCCGCAGGCGTGCCAGGTCTGGATGATCGTCGTGCCGCGGCGCGGGTGGATGACGTAGATCGGGAAGAAGTAGTCGTCCACGACGAACACGCGCGAGGTGGCGAGGTAGTAGCCCGCGATCAGCGCCTGGCCGAGGGCCGCGATCCGGCCACGCAGGCCCCGTGCCGGCCGGCGTGCGAGGACGACCACCGGGATCTCCGGGTAGCGCGCCTTCAGATCGTCCCTGATCGACACCAGGTTGCCGGCCAGCGTGGCCGAATGGGCCGTCGCGAGGACGACCCGCGAGCGGAGCGGCAGGAGACGGGCGTACGCGAAGGCGAGCCGGACGGCGACGATCCGGACGGTGAGGATGAGGCCCTTCATCGGGCGAGGACGAGCTGGTCGATGACCCGGTCGGCCGATCCCGCGTCGAGATGGGCGAAGTGCCGCGCAGCGAACTGCGACACCTTGTCGGCCTCGTAGTCGTCGCGCCGGATCGCGTCGACGACCTCCGGGAAGGTCCGCACGATCCGGCCGGGCACGAACGTCTCGAACGGGACGTAGAAGTCGCGCGACCCGGCGTAGTGGTCGAGGTCGTAGGCGTAGAACAGCATCGGTCGGCCGAGGGTCGAGAACTCGAACACGATCGACGAATAGTCGGTGATGAGCACGTCCACCGCGAAGAGCAGGTCGTTGACGTCGATGGCGGCCCGCGCGCCGTCCAGCAGGCGATCGCGGAACGCGGCCGGGATGCCGAGCGGCTGCACCACGAACGGATGCAGCTTGATGATGACGACCGCGTCCTTCTCGACCGCGACCGCGTGGAGCGCCGCGTAGTCGAGAACGCCGAGGTCGAAGTGCGAGGACTTGGGCCCGTCGCCACGGAACGTCGGGGCGTACAGGATCGTGGTCCGGCCCTCGGTCTCGGGGAATGCCGCGCGAGCCGCGGCCAGGCCGGCCACCTGGGCACGCTCGTCGAAGAACCGGTCCATCCGCGGGATCCCGGTCGGGTAGACGATGTCCTCGGGGATGCCGAACGCCTCGGCATAGAACGACACGTCATGGTCCGAGCTCACGATCGCCGCGGTGTACTTCTTGTGGACCCGCGCGAACGTGTCAGCGTCGGTCGGCGTCCCGACCCGGCTGTAGCCCACGGTCTTGAATGCCCCGGCCGCATGCCAAAGCTGGATGACCCGGACGGCCGGGCCGATCTTCAGCCAGTGGAGCGGCGGATACGAGTCGTCGAGCAGGATGACCGTCGCGCGGTCGAGCGCGCTCGCCAGGCGGACCCGGCCGAGGAAGCTGCGCCGCTCGCGACGTGGGCGGAGGGCCGTCACCAGGTCGTACTCGCGGTCCAGCCCGCGCTCGACCATCCGGTCGTGGACGGCCCCGAGGTTGCCCGACAGCTCGGAGATGAGCGCCGAGGCGAACAGGACCTGTGGGCGGTCGTGGCGATGCGTGAGGCGCGACGACCAGATGAGCGACCGGAAGCCGAACCGGCGAGCGTGGACCGCCAGCGACCGACCCGCCAACCGGACCCGGCCGGCGAGCGTGGGGTCCGTCCTGCGCTGGATCGTCTCGTCGACGGATGCGACAAGGGCGAGCGTCCGGGTTGCCGGGTCGTATGCGGGCGCGACCGTGAAGAGGCTTCGTTCGAGGAGGAACGATCTCGAACCACTCGCGGGGTCGAGGCCGGCAGCGGCCTGATCGCCGAGCACGACCGGAAGCCCGAATGCCCAGCGGCCGGCCGGCAGCCGGTCGCGATCGAGGCCGGTGATCACGTTGTAGTGGATGATCAGGCAGTCGGCCTGGCGGTCGACCCGTGTCGGCGCCATGCTCCGTCGGCCACCGGTCTCGTGCAGCCGAAGCTCCTCCGGGGCGATCGTCACCGAGGGCTCGACGCGAGCCTCGATCACGAGCTGCACACGCTCCCAGCAGATCGACCTGATGTCGATCGCGGGATCGCGGGTGCCAACGTGCATCCAGGCTCCTCGGGTGTTCTGGGCTGGGCGTCTTTTCGGGTCGGTGGGGCCCGCCGACCGATCGGTCGCAGGGGGTGCGAGGTCCCGGCGCGGATGATACCGGTGCCAACGACCCGGCCGTGAACACGTAGGCTATGGCGGACCGCCATCCGCACCGGAGGACCGCATGAAGATCGGGATGATCGTGCTCGCCGGTGGCATCGGCAAGCGCATCGGGCGCCCGTTCCCCAAGCAGTTCCTGCTGCTCGGCGGCAAGCCGCTGATCATCCACGTGCTCGAGAAGGCGCGGCTCATCCCGGACATCGAGCAGGTCGTCATCACCTGCCCGGAGGCCCACCTCGAGGAGACGCGCCGGCTGATCGCCAATCACGGCTTCGACGAGCGGTTCTCGTGCATCGTCGGGGGCGTGTCGCGCCAGGAGTCGGTCTACCTCGGCCTGCGCGAGCTCGCGGACTGCGAGTCGGTCATCGTCCACGAGGCAGTCCGGCCGCTGGTGACCGCCGCCGAGTTCCGCGACCTCATCGCCGCCCCCGACCCGAACGCGATGTACGGCATCCCGATCTCGTTCACCGTGCTCAAGGGCCACGACTACGTGGAGGACCTGCTCCAGCGTGACGAGCTGGTCAACGTCCAGCTGCCGCAGAAGTTCGATCGGGCGGCGCTGGCGGCGGCCCACGACGCGGCGCGTCGCGATGGCGTCACGTTCACCGAGGACGCCAGCCTGTTCCACCGCTATGCCGGCGCACCGGTCCGGATCCTGCCGGGGTCCGAGCGGAACATCAAGATCACGGTCCCGACCGACATCGTGACCGCCGAGGCGATCTACGCCGACAGCATCGGCCGCGGCGGCTGACGGTGGGCAAGGTCTGCGTGATCACGGGTGCCAGCCAGGGCATCGGCCGGGCCGCGGCCGTGCGGATGAGCCAGGAGTCCGACATCTCGGCGCTCGTGCTCATCGCCCGCAACGCGCACGGGCTCGAGGAGACGGCCGCCGCGATGCGAGCGCGATGGCAAGGAAGTCGAGCTCATCGCCTACGACCTGATGGATCTCGACGGGATCCCGGACCTCGTCCGGCGTGTCCACGAGCGGTTCGGCAGCATCGACATCCTGCTCAACATCGCGGGCTACGCCGACCCGCAGTCGCTGCTCGACACGGACGCCGACAACATCGTCAAGACATACACGATCAACGTGTTCGCGATGCTGCTGCTCATCCGCGAGATGACCCGCTACATGTACGACCGGCCGGCCAAGATCCTCAACGTGGCCTCGACGGCCGGGATCACCTCGCGGCCCGGCTGGCTGGCCTACGCGTCGTCGAAGGCAGCCGTCGTGTCGCTGTCGGCGACGCTCGCCGACGAGCTGGCCGGGAGCGGCATCAAGATCTACAGCATCTCGCCCGGCCGGACCGCCACCGAGCTGCGACGCAAGCTGGCGCCCGAGGAGGACCCGTCCTCGATCATGCAGCCGAACCAGGTGGCCGACGTCATCGCCCAGCTCATGCACGACAACGAAGTGACGCTCGACGGGCAGAACATCATCGTCCGCACCCGGGCCTGACCGGCGGATGACCCGGCTCGAATACCGTCTGGCCCGGGCGTTCCTCCTCCTCGTCCGACTCGTCGCGAGACGCCTCCCGACGCATCCCGAGCGAGTCGTCCTGGCCACCGCGCGGGTGTCCGAGCTCGACGGCAACCTGCTGTTCATCCATCGTGCCCTGCGCGCGAGCCGGCCCGACCTCGACATCGTCCTGCTCCTAGAGCCGTACAGCTACGGGCTGGCGGGCAAGCTCGCCTATCTCGCCCGGCTGGTGCGCGGGATGTACCACCTCCAGACGGCCGGGCTGTTCGTCGTCGACAACGCGTACCTGCCGATCCACGTGGCACCGCACCGGCGGACGACCACCGTCGTCCAGGTCTGGCACGCGGCCGGTGCGCTCAAGCGCTTCGGGCTCGACACGCGACGGCCGATCGCGGAACCGGAGCGGACGTTCCTCCATCGCAACTACGACGCGGTCGTCGTCGGGGGCGACTGGACGCGCCGCCCGTACGCCGCCGCGCTGCGGACGCCGCTCGAGCGCGTGGTCGCCCTCGGCTGGCCGCGGACCGACTTCTTCTTCGACGAGACCGAGCTGGCGGCCGCTCGCAGCCGGGTGACGGACGCATACCCGGCGCTGGCCGGCCGGCGTGTCGTGCTGTACGCCCCGACCTTTCGCGGTCGCGGGATCGGCAAGCGGGCGGCGCCGGGTCTCGACGCCGTGCGGCTGCGGGCGGCGCTGCCGGCGGACCACGTGCTCGTCCTCAAGACGCACCCGAACCTCGACCCGGCGGCGACCCCGACCGTCGGCTACGACGTCGTGGTCGACCCGGCGGCAGAGATCAACGATCTGCTGGCCGCGACCGACATCCTGGTGACCGATTACTCGTCCTCGGTCGTCGAGTTCGCCCTGTTGCGGCGGCCGATCGTGCTGCTCATCGGCGACCTTGCGGAGTACGAGCAAGACCCGGGGCTGTATCTCGACTACCGGACCGAGATGATCGGCACGCAGGTGACGGACACCGACGGGGTCATCGAAGCGATCGCCACCGGGCGGTTCGACCTGACCGGCTACGAAACGTTCGTGGATCGTCAGCTCGGGCCGGCGCGCGGAGGTGCCAGCCAGCGGTTCGTCGATCGGTTCGTGGGGCGCCCATCAGCGCCTGCGGGGTGAGGCTGGTACCCTTCCGCCCGATGTCCGCCCGCAGTGAGGTTCCGGCAGCCTTCCGCAATGCCGCCGGCAACCCCGGTCCCATCGCGCTCCTGCGCGACGGCATCGCGGACATCCTGTCGCGCCGCCGGCTGGTGCGCTACCTCGTCCAGGCGGACGCGCACAAGCGCGGCGCCGACACGCTGCTCGGCAACATCTGGTGGGTCCTCGATCCCCTTCTCCAGATGCTCGTGTACGTCGTCTTCGTGTCGATCATCGTGCCGCGGACACAGCCCGACTACCCGCTGTTCATCTTCTCGGCCATCCTGCCCTGGAAGTGGTTCTCCGCATCGGTCACCGACGCCACGGTATCGATCGTCAGCCAGGACCAGCTGATCAAGCAGATCCAGTTCCCGAAGATCGTGCTGCCCGTCGCGGCGACCACGGCCGGCATCGTCAGCTTCGCGTTCGGCACCGTGGCGCTCGGCCTGCTCATGCTGTTCTTCTCCGACCGGATCACGTACTGGCTGGTGTTCATCCCGGTCATCGCCGTCGTCCAGTACGTGTTCACCCTCGCCGTCTCGTTCCTGGTCGCGGCGGGCAACGTCTTCTTCCGCGACCTGGGCAACGTGGTGGGCCACCTGTTGCGACTGTGGTGGTTCCTGTCGCCGGGGCTGTACAGCCTGGCCAGCCTCGACGACATCAAGTTCTTCAAGGAGCACCACTTCCTGACCACGCTCGCCAACGCCAACCCCTTTGCCATCCTGTTCGAGGCCTACCGCTCGGTCATCTACGGGACCGCCGATTCGCCGCCCAGCGGACCGCCGAACATGGAGCTGCTGGCGATCCTGTTGGTCGGCGAGCGTCGATCTTCCTGGCGCTGTCCACGATGGTCTTCAAGCGGCTCGAGCCGAACTTCGCCAAGGTCATCTGATGCAGCTCTTCCGCCGCCCCCCGAAGCTCGGTCCCGAGCGGGACCCCGGGTTTGCGATCGGCGCCACCGACCTCGGCGTCCGCTACGACCTCCGTTTCACCAAGAAGACGACCATCCGCAGCTCGATCGGCCAGATGCTCGGGCGTGGCGAGGTCCAGAAGTTCTGGGCGCTCCGTCACATGAACCTGCACGTCAGCCGGGGGGAGTCGCTCGCCGTGATCGGGCCGAACGGGGCGGGCAAGAGCACGCTCCTCCAGGTCCTGGCCGGGATCATCCGGCCGTCGGAGGGCGCGGTCGACGTGTTCGGGCACGTATCCGGGCTGCTGACCCTTGGCGCGGGCTTCGACAAGGAGCTGACCGGGCGGGACAACATCCTGCTCGGCGGGGCGTTCCTCGGGCTCGACGACGCGGTGACGCACGAGCTCCTGCCGTCGATCATCGAGTACGCCCAGCTGGGCGAGTTCATCGACGCGCCGCTGCGGACCTACTCCTCCGGGATGAGAGCCCGTCTCGGGTTCGCCATCGCGACCTCGGTGGACCCCGACATCCTGCTGCTCGACGAGGTCCTCGCCACGGGCGATGCGAACTTCCGCGAGAAGTCGAAGGCGCGCGTCATCCAGATCGTGTCGGCCGCCAAGGCGGTCGTGCTGGTGACCCACGACATGAACTGGGTGACCGAGTACTGCAACCGCGCGATCCTGATCGAGCGCGGCGAGCTGATCATGGAAGGCGAGCCGGCCGACGTGGTCGAGCTCCACCGGGTCAACACCGAGGAGGCCCGGAGGCGGTCGCTCGAGGAGGCCGAGAAGGCCGGGATCGACCCGAGGATCGTGCGGGTCCGCTGATCCGGGCGGTCAGCGCCCCCGACGGGCGACTGCGGTCACGACGCCGGCGACGGCCGCGATGACCAGCGCGCCGCGCCAATCGAGCAGTGGTCGCATGTTCCCTTCAACGCGCTGGGCGATGACGACGCCCGCGAAGCTCTGGCGTTCGAATGTGACCCGGCCCCCGAACACGCTCCACGCGGCGCTCTGATCGAGGCGGACGTCGCGGGCGAGGATGTTCCGCACGAACGACCGCTGGAACCGCGACTCGCCCGACAGGGCGATCGCCACACCGCTCCGGTCGGTCGACACGCGGGAGGCGCGGGCGAGGGCGATGCCGCCCATCGTGACCGCCACATCCTGGGCGTCGACGCGTGAGATGCCGCCCTGGCGGACGTCGACGCGGGTGGCCTTGACCGTGTCGATCCCGCCGTTGGTCAGGTTGAGGACATCGACCTCGACGTTGTCGAAGCCACGGTTGACGACGGTCTCGGTCGTGACGATGTCCGCGGCGGGCGGCTGCGCCTGGGGCTTCGGCGTCGGCGGCTTCGGCGTGGCCGGCTTTGCGGCCGACACCGGCTTCGCGGCCGACACCGACTTGGCGGTCGTGGCCTTCGCGGCGGTGGACTTGGCGCCCGGGCTGCCGACCGCCGTCGTCCGCGCTCGGGTGACCTTCGGTTTCGTGGTCGTCGGTTCGGGCGCTCCGGTCTGGTCGTCGCTGGCGGGTCGGTCGGTCATCGTCCTAGCCTACTGCGCCTCGACCATGAACGCGATGGCCAGAGGTGTTTCGTCGGCCGGCGCCACATTCACGTCCACGCCGAACGTCCGAACCTCGGCTATCCTGCGCGCTGCAGCGGTCATGGTCCGTCACCAGGCCGGGAACCCCAGTCTCATCCCAGGAGGGGCACGACAACGTGAAGCAAAGGACGACCGTGGGCGTGGTCGGTCTGATCGGCGCGTCCGCGCTCGTGGTCGTCGTCGCGGCGACGTCGCTCGGTGGCTCAGCGTCCCCGAGCCCGTCGCCGGACCAGGGATTGGTCGCGACAGCGAGCGCGACGCCGACCCCGACCGCGACATCGGCACCGACCGACACCCCGAGCCCGACCGACACCGCTTCCCCCACCTCGGCACCGACCGCGACCCCTGTTCCGACGCCGCTGGTCGTCCCCGGGCCGCTGACCGGCCTGCCGGTCAGCCCGGCCGTGGCGGCCCGTCACCCGATCGCGGTCATGATCGACGACCTCGGACCGGCGCGACCCCAGTCCGGGCTGTCCAAGGCATCCATCGTCTGGCAGGCGCCGGCGGAGGGCGGGATCCCGCGCTACATGGCGATCTTCCAGGACACGCTGCCGAAGTCGATCGGGCCGGTCCGCAGCTCGCGGCTGTACTACATCGCGTGGGCCGCCGAGTGGCGCGCCGTCTACGCCCATGCCGGTGGCTCGCCGCAGGCGAAGGCGACGCTGGCCGCCAAGGGCCACGGCCAGTACGTCTTCAACGGCGACGAGTTCCGCTTCAGCGGCACGTTCCATCGGATCACGACGCGGCAGGCGCCGCACAACCTGTACACCAGCGGAGCGCAGCTGCGGGCGATGGGCAAGTTCCTCGGGGCCAAGGACAAGACCTACACGGCCGCCTGGCAGTTCGCACCCGACGCCCCGCTCGAGGATCGGCCGTATGGCGGCACGATCACCGTCAGCTATCCGTACAACACGATCAAGTACACGTATGACCGCACGACGAATACCTACCTGCGCTCGGTGACCGGCGAGAAGAAGGAGACCGACGCGCTCGACGGGACGCGGATCGCGCCGAAGAACGTGATCGTCATGCGCATGGTCTTCGGCCCGCTCAACGACGGCCACCCCGGAGCGCCGCGCCTCGAGGCGAACGTGGTGGGCCACGGGCCGGCCTGGATCTCGACCAACGGCCGGACGATCAAGGGAACCTGGAAGAAGACCGCGTTCACGGCGCCGACCCAGTTCTACGACGCGAGCGGGAAGGAAGTCACCCTGACCGCCGGCCAGACATTCGTGCAGGTGCTCACCACGAGCACGACCGGCTATCCGGCCTCGTTCAAGCCCGGCTCGTCCACGCCGCCCGCGACGCCCACCCCGTCGGGGGGCTGAACCTGACGGACGGAATCGACCCCGGGTCGGCGGAGCGCTGGGCGAAGCGTCAGACGCGCCGCCGGATGCCGACCTCGGCGTAGACGCGGCGGGTGTCGGCGGCGACACCAGCCCAGGTCGGCAGCTGGCCGGCCCGATCGCGGACGGCGTTGACGAGGCCCCCGTGGACCGTGTCATCGGCCCAGATCGTCCCGATCGCGACGGCCAGCCGGTCGGGGTCGCGCGGCTCGACCAGCAGACCGGCCGGCCCGACCAGCTCGGGGAGTGGCCCGACGGCGGAGGCCACGACCGGCGTGCCGGCGGCGAGCGCCTCGATGACCGGCAAGCCGACGGCCTCGGACAGCACCGGCAGGATCGCCGCCCGGGCGCCACGGACGAGCGCCGCGAGGTCTTCGGCCGCCAGGCCGGGCGCGTAGGCGAGTGCCTCCCCCACCGACTTTCGGGCCGCGAGGCGGGCGACCGCGGCGCGATCCTCGGGGCTCGCACCGACGACCAGGATGCGCGGCGGCCACGGGATGTCCTCTGCCAGCCCGGCGGGCCGGGCCTGTGCAGCCAGGGAGGCCAGGGCGCTCAGGAGCGTCGCGACGTCGAGCCGGGCATCGAACCGCCCGCTGAACACGAGATAGCGATCCGCGAGACCGAGCCTGGCCCGGAGTCCGGCCGCCGTCTCGCGCTCGGCGTCCGTGGGCGGCTCCGCGAAGGCGGGCCGCGGCGCGAACGGGATGACCCGCACGCGGTCGCGCCGGACGCGGAGGAGGCGGCGGGCAGCCCGCGCGGTCGCCTCGCTGCCGACGATGACCCGCGCCGCATCGCGCATCAGCTGGCCCCGGAGACGCTGGCCGAACCGGCTGGCCATCGTCCGGGCGAACGCATCCGGCAGCTCCCACGGGGCGAGATCCAGGAGCGTCACGACCACCGGCAGGTCCGATGCGATCGGCAGCGATGCCCCGCCGACCGCGTGATAGACCGCACCGGCGGCGCCGCCTCGTTCCGCGCGCCAGGCGGCACCGAGCTCGGCGCCGCGGAGCAGGAACGGGTCCACGGTCATCGAGCCGGACCGCAGCAGCCGGGTCGGCGGGAGCTGGCGCCGGCCGACGACCGACAGGTGCGGAAAGGCGGCGGTCGGGTCGTCGAGGTCCGATCCGAGCAGCATCGCGAACGACTCCCCGGCGAGCGGCGCCTCGTCGTAGGCGCGCAGCAGCTCAGCCAGGTAGGTCGCTCCCAGCGGCGCGCGGTCGGGCGTCTGGAGCGGTCGCACGTCGAGAACGACACGGACGCCCGGCACATCCGGGCGTGTGACGTCTCCCAGCCGGCCGTCGGGCCGATCGGTCACCGGCGGGGGCCGCGCCGGAGCAGCGTCTCGATCCGCAGCTGGACGACGACGACGAGAGCCTCGACGACGATCCGCCGGCTCATCTTCGACTGGCCGACCCGCCGGTCGCGGAAGGTGATCGGCACCTCGCCGATCCGGGCGCCCGCCCGGCTCGCCCGGTAGGTCATCTCGATCTGGAAGACGTAGCCGCCCGCGTGGACGCCGTCGAACGGCACCGCCGCGAGCGTCGTCGCCCGCCACGCCTTGAAGCCCCCGGTCAGGTCGTTCTGCCGCAGGCCGAGGACGACCCGCGCGAACAGGCTTCCCCCGCGCGAGATGATCCGCCGGCCGAGCCCCCAGTCCACGACCGAGCCACCCGCGGTGTACCGCGAGCCGATCACCAGGTCGGCCGTGTCCTCTGCGATGGGCCGGATCAGCGCCGGCAGCGCTGCCGGGTCGTGGCTGAAGTCGGCATCCATCTGGACGACGGTGGTCGCGCCACCGGCCAGCGCCACGCCGAAGCCATCGAGATACGCCCGTCCGAGTCCCTGCTTGACCTTGCGGTGGCGGACACGGACGCGCGGGTCGGCGGCCGCGAGGTTGTCGGCCAGGCGCCCCGTCCCGTCGGGCGAATCGTCGTCCACGATCAGCAGCGTGGCGTCGGGCAGGACCGCGAGGATGGCCGCCGAGATCGGCCCGAGGTTGTCCGCCTCGTTGTAGGTCGGCACGATCACCCAGACGCCCGCCCCCGGTCGGCCGGATCCGGTCGTCGCATGGCCCGGCTCGAGGGACGGCTCGGCGCTTGTGACGGTCGAGGGCGGCGTCGGTCCGGGCATCGCTCGCAGTCTAGACGGCGCGCCCGTCGGCGCGGCGCACGCTCCTGGTCGCCGGTGTCACGGCAGGCGGACGACGACGTTCCGCGAGAAGGACGACGTCCCGACCGAGCTGACGGCGTGCACCACCACCCGGTATGTGCCGGGCTTGACCAGGGCGCCCGATGCCGTCCGGCCATTCCAGGTCCAGCCGTGGCTTCCCGCGCCGAACGACTGTCCCGTCCAGAGGGTCCGGACGACCGTCGCGCCCTGCAGGATCGTCACGGTCACGTGGGCGGAGCGCCCGAGGGTGAACGCCAGGCGCGCGCGCTGGCCGGCCTTCGGCGCGAACGAGCTCCGTGACCAGGTCACGGTCCTGATCGTCCGGTCGACGGTGACCGCGAGATCGCGGACCGTCCGATTGCCGGCTCGGTCGAGCCCCGCGACGCGGAACGTGTACCTGCCGTCGGGGACCGTGACCCCGGCGCTGTTCCGGCCATTCCAGACCCACGAGCCACTCGTGGCCTTGCTGATCGTCCAGCGGCGGATCGTCGTGCCTCGCGAGTCGAGCACGCGGGCCGTTCCGGTGATCGCCGAATTGGCGGTCATCGACAGCGTCGTCTGGTCGGCGTGTCCGTCGCCGTTGGGCGAGATGAAGCTCGACGACGATCGGTCCGTGATGGCAGCGGGATGACGGTCGACGGTGATCCACTTGACCACCTCGGCCCGGTTGTTCGAGGCGTCGGCGGTCCACACGGTCAGCTTGTACCGCCCGTCGCCGACGATCCGTCCGCTGCCGTCCTTGCCGTCCCAGGTGAAGCCGGCGGCCCTCCCCGGCGCGCTGCCGGTGCGGATCGGGTTGCGGACGACGCCGTTCACGATCGGCGCGACGGTCCAGCCGTACCGGATCAGGCCGGTCGCCGTCACGCGAACGGTCGTCGTGTCCAGCCGCCCATCGCCGTTGGGCGAGATGATCGGCGTGCTGAGTGACGAGGCCGAGATGACCGGCGGGATCTTGTCGGTGATGAACTTGGCCTTGAGCGTCGCGTACAGCTCGGTGCGGGTGCCGTCGTAGCCGAGCGCCCAGATCCCCGCGCCGCGCAGGTCGTACTGGTTGATGAGGTCGTACTTGCGCCCGAGCGCCTGGGCGTCGTCGTAATAGAGCTCGCGCCACGGGTTGACGCAGCCGTATTTCGCGGTGCAATTCTGTCGACGGTAGACGGTCCACGCGGCACCTTCGACCGCATCCCACTTGCGTCCGTGGTCCACGGCGTACTGGATGGCGGTGTCGTAGACCACGGTCGTCGACGCCCCGTACTTGGCGCCGGACACGTTCCTGGCATGGAGGCCCGATGACGCGGTCGACCAGGCACGTCCGTAGTACGGCACGCCGAGGATGACCTTGGACGCCGGGATCCGGGAGACATACGCCCGGATCGTGTCGGCGACGTCGTAGGTCGACCCACCCGACGGGGCGACCGAGCCGGCGACGCTCGCGGACCCGGTCCGATAGTCGTAGGCCATCACCACCACGGCGTCGGCTCCGCCCGACGCGGTCGCGTCACCGATCGGATAGTTGCCGATCCAGCCGCGTCGCGTCGAACGTGATCTGGTAGCCGTGGGCGACCTTGTTCAGCTCGCTCCGGATGGCGCGGACGAGGGCGGTGAACTCGTCGCTGTAGGTCGAGACGATCGGCTCGAAGTCGAGGTTGACGCCGTCCGCGCCACGGTCCCGCACGGCGGCCGCGATCTGGCGCGCGAGGTTGGCCCGGTGCGCGGAGCTGCCGAGGAGGGTTCGCTGGCGGATCACGCCGGCCGACGTCCAGGCGAAGCTCTGGACGGTCAGCACCACGCGCGCGCCGCTGGCGTGGGCGCTGTTCATGACCTTGGTCATCGCCGCGCTCGTCCAGCCGCTCCACCCGACGGTCGTCGAGCCGTCGGCGTTCTTCTTCTGGAGGTCGCCGTTGCCGGCCGCACCGACGCCGAAGTAGGCGATCGTCGAGAGCTTCTCCCAGTCGAGCCGGGTCGACGAGTCGGTCAGCTCCCAGTACGGCAGGAAGCCGAACACCTCTCGCTTGAGCCCGCCTGGGTCCACGGCCGCCGCGAGGTTGGCCATCGGCGCCGATGCCGGGTCGACGTACGGCCGGTCGATCGCCGCGAGGTTCGGGCCGCCGCCGAAGCCGGTCGCTGCCGCGGCCGGTGGATCGTTGCGGATCGGGGGGCCGGGCCGCTTGGCCGCGCGCAGCGCCTTGCCGCTGACAAGGCCGGCCGGCAGCTCGCGCGGCCGGACGCCGCCGACCGACCAGCGGTCCGCTGCGCGTGGCTTGAACGGCACGCTGACCCGTGCGCCGGGCGCGAACGTAGTCTTGTCACCGGCATGGGCGACCGCCTCTTCGTACTGGACCGTCGGCTGCAGGTTGGCCGGCGCGCCGCCGGACACGTCCGCGCCGCCCGCTGTCGCGTCCGAGGCCGCCACGGGCGCCACGCCGGCCATCGGCGCCAGTCCCACCACCAGCAGCACGGCCGCGGCGAGTGCCACGAGCGACGGACCGGCGGGGACGGGACGGCGGGCGGGCGGGCGGGCGGCGATCATCAGAGACGTACCTGTCGGACGGGCTGAGACATCCCAGCCTCGTCCCGACGGACGCGCAGCGCTACGGCTCGATGGTCCCGGTCTGGGGTAGTACGGTGTAGTCCGGTGGGGTCCGGTGGCGTCCCCCGCGAGGGTCAGTGGAGCGGGAAGACCACCGTCGTCGAATTGACTCCGCCGTGGGTGTCCACGCCGCGGACCCGCAGCGAGACCGGTCCCGCGCCCCTGGTCGACTTCATCCGGATCGTGACGGTGTACGTGTACGTTCCGGTCTGCGTCATCCGCTTGTACCAGTCGGCGAAGCCCGGCTGCTTGATGTGCAGGACCGGCGCCCGGGTCAGCTTCTCGGCCGAGGTCACCGACACCTTGATCGTCTGCCCACGTCCGGGCGTGGTGTCGCTCGGCTTGATGGTGAACGCGTCGAGCGTGAACGCGACGGAGCCGGTCGCGGTGAGCGTGCCGTCGGTGGCGCTGATGGCGGCCGTGTATCGGCCGCGCGGCAGCATCGTGCCATCGGTCCCACGGCCGTAGAACCACCAGCCGTAGCTGCCTGCCGGGAGCGAGGCGGCGGCGTAGCGCGTCGAGACGACGGCGCCCGCGGCGTTCCGTACCACCCAGGTGACGGTCATCGGCCGTGCCAGGACGAACGACAGCTTCGTCGCGGTCGCCAGCGTGTCCTTGTCCTGCGGGAAGAAGATCGTCCTCGAGCTCGTGAGCGCCCGCATCGCGCCCACGACCGCGACCGTCCGGTCGACCGCGGCGCCGAGGTTGCCGGCGACGTCGCGTGGAGCGAGCCTGATCGTGTACAGGCCGTCGGGTGCGACCGCGCCGTTCGTCTTGCGCCCGTCCCACGTCACGGTCGTCGCCGCGCTCCCGTTCGGGACCCTCCAGCTGTCGATGACGGCGGAGCTGGCATCGAGCACCTTGGCCTCGATCGCGCCGTCCTCGGAAGCGGTGGCGCCGAGGCTGATCGTGTCGCGGACCCCATCGCCGTTCGGCGAGAACCAGGGGGCCGGGTCCGTGGCCGGGGTGACGTTGCTCAGGTGCGGCGCGGCGGTGTCCACGACGACCGTCCGGGTCGAATGGGCAGGTCCATTGCCCCACGCATCGACGCGCGGTCACGGTGACGGTGTAGGCGCCGTCGGGGACGGGATGCCCGCCGACCAGGCCGTCCCACGTGGCTGACAGGGTCGAGCCGCTGCCGGTCGTGTCGAGCAGGACCGTTCCGCCGCCGTCCTTGACCTGCAACGTCCAGGTGACCGACTCGGTGAACCGGGCGCGCAGCGTCGCGACGTCGCCGTGGCCATTGCCATCGGGCGAGAACGGCGGGCCGGGATCGAGCACGCGGACGACGGGTGGGGCGCTGTCGCGCGGCTTGAGGTCGGTCGGCGGCCACGTAGCCCGTGATCGTCGGGTCGTCGACGCCGACGACCTGGACCAGCGCCTCCGTCCCCTCGGCCGTGGTCTCGACGGACTCGTCGACGACGCGGAGGCGGGTACCGGCCGGGAGCGTCTCGAGCGAGGCGGCCGTGGTATCGAGCGACGAGAACAAGCCGGCGCCGTCGGTCGACACCGACGCGTTGCCGGGCACGACGAGGCTGGTCGGATCGACGCTGGTGTCGCCGTAGCCGGCGGTCACGACCTCATCGGTCGTCACGTCGGTCGTGCCCACCGCGAGCGACCGGTAGAAGCCGGAGGTCGGGGTGATCGGGTCCTGGTAGATCATCGCGCCCGGCGTCCGGGCCGAGGCGAAGCTGACGATGTTGCCGTTGCCGACCGGGACCGTCCGCCACATGTCCTCGATCGACTGGTGCGTCGTGAACAGCGCACGCAGGTATCGCTCGGAGCCCGCGTGGCCATCGGCGATGACCGCGCCGGCGCCCGCCTTGAGGAACGCGGCCGCGAAGTTGTCGGCCCGCTGCCGGGCGACCGCCACGGTCGGTTCCGGGTTGCCCGGCTCCGAGTTGCCCGAGGCGTAGCACAGGTGATTGAGGATCACCAGGGCACCCGGCGCCAGGTCGAGCGTGGCGATGTACGGCTCGCCGTAGTACTTGACGTTGTAGTCGCCGTTCCCGGCCGTCGCGTTGAGGCCGAAGCCGTCCTTGGTCGTGTAGGCCGGGTCGTAGGTGTACGGGCTCGGCCAGCCATTGCCGTGGCCCAGGTAGATGACCACCGATGCGCCCGCGACCGCCGCCTTGACCTTGGCCCAGGTGGCGTTCGGGCTGTAGACCTTCACGACGTTGGAGGTGTACTTCCTCGCCTCGGCGTACGCCACGTCCGCGTCGGCGCGGTAGCCGGCCGTCGCACCGTGTGTCGCCCCGACGATGATCACCACCTTCGGATCGTTCGTGGCCGCCGCCACGGACGGCACGGCGACGCCGAGCGCGGCGACCAGGACCAGGGCGAGGGCGGCGACCGTCTTGCGCAAATGGATGCTCCGAGCACGGGACGAGGCGTGATGAGTGCCTTCCCAGACTCGGTGCCGGTGGTGTCAGGCTCAATCGCGGGATGGTCCCGAGGGCGCTAGCCCCTTCGGACGACGCCGAGGGAGGACCCGGGCGGACGGGTGCGGTCGAGATCAGTCCGTGGCGGAGCGCAAGCGCACCACGAGATCGGCCAGGGGCGGGTTGGCCGCATCACGCGCCGACGTCACGGGGCGGCCATCGGGAGTCCCCTCGAGGACCGGCCAGGCGACCCGCACGGCCGGGTCGTCCCAGGCGAAGCCGAGCTCGTCGGAGCCGTCGTACGCGTTCGTGACGAGGTAGACGAGCTGAAGCGGTTCGACGGCGAGGAAGCCGTGGGCGACGCCGGTCGGGATGTAGACCCACGAATCGGCCGGGAGCTCGCGGGTCTCGACGACGGCGCTGCCACCCGAGTCGTCGAGGAGCGGCCTGACGTCGACGAGCGCCACGAATGCGCGGCCGCTGGCCACGACCCACAGGTCGTCCTGTCGGCGGTGGAGATGCAGCCCGCGCAGGACGCCGGCGTCCGAGGTGGACAGGTTGGCCTGGACGAAGCCGGCGGCGGGGAAGTCGGCCGCGCGCCACAGCTCGCGGAACGAGCCACGCCCGTCCACGTGGCGCGCGATGCGGCCGTAGGTCACGCCCGGCAGCGCGGACGGCGCGCCCAGATCGGATGGCAGGTCGGGCGCGGTCACGGACGGCTCATGCGCGGGCCCGCGCCGCGCGCAGGAGGGCCGGGGCGTAGTGGGCCATCGCGTCCGGCCACGGGCGCATCGGCTCGCCCGACGGCAGCGGGGTCGGCGCGAGCACGCCCCAGCGCGGCGGCCGTGACGGCCGGGTCCAGGTCGAGGCGGGCACGTCCTCCAGCTCGATGTCGAGACCCGCGCGGCCGACGACGTAGCGCGCCCACTGGGACCGCGTCGCGAACAGCCCGTTGACGAGGTGGTGGATGCCGGCGGTCGCGTCGTCGGCCAGCAGCTCGACGACGGCCTCGGCCACGTCCGCCGTGTACGTCGGCGTCCCCCACTCGTCGGACACCACGCGGAGCGGCTCGCCGGCGCGCCTGGGCACGTTCCGCGGCGTCGAGGATCCGGCTCGGGTAGTCGCGCCCCGGCGACCCGAACAGCCACGCCGTCCGGGCGATCCCGAGCGCCGCGCCCGGCTCGGTCTCGAACGCGGCCGTCGCGAGCCGTTCGCCCTCGGCCTTCGACGCGCCGTACGGGTTGCCGGGGGAGACCGGTTCGGTCGGCTCGTACGGCCGGCCATCGAGGCGAACGCCGTCGAACACCTCGTTGGTCGAGATCAGCAACAGATCCGTGCCGGCGCGCGGCGCAGGCGGCCGCCAGGACCCCGGTCGCGACCGCGTTCCGGCGCATCGCCAGCTCGGGGTCGAGCGCACAGCCGTCGACGTCGGTCCAGGCCGCGGCATGGACGACGACCTCGGGTCGATCCCGGTCGAGCCGCAGCCCGATGCCCTCGGGTGCGTCGAGGTCGAATGCGTCACGCGCCCAGGCGATCGGTCCCGCCGCGCCGGTGAACGGGGCGTCTGCGAGGGCGGCGACGATGGCGCTCCCGAGGCGGCCAGCGGCCCCGGTCACCGCGACCCGCATCAGCCGCGACTGGCCGGTTCGCCGGCTCGATGGGGCCGCCGCCTGGCCGGTCGCCAGGCGGCCCGCGTACTGGCGCGCATACCAGCCGTCCCAGTCGCCCGAGCGGGCGGCGCGCCACCATGCCTCGTTCGCTCGGTACCACTCCACGGTCGCGGCCAGGCCGTCCTCGAATGTCATCGACGGCCGCCAGCCCAGGCCCGCCATCTTGCCGCCGTCCATCGCGTAGCGCCGGTCGTGGCCCGGACGATCCTCGACCTGCATGACCAGCGACCACGGCTTGCCGAGGAGGTCCAGCAGCAGCGTGACCACCTCGCGGTTCGTGCGCTCGGAGCCGCCCGCCACGTTGTACGTCTCGCCGCTCGCGCCGTGTCGCAGCACGTGGTCGATCCCCGCCGCGTGGTCGCCGACGTACAGCCACTCGCGGCGCTGGAGGCCGTCGCCGTACAGCGGCAGCGGCTGGTCGTCGAGCGCGTTGGTGATGAACAGCGGGATGAGCTTCTCGGGATGGTGGTAGGGGCCGTACGTGTTCGAGCCACGGGTCACGACGGCATCGACGCCGTGGGTCGCGACGTAGCTGCCGACCAGCAGCTCGCCGGCTGCCTTCGCTGCCGCATAGGGCGACCGGGGTGCGAGCCGGTCGGTCTCGGTCGCGTGGCCCGTGTCGACCGAGCCGTACACCTCGTCGGTCGACACCTGCAGGAAGCGCGGCATCCCTGGGGCGACGCGGCATGCCTCGAGCAGGACGTGGACGCCGACGACACCGGTCGCCAGGAACGCCTCCGGGTCGAGGATCGAGCGATCGACGTGCGATTCGGCGGCGAAGTTGAGGACGGCGTCCGCGTCGGCGACGAGCGGTGCCACGACCGTGGGATCGGCGATATCGCCGCGGACGAACGTGAAGCGGGCGGCCATCTCCGGGTCGTCACGCACCGGCGCAAGGTTCGCCTCGTTGCCGGCGTAGGTCAGCTTGTCGAGCACCGTGATCCGGGTCCCGTCCCGGCGGGCCAGGACGTCGCGAACGTAGCACGACCCGATGAACCCGGCCCCGCCCGTGACGAGCAGGTTCGTGAACGGTCGATCCGCGCTCACGCCGTCACGCGACGGGTCGGCTGACCGGCGGCGGCAGGCGACCCGCGGCGTCGTCGTCGGCCGCCAGCTCGGCGGCCCGGAGGAGCGAGGGCACCGTCCCGGCATCGGTCCAGTGACCTTCGTAGACCGGGCTGTAGAGACGTCGGTCAGGGATGTAGTGGTTGAGGACGTCGGTGATCTCGAGCTCGCCGCGGCCGGACGGGCGGAGGTGGTCGATGACCTCGAAGGCGTCCGGCCGGAGGAAGTACACCCCGATCGGGATGAGGTCGCTCTTGGGGTGCTCGGGCTTCTCCTCGAAGCCGATGATGTGGCCGTCCGGTCCGATCTCCGCGACGCCGAACCGTTCGGGATCGGGGACGCGGTAGAGCAGCGTCCCGGCGCCATACGGGCCGCCCTCGAACGTGCTCGCCACGTCGGCGAGTGCCGGCCCACGCAGGATGTTGTCACCGAGGACGCAGCAGAACGCATCGCTGCCGACGAAGTCGCGCGCAAGGCCGATGGCATGGGCGATGCCGAGAGCGCCCGGCTGGTAGCGGTAGGTCAGGTCGATGCCGAATGCGGAGCCGTCCGCCAGCAGCTCGACGACGTCGCCGACGCTCTTGCCACCGACGATGACCATCACCTCGCGGATGCCCATCCGCGCGAGCGTCTCGATCGGGTAGTAGATCATCGGCCGGTCGTAGATCGGCAGGAGGTGCTTGTTGGTGACGATGGTCAGCGGGTAGAGCCGCGTGGCGGTCCCGCCGGCGAGGACGATGCCCTTCATCGCCGCGAAGCGTAGCAGCCCTGACCGGCCGGCACGGCAGGCCCGACGAGGGTCAGGGCTTGGCGGTCGGACCGGGCGTCGCCAGGACGCCCGGGTTCGCCGAGGTGCCCGGCGAGATGCATGGCTGCTCGCCCTGGGGCAGCACCCCACCCGAGCAGTCGACCGGCTGCTGCTCGATCGGCGGCAGGCCACCCTGGTAGTCGGTGATGACCAGTGCGAACTCGAGCTTGTCGAGGTCGGCCGCCGGCTGCAGGTAGGCGGTCTGGACGACGCTGTTGGCATCGCGCGAGACGTCCACGACCTGGCCGATCAACAGGCCCTTCGGGTATGGCGAGCGGACGCCGTCGCTGAGCTCGATGCCGGCCGTCACCACCTCGTCGCCGGGGGAGACCGTCTCCGTGGAGTCGATCTGGCTCATGGTCAGGACACCACCGAGCTGGCCGACCACCTGGCCCGTCGCGGCATTCGTGGCCAGCTGGCCGATGACGGTCGATCCGCTGTCGGTCAGCAGCACGACCTTGGCGCTCGACGGACCGACCTCGACCACCCGCCCGACCAGCGCGCCGCCGGCCGCCACCGCCACGTCGCCCTCCTCGATGCCGTCGTCGGTGCCCTTGTCGAGCACGACCAGGCGGCGGAACTCGGACGACTCGCGGGCGATCACGGAGGCCGCGGTCGTCTTGAGCTCGAACCCGGCGCGCAGCTGGAGCAGCGCGGTCAGCTGGTCGTTCTCGCGACGGATCTCCTGCAGCCGCGCGTTCTCGATCGTCAGTCGGTCGTTGTCGGCGCGGAGCGCGGCGTTGTCGACGCGCAGCCGGTCGATCTCGCCGATCGAGGCGACCACCGAGGAGACGCCGCTGGCGATCTGGTCGAGGCCGCCCTGGATCGGCCGGAAGGCGAAGCTGACCCCGTTCTGCACGTCGCGGACGGTCGGGTTGGACGAGAACGCCATCAGCAGCACCGAGACGAGCAGCAGGACCATGAAGGCGACGCCACGGCGTCGGGCGGCCCGGTTCGCGAGGACGGCTGTCATGTCGGTCGGATCGGTCGACGGCCTGTGGTGAGCGTGGGGCTCAGCGCGGCGGCCGCGTGTATGTCTCGGACACGAGCACCCGAGACATCCGGTCGAGGTCCTGGAGGACGACGCCGGTCCCGCGCGCGACGCAGGTCAGCGGGTCGTCCGCGATGTGGACGGGCATCTGGGTCGCCTCCGCGACGCGCCGGTCGAGCCCGGCCAGGAGCGCGCCGCCGCCGGCGAGCACGATCCCCTGGTCCATGATGTCGGCGACCAGCTCGGGCGGCGTCTCCTCGATCGTGTCCTTGACCGTGTCGACGATCTGCTGGACGGACGGCTCGATGGCCTCGCGGATCTGGTCCGCCCCGACTTCGACGCTGCGCGGCAGCCCGGTCAGCAGGTCGCGGCCGCGTAGCGCCACGCGCTGTGCGTCCCACTCGCCCGGGTAGGCCGATCCGATGGCGATCTTGATGTCCTCCGCGGTCCGCTCGCCGAGGAACAGGTTGTACTCGCGACGCGCGAACGTGACGATGTCCTGGTCCATCTCGTCGCCACCGATGCGGATGCTGCGGCTGACAACGATACCGCCGAGGCTGATGACGGCCACTTCGGTGGTCCCGCCGCCGATGTCGACGATGAGCGAGCCCGACGGTTCGCTGACCGGCAGGCCCGCGCCGATGGCCGCCGCCATCGGCTCCTCGATGAGACCGGCCCAGCGCGCACCGGCGTTGAGCGCCGCGTCACGGACGGCTCGCTTCTCGACCTCGGTCACGCCCGATGGGATGCCGAGCAGCATCCGCGGCCGGGCGATCGTGCCGACCCGGTCGTGGACCTTGTCCACGAAGTACTTGATCATCTGCTCGGTCACGTCGAAGTCGCTGATGACGCCGTCACGGAGCGGCCGGACCGCGATGATGTTGGCCGGCGTCCGCCCGACCATCCGCTTCGCCTCGGCACCGACAGCAAGCACGCGCTTCGTCTTGGCGTCGATGGCCACGACCGATGGCTCGCTCATCACGATCCCGCGATCCCGCACGTGGACCAGCGTGTTGGCGGTCCCGAGGTCGATCCCGATGTCACGCGAGAAGAGGCCGAGGATCCGGTCGAGCATCTGTGCGGTGCGTCCTTCGTGGTCGGGGTCGCTTGCATGGTCGCTGGCGGTCGTCGCGGGCGCGGGCATCGCCGGTGACGGCGGGTCGCGCGGATCCAAACCGGGTCGGGCGGGGCAGCCGGGGCAGTATACCCGGTCGCCCCCGGCGGACCGGCGGGTGGCGGCCGGCGTCCGGCCGCGGGTCGCTACTTGAAGGTCAGCGTCGCCGCGTCCTGCGTCGTGATCGTCAGCGCGCCGTCGGTGATCGTGTAGCTCGCCGCCGAGCCCAGGCCGGCGATGAAGATCGGGGCCAGCGACCCTTCCGGGCAGGCGGCCAGCGTGCTCGGACCGGGAACGATCGTGAGGCCGCCGGACGACGTCGTCGTATACGTGCCGCTGACCTGGTTGCAGTCCGCCTTTGACGCGAACGTGCCGTCCGACTTGAACTCGACCGTGTAGTTCGCCTGCTGATCGGACGGGACGACCGACTGCGAGGTCGGCGTGGTGGTCGTCATCGCGGTCCACTGCCACGCCTTCCCGGTGAGCGAGCTCCCCGACGAGCACGCCGCGATCAACACGGCCCCGAGGACCAGGACGATGGACAGACGCTTGCGCATGGTTCCCCCCGATGTGTCTTGGGCGACCGGTCGATGATACCGGTCGCTCCGGGTCAGTCGGCGGCCCTCACGCCCGTCGGCGGCCGGTCGAAGGCGACGCCGCGGTCCCGCAGCGAGACATAGGCATCGTGACCGATGACCAGGTGGTCGAGCAGCTGGATGTCCAGCAGGCGGCCGGCCGCCAGCGCCTCGGCGGTCAGATGGAGGTCGTCGGGCGACGGGGTCGGGTCGCCCGACGGGTGGTTGTGGACCAGGATCACGCCCGCCGCATTGAGCCGGACCGCGTCACGGAACAGCTCCCCGACCCGCACCAGCGACGACGAGACATTGCCCTGGTAGACCGTCGCCACGCGCAGCACATGGTTCTTCGTGTCGAGCATCACCACCCGGAGCTCCTCGCGCTCGAGGCGACCCATCTGCAGGATCAGGCGCTCGGCGACGTCGTGCGGGCCGCGGATCGTCCAGCGCCCGGCCGGCCAGTCCGCGAGCAGGCGACGACCGAGCTCGAACGCAGCCACCAGTTGGGCGGCCTTGGCATCGCCGATGCCCTTGACCTCGGCCAGCTCGAGCTCCGTGGCGCGTGCCAGGCCCGTCAGCCCGTCGTGGCGGGCCAGCGCGTCCGAGGCAAGGTCGACTGCCGATCGCCCGTGCGTGCCGGAACCCCAGACCAGACCGATCAATTCGGCCGCGGTCAACCCGCCGACACCGCGCAGCGCCAGCCGCTCGCGCGGCCGTTCCGTGGCCGGCAGCTCGCGGATCGCCCGTCCACCCTCGGAACCCGGCATCCAACGCCTCCTTCGAACTGAGAATCGGCGCCGTGGGGCGCCGAGGCGAAGGCGGGCGGCGAGCAAAGGAGCGAGCGCACCCCAAGGTGCGTGAGCGACTGGCGGAGCCGACCAACGCACGCATCGGCGTTCTACGGCGCCGCCAGAGAACGGCGACCAGACCGTTGGGGCGTCCCCGGGCCCGAACGACGGGAGCCCGCCAATTCCCCCCGCCATCCGGACCTCGAGGACGACGCAGAGCCTAGCGACGGGCCCTCATCGGTGGCTCACCCGGCGGTTCACGGCCGCTCACCGTCGCTCGCGAGCCGGCGCCGGAGGTTCAGAGCGAGCGACTGGCGATCTCGGCGATGACCAGCAGGATGCCGTTGAACGCCGCGTGCAGCCCGAACGATGCCCACACCGTTCGGCGGCGCACGAACAGCCAGCCGAGCGCGATGGCGATCGGGATGCGCGACCCGAAGCCGACAGCGGCGAGCCCGAACGCCTCCCCGGCGTCCTTGCCCGAGATCGTCAGGACGTGTGCGAAGGCGAAGATCAGCGCTGCCTGGATGACGCCACGCCAGATACCCAGGCCGCGGACCCAGGCCGTGGTGGCGAACCCCCGGAACAGGATCTCCTCACCGAACGGCGCGACGATGACACCGGCCAGCAGCGACAGCGCGAAGCCGATGGCCTCGTGGGTCGGTGGTAACGGGCTGACCGGGACGACCGGGAAGATCGCCAGCAGGATCTCGGTCACGACGACCGTGATCGCGATGATCGGGACCGCCCACAAGGCACCTCCGCCGACCTCGGCCAGAGCCGTCCGGTCGAGCCGGAGGACGCCCATCTCGCGCCACGACAGCGCTCCCGTGTCGACCACCAGCAGCCGGACAAGCCAGATATAGATGACGGCCTGGACGGTGACCGCGACAAGGGCGGCGAGCGGCCCATCGAGTGCCATCCCGAGCGCAGTGAGCGGCAGTCCGACCACGAAGCCAGCCAGGATCGACACGGGCAGGACGGCAGCGAAGACGAGGAACGGCGATGGGCCGACGTACGGCAGGACGCCCCGGACCCGCCGCTCGATCCCCTGCGATCCGGCGGCCGCGATCAGGCCGATCGACAGCACCAGCAATCCGACGAAGAGCAGCACCAGCCCGGCCGTCGTACCGCCGCTCATCAGGACGATGGCGATCATGCCGAGCCCGAGGAGCGTCGCCAGCCAGCCGATAACGAACAGGGCCGGGGCCGAGCGGCCCTCGATGGTGAAGGTCGACGCCCCGAGTCGGGTCGGCGGCGGCGGTGTCCCGGCCGTCGCCGGTGGGGTGATCACCCCGGGCACGGTGACGATCGAGCCGGGTTCGGGCGACTTGTCGGATCCGGTCGGGTCCGACGTCCCGCCCGGTTCGCCGACGGGCGGGTCGGACGAGCTCAACGCTCGGGCAGCGGATCCTGCGCGGACGTCGGGATCGAGCCCTTGGCGGGGCGTGCCGGCGTCTGGTTGCGGATCGAGGTGGGCGGCGGCGTGGGCGCCATCGCGGCGCCGTCGGCCGCGGCAGATGCCGGGACGGCGACCCGGCTCGTGGCGTCACGGCCCTGCGGCAGGGCGCCGATCGCGGCGGCGGCCGGGAGCTCGCGTCGCTCGAAGTCCTTGCCGCACCAAGCGCACAGGGACCAGTCCATGCCGACCAGCCGGCTGCAGTTCGGGCAGACGCGCTTCAGTCGCGTGCGGCAGGTCGGGCAGATGATCCATTCGTCGTCGATCCGTCGCTCGCACGTCGGGCAATGGTGGATCGAGTCGACTTCGGCGAGAAGGGCTTCCTCGGCCAGGTTGCGCTCCCACACCTCACCGATCTTTTCATGGGGCCGGACGAGCTTGTAGATCCAGTAGGCGAAGATGAAGAAGATCGGGGTGAACAGGATGATCCCTGCCGCGGCGATGTACGGCAGGATCGCGTTGTCCGACCGCTGCTGCATGTCGCGGAACGCCCAGTACGCGCACGCCAGCCAGATGATGACCAGGTACAGCCCGACGGCTCGCAGTCCGAACTGGACGATGTCGCTTTGGAAGATCGTGTTGACCGAGTCGCCGATCGACTGGAGTATCTGGTCCATGCGCCTGGATCGCCGCCTCCGTGGGCCACGGTCGGACCGGTCGGTCTCCGGATCCGGTCCCCTGTCCGGGCAGTGTAGCAGGGGCCGTTCGGAGACTCCGGCGGCACCCAGGGGTCAGACGGACGGCTCTTCCGAGGCGTGACGAGTCGCCCACGACGCGAGGATCCCGCCGATCCCGAGGGCGATGCCGCCGACCAGTGCGAGGGTCACGCCGACCTCGGCGCCGAGTGGGCCGACGACGTACGGCCACGCGAGGCCGACGAGGATCCCGCCGGAGGCGAGTCCGAGGACACCGGTGCGGATCCAGGCCGGCGCGGTGGTCGGGACCACGGCGAGGCCGAGGACCACGAGAAGGCCTGCCAGCACGACCAGGTGGGTCGGCGACGCGAGCCCCCATGAATCGAAATAGCCGCCCGTGTGAGCCGAACCGATGACGACGCGCGACCAGGGCAGGACGAAGCCGAGGATGGACGCCGCCGCACCGGCGACGACGAGCCAGCCGGCCAGCTCGAGGGATCGGATCGACGGAGTGGTCGCGCCCGGAACGTCGGGCTTGGCCTCGGCGGTCGGGTCGACGGCGCCGGATCTTCCGCGTCCACCAAGGGCGGCGCGCTTGCCGACCGTCGGCCAGGCAGGACCCGCCGAGGTCGCGGTCGCGAGAGCGAAGGCCGGCGGTCGGTAAGCCGCCGGTGATGCAGCGACGCCGTCACGGACGGCCGCGCGACCGACGTACGGACGCGGCTCCAACACCGGCTCGGTGTCATCGAGCGGGGGCCAGCGGGAGGCTTCGGGCACGACCGGGACCGGCGGCGTCTCCATGGCGGCGGCGATGGGCTGGAGCTCATCGACCTCGTCACGCTCGGCGACCGGCTCCGGGTCGGATACGGGCACAGGCTCAGGACCGGCCACGGCGATCGGCTCCGGTTCCGGTTCGGATGCGGCCACCGGCTCCTGGTCGGGCTCGGCCACCGGCTCCGGGTCGGACGCGGCCTCCGGCTCCTGGTCGGGCTCGGCCACCGGCTCGACGAGCGGCCCGGGATCCGGTTCCGGGTCGGACGCGGCGATCGGCTCGGGGTCCGGCTCCGGATCGGCGGCGGCGATCGGTTCAGGCCCGGGGGCGACGGCGTCGACCGCGCGGGCGGGCGGCCGCAGTGCCCCGGCGACCGACGCGAGAAGGGCCCCGCACGCCGGGCAGGACAGCCGGCCATAGGGGACGGACGCGCCGCAGTCGATGCAATCGATGGTCTTGGTCGTCAACGTCTGACCCTCGCCGTCGGGACCGGTCGGAGGCCGACCGGGCTACAGCGTCGCAGACGACCGATCGGCCTGCCAATCACCCGGTCGGCGGTCGGTGGACCCCCCGAATGTCCCTTCGCGGGCCACCTCGGCCACGGTCCACACGGCCCCGCGCCACGCGCTCACGAGGGCGATCAGGCTCAGCCCGATCAGCCACAGGGCGACGAATGCGCCGGTCACGACGAGGATCCCGAGGAGGTCGGGCGTGCCGTCAAGCGCCGCATCGACGGTGGACCACGCCCATGCCGCCCCCATGGCAGACGGGATCACGACCGCCAACAGCACGGCTGTCGGCAGCCAGAAGCGGACGACCGACCCGATCGGATGGCGGATGCTGGTGGCGATCGCACCGCGCAGCCCCGACAGGACGCCGTCGCCGGCGAGGGCGATCCGGCGGGCGGCGATCGCTGCGACCATCTCGCCCAGAGTCCAGGCGATGACGACGGCAACGACCACCTCCGGCGTGGCGCGCAGGACGCGCAGGACGATCGGGGTCGAGGTGTCGAGTGGGCTCGTCAGCTCGCGATAAGTGACGAGGACGATCCGGACGGTGCCGGCCGCAAGGACGATGGCCAGCGGGATGTAGGCGATCAGCCGAGCGACCAGCATCCGCGCCGCCACCTTGGGCGTACCGGCGCCCCGGTGCCGAACCGCTCCCACGGGTGAACCGCCCGGTTCGGCGAGCGCGCGCACGTCCTCGTCGTCGGCGATCATCCAGGCAGCCTCCGCCTCGAGCCCGGCGGCCAGCCACCCTCCGAACACGATCCAGGCGACGACCGCGAGGGCCGCAACGACGGAGGTGACGACGAGGCCGATCGAGATCGACCCGAACGCGATCGAGCCGAGCGCCGGGGCGAACACGTTCCCGAACCCGACCGGGGTCGGCAGCACGACGATCGGGATCAACACGAGCACGAGCCCGCCCCGGATCAGGAACGCGGCCAGCGCCAGCGGCCAGGTGGCCGGCGTCTCGAGCGTGGCGAGCAGCGCGCCGATCAGCGCCGCCCTGCGGTTCACGGCGTTGGAGTGGCGGACGCTCCGGGGCTCGGGATCGCGAGACCCGGGGCGAGGACCTGGAGTCGCTGGAGCGCGGCCTGGACCTGTGCGATCTCGGCGCCGTAGCGGGCGAAGTCGCCGTCACGGAGCGCCTGCTGCGCCAGCTCGAAGTGCGTGTTCGCGTACGCGATCAGCCCTGCCACGTCGGTCGGCAGGCCGGGAGTCGCGCTCGCACCCGGGCTGCCACCCGGTCCGGGGGTCGGGGTCGGCGACGCTCCGGGTCCGGGTGTCGGAGCCGGCGTCGGATTGGGGCTCGGTCCGGGTGAGGAGCCTGCCTCGGCCGTGAGCAGCAGCTGGAGCGCGGAACCCAGGGAATCGGACCAGACGACCTGCGTCGGCGAGGCGACGACGATGCGCTTGAACTCGGGGAATGCCGACCCGGTCGACTGCAGGTAGACCGGCTGGAGGTAGATGAGCGTCTTGTCGAGCGGGACGACGATCAGGCTGCCGCGGATCACCTTGCTGCCCGACTGGTTCCACAGCGAGACCTGGGCGCTGATGGTCGGGTCCTGGTCGATCCTCGCCTCGATCTGGGCGGGTCCGAAGACGGTCGTGTCGGCCGGGAAGCGGTAGACCTGGACCTGTCCATAGTTCGGGGCGTCCATGCGGGCGGCGACCCAGGCGATCATGTTCGGCCGCCCGGTCGGGACCATCGGCTGGAGGAGGAGGAACTCCACCCCCTGCTCGTTCGGCAGCCGCATCTCGACGTAGTACGACTCGGACGGGAGCGTCTGCTCGCTGGTCTGGCTGGGCACCGTCCACAGGTCATCCGCGCCGAAGAACTGCTGCGTGTTGGTGACGTGGTATCGCCCGAACATGTTGGTCTGGGCGTTGAACAGGTCCTCGGGGACGCGCAGGTGGGCCTGCAGGTCGGCCGGCATCGCCGACAGCGGCTCGAACATGCCCGGGAAGACGCCCTCGTAGTCGCGGATGATCGGGTCGTCCGGGTCGGCGACGTAGAAGTGCATCGTCCCGTCGTAGGCGTCGACGGTGATCTTGACGCTGTTGCGGATGTAGTCGAACGGATCGCCGGCGAGCCCCGAATCCGACGGCGGGTCGTAGGCCTGCGCATTCGGGAACCGGTCCGAGGTGGTGTAGGCGTCCTGGATGTACGTCATCCGCCCGGCCGTGTCGATGACGAGGTACGGATCCGCATCGAAGCGCAAGAACGGCGCGACCATCGACAGGCGGTCGCTCAGCGAGCGATGGAACAGGAGCTGGCTGTCCTGGGTCACCTGGTTGCTGATGAGCAGGTCCAGGTCGCGGAAGCGCGCGGCGAAGAGAAGGCGCATCAGCGTGTTGTCGAGCTTGACGCCGGTCGTCCCCGTCCAGCGGGTCTCCGTGCCGATCGAGCCCTCCTGGTCGTTCTCGCCGGTCGGGTAGTCGAACTCGTTCGACTGCGCACCGACCACGACGTACGAGCTCGGGCGCTCGCCGAAGTAGATGCCCGAATGGGCCGGATCGATGGTCGGCGCGCCGCCGGTCGAGGCCGGCGGCAGGTTGCTGACGAGGAGCTGCGGCTGGCCCTCGCCGCTGACCTCGTTGACCGGGACCATGGCGGCCCCGACGCCGTGGGTGAAGCGGATCCGCTGGTTGACCCAGCCGTTCGCGTTCGGGTTCTGCTCGAGGGCCAGCTCGCGCGCCGAGAGCATCACCTGGCGCGTGACCCCGTTGATCGTGTAGCGGTCCGTGTCGACGCCGGTGAAGTCGTAGTACTTGCGCACGGTCTGGAGCTGGTCGAGCGTCGTCCGCAGGGGCCGCGGATCCCACAGCCGGGCGCTGGTGAAGGTGTCGGCCTCCTTGACGACCTGGTCGGCCGTGAGCGGCTGGTCCCCGGTGAACGGGATGTTCGTCCAGTCCCCGAGGTCATAGGACAGCCTGGTCATCGCGATGTTGTTGCCGATGTAGCGCTCTTCCTGGGCGTACTTGTTCGGCTCGACCGAGAAGCGCTGGACGGCTTCCGGGTAGAGCCGCCCGATGACGAGCGAGGCGACCAGCCAGATGCCGATCGTCAGACCGAGCGGCCAGATCATCCGGGTGAACGCCCCGCCGACCAGGAACGCGGCGGCCATCCCGGAGATGATCGTGAGCACATCGAACGCGAGGAACTGGGCGTTCTGGTCCGTGAAGCTGACGCCGGTCGCCACGCCCCGGGTGCTGTACACGAGCTCGAGCTTGTCGAGCTGGTAGCCGAAGGCGACAGAGAGCAGGAACAGCCCGCCAAGGACCGCGAGGTGGACGCGGACCGGCGTCGAGAAGACGAGCCCGCCGCGCGACGCCCCGACGAGGTAGCGCGTCAGGGTCAGGACGAGCGCCGCCAGGACGATCCCGTTGAACACGCCCTGGATCAGCCGCAGGAACGGCAGCTCGAACAGGAAGTAGCTGATGTCCTTGCCGAAGATCGGGTCGGTGACGCTCGATGTCGCCGAGAACGGCACGCGATGGATCCACAGCAGCACCGTCTCCCAGGCGCCCGACACGGCGCCGCCGATGAACAGCGCGAGCAACAGGGCGAGCGCGGCCAGGCCCCAGCCGGCCAACGGGGTCAGGTCGGGGATGTCGCCGACGTCGAAGGCCACCGCGTTCGTCGACTGGCCACCCCACCGGTCGCGGCCGGGGCCGAACGGCGAGCGCTGCCCGCCGCGCCGATCGTCGGCCGCCTGGGCTGCCTCGTTGAACCGGTCGACCAGCGAGCGGAAGGAGCCACCGCCCTCGCCCGGCGGCGGGGCCAGCCGGCCGGCGATCCAGAGATTGCCCAGCAGGGCGACCGCCGCGATGAGGAAAGCGCCGACCCCGAGCCCGACCGTCGCGCCGATCCTGGTCCAGAAGACGGAGTCGAAGCCGACGCTCTGGAACCAGAGCGCATCGGTCAGCAGGTCGATGCCGACGCTGAACAGCAGGATGACGGCGATGATCGCCACGACCACGACACCGAGCCCGAAGCGCCGACCCACGCGGGCCGCCCGGCTCGAGCCGCCATCGTCCGGGCCGCCCGGCCCGCGACGCCGACGCCGGCGAGCCGTGATGGACACGGGCTGGCGGGCTGGGTCGTCGTCGGCGCCGCGTCGCGTGGTCGTCAGCGGACTCGTCATCACCGTCCGGCACGTCGTCGTGGCCTGTCGGAGGGTCGTCGCCGCCGTCGTTGCCACCGCCACCGCTGTCGTTGTCCGGCGGGCGTTTCCGCGATCCGGCGTCGGGGTCCTCACCGCGCGCGATCGCCTCGCGACGGCGGAGCTCCTCCAGGAAGTCGTCGAACAGGTCCCTCATTCGAGCGCGAGTCTACCCGTGTTGTGCGATTCAGGCTCGGTGCAGCCCTTCGACCGCTCGCACGAAGCCCGTCAGCACCTCCTCGGCCAGGCCGTTCTGGCGAAGCGTCGCCGCGCGCGCCGGCTCGAAACGGAAGCCCGCCCGCAGCGCAAGAGGGCTGCGCCAGGGTCGCGTCGGATCGTCGGGCGGGGCGACCAGCCCGAGGCGCATCTGGAGCCGCCCGTCATCCTCGAGGATCAGTCCCGACAACGCGCCGCTGATCGCCGGCCCGAGGCGGGCGAGCGGTGGATCGGGCGGTGGGCCGGCCGCCGGAGCCACGTCGCGGAAGCTGACGACCCCATCGGCGTCGGCGACCCAGACGATCGCCAGCCACCAGCCGTCTGGCGCATCGGAAGGGCGCCCCATGCCGGCCCGGAAGGTCTCGTCGCCGATGCGGACGGGCATCTCGCGAAGGAAAGACGGGCCGGGGGCAGGGAGTCGATCGGGCACCGAGGCAGGATAGCCGGGAGAGGCGTCGGGGCCGCGCGTCAGGTGGCGGGAGTGTCCTCGACCTCGGGGGCGGGAGCGTCGGCGGCGTCGGCGGCGTCGGCGGCGTCGCGGCGACGCGGCTCGCGAGCATCTCGGCGGCGCGCATCGGCGGCGGCGCGCTTCGGCTTCGGTGGACGCTGCCTCCGCGGTGGATCCCTCGGTCGCGGTGTCGGTCGGAACGTCGAGAGCGGCGATGACCTCGTCCAGCGTCGACCCGGTCGCGAGCGCCTGGACGCCCTCCGGCAGCTCGCTCACGCGACCGTCCACGACGGCCTCGGCGTAGCGCGCGTCCGCCTCGGCCTGGAGATTGGCGACCTCGGCCTCGATCTCGAGGCGGAGGATCTCGCGCTGGACGTTCACGTCGGGCGGCTGGAGCGCACCCGCCTCGACCTGCGACTGTCCTTCCGGCTCGTACTCGCCGCTGATCCACGACAGCAGCCGGCTCCGGCTCGGCGTGGACTTCTTGAGTCCGCGGAGGACGTCCTGGTCGATCGCGGTCACACCGGGTAGCTCGTGCTCATCGTCGGATGTCAGGTTCGCGCCACACGACGGGCAGGTGGTCGCACCTGGGGTGAGCTCGGCGGAGCACCACGGGCAGACGGAGCCGGGCGCGCTCTCGGCCGAAGCGGGTTGATCAACCATGCTCTGAATGCTACCAAGCGGCAGGGGGCCATCGATGACCCATCCGTCACGGTCCGGTCAGGACCCTCACTCCCATTCGATGGTCGCCGGCGGCTTCGAGCTGATGTCGTAGACGACCCGGTTGACGCCCGGGACCTCGTTGACGATCCGCGACGAGATCTTGCCCAGGACGTCATAGGGAAGCTTTGCCCAGTCGGCGGTCATGCCGTCCTCGCTGGTCACCGCCCGGATGGCGACCACGTTGGCATACGTCCGGCCGTCGCCCATGACCCCGACCGAGCGGACCGGTGTGAGGATCGCGAAGGACTGCCACAGGCTTCGGTACAGGCCGGCCGCCTTGATCTCGTCGATGACGATCCAGTCCGCCTCGCGCAGCGTGTCGAGCCGCTCGCCGGTCACCTCGCCGAGGATGCGGATGGCGAGCCCCGGCCCGGGGAACGGCTGTCGCAGGACCATCGCCTCGGGCAGGCCCAGCTGGAGCCCGACCCGGCGGACCTCGTCCTTGAACAGGTAGCGGAGCGGCTCGATGAGCTGGAAGCGCAGGTCGGCCGGCAGCCCGCCGACGTTGTGGTGGGTCTTGATCTTCTGGGCGGCCTTGGTCTCCGCGGTCGCCGAATTCGATGACGTCGGGGTAGAGCGTGCCCTGGGTCAGGAAGTCGATCCGACCGAGCTTGGCGGCCTCTTCCTCGAAGACGCGGATGAACTCGTCGCCGATGATCCGGCGCTTCTCCTCGGGATCCTCGACCCCGGCCAGGCGAGCCAGGAACCGTTCGCGGGCGTCGACCATGACAAGGTTCATCCCGAGGTCGCGCTCGAAGGTCACGCGCAGGAGCTCCGACTCCTTCTTGCGCATCAGCCCATGGTCGACGTAGATGCAGGTCAGGCGATCCCCGACCGCGCGATGGACGAGCGCTGCCGCCACGGCCGAGTCGACGCCGCCCGACAGCGCGCAGATGACGAGGCCATCGGAGTCGGTCTTGCGCGCGTGGGCGTCGATGCGCTCGCGGATGCCCGCCACGGTCGTGTCGATGAAGTTGGCCGGCGTCCACGTCCGCTCGATGCCGGCGATGTCGACCACGAAGTTGCGCAGGACGTCGCGGCCCCGGGGCGTGTGGACGACCTCGGGATGGAACTGGATGCCGTACAGGTTGCGCTCGGGTGCGGCCAGGCCGGCATACGGCGTGGAATCGGTCTGGGCAGTCGAATGGAAACCATCCGGCAGCCGGGTGATCGAGTCGCCGTGGCTCATCCAGACCGGCTGCTCGTGCTCGAGGCCGACGAACAGGCCGTCCTCGGCGGTGATGGTGATGGTGGCCGGACCGTACTCGCGGTGGTCGGCCGGGAGGACGTCTCCGCCCAGCTCGCTGGCCATCAGCTGCGCCCCGTAGCAGATGCCGAGGACGGGGATCCGCCCGGACCAGATGGCCGGATCGGGCCGTGGCGCATCTGTGTCGTAGACCGAGTTCCAGCCGCCCGACAGGATGATCGCGCGGGTGCCGCGACGCTCGAGCTCGTCGTAGGGGGTGTCGTGCGGCAGGAGCTCGGAGTAGACATCGAGCTCGCGAACGCGCCGGGCGATCAGCTGCGCGAACTGGCTCCCGAAGTCGAGGACCGCGACGGTCGCGGGTGCGGTGGCCGTCGCACCTGCGGGTCGGTCGTCGGGCGAGCGGTCGGGGGCGGGTGCCTTGAGGGCGGTCTCGAGGTACGCCTCGACCTCGGCGTCATCGGGGGCGAGGATCCGGTGACCGGCGTTGGCCGCCTCACCGTGGACGGTCTTGCCGCGTTCCGAGCTGGGCCGCGCCGGATCCGTGCCCGGTCCGGCCGGGTCGTCGGCGGGCGCGTCCGTCGTCTCGTCGGTCGCCTCGCTGGCCTCCGCCAATCGTCCCTCCACTCGCCGGTGCTGGCCGCTAGTCTACCCGGCCGCGCTGGCTCGAGGCGGGTCGGCCGGGGCCCGAAAGAGGGTGCCGGGCACCGGCCCAGGCGCTCAGCGGTTGCGCATCGCCTCCGCTGCCATCACGAAGTAGCGCTCGAGCTCACCGGCCACATCCGGCGGTGGCGCGACGTCGGCCATCGCGGCCCGCATCCGGGCCAGCCATGCGTCGCGTTCGGCGGGACCGATGGCGAACGGCGCGTGGCGCATCCGCAATCGTGGGTGGCCGCGCTCCTGGTCGTAGGTGGTCGGGCCACCCCAGTACTGGATCAGGAACAGCCTCAGGCGGCGTTCGGCCGGCCCGAGGTCGGCCTCGGGATAGATCGTCCGGAGCAGCGGATCCTCGGCCACCCCGGCATAGAACCGGCCGACGAGCGCCTCGAAGAAAGGCGTCCCGCCGGCACGGTCGTAGAGCGTGGACTGGTCGGTCATCGCCGACCGAGGATAGATCAGGCGCCGGCCACCATCGCCGGACCGTCGCGGTGACCGCCGAGCGACACGCGGTCGAGCGGGCGGACGGCCTTCCAGGCGTAGCGCGCGGAGACCGACCACAGCCCGATCATCCAGACGAGGAGCCCGAAGCCCTGTGCCCAGGCCCGGTCCGACGGCAGCGAGCTGGTCGCCCCGAACGGGTCCTGGCCGGTCAGCATCAGGATGAGGCCGTAGACCGCGATCCCGATGCCGATCGCAGCGAGATAGCCGGCAAGCTCGGCGCTCCACGCCCGCCGCCGGATCAGTCCGTAGGCCGCCACCAGGTGTCCGAACCCGAAGGCCACGGTCAGCGGGATGAGCCACGACAACGCCAGCCGATCGAGCGCGGTCGTCGGGAGGACGACGGCGCCGACCCCGAGGACGACGAGCCCGGCCAGCGTGGTGACGATGGCAGCGAACCCGCGCGTGCCACGGCGGTGGGCATACCGGGGCAGCGGCGCCGCCCCGGTCGTCAGTCCGCTCACGCCGCGGCTCCCGCGGAGCCGCGCTGCGACCAGCCGGGGATCGCCACGGCGCCGATGATCGCGAGATAGAGGACCGTGAACAGGCCGACGATGCCGAACCCGTCCGCGCTGGAGTGCCCGCTGGCAGTCGACGCCAGGGGATCGGAACCGATCGCGATCAGGACGAGCCCGATGACGCCGATGGTGACGGCAACGAGACTCGTGGCGATGGCGAGACCGGAGGCCCACGCTCGCTCGAGCAGCAGACCGACCGCGGCGATGATGTTGACCACTGCGAATGCGCCGATGAGGGGCAGCAGCGGGATGAGGTCCTCGAGGACCGCCTTGTCCGAGGGTCGGACCCCGGGCAGCCCGGCGTCGATCAGGATCTTGGTGAGCACGATCGCGAAGACCGTGACGCCGACGACGAACCCGCTGCTGGCGAGCAGGACGGCCGCGATCGCGCGACTCGACTTGGTATCCATGGTCACTGTTCTCCTTCGATGGTGGGGACCCGCCATTCCGGATCTGGGGCGATCACGCGGTCGGCGGTCTGTCCTGTCCGGCGAGCGTCGGCCGCGAAGAAGGCTGCTCGCCGATGGGACACGATCCGCGCGTCCTTGCAGGTGCATCCGGCGACGAGGCAGGCGCCGCCGTGAACGGGCTCGACGATCGGAAGCGCCTCGCCGGTTCGAAGCTGGTTCGGGTGGAACATCGCGCCTGACTCCTTCCTGCCGGGCTCCCGTGGCTGGGATCCCGATGACCTGAAGGTAGGCGGCCTCGCGGGCGCCCGGCATCGGCATGCGGCGCCGAGCGAGGTGGACGGATGTCAGTGTCCGGTGACGGACTCCAGGCGGCGCTTGAGCGCCTCGAGGTCGAGCGTGGCGGCGCGGCGTGCCTGCGGGGCGACCATCGATTCGAACATCCGATAGCGTAGGGGCAGGCCCAGACGCAGCGACCAGCGCAGCCGGGTGGACAGCTCGTCCGGCGCCAGCACCGCGTCGATCTCGATCGAGATGCCGTCCCGATCCTTGCCGCGCACGCCGAACGCGGCACCGGGCGCCAGGACCGTGACGGCGCCCTCGAGCACGGTCGAGCGCCCGGCGACGGTCTGGGCGATGCGCAGCCGCGAACCTGCCGCGAGAGGGCCGGCATCGAGCCGCTCGACGCGGACGATCCCCGACGCGATCAGCCACTCGGGGTAGCGCTCGACGTCGACGATCGCAGCGAAGACGTCCGCGGCCGGGCGGGCGATGCTGCGTCTCGAGATCGACCTTGACGGTCATGGGGCGTCGCGGGCCGGTGCGACCGGACCCGGCCTCGACCGGCTCGACCGGGCGCAGCCGGAACGACGTCCCGTGCCCGAGACCCTCGGCCGGCGTCCCGTAGCGGAGGATCAGGTCGCGGATCGCGTGCGCATGGTCGGCCGCGTCGAGCGGCTCGGCGAGCGCTTCGAACGAGTGGTCTCCGAGCCAGACCCGGCAGTGCGGATCGGCGATCAGGTTCCGTGCCCAGGCCGCGTCCGCCGAGCCGGCGGCGACCACCACGGCGCCCGGGACCAGCCCATCCTCGATGAACCCCACCGTCACGGATCGAGCCAGGCCGGATCGCTCCCCGCGTGTCTCGATGCGGACGAAGCGGCCGGAGTCGACCAGGTCGTCCTCCATCGCCGCGCGGTCATCGGTCGTCGGACTCGGGCCTCAGGACGGGCCGGGTGACGCGACCGGTGCAGCGGAGGCCGCCGACGACGGCGCAGCCCCCGACGCACCGGCCGAGGCCGACGGCGGTGCGAGTGTCGGTCCGAAGGTCCAGCCGGCCTGGGCCGACGTGCTCGAGCAGGCGGCCACGACGACCAGGAGCGCCGCTGCCACCGCCACGGCGAGAAGCGGTCCGGAGCGGGTGGAGGGGCGGGCCGGCGGATGGCCGGGCCGGCGCGGGGACGTCGTCATGTCATCGGCTCCGCTGCCAGGACTTGCCCTCGGTCTGGGTCGAGGGCGCGTACACCATCTCGACGCGCTGCATCTCCCGGAGCGTCCGGGCGCCCAGCGCGGCCATCGACTGGCGCAGGGCGCCGACGAGGTTCTCCGATCCGTCGGTCACGTGCGCCGGGCCGAGCAGGATCCGTTCGAGGGATCCGCGTGTGCCGACGCGGATCCGCGTCCCGCGGGGCAGCGTGGGCGATGGGGCAGCCATCCCCCAGTTCGTGCCGCGGCCCGGGGCCTCCTCGGCGCGGGCGAGCGGCGACCCGATCATCAGGGCGTCGGCGCCGGCGGCGATGGCCTTGGCCAGCTCGCCACCGCGGCGCATCCCACCATCGGCCACGACCGGGACGTAGCGGCCGGTCTCGGCGTGGTATGCGTCGCGGGCCGCCGCGACGTCGCTGATCGCGGTGACCTGCGGCACGCCGATGCCGAGGACCTCGCGCGTCGTGCACGCGGCGCCCGGCCCGACACCGACGAACACCGCGGCGGCGCCCTGCTCCATCAGCGCGAACGCCGCCTGCGCGTTGGTCGTGTTGCCGACTGCGACCGGGATCGGCATGTAGCGCGTGAAGTCGGCGAGCGACAGCGGGTCGTAGCCGGTCGCGAGGTGACGCGCCGACGAGACCTGGCTCTGGACCAGGAACAGGTCCGCGCCGTGCTCGGCGCGAGAACGGCCCGAACCGCCGGGCCGCGCCCGGCGTCGCCGCGACGGCGGCCCGCGAGCCCGCCCGATGGATCTCGTCGATGCGGCGGGCGATCAGGTCCTCGCGAACGGGCGACAGGTAGGCCTCGGCGAGGAGACCCTGCACCTCGCCGTCCTCGGCCGAGGCGATCCGGTCGAGGAGGACCGCCGGGTCGTCGTAGCGGGTCTGGATGCCCTCGAGGTTCAGGATCGCCAGGCCGCCCAGCCGCGCCAGCGCCCCGGCCATCGGCGGGTCGACGACGGCGTCCATCGCGGCGGCCAGGATCGGGATCGCGAGGTCGATGCCGCAGAAGGTCTGGGCCAGGTCGACGTCGGCGGGCTCGACGGTGTCGATGCCGGGCGCGAGCGAGACGTCCTCGAAGCCGTAGGTCGGGCGGATGGTGTCGACCTTCGAATGGAAGACGCGACGCTGGGCGGGGCTGGCAGGCTCGGCGGCGGTGGGAGCGTCGGTCCGTTCGATCACTCGGCTCTCCTGGTGGGCGGCTCGGTGGTCATCGGGGTCAGTCTATCCGAGCCGTCCGGCCGGGGGACGCGCGGCCGAGCGCGACCGACGCCGAGCTACCAGCGGGTCAGCTTCGGAGAGCTTCCGGAGCCCGACCGGTCGCCGGCCAGGGTCAGCTCGAACCAGGGCGCCCGCTCGGGCTCGGACAGGTCGTCGCGGATCCGCTCGATGGCGGTCCGGTAGCCCGGCCAGATCACCTGCTGATGAGCCTCGTCGAGGTCGTGCCAGGTGGCGGCGTCGTGCTCGTGCGAGAGGACCGGCTCGGCGTCGGGTCGGAGCCGGACCGCGAAGACGGCTGCGCTGACGATGGCGTCGTACGACGGCTCGTGGAACTGGTTGACGAGATCGAGGTCGTAGAACGCCTCGATGTCGTCGGGCCCGAAGCCGGTCTCCTCGTTGAGCTCGCGGAGGGCGCCCTCGGTGATGCGCTCGCCCGGCTCGAGCGTGCCCGACACGCACTGCCACAGGCCGGACAGGATCCGTCCGGGGGAGCGGCGGATGAGCAGGATCTCCGGCCGCTCGACACCGCGGGCGGTCATCGCGATCCGGAACATCCAGCAGTCGATCAGGTCGGGCCGGAACGGGCTCACGGGTGGGTCACAGCCGCTCGAACCGCTCGACCGGGACGACGAACACCGTCGCCCCGCCGACCTCCACCTCCAGCGGATACGGCATGAAGAACTCGCCCGGCTCCATGATCGGCGGCATCGGGTTGACCACCTGGGTCCGGGACGTGCAGTTCGCGCGGACGATGCCCATCACCTCGTCCACGTCGTCGTCCTCGACACCGAGGATGATCGTCGCGTTCGACTGCTTGAGGAAGCCGCCCGAGCTCTGCAGGCGGGTGGCCCGGAACTCCTTGTCGAGCAAGGCGGTCGACCAGGGCACCGGCATCCTCGCTGTGGACGATGGCGACGACGAGTTTCACGCGCGGAGTATCAGCGCCGCGAGCGACCCGGGTCAACGAGGAATGCCGGTCGCCACCGCCGGGCCGGGGTGTACGATGCCGCCCCGAGTGCCCACCTCTGCCGTGCAGGAGTCCCCCACGTGTCGACAGACCGACCGTCCAGCGATCCCCGTGCCGCCCTGACCGGCGCCATCGATGCCGTCGCGCGCAGCGCCGGGCTCGAACCCGCGCTCGAGGGCGTGCTCGCCGCCGCCATCGATGTCCTTCGACCGGCGATGGGCGCGGTGCTCATCTCGGATCCGGACCGGCCGGGTCTCCAGCTCGTGGCGTCGCACGGCATGGACGAGGCGGCCGCAGCCGCGCTCGCGCTGTCGCGTCGCCGATCCGGCCGACCCGTTCGCGACCGCGGCCACGACCCGGACCGCCACGTTCGACCGCGAGGCGACGATGGCCGATGGATCGACCTTCGTCGGTGCCTACCTGCCGCTCGTCGTCTCGAGCGCCGGGGTCGAGACGTCGGTCGGCGCGATCGGGTTCGGCTGGCCGGCCCCGCGCTCCCTCGACGGCGCCGAGCGCGAGACGCTTGGCGGTCTGGCCGGCTTGGCCGCGCTGGCCGTCGACCGGGCGCGGCTGGCGTCGACCGCCGCCGAGCGCTCGGAATGGTTCGAGCGGATGGCCCACACGGACCCGCTGACCGGCCTCGCGAACGAGCGAACGGTCGGGCGGATCCTCGAGCTCGAGCTCGCGCGCGCCGCGCGCCAGGGCAGCGAGGTCTCGTTCGCGATGTTCGATGTCGATGACTTCCGGGCCACGAACACCGTCGGCGGCCACGAAGCCGGCGACGATGTCCTGCGACGGGTCGCCTCGGTCCTCGCCGAATTGGTCCGGCTGGTCGACACGGTCGGGCGGGTCGGTGGCGACGAGTTCGTGCTGGTCGCGCCGGGCTCGGCGGGCACGATGGTCGCGCAGCGGATCATCAACGGCATCGCCGCATTGCCGCCCGTCGCCGGCCGCCCGATCACGGTCTCGGCCGGTGTCGCGCGGTTCCCGGCGGACGGCTCGGATTCGGCGGCGCTCATCGCGGCGGCCCGCGACGGATTGGATCGTGCGCGAGCCGAAGGTCGCGGCTCGGTCGCGTCGGGGGTCGAGCCCGAGGGTTAGGTCGCGAGCCCGTTGGGTTGGGCGATATTCCCCGGGCGCTTACGGCTTGGCGAAGGAAGGCCGCATCGGCCCTTATCGGCCCTTGTCGAAGACCGATGGACCCTCGATCGAGCGTGACAACGTTCCCAAAGAGAGGTTCGTGCCCGCGGATCGGGGGCTTGTGCTCCTCGTTGGGCCACAGAAAAGACCCGGGCGCATATCGCGACCGGCAACGACCGACCGATCAGCCGGCGCCCGTGGCCACGCCCTTCGAGATGATCGGCAGGGTCGGCGTCGTGGCACCCGGCTGAGGCTCGAGCGTCAGCGCCAGGACCACACCGGGTGTGCTCGGCGCACCGGTCGCCTCGAGCGAACCCGTGCCGCTGTTGCCCACGGTGAAGTCGCCCAGCGGGACCGGCACACCGTCGCCGGCGATCACCCACGCGGTGTAGACGGTGCTCCCGCTCGTCGGGGCGAGATCCTGCATGGCCATCGTGACCTGACCCGAGGAGCTGATCGCGGCCAGACCCGACCCGCCGGAGCCGCCGGCCGTGGTGAGGATCGCGGTCGTGGACCCGGGCTGTGCGGCAACGTCCAGGACCGCGGCGACGTTCTGCTCGTACGTCTTGGCGGCGTTCAGCTGGCCCTGGAGCAGGAGGTTCCAACCGCCGAGCAGGACGATCGCGAGGACGGCAGCGATGCGCAGCACCCAGGTGCCGGCCGACGTCCGCGACCGCCGTGCGTCGCGTTCGGCGGCGGTCGGGAACGGCGTCGGCTCGGGCGACGGTGTGGCTGCCGCCGGCAGCGGAGCGGGCGTGGCCTTTTGTCCCGCGAGATCGGCAGCCGCAGCCGACATGATCCGTGCCTTCAACGCGTCCGACGGCTCGACGATCGGCACGCTCGCGTCGAGCACGGGCAGCACGCCGCCCAGCTCGCGGATCTCGGCGTGTGCGTCGTCGCAGGAGTCGAGATGGGCGCGGACCGCGTCCGCCTCGGCCGCCGGCAAGGCCCCGAGCACGAAGGCTCCGGCGACCTCCCGGATCTCATCGCAGGTCATGTCCTGGGTCGGTCCTGGGCCGGTCACGAGCTTCCTCCGTCCAGGGTCCGGCGCATGGCGAGCAACCCGAGGCGCATCCGGCTCTTGACGGTCCCCAGCGGCGTGGCGGTCCGCTCGGCGATCTCCTGCTGGGTCAACCCCCCGAAGTAGGCCAGCTCGATCGCCTCGCGCTGGACGTCCGACAGGATATCGAGGGCCACTCGCACCGTGTCCGCGTCGAGCACGGCCGCGACCTCGGCCCAGACGTCGGGGAGCGTCAGCGCGCTCGGCGGAGGCACCTCGACATCGGGGAGCTCGGTCGTCGGGCGGCGGCGGCGCACGGCATCGATGGCGCGATGGTGGACGATCGACAGCAGCCATGTCTTCACGCTGCCGCGACCCTCGATGTAGCGGGCGGCATTCCGCCAGACGCCCAGGAAGGCGTCCTGGACGACATCCTCGGCGAGGCTCGGGTCATTCGTGATGCGGTAGGCGATCGAGTAGGCCATCGTCTTGTAGCGGTCATACAGCTCTTCGAGAGCATCGAGCTCCCCATCGGCCAGGCGGCCGAGCACGGCCCGATCGACCTCGTCGATGGGCGACGAGGTCCTGGGCCGAGGTGACGGACCCGCCTGTGTCATCCCGTTGTGCGCGAGCCGGCCGGTCTTGGTTCACTCGGCTGGGCCAGTCGGTCGGCAGCGGCGGCCACTGCGGCGGCGACGTCGGAGGCCGGCCGGCGAGCGTCGATGACCGCGAACCGGTCCGGTTCCGCGGCAGCGAGCGCCAGGAAGCCGTCCCTCACCCGACGGTGGAAATCGAGGTCGAACTCCGCCTCGAAGCGGGTGACGTCGCCGGGCGCGACGCGGGCGAGACCCTCGTCGGCGGGCACGTCGAGAAGGATCGTCAGGTCCGGCTTCAGCCCATCCGTCGCGGTCGCCTCGAGCGCCCGGAGCCGGTCCAGCGAGACGCCCGCGCCGATACCCCTGGTACGCCAGCGTCGAGTCCGCGTAGCGCGCGCAGATCACCGTCCGGCCAGCCTCCGAGCGCGGGGCGGATGACCTCGGTCACGAGCTGCCGGCGAGCCGCGTTGAACAGGAAGGCGTCGGTCAACGGGTCGGTCGGGGCGACCGCGTCGGTGCGGGCAAGGAGCACCTCGCGGAGTCGCTCGCCGAGCCATGTCCCGCCGGGCTCGCGGGTGACGTGCACGTCGAGCCCGGACCCCCGGAGGTGTGTCGCAAGGGCCGACGCCTGGGTCGTCTTGCCGGCTCCCTCGGGTCCTTCGATCGTGATGAACCAGCCGCGGACGGGCACCCCGGGTCGTAGCACGAACGGAGTGTAGCCGAGCGTCCAGCGGTTCCCTGCCTCGTTCATCCGCCGGCGTCGCCGGCGCGTATCCACGCTGGATGCCGCTGGGGACCACGGGTCGCACAGCGGCACCGCATCCGCACCTGCTGCATCATCTGGGACGCGAACACGATGACGACCATGGCACGACCGACCCCCACGGAGCTCGCATGACCGGCCGCGCGCACCTTCGCCGGCGGCTCGGCGCGGCTGCCCTCCTCGGCCTGGCCGCGGCGCTGGTCGATCCCCGCCCTGGCCGCGGCGCACCCGCTCGGCAACTTCACCATCAACCACTACGCCGGGATCCGCGTCGAGCCCGACCGCGTCCTCCTCGACGTCGTCATCGACGAGGCGGAGATCCCCGCCTTCCAGGCCCGTCTCGACTTCGACACCGACGGCGATGGAGAGGTCTCGGACGCAGAGACCGATGCCGGACGCGGTCCCGCCTGCGACAAGCTCGCCCCGTCGCTCGCGCTGTCGGTGAACGGGACCGCCCAGGCGCTGACCGTGGTCGAGGCGGGGCTCACGTTCCCGCCCGGCGTCGGCGGCCTGTCGACGATGCGGATGGTCTGCGAGTACACGACCAGCCTCGCGGCGCCGGTGAGCGCGACCACCGCGATCGACTACAAGGACAGCTCGTTCTCCGACCGGCTCGGCTGGCGGGAGATCGTCGTGAGCGGCTCCGGGGTCACACTGGCGGCCGCCAAGGGTGCCGACCTGCGGACGGCGACGACCTCGGCGCGGCTGACCGCCTATCCGACCACGTTGCTGACCCAGGCCCTCGCCGACGCGTCGGTCGCGCTGACCGCCTCACCGGGCGGGCCGACCCTGCCGCCGCTGGCCGTCCCGGACGCCACTCCGCTGCCGGGCGCCGCTGGCGTGGCCACCGCCACCGATGATCCGCCGCCCGGCGGCACCACCGTCAGTGCCCCCGTCGTGACGACCGTCGCACCGGGAACCCCCGCGGCGGCGGCCGGGAGCGTGCCGGGCGGAGTGAGCAGCGGGGACCTGCCGTCGATCTTCCGATCGGCGGACCTGTCGCCCTGGGTGCTGCTGGTCTCGATCCTGACCGCGGCCGCGCTCGGTGCCGGGCATGCCCTGACGCCGGGGCACGGCAAGACGCTGATGGCGGCGTATCTCGTCGGCACGAAGGGGACGCCATTGCACGCCGCCGGGCTCGGCCTGTCGGTGACGCTGTCGCATACGATCGGGATCCTGGTCCTGGCCGGCCTGGTCGTCGGCGCCCAGGGGTTCCTGCCGCCTGACGTCATCGTCCGCTCCGCGCCGGTCATCGCCGCCGTGTCGATCGTGGTCATCGGCGGCTGGATGCTGTTCGGCGAGGGTCGGCGGCGCTGGCGCCTCCGGGTCGCCGCCGGTGCTCACGCCGCGGCGCACGAGCACGGCGAGGCCCACGAACATGCGCACGACCACGACCACGACCACGACGCGGCGGCACCCGGCGAGCACAGCCACGGTGGCGTCAGCCACAGCCACCTCCCGCCGACGGGCGCGACCATCACGTGGCGCAGCCTGTTCGTCCTCGGCCTTGCCGGCGGGCTGATCCCGTCGGCCAGCGCCCTGCTCATCCTGCTCGGGTCGATCGCCGCGGGACGGCCGGCGTTCGGCTTCGTCCTCGTCGTCGCCTTCGGGCTCGGGATGGCCCTGGTCATGAGCGGGATCGGGCTCGGGCTCGTGCTCGCCCGCGGCCGCCTCGATCGCGTCGAGACCTCGTCGCCCCTCGGTCGGTTCAGCACCTTCCTGCCGCTCGTGGCGTCGTTCCTCGTGTTCGGGCTCGGGCTGTACCTGACCTTCCAGGCGGTCGCCGGCGGCACCACCTTCTAGGTCGGAGGACGTCGCTCTCGCTAGGGCGAATGCCCGATGTGCCGGGCGCGAGCCTCGGTGCTAGGCTGCACCGCCGATGCCCGACTTGACCGACCGAGCCCTCGATACCGCCACCGCCAGAGGCGCGGCGTATGCCGACGTGCGGGTCGTCCGCCGACTCGAGGAGAGCATCACCGTCAAGACCGGCCGGGTCGAAGGTGTCGCCTCGGGCGAGAGCGAGGGCTTCGGCGTCCGGGTCCTCGTCGACGGCGCGTGGGGGTTCGCGTCGTCGCACGTCATGACAACGGCCGAGGCCGATCGCGTCGCCGCCGAGGCGGTCCGCATCGCCCGCGCGAGCGCGACCGCGCTGCGTGACCGGACCCGGCTCGACGACCGCCCGCCGGCTCGGGGCACCTTCGAGACGCCGGTCGAGGAAGACCCGTTCGCGGTCCCGCTCGAGCGCAAGATCGGCGACCTGCTGGAGGCCGATCGCGCCGCGTCGCGGGTCAAGGGCATCGCCTTCACCGAATCGATGTACGGCGCCCAGCGCGAATGGAAGACCTTCGCCGCCACCGACGGCAGCCACACCGAGCAGACCATCACCCACATCGGGACCGCCGTCGAGGCCAACGCCGTGGACGGCGACGAGCACCAGCGCCGGAGCTACCCGGACTCGGGTGGGGGCTGGGGCGGCGGTGGCTACGAGATCGTCCGACGGCATCGCCTGGCCGAGCACGCCGAGCCACTGGCCGAGGAGGCCGTCGCGCTGCTGACCGCGCCGCAATGCCCGTCGGGCCAGTTCACGGTCGTCCTCGACCCGAGCCAGCTCTACCTCCAGGTCCACGAGTCGTGCGGCCACCCGACCGAGCTTGACCGCGTCTACGGCACCGAGGCGTCGTACGCGGGCACCAGCTTCCTGACCACCGACAAGCTCGACGAGGGCTTCCGCTACGGCTCGGACCTCGTCGACATCGTGGCCGACGCGACGGTCCCCGGCGGGATGGGCACGTTCGGCTGGGACGACGAGGGCGTCGCCGCCCAGGCCGTGCCGCTGGTCCAGGGCGGGATCTTCGTCGGCTACCTGACGCTCGCGCGAGACCGCGCCGCGGATCGGGCGCCAGAGCGGTGGCGCGATGCGCGCGGACGGCTGGAACCGGATCCCGCTCATCCGGATGACCAACATCAACCTGCTGCCGAAGCCCGGGATGAGCCTCGACGAGATCGTCGCCGACACCGACGACGGCCTGTACCTCGCCTCGAACCGGTCGTGGTCGATCGACGACCGACGACTCAACTTCCAGTTCGCGACCGAGGTCGCCTACGAGATCAAGGGTGGCAAGAAGGGCCGGCTGTTCAAGAACCCGACCTACACCGGCATCACCTACGAATTCTGGCGATCGTGCGACGCGGTCGGCGACGAGCGGAGCTACGTGATGCTCGGCACGCCCAACTGCGGCAAGGGCGAACCCAGCCAGACCGGGCATGTCGGGCACGCGGTGCCGGGCGCCCGGTTCCGGAACGTCCAGGTCGGGGTCGGCAAGTGGTAGGGCGGCGCTGATCGATGGACGACGACCGAGGCCGCGACGCGCTGGCGCTTGCGGAGGCCGTGCTCGAACTCGCGATGCACGATGGCGTCACCGAGGCCGAGGCGCTGGTCATGGCCGAGGACTCCGCGCTGACCCGCTTCGCCAACAGCGAGATCCACCAGAACGTCGCGGAGACCAACGTCTCGATCAACCTGCGGGTCGTCATCGGCAAGCGGGTCGGCGTCGCATCGTCAGGACGGACGGATGCGGAGGGGCTGCGGCGGCTCGCGGACCAGGCACGGGCCATCGCCGGCGTCGTCGAGGAGCTCGACGACTGGGGCGGGTTGCCGGGCGCGACCGAGGTCCGGGCCGTCCCGGCGGCCTATAGCGCGGCCACGGCCGGTGCCTCGCCGGAGTTCCGCGCCGAGGCCGTGCGGGCCGTGATCGCGGCCGCGGACGACGCCGGGGTCACCGCCTACGGCTCGTTCGCGACCGGGCTCGAAATCGATGGCGGTCGCCAACTCGGCCGGGGCGCGGGCGGCCGGGACGCGGACGTCCTCGCAGCTCATCACCGTGTCGATGGGACCCGATGGCGGGAGCGGCTACGCGGAGGCGGCCGCGGTCGACGCCTCGACCATCGACGCAGCGGCGCTCGGTCGCGAGGCGGCCGGCAAGGCGCGTGCCACGGCATCCGCGGTGTCGGTCGAGCCCGGCGACTACCCGGTCGTCCTCGAGGAGTACGCCGTCGTCGACCTCGTGGACATGCTCGGCTACCTCGGCTTCTCGGCGCTCGCCGTCCAGGAGGAGCGCAGCTTCGTCGAGCCCGGCAAGCGGATCGGCAGCGACCTCGTGACGATCGTCGACGATGGCTACGACCCCGCCGGCCTGCCGTTGCCGTTCGACTTCGAGGGCGTCGCCAAGCAGCGGGTCTCGCTCCTCGAGGCCGGCGTCTGCCGCGACGTCGTGTACGACGCGCAGACGGCGGCGCGCGATGGCGTGGCGTCGACCGGGCACGGCCTGCCGGCCCCGAACCCGTGGGGCCCGTTCCCGCTCAACATGGTCATGTCGGGAGGGTCGGCGTCGCGCGACGAGCTGATCGGCGGGCTCGACCGCGGCCTGCTGGTGACCCGGTTCCACTACACGAACCCGGTCCACCCCAAGCTCGCGATCGTCACCGGGCATGACCCGCGATGGGACGTTCCTCGTCGAGGGCGGTCGGATCGTCGCCCCGGTCAAGAACCTGCGGTTCACGCAGAGCTACCTGACCGCGCTGGCCGGGACCGTGGCCGTCGCGCGCGAGCGCAAGACGCTCAAGGGGTTCCTCGGCGGCGTCGTCGTGCCGGCGCTCCGGATCGAGGGCTGGACGTTCACGGGGGCCACCGAGCACTAGCCCCGGCGCCCCGAGCCTGATCCACCGACGCCGCGGGCCAGCCGACCCGCCGTCGTTTTCCAGGTTTCGAAACGTTAGCCCGCGCCCGGAACCTTCTCAGACAACCCTCAGGAATCTCCGCGAACGTCGAGGCTACCTTCGACCGTCCGTCGATCCATGCCGCCACCCATTCCGGAGACCACGATGACCGACTCGACCCCCAAGCCGACCGACCTCCACGCCCTCCCCGACCCCGCCGACCCGCGCGCGACCGCCGAGGCGATCATGTTCGAGATCCGACGGGTCATCGTCGGGCAGGACGCGATGCTCGAGCGGATCCTGGTCGGCCTGCTGAGCGGCGGCCACCTCCTCCTCGAGGGCGTTCCCGGCCTCGCCAAGACGCTCACCATCAAGACGTTGGCCGAGGTCCTCGGCGGCTCCTTCAAGCGGATCCAGTTCACCCCCGACCTGATGCCGTCCGACCTCGTCGGGACCCGCATCTACCGGCCGGACCGCGGTGAGTTCGAGGTCGAAGCCGGCCCCGTCTTCACGAACTTCCTGCTCGCCGACGAGATCAACCGCGCCCCGGCCAAGGTCCAGTCGGCGCTGCTCGAGGTCATGCAGGAGCACCAGGTCACGATCGGCCACGAGACGTTCAAGGTCCCGACCCCGTTCCTCGTCCTGGCCACCGAGAACCCGATCGAAGCCGAAGGCACCTATCCCCTCCCCGAGGCGCAGGTCGACCGGTTCATGCTCAAGATCCTGCTCGACTACCCGAACCCGTCCGACGAGGCGCAGATCGTCGCCCGCTCGCTGGTGACCGCGGCCGCGCCGCGCGAGATCCTCGACGCCAAGGGCCTCATCCGCCTCCAGCAGACCGTCACCGAGGTCTACGTCGACCCGCGGCTCATCAGCTACGCGGTCGCGCTCGTCGAGGCCACCCGCAAGCTCACCTACTGGGGCGCGCCCGACCTCGAGGCCTACGTCTCGTACGGCGCCAGCCCGCGCGGCTCGATCAACCTCATCCACGGTGCCCGGGCGATGGCGCTCCTCCACGGCCGCCGCTACGTGCTGCCGTCGGACATCAGCTCGCTCGCCCCGGACGTCCTGCGCCACCGGCTCGTGCTGAGCTACGCGGCGCTGGCCGACGGGATCACCGCCGACACCATCGTCCAGCGCGTGCTCACCCTGGTCCCGGCGCCGCGCCTCGAGATGGCGATGGAGCCGACCGCATGACCGAGCCCCGCCCGACCGCGGCGGCACTCACCCCGGCACGGCCGACCTCGGACCTCGCCCGCATCGGCGGGCGTGGCCGGACCGCGGCACGACCCGGCCCGGGCCCGATCGCCGACCGCCTCGTCCGCCAGCTCGAGCTGACCCTCGACCGTCGGGTCGGTGGCCAGATGAGCGGCGACCACCTCGGTCGCGGCCACGGCCAGGGTCTCGAGCTCGACCGGATCCGACCGTACGAGCCGGGCGACGACGTCCGCCGCATCGACTGGAACGCCACCGCCCGATCGCTGGTCCCGCAGGTCCGCGAGGACGTGCCCGACCGCCAGCTGACGGCCTGGCTGCTGCTCGACCACTCCCCGTCGATGCACTTCGGGACGGCCGACCGGCGCAAGGCCGACGTGGCCGAAGGGGCCGCGCTCGTCGTCGGTCGCTTCGCCGCACGACGCGGCAACCGGCTCGGTGTCGTCACCTTCGGGGCCGGCCGCGAGGCGGTCAGTCCGCCCGCCGGCGGCAACCGCGGGATGCTCGGACTCCTCCGGGCGATCGCGACCGAGCCGCCCGAAGAGGGCGGCGGCGAGACGTCGCCGGCACGGGCCCTCGGCCTGGTCGGTGCCATCCGCACGACGCCCGGCGTCGTCATCATCGTCTCGGACTTCCGCGGCCCGCGCGACTGGGTCCCGGCGCTCACCGAGGTCGCCGGCCGCCATGCGGTCATCGCCCTCGAGGTCACCGACCCCCGCGAGGACGCCCTCGTCGACGTCGGCGAGCTGACCCTCGTCGACCCCGAGACCGGTCAGACGCTCCGCGTCGACACCGGCGACCGGCACCTCCGCGCGGCCTTCGACGAAGCCGCCACCGCGGATCGTGCGGCCCTCGCCGCCGTCTTCCGCCGGCTCGCCATCCGCCACCTCCGACTCTCCACCGACGGCCCGTGGCTGCCCGCCCTGGCCAAGGGCTTCACCCGGACCCCCGATCGCACAGGACGACCCGCATGAACTTCCTTGCCCCGCAACTCCTCCTCGGCCTTCTGCTGATCCCGGTCGCGATCGGGTTCTACCTGTGGGCCCAGCGCCGCCGCAGCAAGTACGCGGTCCGGTTCACGAACCTGGCGCTGCTGTCCAACCTGGCCCCGCGCCGCCCATCGTGGCGCCGTCACCTGCCGCCCGTGCTGTACCTCGGCGCGATCGCGGCGCTGCTGATCGGGCTCGCCCGACCGACGATGGTCCTCCAGGTCCCCCGCGAGGACGCGACCGTCATCCTGACCATGGACGTGTCCGGCTCGATGCGGGCGACCGACGTGTCGCCGACCCGGCTCGACGCCGCCAAGGCGTCCGCCCTGTCGTTCATCGACCAGCTTCCCGACAACGTGCGGGTCGGGGTGGTGGCGTTCGCCTCCGAACCGGTCACGCTCGTCAGCCCGACCACCGACCGGGCCCAGACCAAAGAGGCGATCAATAGCCTGACGGCACGCGACGGGACCGCCATGGGCGACGCCCTGATGCAGGTCCTCGACATCGCCG
>CAWEYB010000005.1:0-291260 GCA_963813225.1 uncultured Chloroflexia bacterium | reverse complement strand
GCGGACGAGACTCGGGAACCGGCGCAGATCGTGCGCACACGCCTCCTTCGCCAAGGGCAAGCAGGCGTCAGCGGAGGCCGGACCGGCGCGCCCGCTGGTCGTCCGGAGCGGGTGCCTGCGGGGTGCCGCCGCGGACGCTCGCTTGCCGAGGAAAGAGGGAGTCTTGTCCTCCCGAGGGCCGGTAACCGTGTAGCCACGACACGCGCCTGTCGGTCTGAGCGCTTAGCGCGGATGCGCTTCCTCTCGCCACATCGCACAAGCGCCTCGATCCCGCTGCTGGACAGACCACCCGGCTGCCGGTCTGCGTGCGACTCGACGCTCCGTTGCCGTGCCGTTCGATTCCGCCTGGATGCGGTCGTCTCGGCACGGCGCGGCGGACGCTCGCAAGGGACGAGCCGCGAGCGAGCGTGACGCCCTCTCGATGAGCTTGATCTGGCCCTGAGGGGTCGCCACCGCAGCTTCCCGATCGGCGTCGGTGCCTGCTCAGGCGGCGCGCGCGGCGTGCTCGAGCCGGGGCACCCCGGTCCTCGAACGGGCGGATGTGCGTGGTCGTCAGGAGTGTTGGGCGTAGGCGCGCGAATCGGCTCTGGTGTGTTCGGCTCGCGGCCCGTGCGGGCGGCGGAGGGCGAGGTGGACGCTGAGGAGCGCGATGGTCGTCGCCTCGAGCCCGATCGACAGCACGATCGCGGGCCGGTAGCCGACCTCCATGAAGCCGAACAGCCCGGTGCTCTCGCTGAGCAGCAGTCCGGCGAACGAGCCGGCCGCGACGCCGATCCCGCCGGCGCTGAGCAGCGGCAACGCGATCCGCCCGGCGCGCCCGGGCAGCCGTTGCACGGGTGCGGCGAGCGCGCCGGCGATCAGCGCCGCTGAAACGAAGTTCAGCGCGAACAGCGTTCCGATGGTGGGGATCGCCGAGTAGTGCTCGGTCGAGTACTGCTCAAGGTGGTCGAGGCCGACCCCGAGCAGCGCGGCGGCCCCGAGGTAGCGGGCGACCGCCGCGGCTCGAAGTGGCTGGCGCACTGTCATCGCCGTTGTCGATCTTGTGACCGTCGGGCGCGAGGACGTACCACTCGGCGCCGAACTGGTCGAGGCCCTGCCCCGCCACGTCGCCGGGCTTCTGGTCGCCGGCGTACGTGTAGAGCGGGTGCCCCGCGTAGGTGATCTCGGTCTTGCCGTCGCTGCGCTTCGTCGTCCCGAGGTCGGCCGCTGTCACGCGAGTACCGGCCTTCGCCTTGCCGGCCGTCAGCGGAGGCCAGATGCTGGTGCACGCGCCGTTGCAGTTGCTGGTGGCGCCCTTGTCCTTCTCGAAGAGGTACAGGGTGCGTCCGTTGGCGTCCACGAGGATCCGGCCGAGCTTGGTCTCCCGCGTGCTGACGGTGCCGGTCGCGGTCTTGGGCGCGGGCTTGGCGTTGCCGTACGCAGATCCGCCCGGTCGTGCCCGACGACGAGCCGCCGCAGCCGGCCACGATGACGGCGATCAGTGCGACAGCGGCGAGGGGAAGGATACGGCGAGAAGTCGTCTCATCTTCATGGGTGGTCTCCTGGCATGCGTTGTGATGTGGTGATTTCTACTATGGCACGTAGTACTACTCATCCTGGTAGACGCCACGTGCGCCTCTTCCTTCCCTCCGCTCATCCACTACGCTGTGTCGTATGAAGCCGAGGCCGATGCCCCCTCCCGCGCTGCACGAGCTCGAGGCCGAGGTGATGGACGCGGTCTGGGACCTCGGCGAGGCGTCGGTCCGCGACGTCGTGGACGCCTTGAACCCGACCGCGGCGACGCCGCGCGCGTACACGACGTACATGACGATCCTCGGACGCCTGCACACCAAGGGCCTGCTCGACCGCCGCCGCGAGGCGCAGGACCGACTACTACCGCCCGGTCTACACGCGCGCCGAGTACGACGACCTGCGCGCGCAGGCGGAGGTCGCGGCCCTGGTCGACGCGTTCGGCGACGTCGCGCTCGGCCATTTCGCGCGCCAGATGGCGGAGCTTGACCCGAAGCGCCGCCGGGCCCTCGAGCGCCTCGCACGTGCGCACTGAGAGCCGACCTCGGCGCCCGAGCTCCGGGGCCTCTACCGCCTCCAGCTCGCGCTGGGCGGCGCCGGCCTGGGCGCGGCCGCGCTCGTGCTCGGGCCGGCGTCAGCACGGTGCACGTCCGGCCCGACGCGGCGCACCGGCTCGACGTCGCGCGGCCTGCGCTTCACCTATCCGGCGCTCAACGCGGCCGCCGCGATCCTGCTCGCGCTCGCGGCGCTCGGCGCCGCCGTGCTGATCGTCACGGTGCGCGCGGCGTGGCGGCAGGTCCGCGCGCACCGGCGCCTGATCCGCGCGCTGCCCGTCGCCGGCGCGCTGGCCGGAGCATCCCGTCGGTGTCGGTCGTCGCACGCCGACGCGCCGCTCGCGTTCTGCGCCGGCTGGCTGCGCCCGCGCGTCTACGTCTCCACCGGCGGCGCTGGACCGGCTCTCCGAGGACCGAGCTGCGCGCCGTGCTCGCGCACGAGCACCATCACCGGCGCGCTGCGCGATCCGCTGCGGCTGGCGATCGGCCGCGTGCTCTGCCAGGCGCTGTTCTTCCTGCCGGTGCTGCGGCCGCTGCACGAGCGCTACGGCGAGGTGGCCGAGCTGACCGCCGACGCCGCCGCGGTGGCGGCCGTCGACGGCGTCGCCGCGCCGTTGGCCTCGGCGATGCTCGCGTTCGGCGCCGCGACGCGGGCGACGTCGTCGGCATCTCGCCCGAGCGCGTCGACTCCCTGCTCGGCCGCCCGCGGGCGTGGCGGCTGCCGTGGACGCTGCTGATCGCCGCGCTCGTGACGATCGCCGGCGTGCTCGCGCTCGTCTGGCGCGCGAGCGGCAGCGCCTCGGTCCAGGCGACGCTCAACCTGCCGATCGCCTCCTCGCAGCCGTGCGTGCTGGTGCTCGCGCTCGTCCCGGTCGTCGCCGCGTGGCCGGTCGGTGGTCGCGCGGCCTGACGTCCGAGCGCTAAGCATCGCTGAGCGGCAGCGTCCTGCATCGGCTTGACGTACCACACAAGTGTAGTATTCGACTGCGGATGTGAGTAGATCCGCTCCCCGTCGAAAGGCCAACCACGTGAAACGAGCGTTGAGGCGTGACCCTCGCCGCCCTGGGCTGCGCCGCGCTGGTCGCCGCGCCCGCCCGGCGGCCGCGCGCAGGCCTGCACGGCCCCGACCCGCCGGTCGATCGACTGGAACCGCTTCCTGCTCGGCGTCCAGGCCACGCCGGGCGACCAGCCCGCGACCGTGCAGCCGACGTACGAGCTGGCGATCATGCACGCCGCGATCTACGACGCGGTCGTCTCGATCGACCACAGCGCGCCGCCCTACTCGCCCAGCGTCCACCGCGCCGCCGGGCGCGTCGGTCGCGGCCGCCGCGGACGCCGCCGCGCACGACACGCTGGTCAAGCTCTACCCGGCGCTGCAGGCGTCGATCGACCAGCAGTACGCGGCGTCGCTCGACGCAGGTCCCGGGCGGGCGCGCGCAAGGCGCAGGGCGTCCGGTCGGCCAGCTCGTCGCGGCGCAGATCCTGCGCGCGGCGCGCCAACGACGGCTCGGGCGCGGCGCCGCTCCCGTTCCAGCCCGGCACCGAGCCCGGGCGACTACCAGCTCACGCCGCCGGCGTTCGCGCCGCCGGCCTTCACGCACTGGCCGCTGGTGAAGCCGTTCGTGCTGCGCAAGCGCGACGCAGTTCCGCCCGCCGCCGCCGCCGGCGCTGACGAGCCCCAAGTACGCTCGCCGCGATCGACGAGGTCAAGGCCCTCGGCGCCGCGCACGGGCTCGACCCGGACCGCCGACCAGACGCAGATCGGGCAGTTCTGGAACCCGCCGATCTGGGCGACCTGGAACCGGATCGCGCGAGACCGCCGCGCTCGGCCACCACGGCAGCCTGTCCGGCGACGCGCGCACGTTCGCGGCGCTGAACCTCACGTTCGCCGACTCGGTGATCGCGTTCTACGACGCCAAGTACACGTACCGCCTGTGGCGGCCGGTCACGGCGATCCGCGCCGACGCCGCGCAACCCGCCGGCGCGACCCGAACTGGACGCCGCTGTCGGCGACCGCGCCCGACCCGTCCTACCCGGGCGCGCACGGCACGATCAGCGCCGCCGGCGGCCGACGTCCTGTCGTCGATCTACGGCAACGACTTCGCGTTCACGCGTCGACTCGCCGGCGCTGCCGGGCGTCGCGCGGCTCGTTCGTGAGCTTCTCCGAGGCGGCCGAGGAGGCGAGCGTGAGCCGCATCTATCATCGGCCTCCATCCGCGCCACCAGGCCCTCGACCTTTGCCCGGTCCGCCTCACTGAACTGGCCGCCGCGCTCCGACGCATAGACGACGGTCGATTCGGCGACGGCGCGCAGACGTTCGTTGAGGTCGCGGATCCCCTTGATGATGGTCGTCGGCTCGATGCCGTGCTCGAGGTTGTACGCCTCCTGGTAGGCCCGCCGGCGATCGGTCTCGTCCATCGCCACGCGCATCGATTCGGTGATCGTGTCGGCGTACATGATCACCTCGCCGCCGGTGTTCCGCGCGGCCCGGCCGATCATCTGGATGAGCGACCAGGCCGAGCGCAGGAAGCCCTCCTTGTCGGCGTCGAGGATGGCCACGAGGGTCACTTCGGGCAGGTCGATCCCCTCGCGCAGCAGGTTGATGCCGACCAGCACGTCGAACACGCCCAGCCGGAGGTCGCGCAGGATCGCCACGCGCTCGAGCGTGTCGACCTCGCTGTGGAGGTATTGGACCTTGACGCCGAGCTCCTTGAGGTAATCGGCCAGGTCCTCGGCCATCTTCTTGGTCAGCGTCGTGACCAGGGCCCGTTCGCCACGCTCGACCCGGCCGCGGATCTCCTCGAGCAGGTCGTCGATCTGGCTCTCCGTCGGGCGCACTGTGATCTTCGGGTCGACGATGCCCGTCGGCCGGATCAGCTGCTGGACGATGCGCTTGCTGCGCTCGAGCTCGTACGGGCCGGGCGTCGCGCTCATGTAGACCGCCTGGTGGACGGTCGCCTGGAACTCCTCGAAGGTGAGCGGCCGGTTGTCGAGCGCCGATGGCAGCCGGAATCCGAAATCGACCAGGATCTCCTTGCGCGTCCGGTCGTTCTTGTACATGCCGACGACCTGCGGGATCGTCATGTGCGACTCGTCGACGACGAGGAGCCAGTCAGGCGGGAAGTAGTCGAGCAGGGTCCACGGGCGGCTACCCGGCTCGCGACGCGACAGGTGCCGCGAGTAGTTCTCGATCCCGGTGCAGTAGCCGAGCTCGCGCATCATCTCGAGGTCGAAGGTCGTGCGCTGGCGGAGCCGCGCGGCCTCGAGCGCCCGGCCCTCCGCCTCGAGCCCTCCGACGCGCTCCTCCATCTCGGCCTCGATGTCGACGATCGCCTCGCGCAGCTTGTCCTGCGGCGTGACGTAGTGCGTGGCCGGGTAGACGTTGGTCTCCTTGCGCTCGGCCAGCAGCTCGCCGGTGAGCGGATCGAGCTCGGTGATCCGCTCGACGACGTCGCCGAAGAACTCGACCCGGACGAGCGTCTCCTCGGACGCCGGCTGGAGCTCGAGCGTGTCGCCACGGACGCGGAAGCGGGCCCGGCTCATCGCCTGGTCGTTGCGTTGGTACTGGAGGTCGACCAGCGTGCGCAGGACGGCGTCGCGCCGGTATTGCCCACCGACCCGAAGCTTGAGGACGGTCGCCCCGTAGTCGACGGGCGCGCCGAGCCCGTAGATGCACGACACCGACGCCACGATGATCACGTCCCGGCGCTCGAACAGCGCGTGCGTCGCGGCGTGCCGGAGCCGGTCGATCTCGTCGTTGCGCGACGAGTCCTTCTCGATATAGGTGTCGCTCCGGGGCAGGTAGGCCTCGGGCTGGTAGTAGTCGAAGTAGCTGACGAAGTACTCGACCTTGTTCTCGGGGAAGAACTCGCGGAACTCGGCATAGAGCTGCGCGGCGAGCGTCTTGTTGTGGGCCAGGACGAGGGTCGGCTTGTTGTGCGCCTCGATGACCTTCGACAGGGTGAACGTCTTGCCGCTGCCGGTCACGCCGAGGAGGACCTGGTCCGTCAGGCCCTTGGCGAGGCCCTCCGACAGGGTCTCGATCGCCTTCGGCTGGTCGCCGGTGGGCTCGAACGGGGCAACGAGCTTGAAGTCGGGCATCTCGTGTGAAGTCTAGCAGTCCACGCACGAACAGAACGTGTGTTCAGTTCCAGTGCGAGCACCCGATCGGTTCGGCCGCGCCGCCGTTCGTGGTCAGGCGGGATGGCGACCCAGGAGCTCGGCGAGAGCGGCCTCTGCCAGCGCCCGGGTCGTCGCCGGATCCGAGGAGGTGTCGATCGTCCGTGTCGCCGCCGGGCGGAGCCGCTCCGTGATCGCGCCCTGGGCCGCGGTCCGCTGCCTGGCATCGTCCTCGGTCGATCCGCGACCGACGATCCGGTCGCGCTGCACGTCCGGATCGCACGTCACGAGCCAGACCTCATCGCACAGCTCGGCGAGGCCGCCCTCGACCAGCTTGATGGCCTCGATCACGACGACGTCGGCGTTGCCCTCATCGGCGACCGCGATCGCGGCCAGGATCCGCGGCCGGACAGCCGGGTGGACGATCGCTTCCAGGTCGCGCAGGGCTGCCGGATCCGAGAAGACGATCCTTCCGAGCACCGCGCGGTCCAGGGAACCATCGGCCAGCATGAGGTCCGTCCCGAAGCGGCGCATCACGGCGTCGAGGGCCGGTTCGTCGCGATCGAGCACGTCGCGTGCCACCTGGTCCGCATCGATCACGACGACGCCAGGCGCTTCAGCCAGCCAGCCCGCCACCGTGGACTTGCCGCAGCCGATGGGGCCCGTGATGCCGATCCGGAACGGCCGTGGTCGTTGGGTGGTTCCGTCCGGCATCAGGGTCGAAGTGTAGGGCCGCGACCACAGCCCTCGGGGACGCGAGGCGACCCGGCTGCGCCTAGTTCCAGGCCGCTGTGGACCAGCTGTCGCCGGACCACGAGTTGCCGCTCCAGCTATGGCCGGACCAGGAGCTCCCCGACCACGAGTTGCCCGACCAGGAGTTCCCCGACCAGCTCGACCCGGACCACGAGCTGCCCGACCACGAGTGGCCCGACCAGCTGCTGCCCGACCACGAATTGCCGTTCCAGGTGTCACCCGACCAGCTGTGCCCCGCGGCCTCGAGGGCGGCCATCGCGTCCGCGTCGAACGGCTGCCCGAAGATGTCCTGCTCACCCGTCAGCGTGACGCCGTCCCACGTGATCAGATCGGTCCCGCGCGACAGGTCGAGGCTGCCCGTCCCGGTCGCGGATGGCCACGTCTGGGTCGAGTTGGGAACCGGCGCCCCCAGCGCCGTCCCGAGCTGCAGCTCGCCGCCGCCGATCGCCTGGGCCTTTCCGCTGATCGAGCCCGCGGCGTTGACCAGGAACTGCTTGACCTGGTCGGGACTCGCGTCCGGGTACTTCTGGAGGATCAGTGCCGCGGCGCCCGATGTCATCGCGGCCGATTCTGACGTGCCGCTGCCGCGGAAGTAACGGGAGCCGACCTGGCCTTCGGGGTGGTTGTCGTCGATGTACGAGTTCGGGACGCGGAGGCTCACGATGTGCGTCCCCGGCGCGATCAGGTCCACGCTCCGCGTGGCGCCGCGCTTCGGCCAGGGCGAGAACGCCGGAACCTTGTCATCGAGGGGGTTCGCCGTCCCTACCGAGTCCGAGGCGCCGACCGCGAGAACGTAGCGATCGATCGCCGGGTCGGCCAGCGCAGGCGCATTGCTCATGTGGCTCTGGAAGCCGTAGTTGCCGCCCGCGACGACGACGACGATCCCCGCCTTCCAGGCACGCTCGGCAGCGAAGGCGAGCGGATCGACCTTGGCGTCCTGGGCCGAGTTGGTCCCGTATGACAGATTGATGACCCGGATGTTCAGGTCGCCGTCGTTCTTGTGCTGGACGACCCAATCGATGGCCGCGATCACCTGGCTGACGTCCGTCCCGCCGTCGGCGACGCCGACCTTGAGGCTGACGATCCGGGCGTCCGGCGCCATCCCGCGGAACGCCGAGGCGGGAGCGTCGGCGTACGGCTCGGTCACCGCGCCGTCCTTGCCGGCGATGATGCCGGCCATGAACGTCCCGTGGCCGTTCGTGTCGAGGTCGGTGAGGTCGGGCGACTGGGACTCGAACGAAAGGTCGGGGCCGTAGACGATCTTGCCGTCCCCGGCCAGGCCCGCCACCGGAGAAACGCCGGTATCGATCAACGCGACGTCGACGCCCTTGCCCGTGTAGCCCGCGTTCCACCAGGCAGTGGCACCGGTGTATTGCGTCGTGCTGTACATCGAATTGACGTCGGCCGCGGGGTCATAGCCCGACGCGAACGAGGCGACCGGCGCGATGGCGGAGACCAGGATCACCGCTGTCAGGGCGGCGCCGATGCGGGCCGAGGCGGACAGGTCGAGGCTCCAGCCACGATCGGGCCCGGTGCGCGTCGGACGGGGGTTGCCGCCATCCGGACGATCCACCTGCAGCATCGATACCACCTTTGGTCGGGCCGATGTGCGGTGCCTGGCAACCGGGCGGTCTTTGGGAAAACGATCCCGGAAGATCCCTGGCTTTGCGTCCCCGCCTTTCGACGGGTTTGCCGAGTTTGCAGACCGTACGTTGCGACAGCCGATGTGGCTGCCGTCGTCTGCCGGGAACGATGTGGGGCGGTGCGTCGGCGACCAATAGGACGAAGGTCCCGGTCGTTGCCCGGGGGAACCGGTTTGCGCGCCGAGGCGCGCGTGTCGGACGGTCAGCCGGTCTTGCCGACTCGCACCGGGCGCACGGTCAGCGACGGGTCGAGGCCCGCGTCGCCGTTCAGGACGCCGCCGTGGGCAAGCAGGGTCGCGATCGCGGCCGGCTCGAGCGGCCGGGCGAAATAGAAGCCCTGCGCGAACTCACAGCCCAGCGTCCGCAGGCGGCCGAGCTGCGACCACTGCTCCACGCCCTCCGCGATGACCGACAGCCGCAAGGTCCGCCCGAGCGCCACGATCGCGCTGGCAAGCTCCCAGGCATCCGAGTCGAGGGAGTCGACGTCGACGAAGTCGCGGGCGATCTTGAGCGTCGTCACCGGGAACTGCTGCAGGTAGCTCAGCGACGAGTAGCCGGTGCCGAAGTCGTCGATCGAGACGCCGATCCCGGCGTCCCGGAGCTCCTGCAACTTCGACCGGGTCGCGGCGATGTCCTGGAGCATCGACGTCTCGGTCATCTCGAGCACGATCCCGGCCGGCTCCACCCCGGCAGCCCGGATGATCGTCAGGACCTCGTCGACGAAGTCGGGCTGGGCCAGCTGTCGTGCCGAGATGTTGACGCTCATGGTGAACGACCCATCCGCGATCAGGTCCTGCCATGCGCGAACCTGGCGGCATGCTTCGTTGAGCACCCAGCGCCCGATCTCGCAGGATCGCGTCGGTCTCCTCGGCGACCCGGATGAAGTCGTCCGGGCTGATCCGGCCGCGTTCGGGATGCTCCCAGCGGACGAGTGCTTCCACGCCGACCATCCGGCCGCTCGAGATCTCGACGATGGGCTGGTACTCGAGGACGAACTCGCGGGCCCCGATCGCATGCTCCAGGTCGACCGACAGCTGGGCGCGGGCCACGACCGCCTCCTGCATCGACGACTCGAAGACGACGACCCGGCCCTTGCCGCGGGCCTTCGCCGAGTACATCGCGACATCGGCGTTGCGCAGCAGGTCGCCGGCCGTCTCGACACCCGGCCGGCCCGCGGCGACGCCGACGCTGGCGCGGACGTTGATATCGCGGCCCTCGATCTGGAAGAACGGGCCCATGGCCGCCGTCAGCCGATTCGCCACGCGCATCGACGCCTTCATGTCGGGCGTATCGAGCAGGAGCACCGCGAACTCGTCGCCGCCGAGTCGTGCCGCCATGTCCGTGGCGCGCATCACCGAATGGAGCCGATCGCCGACGGCGACCAGGAGCGCATCGCCCGCTGCATGGCCGAGGCTGTCATTGACCAGCTTGAAATCGTCCAGGTCGACGAACAGGACGACCGGCACCAGTCCTCCCGGGTCGCGGGATTCGAGGCGCGAGGCGACGACCTGGGTGAACAGCGACCGGTTGGCCAGTCCCGTGAGAGGGTCGTGGGACGCCTGGTGGTGGAGCTCCTCTTTCAGGCGTCCGAGCTGCTCCAGCGATTGCTCCAACCGACCATTCTCGAGGGCGATGGCCGTGTGATTGGCGAGCGTCTCGAAGAGCTTGAGATCCTCCGCCTCGAACGGGCTGATGTCGCTCAGCGGGTCGGACACGAGCATGGTCCCGATCAGCGTCGACTCGCCCAGCAGCGGCGCGACGAGTGCCTTGCGGACCGACGTCCGCCCGCCATCCTCCGTCGCCTCCCCGGCAGGCAGATCGACGAGGCGGCCCTGGCGCTCGGCCACCGCGCGGATCAGGACCGGGTCGTCGAGGGCCGGTCCGACCGGCTCCATGACGGTCGAGGCGGTGCCGGGTCCGACCTGGCAGCGAAGGATGTCATCGCCCTCCCGGCGCGGCAGCAGACGGATCTCGGCGACGTCCGCGCGGAACATCTTGCGAGCGTGGTCGAGCAGCGAGATGAGGGCGGTCTCGAGCTCGGGGCTGCGCTGGAGGATCCGCGTCGATTCGTACAGGAGCTCGATGCTTTCGTGCTGCTGTCGTTCGGAGATGTAGGCGCGATAGGCCAGGGCCGCGGTCGCGATGGGCAGGGCGAACAGCCAGATCGAGGCCGGATCCGCCCACAGGACGGTGAGGGCGAGGAGGGCGAGGCTCGCGTTCGTCAGCGACACGACGATCCCGATCTTCAGCATCTCGGGGATCCGCCGGTACTGGGCGGTCCCCTCCGCGAGGGAGATGGCCGTGCTGACGCTCAGGACACCGATGACATTCTCGACGAGCGCGACCAGCAGGACGGCGGCCCAGATCCCCGGACCGAAGCCACTTCCGGGAGACACCGTGACGTGGATCAGGGCGACCGAGATCACCGAGGCGAAGCCGAACTGGGCGAGATTGAACGCGAGCTTGACGCCGCGCTGGCGACGATTGAAGACGAGGGCGACGCCGGAGCCGACGATGCGCGCGACGATGAAGGCCGGCGGTGAGACGAGGAAGAGTCCCGCCACCAGGGGGATCTCGCTCATCGAGAACGAGTGCGCGCTCCGCCCGATGTGGAGATGGATGACCTTCGCCTCGGCCAGGTAGAACCCGGCGGCGAGCAGCCAGATCGGGATCGTGACGGGCGGGGTGACTGGCGCCGCCGGCGGCACGATCAGGAGGGCGAGCACCACGGTCGCCGCGGCGAGGAGCAGCGTGAACAGCCAGACCCTCATCGAACCGGACGTCCCGGCCATGAACCCCTGGATGCGGGACCTAACCGACTGGGCGAACCCGCCCCGTCGAGCCGTATCCACCAGCTTCTCCAGCGCCCCGTTCGTACGGACCATCCGGGCACGGCGCGCCCTGATGGGTCACCCCGACCGTAGGGCTATGGCAGGGACCACAGACATCACCCGAACGGCAACCGCACCCAGTACCGATGGTGCATCCGTGCACAGCGGCTCGACCGGCTCAGGGCGCGCGCTCCTCGAGCTCGAGCCAGGCGTCCTCGGCCGCGGCGAGCGCGACGTCGATGTCCGCGAGCTCGCTCGTGACCCGCCGCATCTCGACGAAGTTCGCCTGGACCGCCGGATCGCCCAGCGCCAGCTCGAGATGGTTCTTCCGCAACCCAAGCCGTGTCAGCTCCCCCTCAGCAGCCGCCTTCCCCCGCCGATACGCCTCCTTGGAGAGCTTGTCCTTCTTCCCCCCACTCTTCTTGCTTGATGGGGGTGGGGACGATCCGACCCCCGACGAGCGGGCAGGCGCGCGACCGGCGCTCCCGTTAGGCGCAGCGCCGTAGGGAGCGTGGGGCGCGTGACTGGTCGATCGGCGGCCGCCACTCGACCGCGCTCGCTCCTGCTCCACCGCACCCGCCACGGTCCACCCTCCGGCCACCGCCGCGCGCCATTCGCGATACCCGCCATCGAACGCGACCGCCGCTCCATCCCCCACGACCCACAGCTTGTCGCAGACCGTCTCGAGCAGCCGCCGGTCGTGCGACACGACCAGCAGCGTGGCCGGCGATCCCGCCATGAACGCCTCGATCGCCTCGCGTGCCGGGATGTCGAGGTGGTTCGTCGGTTCGTCGAGCAGGAGCAGGTTCGAGGGCTGGATGCCGAGCAGCGCGAGCTCGAGCCGCGAGCGCTCGCCGCCCGACAGCATGCGGACCTCCTTGAACGCGTCGTCGCCCCGGAACAGGAACCGCGCGAGGTAGGCACGCGCCTCGCCGGCGGTGACCGGGACCGCCTCGGTCAGCGCGTCGAGGACGGTCGCCCCCGCGATGGCCGCGCTGCGCAGCTGGGCGAGGTAGCCGATCTGGACGGCGTTCCCGAACGAGATCGTGCCGTCGAGCGGCGGCAGGTCGCCGGCGATCGTCCGGAGCAGCGTCGTCTTGCCCGCCCCGTTCGGGCCGACGATGCCGATCCGCTCGCCGCGCTGCGCGGCCAGGAACGGCGCACGTGCAACGAGCTTCGGCTCGGTGGCGACCGAGCCGTCCGGCGCCAGCGCGCCACGACCCGGCAGGTAGCCGACCGACAGGTCCTCGACCCGGACGACGATCTCGCCGCTGCGCGACGGCCCGGCTCCGACGAGAGCGGCGGTCGGGATGGCCAGCTTGCGACCCTGCCTCGGTGCGTCTCGCCGTTCAGCTCTCGAGGCGTTCGAGCCGCGCTTCGTGCTCGTGCATCTTGCTGAACTTGCGGTGGCTCCGGTAGCGCTGGACCAGCTCCTTCTCGCGAGCGATCGACTCGGCCTGCGTCTCGACGTCCTTGACGGTCCGCGCGTCGCGCTCGACGCGCTGGCGGTGATACGCGCTGTAGTCGCCACGGAACGCGGTCAGCCGTCGGTCGCGCAGCTCCCAGACGCGCGTCACCGTCGCGTCGAGGAAGGCGCGGTCATGGGAGGCGACAAGGAGCGAGCCCGCGCGGCGCCGGAGGTGCTCCTCGAGCCATTCGAGGGCGTCGAGGTCGAGGTGGTTGGTCGGCTCGTCGAGCAATAGCAGGTCCGGATCGGCGATGACGAGGCGGGCCAGCGACGCCCGCGTCTGCTCGCCGCCGGACAGCGCGGTCGGTGGCTTCGCCCATTCGTCGCGTGTGAAGCCGAGCCCGGTCAGCGCGGTCTCGACGCGCAGGTCGAGGGTGTACCCGCCGAGGACCTCGAACTCGTGGAGGAGCTGGGCATAGGCAGGCTCGGCCACCCGGCCGTCGCGCTCGAGGCCGGCCAGCGTCTCGGCCATCCGATCGAGATGCGCGGCGCCGGTCCGGACCGCGGTCCGCAGGTCGGGCGACGCCATGAACGCCTCGTCGAAGTGCGCCTCCTGGGCGAGGAGTCCGAGGGTCAGGCCGCGCTTGCGGTGGACCTCGCCGCGATCGGGCTCGTCGCGTCCAGCAGCGAGCCGCAGGAGCGTCGTCTTGCCCGCGCCGTTCGGGCCGACCAGGCCGACCCGGTCGCCGAGCGCGATCGACGCGTCGATCGCATCGAGGATGACGAAGGTGCCGACCTCGCGGGTGACGCCCGACAGGCGGAGGATGCTCATCGGGGTGGTCCCGCGGCGGCCGACGCTCGTGCCGCGGCCCTGCGCGTCGCCGCGGCCCGTTTCGTTCGCTCGGTCCGGGCGCGGGTCGCGGCGCGCGGCGGCCTCGCCCGGTGTCAGGCCGACGGTCCCCTCCCCGGCCAGCTCCGTCCAGCGGCCGCCGGCTCGCCGCGGCCCGCCCGTCATCGTCCGCAGGATGGTCGTCGCGCCCTTGCGGTCGGCGGCTCCCAACCGCTGGCACCACGAGCAGAAGTGGGTGGACCGGGCGCCGATGACGATCCGCTTGATCGGCCGGCCGCAGCGTGGACACGGCTCGCCGGTCCGCTGGTAGACCTGCAGCCGCTCCTGCATCGAACCGTCGCCATCGGGCGCGGTGTAGTCGTCGATGGAGCTGCCGCGTCGCTCGATGGCCTCGGCCAGGATCGTCCGCAGCGCCTCGTACAGCCGCCGCTCGTCGGCGGGCCGCAGCGTGCCGGCCGTCCGGAGCGGGTGGAGGCGGGCCGTCCACAGCGCCTCGTCGGCGTAGATGTTGCCGACACCGGCCACGAACGACTGGTCGAGCAGCAGCGGCTTGAGCCGGCCGGACCTCCGTCGCAGGCGCTGCCGGAACTCCCGCACGGTGAACGCCGGATCGAGCGGCTCGGGGCCGAACGCGGCGAAGACCGCCGCCCCGCCGACCTCGGCGACGAGCTCGCCCGTGACCGGGTCACGCCCGTACAGCCCGACCTTCCCGAACTTGCGGATGTCGCGGAACCGGATGTCACGACCGTCCGCCAGCTCGAGCACGAGCCGGACGTACGGATCCATCGGCGCAGAGGCCGGCACGACGAACAGCTGGCCGGTCATCTTGAGGTGGATGGTCAGCGCGGCGTCGCCCGACAGGTCGATGACCACGAGCTTCGCGCGGCGGCCGACGGCCTCGATCCGCCGGCCCGCGACCGCCTCGGCGAACGCCTCGGGCGTGTGCGTGCGCAACGTCCGCGCCCAGCTCGTCGCGGGCGCCGACGATCGTGGCGCCGACGATCAGCGGGCGCAGGTCGCGCGCGACCGTCTCGACTTCAGGGAGCTCGGGCATGCCCAAGACGATAGGGCAACGGTCCCCGCGACGCGGTAGGCCACGGACGGGACCGTCAGCCGGGGATCAGCTCGACACCCGGATCGTCCGCCTCGGCCGCGATCGCGTCGGCGCGAGTCAGCGGCGTCATCGACTCCCAGTCGTCGCCGATCTTGATGTCGACGGTCAGCGGGACGTCGAGCGGCAGAGCGCCCTCCATCGTCTCGCGCAGGAGCGGCACGAGCCGGTCCACCTCGTCGCGCGGCACCTCGAGCAGGAGCTCGTCGTGGACCTGGAGCAGGGGCCTCGCGCGGAAGCCGCCGGCCTGGAGGCGCTCGTCGAGCCGGATCATCGCGATCTTGACGATGTCCGCGGCGGTGCCCTGGATGGGCATGTTGATGGCCATCCGCTCGCCGGCGGCGCGGAGCGTCGGGTTGCGCGCAGCGAGCTCGGGGATCTGCCGCTTCCGCCCGAGCAGCGTCGTGACGTACCCCTGCGTCCGTGCCTGCTCCTTGATCGCGAGCATGTAGTAGCTGATCCCGGAGTACGTCGCGAAGTAGGTGTTGATGAACGCCTGCGCCTCGGCACGCGGGATGTTCGCCCGCTCGGACAGCCCGAAGTCGGACAGCCCGTAGGCGATCCCGAAGTTGACCATCTTGGCCATCGACCGCTCGCCGAGCGTGACCTCCTCGGGGACCTTGTGGAGGACCGAGCGCCGCGGTCTCGCGATGGAGGTCGGCACCGCGCGCGAACGCGTCGCGCAGGTGCTCGTCGCCCGACACGTGGGCGAGGATGCGCAGCTCGATCTGGCTGTAGTCGGCGGCGACGAGCGTCAGGTCCTCCCCGCCGGCCACGAACGCGCGCCGGATCCGCCGACCGAGCGGCGTCCGGATCGGGATGTTCTGGAGGTTCGGGTCGGACGAGGACAGGCGGCCGGTCGCGGCGACGGCCTGGTGGAACGTCGTGTGGAGACGGCCGTCGGCGGCCATCAGCGTCGGCAGCGCGTCCACGTAGGTCGAGCGGAGCTTCGTGTAGACCCGCCACTCGAGCAGCTTGTCGATCATCGGGTGGGCCGGGCGGAGGTCCTCGAGCACCGATGCGTCGGTCGAGTAGCCGGTCTTGGTCCGCTTGCCCTTGGGCAGGTTGAGCTCGAAGAACAGGATCTGCTCGAGCTGCTTGGGGCTGCCGAGGTTGAACTCGTGCCCGACGTCGAGCGTAGATCTCGGCCTCGAGCCGCGAGATCTCGGTCCCGAACTCGCGTCGCGAGGACCTGCAGCGCGTCGAGGTCGAGCGCGACGCCGGTCGCCTCCATCCGCGCCAGCACGGCGATCAGCGGCAGCTCGATCTCCGCGTACAGCCGGTCGAGTCCGTCCTCGACCAGGCGCCGCTCGAGCGGCTCGCGGACGGCGAGCGCGGACAGCGCCTCGAGGCCGGCCCGCGACGGCGCTGTCGAGCTCGGCGACCGGCGGCAGGATGAGGTCGAGCTGCTCGGCGACGACGTCGGCGATGGTCTGGCTGCGCAGCGCCGCGTTGAGGACGTACGCGGCGATCTGCGTGTCGAAGGCGACCGGTGTCGGCGGCGCGTCGGGGTCGTCGGCGATCCGGGCGACGAGGAGCGGCTTGACCTCGTGTCCGACGACCGGGATGGCGAGGCGGTCGAGGAGCCGGCGCAGGGTCGCGGCGTCGTCCGGACCTTCGACCGCGATGGTCCGGCCGTCGGTGCCGGCCAGGGCGAGCGCCAGCGGCGTGCCCTTGCGCGGCCGCGGGTCGTCGAGCAGCAGCCCGACGCCGACCGCGGACTGCGCCGCCAGCCACGGCTCGAGGGCCGCGATCCCGTCGCCGGCGTGGACCTCGATGCGCGACGGGTCGGCGATCGCGGCGGCCAGTGCGGTCGGCAGGTCGCCGGGTTCGAGCGGCGGCCACAGCGACTCGACCGTTCGTCGTCTCGTCCGGCTCCGTCCTCGGCGCCGTCGGGCGCAGCGGTTGCCGCCGGTCGCGAGACCGCATCGAAGTCGAGCGACAGTTGGAGGCCACCGCCCTCGGACACCGGTCGCGCCGCCCGCGGCGTGCCCCAGCCCGACGGCCGTGCCGAGCCCGCGACGCGCGCCGCCGGGACGGAGCCGTCGGTGGCCACGCCGCGCAGGGCCTCGGCCGCGTCGCCCGCCGTCTCGCCGGTCATCGCCGGCAGGCGCTCGATGAGCGAGCGGAACTCGTACTCGCGGAACAGCCGGATGACGGTCTCGCGGTCGTAGTCGCCGAGCCGCGCCGCCTCGAGGTCGAACTCCACCGGCAGGTCGCGGACGATCGTCGAGAGGTCCTTGCCCATGAACACCGATTCGCGGTGCTCGACGAGCTTGTCGCGCAGCTTGTCCGGCTTGACCTCGTCGATCCGCTCGTACAGCGCCTCGAGCGTCCCGAACTCGCGGATGAGCTTGGCCGCGGTCTTCTCCCCCACCCCGGGCACGCCCGGGATGTTGTCGGTCGGGTCGCCCTTGAGCGCCTTGTAGTCGATCATCTGGCCGGGGACGAGGTCGAAGCGCTCGGCGATCCTGGCCGGGTCGTACAGGATCGTGTTCTCGACGCCGGAGCGCGTGGTCATCAGCCGGGTGTGATCGGTGACGAGCTGGAGCATGTCGAGATCGCCGGTCACGATCGTCGTGTCGAGACCGCGGCGCTCGGCGTCCACGGTGATCGTGCCGATGACGTCGTCAGCCTCGTAGCCGGCCAGCTCGTAGACGGGGATGCGCAGCGCCTTGACCACCTCGCGCACCTTCGGGAACTGGTCGCGCAGGTCGTCGGGCATGCGCTGGCGGGTGGCCTTGTACTCGGCGTACTGCTCGTGACGGAAGGTCGGTCCCTGGAGGTCGAAGGCGACCGCCACGTAGTCGGGGCGGATGTCCTGGATGCCCCGCAGCACGATGCTGCAGAAGCCGAACACCGCGTTGACCAGCTCGCCCTTCGACGTCGTCAGGGGCGGGAGAGCGAAGTATCCGCGGTAGATGAGACCGTTGCCATCGAGCAACATGAGGCGTTCTGCGGGCACGGATGAAGTGTACCCGCGGCCCGTGCGTCAGAGCCCATGGCGAGCCCGCCGTGACCGCGTCGACCGGGTCGTGCTCCGGTGAGGGATACGCGGCGTCTGTTCAGCCGTCTCCGAGGCGACGTGCGCTCCAGCGGATCGCGAACAGCGCTAGTCCGGCCACGAGGAACAGGCCGGATGCGACGAGCAGGATCGGGACACCCGGGGCAGCCGTTGTCGCGCCACCGGAGTCGAGATCCGCCGCTCGACTCGGCGCTCCCTTGACGCCGAAGTCAGCGGCGCTCGGCGGGGCAGCGGCGCCGCCGGCGCCCTTGACGGGTCCGAACGCATCCTGACCGGGGGCGGACGCAACTGGTGCCGGGGCCGCGCTGGCATCTGCCGGGACCGGCGGCGCAGCCGACGCGACGGCTGCCGGGATGGCCGACGCCGCCGGCGCGGCGATCGGAGCGCCGGCAGCTCCCGGGGAGCCGGCGACGACGGGTGCGCCGTTGGAGTCGGTGCCGACCTCGGGCTGTGGCACATCGCCGACTCGGTTGCCCACCGTGCTCGGGGTCACCGCGGTGGAACCGCCGAACGGGACCATCGAGGGAACGGAGACGAGCAGCAGGCCGGCCAGCCCGAGCGTGGTCAGGCCAACCGCGAGCGGGCGGCTGAACACGTCCCGCGATGACCCGAAGGCCGCCACGATCCGTCGCCAGCCGCCGCGCCGGAGACGGGCCGCGTCATCGGGCGTCAGCGCGAAGTCGCGCGGGCGGACCGGGGTCGGCAGTGCCCGGGTGGCGTCGCGGAGCGTCTGGAGGTCGGCGTGGAGGTCGGCGCACGCGGTACACGAGGCGACGAGTGCCTCGGCGGCCGCCCGTTCGGAGGCTCCGAGCGAATGGTCGACGAGCGACGCGACGAGCATCTGGTCGTGGCCGGCATGGCCGGCGGGGATGGGTCGATCGGTCATCACACCCGCCAGACGGGCTGCCGGAGCGACCGGTTCCCGCGACGGAGCGGTGGTGAGCCGGACGGCATCCGCCGTGGTCAGCCGGAAATCGCGCGGTCGAGCCGGGATCGGCAGCTCAACGGTCGCGCTCGACAGGGCCAGCAGATCCGCGTGGAGCGCCGCGCACGCCGGACAGCTCGCGACCAGCGCCTCGCCGGCCTGCCGATCACCGGACGCCGACTCGTCGTCCAGCAGCGCCGCGACAGCGAGGAGGTCGTGCTCGTCATGGGGGGCGTTCTCGCCGCTGCGCTCAGCCACGGAACAGCTCCATCCGGTCGCCCAGCAGGTCGCGCAACGCGAGCCGCCCGCGATGGATCCGCGACTTGACCGTCCCGAGCGACACGCCGGTCATCTCCGCGATCTCGCCGTAGTCGTAACCCTCGACGTCGTACAGGACGATCGCAGCCCGCTGGTCGTCGGTGATGCCCGCCAGCGCGCCGGACAGGGCGCGGGTGCGCTCGGCGAGCATGGCGGTCCGCTCGGGGTCCGCCTCCGATCCGGCGGGCGGCTGCCAGCTCTCGTCGTCGAGCTCGGGGTACGGCTGGACCGGCCGGCGCTTCCGGGCGCGCTGGGTATCCATCGCGGCGTTGACGCAGATCCGGTTCAGCCACGACTTGACGCTGCCGCCACGGAACGAGGTCAGGTTGCGGAACGCCGAGAAGAACGCCTCCTGGACGCAGTCGGACGCCTGGTCGCGGTCGGGCACCATCCGCACGACGAGCGCGAAGAGCTGGTCCTGGTAGAGCGTGACGAGGTCGTTGAAAGCATCGAGGTCGCCGTCGCGGGCTCGCTCGAGCAGGATGAGGTCGCGGCGCTGGACGGGGTCGTCTGGGACCGTCGTCGAGCGAAGGTCCTCCACGGTCGGGGGATCCCTCCGGACGGCGTATCTGAGGCCGGGCGAGTCTAGCATCGGTCCCGGGTGAGACGGCGCCCGGCGCGCGATGGTTCCCGCTCCGGACCCGCTGGCACCCGCCGTACACTGGCGGGCGCCCCGGAGTGGCGGAATGGCAGACGCGATCGACTCAAAATCGATTGTCCGCAAGGGCGTGAGGGTTCGAATCCCTCCTCCGGGACCAGACCGCCGGCGCCCGACGGCTGACCGGCCTGCGGTGCTACTTGTCGAGGATGCGATCCGCCTTGCGGTCGATCTGCGCCTTCTCGGCGGCGGTCAGGTCGCCCTTCTTGCGTTGCTGCGATGCACGCGCCTTGGCGTTGCGGGCATGGGACTTGTCGGGCATCGGGTACTTGCGTTCCTCGGGCAATCCGAAGTCAGACTTCGGTTCGGCGTCGCGCTTCTTGGTGGTCAGCTCGGCCATGTCGGTCTCCTTTGTGATCCGGGCCTTCATGGTCGGCGCGGGAGCGCGACGGGCGCGCCCGATCCGAGCGGCGCTGGCGTTTCAGCGACGTGACGCGGCACCCGATCAGACATCGAGGACCGTGATGAGGGGCAGATGGTCGGAGGCCGCGAGCATCATCGGCAGCGACGCATCGCCGATCCTGCACGACGTGACTGCGGGCACAAGGGAACGGCCGAGCATCGCGTAGTCGAGGCGGACGGTCGGCGCGGCCGCCGGCAGCGTGGCCCCGGACTCGGTCGGGTTCAGCAGCCGGAAGGCATCGACGAAGCCATCGGTGAGGACCCGGCTGATGACACGGGTGCTGATCCCACCGTCGATCCGCAGCAGCAGCCGGATCCAGGCCGGCAGCGTGGCCACCGACAGGGCATCGGTCGGCGACACGGAGTTGAGGTCGCCGATGATCAGCGTCCGTTCCGCCCCCGGCGGGTCGGCGGTGACCGAGAGCAGCCGTTCGACCTCCATCGCGCGCCGGCGCTCCCCTCGCCCGGACAACCCGGCGCTCAGGTGGACGCCGAACAGCCGAACCTCGTACGCGGGAAGCTCCACCTCGGCAACGCTGCGGCCCGTCGGCAGCCTGTGCCACCGGCCCGCGCACGCCTGGGCGGACGCCCGCGCGAGGACGGCGACCGACCGGCCCCCTTCGGCGATCTTCACCTCCGACTCGGTCGCGTCCGCGAGCCAGTCGACGACGCGGCGATCGGTCGCCTCCTGGAGGACGGTCACATCGGCGTCGAGCGTCTTGAGGACCTCGGCGATCGCGGCACGGCGACGCGAACCACCTTTGCGGATGTTGTAGGTGACGATCCGCAGGCTCACGACGGCTCGTGGAGGATCACGTATGGCTGACGCTGGACGACGGCCCGCAGGTCGAGGAACCAGCCGGCCATCGCCTGGATGCTCAACGGGCGGTGGATGACCGCCTGAGCCTGTCGACGTGCCCGATCGAGGCCGGGCGCCACCCATGTCGCCTTGTCGGACAACGGAAGGGTGTTGATCCCGCCGAGCAGCCGGGCCTCAGGGACCCACAGCTCCACCGCGTCCACGCCGACCGCAACGACGTCGAGGTCGCTCGTGCCCGGGCCGTCGCCGTCGAACGGGATCTCCTCGGCGTGTCGATGGCCGGCGACCGCGCTCCCCCGCAGGGCGATCGTCGTCGCCGGCGGCAATCCGCGGCGCAGACGTGCGACGAACCGCGCCAGCCCGGCCGGGTCGCCGTCGAAGCCACGGGTGATCGCTCCCGCCAGCATCGCTGGAGAGCCGCTGCGCGGGCTCGCGACAAGCCCAGCGAGCACCGCGGCCTCCGGGCCGCCCGCGGACCGGCCCAGATCGTGGATGTGCGCATCCGGATAGGCGGCGCGGAGCCGGTCGACGGCGTCGGCGAGCGGAGACTGCCAGGCTGTCCGAGCTGGGTCATCGTCGTCGGTGTCGTCCGCGACGTCGACGACGCCGACCGGGACCACCAGGATCCGGTCGCACCCGGCGTCCAGCAGCGACCGCATCCGCTGGACCGAGGCGTCGAGGCCATGCTCGGCCCAGGCTTCTGGACCGTCAGGAGGTGGCTCGGCGTCACCGTCCTCGTGGGCGACGGCCAGCAGGGCCGTCCAGAGGGCTGCCGGATCGTCGTCCTCACGGCCCGACGCAAGGAAGACCGTGGGCCCGGTCTCGTCGGGTCGCCGTTGGTCGGTCACCGGTCTCCTCCGGGCGGATGGGTCGGGAGCCTGGCAGTGAGCGTGCAGACACATTTGGCTCGTCGACGGCGAGGGTCCGGGTCGATCATCCGGGCCTCCGCCGGGATCGAACCGTAACGGCGACGCTCATGACGGACGCCCGCGCACGCTGGACCGAGGTGTTGCGGACGCGTGACGGCCCGAGCCGCGACGTCCCGAGTGCGACAATCGCGACATGACCGGCTCCACCCCGCGCCGCGCGATCGGTTATCCGACGAACCGTCTGCTCGCGGTCATCGACGACCCGGCCGAGGCGGCTGCGGCGATGGCCGACCTCACCGCCAGCGGGATCGCAGCCCACGACCTGGACCTCCTCCGCGGCGAAGAGGGCGCCGACCGCGTCGACGGCACCGGCGACGTGTCAGGGCTGGCTCGGACGGCTCCGGCGCTCGTTCGATTTCACCCTGATGGACCAGCTGGTCGACTTCGCCGCCTACGAGCGCGCGCTGCGCGACGGACGGGCGGTCGTGATGGTCCACGTCCACGGCGACGCTCCGAAGGAGGCAGTGCGCCAGGTGCTCAAGCGGCACGGTGGACACTTCATCAACTACTACGGACGGTTCGCGACCGAGGAGCTCGACCTGTGGCGTGGCCCCGAACCCGACATCCCGGGCTACCTCCGGCGCTGACGGACGCAGCCGGCCGGCGCTCCCCGCATCGAGCCGCTCAGGCTCTCCCGACGAATCGACCGGCCTTGGACGACCGCGCTGGGGTCCACCAGGCGGCCGAGGTCGGTGATCGGGTCGCCCTCCACCAGAACGAGATCCGCGAGATAGCCCGGCGCGATCTGGCCGGTGTCTCCGTCGATGCCGAGGAGGCGAGCCGCCGCGCTCGTCGCGGCCCGGATGGCCGCCATCGGTGACGCGCCGTGGTCGTGGAGCAGTGCGATCTCGCGCGCGACCATGTCCGCGGTCACGCCGACCTCGCCGGTGTCCGTCCCGGTCGCGATCGGGATGCCGAGGGCGATGGCCGCCTCGGTGGAGACGCGATGGCGGCGCTCGATGAGGTCCTGCCGCTCGCGCTGGACCGGGGTCAGTCCCGACAGGGTCCGGTTGACGTCGGTGACGACCAGGGTCGGGACGAGGAAGGCACCCGATCGCGCCAGCGCCTCGATCGCAACGTGGTCGGCGAGCCAGGCGTGCTCGACGCTGTCCACGCCGGCGGCGGCCGACCGCCGGACCGATTCACCGTCCTGGGCGTGGCTCATGACCTTGACCTGGAGCTCGGCCGCCGTCGCGACGATGGCCCGCAACTCCGCCTCTGTGAGCTCCGGTGCGCCATGGACGAGGCGTCCCGGAGCGAGGCCGGTCGTGGTCAGCATCGCCGCCTCCGACGCGACGACCTTGACGACGTCCGCTCCGTCGCGGACCACCCGGCGCGTGGCGGTGATCAGCGCCTCCGGCCCGTCCGCTTCCACGCCGAACGCGTGGCCGTGCCCGCCGGTGATCCCGACCGCGGACCCGGCCACGACCAGGCGCGGCCCCGGCACCTGCCCGGCAGCGATCGCGTCGCGCAGGACGACCTCGAGGTTGCGGATCGACCCGGCTCCGCGAGCGCTCGTGATGCCTGCCCGCAGGGCGAGCGCTGCGTGACCGGCCGCCGCCAGGACGATCGCGGCGTCCGAGCGCCGGGCGATCGTGGCGATCGACCCCTCGGTCGGGTCGAACGTGTAGTGCGCGTGCGCATCGATCAGCCCGGGGAGCAGCGTCCGTCCCCGGCCGTCGATGCGCATCGCCGGTCGCTCGCCGGCGCCCGGATCCTCCGGCAGGGGCGTCCCATGCGCGACGACCGCCACGATCCTCTCGCCGTCGATGACGACATCCATGTCCTCGCGCGCCGCGTCGGCCACGCCGTCGATCAGCCGGACCGCCTCGAAGATCGTGCGCATCGCGTCATGCTACCGACCGGTCCTGCACGCCGCGGCTAGACTCGCGCTCGTGTCCGAGCCAGGTCTCCAGCAGCGCTACGCACCGGCCTCGCGTTGCTTCGGCTGCGGACCTGCCAACGCCGACGGGCTGCGGATCGAGAGCCACGAGGCGGACGAGACCGCTGCCGAGCCCGGCGAGCTCCGGGCCGAGTGGCAGCCGCTCCCCCATCACGCGGCCTTCGACGGCGTCCTGAACGGCGGGATCATCGGGACGCTGCTCGACTGCCACGCCAACTGGACCGCGGCGATGCAGCTCATGCGTGAACGAGGGCTGGCTGGGCCGCCGGGCTGCGTGACCGCCGACTACGCCATCCGGCTGCGCCGCCCGACCCCGGTCGACCAGCCGGTCCACCTGCGCGCGTGGCCGGTCTCGGTCGAGGGCGACCGGGTCGTCGTCGACGCCGAACTGTCATCCGGTGGCATCATCACCGCCACATGCCGCGGCACGTTCGTCGCCGTCGGTCCCGACCACCCGGCGTACGAGCGCTGGTAGAGGAGCCTCATGTTCGACAAGTTCTTCCATTCGAAGCCGGCGCCCAAGACGGCTCCCGCCCCTGCCGCCGCTGCTGCTCCGAGCCCGACCGGCGACACCGCCACCGTCCGCCGCATCGTGGCCAAGCTCGAGGCGATGCCGCCCGAGCAGGCGCGGCTCATCGCGTCCGCCGCGTACACGCTCGCGCGGGCGGCCAACGCCGACCTCGACATCAGCGACGACGAGACCGCGGCGATCGAGCACGAGCTCCAGGTCGACGAGGCCCTCGACGAGGCGACGGCCGTCCTCGTCACCGAGATGGCCAAGCTCCAGGCGAAGACCGTCGGCGGGACCGAGGACTACGTCGTGACCCGCGAGTTCAAGGCGCTGGCCGACGAGTCGCAGCGACTGGTGATCATGCGGGCCTGCTTCGCGGTCGTGGCGGCCAACGGCACGATCTCGGCCGAGGAGACAGCGGTCCTCAACGAGATCGCCGAGGAGCTCGACATCGACGATGCGGCCCTCAACAAGATCCGGGCCGACTTCCACGAGCAGTTCTCGTCGGTGCAGCAGGTCCGGCGGCTGGCCGGGAACGCCTGACGCGGCGGACCACTGACCTCAGCTGAGGCGCAGCTCGACCATCCCGTCGCCGAGCCGGCGGCGGACCTCGGCCAGCATCTCCGCGTCGTAGGCGACGCCGCGGCGCAGCTCCATCTCGCCGCCGCCGGGACCGGGGACGTGGATGACCACGCGCGTCCCGCCCGGCCGGTCGCGCATGACCGTCTTGAACGCCTCCATGGCCCCGACCACGCGGTCGCTCGGCGCGTTCCCGGCAAACCGGACGTGGAGGATCGTCCCCGGTCCGGCATCGGTCGGGGCATCGGCTGTCGCGTCGGCGACGATGCGCGAACGGGCCTCGTCCGGGACCGGCGGCTCGTCGTCGTCATCGGCCGGTCCGCTCGCGGCGCCCGCGATGTCCGGATAGGTCGATACCGGCTCGGCCGGGGCGATCGACGGCAGGGTGGCGGCCGGCGATGCGTCCGCGACGGCACCGCCCCGTCGTGGTGAGACGAAGGGGATCGCGGGCGCATCCTGCGCGGCGAGCTCCCGCGGCCCCGACGCCGGCTGCCACCGCCGCACCCGGGCCGGGACCGACCGCGACCATCGGCCGACCCCCGCCACGACCGTTCCCGTTGCCGTTCCCGTTGCCGTACGCAGGCTCCACGCCGTCCTCCCCCGCCTCGGTCACCGGCCGCGACCTGACGTGCGAACGCCTCCTCGCCGGCGGCCGCGGCCGCATCCCACTCGACGGCCAGGTCGGCCAGCAGCGACACGTCCTCGCTCTTGTGGTCGACCCGTCCGGCGACCAGCAGGATCTCGCCGTCGCGCCACGTCCCGGCCGATCTGCTCGTAGAGCCGCGGGAAGACGACGACCTCGATCGTGCCCTGCAGGTCCTCCATCGTCACGATGGCCATCGTCGCCTTGGCCTTGGTGATGACGGTCCGCACGCCGGTGACGATGCCGCCGACGACGACCCGCTGGCCGTCGAGCGATTCGTCGCGCAGATCGCTCGAGTAGGCGGTCACGTAGCGGCCGACCTGCTCGGCGACCTCGCCCATCGGGTGCTCGGACAGGTACAGGCCGAGGAGCTCCTTCTCCCAGCGCAGCCGCTCGCGGACGGGCGCCTCGGAGGCGGCGGGGAGCGGGCGTTCGAAGGCGGCGGCATCGGCCGCGCCGAGGTCGAACAGCGATGTCTGCCCGGAGATCCGGTCCCGCTGGGTCGCCTGCGCCGCGGCGATCGCATCGTCGAGGCCGAGCAGGATCTGGGCCGGGTGCCCGAACGGGCTCAGGGCCCCGACCTTGGCCAGCGCCTCGAGCACCTTGCGGTTCGCCAGCCGCAGGTCGATCCGGGTGCAGAAGTCGGTCAGCGAACGGAACGGACCGCCTTCGTCGCGCGCCGCGATGATCGATTCGATGGCGCCCTGGCCGACGTTCTTGACCGCCAGCAGCCCGAACCGGATGGCATCGCCCTCGACCGTGAACTCGAGGTGGCTGCGATGGACGTCCGGCGGCAGGACCTCGATCGTCATCCGGCGGCACTCGGCGACCGCCGCCGCGACCTTCTCCTCGTTCGACCGGAACGCGGTCAGCACCGCGGTCATGTAGTCGACCGTGTGGTTCGCCTTCATGTAGGCGGTCTGGTAGGCGATCAGCCCGTAGCAGGTGGCGTGGGCCTTGTTGAAGCCGTACCGCTCGAACGGCTCGAAGGCCTTGAAGACGGCGTCGATGACCTTCGGCTCGACGCCGCGCTCGGCCGCCTGGGTGACGAACTTCTCCTTCTGCGCACGCAGCACCGCCGACTTCTTCTTGCGGATCGCGTAGCCGAGCGTGTCGGCCTCGGGGCCGGTGAAGCCGCCGAGGGCGATGGCCGCGGACATGATGTCCTCCTGGTAGACGAAGATCCCGTAGGTCTTCTCCAGGTACGGCTCGAGCAGCGGGTGGAGATAGGTCACAGCCTCCTGGCCGTGCTTGCGGCGGATGTAGGCCGGGATGTTGTCCATCGGCCCCGGGCGGTAGAGCGCGACCATCGCGGCGAGGTCGTAGACCGAGGTCGGCTGCAGGTCGCGGACGTAGCGCCGCATGCCCGCCGACTCGAGCTGGAAGACCCCGGTCGTCTCGCCCGAGGCGAGCAGTTCGAAGGTCGTCCCATCGTCGAGCGGGATGTGGTCGAGGTCGATGGCGATGCCGCGGTTGGCGCGGACGAGGTCCACCGCCTGGCGCAGGATGGTCAGGTTCGACAGGCCGAGGAAGTCGAACTTGAGCAGCCCCAACGCCTCGATGGCGTGCATCTCGTACTGGCTCATCAGCCCGTCCGAGTTGGTCGCCTTCTGGAGCGGCATCAGCTCGGTCAGCGGCTCGCGGCTGATGACGACACCCGCGGCGTGGGTCGAGGCGTTGCGGGCGACCCCCTCGAGGTGTCGCGCGAAGTCGGTGATCCGCGCGACCGCCGGGTCGCCCTCGACCATGCCGCGCAGCTCGGGCGAGGTCGCGATCGCCTCGTCGAGCCGGATGCCGAGCTGGTTCGGGACGGCCTTGGCGATGCGGTCGACCTCGCCGTAGGAATGGCCCAGGACGCGACCGACGTCGCGGATCGCGGCCCGAGCGAGCATCGTGCCGAAGGTGATGATCTGGGCGACGTGGTCCTGGCCGTACTTGCGTCCGACGTAGGCGATGACCTCCTCGCGCCGGCCGTCCTCGAAGTCGACGTCGATGTCGGGCATCGTCACCCGGTCGGGGTTGAGGAAGCGCTCGAACGGGAGCTGGTACAGGATCGGGTCGACCGGGGTGATGCCCAGCGTGTAGGTCACGATCGAGCCCGGCGCCGACCCCCGGCAGGTCGTCTGGATGCCCTGCTCGCGGGCGAACGCGATGAAGTCGGCCACGATCAGGAAGTAGCCCGCGTAGCCCATCTGGAGGATGACGCCGAGCTCGTAGTCGAGCCGGGCCTGGAGCTCCGGGGTGACCGTGCCGTAGCGGCGCTCGAGACCGCGCTGGCACTCGGCGCGGAGCCAGCTCTCGACCGTGTAGCCGTCCGGGACCGGGAAGTGCGGGATCCGGAGCTGGCCGAGGGGCAGCGTGATGTCGGTCATCTCGGCGATCCGGCGCGTGTTCGCGATGGCCTCGGGGTGGTCGGGGAAGAGCGCTGCCATCTGGGCGGCCGACTTGACGTAGAACTCGTGGGTGTCGAAGCGCATCCGGTTGGGCGTGTCGAGGTTGTTGCCCGTCCCGATGCAGAGCAGGACGTCATGCGCCTCCGACTGGTCCTCGCGGACGTAGTGGAGGTCGTTGGTCACGACCAGTGGCAGTCCCGCTTCCGGAGCGAGTCGGATGAGCTGCTCGTTGAGCCGGCGCTGGTCCGGCATGCCGTGGTCCTGGAGCTCGAGGAAGAAGCGGTCCTTGCCGAAGATGTCGCCGTACTCGCCGGCGAGGTTGCGCGCGAGCTCCCAGTCCTCGACCTCGAGCGCCTTGGGGATCTCGCCCGACAGGCACGACGACAGCCCGATGAGTCCCTCGCTGTATCGGGCCAGGTGCTCCCGATCGATGCGCGGCTTGTAGTAGTAGCCGTCGATGTGCGCGTCGGTGACGAGGCGGCACAGGTTCCGGTAGCCGACCAGGTCCTGGGCGAGCAGGATCAGGTGGAACGGCTGGGCGTCGGCCTTGCCTTCCTTGTCGGTCATCGAGCGGCGGGCCACGTAGGTCTCGACACCGATGATCGGCTTGATGCCCTTGGTCTTGGCCGCCTGGTAGAAGGCGACCGCCCCGTAGAGGGCGCCATGGTCGGTGATCGCCATCGAGTCCATGCCGAGCTGGGCGGCCGTGTCCACGAGCTCGGTGATCCGGCCGAGACCGTCGAGCAGGCTGAACTCGGTGTGGACGTGGAGGTGCGTGAAATCGTTGGGCGCGAGGGTCGTCACGGGAGGTCCATGGTAGTCGGGCGAGGGGTCCCGCGGTGCCACCGATGGCTCGCCCCGGGTGACCGGCGGCGGTCCGCACTCGCTACGATGGCGCGATGACCGACACCCCAGGCAGCCCCTTCGTGGTAGCCACCCCGGATGGACGCAACCTCGACGTGTACGTGGCCGGTCCCCCCGACGGCGAGGTCCTGTTGTTCCATTCGGGCACGCCCAGTGCGCCTCTCGTCTACGAGCCGATGGCCGAGCAGATGGCGGCCCGCGGGCTCCGCTACGTCGCGTTCAGCCGCCCGGGCTATGGATCCTCGACACGCCGACCCGGACGGTCCATCGCCGATGTCGTCGATGACAGCCAGACGGTCCTCGACCATCTCGGCGCCGAGCGCGCCTGGATCATGGGCTGGTCGGGCGGCGGCCCGCATGCGCTCGCCTGTGCCGCGCTGATGCCCGACCGCGTCCGAGGCACCGCGACGATCGCATCGGTCGCCCCGTACCCCGCCGAGGGTCTCGACTACCTGGCCGACATGGGCGAAGAAAACGTCGAGGAGTTCGGGGCGGCACTCGAGGGCCCGGACGCGCTGCTCGTCTTCAAGGAACGGAACTGGCCGATCTTCAGGGCCGTGACCGGCGACGAGGTCGCCGCCTCGTTCGGCGACCTGATCGACGAGGTCGATCGCGCCTCGCTGACCGGCGATTTCGCGGAGTTCATCGCGGCATCGTCCCGCGAGGCGCTTCGCGAGTCGTACTGGGGCTGGTTCGACGACGACATGGCGATGATCAAGCCGTGGGGCTTCGAGGTCGACGCGATCCGCGTGCCCGGTCCACATCTGGCAGGGTCGGCACGACCGGATGGTGCCGTTCGGCCACGGCGAGTGGCTTGCCTCCCGGATCCCATCGGCGATCCCGCATCTGTTCGACGACCAGGGCCACCTGTCCATCGCGGTCGCCATGTTCGACCGGGTCCTCGACGAGCTCGTCGCGGCACGGACGGCCTGAGCTCGAGCAGCAGGCCCGCGATGCTGCCCGCCGAACCGACCGACGACGACATCGAGGAGATGGTGCTCGACGCGCTCGAGCGCCTCCCTGCCCCGTTCCGCGACCAGCTCGGCAGCGTCGCGATCGTCATCGAGGACCATGCGACCCCCGAGCAGCTGGCGACGCGTCGGCGCGCGCGGGCTGTACGGCCTCTACCAGGGCGTGCCGCGCACCCGCTGGTCGGCCGACGGCGCCCCGATGCCGAGCAAGATCACCATCTTCCGGGCGCCGCTCGTCCGCGCGAACGGCACGCCTGAACGACTGGCGGCGGCCGTCGCCGACACCGTCTACCACGAGATCGCCCACCACTTCGGCATCTCCGACGAGCGGATCCACGAGCTCAAGCGCGGCGATCTGTAGCCGGACGGGTCAGCGCGCGAGGAGACCTTCGACGACCGGCAGGATCCTCTCCACCCAGGTCGCGTACTGCGCGCCACTCGGGTGGAGCCTGTCGTGCGCGACCAGACGCCGGTCCGTGGCGGCGCGCAGCGACAGGTCGACGATGTCGACATGGGCGATGCCGCGGTCGGCGGCGAGCCGCGCGAGCGTCCCATTGACGGCGACGATGCCGTCCTGCTGCCGCCGTGGATCGCCGTAGTCGGCGCCGGCGGGCGTGACCGTGTAGTCGGGAGTCGACACCGTCAGGATGCGGTCGGCCGGCACGACCTCCAACAGCGCCCCGAGGATCGTCGCGATGTTGGCCGCGTAGCGCTCGAGCGGGACACGCCGGACGACATCGTTGACGCCGATCAGCACGGTCACGAAGCCGGGTTCGAGGGCAGCGACGGCCGGCAGCTCGGTCCGAACGAGGTCGGCCGATGTGAAGCCGTTGACGGCCAGGTTCGCGACGAGCCGGAGGGTCGGCTCGGCCGGTCCAAGGGCGCGGACGAGCTGGTCCGGCCAGCGATCGGCCGGCGGCACGGACGTCCCGATCGTGTACGAGTCCCCGAGCGCCACGTAACGCACGGGTCAGACCCGGACGCGCAGCGCCTCGAGCCCGCGCAGGACGAAGGTCGGCTTCCAGCGAGGCGGCTCGACGAGCTCGAGCCCCGGCATGCGCCGGAGCATCGTCTCGAACGCGACCCCGAGCTCGAGCTTCGCCAGCGGCGCGCCCAGGCAGTAGTGGATACCGGCGCCGAAGGACAGGTACGGGTTCGGGTCGCGGGCGAGATCGAGATCGTCGGGCCGCTCGAAGACGGTGGCATCGCGGTTCGCCGACCCGAAGAGCAGGGCGATCTCGGCCCCACGCGGGAGATCGACCCCGCCGACCTCGACCGGCTCGAGGACCCACCGCTCGAACAGCGTCGACGGCGTGTCGAAGCGCAGCAGCTCCTCGATCGCGGTATCCATCAGCGATGGCTCCGCCCGGAGACGTGCGAGAGCCGCCGGATGACGGAACAGCGACCACCAGCCGTTGCCTGCGCCGTTGACCGACGCCTCGTGCCCGGCGTTGAGAAGCAGGACACACGTCGCGATCAGCTCGGTCTCGGTCAGCGTGTCGCCGTCATCGACGACCGCGGCGAGGGCGCTGATGAGGTCGTCGCCGGGTCGCCGGAGTCGGTCGGCCAGCAGGTCCCGCAGGTATGCCCCGAAGGCGACGCTCGCGGCCACTGCCTTCCTCGCGGACTCCTCGCTGGGATCGATCTCGTACATCAGGCAGAAGTCCGCCGACCAGGGCCGCAGCAGGTGACGGTCCGCGGCCGGGACCCCGAGAAGCTCGGCGATGACCGTCACGGGCAGCGGCTCGACGTAGTCGGCGATGAGATCGATCTCGCCCGCCCCGGCGAGGTCGTCGATCAGGCCGTCGACGATGGCCTGGACCCGGCCGCGCATCGCCTCGACGGTCCGCGGCGTGAACGCCCGCAGGACCAGCCGGCGCAGCCGCGTGTGATCGGGCGGTTCGAGGTCGAGCATCCCCGCGTCGTTGAGCTCGTGGAACGGCGCATGCGAGGCGGGCGGCTCCGGTCGGCCGAACTCGGCGTGCGTGGCCTGGTGGAGATAGGTCCGGCCGACCCGGCGGTCCCGCAACAGGCGATTGACATCGGCGTGCCGCGACACCAGCCACTGGTCCGTGTCCGGGTTCCACAGGATCGGATGCTCCTCGCGGAGCCGGCGGTAGACCGGGTACGGATCGGCGATGAACGCAGGATCGGCCGGGTCGAACCCGAGCGAGCGCGGCGTGACGGCGGTGGCGTTGGTCGCAGGATCGGCCGTCGTGACCTCGCGCGAGCCGGTCACGCGAACCGCCCGACCGCATCGACCACGACGTCCATCAGCCTCGCGCGGTCGATCTCGAGGCCGACCGTGGCGTTCGGCGGTCGGCCGGTGAGGCGTTCGCGGTCGGCGACCGTCCGGCCACGCGTGTGGATCCCGGCCGTCTCGATGTCGATCCGCAGCTCGGACGAGTGGACGAGCCCGGGCTCGGCCAGCCACGCCACGGCGACCGCGTCGTGGATCGGCGGCCCATCCCAGCCGTACCGGTCCCGATGGTGGATCGCGAAGAAGCGCATCAGGTCGGCGAACACGCGACCCGCCCGCGTCCCGAGCCCGTCGAGCCGGGCGATGTCGGCAGGCAGGACGAGCGCCTGGTGGGTGACGTCCAGACCGGCCATCTTGATCGGGATGCCCGCCTCGAACACGATGGCCGCCGCCTCCGGGTCGGCCCAGATGTTGAACTCGGCCGCAGCGGTCGTGTTGCCCTCGCCGAGCGAGCCGCCCATCAGCGAGATGGCCGCGATCCGGTCGCGCAGGCCCGGCGCAGCACGAAGCAGGAGCGCGACATTCGTGAGGGGCCCGGTCGCGACCAGGGTGACCGGTTCCTCGGCCGCCCGAAGGAGCCCGCTCGCCAGCTCCACCGCCGTGACGGCGGCCACGCCGACCGCGGGTTCGGGGAGGTCCGCGCCGTCGAGCCCCGAGACTCCGTGGACCTCGACCGGGACCCATGGCTCGCGGACGATCGGGCGTTCCGCGCCGGCAGCCACCGGCACGTCGGTCCGGTCCAGCAGGGTCAGCACCCGGAGCGCGTTGCGGGTCGTCCGCTCGAGCCCGGCGTTGCCGGCCACGGTCGTGATCGCGAGCAGCCGCAGCTCCGGTCGCGCGAGGGCCAGCACGATCGCCAGGGCGTCGTCATGGCCGGGGTCGCAGTCGAGGATGATCGGGATGCCAGCCACGTCCGAAGGGTAGCGCAGCGACCTCCGCAGGCGCTTCCGGACTCATCCGGCTACCCTTGCCGCTCGGACCGTCCGGGGCGGGACCGATCACTGGGCCTCGAGGAGACAGATGCGCATCCGGAGCGCCGGCCTGGCCTTGTTGGTGGGCCTGTCCATCACGACCGCCGCCTGTGACAGCCTCACCAACGGGAGCCCGTCGACGTCACCGGACGCGACCGCTGCCGCGACGAGCGATGCTTCGAGCGCACCGTCGGCCGCCCCGTCGGGCTCGGTCGCGCCGTCCGACTCGGGCGCCCATTCCGACCTCATGATCGGCGTGGTGACCGACGTCGGTGCGGTCAACGACAAGAGCTACAACGAATACACCTTCACGGGAGCCCAGCAGGGCGCGGCCGCCATCGGGGCGGATCCGCCACCGGTCGTCGTCCCCGAGTCCGCTGCCGACTACGCGCCGCTCATCCAGGCGCTGGTGGACCAGGACTTCGACGTCATCGTCACAACCGGCGTCAACCTCGGGCCGGCCACCGCTGCGGCGGCCAAGAAGAACCCGAACACCTGGTTCATCGGTGTCGACCAGCACCCCTGCATCGATGCCGCTGGCGACTATGACCCGACGTCGAAGGATTGCTCGGGCGATATCTCGAAGCTGCTCCCCAGGTACATCGCGCTCGATTACGCCGAGGACCAGGCCGGCTATCTGGCCGGGATCGTGGCCGGATCCGCCACCAAGTCGAAGACCGTCGGCGCCATCGGCGGCGTCTCGGTGTGCGGTCCGTGCGTCAGGTACATGCAGGGCTACGTCCTCGGCGCAAGATCGATCGATCCGACGATCAAGGTCAAGACCGCCTTCGTGTCGGACAACGACAGCAAGGTCGGGTTCTCCGACCAGGCTGCCGGGAAGACCTTCGCGACCCAGTTCCTCAACCAGTACCCGGCCGTCGACGTGCTGTTCCAGGCAGCCGGGGTCACCGGTGCCGACACCCTCACCGGCAAGGGCATCCTCGACGCGGCGTGCGCCGCCGGGATCGATGCCATCGGCGTCGACGTCGACCAGTACGTGAGCTATCCGGCCTCCCAGCCCTGCATCCTGACCAGCGCCCAGAAGAGCTACGCCTCGTCGATCTCCGCCACCATCGTGGCGATCTCGGCGGGCACGGCCACTGGTGGCCTGACCCGTTTCGACGCCACCAACGATGGGATCGCTGTCGCGTCGTTCTACGACGCGACCAGCCGGCTGCCGGCCGACATCCAGACCCGGATCGACACCGCGATCAGCGGCATGAAGGCAGGGACGCTCGTGACCTGCCCACCGGCGCCGGCGTGCGGGAAGACCCCCGCCCCGAAGATCGGCGACTGACCCGCCATCGAGTCGTCGCGCACACGGTCTTGGCGTCCCACGCCCGCTGTCGCTAGGATGTGCGCGAGCGGTCGGTCGGGAGGGTCGACCGACCCCTGACCGAACGCATCCGTGGTCAGCACACCGTCCCGGGCGGTTCCGTCCCGGATCTGGAGGAGGACACATGCGCATCCGCAGTACCGGACTGGGCCTCTTTGCGGCCCTGTCCATCCTGGTCGCCGCCTGTAGCAGCAGCGGTGCGTCGACCGCGCCGTCCGCGGCAGCGACGACCGCCCCGACGACCGCACCATCGGCGCCGGCCTCGGAGGCACCGTCAGCCTCCGCTTCGGCCGCGGCCTCGGCCGCGCACTCCGACCTGAAGATCGGCGTCGTCACCGACATCGGGACACTCGACGACAAGAACTACAACGAGTACACCTACAAGGGCGTCACCGCCGCGGCGGCCGCCATCGGCGCGGACGCTCCGCCGGCCGTCGTCCCGAAGGACCCGTCCCAGTACGCGACGCTCATCCAGGCCTTCATCGACCAGAAGTTCGACATGATCGTGACGGTCGGCTTCAACAACGCGGCCGCCACCGGCGTCGCGGCGGTCAAGAACCCGACCGTCCAGTTCATCGGTGTCGACCAGGGTCCGATCTGCCTCAAGGCTGACGGGACGGCTGACTTCACGGTCCCCTGCCCGACCGATCCGAAGACCGTCGCGCCGAACTACATCTCCATCGACTTCCAGGAAGACCAGGCCGGCTACCTCGCCGGCATCGTCGCCGGCTCCGTCAGCAAGACCGGCACGATCGGCGCCATCGGTGGCACCACCCTGTGCGCCCCGTGCGTGCGCTACATCCAGGGCTACGCCCTCGGTGCGCAGTCGGTGAACCCGTCGGTCGTCGTCAAGACCGCGTACGTCACCAACGACTTCTCGAACGCCGCGTTCAACGACCCGGTCGGTGGCAAGAAGTTCGCCCAGTCGTTCATCACGACCAACAAGGTGGACGTGCTGTTCCAGGTCGCCGGCAAGACCGGCAACGGCGTCCTCGACGCCGCCTGTGACGCCAACATCTACGGGATCGGCGTCGACGTCGACCAGGCACTGTCCTACCCGAACGCCGCCAAGTGCATCGTGACCAGCGCCGAGAAGCACCTGCAGCTCGCGACGGGCACGGTCATCCAGGAGCTCGCAGCGGGCCAGAAGCTCGCCGGCGACGTGCTCTTCAACGCGAAGACCCAGGGCATCGGCGCCTCGCCGGGCCACGACCTCGCCGCGTTGATCACCCCGGACATCCAGACCAAGCTCGACACGGCGCTGGCGGCGATGGTCGCCGGCACGCTCCAGACCTGCCCGACGACGGGCTGCGGCGTCTACTCCAAGTAGCGTCGAGGACCTAGCACAGACCGAACGGGCCGGCCGATCCTCGGCCGGCCCGTTCGAACATCAACCGCACCGAGGGTCGCTGCGCCGATGACCAACCCGGTGGAAGCGGTTCGAGCACCCGCTCTCGAGATGCGCGGCATCACGAAGCGCTATCCCGGCGTGGTCGCGAACAATTCGATCGATCTCGACGTCAAGCCCGGGGAGATCCACGCCCTTCTCGGCGAGAACGGCGCCGGCAAGACGACACTCATGAACATCCTCTATGGCCTTGCCCGGCCGGACGAGGGGGAGATCCTGCTCGATGGTCAGCCGGTCCGCATCGCCGGCCCGTCGGACGCGATCGCCCGCGGCATCAACATGGTCCACCAGCACTTCATGCTGGTCCCGGTCTTCACCGTCGCCGAAAACATCCTCCTCGGCGACGAGACGATGGCCAACCCGGTGTTCCTCGACCGGAAGGAATCGAGTCGACGGATCCGGGAGCTCGGAGAGCGCTTCGGCTTCGACATCGACCCCGACGCCAAGGTCGGCTCCTTGTCGGTGGGCTGGCAGCAGCGTGTCGAGATCCTCAAGGCGCTGTACCGCGATGCGCGGATCCTCGTGCTCGACGAGCCGACCGCGGTCCTGACGCCGCAGGAGACCGAGGAGATCTTCCAGGTCCTGCGCCGGCTGGCAGCCCAGGGTCACAGCATCCTGTTCATCAGCCACAAGCTCTACGAGGTCCTCGAGATCGCGGACCGGATCACGGTCATCCGCCGAGGCAAGGTCGTGGGCGAACGGGTCCCGTCGGAGACGAACGAGGCGGATCTCGCGGAACTCATGGTCGGACGCGCGGTCGAGCTCACGGTGGATCGCGGCGAGTCGCACCCGGCGGCGTCGGTCCTGAAGATCACCGACCTGCAGGTGTCCGACGACCGCGGCAATCCCGCCGTGCGCGGGGTCGACCTCGAGGTCCGGGCGGGTGAGATCCTCGGGATCGCCGGCGTCGCGGGCAACGGCCAGGACGAGCTGGTCGAGGCGATCATCGGATTGCGCAAGGTCGCGTCCGGCCGGATCGAGCTGGCGGGCAAGGAGGTCACCGCGAACCCCCCGCGCGCGATGAACGAGGCCGGCGTCGCCTACGTGCCGGCCGACCGGCACCGGTTCGGGCTGGTCCTGCCGTTCTCACTCGCCGACAACATGGTCCTGACCAGCTACTACCGTCAGCCGTTCGCCCACGGGGTCCTGCGCGACTTCACGGCCATCGACAAGGCGGCCGCGGAAGGCATCGCGAAGTACGACGTCCGGGCGCCATCCCCAAGGGTATCGGCCGGCACGCTGTCGGGCGGGAACCAGCAGAAGCTGGTGGTGGCACGCGAGTTCGATCGGGCGCTGAAGCTGCTCATCCTCGACCAGCCGACGCGCGGCCTCGATGTCGGCAGCATCGAGTTCATCCACCGGCAGGCACTCCGCATGCGGGACGAGGGGACGGCGATCCTGCTGGTGTCGGCCGAGCTTGACGAGGTCCTCGAGATGTCCGATCGGATCGCCGTGATGTATCGGGGCGCCATCGTCGAGACGGTCGATGGGCGGACCGCGGACAAGAACGTGGTCGGTCTCCTGATGGCGACCGGCCGGGCGACCCACGCGCCGGCAGAGGCGACGACCGTCGCCGGTCCGGGCGCATGACCTCGCCCGCGGCGCCGGCCGCCCCGGCGCCCCGCAACCTCGTCGCGCGCCTATGGAGGACGGCCGGCCTGCCGTTCGTCTCGATCCTGCTCGGCCTGCTGGTCGGTGCCATCGTGATCCTGGGGTCGGAGCTCCTGCTCCCGGATCATCAGTTCGACTGGCTCCTGCCCGTCACAGCGTACGTCGCCCTGATCAAGGGCTCCGTCGGCAGCCTGAGCGCCATCGTCAACACGCTGGACGAGACCGTTCCGCTCGTCCTCGCGGGGTTGTCGGTCGCGCTCGGCTTCAAGGCGGGCCTGTTCAACATCGGCGCGCAGGGCCAGTTCCTCATCGGGGCCCTCGGCGCCGTGACCGCCGGTGTCGCCGTCGCGGACCAGCCGCCGGTCATCGCGATCCCGATCGCTGTCGCGGCCGGGATCATCGCCGGCGGTGCCTGGGGGTTCATCCCGGGCATCCTCAAGGCGGTCTCGGGCGCCCACGAGGTCGTGACGACGATCATGCTCAACTACGTCGCGATCTCGATCCTGGCGTGGGCCGTCAGCGGACCGCTCAAGGTGCCCGGCTCACCATCGCCGATCACCCATGACGTCGGGAACGCGGCGTTCCCGATCCTGATCGGCGACAACGGCCACCTCGGCATCATCATCGCGCTGGCGATGGTCTTCGCCGTCCGCTGGCTTCTCCAGCGGACGACCCTCGGCTTCGAGATCCGGACCGTCGGGGCGAACCCCGACGCCGCCCGCTACGCCGGCATGCGACCGAAGCGACTGATCATCCTCACGATGTCGATGTGCGGGGCACTGGCGGGTCTCGCCGGGACGTGCATCGTGCTCGGCGTCACCCACGAGATGACAAGCTCGTTCGGGACGACCGTCGGCTTCGATGCGATCGCGGTCGCCTTGCTCGCGCGGTCGAACCCGGTCGGGATCATCTTCTCCGGGTTGCTGTTCGGGGCGATGCGGGCGGGCGCCGGCCTCATGCAGATCGATGCCGGGATCCCGCCCGAGCTGATCGACGTCATCCAGGCCATGATCCTGCTCTTCCTGGTCATCGGTCCCGTTCTGACCCGCGTGTTCCGCCTCCGGGGCGTGAGCGGCAACCTCGGGGCCACCGAGACGATCACCCGCTCGTACGGACGCGAGGCGGTCTCCTGATGGACCAGCTGATCAACGCGCTGTACGCGATCCCGGTCCTCGGCTTCCTCTTCCAGTTCGCCGGCTACCTGATCGAGGTGCTCCCCCAGAACGCGCCGATCATCCTCCAGTCGGCGACCCCGATCGTGCTCGCCGCCCTGTGCGGCGTCATGTGCGAACGGTCCGGGGTCGTCAACATCGGCATCGAGGGGATGATGCTGACGGCGGCCTTCGTCGGCTGGATCGTGGGCGTCGTCCTGGCGCCCGTCCTGCCGGCCGATCCGTCGCCCTTCTTCGGCATGACGCCGGCCCTCGTGATCGCGTTCGTCCTCGCGGTCCTGTCGGCGGTCGGGGTCGCCCTCCTGCACGCCTGGTTATCGATCTCGGTCCGCGCCGACCAGATCATCAGCGGGACGATCATCAACATCGCGGCGGCCGGGCTAACGGCCTATCTGTACACGATCGTCTCGGCCGGCTCACCGGAAAGCGCCGGATACTTTCCGCCGTTCGTGCCGCCGACGCAGGTGACGGATCTGCCGGTCATCGGCTGGATCCTGGCCATGTTCCTGAACCAGGGCCCGATCGCGATGTCGGTGATCGTGATCGTGATCGGGTTCCAGATCTGGCTGTTCCGGTCGCGCTGGGGACTCCGGTCGCGTGCCGTCGGCGAGCATCCGAAGGCCGCCGAGACCGTCGGCATCGACGTCATCCGGCTCCGCTATCGCAACGTCCTGTACGGAGGCGTCCTCGCCGGCCTGGCCGGCGCCTACCTGTCCATGGAGGCCAGCAACTCGTTCCAGGCCGGGATGACCGGCGGCCGCGGGTTCATCGGCCTGGCCGCCATGATCGTCGGGCGGTGGACGCCGGTCGGGGCGTTCGGGGCGGCTCTGCTCTTCTCCTCGTCGCAGGCGCTCGGCCAGATCATCAAGTTCGCGCCACCCAGCGGCGAGCTCGGGACGAGCCTGCTGTCGATCCCCGGCCAGTTCTACGACGCGCTCCCTTATCTCGTGACCATCGTCGTGCTGGCCGGGTTCGTCGGGCGGAGCATCCCACCGGCCGCCGATGGCCAGCCGTACGAGCGGGAGGCCGCGACCTGACACGCGAGGAGCGCGACCGCGCGGCCGCCTATCTCGATCTCGTCGAGGGCCGCGGTCCGGTCCCGGTCCTCGACGATGCGGGCATCGAGCGAGCGCTTCGGGCGACGCGCCGCATCGCCGTGGTGGGCGCGTCCTCGAACCCGGGCCGTGCCTCGTTCGGGGTCATGCGTCATCTGCTGGCGGAGGGCTACGAGTGCGTCCCCGTCAACCCGAACGAGCGCGAGGTCCATGGGATGCCGGCTTTCGCGACGATCGCCGACGCGGTCGCGGCGACCGGCCCGGTCGATCTGGTCGACGTCTTCCGGCGGCCTGAGCTGTGCCTGCCGCATGCCCGCGAGGCGGTCGATGTCGGCGCCAGCTGGCTGTGGCTCCAGCTCGGCATCGTCGCGTGGGACGCGGCGGTGGTCGCGCACGAGGGCGGGCTCGAGGTCGTGATGGACCGCTGCACGAGTATCGAGCTGCGACGGATCGGCGGCCGACAGCCGGGCTAAGGGTCGCCGGCTCCGCTCCTGGCTCGCTGCGGCCCTCTCCGGGCGACTGCTCGCATCTGGTGGGAGCCGAGAGTGACCTCAGCGGATGAGGAAGCCGAGGAACACGAGCACGACGCCGCCGATGGCCATCGCGGCGCCGATCCGGGCCTGCCGAAGCAGGATCTCCATGGCCACTGACGCTCCGGTCTTGTTGTCGTCGCGGACGCCGCCGCGCCATGCGCCGTAGCGCGCGACGTTGGCGTCCTGCGCCTTGAGCACCTGGTAGCGCGCCCACGGGCCTCTCGCCCGCGTGTAGCCGATGGCGATCAGCGCCACCCCGGCCACCCAGAGCACGACATTCACCAGGCCCACCTTCAGCCCTCCGTCTTCAGCCGTTCGCGCAGCAGCTCGGTCGTCCGGGCAGCATCCGCGGCACCGGCCGATGCCTTCATGACCTGGCCGACCAGGAACCCGATGACCGGCTTGCCGGCCCGGTGGTCGGCGACCGCCTTCGGGTTCGCCGCCAGCACCGTCTCGATGTAGCCCAGCAGTGATGCATCATCGCCGACGGGGCCCGGGCCGACGTCCGCGAGCAGGACCTCGGCGGACGCGCCCGAGGAGAGGTGCTCGTCGAGCTTCTCGCGTCCGATCTGGCGCGACACGGTCCCGGCGTGGATGGCGGCCAGGATCGCCGCGATGTCCGCGGCCCGGCCCTGGCCCGCAAGACCCTCGGCGTTCGCACCGGTCGCCTTCATCTCGCGGGCATGCGGCCCGGTGACGAAGTTGGCGATCTCCTTGGGCGCGAGGTCGGGAGCCGCGGCCCCGATGGCCTCGAACGCGCGCGACATGGTCGCGTCGGCGACGAGGACCGAGGCGTCGTAGGCGGACAGGCCGAGCGCGTCGCGATAGCGTGTCCGGCGCGCGGCGGGCAGCTCGGGCAGCCTCGCGCGGACCTCGCGCAGCCAGGCCTCGTCGAGGTGGAGCGGTGGCAGATCCGGCTCCGGGAAGTAGCGGTAGTCGTCGGACGTCTCCTTGATCCGCATCCGGTAGGTCTCGCCGCGCTCCTCGGACCAGCCGCGCGTCTCCTGGACCAGCGTCCCGCCGCCGTCGAGGACCGCGGCCTGACGCTCGATCTCGAAGGCGATGGCGCGCTCGACGGCGCGGAACGAGTTCATGTTCTTGACCTCGACGCGGATCCCGAACGGCTCGGTGCCGCGCGGGCGGAGCGAGACGTTGGCCTCGACCCGCATCTGGCCCCGCTCCATGTCGGCATCCGACGCGCCGATCGAGCGGAGCAGCAGTTGGAGCTCCTCGGCGTAGCGGCGCGCCTGCTCTGCCGTCCGGATATCGGGCTCGGTGACGATCTCCATCAGGGGCGCGCCCGAGCGGTTGAAGTCGAGGAGGCTGACCTTCCGCCCGTCGGCGTCCGTGGCGTGGATGAGCTTGGCCGTGTCCTCTTCGAGGTGGGCGCGGGTGATGGCCACCGAAAACGGGCCATCCGAGGTGTCGAACGCGAGCCGACCGCGCGACGCCAGCGGCAGGTCGTACTGGCTGATCTGGTAGCCCTTGGGCAGGTCCGGATAGAAGTAGTTCTTGCGATCCCAGCGGGTCGCTGCCGGGGCGGTCGCCTCGATCGCCGCGCCGGTCGTCAGGACGTGCTCCACCGCCTGTCGGTTGATCGTCGGGAGGGCGCCCGGAAGGCCGAGACAGACCGGGCAGACACGGGTGTTCGGCGGTGCGCCGTCGTAGTCGGTCGAGCAGCCGCAGAACATCTTGGACGCCGTGCGCAGCTGGCTGTGGACCTCGATGCCGATGACGGCCTCGTAACGTCCGATCGCCTCAGCCGTTGTCATGACCGGCGGCCATGCCGGTCGCGTCGCCGCTCCATCGCCGTAGTGTCGCATAGCACTGCCTCGCGGACGCCGGCACCGCAAGAGAGCCGTTCGGGACCCGGGTCGCATACCGCCCCGGCCCCGAATCACGACTGAAAATTCGTGAGAGCGCTCTCTTGACAAGGCCTGTTACTCTGCTGCATGAGCGTGAGAGCGCTCTCACAAGCAGTCGGAGTTGACGTGGCCCAGCCCAGCCCTCGGACCCGGCGCACCAGCACCACCCTGGAAGAGGTCGCGCACCTCGCCGGGGTCTCCCGGGCGACCGTGTCACGCGTCGTCAACGGCTCTCCCAAGGTCAGCCCCGACGTCCGCGACGACGTCCAGGCCGCCATCGACCGGCTCGGCTACGTCCCCAATCGGGCCGCCCGGAGCCTCGTCACCCGCCGGAGCGACTCGATCGCGCGTCGTCATCACCGAGCCCACCGGCCGGCTGTTCAGCGACCCCTTCTTCCCACGGCTGCTGCGCGGCGTCAGCTCCGAGCTGGCCGCCCGCGACCGCCAGCTGATCCTCCTGATGCCCGACACCATCGCCGACGAGAGCCGGACCGCCGAGTACCTCACGGCCGGCCACGTCGATGGCGCGCTGCTGGTGAGCCTCCACGCCAACGACCCCCTCCCCGGCCGGCTCACCGCGGCCGGCATCCCGTTCGTGATGGTCGGCCGCCCGCCAAAGGGCATCAAGGCCAGCTTCGTCGACGTCGACAACCGCCAGGGCGCGCAGTCCGCGGTGGCCCACCTGATCGCCAGCGGCCGGCGCGTCATCGCGACCATCGCCGGCCCCAAGGACATGGCCGCCGGCGTCGACCGGCTCATGGGCTACCGCGACGCACTCGCCGACGCCGGCCTCGCCGTCGATCCGAGTCTCGAGGTCACCGGCGACTTCACCCAGGAAGGCGGCGCCACGGCGATGGGCCGGCTGCTCGAGGCGCGACCCGACATCGATGCCGTGTTCGCCGCATCCGACCTCATGGCGGCCGGCGCACTGGCCGTCCTCGCCGCCGACGGCCGTCGGGTCCCGGCCGACGTCGCGGTCGTCGGGTTCGACGACTCGCCGGTCGCGACGACCACGATGCCCGCAGCTCACCAGCGTCCGCCAACCGATCGAAGCGATGGGCCACGAGATGGCCCGCCTGCTTGTCGATGCCGTCGAGGGCTCCGATCCCGTGCCACGGCGCGTGATCCTGGCCACCGAACTGGTACGGCGCGCATCGAGCGCCGGGAGGCCGTCGCCCTGAGCCGGCCGGCGACCGGCGGACGCTGCGTGCTCGTTGCCCGGACGTCCCCACACCCAGCCCCCGTCGAGGTAGGAGATCGCGTAGATCTCGACACGAGGAGGAGAGACCAGGATGCAACAGTCCCGATCCAGGCCCGCGCGCGCTTGTTGGCCCTGATGGGCCTCGTCGCCATCGTGGCGTCCGCGTGCAGCGGCGCCACGGCGTCGACCGCCCCCAGTGCCGCAGCAACGACCGCCCCGACCGCGGCCGCAGCCGCGACGGCGACCCCGCCGCCGGCCGTCACCCCGCCGCCGCTCGTCGGCGGACGCCCCCGGCCCCAACGGTGGCGTCGTCGTCCGCTGGTTCGTCGGTCTCGGCGCCGGCGCGCAGCCGCAGCAGCTCGCAGGCAGAAGCGCAGTTCGTCGACAAGTTCAACGCGTCGCAGAAGGACGTCTACATCGCCCTCGAGATCTAGAACAACAACGTCGCCGCGCAGACAGCTCAAGACCCAGATCGCCGCCGGCAACGCGCCGGACATCATCGGGCCGGTCGGCGTCGAGGGCCTGAACCTCTTCCGCGACCACCTGCTCGACCTGGCGCCGCTCATCGCCAAGACCGGCTACAACGTCCCGGGCGTCGATCCCAAGCTCGTCGACTTCTTCAAGCTCGGCGAGGGCGGCGCGACGATCGGCGTCCCGTACGCCGTCTACCCGTCGTTCATCTACTACAACAAGGACCTGTTCGACGAGGCCAGGCCTGCCCTACCCGCCGACCAAGGTCGGTGACCTGTACCAGGGCAAGCCGTGGGACATGGACGCGGTCCGCGACCCTCGGCATGAAGCTGACCGTCGACAAGAACGGCAACGACGCGACGAGCGCGAGCTTCGACCCCACGAACATCGTCCAGTGGGGCTTCGACATGCAGTACTCCGACAACAGCCCGCTGGCCGAGTCCTCCCTGTTCGGCGCCGGGCTCCGTTCCTGGCCGCCGACGGCAAGACCGCTCAGATCCCGGACGCACGTCTCGACGGGCGAGAAGTGGTTCAACGACGGCGTCTGGAAGGACCACTTCATCCCGACGGCCGCGCAGATCAGCAGCGACCTGCTCGGCAAGGGCAACGAGTTCGAGTCGGGCAACCTGGCGATGAACGAGATCCACACCTGGTTCACCTGCTGCGTCTACCCGGCCGCGCCGGCCAAGCCCAAGATCAAGCTTCGGCTGGGCCGTCGCCCCGTCGTACAACGGCGATCACCACCGCCAAGCTCCACGCCGACACCTTCAGCATGCTCAACACGACCAAGCACCCGGACGAGGCCTTCAAGGCCCTGACCGCGCTGGTCGCCTCGCCCGAGCTGCTGACCATCTACGGCGCGATGCCGGCCGACCCGGCCCAGCAGGACGCCTGCTTCAAGTCCATCGACGCCACCTTCCCGGGCGTCAAGCTCGATTGGACCGATCCCGCAGGCGATGCTGGCCTACCCGGACGTCCCCAACCATCAGTCCTGGGTGCCCGAACTACGCCAAGTCCAAGGCCGCTTTGCAGGCGTTCCAGAACAAGTACCGGACGACCGCCGGTCTCGGACATCGACGCCGAGCTCGACGACGTTGCAGACGACCCTCCAGGGCATCTTCGACGAGCCGGCATCGTAGGCTAGGCTCCTCCATCCCAGGCTCCCTCGGGCCCCCCGACCCGAGGGAGCCGCCTTCCCCAAGAAGCGGAGCCCGAGGCCATGACGCAGTCGACCGAGGTCCTCGCCGCTCCTTCGCCCCGTATCGGCCGACGCCGCATGGAGGATGTCGCCCGTCGCGCCGCGAGGCGATCTGGGGCTACGTCTTCATCGGACCGTGGCTGATCGGGCTCGTGCTGTTCACGGCCGGTCCGATGATCGCCTCGCTGGTCCTGTCGTTCACCGACTTCGACCTGGTCCACCCGGACAGCTGGAAGTTCGTCGGCCTCGACAACTACGTCCGGATGACGACGGACCCGAACGTCGCGACAGTCGGTCTGGTCGTGACCTTCAAGTTCGCCCTGATCACCGATCCCCCTGACGATGCTCGCGAGCCTCGGCTTCGCGGTCCTGCTCAACAGCCAGCGAGCTGTTCGGTCGGAACATCCTCCGGACGCTGGTCTACATGCCCATCCAGATCCCGCTGGTCGCGAGCACCCTCGTCTGGATCGGCTTCCTCAACACCGAGACCGGCTGGCTGAACGCGATCCTCGGCTTCTTCGGGATCCACCCGGGCCCGGACTGGATCAACAGCGACGACCTGGATCTACCCCGCGCTGTCGCTGATCGGCCTGTGGGGGATCGGCAACTTCATGCTCATCAACATCGCCGGCCTGCAGTCGGTGCCCGACCGAGCTGTACGAGGCCGCGCGGATCGACGGCGCAGGGCCCTGGACGCTGCTTCCGCCGGATCACGATCCCGCTGATGTCGCCGGTCCTGCTCTACAACCTGGTCATCTCGCCTGATCGTGACGTTCCAGTACTTCACCCAGGCGTACACGCTGACCAACGGTCGCGGCGACCCGAACAACGCCACGCTGTTCATCAACCTCGAGCTGTACCGCGAGGCGTTCGTCTTCAACCAGATGGGCTACGGCGCGGCGATCGCCTGGCTGCTGTTCGTGATCGTCCTGGTCCTGACCCTCGCCCTGTTCGTCTTCGCCCGCAAGCGCGTGTACTACGCGGGCGGCGAGCGATGACGACCGTCGCCAAGACGCACGCCGCGCTCGTTCGCCGATCGCGGCCCGATCGCCCGGAGCTACCGACGCTACCTCGGCCGAGGCCTCGCTGACGATGTTCGCGATGATCCTCGTCAGCGCCTTCCTGCTGCCGCTGCTGTACATGGTCACGACGGCGTTCCAGCAGCCCAGCCAGGCGCTCGACGCCCGGCGCGCCGGTCTATCCGGCGTCGCCGCAGACGGGCACCTACCAGGGCGAGCACGTACCCGATCTACGAGGTCCCGATCGACGGGACGACCGAGAAGCTGATGCTCGTCAACAAGGGCCGCGAGTAGAGCACGTTCGTCGACCCGGACGATCCGGCGGCCGACGCCCATCGAGTGGCAGGGCCGCTGGCGGACGCTCGAGCAGGCGTGGACGTTCGCCCCGGACTTCGCGAACTTCACGACGGCGTGGTACGCAGCTCAACTTCCCGCGGCTGCTGTTCAACACGGCGGCGATCGCGATCCTGAGCACGATCGGCGCGGTCCTTCTCGGCGTCGTCGTCGCCTACGGCTTCGCGCGCTTCCGGTTCCCGGGCAAGAACGTCCTGTTCATCGTCCTGATCGCGACGATCATCCTGCCGTTCCAGGTGACCCTCATGCCGACGTACGTCATCTTCACCGGCTCGGCTGGAACGGGACGTGGCTGCCGCTGATCGTGCCCGCACCTCTTCGCCAACGCGTTCAACGTGTTCCTGCTGCGCCAGTACTTCATGTCGATCCCGCGCGACCTCGACGAGGCCGCGATGATCGACGGCGCGGGCCCGTTCCGGATCCTGCGCTCGATCATCGTGCCGCTGTCGGTCCCGGCCATCGTCGCGGTCAGCCTGTTCCACTTCTTCTTCGCCTGGAACGACTTCTTCGTGCCGCTCCTGTACCTCGGCAGCAAGCCCGAGCTGCAGCCGCTGTCGATCGGCGATCCAGCAGTACAACGCGCTGTACGTCGACCCAGCCGACGCTCATCCAGGCGGCGGCCCTGATGACGATGGCCGTGCCGGTCGTGGTCTTCTTCCTGGCCCAGCGGGCGTTCATGCGCGGCGTCGTGGTGACCGGGGTCGAGAAGTGACGCCCGAGGTCGATGCCGGCTGGCCGGACATCCCGTCGGTCGCCTGGCGCCGGCCGATGGGCCTGCCCTGCCCCGACGTCGGCCATCCGCGGGTCGACCTGCCGATGATCGACGACGGCCCGTGGGCCGGGATCCCGATCGGTGGTCTCGGGACCGGGAGCATCGGGCGGACGCATCGCGGCGACTTCGCGCGCTGGCACCTCGAGGTCGGGCGGCACCGCTTCGCGCCGGTGGCCGCGGACGCCTTCTCGGTGTTCGTCGGTCGGCCGGGTGGCGGCGGGACCGCGACCGTCCTGTCGACCCTGCGTCCGGACGTGCTGCCCGACTGGGGCTGGACGCTGCCCGAGGGCGGCGGCACGTACCACGCGCTGTTCCCGCGGGCCTGGCAGTCGTTCGAGCCCGGCGACGCTCGGCGTGCGCCTCGTCGGCGAGCAGCTCAGTCCGGTCATCGCCGGCGATCTCGAGTCGAGCTCCCTGCCGGTCGGCGCCTTCGAGTGGTGGGTCGAGAACCCCGGACCGGAGCCGCTGACCGTCGGGATCATGCTGACCTGGCAGGATCCGGCCGCCGATCCCTGCCAGCCATCGCTGCCGGGTGCCTGGCACGAGACCGTCACCTCCTCTGATGTCGACGGGGCGATCCTCCACGCCCCGGTCGGTGCGCCGTCGGGTCTACGCGGGACGTTCGCCGTGGCGGCGTCCCGCGCGCCCGGCGTGACCGTGACCACCAGGAGCCGGTTCGATGCCGGCGCGGATCGCGAGGTGTGGGCCGACTTCGCCGCGGACGGTCGGCTCGATCCATCGGACGACCGACGCCCGAGTGCGGCCGGCGAGCCGCTCGGAGCAGCCGTCGCGGCGACCGTCGACCTCGCACCGGGCGAGCGACGGTCGCTTCGTTTCGCGGTCGCCTGGGACTTGCCGGTCGTCGAGTTCGGCGCCGGCCGGCGCTGGTGGAAGCGCTACACGCGGTCGTGGGGCCGGACCGGCGAGCGGGCGTTCGACCTCGCCAGCCACGCCCTGGCCGAGGCGCCGCGCTGGCGCGAAGCGATCGAGGCCTGGCAGCGGCCGATCCTCGCGTCCGACGAGCGACCCGACTGGTACAAGGCAGCCCTGTTCAACGAGCTCTACTTCCTGGTCGACGGCGGCAGCTTCTGGGAAGCCGGCGAGGTGGATGGCCCGGAGCCCGACCCCGACGACCCGGGCCGGTTCGCGCTCCTCGAATGCCCCGACTACCCGTTCTACGACAGCGTCGACGTCGACTTCTACGCGTCGTTCGCGGTCCTCGCGGCTCTTCCCGGAGCTCGAGGCGCGCGGGATCCGCGACCTGCTCGCCGCGATCGCCGTCGACGACCCGTCGATCGTGCCGATCGAGGCGTCCGGGGAGAACGCCGCGCGCAAGATCGGCGGGACCGTGCCCCACGACGTCGGCGGGCCGGACGACGACCCGTTCCACCGACCGAACCGCTACGACTTCCAGGACGTCAACGACTGGAAGGACCTCGGCCCCAAGTTCGTGCTGCAGGCCTGGCGCGACGCGGTCGCCGCGGGCCCCGACGGCGACGCCCTGATCCGGGCCGCCTGGCCGACGGTGGAGTCCCTGCTCGGCCACCTCGCGACACGCGACCGCGACGGCGACGGCCTGCCCGAGCACGACGGCCTGCCCGACCAGACCTACGACACCTGGCCGATGCACGGGCCGTCGGCGTACGGCGGCTCGCTGTGGCTCGGGGCGCTGGCCGCCGCCGAGGCGATGGCCGGCCGGCTGGGCGACAGCGAGGCGGCCGCGCGCTGGGCGGGCTGGTTCGAGCGCGGCCAGGTCGCCTTCGACCGGCGGCTGTGGCGCGACGACCACTACGCCTACGACGACGGCGGCGGCGCGAGCTCCGACAGCATCATGGCCGACCAGCTCGCCGGCCAGTGGTACGCCGACGCGACCGGCCTCGGCGACCTGCTGCCGCCCGACCGCGTCGAGACCGCCCTGCGGACGATCCACCGGCTGAACGTGTGCGGCTTCGCCGGCGGCCGGATGGGCGCTGTCAACGGGATGCGCCCCGACGGCACGGTCGACGAGACGAGCGAGCAGTCGGCCGAGGTGTGGGTCGGGACGACCTACGCGCTCGCGGCGTTCATGATCGGCCGCGGCCTCGTCGACGAGGGCTGGTCGACCGCGCGCGGCGCGGCCGCCGTCACCTACGAGCGCGGCCTGTGGTTCCGGACGCCCGAGGCGTACGACATCGACGGGAACTTCCGGGCGAGCATGTACGTGCGGCCGCTGGCGATCTGGGCGATCGAGGAAGCGCTGGAGCGGCGCGCCGGAGCCGCGCGCTCGCTGAGGAACGGTCGCCTCAGGTCCGCTCGACGCGATCGATCCAATCGTCGACGAGCGCGGCGAAGAGTGCCGGTCGCTCACCCTCGAGGAGGTGGCCGGCCCCATCGAGGATCGCGAACGTCGCGCGCGGATACCGCTCGACGAGGCGCAACGCGTCGCGGTAGCCGACGACCGAGTCCTGGCGGCCGACGACGATGAGGCTCGGGCGGTCGAACGGCTCGCCGATCGCGTCGACGTCGGTCGTGAACGCGTATCGCCGACCGATCCGTTCGAGGGTCGGATCGTCGGCCGCTGCTTCGGCGGGCAGGACCGTCGTGGCGAAGGAGTCCCAGGCCGGCCCGTCGATGATGACGGCGATCTCGCGGAACTCGGCGGCATCGATCAGGCCGACGCCGTCCAGGATGCCCGGCTCGTCGCGGAGGATCACGGCCGGCGCCACGTCACGTTCGGCATGGGTCGCGATGACCATCGGGATGTCGAGCGCGACGCCGAGGACGCGGTCACGCCGCTCGGCGACGACGGCCCGCGCGAGGTACGCGCCCCATGATTGGCCGACGAGCAGGAACCGCTCGTCGCCGATGACAGCGTCGATGAGCTCGAGGACGAAGGCGACTGCGGCGTCGCTGCTGTCGATCGACGGATCCGCCGGGCTCGCGCCGAAGCCCGGCAGGTCGACGTGGAGGCGCCGATAGCCCGGACGGCGCTCGAACACGGGTGCGACGCTCGCGAGCAGGCTCCGGTGGTCGATCCCGAATCCGTGCAGGAAAAGGACGGGAGTCCCCCGACCGATCTCGTGGATCGCGACGGGCCGCCCGCCGACGAGCCGCGTCGCGTCGGTCACGCCGCGCGCTGTCGCGAGACGAACCGCCCGATCCGCTCCAACGCCTCCTCGAGCCGCTCGTACGACGTCGCGTAGCACATCCGGACATGCCCGGCGCCCGACGGGCCGAAGGCACTGCCGGGCACGACCGCGACCCGCTCCTCGGTCAGCAGCCGCTCGGCGAACGTCTCGTCATCGAGCCCGGTCGAGCCGATCCGCGGGAAGGCGTAGAAGGCGCCACGCGGTTCGAAGGTGTCGAGCCCGAGGGCGTTGAGCCCGTCGACCAGCAGGCGCCGGCGGCGGTCGTACTCGGCCAGCATCCGGGTGACGTCGGCCTCGCCCTCGAGGACCGCCGCGAGCGCCGCGTCCTGGGCGGTCGTCGGGGCCGACATGATGCCGTACTGGTGGACCTTGACGATCCCCTCGAGGATCCCCGCCGGGCCCGCCACGTAGCCCACCCGCCAGCCGGTCATGGCATAGGCCTTCGAGAAGCCGCCCATCAGGATCGTGCGGTCGCGCATCCCCGGCAACGCGCTCATCGCCCGGTGACGGTACGAGCCGTACGCCAGCCGATCGTAGATCTCGTCGCTGTAGACCAGCAGGTCGTGCCGGACGGCGATCTCGGCCAGCGCGTCGGCGACCTCGTCGGGCAAAACGGCGCCGGTCGGGTTGCACGGGTAGCCCAGGAAGAGCGCCTTGGTCCGCGGCGTGATCGCCGCCTCGACCGCGGCGGGGTCGAGCGCGAAGTCGTCCTCGAAACGCGTCGCCACGTGGCGGACGACACCACCCGCGAACACGATGGCCGGGACGTAGGCGACATACGAGGGCTCATGGAGGATGACCTCGTCGCCCGGGTCGCACGTCGCCCGCAGCGCGAGGTCCACGGCCTCCGACGCACCCACCGTGATCAGGATCTCGGTGGCCGGGTCGTAGCGGACGCCGTAGCGGCCCTCCAGATGGCGCGACAGGGCGCGTCGCAGCTCGAGCGTGCCCCAGTTGCTGGTGTAGTGCGTCCGGCCCTCGCGCAGGCTCTCGACGCCGGCCTCGACGATGACCCGCGGCGTGTCGAAGTCGGGCTCGCCGACGCCGAGGCTGATGACGTCATCCATCGTCGCGACGATGTCGAAGAAGCGGCGGATCCCGGACGGCGGGACGGCCCGGACCCGCTGGGCGAGCGCGCGGTCGGCCAGCGGGGCGCGCGGCGTCGGGTCGAGGTCGTGATCGGGTCTGGTCTCGGTCGCCATCGTCGGGCAAGCCTACGGCATCGGGAGTCGGGCGCGCTCCCGGGAGGAGGTCGCGCGTCGCGGAGGGATCAGCCCGGGGCCGTCCCCGCGCTCGCCATGGAGACAGCGCGCTCTGCGGGCGTCGGTGCCGTCGGGTCGGCGGCCTCCGCCAGACCGGTCGGCTCGACCGACCGCCAGGCCGCGTCGGCGGTGATCGCCTCGTAGCCCCGCGCCAGCCCAAGGAGCGAGGCCTCGGACCAGGCGGCGCCGATCAGCTGGAGGCCGACCGGCAGGCCCTCGGACAGGCCGCACGGGATCGACACGCCGGGCAGGCCGGCCATGTTGACCGGCAGCGTGCAGGCATCCGACAGGTACATCGACACCGGGTCCGTGAGCCGCTCGCCGAAGCGGAAGGCGACGGTCGGCGAGGTCGGGGCGACGAGGGCGTCGAAGCCCTGTGCCCACAGCGCGTCGAAGTCGCCCTTGATGAGCGTGCGGACCTTCTGGGCCTTCAGGTAGTAGGCGTCGTAGTAGCCGGCCGACAGGGCGTACGTCCCGAGCATGATCCGGCGCTTGACCTCGGCACCGAACCCCTGCCCGCGCGTGGCCAGGTAGTTCGCCAGCACGTCGCCGTCGCCGAGCCGCGGACCGAACCGGATCCCGTCGTAGCGGGCCAGGTTGGCCGAGGCCTCGGCCGGCGCGACGATGTAGTAGGTCGCGAGGCCGTACTCGGTGTGCGGGAGGCTGACCTCCTCGACCGTCGCTCCGGCCGCCTCGAGCGCCGCGACCGCCTCGCGGACACGCGCCTCGACGCCCGGCTCCATGCCGGCGACGAAGTACTCGCGCGGCAGGCCGAAGCGCTTGCCGCGGAGCGAGCCCGCCGCCTCGTCGTCGCCTGCCGGAAGCGCCGTGAGGGTGGCCGGCACCGGCTCCGGTGACGAGGTGGAGTCGCGATCGTCACGGCCGGCGACCGCGTGGAGGAGCGCCGCCGCGTCGCGCACGTCGCGCGCGAACGGACCGATCTGGTCGAGCGAGCTGGCGAACGCGACGATGCCGTAGCGGCTGACTCGCCCGTACGTCGGCTTCATGCCGACGACGCCGCACAACGCCGCCGGCTGGCGGATCGAGCCGCCGGTGTCGGTCCCGATCGACAGCGGCGTGTGATAGGCCGCCACCGCCGCGGCCGACCCGCCGCTGCTGCCGCCCGGGACGCGATCGAGCGCCCACGGGTTCGCCGTCGGCCCGTACGCCGAGTGCTCGGTGGACGAGCCCATCGCGAACTCGTCCATGTTGGTCTTGCCGAGGATGACGGCGCCGGCCTCGCGCAACCGCTCCGTGATGTGCGCGTCGTAGGGCGAGACGTAGCCCTCGAGGATCCGCGACCCGGCCGTGCACTGACCGCCGGCCAGCGAGACGAGGTCCTTCAGGGCGATCGGGATGCCGAGCAGCGGCCGGAGCCGGTCGAGCGCGTGGGCCGGGTCGGATGTCGCCGCGGCAAGCCGGGCGTCTGCGGCGTCGGCCTCGGCGAGCGCCCGGTCGCGGTCGATCGTCAGCCACGCATTGAGGGCGTGGTTGTCGCGCTCGGCGGCGACCAGGTGCGCCTCGGTCAGCTCCCGCGACGAGACCGCGCCGCTCCGCAGCAGCCCGGCCATCTCGTGGGCATGGAGCCGCGTCAGGTCGGTCATCGGGCGGTCAGCGCTCGTCGATGATGGCCGGGACGACGATGAAGTCACCGTCCCGGGCCGGCGCGTTGGCGAGCACCGCCTCGACCGGCAGCGACGGCCGGACCACGTCCTCGCGCAGGATGTTCTCGAGCTCGATGGTCTGGGCGGTCGGCGGGATGTCGTCGGTCGGCAGCTCGGCAAGGATGGCGTACTGGTCGAGGATGTGGTTCAGCTCGACCTCGAGACGGCCGAGCTCGGCGTCGGTGAGGCCCAGCCGGGCGAGGTGGGCGACGTGCTCGACATCCGCACGGGACAGGGTGGCCATGCGCCCGATGATAGCCGACACGTCCGCTACGATCGGCCGGTGACGAGTCCCACGATCCGGCCCATGACGCCCGCCGACGTCGATCAGGTCGTCGCCGCGATGCTGCGCGATGCCTGGGGCGATCGTCGCGCGAACCTCGACTTCGCGACCAGCCACCAGCAGACCTATCCGGTGGTCGCCGATGCCGACGGCACGATCGTCGGGACCGGGCAGGTGACCGTCTACGGGGGCACCGCCTGGATCGGCACGGTCTGGGTGGACCCCGCGTGGCGACGACACGGCATCGGCCGGGCGTTGACCCAGGCGACGATCGACGCGGGCGAGGCGGCCGGTGCGCGGACATTCCTTCTGTCCGCCACCGAGATGGGGCGACCTCTCTACGAAGGTCTCGGGTTCGAGATCCAGACCTGGTACCAGATGCTCGAGGCGCCCGGACTCGACGCCGCGAAGGCCGATCCGCGCATCCGTCCCTTCGAACCCCCGGACCTGGCAGCGATCACGGCGCTCGATCATGCGGTGACGGGCGAGGACCGCGCACACCTCCACCGTGCATTCGCGCATCCGGACAGCGCTCGGGTCCTGTTCCGTGACGACGGCTCGCTCGGCGGGTTCGTCGTCCGCGCGCCGTGGGGAGGCGGCGCGACGATCGCGCCGGAGATCGACGATGCCGAGGCATTGCTCCATGCCCGACGCGTCGCGTCGGGCCCGGGCAGGCTGGTCCGAGCCGGGCTGTTGGACGAGAACGAGGCTGGGCGCGATCGCCTGCTCGGCGCCGGCTGGACCGAGAGCTGGCGGGCGCCACGGCTGGTCCGTGGCGACGCACCGGCGTGGCAACCGACGGCCATCTGGGGGCAGTTCAACCTCGCGCACGGCTGAGTGGTGCGTCCGGTCGATGGTCCATCCGGTCGATCCGGACACGCCGAAGGGGTGATGGCGCGCCGCGCGTCCTGACCGCATCCTCGGGACACCGCTCACACATCAGCACCATCGGAGCCTGTCACGACGATGTGGTCCAGCATCGGCCGCGCACGACGCCGCCTCGACCGCCGGGCGAACCGGACGACCGTGCCCGGCCCCGAACGTGCCCCTGCACCCCAGATGGCGCGCGACCTCGAAGACGTCGTCATCGTCTTCGTACCCGACGAGGTCGAACGCCTCCGCGTCGCCCTCCTGCAGGCATCGGGCGACACGATCGAGCGACCCGACACGCCGGCCCGGATCGAACGCGCGCTCTCGCTCCTCTTCGCCCGTCGAGGCGTCACCGGACGACCTCGCGTCGTGCGACGGCCGGCCGCGGTCTCGAACCCGGAGTCGTGGGAGATCCATCTCGACGGGGTCGATCAGGCGACCGCGATGGCTGTCCGGAGCGCCGGGCGCACGGGGCGGTTCGAGTGATCGGCACCGCCTGCCTCCAGTGCGGGACGCCGTCGGACAACGCGCGCGGGGCGTTCTGCCGCCGGTGCGGGCTGCCCTACGGCGATCCGCCACGGCCGACAGCCGAGCTGCCGAGCTGCCCGATCTGCTACCGGACGGTGGCCGACGATGGCCGGCTGGCGAGCCTCGAGCGACCCGGGACGCGGGTCGACCTCGTCCGTCACCAGGCCGAGCATGATCGTCACCCGGTCGGCGACGACGACTGGCTCGATTCGCTCCGGTCCGGCGACCACGTCCGGGTCGGCCGCTGGTCCGCGCCGTTCGAAACGGTCCGCCGCTATCTCGTGACCGGCCAGGTCGAGGCCGGGCGGAACCGGACTCTCGCGCATGACGCGATCGTGACTGCCATGACCCAGATCAACCGCTGGGGCCCTGATGCCGACGTCTTCGGCGACCTGCCCGACTGGAAGGCGGCCCGACTCGCCGTCGTCGAGCTGATGGAGCGCTACGCGCGCGGTCGCCGCTAGGCGCCGGTCTCGCCGCCCAGGAGCCGCCGGAAGCCGTCCTCATCGAGCACCGCGACGCCGAGCTCCTGGGCCTTGGTCAGCTTCGAGCCGGCGCTCTCGCCGGCCACGACGTAGTCGGTCTTCTTCGACACCGAGCCCGCGACCTTGCCACCGGCGGCGCGGATCGCCTCCTCGGCCTCCGCGCGGCTGAAGCCCTCGAGCGTGCCCGTCACCACGAAGGTCTTTCCGTCGAGCGGGCCTGCGGCGTCCGCCGGCACGATGACGGGCGGCTCCGGGTCGACGCCCGCGTCGGCGAGATCGTCGAGGACACCGGCCGTCGCCTCGTCGGTGAAATACCGAGCCAGGCTCGCCGCGACCGTCGGGCCCGACGCCCTCGACCTCGGCGAAGCGCTCGGGCTCGTCACCCGCGACCGCGCGCAGGAACGAGCTGAGCGCCACGAGCCAGTCCGGTCCGGGTGGCACCTGGACCGTCAGCCAGCGGGCGAGGTCGATCGCCGTCGTCTCCCCGACCTGCGGGATGCCGAGCGCGTTCAGGACCTTCGCGAGCGGTCGTCGCCGCGACTTCTGGATCGCGGCGTGGAGGTTCTCGGCGCTCTTGCGGGCGAACCGGTCGAGCGACTCGAGCTCCTCGACGCTGAGCCGGTAGAAGTCGCCGCGGCGCTTGATCATCCCCCGCTCGACGAGCTGGACGATGACCTTCCAGCCGGCGCCCTCGATGTCCATCCCGCCGCGACCGGCGAAGTGGCCGAACTCCTGGCCGACCCGTGCCGGGCACGCCAGGTTCGGGCAGTAGATCCGGACGGCGCCCTCGTCCTGGACGACGGGCGTGTCGCAGACCGGACAGCGGGCGGGCATCTCGAACGCGCGCTCCGCGCCGGTCCGCCGGTCGACGATCGGCCGGACGACCTCGGGGATGACGTCGCCGGCCTTCTGGAGCACGACCCAGTCGCCGATGCGGATGTCCTTGCGCCGCACCTCGTCGAGGTTGTGGAGGGTCGCCCGGGCGACCGTCGAGCCCGCGACCTTGACCGGCGTCATGTGGGCGACCGGCGTCAGCGTCCCGGTCCGGCCGACGTACGGGACGATGTCCTCGACGAACGCCTCGACCTGCTCGGGCGGGAACTTGAAGGCGATCGCCCAGCGCGGCGCCCGGCTGACCATCCCGAGACGCGCCTGGCGGTCGAAGCGGTCGACCTTGACGACGACGCCGTCGGTCTCGTACGGCAGGTGGTGGCGCGCCTCGCGCCAGCGCTCGGTGAAGGCGATGACACCCTCGATGTCGAGGCCCGGCTCGCGGTCCGGGTTGACCGGGAAGCCGAGCGCCGCCAGCCGAGCCAGCGCCTCGGTCTGCGTCGTCGCGATCGCGGCGTCCTCGACCAGCTGGTAGAACCAGGCCGACAGCTTGCGACCGGCGGTCACCTGCGGGTCGATCTGGCGGAGCGAGCCGGCACCGCTGTTGCGAGGGTTGGCGTACAACGCCAGACCCGGCCTCCTCGCGCTCCTCGTTGATGCGCTTGAACTCGGCCTTGGGCATGAAGACCTCGCCGCGGGCCTCGATCGACACGGGCTCGGACAGGCGGGCCGGGATGACGGAGATCGTCCGCAGGTTCGCGGTCACGTCCTCGCCGGTCGTGCCGTCGCCGCGGGTCGCGCCCTGCACGAACCGGCCGCGCTCGTAGCGGAGGCTGATCGCAAGGCCGTCGATCTTGAGCTCGGCGACGTAGCGCAGCTCGGGCGCCGGCTCCGGCGCGGGTGGAAGACCGAGCCCCTTGCGGACGCGCGCATCGAACGCGCGGAGCTCGTCGTGGCTGAACGCGTTGGCGAGCGACAGCATCGGGCGACGGTGGACGACTTCGTCGAACGTGCCCGTCGGCGTGCCGCCGACCCGCTGGGTCGGCGATTCGGACGTCGTCAGCTCCGGGTAGGCGGTCTCGAGCGCGACGAGCTCGCGGAACAGGGCGTCGTACTCGGCGTCCGAGATCTCGGGCGCGTCCTCGACGTGGTAGAGCTCGTTCGCGCGGTCGATCTGGGCGGCGAGGTCGGCGTGGCGTGCGGTGGCTGCCGCGATGTCGAGCGCGGCGGCAGCAGCGACGAGCGCCGGATCGACCGGCGGCAGCTGGATGGTCACGGATGCGAGGGTACCGAACGAGCCGGCCCGGCGCATCCCCCGGGGTCAGGCGGCCCGGCGCTCGCGCAGGTCGATGACGAGGCGACGCGGATGCGGCAGGATGGCCGCCTCGAGTCGAGCGATCAACCCGCTCGGCGGGTCGGACGAGGTTGACGAACACTCGAGCCAGAGGCGGCCGTCGTGGTCGCGGATGTCGGTCGGGGCGCCGCACACCGGGCACATCGGGTCGGCGTCGAGGGCACGCTCGATCAGGTCGAGCATCCGGGCATCGTCAAGCATGGGAAGACAGATCCTGTTGTGAGTGTGGGGACCGGCGGGACCTGAGGCCTCGCGCCGATGGTTCCCATGGTGCCCCGCGTGGACGTCGCGGTCGATGGTGGGCGGGTGTCGCCGAGGTCGCCGTTCGGGGCCGGTCAGTGGCCCCGTCCGCGCGCCGGCCCGGTCAGACCAGGTGGTCGCGCGTGACGTCTGCTGGGGTGGGTGTTCCGAGCAGGGCGAGGGTCACCTCGAACTCCTCGCGGAGGATCCCCAGCGCATGCTCGACGCCGGCCTGGCCGGCGGCGGCCAGCGCCCACAGGATGGGCCGGCCGATCAGCACGCCACGCGCCCCCAGGGCCAGTGCGATCGCGATGTCGAGCCCGCGACGCACGCCGCCGTCGACCCAGACCTCGAGCCGGCCGTCGACCTCGGCGACGACATCCGGGAGCGCGTCGATGCTGGCCTGGACGCGATCGAGCTGTCGTGCGCCGTGGTTGCTGACGACGATGCCCTCGACCCCGTGCTCGACGGCGAGCCGCGCGTCCTCGGCGGTCAGGATCCCCTTGAGCACGATCGGCAGCGGCGACCAGGTGCGGATCGTGGCCAGGTCGGCCCAGGTCAAGGTCCGTGTCTTCGAGCCTGCCGCGGCGGGCCCGTCGACGCTCGGTCCGACCGGTCGGTGCGTCGGCAGGCGGTCGACGAAGTTACCAAGCGAGGTCATCTCGAACCCTGACCCGCGGTCGCGATCGCGATAGCCGAGCACCGGCAGGTCCACGGTCAGGACGATCGCCGCATAGCCGGCGGTCGCGGCCCGTTCCACCAGCGACCGCGTCCGATCCGGGTCGCGCTGGACGTACAGTTGGAACCAGCGGGTGCCACCGGGCGCGACCGCGGGGAGGTCCTCGATCGCCCTGGATGACATCGTCGACAACGTGAACGGCACGCCCGCGGCCGCGGCCGCCCGGGCGGTTGCGAGCTCCGCCTCGTGGTGCGCCACCGCGTGGATCGACATCGGTGCGATCGCGACGGGCATCGCCGACCGCGCGCCCAGCAGCGTCGTCGACGGATCGACCGCCGAGACGTCCACCAGCACCCGCGGTCGGAGCACGCGCCGCAGCCATGCGGCATCGTTGTCCGCGAGGGTGACCTCGTCCGAGGCGCCGCCGGCGATGTAGTCGTACGCGGCCGGCTCCATGGCGGCGCGCGCGAGCGGCTCGAAGTCGGCGAGTCGGACGATCCGCGCGAGGTCGACGGCGGGCTCGGTCGTCATCCGACGATGTCGAGGTTCGCGAGGCTGACGAGCATCGTCTTGCGCCCGACCGAGGCGTCCTTGAAGGCGACCGTGACCTCCTCGTCGCTCCGCGTCAGCTTGCTGGTGACGACGATGCCGTCGCCCCAGCGGGCGTGGCGGACGCGGTCGCCGTCACGGAACTGGCGTTCGCCCGGGATGACAGGACGCGACACCTTCGCCACGGCCGGCGCTGCCGGGGCGGCCGGCACCGGCATCCAGGTCATCGTCCCACGCCCGGACCGGACGCCCGAGCGAGCCCGAGCGCGCGCCGTCGTCGTACGCCTCGCGCTTCGCTGTCAGGTCGCGAGAGGGCCGGAACGTCTCCCCCGCCGCCGGGGCACCCGGCCGTCCACTCCCCTGTCGGTAGGCGGGTCCGCTGCCACGGACGGGCGTCCCGAACCGGCTCGTCCGGCGTGCCCCGAAGACGAGATCCAGGTCGAGGTCCCGGTCGTCGCCGGCGATGAGCTGGGGTCCGTCCATCAGCTCGGCGGGGATCTCCAGAAGGAACCGCGACGGGACCGTCGCCTGGCCCATCCCCCATGTCGCGCGTCGCCACGCATGCGACAGGTAGAGCCTGACCTTGGCTCGGGTGATCCCGACGTAGGCGAGCCGGCGCTCCTCTTCGAGCTCCTTCTCGTCGTCGAGCGCCCGGCTGTGCGGGAAGAGGCCTTCCTCGAGCCCCGAGATGAAGACGACCGGGAACTCGAGGCCCTTGGCGGCGTGGAGGGTGATGAGCGTCACCGCATCGGCGTCGCCCTCGTAGGAGTCCTGGTCGGCGACGAGCGCCGTCTCCTCGAGCAGCCGGTCGAGCGCGTCGTCCGGCGCCAGGTCGTCGTAGCGGGTCGTCACGGCGCGCAGCTCGAGCAGGTTGGCCCAGCGCTCCTCGCCGTCCTCGGAGCCGTCGGCCAGCATCGCCCGGTAGCCCGATGCCTCGAGGGCTTCGTCGAGCAGCTCGGGGAGGGCCACGATGCCGATCCGGGCCCGCAGCCGTCGAACGAGGACCGCGAACTCGGCCAGCGCAGTGCGCGTCCGCGACGCGAGCCCGGGCAGGTCGCCGGCCGCCGCCGCCTCGATCGCGCCCCAGGTCGAGCCGCCCTCGCGGCCCGCCGCAGCGCGCAGGACCTCGATGGTCTTGTCGCCGATCCCGCGCGCCGGGACGTTGATGATCCGCTCGAAGCTGACGCTGTCGGTGTCCGAGCGCAGGATCCGCAGGTAGGCCAGCGCGTCCTTGACCTCGCGACGCGAGTAGAACCGCGTGCCACCGACCAGCTGGTAGCGGATGCCGTAGCGGAGGAAGGATTCCTCGATCGCCCGGGACTGGGCATTCATCCGGTACATCACCGCGATGTCCCGCGCCCGGAAGCGGGTCGCCTCCTCGTCGGCGCGTCGGGTGAGGGCGGTCCCGCGGCCGCCGACCAGCCCCTCGATCTGGCGGGCGATCCACTCCGCCTCTTCCTCCTCGTTGTAGGCCTCGAAGCGCTGGATACGGATACCGCCGGCATTCTCCGTCCACAGCTTCTTGTCCTTGCGCGCGGCGTTGCGCGACACCACCGCGTGCGCAGCGTCGAGGATCAGCTGGGTCGAGCGGTAGTTCTGCTCGAGCTTGACGACGACCGTATCGGGCCAGTCACGCTCGAAGTCGAGGATGTTGCGCAGGTCCGCCCCGCGCCACGAATAGATCGACTGGTCGTCGTCGCCGACCACGCACAGGTTGCGGTGTCGGGCGGCCAGCGCCTTGACCCACAGGTATTGCGCCCGATTCGTGTCCTGGTACTCGTCGACGTGGAGGTAGCGCCAGCGCTCCTGGTACTTGGCCAGGACGTCGGGCGCCTCCTCGAACAGGCGGACCGCCTCGAGCAGGAGGTCGTCGAAGTCGAGCGCGTTGGCCTTGCGCAACCGTTCCTGGTAGCGGGTCGCCAGCCGCGCGATCGTCCGCTCGCGGTGGTTGGCCGCGTTCTGCGACAGGAACGTCGGGTCGAGCATCTCGTTCTTGGCCCGGCTGATGGCGCCCAGGACCGCGCTCGGGCGGAACTCCCCGGTGAGCGGCATGTCCTCCTCGCGCAGGATCTGCTTCATCAGCGAGGTCTGGTCGTCCGTGTCGTAGATGACGAATCGGCGGCCGATGCCGATGGCCTCGCCGTCGGCCCGCAGCACGCGCGCGGCAGAGCGAATGGAACGTGCCGGCCACGACGTCCCGCCCGCCCTCGCCGACGAGGCTGATGATCCGCTCGCGCAGCTCCTTCGCGGCGCGGTTCGTGAACGTGACGGCCAGGATCCGCCATGGGGCGACGTCCTTGATGCTGACGAGATAGGCGATCCGGTGCGCAAGCACGCGGGTCTTGCCCGAGCCGGCACCGGCCAGGATCAGCAGCGGACCGTCGGTCGTCGTCACCGCGCGCGCCTGCTCGGGGTTGAGGGCGCGGACGATCTGCTCCTCGCGCGCCTTGAGCGCGGCGGCGCGCGCGACCGGATCGGGTGGCGGCACGGAAGCGGTCGGATCCTTCGCCTCGGCCGGCGCGTCGCGCATCCAGGCGGGCTCGTCGGGGATCGCGGCCGGCGCGTCGGCGAGGTCCGTGAAGACCGTGCCTGAAGCCCCGCCGGCAGCCTCCGCGGCGTCGTCGAGCGCTGGGTCGACGGTCCGTCGACGGCGGGTGGGAGTCACCCGCTCATTGTAGGTGAGCGGCTCACCCCGGCTTTCACTCGTGCGAGCCGGCGGATGCCGCCACCGGCCTGACGCGCCCTACGGCGCTGCGCCTAACGGGCGCGCCTGTCCGGCGCCGCGCCTCCGCGATCTCGGTCGTTCTCGGTCAGGAAGGAGCCTTGATCTGGTCCGCCGGCGGGGCCGTGATCGACACCGGCTCGTCCCACTTCGAGAAGGTCAGATCGACCGTCACGGTGCCCAGGGTCGGGCTCGTGACATCGGCCGTCACGCCGGCGAGGTGGTTGGGCAGGTCCTTCTCGACGTGGAGCGTCAGCTTGACTGTCGCCCCGGCCAGGTCGATCGGCACGCCCGCGATCGATCCCGAGGCGGTGGGAGCGATCTTGGACGGGTCGACATCGGCGGTGACCGTGTAGCACTGCTTCGAGCCGCACGCGACGTCATCGCCCTTGACCAGAACGATGCCCTGCTTGAGCAGCAGGTCGCCGAGGTTGTCGATCATGCCGGGCGCCTGGGACGGGCTCGGCGCGGAACCGCCGAGGTCTGTCTCCTGGTACTGCGGTCCGGTGAAGCTCGTCTTGACGTAGACCTTGCCGTCGACGGCGATGATCTCCCCGGCGAGGTTGAGCATGGTCGGGACCGCGAAGGTGACCTTCGCCGCGCTGTTCGCGAGATCGACGTCGGCCGAGGCGGTCGTCCCGGTCAGGTCGATCGGGGTGCCGCTGGAACCCGCGATCGGGAGGGCCACAGAGGCGGTGCCGCTCGCAGTCAGCTCGACATGGACGCTCTTGGCCGATTCGGCCGACGTGAGCGCCGCGGTGACGATGGCCGTCGGGTCGGTGAGGACCGGGCCGCTCGAGGTGCCGCTGCAGGCCGCAAGCACGAGCGTGGCGGCGATGGCCAGGATGGACGCTGTTCTTCGAGTCATGCGGCTAGGGTCGCGGTGAGGGAGCGAACCTGTCAAACGTCCCCAAGACGGCAGTGCACAGCCGCCTCCCACCGGGCAGCCTCACGCGGGTAGAGTCGGGGTCATGACAGATCGCTCGACCGTCATCGACCGGGTCGAGGTGTACGGCTACGACCTGACCTACGCGCACGGCGACTACGTCATGTCGTCGGGCCGGGTCGTCAACGTCCTGCCGAGCACGGTGGTCCGGATCTCGACCCGCGGCGGCGCCGAGGGGTTCGGAGAGAGCTGCCCGCTCGGGCGGACCTACCTGCCTGGGTTCGGCGAGGGAGCCCGGGCCGCGCTGCGCGAGCTCGCCCCGGCGCTGATCGGAGTGGACGCGACGAACCTTGCCGCGGTCGGCGCAGCGATGGACGCGACCCTGCGCGGCCACGAGTACGCCAAGAGCCCGGTGGACGTGGCGTGCTGGGACATCCTCGGCAAGGTCGCCGGCCTGCCCGTCGCGGCGCTCCTCGGCGGCGTCCGGCAGGCCGAGCTCCCCCTCTACGTCGCGGTCCCGCTCGGTCAGCCCGACGAGATGGCGGCCTTCGTCGAGCGCGAGCGCGCCGCCGGGATCCACCACTTCCAGCTCAAGCTCGGCGACGCGCCGGAACGCGATCGCGATCGCGTGGCGGCCGTTCACGCGGTGACCGGCTCCGAGGACGCGCTCATCGGGGACGCGAACGGTGGCTGGCGCCGGCAGGACGCGATCATCGCCGCCCGCCTCTTCGCGGGGTTCGACCGCTTTCGCCTCGAGCAGCCGTGCCCGACCCTCGAGGAGTGCCTGGCCGTCCGCCGACTGAGCACGCTCCCGTTCGTCCTGGACGAGGTCATCACCGACCTGCCCACCCTGGTCCGGGCGGCCGCGGCCGACGCCATGGACCACGTCAACCTCAAGGTCGGCCGCGTCGGCGGGCTGACGAAGGCGCGACTGATCCGCGATGCCGCCGTCGAGCTCGGCCTGACCCTCACCATCGAGGACTCGTGGGGCGGCGATCTCGTCACGGCCGCCGTGAGCCACCTCGCGGCCGGCGTGCCGCCGGCGCAGCTGTTCGCAGCCTCGTTCATGAACGACTGGACGGTCGAGCACGTGGCCGGCTACCAGCCCCGCTCGCGTGACGGCCGCGGACCGGTCCCGACGGGCCCGGGCCTCGGCATCGAGGTGGACCTCGAGCTGCTCGGCGAACCGCTGTTCGCGGTCGGCTGATCACGCCCGGGAATCGAAAGACCCCCGGCGTGGCCGAGGGTCTTGTCGTGGCTGAGGAGCGAGGGTCGGACTAGAAGTCCATCTCTCCGCCGTTGTGGTCGTGGCCACCGCCGGCGCCGGCCTTCTCCTTCTCGGGCATGTCGGTGACGAGCGTCTCCGTCGTCAGGACCATGGCCGCGATCGATGCCGCGTTCTGGAGCGCGGAGCGGGTCACCTTGGCGGCATCGACGATGCCGGCCTTGAACAGGTCGCCGTACTCGCCCTTGAGCGCGTCGTAGCCGTAGCCGGGCTTGAGGCCCTTGACGTGCGCGACGATGACCTCGCCGGACTGGCCGGCGTTGTCGGCGATCTGGCGGGCGGGCGCCTCGAGGGCCTTGCGGACGATGTCGACGCCGACCTGGGCGTCGCCTTCGAGCTTGACCTTGTCGAGCGCCGGGATCGCCTGCAGGAGGGTGGTGCCGCCGCCGGCGACGAGGCCCTCTTCGACGGCCGCACGGGTCGTCGAGAGCGCATCCTCGATGCGGTGCTTCTTCTCCTTGAGCTCGACCTCGGTGGCCGCGCCGACCTTGATGACCGCGACGCCGCCCGACAGCTTGGCGAGGCGCTCCTGGAGCTTCTCGCGGTCGTAGTCGGAGGTGGTGTCCTCGATCTGGGCCTTGATCTGGCTCATCCGGGCCTTGATCTGGTCGGACTTGCCGTCGCCGTCGACGATCGTCGTGTCGTCCTTGGTCGCGACGACGCGACGGGCCGACCCGAAGTCCTCGAGTGTGACGGAGTCGAGCTTGCGCCCGATCTCCTCGCTGATGACGGTGCCGCCGGTCAGGACGGCGATGTCGCGGAGCATCTCCTTGCGGCGATCGCCGAAGCCCGGCGCCTTGACGGCGAGGACCTGAGACCGTGCCGCGGAGCTTGTTGACGACCAGCGTGGCGAGCGCCTCACCGTCGACGTCCTCGGCGATGATCAGCGATCGGGCTTGCCCTGCTGGACGGCCTTCTCGAGGGCCGGGAGCATGTCCGCGACGCTCGAGATCTTCTTGTCGGTGATCAGGATGAGCGGATTGTCGAGGACCGCCTCCATGCGATCGGGGTTGGTCACGAAGTAGGCCGAGATGTAGCCCCGGTCGAACTGCATGCCCTCGGTGTATTCCTTCTCGAGGCCGAGGCTCTGGCCCTCCTCGACGGTGATGACGCCGTCCTTGCCGACCTTGTCCATCACCTCGGCGATGATCTCGCCGACTTCCGGATCCGCGGCGCTGATGGCGGCGACGGCCGCGATCTGCTCGCGGTTGTCGACCGGGCGGGACTGCTTCTTGATCTCGGCGACGACCGCGTCGACGGCGGCCTCGATGCCGCGCTTGACGACCATCGGGTTGGCGCCGGCGGTGACGACCCGGAGGCCCTCGGAGACGATCGCCTGGCCGAGCACGACCGCGGTGGTCGTGCCGTCGCCGGCGACGTCGTCGGTCTTGGTCGCGACTTCCTTGAGCAGCTGCGCGCCCATGTTCTCGAACGGATCTTCGAGCTCGATGTCGCGGGCGATGGTGACGCCGTCATTGGTGATCGTCGGCGAGCCGAACTTCTTGTCGAGGACGACGTTGCGGCCCTTGGGGCCGATCGTGACCTTGACGGCATCGGCGAGCTTGTCGATGCCACGCTTGAGCGAGCGACGAGCGGTCTCGTCGAAGATGAGTCTGCTTAGCCAATTTCGAATGTCCCTCCAGGAACCTGCGGGGTCGATGTGTCGCTGACGACCAGGGTCAGTCCGCGACGATCGCCAGGATGTCCTTCTGGCTGACGATGAGCAGCTCGTCGCCATCGACCTTGAACTCGGTCCCGGCGTACTTGGCGTACAGGACCTTGTCGCCGACCTTCACGTCCATGGGCTCGCGCTTGCCATCGTCGAGGATCTTGCCCGGGGCCGGCGGCGACGATCGTGCCCTCCTGGGGCTTCTCCTTGGCGGTGTCCGGCAGGACGATGCCGCTCTTGGTCATCTCCTCGCGGGCGGTCGGCTTGATGACGACGCGGTCGCCCAGCGGGCGGAGCTTCGTCGTGTTCGCAGTGGCTTTGGCCAACGTGCATACCTCCTGTGACGGCCAGAGCCGGCCGCGGGGCGTGGACTCGTGAGACATCGGGCGGCCCGGGTGTGGCCGCGAGGGCGATGTCCCCCGGAACCTCGGTGGAGGCATCGTGTCGAACCCCGCCCGACCCTCCGGCCAGTCACCCAGGCCCGTTCGGACTCGGCGGTTCGCGATGCTTGGCACTCTCACTGCGAGAGTGCCAAGTGGAGACTAGCGAACCGGGTACCCGGCTGTCAACCCGGATCGGCCGTCAGGAGTGATCGATCGTCACCGTGACCGTGTTCGTGTCGCGGCCGAGCACGACGCAGCCGCCCTTGTCGTAGCCGATGTACCAGCCGATGGTGCCCTCGGACGCGTCGAACTGCACCGCCTTGCGGAGAGCCGGCAGGTTCGGCGTGAGCTCGGTCGGGCCGGTGAACATCAACTCGCCGGCATCGTTCTGGAGCGACATGCCGGTGAAGGTGAGCTGGACGACGTTGTCGCCGGTCATCACGATCGGGGCGCCACTCCCCGCCTGGGTATAGGGCGGCCGCGCGACGTCGAGCGAGCCCATGGGCGGACTCGCGGGACCCGGCAGTGAGCTGTCCCCGAACACGAAGTCGAGGCGGTCCGAGGTCGCGCCCGGGGTGACCGTGACGGTGGTGAGGCGGTCGGACGGGAGCGTGGTCTTCGACGTGGTCGTGCAGGCGGTCCCGCTCGACGCCGACGCCGACGTGGTGGCGGAGGACGCGCTGGGACTCGGCGCGATCGATGGGGCAAGGCTGACGACGGTCGGCTCCGCGGAGGGCGTCGCGACGGCGGACGGAACCGTGCTGGCCGCATTCCCGGTGCACGCCACGACGGCGAGCGCGACGGCGAGGCAGACGGGGACGACGGTGGAGAGACGACGGGTCGCGAGGGTCATGCGGTCCTCCGAGGACTCGGGAACGTCCGGTCGTAGGCGGCGACGAGGGCGGGTCCCAGCGCATCGATGGTCGTCCCCCGATGCTCGGCGGCCCACGCACCTGTGACGCGCACCCATTCGGGTTGGTTGCGCGAGCGCGGTGCGCCGGGTGGTGCCAGGAACGGCGAATCGGTCTCGATCAGCAGCCGGTCGGCGGGCACCAGCGCGACCGCCTCGGCCGCCGGCTCCTCGCCGCGCCGGAACACGAGCCCCGAGAAGCTGACCGCGAGGCCGAGGTCGATGACGGCGCGGGCGTAGTCGGGCGGCCCGGAGAACGAGTGGATGACCGCCGCCGGCCGGTCCCCGAACGCGGCCGCCCAAGCGGGCCCGCCGACCCCGGCCGCCCGCAGCTCCCCGACCAGCGCGTCCTGCGCGTCGCGTCGCCCGTCGGCCGAGCGGCAGTGGAGGATGGCCGGCTTGCCGGTGTCCAGCGCGACCTCGAGATTGCGCCGCAGGTTCGTGAGCTGGTCGGCGATCGGGCTGAACACGCGGTCATAGTCGAGCCCGGTCTCACCGATGGCAACGACCCGTGGGTCCTGGGCCCAGGCGAGGATCCTGCGCCAGCCGCCGTCATCCACCTTGGCGGCGTCGTGCGGGTGGACCCCGACCGCGGCGTCGAGCCAGCCGAACCGGTCCACGCAGCGCGAGCGCCCGCTCGGACGAGGCGACGTTCCAGCCCGGGACGAGGACGCGCTCGACGCCGGCCAGTCGCGCCGTCCCGAGGACCTGGTCCGCATCGGCCTCGAAGCGGTCGGCGTTGAGATGGCAGTGGCTGTCGATCAGGCGCATCGGGACATCCGCTGGCTTCGGCGCGACAGGACGGGTCGGCGTCGTCGGATCAGGACGCCGCCGTCTCGGCCGCTTCGACGTCCAGCCGCGGAAAGAGCGGTTCGGGCGAGCTCAGCTGCCCTGGCTCGGCTGCGTGTGCCCCCCACTCGATCTCGCCGAGGAGCGGCGGACCGCCGTTGCCATCGGGCGCGTAGGCGTACGCGTGGCCGAGCTGGCCGAGGAGTCGCGGTGCGGTCGCCGGCAGGAATGGCGCCGCCGCCAGTCCCAGCAGGCGGCACCCCTCGACGAGGTCGCCGAGCACCCCGCGCAGCCGCTCGCCTGCCTCCGGGTCGCCGGCCTTCCAGGCCTTGGCCAGCACCCAGGGCTGCTCGGCGTCGACGACCTTGTTGGCGGCGCCGATGTATCCCCACAGCTCGGCCAGGGCGTCGTGCAGCCGGTTCGTCTCGAACGCCGCGCGATAGACGCGCTGCGTCTCGCTCCACGCGGTGCCGAGCGGGGACTCTCCCGCCGGACGCGGGGCGGGCCGCTCGCCCTCGAGATAGCGCTGGGTCATGGACACGGTCCGGTTGACGAGGTTGCCGAAGTCGTTGGCAAGGTCGGCGTTGTAGCGGCGGACGAACGAGTCCCAGCTCACCTCGGCGTCACGGTCGAACGGGACCTCGCGCAGGGCGACGTAGCGGGCGCCGTCAGAGCCGAACGCGGCCACGAAGTCGTTCGGGTCGAGGAAGTTGCCGCGGCTCTTGCTCATCCGCTCGCCGCCGGCCGCGAGCAGCCAGCCGTGGACCCAGACGTGGCGGGGCGCCTCGAGGCCCGCGCTCCACAGCATGGCCGGCCAGGCGATCGTATGGAACCGCGCGATGTCCTTGCCGATGACGTGCAGGTCGGCCGGCCACCAGTAGGCGAAGCCGGCCGGATCGTCAGGGAAGCCGGCGCCGGTGATGTAGTTGATCAGCGCGTCGAACCAGACGTAGATCTTGCCCGCCTCAGGGTCCCACGACCCATCCTCACGCAGCGCCGTCTCGCCGTTCTCGGCGATCGGGAACGGGATGCCCCAGTCGCCCGGCGTCCGCTCGCGGCTGATCGAGAAGTCCTCGAGCCCGCCGCGGATGAAGCCGAGCATCTCGTTGCGCCGGAAATCGGGCTGGACGAAGTCGGGGTGGTCGGCGAAATAGCGCTCGAGGCGCTCCTGGTAGGCCGACAGCCGGAAGAACCAGTTGCGCTCGGTCAGCCACTGGAGCGGGACCTCGGGGTGGTTCGGGCAGATCGTCCCGCGCGCCGTCTCGACCACCTCGCTCGCGCTGCGGAAGCCCTCGTTCGGGCAGTACCAGCCCTCGTACGTGCCGAGGTAGATGTCGCCGTTGGCATGCGCCCGCCGGACCATCTCCTGGGCGGCGCGGATGTGGTCCGGGTCGGTCGTCCGGATGAACCGGTCGGGGGCGATCGCCAGGGCCGCCTCGGCGTCCTTGAACATGACCACCTTCTCGTCGACGAACTCGCGTGTCGGGCGCCCCTCGTCCGACGGCCGCCTGGGCGATGTTGATCGAGTGCTCGTCGGTGCCGGTCAGGAAGCGCGTGTCGTCGCCGACCATCCGATGCCAGCGCGCGATCGCGTCGGCCGCGATCACCTCGTACAGGGTGTGCAGCCCCGGCTTGTTGTTCGCGTACGCGATCGAGGTGGTCAGGTAGAAGCGCGGGCGGTCGGCCATGGGACGGCGATGGTACCAGCGGGTCGCCGCCGCAGGCGCGACTGGACGCCCGAGTCACCCGAACGCCTATACCTGCTACTGTCGGGCCATGTCAGGACGCCCGCTGCCGGAGTGCTGCGGCGCACCGGCCCCGGATTGATGGCCGGTCGCCAGCCTCCGACCCCGGACGACAGCGAAGGGGACGCCGCGCCGCGCGAGGTGATCGAGCGACTCGAGTCCGAGCTCGCACTCCTTCAGGCCCGCTACGACAGGACCGCAGCCACCAACCGGTCGAACGCGGCCGAGCTGGATCGGGTCCGCCGGGAGCTCCGCGCTCTCAAGCGGCGACGGTCGGTCCGGTACGCCCTGGCCCTGTCGGCGCGGTCGGCCCGGCTGGCGAGTCTTGCCCGGCGCGTCGGCCCGGGCATCGGTCGCCGCGTGCGGCGGATCCGCCGGCGGATGATCGACCGATTGCGTCAGCGGGACCTCCGGGCGACGGCCGCGGCCGAGACGGCCCTCGTCGCGACCCTCCGGGAGGGCCTTCCGGCCGCGACCGTCACGGGCGGCCCGTTGGTATCGATCGTGATCCTCAACCGTGATGGCCGCACACACCTCGCCCGCTGCCTGGCTGCCCTGGCCACCACGGCCTACCGAGACGTCGAGGTCATCGTCGTCGACAACGGCTCGACCGACGGATCGCCCGAGCTTGCCGAGTCGTTCGACCTGCCCTTCCCGCTCCAGGTCATCCGCAACGCCGACGAACCGGTCGTTCTCCGAGGCGAACGCCCAGGGCGTCGCGGTCGCGTCGGGCCGAGCTGATCTGCTTTCTCAACAACGATGTCGACCCGATCACCGATGGCTGGCTCGGCTACATGGTCGAGACCATCTCGTCGCCCGGCGCCGTCGCGGTCGGGTGCGCGCCTGATCTACCCGAGACATCGCGGGGGTGTCCGGGCCGGCGTCAAGTTCGCCGACCTGTCGCTCCAGCACACGGGCGTCGGGTTCGACCGCAAGCACCCCGTGCCGATCGCCCGCGTGATGGGCGCCGGCGCCGATCCGCTCTCGGCGTGCGGCGTCTCGGGTCGTGGAGCGGCCGGCGCTGACCGCCGCGTGCCTGCTGGTGCGCCGGGAGGCGTTCGAGGCGGTCGGCGGCTTCTCGTCCGCATACGACTACGGGATCGAGGATGTCGACCTGTGCCTCAAGCTCCGTGACGCGGGCGGCCGGCTCATCTACGACGGCCGCGCTGCGCTGTGGCATCACGAGTCGGCGACGCGCGCAGCCGACCGGCCGCAGTTCACCGCCCGGGTGGCCCAGAACCGCGATACGTACATCGAGACGTGGGGCCCGCGCATCTTTCGCGACGCGCTGGCCGATGCGCTCGACGGCGGCTCGCGGTACTCGACCGAGCCGTTCCACGTCGCGATCACGATCGTCGGGGAGCGACGCCGCCACGGACGCGGGGGGTCCTCGACCGCACGACGCCTCGGTGACGCATTGGAGGCGCAGGGCTGGCGGGTCAGCTACCTCGCCACCACGCCCGACGGCCTGGCTGCCATGGACAGATCCGTCGAGGCGATCGTGGTCCTCGACGACGCCGTGGACATCCGCGAGCTGCCGCGCAGGCTGATCACGCTGGCATGGCTCCGGGACGAGCCCGAACGCTGGTGCGGTCGCGTCTGGTTCGACGAGTTCGACCTCGTCCTCGCCTCGTCCGATCACGCGGTCGAGACCGTCCGGCAGCAGACCGCCAAGGTCGCCCGCCTCGTGCCGCTCCCGGCCGATCAGCCGGCGACGGCCAGCCGGACCGTTTCCTGGCCGTGGCGTCGGCAGTCCGCGACGCATTCGTCGGCCTGGACGTCGGCGACCCGCTATGGGCTGCGGATCGGGGTGACGAGCTGGGATGTCATCGACCGCTGGGGCGACTATCACTTCGCGCGCGGCCTGCAGCGCGTCCTCGAGCGGGCCGGCCACCCGACGCGGCTGCATTTCCTGCCGACTGGGACTCGAGCGCCGCCGCGCGCGACGACGTGGCGGTCCACCTGTTCGGGCTCAAGGAGGCGCCGACCCGTCGCGGCCAGGTCAACATCCTGTGGCAGATCAGCCACCCGGACCTTGCCACCCCCGAGATCTACGAGCGCTACGACCACGTCTTCGTCGCTTCGGACCCGTTCGCCGCGTGGATGGCGGGGCAGGTGGCCGTGCCCGTCACGCCGCTCCACCAGGCCACCGATCCGGAGCGCTTCCGCCCTGAGCCGGGCGGGCCCGCATCACGAGCTCCTGTTCGTGGCCAACTCGCGCCGGGTCCACCGGCGGATCGTCGACGACCTGGCGGGCACGACCCGAGACCTCGCGATCTACGGTCGCGAACTGGACGCCGCGACCTCGTCGACCAGCGCTTCGTCAAGGGCGAGAACGTCCCCAACACCGAGCTCGCGCGCTACTACAGCGCCGCCGACATCGTGCTCAATGACCACTGGGACGACATGCGCTTCGAAGGGCTTCCTCTCGAACCGCCTGTACGACGCGCTGGCCTGTGGGGCGTTCGTCATCTCGGACCGGGTCGACGGCATCGAGGCAGAGTTCGATGGCGCCGTGCCAGACCTACGACACGCGAGACGATCTCGACGCAGCTCATCGACCGCTACCTCGACGACCCTGACGAACGCCAGCGCCTCGCCGCCCATGGTCGCGCGGTCGTCCTCGCCCGGCACACCCTGGACCGACGGGCCCGGGTCCTGTGCGAGGTGGCGGAGCCGTTGGCGGCGGCACGCCGCGGACAGCAGGATCGACCGGATCGGACCGCCCCGGTCGAGGACGTCGCCGCTAGTCCGGAAGTCGCCGCGTCAGGAACTCATAGGTGAGGGTGCCGCCGCCCAGGTTCGATCCGCTGATGGCGATCGTCTTGGCCGGCGCACCGAACGCGAACGGAGCCGAGCCCTGGGCCGCGGCCGGGACGGCGAGGACGAGCCCGTCGGCGGCTGTCCCGGGCACGAGGCGATAGCGGATGTCGTCGACCCGGACGTGCCAGGTCGGGGACTTCCACAGGGCGGTCCGCAGGCGCGCGAGGATGCCGTCGCCGACGCCGTGCACCCGCACCAGCACGATATCGTCCGGTGACGGGGCGGCCGGCACGCTGACCTTCTCGCCCAGCTTGGCCGTCACCGTCGACAGCGGCGTCTCGGGCCCGCACTGCCTTGCCCGTGTCCGCGAGCACCTGGTAGGTGCCGTCCACCGCGGTCTCCCGATAGCGGCACAGGCGCTCGACGGTGGCTTCCGGCGACTCGAACCAGTAGTTCCGCCCGTCGATCGTGTACGGGACGATCCGGCCTCCCTTGATCTTCCGCGATTGGAACTGGCGCAGGATGAGCTCGGGCCGCGCGCTCGACCGCAGCAGGTCGGCGTTCAGTCCGTCGAGCGCCGAGGTGTAGGCCGAGTACGCCTGGAAGATCGGCTCGGGCCGCCAGGTGAACGTCGGGTAGGCGCTGACGATGGCGGTCGTATGCGGATCGATGCTGACGGTATGACCCGCGATGGCTGCCTGGATCGAATCCGGCACGTGCAGCTTGGCCTGCAGACCCTGCCGCGTCCGATCGGTGACCGCCTCCCAGCGCCACGGGAGGGCCGTGTCACGCGCCTGTCGCGCGAAGGCCACCGATGACGTGGCGACGTTGGCATAGTCGGCGATGGGGAAACGGAGCACGACGAGGAACACGAGGCCGACACCGAGCAGGATCGGGACGCTGATGCTGCGCCGCAGGGTCGTCGGCAGCAGGATGAGGGTCGAGAACGCGAGCATCGCGAACGTGGCGCCGATGTGGCTTCGGACGAAGGCGAACTTCCAGCAGGCGAACAACAGCAGGACCACGAGCGCGCCGAGCGCCAGCCGTCGGGCGCGCGGCCAGCTGATGGCGGTCCGATAGGCGACGGCAGCGATGACGGCGGCCACCAGGAAGAAGGCCAGGTACACCAGCTTGGCGTCCGCGGGGCTCACCGGCATCGCCTCCGAGTAGCCGGCGATGATCTCCTCGGAGTTGCGGATGTAGGGCACGAGGTCCGACAGCTGCTGGCCGGCGACAAGCCACAGCCCGGCGATGGTCGCGGCCGCGCTGACGGCCAGGGTCACCACGCCGGCCAGCCGTGGGCGGGCGACGGCCAGCACCACGATGAACGCCATCGCGCTCACGAAGACGCCGACGTTCACCTTGGCCAGCATGGCGAAACCGGCCAGCAGGCCCGCGACGACGGCCACCAGCAATGGCCGCGATACGGTGTCACGGCGCAGGACCTCGACACCGAGACCGAAGGCCAGGATCTGGAGTGCCTCGAACGGCTCGAGCCAGTTGAACGCACGCGCGAAGGCGAGGGTCACCAGGAGAGCCGCCCAGAGTCGGAACGAGCCGGAGCGACACGCGGAGCAGCAGCCCGATGAGGGCCAGGTAGATCGCCGCCGTGGCGATGAAGGCCAGCGCGCTCGTCGGGCCGATGAACGGTGTGGGTTTGGCAAGGAAGCCCAACGGCCCGTAGGTGAACACGATGTCGCGACCGAACCGCAGGCCCGTCTGCCACCGCCTGGTGCAGACCGAGCTGCCAGGAGATGTCGATCGTCAGGCGCGGGAACGTGCTCCGGATCGGCCAGGCCAGGACCAGGATGACCGCCGCCACCGCCAGCTGCCCGGGCACCGTGAGCAGGGTGCGCTCGAGCCGGGTCCTCGCGAGTGACAGCCTCCCGACCTGTGTGTCGGTCAGGGTCGGATCCCCGGGTTCGTGGTGCCCATCTGTTCGATCACGTCCTCTTGCCGTCGCCGTGCGAACGGTTCCTGTCGACAGGGCAGCCCCGGGGGACAAGTATCGCCGAAGTCCCCGCGAGCCGTCGTGCGGCACTCCGCCCGACCGAACCCGTCGCGCCTCAGCGCTTCCGCCGCCGGAGCTTGAGCAGGACCGGCGGGGTGATCTCCTTGACGGCCGATCTCCAGCGCGATCGCGGTCGCCGCGGCTTCGACGGCTTCGGCTTGGCGGCGTCGTGGAGCCCTCGACCCTGCCCAGCGGTCCAGGTGGCCGACCGTGTGGAACGAGAGGTCGTCGTATGGGCGGTAGAGGCAGAACGGACTCAGGTAGTACGCGAGCGCGGAATCCATCTCGTACGTCAGGAAGCGACCGCGGTAGGCCGGGTCGATGTACTGCTGCGCGTACCTGAGCTTGGCGCGCGACAGGATGAGCACGGCCGAGTGCGGGTTCCGTGCCACGCGCAGCTCCCGCCCGCGATAGGTCCGCCGCTGGTACGTCCAGCCCGGCATCGCCTCCAGGTCGACGCAGAACCGACGTCCGGCCTCGTCCTCCTCGATCCGGTTCGGATGGAGGATCTCGTTGAGCAGGGACTCCTGGTCGAACTCGACGACGTTGGCAAGGGTCGTCTCCGGCAGGAGGATGTCGTCCTCGATGTTGACGAAGTAGTCGTAGTCGTCGATGTGCCGGGCCATCTCCGCCGAGGCTCTCGTAGACGAGCAGCTTCGGGTCGTCGCGAACCTGTGGGAACGCAAGATCGAGCTCGACCAGGCTGCTTCCTTCGATGCCGCACACCCTGACCTCGACCCCGGGCAGACTCCGAAGACCGTCGAGGCAGGTCATCACCACCGCGCGACGACGCTCCTCGTCGGCATCGGTCGACCGCCCTCGGAAGCCGACCGGCGCCCCGAAGTAGTGGTTCACGTAGCAGAGCACCTTCAGCGGTCCGGAAGGGCTCAGGATCGCGTGCCCTCCGACGGTGCCGGCCGTCGCTCGACGTCGGCCAGCTGCACCGCGAGCTTGCGCTCGAGCGCGCCGCGCACCCGCGAGGCCGGCAGGTGCATCCGCCGGCTGCGGACGATCGACCGGCAGATGTCGGACGCGAAGAACGCCTCGGGCGCGACGGCGCTGACCCGCTCGAGGACCCGCGGCCGGAACGGGCTGCGGATCGGGCACCACGTTGGCCGCGACGATCTCGTCGTAGTGGTCCTTCAGGACCGTGCTCGCGTGGTCGGGCGCCATGATCACCAGCATCGCCGGTCGGCTGCGTGTCGACCAGGATGGCCAGATAGATCCGGCCGGTACTGGTCGAGGACCGCCGATCAACTTGTAGACGTCGCCGGTCCAGTCCTTGGTCGATCCGTTCCCGGCTCGCCTCCGGGACGTTGCGCGGGAGCATGTCGTCGAACACGATCACCGTGGTCGGGGACGAAAAGCGTTCCGACGTTCATGAAGTCGCGCAGGACGTATTCGAACAGATGCATGCCGTCGATGAACGCGAAGTCGATGGTCGGTCGTCCGACGAGGCGTCCCAGCAGCGGCCGGTCGTGCCGAAGGTTACGCCACGGATTGCGGGTGCCCCGGACGTATTTGAGCGGGTCCCGTCGAGCGAAGAACCGGTCGCTCGTGGCCCGCACGAGCGCGACGTCCGTGCGGATCTCGGTCCGGACCTGGAACTTCGGGTCGATCCCGATCGACGGGACGCGCGACAGCTCGAGGCTCAGGCCAGTGTCGACGCCGATCTCGAGGTAGTTCCTCGGGCGGAGGCCGGCGTGCAGGGCGGCCAGGAACTCGTGACGCTCCATGGCGGGATGGTACCCGGCGGCGCGGCCGGGGATCGCGTCTCCCAGCGGATGGCGACCGGTCAGGCGCGGCGCGCCGCGCGTCGGACGCGACGCCTGACAGCACCCGCCGTTCGCCGGGTCACCCGCACCCAGTCATCGCGGATCCGGGGAGGCTTGACGACCCGTTCGTCGGCCAGCCGGCGCGCCTCGTCGCGCTCGCGTTCGAGGGCGATGAACAGCCTCCCGAGGTCCGCGGCGCGCTCATGCTCGGCGGGCTCGAACGGCTCGTCCCGGGAGGCGTCCAGGCAGCGGGCGAGAAGGTCCGGCAGGAGCGCGCGATCGAGGAGCCCATGGAGATGGTCCCGCAGCCAGGTGTCGCGGACGAAGGCACCGTCCGCGGCGCCACCGACGAGATCGTCCTCGAGCGGCAGGCGGACGAGGAAGGCGTAGCTCAGTCGACCCGCGAGATGGCGGCGGTAGTCGGCCATGCCGTGATGGTTCTTGCTCGGACGCAGCGTCGGGTTGGCCTCGTACGACCGCCCGTGTTGACGACGCGCCGCTCGTACTGCGACCACGACCGCCAGGGCAGATGGAGGACCTCGAGCGCGAACGCGGGATCGGGCTGGCCGGTGCTCTTCAGCGACACGAAGTGGTTGCCCTGGGACACGGTGACGTCCGGATCGCCACGATGCACGGCGTCGTCGGTCGGCTGGGCGTAGATGCCGACCGCGTGCAGCTGCTCGGCTGTCCGCACGTCGCGCCAGAGCAGACGGTCGATCCCGGATCCGCGCAGGGCGGGCGGACCGACAAGGTTGATGACCGGGACGGTGAAGGCACCGAGCGAGGTCGGGATCCGATCGAGGGCCGAGCGCAGGGTCAGGGCCTTGTCGCAGGGCACCCAGAACTCGTCGGCGTCCGCGTTGATGACCCAATCGGCGCCATGCTCGCTGGCCGCGCGCCGCGCCATCCCGGTCACGACGGCGTGCTGCTGCTTGCGAAACACGGGGTCGTGGTGGAGCTCGAGCACCCCACGGTCGGCGTACGCCTGGAGCACCTCCGTCGTGCCGTCGATCGAGCCGTTGTCGGTGGCGATGATCAGGTCGGCGCCCTGCGCCAGGTGGTGCTCCACCCAGGCGGCCATGACATCGACCTCGTCACGCACCATGACGGTCACGACGAACCTCACGCGTGTGGGTCCGCCGGGTCCAGCGGCTCGGGCGAATGCGACCGGCATCGGCTCGAAGACGGGGTCGTCCATGACGGCCTGCTCGGCATCGGCCAGGACCACGAGCGCTTCACGCCCGAGACCGGTGCCGGCGCCGTCGACCGTGAGGTTCAGGAAGAATTCGTGGCCGATCGTGTCCTGGAAGGCCGCCTCGCGGACCCGGATCAGGCCCAGGGCATGCAGGTCCTGAAGCATCAGGCGGAGGTGGTTGGGCGAGAAGACCCAATTGTGGACATCGATGTACGTGTCGCCGCGGGCACGTGCCGCATTCGCCTCGACCGCGTCGAGGTCATGGACGAACCGGTATCTCCCCGTATGCCCGGCCGACCATGAGGTGGTGCCGCGATGTCTGACGGCATTGAGCGAGAACTCGGTCAGGGTGCCGACAGTGTGGACGGACGGGCTGTCGAGCGACGTATCGATGACCCGTCCGATCGACGAGCGCTCGCGAAACCGGTCGAAGCAATAGCGATGGTCGGGCACGACGAGCGACAGGACGCCGCCCGGGGTCAACAGGTTCGTGCAGTCGTTGACGAAGTCGATGAGCGAGATGCTGTGCTCCAGGACGTGCGACGCAAGCACCAGGTCGAACCGGTCGTGGATCACGTCCGACATCGAGGCCCCGGCCGGGATCACGTAGTCGACGTCTTCGATGTCGTCGGGCGAGTACTGCTTGAACTCCCGATATTTCTCGACCAGCCCGGCGCGGTCCATGTAGTCGACGGTCCTGGTGCGGAACCCTTCCCTCTTCGGCAGGATCGCGTTGTGCGCCGGTCCGATCTCGAGGGCCGTCCCCGCCGGGTCGGCCGTCCTGAACACGAACGCGCGTCGGATCTGCAGGCGCGTCGCAGGGTCCGGCGGCCGGGTCGCGGCAGCCGGCTTCCGCCCACCGGTGGCACGGGTGCCTCTCCCGAGCAGCGACCGCTTGACCCCTCCGAGTCGCCGTCGGACAGGCTTCGGAAGTCGGGCCGCAAGGGATGACATAGGCCGGACGATTGTAGATGCCGGGACCGCTCGTCAGTGTCTGCGAAGGCGATGGCCGATCGCGCCCAGCACCGCGACCGCGGACAGGACGGTCGACGCGGCCATCGGTCCGACCGGCGGATCCACCCGCGCGAAGACGAACGCCGGTTCGGCCAGGCGGCGCCAGGCGATCCGGCGCGCCATCCGGGGGTCGGCGCGCAGACCCCGGCGGACCATCACCCAATAGCTTCCCCGTGCTGCCCGGGGAAGCCTCGACCAGTGGACGGCCGGTGGCCGCAGGAGGTGCGTGGGCAGCGCCGCGGAGGTCGCCAGGATCGATCGCGGGACGGCGTCGAGGAAGTCGATGAGGGCGTCGAACAAACGGCCCGTGGCCGGGTCGCGCCGTTCGGCCGCGTCACGGATGGGCGTGCTGAGGTCGGACACCAGCAGCCGGTCGAAGTACGCGCGCTTGATCGCCTCGCGAGTGGGTTCATCGTCGATCTGGGCGTCGACCTCCGCGGATACCGCCAGGAAGACGGTCCGGGCCATCGCGGCCATGGCCGCGGCGCCTGCCGCGGACCCGCGCGCCCGCGTGGTGATCGTCTCGACGGATGCGCCGCGAGCTGGGCGCGACCACTCGAAGACCGTGTCCGCCACGACCTCGATGTTCGGGCCCGCGCGGAGAAGGGCACGGATCGTCCACGCCTGGTCGCCCATGACCCGGCCCTCGAACCGCAGCCCGTCGATCAATGAGCGGTGGAACGCCTTGCCGGTCGCCGAGGCGTAGTTGAGGAGCCCGGGATTGGTCGCGATCGACTTGCGGCCCGGCTCGCGGATATCGGGGATGTCATAGCGCGAGGACAGCCAGGTCCGCTCCCCGTCGCTCCAGATCCGCTGGCCGATGACCGCGCGCACGGTCGGATCCGCCGGTCGGCGCCATCAGGGCCGTGAGCCAGCCCGGAAGCATCCGGTCGTCCGCGTCGTGGAAGGCGACCCAGTCGCCGCGGATGGACGCGAGACCGTGGTTGCGCGCGGCCGACACGCCGACGTTCGTCGGGAGCCGGATGAGGATGAGGCGCGGGTCGCGATCGGCCACGGCCTGCACGATGTCCGCGGTCCCGTCGGTCGACCCGTCGTCGATGACGAGGCACTCGAACGGGAGCGCGTGCTCGTCGAGAACGGAGGCGAGGGCGCGTTCGATCGTGGCAGCCGCGTTCCAGCACGGGATGAGCATGCTCAGTCGCGGGGCATCCGAGTCGATCGTCGGCTCGGCGTCGATCGATCGGTCAGCCATCAGTCCGCGATGGTAGCCCAGCCTTGTTTAACGCCGCGTTGCCGGCGTCGCACCACCATCGCCACGTGGGTGGCGCATCCGGTCAGCGCATCGAGTCGTCGAGGGCCTTCTCGATCTCGTCGTCGAGCGATGTCTGCTTGACCCGGCCGTGGAACTGCCCGAGCGCACCGACCAGCAGCCCGGTGTCGGTCTGTGGCTTGAGCTGGAGGAAGAGCGCCGATCCGCCGGGCGGCAGGTCGCCGCCGACCTCCTTGACGAAGTTCCCGTCGATCCCGCCCTTCCAGGCGCGCCCGACCAGCCCACCGGCCGCCGCCCCCGCGGCGATGCCCAACGGCGGGAAGACCGCCAGCACCAGCCCGCCAAGGACCGCGCCGACGACCGCGCCGGTCTCGGTCCCACTCGACATCTCGTTGTGGATGGTCACCGTGCCGGCCTCGTCCTTGCGGACGACCGCGGTGTCCTCGAGCCCGACCTTGTCCGCGTGCTCGAGCCCGCGGATCGAGCGGAGCGCCGCCTCTGCGTCATCGGCTCCGTCGAACGTGACCGCCAGGAAATCCGACATCGTGACTCCTCCCCGTCGTGCTGCCTTTCGTGGATGGATACGATACGCGGCCCGCAGCCGGGCGCACGCCGGTCAGTCGGGTGGGCGGCTCGGTGTCGCGCTGACCGCGATCGGAGCTGATGGCTCCGGGACGATCGTCCCTGCCGCTCCGTCGCTCGGCGTGAGGCGCTCGAGGAAGGGTCGTGCGCGCAAGCGCTCGAAGATGTCGACGGATCGGTCGATCGCCGCGGCGACATCCGGCTCGCTGCGGTCGAGGACGGTCGCCATCTCCAGCCCGGTCATCGCCTCGTCCCACTCGAGGCCGAGCTCGCGCCAACTGTCGAGGACATCCTGATACCCGGCGTGCGCGTCGGTCGTGCGACCCTCGAGGGCCGCGAGACCCGCGCGCATGGCGACCCGCTCGACCGAGATGGCCTGTCCGTGCACCCGCAGACCCTCGTGCCGGTCGACCACGCGCCGGAGCGCGGCGGCGTCGCACCGCAGGACCGAGACCCGACCGGCAAGGAACAGATGGGCGGTCCCGCCGAGTCGATCCAGGGACAGAAGCTCGAGACACCGCTCTTCGAAATCGTCCCACCGGCCACCGGCGAGATCGGCCTGAAGCCTGGGCGTGAGCTTTCCCACACCCATCTGGCGATCGGCGTTCCCTTCGAGCGAGCTCTCGTGCGCGTCGAGCTCTGTCTCCGTGACCTCGCCTCGGAGGGCGCGGATGGTCAGCAGCACGCTCGTGAGCGGGAAGCGATCCACGACTTCGAGCTCGGTCGCCAGGACCTGGTCGAGGATCCCGACCGCCCAGTCCCACTCGCCCACCCTGACCGCAGAATCCGCGGCATTCTGGTGGAGAGTGGCCTGGAGTGGCCGGTCGCCGAGTCGTTTGGCATCCTCGAAGCCCGCCTTTGCCGTCGCCACGGCCTGCCGCGGATCCCGCAGCGCCAGGAGATACGTGAGGTTGACGCGGCCGCGCAACGAGATCGCCGGCCATCCCTGGCGCTCCGCGATGTCGATCCCGGCCTGGATGGTGCCCCGTCCCTCGAGGACGCGGCCGACCTCCGCGAGGGCCGTTCCCTTCGTGATCAGCGTATCCGCGGTGAGCGCGACGAGGTCTTCCCGCTCCGAGCTTGCGAGGACCTGGTCGGCGACCTCGATCGCCTCGACCGAATCACCGTGGAAGAAGTACGCGCGGGCGAGCTGCGCCCGGAGCGCGATCCCGGGCGCGGATTCGGCGAGATCATCGAATTCCAACGCCCCGGGCGCCAGAACGGCGAGGGCCTGGTCGCTGTGCCACGATTCGAGCATCGCCCGACCGAGCGCGGCCGTCGCAGCGGCCTCTCCCACGCGATCGCCGGCCTCGCGCTTCCGGGCGATGGCGTCGCGGAGCAGCTCCTGGGCCTTGGTGTGTCTGCCCGCCGCCGACGCCGCCTCGCCGGTGCGGATGAGGAGATCGGCCTGCTCGCCCGGATCCGAGGTCACCAGCAGCGCCTGGTCCAGGAACGTCACGGCCTGCTCATGGGAGCCGAGAGCGGCCGCCCGTTCCGCGGCCGCACGCAGCGCGATCCGGGCCTGTGCCCCGACGGCGTCCGCCTCGGGACCGGTCGACGACGACTCGAAGGCGGCCAGGTAGTGGGCCGCGAGGGCACCGACGAGCTCGTCCTCACCGAGTGACTCGAAGAACCGAGCGGCGGCCAGGTGCCGGTCGCGGCGGTCACGTTTGGCAAGCGTGGCGTATGCGACCTCGCGGACGAGGGCCTGGACGAAGGTGTACTGGCCTCGTTCGGGGGACCGCGGGTCGCCCTGCAGGGCCAGGATCTCGCGACGGACGAGGCCGCGCAGTCGAGACTCGAGCTCGGCCGGGTCGACGGCGGCGACCGCCGCCAATCCCGCCGGGGTGAAGCTCTGGCCGAGCACGGCCGCATCCTGGAGGAGCGCCCGGTCGGTCGGGTCGAGGGCGTCGAGGCGTGCGGCGATGAGGGCGTGCAGGGTGTCCGGCACGGCAAGCTCGGTCAGGTCGCCGACGGGCACGTACCTCCCGTCGCGTTCCGCGAGCCGGTCGTCGGCGACGAGCATGCGGACTGTCTCGACCGCGTACAGCGGGATCCCGTCCGCTCGGCGGATGATCGCCTCCGCGGCGCGATCCGGCAGGCCTGCGACCAGTCCTTCGAGCATCTCCCCGATGGCTGCGTCCGGCAGCGGATCGAGGTGCGAGGCGACGAAGTTCCGCCGGCCGGCACCCCAGGCCGGGCGACGCTCGAGCAGCTCCGGCCGGGCAAGGGTGACGATCAGGATAGGCACCCCGCTCGACCACTCGAGCATGTGGTCGATGAAGTCGAGGAGTCCCGGGTCCGCCCAGTGGAGGTCCTCGAACAGGAGGACCGCGGTGGCGTTGGCGGCGATCCGTTCGAAGTAGGTCCGCCAGGCTGCGAACAGGCTCTCGCGCCCACCGGGCGGCGCCGGCTCGACGGCCAGAAGGGTGAGCAGCGCCGTTTCGACCCAGCGGCGCTCGCCTTCGTCCGACACCCACGTCGCGACCGACTCGGCGATCTTCCGACGGGTGGTCTGCTCGTCGTCGGTCGCGAGCAGGCCGGCCCGACCCCTGACCATCTCGCCGAGCGCCCAGAACGTCACGCCGTCGCCGTACGCCGGTGACCGGCCGACGTTCACGTAGACCTCATCGACCAGACCGTCGAGATACTTCTCGAACTCCCAGACCACCCGGCTCTTGCCCACACCCGCCTGGCCGGTCAGCGACACGAGGTGGATCCGGCGCTCGCGCGCCGTCGACAGGTGGAGATCCTTTAGCAGGCGCAGCTCGGTATCGCGGCCGGTAAACGGCGCCTCGAGCGTTTCGCTCCGGTTCCGCCCACCACGTTCGGCGACGACGCGCATCGCGCGATAGGCCGGGATGGGGCTGGCCTTGCCCTTCAGGAGCTGCTCGCCCGCCGGCTCGAAGGCGATCGCCTTGGACGCCGTCCGTTCGGTGGCCTCGTCGACGAGGACGGCCCCGGGCGGAGCAACGGATTGGAGGCGGCTCGCGGTGTTGACGAGGTCTCCGGCGACCATCCCCTGATTGGTCGCACCCAGGGTGACCGCCGCCTCACCGGTCAGGACGCCGGCTCGCGCGCGGAGCGAGGGTTCGAGCCCCGGCACCCGGTCGACGAGCTCGAGGGCGGCTCGGACGGCGCGCTCGGCATCGTCCTCGTGCGCGGTCGGGGCGCCCCAGACCGCCATCACGGCGTCGCCGATGAACTTCTCGATGGTCCCGCCGTACCGCGCGACGATGTCACGGGCGGTCTCGAAGTAGCGTGTCAGGAGGTCGCGCGCCTGCTCCGGGTCCCAGCCGTCGGCGAGCGTCGTGTACCCGACGAGGTCGACGAACAGGACGGACACGAGCCGGCGCTCCGCCTGCGCCACGGCCGCCTCGATCGGGACATGACGTGTCGCTGAGGCGTTGCCGGCCACGGTGCCGGCGCCGGCGGCGTCGAGGGGCGTGCCGCAGTCCCCGCAGAACCGTGCCGTCGCCCGATTCGACGCTCCGCACATGCGGCAGGCGACCGCGAGTGGCGCGCCACAGGTGTCACAGAAGCGGCGCCCGGCATCGTTCTCGGTGCCGCAGGCCGAACAGACCATCCGAACCTCACGAAGGGGTGTCACGAGCGTACCCGATACGCGACCCCCGGGCCATGGTGCGAACCCGTCAGTGGCGGAAATGACGGACGCCGGTCATGACCATGGTGGCGCCGGCGGCATCGACTGTCGCGATCGCATCGGCGTCATGGACGGAGCCGCCGGGCTGAGCGAAGGCCGTGACGCCGGCCGCCAGGCAGACCTCGACCGCGTCAGGGAACGGGAAGAACGCGTCCGAGCCACAGGCGGCGCCCGTCGTCGCGTCCGTGCCAAGCATGGCGTGCGCCTTGGCAACGGCCTGGCGCGCCGCGTCCACGCGCGAGGTCTGGCCGCTGCCCATCCCGACCAGACGGCGGTCGCGGACGAGCACCATGGCGTTCGAGGTCACGCCGCGGACCAGCCGCCAGGCGAGATCGAGGTCGAGCCGTTCGGACTCCGTCGGCGCGCGGCGGGTCGCACACGTCCAGGCGGCCGGGTCGTCGGCGGTGATGTCGGGCGTCGTGACGAGGACCGCCCCGCCCGCGGTCCGGATCGAGCCCGTCGGATCGGGCGAGGCCGCGGATGGCTCGTCGTCGGCAAGAGCTTCGTCGAGCACGACCCGGAGGTTCGGCTTGGTGGCCAGGATCTCGAGGGCAGCGGGGTCGAACGCGGGCGCGACGACGATCTCGAGGAAGATCGAGACGAGCTTTCCGGCGACTTCAGCGTCCACGGGCCGAGTCAGCGCGACGACCCCGCCGAATGCGCTGACCGGGTCGGCCTCGAGCGCGGCATCCCAGGCCTCGACGAGCGTCGTCCGTTCGGCGGCGCCGCACGGATTGGTGTGCTTGACGATGACGACGCCCGGCCCGCGCAGCGCCCGCCCGAGCGCCGAGGCCGCGGCGGCGTCGAGGACGTTGTTGTACGACAGCGCCTTGCCCTGGAGCGGCCGGCGCGCGACACCGAACGGACCGTCCGCCAGCGTCGACCCGGGCCGGCGGTAGCGGGCCGCCGGCTGGTGCGGGTTCTCGCCGTAGCGCAGCGTCTCGACCTTCTCGAGCCCGATCGTCAGCGAGGCTGGATACGGGTCCTCCGGCACGTCGAGGAGGCCGGCCGCGACCATCCGCCCCGGCAGCGCCGAGACGATCCGCGCGTCGTACGCGGCGGTGTGGGCGAACGCCTCGAGTGCCAGCGTGCGGCGCCGCCGCTCGTCGATGCCGCCCTCGCTGTCGAGCGCGGCGAGGATCTCGTCGTACTGTGCCGGCGACGTCACGATCGCGATGTTCGCGTGGTTCTTGGCGGCCGCCCGGACCATCGACGGCCCGCCGATGTCGATCTCCTCGATCAGCTCGTCGACCGTGATCCCCGGTCGCTCCAACGCCTCCGAGAACGGGTAGAGGTTGCTGACGACGATCTCGAACGGTGCGATGGCCGCGGCGATCAACTGGCGCCGGTGGTCGGCCAGGCGGCGATCCGCGAGGAGGCCGGCGTGGATGCGCGGGTGGAGCGTCTTGACCCGGCCGTCGAGCATCTCCGGGGACCCGGTCACGGCGGCCACGTCGGTCACTGGCAACCCGGCGTCGCGCAGCGCCCTTGCCGTGCGCCCCGTCGAGACCAGCTCGAACCCGCGGGCCACGAGGCCACGACCCAGCTGGACAAGGCCTGTCTTGTCATACACGGAGAGCAGCGCGCGACGAGGGACCGGGACGCGCGCGTCCGCCCGATCGAGGTCAAGCGTCACGTGGCGCCCGTCGACGGCGAGGGCTTCGGCGAGCAGCAGGGCGACCGCCCGCGGCAGCAGACGGTGCTCGATGGCGCGGATCCGGTCGTGGAGGGACGCGACGTCGTCGCCGGGCAGGATCGCCACGGGCTCCTGGACGACGATCGGGCCGCCGTCGAGGGTCTCGTCCACGAGATGGACGGTGCAGCCGGTGACGGTCACGCCGTGGGCGAGCGCGTCGGCGACCGCGTGCGCGCCCGGGAACGCGGGCAGCAGCGACGGGTGGGTGTTCAGGATCCGGCCGTCGAACGCGCCGAGCACCGCCGCCCCGACGATGCGCATGTAGCCGGCGAGGGCAACGACGTCCGCGCCGACGGCCTCGAGCGTGGCCGCCAGCGTCGCGTCATCACCACCCGGGACGAGCGCCGTCTCGATCCCCTGCTCTGCCGCCCAGTCGAGCGCCGGGCAGGCCCGGTCTGCGAAGACGAGCACGATGTCCCCGCCGAGCTCGCCTCGACCGACCGCCGCGACCAGCGCGCCCAGGTTCGAGCCGCCACCCGAGACGCCGACCGCGACACGCCCGGCCACGTCCGCCGCGGCCCGACGCGCGGTCACGCCAGACCCTCGAGGGTCGCCTCGAGGTAGCGCCGGCCATCGACCGTCGCAGAGTCCACCACCTGCCCGACGACCGCGACCGGGATCCCGAACCCTTCGATGGCGGCCGTGGCCGCGGGCACGGCCGCTCGCGGCAGGATGGCGACCATCCCGAGCCCGCCGTTGAACGTCGCCCGGACCTCCTCGTCGTCGAGGCCGCCCAGCGCCCCGAACACACGCTGGACCGACGGGACCGCCCAGCGACTCGGGTCGACGCGGGCCGCGAGACCGTCGGGCAGCGCGCGCGGGACGTTCCCCGGCAGGCCGCCACCGGTGATATGGGCCAGCCCGTGGACATCCGCGCCGGTGGCCCGGACGGCGGCTCGTGCGGCGAGGACCGCCCGCGCATAGATCCGGGTCGGGGTCAGCAGGATGTCGCCGAGGGTCGCCATCGCCTCGTTCGGTGCCGCCTCGATGGCCGCGTCCGCCTCGGCGTCGCCGAGCGTCCGCCGCAGCCGGACCTGGTACGGCTCCATCAGGTCGAGGTCCCATTGCGCGACGAGGGCCCGGACGAGCGAGAAGCCGTTGGCATGCAGCCCCGATGCCGCCAGGCCGAGGATGACGTCGCCGGCGCGGACCGCGGAGCCGTCGATGACGTCGGCACGCTCGACGACGCCCAGGCAGCAGCCCGACACGTCGAACGCATCGTCGTCCATCAGCCCCGGATGCTCGGCCGTCTCGCCGCCGAGGAGCGCACAGCCCGCCTCGCGACAGCCGGCCGCGACCGAGCCGACCAGCTCGGCGACCCATTCGGGCACGACATGCCCCACGGCGATGTAGTCGAGGAATGCCAGCGGCTCCGCGCCGCAGCAGACGACGTCGTCGGCGCACATCGCGACGAGGTCGATGCCGATGGTCTCGAAGCGGTCCAGCGCTCGGGCGATCGCCGTCTTCGTCCCGACCCCGTCGGTCGAGGCGACCAGCAGCGGTTCGCGGTAGCCCGCCGGGATCGACATCGCGCCGCCGAACCCGCCGAGCCCGCCGACGACCTCGGGTCGGCGGGTCGATTCGACGTGGTCCCGCATCAGGTCCACGGCCCGTTCGCCGGCTGCGACGTCCACGCCGGATGTCAGGTAGGCGGTGCGGTCGGAGACGCCCTTCGCCCCGGCCATCAGCGGATCACCGCCTCCTCGAGCATGAACTTGCGGCTCGCGGCGTCGTACGGCACGGGCTCGGGGTAGTGGCCGTCGAAGCAGGCGAAGCAGAACCGCTCGTACGGCAGGTCGAGGGCGGCCAGCACGCCGCGGATCGACAGGTAGCCAAGCGAATCGGCACCGATGAACTCGCGGATCTCGGGTTCCGTGTGGGTCGCGGCGATGAGCTCGGTCTCGATCTGCGTGTCGATGCCGTAGAAGCACGGGTGGTAGATCGGCGGTGCGCTGATGCGGACGTGGACCTCGGTCGCGCCGGCCTTGCGCAGCAGCTCGACGATCCGCGCCGTGGTCGTCCCGCGCACGATCGAATCGTCGACCACGACCAGCCGCTTGCCGTTGACCACCTCGCGCAGGGGGTTGAGCTTGATGGTGACGCCTCGGTGGCGCAGCCCCGCCGACGGCTGGATGAAGGTGCGTCCGGCGTAGCGGTTGCGATACATCCCTTCGCGGTACGGCAGCCCGGATGCCTCGGCGTAGCCGGCCGCGGCCGGGGCGCCGGTGTCCGGGACCGGCATCACGAGGTCGGCGTCGGCCGGATGCTCGAGAGCGAGCTGGACGCCCATCCGGCGTCGTGCCTCGTACAGGTTGCGCCCCTCCATGTAGGAATCGGGACGGGCGAAGTAGATCAGCTCGAAGACGCACAGGGCGGGCGTCGCCGCCGCGAAGCGGACCGATCGTGGCGCCTGGCCGCGCTCGAGGATGACCATCTCGCCGGGCTGGACGTCGCGGACGTACTCGGCGCCGACGATGTCGAGCGCGGCCGTCTCGGACGACAGGCACCAGCCGGCGTCCGCATCGTCGCCGTGCCACAGCCCGTCGTCATCGCGGTTGGTGCTCGCCCGCGGCAGCCGGCCGAGGACCAGCGGCCGGAAGCCGAACGGGTCGCGGACCCCGATGACCCGACGTTCGTCGAGGATGACCAGGCTGTAGGCGCCACGGACGCGTGGCAGGACACGCATCAGCGCCTCGACCGTGTCGGCCGCCGGCTCGTCAGCCAGGAGCGCGGTCAGGAGCTCGGTGTCGGTCGATGCCGGCAGCCGGGCGCGCCCGCCCGTGAGCTGGTCGAGCAGCTGGCGGGTGTTGACGAGGTTGCCGTTATGGCCGATCGCCAGCGCGCGCCGCGGACCGAGTCGATAGGTCGGCTGGGCGTTCTCCCAGATGGTCGATCCGGTCGTCGAGTAGCGGCAGTGGGCGATGGCCAGCTGACCGCGGAGGCTCGGCAGCCGACGCTCGTCGAGGACGGAGCTGATCATGCCGAGGTCCTTGTAGAGCATGAGCTGTTCGCCGTCGCTGACCGCCAGACCGGCCGATTCCTGGCCGCGGTGCTGGAGCGCGAACAGCCCGAGTGCCGCGATCGAGGCGGCCTCGTTGGGCTCACCACCCGGCAGCACGACCCCGAACACGCCGCACATCGATCAGCCCTCCCAGCCGAGAGCGCGGGCGAGGCCGTGGTCCCAGGCATGGCGGAGGTCGCGCAGCGGGACCTCCAGCGCGTCGGCCACGCCGCCGCCGCGGTCCTCGACGTTGCCGGTCGCGCCGGCCATCGACAGCTCGACCACGAGGCGGTCGCCGCCGACCGTGCCGACGGTCGCGACCGGCAGGCCGTGCTGGCGTGCCAGCAGCTCGAGCGCGGCGGCGTAGCGGGGGCGGCAGGTCAGGACCAGCCGCGACGGGCTCTCGCCGAACAGGTCGACCGCCGGCGAGTGCTCGACCGCGATGCGGACCGTCGCACCGAGGCCGCCCCACATCGCGCACTCGGCGAGCGCGACGGCCAGGCCGCCACCCGACACGTCCTGCGCCGAGGCGACAAGGCCGCGGGAGATCGCCTCGCGGACGAAGGCCTGGATCGCGGCCTCACGACCGAGATCGAGAGCCGGCGGGTCGTCCTCGCTCGCGCCACCCGCCAGCGCCGTGTAGGCGGAGCCGACGAGGCCCGGGACCACCTCACCGACGAGCACCACGGAATCGTGGGCGCGGTCGAAGGCGGGGCCGACGAGGGTGTCGATGTCGTCGAGCAGGCCGACCACGCCGATCTCCGCGGTCGGGACGATGGCCCCGGCCGGCGACTCGTTGTAGAGCGACACGTTGCCGCCGGTGACCGGGAGCCCCAGCGCCCGGCACGCGTCGCCGACCCCGCGCACCCCTTCCGACAGCTGCCAGAACGCCGTCGGGCGGGTCGGGTCGCCATAGTTGAGGCAGTTCGTCACGCCCAGGGGCCGGGCGCCGGTGATCGACACGTTGCGTGTCGCCTCGGCGACCGACCACGCGGCGCCGAGCCAGGGATCGACCGCGCCGATCGCCTGGTTGCCATCGGTCGTCGCGACCAGGGCCTTGCTCGTGCCCCGCACGCGCAGGACGGCGGCACCGCGACCCGGGCCGGCGACCGTGTCCGCGCCGACCGTCGAGTCGTACTGCTCGAAGACGGCGTGACGCGACGCGAGGTTGGCCGACCCGAGGAGCGCCACGAGGACCGCACCTGGATCCATCCCACGTTCGGGGAGCCGATCGCTGACCGCCGCCGGCGCACCTGACACCGGGGCGCCGCGGCTGTGGGTCGGCGCGGCGGCGACGCGCTGGTGGACGATCGCGTCGCTGGTCAGGGCGCGGGCCGGGATCCGGGCCAGGACCCGGGCGCCCCGCGCCAGGCGGCCGTCCGGCTCGAGGCCGCCGGTCACGACCGTGATGTCCCCGTCGGCGGTGACCCGCCCGATGACCGCCACCGGCAGGCCCCAGCGCTCGCACACGTCGCGGACAGCGTCCCACTTGTCGGGCAGGACGGCGGCACACATCCGCTCCTGCGACTCGGAGATCATCACCTCGAACGGCTCGAGACCGGGTTCGCGGCGCGGGATGGCGTCGAGGTCGACCGCGATCCCGGTCCCGGCCCGGTCGGCGGTCTCGGACGTGGCGCACGTGATGCCGCCGGCGCCGAGATCCTGCAGTCCCTCGACCAGGCCGCGCTCGATGAGCTCGAGGCTCGCCTCGATGAGCAGCTTCTCGGCGAACGGGTCGCCGACCTGGACCGATGGGCGCTTCGAGGGGTCATCGTCGGTGAACGTGGCGCTGGCGAGGACCGACGCCCCGCCGATCCCGTCTCGGCCGGTCGCCGACCCGAACAGCACCACGAGGTTGCCGGGCCCGGGCGCCGCCGCCAGCGTCAGCAGCCGTTCCTCGAGCAGACCGATAGCCATCACATTGACCAGCGGGTTGCCGCCGTAGCTCGGATCGAACACGAGCTCGCCACCGACCGTCGGGACGCCCACGCAGTTGCCATAGCCGCCGACGCCCCGGATCACGCCATCGACCAGCATTCGCGTCCGGGCGGAGCCCGGCTCACCGAAGCGGAGCGCGTCGAGCACCGCGATCGGGCGGGCGCCCATCGTGAAGATGTCGCGCAGGATGCCGCCGACACCGGTCGCCGCGCCCTGGTACGGCTCGACGGCCGACGGGTGGTTGTGCGACTCGATCTTGAACGCGACGGCCAGCCCGTCGCCGATCGAGATCACCCCGGCGTTCTCGCCGGGTCCGGCGACGACCCCCTCGCCCGCGGTCGGGAGCGTCCGGAGCAGCGGCTTCGAGCTCTTGTAGGAGCAGTGCTCGCTCCACATCACGCTGAACATCGCGAGCTCGAGATCGTTCGGGTCGCGACCGCCCAGCCGCTCGCGGATCGCGTCGAGCTCGTCGTCGGTGACGCCCAGCCGGCGATGGAGCGGCTCCACCGGTCGCTCGGCCACGGTCATCGGGACCCCGCCGTGACGGCCGGCTCGTTGACGGCGCGCGCCGCGCTCAGGACCAGCGAGCGGACGATCCCGAAGCCGTCGTCGGAACCGAGGACCGTCTCGGACGCCCGTTCCGGGTGCGGCATCAGGCCGGCGACGTTGCCGGACGCGTTCGAGACCCCGGCGATGGCCCGGAGCGATCCATTCGGGTTGGCCGGGTCGCCGGGGAGTGCCTCGGACCCGGCTGCGTCGACGTAGCGGAACAGCACCTGGCCGTCGCGTTCGAGCGCATCGAGCGTGGCGTCGTCCGCGTAGTACAGCCCCTCCCCGTGCGCGACGGGCATCCGCAGGGGCCGGCGCGCGTCGAGCGCGTGGGTGAACGGCGTGTCGAGCCGCTCGGCCGCGATCCGGACGTCGTGGCCGGCGAACCGCAACGTGTCGTTCCGCAGCAGCGCCCCGGGCACGAGCCCGGCCTCGGCGAGGACCTGGAATCCGTTGCAGATGCCGAGCACCAGGCCGCCCTCGGCGGCGAACGCCGCCACCGACCGCATCACCGGGCTGAAGCGGGCGATCACCCCGGCCCGGATGTAGTCGCCGTAGGCGAACCCGCCCGGCAGCACGACCGCCGCGACGCCCTCGAGCGAGGCCTGCTCGTGCCACAGGACGACCGGCTCCGCGCCGGCCAGCTCGAGCGCGTGGACCGTGTCGCGGTCGCAGTTGCTGCCCGGGAAGACGACGACGCCGATGCGGACCGGCACGCTCAGCCCTCCCCTGCCCCGGCCGCGACGGCGGACGACGCCGCGCCGAGCGGCTCGATCGCGAACACCTCGATGAGCGGGTTCGACAGCAGCTCGGTGGCGAGCCGCTCGACCATCGGCCGGGCGCTCCCCTCATCCCCCGCCTCGACCGTCAGCTCGACCCGCCGACCGACACGGACGTCGTGGATCCCGTCGATCCCGAGATGGCCGAGCGAGCCCTCGACCGCGCGACCCGCCGGATCGAGGATCCCGGGCTTTGGCGTGACGTTGACCGCGTACCGGAAGCTGCTCATGAGGCGATGACGTCCTCCTCGAGGTAGCGCGCGAAGCTCGCGCCGGTGATCCGCTCGTATGCCTCGATGTAGCGCGCCCGCGTGCCGTCGACGACGTCCACCGGCAGCTCCGGCCCCGGCGCGGTCTTGTCCCACGGCTGGGTCTCGAGCCAGTCGCGCACGAACTGCTTGTCGAAGCTGGCCTGCGGCCGGCCGGCCTCGTAGGTCGAAGCATCCCAGAAGCGCGAGGAGTCGGGCGTGAGCGCCTCGTCGATGAGCAGGAGCTCTCCGGTCGTGCGGTCGATCCCGAACTCGAACTTCGTGTCGGCCAGCAGGATCCCGACCGCTGCGGTCCTGGCCGCCGCGAACTCGTACAGCGCGATCGCGTGCGCCCGCACCCGAGCGGCGAGCTCGGCGCCGACGAGGCGGGCCATCGTCTCGAAGTCGATGTTCTCGTCGTGCTCGCCCTGCTCGGCCTTGGTCGCCGGCGTGAAGATCGGCTCGGGCAGGCGGTCGCTCTCGCGGAGACCGGACGGGAGTGCGATGCCGCAGACCGTGCCGCTCGCCCGGTATTCCTTCCAGCCCGATCCGGCGAGGTAGCCTCGGACGACCGCCTCGATGGGCACGACGTCCGTCGGCCGGCAGACCATGACCCGTCCACGGAGCTCGTCATCGAACGACGCGTCCGTCGCGAGCAGGTGATTCGGGACGATCCCGCCCGTCACGCCGAACCAGTACCGCGACAGCCCGGTCAGGACCTTGCCCTTGTCCGGGATCGCCGTCGGCAGCACGACGTCGAAGGCCGAGATCCGGTCGGAGGCCACGAGCGCGAGCCTTCCGTCCGGCAGCGCATACAGGTCTCGCACCTTGCCGGAGCGCAGGAACGATTCAGCGGCCAGCACCATCGGGGACCTCCGTCTGTGTGGGTGGCGGTTGGATGGCGACCCGGTCGAGCCGGTCGAGCCGCGCGATGACGTCGGGCACGTGCTGCAGGAACAGTGCATCGTCGAAGCAGGCGTCGAGACGGGACAGTGACAATCGCTGGGCGACGACGGGGTCCACCGCGAGCAGGTCGCGCAGCGGGGCGCCCTCGTCGGCGGCGCGCAGGGACGCGCGCTGGACGATCGCGTAGGCGTCCTCGCGGCTCATCGACGCGTCGTCGACGAGCGCGAGCAGGACACGCGACGACGCGTGGAGCCCGAGGCCGCGGGCGATGTTCTCGCGCATGCGCTCGGAGCGGACCAGAAGGCCCTCGACCAGTCCGGTCATCCGGACGAGCATGTAATCGAGCAGGATCGTGGCATCGGGCAGGATCACCCGCTCCGCGCTGGAGTGGCTGATGTCGCGCTCGTGCCAGAGCGGCTGGTCCTCGAGGGCGGTGTGGGCGTAGCCACGGAGCAGGCGGGCCAGTCCGGCGATCCGCTCGGACAAGATCGGGTTCCGCTTGTGGGGCATCGCCGACGAGCCCTTCTGGCCGGCCCTGAACGGCTCCTGGACCTCGCCGATCTCCGTGTGCTGGAGGTTGCGGATCTCGGTCGCGAAGCGCTCGAGCGAGCCGCCGACGATGGCGATGGCCGTCAGCAGGGCGGCGTGGCGGTCGCGCTGGACGATCTGGGTGCTGACCGGGTCGACATGGAGGCCGAGCGCGCCCAGGACCTCGGCCTCGATGTCCGGCTCGAGATGGCTGTAGGTCCCGACCGGTCCCGAGATCTTGCCGGTCCCGATCTCGTCGACGGCCGCGGCCAGACGCACCCGCCCGCGTTCGACCTCGAATGCCCAGCCGGCGAGCTTGAGCCCGAAGGTCGTCGGCTCGGCGTGGACCGAATGGGTGCGGCCCATCATCACGGTCGTCGCCTCGGCGCGCGCCCGGTTCACCAGAACGGCCAGCAGGCGGTCGAGATCAAGCAGCAGGCGTTCGCCGGCGGCGCGGAGCTGGAGCGCGAGGCCGGTGTCGACGACGTCGCTGCTGGTCAGCCCGAGATGCAGGTAGCGGCCGTCCGGCCCGACGGTCTCGGCGACCTGGCTGACGAAGGCGATGATGTCGTGGTCGGTCGTGCGCTCGATCTCGGCGATCCGGTCGACGTCGACGCGCGACTTCGTCTCGAGCGCAACCAGCGCCTCGGGCGGGATCTGTCCACGGGCCGCCTGAGCCCGTGCGACCGCGAGCTCGACGCGGAGCATGGCCTCGAATCGAGCGGCGTCCGACCAGATGGCGCCCATCTCGGGGAGCGTGTAGCGCGGGATCACCGGATCCCCGCCGTCGCTTCGGCCATGTCGGCCCCGATGTCGGTCCGATGCTGAAGACCCGGGGCACGGATCAGGTGCACCGCCGCGGCAGCCGCGGTGCGGGCGGCGTTGATATCCGGGCCGCGACCGACGACGGTCAGCACCCGGCCGCCGGCGGTCCGGACCGTGCCATCCGGGTCGCGCGTCGTCCCGGCGTGGAAGACGAGGGCGCCCGTCGCCGCCGCGTCGGCAAGCCCCTCGATGGGGTCTCCCGCCCGGGGCGCGTCCGGGTAGCCGGCCGCGGCCAGGACGATCGCGACCGCGGCCCCTGGCAGGGTCGGCAGGAGCGTCGCGCCGTCTCCAGCCGCCCCGCGAAGCACCGGCCCAAGGTCGCCGCGCGCACACGCGAGCAGGATCGGTCCGAGTGCGATCGCGAGACGCGGCAGGATCGCCTGTGTCTCGGGATCACCGAAGCGCCCGTTGCACTCGAGCAGGACCGGGCCGTCATCGGTCAGCATCAGCCCCGCGAAGAGGGCGCCGATGAACGGGATGCCGCGACGCGCCAGCTCGGCGAGGATCGGCCGGTGGAACGCGGCGAGCAACTCCTCGACGCCGGCATCCGGGAGGTCGGGCAACGGGCTCGAGGCGCCCATCCCGCCGGTGTTCGGGCCGACGTCGCCGTCCAGCAGTCGCTTGTGGTCGCGCGCGAGCGGGAGTGCCACCGCGTCGCCGGCCGTCGCACAGCGCGATGAGGCTCGCCTCACGGCCATGCAGGCGCTCCTCGACGACGACCCAGGGACCGCTTCCCGCCGATCGCTCCAGACCGGCCGTCGTAGCCAACTGCTCGATGGCGCGTTCGGCCTCCGCCGCCGTATCGCACACGACCACGCCCTTGCCTGCCGCCAGGCCGTCCGCCTTGATCACGACGCCGTGCCCGCCGCCGGCCAGCTCGGTCGCGAAGGCGACTGCCGCGGACGCAGCATCGAAGGCGGCCGCGCGCGCCATCCGGACGCCGGCCGCGCGCGCGACGTCGTGACAGAACGCCTTGCTCGACTCGATCCGGGCGGCCGACTGCGACGGCCCGAAGACGGCGAAGCCTGCAGCGCGAAGCGGGTCGGCGACGCCGGCCGCCAGAGGGGCCTCCGGCCCGATGACGACCAGCTCGGCGGCCTCGCGCCGGGCGACCGCGAGGATCGCCGCCGGATCGAGCGGGTCGACGCCCGGCGCCGAGCGGACGCGTGGCTCGGCCGCGATGGCGGCACTCCCGGGCGCGACGATCACCTCGTTGACGCCCGGTTCGCCGGCCAGCTTCCAGGCGAGCGCATGCTCGCGGGCGCCGCCGCCGACGACGAGGATCCGGGTCGGCATGACGAGGCTCACGCGGACAATCCCGGGCGATTGCGCATCGGCCGCCACGCGCGCTCGATCGTCTGGGTGCGCTCGGGTCCGACGGACACGAGGACGATCGGCACCCCCGCGTGCGCCTCGATGGCGGACACGTAGCGGCGGGCGTTCTCGGGCAGGTCCGCCAGCGAGCGGATGTCGTGGATGGGCTGCTCCCAGCCGGCGAACGATTCGTAGATCGGCGTCGCGCGAGAGAGCGCCGCCCCGCTCGACGGCCAGACCTCGACGCGCCGGCCGTCGATCTCGTATGCGACGCAGACACAGATGGTCTCGATCCCCGACAGGATGTCGAGCTTGTTGAGCATGATGCTGCTGACGCTGTTCACGGCCACCGCATAGCGCAGCGGGACGGCGTCGAACCAGCCGACCCGGCGCGGTCGCCCGGTGACGGTCCCGAACTCGTGCCCGCGCTCGGCGATCCCGGCACCGATGCCGTCGAGGAGCTCGGTCGGATACGGCCCAGAGCCGACCCGCGTCGAGTACGCCTTCATGACCCCGATGACCTCGTCCACCTGGAGCGGGCCGATCCCGCCACCGGTGCAGGCACCGCCGGCGACCGGGTTCGACGAGGTCACGTACGGATAGCTGCCATGGTCGAGGTCGAGCAGCGTGCCCTGGGCGCCCTCGAGCAGGACGTGCTCACCACGGGCCAGCGCGGCTTGGACGAGCCAGGTCGTGTCGTCGAGGTGGTCGCGCAGCCGCACGCCCCAGCCGAGCGCATCGTCGAGCAGCGCCTCGACCTCGAAGGTCGGGCGACCCATCGCCGACAGGACGAGGTTCTTGTCGGGAAGCGCGCGCTCGATCCGCTCGCGCAGGACGACCTCGTCGAGCAGGTCCTCCATCCGCAGGCCGAGCCGCCACGCCCGATCGCCATAGGTCGGGCCGATCCCGCGCCCGGTCGTGCCCACCTTGGCCCCACCGAGTCGGGATTCGTTGCCCGCGTCGAGCGCGAGGTGGTACGGCATGATCACGTGCGCGCTTCGGCTGACACGAACGCGCGACACGTCGATGCCACGCGAGGCGAGCATGTCGAGCTCGCCGATCAGGGTGACCGGGTTGACCACGACCCCGTTGCCGATGACCGAGGTGATGTGCGGGTAGAGCACGCCCGACGGCGTCAGGCGCAGCTTGAACACCTCGTCGCCACTAACGACCGTGTGACCGGCGTTGTCGCCGCCCTGGTAGCGGACGACCATCGCGACCTGCTCGGCCAGGAAGTCGGTCGTCTTGCCCTTGCCCTCGTCGCCCCACTGCAGCCCGACGATCACAGTCGCCGGCATCAGCGACCCGCCAGGCGTGGCGTGTCGTTGAACCGAGGATCGGCGCGCTGGGCGGTCGCGGCGAAGGCGGAAGGTGAGCAAAGGAGCGAGCGCACCCCAGGGTGCGTGAACGACTGGCGGAGCCTTCCAACGAACGCCCCGGCCGTCCGGCGCGCCGCCATGAAAATGGGAAGGCCCAGACCTGCCGGGTCTGGGCTACGGGTAGACTGCTCCCGCTGTGCGGTGGGCCGGTCGCTCGGACGCCTCACGGGACGGCCGATGCGCCACGAAAGCGCGATCGCTGACCTCCTGGTTCGCGGGGACACCGCTCGTGTCGGGACCGGCCGGAGTATAGCAGGCGGGTCTCCCTCCGGACCGACCGACGGCGGGTGCCCGGCCTGTCGCCTTGGGGCGCCCGCGCACCGCGTTCCGCGTACTTCCGGACCACGCGTGTCGGTACGTCCGGTCGGTCCGGTGGACCTCCCCGGGAACGTAGCCTTCGGGTGTGATGCGCCTGCTGGGGGTATTGGCGATCGCGGCCCCGGTCGCTGTCGCCCTCCTCATCCTGACCGACCCCGGACTCACCTCGTCGTGGGTCGACGGCGGAGACCGCGCCGAGGCGGCCGCGGCGACCGCGGTGCTGATCGGCATCGGCCTGACCGCGACCCTGTCGTGGATCATCGTCCGCATCCGGTTCGGGCGCCTGGTCAGGGCCGCCGAGCGCATCGCGGGCGGCGACTACACCGTGTCCGTACCGAGCGATGGCGGTGGTCTGGAAGCACGCCTCGCGGCGGCCATCAACGGCATCTCGACAGCGTTGGCCGACACCCACGACCGGGCGACGGTCGACCGTCTCACCGGCGTCGTCAACCGCCAGGCCCTGACGGCGGCCCTGTTCGCCGAGGTCGAGCGCGCATCGCGCTACGAACGGCCGTTGTGCGTCGCCTTCGTCGACATCGACCACTTCAAGGCGGTCAACGACACGTACGGCCACGCCAGCGGTGACGTCGTCCTGCGCGGCGTCGCGCAGACCCTCGCGGAGAACCTGCGTGCCAGCGACCTCATCGGTCGGTATGGCGGCGAGGAATTCATGCTGATCCTGACCGAGACCAACGTCGAAGAGGGAGCAGAGCTGAGCGAGAAGCTGCGCAAGCTCGTCGAGCGCTGCCGCTTCATCGTCGACGGCAACGCGAACCTGTCGGTCACGATCTCGATCGGGATCGTCGGCGGGTCGGGTCAGCAGCTCCGCATGGAGAACCTGGTGCGCGATGCCGATGCGGCGATGTACTCGGCGAAATCGCTCGGGCGGAACCAGACCTACATCTTCGAAGAGCCCGACGAGGACGCGCGGGTCCCGCGGGCGCCGATCTCGGACCTCGGACGGGCGCGGGCGATGGAGCTCGGCATGCGCGCCCGCGACGCCGCCACCGACACGCTGACCTCGTTCATCGCGCCGCTCCCCCACTATCGTGGGCAGCCGTCCGCCTTGATCGCCGCGATCGTGGTCGACATGGCCCGCCAGCTCCAGCTGCCCGATGCCGAGGTCGATCGCATCAAGATCGCCGCCCTGCTCCACGACGTCGGCAAGGTCGCCGTGCCCGATGAGATCCTCGACAAGCCGGCACCGTTGACCTCGGCCGAGTGGCGGACCGTCGTCCAGCACCCGCGCATCGGCCAGGTCATCCTCGAATACGCGGCCGCGCTCAAGGAGGCGGTCCCGATCATCCTCCACCATCACGAGCGCTTCGCCGGACATGGCTACCCGTATGGGCTGCGAGCGAACGAGATCCCGCTCGGCGCTCGGATCGTCGCCATCGCCGACGCCTACGACGCGATGACCCACGATCGCCCGTACAAGCCGGCGATATCCCACGAAGCGGCCATCGTGGAGCTCAAGTCGAACGCCGGCACGCAGTTCGATCCGGAGCTGGTGACGCTGTTCTGCGACCTCTATACGAACGAGGCACCGCGGCCCGACCAGACGGTCCTGGCCATGACCGAGCCACGGGTCGAGACGCCGCGTCGCGCGCGCCGCAGCCGGATCGAGTCCGCCTCGACCGAGACCCTGGCCTCCGACGCGCACGGGCTCGTCGACCTGGGACGAACCGGTGCGGATGGCTCGTCGGCACGTGGCCGGCTGGGCGACGGACCGGGCACGCCACCGGAGAAGCGCGGGATCGCGACCGGCTAGCCTCGGGCGCACGGCTCGGCTGTGGCGGCCCTGTGATGATCGGCGGTGCATCCCCGATCGATCGGCAGTGCAGGACTGTCTGCTAGCGTCCTCGCTGCCCGCCAGGCACTTGCCGGCCCCGCCGACCCGCCGACCCGCCAGGGCCCGGACCGCCGGGGCCGGCGCCCAGACGGATGACGTCCGGTGCGCTGGATCAGAAGTCGCGCCGACCTTCGAAGTGGCGTAGGACCTGCGGCCGGCTCGACTCGTACAGCGCGATCCGGTGGCCACCTGCCGATCGGAACGAGCTGCACGGGCCCTGTGGGATCTCGAGCGACCGCTCGGGCGTCCAGCCCCGCCGCGCGAGCTCGGCCGTCGCTGTCCGCAGGTCCGCGACCCGGTAAACAAGGATGGGTCGCTCGCCGTCGAGATGGTCGGTCAGGAGCAGGCGCGGTGCGCCCGTGAATTCGATCATCGCGACCCTGACGCCGCCGTCCTCGATGGCGAACACCACCCGACCGCCGAGAGCCGCCGTCAGCTCTGCCGTGTCCGCGGCGACGTCCCGGCTCGGCGTATAGAGGAAGTCGAGAGCTTCGACCAGGGACGCCGCATCGAGCCCGTCGCGCGGCACGGCCTCGGACGCCATCCCGGCTACGTCCCTTGACCCGAAGCCGAGACCTCCGCCCGGGCTCGGCGGCGGAGGTTGCGACGGACCATCGACTGATCACGCACGGCCAGGAACCAGTCGCACCGGCACAGGCCTCTCGGGCAGCCGGCGTGGGGCAGTCGCGGCGTCCTCAGCTCGGACGCGATCCGGAACGCCTGGCCATCGTCCGCGTCGCAGACGTCGCAACAGCGTCGGCTGACGAGCTCGGCCTCGCGGCTCATCTCGGCGACACCGTGCAGAGAAGCGGCTGCAGCTTCGCGGTGAGCCAGGACCGCGTCCTCGGGCGGCGGGATCGGCGATCCGGCCATCCTGGACAGGACCAGAGCCTGCTCACGCTTGATCCGCGAGGCGTCGACCCAGCGGCGCTCCCGCTTGGCCGTCCGGAACGACCGGTCGACCGTGGTCATGTACAGCGTCCGTGACGCCGCGACGACCTGCTCCGACAGGGGCGCGCCGGCAAGCTTGGCGACGCGCTCGGGCGGCGCGTCGACGGCGATGGCGACCTTCAGCCACCGCGCCCGCTCGCGGCTCCATCGGCCCGCATTCGCCATGCGGCGCCGCTCGGCGTCGAAGATCAGAACCGGCCGCCTCGGTCAGGTAGATCGCGCGGCCATCGACCCGCTTGACGACGATCCGCTCGCGACAGCGTGGGCAGCGACGACTGGACTCGGGCGCCGGGTCGAGCAGCAGGGCGCAGTACGGGCAATAGGGTGTTGAGGCGGCGACGTGCGGGCGACTGGCAGGCACGGGGCCCGACCGTCGCGGCGGCCCGGGCCGCCGCGGGCGAGCGGGCACCGGGTCCGGCAACGCGCGCGCGATGGCTGGCTCGGTCACCGCGACCGGCGGATCGGCCGGCGGTGCCGTCGCGTCGGCCGTCGGCGTGGCCCGCGGCGCGTGAACTGCGTGCTCGGGGGTCGTCGCGGCCGCGCGCGAGCGGCCTGCCGGTTTCGCGACCGCCTTGACCTGCGCGTGCTTGACCTGCGCGTGCTTGGACGTCGCACGTGTCCGTCGCGGCTTGGCGGCTTCCGACTCGGGGGTCGAGGCAGGCTCGACCTCGGTGTCGGCGATGATCGCTGCCGCCGGCTCGATCGACGCTGCGGGCTCGGTGGGTTCCTCAGGCTCGACGGCCGCCTCGGACTCGGTAGGTTCCGCAGGCTCGACGCCCGGCTCGGGCCACAGGACGCTGGCCGGGACATCCCACAGCGGATCTCCACGCGCCGCCATCACACCCACGACGACATCGGGCAGCTCGGCGGTCGTCGCCTCGACAGGGACGACCCGCGCGCCCGCATCCGATCCGCCTGCCGCGTCGTCGGCCGCTCGGTCAGCATCGGCTGCCGGGGTGTCCAGGGCGTCACCGTCGTCCGCCTGATCATCGGCCGCCGGCGTGTCGTCGGTGGCGCCGTCGGTACCCAGGAGCCGGGCTCGGACGCGCGACTGGAGGAGCTCGAAATCGGCCTCCTCGACCTCTGGCCGTCGCCGCCACAATCGCTTGATCTGCTGGTTCGCCATCACCCGAACCTCGCCGAGTCCGCAGCGTGCCAGTCACGCTGTCGCGCAAGACCGGGACGAGCGGGACGTGACTCCGTCATTCCCTGCCCCGGTGGGGACCCTTTATGCATCCGGCGGGTGCCTGTCGTCAACGTATCCGGCGTGCAGGCATGCCTCCGATCAATCCTCCGCGGGCTCGACATCCTGTGTGCCGCCGCTCACGCCCGAGCCGGCAGCCGGCGCCGATGTCTTCGCGGCGACGCGCCGGCGAACGGTCCTGCGTCGCTTCCTGGGCGATGGCATCGCCACCCACCACTCGCAGCTGCACAGCCCCTTCGGGCAGTCCACGTGCGGCAATCTCGGTCCGCGCAGCTCCGCGACGATCTTGAACACCTTGCCGTCGTCGGCCCGGCAGGTGCGACAGCACCCGACGCTCACCAGCTCGGCATCGGTGTAGTCGGGCTGGAGGTTCCGCAGCTCGGCCAGCATCCCGTCCCGTAGGAGCTCGACGATCCGATCGGGGGCTGGGACGGGCGAACCCGCCTCGGCGAACAGGGTGGCGGCCTGCAGCCGGCGCTGGCGGGCGACCTCCGTCCAGCGCCTGGCGCGGCGGGCGGCGCGGACCGCGGTCTCGACGCTCGACAGGTAGAGGGAGCGCGATTGCTCCACCACGTCGCTCGACAGCTCGGCCGTGGCGAGGCGTTCGCGCGCCGCCGCGGGCGCATGCACTCCCTCGGCGAGCGACAGCCAGCGCTCCCTCTCGAACGTCCAGGTCGCCAGGTCGAGGTCCCGCTTCCGCTCGCGGTCGAAGATCGGCACGGCACTCTCGACCAGGTAGACGGGACGCCCGTCGGCATGCCGGACCACGATCTGCTCGCGACAGCTCGGGCAGCGGCGGCTGCGCTCCGGCGGGGGGTCGAGGATATAGCCGCAGGACGGACAGGCGGGCAGGTGTTCGAGCGGTGCCACGCTGGCATCGGCTTCCGGCGACGGGGGCGGTGGGACGATCATCTCGACCGCGGGATCCGGATCCGGTCCAGTCCCTCCCAAGAACCGCCGCAAGAAGTCCAATCCGATCGTCCTCGTTGCTCTGCCGACCGGTCAGCTGCCGGCGGACACGGTGGCCCGTTGTGTCGACGTGTGCGTATCCGTCATCGCAGTGGCCTCCCCCGTGTCGATCGTCGTCGCCCCGCGTGCAGCGCGCGGTAAGCGCGCGATACGTGGCGATGCATCGTCGCTCGCTAGGGTACCGGTGTCATCCCGCCGGAGACGCAGGGTCGTGATCGGCGCAGCCGGCCGACCGGGAAGGAGATCGGACCGTGAACAAGGTCCTGCTCACGGGGCGCCTCACGCGCGACCCGGAGATGCGCAGCCTCGCCAGCGGAAAGAACGTCACGACGTTCACCGTGGCCAGCAACGAGTTCATCGGCGGTGGCAAGGAGAAGTCCGAATACCATCCGGTGGTCGCCTGGGATCGGCTGGCCGAGATCGCCGGCCGCTACCTGGGCAAGGGTCAGCAGGTCGCCATCGAGGGCCGGCTCCAGACCCGCTCGTGGGACGACGACAAGGGTGCGCGTCACTGGAAGACCGAGATCGTGGCCTCGCACGTGGAGATGCTGTCCGGGCGCAAGAAGAAGGACTACGAGGCCCAACAGGCCGCCGATTCGCTCGCCGCCCAGGCGGCGGCACTCGGTGACGAGCAGGCGACCGAACCGATCGCCGAATTGCCGTTCGACCCCGGGTCGACCGACGAGGACGACGACGCCGACGAAGCGGTCGGGTCCGAGACCGGAGCCGAGGTCGCCGCCTGAGCACCGCTGCATCTGCCCACGGCGGCGGCGCGACCCCCTCCGCGCCGTCGCCGTAACCGACGGCGTCGGGCGCGGGCCACGCGTCAGGGATGGATCGGCGGCCCGTACCAGACGCTTGCCGCGATGATGACGTACAGGCCGAGCAACGCCAGGCCCTCCAGCCAGGTGCTCTCACCATCGAACACGATCACTGCCGCCAGCAGGGCCGCGAGGACGACCGCCCCGACGAGGAGCGGCGTCAGGACGAGGGTCAGCGCGCCGGTTCCGAGGATCAGCGAGATCAGCACGAGCGCCGGGGTCAGCGCGATGGCGACCTGCAGGCTGCTATTGAGGATGAGGCTGGTCGCCAGATCGGTCTTGTCGGCCGCGGCCGCCTGGACGCCGACGATGTTCTCGACCGCGTTCCCCGCGATGGCCACGACGACGAGGCCGACGAACGCCTCGGACAAGCCGAGGCTGGCCATCGTCGGCTTGAGCGCCTCGACGAACAGGTCCGAGGTCAGCGCGGCACCCGCGGCTCCGACGATGAGGAGGCCGAGTGCGAGCGGCAGCGGCCAGGGCTTCGCGTCCGACGGGTCACGAAGCTCGCGGCTGGCGCCGCGGCCGCCACCGAGCGAGAACGGGATCGAGGCCACGAACACCACCAGCAGCACGACCGAGACGATGGCGCTCAGGTCCACGTCATGGCCGGCATCCGGCTCGCCGGGCATCGTGGCGAGGGTCGGGATCGCCAGTGCCGCGACGGCGAGCAGCAGCAACGTCGCCAGGGTTCGGACCGCCGGCGCATGGAACGTCTGCGTCCCGTGGCGCAGCCCGCCGATGAGGAACGCCAGACCGAGCACGAGCAGCGTGTTGGCCAGGATCGACCCGATGAGGGCGGTCTGGACGACCACGACCAGCCCCGCCTGCAGCGCGAAGATCGAGATGAACAGCTCGGGGAGGTTGCCCAGGGCCGACTGGAGGATGCCCGTGGTGGCCGGCCCGAACCGCTCGCCGAGCTCGTCGGTCCCCTGGCCGATCAGCGTGGCGAGGGCCGCCAGCGCCACCGCGCTGACCACGAACACGACCGTCTGGCTGGCGCCGAGAGCGTTGAGGCCGAACGCGAGGGCCGTCGTCACTGCCGCGACGCCGAAGACGACCATGGCGGTCCGGCCGAGGATGGACGGCAGCGAGGCCAGCGAGCTCATGGTCGTCCTTCGGTCCGGGCGGTCACTCGGCCATCCGACACGGCCGGCTCGAGACCGTACAAGCTCCGGCGCGGCAGACCCGTGGCGGCCGCCACCCGTCGAGCGGCGTCGCCACGTGCGACTCCGGCGGCGACGAGCGCCTCGACCTCTACCCGGGCCGCCGCGAGGGCGGACTCCTGGTCGGCCACGTCGGCCGGTCGGCCGCCACGCCAGTCACCGACCACGATCGCGAACTCGCCCCGGGCAGGTATGCGCCCGCCCTCGGCGGCGGCCGCCGCCAGCTCGCCCAGCGGCCCGCGCTCGATCGACTCGTGGAGCTTGGTCAGCTCGCGACAGACAGCACCGGGTCGATCCGGCCCGCACGCCTCGGACAGGTCCCGCAGGGTGGCGGCGACGCGCGTCGGCGCCTCGTACAGGATCGTGCCGCGGTCGTCGGCGGCGATCCGTGCCAGTCGCTCGCGTCGCTCGCGTCCGGACCGTGGCAGGAACCCCTCGAACGCCCAGCGTGGCCCGGCCACCCCCGACCCGGCGACCGCGGCGAGGACGGCCGACGCCCCGGGCACCGGCACGACCGTGCCGCCTTCGTCCGCCCATGCCGCCACGAGCTCGCCTCCCGGGTCGCTGACCGACGGCGTCCCGGCGTCGGTGACGAGCGCGAGGTCCGCGCCGCCGCGCAGGTGCTCGAGAAGCGCGGCCGTCCGTCCCGCGTCGCTCTGCGCGTGGTAGCTGGTCATCCGGGTCGTGATGGCGTGGTGGTCGAGGAGTCGCCGCGTATGGCGCGTGTCCTCGGCGGCGATGAGCGGCACGTCACGGAGGACCTCGAGCGCCCGCAGGGTGATGTCGGCCAGGTTGCCGATCGGCGTCGCGACGACGTACAGGACGCCGCCGCTGTCGGACCCCGCGGCCGTCACCCGCGCGACGATCCCGGCCGGCGCCGCGGGTACAGGTAGTCGACGCCGGCCGTCCGCGGCCCGAGCTTGGCGATCGGTGGGACCTGCCGCTTGAACTCTGCACCGGCGACCATCCGGTCGACCCGCTCGACCATCGCCGCGTCGAACCCGAGCGCGACCACCTCCTCGACCGAGCGCCGCTTGTCGACCCGCCAGAACAGCAGCCGGTCGAGGACCGGGTAGCTGAAGCCGCCTTCGTGCTCGTCGGTCTGGCCCGGCCACAGGTCGGCCGACGGCGCCTTGCGGACGATCGCATCGGGGACACCGAGCGCGACGGCCAGCTGCCGCACCTGGCTCTTGTACAGGTCGCCGATCGGATTGAACGCGCACGCCGCGTCGCCGAACACGGTCGTGTAGCCGATCAGCGATTCGGTCTTGTTGCCGGTCCCGACGACCAGCCCTCCCCACGTCACCGAGCGGTCGTACAGCACGGCCATCCGCATCCGCGCCGCGAAGTTGCCCCGTCGCAGCGGCCCGGCGAGTCCGCTGTCGGGTCCTTCCGCACCCGGCGCCGTTCCGGTCCCGAAGTAGCCATCGACCATGGCCGTGATGTCCACGATGTCACTTCGACAGCCGAGCGCCGCCACGACCGATTCCGCGTCCGCGCGCGAGGCCGGCGACGACGTCCGGTACGGCAGCATCACCGCGAGCAGTCGCTCCGCCCCGATCGCCTCGGCAACGAGGTAGGCCACGAGCGCCGAATCGATCCCACCCGACAGCCCCAGCACCGCGCGCTCGAAGCCGGCCTGCTCGAGCTGACCGCGGATGAACTCGGCGATGACCCGCCGGGCGACAGCGGTGTCGATCGCCAGCTCCTCGGGCAGCTCGAACGGCACGCCCGGACCCGGGACCGGCTCGATCGCGGTCATGCGCCGCGATCCACGCGCCGCGGTCGCTGCTCGCCGGCCACCCCGAACCCGATCGGCTCGGACGGCGGCTCGGCGGCCACCAGGTCGAAGCCGGCCTCGGCACCGCGTTCGGCGGTCATGTCGTCCGCCAGACCGGCGCGCTCGGCGACCAGCCGGCGGAGCTCGCGGACCTGGAGGTCGAGCCGTTCGTCGCGCAGCAGGGGCAGCGCGATGCGCTCCCGCCGGATGTCGGCCAGCGACACGTCGACCGTGTACAGCCCCTCGTCGTAGAGCGGCGCGCTGAACACTGCCCGGCCGGTCGGCGCGATGACCTCGGAGCCGCCCCAGAACGAGATCGATTCGTCGACCCCGACCCGGTTGCAGAAGACGACGAACGAGGTCGTGAGCTGCGCGTACGTCCGCATCAGCGTCCGCCACGACGTGGCCGTCCCGAGCCCGACCTCGTTGGTGGCAGCCAGGTCACGCCCCGGGGATGAGGAGATGTTGACCAGGATCTGCGCTCCGTCGAGGGCGAGGATCTGCGGCACCGACAGGTGCCAGAAGTCCTCGCAGACCGCGATCCCCAGCCCGACCCCGAGCCGCGACGGGACGGCTCGCAGCATGTCACCCGGAGCAAAGAAGCGACGCTCGTCGAACAGGCCGTAGGTCGGCAGGAACAGCTTGCGATGGACGTGGCGGAGCACACCGTCCTCGAGCAGGGCCGCCGCGATGAACAGCCGGTGATCGGCCGATTCCTCGACGAAGGAGACGATCGCCGAAAGCCCGCGGGTCGCACCGGCCAGCTCGGCGAGCCGCGGGTCGTCAAGCCGCATCGCGACCTCCGACGCGAGATCCTGGAGTTGGTAGCCGGTCAGCCCGAGCTCGGGAAACACGACCAGGCCCGCGCCCTTCGCCCGAGCGTCGTCGAGCAGAGCGTGGTGCGTCGCCAGATTGACGTCGAGCGCCCCGAGCCGCGGCGCGATCTGGGCGAGCGCGATGGTGAGCGTCTGCACGCTCCGGAGCATACGCGAAGGTCCGGCGCGCGAGCGATGACGTTCGTCCCGGCAACGCGTGCCGGCGGCCGATGCTAGGCTTCCCGACGCCCACGCCGCCGTCCGGGGTCGCATCACCAGGAGCAGCCGGGACCGTGTCACGACCACGCCGCCGGACGGCGGGATCCGCCGCCAGCGCGCTCGCGCTCATGATCCTGCTCGCCGCCTGCGGCCCCACGATCCCCCCGATCCCGACCTCCCCACCGACGGCCAGCCCACCGCCCGAGACCCCGAAACCGAGCGGTGGTGCGTTCGCGCCGACCAGCTACCCGCCGTCGGGTGATGCCCCGTGCGGCGAGGCCGCACCACCGGACGCGACGCACGCTGCCTACCGCGGCAACCTCAAGCGCATCGTCGCCAAGGACGCCTCGACCGTGGTGTTCGACCTGTGCGCGCCCGATGTCGCGTTCCTGACCAAGATCGCCTCGCCCGCGTTCGGGATCAACGATTCAGGCTGGCTGCACGCGCACGTGTCCGCGACCGGCGGCGGCGACCAGCCGATCGTCAGTCAGGTCAACGGGACCGGGCCGTACCGGCTCGAATCGTGGGACCGCGGGACGGAGATCAGCCTCGCCCGCAACGACGCGTACTGGGGCAAACCGGCAAAGAACGAGAGGCTCATCGTCCGCTGGGGCGGGGACGCGTCCGAGCGCGTCGCCGAGCTGCAGAGCGGGACCGTGGACGGCATCGACGGCATCGATCCCGCCGGCGTGGCCACCGTCCAGGCCGACGTGACCCTCCAGGCGCAGCCACGGGCAGGACGCGACGTCGTCTACCTCGGGTTCGCCGCCACCGACCCGTCGTTCAGCAATGAGAAGGTCAGGCAGGCGATCGCGGGCGGCCTCGACCGCGCGACGATCGTCGCCGACGACTTCCCGCCCGGCGCGGAGGTGGCGACCCACTACACGCCATGCGAGGTCCCCCACGGCTGCGCCGGCGGGGACTGGCCCCCCTACGACCCGGCCCAGGCGCGCGAGGTGCTGGCCGCCGCCGGCCTGCCCGACAGGCTTCACGACGACCATGTACTACAGCGCGACGCCGACGGCCTCGATGCCGGATCCGGGCAGGGTCGCGGCAGAGATCCAGACCGAGCTCCTGACCAACCTCGGCATCCAGGCGAAGCTCGTGCTGATGCCCGATGCGGTGTTCCATCGCGAGGTCGACGCCGGCACCCTCGACGGCCTGCACCTGCTGGACCGGGGCGGCGCCTATCCGGATCCGTCGGCCTACCTCGACCCTCGGTTCAGCGCCGGCGCCGGACCCGAGTTCGGCACTCCCTTCTCGGACATCGACAAGGCGCTGGCGGCGGGTCGGGCATCCGCCAACCCCGACAAGCGCGAGGCGGCCTACGCCAAGGCCAACGACCTCATCCGCCAGCACGTCCCGATGATCCCGATCGGCCGGGCGACCCAGCCGACCGCCTACCGGGCGGACGTCGATGGCGCGACGGCGTCACCGGTCGGCCTCGAGCATTTCGACGCCATGACCCCCGGTGATCGCCGCCAGCTCGTCTGGCTCACCACGGCCGAGCCGCCCGGCCTGTACTGCGCCGACGAGACGGACCCGATCGCCGGGCTCGTCTGCGCCCAGCTGATGGACGGGCTGTACGCGTTCCCGCCGGGCAGCGCGGCGCCGGTCCCCGCCCTGGCCACGAGCTGCGACCCGAACGCGGCCCTGACGGTCTGGACGTGCCACCTGCGGCGCAACGTCCTGTTCCACGATGGCTCCCGGCTCGATGCCAACGACGTCGTGCTCAGCTTCGCCGTCCAGTGGGATGCCGAGAACCCGCTCCATCGCGGGCGGACCGGCGCCTTCGCCACCTTCGCGGCGTGGTTCGGTGGCTTCCTCCACCCGCCGGCGCCACCCGCCCTACCGGCGCCATCGACGTCGCCCGGGCAGTCGCCGGCGCCGTCCGGCCCGAACTCGTCGGCCAGCCCCAGGCCCAGCGGCTGAGCCCTGCTCGGGCACCGGTCGAATCGACCTCGCGCGACCAGATGACGGCCGCCTCACGGGATGCTAGTCTTCCCGGCACCCGCGTGCCTTCGGGCCCGCGGACGCGCGCCCTCATGACCCGGCCAAGGGAGGATCAACGGCCCGGGAAACGGGGTACAGAGGAGGAGTCACAAGGATGTCGCGATCCCCTAGGTGGTTGCTGAAGTACTCGGTCCTGGCCGCGTCCTTCGCGATCGTATTGGCCGCATGTTCCGGTTCGACGACGTCGACCGCACCGTCAACGGCGCCGTCGACCGCACCGGTCAGCCAGGCCCCCGCAAGCACGGCCCCGAGCGCGAGCGCGAGTGCCGCTGCGTATGACGGGATGGCAGTCCCGGCGACCGCGATCGATTGCGCGAATCGCCCGGCCGGCTACACCGGCGAGTTCAGCCAGATCAAGGCCGTCGACCGGCTCACCGTCGAGTTCGACATGTGCGCCCCGGACGTCTCGTTCCTGAGCAAGATCGCGTTCGCCACGAACGGGATCCTCGACAGCGACTGGCTGGCCGCACACGCCGCAGACAAGTCCTACGTCAAGACCACCAACGGGACCGGCCCGTACATGGTCAAGGAATGGGTCTCGGGTGACCACATCACGATGGTCGCCAACCCGAACTACACCGGCCCGAACAAGCCGATCGCCCCGACCCTGATCTTCAAGTGGGCGGACACGGCCGAGAAGCGCCTTCAGGACCTCCAGGCCGGCACCGTCGACGGCATGGACAACGTCGCCCCCGACGACTTCGACACCGTCACCAACGACACGAGCCTGCAGCTCCTCAAGCGTGACGCATTCAGCACGCTGTACCTCGGCTTCAACGTCGACGACGCCCCGTGGAACAACGAGGCCGTCCGCCAGGCGATCGCCCAGGGCATCGACCGCAAGCGGATCCTCGACCTGTTCAACGCCCCGGGCTCGACCGTGGCCGACTACTTCACCCCGTGCAGCGTGGCCGGCGGTTGCGAGGGCGACGCGTGGTACGCCTACAACAAGGACGCGGCGATCGCGGCCCTGAAGGCGGCCAACTTCGACTTCAGCAAGACCTACGACCTGTACTTCCGCCCGAAGGTTCGCCAGTACTTCCCGAACCCGCCGGACACCGCGACCGAGATCCAGGCGCAGTTCAAGGATCTCGGGATCAACCTCAAGATCCACACCGAGGACAACACCACCTACCTCACCAACTCCAGCAAGGGCCAGTACTCGCTGTTCCTCCTGGGCTGGGGCGGTGACTATCCGGACATGACCGACTGGGTCGATTACCACTTCGGGATCGGCGCCAACGACGCGTTCGGGACCAAGTTCAAGGACATCACCGACGTCCTGACCAAGGCGGCCTCGGAGCTCGACCCGGCTGGTCGGCTGGCCGACTACGGCACCGCCAACACCCTGATCAAGCAGCACGTCCCGATGATCCCGCTCAACCATGCCGCCTCGGCGGCTGCGTACAAGGCGGACGTCAAGGGCGCCCAGGCGTCCCCGTTGGGCGTCGACATCTTCTCGGTCGTCGATCCGGGCGGCCGTCCGCAGATCGTCTTCGACCAGAACGCCGAGACCTCCGGCCTGTACTGCGGCGACGAGAGTGACGGCGACTCGCTCCGCAACTGCGAGCAGGTCTACGACACGCTGTACGCGTACAAGATCGGCGGGACCGACACGGTCCCGAGCCTGGCGACAAGCTGCGATCCGAACACGGCCGGCACGGTCTGGACCTGCAAGCTGCAGGACAACGTGAAGTTCGCGGATGGATCGGCTCTCGACGCCAACGACGTCGTCGCGTCGCTGAGCGCGCAGTGGGACCCCAACAGCCCGCTGCACGTCGGCAATGGCGGCACGTTCGACTACTGGGGCGCCCTGTGGGGCGGGTTCCTCCCCAAGTCGTGATCCCCACCCCCGCATCGTGAACCGAAGGGGGCGTCGCGACCCGCGACGCCCCCTTTGACCACCCGGAACCTCGAAGGACCGGATGACTCGCTACATCGTCCGCCGCATCCTGCTCACGATCCCGGTCCTCATCGGGGTCGTCACCCTCGTCTTCGTGATGGGGCACCTGCTGCCCGGATCACAATGTGCGGCGATCCTCGGCGAGCACACCTCACCCGAAGCGTGCGCCGCCTACGATCACGCCCACGGCTTCGATCGTCCGCTCCCCGTGCAGTACGTCGACTTCGTGGCCGGCCTGCTCCGGGGCGACCTCGGCACCTCGATCAAGGCGTCGCAGCCGGTCACCGACATGCTCATCTCGCGCCTGCCGACGACCATCGAGCTGGCCTTCTATGCCCTCCTGATCGCCATCCCGGTCGGCGTCCTGCTGGGGATCATCTCGGCTCGCCGGCGCAACTCGAGCATCGACGTCGGGACGATGGCCGGCGCCAACCTCGGCGTGTCGATCCCGATCTTCGTCCTCGGCCCGATCATGATCTTCATCTTCGCGATCCTGCTGAAGGGCAGCCCGCTCGCCCTGCCGCCGGGGGGCCGGCTCACGCCGGGCCTCGATCCGACGCCCGCTGGCGACCGCCTGGGGTCTCCAGAACCTGGCTGGACCGCCGCGCGGGGTCGTCGACTTCATCTCGAACATCTACACCCTGAACGGGATCCTGACCTTGCGCTGGGACATCTTCTTCGATGCCTTCCGGCACATGATCCTGCCTGCCCTGGTCCTGGCGACCGTCCCGCTGGCGATCATCGCCCGGATCACCCGGTCGAGCCTGCTCGACGTGATGGGCCTCGACTACATCCGCACGGCCCAGGCGAAGGGTCTGAGCGACCGTGCGGTCGTGCGCAAGCACGGCCTCCCGAACTCGATGCTGCCCGTCATCACCATCATCGGCATCCAGCTCGGCGGCCTGCTCGCCGGCGCGGTCCTGACCGAGACCGTCTTCGGCCTGGCCGGGGTCGGCCGGGCGGTCACCGAGGGATCCAGAGCCGCGACTATGCCGTCGTCGAGGGGTTCGTCCTTGTCATCGCGGTCGGCTACCTGATCGCCAACCTGATCGTCGACATCTCGTACGCCTGGCTCGATCCGCGGGTCCGGCTCCAGTGAGGACCGGACGATGAGCGTACCCACCTTCCAGGGCAACCTCCATGGCGGGCTCGACACCGCGATCGACCAGGAAGTCCGGCGCGTCGGCGTCTGGCGGGGCACGGGCCGGAACATCCTTCATCAGCGCAATGCGCTGGTCGGCCTCACCATCCTGGTCTTCCTGGGACTGTGCGCACTGTTCGCCGACCAGCTCTCCTCGTATCCGCCCGACCAGGTCCTCCTCGGGGTCGTCGACGGGGTCAAGAAGTCGTCCCCGCCGTGCATCCACGTCCTTGGCTGCCCGGCCGACCAGCCCCAGTTCCTGATGGGCACCGACCCGAACGTCCGGGACGTCTTCAGCCGGGTCGTCCACGGCGCTCGGGTGTCGCTCTTCGTCGGCTTCGTGACCGTCGGATTCGCGATCGGGATCGGGGCATTGATCGGCCTGGTGGCCGGCTACGCCGGCGGCTGGACCGAAAACCTGCTGATGCGGATGATGGACATCCTCCTGGTCTTCCCCGCCCTGCTCCTGGCCATCGGCATCGTCACCGCCATCGGCCAGGGTCTGCTGACGGCCCAGCTGGCGATCGTCATCGTCGCCATCCCCATCTATGCCAGGATCATGCGCGCCGCCGTGATGTCGACCAAGGAGGGTGACTTCGTCACGGCGTCCAGGGCGATGGGCGAGAGCGCGCGTGGGCTCCTGTTCCGGCGGATCCTGCCGAACTCGATCACCCCGCTGATCGTGGCCGGGACGCTCGGCATCGCGGGCGCCGTCCTCGACGTGGCGGCCCTGTCGTTCCTTGGCCTCGGCGCCCAGCCGCCGATGGCGGAATGGGGCTCGATGATCGGCCAGAACAGCGACAAGCTGTTCACGGCCCCGCACCTGATCCTGTTCCCGGGCATCGCCCTCACCCTGACCGTCTTCGCCTTCAACCTGCTCGGCGACGGCCTGCGCGACGCGCTCGATCCACGGCTCAATCGATGACCGAGGCATCGTCGATCGAGGTCATCGGACCGCCTCTTGACGAGACGACCATCGAGGAGATCGTGCCGGCGTCGGCACGCAAGCCGCCCCGACCGCAAGACGGCAAGCCGCTCCTCGAGGTCAAGGGCCTGCGAACGTCGTTCAGGACGCGCGAAGGCGTGGTCAAGGCCGTCGACGGGATCGACTTCACGGTCGGTCGCGGCGAGATCATGGGTCTCGTCGGCGAATCCGGTTGCGGCAAGAGCGTGACCAGCCTGTCGATCATGCGTCTGGTCGCCTCGCCGGGCAAGATCGACTCCGGCCAGATCGTGTTCGACGGCACCGACCTGATGGGCCTGTCGAGCGACGCGATGCGCCAGATCCGGGGCGACCGGATCTCGATGATCTTCCAGCAGCCGACCTCATCGCTCAACCCGGTCCGGGACGTCGACTGGCAGATCAGCGAGGTCCTGGAGCTGCATCGCAAGATGACCGGCGACGCAGCCCACGGCCGGGCGCTCGAGCTGCTGCGGATGGTCGGCATCCCGGATCCGGAACGGCGACTCAAGTCGTTCCCGCACGAGCTGTCGGGCGGCATGGCCCAGCGGGTCATGATCGCGATGGCGCTCGCCTGCGAGCCGGACCTGCTCATCGCCGACGAACCGACGACCGCTCTCGACGTCACCATCCAGGCCCAGATCCTCGACCTGATGCGCAACCTCCGAGACGAGTTCGGGACATCGATCATCCTGATCACCCACGACCTGGGCGTGGTCGCCGAGATGTGCGATCGGGTGGCGGTCATGTACGCGGGCGAGATCGTCGAGCAGACCGATGTCGGGTCGCTCTTCCGGGCACCGCTCCACCCCTACACCCAGGGCCTCATCGCCTCGATCCCGGTCGTCGGCGACGTGAAGGATTCGCTGGCCGTCATCCCCGGCAACGTCCCGAACCTCATCGACCTGCCGGTCGGCTGCCGGTTCGCCCCGCGCTGCCAGACCCGGATCGACGAGGACGTGATCCTTGCCACCGAGGCCCATCCGGAGCTCCTGTCGGTCACGACCGGCCACGCTGTCCGGTGCTGGCTCTACCACGATCAGGACGGCACGCCGATCGCCCGGCCGGAGGTCACGGCATGACCGCGATGTCGCCCGAGGCCGCGACCGTCGCCGGTGCGGACGCCGAGCCACTCGTCCGGATCCGTGGTCTGGTCAAGCACTTCACGATCCGGGGCGGCGTCCTCCAGCGCACCATCGGGATGGTGCAGGCGGTCGACGGGGTGGATCTCGACATCCGCAAGGGCGAGACCCTCGGCCTGGTCGGCGAGTCGGGCTGCGGCAAGACGACCGTCGGGCGCCTGCTGCTACGGCTGATCGAACCCACGGCCGGCTCGATCCGGTTCGACGGGACCGAGCTCACCGCCCTGAAGGGCGCCGCCCTCAAGCCCTACCGGCGCCGGATGCAGGTCATCTTCCAGGACCCCTACTCGAGCCTCGACCCGCGGACGCCGATCTCCGACAGCATCGGCGAGGGCCTGCGGATCCACGGGATCGGGACCCCGGCCGAGCGGGAGGAGAAGGTCAAGCGGATGATGGACCTCGTCGGTCTGGCGCCATGGCACGCCAGCCGCTACCCGCACGAGTTCTCCGGCGGCCAGCGCCAGCGCATCGGCATCGCCCGCGCACTCGTCCTGGAGCCCGACCTGGTCATCTGCGACGAGCCGGTCTCGGCCCTCGACGTGTCCATCCAGGCCCAGGTGCTGAACCTGCTCAAGCAGCTCCAGCGGGAGCTCGGGCTGACCTACCTGTTCGTCGCCCACAACATGGGCGTGGTGGAGCACATCAGCGATCGGGTGGCGGTCATGTATCTCGGCCGGGTGGTCGAGCTGGCGGAGCGGCGCGCCCTGTTCAGGAAGCAGGAACACCCCTACACGCTGGCCCTCATGTCGGCCATCCCGGTCCCCGACCCCACCATCCGCCGCACCCGGGTCATCCTCAAAGGCGACGTCCCGAGCCCGGTGAACCCGCCGACGGGCTGCCGCTTCCACCCTCGGTGCCCGCTTCGAGAAGAGCTGGGCAAGCCGGCCATCTGCGCAGAGGCGATCCCGCCGCTCATCGACGTCGGCGGCGACCACCTGAGCGCCTGCCACTTCCGGCAGCCGGCGGCGGCGATCTCCCAGAGTCCGGGTTAGAGTCCGCGGTCCTCGTCGTTCCGCTTCGACGGCGAGTCGAAGGACACGGGATCCTCCTTCGACAACCCCTCGCTCGTCTCCACCTCGGTCGACTCCGCGCCGAGGTCGGCGAACGCCGGTGCCGCGAAAGCCGCGATCTGCTCTTCCGTCGGCCCCTCGTTGACGCCCGACTCGAGCGACGCGATCGCGGACGCGGGCGTGCCGCGCCGCACAAGGACGTCGCCGATGTGGGCGATCCCGACGTCGGTCTTGAGCGCCTCGGACGAGAAATGGCAGGCGGCCTGGTGGTCGGGCAGCTCCGCGACCGTGGTCAGCGGCGGATCGATGGTCCGACACTCCTCCGGCTGGCCCAGCCGCTCGTAGAGCCAGCAGCGCGTATGGAAGCGGCAGCCGGGCGGCGGATTGACCGGGCTCGGGACGTCGCCCTTGAGGATGACCCGGCGACGCTTCCGCTCGGCGACCGGATCGGGCACCGGCACGGCCGACAGCAGGGCCCGGGTGTACGGGTGTCCCGGCGCCGAGTACAGCTCATCTGGCGGGCCGATCTCGACGATCTTGCCGAGGTACATCACTGCGACCCGGTCGCTGATGTGCTTGACCACCGACAGGTCGTGCGCGACGAACAGGTAGGTCAGCCCGAGGCGGCGCTTGAGGTCGGTGAGCAGGTTGAGCACCTGTGCCTGGATCGACACGTCGAGCGCCGAGATGGGCTCGTCGCAGACGATGAACTCGGGCTCGACCGCGAGCGCCCGGGCGACGCCGATGCGCTGTCGCTGGCCGCCCGAGAACTCGTGCGGATAGCGCTTGACGTACTGGGGATCGAGCCCGACCAGGCGAAGCAGGTCGGCGATGCGCTCCCGTTTGGCGTCGCCCTCGGCCAGGTCGTGGGTCTCGATCGGCTCGGCGATGATCGAGCCGACCGTCATCCGCGGGTCGAGCGAGCCGTACGGGTCCTGGAAGATGATCTGCATCCGCCGGCGGGTCCGCCGCAGATCGTTGCTCGACAGCTTGCCGAGGTCCACGCCGTCGAAGCGGACGGTCCCGCTCGTCGCCTCGCGCAGCCGGATCATCGCCCGGCCGATGGTGCTCTTGCCGCAGCCCGATTCGCCGACCAGCCCGAGCGTCTCGCCGCGGCGGACGTCGAAGGTCACCCCGTCGACGGCCTTGACGGTCGCCTTCGTCGTCTGGAAGATGCCGGCCCGGATCGGGAAATGGACCTTGACGTCGTCGACCTCGACGAGGTTGGCGGGATCGTGGGGGCGGACGGAGGGAGTCGGTGGCGGCGCGGTCGCCGTCACGCGATCCAGCCTTCGGGCTCGGTCGCCCAGCAGCGCGCCATGTGGTCGGTCGCGCCGCGGCGGGTCAGCTCGGGCTCCTTCTCGCGACAGACGTCCCGCGCGTACCGGCAGCGGGGGTTGAAGCGGCAGGCGTCGGCCGGCCGGATGAGCACGGGCGGCAGGCCCTCGATGGTGCGCAGGCGGTCGCCTCGGACGTCATCGATGCGCGGCAGCGAATCGAGCAGACCCCAGGAATACGGCATCCTCGGTTCCTCGAACAGCTCGTCGACCGTGCCGGTCTCGACGATCCGCCCGGCGTACATCACGTTGACCCGGTCGCACATCCCGGCCGCGATGCCGAGGTCGTGGGTGATCATCAGGACGGCCGTCCCGAACTCGCTCGACAGGGTCTGGATCAGCTCGAGGATCTGGGCCTGGATGGTCACGTCGAGCGCAGTGGTCGGCTCGTCGGCCAGGATCAGCTTCGGATCGCACGACAGTGCGATGGCGATCATCACGCGCTGGCGCATCCCGCCCGAGAACTGGAAGGGATAGTCCTTGAGCCGCTCCTTGGCCCGCGGGATGCCGACCTTCGAGAGGAGCTCGATGGTCCGCTCCTGGGTCGCCTTCTCGGACAGCCCCATGTGCTCGCGGATGGCCTCGCCGATCTGGTAGCCGATGGTCAGCGTCGGGTTGAGGCTGGTCAGCGGGTCCTGGAAGATGAACCCGATCTCCTTGCCGCGCAGCTTGCGCATGTCGTCCGGGCTGAGCTTGAGGACGTCGATGCCGTCGAACAGGATCGAGCCCTTGACGATCTTGCCCGGCGGATCCGGGACGAGGCGGGCGATCGACAGGGCCGTGACGCTCTTGCCGCAGCCCGATTCGCCGACGAGACCGAGCGTCTCGCCGTAGCCGACGTCAAAGCTGACGTCGTCGACCGCCTGGACGACGCCGTCGGGCGTGAAAAAGTGGGTCGACAGCCCGCGGACCTCCAGCAGGTGGTCGGCCTTGCGCCCGACCCCGGCCTTGGCGACCGCCTCCGTGCGAGCACGGAGGACATCGTCAGCGGACAGTTCGACGATGGTCGGTGCGTCGGCGGCGGACATGTCCTCCTCGGCGCTGACCACCTATTGCTTCCCCTTCAGCTTCGGATCGAGGGCGTCACGGAGACCGTCGCCCACGAACGTGAAGCTGATCAGCGCGACAGCGATGCAGACCGCCGGGAAGAACGTCAGCCACGGGCTCGATCGGATGACCGCCTGCCCGTCGTTGATGAGGCTGCCCCACGACGCACGCGGTGCCTGGACACCGATGCCGATGTAGGCGAGCGTCGCCTCGGCGAGGATCGCCGCCGGGATGCCCAGCGTGATCGCCACGATGATCGGCCCGATGCCGTTCGGGAGCAGGTGCTTGGTGACGATCTTGCGGTCGGACACGCCGATCGCCTTGGCGGCCTCGACGAACTCGGTCTCCTTGAGCGCCAGCATCTGGCCGCGGACGAGCCGGCCGACCGTCACCCAGGTCGTGAGCCCGATCGCCACGAACACGAGCAGCAGCCCGTCCATCGCCTGGCCGAACGGCGTCTGCTTGAACACCACCGTCAACAGGATGATGAACAGGAGGTCCGGGAAGGCGTACATCACGTCGGTGAAGCGCATCAGCAGGTTGTCGGTCCGGCCGCCGAACCAGCCGGCCATCGCGCCGATCGGCACGCCGATGCAGATGACGACGATCTGGACGACGATCGCCACCGACATGCTGATCCGGGCCCCGTCCATCAGGCGGCTGAGCAGGTCACGCCCGATCTGGTCGGTGCCGAGGATGTGGCCGCCGCTCAGCGGCGGGAGGGGCTGGCCCTTGTTGGCGACGACCGCGGCGAGGTCCTGGTCCTGGTAGTTGTAGGGGGCCAGGATCGAGCCGAAGATCGCGATGAACGTCACGAAGCCGACCAGGATCAGCCCGATCATCGCCAGCTTGTTCTTCCGGAGCCGCCCGAAGGCGTCGCCCCAGAGACTGGCCGACGGCTGGGGCTTGGCGATGCCGCCACGGAGGGTTTCGGTGGCCATCGAGCAGGACTCCTAGCTGAACCGGATGCGCGGGTCGATGAATGCGTAGAGCACATCGACGATGACGTTGAGGAAGGCGACGACGAACGCGTACAGGACGGTCATCGCCATCAGGACCCCGTAGTCATGCTGGCCGATCGAGGTGATGTAGTAGCGCCCGATGCCCGGGATGCCGAAGATCGACTCGATGATGAACGAGCCGGTCACGAGGAAGGCCAGCGTCGGGCCGAGGATCGTGATCACCGGGATGAGGGCGTTCCGGATCATGTGCCGCGTGACGACCGCGCGGTCGGCCACGCCCTTGCTCTGGGCGGTCCGGACGTAGTCCTTGCGGGTGACCTCGAGCATCGACGCCCGCGTGTAGCGGGTGATGATCGCGATCGGGAAGCTGGCCAGGGCGATGGTCGGCAGGATCCAGGTCTCAGGACCCTTCCAGCCACCCGTGGGCAACATCTTCAGCGTCACCCCGAATAAGAGGATCAGCAGGATGGCCAGCACGAAGCTGGGAGTGGCGATGCCAAGGACGGAGATCCCGGTCGCGGCGTAGTCCGGCCACCGGTTGTGGCCGAGCGCAGCGATGACCCCCAGCGGGATGCCGACCGCGACCGACAGGAAGAATGCCATCAGGCCGAGCTGGACCGTGGTCCAGATCCCGCCACCGACGATATCGTTGACGGTCCGGTCCTGGAACTTGTAGGACGGCCCGAGGTTCCCCTGCACGAGGTTCCCGACCCAGGTGATGTACTGGACGGGGACCGGCTGGTCGAGCCCGTACTTCTCGTTGAGGCGGGCGACCATTGCCGCCGGAACGGCCTTCTCGCGGGCCCATGGCCCGCCGGGCACGGCGTGCATGAGCGAGAAGGTGATCAGGGAGACCACGAAGAGCACGGGGATGATCCACAAGACACGACGTGCGATGTACCTGATCATCCGATCCCTCTTGGGTCAGTCCCTAGCGATATGCGAGAAGTCCCGGATCCGTGGGTGCGATCGTACGCGCCCACGGTCCCGGGGATGTGGCGGGAGCCGACGAGGCCGACTCCCGCATCTGGCGACGACTCGGTCGTCTAGTGCTGCGCGATGGAGATGTTCTCGTAGAAGTAGTCACCGATGACGACGGAATCCTGGGCAGTGCCCTGGACGCCCTGGACATACGGCTCGACTTCGTAGTTGCTGACGCGCCAGCGGGTGAACACCGCGGGAGCATCCTGGACCAGGAGTTCCTGGGCCTGGTTGTACAGCGCGATCGACTTGTCGAGATCCGGCTCAGCGCCGGCCTGCGCGACGAGGGCGTCGTACTGCGGGTTCTTGTACAGGGAGTCGTTGTTGCCACTCTGGCTCTGGAACAGCGCGCGGAGCCAGTTGTCCGGGTGCGGATAGTCCGCGCCCCAGGCGTTCCGGGCGATCGAGAACTTGCCGGCCGGGCGATCGACCAGGAACTGGTCGAAGGTCTCGCCGACGAGGGTGCTCTGGACGCCCAGGTTGGTCCGCCACTGGTTCTGCATGTAGGCCGACGGAAGCTCGTGGCCGGCGTTGGTGTTGAACCCGAACGTCAGCGGCGGGAGGTCAGCGGCGCTGACCGTGCCGTCCTTGTTGGTGTCGGTGGTGCCGAGCTCCGTGAGCGCCTGAGCGAGTTCTGTCTTCGCACCGGCGACGTCGTACTTGAGGCCGATGCCCTCCTGGTGTCCGGGCATGCCCGGCGGGATCAGGCTGTCGGCGACTTCGCCCTGGCCGCCGTAGACGGTGGTCAGCATGGTGTCCTTGTCGATGGCCATCGACAGGGCACGACGGAGGTGGACATTGGCGGTCGGGCCACTGGCGGTGTTGAAGCCCCAGTAGTCGGTCACGAGGACCGGCTGGGTCTGGACCATCGGGCCAAGCGTCGCGTCGGCCTTGATGCGCGGCACGTCGGGCGGGCTCGCCGCGAGCATGTCGAGCTGGCCGGCTTCGAAGGTCGCCTGGTCAGCGGTCGGATCGCCACCGATCTTGAAGTCGATCTCGGTGAGGGTCGGCTTCTGGCCGTACCAGTTCGGGTTCGGGACGAGGGTGATGGACGCCTGATGGGTCCAGTCCTTCATCATGAAGGGGCCCGAGCTGACGTAGTTGGCGGCCTCGGTGAAGTTGGGGGTCTCGACCCACTTCTTCTCGAGCGGCCCGGCGCCCCACAACCCGACGATGTCGAGGAAGTAGCCGGCCGGATGGGCGAGGGTGATGACGAACGTCTTGTCGTCGGGAGCCGACACGCCGTAGTTGGCGATCGCGGCGTCGATCTCGGCGTCCGTGGCGGCCGGCTTCTTGCCGGTCAGGGCCAGGACCTCGGCGCCGCCCTTGACGTCGGCGTAGAAGGCCTGGTAGGTCGACGCGGTCCGCGGGTCGATGATCCGCTTCCAGGCGTACACGAGGTCACCGGCGACGATCGGGTCGCCGTTGCTGTACTTCGCGCCGTCGCGCAGGGTGAACGTGTAGGTCAGGCCGTCGGCCGAGATGGTCGGCAGCGCGGTGGCCAGCGACGGGACCGGGTTGAGGTCCTTGTCGAAGTAGATCAGGCCCCGGTCGAGGGCGTGGAGGACACCGATGTCCGTGCTCGTCGAGGCCGTGCTCGGATCGAGCGAGTCAGGGTCCTCGGCGCCGAGGGACACGTGAAGGACCTGGTCGGCGGCAAGAGGCCCACCCGACGCGGCCGCGGCCGAGCCCGAGGGCGCGGTCGAGTCCGAGGGCGTGCCCGAGGACGCCGCCGGCGCGGAAGCCGCCGGCTGCGACGCCGCGGGCGCCGACGAGGTGGCGGCACCGCCGCATGCCGCCGAGATGACGGCGATGCTGGCTACGATGCCAAGTAGACGTTTCTGCATGGGTTCTCCTCCGAACGGGTTGCTACCCGAGATGACTCGCTACCGCGGCCCGCCGCACATCTCGACGCCGATTGAAGTTGCTCGCTCGGTCCTCATCGAGCCTCCCGCTCGTTTCGGCCGATGGGCGAGCAGCGGCGCCAGCACGGATCAGGTCGGTGCGCTGCCGGTACTATCCACAGCGATTCGCGGACTGTCAACTCGTGACCTAACAAACGTTCGCTCGGCTGGTCCGGAGGCTCCGTCAATCGGGGCACGGCGTCTCCGCACCGGTCATCCCGCGCCAGCGCAGGTTGGGATGACGGGCGGCCGCCGCCTCGTCCAGGCGGCGGACCGGGGCACTGTGCGGCGCGCTCGTGACGAGGTCCGGGGACGTCTCGGCTTCGCCGGCGATGGCGATCAGCGCGTCGGCGAACGCGTCGAGCGTTTCGACCGACTCGGTCTCGGTCGGCTCGATCAGCATCCCCTCCTCGACGATCAGCGGGAAGTAGATCGTCGGCGGGTGGTAGCCGTAGTCGATGAGGCGCTTGGCGATGTCGAGGGTCCGGACGCCGGTGTCCTTCTTGATGGTCGCGGCCGATGCGACGAACTCGTGCTTGCAGGCGCGGTCGTACGGGATGTCGTATGTCCCCGCCAGCCGATGCTTGAGGTAGTTGGCGGCGAGGACCGCGTCGTCGCTGACCTCGCGCAGACCGGACCCGCCGTGCGCACGGATGTAGGCATACGCCCGCACCAGGACGCCCGTGTTGCCGACGAAGCTGCGCAGGCGGCCGATCGAGGTCGGCCGCTCCCCGGGCCGCTCGAGGCGGAACGTCCCGTCATCCTCGCGCAGGACGCGCGGGGCGGGCAGGTACGGGAGCAGGGTCTCCCCCACCCCGACCGGTCCGGCACCAGGACCGCCGCCGCCATGCGGCGTCGAGAACGTCTTGTGGACGTTGAAGTGCATGACGTCGAAGCCGGCCTCGCCAGGCTTGAACCGGCCGAGGATCGCGTTCAGGTTCGCGCCGTCCATGTAGGCCAGGGCGCCCGCCTCGTGGACGGCGTCGAGGAGCTCGCCGATCCTGGCCTCGAACAGGCCCAGCGTGGACGGATTGGTGATCATCACCGCGGCGGTCCGCGGGCCCAGCGCCGCGCGGAAGGCGTCGAGGTCCACGCCGCCATCCGCGGCCGACGGGACGGTGATCGTCTGGTAGCCCGCCATCGACGCGGTCGCGGGGTTCGTCCCGTGGCTGGAGTCCGGGACGAGAACCTGGTCACGCTGGACGTCGCCACGAGCGCGGTGGTGGGCACGGATCATCAGGATCCCGGTCAGCTCGCCCTGGGCGCCGGCGGCCGGCTGGAGGGTGACCGCGCGCATGCCGGAGATCTCGGCCAGCGATCGCTCCAGCTCCCACAGCAGCTGGAGCGTCCCCTGCGCGACCTCGTCCGGCGCCATCGGATGGAGGCCCGCGAAGCCGGGCAGCCGGGCCGCCCACTCGTTGAGCTTGGGGTTGAACTTCATCGTGCACGAGCCGAGCGGGTAGAACCCGGTGTCGACCGCATAGTTGAGCTGTGACAGGTTGACGTAGTGGCGCACGACGTCGGGCTCGTTCATCTCGGGCAGCGCCGGGCCAGTCACCCGTCGGGCAGCCTCAGGGATGCGCTCGAGCGCGTCCTTGGGCGGGTGCGGGATCTTGCCGCCACCACGCCCGGGCCGGCTGCGCTCGAAGAGGGTCGGCTGGAGGCGCTCGCCGGTGACGCTCATCGAACCGGCTCCGCGACGGCGGGGATGTCGAAATCGGCCAGCACGGCCGAGAGTGCGCCGGCGAAGGTCGCGATCTCGGCCGACGTGGTCACCTCGGTGGCGCACACGAGCAGGCCATCGGCGAGGTCGGGGTCGTCCGGCTCCGCATCGGCGAGGACCAGGCCGGCCAGGACGCCCGCCGCCAGCAAGCGCCGGTGGACCGTCCGCGCGTCGGGCACGCGGATGACGAACTCGTTGAGGTACGGACCCGCGTGGAGGCGCGCGGCGCCGACGGCTGCCAGCGCCGCCTCGAGCTCGGCGGCCCGCGCCGCGCCGAGCGCGGCGACGTCACGCAGACCGTGCGGACCCAGGGTGGCGAGATAGATCGAGGCGGCCAGCGCCAGGAGGGCCTGGTTGGTGCAGATGTTGCTGGCCGCCTTGTCTCGCCGGATGTCCTGCTCGCGCGCGCGCATGGTCATCACGAACGCCCGGCGGCCGTCGAGGTCGGTCGTCATCCCGACGAGCCGGCCCGGGATCTGGCGGACGAGGGCATCGGTCGAGGCCAGGATGCCGAGGTACGGGCCGCCGTATTGCGGCGCGATGCCGAGCGGCTGGCCCTCGCCGGCGGCGATGTCCGCCCCGTACGCGCCGGGTGGGGCGAGGACGGCGAGGCTGACCGGCTCGACGACGGCGACGAACAGGGCGCCGGCCGCGTGTGCCAGCCGCCCGATCTCGGGCATCGGCTCGAGCAGGCCGAGGAAGTCGGGTTGCGCGGCGATCACGCCGGCGACAGGTCGATCGGGATCGGCCAGCATCCGCTCGAGCGCGGCCAGGTCGGTCGTGCCGGCGGCGTCCCCATCGGCGACCAGCGGGATCTCCTCGAGCTCGAGCCCGCCCTCGAAGTACGTCCGTGTGGTCGCCCGGTAGTGCGGATGGACGCCACGCGAGATCAGGACCCGCTCGCGGCGCGTCGCCCGACAGGTCATCAGGGCCGCCTCGGCGGTGGCCGCCGCGCCGTCGTAGTGCGATGCCGAGACGACGTCGAGGTCGACCAGCTCGGCCAGCAGCGACTCGTACTCGTAGATGCTCTGGAGCGTGCCCTGGCTGATCTCCGGCTGGTACGGCGTGTAGGCCGTGTACCACTCGCCGCGCAGCAGCAGCTGGTCGACCGCCGGCGGGCACCAGTGGCGATACACCCCGGCGCCGAGGAACGAGGCCAGATCCGTTCGGTTGCGGGCGGCCAGCCCGGTCAGCCGCGCCGCCAGCTCAAGCTCGGGCTCGGGCTCGGGAAGGTCGAGCGGCGAGGCCCGGAGCTCGACCGGGATGTCCTCGAACAGCTGGTCGACCGACGTCAGTCCGAGCGCCTCGAGCATCCTCGCCCGGTCGTCGGCGGTATGGGGACCGTACGGCATCGACGGCTCAGCCGGCGGCGATCAGGGCGTCGTAGGCGTCGGCGTCGAGCAGGGCGTCGACCTGGCCGGCGTCGGCCACGCGGAGCCGGATCATCCAGCCGCCACCGAACGGGTCGCTGTTGACCAGCTCGGGGCTAGGCCCGAGCTCGGGGTTCGTCGCGCTGACTTCGCCGCTGAGCGGGGCGAACAGGTCGCTGACGGCCTTGACCGACTCGACCACGCCGAACACCGCGAACTGGTCGAGCGTCCGGCCGGCTTCGGGCAGCTCGACGAACACGATGTCGCCCAGCTGGTCGGCCGCGTAGGCCGTGATCCCGATGGTCGCCTCGTCCCCGTCGATGCGGACCCACTCGTGGTCCTTCGTATAACGCAGATCGCTCGGGACCATGGGTTCAGGCACCCCTCTTGTAGAACGGCAGAGCGACGACCCGCGCCGGGACGCGAGCATCGCGGATCTCGACATCGACAACGGTACCCGGCTCGGCGTCGCCCGGCGCGACGTAGGCCATGGCGATCGGGACGCCCAGCGTCGGCGACTGTGTCCCGCTGGTGACGACCCCGGTCCGCCGATCCCCGGCGAAGACCGCGTAGCCGTGGCGGGCGATGCCGCGTCCCTCGACGATGAGGCCGACGAGGCGGCGAGCCGGTCCGTCGCGTTCGACCTTTTCGAGCGCGGCTCGGCCGACGAAGTCGGCCGGCTTGGTCAGCTTGACGACCCGCCCGAGCCCAGCCTCGTAGGGGTTCGTGTCGAGATCGAGCTCGTTGCCGTACAGCGGCATGCCGGCCTCGAGCCGCAGCGTGTCCCGCGCTCCGAGGCCGATCGGCAGCCCGCCATGGGCCCGCACCGCCTCGAGCAGGACGTCCCACAGCTCGACGGTCCGTGCGGTGTCGACGAACACTTCGAACCCGTCCTCGCCGGTGTACCCCGTCCGGGCGACGAGGGCATCGATGCCGGCCACCTTTCCCTCGACGGCGGCGTAGTAGCGCAGGGCGCCCAGATCCACGTCGGTCACCGGAGCGAGCGTCTCCACCGCGCGGGGCCCCTGGACCGCCAGCAGGCCGGTCGCCAGCGAGCGATCGTCGAGCACGGCCGCGAACCCGTTCAGCCGCGTCGCCAGCGCGTCGGACACGATCGGCGCGTTGCCCGCGTTGGCGACCACCAGGTAGCGGGTCTCGCCGAGGCGGTAGACGATCAGGTCGTCCACGATCCCGCCGTCGTCCACGCACATCATCGAGTACTGGGCGCGTCCGATCGCGAGGCTCGGCGGGTCGGACACGAGCGCAGCGGCGAGGGCGTGGCCCGATTCCGGGCCCTCTACGTAGAGCTCGCCCATGTGCGACAGGTCGAACAGCCCGACCCGCTCGCGGACCGTCCGGTGCTCCTCGAGGATCGAGCCGTACTGGACCGGCATCAGCCAGCCGCTGAACTCGATCAGGCGGGCACCGAGCGCGCGATGCGCGTCGGCCAAGGGCGTGAGATGGATGGTCGCGTCGGCGGTGTCGGTCACGAGGCCGCCTCGGCGGGCTTCGTCGACGTCGCCGCCGTGTCATCGGGCGCCGATCGGGTGGCCAGGATCTCGCCGGCCCGCGTCACGAGCGCGCGCTCGGTCTCGAACGTGAGGAGGGACCCCGCGCTCTCGAAGGTGATCCAGCGGACCTCGTCGAACTCGTGGTCGTGGGCCGCCAGGTCGCCACCGACCGGCTCCATCAGGAAGTAGTGGACGGTCTTGTGGATGCGAGTCCCCGACTGGACGAACCAGTACTCGATCGAATCGAGCGGGCCGGTGATGCGGACCTCGAGCCCGGTCTCCTCGCGGACCTCACGGAGCGCGGTCTGCTCGCGTGTCTCGCCCGGGTTCGGCGTGCCCTTCGGAAGCGTCCAGGTCCGGCCATCGCGCTCGCGCCGCCGGCTCCCGACGACCAGCGACGGCTGGCCCGATTCGAACCGGACGACGATCCCGCCGGCAGAAGTGGCGGTCGAGGTCCTCAGCCTTGCCACGGCGCCGACGAGGCGCCCGGTCGAGGCGTGCCGGCGCGCCCGGATCTGGCCCACTGCATGATCACGGCCGGACCCGGTCGACCGCCGCCACGTCGCCTCGGCACGGCCGGCTGGATGGCGCGCCACCCGGCGCGGATGCGGGTCAGCGGCGCGACCTCGGGACCGCGGACGACCGTCGCGTGCGCGGCCGGTGCGTTGAACGAGCTCGACGGTCGGAGGCCGAGCCGGCGCTCCCTGACCCGGGTCGAGGGACGTACGAAATGGGCCGCCGGCCGGGCCGCGTACTTGGCCGCGATGCTGTGATCCATGGGAGGCTATGGTACCGGTTCAGCCGGGGCTTGCAAGGCCGACGCGAGCACGTTCCGCATGTCGGTCGCCATCGCCGGTGCCAGCGCGCCACGTTCCAACGCCAGATCGATCTCGCGACGCGCCGCGGCAACGTACAGATCCATGACGCCTGGTGCGTGCGCGCGCAACGTGGCCAGATGGGCGACCAGCGTGCCGATGTCGCCACGGGTCATCGGACCGGTCAATGCGGCGCGGACCCCGAGCGCCCGAGCATTCCCGAGCGTGCCCTCGATGAGCGGGCCGTAGATCGCCAGCGAGCCGGCCTCATCGAGGCCCGCGACCCGCCCGAGCTCGGCGATCGCGTCGAGAAGGGCGACGAACCCGCCGGCAGCCAGGACGGCAGCCGCGTGATAGGCGGCCTTGGAGCCCGGTGCCAGGCGGACGGCTGTCGCGCCGATCGCCTCGGCCATGTCGGCGAGCATCGCTGCCAGCTGGTCGTCGCCCTCGATGGCGACCGTGGCGCCGTGGAGCGCCGCGACCGCCCGCTCGGTGTCCGCGAAGGCGACCAGTGGATGGAACGCGCCGATCTGGGTGCCGGCGGCCATGGCCGGCGCCAGGACCTCGGCCCCGAGCGCGCCGCTGGTGTGGATCATCGCCTGGCCGCCGTACATCCGGAGCGATCCGGCCAACCCGGCGACCGCGTCGTCCGGGACGGCCAGGATGATCAGCTCGACCTCGTCGAGGATCGGTTCGGGGTCGGCGAAGACACGGGTGACGTCCACCAGCGACCGGAACCGCGCACGCCGGGCGGTATCCCGGCTGGCGACCGCCTGGATCGGCCAGCCGCCGCGGCTCAGCGCCACCCCGAGCGCCGTCCCGACCGCTCCGGCGCCGACGATGCCGATGACCGGCGGCTCGCCGGGGCTCGAGTGGACGTGCGGGTGCGAGTGATCGCCGGGTCGCGCCTCGTCGTGATGATGCGAGCCGGGCGGCGGCGGATCGAGGTCGATCCCGGCGGCCGCGATGGCGGCGGCCGTCTCGGCGTGCTCGGCTGCATGGGCGGCCGCGTGACCGGCCTCGTCGACGGCCGGATCGTCACCGGGCAGGTCGCCCCAGGGCTTCATCGGGATCGTCCGGAGCCCGGCGTCGATGGTCGGTGTCGCACGTCTCGAGTGTAGCGACCGCGTCGGCGCGGTCGCGACCGGGCCGTCCTATACTGAAGGCCGATTCGACCCGGGGCGGGCGCACCCGCCCGGCGCCGACTGACCCCGCGCTCATGCGCGGACGATGAAGGAGGCGCGTCATGACAGCCCGGTCCTCGATCCCCGATCCGTTCGCCGCGCGCGGCACCCTGCGGGTCGGCAGCACCGGCTACACGTTCCACCGGCTCGCGGTCCTGGCCGACCGGACCGACCTCGCCGGTCTCCCGGTGACGATCAAGATCCTGCTCGAGAACCTGCTGCGCCACGCCGGCGACGGCACCGTCCGTGCCGAGGATGTCGAGACGCTGCTGGCCTGGCGGCCGGGCGTCGCGGCCGAGGCCGAGATCCCGTTCATGCCCGCTCGGGTCCTCCTCCAGGACTTCACCGGCGTCCCGGCCGTCGTGGACCTCGCGGTGATGCGCGACGCGATGGCCGACCTCGGCGGCGACCCCGGCAAGGTCAACCCGCTCGTGCCGGCCGACCTCGTCATCGACCACTCGGTGCAGATCGACCGGTTCGGGACGCCAGGCGCGTTCGCCTTCAACGTCGAGCGCGAATACGACCGCAACGGGGAGCGCTACCAGCTCCTGCGCTGGGCCCAGACCGCGTTCCGCGACCTCCGCGTGGTGCCGCCCGGGACCGGCATCATCCACCAGGTCAACCTCGAGTTCCTGGCCACCGTCGTCACCGACCGCGAGGATGGCGCGGGCGGCCGGGTCGCCTTCCCCGACACGCTCGTCGGCACCGATTCGCACACGACGATGGTCAACGGCCTCGGCGTCCTCGGCTATGGCGTCGGCGGCATCGAGGCGGAGGCCGTCCTCCTCGGGCAGCCGCTCTACCAGCCCATGCCCCATGTCGTGGGCGTCCGGCTCCACGGGGCGCTGCCGCGGGGCTCGACCGCCACCGACCTCGTCCTGGTCGTGACCGAGATGCTGCGGGCACACGGTGTGGTCGGCTCGTTCGTCGAGTTCGCGGGTGACGGCCTGGCGACGCTCGCGCTGGCCGACCGGACGACGATCAGCAACATGAGCCCTGAGTTCGGGGCGACCGCGACCCTCTTCCCGATCGACGACGAGACCATCGCCTACCTGCGCCTGACCGGGCGATCAGCTGAGCGGGTCGAGCTCGTCGAGCGCTACGCCCGGGAGCAGGGCCTGTGGCGGCTGCCCGGCGACGGCCCGACCTTCGACGAGCTGCTCGAGCTCGACCTGGCGAGCGTCGAGCCGTCGGTGGCGGGACCGCGCCGCCCACAGGACCGGGTCGAGCTGCCGGGCCTGCCGGCCAACTTCGAGGCGGCGTTCCCGGCCACCGGCCCGACCGCGGCGACCCGCGAGGACCTCGGGCGGCTGACCGACGAGGGCGGCACGACCGGCGCGACCGACAACGGCAGCGTCGCGATCGAGATCGACGGCCAGCATGCGATCGTGCGTCACGGCTCGGTCGCGATCGCGGCCATCACCTCGTGCACGAACACATCCAACCCGACGGTCATGGTCGGGGCCGGCCTGCTGGCCCGCAATGCCGTCGCCCGTGGCCTGCGCGTCGGGCCGACGGTCAAGACCTCGCTGGCCCCGGGCTCGCGAGCCGTGACCGGCTACCTCGAAGCGGCCGGGCTGATGGACCCGCTCGAAACGCTGGGCTTCGCGCTGGCCGGCTACGGCTGCACGACCTGCATCGGCAACTCGGGCCCGCTCGATGACGCCGTCGCCGCCGCCATCGAGAAGAATGACCTGGTCGTGGCCGCGGTCCTGTCGGGCAATCGCAACTTCGAGGGTCGGATCCACCCGCTCGCGCGAGCGAGCTATCTCGCCTCGCCGCCGCTGGTCGTGGCCTTCGCCCTGGCGGGCCGGGTCGACATCGACCTGACCAGCGAGCCGCTCGGCACAGGCTCGGACGGGCGCCCGGTCTTCCTGGCCGACATCTGGCCCGAACCCGACGAGATCCGCACGGTCATCGCCGACAGCATCGACCCGGAGCTGTTCCGACGGACCTACGCGACCGTGTTCGAAGGCGACGACCGGTGGCGAGCGCTGCCGATCCCGTCCGGCGACCGGTATGCCTGGGAGGACGACTCGACCTACATCGCGAAGCCGCCGTTCTTCGACGGCCTCGGCCTGACGCCCGTCCCGGTCGGCGACATCGACGGGCTGCGCGTCCTGGCCGTCCTCGGCGACTCGGTGACCACCGACCACATCTCGCCGGCCGGCTCGATCGCGCAGTGGTCGCCCGCCGGCCAGTGGCTCCAGGCGCACGGCGTCGGGCCGCTGGAGTTCAACTCGTACGGCGCGCGGCGGGGCCACCACGAGGTGATGATGCGCGGCACGTTCGGCAACATCAGGCTGCGCAACCGCCTCGTCGAGGGCAAGGAAGGCCCGTACACGGTCCACCTCCCCGACGGCGACGAGGGGTTCATCTACGACGTCGCGATGCGCTACGCCACCGAGGGCGTGCCGCTGGCGATCATCGCCGGGCGCGAGTACGGGTCGGGCTCGTCGCGGGACTGGGCGGCCAAGGGCCCGGCGCTCCTCGGCGTCCGCGTCGTGATCGCCGAGGGCTTCGAGAGGATCCATCGCTCGAACCTCGTCGGGATGGGCATCCTGCCCCTCCAGTTCCGGGTCGGCGAGACCGCGGCGTCGCTCGGCCTGACCGGCCGCGAGACGTTTTCGGTGAGCGGCCTCGCCGGTGGGCCGACCCCGCGTCAGGACGTGACCGTCGTGGCCCGCGCGGACGATGGCAGCGAGCGGCGCTTCTCGGCGATCGCCCGGCTCGACGGCCCGATCGACGTCGAGTACTTCCTGGCCGGCGGGATCCTCCCTGCGGTCCTGCGGCGGCTCGCTCGAGAGAGCTAGGTCGGGACGAGGCCCGGGAGCGCCGACCGCGTCCGTCCTCCGCACACGAAGAAGCCCTCGGGGGAGGAACCGAGGGCTTCTGCGCGGAGGAGCAGGCTGGTGTCGCCCGTTCTGACGAGCGACCTCCAGCGAGCGTGACGGCCGTGGCGGGTCATTCTTCGGGCCGGTCGCCCGAGTCGTTGCGGCGCAGGGTCCGACCGACGTTGCCGACCAACAGGGCCACCGCCGACACGAGGTAGAGCTGGCCGACGAGCGCCTCGGAGACGGCGGCCATCCGGCCGACGCTCGTGCCCGCCGTGAAGTCGCCGAAGCCGACGGTCGCGAGCGTCGTATAGCTGAAATACACGTAGTCGGATGCATCGGGCGTCGTCGTCTGGACGAAGAACGGCGCGTGGCTCAGCGTTGCCACGAGCGGGAATAAGTAGGCATACGCGAGGCCGAGCAGCAGGTAGATCGCCAACGCCCCGAGCACCAGTCGAATGGTGATGGTCGGGCTCAGCACGATCCGCCGCAGGATGACGAGCGGGGCGATGATCGCCAGCAGGAGCCCGACAAGCCCCGCCGTCGCGCTCGCGGCGTCGCCGCCCGCGACAGTCGCCACGGCCGTGCTGAGAACCGCGACCACGACAACGATGGCGGACACCCGGAACGTCCGGCGGTGCCCGCCGGCGGTGTGGATGACGAACAGCAGCGTGCCGCCGCTGAGCGCGACACTGACCAGCTGGCCGATCGGGCCTTCGGCGGCCGCGAACACCAGCACGGTCAGCAGGATCAAGACGAGGGCGACCCCGAAATCGTCCTCGCGGGCGAGCATCGCGCGCGCCGCCGATCGGCGCGATTCCCCTGGCTGACGGACTGGCATCATCGTCCGGGGATGGTGCGCCCGCGCCGACTGCGGCTACCCTCGAGCCGCGTACCCCAGCCCGGGATCAGAAGACTTTGCCCGATGGGGTGACGAAGACCTTGCCCCCATTCGGATCGGTGAAGACCTTGCCCGTCTCGTCGACCGGGACCATGGTCCCCCCGTCGGCGACGAAGGAATCCTCGGCGGCCTGGATGCACACGGTGTCACCCTTCTTGCAGGCCTTGATGTCCTTGCTCAGCTTGTCGACGCTGCTCTTTCCACCCGGCATCGTGCGTCCCTCCCTGTGCGCGCTCGTTGCGCGCGGACTATACCGTCGTCGAGTTGCTCCCGTCGCCGTTTCGTACCATTTGGCGATGACGACATCACTGCTGACCGACGCGTTCGCCCACCACATCTGGGCGACCGAGCGCCTGATCGACGCCTGCGCGACCCTCACGCCCGAGCAGCTGACGAAGCCGGCCCATGGGACGTACGGCTCGATCATCGACACGCTCAGGCACCTCGTCAGTGCCGACGGCTGGTACCTCTCCTTCTATGAGGGCGAGCGGGCCGCGCGGATCGATGAGGAGGACGGCGCGGGCCTGGCCGAGCTGCGCGCGGCCATGACAGCCAACGGACCGATCTGGCTCGAGCTGGTCGGCGGCGAGCTGGACCCAGACGCCGACGTCGTCGAGATCGGCGACACGGGCTGGGAGTTCCACGCCCCGACCGGCATCCGGCTGGCGCAGGTCGTCCACCACGGCACCGACCACCGCAGCCAGATCTGCACGGCGTTGACGAGCCTGGGCGTGACGCCGCCCGCGATCGACGCCTGGGACTTCGCCGAGGCGACCGGTCGCTCGCGCTCCGTGCCGGAGCCGTCGCGCTAGCAGGACGAGATCAAGGGGAGTGGTGGGCGATACTGGATTCGAACCAGTGACCTCACGGATGTGAACCGTGCGCTCTAACCGACTGAGCCAATCGCCCGAGGGTCGCGGGGCCGCTCAGGGCGCCCGACGAGACGCGATCATACCCGCAGGCCCGGCCACCGGGCAACGATCGTCTCCGGGTCGACGCCATCGATGACGACCAGCTTCTGGCGACTGGTGGCGCCGGCCACGATGCGGACATCGCGTCGGGCGACGCCGAGCTCGTCGGCCAGGATCCGGATGAGCGCGGCATTGGCCGCGCCTTCGACCGCGGGCGCCATCACCCGGACCTTGAGGACGCCGTCTGCCACCTCCTCGACGCGTTCGACCGCCGAGCGCGGCGTGATGCGGACGGCGAAGCGGGCGGTGGGGAGAGTCAAGACCTCGGAAGGCGCGCCATGTGGGCGTCTTGCACGAACGGCATCGACCCCGAGTCTACCAGCCGTGTCTGCGAGGGGGCCTTTCAATGCCCCCGGATCATCCGTGCGGCTCGTCTGGATGGGGCCGCTCGCCGAACAGCGCCCGGCCGACCCGAACGATGGTCGCGCCCTCCTCGATCGCCAGCTCGAAATCGTCGGTCATCCCCATCGACAGGTCCGCACCGAGCTCCGGCCGGTGGGCACGCGACGTCTCCGACAGCGTCCGCAGGCCGCGGAACGTCCGGCGTGCTTCCGCCGGGTCCGATGTCAGACGGCCGACGGTCATCAGACCGTTGATCACCAGGTGTGGCAAGTCGAGCAGGTCGTCGAGCGCGGCGTCCAGGTCGGCCACGGCGAAACCCGCCTTGGCCGGGTCGTCGTCGACATTGACCTGCAGGAGGACCGGGTACCGGGCACCCGGCCGAAGCTCCGGCACGAGCCGGTCGAGTCGCCGCGCGAGGTCGACCGAGTCGACCGTCTGGATGCTGTCGAAGACCTCGAGCGCCCGGCGCGCCTTGTTCGACTGGAGCGGGCCGACGAGCTCCCAGTGAGCACCGGGGACCTCGGGCGCCTTGGCGACGCCCTCCTGGACGCGGTTCTCCCCGAGCCGATCGAGGCCGGCCGACACCGCGTCCCGCAACGCATCGGAGGCGACGGTCTTGGACACCGCGACGAGCGACACCTCAACAGACGATCGACCCGCTCGCGCGCAGGCCTCCTCGATGCGGGCGAGGACGCGCTCGCGCGCGACACGATAGGTCTCGACGCGGGACGCTGGGTCGGTCATGCCTTGATCGCCGGCAAGCCGGCCCGGATCACTTCCGGCGGAGGAAGCTCGGGATCTCGAGGTCGTCCGCGTCGTACGTCGTCGAGCGCTTGGCCGGGACCGGTTCGCCGACGGTCCGCTCGACACGCGGCGCGGCGACCACGGCGGCGGCCTGGTCATCGAGGTGCGATGGCGCCTGGCTCGGATACGACCCGCCGTCGGCGACCTCGTCGCGCTGGCGCTGGAGCTCCTCGAGGAAATCACGCTCGCGGGACGGTCGGGCGATCGCCCCCTCATCCATCACCGCGGTCGCCTCGTGACGGTTGACGTGACGCTTCTTGCCGCCGTCGAAGCCGGTCGCGATGACGGTGATCATCACCTCGTCGCCGAGCCGCTCGTTGAAGCTCGTCCCGAAGATGATGTTGGCCTCCGGGTCGGCGGCCGCGCGGATCTCCTCGGCGGCTTCGGTGACCTCGTACAGGCTCAGGGTCGACGAGCCGGTGATGTTGAACAGGATGCCCTGGGCACCCGCGATGTCGACCTCGAGCAGCGGGCTGGCGATCGCCTGGCGGGCGGCCTCGACCGCGCGGTTCTCGCCGGTCGCGCGACCGATGCCCATCAGTGCAGAGCCTGCGTCGCGCATGATCGCGCGGACGTCCGCGAAGTCGAGGTTGATGAGTCCTGGCATGGTGATGATGTCGCTGATGCCCTGGACGCCCTGTCGCAGGACGTCGTCGACGACCCGGAATGCGTCGAGGATGCTGGTGTTCTTCTGGACGACGTCCTTGAGCCGGTCGTTGGGGATGGTGATCAGGGTGTCGACCTGCGCCTTGAGCTCCTCGGCAGCCTTCTCGGCGACGAGCTTGCGCTTGGCGCCTTCGAACGTGAACGGCTTGGTGACCACGCCGATGGTCAGCGCGCCGGTCTCCTTGGCGATCTGCGCGACCACGGGGGCGGCGCCCGAGCCGGTCCCGCCGCCGAGCCCCGCGGTGATGAACACCATGTCCGAATCGACGAGCGCCGCGCTGATCTTCTCCGAGTCCTCTTCCGCCGCGCGCTGGCCGATGGTCGAGTCGCCGCCGGCTCCGAGACCGCGGGTGATCTTGTCGCCGATCCGGATCTTGTGCGGCGCGTCGGCCTGCAGGAGGGCCTGCGCATCGGTGTTGAGGGCGATGAACTCGACCCCCATCATCTCGGCCCGGATCATCCGGTTGACGGCGTTGCTTCCCCCGCCGCCGACACCGATGACGCGGATCAGCGCGAAGTTCTCGGAATCGGAACGCAACGGCATCGGGCTCTCCTCAGCGACCCACAGTGGGGATTCTGCGCGACGGTGGCTCGTCTGGACCCGGGTGGCCTTTCCCGGTGCTGAGCGGGTCCGTTGGGTTGGCGGGAGTATACCGCCGGACAGGTCGCGGTGGGCGCCCGAACATCGCCGATCGCACCCCTTTCCGACCGTTTTCGAGCGTCCGGGTGGTGCCCGGACGCACCGCTCAGGCAGCCAGCCAGGACAGGCGGACGGTCCGGACGTCGTTGTCGGCGTTGGGGTCGAGAAGACAGATCGACTGCCACGTCCCGAGGGCCAGCCGGCCGCCCAGGACGGGCACGGTGAGCGACGGCGGCGCGAGCAGCGGCAGGACGTGATCGGCCCCGTGACCGGGCGACCCGTGGCGGTGGCGGTACAGCCGTTCGTCGCGCGGCAGCAGGCGGTCGAGCGCGGCCAGCAGGTCCTCGTCGGACCCCGCGCCGATCTCGACGACGACGAGGCCGGCGGTCGCGTGCGGGACGAAGATCGACAGCAGGCCGTCGCCGCCGCCCGACGCCTCCGCGACGAACCCGGCGCACCGGCCGGTCAGGTCGACGAGCCCGCGATCGCGGCCGGTGCGGACCGTCAGCTCGCGCGTGTCTACGGGAAGATGTTCCGGATCGCGTCGCGCAAGCGGCCCATCCCGCCACCGACCGGCGCCGACTCGTAGCGGTTCGGCTCGCCGGCGGACAGCGCCGCGGCGCCCCACTGGAGCAGGCCGACGCTGGTGCTGTAGGCCGGCGTGAGGAGCGTGTCCACGAGCCCGCCGATGCCCGCCGGCGCGGCGACGCGGACCGGCATCTCGAGGACCTCGCGGCCGAGCTCGGCCGCGCCGGCCAGCTGCGAGGCACCGCCGGTCAGGATGATCCCGGCCGGGAGCATGCCGACCCCGGCGGCCCGGATCTCGTTGCGCAGCAGCTCGAACGTCTCGCGCATCCGGGCCTCGATGATCTGTGACACCTCGAGCCGGCTCACCGTCCGGCCGGCGTCCTCGCCGAGGACCGACACGCTGATCTGCTCGTCGTCGTCGATCTGGCGCAGGTCGCAGGTGCCGTGCTTGATCTTGAGCTCCTCGGCGACCTGGATGCTGGTCTTGAGCCCGATCGCCACGTCATTGGTGACGTTCGCGCCACCGACCGGCAGGACGCGGGTGTGGAACGGCGAGCCATCCTGGAACAGCGCCAGGTCGATCGTCCCGGCGCCGATGTCGGCGACCGCCACGCCGAGCTCCTTCTCGGTCTCGGTCAGCACGGCCTCGGCCGCGGCCAGCGAGTTGGCCACCAGCTCGTCGATCTTGACCCCGGCCGCGGCCACGCACTTGGTCAGGTTCTGGACCGCCGTCGCGGACGCGGTGACGATGTGGGTCTCGACCTCGAGCCGCAGCGCGCTCATCCCGAGCGGGTCCTTGACGCCCTCCTGGCCGTCGACCGTGAAGCCGCGCCGTTCGACGTGGAGGACATCCCGGTTGGACGGGATCGACACCGCCCGGGCGACCTCGATGGCACGATTGACGTCCTCGCGGGTGACCTCGCGGTGATGGGCCGTGACCGCGACCTGGCCGCGCGAGTTGAGGCTCTCGACGTGCTGCCCGCCGACGCCGACGAACGCCCGGTCGATCTTCCAGCCCGACAGCCGCTCGGCGCGCTCGACCGCGTCCGCGATCGAGCGGACCGTCTGGTCGATGTTGATGACCACGCCCTTCTTCAGCCCGGACGCCGGCACGGTGCCGTGGCCCATGATCGTCAGCCGGCCATCGCGGCTCACCTCGCCGATGAGGGCGCAGACCTTGCTCGTGCCGACGTCGATGCCGACCAGGACCGCTTCTCGTTCCACCGTTCCGTTCGTCTCCCGTTGCGGGTGTAGGTCGTCTACAGGAAGTGGCGCCGGATGAGAGCCACGTTATCGAAGATGCGCAGGCCGAAGGTGATGAGGGCCACCAGGTAGAGATCCAGGCCGAGCCGGTCGCCGATGAATGTCAGGAGCACCGCGACGATGGCGTTGACCAGGAACCCGCTGATGAAGATGCGATTGTCGTAGACCCCGTCGAGCTCGGCCCGGACCGCTCCGAGCACCGAATCGAGCGCGGCGAGGATCGCCACGGCCGAATAGCGACTGAGTTCGAACCCGACGTTGACGTTGAGGACGAGGCCCATGAGGACGCCCACGAGGAGTCCGAGCAGGGGCAGCAGCACGGGTTGTTCGTCCTCGCTCCAGTGGTTTGGGCAAGGCTACCCGACGGCGCGACCGTGCGCCACGTCACGGCGACTTGCTCGGTTTCGCCGACGACTTCCCCGACGACGGCGACGGGGCCGCCCGCGGCACGTACGTCCCGTCGGTGTCCGAGGCGAGGACCACCCGCTGGACCGTCGGCTCGCGACCGGTCAGCAGGCTGCGCAGCAGCCGGACCTGGCCGGGGATCATGTCGGTCGTGCGCAGGCTCGGGGTGTAGAAGCCGAAGACCGCCGACCACGAGCCCGGCTTCGTGCCGACGACGAACCCGTTCTCGTCGGTGACGCTGACCGCGAGGGACACGGCCGAGCTGCCGAGGTCGCCCGGGACCAGCGACGCGAGCCGCGTCGCCGCATCGAGGTCGACCGGGTCGAGCCGCTTGCCGACGTCGAGATCGGCTGCCGAGATCCGCAGATCGTCGATGACCGGCAGCTTCGCGGCGGCCGCCGGGGGATGGGCCGGCATCAGGCCGAACAGGGTGCCGTCGGCGTCCGCCAGGTAGCGGCGTTGCCCGACCTGCCAGACCATGACTGGGACGCGCTCGTCGACGGTGACCGCGAGCGTCCCGGGCAGACGGACCTCGACCTGCGCCGAGCGCACGGTCGGGAGCCCATCGAGGGCGACGACCAGCGGCCGGGTGGACAGCGCGAACAGGTTCTGGCCACGGGCGACGGCGAGGGCCGATTCGATGACCGCGGGGTCGGTGAGCTCTGCCCCGGTCACCTGGATCGACCGGTAGTCGAAGGCGGACGACGCCCCGACGCCGTAGATCGCGGCCGCGGTGGCGAGCATGACGAGGCCGGCCCCGGCACGGACCGGCGACAGGCCGGCGGATGCCCGCCGCACCCGGGGTGACCGGCGCCCGGGGAGTGGCGTGCGGCTCCGGCTGGCCACCGGACGGCCGTTCATCGAGGGAGGTCCGCCGGCGTCAGGGCAGGCCGGGCGCGGGCGGCGTGACGCTCGAGTGCCAGCTCGACGATCCTGGTGCAGACGGCCGCGAAGGTATAGCCGCCCTCGGCCGGCATCGTCGGGAAGAGGCTGATCGGGGTGAACCCCGGGATCGTGTTGATCTCGGACAGCACGATCGCCTCGCCGGCCAGCAGGAAGTCGATCCGGGCGAACCCTTCGGCGCCGATCGCCCGGTACGCATCGCGGGCGATCTTGAGGATCGTCGCCCGCTGGCGGTCGGTGACCTCGGCCCGGGTCGAGGTCTCGGACAGCCCCGCGGTGTACTTGGCCTCGTAGTCGTAGAACTCGTGGCCCGACACGATCTCGCCAGGCCCGTACAGCTCGAGGTTCGCCGGGCCGTTGCCGATGACCGAGACCTCGAGGTCGCGCGCGCCGGCGATGTACGTCTCGGCGAGGGCGAGCGTGTCGTGACGGAACGCGGTGTCGAGCGCCGCGTCGAGCTCGGCCGGCTCGTGGACCAGGGTCATCCCGACCGAGCTCCCGAGGCGTGCCGGCTTGACCATCAGACGTGGGTCGGATGCGGCAGCCGCAAAGGCGAGCAGCTCGGTCCGGACGGCGGCAGGGTCGCTCGCCCAGCGCGCGGCATGGACCTCGCGCCAGTCCACGACCGGGAGCCCGATCCCGCGGCACAGGCGCTTGAAGATGACCTTGTCCATGCCGATCGCGGAGGCCGCCACGCCCGACCCCGTATACGGCAGGTCCGCGGCCTCGAGCAGGGCCTGGACCGTGCCGTCTTCGCCGAACGGGCCGTGGAGGGCGATGACGACGACCGGCGCGGGTCGCGCCGCTGCGAGCCGGTCGATGGCGGCCCCGACCGCGACCGGGCCGCTGGCGCCCAGCGATGCCGGGTCGTCGTAGGCGCTCGCGGGCCGGCCATCGCGCCGGTGCCGGTCGGGGAGCCACCACCAGCCCCCGTCGAGATCGATGAGGACCTGCTCGACGGAGTGGCCGTCGGCGGCCAGGGCTTCGGCGATGGCCGTTCCGGACACGACCGAGACATCGTGCTCGGCCGAGGGGCCGCCGAGGAGCACCACGACCGGCGGCCTTCCGCTCATGCCGCGGCCTCCCAGCCTGACCAGTCGCCGACGAACTCGATCTCGAAGGCGAGGTCCACGCCGTGCCGGGCGAGGACCTCGGCGCGCACCCGCTCGGCCAGGCGGCGGACGTCGGCGGCCTGGCCCTTCTGGTCGTTGACGATGAAGTTCGCGTGCTTCTCGGAGACGACGGCGCCCCCGATGCGCAGCCCCTTCAGGCCTGCCGCCTCGATCAGCCGGCCGGCCGAATCGCCGGGTGGATTGCGGAAGACGCTGCCCGCCGATGGCAGCCCGAGCGGCTGGTGGGCCTGCCGCCAGCGGCGGATGTCGTCGAGCCGCGCCTTGATCGTGTCCGGGTCAGCCTCCTCGAGGCGGAACGTCGCGTCGACCACCACGTCACGCGGCCCATCGGCGATAGCGTCGTGGTCGGCACGCTTGAACCGACTGTCGCGATAGGACAGCCCCAGCTCGCTCGCCGGGACGATGACCTCGGTCCCGTCCGCCTGCAGGACGCGCGCCGACTCGAGGACACCCGCCATGTCGGCGTCGTGGGCGCCCGCGTTGGCCCACACCGCGCCGCCGACCGTGCCGGGGATGGCCAGCCCGAACTCGAGCCCGGTCAGGCCGGCGTGCTGGGTCTCGGTCGCTGCCCGGGCCATCTGGACGCCGGCCTCGGCCGTGTAGCGGTCGCCGTCGGTCCGCGATCCCTCCGCCCGCACCTGGATCACCAGCCCTCGGATCCCCGCGTCTGCGATGACCAGGTCGCTGCCGCGCCCCAGCACGACATGCGGCAGGTTGCGGGTCCGGGCGAAGCGGACCAGGGCGCGCAGCTCGTGCGCGTTGTGGACCGTCGCGAACAGGTCGGCCGGTCCGCCGACTCGCATCGTCGTGAACCGCGCCAGCGGCTCGTCGCGCGAGGTCTTGACCCCGATCCGGCGCTGGATGTCGGTGCCCGTGGCGATCGCGTCGAAGCCGGTGATCACGCGGCGTGACCCCGGGCGCGTCGCTCGACCTCGGCCGGGTCCGGGAACGGCAGCCGGGCCGCCGCGGCCATGACGAGCTCGGTGACGGCGTCGGCGGCACCCGGCCTGCCCAGCGCGCGTGCTGCCGCCGACATCGCGGCGTGCACCGCCGGGTCGTCGAGAAGTGCCGCCGCATCGAGCAGCGCCGCGGCGTCGAACGCGTCATCTTCGACCAGCCGGGCGGCGCCCGCCGCCACGAGGCTGACCGCATTGGCGCGCTGGTGCCCTGCCGCGTGTGGATACGGGACGACGACCATCGGCAGCCCGAGCGCGGTCACCTCGGCGAGCGTCGAGGACCCCGCCCGGCCGACCACCAGGTCCGCGGCCGCCAGGGCCGCCAGCATCTCGTCGCGCAGGAACGGATACGGGCGGTAGCGACGGCGGAGGGCCTCCGGCAGGCTCTCGCGGCCGGCGAGGGCCGCGGCGTACCCCTCGTCACCGGTCACGTGCAGGACGGTCACCCGCTCGACCAGCCGGGGCAGCGCCTCGGCCACCGCCGCGTTGAAGCGCCGGACCGCCTGCGAGCCGCCGAAGATGAGGAGGACGCGCTCGCCCGTGTCGATGTCCATCCGCTGCCGGGCGGCGACCCGGTCGATCGCACCGATCTCACGGATCGGCGTGCCGGTCACGTAGCACGGGCGCCCGGCGCCGGCGCCGGCAAGCGCACGGCAGGTGGCATCGAACGACACCGCCAGGGCGGCGGCCAGCCGGGCCGTGGCGCGGACCGCCCGGCCCGGGATCACGTTGCCGTCCCACAGCACGACCGGGATGCCGAGCGGCGCAGCGGCCATGAGGACGGGCACCGCGACGTAGCCGCCGGTCGTGAAGATGGCCGCCGGCCGTTCGCGGACGAGGATGGCGGTCGCCTGCGGGACCGACAGCCCGAGGCGGATCGGATCGAGGATCGCGTGGACGTCGACCTCGGTCGTCCGCAACGATCGAGCAGCCAGGCGGCGCAGGGGGATGTGCGCTGCGGGGACGATGGACGCCTCGAGTCCGCGGTGGCCGCCCAGCCAGCGCAGCTCCGGGGCCTCAGGCGTCGTGCCGAGCGAGCGGGCGACGGCGAGCGCCGGGTAGATGTGTCCGCCCGTCCCTCCCGCCGCGATCAGCAATCGCATCGTCGTTCCACGTCCCCTTCTCCACGGTCTCGCGCGAGATCGACAACAGGATCCCGACCGCGGCGAAGCTGATGATGAGGGATGACCCGCCGGCACTGATGAACGGCAGGGTGATCCCGGTGATCGGCAGCAGGGCCACGACGACCCCGATGTTGATGAACGCCTGGAGGCACAGCCAGGCGGTGATGCCGGCGGCCAGCAGCGCCCCGAACGTGTCGGGCGCCGCGAGCGCGACCCGCACCCCGGAGTAGGCCAGCAGCAGGAACAGGGTGATGACGACGATCCCGCCGATCAGCCCGAACTCCTGGCCGACCTCCGCGAAGATGAAGTCGTTGAAGGCATTGGGCACCGACACGCGGCTGGCGCCGAGGCCGGTCCCGACCAGGCCGCCGACGCCCAACGCGAGCAGCCCCTGGATGGTGTGGAAGCCCTTGCCGAGCGGATCGAGCCAGGGGTTCTGCCAGACCAGGATGCGGTCCGTCTGGTACGACTGCAGGCCGACCATCAGCATCGCCATCAGCCCGCCCGCGGCCATCACCGCGAGGTGGAACAGGTTCGCGCCGGCCACGAAGAACATCGTGAACGCGGTCAGCGTGATGACCCCGGTCGTGCCCAGGTCGGGCTCCTTGAAGACCAGGGCGATGACCGGCGCGACGATGATCAGGAATGGGACCGTCCCGCCCCAGAAGCCGCGGATGCCGCCGCCCCGCTTGGCGAACCAGTGGGCCAGGTAGATGACGAGGGCGAGCTTGGCGAACTCGGCCGGGTGGATGGCCGGCAGCGGACCGAGCTTGAGCCAGCGAGCGGAGCCGCCGACGACGATGTTCAGGCTGGGAACGAAGACGAGGACGAGCAGGGCGATGGCGATCAGGTAGAGCGGCACGGATGCGAGACGGAGATAGCGGTAGTCCACCCGCATCATCACGAGCATCGCGGCGAGGCCCAGGATGGCCCACTGGATCTGGGGCCCGACCGTCGCGAACGTGTCGGCGTCCTGCGACAGGTAGCCCTTGAGCGCAGACGACGAGTAGACCATCAGGATGCCGATCGCGGTCAGCGCCACGACGACCACCAGGATCACGTAGTCGGCCTGGTGGCGCTCGCGGCGGAGCGCGCCGGCCCGGCTCTTGACCGGTGTCCGGTTGGCCGTGGTGCGGGGATCCGCGGTCTTCGGGTCGCCGTCGCGGCGGAGCCGCTCGAGCCGCGGGATCGGCGGTGCCAGGTTCATCGGTCCCCCTTCCCCGCTCGGGTCGCGGCGAGCGCCGCGACGGCTGCCTTGAACGCCCGGCCGCGGGCGGCGTAGTCCACGAACATGTCGAAGCTGGCGGCGGCCGGGCTGAGCAGGACCGTCGCCGGACCCGCCTGTCCGCCGGGTCCAGGCCGGTCGCCAGCTCCGTCGCGAGGATGTCGCGGGCGATGGCGTCGGCCCGGCTGACGGCGTCCTCGAGGCTGGCGGCACGCTCCGTGCGGGCGAGACCGGCCGCCCGGAACGAGCGCTCGAGCCCCGGGCCGCTCTCGCCGATGAGGACCGCAGCGGCCGCCCGCTCGGCGACCACGGGCGCGAGGTCGGTCAGGTCGATCCCCTTGTCCCGGCCGCCGGCGATGAGGACGACCGGCGGACCGAACGCGCGCAGGGCGGCGATGACCGCATCGGGCTGCGTCCCCATCGAATCGTTGACGAAGCGGACCCCGTCGACCAGCGCGACCGGCTCGATCCGGTGCTCGACGCCGGTGAAGGCGGCGGCGGCCCGGCGGATGCCGGCGACGTCCACCCCGAAGGCGAGCGCGACGGCGATGGCGGCCAGCGCGTTCGACACGTTGTGGGCGCCCGGGATCGCCAGCTCGTCCACCGGCATGATCCGACCGTCCGGACCTGTCGCAGCCCGTCCACCGCCCGCGAGCCCGAGCCGCGGCACGTCGTCCGCCACGATCCAGCCGCCGACGACACCCAGCCCACCAGCGAGGGGTACCTCGCGCCGGTAGCGGATCGTCGCGACACCGGCCGGGCCCGCGTACGAAGAGACGACCGGATCCTCGTCGTTGAGCACGAGCGCGCCGGCCGGGTCGACCAGCTCCGCCAGCCGGCGCTTGACTCGTCGGTAGCCCTCCAGCGTCCCGTGCCGGTCGAGATGGTCCGAGGTGACGTTCGTGTAGACCGCCACGGTCGTGCCGCGCGACAGCGTCGGCAGCTGCAGCTCGGACAGCTCGTCGACCACTCGATGGGCGGGCGTCAGCTCGGGCAGCCGCTCCACGATCGGGATCCCGATGTTCCCACCCAGCACGACCGGGTGGTCCGGGTCGGCCGCCAGGAGGGCAGCCGTGAGCGAGGAGGTCGTCGTCTTGCCCTTCGTCCCGGTCACCCCGACCGTCGGAGCCGGGCAGAGCCGCAGGAACAGGTCCGCCTCCGACACGAGTGCCGGGACGGTCGCATCGCCGCCCGCCCTGGCATCGACCAGGGCCCGGAGCGCGGCCCGCAGGTGCGGCTCGGTCGTCGGGAAGTCGGGCGTGATCGACGGCGAGGTGGCGACCAGGTCGGCGTTCGCCCAGGTCGTGGCCGGATCGATCGCCGGCCCCAGAGCCAGTGTCACCGGTCGCCCACCCAGGGCGGCGATGGCCTCGGCGAGGTCGTCCGCGGGCCGGCCGTCGTAGATCGTCACGGCCGCGCCGGCGTCGGCCAGGAAGCGGGCCAGTGCGAGCCCGCTGCGCGCCAGCCCGAGGACGGTCACCGGCCGTCCGGACAACGCCCCCGCGCGGACGCCGTCGAGCGTCAGGCGGTCGAGGTCGATCGGGCCGGTCGTCGTCATCGTCGCGGTCGTCACTGGAGCCGGTTCAGTGATGCGAGGAAGAGCGTCACGCCGAGCAGCGCGGCCAGGATCCCGATGATCCAGAAGCGGATGGTGATCTTCTCCTCGTCCCAGCCACCCAGCTCGAAGTGGTGGTGGATCGGGCTCATCCGGAACAGGCGCTTGCCGCCGGACATCTTGAAGTAGCCGACCTGGAGGATGACCGAGCCGGTCTCGATGACGAAGATGATGCCGATCAGCGGCAGCACGAGGATCTGGCCGGTGATCAGCGCCGTGACCGCGAGGGTCGCGCCCAGCGACAGGGCGCCCGAGTCGCCGATGAAGATCTGCGCGGGGTGGACGTTGAACCACAGGAACCCGAGCAGCGCGCCGATGATCAGGGCGCACAGCAGGGCCAGGTTCGGCTGCGCCGGCTCGTTGAGCAGGGCGATCAGCATGTAGGCGACGAAGGCGATGGCGACGGTCCCGCCCGACAGCCCGTCGAGCCCGTCGGTGATGTTGACCCCGTTCGCCGCGGCCACGATGGCGAACGCCGCGAAGACGACATAGATCCGCGGATCGATCGACACCGGTCCGACGAACGGGACCGCGATGGCGGTGATCTCGTACGTCTGCTGGATCTGCCACGCGGCGACGAACGCGACGACGGTCAGCCAGATCAGCTTCTGGCGGACGTGGATCCCCTCTCCCGTCCGGGCGTTCAGGTAGTCATCGACGGCACCCAGCGCGCCGACCCCGGCCAGGGCCGCCAGCGGGGCGAAGGTCGCCGCGTCGGGTCCCTCGCGCAGGAAGAAGTAGATGGCGATGACGACGGCCACGATGAGCAACCCGCCCATCGTCGGCGTCCCCTCCTTGATGTAGTGGCTCTCGGGTCCTTCCGCGCGGATCCGCTTGCCGAACCCGACCGCATGCAGCAGGCGGATGTACGGCGACATCAGGATCACGACCAGCGCGAAGGCAAGCAGGAGGCCCTGGATCAGCTCGACCTGGGCCAGGCTTTCGGTCATCGAGCGGCGCCCCGGCCGAGCTCGCTGCGAAGGCCGTCGACGAGCCGGTCGAGACCGACCCCGCGCGACGCCTTGACGAGCACGACGTCGCCGTCGCGCAGCCGCGGGACGAGCGCGTCCCGGGCGCCGTCGATGTCCTTGGCGCGGAGGACGCGGGCGGCGTCCATGCCCGCCGCCAGCGCGCCATCGACGATCCCGTCGGCACCGGACCCGATGACCATCAGCATCTCGACGGTCCGCGCCGCGGCCTCGCCGACGACCCGGTGTCCCTCATCGCTCGCCTCGCCGAGCTCGAGCATCTCGCCGAGGACCGCGACCCGGCGGCCGGGCAGGCCCGCCAGCAGCTCCAGCGCCGCGACGACGGAGCGTGGCGAGGCGTTGTACGAATTGTCGACGATCGTCACGGGCCCGAGACGAACGAGCTGGACCCGGTGCGGCGCGGCCCAGCCGCCGGCCAGCCCGGACTCGATCTCGTCGAACGACAGCCCCGCGATGCGACCGACGGTCGCGGCCGCCAGCGCGTTGTGGACCGACAGGCGCCCGAGGGTGGGGATCGCCATCGGGCGGCGGGTCCCCTCGGCGCGGAGCACGAAACGCATCCCCGCGACACCGTCCGAGACGACGCCCTCGGCGCCGACGTCGGCATCGTCGGCGAACCCGTACGTCGTGGACCGCGCAGCAGACCGGGCGCCCATCCGGCGCACGATCGGATCGTCGGCGTTGAGGACCGCCGCGCCGTCGGGCGGCAGCGCCTCGAGCAGCTCGCCCTTGGCCGCCTCGATCGCCTCGATCGACCCGATGCGCGACAGGTGGACGGGCTGGACGGCGGTCACCACGCCGATCCGCGGACGGGCGATGCGCGCCAGCTCGGCGATCTCGCCGCCGACGTACATCCCCATCTCGAGGACGGCCGCCTCGTGCTCGGGGCCCATCCGGAGCAGCGTCAGGGGGAGGCCGACCTCGTTGTTCTGGTTACCCTCGTTGCGCAGCGTCCGCAGCCGAGAGGACAGGACGGCGGCGATCGCCTCCTTGGTCGATGTCTTGGCGATGCTTCCGGTCACGCCCACGACGAGCGGGTCGAACCGTCGGCGCCAGCCGGCCGCCAGCGCGCCGAGCGCCGCGAGAGGCTCCGCGACCCGGACGATGGTGACGTCGCCGAACGCCGTCGGGTCGGCGATGGGCCGGGCCACCAGCAGGGCCGCAGCACCACGCGCCACCGCGTCACCCAGGAACGCGTGACCGTCGACGTGCTCGCCGGACAGCGCCACGAACACCTGGCCCGGCTCGACGAGCCGTGAGTCGACCGCGGCGCCGCGGATGGGTCGATCGGACCGGGCGAGGAGCCGCCCACCGGTGAGGTGGGCCAGGTCGTCGGCGGTGAAGGCGGGCGCCGGGGCCTGCCCCGGAACCGGGGTCGACGGATCGACGTCGGTCACGGACTGCAGTGTGGCACAGGCCGTGCTCACCGATCCGGGTGCGGGGTCAGCGGTGCGGGTTTCGCGGGGAGCAGGTCGGGAGTGGTGATGCCATCGGTCGCGATGCGCCGGAAGAGCTCGAACGACATCACCGGCATCTCGATGTGACCGACCCGCAGGACCGTCGGGGTGCCCTCCTCGATCTGGATGGCGACGATCAGGTCCGGCACGCCCGGGCGTGCGGGCGATGTAGCCGACGAACGAGTAGTTGAACAGGTTGACCTTCCAGGCACCGTGGCCGTTGTTCGCCTTCGGGTCCCAGATCTGGGCGGTGCCCGTCTTGCCACCGACGTCGTAGCCCGGGACGAGCGTCCGGTCGCGGTAGAACGGGACCTCGGTGATGACGTGCTGCATCATCCCGACGAGCGTCCGCGAGACCGACGGGTCGACCACCCCGGTGGCCTTCGGCGCGACCGGCACCACCCGATCGCCGATCTCCTTGACCACGTGCGGCTGGACCATCGTCCCGCCGTTGGCGAGCGCCGCGTAGGCCGTCGCCAGCTGGATCGGGGTGACCGCGACGCCCTGGCCGAAGGCCCCGTTGGCGAGATCGATCTGGCGCCAGGCCTTGATGCCCGGGTCGCGCACCAGGCCGCCGACCTCGCCGGCGACGTCGATCCCGGTCGGCTTCCCGTAGCCGAGCCGGAGCCACATGTCGTGGAGGATCGTCGACGACTGCTGGGTGGTCTTGCCGAGCCCCAGGGCGACCTTGGCCGCCACGACGTTGCGTGAGTAGGCGACGCCGTCCTGGAACGTCATCCAGCCCATCCCCTTGCGGTCGGCGTCGTCGATCTTGGTCCGGCCGCCGTCGAGCTTCAACGTTCCCGTGTCCTTGACCCGGGTCAGCGGCGTGACAGTGCCGTTCGTCAGCGCAGCGGCGGCGGTCATCATCTTGAACACGGAGCCTGGGCTCGTAGACGCTGGCGACCACCGGGTCGATGAAGCGCGACGGGTTCGACGCGGCGATCGCCTTGTAGTCATTGGCGTCATAGCTCGGGTAGGTCGCCATCGCGTAGACCTCACCCGTGTTCGGATCCATCACGACGGCCGACACGCTCTTGGCCTTGTCGGCGATCCAGGCGGCCAGCAGCTCCTGCTCCACGCGCAGCTGCAGGCCGGCATCGATGGTCAGGGTCAGGTCGGTGCCCGGCTGGCCGACCTGGGTCACCGTCGCGTCGTCGAGGATCGGCTGGCCGCTGGCGTCGCGGTCGGCGACGACGATCCGCGGTTCGCCGGCTAGGGTCGACTGGTATTCCTGCTCGACGCCGTACTGGCCACCGCCTTCGCGGTTGACGAAGCCGAGCAGGTGAGCCGCAAGGCTCGAGTCCGGACCGCCCCCGACCTGCGGGTACACCCGCTCGGGCTCGGGCTCCAGCGAGATGGCGAAGGCCGTCTTGGCGGCGATCGCGGCGCGGATCTGGTCTCCCATCTGGCGCTCGATCCCGTGCCGCAGGATCACGTACTTGGCCGTGCCGGTCAGCTTGTCGCGGAGTGCGATCGCGTCCGCGTCATCGAGCCCGAGGATCGGAGCCAGGGTCGCCACCGTCGTCCGGCGCTGCTCGACGCTCAGCTGGTCGGGCGCCGCGACGAGACGTTCGCGCTGGACGGTCGTGGCGAGGACGATCGTTCCGGTCCGGTCGTAGATGTCGCCGCGCTTGCTCGGCGTGTCGAGCGTGACCGTCGTCTGCGACAGCGCCTCGGAGGCCAGCCTCTGCTGATCGATGACCTGCCAGTAGGCCAGGCGTGCCACCAAAGCGCACGTCCCGACGCCGAAGACGAACAGCAGGAAGAGCAGCCGGCGGCGTGAGTCGGTACGGCCCAGCATCGGTTGGTCGATCGTCTAGCGGGGCGTCAGGACGATCGGGTCGGACAGCTGCCCGAGGCCCGCATCGATGGCTTGCTTGCGGATCGCGGGTTCGCGGCCGAGGCGGTTGAGGTCCGAGCGGATGTCGGCCGCCGTGTCGTCGAGGTTCTGGCGGTCCATCTCCAGCCGCCCGATATCGAGCCCGGTCGCCGAGACCTGGACCTGCTGGGCGAGCGAGAAGAAGGCCAGCATGAATGCGACGACGATCGCGCCGAGGACCAGGCCGAGCCGGTTCGTCTGCCGGCCGGCCCGGAAGGCGCCGCGGACGCGGCGGCGGTCGAGACGCGGACCCTCGGCGATCCGTCGGCTGCGCGGCAGTCCGATGGTGCGAGGGCGGGCGCCCTCGTAGACGGCCATGCGCTCAGTCGCCGAGGGCGAAGCGGATGCGCGGGCTGCGCGGATCGAGGAAGCCGAGCGGGTCGGCCTGGCCGGCCGGACCCCAGTCTCCGAGCTCGAACTCGTAGCCTTCGGCATGCTGGCCGCGGTCCTGCCGCTCGCGCACCTCGTGCTGGCGGCGCCCGTAGGTCTTGCGACGGTTGGACGTGTGACGTTTGCTCATCGTGGGCTCCTCCTTCCGGTGCGGGGGCTATGCGGCGAGACGCTCGGCGGCCCGCAGGCGGGCACTCCGGGCTCTGGGGTTGGCCGCGATCTCGGCGTCGGTCGGGGTGATCGACGGGTTGGTGACGAGGCGCAGGCGCGGATTGCGTCCGCAGACGCAGATCGGGATCTCCGGCGGGCAGACGCAGCCGCGTCGCTCGGCCTGGAAGAATCGCTTGACGATGCGGTCCTCGAGCGAGTGATAGCTGAGGACGACCAGGCGCCCGCCGGGCCGAAGCAGGTCGAGCGCCGCAGCCAGGCCGGCCTGCAGCGCCTCGAGCTCCTGGTTGACCGCGATCCGCAGGGCCTGGAAGACACGCGTGGCCGGATGGGTCCGGCGGCGGATCCGTGGATTGGGCGGAGCGACGCGTTCGACGAGCGCGGCGAGCTCCTCGGCCGTCGTGACCGGGGCGACGCGCCGGGCCTCGACGATCGCTCGCGCGATCCGCGGTGCCTTCGGCTCCTCGCCGTAGCGCCGGAAGAGGGCGGTCAGCTCGGCCGTGTCGAGGGTCGACAGCAGCTCGGCGGCCGGGACGCCCCGGCTCGTGTCGAACCGCATGTCGAGCGGGCCACCGGCGCGGAACCCGAAGCCACGGTCGGTGTCGGCGAGCTGGAAGCTCGACAGCCCGAGGTCGAACAGGCAGCCGTCGACGGCCCCGAAACCGGCCGCCGGCGCCACGGTCGCCAGGTCGCCGAAGTTCGCCTGGCGCAGGACGAGTCGATCGCCGAACCGCGGACGGAGCCGCGCCTCGACCCGGGCGATCGCCGCCGGATCGGCGTCGAGCCCGAGGAGGCGTCCGTCGGGGTTGGCGGCCTCCAGGATCCGCTCGGTGTGCCCACCGCCGCCCAGGGTGGTGTCGATGTGAAGGCTGCCGGCTTTCGGGGCGAGCATCTCGATGACCTCGTCCAACAGCACCGGCAGGTGCCCTTCGTCCATCTCTCCTCCATCCAGAACGAATCGGATCCCGAGCGGACCCTGGAAGCGCATATGGTTCGAGCTAGATCCCGATTCCCTCGAAGGCGCGGGCCAGCTCCTGGGGGTCGTCGAGCGTCTTCCGGTAGGCGTCCCACCGGTCCGGCGCCCAGATCTCCGCGTGATCGCGGGCACCGACGAAGACCGCCTCGTCGGTCAGCCCGACGAAGGCACGGATGTTGGCCGGCAGCAGGATCCGGCCCTGCTTGTCCATCTCCGCGTCGCTCGCGGTCGAGAACACGTAGCGCTGGAAGCTGCGCGCTCGCTGATCGCCGATCGGCAGGGCGGCGATCTTGTCGGCCAGCGCCTCGAACGCGGACCTCGTGTGGATCGCGAGGCAGTCGTCCAGCCAGCCCGAGACCATCGAGCCCTGGTCGAGCTGCGCGCGGAACTTCGCAGGGACAGCGATGCGTCCCTTGTCGTCCACCGTGTGCCGGTACTCGCCGGTGAACACTTCTTGGGCCTACCCCTGGTCGTCTGGGCCTGGGCGGTCGGGGGACCTGGGAGATTCCCCACTTCGTACCACTTTGTGCCACTTCGCGCCATTCTAGCGGTGCAAACAGGGCGCGTCAAGTCGGAATCCGTGACGGGATGGTCCTGGGGAGCGCCGGAAGCGCAGGCGGTGTTTCGCGACGCTCCGGTGGCTCTCTGACGGGTCGACGGAGTGGCTGTCGGGCCTAGCGGGTGGGCGGCGGGATCCGGAGTCCGCGGCCGATCGTCAGCCCGCTGCTGGTCCACGGGTTCATGGCCCGGACCTTCGCGATCGACACGCCGAAGTAGTTGGCGATACTGGTCAGGTTGTCACCCGAGCGCACGACGTAGATGTAGCAGTTCGCCCCGTTCGGGCAGGGCTTGAGCAGGGCCAGCCGGCTCGCAGCTCGCGCCGGACGGAGGCGTCGCCGTTGGCGTCGCGGTCGGGGTCGGACTCGGCGTGGGCGTCGCGGTCGGCGTCGCGGCTCGGGGTCGGCGTCGGGCTCGGCGTCGGGGTCGACGTCGGGTTCGCCGTGGCAGTCGGTTCGGCGGTCGGCGACGCCGTCGGCGCCGTCGTCGGGCCCGACCGTCGCGGTCGGCGAGGCCGTCTCGACTTCACCGAGGACGCTCCCCGCCGGACTGGCCGACGGGGCGGCCGCCGCGGTCAGGACCAGCCCTCCGTTGGCGAGCGACGAACGTGAGCGACACGAGGAACGCCAGACGCGAACAAGGCGAGCGCGGCGGCGATCGATCGCGTCATCGTCCGGCTCGTCTGGACGCGCTCGAGCGACTTCGGCGCTCCGAGCGAACCGCGGACGTAGCGCGGGCAGTTGACGTGCCCGCTGGTCAGGCAGACGAGCTCCTGCTGGCGAAGCGACTGCGGGACCGCGTCGGGCAGCGCGGCGCAGCGGTTGGCTGGGTCCGGCGACTCGATCGGGAGTCCCAGCGCGTCGGCATCGTCGATCGCCCGAAGGAACGGGCAGACCCACGCGTTCGGTGAACGGTCCTCGCCGACCGGCCCCGGACCTGCCGCGTCGGTCGTCGACTGGGGCGATCGGATCGCGAGGCTCCGCGCGTGACGGGCTGCAGGGAACCCGTCACCGGGTCGTCGAGCACGCGCGCCCTCCGTCTGGCCCCCGGTGGGTGGAACGGCGCGGAGTCTAGTACCTTTCGCGTGTTGCCGTTTCGTCGGGGGCGATGCTAGGCTCCACCGCCAGAGTCGACTGGACCATCCGTTCGACCGATGGACGCGAGGCTCATCACACGCACATGGCGCTCCCGCTCCCCGTCATCCCGCCACAGCCCGACGCCTTTCACATGGCGCCGCACCGGATCAAGCGCTGCACGTTCCGCCGCCTGATCAGCGTGGACATGGGGTCCGAGCGCGTCTACGACGTGGAGTGCCTCTACCCGGACCGGAAGGTCCCGATCCCCCTCGGCGACCTCGAGGCGGCGACGCCCATCTGCAACGCGTGCGTCGCGCCCCACACGTTCCGACCCGACGAGGACTGACCGCCAGGACAGGGTGACCGGGCGACGTCATGTCGATCCCGGGTCAGTGGCCTCCGGGCGCGAACGATCCGAACGCGAAGGCGCCAGCCTCGAGCTTCTTCCGCAGGTCGTCGGTCATCTCGTGGACTTCGCGGCTGCCCGTTGCCTGCCTCACGCACGCCGAGCACAGGTAGCGCGGTTCGGCCCCGGTGCGATCGACGAGGCGATCCGAATAACGGATCGATCCGGTCGACGTGTCCTCGTGACAGGAGACACACGGCTCCGATCGCTGTGTCATGTCGAACCTCCCTCGTGCCTTGCCGGCAGTATGCGCCGGGTCATCCACCGATCCGAGAGTTCGCATCGGCGACCCAGGCCACGGTCTCGCCGTCAGCGAGTGGCGACGCCATTCCGGGAGGTGCCCGGTTTCGACTGATCCGCGAACCGGGGCTTTGCCGCGGCATGGACGCGGACCGCTCGAAGGCGACCGCGGGCGATCTCGGCGAGCTCGTCGAGCTCCCTGGCCCGCTCGATGGCCTGCCGTGCCTGCTCCGCCCGAACGTGGCGGACGACCAGGTAGGCGGCGACCCCGACCACGGCAGCCAAGAAAGCGATGACCAGGAGTCCCTGCGACCGTGCCCGGCATGGCCGGCGCGGTGAGCTGGATGGCAGCGATGGGGAACATGTGCATCGGAGGATCTCGTGGCTTCGGCGGCGATCGGTCCGAGCGCTTGCCCGAGTCGAGCCGACGCCCTCAAGCCTGGCCGGGAGCGACGTCCCAGGCATCGCTCAGGAGTCAGAAGAACGCGCGGTGATCGGCTGCACGCTTCGTGCAAGGGGATCGCGTCAGCGAGGCGGTCTGTAAGCCGAGTTCTGTCCCGTCTCGCCCTGCGGCGCGACGGGGATGGCCATCCATCTGGGGCCGCCGGTCGCCCGACGGCTCATGCGGCCGACCCGAGGGCTGGGCAGCGCACCTCTCCCTCGCCGACGGTCGCCCGCCGACGAGTTGCGCCCTCCTATTTGGCCTTGCTCCGGGTGGAGTTTGCCCGTTTCACTCCGGTCGCCGGCTTGCGCCGCCGACCGGCATCGTCACTGTGGCACTGGTCCTCGCCTCACGGCGGGCGGGCGTTACCCGCCACCCTGCGCTGCGGAGCTCGGACTTTCCTCACGCCGCTCGACGGGTCACCCCATCGCCGACGCGCAGCCATCCGACCGCCTCGCTGACCTGACCATCCTACCCGGCCCGCTCGTCGCGGCCGGCGTCAGCCGCCTGGGCGCCGCGTGACCGACGCCGGTCCCCCGGCCGCGACCCGATCGATCGCCTCGTTCGCCAGCGCGTCCGCGACGGTGTTCAGCGCGCGCGGCACGTGGGTCGCCGACCAGCGGTCGAACCCGCCGAGCGTTGACCGGGCGGCCGACCACAACGGGATGAGCTTGGCGTCCTTGACCCGCCAGCGGCCTGCCAGCTGCTCGACGATCAGCTTGGAGTCCAGGAGCAGGTGGACCTCGCGTGCGCCGAGCTCGCGTGGCCAGCGCGAGCGCCCGCACGACGCCGGTGTACTCGGCGACGTTGTTGGTCTGGATCCCGAGATAGTCCGAGATCGAGGCGTCAGGCGTCGCCCGGGCGTCGCGGGCGTCGGGCCGGGCCAGGTCGAACAGCGCCGCGCCGAGCGACGCGGGGCCAGGGTTGCCGCGCGCAGCGCCGTCGGTGCGGATCACGAACCCGCGCGGGCGTGGCCGTGATGCCGGCGTGTCCGGTGGGTTCGGGCTCGAGGTCCGGGAAGAGCGTGTCGCTCAATCGGGAGCCGGGTCCGTCGGGGGCGATCCCTGCAGCACCGGCAGCTCGACGCCCGCGTTCGAGCCTCCGGACCCGCCGCCGCGGACCTTGCTCCACACCCACTGGATCGGGTCGTAGTACTTGTCCGCGACCCGTTCCTTGAGCGGGATGATCGCGTTGTCGGTGATCTTGATGTGCTCGGGACAGACCTCGGTGCAGCACTTGGTGATGTTGCAGTAGCCGATCCCGCCGCTGTCCTTGAGGTACTCGCGCCGGTCGGCCTGGTCGATCGGATGCATCTCCAGCCCGGCCGTCCGGACGAGGAAGCGTGGCCCCATGAACGGGCGCTCGGTCTCGTGGTTGCGCAGGACGTGGCAGACGTCCTGGCACAGGAAGCACTCGATGCACTTCCGGTATTCCTGGACCCGCTCGACGTCGCCCTGCTGCCAGCGCCAGTCCTCCTGCGGCACGTCGGCCGGCGGGGTGAACGGCTGGATCGTCTTGTTGACCTCGTAGTTCCACGACACGTCGGTGACGAGGTCGCGGATGAGCGGGAAAGCCCGCATCGGCTCGACGGTGATCGGCTGCTCGAGATCGAAGTCCGACAGGCGCGTCTTGCAGGTCAGGCTCGGCCGGCCGTCGACCTCGGCGCTGCACGACCCGCACTTGGCGGCCTTGCAGTTCCAGCGCACGGCGAGGTCGGGCGCCTCGTGCCCCTGGATCCAGTGGAGCGCATCGAGGACGACCATCCCCTCCTCGACCGGGACATCGAACTCGTCGAACCGACCCTCCGTCCCGGGGCTGCCGCGGAAGACCTTCAGATGTGCGTCGGGCATCGGTGCCTCCGGTGTCAGTGGTCGCCGCTGCGCAGCAGGGCGCGCAGCTCGTCGGGCATCGGCTGGAGCGGAGCGGTCGTGACCGCCATCGACCCGTCGAGGCCTCGTGAGATGACGGTGTTGAGGGTGCCCCAGTGGGCATCATCGGTGGCGGGATAGTCGAGCCGGCTGTGGGCACCGCGGCTCTCGGTCCGCTGGCGCGCGCTCCGGGCGATCGCCTCCGAGATCGTCAGCAGGTGGTCGAGCTCGAACACGAGGTTCCAGCCGGGGTTGTAGACGCGTCCGCCGCTTGCCCGCACGGTCGTCCACCGCCGGCGCAGCTCGGCCAGCCCGACCAATGCCTCGTCGAGGTCGGACTCGACCCGGAAGATGCCGACCAGTCGCTGCATGAGATCCTGGAGGTCGCGCTGGATCGCATACGGGTCGTCGCCCTCGTCGCGTTCGAGCGGCGCCCCCAGCGCTCCGACCGCCGTCTGGACCTGGACCGGGTCCAGGTACGGCTCGCGTGCGTCGGCCGCGTACGCCGCGGCGGCTGCCCCGGTGCGCGCCCCGAACACGAGCAGGTCGGACAGGGAGTTGCCGCCCAGCCGGTTCGCGCCATGCATCCCGCCGGCCACCTCACCCGCCGCGTACAGCCCGGCGACCGCAGTCCGGCCGGTGTCGGCGTCGACCTTGATCCCGCCCATCGCGTAGTGGGTCGTCGGTCCGACCTCCATCGGACCGGTCGTGATGTCGACGTCGGCCAGCTCCTTGAACTGCTCGTACATGGACGGCAGCTTGCGCCGGACGGTCTCGGGCGGCAGATAGCTGATGTCGAGGAACACGCCGCCGTGCGGGGAGCCGCGTCCCTCCTTGACCTCGGTATAGATCGCCCGCGCCACGTTGTCGCGGGTCGACAGCTCGGGCGGCCGCCGGGCGGTGGTCTCGCGCCCCGCCGACAGGGCCTCGACCCACTGGGCCGCCTCCTCGTCGGTGGCCGCGTACTCGTCGCGGCGATCGTCGGGGAGGTACGTCCACATGAACCGCTGGCCGTCCTTGTTGCGCAGGATGCCGCCTTCGCCGCGGACCGCCTCGGTCACCAGCAGGCCACGGACGCCGGGCGGCCAGACCATCCCGGTCGGGTGGAACTGGACGAACTCCATGTCCATCAGCTCGGCTCCGGCCTCGTACGCCAGCGCCTGGCCATCGCCGCTGTACTCCCACGAGTTCGAGGTGACCTCGTACGCCTTGCCGATGCCGCCGGTCGCCAGCACCACGGCCTTGGCCGGGAAGGTGATCGGCTGGCCGGTCGTCCGCCAGTAGCCGACCGCGCCGCTGATCCCGGCGTGCCCGGTCACCAGCCTCGTGATGGTGCACTCCATGTAGACCTGGATCCCGAGCGCGACGGCGCGATCCTGGAGCGTCCGGATCATCTCCAGTCCGGTCCGGTCGCCGACGTGGGCCAGGCGTGGGTGCGAGTGGCCACCGAACGGCCGCTGCAGGATCCGGCCGTCGGCGGTCCGGTCGAAGACGGCGCCCCAGTATTCGAGCTCGCGCACCCGGTCCGGCGCCTCCATCGCGTGGAGCTGGGCCATCCGCGGGTTGTTGAGGAGCTTGCCGCCGACCATCGTGTCGCGGAAGTGGATCTGCCAGGTGTCCGCGGCCGCGACGTGGGCCATCGCGGCGGCCACGCCCCCTTCCGCCATGACCGTGTGGGCCTTGCCCAGCAGCGACTTGCAGACGAGCCCGACGTCCGCGCCGGCGACCTTGGCCTCGATCGCGGCCCGCAGCCCGGCCCCGCCCGCCCCGATGACGAGGACGTCGTGCTGGCGGACCTGCGGCTTGGTCGGCGGTGCTTGGAGCATCGATACGCCTAGAAGCGGATCGCGGGGTCGGTGATCACGCCCAGCGCGAGGAGACGCACGTAGACATCGGCCAGCGTCACCGTGATGAGGCTCGCCCAGGCCCACGCCATGTGATGGCGGTTGAGGCTGGTCAGCCGCTGCCACATCCCGTGACGGACCTGGGTCCGGCGCGTGCACGAGAAGCAGTCGATCCGGCCGCCGACCAGGTGGCGGAGCGAGTGGCAGGAGAACGAGTAGCCCGACAGGAGCAGCGCGTTGAACCCGAGGATGAACACCCCCAGCCCGATCCGCCACTGGCCGTCGACCCGCAGCGACGACGCGGCGTCGACCCACAGGAAGAACAGCGGGATGAACGCGAGATACAGGAAGAACCGGTGGGCGTTCTGCAGGACGAACGGAAGGACCGTCTCCATCCGGTAGCGGTGGTGGATCGGCGGCTCGCCGACCGCGCAGCCGGGCGGATCCGCGAAGTAGAACCGGTAGTAGGCCTTGCGGTAGTAGTAGCAGGTCGCCCGGAAGCCGAGCGGGATCCACAAGATGAAGATGCCGGGGCTGAACCACGTCGGCAGCCAGTCGGGGGTGATCAGCGGCGAGAACAGCGGCGACAGGTAGCCGTCGTGCTCGTACGGCGTCCCGAACAGCGGCGTGAACAGGATGCCGCTGATGAACAAATAGGTGGCACAGATCGTGAACAGCGCGCCCTGCACGCCCGGAGCGATCCACCAGCGGTCGACCCGCCGGGTGATCCCGAGCCCGACCGGCGCGGTGCCGGGCGGCTTGCGCGGGATGCGCTGGGTCGCGGGCAGTCCCGTCATCGAGCCGCCGGCGTGGCGGTCAGACGGTCGATCACCGCGTCCGCGAAACCCTGCGTGCCGGTCGAGCCGCCGAGGTCGGAGGTCGTCGAACGGCCCTCGGCGATGACCTCGCGGACGGCGCCCTCGAGCGTCGCGGCCACCTCCGGGTAGCCCGAGATGGCGGAGCATCAGCGCCCCGGACAGGATCATCGCGGTCGGGTTGGCGCGGTCGAGCCCCGCGTACTTGGGCGCCGAGCCGTGGACCGGCTCGAACACCGCCGCCTCCGTCCCGATGTTGGCGCCGGGCGCGACGCCGAGCCCGCCGACCAACCCGGCGCACAGGTCGCTGACGATGTCGCCGTACAGGTTCGGCAGGACCATCACGTCGTACAGATCGGGCTTCTGGACCAGCTGCATGCACATGTTGTCGACGATGCGGTCCTCGAACTCGATCTGTCCCTCGTAGTCCGCCGCGACCGTCCGGCAGCTCTCGAGGAACAGGCCGTCGGACAGCTTCATGATGTTGGCCTTGTGGACGGCCGTGACCTTGTGCCGTCCGTTGGCGACCGCGTACTCGAAGGCGAACCGGGCGATCCGCTCGGACGCGGCACGGGTGATGATCTTGATGCTCTCGGCAGCATCGGGCCCGACCATGTGCTCGATCCCCGCGTACAGGTCCTCGGTGTTCTCGCGGACGATGACCAGGTCGACGTCGTCATAGCGGGACTCGACGCCGCGCATCGACTTGGCGGGGCGGAGGTTGGCGTACAGCCCGAGCGCCTGGCGGAGCCCGACGTTGACGCTTCGGAACCCGCCGCCGACCGGTGTCGTGATGGGCCCTTTCAATCCGACCCGGGTGCGCCGGACAGACTCGAGGACGTGCTCAGGAAGCGGGGTGCCGTAGGCCTCGATCGCCGCTTCGCCCGCCTCGACGGACTCCCATTCGAAGCCGATCCCGGTCGCGTCCAGGACGCGGGTCGTCGCCTCCGCCAGCTCCGGACCGATGCCGTCGCCGGGGATGAGCGTGATCGTGTGGGCCATGACCGCGATTGTAGCGACGCGCCGGGGACGGCGACGGCCGGCTCCCCGGGCGGGAGCCGGCCGAGCCGCATGGGTCGGTGTCCGTCAGCGGGCGGGCTGCCAGACCACCGGGTTGCCCAGGTCCTTCACGTTGGTCTCGAGGGGGATGACGATCGGCTGGCCCGTTCCGTCGGCCATCACGGACAGGATCGAGGAGCCCGTGATGTCCGGAGCGATGAGGCGTGTGCCGTCGGGTGAGAACTCGGCCGGACCGCAGAAGTTCCGGTCCTTGAGCTCGCTGTGCTCCTCGCAGCTCTTCCCGTCCGTCCATGCGTGGATGGCGATGGTCGCCTGGCCCCGCCCGGCCAGCGCGTCGGCGGTCGTCCGGACCTCGGTCCCCCAGGAGGAGAAGCGAGTGCCGTCCGGGGACCACGTCGGCCAGTAGGACGCCACCAGCTCCTGGTCTCTGCCGGTTCCGACGTCGACCATACGTACCGTCGGCGTCGTGCCCGAGCCCGTGTAGAGCAGGCGCAGGCCCGCCGGATCGGGCGACCAGCTGAGGCCGCCCTCCGCGGAGGCCGGGGCCGTCGACAGCGCGTGCAGCTCCGTCCCGTCCGGGTGGACGAGATAGATGATCCCTGGTTCGGTCGTGTTGTCGGCCTGATAGCCGGCCGCCACGAACGCGAGCCAGCGGCCGTCAGGCGACCAGACGGGCGACCAGAGCCCAAAGCTGGGGTCGATCGGATCGGTCGCCATCACGGTGAACGTCGAGCCGTCGCTCGGGCCCACGACGATGTGATCGCGCGACCCGTCGTAGGTGATGTAGGCGACACGCTGGTCGTCCGGCGACCACGTGAGGCCGCTGCCCATGCCCACCAGCCCGGCCAGCTTGGGCAGGGCGGTCGAGGACGCGTCGCCAAGGCGGACGACCGCCATGTACTGGTTCGCGTCCGACGACACGGCCATGCCGAGGCGCGTCCCGTCGTGCGAGAGGACGAGGTACTCCGCCGTGGCGGGCAGGGCCATGACCGTCCTGGGATCGCTGCCGTCGGCAGCGAAGCTCTTGAGGGTCGGCCCATCGGCGACCAGGATCCGGCCGTTGGTCGCGAGGCCGGGGATGGGTCCGGGCGCGCGCAGGGCGCCGGTGGCGATGGCGGTGGCCAGGATCGCCAGGATGACCAGGGCGATCAGGGCCAGCCAGACGAGCGAGCGGGGGGCCGCGATCCGGCCCCGCATGTCAGTCGCGGTGTCCACGGGAAGCCACCTTTCGGGGCTCGTCCACCACTTCCGTTGGCGCGTGGCCGCGGTCTGCACCAGGACCTCGCCGAGATGGTCCGGGACGTGATGCCCGGCCTCCTCGTGCAGCCATGCCGTCAGGTGCTGTCCGAGCGTGTCGTCGGTGGTCATGCCGGACGGCCCTCCACGGTTGCCGGGCCGATCCGCGAATCCGCATCGAGTGCGGCGCGCATCAGCCCGAGGGCGCGGTGTAGACGCGACTTGGCGGTGCCGAGGGGGATCCCCAGGGTCGCTGCGACGGTCGGGAGTGGGAGGTCGAGGTAGTGATGGAGGACGATCACGGCCCGCATCTCCGGATCGAGCCGGAGGAAGCCGCGTTCGAGCTGGTCGCGGGCGACGACGACCGATTCTGCGCCGTCGACCGCCGGAGTGGAAAGCGCGGTGAGCTCGACATCGACGCGATGGCGTCGGACCCGGCGCGCCTCATCGATGCAGGCACGGACCAGGAGCCGGTGGATCCAGGCGTCGAAGCGATCGGGATCGCGGAGCGTGGGCAGGTCGCGCCAGGCTCGGACGAGCGTGTTCTGCACGGCGTCCTTGGCCTGTTCCGCATCCCGGAGGATGAGCCAGGCAGCGCCATCCAGTCGGGAGATCGCGGCGCCTGCCAGCTCGGCGAAGGCGTCATGATCGCCCGTCCGCGCTCGCTCCACGAGGTCTCGCTGCATGTCGCCCCTCGGCGATGGCGGGCCGTCTGGCCTCGCTCGATGAGTATGGCGAGGCGACCCTCGCGGTTCGTTCCCGAATCGATGGCGCGTGCCGGTCGCGGGCGGACGGACGCGGTACCATCGCGCTCCCGTCCCGACTGTCGCCGGAGGCCCTCGTCCGCCCGTGAAGATCCAGGAAGCCGACGCCAAGACGCTGCTCGTCGCCCAGGGCCTCCCGGTGCCCGCGTGGGAGGTCGCCCACACGGTCCCCGAGGCACGCGCAGCGGCCGAACGGATCCTCGCCGGTGGTGCCGACGCCGTCGTCATCAAGGCCCAGGTCCTCGTCGGCGGGCGCGGCAAGGCAGGCGGCGTCAAGCTCGCGTCCACGGCCGACGAGGCGGAGACGGTCGCCGGGGCCATCCTCGGGATGGACATCAAGGGCATCACGGTCCGCAAGGTCCTGGTCGCGGCCGCGGCCGACATCGCCCGCGAGTTCTACATGTCGGCCGTGCTCGACCGGGCCGGCCGGCGGATCCTGCTGATGGGCTCGGCCGAGGGCGGCGTCGAGATCGAGCAGGTCGCCGCGGACCACCCGGAGGCGATCGTCCGGCTGCACGCCGACCCGCTCCTCGGGCTGCTCGACTACCAGGCCCGCGAGTTCGCCTTCGCGATGGGCCTCGGAGGCCAGCTCAAGGCGGCGGTGGCGATCGCCAAGGGCCTCGTCCGCACGATGCTCGCCTACGACGCCGACCTGGTCGAGATCAACCCGCTGGCGATCGTCCGCGAGACCGGGCCGGACGGCGCCTCGGTCGAACGGCTCGTCTGCCTCGACGCGAAGGTGACCCTCGACGACTCCGCGCTCCCTCGCCATCCGGGCCTCGAGGACCTGCGCGACCCCGACGAGGAGGACCCAGCCGACCGCGAGGCGCGCGAAGCCGGCCTCACCTTCATCAAGCTCGACGGGACGATCGGCTGCATGGTCAACGGTGCCGGCCTCGCGATGACCACGATGGACCTCGTCAAACGGGCGGGCGGCGAGCCGGCCAACTTCCTCGACATCGGCGGCGGGGCTCGAGCCGACAAGGTCGCGGCCGCGATGCGGATCATCCTGGCCGACCCGAAGGTCGATGCCATCCTGGTCAACATCTTCGGCGGCATCACCCGGGGCGACGAGGTCGCGCGCGGCCTGATCGAGGCGCGGGCCGTCCAGGAACGCGATGTCCCGATGATCGTCCGCATCGTCGGCACCAATGCGGCCGAGGCGGCCGTCCTCCTCGAGCAGGCGCACTTCGCGACCGCGAGCTCGCTCGACGACGCGGCGGCGAAGGCCGTGGCGGCATCCCGGGGAGCGGCCGCGTGAGCATCATCGTCGGTCCCGAGACGCGGCTGCTGGTCCAGGGCATCACCGGCCGCGAAGGCGAGTTCCACAGCCGGGCGATGCAGGCCTACGGCACCCGGATCGTGGCCGGGGTGACTCCCGGCAAGGGCGGCCAGCAGGCGCTCGATGGCACGGTCCCGGTGTTCGACACGGTGGCCGAGGCGGTCGGCCAGACCGGCGCGAACACGACCTGCATCTTCGTCCCGGCCGGTGGCGCGCCGGACGCGATCATGGAAGCGGCCGCGGCCGGCATCGCCACCATCTTCTGCATCACCGAGGGCATCCCGGCGCTCGACATGATCGCCGCGGTCGAGACGGTCCGGCGGGCCGGGGCCACGCTCATCGGGCCGAACTGCCCGGGCGCCACGTCGCCCGGCTCGGCCAAGGTCGGGATCATCCCGGGCTCGGTCCATCGCGAAGGCCGGGTCGGGGTCGTCAGCCGTTCCGGCACGCTCACCTACGAGGCGGTCCAGGCGATGACCGACGCCGGCGTCGGGCAGTCCACCTGCATCGGCATCGGTGGCGACCCGATCATCGGGACGACCCACCTCGACGTCCTGAAGCTGTTCGCCGCCGACCCTGACACCGATGCCGTCGTGCTGATCGGCGAGATCGGCGGGGCGGCCGAGGAGGAGGCCGCTGCGTGGGCGGCCGAGCACATGGCGGACATCCCGAAGGTGGCGTTCATCGCCGGCCGGACGGCTCCCGAGGGCAAGCGGATGGGCCATGCCGGGGCGATCATCTCGGGCGGTGCCGGCACGGCGGCATCCAAGGTCGCCGCGCTCGAGGCCGCCGGCTTCCGCGTCGCGGGCTCCCCGACCGAGCTGCCCACCCTCCTGCGCGACGCGGGCTACCGGGGCTAGACGGCACGATGACGGGGGCGGACGACCTGCGATGAGCAGGCTGATGGACCTCGTCGCGGGCGACGCGCCCGCGATCCTGCTGGCGATCGGTCTCGACGACCTTGCCGCCCTCGACGATCCCGGCCGCTTCCCGGCCCACCTCGCCCTCGGCAGCGGTCTCGACCCGACCTGGCTGGACCTGTTCGCCGAGGCGGTGCGCAGCGTGACCGGCGGCGACGGGCCGTCCGACTTCATCGACGCCCGGCTCGAGATCGAGGCGCCCGACAGTGACGACGATCGGACGATCGAGCGGGTGGATCCGACCTGGGTCACGACCGTTGCGATGATCGCAGAGCGCGACCTGGGCGCCATCGCCGGCCGCTGGATCGAGCTGGTCGAGGATGAGCTCGGCGGGCTGCCGCGCGAGGAGAAGCCCTGGATCCGCGACCTCGCCGGCCGTCTCGTGACGTTCTGCCGGGCGGCCGACCGGGCCCCGGACGTCCTCTTCGCGTGGTCGCTCCGGTGACCGGCGCGGCCCCCGACCGCGAGGCGTCATTCGCGGCCAACCGGGCGCTGTGGGATGCGTGGACCGCCGTGCACGCCACTGGCGAGTTCTACGACCTCGCGGGGTTCAAGACGGGCGGGGTCCGGCTTCGGCCGTACGAGATCGAGCTGGTCGGCGACGTCGAGGGCCGATCGCTCCTCCATCTCCAGTGCCACTTCGGCATCGACACGCTCTCGTGGGCGCGTCTCGGAGCCCGGGTCACCGGCGCGGACCTGTCGCCCGCGGCGATCGACCTGGCGCGCGCGCTGGCGGACGAGCTCGGTTTCCCGGAGGCCCGCTTCGTCTGCTCGAACGTGTATGACCTGCCGGACGCGCTCGATGGCGCCTTCGATGTCGTCTACACCTCGCGCGGGGTGCTCGGCTGGCTCCCGGACATCCGCGCGTGGGCGCAGGTCGTCGCCCACTTCCTCGCGCCGGGCGGGCGGTTCTTCATCACCGAGGTCCACCCGGTCGTCCAGGCTCTCGAGGACGAGGGCGTCGAGCCGGGCGAGCTGCGCCTGCGCTACCCGTACTGGGAGCACCCGGAGCCGCTGGTCTTCGAGGTCAAGGGCTCCTACGCCGATCCGGACGCGGACGTCGGTGAGCAGGTGGAGCACGGCTGGGACCACGGCCTCGGTGAGATCGTCACCGCGCTGATCGAGGCCGGCCTGCGGATCGATACCCTCGTCGAGCACCCGTTCCTCGACTGGAAGGTCGGCTTCCTCGTCGACGACGGTGAGGGCAGGTGGCGTCTCCCGCCCGACGCCCGCGGCGAGCTGCCGCTGATGTTCTCGCTCCTGGCCACCAAGCCCGGCTGACGGGCCTCAGTAGCCCAGGGACGCCCAGGCCGGCCCGCCCGGCGCCTCGATCAGCTCGACCAGCACGCCGTGGCACGACCGCGGGTGGAGGAAGGCGACCGGACCCTCGGCGCCCCGCCGTGGGGTCGAATCGATCAGCTCGATGCCGTCGATCTCGAGGCGCAGCAGCGTCTCGGCCAGGTTCGCGACCTCGAAGCAGACGTGGTGGAAGCCCTCGCCCTTGTTCTCGAGGAAGCGGGCGACCCCGGTCGAATCGTCGGTCGGCTCGACCAGCTCGATCTTGGACTCCCCCACCCCCAGAAACGCGATCCGGACCCGGTCGTCGGGGATGTCCATGACGGTCTCGGGCTCGAGGTGGAGCGCCTCACGCCACAGCCCGAGGGCGTCGTCGATCGAGCGGACGATCAGCGCCACGTGGTGGACGCGGCCGAGACGGCCGATGGGGTCGGGCGGCTTCGGCGTCGGGAACGGTGGCATCGCCGCAGCGTACCCTGTCGGCCATGACCTCTGATGGCGCCGAGAGCGCAGTCGTGGTTCGGCTGCCGATCCCGTCGGCCCTTGAGCACATCCGGCGGCGACACGATCCGGTGGCCGGTGTCGGCATCCCGGCGCACGTGACCATCCTCTATCCGTTCGTGGACCCGGACGCGCTGGTCGCCGGGGTGCGTCGCGAGCTTGCCGCGATCGCCGCCCGGCACGAACCGTTCCGCGTCCGATTCGAGCGGGTCGGGATCTGGCCCGGTGTGGTCTACCTCGCTCCGGAGCCTGGCGGACCGGTTCTCGCGACTGATCGACGACCTCGTCGCGGCCTTCCCCCACCATCCTCCGTATGGCGGCGCCTTCGACGAGGTGATCCCGCACCTGACGATCACCGAATCGGCCGACGCTCCCTTAGCCGAGATCGCCGCCGCGGCCGCCGGCTCGCTCCCGTTCGAACGGCCGGTGACGAGGCTCGATGTGCTCGTCGAGAACGGCATCGGGCGCTGGCACAGCCGCTGGCGGATCCCCCTCGGAGAGCGCTGAGCCGGTCAGGGGACGGTGGGATCCCACGTGCGGATCACCGTCATGCGGAGATGCGCTGGTCGCGTCTCGGACCGAGTCGTGCATCTCGGCATCAAGATCGCCGCGGACCTCGATGGTCGATCCGGGACCGTCATCGTGCGGGCGGACCTCCACGTTGAGCCAACCACCTCCAGGTCGCTGGACATCGCTGCTGTCGGCGTGGGCCGAGCCGAGCACGGCAAAGACCTGGAGCAGGAATGTCGGCACCTTGTACGGGCGCTGTTGGACCCAGCCACGCCGCGCCACGCCATCGTCGTCCGACGACCAGCCGCCATACGACGTCCACGCGTGGGCACCGATGCGGTCGATCGAAGAGCGGATGCCATCCACATCGTACGGGCTGTCTGCGACGAGCCCGAGTGGGCGGAGATCGTCGGGCGACAGGCCGGAGCCTCGCCGCCAGATGCCACGCTTCATACGGTGATGAGCTCGCGGTGCTCGCCCCAGGCAACGCGCAGGCGGTCGCTGATCTCGCCGACCGTGGCGTGGGCCCGAACAGCGTCGAGGATCGCGGGCATCAGGTTGCCGTCGCCCCGCGCGGTGGCCTCCAGGCGGTCCATGGTCGTCGTCCAGTCCTCTGCCGACCGCTCGGCTCGCACCCGCCGGACCCGCTCGATCTGACGGCGCTCGCCGTCGGGGTCGATACGGTGGAGCTTCGGGGTCGCCAGCGTGTCGTCGCGGAAGCGGTTGACCCCGACGACGACCTGGTCGCCCGTCTCGATCGCCCGCTGGACCCGGTAGGCGGCCTCCTGGATCTGGCGCTGCTGGAACCCGCCCTCGATGGCGGGCAGGGTCCCGCCCATCGCCTCGATCTCGTCGAGGTACGCCCAGGCCGCCGCCTCGAGCTCGTTGGTCAGGCTCTCGACGTAGTAGGAGCCGGCCAGCGGGTCGGGCGTCTCGGTCACGCCGGCCTCGTAGGCGATGATCTGCTGGGTGCGGAGCGCCAGGCGGGCCGCCTCCTCGGTCGGCAGCGCCAGCGCCTCGTCGCGCGAGTTGGTGTGGAGGCTCTGGGCGCCGCCGAGGACGGCGGCGAGGGCCTGGATGGTGGTCCGCACCACGTTGTTGTCGACCGACTGGGCGGTCAGGCTCGAACCGGCGGTCTGGACGTGGAAGCGACAGACCCATGACCGCGGGTTGGTGGCCCCGAACCGCTCGCGCATGATCGTCGCCCACATCCGACGGGCGACCCGGAACTTGGCGACCTCCTCGAACAGCTCCGACCAGGCGGCGAAGAAGAACGACAGCCGGCCGGCGAAGTCGTCGACGTCGAGGCCACGCGCGACGGCCGCTTCGACGTAGGCGATCGCGTCGGCCAGCGTGAAGGCGAGCTCCTGGGCTGCGGTCGCCCCGGCCTCGCGCATGTGGTAGCCCGAGATCGAGATGGTGTTCCACTTCGGGAGCTCGGCTGCGCAGTACTCGAAGACATCGGTCACGAGGCGCATCGACGGCCGCGGCGGGAAGATCCACGTCCCGCGGGCGATGTACTCCTTGAGGATGTCGTTCTGGGTGGTGCCGGAGATGGCGGCCCGCTCGACGCCCTGGGCCTCGGCCGCGGCGACGTACAGGGCGAGCAGGATCGGGGCCGTGGCGTTGATCGTCATCGAGGTGCTGACCTGTCCGAGCGGCAACCCGTCGAGCAGGATCGCCATGTCGGCCAGGCTCGAGATCGGGACCCCGACCCGCCCGACCTCGCCCTCCGCGTCGGGCGCGTCCGAGTCGTAGCCCATCTGGGTCGGCAGGTCGAAGGCGACCGACAGCCCGGTCTGGCCCTGCTCGAGCAGGTAGCGGAAGCGCCGGTTGGTCTCCTCGGCGGTCGCGAAGCCGGCGTACTGGCGCATCGTCCAGAAGCGGCTCCGGTACATCGTCGGCTGGACGCCGCGGGTGAACGGGTACTCGCCGGGGCGGCCGAGGTCGCGGTCCTCGTCGAGCTCGGCCGTGTCGGCCGGCGGTGTACAGGTCGCGGATGACGATGCCCGATGAGGTCTCGAACGGCTCGCGCCGCTCCGGGGCGCCCTTCAGCGCCTTGGCCCGGAGCGTCTCGCGCCAGCGGTCGCGGGCCGCGTCCGGGCTCTCGCCGACCGGCCGGTCGGGGCGCGTCATCGGAGGACGATCAGGGTGTCGCCGAGCTCGACCGTCTGGCCCGGGCCGACCGCCACCCGCTCGACGATGCCGGCCCGCGGGGCGCGAAGCTCGTTCTCCATCTTCATCGCCTCCACCGAGAGCAGCCGCTGTCCGGCTTCGACGTCGTCCCCGACCGCGACCGCGACCGACACGACGCGTCCCGGGATGATGGCACGAACGTCCGTCGGTCCGTGGTGCGCGCCGGCTTCGCGGGCGGACGTGGCGCGCTCCCGGAGGTCGTAGAGGTCGGCATCCTCGACTTCGAACTCGAACCGCCAGCCGGCGACGACGACCTCGACGGCGGTGCGGCCGCGGGCGGTCGGGTGGGCGTCCGCCGGCAGGACGAGCGGGCGGGCCGCCGGGCGCGGGAGGTCGCCGTCGCCGCCGACGGCGTCGCGGAGGCTAGGTCGATGTCGGCCACATGCTCGCCGGTCGCCCGGTCGGTGACCCGGCGACGGCTCACCGGGGCCACCGATCGACCGCGTCGGCCCTGGCTGCGGTGGCCCATCCGCTGGTCGCCGGGACGGCCGGCGCCTGGTCAGCGGGCCGTGCTCGGCGACGCGGCGGGTGATGCGGCGGCGGCCGCGGCGGCGGCGGCGACCCCGACGACCGAGGCGCGCTCGGCCGGCGCCGTCCCAGCACTCGGCCACCCAGTCGGTGGACAGGTCGGCGGCCGCGAAGCCCGGGTGCCGGGCCACGAACCGGTGGAATGGCAGCGTCGTCTGGATGCCGGCGACCTCGGTCTCGTCGAGAGCGCGCCGCAGGCGGTCGATGGCGGCGAGGCGGTCGCCGGCGTGGACCATGACCTTGGCGACCAGGTTGTCGTAGTCGGGCGGCACGCGGTCGCCGTCCCCCACTCCGGTGTCGACCCGGACGCCCGGACCCTCCGGCATCACCCAGTGACGGATCCGCCCGGGACCCGGGGCGAAGTCGCGGGATGGGTCCTCGGCCGACAGCCGGACCTCGATGGCGTGACCGAAGGGCGACGCCGCCCGGTCGGCGGCGGCCAGAGCCGCGTCCGACAGCGGTCGACCGGCCGCGAGCCGGAACTGCTCGGCAACGATGTCGAGGCCGGTCACCAGCTCGGTCACGCCATGCTCGACCTGGAGTCGGGTGTTGACCTCGAGGAACCAGGTCGCGCCGTCGGGGCCGCGGAGGAACTCGGCCGTCGCGGCGTTCTGGAGGCCGGCCGCGGTGGCGACCCGGACCGCCCGGTCGTGCAGGTCGCGTCGTTCGTCCGGCGACAACCCGGGCGCCGGGGCCTCCTCGACGAGCTTCTGGTGACGGCGCTGGAGCGAGCAATCCCGTTCGCCGATCGCGACGACGCGGCCCGGTCGCATCCCCCAGGAGCTGGACCTCGATGTGGCGGGCCGGGCGGATCACACGCTCCAGGTAGACCGAGCCATCACCGAACGCGGCCTGCGCCTCCGATGATCCGGCGGCCAGCGCGGCCGGCAGGTCCGCCGCCGTCGCGACCAGTCGCATGCCGCGTCCCCCACCGCCGGCCGCCGCCTTGACCATGACCGGGAACCCGATCCGTTCCGCCTCGGCCACGATGCCCTCCACCGCGTCGGCGCGGTCCACGGGCGCCGGCTCGAGGGTGCCCGGGACGGCATCGACCCCGACCGACCGCGCGACCCGTCGGGCATGGAGCTTGTCCCCGAGCGCGTCGATGACCGCCGACGGCGGTCCGACGAAGACGAGCCCTGCGTCCTCGACCGCCCGCGCGAATGCCGCCCGCTCGGACAGGAAGCCGTACCCGGGATGGATCGCCTGGGCGCCGGTGGCCAGGGCCGCCTCGACGATCGCGTCGATCCGCAGATAGCTCTCGGCGGGAGCCGCAGGGCCGAGTCGGACGGCAGCGTCGGCGAGCCTGACGTGCCGTGCGTCCGCATCCGCGTCGCTGTAGACCGCGACCGCGGCCATCCCGGATTCGTGGCAGGCCCGGATGATCCGGACCGCGATCTCCCCGCGGTTGGCGATGAGGACACGATCGAATGGCGGTCGCTCGCGGCGTCACCCGCCGACCCCGTCTTTGCGCAAAGACGGCTCGGACAGTCCGGGATCAGAGGGGGATGTTGCCATGCTTCTTTCGCGGGTTCGTATCCCGCTTGTCGGCCAGCAGCGCCAGGGCGCGGATGAGCCTCGGGCGCGTCTCCGAGGGTCGGATGACGTCGTCGACGTATCCACGCGCCGCGGCGATGTACGGGTTGGCGAAGTCCGCCCGATACGCCTCGACCAGTCGAGCGCGTTCCGCATCCGGATCGGCCGCGGCGGCGATGGCGTCGCGCGAGATGACGTTGACCGCACCCTCTGCGCCCATGACCGCGATCTCCGCCGTCGGCCAGGCGAAGTTCATGTCGCCGCGGATGTGCTTGCTGCTCATGACGTCATAGGCGCCGCCGTATGCCTTCCGGGTGATGACCGTGACCTTCGGCACCGTCGCCTCCGCGTAGGCGAACAGCAGCTTCGCGCCGTGCCGGATGATGCCGCCGTGTTCCTGGTCGACGCCCGGCAGGAAACCAGGGACGTCGACGAATGTCACCAGCGGAACGTTGAATGCATCGCACGTCCGGACGAACCGCGCGGCCTTGACCGATGCGTCGATGTCGAGCGCACCGGCCAGGACGGACGGTTGCTGCGCGACGACGCCGACACTCCGGCCGCCGAGTCGCGCGAACCCGACGATGATGTTCTGCGCCCACGCCGGCTGGATCTCCAGGAAGTCGCCGTCGTCGACGACGCGCCGCAGGACGTCGTGCATGTCGTATGGCTGTCGCGGATCGTCCGGCACGATGGCGTCGAGGGCCGGGTCCATACGGTCCGTCGCGTCGAGGGTGGCGACAAGGACCGGCGCCTCGAGGTTGTTCTGCGGCAGATGCGCGAGCAGTGCGCGCGCCGCGTCGAGAGCGCTCGCCTCGTCCGGCGCCGCGAGATGCGCCACACCGCTTCGCGTCGTATGCGTCGTGGCGCCGCCGAGGAATTCCGCGTCGACGTCCTCGTGCGTCACCGTCTTCACCACGCCCGGTCCGGTGACGAACATGTAGCTCGTCCCCTCGACCATCACCGTGAAGTCGGTGATCGCCGGCGAATAGACGGCGCCACCGGCGCACGGACCGAGGATGACCGAGATCTGCGGGACGACACCGGACGCGAGGACGTTGCGCAGGAAGATGTCGGCGTAGCCGCCGAGCGACACGACGCCCTCCTGGATCCGCGCGCCCCCCGAATCGTTGAGACCGATGATCGGAGCACCGACTTTCATCGCGAGGTCCATGACCTTGCAGATCTTCTCGGCGTACGCCTCCGACAACGAACCACCGAAGACCGTGAAGTCCTGGCTGAAGACGAAGACGGTCCGACCGTCGATCTCGCCGTGGCCGGTGACGACGCCGTCGCCGAGGAACGATTCGGTCGCCGACGGGTCGCGGTTCGTCACGAATGCGTCCAGCTCGGTGAATGTTCCCGGATCGAGCAACAGGTCAAGACGTTCGCGCGCGGTCAGCTTGCCGGCATCGTGTTGCTTCGCGATCGCGAGCCGGCACCACCACCGGCGCGCGACGCGACGCGCATCTCCTCGAGTCGGGCGAATCGCTCGGCGTTCGTCGACACCGTCGGCACTCCTCCGTTCCGTGTCTTTGCGCAAGGACAGTCCCATCATATCCGCCGCATGGACGTGTTCAGCCGATGCTCTGGATATCCACAGATTCGGTGAACAACTCCCAAAGCGTGTGGATAACCGGGGTGCCTGAAAGCGACCGGGGCGCGTACCATGGCGACACTCGTTTCCCCTCCCCAGACGCCCCCGCGCGGGCGCAGAGATCTTGAGGTGATGCCCCGGTGACGAACGTGATCGCGATCGCCAACCAGAAAGGGGGCGTCGGCAAGACGACGACGGCGATCAATCTGGCCGGAGCACTTGCGGAAGAAGGGTTCCGCGTGCTGTGCGTCGACATGGATCCCCAGGCCAATCTCACCGCCGGTCTCGGCATCAACCTGAACACCGTCGAGCGATCGATGGCCGACGTGTTGGCCGACGGACGCTCGACACTCGGCGAGGTCATCGTCGCGACAGAGACGCCCGGCATCGACGTCGCCCCGGCGCACATCGATCTCGCGTCGACCGAAGGCGAGCTGTTCACCGCCCTGGGTCGCGAGCAGATCCTGCGCGAAGCGTTCGATGGTCAGATCGACGACTACGACTACGTCCTGATCGATTGCCCGCCGAACCTCGGTCTGCTGACCGTCAACGGCCTTGTCGCCGCGAACGGCGTCATCATCCCGGTCCAGACGCAGTACTACGCGATGAAGGGCCTGAACAATCTGGTCAAGGTCATCAACGCGATCCGGCTCAAGTTGAACCGCGACCTCAGGATCCTCGGCCTCTTGCCGACGTTCTTCGACGGCCGGACGAATCTGGCCCGCGACATGCTCGACGAGTTGCGTGTCGTCGGCGACCACCACGTCTTCACCAGCATCGTCCGGACCACGGTGAAGCTTGGAGAGGCGCCGCTCGTCGGACGTCCGATCACGACGTACGCCGGCCACAGCGACGCCGCTCGGATCTATCGCGCTTTCGCCCGGGAGGTGATCGACCTTGCCCCGAACTGATTTCCGTGCCGCCGCCGCGAGGCGGCTGTCGGAGGACACTGACCTCTCGCCCGCGATCGTCAGCCTCCTGACGCCGGACAGCCCGACCAGGTCGGTCGGCGTTCGCATCGTCCCGGTCGACCACATCGAACCGAACCCCGAGCAGCCGCGCATGGTCTTCGAGCCGACGGCGCTCGACGAGCTGGCCGCGTCGATCCGCGAGCATGGCGTCCTCCAGCCCATCCTCGTCCGTCCGCTCGGTCCGAACACGTACCAGATCGTCGCCGGCGAGCGCCGCTGGCGCGCGTCACGCCTCGCCGGCCTCGAAAGCATCCCGGCGCTGATCGAGGACATCGATGACGACACCGCGCTCGAGATCGCGATCATCGAGAACCTCCAGCGCGAGGACCTGACGCCGCTCGACGAGGCGGCGATGTACGACCGCATGGTCCACGAGCATGGCTACAGCATCCGGAAGCTGGCCGACAAGCTGGGCAAGGACAAGGGCTACCTCGAGAACCGGCTGCGCCTGGCCGACGCTCCGCCCGGAGATCCGCGAGCTGGTGTCTTTGCGCAAGGACAGCCTGTCCCACGCCTACGAGCTGATGAAGGTCGAGGACCCGAAGAAGCGGCGGCGACTGGCCGAACAGGTCGCTCGCGGCGAGCTGACGCTCATCAAGCTGCGCGACAAGATCGAGGGCCGGCGGCCGCGCGCGACGCCCGACAGCGAGGACACGATCGAGGTACCCGAGGCGGTCGCCGCCGAGCAGGACGTCGACGACGCCGAGAGCGAAGCCGGAACGATGTGGGCAGGCGAGGAGGCTTCCCCGCCACGTGACATCTCCGACGACTCGCTGGTCAACGCCAAGCAGAGCCTGGCCGACGCGGTCGACGAGCTGGTCGGTGTCCTGGGCAGTGCCGAGGTGCGCGGTTCGATCGGTCCGACCGACAGAGCCAACCTCGCCAAGTACCTGACCATCGCCAAGCTCCGCCTCGAGAACGCGATCGCCATGGTCCGGAGCGAGGACAGCGGCCTCTAGTCGATCGGGTCGCTCGCCTACCCGGTGAGCGGCACGCCCGCCAGCCAGGCCGCCGCGAGAAGCCCGACGCCGATCGCCTCGAGCTCCCACGCCCGCTCCCGTCGAGCCGGGTCGCCGCGACGACCGAGCGCGATGCCGGCAGCGATGACGACCGTCGCAGCGAGCGCCCCTGCGATGGCAGCCTGACGACCGATCGCCCCCTGCCCCGCGGTCCCGGCGACGAGCGTCAGCCAGGCGACGCCGACGACCGCGACCAGGAGGATCGCCTGGACGGCCCAGCGCGGCACCGGCCCCCAGCCTGGTCGCGACCGAGTCGGTGCCGGCCGCGACGTCGCGCTCGATATCGGCCAGGGCATTGGAGACGGCAAGAGCGGCCCCGGCCACCACCGCCGCAGGCAGCAGGACCGCGAAAGCCGCCGGCAGGCCGCCGGTCGTCCCGAGCCAGCCGTAGACGGGCAGGAGCGGGATGCCGACCGCGAACGGGAGCCATGACCAGGCCGTGCCCTTGAAGCCGAGATCGTAGGCGTACCCGATCGCGAGGACGACGACCGCCAGTGCAGTCGTCGGCCCACCGGACGGGACGGACAGGGCGACGCCCAGGACAGCCGCGATGGCGACGATCAGCCAGGCGGCCCGCCGCGAGACGAGCCCGCCCGGGATGGGCTTGGCAGGCGTCCGGCCGACATCGCGGGGCGCGTCGACCACGTCATTGAGCGACCCGATCGAGGCCTGGAGCGACGTCATGGCGAGCCCGAGCCGGACCGCCGTCGCCAGGTCGCGCGCCGGCGATCGCCGCGACGATCCCGACCACGAGGCCGTCGAGCAGGCACGGGAATGGATGGGTCAGCCGGACCAGACCGCCGACACGGGCGACAGGCCACCTCCCCCGCCGGACGAGAGCCTCAGACGTAGACGATCTCGTCGAAGTTCTCGACCAGGTACTCGACGAGCCGGTCGCGGCCGTCGGGCAGCTGGGCGCGGATGCCCGGGACCAACGCGAAGAGCGTGATGGCCGGGACCATCAGCCGGCCCTTGGCGTCGCGCCCGACCATCGCCGGCGGACCGCCACCAGAAGCGAACACCCGTTCGAAACCAGGTTCGTCGAGTCCGCCCGCCCGACGGAAGTCCGCGACGACCTTGACGACGCCCCGGCGGATGGCGACGTCGCGCATCAGCTCGGCCGCCCAGGCGTCGATCTGGTCATCGCTCTGGTCGGCCAGTCGGGCGCGGTACACCTTCGGATCGGCCGAGAGTCCGGTCGCTGCCACGGGTCCTCCTACGTCGTATCGGGCCGCTCTGAGTATGGCAGACCGGGCGCCTCGGACGCCGCACGGGCGCCCTCGCGCGAACCCTCCGGCCAGTCGTTGAACCGCTCGGTGACCCACCGCCCGATGCGCCCGGGAGGCGCGAGGTCGGGTGCATCGGCCACGAGGCCCCGGAGGTCCGCCGTGAGCCGGGCGGTGGTCTCATCCACGTTCTCTCGGGTCGGACGCCCGGACACGAGGACGGGCTCCCCGACCCGTGCCGTGACCCTTCCTCCGAACCGCAGCCAGCTCGTCCCGCGGATGGCGATCGGCACGATCGGGACACCCGACCGGAGGGCGAAGAAGGCGGCGCCCTCGCTCAGCGGCAGGAGCTCCGACTCCCGGGCGTGGATCCGGCCCTCGCCGGCGATGGCGACGACGGCGCCCGTGGCGAGCACCGCACCGACCCGCCGGGTGGCGTCGAGCAGGTCGTTCTTGGCCGGCTTGTATGGGATCGCCGACCCGGTCCAGCTCATCACCCGGTTCCGGCCGCCGGCGCTCATGTCGTCCTCCTTCGGACCGAAGAACCACAGCCGCGGCCGGAACGGAAGGACCGCCATCAGCACGAACGGGTCGGCCCAGCTCATGTGGTTGAAGCAGTAGATGGCCGGACCGGCCGGCAGGCGCTCGCGGCCGATGAGCCGGGGTCGCAGGTATGCCCGCGTCACGACGGCCGCGACGAGGCGCGACACCCAGTACCGGATCGTTCGGCGGATCGGGCTGATCGGGGGGCCGGGCAGCGGTGTTCGGTCGCGCCGGGCCGCGGTCAGCGCGGCCCCTTGGCCGATGCGCGAGCTGTGGTGGCCGGCTTCGACGTTCGCCTGGCACTGGCCGGCTTGGCCGGGGTGGCCGCCACGAGCTGTCGTCCATCGACCGCGGCGAACAGCGACTGGGCAAAAGCCGAGATGCCATCGGCCGTCGCGTCCGCCCCGTTCAGGACGAACGACTCGACCTGGAACGTGACCAGCCGGTGGCCGCCCTGGATCTCGACCCCGAGCTCACCGAGCTGCAGCCGGTTCCAGCGGATGACCTTGCCCGACGCGCGTGGGCCCTCGCCCGGGACCGCGACCCGGACGTTGACCTGCCCGAGCCCGCTCGGGGTCGGTGCGAGGATCAGATAGCGGATCGCCGGGTCATCGCCCCAGGCGACCCAACATTCGGGATCGGCCTCGGCTCCCAGGGCCGCGAGGGCCTGGTCGACGACCGCCATCACCTTGGGGGCGGCCGAATCCTTGTGAGGCGCCTTCGCGCGCCAGTGGCTCAGACGCATCCCACTCCCTCCTTCCGACGAGGCTAGCACACGCCCCACGGGCCACGATCGTGACATTTGCCGGTTGCCCAGGACCGGCCGTTCGATACCGTTGGGACCATGCACATCCGACGGGGCTTCCTGGGCTGGGGCGTCTTCCTCATCCTGACCGGCGCCATCCCTCTGCTCGTTCGGTCCGGCTCACTCGACGCCGACCAGGTCGCGCGCCTCTGGCAGGTGTGGCCACTCATCCTGATCGGCATCGGGGTCGGGCTGATCCTGCGCCACACGCGGTTCGACTTCGTCGGTGGACTCATCGTCGCGGCCACCTTCGGGCTGATCGTCGGCGGCGCGTTGAGCAGCGGGTTCGGGTCGATCTCGACCGGGTTCTGCGGCTCGGACGATGGGAGCGTCGCCTTCCCGTCGCGTGATGGAACGTTCGCGGCACCCGGCTCCGTCGACCTGCACCTCGATTGCGGCCAGATGACCGTCGGGGTCGCACCGGGCGACGCCTGGCACGTCGCGGGCAGCGACGACGACGGCCGCGGACCGACGATCGACTCGACCGACGCCTCCCTCAGCGTCCGGTCACGGCCCGGTAACGGCGCGCCCTTCTTCGGGTTCGGGGCGCGGGACACGTGGCAGGTCGCCGTCCCGGCCGACCCGAGACTGGACATGGATCTACAGGTCAACGCCGGGAGCGCGACGGTCGACCTGGGCGGAGCGTCACTCGGAACGCTCGATCTCCAGCAGAACGCCGGATCGGCCACCGTGGATCTCCAGGAAGTCAAGTCGATCGGCGGGCTCCAGGCGAGGCTCAACGCCGGATCGCTCGGGCTGACGCTGCCGAACACGTCGCTCTCCGGGACGATCGTGGCCAACGCCGGCACGGTCCGGCTGTGCGCGCCGCCTGGAGCCGCGCTCAAGCTGCGGACCGGCGAGAATATCGTCGGCAGCTACGACTACGACGGGCACGGCCTGGTCAAGGACGGTTCGACGTGGACGACGCCGGGTTTCGACACCGCCGACGTGAAGATCGAGCTGCAGACGTCGGCCAACGCGGGTTCCTTTACCCTCGATCCGGAGGATGGCTGTGGCTGACCGGCTCTATCGATCACGCGACGACCGGATGCTGACCGGTGTCGCCGCGGGCGTGGCCGACGCGCTCGACACCGATCCATCGCTGGTCCGGATCGTCTGGGTCGTCCTTGCCTTCCTGACCGGCGGCATCGCGGTCGTCGTCTACATCGTGATGGCGATCGTCGTCCCGCAGGCGCCGGCCGGCTTCGTGCCCGGGGGCACGGCGCGCCGCCGACGGGGCGCCGCCGGGCACCCCGCCGGTCGCCGGCGCGCCCGCTCCCCCGCCTCGCCAGCGCCGCGATCCGGCCGATCGGGCGCGTGGCGGCCTGGTCCTCGGGGTGCTCCTGATCGTCATCGGCGGGCTCTTCCTCATCCGCCAGCTGCTGCCGTCGCTCGACTTCGGCCTCGTGTGGCCGATCGCCGCCATCGGGCTCGGGATCCTGCTGATCGCCGTCGCCATCACGCCGTCGCGCCACTCGGACTGACCGGGCGGTCCCGTACGATGGGGCCGTGGTTGCGGACGATCTCGTTTCGGTATCCGCGCTCGGCGTGGTGGGCATCGCGGGCGGGCTCGTCCTGATGGTTCGCGGCATGAACGACTACCGGTCGAGCCTCCGGGTCGCCGACACGTCGACCTCGTCGATCGCGTCCATCGCCGCCGGCGAGGTCAGGATCAGCGGCACGATCGAGATGGCGGAGACGACGCTGGTCTCGCCGATCGAGCGCGTGCCGTGCGTCTACTTCCGAACCACCGTCGACGAGAGCCGCGCGCCCCTGTCGTCGAGCCACCGCTCCACCGACGAGCGGTCGATCGGCTTTCGCGTGCGCGATGCGACCGGATCCATCCGCGTCTTCCCTCATGGCGCGCGGGTCGACGCACCGGAGAAGCCGCCGAGCTTCGAGGCATTCCGTGGTGCCGATCCCTCTCCGGCCGACGCAGCTCGGGATGACGCCACCCCCGTCGACCCGGAGGGCGCGGGAGCACTCGGGAACGCCGACGAGGACGCGATGGTGATCACCCCCCACGTCGAGCCGGACGTCTGGACGCTGACGCCCGGCATGGACGGATCGCAGCGATACCACGAGATCCGGCTCGAGATCGGCGACCCGGTCACGATCGTCGGCCGTGCTCTCCCGTTCGGCGACCTTCCCGATCCGACCGCGGCGGACGCCGGGAGTGGCTCCGATCCTGTCCTCGACGACCCCGAGATCGCGGCCGACATCGCGGCTGCCACCGCCACGGGCGCGCTCGCCGACGACCCGGCGGCCGCCTGGGGAAACGCAGCCATCGAGGGGTTCGGGATCGGGCACCCGGTGAGCGCGCCGGTCATCGACCCGGCTGCCCATCCGCTGCCCATCGCCCCCGCCTCGGAGGCCATCCGGGCGGAGAACAGGTTTGCGATCGCACCCGACGCGCTGGTCCTGGCGGCGTCCGCCGAGGTGCCGCTGCTGATCGCCTACGGATCGCCGGGCGAGGTCGTCCGTCGAAGCCAGTCGCGGTTCCTGGTCGGTCTGCTCGGGGCTGTCGTGGCCATCGCATCGGCCATGATCCTCGCGATCATCCTCGGTGGCGGGGTCGGGGCATGAGCCCGCCGCTGGCCGCCGCGACCTTCGCCGTGGTGCTCGTCGTCGCGATCGTCGGCTTCATCGTGCTAACAAGCTACAACGCTGTCGTGGCACTCCGGCAGCGGATCGACAAGGCGTGGGCGAACATCGACGTCGTGCTCAAGCAGCGCCACGACCAGCTCCCGAACCTGGTCGCGGCCGTTCGCGGGCTGATGACCTACGAGCAGGGCGTCCTGACGCGGGTGACCGAGCTGCGCGCAGCCTACACACCGTCCGCGCCGATCCCGGACCAGGCGGTCACCTCCGAGGCGACCAGCGCGGCGGTCCGGTCGTTGTTCGCCGTGGTCGAGCGCTACCCCGATATCAAGGCGCAGGGCAACGTCCAGGACCTCCAGGACCAGATCGAGCGCCTCGAGGCGATGATCGCGGACCGGCGTGAGCTCTACAACGACCAGGTCTACCGCTACAACACGGCGATCAGCCAGGTCCCGGGCGTGGTCCTCGCGCCGGTCTTCGGCTGGCGGCCGCGCGAGTTCTTCGCCGCCGATCCGGCCGACGCCCTCCGTCCGGACACCGATCTGCGGACGACGTGAGCGGTCCGGACGACGACAGGCGCCCGACCGTCTGGCTCGCCCGTCACGGTGAGACCGAATGGGCCCGTCTTGGCCGTCACACCAGCCGGACCGACGTGCCGCTGACGGCGACCGGGCAGGCGCAGGCGCGCGCGCTCGGCCTGCGTCTCGCCGGTCATGCCTTCGCGCTCGTCCTGACCAGCCCTCTCGCACGCGCCACCGAGACGGCATCCCTCGCAGGTTTCGGCGATCGGGCGGTCACGGACCCGGACCTCCGCGAGTGGGATTACGGCAGCCTCGAGGGCCGTCTGACCGACGACATCCGGGCCGCCTATCCCGGCTGGACGATCTGGCACGGTCCCTGGCCGGACGGCGAGACCGGCGAGCAGGTCGCCGCCCGCGCCGACCGGGTGATCGCCCGGGCACTGGCGGTCGACGGGGACGTGCTCGTGTTCGGGCACGGCCACCAGCTGCGCGTGCTGGCGGCTCGCTGGCTCGAGTTGCCGGCGGCGTCGGGGGCGATGTTCGCGCTCGGGACGGCGACCGTCTCGATGCTCGGGTGGGAGCGCGATGCTCGAGTCATCGACCTGTGGAACGAGCCCTGCGCGGACCCGGCGGGTGGCTGACACCCACCCGACCATCGTCCGGACATGAAGCGGCCCCCGCCTGCTGGGGCAGGTCGAGGGCCGTGGTGATAAGCGTCGCGGTGACTGCTAGTTGGCGATCGCCCCGAGATTGCGTCCGTCCGTGGCATAGAAGCTGACGCAGTCGCCCTGGTTCTTGAACGAGTTGCCGACGCTGTCCAGCATCGACTTCCAGCCGCTGTTCTTGCAGGCATCGCCGGTCAGGGCAGTCGACTTCGATCTGATCAAGCGCGGCTCCGTAGTAGCCGGCGCTGGTGTTGGTGAAGGTGACGGTCGTGGACGGGCCTGTCGCCCGGAACGAGTAGGTCTTGGCCGTCCAGCCCATGCTCGTCGGCGTCTTGCCCGTCGTATCGAACGTGTAGGTCGCCGGTGCGCTCCCGGTCGCTGCGACCGAGAGCGTCTTGACGGCCGGACCGCCGGCGGGGTTGTTGGCGCTGTCGGTGTTGCCCGCGAGCATGAACGACACGACGTAGGTCTTGCCCGCGGTCGTGGCGACCGTCTGGCTGATCGTGCCCGGCTCGCGGCCCGCCAGGTCGATGCTCTTGCTTCCCGAGGCGGGAGCCCAATAGGTGCTGATCCAGTCCACCGATCCGCTTGTGATCGTCCAGGGACCAAGCTGAGTCGAGCCCGCGGGCAGCTCCTGATACCCGAGGTGACCGGGGTCCGAGAACGGACCGGCCTCGAAGCCGCCGTTGGTGACGTCTGCCGCCATCACGGAACCGGAGAGGGCCACCAGAGCCACCACGGCCCCGGTCATGCCAAGAAGTGATCGTCGCTTGTTCACAGCAAGCCTCCATGAGTCCTTGCGCAGGATCGCGATCGGGATCGCGTCGGTGCGCGTCCTCGTCACAAAAGCCTGATGGAGGCAGGAGGAAGTTCCTACGCGTCAACCATGCAGAACCACGTGGGGTCGGTTGCCGCCTTTTGGCATCGACGCTGTCGTGGAACGCTCGCCGACCAGCCGTCGACAGTCACGTCCCGCTCACCTGGCGACGCACGGGGTCGGGAGACGTTCGACCACACGTCCTCACGGCCGCGGCGGTGTGGTCGTGGCGATCGCCTGACGCTGGGCGGGCGAGAGCGCAGTCATCGGTGCCTGCATGGTTGCTGCAACGAATGGCGTCTCGAACTACCCGACGTGAACGATGACTGGCGCGTGTGACTGCCGCATGGTGACAGCAGCACAAATCGCGCCCGGAGCTTTCACCGATGCTCGTTTCCAACTTCCCGATCGTCAGCCGGCTGCTGCCGGCACCGGTGGCGACCCCGGTCATCCCGGTCGATGACGATCCGGCGACGCTCGCTCGCCTCGCGGCCATCATGTCGGACCGCATCGCGCCCTGCCAGAACTGCGGTGGCGACCCGTATGTCTGTCAGGCCATCGGCTGCGGCGCTGATGACGCCGCGCTGCTCCTGACGCAAGGAGCGGTCGATCGATCCGAGGATCCAGAAAAGACCGCCGCGCTCATCGACGAGCTGTTGGCGAGCAAGAACGTCTGAGCAAGATCGATGTCGTCGTTTGTTGAACCCCTCGACGAACCGGCGAACCGCCACCATCGGGCCGATCTCTGGCGATCTATCACGGTCGACGAGCAACAGACCCAGCCAGTGCGGGAGAGACCCGGCCATTCCTGACAGATTGCGCGAGGAGGGGCTCCAGGTGGCCTTCGCCGGACGCAAGCGCGAGCGACATTCGTGCAGGGAAGTTGGCTCCGGCGGTAGGACTCGAACCTACGACCAAGCGGTTAACAGCCGCCCGCTCTACCACTGAGCTACGCCGGAGCGGATGACGTCAGACCCGGACGAGCCAGGCCCCCGAACGTCGTTGGCGCCGGGGTCCGGCGCCGCGCGACAGGATAGCACGGCGCCAGAACGGGACCGGCTACCCGAGGCTCAACTCGGGCGTGATCCCTCCCAGAGCACGCTACGCGCCCGCCGCAGCTGGAACCCGGCGATGATCTGGGTCACGCCGAGGATGACCAGCCAGATCCCGCCGATGAAGGCAAGTGTGACCGCGGATGTGATCGGGTAGACCAGGATGACGATCCCGGCCAGGATGCCGAGGATCCCGCTGAACAACCGCCAGTTGCGCCCCTGCTTGACGGCGAAGGCCGCGACGAACGTCATGATCCCCTGGATGAGCCAGAAGATCCCGAGCACGAAGATGAACACCTCGACCGACTGGAATGGCGTCCGGAGTAGAGCGAAGCCGACGACGACCGCCAACACGCCGATGATCGCGTGCAGCACGCGACTGCCGGTGTCGCCGTCGCGGGTGAACGAGGTGACCACCTCGTAGGCGCCACTGACGAACAGCCAGGCAGCGAAGAAGATGCCGATGGTGACGATGGTGGCCCCGGGATAGAACATCGCCAACAGTCCGAGGATGACGCTCGCGACACCCATCGCGGCGACCAGGCCCCAGTGGTCGGCCAGGTCCTGCATCATCGTGTGCGCCTGATCGGCTGCGGCATCCGCTGAACTTGCCATGACGCCCTCCTGGTGCAAATCCCCGGCACACGAATCGTAGCGCCTGGGCACACCCGGATATCAGTCCGGTCGTCGGCTCACGGCGTCTCGATCGGGCTGTCGGGCCGGTTGCCCCACTCCTCCCACGAGCCCGCGTAGCTCCGCACCGCGTCGAAGCCGGCCAGCTCGTGGAGGACGAACCAGACGAGCGCCGCGCGAACCCCACCCTGGCAATAGGTCGCCCGGATCTCGGTCGGGTCGGCACCGCTGGCGCGCACCAGCGAGACCATCTCGTCCACCGGGCGGAACGTCCCCTCTTCGGTCAGCAGGTCGACGAAGCAGCGCTGGCGGGCGCCGGGGATGTGGCCGCCCCGCTTCGCCCGCAGGTCCGTGCCGACCCACTCGGCCGCCGTTCGGACGTCGAGGATCCGCGTCGGGCCGTCGGCCTTGGTCGCCTCGCGGCTCCAGGCGAGGACCTGCTCGTAGGTGGCGATCAGATCGTCGTCCCGCTCACCGAGCGTGGCCGGCGATCGCAATCCGTCCGCGAGATCGGCCTCGGGGACATCGGTCGTCGTCTCGCCGCCGGCGCGTCGCCAGGCCTCGATGCCGCCATCGAGGATGTGCAACCGATCGGCCGGGTAGCGATACAGGCGCAGCAGCCAGTAGCCGCGGATCGCCTGCCGGTTCATCCCGACGTCATCGAGGAACACGATCCGATCGCCCTCGCCCACCCGCCAGTGCCGGAGAGCGCGCGCCGACCTCCTCGGCCGACGGCACCAGCCACTCGCGCTCGGCTTCACCGGTCTCCGGCGCCCTGCCCCTGAGCGCCAGCTCCTTGTGGAGGTCGCTGTACGTCGCACCCGCGATGTGGCGCTTGTTGTAGACCCGCCGATCCGGCGAGACGTGCACCAGCCGCAGGTCCGGGTCGGCGAGGTGCTCGGCCAGCCACGCGGCCGAGACGAGCGGTCCGGGACCGGCCGTCTCGGCCTTCGGTGCCTTGCCCTTCTTGGTCGTCGCCGCCATCCCCTACTCCAGGTAGTCCTTGAGCTTGCGGCTGCGGGACGGGTGGCGGAGCTTGCGCAGCGCCTTGGCCTCGATCTGGCGGATCCGCTCGCGGGTGACGTTGAACTCCTTGCCGACCTCCTCGAGGGTCCGGGCACGCCCGTCCTCGAGGCCGAACCGGAGCTGGAGCACGCGCCGCTCGCGGCCGGTCAGCGAGTCGAGCACCGCCTCGACCTGCTCCTTGAGGAGCTGGTGCGACGCCGCCTCGGCCGGCGCCAGGGCGCCGCGGTCCTCGATGAAGTCGCCGAGGTGGGAGTCCTCCTCCTCGCCGATCGGGGTCTCGAGCGAGACCGGCTCCTGCGAGACCTTGATGATCTCGCGGACCTTCTCCGGGGTGACCTGGACCTCCTGGCCCTTGGACATCGCCTCGGCGATCTCCTCGACCGTCGGCTCGCGGCCGAGCTCCTGGAGCAGGCTGCGCGAGACGCGGATCAGCCGGTTGATCGTCTCGACCATGTGGACCGGGATGCGGATCGTCCGGGCCTGGTCGGCGATGGCCCGGGTGATGGCCTGGCGGATCCACCACGTCGCGTAGGTCGAGAACTTGAAGCCCTTCTCGTAGTCGAACTTCTCGACCGCCCGGATCAGGCCGATGTTGCCCTCCTGGATCAGGTCCAGGAACGACATCCCGCGGCCGATGTACTTCTTGGCGATCGACACGACCAGCCGCAGGTTGGCCGAGGTCAGCTGCTCGCGCGCGTCCCGGCCGATGACCACGAGCTCGCCCTTGCGGTCGCGCGAGCTTGGTGTTGAGCGGGACCTCGGGGTCGTAGCCCATCCGCTTGAGCAGCTCGGCGTCGTTGCCGGCGAGTGATCCAGCGCTCGAGCGCCGGGAAGGCGACGCCCTCGCGGGTCCAGTCGTAGATCGCCCGCAGGCCGACGTTGTCGCGCGAGTCGAGGTCGCCGTTGTGGACGGCGAGGTAGGCCCAGTCGAGGAGCGTGCAGGAACGGTCTCGGCCGATCGGCGCCTCGTTGTAGGCGTGGAGGAGCTTCTTGGCCTCCTTGAGGAGCTCCTTCGTCCCGTCCGACTGCGCGTCGCTGGCCGGCCTTGATCGAGGTGGAAGTCGGGCGTCGGCGACGAGCAGGTCGGCGGCCGTCGTCGGCCGAGATCGCCTGGCGGACGAGCGTCGTGCGCCTCGTCGCCGAGCGGCAGCCGATGCTGCGGCTTCGCGGTCCGGGTCTTGCGCTCGGTGTCGTGGAGTGGTCCACTCGTGGAGCGAGACGATGCCCTTCCAGGGCTGCCTCGACCAGCTGCTCGCCGAGCTCGATGGCCTTGGCCAGGACGACCTCTTCCTCGGCGGTCAGCAGGGCGACCTTGCCGATCTCCTTGAGGTACATCCGGACCGGGTCGTCGATCCCGATCATGTCGGCCGAGATCGCCTCGAGCTCCTCGGCGGTGGGCTCCTCGAGCTCCTTCGGCGTCGAGCTTGGCCGGCGCGTCGGCGGGCAGCTTGGCGGCCGGATCGACGGCGCCGTCGTCGCCGACGACCTCGACGCCGACGTCGACGCCGTCCTCGGCGGCGCCTCGACGACCGAGATCGAGATCGTCGTCGTCGTCGTCGTCGTCGTCATCGCCGGCGATGGCGACGCCCGCCCGGCGCGCGACGGGCGAAGACCGGCGAGCTTGGCCTCCTCGAGCTCGGCCTTGCCGCGACGCGGCCGCGACAGGACGGCCTCGACGAGCTGCTTGTCCAGGGGATCGTGCGGACATGGCGCTTACCTCCGGGTGGCTGGCGTGAGCAGGCGGGTCTGGTCGTCGGCGCCGGTCGAGCGACCGGCGCGCTTCGTTGATCTGTTGTCGTTCGACGCAGCAGCCGGCCGATCTCGTCGCGCGTCGCCGGCGCGTTCGGCCTCGGCCTGCGCGGCCTCGTTGTAGTCGCTGCGTTCGTCGCAGCTGGTCGTCCTCGAGCTCGAGCAGGAGGCGGGTCGACCTCGTAGTCGAGATCGCGCCGGCGACGAGCCCGCGCGGGTCCGGACCCGGCTTGGCATACAACGCGCGGGCGAGCGCCGCCGTTTCGTCGTCGAGGCCGCGAGCAGCAGGGCCGCCGAGTCGAACGGCGGGTGGATGCCCTGGTCGTTCGGCGCGCGCTGGAGGACGATCGCCCGGAACAGCTCGCGGGCGACGGTGCTCGGCAGCTGGTCCGGCCCGAGCTCGTCGACGACCCGGAGCTGCTGGTCCGGGCACGAGCAGGAGCAGCCGGAGCAGCTCGGCCTCGACCGGGGTCATCGCCCGGAGGATCTCGTCGGATCGGCAGCGCGTCCGGCGACGGCCAGGACCGCGTCCGCGGTGATCCGCGACGCCGCGGCGTCGTTGGCGCGCCCGCCCGGGCGCCCGGCCGCGATCGGGTTGCGGGCCGGCCGCTCGAGGACCTCGAGCGAGGACGCGCTCCTCGACGCCCGGACGACGCGCCGGACCTGCTGGAGGCACGCGTCGCGGAGGACCGGGTCGGAGACGTCGCGGATGGTGGGCATCACCGCGTCGACGAAGCCGATCCTTGCCGCCGGCGCGTCTTGAGGTCGAACCGGCCGGCGTGGTGGTCGATCAGGTACTCGACGATCGGCTTGGCCGTGGCGGACCGCCTCGCGCCAGCGGTCGGGCGACTCGCGGATGCACCTCGTCGGGGTCCTTGCCGTCGGGCAGGCGGACGACGCCGACGTCGCTCGAGCTCGACGCCCGACGCGTCGCTGCTGGAGCTCGCCGATCAGGCCGGCGAGCTCGGTCACCCCGAAGCGTGCCGGCCTTCTGGCCGGCCGCGTCGACGTCGTAGGCGAGGGCGATCCGGCTTCGCGTAGCGGGTCAGCAGCGCGACCTGGCCCGGCGTCAGCGCCGTGCCCGAGGCTGGCGACGACGTTGTCGAAGCCGGCCTGGTGGGCCATCAGCGCGTCGGTGTAGCCCTCGACGATCACCGCCTGGCCCGACTTGCGGATGGCCGACTTGGCCTTGTCGATCGAGGTACAGCGTCCGGCTCTTGTCGAACAGCGGCGTGGCCGGCGAGTTGAGGTACTTCGGGCCGTGTCGGTCGTGTCGCCCTCGGCGACGAGGACGGCCGCCGAGGCCGACCGCGTGGCCGTTCTCGTCGCGGATCGGGAAGATGATCCGGCCCGGAACTTGTCGTAGACGCCGCCGCGCCGCGATGAGCGCGGCGGGGTCAGGCCGACCTCGACGAGCTCCTCCGGCCGGATGTCGCGCTTCGCGATCGAGCTGCGCGCGTCATCGCGTCCCAGCCGCCGGGCGCCCAGCCGAGCTGGTAGCGTCGAGATCGTCTCGTCGGTGAAGCCCCGGCCGTGGAGGTAGTCGAGGGCCGGCGCTCCCGAGACTGTCGAGCGGTCAGGACCGCGTGGTAGAAGGCGATCGCGCTCTCGAGGACGTCGCGGAGCCGCGCCCGGTGGGCGTCCTCGCGCTTCGTCCGCTCGTCGATCTCGACGCCGGCCTTCGCTCGGCGAGCGTCCGGAGCGCCTCCGGGAACGACGACCGAGTCGCGCTGCATGACGAAGCTGAAGACGTCGCCGCCGAGGCCGCAGCCGAAGCACTGCCAGCTCTCGCGGCTGGGCGTGACGTACGAACGACGGGGTCTTCTCGCCGTGGAACGGGCACAGGCCCTTGTAGGTCGTGCCCGCCTTCTTGAGCTGGACCGTCTCGCCGACGACGTCGACGACCGACAGCTTGTTCTTCACTTCGGCGGCGACGCCGACCGCCAAACGGCGCCTCCTGGGGCTGGACATGGCTGTGGGCCTGTCAAGTCTTGACAAGCCCTAGTCGCGTGAATGATCGCGCTCCGGGGCCCGATTTGTCAACCCCTTTGTCAATACCCACCTGGAGTATCTGGAGCTCGCACGATCGACGTATGGAGGGTGAGCTACGCGCGATTGGCGGACCGAACCAGGTGGTCAGCGCGTCAGCGAGCCCGAGACCGTCCCCTCCCCCACCCACGCCACGTATCCGTCGGGCCGGATCAGCACGGCCGAGGGAGCGGCGACGGCCCCGAGTGCCGGAAGCTCCCACGGACCGTCGTAGCTGGCGTCGACCAGCTGGACCCGATCCGCCCATGGCGCGATGTCGAAGCCGCGGGCTGTCGCCCAGGTCGAGCAGCACCGGCCGGGCGTCGTGCAGCAGCGCGAAGACCCGCAGCGGGCCGTCGGCGGTCACCAGGTCGAGATCGGGCATGCGGCGTCCGAGCAGCGGGTGGCCCTCGCCGAGGTCGTAGTGGATGTCGAGGCCGGACATCATCGCGCCGAAGCGTCGGCGAGGCTCGTCCATGCCCAGGAGCTCGGACACGCTGTCGCGCAACGCCTCGGTGCGATCGTCGACGCGCGTGAGCGCGACCTGCGCCATCGTGTTGCGGAGCACGCGAGCAGCCGACCGGGTGCCGCTCGGCGTGATAGGTATCCAGCAGGGCTTCCGGCGATGATCCCCTTGACCACCTGGGCGAGCTTCCATCCGAGGTTCACCGCGTCCTGCACCCCGGTGTTGAGGCCCTGACCACCGACCGGGGAATGGACGTGGGCGGCGTCGCCGGCCAGCAGGACCCGTCCCTCGCGATAGGTCGCGGCCTGCCGGGTCATGTCCGTGAACCTGGTGATCCAGGTGGGGCTGTGGATCCCGTAGTCGGTGCCGTACACGGCGATGAGCGCCCTCGCGAAGATCGTCGCAGGGTGGGCTCGCTGGTGCCGACCTCCGATTCGGTCAGCATGACCCCGACCGTCCCACCTGGCTTGTAGACCACCTCGCCGTCCTTGACCTCGTACTCGGTCTTGCCCAGGGCGTGCGTGCCCGAGGGCGTGCGGCGAACGCCCAGGTCCGGCTCCTCGGTCATCTCGACCTCGGCGAGCAGGGCGCTCGTCGTCGGATCCCAACCGGGGAACTCGATGCCGGCTGCCTTGCGGACCAGGCTGCGTCCTCCGTCGCACCCGACGAGATACTGCGCCCGGACGCGATCGGCCGTCGGACAGCGCGACGTCGACGCCGGTGTCGTCCTGCGCGAATCCCGGTCACCTCGGTGCCGTAGTGGATCGGGACCTCGCAGCTCGGCGACCCAGCCGGCGAGGATGCGCTCGATGTGCTTCTGCCACAGCCCGAGCCCGTAGGGATGCCGGGTCGGGAAATCGCTGATGTCCAGGCGGATCATGGCGAACCCGGCGACCTGGGCCACCTGCCCCTCGGCAAGGAACCGATCCGCGATGCCGCGCTGATCGAGGACCTCGATCGTGCGTGACTGCAGACCGCCTGCGCGCGAGCCCGGCGAGGTCCTGATCGGGGCGCCGCTCGACGATGGCGACGTCGACGCCGGCCAGCGCCAGCTCGCCCGCCAGCATCAGCCCCGTCGGTCCGCCTCCGGCGATCACCACCTCGCGCTCGGTCATCGCCACCCTGCGATGCTAACCGCTGCGAGGGCCGTGGCGTAGAGTGGGGCCATGGAAGAGCCAGCAGTCCGCGAGCGCGCCGAGGCGTTCTGCGCGGCACTCGTCGCAGGCGACGTCGGGCAGGCGACGGAACACTTCAGCCAGGAGCTCCACCGCAACCTGGGCGAGGTCGTTGCCCTCCTGCCGCTGCCCGCCGTGGCGGCCACCATCGATTCGATCGAGCGCGCCGGCGCCGGGTTCACGGTCGTCCTGCGCGTCACCGGCGAGTCCGAGGAGGTCATGCTCCAGACACGCTGGAAGGAGCGCGACGACGGACCGACGCTCATCGAGCTGAGCCATCTCAGCAAGACCGAGGTGGCCGCCGCGCCCGCGGACGAGGACGACGCGGGAGACGAGCCGACTGCCTGATCCCCGCGCCCGGGATCCCGAAGAGAACGTCGATGGCGTCCCGCGCCCGAGATCCGAGATGATTCTGCAACGGCGCCTGTGGTGCACTGGCGGACGGACGGCCGTCCGACGCACAGAGGCGCCCCGTGTCGATCACCCTCGTCGTGAACCCACGCGCGGATCAGCAATTCGTGGCGCTCGCCGAGGCGACCGTGGCGGACGGGGTCATCGAGCCGCTCGAGCTTCAATCTCGACTGCGGCAGGACTACCCGGAGGCGGTCGTCCGGGCACGTGAACTCGACGGCGAGGCGCAGTCGATCTGGTACGTCTATCGTGATGGACACTGGATCCCTGCGACCGGCTGACCCCCAGAGGAGCACACCATGTCTGACCTGGAGCAGGATCTCCGAGCGACCGCGGAGGACATCGCGGCCGACTCGTCGCGGCTGGCCGCGCTCGAACGCGAGAAGGCCCGTCTCGAGCCCGACGACCCCCAGCTGACCGAGCTCAGCGCCGAGAGCGAGCGACTGGCCCGGCAGATCCTCCCCAAGACGGTCGCCGAGCGCGACATCACCGACGAGCTGGCGGCCGCCGAGAACTGATCGCCGCGGGCGCCGGCGACACCGTCGCGCGACCACCTATCGGCTAGCGTGTGAGCGATGCTCACCCAGCGTGCCCTGAACCGAGCGCTCCTCGCCCGCCAGCTCCTGCTCGAGCGACGCCCGATGGCGGCGATGGCCGCGATCGAGCACCTCGTCGGTCTCCAGGCCCAGGCACCGCTGGCGCCGTACGTCGGGCTGTGGGCGCGGCTGGCCGGCTTCGAGCCGGTCGAGCTGGCAGACGCGATCCTCGAGCGGCGCGCGGTCCGGATGTCGCTGATGCGCGCCACCATCCACCTCGTCACGGCCGACGACGCGCTCACCCTTCGTCCGCTGATCCAGCCCGTCCTCGAGCGCGGGTTCCGTGGCAGCCCGTTCGGCCGCGCGGTGGCCGGCAGGGACATGACCGACGTCATGACGGCCGGACGTGAGCTGGTCGACGCCGCGCCCCGCACGAGCCCCGAGATCTCCCGCGCCCTGGCGGAGCGGTTCCCGGACGTGCCGCCCGATTCGCTTGCCTATGTCGTCGCGTACCTGGTCCCGCTCATCCACGTCCCTCCACGCGGCGTCTGGGGCCGGACCGGGCCCGTCGCGCGGACGTCGCTGGAGGCATGGCTCGGTCGCCCACTCGCCTCCCTGCCCTCGCTCGACGACCTCGTCCTCCGCTACCTCGCCGCGTTCGGTCCCGCGACGGTCCAGGACGTGCGGGCATGGTCGGGGCTGACCGGTCTTGGCCCGACCGTGGATCGGCTCCGTCCCCGCCTCGAGACGTTCCGCGACGAGCGCGGCCAGGAGCTGGTCGACCTGCCCGACGCGCCGCGGCCCGACCCGGACACGCCCGCCCCGCCGCGCTTCCTGCCCGAGTACGACAACGTCCTGCTCGGCCACGCCGACCGGTCGAGGATCATCCCGGCCGGCCGGGCCATCCCGTTGCCGCCCGGGAACGGCGCGACGATGGGCACCATCCTGCTCGACGGCATGCTCGCCGGGACGTGGCGCATCGCGCGCGGCGTCGGTGGAGCGACGCTCACGGTCGACCCGTTCGAACCGATCCCGAGGTCCGCACGTATCGGTGTCGAGGAGGAGGGGCATCGATTGCTCTCCTTCCGCGGTGACACGGGGGGCCGGATCGTGGTTCGCGCGCCGACCCCGTAAACTGGGGTCGAGGGTCGCCGCCACCGTCCGTCGCGCAGCGCCCGAACCCAGGAGTCCGTCACCATGTCCGCCGTCTCCGCGAACCGTCCAGGAAGCCGCGAGCCCGCGACCGTCCGCGTCGCGATGTGGAGCTCCCGCCACCGCTGGCCGGTGTTCGCCGGATGGTTCATCGCGACCATCGGCCTGTTCGTGTTCAGCCTGGCGATCGGCGGCATCAAGACCGATGACCCGAACGGCAACCCGAACCAGGCGACCACGGAGTCGGCCAAGGCCAACGCCGTGTTCGACGCGGGTGGGTCGAGTACGCCGACCGAGGACCTGACGCTCGTCATCACGCACCCGAGCCTCAAGGTCACCGACCCGGCCTACCAGGCATACGTGGCCGGTGTCGTGAACAAGCTCAAGGGCCTCACCGTGACCGACAACGGCGCGACCGTCCCGGTCTTCGACCAGGTCCAGGATCCGGCCAGCGCCCCGCCGACGGCCGGACTCGTCTCGCCCGACGGGACCGCCGTCCGGGTGACCGGCCGGATCACCGGCGACCAGGCCAAGGTGGACCGCTACCTGGTGCCGGTCCGCGACGCGATCACCGCGATCGAGACCGACAACTCCGGGTTCACCGTCCATTCGGTCAGCCAGACGCTCACGAGCGAAGACATCACGAACCTGATCAACAGCGGGCTCGACCGGACGTTCGTCACGATCGGCTTGACCTTCATCATCCTGCTCATCACGTTCGGGGCCTTCGTGGCGTCGATCGTCCCGCTCATCCTGGCCGTGTCCGCGCTCCTCGCGGCATTCGGCATCCTCGGCATCTTCAGCCAGCTGATCGCGCCGGCCAGCCCGTACGCCACGCAGCTCGTGGTCCTGATCGGTCTCGCAGTCTCTGTCGACTACTCGCTGTTCATGATCACGCGGTTCCGGTCCGAGCGGCGCCAGGGCCGGGACAAGATGCTCGCGATCGAGACGGCCAGCAGCACGGCCGGCCGGGCGGTCTTCTTCAGCGGTCTCGCGGTCATGATCTCGATCGCCGGGCTGTTCCTGATCGACGTCTCGATCTTCCGCTCGATGGCGATCGGGACGATCGGCGTCATCTTCGTCGCGGTCATCGGCAGCCTGACATTCCTGCCGGCGACGCTGGCGATCCTTGGCGACGGGATCAACCGGGGCCGTGTCCCGTACTTCGGTCGCGAACGACCCGAGGGCGTCGGCTTCTGGGCTCGGCTTCGTGACCGCGGTCATGCGCCATCCGGTCCGCTACGCGATCCTCTCGACGGCGTTCATGCTGCTCCTCGCCTCGCCGTGGATCCACCTCAGGATCGGTGTCACGGACTTCACGTCCTTCCCGGACGAGATCGACGGCGTCCAGGCGGTCAAGCTGATCGACGCGAAGTGGCCGCAGGGCGGCGTCCAGGACCTCCAGGTCGCGGTGACCGGCTACGACCGCGCCGATGTCAAGGCCGCAGTCGAGAGCTTCAAGACCGCCGGGCTCGCAGTGCCGGGGCTGAGCGGTCCCGTCCAGGTGTTCCCGTCACGCGATGGGAAGGTCGCGCTCGTGTCCTTCACGATCGCCGGTGAGCAGAACGACCCGGCCGCCCAGGCGACCGTCCGCCAGGTGCGCTCGCAGACCGTGCCTGCGGCGTTCGGCTCGCTGGCCGGCGTCCAGGCCTATGTCACCGGCAACGCGGCGAGCGCCATGGACGTGACGCAGATCTACCTGGATGCCATCCCGTTGGTCTTCGCGTTCGTCCTCGGCCTGTCCTTCCTGCTGCTGCTCGTCGTCTTCCACTCGCTGGTGATCCCGATCAAGGCCATCGCTCTCAACCTGCTGTCAACGGCCGCCGCCTTCGGCGTGATGGTCGCGGTCTTCCAGGACGGGATCATCGGGCACACGTTCGGGCTGGCCCATTCGGACGTCATCGAGAGCTGGGTCCCGATCTTCGTGTTCGCGATCCTGTTCGGCCTGTCGATGGACTACCACGTCTTCATCCTGACCCGGGTCAAGGAGGCTCGCGATCGCGGGCTCGATTCGCGAGCCGCGGTGGCCAAGGGCATCTCGATCACGTCCGGCACGGTCACGAGCGCCGCCACGATCATGGTCCTGGTGTTCGCTGCCTTCATCACGATCCCGTTCGCGTTCATCCAGGAGCTGGGTCTCGGACTGGCCGTCGCGGTCCTGCTCGATGCGACCGTCATCCGCAGCGTGCTCCTACCCGCGACGATGACACTCCTTGGTGACTGGAATTGGTGGCTGCCGTCGTTCCTGCGCTGGCTGCCGCGGGTGACGATCGAGGGTGAGCCCGAGGTCGAACTGCAGACCGAACCAGTCCCCGCTACCTGAGCTGCCGCCCAGAGCACTGCCTGGATCCGCGTTCGCCCCCTGGGCTCGTGCGAACCGGTGACCGACCGGGTAGCCTCCGCGGGTGAGCGCGAGACCGGCGCGGCGGACCGGACCGGCCGGCGGATCCCGGCCGGTCCTCGAGGTCCTGGGCGTCGCGTTGCGACTGGGGCTGACCTCCTTCGGCGGGCCGGTCGCCCATCTCGGCTATTTCCGGCGCGAATACGTGATCCGACGCCAGTGGCTCGACGAGACCGCGTTCGCCGATCTTGTCGCCCTCTGCCAGGCGCTGCCCGGGCCCGCCAGCAGCCAGCTCGGGTTTGCCATCGGCACGCGTCGGGCGGGCATGCTGGGCGGGCTGGCCGCGTGGCTCGGGTTCACCCTGCCGTCGGCCATCGCGCTGACGGCGATCGGCCTGCTGACGGCCTCCGCCGACCTCGCCGACGCCGGCTGGGTCCACGGTCTCAAGCTGGCCGCCGTCGCGGTCGTCGCCCAGGCCGTCTGGGGCATGGCCGGCGCGCTCGCGCCTGACTGGTCGCGCCGGGCCGTGGCGCTCGCGGCGACGATCGTGGCTCTGGCCTGGACGACGCCCTTCTCACAGGTCGCGATCATCGCGGGCGGTGCCGTCATCGGGCGGCTGCTCCTGGCTCCGCCGCCCGCACCCGTCCTCGGCCCGGAACCGAGTCCGGTGTCGCGCCGGGTCGGCGATCGTCGCGCTCGGGGCTTTCATGGTGCTGCTGCTCGGGCTTCCGTTGCTGCGCGGACCGGGCGGCCAGGCCGTCGCGCTATTCGACGGCTTCTATCGCGCCGGCGCACTCGTGTTCGGCGGCGGTCACGTGGTCCTGCCGCTCCTGCAGACGACCGTGGTCGACCCGGGCTGGGTCAGCGACGATCGCTTCCTGGCCGGCTACGGCTTGGCCCAGGCGGTGCCCGGGCCGCTCTTCACGTTCGCGGCGATATCTGGGCGCCGTGTCGATCCCGATGCCCGACGGCGTCCCTGGGGCGACCATCGCGCTCGTCGCGATCTTCCTGCCGGGGCTGCTCCTGGTCTTGGCGGCCCTGCCGTTCTGGGACTCGCTCCGGACGTCGGTCGGCATCCGGCGGGCATTGACCGGGACGAACGCCGCGGTCGTCGGGATCCTGCTGGCAGCGCTCTACACGCCGGTCTGGACGAGCGCGATCACGGCTCCGGTCGACGTCGTCGTCGCAGCGGGCGCGCTCGCGCTGCTCGCTGACCGGACGCGTCCCGCCCATCGTCGTCGTCGGCCTGTGCGCACTCGCCGGACAGGGTCTTGGATCGGCCTGACCTACGGGAGGTCACCCGCGGCGAACGTGGCGATCAGGTCGGTATAGCCGGGGAGCCCGCGCTCGTAGCCGATGGCCCAGAAGCCGGCGCCGGCGAGGCCACGGTCGTCGGCCAGCGCGAGCTTCGGCGTGAGGGTCGCCGGCGAGTCGACGTAGATCGCCTGCCAGCCGGCCGTCGCGCGCGAATCGCCGGGCAGCGGGCTCACGGTCGGGGCGACCGCGTAGTGCTCGACGATCTCGATCGGGTCGAGCTCCGGCGGGGCCGGCGGGCTGGCCAGGAACTTCGGGTTGTCGGCAGGCACCCAGATCGCGCCGTTGCCGAGCCGCGGCGAGCCGAGCTCGGGGCCCTCGACCCGCCAGCGCGTGCCGTACAGCGGCAGGCCGAGGATCGTCTGCTGGACCGGCACGCCGGTCGAGGCGTACAGGTCGAGCGACCACGGCAGGTCCTGGATGGCGCCGTCACGGCGGGCCATCGGCGCCGAGGCGCCGACCTCGGTCGTGCCGCGTGTGGTAGTCGTAGCCCATCAGGAAGACCCGGTCCACACCGGCGTCGACCGCCGCCAGCGCCATCGCCGCGCCGGTCAGTCCCGAGGTCGTCGCGACCGAGACCGAGCTGCCCGGGATGGCGGCCCGCAACGCGTCGCGAAGCCGGCCGACGAACGCGCCGTAGACGGGCACGAGGTCCGCGCCGGAGCTGCTCGACGTCGATGTTCACGCCGTCCACGCCGACCTTGGCGGCCAGCGCCACGACCGCGGCGATCGTCGCGTCCTGGATCGGCACCGACCCGAACAGGCGGTCGTTGCGGGCTGTGCCGAGGCTCGAGTAGACGAGCTGGACCTTCGTCCCGCGCGCCTTGGCCTCGCGGATGAGCTGCGATGCCGATGTCCCCGGTGATCCGCTTGTAGCCGAGCTGCTTCGTGTCGATGGCGCCCGTCTTGGTGTTGGTGACCGAGAACAGTGCGAGCGTGGACAGCTCGGTCTTGGCCAGGTGGGCCGCGATGTCGCCGTTCATCTCCCAGTACGGGACGAAGCCGAAGACCTCGTGGCCGGGGGCCGGGTGGCTGGTCGGCGCGGCTGCGGCCGAGGCCGAGGCGCCGAGCCCTCCTGCCGACGATGCCGGCGGCGCGGACGACGGGCCCGACGTCGACGGGCCGCCGGCCACGCCGAGAGCGATCCCCAGGGTGATCGCGACGGCGACCAGCACGGCACCGACGCCGATGATGGGCCGTCGGGTCATGGCCGTAGGGTGCGGCCGCAGGCGGATCGGGTCAACTGCGCCGGGAATCCGAACGCCGCCGGGCCGGCGATCTGGACTGACAAGGAGGAGAGCGTCAGTCCGATCCGCTGGCCCGCCGGCGTCCGTGCGCGAGGAGAGAACACACCCGATCTTGCGAGCGATTCCCTGAGACGACGCTGAGAATGATCGGGACGAAGATTGAAAAAGCGGACGCCCGACCGCCCCATACCGTTCGAGCGGGCCAAGGGGGCCCTCGGAGCCGGGGGATCAAAGACGATCGACATGCAACGCGATCTCGTAGAAAGAGCGGCGACCGGTGACCAGGTGGCGTTCGAGTCCCTGATCCGGTCGTCCGCCGGTCGTCTCTTCGCGACCGCCCACCGAATCCTGCGCGACCACCACCTCGCCGAGGACGCCCTGCAGGCGACCCTGGTGACGATCTGGGACGAGCTCCCGCGGCTGCGGGACCCGGACCGTTTCGACGCCTGGACGTACCGTCTCATCGTCCGGTCGAGCATCGCCCAGGCCAAGCGCGAGCGTCGCGGCGGCCCCATCGTCCGCCTGCTTCCCGACGAAGGAGGCGCCGGCTTCGGACGACCGTGACACCGATGCGTTCGGGCGGATCGCCGACCGCGACCAGCTCGAGCGCGGGTTCCGGCGGCTGACGCCCGACCAGCGTGCCGTCCTCGTCCTGCAGCACTACAACGGCCTGTCGCTGGCCGAGATCGCCGACGTCCTCGGGATCCCGGTCGGCACGGCCGGCTCGCGCATCCATCACGCGACGCGCGCGCTGCGCGCCGCCATCGACGCCGACGACCGGCTCGACGATCCCAAGGAGCGGACCGCATGAACGCCTCGAACGACCTCGACCGCCGGCTCGACGACCTGCTCGCCGACGGACCGTCCACCGTACCCGACCGGGCGATCGGTGCGGCCCTCGACCACGCCCGACGCCATCCTCGGCGACCCGACCCGCTCCTCGTCCTGCGTCGCGACCCGATGGGTTCGGCGCGGGCTGCCTCGATGCGACGGACCGTGACCCTCGTGGCGGCCGCCGCTCTCCTCATCGCCGTGGCGCTCGCCGCGGCCACCGTCGGTGGCGTGTTCGAGCGGCGGGCGGTCGTCGTGCCGCCGGTCCCGAGCGCGTCGCCATCCGCATCCGTCGCCCCGTCGCCATCGGCGGTCCCATCGGCGACGCCGGTGCCAAGCGCGTCACCGGCGGTCGTCAGGGTGGACCTCGTCGACGATATCGGCGGCACGGCCTTCGTCGAGATCAGCGACCTGTCGGGGACCCTGACTGCGGCCCGCTCGGGCACGGCGTCCGAGGGCAGCGAGGTCGCCACGGACATCGGTGTGGCCAACCTTGCCGGCGATCCGGCGTCGATCGTCCTGACCTGGGTCGGCTGCCCATCGGACACCCGTCACGTCCTGACCATCGCGGCCGACGGCCGGACGATGACGCTCGATCAGCCGGCGTGCGTCGGTGACACCGTCGGTGTCGGGCGGGTGCTCGTCCTGACGTTCTCGGGCCCCGTCCCGGCGGGCGAGGTCCACGCCACGGTCAACCACATCGGCAGCTGACCGTCAGCGATCGGACACGCCGGCATCGCCGGCTGCCACCCGGTCAAGGAACGGCGCAAGGAGACGGCCGAGGAGACTTCGGCCGTCTCCGCGCGTCAGGTGGCCATGGGATCGCAGGATCTCGACGAGCCCCTCGAACTGTTCATCGGTCAGCGCAGCCCGCGGGATGACGACCCAGCCGAGCGCCGACGTGGCCCAGCGGAACGGAAGGACGATGACGCGACTCTCGATCCGTGGCCGGTGCAGACGGGTCCACGGGCGCCCGCCGCGGATCCCGATCGGCCAGCCGCCCACCCCGGTCGCGTCGAGGACGAGCACGATCTCCGTGCCGACCAGGGCCGACATCCCGGTGATCCGGATCCAGAACAGCGGCGCGACGGTGAAGGCGGACACGATCAGGAAGATCCCGCAGGCCACGTCGAGTGCGCGCGGGTAGTCGCCCGGCACCAGCAGGACGCTGATGAAGAAGAGCCCGAAGGCGACGGTGGCGAGCGTGATCCAGGACGTCAGCCACATCCAGAACAGGTCAGCCAGGCGGACGGTGTAGGCGAGTCGCACGCCGCTCCCCGTCCCGCTCAGGCCCAGCGGTCGAGCGGGGCCAGGAAGTCGATGATCGCCGCCGCGAGCCGATCCGGCTGTTCCATCCCGATCATGTGCGCGACGTCGGGCCAGACCTGTGCCCGTGCGTTCGGTGCGGCAGTGGCGATCCGTTCGGCAGTCGTGGTGACCTCCGAGAAGTCGAGCGCACCGGCGATCGCCAGGACCGGGCAGCGCAGCTCGGCCAACCGGTCGTTCGCGGGCGGATCGAGGGCGATCCGCTGTCCCCTGACCCGGCCTGGCTCGTTGAGCGGCCGGGCCATCTCCAGGAATGCGTCGCGGAGGGCGACGTCGACGCGACCCGCGGGCTGCCCCGGACCGTCGAGCCAGACCCCGGCCTCGAACGCGGTCAGCGCGTCGGCATCGAAGGGATCGGCGGAGTCGACCTTCTCGTACTCCTCGTTGATCGCCATCTCCTCGGGTGTCCCGCCGCCATCGAACCCGCCGAGCCCCGCAGCCACGCCGACGACGGCGACGACCCGGTCCGGGAACGCGATGGCGGTGTCGAACGCGGTCATCCCGCCGCGCGAGTTGCCGACCAGGGCGGCCCGGCCGATCCCCAGCGCATCGAGCACGGCGACGACGTCGGCCTCCAGCGAGTACGCGACGTCATCGGTCGTGGACGCTCCGTACCCGCGGGTGTCGGCACGAACCGCTCGATAGCCGGCCGCGACGAGCGGCGCGACCATCGCGTCCCATGCTCGGAGATCGGCGACGCCAGCATGGAGCAGGAGGACCGGCGGTCCGACGCCGTCGTCGGCGACCCGCAGGCGACCGCCGGGGACGTCGATGTGGGTGATGGGCATGCGGCTGGTGACCGGCCGTCAGGCCTCGCGGGCCACCGGCTCGAGGTCGATCGTCCGGACCTGGCGGGTGCGGCCCGCCTCGGTGCGCACGAGCGCCGCCGGGATGACGCCCGCGGTCAGCTTCTCGATCACCGCGACCTCGCCGGCGTACAGGCCGCCACCCGCGATCCTGACCCGGTCTCCCACCGACAATCCGGCCCGGCCGTTCCCGGCGTTCAGGTCGATCGTCGCCACGGTGGGGCGGACGTACGGCTCGGGACCCGCGCCGGGGCGTTGGGCGGGCTTCGTGTCGGTCCGAGCGGGTGGGTAGACGGTCTTGCGCTTGCGTGTCGCCACAGTGGCTGAACCCTCCTTCGGCCGCGGCATGTGCGCGGCGCGAGGCGATGCTACATCGACACGTCAACGGCCGGTATCGTCGATGTCCCGTATCGTTCCGCCATGGACGACCCCGTCCCCTCCGAGGAGACCGCCCGCCGAGTCGGCCGCCGAGCCGCCGGTCGGACCGGGGCGTGGGCGGCGCATCCTGACGGTCGCGATCGTGGGCGCGCTGGTCGTGTCCACGCTGTTCCTCGCGTTCATCTCCGGCCGGGGCGTCATCACCAGCCCGCAGGTCACCGTGCCGCAGGCCACGACCGAAGCCAGCCTGCCGCGGCTCGCCGGCCTGCCGCGCCTGGCGGTGATCGCCGCCGACGGACGGCTGGTCACGATGGATGGGATGGGCGGCGCGGTGACGCCGGTCGGCCGGCCGGGCGTCCGGTTCAGCTTTCCGGCGTGGTCGCCGGACGGCTCGCGGATCGCGGTCATCGGCACCACCGACGAGGACATCGGGGTCTACGTCTTCCCGGCCGCGTCGGGGGCCGATCCGACGGCCGATCCGGTCGTCATCTACCGGAGCGCGGACAGCCCGCCGTTCTACCTGTACTGGTCGCCCGATGGCGGGCGCGTCAGCTTCCTGACGAATGCCGCGTCGAGCATCTCCCTCCGCATCGCCCCGGCCGACGCGAGCGCCCCGGCGACCGTGGTCCGCAGCGGAGCGCCGCTGTACTGGGCGTGGGAGGGGCCGGGACCGCCTGCTCGTCCACAGCGGCGCCGGTGGCCCGGACGCGTTCTTCGGCGAGATCGATCCGGACGGCACCGCGCCGGAACCGGCGGCCACCGCCGACGGGGATTTCCGGGCGCCGGCGGTCAGCTCGGACGCCCGGTTCCGCGGCTACAGCAGCCCGGCCACGGCGACGCCCGAGCAGGTGGTCGTCGAGTCGGCCGATCGGACGATCCGCCATGCGGTCGGCGTATACGGGACGTCCGCCCTCGATTTCGGGCCGCTCGGCACGGAGCTCGCATTCATCTCCCCGAACGCGGCCGGACCCGCGCTCGGCCTTCCGGTCGGACCGCTCCGGCTCATCGATGCGTCCTCGGGCGCCGTCCGGACGCTGCTGCCGGACTCCGTCGTCGCGTTCTTCTGGTCGCCGGACGGAGTCGACCATCGCCGCCTTCCAGCTCGTGTCCCCCGGCAGCGACCAGGTCGCCGGCGCCGGCGGGATCGTCCTGGCGAGCACCACCGGCGCGCACGGAAGGCCCGTCATCGCCGCCTCGACGGCGGCCGCAGCAGCGCCACCGCCGCCCGGCACCGCCCTCCGCCTCGTCTTCGTGACGGTCGGTTCGGGCGTCGATCGTGTCGCAGAAGACGATCCGCGTGTCCGACGACTTCACCCAGCAGGTGCTGCCGTTCTTCGACCAGTACGCGCTGAGCCATCGCGTCTGGTCGCCCGATGGCGGCGGCGGTCGTCGTCCCGGTCGTCTCCGACGACGGCGCCGTCCACCTGACGACGGTCCGCGCGGACGGCACCGACACCCGCGTCGTCACCGATGGTTCGATGGCGTTCTGGCGCCCGGTCCGCTAGCGCGGTGGATCGGCGTCTCATCGGGCTGCCGCGTCCCGCCGCCGTCCTGTTCGATCTCGACGGCACGCTCATCGACACCGTCGAGCGGCGGATCACGGCGCTGGCTCGACGCGCTCGCGGAGGCGGGCATCCCGACGACACGTGCCCGCCTGGTGCCGCTCATCGGCCTCGATGGCCGCCGCCTTGCGCGCGAGATCGCGGCGCTCGACGGGGTGTCGCTCGACGACGAGCGCGCCGAGGCGATCGACCATGCCTCCGGCGAGCGGTACAGCCGGCTCAACCAGGATCCGCAGCCGCTCCCCGGCGTCCGCGAGCTGGTGGCGGCCATCGAGGCGCGCGTGGTCTGCCGTGGGCGATCGCCACCTCGAGCCGGGCGTCGCAGGTGACCTCGTCGGTCGACGCGCTCGGTCTCGACCACGCGCCGACGATCGTCGATGCCAGCCACGTCAAGCACGCGAAGCCCGAGCCCGACCTGCTGCTCCTCGCGGCGAGGCGGCTCGACGTCGACCCGACGCGCTGCTGGTACATCGGCGACGCGACGTGGGACATGGCTGCGGCGGTCGCGGCGGCGATGATCCCGATCGGCGTGACCGCGGGCTCGGCCGTCGACGAGGCGGCACTGGTGGGTGCGGGTGCCGGTGCGGTCGTCGGCTCGCTGCTCGACATCGCCGAGGCGTTGACCGCGCTCCCTGACCGCTGACGTCGGCGCGGCCGTCCGGCCGGGTTACGTGCCGGGCTCGACCCAGCCGAGCGTCCGCTCGACCCCCTTGTGCCAGCGCGCCATCCCTGTGACTCGCGTCGCCTCGTCCATCCGCGGCTCCCAGCGACGCCCGGCTCGGTCCATCGCCCGGAGCTCGTCGAGATCGCGCCAGAAGCCGACCGCCAGACCGGCCGCATAGGCCGCACCGAGCGCGCGTCGTCTCGGCGATCCGCGGCGCCACGACCGGCCGCCCGAGGATGTCCGCCTGGATCTGCATCAGCAGGTCGTTGCCGATCATCCCGCCGTCCACGCGGAGCTCCGCCGGCAGGTCCTCGCCGAGGTCGGCCATCATCGCGACCGCGAGGTCGTCGACCTGGTAGGCGGTCGCCTCGAGCGCGGCGCGGGCGATATGCGCGCGCGTCGCGTACCGCGTCAGGCCGGCGATCACGCCCCGCGCGTCGCTCCGCCAGTGCGGCGCGAACAGCCCGGAGAAGGCCGGCACGAACACGACGTCGCCGCTGTCGGGCACGGACCGGGCGAGCGCCTCGACCTCCGACGCGTCACCGATGATCCCGAGGTTGTCGCGCAGCCAGCCGATGAGCGCCCCTGCCACCGCGACCGAGCCCTCGAGCGCGTACGTCGCCTGCCCGTCCCCGAGCCGGGCGGCGACGGTCGTGATCAGCCCGTGGCGCGATGGGACCGGGCGTTCGCCCGTGTGCATGAGCATGAAGCGCCCGTGCCGTAGGTGCACTTGACCTGGCCCGGCTCGAAGCACGTCTGGCCGAACAGGGCCGCCTGCTGGTCGCCGAGATCGCCCGCGATCGGGACGCCAGCCAGCTCCCCCACCCCGTGGCCGTAGACCTCGGACGACGAGCGGATGGCGGGAAGCATCGCCGCCGGGATGCCGATGACATCGAGCAGCTCGGGCTCCCAGTCGAGCGAGGCGAGGCCCATCAGCATCGTCCGCGACGCGTTCGTGACGTCGGTGACGTGGACGCCGCCATCGACGCCGCCGGTCAGCTGCCAGATGAGCCAGCGAATCGATGGTCCCGAAGGCGAGCTCGCCGGCCTCGGCGGCCGCACGGCGCTCCGGACCGCCGTCGTCGAGGATCGAGGCGAGCTTGAGCGCCGACGAATAGGTCGAGATCGGCAGCCCGGTCAGGTCACGGAAGCGGTCCATCCCGGCCGGGTCCGCGGCCGCCAGTCGTGCCCCGGCGTCGGCGGTCCGGGTGTCCTGCCAGACGATCGCGGGTGCGACCGGGCGACCCGGTCCGACGCGACCAGACGACGGTCGTCTCGCGCTGATCGGTGATGCCGACGGCGGCCAGCGCCCGGGCATCGGCGCCCGCCTCGCGCATCGCGACCCGCACGCAGGTCCGGACGCGGTCGAGGATCTCCTCGGCGTCGTGCTCGACCCAGCCGGGTCGCGGCGTGAGCTGGCGGTGCTCGAGCTGGTGGCGGCGACCGGCTCGCCGGCCCGGTCGAACAGGATGCAGCGGCTGCTCGTCGTGCCCTGGTCGATGGCGGCGACGAGCGACCGCGGCTGCATGTCGATCCTAGCTGTAGCGGTACGCGCTCCGATCGATCGAGGTGATCGACGTGCCGATGTCGCGCATCTGGTAGAAGAGGGCGGCTGCACCGAGCACGAGGAAGATCACCGTGCCGACGATCCCCTGCGTGAACAGCGCACCGAAGATGCCCTGGTCGAGCGTGTCGAGCTTGATCGTCCCGAACAGGATCAGGACGCCGTTGACCACGGCCGCCGCCCCGCTGAACGCGGAGAAGACCATGACCAGCAGGATCGGCACGCCGAGCATGAACGTCCCGATGGCGAAGATCGCCCCGACGATCAGGCCGATGAGCACGACGATGAAGCCGGTGCCCAGGCCGAGCCAGTCGAAGAAGCCGACGCCGAGCATGTAGCCGACCGCGCCTCCGAGCGATGACGATCGCGGCGTAGTACCAGAAGTACGAGATGGCCGCGAGCACGAGCCCGAAGACGAGCCCGATGCCCCACGACAGGACGGTCGAGAAGAAGCCCTGGCCGAAGATGTCGGCGCTCCACTGCGCGCCCGCGATGAGCCCGAAGAAGAATGCCCAGATCGGCAGCAGGATCGCGAACAGCTTCAGACCGTAGAACGCCCAGGCGAGTCCGATGACGATCGCCAGCAGCCCGATGATGATTCCCTCGAGAGACATGAACGCCCTCCAAGCGTCTGGACGTCCGGTGCCGGGCACGGGCAGACGATCCGGACCTCCCTCGGTGCGGACTATACGCTGCGAATGCAAGGCCTCAGAGACGCTCGACGGCGCGTTCAGGCGCGCTTGACCGATCGCCCGTGCGTATCCCGGCAACGGAGGAAGTTGGCGCTCGCGTAGTGGGCCTGCTTGCGGTTGGGCTCGGACATGGGCGCGGCGAACGTCGGCGCGTCGCTGTCGAGCGACCGGGCGAGCCCCTGGAGCTCGGCGTCATCGCCCGCGTAGGAGCGGATCCGCTCGGCGGTCGCCGTGAGCGCGTGACGGGCGTGGCTGAAGTCGCCGCCGCGGTTGCGCCCGACCGCCTCCTGCCGCGCCCGGGCGGCGAACAGGCGGGCGACGACCCGGTCGACCTCGCGGTCGCGGACCTGCCGGTCGTTGGCGGCGTCGTCGGCGTAGCTCCAGGTCAGCCGGACCGGCTCGGTCTCGGCGATGCCCCCCGGAGCGAAGGTGCCGTCGCGATCGGTGAGCGCGACGATGGCCCCGGTGTCGCGGCCGACGTCGCCGTACGGGAACGACAGCCGCAGGACGACCTCGACCACCTGGTCGGAGGCGAGGTCGCCGATCGCCACGGTCGTCCGGTTGCCGTGCACGGTCGCCCGGTACGGGCTGATGGGCTCGATCCGGATGTCGTCCCGGGCGGTCACCTCGATGGCGACGTCGCGAGCCACGATCTCGAGCGTCTCGCCCACCTCGGAGGTGATCGCGTCGGCGATCTGCGGGGCGTCGGCGATGTAGTAGAAGTGGCCGCCACCGGCATCGGCCAGCGCCTGCAGGAGTCCCTCGTCGAAGTCGTTGCCGACGCCGAACGTCGAGGTCGACACGCCGCGGGCGCGCAGCTCGGCGGCGTGACGCGCCAGCTCCCCGGCGTCCGTGATGCCGACGTTGGCGAGGCCGTCGGTCAGCAGCAGGCAGCGGTTGACGCCGCTGTCGAGCGAGGTGGCCGGCCACCTGCTCGCAGCCACGCAGCCAGCCCTCACCGAGGTTCGTGCTGCCCCGGGCGTCGATCGTCCGAAGCTGCTCGATGGCGGCACGACGGGACTCGCCGGCGGCCGGGGTCGACGCGATGACGACGTCGACGACGTCGTCGTAGGCGACGACGCTGAACCGGTCGTCCGACCCGAGCCGCCCGATCGCCTCGGCGACGGCGGCCTTGGCGACGCGCAGCTTGTCGCCGGACATGGAGCCCGACCGGTCGAGCACGATGGCGAGGTTGACCGGAGGCCTGGTGCGCTCGGCTAGGGCTCGCGGCGCGGCGATGGTGGCCAGCAGGAAGCGCTTGCTGTGCCTGTTCGGACGGATGAGGCGCCGGTCCTGGCGCACGGTGAACGTGGTGTCGGTGCGGGTCGTCATGGTCGTTCCTCCTCGAGGAGCTCACGGGCGATCGTCACGAGGCGATCGACCTGCTTGTTCTGGCTGCGGGACAGGGGGCGGCGAAGATGGAGCTCGACATCGGGAGCGAGCACGATCCGTTCCCACTGCGAGCGCTCGATCGATGTGGCCGGCGTCGGGGCAGCCGGCATCGGGGAAGGAGGCGCGCGCGGCCATCGCCGGCGCATCCGGCGTGGGCATGGCCGCTGCCGGCGATGCCAGCGCGAGCCGGTGATGCTGCCGGGCTGGCTCGGCGGCCGCGGCTGCCGCATGCGCGCGGAACCGCGAGCGGGCGGGAGAGCGCGTGTCGCCGAGCACGGTGCGCAGGTAGTCCAGCGCCGAATCGGGCGGCGGCTCAGGTTCCGGCGACCCCGCCAGGTCGCGGATCGCGTCCCGATCGAGCCCCTCGAGGCGGTGCCGGATCTCGGCCAGCGGGAGATGCTCGACCTGGAGACGCTTGATGAGGCGGAGCCGGTCGAGGTGCTCGGCGCCGTACTTGCTGCCCGGACCGGTCTGGCCGACGGCGGGCAACAGGCCCTGGGCGAGGTAGTAGCGCACCGTCCGGGGTGTGACCCCGGCCAGGTCGGCAAGCTCCGTGAGCGAGTAGCGGTCGTCGTCGGGCATGGGCGTAACTATGACAGTGCAACGTTCCACTGTCAATACCTACGCCGCTGGCCTCAGAAGGCCACGTCGCCTCCACACCGGCTCCACAACCGATGGCGAGGATGGGCTCAGTCAAGGGACCCGCGTGGATCCCACCTCGCACATCAAAGGAGTCCGATCAGATGCCCCGCTTCCTCGCCGCCATCCTCCTCGTCGCGGTCCTCGCGCTCGGCGGCGGCCTCATCGCCAACGCGGCCTACCAGGCCGGCGTCAACACGGCGGTCACGACCGCCACCGCGAGCGGAGCGCCCGTCGTCGCCCCGGTCGTGGTCGCGCCCTACGTCTACCCGTACGGCTGGCACGCCTTCGGCTTCGGCTGGGGGATCTTCGGGCTGTTCGCCGGCCTGTTCTTCCTGTTCATCGTGTTCGCCCTGATCCGCGCCATCTTCTGGCGCGGCGGCCCGGGCCCCGCGGCGGCTGGGGCGGACGCGGCTGGGACGGCCGACGGCTCACGCTGGCAGACCCGCGCTCATGACACCTTCGACGACTGGCACCGCCAGGCGCACGACCCGACCCCGGGCCCGACCGCCCCGACGACGCCGGGCGCGCCGACCGGGCCGGCCTGACCGGTCCCCTTCCCCACTCCCCGCGCCCCCGGACCACCGTCCGGGGGCGCTTCCCGCTCTACGATGCGACCGATGAAGACCATCCTCGTCGTCGACGACGAACCGAAGATCGCGACGCTCGCCCGGGACTACCTCGAGCACGCCGGGTTCGCCGTCCTGACCGCCGGCGACGGACCGTCGGCGCTGACGACCATCCGACAGCGCCGGCCGGACCTCGTCGTGCTCGACCTCGGCCTGCCCGGTCTCGACGGGCTCGACGTCACGCGCGAGCTGCGACGCGACTCGACGATCCCGATCGTGATGCTGACGGCGCGCGACGACGAGCTCGACAAGCTCCTCGGGCTCGAGCTCGGTGCGGACGACTACCTGACCAAGCCGTTCAGTCCGCGCGAGCTGGTCGCCCGGGTGCGGGCGGTCCTCCGCCGCGCCGACCGACCGCCCGAGCCGGCCGAGACGATCCGGGCCGGCGACGTGGTGCTGGACGTGCCGCGGATGCGCGCCGAGGTGGGCGGCACGGTCGTCGACCTGACTCCGACCGAGTTCCAGCTGCTCGCGACGATGGCCGCCCGGCCGGGGCGCATCTTCACCCGCGCCCAGCTGCTCGACGCGCTGCGCGGCATCGCCTTCGAGACCTACGAGCGTGCGATCGATTCGCACATCAAGAACCTGCGCCGCAAGGTCGAGCCGGACCCGCGCAGTCCGCGCTACATCCTCACCGTCTACGGCGTGGGCTACCGGTTCGCGGACGACCGGGCCGGCGACGGATGACGCCCGACGAGGAGCCGGGCCGTCGCGAGCGGAACGGCGGCCGCTCCCCCAGGCCCCCCCGGCTGGGACGGGAGCGACTGGCGGACGGCCCGCGAGCAATGGCGCCGTCGCCGGATGCAGGAGGCGGGCCGCGGCGCGGGATACGGTCCGCCGTGGGGACGGCACCGCGGGTTCGGCTGCGTCTTCGGCCTGCTCTTCCTGTTCGTCATCGGCTCGCTCGTCGCGGCGATGGCGCTCGTGGTCTCCGAGCTCGGGCCGCTCCCCGGGCTCGTCGCGCTGGCCCTCGTCGTCGCCGTCCTGGTCGGGATGGGACGGACCATGTTCCTGACCGCCCGGACGCTCGACCAGCTGGTCGACGCCACGCGCAAGGTCGAGGCCGGCGACTACTCGGTCCGCGTCGGCGCCCGCTCGTGGCGGCGGGGCTGCCGGTCGTCAGCCAGCTGACCGGCGGGTTCGACACGATGATCTCGCGGCTCGAGGCCGACGAGACCCAGCGGCGAACGCTGCTGGCCGACATCAGCCACGAGCTCCGCACGCCGCTGACCGTGGTCCAGGGCAACCTCGAGGCGATCGTCGACGGGGTCTACCCGCCCGATCCGGCCCATATCGCCGTCGTCCTCGACGAGACGAAGGTGCTCGGCCGGCTCATCGACGACCTGCGCACGCTGGCCCTGTCCGAGGCGGGCACGCTGGCGCTCCACGTCGAGCCGACCGACCCGGACGTCCTCGTCGGCGATGTCGTGCGCTCGTTCGAACCCGCGGCGGCGACGGCCGGGGTGACGCTGGTCGGCGGCCATCGACGGGCGACCTGCCGATCGTCGAGGTCGACCCCGTCCGGATCCGCGAGGTCCTCGCCAACCTCGTCGCCAACGCGCTCCGCCACACGCCGGCTGGTGGCCGGATCACGGTCGCGGGCTCGGTCGAGGATCGCCGCTGGATCCGCCTCGAGGTGCGCGACACGGGCAGCGGCATCGAGCCGGCGCTGCTGCCCCACGTGTTCGACCGGTTCGCCAAGGGCGACGGGTCGACCGGATCCGGGCTCGGCCTCGCCATCGCCCGCGGGCTGGTGGTCGCCCACCGTGGCGAGATCCGAGCCCTGTCCCCGACCGGCGAGCCGCCCGGTGGCGGGACGTCGATCGTCGATCCGGCTGCCGCTTACGGGCGGGTGATCCGGACGTCGTCGACGGCCGCCTCGACCGTGCTCGCGCGCCCGAGGTCGGCCGCGGCGAAGACGATGCGGATCGTCTGGCCGGCCCACGGCGCCATCGACACGCTCGCGGTCGACCACGTCGGCAGGTCGGTGTTCGCGGCCCCGCGCTCCTGCTTGACGAGCGTCCGCTTCCCGGTCGCGTCCTCGACGTAGGCGCGGAAGTAGTCGGCGCTCGACGAGTTCGAGCTGTGCGCCAGGTAGTAGCGGAAGGTCAGCGAGCCGGTCGTCGCGGGGAGCGCGATCGGCCGCGAGCGGACCGTCGTCACGCCGCCGTCCACGTCGTACGAATGCGCCGTCGACGCCGGCCTTCGGGCCGGTGACCAGCGCGATCGAGCCCGATGGCGTGGTGCCGGCCTGGCGGCTCGTGGCGGCCGGGTTGGCGCGCTGCCACGCGCCGGCCGTGGCCGTATCGGTGCCGAGCGGGTTGGTCGTCCAGCCGCCGTAGGTCTGGAACGTGTCGTACAGCGGGCCGCAGTCCTGGGTCGCCTTGCCGATCACGGCGTACGGGCAGCCGGCGGCCTCGATCAGCATCAGGATCGCCTCCTTGTTCCGCTCGGTCTGCGGCCCGATCTGCTCGTCGGGCGGGTAGAACCGGGCGTCCGAGCTCACCTGGCTGTGGCTCGGGTAGAGCTCCATGGTGTACATGAAGATGCCTTCGTGGCCGTACGCCCAGTCGATCTCGTCGCCGTCGGTGACGTACAGGCTGCTCGACTGCATGGCCGTGTAGCCGTTGGTCGCGGCCATCTTGCTTGCCGAGCGCGACGAGCGCGGCGTGGTCCTCGGCGTTCATGTCGCCCGGGATGTCCGTCTTCGTGTAGCCGTAGGGCCACAGGATCTGCTGGCCGGCCGTGTGGAACGTGATGGCCGTCCGGATCTGCTGGCGGCCGTTGATCCGCCGGCTGGCCATGAAGTCGCGGATGACGCGCGCCTCGGGCGTCGAGAACGCCGCCGAGCCGTGATACGTCGGCGACGACTTGCTCGACGACGAGCCGCCGCAGCACGCCCAGTGGTAGCCGTAGTTCCGATTGACGTCGGTGCCGATGGCGGTCGTCCCGGCGTTCGGCTGGCGGTTCTTCCGCCACGAGCGGAAGGGCGAGCCGGTCAGGTCGTACTCGGCGCCGTCGGGGTTGACCATGAACACGATCCAGATCTCACGGGTGTTGACGATGTTCGTGATCCGGCTGTCCGTGCCGTAGCCGTCGGTCAGCCAGCGCAGCAGCGCGAGGTCCTGCTCGAGCGACAGGTGCTCGCGCGCGTGATGCATCGAATCGAACATGACCTCGGGCTCGTTCTCGTCGGTCGCCACGTTGTCCGACACCTTGGCGACCCAGATGTCGCGGCCCTGGTAGCTCTTGCCGATCGAGCGGACCTGGACGATGTCCGGGTGGGCGGCCTGCGCGGCCTTGATCTCGGTGACCATCTCGGCGTAGGTGTGATAGCCGGAGTCGTACGACGGGAAGTCGGCGGGCACGGCCGCAGACGTGGGGGCGGCGGAGACCAGGGAGGTCGCGGTGGCCGTCGCGAAGGCTAGGACGAGGGCCGATGCGAGGCCGAGGCCCGTGGCCCCCCGCGGGACGCGCTGATGCATCGCCGAATCGTTGCATCCCCCGTCAAGGCCGGCCACCCCGCGATGGGGCTAGTCGCGCCCCGGACCAGCGGCCGTGCCGGCGACGACCGCCAGGAGGGCCAGGGAACACCGGCGGGCCGTCCGGAGTCTTGAGGCCCAACAGGACCGGCAGCGCAGACCGGTCGCCCACGAGGAGATCGACGATGCACCGATCGATCACGCGGACCGGAGTCCGCCGCGCATCCGCCCTCGGCGCCGCGGCGCTCGTCATCGCCCTGTCGGCCGGTCCGGCCCTCGCCTGCGGCGGGCTGATCGGCCCGAACGGCGCGGTCAACCTGCTCCAGACGACGACCCTGGCCGGCTACCACGACGGCGAGGAGCACTACATCACGGCCTTCCAGTTCGCCGGCGGCGGCGGGGCGTTCGGGTCGCTGACGCCGCTCCCCGGGATCCCGTCGAGCGTCGAGAAGGGCGGCGACTGGACGCTCCAGCGGCTCGTCCGCGAGACCGACCCGGTCCCCGAGTTCGACGGCGTGCGTGCGGCCGCTGCGGCCGCGCCGGGTGCCGCCGAGGAGCTCATGAAGGTCCGCATCGACGCCCTCGACATCACGGTCCTGCGCGGCGGGTCCGTCGCAGTCGGCCAGTGGGCGACCCAGCACGGCTTCCGGCTGCCGCCCGACGCGCCCGAGGTGCTCGACTTCTACTCTGCGCGCTCGCCCATCTTCCTGGCCGCCGTGTTCGATGCCGACGCCGCCAGTGCGCGCGGCCAGGCCATCGGCGACGGGACGCCGGTCCACGTCACGATCCCGACCGACAACCCGTGGGTCCCTCTGCGGATCCTGGCCCTCGGCAAGACGCCTGCCGAGCGGGTCACGGCCTCTGTCTACCTGATGACCGACCGCAAGCCCGCCCTGCTGCCGGCCCCGACCGGCGACGACGGGCTGCTGCTCGAGCACAGCGCGCCGGCGACGCAGTCGCTGCTCGACGACCTGCGCTCGGATCGCGGGATGGCCTGGGTGCCGTCGTCGGCCTGGCTGACGAAGGTCGGTATCGACGCGACGGTGCCGCAGCTCGGCTTCGACCTCGCCATCGACGCCTCCGGCGCCGGCGCGCCGTCCCGGATCATGGCCGGGCTCGACCAGCCGGGCAGCCAGCTCGTGCCCGACCGGACGCTCGACGTCATCCGCTCGATCGCGGGCGTGGCGCTCATCGTCGTCGGCGTCGGCGGGATCATGCTGCTGATCCGGCGCCGGCCGCCGATGTCGGTGGCCTGACGGCCGGCGGTGGACACCACGATGCGCAGCGCACGTCGGCCGGGACGCCTCGTCCTGGCCGGCAGCCTCGTCCTGACGCTCGGTGCTCGCCGGCATCGCGGCCGCCTGGGCGCGCCCGACGGCCCTGGCCGCCAGCGATATCGAGATCCCGATCCACTACTCGCACTACGGGCTCGGCCAGTTCACGGTGCCGGCCGGCGTGCCCGTCCGGATCGTGCTCAAGAACGAGGACCCGATCGACCACGAATGGATCGTCGGCGACGCGGCGCTCCACGAACGCCACCGGACGGGCACCGAGCCGGTCCACGACTCGCGCCCGACCGAGGTCACGATCCCGGCCGGCGCGACGCGCGAGACGACGGTCACGTTCGACACGCCCGGCACGTACCTGTACATCTGCCACCTGCCCGGGCACGAGGCGTACGGGATGGTCGGGACCGTGGTGGTGACCGGCCACTGACGCGCCGCTCGTGTCGGGCGCCGGTATGCTCGTGTCGTGCGACCGCTCCCGGCACCCTTCGATGCGATCGCGGCCGGCCTGCCGGCGGCGATCGCGGTGGCCGGGCCGGCCCTCCTCGGCAGCCGGCTGCTGACCAAGGACCTCGCCTTCGACCGAGGCCGAGCGCGATGCCTTCGGGCTGCGCGGCCTCCTGCCCGACCGCGTGCTGTCGATCGAGGAGCAGATCGAGCTCGAGCTCGAGCACCTCCGCCGCAAGGACGACGCGCTCGAGCGCTACATCGGGCTGGCGGCGCTCCAGGACCGCAACGCGACGCTGTTCTACCGGCTCCTGACCGAGCACCTCGAGGAGTTCCTGCCGATCGTCTACACGCCGACGGTCGGGCGGGCCTGCCAGGAGTTCAGCCACATCATCCGGCGGACGCGCGGCGTCTGGATCACGCCCGAGGACCGCGACCGGATCCCGCAGGTGCTGCGCCAGGGGCCGTACGAGGACGTCCGGCTGATCGTCGTCACCGACAACGAGCGGATCCTCGGGCTCGGCGACCAGGGCGCCGGCGGGATGGGCATCCCCATCGGCAAGCTCGCGCTGTACACGGCCGCCAGCGGGATCCACCCCGTCGCTGACCCTGCCGGTCTCGCTCGACGTCGGCACCGACAACCCGGAGCTGCTGGCCGATCCGCTCTACCTCGGCCATCGGGCCCCGCGCCTGCGCGGCGCCGCGTACGACGAGCTGGTCGAGGCGTTCGTCGCGGGCGTCGCCGAGGTCTGGCCCGGCTGCGTCATCCAGTGGGAGGACTTCAAGCAGGCCAACGCGCTGCGGATCCTCGACCGCTACCGGGACCGGGTGCCGTCGTTCAACGACGACATCCAGGGGACGGCCGCGGTCGTCGTCGGTGGCGTCCTCGCGGGGCTGCGGACGCAGGGCAACGACCTCGCCGGGACGCGCGCCGTGCTCGTCGGCGCGGGTGCGGCCGGCATCGGCATCGCCCGGCTGCTCCGGCTGGCGATGCTCGAGGCGGGGTCGTCGGAGGCCGCCGCGCGGCGTGCCGTGGTCCTGGTGGACTCGCACGGCCTTGTCCACGACCGGCGCGAGGACCTCGACGCCACGAAGCGCGTGGAGGCGCTGCCGGCCGCCGACTTCGCGGCGTACGGCTTCACCACCGAGTACCCAACGGCGGTCGAGACCATCGAGCGGGTCCGGCCGACCGTTCTGGTCGGCACGACCGGGGTCGGCGGCTCGTTCGACGAGGCGCTCCTGCGGGCGGCGGGCGCGGCAGCCGATAGGCCGATCGTGCTGCCGCTGTCGAACCCGACCGCGAACGCGGAGGCGGTCCCGGCCGACATCCTGCGCTGGACCGACGGCCGGGCGCTGGTCGCCACCGGGTCGCCGTTCGCCGACGTCGAGGTGGATGGGCGCACGAGCGCGATCGGGCAGGCCAACAACGTCTTCGTCTTCCCGGGCCTCGGGCTCGGTGCCATCGCGGCCGAGGCGCGGACCATCACCGACCGGATGTTCCTGCTCGCGGCCCGGACGCTGGCTGCGCACGTGACCGACGAGCGGCTCGAGGCAGGCTCGATCTATCCGCCGGTGTCCGATCTGCGGACGGTGACCCGGGCGATCGCGGTCGCGGTCGCCCGCGAGGCGGTGGCCGCGGGCGTGGCGGGCGTCGCGGCCGACGCCGGCGATCCCGACCTCGAGGCGCTGGTCGATGCCGCGATGTGGTGGCCGGCCTATGTCCCCTACACGCCCGCCCGCCACGCCGAGCGCCGGCGGGTGAGCGAGACGTGACCGCCGTCCGAGCCGCCGTGCTCCGGACCATCGGCCGGCCGACGGCGATCGAGACCCTCGAGCTCGCCGAGCCGCGTGCCGGCGAGGTTCGCGTCCGGCTGCTCGCCTCGGGGGTCTGCCACTCGGACCTGCACGTCCGCGACGGGGAGTGGCCGCGGCCGACCCCGATCGCGATGGGCCACGAGGGTGCCGGTGTCGTCGAGGCGGTCGGGCCGGGTGTCCGGTCGCTGGCGGTCGGGCAGCCCGTGGCGCTGTCGTGGCTGGTGCCGTGCGGCATCTGCCGCTCGTGCCGGGCGGGCCGTCCGTGGGCCTGCCCGGATTCGCCGTCGTTCCGGCATCGCATGCCCGATGGCGCGACCGTGCTCGCCGCGACCGACGACGAGCCGGTCCTGTCGTACTGCGGGATCGGGACCATGGCCGAGGCGACGGTCGTCCCCGAGGCGGCCGCCATCGCCCTGCCCGACGGTGTCGACCCGGCCGTGGCGGCCCTGATCGGCTGCTGCGTGTCGACCGGCGTCGGCGCCGTGCTCAAGACCGCGGCCGTGCCCGCCGGTGCCAGCGTGGCCGTGATCGGCCTCGGCGGCGTCGGGCTGTCGTGCGTGATGGGTGCCGTCCTCGCCGGCGCGTCGCGGATCGTCGCCATCGACCGGGTCGCGGCCAAGCTGGACACCGCGCGCGCGGTCGGGGCGACCGACGGGATCGTCGCCGGCGACGATCGGGCCGCGACGATCGCAGCGCTCCGCGACCTGACCGACGGCGGTCCCGACTTCACGTTCGAGGCGATCGGCCGGGTCGACACCGTCGAGCTCGCGATCGACAGCCTGCCGCTCGGTGGGGCTGCCGTCCTCGTCGGGATGACGCCGTTCGAGGCACGAGCCGCGTTCAGCGTCTATCCCCTGGTGGACGGCAGCCGCCGGATCCTGGGCTCGAACTACGGCTTCGCGGACCCGGCTGCCGACTTTCCGCGCTATGCGGCCCTCCATCTCGCCGGCCGCCTGCCGGTCGAGCGGCTGATCGACCGGCGGATCGCGCTCGACGATCTCGAGGACGCGTTCGACCGACTGCGGTCCGGCGCCGGTCTCCGGCAGGTCGTCGTCTTCGACTGAGGCGCGACCGGCGGCCAGGACGTGCCGGTGTCAGCCGTGCCGGGTGTCAGCCGCCGGACGACGGCGCCGCCGACCCTGTCGGGCTGACCGGCGTGACCGGCGCGGCGGGGCGCAGCCGGCCGTCGGCGAGGCTCTGCTGGAGCCTCGCGAGGATGCGATCCGCCCGTGCCTGCTTGATCGTGCCGGCCGTGACGGCCGCGTCGAGGTCGGCCTTGACGGCGGCGACGACAGCGGCCGTGACCTTGTCGTACGGCACGTTCTTGTCGGAAGCGACCGACTTCAGCGTCTTGCCACTGCGCAGGTCGGCGCCGAGCTCCGCCGGTGTCACCCCGAGCGCGGTCGCGGCCGCACCGATCCCGTCCTTGACGACCCCGAGGGCCGCCTTTACGGAGACCCCGGCGGTGGCCCTGCCTGCGGCCGCGGCGATGCGGCCGACACGTCCCGCGAGCAGCGCGCAGCCGTCACCTGCCGCGGCGTCGATCCGGGCCTTGAGACGGTCCGCGGCGGCCTGCGGCAGCTCACCCGCGGTCACGGCGTCGTCGATCGTCGCGTCGGCTGCCGTCTTGGCGGCCGGAACGAGCGCGGACTCGTCCACCCCGAGAGCGGCGGCGAAGGCCTTGCGGAAGTCCTCGCAGTACTCCCCGAGCTTGGCGGCACGCGCCGGATCCGGGCTGGCGGCGGCCGCGGCCGGACCCAGGCCGGACCCGGTCGCAGGCGGCGCGGTCGAGGCCGCAACGGACCCGATGATGGTCCCGCCGACCAGCGCGGTCGCGACCAGGAGGCCGGCCAGACCGGCCGTTCGAAGCGTCGGCATCGTGTGGATCCCTCGTGCGTCGTGTGGCCCCACCGGCCACCGGATGCCGACACCATCGGCGTGGCGTGTCAAGAACGTGTGTGGACCCTCGCACACAGGCCGCACGCCAGGGCGGTGCAGCGCAAGGCGAAGCCGAGCACGTGCACGAGCGCACCTGAAGGTGCGTGAGCGCACGCGCGGAGGCGACAACGCGGCGATGTGCCGTCATGGCGGGCGGCCTGGTCTTCACGTTTCCTTGATCGCGGCCCGGCTAGGATGTGGCCCGATGGTCGCCCCTGCCCGGATCCTGGTCGTCGAGGACGAGCCCCGATTGGGCGAGATCCTCCGGCTCTATCTCGAGCGTGACGGGCACGTCGTGACCGTCGTGACCGATGGTCGTGCGGCGATCGCGGCGTTCGATGCGGAGCCCGCCGACCTGGTCGTGCTCGACCTGATGCTCCCCGGGGTCAACGGGGAGGCCGTCCTGGCGGCCATCCGCGAGCGGGGCGACACGCCGGTCCTCATCGCCTCGGCCAAGCGCAGCGACCTCGAGCGGATCGCCGGGCTGCGGATGGGCGCCGACGACTACCTGGCCAAGCCATTCAACCCGCACGAGCTGACGGCGCGTGTCGCCGCGATCCTGCGCCGGAGTCGCCCCACCGGTGTGGGCTCAGGACCCGGCGAGGCGGCGGCCCCGGCCGCCGTCGACGAGCCTCCGCTGTCGTTCGACGCCGGGCGCCTCGTCGTCGACCTGGCCAGCCGCCGCTTCACGCTCGCCGAGCACGAGGGCGCGTCGACCGTCGACGGCCGGCTGACGCCGGGCGAGATCGGGCTGCTCGCGGCGCTCGCGCGGCGCCCGGGCGCGGTCCTCAGCCGCGACCAGCTGCTCGAGGTCGTCACCCGCCGTCCCGACGAGGTCTACGACCGGGTCATCGACGTCCACGTCGCCAATCTCCGGCGCAAGCTCGGCGACGACGCCGCGAAGCCCTGGCTGATCGAGACCATCCCGCAGACCGGCTATCGCCTCGTGGCGACCCGGGACAGCGAGTGAGCGCGCCGGGCCCGGGCGGGCAGGCACCAGCCGCCCCCTCCGCCCGGCGTCACCGATCACTGGCCTGGCGGCTCGGGCTGCTGCTCGGGATCGCCGTCGTCGCCGTCCTGCTGCTGGTCGGGGTCGTGGTCAATCGGGTCGTCAGCAACAGCTATCAGGCCGTCCTGACCGACCAGCAGCAACAGCGGCTCGACGACGCCGCCGACACCATGGCGGACCGCCTGTCGCGCCCGGCCGGGCTGGCTCGCGCCCAGGCGCTCGTGACGCGGCTTGCCAACACGCTTGGTGGCGAAGTCCGGGTCATCTCGACCGACGGGACGACGCTGGCGGCCTTCGGCCATCCGCCCGACGGTGATGCGGCGACCTACTCCACCCCGATCGTGCTCGACGGCCAGACCGTCGGGACCCTGGAGGCGGACATCCCGGCCCGCGCCGGCGACCGCGGCTTCCTGCCGGTCTTCAACGCGACCCTGATCGTCGCCGGGCTCATCAGTGTGCTCGTCATCGTGCTGCTGTCGACCTCGATCGCCGGCCGGCTCACTCGGCCGCTCCGCGACGTGGCCACGGCCGCCCGCCGGCTCGAGGCCGGTGATGCGACTGCGCGCGCGACCGGTGGCGACGACCTCGAATCGACCGAGCTGGCCGAGGCGTTCAACGCGATGGCCGACCGCCTCGAGCGCTCGGAGATGCTCCGTCGGCGGGCGGCCAGCGACATCGCTCACGACCTCGCGACACCGGCGACCGTCCTCGAATCGCAGCTCCAGGCGATGATCGACGGCGTCGTCCCGACGGATACCGCCGGTCTCGAGGCGGCCCGCTCGGCCGCCGCGGCGCTCGGCAGCGTGGTCGCCGACATCGACGACCTCGCGCGAGCGGAGGCCGCCCCGCTCCAGGCCAGGCCCGCGGCCGTCGACCTGACGACCGCCATCCCGGACATCGCGCTCGCCCTCGACGGCCCGCGACGCGACCGGTCCGTCCGGTTCGACGTCAGCGTGCTCCCGGGGACCGTCGCCTGGGCCGACCCGGGTCACCTCGCCCGGGCGGTCCGCAACGTCGATCGCCAACGCGCTTGGTCCACAGCCCGTCGGGCGGGGTCGTCGCGGTCACGGCCGGCCGCGACGGCAGCGTCGTCCGCATCCGCGTGACCGACCAGGGCCCGGGGATCGCGCCCGACGACGTCGCCCACGTCTTCGAGCGCTTCTACCGTGCCGACACCGCCCGCGCGACGGATCCGACGACCGGGCGCCCGACCGGCCTCGGGCTCGGCCTGACCATCGCCCGCGAGCTGCTGGCGGCCAGCGGCGGGCGGATCGGCGTGGAACGGACCGGGCCCGACGGGACGACGTTCCTGCTCGAGGTGCCGGCCGCCGCCTGAGCTGCGACAGGCCCGCCGGACAACGGAGATCAGCCCTCGGGCGGCTCCTCATCCGGCTGCATCGGCGCGAGGACCGGGGGCTCGGGCGCCTCGATCGCGGGCAGCAGCTGGCTGCCGGTGATGAGCCGGGTGCCGCGGCCGTGGGTCAGGAAGGTCCACGCCCAGCGGACGAGGACGACGATCCGGTTCGAGAAGCCGATCAGGTACACGAGTGGATCCCGAGCCACAGCGCCCAGGCGGTGAAGCCGCTCTGGCGCCCGAACGGCCCGAGCCAGCCGATGTTCGTGACGCCCGACAACCGGCCGATGACCGCGACGTCGCCGTGGTCGCTGTAGCGGAACGGCTCGTACGGCCGACCGAGGATGCGGCGCCGGATGACCTTGGCCGCGTACGAGCCGCCCTGGATCGCGCCCTGGGCGACGCCGGGGGTCGGGTGGTCCGGCTTCCACGGCTCGACCGCGGCATCGCCCACGACGAAGATCTCGGGGTGGCCGGGGATGGTCAGGTCCGGCTCGACGACGATCCGGCCGGACCGATCGGTCGGGGCGCCGGTCGCCGCGGCGACCTTCCGCACGAAGCTCGACGCGAGGATGCCCGCCGCCCAGAGCACCGTCCGGGACGGGATGGTCTCGGTCGCACCGTCGGGGCCGACCACGCCGACGCTCTCCTCGTCGATGTCGACGACGCGCGTCCGGGTCCGGACCTCGACCCCGAGATGCTCGAGCTGGCGCTGCGCGGACGCGGAGCGGTCGGCCGGATAGGTCGGCAGGATCCGGTCCATCGCCTCGACCAGGATGATCCGCGCCTCGCCCGAGCGGATCGACCGGAAGTCGCGCCGGAGCGTGTCGTGGGCGATCTCGCCGAGGGCGCCGGCCAGCTCGACGCCGGTCGGTCCGCCGCCGACCAGGACGAACGTCATCCACGCGCGCCGTCGCTCGGGCTCGGCCTCGCGCTCGGCGGCCTCGAAGGCGATCAGGATCCGCCGCCGGATCTCGGTCGCGTCCTCGAGGGTCTTGAGGCCGGGCGCGAACATGGCCCACTCGGGGTGGTCGAAGTAGCTGTGATGGGCGCCGGTCGCGACGATCAGCGTGTCGTAGGCGATCGGGCCGCCGTCGGCCAGCAGGACCTCGCGACGGTCGAGGTCGAGCCCGATCGCCTCGCCGAGGATGACCGTCGTGTTGCGCTGCTTGCGCAGGATCGAGCGGAGCGGCTGGGCGATGTCGCCCGGGTGACAGTGCGCCGGTCGCGACCTGGTAGAGCAACGGCTGGAACAGGTGGAAGTTGCGCCGGTCGACGAGCGTCAGGCGGACCTCGGGATCGATGCCGAGGCTGCGCGCGGCGTACAGGCCGGCGAACCCGCCACCGACGACCGTGACCCGATGCGGACCGCGCGACTCGGGCGGTCGGGGCGGCGGAGACGACATCCCCGGAGTCTAGCCGAGCCGCGACGACAGTCCGTCCGGCGATGTGGTGGGCCAGCTCCGGGAAACGCCGGGCCACGACCCAGACCCCGATGACGCAGGCGATCCCGCCGGAGACGACCGCGAACTGCGGGGTGGTCAGTGCCGCCACCACGCTCGCCTCGATGTCGCCGAGCCGCGGGCCGCTGGTCACGACCAGGGTGTGGATCGAGGTCACCCGGCCGCGGAGGCCGTCGGGCGTCTCGAGCTGGACGAGCGCCGAGCGGAAGACGGCCGAGAAGACATCGGCGGCGCCGGCGATGGCGAGGAAGACGAGCGCCAGCGGGAACGAGAAGGTCACCAGGCCGAAGGCGGTGATGGCCAGCCCCCAGCGCGACGACCGCGAGCAGGATCGCCCGTCCGGTCCGCCGGACACGGATGACCCAGCCGGACAGCAACGCCCCGATGAACGCGCCGACCGCCGGCGCCGCGGCCATCAGCCCGAACCCCGCCGCGCCAGTCCCGAAGACGTCGAGGGCGAGGACCGGGAAGAGCGCGGTCGGCATCCCGAAGATCATCGCGTCGAGGTCGATCACGAAGCTGCCCAGGATCGCGCGCCGCTGGCGGACGTAGCGCGAGGCCCTCGTTGATGGCCGCCAGGCCCGGCCTGCTGACCGCGCCGAGCGGCGGCAGCGGGTGGATCGCCAGGAGGGCCACGATCGCCGCCAGGAAGCTCACGACGTCGACGGCATAGGCGCCCGCCAGCCCGACCGTGGCGATCAGGATCCCGCCGAAAGCCGGCCCGACGATCGAGGCCAGCTGGAAGTTCAGCTGGTTGAGCGCGATCGCGCTCGGCAGCCGTTCAGCGGGGACGAGGCGCGGGATCGACGACGCCCGTGCCGGCTGGTCGACCGCGCCGAGTCCGGCGGACGCCGCAGCGATGACGAACAGGGCGATGACCGGCGGTGACCCGTGGAGCGCGAGCCCGACCAGCGCGAGGCTGCAGGCGGCCAGCGCGGTCTGGGTCACGAGCAGCAGCCGCCGCCGGTCCATGACGTCGGCCAGCGAGCCCGCCCCGAGCGCGAAGACCAGGATCGGGAACCAGCTGGAAGAGGCTCAGCAGCCCGATCGCCAGGGTCGAGCCGGTCAGGACGAAGACCTGGTACGGCAGCGCGATCCGGGTGATCTGGTTGCCGATCCCGCTGACGACCTGGCCCGACCACAGCCAGCGGAAGTCGCGGTCGCGCCGGAGCGGCGTTGTATCGAGGAAGATCCGGCGGAGCCGACCGACGGGACGGCCGGCCGATCCGGGCGGCGACGATGCTGTCAGTCGTTCGTGTCCGCGCCGCGATCGGCGGCGCGCGGGTCGCGGATCCGCAGGCGCAGGGTGTGCCCATGCGAGGCGAACGGACCTTCACCGGCGAGCGTGCCGGTCACGACCTCGAAGACGAGGTCCTCAGGCTCGTGCAGCTCGTGCACCAGGGTCGTCGACTCGGCCACGGACTCGATCATGGCGTAGACCGTGGCGCGGACCGCACCCCGATCCGGGTCGCCGAGACCGGCCCAGCGCAGTCGAAGCTCGTAGGTCCCGTCCGGCGCCGCGACGGCGCTGTCGATCGCCAGCGGCCCTGTGGCTGCCGCGAGGTGCGGTCCGAGGTGCGCGTCCGGGTCCTCGGCGACCCAGCCTGGCTCCGCGGCCGCCCGGCGGAGCGCGTCGATGACGTCGAGGTGCGCCCGGGCGTCGCCCACGCCCGATCCCGCGCTCGTCCGGGTCCCAGCGCGGTGGTCGTCGGGCGCTGTCGGTCACGGGCATCGGGTTCTGTGACTACTTGTCGCGCTCGGCGCCGGCCAGCACGGCCTGGGCGGCGGCCAGCCGGGCGACCGGGACGCGGAACGGCGAGCACGACACGTAGTCGAGCCCGATCCGCTCGCACTTGTGGATCGATTCCGGGTCGCCGCCGTGCTCGCCGCAGATCCCGAGCTCGAGGTCGGGGCGGGTCGCCCGGCCCTTGTCGACCGCGGTCTTCATCAGCCCCGCGACCGCGTCGTCGAGCGTCTGGAACGGGTTGACCGGCAGGATGCCGTCCTCGACGTACTTGAGCAGGAAGCCACCCTCGGCGTCGTCGCGGCTGTAGCCGAATGTCATCTGCGTCAGGTCGTTGGTGCCGAAGCTGAAGAACGCCGCGTGATGGGCGATCTCGTCCGCGGTCAGCGCGCCGCGCGGCACCTCGATCATCGTCCCGAACACGTACTCGACGTCCAGCCCGGCGGCCGTCTCGACGGCCTTCGCCTCGGCCTCGAGGAGGTCCTTGGTCGCCTTGAGCTCGTTCACGTGGCCGACCAGCGGGATCATGATCTTGGCCTTCGGATGTCCGCCCGAGGCCTTGACCGCGATGAGCGCGTTGAGGATGGCCCGGGTCTGGACCTTGACGAAGTCCGGGATCATCAGCCCCAGCCGGCAGCCGCGCAGCCCGAGCATCGGGTTCTGCTCGTGCATGCTCTTGATCGTGGCCAGGAGCTGCTTGTCCTCCTCGGAGGCGCCCCCGGACGTCCTCGGCCCGGGTGACCTTGACCAGCTGGTCCTCGAGGTTCGGCAGGAACTCGTGGAGCGGCGGGTCGATCAGCCGGATGACCACCGGCAGGCCGTCCATCGCCCGGAAGATGCCCTCGAAGTCGCCCTGCTGGAGGACCTCGAGCTTGCCCATCGCGGCGTCGAAGATGGCGACCGCCTCGGCCTCCTCGGCGAGTCAGCGATCCACCGGCGGCCGTCTTCGCCTTGGCCCGGGTGGCGGCATTCGCGACCAGGATCGCGCCGCGGACGATCTCGAGCCGCTCGCCCTCGCGGAACATGTGCTCGGTCCGGCACAGGCCGATCCCCTGCGCGCCGTAGGTCCGCGCGAGGGCCGCCTCCTCGGGCTTGTCGGCATTGGTCCAGACCTGCATCCGGCGGACCTCGTCGGCCCAGCCGAGGACGGTCTGGAGCTCGGGCTGGTCCTCGAACCGCGCGGATACGGTCGGCAGCGCGCCGAGGAACACCTCGCCGGTCGAGCCATCGACGCTGATCCAGTCGCCTTCCGCGAAGGTCACGCCGTTCGCCTCGGCCGCGGGCTTCGAATAGTCGATGGTCAGCTCGTGACAGCCGGCCACGCACGGCTTGCCGATCTGGCGGGCGACCACCGCCGCGTGGGACGTGGCCCCGCCGCGGGCGGTCAGGATGCCCTGGGCCACGGCCATCCCGTGGAAATCGTCGGGCGAGGTCTCGATCCGGACGAGGACGACGCGCTCGCCGTTGCCGACCCACTCGACCGCGGTGTCCGCATCGAACACGGCGCGGCCGACGGCGGCTCCCGGCGATGCGTTGAGGCCCTTGGCGATGCGCGGCGCCTTCGCCCGGGCGCCCGGGTCGAACTGGTCGCGCAGGAGCTGGTCGACATGGGCAGGCTCGATCCGGCCGAGCGCCTCCTCCTTCGAGATGACGCCCTCGGCGACGAGGTCGGTGGCGATCCGCACCGCGGCCGCGGCCGTCCGCTTCGCGCTCCGTGTCTGGAGCATGTACAGCTTGCCGCGCTCGATCGTGAACTCGAGGTCCTGGACGTCGCGGTAGTGCTTCTCGAGCTGCTCGCCGATGCGCACGAACTCGCCGTACACCGCCGGCATGTCGGTCTGCATCTGGCTGATCTTCGGCGCGGTCCGGATGCCGGCGACGACGTCCTCGCCCTGGGCGTTGGTCAGGTACTCCCCGTAGAGCACCTTCTCGCCGGTGTTCGGGTCGCGGGTGAAGGCGACCCCTGTCCCCGAGTCGTCGCCCATGTTGCCGAAGACCATCGTCACGACGTTGACTGCGGTGCCGAGGTCGTGAGCGATGTGCTGGTTGTTCCGGTAGTCCATGGCCCGCTTGCCGAACCAGCTGGCGAAGACCGCCTTGATCGCCAGGTCGAGCTGCTCGAGCGGATCGCTCGGGAAGTCGCGCCCGGTGTCCGCGCGGACGATGTCCTTGAACTCGGCCGACAGGTCGCGCAGGTCGTCTGCGGTCAGGTCGGTGTCCTGCTCGGCATCGTGGGCGTGCTTGGCCGCCTCGAGCGCGTGGTCGAACCGCTCGCCCTTCACGTCCATGACGATCCGCCCGAACATCTGGATGAAGCGCCGGTAGGCGTCCCAGCCGAAGCGCTCGTTGCCGGTCAACGCGATGAGGCCGTGGAGCGTCTCCTCGTTGAGCCCCAGGTTGAGCACCGTATCCATCATCCCGGGCATCGAGAACTTGGCACCCGAGCGGACCGACACCAGCAGCGGGTCGGCGGCATCCCCGAAACGCTTGCCGGTCAGCGACTCGACCTCGTGGACCGCCTCGAGGATGTCGTCCCAGAGCCCGTCTGGGAGCTTCTCACCGGCGGTGAAGTAGTCGTTGCAGGCTTCGGTGGTGATGGTGAAGCCGGGTGGCACCGGGAGGCCGGCGTTGGTCATCTCGGCGAGCCCCGCGCCCTTGCCACCGAGCAGGTCGCGCATCGTGGCGTCGCCCTCGGCGTGCCCGCCGCCCCAGCCGTAGATGTAGCGCTTCGCCGCGCGGTGGGAACGGTCGGCGGCAGAGGGAGCGGTCTGGGTCATCGGGCGGGTCCTTCCAGGGCGGCGGCCACGCGTGGGCGGCCGCGGTCGGGGTCGCAGTCGGTGTCAGCGCGATTGTACCGTCGGACCCGTCTCGACTCCGGTTGCGGCTGGGTAGCGAGGGCCTTGACCGGGAGCCTGCGAGCAGATCGAGGCCCTCGTCGGGACCGCCTGACGTCTAGTCGGACAGCCCGCCCAGCAGACGAAAGACCGGGACCGCGCTGGCGTACGTGTCGGCGAGGATGTCCGGCAGGTGGGGCGAGGTCGCGTCGTCGTCCGACAGGCGTCGTCCGAAGGTGACGTCCTTGAGCTTGAGCAGGTCGGCGCGCGGATGGTCCTTGGCGAAGCCCGGCGGGACGCGACTGAGCGAGTCACCGTCGACGGAACCGAACGTCGCCACGAACGCCGGGTCGTCCAGCGCCTCGAGACCGACGCCGCGATCGACGAGAGCCCGCCAGGCCGCGAGCCGTGCTCGGTCCGGGTGCCACATCCCGCCTCCGGCGTAGATCTCGCCGGGCGACAGGTGGAAGTAGGCACCGGCCTCGGCGTGGCCGTCGAGCGACGGGAACGACGCGCTGATGTGCGTCTTGTACGGCGACTTGTCCTTCGAGAACCGGACGTCGCGATAGATCCGGAACGGTGACGTGACTGGATCCGCGCTCAACGGGATGCCGCGCTCACGGAACCGTTCGTCGAGCGCGACGCAGAGCGCCTCGAGCGGACCCTTGAGCAGACGCTCGAAGTCGCCCTTGCGTGGCTGGAACCAGCTTCGTTCGTTGTTGTCGGCGAGGTCCGCCAGGAACTGGATCGCCTCGGGCTGGAACCCGGTGAACGCCTGCGTCGTCGCTGCCATCGCCAGCCTCCCCTTGCCGCCCGACAGGTCCCGGCATGGGTCGGACGTCGGGCCGATCGTACAGCGCGATCGCGTCGCGCCGCGCCGAGGGTCAGACCCGGGTCGCGTGCTCGTGGGGTTGCGGCGCCGACGGCGTGGGACGCGACCGGACCTGGCTCGCCCAGGTCGCGATCTCGGCGCGGCGCGAGGCTCCGAGCTTGGACAGGATGTGCTCCACGTGGCTGCTCGCCGTCTTCGGAGCGATGCCGAGGGTGTCGGCGATCTCCGCATTCGTCAGGCCCTCACCGACGAGCCGCGCGACCTCGAACTCGCGCGAGGTCAGCGGTCGCCACGGCTCCTCGTCCGACGCGTGCCCGCGGGCCATCCGCAGCAGCGTGTCCGCCCGGTCCGACAGGAGCGGCGACTCGAGCCGGTCCGCTGCCGACCGTGCCTGGGCCGCGGCCGTGATCGCCTCGGCGAACCGGTTCGTGCGGACCAGGCTGTGCGCCAGGTCGAGACGGGCCGATGTGGCTTCCCACGAGCGACCGTGGCGGTCCCAGCCGTCGACCGCCGACTCGAGCGCCGCGCGGGCGATGCCGGTCGACCCCTCCGCGAGGGCGACGATGCCCCGCCCATGATCGAGGGCGGCCCGTGCGACATCCGGGATCGCGTCGAGCTGGGTCGTGCAGTCGTCGAGCCACGCCGCTGCCTCGATCGGGCGGCCGGCCTGGAGCGCCGCTCGCGCGCCGGTGACGACGAACGGCGTGAGGAGGACCCGCTCGCCGACGGCGACCGCACGGCCGAAGGCGTCGCGACAGATGGCGAAAGCGCGGTCCGGGTCGCCGGCCTGCAGGGCGACCTCCGCGAGACCCCACAGCGGCGGCAGGATGAGCTCGATCTCCTCGCTCGCGATCCCGAACTCGAGCGCCTCGGTCAGTTCGGTGCTCGCCTCGTCGAGCTCGCCGCGCGACATCGACACGTAGCCGAGCGCCCAGCGAGCGGTCGCGGCGCCGCGCCGGCAGCCCTTGTCGACGATCGCCTGCCGCCCCCGGCGCTGCGCCTCATCGGGGTCCGCACCGGCCCACGAGACCATCGCCAGGGTCGCCCGCATCACGTGCGCGCAGTGCGACTGCTCGATCGAATCGGCGTAGCGCACGCCCTCGCCGATCCAGCGCTCGGCACCCGCGTAGTCGAGCGCCGCGGCCGCGGCGGTCGCCGCCTCGCGGAACGCGGTCACGCCCGTGGATTCCCAGCCGGCGTGCTCGGCCTCGTGGGCGACGACGATGACGCGGGCGAGTCCCGGCTGGACCTCGCCATCGATCATGTCGGCCAGCCCGTTCTTCCAGCGAGCGACGGCCGCCCACTCCGGGTCGTCGAGACGCTCGCCGAGGGCTTCCATCCGCGACAGCTCGACCCGGGCCGCTGGGATCTGGCGGACATCCATCAGGTTGAGGGCCTGGATGAGGCTGATCAGGGCACGCGCATCGAGGACCGCGGGATCCTCGGGCAGTCCGTCCAGCTCGGCCAGGAGCTCGCCGGTGAGGGCCATCCGGTCGGACAGGGGCCGGCCTTCCCGGCGCCAGACGCTGATCACGTTGCCGAGCGACTTGATCGCCCGCGCCGGCTGGCCGGCAGCCCGGAATGCGTCGGACGCCTCGCGCGCCATCGGCGCCGCGATCTCGTGCTCCTCGATCGACAGTGCCTGGACGGCGTAGGCGTCGAGGAGCTCGGCGCGCTCCATCGGGTCGAGGTCGTCGGGCATGTTGTCGACGGCCCGCCGGTAGAGCTCGAACGCCTCGCGGCGGGCCGACAGGCGATCGGCCTCGCGGGCGCCGGCGAGGGCCGCATCGAACGCCTCGCGACGCAGGCCGGCACGCTCGTAGTGGACCGAGGCGTGGATCTCCGACGCACCCTCGAGGCGCGCCCCGAACTCGCCGGCCCGAGCGTGATAGCGGCGGCGCTCGGACTGCGGGATCGTCCGATACAGCGCATCGCGCAGCAGCTGATGGCGGAAGTCGTACAGCCCGCGCAGGCCGGGCGGATCGAGGACGAACTGGTCGACCAGCTCCTGGAGCGGCGCCTCGATCGCGTTCGGCGGGACGTCCATGATCCCGGCCAGCACGTCGGGCACGAAGCAGCGGCCGATGACCGCGCCGGCCCGGGCGGTGGCCTGCGCCTCGGGTGACAGCGTCGCGATGCGGGCGATGATCGCGTCCTCGATGGTCTCGGGCACGCTGGCCTCGCGGATCGCCGTCCCGTCGGCGCGCGCCTCGGCGCTGAGCGCCCCGAGCAGCTCCTCGATGTGGAGCGGGATGCCGTCCGTCCGCTCGTAGACCGCGGCCGCGACGTCGCGCGGCGCCGGCAGCCCGGTGTCGAGGATGAGCGTCGTGACCAGCGCCGTCTCGGACGCATCGAGCGGGGCGAGCCGGACCTCCTCGGCGATCCGCTGGGTGATCAGCCGGGCCCGCCACTGGCGCAGGCTCGTGCCGCGCGGGACGTCCTCGGTGCGGTAGTCGCCGGTCAGCAGGAGTGAGCGGTCGCGGGACCGGCGGGCGAGCTCGGCGATGATCTCGAGGCTCACGTCGTCGGTCCACTGCAGGTCCTCGAAGCTGAGCATCGTCGGCCCGGGCAGGCCGGCAAGGATCAGCTCGACCGTCTCCATGACCAGCCGCCGCCGCTGGGCGTGCTCGGCGGCGAGGACCGCCTGCTCGAGGTCGAGGAGCGCCGCCCCGAGGGCCTCGAAGGCCGGCATCCGGAGCATCGAGCGGGCGAGGTCGAGGATGGACGCGGCGGGCACGTCGTGGTCCTGGGGCGCGACGGCCCCTTCGACGGCGGCGAACCCGCGCGCCTCGGCCTTGCGGCGGATCGCCCCGAGGAAGCGCGTCTTGCCGATGCCCGCCTGGCCGGCCAGCAGCAGGAACTGCCCGTGCCCCGCGACGACGTCGTCGAGGCGACGGTCGGTGAGCTCGAGCAGCTCGTCTCGCCCGATCAGGAGCGGGCAGCGGACGGTGCGCGGCGGACGGTCCATGACGGGAGTGTAGGCCAGCCTCACATCCGGTCATCGGTCATTCGACCGATGCCGCCCGGGCGTCGCCGGTCGGTCGTTCTCCCGATGACGGTGCCCCGGCCGGCAGTGAGGCTGGGATCCGCAGGACGGTCCGGACGGGCCGGTCATCGAGGAGGGTCGCGATGTCGAAGTTCATGGACGTCCACTCCGGGTTCTTCGGGGTGAGTGCCGAGCAGCTCGCGGAGGCGCACGGACGCGATCTCGCGATCGAGGCCGAGGAGGGCGTGCACTTCGAGCACGCCTGGCTCGACCCCGACGCGGGCAAGGTGTTCTGCCTCGCCACGGGGCCGTCGCGCGAGTCCGTCTTGCGGATCCACGAGCGGGCTGGACATCCCACGCCCGAGATCTACGAACTCCCGATCGAGGTGTGATGATGCTCAACAGGACCCCGCGGCTGGCGGCCGCACTCGTGTCGGCGACCTTGCTCGCCAGCCTTGCCGTCTCGACGGTGTCCGCGGCGGCACCCATCCACGGCAACGGCCACGGACCGGGCCATGGCCCCGAGCTCGACCGGGAGCTCGCCGCCGTTCGCGCAGCCACCCAGCGCTTCCAGGATCCCAACGAGGCCGTCAAGGCCGGCTACGGACTGCCGCCGGCACCCGCGCCCCTCCACGAGTGCATCTCGTCGTTCGACGACACCGGGGCGATGGGCTTCCACTACATCAACGGCAACCTGCTCGACACCACGGTCGACGCGCTGCAGCCCGAGGCGCTCGTGTACGCGCCGGACTCGGATGGCAAGCTCCACCTGGTCGCCCTCGAATACGTCGTCTTCCAGGCGCCCTGGATCGCCGAGCACGGCACCAAGAAGATGCCGTCGCTGTTCCACCAGATGTTCATGTCGACCGGCGAGCCCAACCGGTTCGCGATCCCTGCCTTCTTCTCGCTCCACCTGTGGCTCTACCAGGACAATCCGGCCGGGCTGTTCGAGCCGTTCAACCCGAACGTGTCCTGCGGCGCGGCTGCCCAGGGCGCTGGTGCGGCTCGACTGGCCGCCTCGACGTCAGCCCTTGCATTCGATTGCTCGATCGATCGCTCCCGATCGGTGACCCGGCCCGCCTGACCAGGAACACACGCACGACACCGAGCCTCCCTTCGGTGTCCTCCTCCTGAAGCCCGGGGCGCGACGCGCTCCGGGCTTCGGCTCGTCTACCCGCTCGCACCCACCCGCGAGGCGACCGGGCCGCCGGGTACCATCAGCGCATGACCGACCTCGCCATCGACCAGCGGGTCATCGAGCCCGACGCGCCGCAATACAACGCCCGCCTGATCCGCCGGGTCGACGAGAACGATTCGCTGGCCTACTTCTGGGTGAAGTTCGACGGCGAACCGACCCCGTTCGAGGCCGGCCAGTACATGACGATCGGCGTCATGGTCGAGGGCCGGATCGTCCAGCGGCCCTATTCGGTGGCCTCCCCGCCGGCGGTCGCCGGGAGCGAGGGCTACGAGCTGTATGTCCGACTCGTCCAGGGCGGCACGTTCACTCCCCTCCTGTGGCGGATGGAGGTCGGCCAGGCGATGCGGATGATCGGCCCGAAGGGCAAGTTCATGCTGCTGCCGGACGACGAGCGGACGCACATCTTCATCTCGTCGGGGACCGGCAACGCGCCGTTCGTGGCGATGATGCGCCAGCTCGAGATCGACGCCCGCCCGCGGCGGGTCGTGTTCCTCAACGGCGTGTCCTACGCGGACGAGCTGGGCTACCGGGCGCGGCTCGAGGACTGGCAGACGTCCGGCTCCTACCCGGTCACGTACGTCCCGACCGTCTCGCGTCCGGCCGATCCGCGCAATCAGCGCTGGATGGGCCGGACCGGCCGTGTCGAGATGATCCTCGGGCCGGTGCTCGACGAGCTCGGGCTCGGACCGAACGACTCGATCGCCTACATCTGCGGCAACCCGGACATGATCCTGAGCGCCGAGGAGACCCTCCTCGCGCGCGGCTATCCCGAGGACCAGGTCCACAAGGAGCTGTACTGGCCCAAGGGCAAGGAGCCACGCGGTGTCGCCGGCGCCGACCTGGCCGCCGCGATCGAGGCGGCCGAGGCCAACGCCGACGAGTAGGCGGCCCCGCGGGGGCCGGGATCGTCGCTAGCGGCCGCGGCGCTGCCAGCTTTGCCCGCGGATCGCCGTGAACGGCGCCCGATGCCCGTTCGTGCCATCGGCATCGAACGCCCAGGTCTCCGCCACGTTGCTGTACGTGACGACGATCGTCGTGCCGTCGGGTGAGTACATCGCATCGGCCGGCGGGTTGTCGGTCGTTGGACCGATCGCGGTCGCAGCACCGCTGCCATCCGAGGCGAGGATCGCGATCTGCGAGGTGGTCGTCCCTTGGATGAATCGGTCGACACAGGATGCGCCTCCCGTCCGGCGAGAACCACGGGTTCTGCCAGACGTAGCCGTCGTAGTCGCCCGGCGTGAGCGTGTGATCGCCACCCGTGTCGATGTCGACGATGCGGATCCGCCCCGGCACACCATCCGGTCCCCACGTTGCATAGGCGAGCTTCGTGCCGTCCGGCGACAGGGCCGGCGTGTTGATCGCGTACGGCGAGACCGGGATCGGCCGTTTGCCCGACCCATCGCGTATCGACGACCCAGAACGTGCTGTTGTCGCCGGACTTGGCCGTCACGACGAACTGGTCGTGGTTCGGCCGCCAGGACGCGGCGACGACGTCGAGATCGACTGGGACGTTCGTGCGGCGATCGATCGGCGAGGTTGACGACGACGATCGTGCCCTTGCCGTCGACGGTCGGGGTGATCACGGCGCGGTCGTCGGTCGGCGACCACTCGAACCAGCCGACGTCGGTACCGGTCGGGAACAGCTCATGAGCGTCGGAGCCGTCGGCGTTGGCGATGAACAACGCCGTCGCCGTGTCGGTCGCGGACGTCCCCCGATCGAAGACGAAGCGCTGACCGTCGTGGGAGTAGAACGGGCCGCCGTCGAACGTCGACCCGCCGACGATCGGCGCCGTCGCGGCCGGTGGCCGGGTCGACCGTGACGATGTCGCCGTCGGCCGTTCCGATGAGCAGCGCGCCGTTGCCGGCGAGCCCGAACGGCGCGGGGACGACACGCCGCGAGCCGACGTAGACGAGCGCGGCCGCGGCGAGCAGGACCAGCAGCGCGGCCACGGCGATCAGACGCCACGGGATCGGTCGGGTGGGGAGCGGTCGGGCGATGACGCCCATGGGAAGCCACCTTTCAAGGTTGCTCCAGGCCGGTCGCTGGCGAGCCTGCGTCGTGGTCCGGAGCATGTCGTCGAAGTAGTCGGGGACGCCGGCCGCCGCGAGCTCGTCCATGAGCTCGGGCAGGTGGCGTTCGACCCGGTCGAAGGCGGTCATGCGAACTGCCCTCCAGCGACCGGCGAGCGCACGGCATCCGGGTCGTCGTCGATCGCGGCGCGCATCAGCGCGAGCGACCGATGGTGGCGGGACTTGGCGGTCCCGATCGGGATCCCGAGGGCCGCCGCCACGTCGGGCAGCGACATCCCGAGGTAGTAGTGCAGGACGATGACCGCACGCTGCTCGGGCCCGAGGCGCCGGAGCGCCAGCTCGAGCAGGTCGCGGTCGGCGACGACCGACGCGATGTCGGCCACCGCCGGTCCGTCGATCGACAGCAGCTCGACCTCGATCGGTCGGCGCCCGCGGCGTCGGAGGACGTCGATGCACGAACGGGAGACGAGACTCCTGAGCCAGGCCTCGAACTTGTCCGGGTCGCGGAGCGTCGGCAGGTTCCGCCAGGCACGGAGGAAGCCCTCCTGGACCGCGTCTCGCGCGAGCTCATGGTCCCGGAGGATCAGTCGGGCCGCCGCGTCCAGCCGCGCGACGAACAGGCCGGCAAGCACGGCAAAGGCATCGCGATCGCCTCGCTGTGCTCGCTCGACGAGCTCTCGCTGGTCCACGTCGACCTCAGGGTGACGGCGCGGCATCCTGTCGCGCTCGCAGTGTATGTCGCGCGGATGGCGAAAAGGGTTCCCGATGGGCTGGCCGACGTCGATGTCAGCGGTTGCGGTCGGCCCGGACGAACAGGATGGTCCCGACGATGGTGAACACGAGGAAGAACCCCACGGTGATGGCCAGGTCGAGCATCGGCGGGTGCAGGACGGCCAACGCGTATTCGGGCTTGCCCCAGTAGTAGATGTTCCGGGCGAGGTCGATCGCGTACGTCATCGGCATGATCTGAGCGAGGACGCCCAGGATCCCGCTCGAGGCGGAGACCGGGATCAGCGCCCCGGACAGGAACATCTGCGGGAAGATCAGCAACGGGACGGCGACCGCGACGGTGCGCGGCTCCTGGGTCAGCCCGATCAGGAACACGCCGAGCGCGCCGCCGGCCAGGGCGAGGACCGGGGTCAGCGCGATGACCCGGAGCAGGTCGCCCGCGTTCATCGGGATCTGCATGATGACGATCATCGCCACGATGCCGATGAGCGAGAACATCGCCGCGACACCCGACCCGATGAGCTTGCCCAGCAGGACGGCGTAGCGCGAGATCGGCGCGACGAACAGCTCGGCGGTGAAGTCGTTGTCGCGCTCTTCGACGAGGTTGGTGACACCGGTGATGGTGCCCTGGTACATCGAGTTGGCGACCATCCCGATGAGCATGAACGGCAGGTACGCGTACGGCAGGGCGCCGGTCAGGTTCTGGCTGATGCTGCCGCCGAGGATCCCGATGAACAGGATCGGGAAGATGACCGTGAACGCGATCGACAGCGGGCTCTTGACCGCCCGCAGGATCTCGCGCCAGGCGATGGCGAAGACCGCGTTGAGGTCGCGACCGATGCTCGCCCGACGCGTGTTCGCGACGGTGCCGAGGCGCCGCTCGGCGGCTTCGAAGGTGGATGGATGCGTGGTCATGCGACGGCCTCCTCGGGATCGCGCAGCAGCTCGATATAGGCCTCCTCGAGGCTCGGTTCGCGGATGCGCAGGACCGTCAGCGGGGTGCGGATGCGGGCGATGACGTCCTGCGCGGTGGGCGTCCGGTAGTCGACCCGGAGCTCGCCGCCGGGATCGTCCTGCGGCGTGAGCCCGAGCTCGATCAGCTCCGAGCGAAGGGCCGCCCGGTCGGCGGCGTCGAGGACAAGCGTTCGCTCGAGCAATCGGCTCTTGAGCATCGTCGGGCGTGGCGTCGACGGCGACCTTGCCGTGGTCGATCACGCACACGCGATCGGCCCCCTCGGCTTCGTCGAGGTAGTGGGTGGTCAGGAAGACGGTCGTGCCGTCCTCGTTGCGGACCTCGCGCAGGTAGTCCCACAGGCCACGGCGGCTGATCGGGTCGAGGCCGGACGTCGGCTCGTCGAGGAAGAGCACCGCGGGCCGATGCATCAGGCTGCGGACGATCTCGAGCTTGCGGCTCATGCCACCCGAGAACGTCTTGAGCGGGCGGAAGAGGTCGTCGCCGAGCCCGACGACCTGCGCCAGGTGCTCGATCCGGTTGCGATACTCGGCCGGCATGGTCCGGTAGAACGGCCGATAGCCGTACACGCCATACAGCGCGACGTGGAGCCGGATGTTCTCCTCGCCCGACAGGTGGCTGTCGATGCTCGGCTTCTGGAAGATGATCCCGATCTCTCGCCGGACGGCGGTCGGGTCGCGATCGAGGTCGTGGCCGGCGATCGTGATCGTGCCGCTCGTCTTGGCCAGGGTCGTGGTCAGGATCGAGATGGTGGTCGTCTTCCCCGCCCCGTTCGGGCCGAGGAACGCGAACAGCTCGCCGGCGGCGACCTGGAAGCTGCACGTCGTCCACGGCCGGGGTCGCCGCCTTCTTGTAGCGCTTGGTCAGGTGTTCGACGGCGATCATCGCGTCCATGGGGTCGGGTTCCTCGTCGCTGGCGTGTCGGGCTTGGGCGAATGGGAACACTGTTCCCGTTTCGGCAACACTGTACGCATCGCGTATCATCGTGTCAATGCCAGTCCGACCGAACCGCCATCAACGCGACCTGCGTCAGTCGATGTCGCAGGAGCTGCGGCGCACGACCGAGACCCAGCGGCTCGCGCGCGCCCAGATGCGCGAGCACCTGCGGAACCAGCTCGACGAGCTCCGCGCCCGGGCGCGCGCACGGCCAGCCATCCGAGGTCGTCTGGGACCGACTCGAGCGCGCGACGCCGACGGACGAAGCGCGAGGTCGACCGGATCGTCGCCGCCGCCATCGAGGTCGCCGATCGCGACGGTCTGGACGCTCTGTCGATGCGGCGGCTGGCCTCGAGCCTCGGCACCGGGACGACGTCCCTGTACCGCTACGTCCTGAGCAAGGAAGAGCTCCTGACCCTGATGGTCGACGCGGTCAACGCGCCCGACCTCAAGACCCCGCCGAGCGGCGACTGGCGGACGACGTTCACGACGCTCGCTCGCGAGCACCGGCAGCAGCTGCTCGCCCATCCCTGGCTGGTCGCCGAGATCGGCAGCCGGCCGGCCATCGGCCCGAACACGCTGCGGGCTGCCGACGAGATCCTCGGGGTCGCGATCGGGATGGGGCTCGATCCCACGACGGCCGGCGAGGTCGTGGCGACGCTGCTCCGCTTCGTGCGCGGCGCAGCCGCCGATGAGCTGGCCGAGCTCGACGCACAGCGACGGACCGGGATGACGCAGGACCAGTGGCGCGACTCGATCGCGCCCTACGTGCGTGGGGTCATCGAGTCAGGGCGCTTCCCGTCGTTCACGTCGGTCGTGATGAGCCCGGACCCGACCGACGACGAGCAGTTCGAGTTCGGCCTGGCGCGTCTGCTGGACGGTTTCGAACGGCTGGCGGCGACCGGCTGACCGACCGTCTGGCCGGGATCGCGGGCTACGTGCGGTGCTCGGCGGCGTAGTGCCTCGCGAGGAGGTCCTCGCCCCAGTCGTTCGCGAGGTCGCGCCAGACCGCATGGATGTGGTTCGCCCCATCCTGGGTGTTGTCGTATTCGACGAGGAAAGCCGGCCCGCGCACGGCGTAATAGTGGCCTCGGCCGGGCTCGTCCGGCCCGGCCCACGCGAACGTCACCTCGTCGAGACCCGCCGACCGGATCCGGTCCCACTCCTGCGCCGCCACCTCCGGCCGGGCACGCTCGAGGTAGTGCCGGACGAGCCGCTCGAGCGCCGCGCGGCCGGCCGCGTCCAGCTCGGCGTAGCGGACGCCGGTCGGGATCGAGGCGACGAGGGCCCGTGGACCGTTCCCGCTCAGGATGTCGGCCGGCGCGACGTCGGCCACCACCGCCGTCCGACGTGCTGCGTCGCCGAGGCCGGCGAGCAGCTGGCGGGCCAGCTCCTCCTCCCCGCTGAGGGCGCGGGCGCCGGCGGTCGGCCCATCCGGGACCACGGCCGGGTTCGCGCCGACGAAGGACGGCGCGCTGCCGAGCACCCGGCCGGCCGCGAGCGTGACCTGGATGGCGACGTGGTGACCGCCGACCCGCCACGACCACGGTCCGGATCCGCCCGGCTCGCCGAAGACCGCGAACCAGTACAGCCCTGGATCCCGCCGCTGCCAGCCCGGCCGGCCCGCCTCGCGCTCGAGCGCGCCGAGGACCGTCTCCAGCGCGATCACCGCCTCGACCTCGCCCGCACCACGGTCGCTCAGCGAGGCACGGACGATGGCCATCGCGGCCGAGCGCTGGTCGGGCACCATGTCGCCGATGGCCAGGCCCTCGCGCGGGCCTGGCGTGTACTGCCAGGCGAACCGCTCGTCGGTGTCGAACGGGAACGTGGCGGCCGCCCGTTGCGTGGCGTCCAGTCCTCCGAGCCACGCCGCCACGGCGGCCGCGATGGCGTCCGCGGCGATCCGATCAGGTCGCCGCCCTCCGGTCGTCACGGGTCTAGCCGTTCCGTGCCGCCTCGAGCCGATCGAGGATGAGCCGCGTGACGCCCTCGACCGGGACCCGCTCCTGGGTCATCGAGTCGCGGTCGCGGACCGTCACCGCGCCGTCCTCGAGCGAGTCGACGTCGACCGTGATGCACCACGGCGTGCCGATCTCGTCCTGTCGTCGGTACAGCTTGCCGATGGCGGCCGTGTCGTCGTAGACCGCCATCGTGTGGCGCTTGAGGTCGTCCTTGATGCGATGACACAGCTCGACGATCTCGGGCCGCTTCTTGAGCAGTGGCAGCACCGCGACCTTGTACGGCGCGAGGTCGGGATGGAGCGCCAGCGAGACCCGCGTCTCGCCGCGGACATCCTCCTCGCGGTAGGCGTCGATCAGGAAGGTGAACGCCGCCCGGTCGGCCCCGGCCGCCGTCTCGACGACCCACGGGATGACGTGCTCGTTGGTCGCCTGGTCGAAGTACTCGAGCTTCTCGCCCGACGCCTCGGAGTGGCGCGACAGGTCGAAATCGCCGCGGTTGTGGACGCCCTCGAGCTCCCGCCAGCCGAACGGGAAGCGGTACTCGACGTCGACGGCCTTCTTCGCGTAGTGGGCCAGCTCGTCCGGGGCGTGCTCGCGAAGGCGGAGCCGCTCGGGCGTCACGCCGTAGCGCTCGTACCAGGCGCGGCGCTTCGGCAGCCACATCTCGAACGCCTCGGCCGCCGCAGCGTCGGGCCGGACGAAGTACTGCATCTCCATCTGCTCGAACTCGCGCATCCGGAAGACGAAGTTGCCCGGGCTGATCTCGTTGCGGAACGACTTGCCGATCTGGGCGATCCCGAACGGCAGCTTCTTGCGGGTCGACTGCTGGACGTTCTTGAAGTTGACGTACGAACCCTGGGCGGTCTCGGGGCGGAGGTAGATGACCGCCGAGTCGTCCTCGACCGGGCCCATGAACGTCTTGAACATGAGGTTGAACCGGCGTGGCGCGGACAGCGGTCCGCCGTCGACCGGGCAGCGCAGGCCGAGGCGTTCGACGATGGTCGGGTCGGCCAGGTCGGTCGCGCTGAGGTTCTCGGCGCCCGGCAGCTCGTCGAGCCGGAAGCGCCGATGGTCGGTGGCGCATTCGACCAGCGGGTCGCTGAACGAGCCGACGTGGCCGGAGGTCACCCAGACCTGGGGGTGCATCAGGATCCCGGCGTCGAGCCCGACGATGTCGTCGCGCTCCTGGACCATCGCCCGCCACCAGGCGCGCTTGACGTTGTTCTTGAGCTCGACGCCCGAGCGGTCCGTAATCCCAGACGGCGTTGATGCCGCCGTAGATCTCGCTCGAGGGGAAGATGAACCCGCGCCGCTTCGAGAGCGACACGATCGTCTCGAGCTCGGCGACGGCGGGCGCGACGTCGATCGGCGGCGCTGGTGTCGGTCACGGGACTCCGATGGTGAGCGTGGTGGGGTTCCCGATGCTAGCAGAGCAGCCTGACGGGGCGAGCCGGCTCGGTCGCCGACAGCACGGCTCGATGCTAGCGGTCGGGCAGCGCCTCGGCGAGGAGCCGGCGGACGTTGCCACCCATGACCCCGGCGACGGTCGCATCGTCGAGGCCGGCCGCGAGCAGTGCGTCGGTCAGCAGGACCATGCCCGTGGCGTCGAACGGGACCGGGACCGCGCCGTCGAAATCGGAGCCGAGGGCGACGTGCTCCGCACCGGCGACGCCGACGGCGTAGCGGATGGAGCGGGCGATCGATCCGACGTCGTCGCCGCCGCAGGCGGTCGGCCAGAACCCGATGCCGAGCACGCCGCCGGTCGCGGCGATCGCCCGGGCGTGCTCGTCGGACAGGTTGCGCGCGTTGTCGCAGCAGCCGCGCAGACCCGTATGCGACGCGACGACGGGCCTGCTCGCCATCGCGACGACGTCGTCCACGGTGGCGGCCGACGCATGCGCCACGTCCACGAGCATCAGGCGAGCTTCCATCCGCTCGACCATCTCGCGGCCGCGCCCGGTCAACCCGCCCTTCTCGATCCCATGGGCCGAGCCGCCGAAGGCGTTGTCGAAGAAGTGGCTCGGCGACATCATCCGGAAGCCGGCATCGGCGACGACCTCGACGTTGGCCGGGTCGTCATCGAGCGCGTGCGCACCCTCGATCGCGAGGAGTCCGGCGGTGAGCGTCGGATCCGCGCGACGGGCCGCCTCGTACGCCGCCAGGTCGTCGCGGGTCCGGATGACCCGGAACGCCCCGCCGGACTCGGCCGCCAGACGGTCGGCACGGGAGGCGAGGTGAAGGGCGCGTGGCAGAAGCCGGCGCCAGGTCGCGGGCGGCCAGCCAAGCGCGAGGGCGAGCAGGATGACGTCGTCGCTCCGGTCGTCGTTGCGCTCGATGTTCAGGTGTCGCGGCGACTTGCGTGCTGGCGGCGAACACCTGGAGGGCGACGTTCCCGTCGCGGAGCCGCGGCAGGTCCACCTGGCCACGGTCCGCGCGCTTGAGCAGGTCGCGTCCCCAGAGCAGCGAATCGGCATGCAGGTCGGCGACCCATAGGTCCCGATGAAGCTCGCGCGCGCGATCCGACACCGGACTCTGCGGCTGCTTCGTGGTCACGCACAGCCGGGCTTCGGTGCGGGCGACGAGCCGATGGCCGACGACCCGCGCACCGACGACGGTGGCTGCCCCGGCGAAGCCGGCGAGCAGGCCGCGACGGACGACGCTCACGACGGCAGTGCCGGGCCCCTGGGCGCGGTCAGGATGTCGTCGGGTCGGATCTCTGTCGTCGCACGGACCTCGGTTCTGGGCCGTCGCATCGGCGCGGTGCGTACCTCATCGAGGAAGGCGAGCGAGCGAGCGTCGCGCTCGAGCGCGACGCGGACGAAGTCGCGCAGCGCCGCCTCGGCCTCGCGCTCGACGGCGGTCGCCAGCCGGAGCGCCGGCGATCGCCTCGATGTCGAGACGCTGGTACGCCTTGAGCAGCTTGACCGCGTCGAGCGAGATCCCCGCCCGGTCGTGCGGCGGTCCGGGACAGCGCTCGCACAGGATGCCGCCGAGCGGCGGGACCCAGCGGAAGCGCTCGTCCGCCTCGAGCACCCGGTCGCACTCGACGCAGCGGTCCACCTCGGGCCGCTGGCCGAGCTCGTCGAGAAGGTGCATCTCGTACCAGCGCGCCACCCGCCCGGGTGCCATCTCCGCGTCGAGCAGCTCGTAGGCGCGGCGGAGGAGCGTGTACAGCGGCTCGGCGGCGTGGCGCTCCTCGAGCGAGCGGTCGGCCAGCTCGGCGAGGTACCAGGCGGTCGCGGCGGACTCGAGCGAATCGCGCAGGTTGAGCCACGCGTGCCCGACGCTGACCTGGGTGACCACGTCGAACGTCCGCCCGCGCGCGAGCGCCACGGTCAGCTCGGCGAACGGCTCGAGGCTGCCGCCGAGCCGCGAGGTCGGCCGGCGGACGCCCTTGGCGATCGCCTTGAGCTTGCCGATGCCGGGCGTGATCAGGGTCAGGACGCGGTCGGCCTCGCCGAGGTCGAAGCGCGACAGGACGATGGCATCGGTCGTGTAGCGGCGCGGGATGGGCATCGTCGCGACGGTACCACCGGGCGCGACGGGCTGCGCACGGCCCGCCATGCGTGCGGCGTCACCGCGCATGATCCAAATCGGCCCGATCGACGAACCCTATCCAGACGCCGGTGCGGACGCGTCCCCCGCGCCGGCGTCTTGCCGTCGTTGCCGCCGGCGGGTGCCGCACGAGCGCCGGGCCCGGGCAATCAGGCTACCTGCGTGGTACACGTTTCGTGTACACTCCGCCCGACATGACGACCGCGTCGCCCGAGATCGACATCGCCGCCCTGATCGCCGACACCGAGGGCGAGATCGTCGCCCTCGTCCGTGACCGCGATCCCTCGACCCACGGCCTGTACGAGATGGTCCGCTACCACCTCGCGCTCGACGGCTCGGGCGCGTCGGGCGGCAAGCGGATGCGACCGCTGCTCGGGCTGCTGGCCTACGCGAGCATCACCGGCGAGCACCAGCGCGCGCTGCCGGGTGCCGCAGCGGTCGAGCTCGGGCACAACTTCTCGCTGGTCCACGACGACATCGAGGACGGCGACATCGAGCGCCGCCATCGCCCGACGCTGTGGACCCTCCACGGCATCCCGCAGGCGATCAACACCGGCGACACGCTGTTCAGCCTGTCGCGGATCGCGCTCCATCGGCTGACCGACCTCGGCTTCCCGGACCACACGGTCCTGCGGCTCATGCGCCTGTACGACGAGACGTGCCTCGCCCTGTGCGAGGGCCAGTACCTCGACATCGCCATGAGCTCGTCGGACGAGCTCGGCAGCGTCGACCTGTACTTCGACATGATCGGGCGCAAGACGGCGGCCCTGATCGCCGCCTCGATCGAGGCCGGCGCCCTGCTCGCGACCGAGGACGAGCAGGTCATCGCGCGCTACCGCGGGTTCGGCTGGGCGCTCGGGCTCGCCTTCCAGATCAACGACGACCTGCTCGGCATCTGGGGCCCGGAACGGTCGACCGGCAAGGAGCCGTCGGACGTGGCCCATCGCAAGAAGACGCTGCCGGTCCTGTACGCGCACGAGCACGCCGGTCCGGAGGATCGCGAGCGCCTCGGCGCCGTCTACGCGAACCATGACCCGGACCGGCCGAGGTCGCCGAGGTCATCGACATCCTCGAGCGGACCGGCGCCCGCGACTACACCCGCGACCAGGCCCGTCGCTACCGGGACGAGGCGCTGGCCGAGCTCGACGCGGCCGGCGTGGTCAAGCCCGAGGCGCGTGCCCGGCTCGAGGAGATCATCGTCTCGGTCATCAGCGCCTGAGCGCGTGATCCGCGCCTAGCGATCGGCCTCGTCGTCCTCGGGACCGTCATCCTCGCGGTCGCGCACGGCGAGGACCTTGCCGACCCGTCGTCCATCGGTCGTCTCGACGGTCAGGGTCAGCCCGTCGACGGAGATGACGTCGCCCGGCTTCGGGACCGTCCCGAGGCGGTGATAGATGAGCCCGCCGACGGTGTCGTACTCGTCGGCGTCCTCGAGCCCGAGGTTCGTGTCGAACAGCTCCTCGAGGTCGTCGACGTCGGCGCGCCCGTCGATCCGCGCCTCGTGCTCCGAGAGGCGCACGATCAGCGGCTCCTCCTCGTCGTACTCGTCCTGGATCTCGCCGACGATCTCCTCGAGCAGGTCCTCGATGGTCACCAGGCCCGCCGTCCCGCCGTATTCGTCGAGGACGATCGCGAGGTGGACCTTGCGCCGCTGGAACTCGTGGAGCAGGTCGTCCACGCTCATCGACTCGGGCACGAAGACCGGCGTCCGCAGGATCGAGCGGAGCGCCGGCCGCTCGGCGGCCGAGCCCTTGAGGAACGGCAGCAGGTCCTTGGCGTACAGGATCCCGACGACCTCGTCGATCGTCTCCTCGTAGACCGGGACCCGGCTGTGGCCCTCGTCGATCAGGGTGTCGATCGCCTCCTCGAGGGTGGCGCCGGCGGGCAGCGAGACCATCGCGATGCGCGGGACCATGACCTCGTGGACGCGCTGGTCGCCGAGCTCGATGACCGCCTGGATCATCTGCTCCTCCTCGGCTTCGAGGATGCCCTGCTCCCCGCCTCGCTCGACCAGCAGGGAGAGCTCCTGGGTGCTCATCACCTCGTGCGCCTCGTCGCCTGCGCCGAGCATCCGCGAGACGGCGTTGGTGACCGCGGTGAGCGCAGCGACCAGCGGCCCGAGGATCCGCAGCAGGACGACGATCAGCCCGCTCAGCCGGAGCGCGAACTGCTCGGTGTGGGCCAGCGCCAGGCTCTTGGGCACGAGCTCGCCGAAGACGATCGTGAACAGGCTGAGCAGCAGGGTCACGATGATGAGGGCCAGCGCACCGGCCGACGTGCTGAGCACCGCCAGGCCACTCCCCGCGAAGGCCGTCTCGAGCGCTCGCCGTCAGGTTGACCGCGGCGTACGCCGACGCGAGGAAGCCGATGAAGGTCAGGCCGATCTGGGTCACCGCCAGGAACCGGCCGGGCTGCGCGACGAGGCCCTTCACCCGCTTCGCGGCCCGGTCCCCCTCCTCGGCGAGCTGGTCGATCCGGGTCCGGCGCATGGTCACCAGCGCGATCTCGGACGCGACGAAGATCGCCTCGAGGAAGGTCAGCAGGACGATGACGAGAAGCTGGACGACGGTATCCACGCTAGGTCGCGGGCTCGTCGGCGGCCGGTTCGGGCTCAGCCGGTCGCGCGCGTGGCTCGCGGATCCTGGCCGGCACCCCGACGGCCAGCTTGCCGGGCGGCACGTCGCGGGTCACGACCGCGCCGGCCCCGGTCTTCGCGCCCTCCCCGACCTCGACCGGGGCGACGAGCATCGTGTCCACGCCGATGAACGCGCCGGCGCCGATCGTGGTCGGGTGCTTGCGCGTCCCGTCGTAGTTGGCGGTGATGGTGCCCGCGCCGATGTTGACGTCGTCGCCGATCTCGGCATCGCCGAGGTAGCTCATGTGGTGCTGGCGCGTGCCCGCCCCGAGCCGCGTGTTCTTGAGCTCGGCGAAGTTGCCGACCTGGGCCCGGCGCCCGACGACCGTGCCCGGGCGGAGGTGGCTGAACGGCCCGACCGTCGCCTCGTCCTCGACGGTGGACGACTCGATGACGCTGGCCCAGATCCGCACGCCGGCGCCGATCGTCGCGTCGATGAGCTGGCTGCCGGCCCCGATGACGCTCCCCGCGCCGACGGTCGTGCTGCCGCGCAGGATGACGTTCGGCTCGAGCGTGACGTCCTCGCCCAGCTCGACGGTCCAGTCGAGATAGGCGGTCGACGGGTCGCGCATCGTGACGCCGGCGCGCATGTGCGCCTCGTTCAGGCGTACCCGCAGCGTCCACTCCGCGGCGGCGAGCTGCGAGCGGTCGTTGATCCCGGCGAAGCGGCCGTCGTCCTCGAAGGCGACCGCGCTGACCAGCCGCCCGTCCTCGCGCGCGAGCCGGACCAGGTCGGTCAGGTACAGCTCGCCGCTGACCTGTGACGGCGTGAGGGCGCCGATCCGGCGCCGCAGCCAGCCGGCATCGAAGGCATACAGCCCGGCATTGACCTCGTTGCCGGCCAGCTCGTCGTCCGTGGCGTCGCGTGCCTCGACGATCCGCTCGACCGTGCCGAACTCGCCCCGGACGACCCGGCCGAGCTCCGCCGGCTCGGCCGCGAACACGCTGGCCAGCGCGATCGCGGCGTCGTCCTCGCGGCGCGCCTCGAGGATCGTGTCCAGGTCGGCGCCGGTGACCAGCGGCACGTCGCCCGACAGGACGAGGATCTCGGTCACCGTCGGGCGGGACGACCGACAGCGCCGCGCCAAGCGCGTCACCGGTCCCGCGCGGGACGTCCTGGAGCGCGAACACCGCGCGATCGGCGAAGGCATCGATGACCGCCCCGACCGTCGGCGAGAAGACCACGATCGGCCGGCCGCCGACCGACCCGGCCTCGGTGCTGGCCCACGCATCGAGGACGTAGGCGAGCATCGGGCGGCCGCACAGCGGATGGAGGACCTTGGGCACCGCCGAGCGCATCCGGGTGCCCAGCCCGGCCGCCAGCACGACGGCGACCGTGCCGGAGGTCGATGCGGGACTTGGGGGGTTCACGAGGGGCGGCGCCGTCGGGCCCGGGTCGCGGAGCGGTGGTCGCTCCCGACCCCAGCGGGGCCCGGCGCGATGTGTTCAGGAGTCATCACAGGGTCGGGGCATCGTAGGGTTGCCTCGTCGGGGGTGTCAACCGAGCCGGGCGACCACCTCGATCTCGACCCGGGCCCCCTTTGGCAGCGCGGCGACCCCGACCGTCGAGCGCGCCGGCGGCGGATCGGTGACGAACCGGCCGTAGATCGCGTTGACCGTCGCGAAGTCGGCCATGTCGACGAGGAAGATGGTCGTCTTGACCACGTCCCCCCACGAGCATCCGGCGGCGTCGAGCACGGCGCCGATGTTGGCCATGACCCGCTCCGTCTCGGGCTCGATGCCGCCCTCGACGAGCGCGCCGGTGGCCGGATCGAGCGCTGCCTGGCCGGCGCAGAAGAGCAGACCGTCGCTGACGATCCCCTGGCTGTACGGCCCGATGGCGGCCGGTGCTCCGGCGGTCGAGATCGGCGTGGCGGGTCATGCTTCCCTCCCCTGCTCGGTGTGACCGACGATGGTCGTGGCGCAGACGAACGGCTCGGCTGAGCCGGGTGCCGTGATCGACCCGTCGCGCAGGGCCTCGCGGACCGTCTCGGCGGCGGCCGTCGCCTCGGCCTCCGAAGCATAGAGCGCCCAGAGGGTCGGACCGGAGCCCGACAGACCGATCGGCCGGCCGAGCCGGCGGCTCAACGCCCGCTTGAACGGCACCAGCGACGGGACGACCAGCGAGGTCGCCGGCAGGAGGTCGTTGGCCGAGGCGAGGACGCCGGCGCGTGCCACGAGCGCGCTGGCGGTGAGACCCGAGCGCAGCTCCTCGGCCAGGTGCGCCGAGGACAGCCGGACGGCGCCGTCGCCATGCGACCGGATCGCATCGAAGGCGGCGAACACGTCAGGCGTCGGGACCGCCATGACCGGCGTGACGAGGACGACGCCCGGCGTCCCGTGGAGGCCGTGGAGCGGGGCGACGTGCTCGCCACGTCCCTCGACGAGGGCCGGGCCGCCGGCCAGGAAGAACGGCACGTCGGAGCCGAGCCGAGCTGCCACGTCGTGCCGGCGATCGTCGTCGAGCTCGGCGCCCCATGCCTCGAGCGCCGCGTCGACGGTCGCGGCGGCATCGGACGATCCACCGGCCAGGCCGGCCGCGATCGGGATCCGCTTCTCGAGGCGGGCCGCCAGGGCCGGCGCCGGCCCGGGTCCGCCCGGCCAGCCGCCACCGACCGCGGCACGGGCGACCGCAAGGGCCTTGAGGACGAGGTTGTCGGCGGCCGGGCCGGCGTCGCCGCCGGTCACGTGCAGGGTGTCGGCGCTCGCCACCGGCCGGGGCGAGGCTCAGCCGGTCGGCGAGCGCCAGCGGCACGAACACCGAGTGGAGCGTGTGGTAGCCATCGTCGCGGCGCCCGATCACCGCGAGCGTCAGGTTGAGCTTGGCGGGAGCGAGCCGGACGACCGGGGAGAGCCGGTGCAGCGGGTCGGTCACGGGGCGGTCACGGCGGCGGTCACGTCGTCGCGTCCGGGGCGCGGCGACCGCGGCCGTCGGGCCCGATCGGGCCGAGCGCATCGTGGAGCGCCAGCCACTCCCCGACCGCGAGCGTCTGCGGCCGGCGGTCCGGGTCGATCCCGGCGGTCTCGAGGGCGCCCGTCACGCGGCCCGCATCGAGCGGCAGCTGGCGGGACAGGACGTTGTGGATCATCTTGCGTCGCTCGCGGAAGGCGGCCTGGACCAGCCGCCACAGCTCGTCCTCCGCCACCGGATCGAGCCGGTCGTCGGCGTCGTACGGCTCGACCACGATCACCGCCGACTCGACCGCGGGCTCGGGCTCGAACGCCGCGGCCGGGACGAGGAAGGCGATCCGGACGCGGGCGTGGTACTGCACGAACACCGACAGGTAGCTCATCTTCCCGGGCGGCGCCGCGATCCGCTCGGCCACCTCGCGCTGGACCATCAGCACCAGGCGCGCCGGTCGCGGCGGCGCACCGAGCAGCGCGTGCAGGATCGGGCTGGTGATGTGGTACGGCAGGTTGGCGACCACGTCATACGGCGGCTCGACGAGCCCGGTGAGGTCCTGGTCGAGCGCGTCGCCCTCGATGAGACGCAGGGCGTCGATGCCGGCGAACCGCTCACCGAGGAAGGCCGCCAGCCCGTGATCGAGCTCGACCGCGGTGACCGTCGGCCCCGGCGTCGAGCAGGCCCGCCGTGAGCAGCCCGAGACCCGGTCCGATCTCGAGGACGCGCCGGCCCGGCGCCGGGTCCGCCTCGGCCAGGATCGCGTCGAGCACGTCCGGATCGGCCAGGAAGTTCTGCGACAGGCCGTGGCGGGCGCGCAGGCCCGCGGCGCGGAGCGTGGCGCGGACGCCGGCCGGATCGACGCGCGGGGTGGCGGCCCCGCTCACCGCCGGGCCAGCGGCAGCGACGGTCGAGCGTCGAGATCGAGGCCGGACCGTTCGCCGGCCGCGAACCGGCGCGCGCCGGCGGCCCCGATCATCGCCCCGTTGTCGGTGCACAGGTCCGGCCGCGGCACGATCAGCGGGATGCCGAGCGCCTCGGCCTCGCCGGCCAGGCGCGCCCGCAGCGCCCCGTTCGCCGCGACGCCGCCGCCGAGCACGATCGAGCACGCGCCGGTCGCCCGGCCGCCCGGATCGCCTTGGTCGCGAGGACGTCGACGACCGCGTCCTGGAAGCCCCACGCGAGCTCGGCGACGACGTCGTCGGGCAGCGGCGCCTCGGGCGTGTCGGCGAGCCCGGCGTCGGCGCGCGCCTCGGTGATGATCCGGCGGGCCGCCGTCTTGAGCCCGGAGAAGCTGAGGTCGTACGAATCGCCGAGCCAGGCGCGCGGGAAGACCCGGTCGTGGCGCGTCGCCGCGGCCGCCGCCCGGCCGATCGCCGGTCCGCCCGGATAGCCGAGCCCGAGCAGCCGCCCGACCTTGTCGAACGCCTCGCCCGCCGCGTCGTCGAGGGTGCTCCCGAGCAGCCGGTAGGTCAGGTGGTCGCGCATCTCGGCCAGGAACGTGTGGCCGCCCGACACGACGAGGGTGACCAGCGGGAAGACCGGGATCCGGCCGGTCGTCGGCTCCCGGGGTCGCGCAGCCACGCGGCGTAGACGTGGCCCTCGAGGTGGTTGACCCCGACGAGCGGGCGCTCGTGGACCCAGGCCAGCGCCTTGGCGAAGTTGATCCCGACCAGCAGCGAGCCCGCGAGGCCCGGGCCGTAGGTGACCGCGACCGCCTCGACGTCGTCCCAGGTCGCCCCGGCGTCCGCCCAGGCCTCGTCGAGCACCGGCACGATCCAGCGCAGGTGCGCGCGCGCGGCGACCTCGGGCACGATCCCGCCGGACGGGGCGTGGAGCGCGACCTGCGACGCGACGACGTTGGCGCGGATCGTCCGGCCGTCCTCGATCAGGGCGATCCCCGTCTCGTCGCAGGACAATTCGATCGACAGGATCAGGCGGCCGCTCATCGCGCGCCCGCTCACGTGTCGTCGCCGCCGGCGACGCGACGGGGCCGGTGCGGCGTCGACGGCGGCCCGCAGCCGGGCGATCCGCTCGCGCATCGCGGCGTCGGCCAGCGGCTCGGTGGTCATGATCAGGGCGTCCTCGCCGTTGTCGCTGTAGTAGCGCGGGCGGAGCCCGACCGGCCGGAACCCGAACTTCTCGTACAGCCGGCGGGCGGGCAGGTTCGACAGCCGGACCTCGAGCGTCGCCTCGTGGGCGCCGCGATCGCAGGCCAGGTCGAGGAACGCCAGCAGGAGCCGCTCGCCGATCCGCTGGCGGCGCCAGTCGGGATGGACCGCGAACGTGATGATGTGGCCCTCGTCGACCATCAGCCACATCCCGCCGTAGGCCGCGATCTCGTCGCCGACCCGCGCCACGAGGTACTGCGCGAGCCGGTTGGTCTCGAGATCGTTCCGGTAGGCCTCCGGCGGCCAGGGCGCGTCGAAGCTCGCCTTCTCGATGGCATGGACGGCCGGCAGGTCCTCGACCCGCATCGGCTCGATGCGCAGCCTCATCGGCGGTCGTGCGACCACGACACCTCCCCGGCGTCCGAGCGGACGCCACGCGGCAGGGTCACGTAGTCCGGCACGAGGCCGGCGAGATCGTCGGTGTCGCCGGCCGCCAGTCGCGCGGCCCCGAGCCGGAGCAGGCTGGCCCCGAGGTCCGCGCGAGCGGCCTCGCCCCGCGCCAGCGCGTCGTCCGGCGCGCGTCCGGGCAGGTCGAGGGCCAGGACGGTCGTCGCCGGGCGCGATGTCCGCGTCGGCGTCGCCGGCGACGAGCCGCGTCGGCGACCCACGCCGGACGACGAGCCGGTCGGACGGGCCGGCCGGCAGCAGCAGGACCGCGTCGTCGGGTGCGTTCGCGAGCAGCGCCTCGGCGGTCGTGATGCCGACGATCGGCCGATCGAGCGCGTGCGCGATGCCCTTGGCCGTCGCGATGCCGACCCGCAGGCCGGTGAAGGCGCCCGGTCCGGTGCCGACCACGATGGCGGCCAGCCTGCCGCGCTCGATCGCGAGCCGGCGGAGCAGGTCGTCGATCGGCGGGCAGCAGCGTCTCACCGTGGCGGTAGCCGGCCGGCCAGTCGGTCGCGTCGAGCGTCGCCCCATCGAGCGTCCCGGCCGCGACGACCACCCGGGTCGTGGCGCTGTCGATGGCCAGCAGCACGTCGCCGGTCCCGCCGACCCCGTTCATCGGACGGCCTCCAGGTAGCGCCGCGGGCCGTCGCCGACCGCCCGGAGCGTGATCTCGCGCTCGTCGTCGCCGGTGCCCTCGATGACCACGTCGAGCCGCTCGGCGGGGAGGGCCGGACCGAGTCGCTCGGGCCATTCGACGAGCGTCACGCCGGCTGTCTGGCGATCGTCGATCAGGCCGCCGGCGAGCGCATCGGAAGCGTCGGCCAGCCGGTACAGGTCGATGTGGAAGAGCGGCAGCCGGCCGGCGTACTCGGCCATCAGGACGAAGCTCGGCGAGGTGACCGTGTCGGTGACGCCCAGCCCGACGCCGAACGCCTTGGCGAGGTGGGTCTTGCCGGCCCCGAGATCGCCCCACAGGCAGATCGACGTCGCCCGGCTCGGCGGCGGCCGCGAGCGCGACGCCGAGCGTGGTCGTCGTCCCCGGATCGGGGCTCAGCAGGGTCCGCTCGTCGATGATCGCGTGGGTCATGGTCGCCCGAGCGTAGCCGAAGGACGTCGGGTTCGCCGGACGAGCTGTCACAGACGGATATTGAGAATCGTGCCGCGAGGGTGGTGCCGGCGAAGGCGGCGCCGAGCACCGGAGCGAGCGCACCCCAAGGTGCGTGAGCGAGGAGCGCAAGCGCCAACGAACGCCCGCACCGCCCTCGCGGTGCGCCGACCTCAGATGTAGCGCTCCAGGTCGCCGATCGGGATGGCTGCCGTCGTGCCGTCGGGAAGCCGGACCAGGCCGGCCTCCAGCTGGACGCCACCCGTGAAGCGGCGCGGCCCGATGGACTCGAGGAACCGGCCCTCGCGGCCGGCCAGCGCCCCCGAGCGGACCCGGACGAGGTCGACCGGCGGATCCGGGATCACGAGGTTCGGCATGTCGAACACGAGCATCGGCGGGTCGGTCACGATCGCGACCTCGCGGCCGGCCAGGGCCGCCAGCACCGCCTGGACCGCCCCGGCGAGCGGCCGCCGACTTGCGCCGTCGAGCACCAGCACGGCGAACGACGGAAGGCGGTGGAGCGCCGCCCGCTGGCGAGCCTCCGAGGCGAGGTAGTCGCGCCGTTCCTTGCTCGACAGGCCGGCGACGACGATCCCGCACACGCCCATCGCCCGGGCCCGGGTCAGCGTCTCCGCATCGACCCGCGAGCCGACGACGAGGATGTTGCCGGCCGACCCGACGTCGAGGCCGCCAGAGCGGAGCTCGCCGTCGGTCCCGGTCTGGAGCCGGCCCCGGGTCGGCCCACCCAGAGCAACGACACCGCGGATCCCACGACCGGCGGCCCGGATCGTGATGCCGGTGCCCGGCCGGACGTCGCGCACGATGCCGGCGAACGGCGACTCGAGCGGGTCGGCGATGTCGCCGGTCGCCACCCGCCAGCGGTCGTGCCAGACGAACGCGAACTCGCCGCCCGGGCCGCGGTCCTCGCCGCGTCGTGACTGGCCGGCCCAGCGCCCGCCCGGCCGTGCCCCGGCCGCCTCCGGGATGTCGTGATCGTCGAGCCGTGGGTCGCGCAGCTTCTCGGCGATGGGCGCCCCGACCACCACCGAATCGCCCGGCAGGACGACCGGTCGGTCGCCGGGCGCGAGCGCGAAGAAGGCATCGACCGGGGCGGCGATCAGACGTCGCGCGGGAACGAGGCGGACGTCGGTCGCGCTCATGCGTCGCGCCCGGTGACGACCGCGGTCTGCCACGACTCGAGCAGCTCACCGCGAAGATCGGCGCGCTCCGGCAGCCGCAGCGGCACGTCGCGCAGGTCGACGACGAGCCCGCCCAGGCCACCGGTGACGTCGATCGCGAAATGTCGACCGCGCGCCCCGAGCCGGACCGCGTCACGGAACCGGAACTCAGCGACGGCGGAGCTCCCGGGCGGCAGGTCGATCAGGGCCAGCCCGCCCGGCATCAGGTCGAGCTCGGTGGAACCGGCGGAGCCGCGGACGACGACCGAGCCGGCACTCCGGCCGATCCGCATCCCGGCCGGCGTGACGACGGTCCCGAGCGGGGCGAGCAGGTCGTCGACGAGGTCCGACACCATCGCGCGCCGCTCCCCGGCATCGGGGATCGAGCCCGAGCGGCGCGAGGATCCGGGCGTGATCGAGCGCGAACTGGCCCGCCCCGGGTCGGCGCAGGACGTCGACGAGGGCGAGGGCGACCGCCGGCGCGGGCGCGACGGCCCACGCGCCACCGGTGGCCACGACCAGGTCCGCGGGCGGCCGTTCGAGCCACTCGGGAGTCGACTCGCCCAGCCGCCCGAGCGCGGCGCGAGCGGCGGCCATCCGCAGCGTGACGCCATCGCCGGTGGCATCGGCCCACGGCGCGACCCGCAGCTCGCGCATCCGGTCGCGCAGGCGATGACGGTCGGCGCCCCACGTCGACCACTGCCCGACCCGGTCGATGACCGAATCATCGGGCTCGTCCGGGGCGAGGGCGGCCGTCGGGACGATGGCCAGGTCCAGGAACGTCGGGCCCCCGCCGGCGCTCGGGGCGGCCATCGCGCGGGTACCGGCGTCGTAGCCGATCTCGACGATCTCGACCCGCCGGTCGAGGACCTCGGCGAGCGCGGTCGCGCCCGACGCCAGCGATCGGCGAGCGTCATCGACCGGCAGGGCGACTTCGATGAGCAGCTCGGCGAGCGGACCGCCAGGAGTGCCGCGCTGGGCCGGCGGGCCGAGCAGGATCTCACCCGGCCGGCTGGCCACGTCCCCGAACGCCAACAGGTGATCGGTCATCCCGCCGGCGAGGACCACGGTCGGCCTCGGGCCGGCGGCTGGCTGCGGCGGCGACCAGCGCGGTCAGCTCGCCGAGGCCGCGGCGCTCGTCGGCCGCCGGCGGATCGCCCGACCCGACCAGGATGGCGTCGACACCGGCATCGAGCAGCAGCGTCGTCATGACCAGCGGATCCATCGTGTCGACGCTGCCCGAGACCGTCCGCCAGCCGCTCCGCGACGCCGTCGCGACGAGCGGCGCGAGCGCCCGCTCCGACGCGGCCACGACGGCCAGCATGCGCGGCCGATGGCTGGCGACCTCCAGGCGCGGCAGATCCGTGGCGCTGCCGCGCCGGAGCTCGAGCACCGCTGCCAGCCCCGGATCGGCGGCGATCGCCCGGTCGCCGAGCGCGGACGACGACGGCCTCGACATCGGCCCCGGCCGGCATCGACAGCGAGCCGATCAGGCGCCAGCGGGAACCGACTCGTCCGATCAGCGCGGCGGCGATGGTGGCGGCGCCCGTATCGAGGGCGAGGAAGGCTCGGGGCTCGCTCGTCACCCGTGCATGCTACCCGGCCGGGCGCCGGGATGGGTCGGACCGGGGGCCGCCGTCAGGCGTCCCAGGCGATCTCCTCGTCGGTCTCCTCGAGCCGCGCGATGAGCAGCTCGATCCCGGTGTCGTCGGCGAGGATCTCGCTGGCCGAGGCCAGCTCGCCACCGAACAGGCCGCGCAGGACCGGGTCGAAGAACAGCATGGCGTTCGCGCCGAGCGCCCGGTAGGGCCGGCTCGCCTCGAGGAAATGGACCGCCGGCCCGGTCAGGCCACGGAGCTGGATCTCGCGGGCGACCTGCTCGACCAGCTCGTCGCGCTGCTCCTCGGTCGCTTCGAACTGGACGTTCATGCCGCACCTCCGCCGATCGGCTCGTGCGTGGGGTGGAGAGCGGCGCCGAAGGCCTCGTAGGCCGCCGATCCGCGCAGGGCGAACACGACGTGCTCGATCAGCGGGCTGACGGTCAGCTCGTCGCGGACGGTGTCGACCGTGATCCGGGCGGCCTCGTCGAGCGGGAAGCCACCGACGCCGGTCCCGAGCGCCGGGAAGGCGACGCTGGTGGCACCGACCTCGCGGGCGCGGGCCATGGCGCTGCGGACGGCCGCCTCGATGACCGGGCCGCTCGTGCGTCGCTCGCGATCGAGCGACACGGCGTGGATGACGTGCTTGGCGGCCAGCGTGCCGGCCGGGGTGACGATCGCGCCGCCGAGCGGGACGGGCGCCTGCCGGACGGCCGCGAACTCGATCGCGTCACCGCCGGCCCGCTTGAGCGCTCCACCGACACCGGTCGACATCCACAGCGACAGATTGGCCGCGTTCACGATCGCGTCGACCTCCAAGTCGCAGATATCGCCGTTCCAGAGCTCGATGTGCGCCAAGGAAATCACCCTCTCGGCTCGGTGAGCGTCCGCAGACCGACCGGACCCGCCGCGGCATGGTACACCCGAGGCAGACGGCGGGACATCGCGACGACCACCTCCCACGAGTTCGTGGTGCGCTCGGGCGCCAGGTCGCGGATGTCGATCCGATCGCTCCCAGACGAGCCCAGCAGCACGAATTCGTCGGTCGCGTCGACCGGTCGGCCGGTGACGTCGGTGACGTCGGCCATCACCGCGTCCATCGTCACGTTGCCGACCAGCGGCACGCGCGTCCCCCGGACGATCGCGCTGGCGCGGTTCGACAGGCGCCTCGAGAAGCCGTCGCCGTAGCCGACGGGGAGCGTGGCGATCCGACTCGGTCGGGCGGTCCGGAAGGTTGGCCCGTAGCTGATCCCGGCGCCGGTCGGCAGCTCCACGACACGGATCGGCCGGGCGTACAGCGCCATCGCCGGGCGCAACCCGTCTGCGGCCGCGGCGGCAGGCTGGCCGGGTCGAGCTCATCGGGCACCAGGCCGTAGGTGATCAGGCCCGGCCGGACGCCCTCGTCCGGCAGCATCCGGTCGCCGAGCAGCCCCTCGCTCGCGGCGACGTGGCGCGCGGGCAGCACGATCCCGGCCGCCGACAGCGCCGCTCGCGCGTCCGCGAACCGCGCGACCTGCGCGGCGGTGATCGCGTCGTCAGGTGCGGCCTGGAAGTGGGTCCACAGCCCGGCGAGGACGGTCCCGGGCGATGTCGCGACGAGGCGCGCGGCCGGCACCAGGTCCTCGACGAGGAAGCCGCCGCGCCCGAACCCGGTCTCGACCTCGAGCTCGATCGCGAGCGGCTGGCGTCGCGTCGAGGTCGGCGGCTGCGCGGACCATCTCGGCCAGCTGCCGCCGGCGAGCCGCCGGAGACCGCGATCCCGAGCCGGGCCGCGACGCCGACCCAGGCGACCGGCACCGGATAGAGGACCAGGATCGGGGCGCGGATGCCACCCTCGCGCAGCTCGACCGCCTCGTCCATCGCCGCCACGCAGAACCCGTCGGCGCCGGCTGCCTCGAGCGCGGCGGCGACGGGAACCGCTCCGTGGCCGTAGGCGTCGGCCTTGACCACGGGCCGGACGGGCTGGCCCGGACCGGCCAGCGCGCGCACGACGCCGAGATTGGCCCGCGAGTGCGTCGAGGTCGATCTCGAGCCATGCGGTCCGCGGCAGCGGCGGCAACCCCGCGGCGGCCAGTCGCGACTCGATCGGCGGCCGGGCCGTGGGCTCGGTCATCGGCGGACGGCCGCGTTCAGGTCCGGTCGGCCGGCTGGTCGGCGGCGGGACGCGCGGCGGGCTCGGTCCGGCTCGCGTCCGGGCGCCGCGAGGCGCGAACCCGAGCCGCTTGGTCGCGCTCCGGCGCTCGGCCACCGCGGCCAGCCGCTTGCGGGCCACGGCCAGTCCCTCGGGCAGGTCCGAGGCGAGCATCCCCGCGTCCCCGAACCGCTCGCGCCCGATGTCGCCGGCGAGCCCGTGGAGGTACACCCCGAGGCGTGCCGCCGCGAACGGGTCGAGGCCCTGTGCGAGCAGCGAGCCGATCGTCCCGGACAGGACGTCGCCGGTCCCGCCGGTGGCGATGGCCGGGTTCTCGAACGGGGCGATGGCCGCGGTGCCGTCGGGCGCCGCGATGACCGTCCGGGCGCCCTTGAGGACGACCACCGAACCCCAGGTCGCGGCCGCGTCGAGCGCGGCCGCCAGGCGCGCGGTGTCGTCGGCGGCGAGGTCCCCGTCGTCGATCTCGCTGGTCCGCCGCTGCCGGCCCGCAGCCGCGCGAACTCGCCGGCGTGCGGCGTCAGCACGGCGGGCCGGCGGTCGCCCTCCCACCAGCCGTCCATGGTCGCCATCGAGCGCAGCGCCTCGGCATCGAGGACGAGCGGCGCGCCGTCGGTCTCGGCGGGACGGCAGCAGCATCCGGACGAGCTCCGCGGTCGCCAGCCCCGGCCGCAGGCCCGGCCCGACGACGATCGCGTCGTGCTCGTGGTCGAGGATGCGGGCCAGCGCCGGCTCCGGGTCGACCTCCTCGACGTCGTCCTCGGGCAGGGCCATCGTGGTCGCCTCGACGACCTTCGCCGCGAACAGCGGCTGGAGCGATTCGGGGACCGCCAGGGTGACGAGCCCGACCCCGCTCCGGCCGGCCGCGCGGCAGACGAGCAGGGCCGCCCCGGCGTAGTCGAGCGAGCCGGCGATGACCAGCAGCTTGCCGAACGAGCCCTTGTGGCCGCGGGACGACCGCTCCGGGATGAGACCGGCGGCGATGTCGTCGTCGAGCTTGACCGCGCCGGGCGGGAACGGGTCGGTTCGGCCGACGCCGTCGCCGCTCGAGGCGGCCGTATCGCGCCGCCCGAACCCGACCGGGCCGCGCTCAGGCACGGGACGGACCTGCCGGCCGAGGTTCGGGAGCGTCGGGCGCGTCGGAGGCGAGCGCGGCCACTCCACCGGCCTCCGCCAGTCGCCGCAGCCGCTCGATCCGGGCGAGGATCCGGCGCTCGCGCTCGTCGAGGCGGTCCTCGATGTCGGGCGGGAAGAGGTAGCGCCCACCGGTCGTGCGGACGCCGAACGCGATCGCGACCGCGTAATCCGACTCGTGGGTGATCGACACGGCGATCCGATCCATCCCGAGCTGGCTCGGCGCGGGCCGCGGCGCGGCCGTGGAGCCGGACGGCGGGCTGGCCGGTCGGCAGCCGCTCGATCTCGATGTCGCGCCAGCCGATCCCCCGGACGCCGAGGCCGAGGACCTTGCTGACGGCCTCCTTGGCCGCCCAGCGGCCGGCCATCGTCTCCGGCCGGTCGCGGACGTAGCGATGCTCCGCGTCGGTCAGGACGCGCCGCGGGAACCGATCGCCGAACCGCTCGAGCGACGCGCGGATGCGATCGACCTTGATGATGTCGATCCCGAGTTCGGTCGTCCCCGGCGGGACCGAGCCGTCCGCCATCGCCGGGCCTATTCGACCGTGACCGACTTGGCGAGGTTGCGCGGCTGGTCGACGTCCGTGCCCCGGGCGACCGCGATGTGGTACGCGAACAGCTGGAGCGGGATGATCGCGAGGACCGGGCTGAGCGCCTCGTGCGTGTCGGGGACCCAGCAGATGTCGTCGGCGTAGTCGACGATCGCCTCGTCGCCCTCGGTCGCCACGGCGATGACGCGGGCGTCGCGGGCGCGACCTTCCATCACGTTGCTGATCAGCTTGTCGTACACCGCCGAGCGGGTCGCGACCGCGACCAGCGGGCACTCGGCGTCGAGCAGCGAGATCGGTCCGTGCTTGAGCTCGCCGGCCGCGTAGCCCTCGGCGTGGACGTAGCTGACCTCCTTGAGCTTGAGCGCGCCCTCGAGCGCGACCGGGTAGGTCGCGCCACGGCCGACGAACATGAAGCCGCGCGAGTTGACGTATCGCCGGGCGAGATCCGGGGTCGTCGTCGCGGCGCTCGCCAGGGCTCGGGCCGCGGCGGACGGCAGGGCGCGCAACGCGCTCCCGAGAGCACGCTCCTCGTCTTCGGGGAGTGCGCCGCGGATCTTGGCGATGGCCGCGGCCAGCATGATCAGGGTGGCCACCTGGGTCACGAACGTCTTCGACGCAGCGACCGCGATCTCCGGTCCGGCCTGCAGGAACAGGACGGCGTCCGCCTCGCGCGTGATGGCCGAGCCGACCGTGTTCGTCACCGCGATCACCGGACAGCCGCGCTCGCGCGCGAGTCGGGTCGGCGCGATCGTGTCGGCGGTCTCGCCCGACTGGGTCACCGCGATGACCAGCGTCCGCTCGTCGAGCGGCGGCGGACCGTAGCGGAACTCCGAGCCGACGTTCGCACGGACCGGGATGCCCGTCCAGGCCTGGAGCGCTGCGCGCCGACCAGCGACGCGTAGTGGGCGCTGCCGCAGGCGATCAGCTCGACCCGGTCGACGCTCCGGATGGCGTCCGCGAGCCCGGCCAGCTCGTCGATCGCGATCCGGTCGCTGCGATCGACCCGGCCCGCGATGCACTGGCTCAGCGACTCGGGCTGCTCGTGGATCTCCTTGAGCATGAAGTGCTCGTAGCCGCCCTTCTCGGCTGCCTCGGGCGACCAGTCGATGGTCGTGACCTCGCGCTCGAGCGGCGCTCCGCCGAGATCGGTGATGGTGACGCCCCACGGTCGCAGGTCGGCCACGTCGCCGTCCTCGAGGAAGATGATCCGGTCGGTGTGCGCCAGGATCGCCGCGACGTCCGAGGCGAGGAAGCTCTCGCCGTCACCGAGCCCGACCACGAGCGGCACGTCGCGGCGGGCACCGACCAGCCGGTCGCCCTCGCCGATGTGCATGACCACGATGGCGAACGCGCCCTCGAGCCTGCCGAGCGCCTCGCGCACGGCATCGGCCAGGTCGCCGCGATAGGCCTCCTCGACGAGGTGGGCGATCGCCTCGGTGTCGGTCTCGGAGGTCAGCACGTGGCCGCGCGCCTCGAGCCCTTCGCGCAGCTCGCGGAAGTTCTCGATGATCCCGTTGTGGATGACCGTGATCTCGCCGGTGCAGTCGCGGTGCGGATGGGCATTGAGGTCGTTCGGCCGGCCATGCGTCGCCCAGCGCGTGTGGGCGAGCCCGATGGCGGCGTGCGGCGTCCGGTCGGCGATGGCGGTCTGGAGGTTGACCAGCTTGCCGGCGCGCTTCTCGACGAACAGGTCGCCGGCGTCGTCGACGAGCGCGATCCCGGCCGAGTCGTAGCCGCGGTACTCGAGACGCTTGAGGCCCTCGATGAGGATGGGGCCCGCCTCACGCGGACCCGTGTAGCCGACGATGCCGCACATCAGGTTGGTCTCCGTTCGGGCCGCAGAACGACTGGGAGTGGGCACCGGCCTCTCCGAGGGCGGAAGCGACGCTCCTGCGAGCCATCCCCCGAGGATCCCTCGAGGCTAGTCTAGCCGCTCTCCGGCGAGGGTCGCGAGCGCGTCGGCCAGCTCGATGACGAGCGCTTCGTCCGTCCCTTCGACCATGACCCGCAGCGCGGGCTCGGTGCCCGACGGCCGGACGAGGACCCGGCCACCCGTTCCGAGCCGCTCGATCGCCGCGGCGATCGAGCGCTGCAGGACCGGGTCGCCTTCCCATTGGTCCTTGTGACGGGCCTTCACGGCGCGCTGTTGCTGCGGCAGCATCGGGATCGCCGCGGCGAGCTCGGCGAGTGCTCGTCGTTCGGCGCGTCATGACCCGCAGGACCTCGAGCGCGGTCACGATCCCGTCGCCCGAGGTCGTGTGCTCGAGCATGATGACGTGGCCGCTCTTCTCGCCGCCGAGGACCGCGCCCGAGACCTGCATCCCCTCGAGGATGTACTTGTCGCCGACCGGGGTCCGGACGACCTGGCCGCCGGCCGCCTCGACGGCCGCCTGGAGCCCGCCGTTCGACAGGACCGACACGACCAGGCCGCCGCCCGGCAGTCCGCCGCGTCCGAGGCGGTCGAGGGCGAGGATGCCGAGCACGTGGTCGCCGTCGACGATCCGGCCGTTGGCGTCCACGGCGATGAGCCGGTCGGCGTCGCCGTCGAGCGCGAACCCGGCGTCGGCGCCGGCCGCCACGACCGCTGCCGCGAGCGATGCGGGCGCCGTCGCACCGGCCTCGACGTTGATGTTGACCCCGTCGGGCGCCGCGTGGATGACCTCGACCGTCGCGCCGGTCGCCTCGAGGATCGCCGGCCCGACCGCGGAGCCCGAGCCGTTCGCGGCGTCGAGCACGAGACGGAGACCGCGGGCGTCGATCGACGAGGCCAGCGCGAGGCGATGCGCCCGGTAGTCGTCGAGGCGGTCCGCTGGCATCGATCATCGTGCCGAGCTCGGCGTTCGTCGCGCCGGGCAGCTCCTCGGTCCGCCAGATCAGCTGTTCGAGCTCGTCCTCGATCGAGTCGTCGAGCTTGAGACCGTGTGCATCGAGCACCTTGAGGCCGTTGTCGGGGGCCGGATTGTGCGACGCGGACACCATGATCCCGGCCCCGATACGGGCCGATGCCGGCGATGTAGGCGAGCGCCGGGGTCGGCACGACGCCGACGACGTGGACGTCGACGCCGAGGCTGGTGGCGCCGGCGACGATGGCCGCCACGAGCATGTCGCCCGAGCGACGCGTGTCCTGTCCGACCACGATCGCCCCGCCCCGCCCGACCAGGCGATGCGCGACGGCCCGGCCGAGGGCGTATGCGATCGGTGGCTTGAGGTCGACGTTGACGACACCGCGGATCCCGTCGGTGCCGAACAGGCGCGCCATCGCGATCAGCCTCCCGACGCGGCTGGCGAGGCGCCCGGGGACGTTCCCGGCGAGGTGGCCGGCGAGGGCGGCGGCGGCTCGGTGATGGTGACGGTGACCGTCGCAGGGCTGGCGGCGACCAGGGTCGTGCCGGCCGGGAGGTTGGCGGTCACCGGCACGTCATGGACGCCCGGCTTGAGACCGGCCACGTCGAGGTTCATCACCAGCTCCGCGCCCGACAGCCGGTCGAGGTCCGCGGTCGATCCGCCGATCGTCACCAGGACACGGTCGGTCGACAGCGTGTACTGCAGCGTCGCGTTCGCGCCGATCAGCTGCAGCCCGGCGCTGAACGTCCGCGTGCCGGTCACGGGTCGGATGGTGATCGTCACGCCGATCGTCTCGTTGCCGACCTGGACCACGCCGCTCGGCAGGGCGAGTTGCGTGGTCACGGTCTCGTCATCGGACACGCCGGTCATCGGGATCGGCGCGGTGTCCACGCTCGTCAGCTGGGACAGCTGGTCGGCGTCACCAGCCACGAGGACGACCGGCGGGTCGACCGTCACCGATTCGATCTCGAAGCCGGCGGCCGGGGTGCCGGTGATGATCGGATTGACCGGCAGCGTCCGCGTCTGGCTATCGGAGGAGACCGGGATCTTGACGCGCGCCGTCGGTGGCGTGACCTCGAGCGGACGCACCGCATTGCCTTGCGCGTCGATCGGGACCAGTCGGACGTCCTCGTCGACGTCGATGCCGGTCGGCTGGATGATCACGTCGGCTCGGACCGACACGACCGCGGAGACCAGCGATTGCGCACCGGAGATGGTGACCGTCGGTGGATCGACCGTGGTCGTGCCGAGGGTGAGCCCGTCGGGGACCGGTCCGTGGACGACCGAGACCGGGATACCAGCCTGCGTCTTGAGGACGTCGAGCTCGATCGATGCGAAGCTCGGCTCGAAGCCGAGGACACGGATCCGCTGATCGGGCGACGTGACGTCGATCGGCACGCTCACGATCCCTGTCTTGCCTTCCATGCCGGAGAGGTCGACGCTCGCGATGAACGTGCTGCTGGCGACCGGGACGCCATTGGGGGCGAAGTAACGGACCTGTGTCACCGGCGGGGGCTGAGTGAGGACGACGGTCTTTGGCGGTTGGTTGACGATCTCGACCGAGATGTCCCCGAGGTAGATCTGGGTGTTCTGGGAGATGGCCAAGCCGCCGTACATCACGATGGCGAGCCCGACCGCGGCGAGCTTGAGGGGCCAGTTATTGAAGATCCGGCGAAGGATCCGCCTCACCGCGGGGCTCGGGCGGCCGCCGGCGCGACAGTTTCGGCGTCACTGGCGGCCGCAGCCGGCGGCTGGGCCGGCGAGACTCCGGACGGTCGGTCGGAGGCAGGCTGCGAGGCCGCGCTCGGGGACTGGACCGGGGCCGGGGTCGGAACCGGAGTGGTGGCCGGTCCGGGCGCTCCCCCACTCGCGGCCGGTCCGCTCGCGGCTCCACCACTCGCGGCCGTCGCGCCGGCACCGGCTGTCGCAGACGCCTGGGGTCTCGCGGTCCCGGTCGGGCGCCCGACGAACCGGCCGAGCTCGCGCAGTCGCGGCGAGCGTCCCTCGAACCCGCGAGCCGAGCTGGCCGACCGCCAGCCGAGCGGGCCGAGCCGCCCGCCGGCGGGGTCGAGGAGGCCCTGGATGGCGCGCGCCAGACCGGCCTCGGTCAGGTTGCGGACGATCCGCGCGCGCTCGACGAGGCTGATCTGGCCGTTCTCCTCGGACACGACGACGACGACCGCGTCGGTCTGCTCGGTGATGCCGAGGGCGGCCCGATGCCGCGTCCCGAACCGTTCGGTATGGATCGACGTCTCGGCCAGCGGCAGGAGCGCACCGGCGGCGACGATCCGGTCGTCGCGGATGATGACTGCGCCGTCGTGGAGCGGCGACTTCGGGGTGAAGATCGTGCCGAGCAGGTCGGCCGACACGTCACCGTGGATCATCACGCCGGTCTCGGCGACCTCCTCGAGGCCTGTCTCGCGCTGGAGCACGATCAGGGCGCCCTGGCCTTCGGACGAGAGCACGGCCGCCGCGCGGGCCACCTCGGTCGACACGTGCGCCGCAGCGCGCGTCTCGGCCGGCGACAGGATCCAGCCGAACGAGCCGACCCGGCCGATGCGCTCGAGCGCGCGACGCAGCTCGGGCTGGAAGATGACGACGAGGGCGAACAGGCCGACGACCGCACCGGTCTGGAGGATCCCGGTCAGGAGCCTCAGGTCGAAGGCGATCGCCAGCGCGTAGACGAGCACGAGGACGCTGACGCCGATGACCAGCCGGACCGCGCGCGTCCCCCGGATGAGCTTGAACAGCCAGTAGATCAGAAGCGCGGTGATCCCGATGTCGACGACCGTGTTCAGCTTGACCTGATCGAGGATCGACGCGATGAGGTCCATGGCCTCCGAGTGTAGCATCGCCTCCGGCCGGACCGGCCGGCGGGACCTCAGGTTTCGGTCAGGCGCAGACCGCCGCCAAGCGCGGATCGTCGGGGAATCGAGCGGCCGCCAGGTAGCACAGGCGAGCCCTCGTGGCGGCATCGCCGGTCAGCTGGGCGAGCCGCCCGAGAAGCACCAGCTTGTCGGCCGCGGGCCCCCGCCACCCGCGATCGAGATAGAGCTCGGCAAGCAACAGGTGGATGTCCGGATCGGAGGGCAGGATCGCCAGCGCCTGGTAGCAGGCGTCCATCGCTGCATGGAACTGGCCGACCGCGCGATGTCCCGATGCCGCGACCAGCGCGCGACGACGAGCCTCATCGAGGTCGCCGGCCTCGAGCGCCTCCTCGACCGCGAGGGTCAGCAGGGCCGGGTCGGGCGCGGCGGACGGTGTCTCGCGGCGCGGTCGGCACCGTCGGGCCCAGCGTCGGCGACGGCCGTCGTCGCGGGGCGGGGCTCGAGGCCCGGCACGGACTCGAGGACCCCGAGCGCGCGGGCGAGCGCCTCTGCCGCCGCGCTATCGCCCGGCGTCTCGCGGAGACGGCCGACGAGGTCTCTCGACCTGTCGGCGGCGGCCGCGCGATTCGGCCAGCTCGAGCGAGCGGCGGGCCACGTCGCAGGCATCGGCCAGGCGCCCGTCACGCTCGAGCAGAGCGGCCAGTCGGTCGAGCATGTCCGCAGCCTCGGCCCGGCGTCCCATGGCGGCCAGGACGTCCGCGCGGCCGCGCATCGCGCCTTCGTCGGCCGGCGCCCGTTCGAGCGCGGCAGCGTAGGCGACCAGCGCCTGGTCGGGCTTCCCGAGCCGGGTCAGGACGCCGCCGAGCCCGACATACGGCAGGGCCCGGTCGGGGGCGATCCCGGCGGCCTCCTGGTAGGCCGCCACGGCCGCGTCGAGCCGCCCGCGGAGCGCGGCGACATGGCCGCGCCGCAGCGCCTCCTTGTATTGCTCGTACAGGACCTCGCTCATGCCACTCCCGCGTCGCCGAGCATCTCGGCCAGCAGCGCCTTCTGGACGTGCAGCCGGTTCTCGGACTGCTCCCAGATGAGACTACGCGGTCCGTCCATGACCGCGGAGGTGATCTCCTCACCACGGTGGGCGGGCAGGCAGTGCATCGCGACGACATCGGGGCCCGCGGCGTCGAGCAGGGCGTCGTCGACCCGGAAGCCGGCGAACGCGTCGCGGCGCGCCTCGGTCTCGGCTTCCTGCCCCATCGACGTCCAGGCGTCGGTGTAGACCACGGCCGCACCGCGGACCGCCTCGAGCGGATCGTGGCCGAAGGTCAGCCGCCCGCCCGAGGCCGGCGGCCAGCGTCCGTGCCACCTCGACGATCCGCTCGTTCGGCCCGTAGCCCGCCGGGTGGGCCAGGCGAATCTCCATCCCGAGGGACGCGCCGAGCAAGGCGAGCGAGTGATAGACGTTGTTGCCGTCGCCGACGAAGGCCACGACGAGACCCTCCAGCCGACCGAACCGCTCGCGCATCGTGAACACGTCGGCCAGCGCCTGGCAGGGATGTTCGCGCAGCGTGAGCCCGTTGATGACGGGGATCGCTGCGGTGGTCGCGAGCTCGACCGCGACCTCGTGCGGCCCCGTCCGCACGACGATGCCGTCGACGAACCGCTCGAGGTTGCGCGCGACGTCGCGGACACCTTCGCGCGCGCCGAGGACGACATCGTGGGTCAGATAGATGGCATGACCACCGAGCTGCGCCATGCCCGCCTCGAACGTGACCCGCGTGCGCAGGCTCGGCTTCTGGAACAGCATCGCCAGCGTCCGCCCGACCAGCGGCGGCGCCGCATGCCGCCGCGTCGCGACGAACTCCGCCTTCAAGACCGCCGCCGTGTCGAACACCACCCCGACCTCATCAGCAGACAAGTCGGCAGCGCTCAGCAGGTCGCGCCCGCCAACTTGCCCGCGCTGGCGATCATCGCGGCGTCGTGGCGATCATGGTCATGCCTCGCGGCGGCTGGGGGCGTGCAGGCGAAGGCGCCAGCAAGCGAGGGAGCGAGCGCACCCAGGGTGCGTGAGCGACCGAGCGCAGTCCGGCAACGCACGCATGCGCGTTCCCAGCCGGCGCCGTCGACTAACGCTTCGTGTACTGAGGCGCCTTGCGCGCTCGCTTGAGCCCGTACTTCTTCCTCTCCTTCATCCGGGGATCTCGTGTCAGGAGACCCGCCTGGCGCAGAGGAAGCCGGTTCGTCTCCGGATCGAGTTCGAGCAACGCGCGGGCGATCCCGTGGCGGATGGCCCCGGCCTGACCCGTGACCCCGCCGCCCTCGACCTTGATCATCACGTTGAAGCGGCCTTCCGTGCCGGTCACCCGGAACGGCATCCGCACCTCGGATTCGTTGACGGCGTTCCCGAAGTGCTCTTCGAGGGAACGGCCGTTGACCACGATCTCGCCCTCGCCCGGCAGCAGCCGGACGCGGGCGATGGCCGTCTTGCGGCGGCCGGTGCCGGAATAGAAGGCGGGAACGGTCATCGTCATGGGCTCCTGGTCAGGCGAGCGGCTCAGGCCGCTGGGCCTGATGCGGATGGTCGGCACCGGGATAGACCTTCAGCTTGCGCAGCTGCTGGGTCCCGAGCCGGTTGTGCGGCAGCATCCCCTTGACGGCCCGCCGGATGACCTCTTCGGGCCGCCGCGCGAGCAGATGGCCGAGAGTCTCCTGCTTGAAGCCCTGGGGGTAGCCGCTGTGTCGGCTGTAGAGCTTGGTCTCGAGCTTGCCGCTCGTCACCGCGATGCGCCCGGCATTGAGGACGATCACGTGGTCGCCCGAGTCGAGGTTCGGCTGATAGGTCGGCTTGTGCTTGCCCTCGAGGACGTGCGCGATACGCGAGGCGAGGCGGCCGAGCGTCTCGTCCGTCGCGTCGACGACGTACCAGCGCCGCTCGATGTCGCCCTCTCGGACCGAAATGGTCTTCGCGTTCATCGTTCCTCGTGTTCTCCGTTCGGTTCATGCGACGTTCGCCCGAGGGCGACGCGCCTGAGGCACAGACCCTTGGCCGGGACTGTCGCCCCGTCGAGGGCCGGTCCGGGACCGGCGAGTGCCGTCCGGACCGCTGTCTCATCCATCTTGCCGAGGCCCACCTCGATCAGGCAGGCCACGATCCGTCGGACCATCCCGCGCAGGAAGGCGTCGGCCCGGACGTCGATCGTCACGGTCCGGCCTGCCCGCCTGACCCGGACCGCCATGACGGTCCGGACCGACGTTCGGCCCGCCGCCCCGAAGGCCCGGAAGTCGTGCCGGCCGATGAGGGCCGACCCGGCCCGCTCCATCGCGGCGGTGTCGAGTGGGTCCCGCACCCCGAGCGCCATGCGCTCGTTGAGCGGGCTGCGCGGCCCGTTCCAGACGGTGTAGCGGTACTCCCGGTACCGCGCCGCATAGCGGGGATCGAAGTCCGTCGGTGCCCCGCGCACATCGCGCACCGTCACGTCCCGCGGGAGGAGCGCATCGAGCGCCCGACCCAGGTCCGTCACGGCGAGCCGCCCGGCGTAGGTGAATGCGATCACCTGCCCGCTGGCATGCACGCCGGCATCCGTCCGACCTGCCCCGTCGATGTCCTGCCTCTCCCCGTCACCGAGGCGGGCCAGCGCATCTTCGAGGATCCCCTGGACCGTCCGTTTTCCAGGATTGACCTGGAACCCGGCGAAGTCCGTTCCGTCGTATTCGACCAACGCGCGGTAACGCGCCGGGACGCCCTCTCGAGCGCCTGTGTCAGACAAGCTCGATTTGGACGATCTCTGCGGCATCGCCGCGGCGTTGCCCGAGGCGCACGATCCGGGTGAAGCCCGAGGTGCGATCCGCGTACTTGGGAGCGATCTCGTCGAACAGCTTGGCGACGACGAGCGGCTCGTTCGGGAACTGGGCCACCACCGCGCGCCGGGCCGACAGGTCGCCCCGCTTCGCGAGGGTGATCATCTTCTCGACGCGGCCGCTGATCTCCTTGGCCTTCGCCTCGGTCGTCTTGACCCGCTCGTAGCGGATGACCGACACGGTCAGGTTCTTGAACAGGCTGAGGCGCGGACCCTGCTTGCGGCTGAGCTTGCGGCCACCGACCCGATGTGACGACATCGGTCAGCCCTCGCCCTCGTCGTCGAAGGTCTCTTCGGCGTCGCCCTCGTCGGACCCGTCGCTCTCGGTCTCCGGGACGATGAAGCCGCGCATGCGCAGCCGCTCCTTCATCTCGTCGAGCGACTTCTTGCCGAAGTTGCGCATCCGGAGCAGGTCGTCGTCCTTGAGCTGGAGCAGCTGGCCGACCTTGACGATGTTGTTGCGCTTGAGCGAGTTGTAGGCCCGCATCGGGAGGTCGAGCTCCTCGATCGGCATGTCGAGCATGTTCGCCGGGAGCGCGGCGGCACCGGTCGCAGCCGCGACCGGCACGGCGGCCATGCCCACCGTCACGAACGGTCGGAACTGGTTGACGAGGATCTCGGCGGAGCGGCTGAGCGCCTCCTCCGGGCCGATCGTCCCGTCGGTCTCGATCTCGATCGTGAGCTTGTCGAAGTTGGTCATCTGACCGACCCGCATGCTCTCGACCCAGTAGTTGATCTTGCGGACCGGGGTGAAGATCGCATCGACCGCGATGACGCCGATGGGGAGCGCCTCGGCGCGCTCGGCGCCCAGGTAGCCCACGCCGCGCTCGACGGTCAGGTCCATCTCGATGGTCACGTCGTCGGTGTCGAGCGTCATCAGCACGAGCTCGGGGTTGACGATCTCGACGTCGGCCGACTCGGCGATGTCGGCCGCGGTGACCGCGCCGGCGCCGCTCTTGATGAGCCGGAGCTGGACCGGGTGCCCGGCATAGCTCTTGAGCCGCAGCTTCTTGACGTTCAGGACGATCTGGGTGACGTCTTCCTTGACGCCCGGGATGGTCGAGAACTCCTGGTAGATGTCGCGGATCTGGATGCTCGTGACGGCCGCCCCTTCGAGCGACGACAGGAGGACGCGCCGGAGGGCGTTGCCGAGCGTGACGCCGTAGCCGGCCTGAAGGGGACCAGCCTCGTACTTGGCGTACGTGCCGGCTTCCTCGACAGGCTCGATCTGCGGGCTCTCGAGTTCGATCATGGGTGCGGGTTACCTCGAGTAGTACTCGACCACGAGCTGCTCGTTGAGATCGAGCGGCATCTGGTCGCGGGATGGCGGCGCAACGACGGCCCCGGTCAGGCTCGCGGCGTCGATCGTCAGCCACTCCGGCGCCTGGTGCGAGCGGAGCGTCTCCTTGGCGATCTTGAACGGCTCTCGAGCGCGGTGCGACTCGCGCACCTCGATCCGGTCGCCGGGCTTGAGCTGGTAGGACGAGATGTTGGTCGGGCGCCCGTTGACCGCGAAATGGCCGTGGGCGACGAAGTGGCGGGCCTGCGCCCTGGACGAGGCGATGCCCAGCCGGTAGACGACGTTGTCGAGCCGCAGCTCGAGCGAGCGGAGCAGGTTCTCGCCGGTCACTCCGGGCCGGTTCTCGGCGTCGACGAAGTAGTTGCGGAACTGGCGCTCGAGGACGCCGTAGGTGCGGCGGACCTTCTGCTTCTCACGCAGCTGGAGACCGTACTCGCCGACCTTGCGGCGGCGGACGCCGTGCTGTCCGGGCGGCGTCGGACGACGCTCGAACGAGCACTTCTTGGAATAGCAGCGACTGCCCTTCAGGAAGAGCTTGGCGCCCTCTCGACGGCAGAGGCGGCAGACGGAACCGGTGTAGCGGGCCATGGGTCCTCGGGCTCTAGACTCGGCGCCGCTTGGGCGGGCGGCAGCCGTTGTGCGGGATTGGGGTGACGTCGGTGATGGCGGAGACCTCGAGGCCGGCCGCCTGGAGCGAACGGATCGCCTGCTCGCGGCCGGCGCCCGGACCCTTCACGTAGACCTCGACCTGGCGCATGCCGTGCTCCATCGCACGCTTGGCCGCGCCGTCAGCCGACAGGGCCGCCGCGTACGGGGTGCTCTTGCGGGAGCCCTTGAACCCGGCCACGCCGGCCGAGCCCCAGCTGATGACGGCACCGTTGAGGTCGGTGATCGTGATGATCGTGTTGTTGAACGTCGCCTGGATGTGAACGTGCCCCTGCGGGACGTTCTTCTTCTCGCGCCGACGTACCTTGACCGCTCGCTTGCGTTCCGCCATGCCTGGTCAGTCCCTCGTCACTTCTTGCGCCTGACGCCGACCGTCTTCTTCGGTCCGCGACGCTGGCGAGCGTTGGTCTTGGTCCGCTGGCCGCGCACCGGCAGGTTGCGTCGATGACGCACGCCGCGATACGAGCCGATCTCGATGAGTCGCTTGATGTTGAGCGCCACCTCGCGCCGCAGGTCGCCTTCGACCTTGTAGCGCCGGTCGATCAGCTCGCGCAGCCGGTTGACCTGCTCTTCGGTCAGGTCCCGGACACGGGTGTCGGGGTTGATGTTCGTCTGGGCCAGGATCTTCTGGCTGGTGGGCAGCCCGATCCCGAAGACGTACGTCAGGGCGACCTCGACGCGCTTCTCGCGGGGGATATCGACTCCGGCGATACGTGCCATCGGTTACCCCTGCCGCTGCTTGTGCTTCGGGTTGGTGCAGATGACCATCACGGTGCCATGGCGACGGATGACCTTGCAGTTGTCGCAACGCGCCTTGACGGAAGCTCTGACTTTCAACGGATCCTCGGTGTTCTCTGTGCTTGCGGTCGGTTACTTGAGTCGGTACGTGATCCGGCCCCGGGTCAGGTCGTATGGCGACAGCTCGACCCGGACACGGTCACCCGGCAGGATCCGGATGAAGTTCATCCGCAGCTTGCCGCTGATGTGGGCGAGCACCCGGTGACCATTCTCCAGCTCGACCGCGAACATGGTGTTGGGCAGCGGTTCGATGACCGTTCCCTCGACTTCGATCGCATCGCGCTTGGCCACAGGTTCTCGTGCTTCCCTTTCTCACGCGCAGTGTCGGCCCGACCGGGCCGACACACGAACGCGTAGCGTACCAAACTTGGCCCAACCCGGCAACCGTGTGGCCGTCATGACAGGGTCAGGATCTCCGGACCATGATCGGTCACGGCGATCGAGTGCTCGAAATGGGCCGCCAGCGAGCCGTCGGCGGTGACGACGGTCCAGTCATCGGGCTTGATGCGAGTGTCGTAGCCGCCCAGGGTGAACATCGGCTCGATGGCGATGCACAGGCCGGCCTCGAGCTTGCGGCCGGGCCGGCCGGTCCGGTAGTTCGGGATCTGCGGATCCTCGTGCATCTCGGTGCCGATGCCGTGCCCGACGAACTGGCGGATGACCCCGAGCTTCGCCCGTGCGGCGACCGCCTCGACGGCGGCCGAGATGTCCTCGATGTGATTGCCCGGGACGGCCGCCGCGATGCCGGCCATCATCGCCTCGCGGGTCAGGTCGATGAGCTCGGCCACCGCGGCCGGCGGGTCGCCGACATAGAAGGTCCGCGCACCGTCGCCATGCCAGCCGTCGACGATGGCCCCCGCGTCGACCGACACGATCTGGCCGGCCCGGATGGTCCGCTCGCCGGGGATGCCGTGGACGATCTCGTCGTCGATCGAGATGCAGACGCTGGCCGGGAAGGGTCGGCGCGGGTTGATCCCCGGGTAGCCCTTGAACGACGGCGTCGCGCCCGACGCGCGGATGTGCGCCTCGGCGATGGCATCGAGATGTGCCGTCGAGACGCCCGGGCGCAGCTCGGCCTCGATCCGGTCGAGGACCTCGGCCACGACCCGGCCGGCGCGGCGCATCCGCTCGATCTCGGCACGCGACTTGCGGGTGACCATCGTCAGAGTGTCCCTGCGCCGCTGAACGCGTCCATCAGCTCGTCGGTCACGTCATCGATCGTGCGCCGGCCGTCAACCGTCGTGAGCACGCCATGAGAACGGTAGTGCTCGACGACGTCGAGGAGCGGCGGCACCTGCTGGGCCATCCGGGCGCGGACCGTGGACTCCTCGTCGTCGGCGCGCTGGACGAGCCGTGAGCCGTCGAGATCGCACAGGCTGTCGGTCGCCGGCGGGTTCGACACGAGGTTGTAGACATGGCCGTTCGCGGTGCAGATCCGGCGGTTCGCCATCCGCTTGACGAGGTCCTCGAGGGGGACGTCGATGTAGGCGGCACGGTCGACCCGCCGGCCGGCCTCGGCCAGCGCCTCGTCGAGAGCCTGGGCCTGGATCGGTGTCCGCGGGAACCCGTCGAGGATCGCGCCCGCGACAGCGTCCGGGGCCGCGAGTCGGTCGAGGAACACGCGCACCATCGTATCGTCGGGGACCAGCTGGCCGCGGCTCATGAAGCGGTCGGCTTCGCGTCCCAGCGGCGTGCCCGCGGCGACCGCGGCACGGAGCAGCTCGCCCGAGGCGAGGACCGGGATGTCGATCCGAGCCGCCAGGGCCGGCGCCTGGGTGCCCTTCCCCGCCCCCGGGGCACCCAACAGGACGATGACGGTCATCGCTCGACGGCGCCTTCGGCTCGCCTCGTCAGCTTCGCCGATTCTCGGCTCCGCAGCATCAGCGGATGAAGCCTTCGTAGTTGCGCATCATCAGCTGGGCTTCGATCTGCTTCATGGTTTCGACGACCACGGACACCACGATCAGCAGCGAGGTGCCGCCGAGGCCGAGCGTGGCCAGGTCCGGGACCGCCAGCGCCATGACCGCGGGCGAGACGGCGACGATGGCGAGGAACAGGGCGCCGGCGAACGTGATCCGGGTGACGACGCGCGACAGATAGTCCTGCGTCGGGCGACCGGGCCGGATGCCGGGGATGAACCCGCCGTTCTTGCGCAGCTGTTCCGCCGTCTCGTCGGGTTTGAACGTGAACGCCGTGTAGAAGTAGGTGAAGCCCATCGTCAGGAAGAAGTACATGAAGATGTAGAACGGCGACGTGCTGCTGAACAGGTTCACGATGATCGACGAGATCTGCTGCACGATCGGGATGTTCGAGGTCGAGAAGTAGGTCGCCAGCTGGTGCGGGAACAGCAGGATGCTGACCGCGAAGATGATCGGGATGACGCCGGCCTGGTTGACCCGCAACGGCAGGAACGTCTGGCCGCCCGAATACATCCGCCGGCCACGGACGCGGCTGGCGTACTGGATCGGGATGCGCCGCTGGCCCTCCTGGATGTAGATGATCACGCCGACCGCGGCCACGGCGACGACGGCGAAGCCGATCGCCAGGGTGATGTTCGGGTTGAGCCGGAACGCGTTGAGCGCACCCGGCGCGCGGCTGACGATGCCGGCGAAGATGATGAAGCTGATGCCGTTGCCGATGCCCCGCTCGGTGATGAGCTCGCCGATCCACATCAGGACGACGGCCCCGGCGGTCAGCGTGGCGATCTGGGTCAGGGTGGTGAAGCTCGACAGGTCGAACGTGCCGGTCAGCACGTTCTGGGACGCCAGCAGGGCGAGCACGCCGTAGGCCTGCAGCATCGCCATCGGGACCGTCAGGTAGCGGGTGTACTGGTTGATCTTGTTGCGCCCGAACTCACCCTCGCGGCTGAGCGCCTGGAGTGACGGCACGACGCCCGACATCAGCTGCATGATGATCGAGGCGTTGATGTACGGGTTCATGCCGAGCGCCACGACCGAGAAGTGCGACAGGCCGCCGCCCGAGAACAGGTCGAGCAGGCCGACCAACGCGTTGCCCTGGACGAAGCTCTGGAGCTGCGCCTTGTCGACGCCCGGGATCGGCACCGAGGCCAGCAGCCGGAAGACGATCAGCAGGCCCAGGACGTACAGGATCCGCCGCCGGATGTCCGGCGCCCGGAAGGCGTTGAGAAGAGAGTCGAACACGGGTCAGGCGTCGTCGCCGGACGGCGTCTCGGCCTCGGCCTCGGTGGGCGCGTCGTCGCTGTCGGCCGGTTCGGCTGTGCCCGACGTGTCGGCGACCGGCGTCTCGTCGGCGCCGGCGGGAACGTCGTCGTCCTTCGCGGCCGACGCCTTCGATGCCTTCGTCGTCTTGGCCGGGGTCGCCTTGGAGGCCTTCGCGCTCGGAGTCGCCTCCGGCGTCGCCGCCTCGGCCGACGCCTTCGCGCTCGACGCCTTGGCCTTGGCGGGCTTCGCCTCGCTCGGGGTCGCGGCCTCGGGAGCCTCGGCAGGTGCCGCGGCCTCGGTCGCCTTGGCGTCGCGGGTGACGCCCAGCGCGGGGCTCGACGTCGACGGGACCTCGAGGACGTTGACGCTGCCGCCGGCCGCCTCGATCTTCGCCCGCGCCGAGGCGCTGAACGCGTCGGCGACCACGAACAGCGGCACGGACAGGTCGCCGGCGCCGAGGATCTTCATCGGCTTGTTCAGCGTCCGGACGAGCCCGACGGCGCGCAGGATGTCCTGGTTGACGGTGATGGGCGCTGCCTTGGCCGGCTTCTTGCCACCCTCGAGCTCGAACGCGCCGCCCTCGGCGAGCGCCCCGATGGCGCCGACGTTGACGACCTCGTACTCGATCTTGAAGCGGTTCTTGAAGCCGCGCAGCTTCGGGATGCGCATGTGGAGCGGCGTCTGGCCGCCCTCGAACCAGGGCGGGATGGAGCCGCCGGCGCGGGCCTTCTGGCCCTTCGTGCCGCGGCCGGCGGTCTTGCCCTTGCCGGCGGCGATGCCGCGGCCGACGCGGGTGCGCGGCTGGCGCGAGCCGTCGGCGGGGCGGAGGTCGTGGAGCTTCATGCCTTCTCCCCGGTGTCGGGTGCCGCGCCGTCCGCGATCTCCTCGACGGTGACGAGGAAGCGGACCTGGCGGACCATGCCGCGGGTCGCGGGGTTGTCGGTGATGACGCTGGTGCTGCCGATCCCGTGCAGGCCGAGGGCCCGCACCGTCGCGCGGTTCCGCGCGATGTGGCTGATCGTGCTCTTGACCTGGGTCACCTTGAGCTTAGCGGCCACCGGTCACCTCCGCCGCCACCGGCGCCGGCTGCCCGGCGATCCGGCTGACCAGCTTGACGCCGCGACGGGCGCCGAGCTCCTCGGCCGAATGCAGGCTGCGCAGCCCTTCGATCGTCGCCCGGGTCACGTTGACCGGGTTGGTCGAGCCGTGGATCTTCGACAGGATGTCGCGGACGCCGGCCGCCTCGAGGACGGCCCGGACCGAGCCGCCGGCGATGACGCCGGTGCCCTGCGAGGCGGGCTTGAGCAGCACGCTGCTGGCGCCGTAGACGACCTGGACCTCGTGCGGGATGGTCGTGCCGACCATCGGGATCTTGATGAGGTTCTTCTTGGCGTCCTCGACGCCCTTGCGGATCGACTCCGGGACCTCGCCGGCCTTGCCGATCCCGACGCCGACGTGGCCCGCGCCGTCACCGACGACGACGACCGCGCTGAAGCTGAACCGCCGGCCGCCCTTGACGACCTTGGCGACTCGGTTGATCTGGACGACGCGCTCCTCGAGCGCGAGCTTGTTGGGGTCGATTCGTGCCACGGGGGCTCCTTCCGATCAGAACTCGAGGCCGGCTTCGCGGGCGGCATCGGCGAGCGACTTGATCCGCCCGTGGTACCGGAACCCGGCTCGATCGAAGACGACGCGCTCGACACCGGCGGCTTTGGCCCGCTCGGCGATCAGCTTCCCGACGGTGGCCGCCTCGGCCGACTTGGTCTCCTTGGAGCCCTTGAGCTCCTTCTCGACGGTCGATGCCGCGGCGAGCGTCTTTCCGGACGCGTCGTCGATGACCTGCGCGTAGATGTGGTTGAGGCTGCGGAAGACCGCGAGGCGCGGCCGCGCTTCGGTCCCCGCCAGGTGAAGGCGGATCCGATCGTGGCGCTTGCGTCGGGCGGCGCCGCGGGTGGCGACCTGCGTCATCGTGTTCGTTCCTTGTCAGTCACGGTCATTTCTTCCCGCCGATCTTGCCGGCCTTGCCGGCCTTGCGGCGGATGTACTCGCCGGCGTAGCGCACGCCCTTGCCCTTGTAGGGCTCCGGCTTGCGGGTCGCCCGGACCTTGGCCGCGATCTGGCCGACCAGCTCCTTGTCGATGCCGACGACCGCGAGGCGGGTCGGGTTCTCGACCTCGAAGCTGATGCCGTCGGGCGGGTCGATCTCGATCGGGTGGCTGTAGCCCAGGTTGAGCGTCAGCTTCTTGCCATTGAGCGTCGCCCGATAGCCGACGCCGGTGATCTCGAGGCCCTTGCGATAGCCGTCGGTCACGCCGACGACCATGTTGTTGACCAGCGTCCGGGTCAGCCCGTGGAGCTGCTTGTGGGTCTTCTGCTCGGTCGGGCGGGTGACGACGAGCGTCCCGTCCTCGCGGCTGACGGTGATGTCCGGGTGGAGCGACCGGCTCAGCGTGCCCTTCGGGCCCTTGACGGTCACGTTGCGGCCGTCGATCGTCACGTCGACGCCCGACGGGACGGTGATGGGCAGGCGTCCGATGCGCGACATGTCGTCCGGCCTACCAGACGAACGCGAGGACTTCGCCGCCCAGCTGCGCCTGACGCGCCTGCTGGCCGGTCATGATCCCCTGGCTCGTGCTGACGATGACGATGCCGAGGCCGCCGAGCACGCGCGGGATGTCCGTCTTGCGCGCGTAGACCCGCAGGCCGGGCTTGCTGATCCGCTTGAGGCCGGAGACGACCGGGACCTTCCCGTCGACGTACTTGAGGGTGATGCGCAGGTTGGCCGTCGGGCCGTCCTGCTCCTCGCTGACGTCGGCGATGAAGCCCTCGTCCTTGAGGATGCGGGCGATCTCGCGCTTGGTCCGCGACGCGGGGACGACCACCTCGGTGTGTCGTGCCCGGGACGCGTTCCGGACGCGCGTGAGCATGTCCGCGATCGGATCGGAGATGTTCATCGGTTCCCTACCAGCTCGACTTGGTGACGCCGGGCAGCTCGCCCAGGAGCGCACGCTCCCGGAAGCAGATGCGGCACAGCGCGAACCGGCGCATGAAGGCGCGCGGTCGACCGCACACGATGCAGCGGTGGTAGCCGCGCACCTTGAACTTCGGTGTCCGGCTCGCCTTTGCGATCATCGATTTCTTTGCCATCTGTCTCCTCCCCGCGCCTACGAGGCGAAGGGCATGCCGAGGAGTTCAAGAAGCTTCTTGGACTCCTCGTCGGTCTTCGCCGTCGTCACGATGCTGATCTCCAGCCCGCGGAGACGGTCCACCTTGTCGTAGTCGATCTCCGGGAAGGCGAGCTGCTCGCGGAGGCCGAGTGAATAGTTGCCGCGCCCGTCGAACGACTTGCCGGGGATGCCCCGGAAGTCGCGGATGCGCGGCAGCGCGAGCATCGTCAGGCGGTCCAGGAAGTCCCACATCCGCTCGCCGCGGAGGGTGACCTTGGCCCCGATCGAGTTGCCCGTCCGCACGCGGAACTGGGCGATCGAGCGCTTGGCCTTGGTCACGATCGGCTTCTGGCCGGTGATGAGGGTGACGTCGCCGAGGGCGGCGTCGAGCGCCTTCGCGTTCGACAGCGCCTCGCCGAGCCCGATGTTGACGACGATCTTCGACAGACGCGGCACCTGCATCGGGTTGGCGTATTCGAACTGCTTCTGGAGCGCGGGAACGACCTCGGTCGTGTAGCGCTCCTGGAGTCGGCTGGTCATGCCTTCCCCTCCATCTGCTCGCCGCAGTGGCGGCAGACGCGGACGCGCCGGCCGGTGTCGAGGGTCGCGTGGGCGATCCGGGTCGGCTTGCCGCAGCTCGAGCAGACGAGCATGACCCGGCTGATCGGGAGCGGCTGGGCGATGTCGAGGATGCCGCCCTGCTGGATCTTCGGCACGCGATCGCTCGGTGCCGGCCGTCTGGCGCGGCTTGGTGTGGCGCTTGGCGATGTTGAGGCCCTCGACGACGACGCTGACGCCGCCGGCCGCGGAGCCGCGCCGGAAGACGCTGCGCGTCGAGCTCGGCGACGCCTGGCGGCGGATGACCCGCTCGACCGTGCCGCGCTTGCCGGCGTCCTTGCCGGCCAGCACGACGACGGTGTCGCCCTTGCGGATCTCGGGCACCTTGGGCGTGCGCGGCTGGGGAGTGCGGGTGGCCATCACAGCACCTCCGGCGCGAGCGAGACGATCTTCATGTAGTTGCGGTCGCGCAGCTCGCGCGCGACCGGGCCGAAGATGCGCGTCCCGCGCGGGTTGCCCTGGTTGTTGATCAGGACGGCCGCGTTCTCGTCGAAGCGGATGTAGCTGCCGTCGGGCCGGCCGTACTCCTTGGCCGTGCGGACGATGACCGCCCGGACGACGTCGCCCTTCTTGACGGCGGCGTTCGGGATGGCCTGCTTGACGCTGGCGACGATGACGTCACCGACGCCCGCCTCGGTCTTGAGCGAGCGACCCATCACCCGGATGCACTGGATCGTCCGGGCGCCCGTGTTGTCGGCGACCTTGAGACGGGTCTGCGACTGGATCACGGGGCGGCCTCCTCGGCCGTCTCGGCGACGGCGGCGTCGCCATCCTCGGCCGCGTCGCGCGTCCGGCCCGGGTGGGCGGCCGCGTGGATCGCCTCGGAGGTCTCGGCCTCGTCGGTCACGATCTCGCCGGGCAGCGTGTGGTCGCCGCCACGGGCGACGATCGACACCAGGCGCCAGCGCTTGGTGGCCGACAGCGGACGCGACTCCTCGATGAGGACGGTGTCGCCGATGTGGGCCTCGTTGGCCTCGTCGTGGGCCTTGAACTTCGTGCTCAAGCGGATGACCCGCTTGTACAGCCGGTGACGCGCCAGGCGCTCGACGGACACGACGATCGTCTTGTCCATCTGGTCGCTCACGACGCGGCCGACCTTGGTCTTCCGCTTGCCTTGCACTTGCGCCTGGGTGTCTGCTCCTGTCATCGCGTGATCTCCCTCGCACCGGCCGGCCGAGCTCCACGCTCGCGCTGGACGGTCAGGATCCGCGCGATCGTTCGCCGCGTCTGCGGGATCGTGCTGTAGTCCTTGAGTTGTCGGGTCGAGAGCGCGAAGCGCGCGCCCCAGAGGTCCTGCTTGGCCTCGCGGAGGGCGTTCTCGAGCTCGGTGTCGGACAGCTGGCGAACCTTGGCGATGTCCATCAGTTCGCCTCCTTCGCCGACTCGCGGAGGACGACCCGCGTGGCGACCGGCAGCTTGTGGCTGGCGAGGCGCATGGCCTCGATCGCCGACTCGTGGTCCACGCCGGCCATCTCGAACAGGATCCGGCCGGGCTTGACGACCGCGACCCAATGGTCGGGCGCGCCCTTGCCCGAGCCCATCCGGGTCTCGGCCGGCTTCTTGGTCGCCGGCTTGTCCGGGAAGACCCGGATCCAGATCTTGCCGCCGCGCTTGACCGAGCGGGTCATGGCGCGCCGGGCCGCCTCGATCTGGCGGCTGGTGATCCAGGCCGGCTCCTGCGTCGCCAGGCCGTACTCGCCGAAGGCGACGTTGTAGCCGCCCTTGGCGACCCCGGACATGCGTCCGCGCATGACCTTGCGGTGCTTGACGCGCTTGGGCATCAACATCGGTCAGACCCCCTGCCCGACCTGGGCCGGGATGCCGGCGTCGCGCGCCGCGCGCTCCGGGGTGATGTCGCCGCGGTAGATCCAGACCTTGACGCCGATCCGGCCGTAGGTCGTGTGGGCGTGGACCTGGCCGTAGCTGATGTCCGCGCGGAGCGTGCCGAGCGGGATGCGGCCTTCCTTGTCCCACTCGCGGCGGCCCATCTCGGAGCCGCCGAGGCGGCCCGCGACGGCGATCTTGACGCCCTTGGCGCCGGCCTTCATCGAGCGCTGGATGGACTGCTTCATCGCCTTCTTGAAGGCGATGCGGCGGCTCAGCTGCTCGGCGATGTTCATGGCCACGAGATACGCGTCGAGCTCCGGCTGGCGGATCTCCTTGATCTCGAGCTTGACCTTGCGGGTCGTGAGCGCGCCGATCTGCTGGCGCAGGACCTCGACGTTGGCCCCGCCCTTGCCGATGACGATGCCCGGCTTGGCGGTGTGGATGGTCACCGTCACGTGGTTGATGCCGCGCTCGATCTCGACGCCGCTGACGCTGGCGTTGGCCAGCCGCTTGTCGATCAGCTTGCGGATCTTGATGTCCTCCTGGAGGGAGGCGGTGTATTCCTTGTTATCGGCGTACCACTTCGCGGTCCAGGTGCGCGAGACACCCAGGCGGAAGCCGTACGGATGGACCTTGTGTCCCATCTCAGGCCTCCTGGTCCGCGACGACGATGGTGATGTGGGTCATGGGCTTGTGGATCGGGAACGCCCGACCCTGGGCCCGCGGCTGGAAGCGCTTGATCGTCGGGCCCTCGTTGGCGACGGCGTCGACGATGAACAGGTCCTCGGCGGACAGGTTGTGGTTGTTCTCGGCGTTCGCCGTCGCGCTCTTGAGCACGCGGGCGACGTCGGCGGCGGCCTTCTGGGGCATGAACTTCAGCAGGGCGGCCGCCTCCTCGACGGGCTTGCCCTTGATCGCCTCGGTGACGAGCCGGGTCTTGCGGGTCGAGGCGCGGAGGTACTTGGCGGTGGCGGAGACGCGCATGGCGGCCTCCTACTTCAGCGCCGTCGAGCGGTCGGTGTGCTTGCCGTGCCCGCGGTAGTTGCGGGTCGGGCTGAACTCACCGAGCCGATGGCCGACCATGTTCTCGGTCACGTAGACCGGGATGTGCTTCTTGCCGTTGTAGACGGCGATGGTGTGGCCGATGAACGTCGGGAAGATGACCGACGCGCGCGACCAGGTCTTCACGACCTTCTTCTCGTTGCGCTTGTTCATGTCCTCGATCCGGCCGAGGAGGCGGGCCTCGACGAACGGGCCCTTCTTGACTGAGCGAGACATCGGTTTCCTCCTCCCTGCTACTTGCGATGCCGCGAGCGGACGATGAGCCGTCCGGTCGTCTTGGACCGGCGGGTGCGATAGCCCATGGCGGGCTTGCCCCACGGGGTCTTGGGCGGCATCCCGGTCGGGGACTTGCCCTCGCCGCCGCCGTGCGGATGGTCGCGCGGGTTCATGACGACCCCGCGGACCTCCGGGCGCTGGCCCATGTGCCGGGCGCGGCCGGCCTTGCCGAGGTTCTGGTTCTCGTGATCGAGGTTGCCGACCTGGCCGACGGTGGCCATGCAGCGCATCGGCACGCGGCGCACCTCACCCGACGGCAGGCGGACCGTGGCGAAGTCGCCTTCCTTGGCCAGCAGCTGGGCGGACACCCCGGCGGACCGGACGATCTGGCCGCCCTTGCCGGGCACCAGCTCGATGTTGTGGATGGTCGTGCCGAGCGGGATGTTGGCCAGCGGCAGGGCGTTGCCGACGCGCGCCTCGGCGCTCGGACCGGCGACGACGACGTCGCCGACCTTGAGGCCGTGCGGCAGGAGCATGTAGCGCTTCTCGCCGTCGCGGTAGTGGAGCAGGCCGATGCGGGCCGAGCGGTTCGGGTCGTACTCGATGGTCGCCAGGCGGGCCGGCACGTCGAGCTTGTCGCGCTTGAAGTCGATGAGGCGGTAGTGCTGCTTCTCGCCGCCGCCGCGATGGCGCACGGTCATCCGGCCCTGGTTGTTGCGGCCGGAGCCGCGGATCTGGGGCTCGAGCAGGGGCTTGTACGGCTCCTTGGTGGTGATCTCCTCGAAGGTCGAGCGAGTCATCTGCCGGAGCCCCGGCGAGGTGGCCTTGTAACTGCGCAGCGGCATCGCTCAGACCCCCTCGAAGAACTCGATCTTCTGGCCGGGGGCCAGGGTCACGATGGCCTTGCGCCAGGGGGTCGTGTGGCCGATGGTCTGGCCGCGACGGTTCCCGCGACGCTTCTCCTTGGCCTTCGTGGTCAGGACGTTGACCGACACGACGGTCACGTTCTCCTTCTTGTAGAGCTCCTCGATCGCGGCCTTGATCTGGATCTTGTTGGCGTCGTCGTGGACGGCGAAGGTGTACTTGCCGCGGCCCGACTCGTCGATCGACTTCTCGCTGATGACGGGGCGCAGGATGATCTCCGGCGCGGTCAGGGCGCTCATGCGTAGACCTCCTGCATCCGGGCGAGCGACGGCTGCTCGATGAGCACGACGTCGGCGTTGAGCAGGTCGACCACGTTGAGCGAGTCGGCCAGGATGATCTCGACGACCGGCAGGTTGCGCGCCGACAGCTCGAGCTTCTCGTCGCGGCCGGGCGCGACGACGAGGATGCGACCGGTCGCCTCGAGCGCGGTCGAGGACGCCGACGAGGTCCTTGGTCTTGATCGCCTCGAGGCCGAACGTGTCGATGACCTTGATCGCCTCGTCGCCGAACTTGGCGGTCAGCGCGCCACGCAGCGCGAGGCGCTTCATCTTGCGCGGCAGGCGCTGCTCGTACGAGCGCGGATGCGGCCCGAAGACGCGCCGCCGCCACGGTAGTGCGGCGCGCTGGTCGAGCCCTGGCGGGCGCGGCCGGTGCCCTTCTGGCGGTACGGCTTCTTGCCGCCGCCGCGGACCTCGCCGCGGGTCTTGGTGTCGTGCGTGCCGGTTCGCCGGCCGGCGAGCTGGGCGGTCACGACCTGGTGGAGGACGGCCGCGTTGACCGGGGCCGCGAACAGCTCGTCGCTGAGCTCGACGCTGCCGACGGTCGCGCCGGTCCGGTCGTAGGACGTCGTCTGCGGCATCGGTCAGGCCTTCTTCACGAGGATCAGCGCGCCGCGGGCGCCGGGCAGGCTGCCCTTGACCAGCAGGAGGTTGCGGTCGGTGTCGGTGCGGACGACGCGGACCTTCTTGATGGTCACCCGCTCGTCGCCCATGTGGCCGGCCATCTTGAGCCCGCGATAGACGCGGCCCGGCGTCGTGCCCGGCCCGATCGAGCCCGGCGCGCGGTGATGGTCGGAGCCGTGGGTCTTGGGCCCGCGGTGGAAGTTGTGGCGCTTGATGTGGCCGGCGAAGCCCTTGCCCTTCGACACGCCGGTGACGTCGACGAGGTCGCCCGGCCTCGAACAGGTCGCCGATCGAGAACGTCTGGCCGACGCGTCACGTCGTCGACGCTGTCGACGCGGAACTCGCGGATGGTCGCGACCTTGGGCAGGTCCCGCCGAGCTGGCCGGCCTCGGGCTTGGTCAGCTTCTCGCACGACGTCCGTGCCGAGCTGGACGGCGGTGTAGCCGTCGCGCTCGGGCGTGCGCAGACGCGTGACGGTGTTCGGCTCGATCGCGACGACCGAGACGGCCACCATCGTGCCGTCGTCCTGGAAGACCTGGGTCATGCCGACCTTGCGGCCGATCAGGCCGATCTCTGCGTTCGCCATCACATCTTGATCTCGATGTCGACGCCAGCCGCGAGGCTGAGTCGCATCAGGGCGTCGACCGTCTTGGACGAGGGGTCGAGGATGTCGACGAGCCGCTTGTGGGTGCGGATCTCGAACTGCTCCCGGCTGTCCTTGTCGATGAACGGGGAACGCAGGACCGTGAACTTCTCGATCCGGGTCGGCAGCGGCACCGGACCGACGACGTCGGCCCCGGTGCGCTGGGCCGTCTCGACGATCTGCGCCGCCGACTGGTCGAGCAGTCGGTGGTCGTAGGCCTTGAGGCGGATCCGGATCCGCTGCTTTGCCATCTCGTCTACTCGACGATGCTGACGATGGCGCCGGCGCCGACGGTCCGGCCACCCTCGCGGATGGCGAAGCGCTGGCCGATCTCGAGGGCGATCGGGGTGATCAGCTCGACGCTCATCTCGACGTTGTCGCCGGGCATGATCATCTCGGCCCCGTCGGGCAGCCCGATGGCGCCGGTGACGTCGGTCGTGCGCAGGTAGAACTGCGGCCGGTAGCCGTTGTAGAAGGGGGTATGGCGGCCGCCCTCCTCCTTGGTCAGGACGTAGACCTGGGCGGTGAACTTGGTGTGCGGCTTGACCGAGCCCGTCTTGGCCAGCACCTGGCCGCGCTCGATCTCCTCGCGCTCGATGCCCCGGAGGAGGCAGCCGACGTTGTCGCCGGCCGGCCCTCGTCGAGCAGCTTCTTGAACATCTCGACGCCGGTGACGACGATCTTGCGGGTCGGCTTGACGCCGACGAGCTCGACCTCGTCGCCGACCTTGACGATGCCGCGCTCGATGCGCCCGGTGGCGACGGTGCCCCGGCCCTTGATCCCGAAGACGTCCTCGACCGGCATCAGGAACGGCTTGTCGACCGGCGCGCTCGGGCGTCGGGATGTAGGAGTCGACCGCGTCCATCAGCTCCTGGATGCGGCGCGTAGGCGGGGTCGGTCGGGTCGTCGCCGGCCTCGAGCGCCTTCAGCGCCGAGCCGCGGATGACCGGGATGTCGTCGCCCGGGAAGTTGTACTTGGTCAGCAGCTCGCGGACCTCGAGCTCGACGAGGTCGAGCAGCTCCTCGTCGTCGACCATGTCGACCTTGTTGAGGAAGACGACGATGTACGGGACCTCGACCTGGCGGGCCAGCAGGATGTGCTCGCGGGTCTGGGGCATCGGGCCGTCGGTCGCGGCGACGACCAGGATGGCGCCGTCCATCTGGGCGGCGCCGGTGATCATGTTCTTGATGTAGTCGGCGTGCCCGGGGCAGTCGACGTGGGCGTAGTGGCGGGCGTCGGTCTCGTACTCGACGTGGGCGATGGCGATGGTGATGCCGCGCTCGCGCTCCTCGGGCGCGTTGTCGATCGTGTCGAAGGCGCGGTACTCCGCCTCGCCCTTCAGGGCCAGGTACTTGGTGATCGCCGCGGTCAGGCTCGTCTTGCCATGGTCGATGTGGCCGATCGTGCCGATATTGACGTGCGGCTTGGTGCGCTCGAACTTCTTCTTGGCCATCTGGGCTGCTCCCGGCTTCCTGCTAGACCTTGGACTTCTGGACGAGTTCCGAGGCCAGGTTGCCCGGGACCTCGGCGTAGTGGCTGAATTCCATCGATGAGGTCGCGCGACCCTGGGTCATGCTCCGCAGGTCGGTGACGTAGCCGAACATCTGCGGCGAGCGGGACGAACGCCCGGACGACCTGGGTCGTGCCGCGCGACTCCATCCCCTCGATCTGGCCGCGGCGGCTGTTGAGGTCGCCGATGACGTCGCCCATGAACTCCTCGGGCATGAGGACCTCGACCTTCATGATCGGCTCGAGGATGGCCGGATCGGCCTTGCTGAAGGCGTCCTTGATGGCCATCGAACCGGCGATCTTGAACGCCATCTCGGACGAGTCGACGTCGTGGTACGAGCCGTCGAACAGGGTGACCTTGACGTCGACCACCGGGAACCCGGCGTAGATGCCCGTGGCGAGCGTCTCGCGGATGCCCTGGTCGACCGGCTTGATGTACTCGCGCGGGATCGTGCCGCCGACGATCTTGTCGACGAACTCGTAGCCGGTCCCCTTCTCGGCGGGCTCCAGCTTGATGACCGCGTGGCCGTACTGGCCCTTGCCGCCGGTCTGGCGGATGAAGCGGCCGTTGCCCTCGGCGGCGCGCCGGATCGTCTCGCGATAGGAGACCTGCGGCTTGCCGATGTTCGCGGCGACCTGGAACTCGCGGACCATCCGGTCGACGAGGACGTCGAGGTGCAGCTCGCCCATCCCGGCGATGAGCGTCTCCGAGGTCTCCGGGTCGGTCTTGACCCGGAAGGTCGGATCCTCCTCGGCCAGGCGCTGCAGGGCGAGCGCCAGCTTGTCCTGGTCGGCCTTCGTCTTCGGCTCGATCTTGACCTCGATGACCGGCTCGGGGAAGGTCATCGACTCGAGGATGATCGGGTGCGCCGGGTCGGACAGCGTGTCGCCGGTGAAGGTGTCCTTGAGACCGACGGCGGCGGCGATGTCGCCGGCGTACACGATGTCGATCTCCTCGCGATGGTTGGCGTGCATCTGGAGGATGCGGCCGATCCGCTCGCGCTTGTCCTTGACCGGGTTGTAGACGTACGAGCCGGCCTTCAGCGTGCCGGAGTAGACCCGGAAGAAGGCCAGCTTGCCGACGAACGGGTCGGCGGCGATCTTGAAGGCGAGCGCGCTGAACGGCTCGCTGTCGGACGGCGTGCGGATGATCTCGGCGCCGGTCTTGGGGTCGAGGCCGATCATCGGCGGCACGTCGAGCGGCGACGGCAGGTAGTCGACGACCGCGTCGAGCATCTTCTGGACGCCCTTGTTCTTGAGCGCCGAGCCGGTCAGGACCGGGATGATCCGGGTCGTCAGGGTGCCGAGGCGCAGCCCGCGCTTGATCTCGGCGATGGTGAACTCCTCGCCCTCGAGGTACTTGTGGGTCAGCTCGTCGTCCATCTCGGCGACGGCCTCGATCATCGTGTGGCGATGCTTCTCGGCCTCGGCCTGCAGCTCGTCGGGGATGTCGACGACGTCGATCGTCGTGCCCAGGTCGTCGCGGTAGTAGTACGCCTTCATCTCGACCAGGTCGATGATGCCCTTGAACTTGTCCTCGCGCCCGATCGGGATCTGGATCGGCACGGCGTTGGCGCCCAGGCGGTCCTTGATCGAGTCGACGCAGCGCCAGAAGTCGGCGCCGGTGCGGTCGAGCTTGTTGATGAAGCAGAAGCGCGGCACGCCGTAGCGGTCGGCCTGGCGCCAGACCGTCTCGGACTGCGGCTCGACGCCGGCCACGCCGTCGAAGACGACGACCGCGCCGTCGAGCACGCGCAGGCTCCGCTCGACCTCGACCGTGAAGTCCACGTGCCCGGGCGTATCGATGATGTTGATGCGATGATCGCCCCAGAACGCCGTCGTTGCCGCGGCGGTGATGGTGATCCCCCGCTCCTGCTCCTGGGGCATCCAGTCCATCGTGGCCGCGCCCTCATGGACCTCACCGATCTTGTAGATCTTCTTCGTATAGAAAAGGATCCGCTCGGTGACGGTCGTCTTGCCGGCGTCGATATGCGCGATGATCCCGATGTTCCGCGTTCGTGCGAGCGGAACCTGACGTGCCACGGTGTTCTTACGCTCCCGGTTCTACCACTTGAAATGGCTGAAGGCCTGGTTGGCCTCCGCCATCTTGTGCGTGTCTTCGCGTCGCTTGACCGCCGCGCCGAGGCCGTTCATGGCATCGACGAGCTCGGCGGCGAGCTTCTCGCTCATGCTCTTGCCGTTGCGCTTGCGGGCCGCCTGGACGAGCCAGCGGACACCGAGCGACATGCGGCGATCGCCCCGGATCTCGACCGGGACCTGATAGGTCGCGCCACCGACGCGGCGCGGCTTGACTTCGATGATGGGGGTCGCGTTGCGCATCGCCGCCTCGAGGATCTCGAGACCCGGGCGCGCGGCCTGGGCCTCGGCCCGGGCGAGCGCCTGGCGGAGGATCCGCTCGGCGAGGTTCTGCTTGCCGTCCTTCATCAGCTTGGCCGAGAAGCGGGCGGTCATCCGGTTGGCCGGGACGACCTCGTACTTCGACTTGCGCGGGATGCTGGTGCGACGCGGCATCTAGCGGGCCCCCGGCTTGCGGTGGCCTTGGCGCCGTACTTGCTGCGACCCTGCTTGCGGTCGCGCACGCCGGCCGCGTCGAGCGTGCCGCGGATGATGTGGTACTTGACCGACGGCAGGTCCTTGACCCGGCCGCCGCGCACGAGCACGACCGAGTGCTCCTGCAGGTTGTGGCCGATGCCCGGGATGTAGGCCGTGACCTCCATCTGGTTGGTCAGGCGCACGCGGGCGATCTTGCGCAGGGCGGAGTTCGGCTTCTTCGGCGTCATCGTCCGGACCTGCAGGCAGACCCCCCGCTTCTGGGGGGCGCCCGGGATCGAGACCTGGCGCTGCCGCAGGCTGTTCCAGTTCTTGCGCATGGCCGGCGCCTTGATCTTCGAGATCTTGCGCTTGCGGCCGTGGCGCACGAGCTGGCTGATCGTCGGCACGAAGACGCTACTCCTTTCGGTCGGACGGATCGGTCGGTCGTTGCCGACCGGGCCGGTCCCTTGGGATCGCCACCGGTCGATGTGGCGGCGACGGACCGGATGTGATGGGGGTCGAAGATGGGTCAGCGGCGCACGCGCCGAGGGCGGACCCCTCCCGAGGCCACGAAGGCGGAGTTTAGCAGCGGCCCGACGAGCGTGTCAAACGTCCGGCGGGCCGCCCAGGGGTGGTCGAGACGAGCTCGATCAGCCCTCCTCGGTGGTCTCGGCGAGGGCCGCCGCGTCCTCGAGGAACGGGTTGGCGGCATCGTCGTCGGAGCCGTTCGAACCGGCCTCCGCGGCGAACGGATTCGCCGGGTCGATCTCGTCGTCGTCGGCGCCGGCGATCGTCGCCGCCAGGGCCAGCCCGGCTGCGTCGTCGTCGGGTGCCCGGGTCTCCCCGTCCTCGAGGAACGGGTTGAACTCGGTGCCGAGGTCTTCGAGCGCCTCGCCGGCGAGGGCCTCGAGGGCCGCCCGACGCTCGCGCTCCTTGCGTGCCGCCACGTTCGCCGGCGCACCCGTCCCGGCCGGGATGAGCTTGCCGATGATGACGTTCTCCTTGAGCCCGATCAGGTGGTCCTTGGCGCCGTTGATGGCGGCCTCGGTGAGCACCCGGGTCGTCTCCTGGAAGGACGCCGCCGCGAGGAAGCTGGAGGTGTTGAGCGACGCCTTGGTGACGCCGAGCAGCACGGTCTGGGCCGTGGCCGGCTCGCCGCCCTCGGCCAGGACGCGGTTGTTGTGCTCCTCGAACTCGAGCCGATCGACCAGCTCCGTCGGGAGCAGGTCGACGTCGCCCGGCTGGTCGATGCGGACCTTGCGGAGCATCTGCCGGACGATGATCTCGATGTGCTTGTCGTTGATCGTGACGCCCTGGCTCTGGTAGACCTTCTGGACTTCCTTGACCAGGTAGCGCTGGACGGCGTCCTTGCCCCGCGTGTCGAGGTATTCCTGCGGGTTGATCGGGCCGTCGGTGATGGCGTCGCCGGCGCGGATCTCCGCGCCGTTCTCGACCAGGATCTTGGCGTTGTGCGGGATGAGGTACTCGCGCTCGACGACGTCCTCGGCGCGGACGACGAGGCCGCCGTCGGCCTTCGACGAGGAAGCCCGCGACGGGCGAGGTGACGTCGGTCGTCGCGCCGTCGATCTCGGTCCGGGCGACGACCTGGCCGAGCGCGACGGCGTCGCCGGGGGCGGCCAGCAGCTCGGCGCCGTCGGTCAGCGCCAGCGACGTGTCGTAGACCTCGCGCGAGATGACCTTGACCTTGGTCGGGCCATCGCCGCGGATGATCTCGACGACGCCGTCGATGTGGCTGATCTCGGCCTTGCCCTTGGGGATGCGGGCCTCGAACAGCTCCTCGACGCGCGGCAGGCCGGCGGTGATGTCCACGCCCGCGGCGACGCCGCCGGTGTGGAACGTCCGCATCGTCAGCTGCGTGCCGGGCTCGCCGATCGACTGGGCGGCGATGATGCCGACCGCCTCGCCGAGCCGACCATCTCGCCGGTGGCGAGGTTGCGGCCGTAGCACGCCCGGCAGACGCCGTAGCGAGCCTCGCAGGTGAGGGGCGAGCGGACGAGCACCTCGTCGACCCCGGCGGCATCGATGCGCGCCGCGGCCTCTTCGATGATCAGCTCGTTGCGATCGACCAGGAGCGTCGGCTCCTTGCCCTTCTTGGTGTCGACCCGCGGGTCGGGCAGCGGGGCCGCCGCCAGCCGGCCGACGAGGCGCTTCTGGAAGGCGCCCTTCTCGTCGCTCGACTCGCTGCGGATGATCCAGCTGCCTTCCTCGGTGCCGCAGTCCTCCTCGCGGGTGATGACGTCCTGGGCGACGTCGACCAGGCGCCGGGTCAGGTACCCGGAGTCGGCCGTGCGCAGGGCGGTGTCGGCGAGACCCTTGCGGGCGCCGTGGGTGGAGATGAAGTACTCGAGGACGGTCATGCCCTCGCGGAAGTTGCTGCGGACCGGGACGTCGATGATCCGGCCGGACGGGTCGGCCATCAGGCCGCGCATGGCGCCCAGCTGACCGATGTTGCCCTTGTTCCCGCGGGCGCCCGACGCGGTCATCATCGTGACCGGGCCGTTGGGATCGAGCGAGCGCATCATCTCGTCGGACATCGCCGAGCTGGTCTCCTGCCAGACGCCGACGACCTGCTCGTAGCGCTCGTCCTCGGTGATGAGGCCGCGCTGGAACTGGCGGTCGATGGCCGACACGGACTCGTCGGCCGCGGCGAGCCGCGCCGGCTTGTCCTTCGGGACCTCGATGTCGAACAGGCCGATGGTCATCCCGCCGCGGGTCGCGAACTCGAAGCCGACGCTCTTGATGCCGTCGACGAGGTGCGCCGTCTCCTCCGGGCCGAGCTGGCGGTAGCAGACGTCGACGAGCTCCTTGAGGTCGGCTCGGCGCATGACCGTGTCGTGGAAGCGCAGCGGATCGGGCAGGATCTGGTTGAAGATGACCCGGCCGATGGTCGTCCGGCGCCGCTCCAGCTGGAGCGACTCCGTCTCCGGGTCCCAGGCCTTGACCTCGACGTCGATCAGCTCGTGGAGCGTCGCGCCGGTCTTCTCGCGCAGCCGGTAGCCGAGGATCGCCTCGTCCTCCGACGAGAAGACCCGGACCCGCTGGCCCTTGACCGGGTCGGCGTCCATCGTCAGGTAGTAGCAGCCGAGGACCATGTCCTGGGTCGGCGCGACGACCGGGCTGCCGTCGGCGGGCGACAGCAGGTTGGCGGTCGACAGCATCATCGTCCGCGCCTCTTCCTGGGCGGCCGTCGAGAGCGGCACGTGGACCGCCATCTGGTCGCCGTCGAAGTCGGCGTTGAACGCGGTGCAGACGAGCGGGTGGATCTGGATGGCCGAGCCCTCGACGAGGACCGGCATGAACGCCTGGATGCCCAGGCGGTGGAGCGTCGGGGCGCGGTTCAGCAGGACCGGATGGTCCTTGATGACCTCTTCGAGGACGTCCCAGACCTCGGGCCGGACGCGCTCGACGATGCGCTTGGCGCTCTTGATGTTGTGGGCGAAGCCCTTCTCGACGAGCTGGCGCATGACGAACGGCTTGAACAGCTCGAGCGCCATCTTCTTGGGCAGCCCGCACTGGTGGAGCTTGAGCTCCGGGCCGACGACGATGACCGAGCGGCCCGAGTAGTCGACGCGCTTGCCGAGCAGGTTCTGGCGGAACCGGCCCTGCTTGCCCTTGAGCATGTCGGACAGCGACTTGAGGCGGTGGTTGCCGGTGCCGGCGATCGCCCGGCCGCGGCGGCCGTTGTCGATCAGCGCGTCGCAGGCTTCCTGGAGCATCCGCTTCTCGTTGCGGATGATGATCTCCGGGGCGCCCAGCTCGAGCAGTCGCTTGAGCCGGTTGTTGCGGTTGATGACGCGGCGGTACAGGTCGTTCAGGTCGGAGGTCGCGAAGCGGCCGCCGTCGAGCTGGACCATCGGGCGCAGGTCCGGCGGGATGACCGGCAGGACCGACAGGATCATCCAGTCCGGGCGGGTGCCCGAGCGGCGGAACGCCTCGATCAGGCGCAGCCGCTTGATCGCCTTCTTGCGTCGCTGGCCGGAGCTGGTCCGGACCTCGACGTGGAGGGAGCGGGCCAGCTCCTCGAGGTCCATCCGGCTGATGATCTCGCGGATCGCCTCGGCGCCCATCCCGGCCCCGAAGACGCGGCCGCCCTTGGCGCCCGCGCCGTAGCGCTCGTCGAGGTTGCGGTACTCGGTCTCGCCGAGCGTCTGCATCGGCTTGAGCGACTCGAGCTCGTCGCGCAGCTTGCGCAGCTCGTCCTTGCGTCCCCTGGGCCTGCTCCTGGAGCTGCTCGCGCTCGTGGCGGAGCGTGTCGTCCATGGCCGCCCGCAGGTCCTCGATCTTCTGCTCGACGGCGCGCGCCTCGTCGGCCTCGCGCTGCTGGAGGTCGGCGTTGACCCGCTCGGTGTACTCGCCGACGATCTTGCGCAGGCGAGCGGTGGCCTCCTTGCCGCCCTTGTCGCCGGCGGCGACGACGACCTCGCCGGTCGGCTCGAAGGCGATCGTCTCGGCGGCCACGCCGGTCTTGAGCTCGGCCAGCGCGGCCTGCGTCACCTGCGCGAGCGCGGCGATCTCCTCGGTCCGGGAGGAGCGCTGCGCCTCGAGGTCCGCCTTGGTCCGGGCGAGCTCGGCGTTCAGCTCGTCCTTGGTCTTGTTCAGCTCGGCGCGCAGCTCGTCCTCGCGGGCGGCCAGCGCCTTGCCGGCCTTGCCGCCGCGGCCCTCGGCCTCTTCCTCGATCGCGAGCAGGGCGCGCTTGCGCGCGTCCTCATCGACATGGGTGACGATGTACAGCGCGAAGTAGAGGATCCGCTCGAGGTTGCGCGGGCTGATGTCGAGCAGGATGCCGAGGCGGCTCGGCGTGCCCTTGAAGTACCAGATGTGGCTGACCGGGCTGGCCAGCTGGATGTGGCCCATCCGCTCGCGGCGGACCTTCGAGCGGGTGACCTCGACGCCGCACTTGTCGCAGATGATGCCCTTGTAGCGGATCCGCTTGTACTTGCCGCAGTAGCACTCCCAGTCCTTGGTCGGACCGAAGATGCGCTCGTCGAACAGACCATCCTTCTCCGGCTTGAGCGTCCGGTAGTTGATGGTCTCGGGCTTGGTGACCTCACCCTTCGACCACTCCCGGATCTGGTCCGGGCTGGCGAGCGAGATGCGGATCGCGTTGAAGTTATTGACTTCGAGCATGGTTCTCCTCCGCGCCGCCGTCTGGCTCGGCGACGCGATGCGGACCGTGAGCGAGCGGAGACGTGCCGGCCGCAGCGCGGCTCCGCGGGTGACTGGTCAGTGACGGGTTGAGATGACAGGGCGGTCAATCCTCGAACCCGGCGAGGTTGATCCCGCCGAGGTCGGGCAACAGGTAGCCGGAGGCGTCGTCCTCCGCGAGCGGGATCTCCTCCTCGTTCGGATCGAGGATCTCGGCGTTGAGGCCGAGGCTGCGCAGCTCCTTGATGAGCACCTTGAACGACTCCGGGACGCGAGGCGGCTGGATCTCCTCGCCCTTGACGATCGCCTCGTAGGTCTGGACGCGCCCGAGGACGTCGTCCGACTTGACGGTCAGCAGCTCCTGCAGGATGTTCGCGGCGCCGTAGGCCTCGAGCGCCCAGACCTCCATCTCGCCGAAGCGCTGGCCGCCGAACTGGGCCTTGCCACCGAGCGGCTGCTGGGTGATCAGGCTGTACGGGCCGGTCGAACGCGCGTGGATCTTGTCCTCGACGAGGTGGTGGAGCTTGAGCATGTAGATGTAGCCGACGGTGATCGGCCGGTCGAACAGCTCGCCGGTCCGCCCATCGCGGAGCTCGATCTTGCCGTTCTCCGGGAGCGACAGCTCCTTGCCGTAGACCATGTGCTTTGCGGACCGGAGCTCGTCCTTGATGTCGTGCTCGGTCGCGCCGTCGAAGACCGCGGTGGCGGCCTTCTGGCCCTTCTCGTGGAGCGCCCAGCCGAGGTGGGTCTCCAGGATCTGGCCGATGTTCATCCGGCTCGGCACGCCGAGCGGATTCAGGATGATGTCGACCGGGGTGCCGTCCGGCAGGAACGGCATGTCCTCCACCGGCAGGATCTTGGCGATGACGCCCTTGTTGCCGTGGCGGCCGGCCATCTTGTCGCCGACGCTGATCTTGCGCTTCTGGGCGACCGACACCCGGACCAGCTGGTTGACGCCCGGCTGGAGGTCGTCGTTGAGCTCGCGACGGAACTCGCGGACCTCGACGACCTTGCCGCGCTCGCCGTGCGGCAGGCGCAGCGAGCTGTCCTTCACCTCGCGCGCCTTCTCACCGAAGATCGCCCGCAGCAGGCGCTCCTCGGCGGTCAGCTCGGTCTCGCCCTTCGGCGTGATCTTGCCGACCAGGATGTCGCCCGGGCGCACCTCGGCGCCGATGTAGACGATGCCCTCCTCGTCGAGGTCCTTGAGGGACTCCTCGCCGACGTTCGGGATGTCGCGGGTGATCTCCTCGGGCCCGAGCTTGGTGTCGCGCGACTCCATCTCGTGCTTCTCGATGTGGATGCTGGTGAACAGGTCGTCGCGGACGAGCCGGTCGCTGATGACGATGGCGTCCTCGTAGTTGCCGCCCTCCCAGCTCATGAACGCCACCAGGATGTTCCGGCCGAGCGCCAGCTCGCCCAGCTCGGTCGAGCTCGAGTCGGCCAGCGGCTGCCCGTCGCCGACGCGGTCGCCCACGTTGACGATCGGTCGCTGGTTGATGCAGGTGCCCTGGTTGGTGCGGACGAACTTCAGGAGCTTGTACTCGTCGAGCTCGCCCGCGTCGGTCTCGACGTGGATCCGCTCGGCGGTCACGCTGGTGACGAGACCGCCGCGCTGGGCGACGAGGACCTGGCCCGAGTCGCGCGCGGCGCGCTCCTCCATCCCGGTGCCGACGATCGGCGACTCCGGCTCGAGGAGCGGCACCGCCTGACGCTGCATGTTCGAGCCCATCAGGGCGCGGTTGGCGTCGTCGTGCTCGAGGAACGGGATCAGCGCGGTCGCCACGGAGACGATCTGCTTGGGCGAGACGTCCATGTAGTCGATCTGGCCGGCACGCGCCTCCGGGAACGTGTCCCGGTAGCGCGACGGGATGCGCTCGGCGATGAAGTGGCCTTCGTCGTCGAGCGGCGCGTTCGCCTGCGCGACGACGTGCTCCTCTTCCTCGTCGGCCGGCAGGTAGTGGATCTCGTCGGTGACGAACGGGCGGATCGGGAAGGCGTGGGCCTTCTGCTTCTTGAGCTCGGCGACGGCAGCCGCGTTGATCTGCGTGCCCGCCTTGAGCACGACCTCGCCGCCCTTGGCGACGAGATCGGCGCCCGTCTCGTACTGGGTCAGGTCGGCCTCGTCGTAGCCGACGGTCCGCTTGACCTTGCGATACGGCGTCTCGATGAAGCCGTAGCTGTTGATCCGGCCGTACGTCGCGAGCGAGCCGATCAGGCCGATGTTCGGACCTTCCGGCGTCTCGATCGGGCAGATCCGGCCGTAGTGGCTGTGGTGGACGTCGCGGACGTCGAAGCCGGCGCGCTCGCGCGACAGGCCGCCCGGGCCGAGCGCCGACAGGCGGCGCTTGTGGTCAGCTCGGCCAGCGGGTTGGTCTGGTCCATGAACTGGCTGAGCTGGCTGCCGCCGAAGAACTCCTTCATCGCGGCCACGACCGGCCGGATGTTGATCAGCGCGTTCGGCGTCGCCTTGTCGAGCTCCTGGATCGTCATGCGCTCGCGGACGACGCGCTCCATGCGCAGCAGGCCGATCCGGAACGCGTTCTGGATCAGCTCGCCGATGGCGCGGACGCGGCGGTTGCCGAGGTGGTCGATGTCGTCCTTGGGATGCAGCCCGCGGTTGCACTCGATGAGATGGCCGACGATCGCCGCGATGTCCTCGCGGGTGATCGTCCGGCCCTCACGCGGCAGCTCGACGCCGAGGCGCGCGGCGACCGGGTCCAGCTTCTTGTTGAACTTGTAGCGACCGACCCGACCGAGGTCGTAGCGGCGGAAGTTGAAGAACAGGCTCTCGACCAGCTGGCGGGCGTTGTCGCCGGTGGGCGGATCGCCCGGGCGGAGCTTCTTGTAGACCTCGATGAGCGCCTCGGCCTGGGTGTGGGTCAGGTCCTTGTCGAGCGTCCCGCTGATGTACTGGTGGTCGAGATCGACGTCGACGCCGGTGAACAGCGCCGCGATCTCCTCGTTCTGCTCGTAGCCGACCGCGCGCAGCAGCGTCGTCACCGGGATCTTGCGCTTGCGATCGACCTTGACCCACAGCTGGTCCTTGTTGTTGGTCTCGAACTCGAGCCAGGCGCCGCGGTTCGGGATGACCTTGGCGCTGAACAGCATCCGGCCCGACGCCGGGTCCTCGGTCTCGCTGTAGTAGACGCCCGGCGAGCGGACGAGCTGGCTGACGACGACGCGCTCGGCGCCGTTGATGACGAACGTGCCCTGGTCGGTCATCAACGGGAAGTCGCCCATGTAGACGCGCTGGCGCTGGATCTCGCCGGTCTCCTTGATCAGGAGCTCGACGTTGACGTACAGCGGCTTGCTGAACGTCAGGTCCTTGGTCCGGCACTCCTCCTCGGAGTACTTGGGCGCACCGAACTCGTAGTCGAGGAACTGGAGCTCCATGACCTTGCCGGTGAAGTCCTTGATCGGGCTGATCTCGTCGAACAGTTCGCGCAGACCCTTGTCGACGAACCAGGCGAACGAATCGAGCTGGAGTTCGATCAGGTTGGGGATCTCGAACTTCTCGTAGCTGAT
>CAWEYB010000004.1:0-162399 GCA_963813225.1 uncultured Chloroflexia bacterium | reverse complement strand
AAATCCTCTCGCCCCGACCACTTACGACTCATCGATCACGAGAGGCTCGGCACCGCAGGCCTCGGGCCAGCCGTAGCGTTCCGCTTCGGCGCTCGGTTGTATCAGGAGGCCGAGGCCATCGCGTCGAAGCGGTCGAAAGCCGCCTAACCGATCGCACGGCGACCAGCCGGGATAGATCTGCCGCCACAGCTTCGGCAGGTCGGTGAGATAGCGGCGGACATCGCGGGCGGTCACGGCGGTCTGCGGTCTGTCCTTCGCGGCTTTCTCTTCGGTGTCGAGCCGCACTGCCGTGGACTGGACGGCGCGGACGTCGCGGTCGGCCACGTATTGCGCGGTGGCCTTGTCCCGCTCGCGGGCGATCCGCCGCAGGCTGAACGGGTCGCCACCGGCCGACGCTCGGGACCCTCGCTGTCCGTGCCACGGTGTCGGCGGCCAGCTTGGCCGACACCGCGACCTTGCCGAGCGCCGCTTCGATCAGACCCTCGTAGGCGGCGGCCGGGTACGACTCGCCGCGGATCCGCTTGTCGTAGTTGCGGCTGCCCGACCGGCGCACGCGCGGCGCGGCTGCCTTGAACGGTGCGCACGCGTCGACGTGGCGATACCGATCGACGTGACCGGTCAGGTGTCGGCCGCACGACCCGCAGGTGATGAGCATCGACAGGGCGTACTCACGGCGGTTGACGCTGCCGCGGTGACTCCGGCTGTAGCGGGCGCGCAGGACCCTGGACCCTGTCCCAGATCTCGGGCTCGACCAGCTGGTGATCGCGGCAGAGGTATACGGGCACGCTCTCGTCGCCCAGGTTCAGGCGAGACAGCCATTGAACAGGGGCTCCGCACACACTGCATCGGCCGGACGCGTGGCGTTCACGCCGCATTGACGCTCGCTTCCATTTCGACCCATGCCCACTCATGAATTGAGGATAACCCGACGCCCAATCCGCGCTCGTGTTTGTTCACGAAAACCGCATCAGGTTCGATGGTGCCGACATCGCAAAGCGTGCGCAAATGACGCCCGGGTATGGGCTACAGCCGCTCCCAATCAATGGCAGATGGCCGCCGACTGTCATGAAGGTACTCGACGAGGGCATGTCGTCCGTCAGCAGCTGGGATGACGTTCGAGGCTGAGTAGGCTGTCGCCTCGCCCGAGTACTCGAACCACACGTCGCCCGTCTTCGACGCCTCGCCCGCGCTGATGAAATACGGCGGGTCAAGAGACGATTGGAAGGTGACGACGGTCTCGGTCGCCCCTGCCCCGATCGCCAAAGCGCAGCCTGGCGACCCGGACGCGAACTCGACCATTGACGGGCGAGAGATCACTCGGACCACTAATTCGTCGTATAGGGCGAGTGCTTCGCCGGCATCGGCAAGATGCGCGGACTTGACCTCGTCGTGCTCCGTCCACCAGACCACTATCCCGCTCATCGCGATCATCGTAGGCGCAGACCCTCACGCCCGCCCGGTTAGCAGAGTAGCGACGGTCGCTCGCAAAGCGTGCGCAAATGACACCAGAGAGTCTCGGGTCAGGTACGGGCGAACGCCTCGGTGCACCTGTGTCGAATGCCCTGATGATCCTCGGGAATGCCGTCCTTCAAGAAGCTCACCAAAAGGCGCGTTAGCGAAGCGAACACGTACCGCGACGACGACATCTCCCCATGGGCAGCCACGGTCACTTCAAGGCCAAATGGCTCCGCAGTCATGACCGCGGGTCGGTACTCGCCAGTGAGACCCGTCGTGACTTGTTCGCCGCCTGACGCGACCGAGTCAGCGAAAGGCAGCCCCTCATCGCGGAGGTTGAAATGGGTCTCGCTTTCGGTCAGCTGGCCGCCCAGCAGGCCGTATGACGAGGGATGTCCCAGGCGACCGGCCCACTCGACACAGACGCGAGCCGCTTGGACATTGCGCCCAGGGGAGTCCGGAGGAGTCCAGATGCGGACGCGCCCACCTTGAGGCTGGTGGAGATAGGTCTCGCGAAACATCGACCTATCGTAGGCAAGTAGACATAATGTCGCCGCTTCGTCGAAAAGCGTGCGCCAATGTCACCGCTCCTCTCGGGCGAGCCCTACCGCCAGCGCCACAGCCGAGAAACTCGCTGACGAGCCTCGTGATCCCGCCGACTATGAGCCCAGGCCCAACGCCACTGAGGACGCCGAGCACGCGCCATCGAAGCGGCAATCGGGCGACGTCAGCGTTTCTCATTCGTCACAACACCCACTGCTGGCGACGGGGCGCGTCTTGACTCGTTTCCATTCACACAACCCTAGCGGCCGAGGGCGTCTGCGTGGATCGGCGTGAGCCAGTGACGCCGCCGTCGCAAAGCGTGCGCCAATGTCACCCCGTCAGGGCGCGCGCAGTGGGATCAGCACGATCCGCATGTCAAACGATGCCGCATCTCCGGACGGCTCTAGGCGAGCGATCGTCTCGCCGTCGGGCGACCAAGCGAGCCAATCGATCCTCCCGTCGTAGACATTTCTGAGAGCGCCGCTCTGGCGGTCGAGGATCCAGACTGCTCGATGACCATTCACTTCGCCACCGAACGCCAGGGACCGACCGTCCGGCGAATAGTCCAGGCCGCGCGGCAGCCTGACACTGGCGAGGATCATCCTCGCCGATATCTCATCAGGGGCCATCGTGAAGATGCCCGCTGGGACCTGTGCTCGGTCAGGACCGATCATGCCGATGACGTCAGGGGCGGCAAAGAAAGAAATCTCTTTACCATTTGGCGACCACGCGGGATAGTCCGCCCACCCTCGCTGAGAACAATCCGGCCCCGGTGCGATGTCGTCGAGTCGGAAATGGCCCTTCCCCGACGACCACCGGGAGCGGCTTCGCACCCGCATCCGTCGCCTCGACGATGATGCCGCACAGGTCGCCCATCGCCACGAGCTGCCGTCAGCCATCTGGGTTGGTCGCGATCTGACCGGGTGGGGACCGGGTGTCGCCGACAAGGCCAATCTGCATGCTTCAGATCGTTGGCCACGAGACGCCGAGAACGGACACGTTGTCAGGATCGCCAGAACCCGGACGGGCGGTGCAATCGAGCGTGGCGGCAATCCGGCCCGAACCCATGGCGTGGGGATTGGCGAAGCGAACCTGCTGGCAGTCCTTAGTGGTCGTGAGGTCCAGCGGCGACATGTCACCACCCTGAACGGGAACCGTGCCCAGTCGCGTGGTGGCGGTCTGATCGGGTCCGTACTCGACCACGAGGGTTCTGGCATCAAGCCAGTCGACACCGAACAGGTCCGTGACATTTGTCGCGACCGTATGCGTCGTCGCGTTCGAACTTGCCGGCGTTGCGCAGCCCGCGGCGAGCAAGACCCAAGAAGGTCTGGCGCCGGCCATCCACCGGCGGCGGGATTCCGAGAGCTGAGGCTTTACGCATGTCCCGACCGTAGCGGATTACGCATCAACCGCGTCGCAAAGCGTGCGCCAATGTCACAGGGCTAGGCGATCACGGTCCGATCGGGAAAGAACGGGATCGGATACCAAATCCCGCGCCGACCGGTCGGGGCTGGGATTGTCGAGCCGCCCGCCCAGAGGCCCGGCGCTCTGGTGACGCCCGGCGTCACGCTCGCAACGGGTGGTAATTCTCTGCTCTCGTAGAACCCGGCATGAATCAGTCCGAGTGCATCATCGAGATCTGTCGCGGTGACTCCGCACCTCACAGGAAATGGCGGAATACGGTCGTGTGCGACGAGGTCGGGCCATGGCCCAAACTCGATCCAGAAGGAGTCCAGGGCATCCATGGGTCGAGTCTAGCCCGCAACGGAACGCCCTCGTCGCTTAGTGTCCGGCAATGTCACCCGGTTCGAGCGGGTCGGAAGAGCGCGTAGCGACGTCGATCGCTGCGATGCAGTTGGTTATCGAATTCATCTCGGCCGTCGTTAGTTCAGACCGCGCAAAGGCGACAACATGCCTAAGTGCAGCGCGGAGGCTCCATCCAGTCGTCCGTCAGCCTGAGAGGCGAGGGCCAAGCTGCAAGGATCTGACGAAGAGCGATGAGTGCGCGTCGCTCGCACCAACCATCCACGAGCGCATCGACTCGTGCCGCAGCAAGGTCCGCCGTTGATCCGAAGGCACCAGATAGATGCCCGGCTCGGTTCCAGGCATCCTCAAAGAGCGGTTGGTCGACGAACTCCCCGCTGAACTGGGGATCGCGGTTGATGTCATTGAGGGGCGGCAGGCGACTCTCGGATAGCTTCGTGGATGCGGCGTCCTCATCACGGCCCGCTCGCTCAAGTCGGCCGTCCGCGTATTCCTCGACCTTCCGGATCTCCCAGCCATCGTCATCGATCTCGGAATAGAGCAATACGGGCTCGGCTGGATGATCGTGCCTCCAGCGAACGCGCATGTACCTCATCGGCGAACTCTACTCATCTGGGGTATGGACGTTCACATCGCAAAGCGTGCGCCAATGACACCATTGGGCGTGTCTCTTGTCGTGGCTTCTTCGACCGGCGCTCAGTTGTCCGTAACCGCCGCTCGATTCCCATGGCGGTCAGACTGTCCCACCCAGATGTCGACAGCGTTCGCAGGAAGCGCGGCCAGGGCGATCGCCACCGCGTCGGCGGCGTCGGCCGCGTCGCCGATAGTTTGATCCGGGTCCGACTCGTCCCATCCAAGCTTGGGAAAGGGATAGCGATCCACCCCGTAATTGCCGCGTCGGTCAACTCCGATACATGGGCAGTCGGTCGTATAGGGAAACTCTGAGCAGCGACTGAAGCACAGGCGGTTGACGCTCGTGAACGGAAACAGGTGGCGGAACCTGTCCTCGGCGTGGGCAAGCCGAGCTACCGGGAGAAGGCCGCGGTAATACACCGAATCCGATTGCTCCAGCATCCGAATCAGGGTTGCCCAGTGCTCCGCCAGGACAAAATCAATATCAGGTCCGCTGGTTTCGCTGATTGGATCCCGCCCTGACGCCATCGGCCAGACGGTACAGCACGACCACGTCCCAAAGTGTTCGCCAATGTCACTTGAGCACCCGTCGACGAGGCCTTCGCCCGCCGCGCCTCATCTTGTCGATGCGCTGATCCGAACCAGGGTGCGGTCGTCGGGAGCGCCGACGACATCAGGATCGTCTCCCGGGTTATAGACGTTGATGTCGAGAGCGTCGCCATCGCGGGTGCTGAACATGGAGCACGCCGGTGTCTGCGGTGGAGCGGCGCAATCCGGGTACTCCGTGCCAATCGTGAACCCAGCGGTGACCAGGAGCTGCTTGGCCTGTGGAAAGACATCGGTCGGCGTCCCGGACACGACGTAGTACCTCGTCACCCTGGGACACCCCGGCAGGACGGCGGCGCAGGTCATCGACGTCCCCGGCGCCTGGACCGGTTCGGTCGTGCGCTCCCAATTGGTGGGGATCGAAAGCTCATCCTGGAGGGCCTCGTAGTGGGCCACCGAGGGCGTGCCGCACGCGGACGCGAAGACGGCGGCGACAAGTGCGGCGAGCAAGATGGCCCTCATGCCCGCGAGTCTCAAGGTCGTCGGGACGCCCGGTCAACAGGATGGATGGCTCGATCCGAAACGGGTCACTCTTCCGTCGCAAAGAGTGCGCCGATAACTCCAGAGGGTCTGAGGCGGGCCGACGCTTGTGCCGGGTCGGACGAGAACCCTTCCCGGGCCACGAGGGCCGTCGGCCGCCATCTGTGATGGTACCGGGTCATCTCCTCGGTATCCGCCACTACACTCGGACCGATGTTGGACTGGCGCCTGATCTGGTTCGCTGACCTTGGCGTTGCGGCCGTCGTTGCAGCCGTCGTCGGTCTCGCGCTTCGTATGGCCCTGAACGCCGCTGTCGGCCTGATCGCCGCCGTCATCGTGTTTGGGGTTGGAGTGCTAATCGCTACCCGGCTCGCCTTCGCTTACCGAGACCTGCCCGAGGAACCGGCCCTGGAACCGGCCACGGAACGGCTCCAGAACGACGCAATAGGGATGCTTGTGGGGGTCCTTGCCATCGTCATGGGCTCCGGGTCGTGGTTCAGTGGGATCGCCTACCTACCGGGAGACGTCCGCGGGGAGCCGTGGTTCGGGTCGGCATTTGGCATCGTAGTCACCATCGGCGGCCTGTTCTTCTTCCTCGTGTTCTCGATCCGGTTGGTCCAGGGGCTGCGAGCACGCAGGAAGTAAGGACTCCGGGCACCGCGCTCACGGTCGATCCCAGGCAGGCGTGACCAGTCGAGCGGCCGCGTCCCGGTCCCCAACGCCAAACCAATTCTTCGCCGTATCTCGTGTGTTCTGGACACCGGAATGTCCGGTCGCAAAGCGTGCGCCAATGACACCAGGCCGTGAAGGATGGCCATGGCCGGGCTGATATCGTCGGGGGCATGAGTCAAGTCGTCGCCCAGGGCTCTGGTGCTCGTCGATTTCGTGCAGCGCGGCCGACACCTGCCGTGGTGACCATCCTTGCTGGCTGCCTCTTGCTGGTGGCGTCATGCTCCGAGTTCGGGTGGCGCGGATACAGGATCGACAACCAGACCGCCGATCCGATCACGGTCACCAGCACGATCAACGGAAAGGAGACGGTCCTCGTCTCCGTTATCGAGCCGGGTCTCTACCAGCCCATCACCGGCTATCCAGGCAGCCAGTGTGTGTCCATGTTGTTGATCGCTCGAGATGTCGCGGGCAACGAGGTTGATCGAAAAGATGGCGACGTTTGTCTCGATCAGACCTGGGTCGTGAGAGGAGCGGGCGGCTCGTAGCCTCACGACGCCCTTCGATCCTGGCGGCAGCGGACACGCTCTGGTCGCAATGCCTGCGTCAATGTCACCGGAGACAGTGGCGCCTGATGCTTAATCACTCATGGTGTCGGCGGCGCCATCCCGGCATTTGTTGAGTCGCAACCGCAAGTAGTCGATCCACCAGCCAACGCGCTCGTCGAGCGCTTCCCACACCGGCCAATCGGGGCCAGATTCGATGATGTGAAGAAGGGTCCAAGACAGGCCGAAGCATTCCCCGTCGTCGCTCGGGAAGACGCCTAGAAGAGCCTCGATCTCGGCCCGAGTCGGCCGAAGGAGACCTATCTCATCAAGTAGCCGCCTGCGCCGCTCGATCTCAGTCTCGCTCGCCGAGACCTCGTCTGGAAGCGGACCCATTGCCGCGAGTCCCGCGACCGCGTCTCTCACTCCGGCAGGCTACAGGACGACACGATCGCTTAGTGTCCGGCAATGTCACCCGCTCGTGGATTGATCGGGGTGTCGTGCGGCCGTGAACCACTCGCGCTGGTTCCACCTTGCCGACTGAGCGCCGAGCGGGCCGAACGAGATGTCTGGGTCGTCTGATTGCACCAACACAATCATGCGATGCCCAATCAAGAGAGCGTCGCGGGCGACGGCGGCGAGGATGTCCAGGATCGACTCAGCTGCAGCGCTCGAGTGGGAACGGAACGAGTCGTAGTGGCGAAAGGCGATGACAGTTCCGGCTGACTCGGCATCCGCGCCGTACTGGAACCAAGCCACGTCAAGCAAGCATTCGTGCAGGGCGTCGAGATTGACACCGTAGTAGTCAGGAAAATCGAGCGACTTGCCGATCGTCGCGAGGAGGGAGCGATGGTCCAGTGCCGCAAGGGTATCGATTTCGATGAGCTTGTACCCAAGCTCGCGAAGGTCACGCATCGCGTCGTCGAACAGATCCTCGCGCCAGTAGAGCGTCACGACGCCAAAGCGGAGGAGATCCCAATCCGGCTGCGGGGATGTGACGTCTCGGGGAAACGGCGGCATCACCGGACGATACGCCACGGTGCGGTCGCAAAGCGTGCGCAAATGTCACCCGTCGCCGTCGTGCACCCCGAGCCCGCGTTTGATCGAGTTGACTACTTGGTCCTCTGCGGCAATGCGATACCACGTGGTGTCGACCGCTTGGATCGAGACGGGGCCCGAGTTGGTCCCTTTGCCGCTACCGACGATCGATCCCCACACGATCTGCGTCGAGCGGAGTGTCCTAGCCAGGCGTTCGGTACTGACGTCCGTGCCGAGTCGGGCCCAGCCTTCGACTTCGCGAGCGTTTGTGCCATTTGCCTCGAATCCTTCCTGAGGGTCGGGCACACAACGCCAGACGTACTCGTCGTTTTCCGGGATCAGGGTGAGAACGGAATCGAGGATGACGATCCAAGCCGGACTCACCGTCGATCCACTGCGAGATGACCACTTGCACATTGCGAGTGTACGAACTGCACCACGCCGGGATCCCCAAGCGTGCCGTCACTCGCTCACGCGCGACCGGCGGCGACCTCGTCCTCGCGGGTGCGGCCGGCGAGCTGGATGAGGTCCTCGTGGAGCTCGAACCAGATGCCGTGGTAGCTGTCGACGCGGGGTGAGGCGACGTAGCGGCCGTCGCCGGACTGGGCTGCTTCGGCGGCGCGGCCGAGCCTGACGCGATAGCCGGCGAGCCTCGGGCAGCCGGTCTCGAGCGGGGTCAGCCAGGCGACCGCCTCCTCATGGAGCGCGCCCAGCCGATCGAGGACGGCACGGTCGTAGTCGGCGTCGGTGTGGTCGTTGACGACGCCGGCCGCGGCGTCGCGCATCTGCCAGGCGGTCACGATGTCCTTCATCCGCTGGTCGAGCGCGAGGAACGCGTCCAGCGCCGCCTCGGCGTTGTCGAGACCCCAGGCGGCCTGCTCCTCGGCGAGGAGTGCCGCGGCACGGCTCGATCCCGACTCGGTCAAGCGGAGCGCGCCTGCCGAGGGTGCGACGAGGCCATCCGCGACCAGCGCGTCGAGCACCGGCTGGACGTCTTCCGGCGTCGCGAGGACGACGTCGGCGACGCCCTGCGGCTGGGCGAAGCCCTTGATGCCGATCGCGCGGAGGCAGGCGTCGGGCGAGACGGGTCCGGTGGTCTCGGCTGGGGCGGCGCCCTTGGCGGACGCGGCGTCATCGGCGCCGATCGGGATGCCGAGCTCCGCGGCCCACGCGAGCAGTTTCGTCGCCTCGGGGACGACCTCGGTCGCGCCGGCGACGGCGCCTTCGAAGACCGCGCCCGTGTCGCCGTCGATGGTGATGACGTCGCCGGCGCGGAGGACACGGTCACCGACGGCGACCTCGCCGTCGCGGACCTCGAGATCCGCGGCGCCGACCACGGCCGGGATCCCCCAGCCGCGCGCCACGACCGCGGCATGGCTGGCCAGCCCCCCGCGCGAGGTCAGGATGCCGGCGGCTCGGGCCATGCCGTGGACGTCCTCGGGCGAGGTCTCGGCGCGGACGAGGATGGCGGCGCGTCCGGCCTCGGCAGCGGCGACGGCCGCCTCCGGGCTCGTCGCGATCTCGCCCGACGCCATCCCGGGCGACGCGGGCAGGCCGGTCACGAACGGCGTCTCGCCACCCGTCCGGCCGACGCTCGTCGTCGGGGGATCGGCCAGCAGCCGTGCGACGCGCCCGACCGCCTCCGCGCGCGAGAGTGGGAATGCCGGGTCCTCGGCCATGTCGACCGCGATCCGCAGCGCGGCCTGCGGGCTGCGCTTGCCGACCCGCACCTGGAGGAGCCAGAGCCGGCCGTCCTCGATGGTGAACTCGATGTCGCACAGGTCGGCGTAGTGGTGCTCGAGGCGGGCGGCGGTCTCGCGCAGCTCGGCGGCCACGGCCGGAAGGCGGTCGTCGAGCGCCGCGATCGGCTCGGTCGCGTGGGTGCCGGCCACGACGTCCTCGCCCTGGGCATCGAACAGCACGTCGCCGTAGAGGGTCGGCTCGCCGGTCGCGGGGTTGCGCGTGAACGCGACGCCCGTCGCCGACGTCGCGCCGCGGTTGCCGAAGACCATCGCCTGGACCGTGACCGCGGTCCCGAGGTCGTCGGCGATCCCCTCCTTCGCGCGGTACGCGCGGGCACGGTCGCTGTTCCACGAGCGGAAGACGGCCTCGATCGCGAGACGGAGCTGCTCCCACGGATCGTCCGGGACGTCGGCGACGCCGACGATCGAGCGGAAGCTGGCCTCGAACCGCTCGCGGCAGCTCCGCGCGAACGCCTCGCTGCCGGACGCGCGCGCCAGCCCGGCCTGGGTCGCGTCGTTCAGCCCGAGGTCGAGGATCGTGTCCATCATCCCGGGCATCGACACCGGCGCGCCCGACCGGACGCTGACGAGCAGCGGGTCCGCGGCGTCCCCGAAGCGCCGCCCGACAGCGGCCTCGAGCTCGGCCATCCGCTCGCGCAGCTCGTCGTCGAGGCCATCCGGCCAACCGCCGGCGAGGAACGCCCGGCACGTCTCCGTCGTGACGACGAAGCCCGGCGGCACCGGCAGCCCGAGCCCGATCATCTCGCGGAGGTTCGCGGCCTTCCCGCCCACGAGCGCGAGCACGTCCTCGCGCGACAGCTCGAACGGGTGGTCGAGCGGGTACGTCCGCCTCACGAGCGCTCGCTCTCGCGCAACGCCTGCCATACGCGCTCGGGCGAGAGCGGCAGGTCACGGATCACGACACCCGTCGCGTCGGCCACGGCCGCGGCGACCGCCGGTGCCACCGGCAGCAGCGCGCCCTCGCTCATCCCCTTCGCGCCGTACGGCCCGGGCCCGTCGGCGTTCTCGATCATGTCGCTCTCCATCCGGAGCGGCAGGTCCATCGAGGTCGGGATCCGGTAGTCGATGGCGCCGAGGTTCCGGATCCGGCCGGTGTCGTCGAGGATGTAGTGCTCCATCAGCGTGTGGCCGAGGCCCATCACGGCCGCCCCCTCGTCCTGGCCGCGGACCTGGCTGGGGTTGAGCGCCTTGCCGACGTCGGACACGGTCACGTAACGATGGATGGTGATGTCGCCGGTGTCGCGATCGACGCTGGCCTCGACCGCGGTCGCGTTGAACTCGTAGAAGGCGGAGGTCCCGCCGAGCGGGTGGTCGGGCTCGGCCTCCTTGCGCGACTCGCCGAGGCCGGTGATCTCGCCACCGAGGCGTCCGAGGCCGCGCGCGACGACGTCGCGGATGGGTTCCGACTGTGTCGCCGATGCGGACCTCGCCGCCTTCGATCTCCACCGCCGCCTCGTCGACGCCTTCGAGCTCGGCGGCCATCGCCCGGAGCTTGGCCTGGATGTCGCGACACGCGGCGAGCACGGCGTTGCCCATCAGCACCGACGACCGGCTGGCCGAGGTCTGCTGGTCGTACGGCACGACCGCGGTGTCGCCCATGACGACGGTCACCCAGTCGAGCGGCGCGCCCAGCTCCTGCGCGGCGATCTGGGCGAAGATCGTGCGGGCGCCCTGGCCCATGTCCGAGGTGCCGGCGTAGACGACGACGCTGCCGTCGACCAGGAGGCGGACCGTCGAATACGACAGACCGGTCGTCGGGCCGGACTTGAGCCCGACGGCGATGCCGCGGCCGCGCCCGGGCGGTGTCGGCGTGCGCCAGCCGATCATCTCGGCCGCCCGCTCGACGGCCTGGGCCCAGTCGCCGTCGGCCGGCGTGTCGTGCGGGATGAACGCCTCGCCGGGTCCGGCGAGGTTCCGCAGCCGCAGGTCGAGCGGGTCGATGCCGAGCGCGCGCGCCGCCTCGTTCATGTTCGACTCGACCGCCCAGATCTGCTGCGGGTTGCCGAAGCCGCGGAACGCGGTCGAGGGCACGGTGTGGGAGAGGACGCTGCGGGCGAGGATCCGGACGTTCGGGACGCGGTACGGGCCGTTGGAGGTGTACGAGCCCTTGGCGACGGTCCGGTCGGCGATGTCGGCGTACGCCCCGATCAGGTAGTTCGCCTCGATGTCGCGGAAGACGATCGTGCCGTCGCGGCGGAACCCGGTCCGGACGTGGACCTCGGACGCTCCCCGGCGCACGGCCTGGAACGTCTCCTCGAGCGTGAGGACGAGACGGACCTGGCGGCCGGTGGCGCGGGCCATGAACGCGAGCAGCGGCTCGTACTTCGCGTGCTGCTTGCCACCGAACGCGCCGCCCGGGTCGGGCGCGTAGACGCGGACCTTCGAGAGCGGCAGGTCGAGCAGGTCGGCGATGACGCGCTGCAGCCAGTAGGGGTGCTGGATAGCGCTCCAGACCGCGATGCCGTCGCCGTCGGGCGCCGCCATGTAGGCGTGGGGCTCGATCGCGAACTGGGTGACCATCGGGAAGGCGTAGGTGCCTTCGACGACGAGGTCCGCGTCCTTGGCGGCGGCGTCGACGTCGCCCCAGCCGTGGTGGTGCTCGTGGAGGACGTTCGTGGCTGCGCACGGGTCGCCGGGGCGGAGGGCGGGGTCCTGCACGAGCGGCGCGTCGGGGGCGAGGGACTGGGCGATCGTGTGGAGCGCGGGTAGCTCCTCGAACTCGACCCTGACGAGCGCGGCGGCCTCCTCGGCGGCGTCGTGGGTCTCGGCCGCGACCGCGGCGACCGGCTCGCCGTGGTACTTGGTCTCGCCGGTGGCGAGGATCGGGCGGTCCCTGCGCTGCGGACCGAAGCGGGGCATCGGGTCGGGCAGGTCGGCGGGGGTCGTCACGAGGCGGACGCCCGGGATCTTCAGCGCGGCGGCGGTCTCGATCCGGGCGATCCGCGCGCGCGCCACATCGAGCGTGACGAGCTTCACGTGGAGGACGTCGTCGTGCGGCAGGTCGGCGACGTACTGCTGCTCCCCGGTGACACGGGCACGGCCGCCGACGCGCGCCGCGGGCTCCCCGACGCTCACTGCGGCGCCACGTTCGCGTCCGGCACGGCCGACCGCTCCCCGACCGTCGGTGTCGGATGCGTCGTTTCGTGGGCGTCGCCGCGAGCGGCCTCGAGGACCGCCTCGATGATCTGCTCGTAGCCGGCGCAGCGACAGAGGTTGCCGGCCAGTCCCTCCTCGACCTCGGCGCGGGTCGGGTGCGGGGTCAGCGCGAGCAGCGCCTCGGCCGAGACCAGCTGGCCCGGGATGCAGAAGCCGCACTGCGCGGCGCCGGTATCGAGGAACGCCTGCTGGAGCGGGTGGAGTCGGTCGCCGGTGGCCAGCCCCTCGACCGTGGTCACGGCCGCGCCGTCGGCCTCGACCGCGAGCATCAGGCACGAATCCACGCTCCGGCCGTCGACCAGGACCGTACAGGCGCCGCACTCGCCGACCAGGCAGCACTCCTTCGTGCCGGTCAGGCAGAGGTCGTCGCGGAGGGCTTCGAGGAGCGTGTGGTGGACCTCGACGTCGATCGTGCGCGACCGACCGTTCACGGTGAGGGCGAGCGGCCGGCGCTGTGTCATCGCCGGACCGCCGCCGCGTCGGCCAGCCGATCGATGGCGATGCCGACGGCGCGCAGGCCGAGGACGTGGAGCATCGCGAGTCGGTACTCCGGGCTGGCCCGCATCGAGGTCGGCGACGGGCTCGCCCCGACGAACAGGGTCTCGAGACGCTCCATCTTGGCGCGGTCCGGCGCAGTCCGGTCCGCGAGCAGGCCCGTGTCATCGATGACGAGGACCGGCCGTGGGCCGAGGCTCCCGTAGGCGATCCGGGTCACCCCGTCGGCTGAGACGGCACACGCCAGCGTGACCGCCGCAAGGTCGTGACCGCGCCGCCGCGTCCGCCGGACGTGGACGCTGCCGGTCGGACCCGCCGGGCGGGGCAGCTCGATGGCCGTCACGAGCTCGCCGCGCGCGAGGGTCGTGACGCCCGAGCGGACGAAGACGTCGTCGACAGGGATGCGCCGAACCCCGGCCGGGCCGGCCACCACGACCCGTGCCCCGAACACGAGCAGTGCCGGGACGGTGTCGGCCGCCGGCGAGGCGTTGCAGATGTTGCCCGCGAGCGTGGCCCGGTTCCGGATCTGGACCGCCCCGACGACGGCCGCCGCCTCGGCCAGCGCCTGGTGGTCGCGCGCGATGCGCTCGTCGGCGGCGATGTCGGTCATGACTGTCCGGGCGCCGATCGTGAGCCCGCCCTCGGCGCCGCTCGCCTCCCGGATCTCCGCGTCGAGCTCCTCGATCCCCTTGACGTCGACCACGACCCGCGGCCGGATGGTGCCGTCGCGGAGCCGGATGATCAGGTCGGTGCCGCCGGCCAGCAACCGCGCCTCCGGCCCGTGCTCGTCCAGCAGGGCGACGGCGTCGTCGAGATGGGTCGGCCGCTCGTAGTCGAAGGCTCGCATCGGCCGGTCTAGAGCACCCGGTCCATCTCGTCGAGGAGCACCTGCGGGTTCGCGGCCCGGATGAAGAAGTACGGCCGCTCGGCGAACCGGCCCACGAAGTCGGCGCGCGCCGCGCGCAACGGGTCCGTGTCCACCACCGGCATCACGAACCCGGGCGCCAGCAGCTCGTTGAGCAGGAAGTAGTTCTGCACCGAGTGGAACGTCTGGAACTGCCGCTCGAACGGGATCATCTCGACCGTGGACGGGTCGAAGTTGCCGTCGATGGCGGGGACGACGACGACGTCGATCGGGGTCGGCTCGGTCAGGATCTCCCAGGTCGGCATCGAGCCGAAGAACTTGTCGACGCCGCGCTCGGGCGCGGCCTTGTCGGCGCGCTCGGTCCCCTCGGTCCGCTTCTTGAGGAACGGCGACTTCGAGCCGGCGACCGCGACGCCCGATTCGTCGATGACCGTCGTCTCGGTCGACACCAGCAGCGCGCCGCGCCGGCACGCCTCGATCTGGCCCATCGACTTGCCGTGGTTGGACTCGCCGCCGAGGAACAGGACGGTCTTGTCGCGGTAACGCACGGCCGAGGCGTGGAACGGGTGCAACCCGGCCTCCTCCATCCGAAGCGCGAGCATCGTGACCACGACCTTCTGGATCGGCCCGGCCGGCCACGGACCGCTGAACGTCATCGTCCGGCCGTCGTAGGCGATGCCCTTCGGGGCGTCGCGGAGCCACAGGATGTCCGGGCCCTGCCACGGTCACCGCGGGCGCCACCGTGACGTCGGCCAGCCGGTAGTCGAGGAAGCTCATGTCGTCGAGCAGGTGGTCGATCGGCTCTGAGCCGTAGACGTCGACCCGCAGCCTGCGCAGGGCCGGCGGTGAACTCTTCGGACAGGCGCGGCGTGTCGGTCATGAGGTCCTTCGGCTGCGTGTGCGGGCGGTCGTGGTGGGCTCGATCTCGTCGGCGGGCAGGCGGGTCGCCATGTCCGCGGTGATCTCGTCGAAGTGTCGTCGGATGGCCGCCACCGTGGCGTCGGTGTCGCGGCGTTCGATGGCAGCCAGGATCGGCGCGTGCAGTTCGGCCGACCAACCCTGGTCGGCGCCCGGGACGGCGAGCGTGATGTAGGTCCGCGAGAACGGCTGAAGCGTGCCCCACACCCGTTCGAGCTCGCCGTTGTCGGCGATCTCCATGATCCGTCCGTGGAAACGAGCGTCGGCCTCGGCCACGGCGTGGCTGTCGTCGTCGCGGGCGGCCGCGCGCATGGCTTCGAGCTCGTCCGCCAGGTCGGCGACGTCCGCGTCCGTGATGCGGTCGACGGCCAGCGAACCGCCGAGCGCTTCGAGCGCCGAGCGGACGGCGTACGCCTCGATGATCTCGCGCCGCGACGGGCGCCGGACCCGTGCCCCGCGGAACGGCGTGATCTCGACCAGCCCGAGCGCCTCGAGACCGCGGAGCGCCTCGCGGACCGGCGCCTGGCTGGTGCCGAGATCCCGGGCGACCTGGGTCTCGACGATCCGCGAGTCGGGCGGGTAGTAGCCGTCCATGATCCCTTCGAGCAGCCGGTCCTTCACCTGATCGGCCAGGACGGCGCGCGGGATAAGAGGCGCGACCGCCATCGACGGCACCGGTCAGCGCCCGATCGCGGCGGCCGGCGCGGTCGCAGGGTCGGACGTCGCCGCGGCGGCGTCGACGAGGATCTCGACGTTGCCGGCCGTCCCGTCCACCCGGATCCGATCTCCCGTCGCGATCCGGTGCGTCGCCACCGACGTCCCGATGACCGCCGGGATCCCGAACTCCCGGGCGAGCACCGCCGGATGCGAGGTCGTGCCGCCGGTGTCGGTGACGAGGCCCGCGATCTTGGTGAACAGCACGACCCAGGCCGGGTTGGTCATCTGGCAGACGAGGATGTCGCCGTCGCGGACGTCGTCGAACTCGTCGACCGTGCGGACGACCCGGGCGATGCCCTCGATGACGCCGGGCGACGCGCCGAGCCCGGTGATCTGGCGCTGGTCGTCGGACTGGGTCTGGTGGAAGCGGTCGGGGTAGCCCCAGTTGACGAGGTACGGGAAGGCGAGCTGCGACGGCGTCACCGTGCCGACCCAGTCGCGCGGGTGGATGCGCGCAGCCGCGTCACGCTCGCGCCGGCGCTCGCCCACGATCGCTCGCGCGTCGAGCGCGTCGGCGCTGCCGATGAGCGCCCGCATCTCGTTGTAGCGGAGGAAGAGCACGTCGTCGGGCTGGTCGAGGCGGCCGGCCTCGACCAAGCGCCGCCCGACCTCGAGCAGGACGAGCCGGAGATGGGCGTTCGCCCCCTGGTCGATGTAGAAGTGGTGGTCGGGCGTGAGCGGCGCCATCCGCAGGTTCACGGCATTCGCCGCCTGCATCTCCTCGAGCGCGTCGCCGGTCAGCCCGTCGAGGATCTCGCGCGACGCCGCCTCGATGTCGCGGCGCATCGCCTCGATCGCGGTCGGGAAGTCGTAGTCGGTGGCGAGGTAGCCGCGGACCAGCTCGAGGACCGGCTCCATCTGCTCGCGGACGGTCGGGAAGATGAACTCGTGGCTCCACACGGCGTGCCATCCGAACTCGCGCTGGTAGGGCTCCACACGTTCGGCGATGAACCGGCGGCCGCGCTCGGTCGAGCGCAGGGCGGCGGCGATCGCCTCGGTGTCGTCGGGGGCGAAGGCGGCGTGCAGCTCGTCGTCGTCGCGGACCTCGTTCTTCATCCGCCACAGCGCCTCGATCGAGTCCCAGTTGCGGTCCGAGGCGGAGTTCTGGAGTCGGCCGAGGAGCCCCTCGTCGACCGAGCCGCGCGTCTTCTCCATCACGGCCCGGAGCTTGAGCGTCGCCGACAGCTGGGCGAAGTTGAGCATCCAGTGGATCTTCCAGTGGCGATCGTGGATGTCGATGGCGTCCTCGAGCAGGCACGCCGCGTCGGCCAGGTCCATCCCGTCGGCGGCGTCGAGTCGCGCCTCGAGGAACGCGAAGTTGCGCTCCATCTCCGGGCGCAGCCGGTCGCGCCACCAGTCCGCGAAGTCACGGCCGTAGACGGGCAGGACGGTGTCGAGGTAGGCGCCCATCGTGGAGGCGAAGGCCGCGTCGCGCGGGACCCGCGCGCCGTAGCGGCCGCTGTACTCGGTGGCGTCGATGCGCAGGTCGGGGTCGGCCGGGATGGCCGTCGTGTAGACGTAGCCGTTGACGTTCTTGGCCAGCCAGTCGACCGCGAACGGGGTCCCGAACCGGCGGAACATGTGGTCGCAGCTGAGCCACCAGCCACCGATGTCGAAGAACATCGGGCTGACCGGATGCGGGATGTGGAGGTCGTCGTAGACCCAGAAGAAGCCCTTCTCGACCTCGGAATCCCAGGTCACCGGGAAGGATTCGTCGCCCAGGAACTGGCCCAGGATCTCCTCGGTCGCCGCCACGCGTCGTCCTCCAGGGTGGCCTGTCATCGATCATCGATTAGGATACCTTCCGCCGCCCGGCGCGAACCCGGAGGAGGGACAGCGGTGACCGATCCGGCCCCGCCGGACATGATCGACTGCCCGATGCTGCGCACGGTCGCCGGCCGCCCGACCGACTACTGGAACGACTCGTGCGCGCTCGAGGAGCTGGCCTACGCGGTCGCGCGCGGGGCGACCGGGGCGACCTCGAACCCGAGCATCGTGCTCGAGGTCCTGCGCAAAGAGGGGTCGTACTGGACGCCGCGGATCGCGGAGCTGGCGGTCGCGAACCCGTCATGGACCGAGGCCGCCATCACCTGGGCCGTGGTCGAGGAGATGGCCGTTCGCGGCGCCGCCGTGCTCGAACCGGTGTTCGTGCGCGAGGGCGGGCGCAAGGGCCGGCTGTCACTCCAGACCAACCCGACCCTCTACCCGAACACCGAGCGGATGCTCGAGCAGGGGCTGCGCTTCGCGGGCTTGGCGCCGAACATCCAGGTCAAGTTCCCCGCGACACGGGCCGGGATCGCCGCGATCGAGGCGGCGACGGCGGCCGGGGTCAGCATCAATGCCACGGTCTGCTTCACGGTCGCGCAGTCGATCGCGGTCGCCGAGGCGGTCGAGCGGGGGCTGGACGCCTTCGCCGCGGCCGGCGGCGACCCCTCGACCGTCACGCCGGTCTGCACGATCATGGTCGGGCGGCTCGACGACTGGATGCGGGTCCTCGCCGAGCGCGACGGCATCGCCGTCCACCCCGACGCGCTGGACTGGGCGGGCATCGCCGCGTTCAAGCGTGCCGTCGGCGTCTACCGCGAGCGCGGCTACCGGACGCGGCTGCTGGCTGCGGCGTACCGGCACCGCCTGCACTGGACCGAGCTGGTCGGTGGGGACGTGGTGCTGACGATGACCCACGCCTGGCAGGTGCGGTTCAACGCCAGCGGGATCACCCCGGAGTCACGGATCGACGAGCCGGTGGACCCGGCGATTGGTGCGCGAGCTGCAGGCGCGCTTCCCCGACTTCGAGCGCGCCTACGAGCCCGACGGCCTGACGATCGACGAGTTCGACGGGTTCGGACCGACGGTCAGGACCTTGCGAGCGTTCATCGCGTCATACCACGAGCTGGTCGGGGCGATCCGCGATGTCGTGCTCCCCGATCCGGACGTCCGTCGTCCGGATCCCGCCCGGCCGACGGTTTCCTCACCCGCCCGCGGCTGAGGGCTCGCCGGCCCCTGAGCTGCTGCCCGCGCGCGGCGTGAGACCGGATCAGGCCTTCGCGGCCGCCGCCTCGTGGGCCTTCTGCCAGTCCGCCTTGAACTGGACGATGCCCTTGTCGGTCAGCGGGTGGTGGACCATCTGCTGCAGGACCTTGAACGGGACCGTCGCGATGTTGGCGCCCGCGAGGGCCGCCTGGGTCATGTGGACAGGGTTGCGGATCGAGGCCGCAAGGACCTCCGACTCGATCTCGTGGATGGCGAAGATCTCGGCCAGCTCGCGGATGACGATCATCCCGTCCTGGTTGATGTCGTCGAGCCGCCCGACGAAGGGCGAGATGAGCGAGGCGCCGGCCTTCGCCGCCAGCAGGCCTTGGTTGGCCGTGAAGATCAGCGTGCAGTTGGTCTTGATCCCCTCCTCGGCGAAGCGGTAGATCGCCTCGAGCCCGTTCTCGGACATGGCGACCTTGACCACGATGTTCGGGGCGAGCGTCGCGTAGTGGCGGCCCTCCTCGAGCATCCCGTCCACGTCGTCGGAGACGCACTCAGCCGACACCGGCCCGGGCGTGATCTTGCACACCTGCTTGAGGATCTCGTCGTACGAGCCACCGACCTTGGCGTACAGCGTCGGATTGGTCGTGACGCCATCGAGGACGCCCCAGCGGGCTGCCGTCTTGATCTCGTCGATGTCGGCGGTGTCGAGGAAGATCTTCATGAGTCGGGCTCCAGGTGGGAGGGGGTGTGCCGTGATAGTACGCCGCCCGCTGGGTCATGCCGGTCGGGCTCGTCGGCGGCAAGCCGCGCCGCGACAACGACCCCCTGCCGCTGATGTCACTCTGGAGCATCACCCAGTCGGACAGTGACCCGGGCGGCCTTCTTGATGCTCTCGAGTGACATCAAGATCCGGGGGTCTTCTCGGGCGCAAGGGCCCGCTGGTGTCAGAACCTGTCGGCGAGCCCACGCAGGACGGCATTGACCGGGCCGATGGCAACCGCCGCCACGACCGCGAAACCAACGAGCGCCACGTACCCGCGGACCCGCTCGTCGCGCCTGAGCAGCGCCCAGGGCAGCACCAGCCCCAGGATCATCTCGACGCCGAACAGCAGCGCCCCCGGGTCGACGGAGACCTGGTCGAGACGGATGAGCCGAGGCGCCCCGAACACGAAGCCTTCGGCGAACAGCGCCGACGCGAACAGTGCGACGCCGATCGCCCGCGGCCAGCCTGCGCCGTGGCGCCAGACAGCCCCCGCGCCGCCCATGACCGGTCCCGCCACCAGCGCGACCGCCGCCCAGACAGTCGCGGCGTGGGACGCCCCGATGACCCGGACTCCGTGGCCGAAGACCCGGATCAACGCGTAGTAGACGACCACTGCCGACAGCAGCCCGATGACGCCGCGCAGTGCCCCGGTCGGGATCGTCCGGGCGGACACGCCGAGCACGAACGCCACGCCGAGCCAGACGCCGATGAGGTTGGCCGGGATCAGCAGGCTGAGCGGCCACTCCAGGCCGTCGGCGAACCACGACGCGCCGCCGAGAGCCGCGCCGGCCAGGATCGATGCGCCGAATCCGGAGACCGCTCGACTTGCGAGCGACGGTGCGAGGACGAGGTCAGGCGCTCGGGACGGACTCGACGACATCGCCCGCGCCGGCGGGGGAAGTGGGCGTCTCGTCGGCGGTCGGGTCGACGCGGGCGGCGAAGACCGGCTCACGCCCGTCGCGCACTGCCAGCGACGCGGTCACGAACCCGTCGAACAGCGGGTGCGGCCGCTCGGGCCGCGACTTGAACTCGGGGTGGAACTGGCTGGCCACGAACCACGGGTGGTCCTTGAGCTCGACGATCTCGACCAGCCGGCCATCGGGCGATTGCCCGGACAGGATCATGCCGGCCGCCTCGAGCGTCTGGCGGTAGCGGTTGTTCACCTCGAAGCGGTGGCGATGCCGCTCGTAGATGACCTCCTGGCCGTAGACCGCCGCCGCCCTCGACCCGGGCGTCAGGCGGGCCGGATACAGCCCGAGCCGCATCGTGCCGCCCTTGTCCTCCATGTCGCGCTGGTCGGGCATGAAGTCGATGACCGGGTGGTCGGTGAACATGTCGAACTCGGTCGAGTTCGCGTCGCCGGTGCCGACGACCTCGCGCGCGAACTCGATCACGGCGCACTGCAGCCCGAGGCACAGGCCGAGGTACGGGATGCGGTGTTCGCGGGCGAAGTGGGCGGCGAGGACCTTGCCCTCGATGCCGCGATGGCCGAAGCCGCCCGGGACGAGGATCCCGGCGACGCCTTCGAGGCGCTCGTGCAGGTTGTCGTGGGTCAGCGCCTCGGAATCGACCCAGCGGACCTTGGCGTCGACCTCGTGTGCCCACGCCGCGTGGCGGAGCGCCTCGGTGACCGACAGGTATGCGTCGGGGAGCTCGATGTACTTGCCGACGAGGGCGATCTCGAGGACCGGCTTGGGCGCCTTGATCCGGCCGACCAGGGCGCGCCACGAATCCAGGTCGGGCTCGACCTCCGGGTCGCCGAGCCCGAGCTCGCGGACGACGAGCTTGCCGAGGCCCGAGGCCTCGAACATCAGCGGGACCTCGTAGATCGTGTCGGCGGTCTCGGCCGGGATGACCGCCTCGGTCGCGACGTCGGTGAACAGCGCGATCTTCTCGCGGATCTCGTCGGGGACCGGGTGGTCGGAGCGCAGGACGATGACGTCCGGCTGGATGCCGATGCCGCGCAGCTCCTTGACCGAATGCTGGGTGGGCTTCGTCTTGAGCTCGCCCGTGGCGGCCAGCGCGGGGAGCAGCGTGACGTGGACGTACAGCACGTTCGCGCGGCCCACGTCCTTGCGCATCTGCCGGATGGCCTCGAGGAACGGCAGCGATTCGATGTCGCCGACGGTCCCGCCGACCTCGACGATGACCACATCCGGGTCGCCGTCGCGGGCGACGCGCCCGATCCGCTCCTTGATCTCGTTGGTGATGTGCGGGATGACCTGGACCGTGCCGCCGAGGTAGTCGCCGCGGCGCTCCTTGGCGATGACCGCCTGGTAGATGCGGCCGGTCGTGACGTTGCTCAGCTGGCTCAGGTTCTCGTCGATGAACCGCTCGTAGTGACCGAGATCGAGGTCGGTCTCGGCGCCGTCGTCGGTGACGAACACCTCGCCGTGCTGGTACGGGCTCATCGTGCCCGGATCCACGTTGATGTACGGATCGAGCTTGAGGATGGAGACCCGCAGGCGACGTGCCTTGAGCAGCCGACCGATGCTGGCGGCAGTGATGCCCTTGCCCAGAGAGGAGGTCACGCCTCCGGTCACAAAGACATACTTCGCCATGGATCAGGTCCTCCCGGGGGTTTTTCCAATGCTACCGGATGAGCCTTCGGCCGTCGAATTGGATCGACGCTCAGTGCGGTGCGGCCCACATGAACGCGCCGCCGGTCGGCAGCGTCTGACCGCCCGCCAGGAAGGTCGTCTCGCCGGCGCCGATCGCCTGGACCGAGACCGGATCGGTCGCCAGCGGATCATCGATCTGGGCCCACGAGGACCCGTCGACTGACGACCAGAAGCTCGGGATGTCGTCGAGGCGATAGCCGGCGGCGAAGTACCCGCCATCGAAGGCAACGACCGACCGCAACCCGGTCTGACCCGGGGGATCCGACCGACCGACCATCGTGGCGGCGGTCCACGTCGTCGCCGTCCGGTGATGCCCAGGCGACCGGGTGCGGGTCTTCGCCGTCGAGGATCTGACCGACGACGACGAACCCGCCGCGACCGGATGTCACGCCGTCTGCACTTCCCGGGTGCGGCAGGACGTCGATGACGTGGGGCGTCCAGGCAAGACCGTCGTCGGAGGTGAGCGCTCGCAGGGAGGCCGGCTGTCCTTGCACATAGCCCTTGTTCGCCATCACCCATCGCTCCCCATCCGAGGCGAGACCGGCGACGTCGGCGGGACCGACCCCATCGGGATACGGCAGCCGAGTCCACGTGATGCCTTCGGCCGACCGGAGCATGAAACCGTCCTGCGACTCCGCATCGATCCAGCGGCTGGCGAGTGCGAGCCAGCCCGCCCGTGCGTGCGAGATCGCGGTGACGCCACCCGGCCCGAAGTCGAGGCCCGTGACGTCCGCGACGCGCTGCCATGTCACACCATCGCTCGTCGTCCAGATCCCCCGTTTCGGCTCGGCCGATGTGCCGAGCGACCCGACGAGCCACAGCTTGCCGCCATCGACGGTCCCGGTCTCGGCCTCGAGGCCGCGAGCCGGCGCCGGGACGTTCTCCCAGGTGGTCCCGTCCCGGGACCGGATGAACCGGGCGTCGACATGCCGGTCGTCACCGGCGAATGAGCCCGCCGGACCGACTGCGATGAACCACTCGCCGACGTGCCAGATGCTCGTCACCTCGGGCTGGCTTCCGATGTCCTGCTCGGCCCAGTCGAGGTTGGCGACAGGCGTCGTGGTCGGCGACGTCGTCACCACGGGAGACGGAGACGTCGTCGGGAGTGTGGCCGACGCTGACGGACTCGGTACGAGGACGGCCGGGGGCGTCGGCTCGACGAGTCGGCCGCCAAACAATGCGAAACCCACGAGCGACGCTCCGGCGATCAGGCCGATCGCAAGTGCCAGCCTGGATCGATCTGATCCAGCCCCGCGACGGATCCGGCGAGTCCTCGATGTGACGGCGAGGGCGGCTACGAGATCTTCGGGGTCGACAGCCACGGGCACGCGATCGGCGTACCTCCCGAGCGCGTCGATCAGGCGAGTTTCGAAGGGTCTCGGATCAGTCATGGTCGAGGTCGGTCCTAAGGCGTTCGAGCAGGCGCGCGAGTCGAGACCGGATCCCGGAGGCAGAGCCGCCGAGCTGGGCGGCGATCTCGGTCGAATTCGAGGCCGGCAACGTAGCGGAGCGCGATGAGGCGGCGGTCGTCGGGACCGAGGCGCCGCAGCGCGTGTTCGAGATCGACGAGGTCGATGGCGTCGGCAGGATCGCCCGCGCCTCGGACATCGAGAGCGACGGAAAGGTCGACGACAGGATGGCGATGTCCGTGCCGGAGCGACTGGCGGGCCTCGTTGGCGGCGATCGCGACCAGCCAGGCACGGACCTGCGATGGGTCACGCAGGCTGCCGATCCGCTTCCATGCGATCGACCACGCCGACTGGACGGCGTCGGCCGCCGCAGCCTGGTCGCCGACGATCACGTAGGCGACTCGTGTCATCCCGGCGTGATGATCGGCGATGAGACGAGCGAACGCGACCTGATCACCTTCTGCGGCGCGCTTCACCGTCACGCGCGAGCGTGGGCGCATCAAGCACGGGCGCGAGCGGTCATATCAGGTAGATGCCACGAGTCTGCGAAGTGTCCCACGGGCGAGCATCGAATCGCGGGCGAATCATGGCGGACCCGTCGATAGAGGCTGCCTGGTTGACTAACTTGGACTAAGTCGCGTAGCGTGGCGTCATGGAAGAGCCGATCGTGAACATCCACCAGGCGAAGACGCACTTGTCGCGGCTGATCGAGAGCGTCGAAGCCGGCCACGAGGTCGTCATCGCGCGAGCCGGCCGGCCGGTTGCCCGCCTCGTCCCATTCCGGGCCCGGAAGAACCCGCGGGTTCCTGGCATCTGGCGTGGACGCGTCCGGCTCGCCCCCGACTTTGACCAGGTCGATGACACGATCCGGGACGCCTTCGAGTCGTGATCCTGCTGCTTGACGCACACGCCGTTCTCTGGTGGCTCGCCGACGAGGCGGCCCTGGACGCGGCGGCTCGCTCGGCCATCGCCGATCCCACGAACGATGTGCTGGTCTCTGCGGCAACCATCTGGGAGATCGAGATCAAACGCGCGCTCGGGAAGCTCGACGCGCCCGCCGGGCTTCTCGACGCAGTCGAGGAAGCCGGCTTCGATGTGCTGCCGATCACTGGACCTGATGCGGAGCTGGCCGGATCGTTGCCAGCCCACCACCGCGACCCATTTGATCGGATGTTGGTCGCGCAGGCAGATCGTGTCGGAGCGATCGTGGTGAGTCGCGACGCGGCGTTCATGGCGTACGGCGTCGACGTGCTGAGCGCCTGATGGAATTCACCGAAGTCGTCATGAAGCGACGCGCCGTCCGGCGGTTCGAGGAGGGCGGCGTCGAGCCCGAGGTCATCGAGCGCATCGCGCGGCTGGCCCAGCGCACGCCGTCGGCCGGGTTCAGCCAGGGTCAGCGGCTGATCGTCGTGACGGACCCGGAGCGGCGTCGCGAGGTCGCCCGGATCTGCGGCGAGGACGAGATGGTCGAAGCTGTTCGGGCCGTGGGTCAGCGAGTGCGCCGCCCAGTTCATCCCGTGTGTCAGCGAGGCGATCTACCACCGCCGCTACCAGGAAGCCGACAAGGTCCAGGACGACGGTTCCGAGATCGAGTGGCCGGTCCCGTTCTGGTGGGTCGACATCGGCGCGACGATGCAGACGATCATGCTGGCCGCCGTCGACGAAGGACTCGGCTGCGGGTTCATCGGCCCGGAGGTGGACGGCCTGCGGGCCTACCTCGGGATCCCGGACGAGTTCACCCCGATCGGGGTCATGCCGGTCGGCCGGCCGATCCCCGACGTCCGCTCCCCGAGCCTCAAGCGCGGCTGGGTGCCGTTCGAGGACTTCGCGCGTTGGGATGGGTGGGACTGAAGCCGTCAGCGGGATGGTGGCCACGCTCCAGGTGGTGGGTTCCAGAGCCCCGCGCCCCAGGCCTCGGGGCCGCAGAAGAACGGGTGAGGCTGCGGCCCCGGCAGACGTCGCCGGATCGGCCGCCCAGGCCGTCAGGGTCTCGGCCAGCCACGCCTCGATCTCGCGGAACTCGGTCCAGCGGTGGAACGGCCAGCCGGCCTCGAGGCAGATCCGGACGAGGCTGCGCTTGGCCCACACGACGTCGCTGTAGCCGGCGGCGTAGCGGTCGCTCTCGCCGTCGCCGATGAACACGACCGCGCGACCGGCGGCCTGGTGGGCGAGGACGCGATCGCGCTTGCACGTCCCGCACACGAAGCAGGCCGGGTTCCCGTTCGGGAACGCGACCGAGGCGCGCCGATCCGTCGAACGTCGTCCGGGCCGTGACGACCGGCAGCTCCCCCACCCCGAGCGCCTCGAGCGCGGGCTGGATGAAGAACCCGAACCCGTCCGACACGACCTCGACCGGGATCCCGGCAGCCTGCGCCAGCCGGACGAACGGCACGAAACCGGGGTCGTGCGGCTGCGCGGCGGCCGTCGCCAGCAGCGTCTCGAGCGGGACGTCCACCATCGACATCTCGAGCTCGATCAGCCGGCGCGACCCCGCCTGGCCGGCGTCGTAGGCGGCGACCTCGGCCTCCCAGACGCCCGGCACGTGCTCGGCCATGATCGTGTCGGACACGTCGGTCAGCGCGATCGTCCCGTCGTAGTCGACCAGGATCGCCAGCGGCGGCGCGTCGGGCGCGAGCGGTGGGATGGGCGGCGCGACGCCGTCCGGCTCGGTCACCGCCCGACGCTGCCGAGCACCCGCACGACGTGCCGCCCGCCGGGCAGCGAGCCGCGGCGCAGGAGCGCGACGCCGGCCAGGATGACCGCCCCGCCGACGACCTGGATCGGCCGGATCGGCTCGCCGAGGAAGATCGCGGCCATGGCGACCGCCAGCGCCGGGACGAGGAACTGGAGCGCGTTGACGCGGGTCGGCCCGAGCAGCTTCACGCCATGGAAGACGACGACGTTGGCGAACCCGGCGGCGAGCGTCCCCGAGTAGATGATCGCCAGGAGGACGGGCGGGCCGAGGTCGGCGAGGCCACCGGAGGCGCCGGCTGACACCAGCTGGGCGATCCCGAGACGGCGCCATGAACAGCGTCCCCGCCAGGATCGCCCAGGTCGTGGTCACGAGAGGCGAGTGGCGGCGCAGGATGGTCGACCCGAAGACGGTGTAGACGGCCCAGCAGGCCGCGGCCACGAGCGTCAGCCCGTCGCCGACCAGCGACGCCCCGAGCGACAGGCCCTGGCCGGCGGCGATCACCAGCGCGACCCCGGCGAACGACACGAACGCACCGGCGAGCTTGACCGGGTTCGGCACGTCGGCGCCGGTGGCCATCGCCAGCAGCGCGGTGATCACCGGCGTCGCGGCGATGAGCAGTGCGGAGTCGCCGGCCGGGATCGTCTGGAGTGCGACCGGCCACAGGATCTGGTAGCAGCCGAAGCCGATGACGCCGAGACCCATGATCCGCAACACGTCGCCGTGCGGGACCCGGAAGGCGCCCTCGCGGACCCGCAGCAGGGTCAGGAGGGTGACCGTGGCCAGCAGGTAGCGGAGGAACGTGAAGCCGATCGGCGGCAGGATGCCGATGGCGCCCTTGACGACGATGAAGTTGCCCGCCCAGAAGACCATGATGACCAGCACGCCGAGCTCGGCCATCCGGCGGTCGCGGAGGATCGGCATCGGAGACGGGGCGCGGCGCGTCGTTCGAGGGCGGCCGGACAGTTCGACGCCCGCCGGTCTGGCGGGCGTCTCATGCGTCTCGATCGCGGGATCGATGTCGATCAGGCGCCTTCCTGATCGAGCTCGAGAAGCTCCTCGTCATCCTCCTCGGTGACCTTGAGCCAGACGAACAATCCGGCCAGGACCGCGAGCGGGATGACGATGAGCGCCGCAAGGGTGATCCCCAGTGCGACAGCGACTGTCTTGAGTGCCTTCATGGCCTACCTCCAGTTCCGTGCGATGGGCTGCCCCGCGTCAGGGCTTCATCTCAGCGTGGCGCAAGGCTCGGCCCGCGCGCCACCATGTCCGCGATGTCGTCGCGGGTGAATTCGGCCAGCTCATGGCGGGAACCCGCCTGGCCGCTCATCAACAGGCGGAGGACGAAGGCGCCCTCCTGCTCGAAGAAGAACACGTCCCTGCGGCTTCTGGTCGTCCATGTAGCGGCCGATGACCCGGAACGCGGACTCGTAATGCCCGGCCTGGTGGGTCGCGGTCGTCCCGCGGCGCGAGCCGGCCTCCTCCATGAACCGGGCGATGTCGTCGTCGAGGAAGGTCAGCGTCTCCTTGGTCTGGCTGCCGACGCTCTCGGACCAGGTCCCGGTGCTCGCTCCCGACGAGACGAGACCCTGGACGATGAACCCGTCGGGTGCCTCGAGGAGGAGGACGTCCTTCATCCCGCGCTGGTCGAGGAACGCCCCGATCGAGCGGAAGACCTCTTCGAAATCCTGGCGCGGGCTACCCTCGTAGATCCGCATGCGGTCGGGCCTCCTCGCGGGCGGCTTGGGCGGGGTCGTTCCGGAGTGTAGTCGAGCGTTCGATCGAGCGGCAAGACGACCGAAGGGCTCCGGACGCGCTGACTGCCGGATCAGGCGGCCGTGCCGCCGCCGAGGTGGACGGCCAGCTCGCCGGCCGCCCGGGCGTCGTTGACGATGAGCGCGGTGTTGGCGCGGACCGAGGCGCCGTCGGTCAGGACCGCGATCCGGGCGAGCAGCCATGGCGTCAGGGCCGGACCGGCGATCCCGGCGGCGGCCGCGTCCGCGAGCGCGCGTTCGACGGCCGACCGCGCGACCTCGTCCGGGAGGGCGTCCGCCTCGGGCACCGGCACGCACACGAGCACGCCGCGCGCCGAGCCCGAGCCCGAGCTGGACGGCGACGAGGTCCGCGGCCGCGGCGAGATCCGGCACGGAGGCCGGGGCCGGGATGCCGGCCGAGCGGGCATAGAAACCGGGCAGGTCGTCCTGCCCGACCGCGACGACCGGCACGCCGCGTGTCTCGAGGTACTCGAGCGTGGCCGGGACGTCGAGGATGGCCTTCGGGCCGGCGCACACGACGGCCATCGGCGTCCGCCCGAGCTCCTCGAGGTCCGACGAGATGTCGAAGGTCGGGTTCGGTCCGCCGAGCGCGCCGCGATGGACGCCGCCGATCCCGCCCGTGGCGAAGACCGCGATCCCCGCCGCGTGGGCGGCGATCATCGTCGCGGACACCGTCGTGGCCGCCCAGCCGCCGGCCGCGATCGCCGCGGCCAGCGTCGGTCGCGCCGCCTTGCGGACCGAACCCGCGGGCGCCGTCGCAAGGGCCAGCAGCGACTCCTCGTCGAGTCCGACCCGGAGCCGGCCGGCGTGGACGGCGACGGTCGCCGGGATCGCGCCGGCGGCGCGGACGGCGGCCTCCGACGCGCGGGCGACCTCGAGGTTCTGCGGGTACGGCAGCCCGTGGCTGATGAGCGTCGACTCGAGGGCGACGACCGGCCGGCCGGCCGCGATGGCGGCCGAGACCTCGGGGCTGACGTCGAGTCGGTCGGTGAGCATCGTGCGGACGTAGCGTAGCGGCGGTCGAGGAGGCGCGACGCAGCCGGCGGCGGACAGCCCGCGGACTGCTCCGCCTAACCCAGCGGCAGCTCCGGTCGCCGCGTCGACAGCTGCCGCGCCGCGGCTCGATGTCCCGCCAGCGCCGCCCGTTGGAGCGATGCCGGCAGCGATCGCCCGGCCGCTCGCGCCGCGAACCAGCCGACGAGGAAGCCGGCATCGAAGGCATCGCCGGCGCCGGTCGTATCGGCAGCCTCGAGCTGCTCGGTCGCGACCTCGAACCGCGCCGGCCCGCTGCCGAGGCGAGAGAGGACGGTGGCGCCCTTTGCGCCGCGCTTGACGACCGCGGTCGACGCGTACTCGAGCAGCTCGTCGACGCGATGGCTGCCGATCAGCGCCTCGGCCTCGGAAGCCGTGGCGAACAGGAGGTCGGGCGCGATCCCCACGATCAGCGAGCGGGCCGCGCGTCGGCCGGACGCCAGCAACGGACCGATCGACGCGAGGTCCACGCTGACCGTCGCATCGGCCGCCCGCGCGAGCTCGATCGCCCGTCGGCCGGCCAGCCCGAGCGGAGCGCCGAGGAGCGAGTAGACCGGCAGATGGAGCGCGTCAGCGTCCTCGAACCAGGCGGCACGGAGGTCGGCGGGGTCGAGCAGGTCGGCGGCGCCCCGATCGGCCACGAAGCTGCGCTCGCCGCCGGGCGCCACCATCACGCCGATCCGACCGGTCCTCGCACCCGCGATGCGCGAGACGCGGACGGTGACGCCGTCGGTCCGGACCGCCTCGACCAGCGCCCGGCCCGCGGCGTCGCGACCGACCGCGGCGATGAGCGTCGTCCGCGCCCCGAGCCGGCCGAGCCAGCGAGCGGTGTTGGCCGCCGACCCGCCCTGGACGAGCGCCACACGGCCCGGGACGTCCGTGCCCGGTTCGAGGTCGCGGTCCGGTGCCAGGACGACGTCGAGCATCAGGTCGCCGAGGACGACGATCCGCGCCGCCGACGGTCCCCGCGCGCTGCCAGTCGCGGCGCCGCCCCGTCGTCGTCGCGGCCCCGGCACCCGCGGCACCCGGGGGCGCGACGGGCGGCTGGGTCGAGGGATCGGCGGCATCCTCGGAGGATAGCCGGGCCGCAACGCCGGCCGGTCGCGCGCCGCCACCTACAATGACCGGGTCGCACCTGCCCTCGCGACAGATCGATCCGACGGGAGTCCCCGATGACCGTGGCCACCGACCTCGACCAGCTGTCCATCGACACCATCCGGACGCTCTCGATCGACGGCGTCCAGAAGGCGAACTCCGGCCACCCCGGCGCCCCGATGGGCATGGCCCCGATGGCGTACGTGCTGTGGACCCGCTTCCTGCGCCACGCCCCGACTCACCCGGACTGGCCGGACCGCGACCGATTCGTGCTGAGCGCCGGCCACGCCAGCATGCTGCTGTACTCGCTGCTCCACCTGACCGGCTACGCGGTCAGCCTCGAGGACCTCGAGTCGTTCCGCCAGTGGGGCAGCATCACGCCGGGGCATCCGGAGTACGGGCTGACCTCAGGTGTCGAAGCGACCACCGGGCCGCTCGGCCAGGGCTTCGCCAACGCTGTCGGGATGGCCATCGCCGAGCGTCGCCTCGCAGCCGAGTTCAACGGGCCAGCCGGCACGATCGTGGACCATCGCACCTACGTCATCGCCTCGGACGGCGACATGCAGGAAGGGATCGCCTCCGAGGCCGCCAGCCTGGCCGGCCACCTGCGTCTCGGGAAGCTCATCGTCCTGTACGACGACAACGGCGTCCAGCTCGACGGGCCGACGTCGATGGCCTGGTCGGAGGACGTGCCGAAGCGCTTCGAGGCCTACGGCTGGCACGCCCAGCGGGTCGAGGACGGCAACGACGTGGCCGCCATCGAGGCGGCGATCGAAGCGGCCCGCATGGACGGCCGACCAAGCCTGATCGCGGTCCGGACGCACATCGGCTACGGCAGCCCGAACAAGCACGACAGCCAGAAGGCGCACGGGTCGCCGCTCGGCGTCGACGAGGTCCGCCTGACCAAGGAGGCCTACGGCTGGGACCCGGACCGCTCGTTCTACGTGCCGGATGCGGCTCGTGACCGGTTCCAGGAGGCCATCCCCGCCGGTGAGTCGATGGTCGAGGAGTGGGAGTCGAAGCTTCGAGCGCTACACCGCCTCCGACCCCGCCGCCGCCGCCGAGTTCCGCCGGCGGATCGACCGGACCCTGCCCGACGGCTGGGACGCCGACCTCACGACCTACGCGACCGGGCACGGAGATCGCGACCCGGAACGCGAGCCAGGACGCCATCCAGGCGCTGGCGCCACGGCTGCCCGAGCTGTTCGGCGGTGCCGCCGACCTGTCCGAGTCGAACCTGACCGACGTCAAGGGCGAGCCGAGCTTCAGCGCCGACGAGCCCGGCCGCAACCTCCGGTTCGGGGTTCGCGAGCACGGCATGGGCGGCGCGACCAACGGCATCGCCTGTCACGGCGGGTTCATCCCCTACTGCGCCACGTTCCTGACCTTCAGCGACTACATGCGTGGCTCGGTGCGGCTGGCCGCCCTGTCGGGGCTCCACGTCATCTACGTCTGGACCCACGATTCGGTCGGGCTGGGCGAGGACGGCCCGACCCACCAGCCGGTCGAGCACTACGCGGCGCTGCGGGCGATCCCGAATCTGACCTTCGTTCGGCCCGGCGACGCGAACGAGACGGCCGCGGCCTGGGCGCTCGCGGTCGAGCACACGGGCGGGCCCGTCGCGCTGGCGCTGACCCGCCAGAAGCTCCCCACGCTTCCCGGCACGGATCGCCTTGCCCGCGAGGGCGTCGCGCGCGGCGGCTACGTCCTCCGCGAGGCCGCGGGCGGCACGCCCGCGCTGATCCTGATGGCCACCGGCTCCGAGCTCCAGCTCGCATGGAACGCCGCCGAGGCCCTCGAGCGCGAAGCCATCCCGACACGCGTCGTGTCGCTCCCCTCCTGGGAGCGGTTCGACCTCCAGGACGCAGCCTATCGTGACGAGGTCCTGCCGCCATCGATCCGCAAGCGGGTCAGCGTGGAGGTGGGCGTCTCGCTCGGCTGGGAGCGCTGGGTCGGCGACGAGGGAGCGATCATCGGGCTCGATCATTTCGGGGCGTCGGCGCCGGCGGCGACCATCTTCGAGAAGTTCGGCTTCAGCGCGGATCGGGTGGCCGAGGTCGGCCGCCTCGTCGTGCGTGACGGCCTGCACGGCCGGATCCCGACCCTCGATGGCGGGCACTTCGGCCACATGGACCCGAACAAGGCCTGACGCGGCGGCCCCTCGCGGCCTCGGCCGCCGGCCCGAGGAAACGGCCGGACCCTCAGGTTGTCTTCAGCATCGGGGGTGACGCTCGGCGGGCGCTCCTTGTAGACCCATGCCCGTGAGGTGACCATGTCCCGCCGCGACAGGCTGCGCGCCCAGCGTGAAGCGACGATCCGCGACCGTTCACGCCATCCGCGCTTGTCCCGGCGCGAACAATTCGACGTCGAACCGCCAGATCCGGCCCGGGAGCTCGATCGTCTGACACTGGCGATGCTCCCCCTTCGCGCCTTCCTGGGGGCGACGTTCGTCTACGCGGGCTTGGACAAGATCCTCGATCCCGCTTTCCTCCAGGCGACCGGTCCCGGCTCGATCGGTGCCCAGCTCGACGGCTTCGTCCGGGTCTCACCGATCGCGCCATTGGTCCAGCTCCTCGGCCAGCCATTCCCCGTGGCGATCGGGCTGCTCATCGCTGTCGCCGAGATCGCGGTCGGGCTCGGCGCACTGAGCGGGCTGCTGTTCCGTTTCGCGGCCGCCGGTGGGTTCGCATTGTCCGTCCTCTTCTGGCTGACGGCGTCCTGGGCGATCAAGCCGTACTACTACGGGCCGGACCTGCCGTACGCGCTCGGGTGGCTGACCCTGGCCCTCGCCGGCACGGGCGGTCGCTTCACCATCGAGGCGTGGTTGGACCGGGAGTTCGACGGCGGTGCGCTCGACGAGCCCGTCTCACCCGAGCGCCGGCTCGTCTTGAAGGCCGGGTTCCTCGGCCTCGCGGCCGTGGTGGTGGCCGGCCTGGCCGGCACCGTGGGAGCGTCCGTCCTCGGGCGCCAGCGGCCGGGCCTCGGCGGCACGATATCGCCGGACGCGAGCGGCACCACGGACGCCCCGACAGACGCTCCGACGGACGCGCCATCTGCGTCGGACACCGACATCCCTGCCGACGCCACGCCGGCCGCGTCGGTCGCCGCGAGCCCGGTCGCGACAGCCGCGCCTGCGTCGGGCCCGGTCGTCGCCCACGTGAGCCAGCTCGCGTCGGGTCGGGCCGTCTCATTCGACGACCCCATCACCGGCGACCCCGCCGTTGTCATCAGGCTGCGCGACGGCAAGTTCGTGGCGTACGACACTGTCTGCACCCACGCGGGATGCACCGTCGGCTACGACCGCTCGTCCGGATACCTCATCTGTCCCTGCCATGGGGCCGCCTTCGATCCCGCCCACGGGGCCGCCGTCATCGCCGGCCCGGCGGACCAGCCGCTGGCGTCGCTGCCGATCCATGTCGATACCGCCAGCGGCCGCATCACCCTGACTGGATAGGGCGCCCCACTCGATCCGCGATGTGCGCGAGCCGTATCCTTCGGACATGCGCATCGCCTTCGCCGCGGATCACGCCGGCGCAGCCATGAAGGACGCCCTGCTCCGCCGGCTCGCCGCCGACGATGGCGGGCACCAGCTGATCGACCTCGGCGGTGACGGCTCGGATCCGGCCGACGACTACCCGGACTACGCCCAGCGCCTCGGCGAGGCCATCGTCGGCGGCGACGCCGATCGCGGGATCCTGATCTGCGGCTCGGGCGTCGGCGCGTCCGTGGCGGCCAACAAGATGCGCGGGATCCGGGCCGCGGTCTGCCACGACACCTACTCCGCGCATCAGGGCGTCGAGCACGACGACATGAACGTCCTGACCCTCGGGGCGCGGGTCATCGGGCCGGAGCCCGCGTACGAATGCGCGGTCGCGTTCATCGGCGCGACGTTCAGCGGCGAGCCGCGCCACCGGCGGCGCCTGGCCAAGGTGCTCGCGATCGAGGCAGCCGCGACCGAGCACTGAGGCTCCGTCACATCGGCGCCACACTCGCACGGCATCGTTGGCGGCGTACCATGGACGACCATCCACGGAGGCCACGATGACCGACCCCACCTCGATCGCGCTCGCCGCTCCGCGCATGGCCCTCGGCGACGGCACCGCCGCCTACAAGTCGGCCGTCGAACGGGCGCGGACCGAGGAGTGGACGAACCGCCTGTTCGCGCGTGACGTGTCGCTGTGGACCGCGGACCCCGGGTCGGCGAGACCATCGCCGAGCGCCTCGGCTGGCTCGACGCGCCGGCGCACTTCGTCGAGCAGATCCCCGGGCTCGAGGGGTTCGGTGACGCGGTGGTGGACGAGGGCTACACGACGGCCGTCGTCGCAGGGATGGGCGGCAGCAGCCTCGCGCCGGACATCCTTCACCGGACGTTCGGGTCGCAGGAGGGCTACCTCGCACTCCGGATCCTCGACTCGACCGACCCGGCCTACGTCCGGGCGACGCTCGACGATCTCGACCCGCTCCGGACGCTGATGATCGTCGCCTCGAAGTCGGGCACGACGACCGAGCCGAACGCCTTCCTCGCCTATGCCTGGTCGCGCGTCGAGGCCGAGCTCAAGGCCGTGACCCACCACAGCTACGAGCGCCGCCCCGGGCAGTACTTCGTCGTCGTCTCCGACCCGGGCAAGAGCGTCGATGCGATCCCGCACACGGACGAGTTCCGCGAGCAGTTCCTCAACCCGCCCGACATCGGCGGGCGATACTCGGCGCTGACCTATGTCGGCCTCGTCCCGGCATCGCTCATCGGCATCGACCTCGATGCCCTGCTGGCGTCGGCGCAGGCGATGCTCGGCGCCTGCCACGAGCCCGATCCGGCGAGCAACCCGGGCGTGTCGCTCGGGCTGGCCATCGGGACCCTCGCCAAGGCCGGTCGCGACAAGCTGACGTTCCTGCCCGACGACGAGATCTCGAGCTTCGGCGCCTGGGCCGAGCAGCTCCTCGCCGAGAGCACCGGCAAGCACGGCATCGGGATCGTGCCGGTCGACCTCGAGCCGCTCGGGGCGGTCGAGGCCTACGGCTCGGACCGCGCATTCGTCCGGCTCTCGCTCGCGGGTGGAACCGACGGCGGCCGCGACGCCCTGGCATCGGCGCTCGAGGCGGCCGGCCATCCGGTCATCCGGATCGACATCGCCGACCCGATCGACCTCGGTGCGGAGGCGCTCCGCTGGGAGGTCGCGACCGCGATCGCCGGTGCGGTGCTCGGGATCGACCCGTTCGACCAGCCCAACGTCGAGGAGGCCAAGCAGCTGACCCGCCACCTCCTCGAGTCGGCCGGGCACGGCCGCCGAGCGACGGACGCGGCTGGACCTCCGACTCCGCTCGCGAGCGATGACGGCCTGGCCCTCTTCGGCGATGCGGCCCTCCGCCTGACGACGGGCGATGGCGGCTTGGTCGGGGAGCTGGCCCGCCACCTCGACCGCCGCCGCCCGACCGCCTACCTCTGCCTCCAGGCGTTCATCGCCCCGACGCCGGAGCGCGACGAGGCGATGAGCCGGATCCGGGCGCTCCTGCGCGACAGGACCAAGCGGGCGACGACCGCCGGCTACGGGCCGCGCTTCCTGCACTCGACCGGGCAGCTCCACAAGGGCGGCGCGCCCATCGGCTGGTTCATCCAGCTGACCGCGGACCACCCGGACGACCTCGACATCCCGGGCTGGCCGTACACCTTCGGCCAGCTCATCGACGCCCAGGCCGCGGGCGACTTCGCGGCGCTCGAGGCGCATGACCTGCCGATCGTGCGGATCCACCTCGGTGCCGATCCCGATGCCGGGCTGGCTGCGCTCGAACGAGCGCTCGCGGCGGCGCTCGACGCGTCCGACGCTTCAACGGAGGGCTGACGCAGATGCGCATCGGGTTCATCGGCCTCGGTCGGATGGGGGCGAACATGGTCCGCCGGCTCGTCCGCGACGGCCACGAGGTCGTCGCCTACAACCGGACGCCAGAGAAGACCAAGGAGATCGCGGGCGAGGGCGCAACCGCGTCGTTCTCGATCGCCGAGCTGGTCGCCGCGCTCGAGAAGCCGCGCTCGGTCTGGATCATGGTCCCGGCCGGCGACGCGACCGAGGCGCAGATCACCGAGCTGCTCGAGCACCTCGAGCCGGGCGACACGATCATCGACGGTGGCAACACCAACTTCCACGACGACGTCCGCCGCCATGCGGAGCTGGCACAGAAGGGCATCCAGTACGTGGACGCCGGGGTGTCGGGCGGCATCTGGGGCCTCCAGGTCGGGTTCTGCCTGATGGTCGGTGGTGATGCCGCAGCGGTCGAGCCGCTCGTCCCGGTATTCACCACCCTCGCCCCGCCGAACGGCTACCTGCATGTTGGCGGTCCGGGCGCCGGCCACTACGTGAAGATGGTCCACAACGGCATCGAGTACGGGCTGATGCAGGCCTACGCCGAAGGCTTCGAGATCCTGCACGCCAGCGATTACACGCTCGACCTCGCCGGCATCTCCGACCTGTGGATGCAGGGCTCGGTCGTCCGGTCGTGGCTGCTCGAGCTGGCCGGTCGAGCGTTCCGCTCGAGCGGTGATGACCTCGAGCACATCAAGGGCTACGTGGCCGACTCCGGGGAGGGCCGCTGGACGGTCCAGGAGGCGATCGACCACGACGTCCCGGCACCGGTCATCACGCTCTCGCTGCTGACCCGCTTCCGGTCGCGCCAGGACGATTCGTACGGCGCCAAGGTCCTCGCCGCGCTCCGGAACGAGTTCGGCGGCCACGAAGTCAAGACCGAGTAGCGGGTCGATGGCGGCGACGCCTCCGAAGACCAGGACCCGGACCGCGAAGGCGCCGGCAAGCCCGGCCCACCCCGCCGACCCGGCCGACCCCACGCTCGAGGCGCCGGCTGACCAGCCGATCCCGGCCCAGCCCTCCCCGCGGCCGAAGGACGCGCCGCGGACCATGCGCGAGCTTCGGCTCGCTCGCGAGGGCAAGCGGCCGTCGCGATCCCGCCCGATCGAGAACGTCCTGCGCGAGGGGCTGCGCCTCGAGCGCGTCCCGGACCCATCGATGCTGGTGCTGTTCGGGGCGACCGGCGACCTGGCCCACCGCAAGGTCATCCCGGCGCTCTACCAGCTGTGGCGGACCAACCTGCTGCCGCTCGAGTTCGTGCTCGTGGCCATCGGCCGCCGGCCGTACGACGACGAGTCGTTCCGGGCCGAGATCCGCGCCTCGCTCGAGAAGTACAGCCGGGTCCTGCCACTCGACGACGCGGCGTGCAAGACGTTCACCGACACCATCTGCTACAGGCGCCTCGACTTCGATGACACGGCCGGTTTCGACGAACTGGCCGCCGAGCTCGACGTTCTCGACAAGGACCACGGCACGCGCGGCAACAGGCTGTTCTACCTCGCCACCCAGCCGTCGCAGTTCGCCGAGATCGTCGGCCAGCTCGGCCGGGTCGGGCTGGACCACGAGCACCACGATGGCGGCTGGCGGCGGGTCGTCATCGAGAAGCCGTTCGGGCACGACCTCGAATCGGCGAAGAAGCTCAACCGCGAGGTCGGCAAGGTCTTCCGCGAGTCGCAGGTCTACCGCATCGACCACTACCTGGGCAAGGAGACCGTCCGCAACCTGATGGTCTTCCGGTTCGGCAACGGCATCTTCGAGCCGCTGTGGAACCGGCGCTACGTCGACCACGTGCAGATCACCGTGGCCGAGACGATCGGCATCGAGAGCCGCGGCGCCTTCTACGAGCAGACCGGGGCGTCGCGCGACGTCGTCCAGAACCACCTGCTCCAGCTGGTCAGCCTGGTCGCCATGGAGCCGCCGGCGACGTTCGAGGCCGACGCCCTCCGCGACGAGAAGGTCAAGGTCCTGCGGGCCATCGAGATGACCCGGCCGGACATCCACCGTCACGTCGTGCGCGGCCAGTACGGCCCCGGCTGGGTCGCCGCGACACAGGTCGAGGGCTACCGCGAAGAGCCCGACGTCGACCCGCAATCGGAGACGGAGACGTTCGTGGCCGCCCGGCTCCTCATCGACGACTGGCGCTGGTCGGGTGTCCCGTTCTACGTCCGGACCGGGAAGCGATTGCCCAAGCGGGCGACCGAGATCGCCATCCAGTACCGCGAGGTCCCGCACCGCCTGTTCAAGGACAAGGGGGTCGAGCCCGACGCGAACCTGCTCGCCATCCGGATCCAGCCCGACGAGGGGATCATGCTGCGGTTCGGGGCCAAGGTCCCGGGCCTCGGGCTCGACGTCCGGTCGGTGACGATGGACTTCACCTACGGCTCGGCCTTCAACGTCGACTCGCCGGACGCGTACGAGACGCTCATCCTCGACGCCCTCCAGGGCGACGCCTCGCTGTTCACCCGCGCCGACGAGGTCGAGGAGGCGTGGAGCATCGTCGACCCGATCATCGACGCGTGGGCGTCGGGCCCGCCACCGGAGTTCCCCAACTACGACGCCGGATCGTGGGGACCGCCGGAGGCCGACGAGCTGATCAACCGCGACGGCCGCCACTGGCGTCGGATCTAGCCGGACGGCATCGATGGCGATCGACGTCCCCGAGGCGACCATCCAGTACGGCGAGCCCGTCCTGCGCTGGCGCGAGCGCGCGCACTCGATCGACGAGATCGACAGTGCGCTCGCCCGCATCTGGGCGTCACAGGACCTGACCGTCACCGAGGACGGCGAGCCGGCCCGCCGGATCGCGGCGCGCACGAGCGTGATGAACCTGGTCGTCGTCGCCCGCCGGCCCGAATACTCCGAGCGCTGCGCGGCAACGATGCAGATGCTCACCGGGCGGCATCCGTCGCGGACGATCGTCATCCAGTCGGCCGATCCCGACGGACCGTCGTGGCTCGACGCCCGGGTCGAGGCCCATTGCGTGCTGCCGCGACCGGACGCCCCGGAGACCTGCGCCGAGACCATCCACGTGACCTGCGGCGGCGAGGCCGGCCGCCACCTGTCCGCGATCGCCACGCCGCTCGTCGTCCACGACCTGCCGGTCACCATCTGGTGGCCGGGCGAACCGCCGTTCCGCGAGCGCGCCGCGATCGACCTGCTGACGGGAGCCGATCGACTCATCGTCGACGGCTCGACGTGGAGCGGCGATGGGCTGGCCCGGTTGCGCGACATGGCCGAGCTGGCAGACAGCACGACGATCGCGGTCAGCGACTTCGCCCTCATCCGCCAGTCACGCTGGCGTGAGGCCATCGCGTCGATCTTCGACGATCCGGACTTCCTGCCCTACCTGCGCTCGCTGCGGCGGATCGCGGTGACCTACGGCACGCACGACGAGACCGGGGCGCCGGGGTCGACCAACCTCGTCAAGCCGATCTACCACGTCGGCTGGCTCGCATCGCGACTCGACCTGTCGGTGGTCAAGCCCCTGGCCGAGGCGGGCGGTCGAGGACGGGCGCCGAGTCCTGCATCCGCGCGCGGGGCTCGGCCGGGTGCTGCCGGGACGAAGCCGGTCATCGCGCGTGGCCTCGCGGCGACCCTGTCCGACGGCCGCGCCGAGGTCGGTGTCGTCGTCCGCCCGGTCGTGTCGAGCACGCCGCCCGGGACCACGCTCCGGGTCGAGCTGCTGGCCGAGCGGCGTGGATCCGAGCTGCGGGCCGACGTGACCGCCGAGGCCGAGACGGTCCACGTCCGCGTCTGGCTCGACGGGGTCGAGGCGCTCGACCGGTCATTCCGGGCCCCCCGCCGGACCGAGGTCGAGCTGCTGGCCGAGGCGATCGAATCCGGGGGGCGCGACCCGGTCGCGGTCGGGGCCCTGCGGTCCGCGGCGCGCATCGTCGGCGCGGGCAACGGCGGCACTGGGATGGACGATGACACGGCCGATGGGACCGGCCACAGGAACGGCAGGCCATCGTGACGGAACCCGAGATCGTCGTCGTCGCGGACGCGGCAGCCCTCGCGACGGAGGCGGCCCAGCGGATCGTCGCGGCGCTCGACGGCGCGATCGTGGCCCGCGGCCGCGCCGACTGGGCGACCACTGGGGGCTCGACACCGGTCGGGATCTATCGGCAGCTGGTCGCGGCGCCTCTCCGCGACGCGGTGGACTGGGCCAACGTGCACGTGTGGTGGGGCGACGACCGCTTCGTTCCGCACGACCACCCGTTCTCCAACGTCAAGGCCTTCGACGACGTGATGCTCGACTTCTCCGACATGGAGGAAGGGACCGCCGGCGGCCCGGGCCGTGGCGTCCCGATCCCGGTCGACCAGGTCCACCCGTTCCCGACCGGCGAGGCGATCGGCAACGGTGGCGGGACCGCCTGGTGTGCGGCGACGCTGGCCGGCGAGCTCCGCGCGGCCGACCTGCCATCGGTGGGCGGCTGGCCGTCGTTCGACGTGTTGTTGCTCGGCGTCGGCGCGGACGGACACCTCCTGTCGGTCTTCCCGGGATCGGCGGCGCTCGATTCCGTCGAGCTGGCGCTCGGGATCCCGGCGCCGACGCACATCGAGCCGCACGTCGAGCGGGTCACCCTGAACCCCGCGATCGTCGGGGCCGCCCGGTCCGTTCTGATGGTCGTGTCGGGCGCCGAGAAGGCGGACGCGGTCGCGACGGTCTTCGGGTCGGAGGTCGACCCGCGCCAGTGGCCGGCGCAGCTCGCTCGGCGATCGGGCGTGACGTGGATCCTTGACGAGGCTGCGGCCGGCAGGTTGCCGGGTCGGTGATCGGGTGATGGCCGAGCCGCCCGGGACCAGGACGGAGCAGCCCGATCGCCTGTCGGAGGTCGCGATCCGGCGCGCGGGTCCGGCCGACGGCCCGTTGCTCGGCGACGTGTGGCTGGCAGCGTGGCGAGCGACGTTCGACTTCCCGCCGAGCCATCCCGACGACGACGTCCGCGCCTGGATGGCGGAGGTGATGCTCCCGACCCACGAGACGTGGGTCGCCACCGATCCGGCCGGCCGGGTCATCGCCTTCATGGCGCTGTCCGAGTCGATGGTGGACCAGCTGTACGTCGCGCCCGACTGGATCGGGCACGGCATCGGCAGTCGCCTGATGGATGTCGCCAAGGCACGCCGACCCGGCCGCCTGGACCTGTATTGCTTCCAGGCCAACGGCCGAGCCCGCGCGTTCTACGAGCACCGCGGGTTCGTGGTCGTCTCGACCGGCGACGGATCGGGCAACCAGGAAGGGCAGCCCGACATCCTCTACGCGTGGCGTCCCGAGGGATGATCGACGCGGCGCCAACGTCCGTGGTCCGGTCCCGCGATGGGACACCGATCGCGGTCTTCAGCAGCGGCGACGGGCCGCCGCTCGTCCTCGTACACGGGTCGACCGCCGACCACACCACGTTCCGCGTGGTCGGGCCGCGGTTCGCACAGCGGTTCCGGGTGCACGCCATCGATCGGCGCGGGCGGGGCGCATCCGGAGACGCCCCGGACTACGCGATCGAGCGGGAATTCGAGGACGTGGCCGCCGTGGCGGAGGCCGTCGCGGCCGGATCGGGCGCGTCCGTCGACGTGTTCGGGCACTCGTACGGAGGGCGCTGCGCGCTGGGAGCTGCTCTGCTGACCGACACGATCCGGCGGGTCGTGTCGTACGAGGGGGCACCGACGCCGCCCGGCTCGAGCTATCACCCGGCCGGGATCGAGGCGCGCCTCCGCGAGCGGCTGGCCGCGGGCGATCGCGACGGGGCGCTCGCGCTCTTCCTGGCCGAGGTGGTCGGCATGTCGTCGGCCGACCTGGCGGCATACCGGGCGAACCCGGTCTGGCCTCTCCGCGCCGCGGCTGCCGGCACGATCCTCCGCGAGCTCGAGGCCGAAGCCGACCCGGCGGCCTCGCTCGACCGTCTCGGCGCCGTTCGGCAACCGGTGCTGCAGCTGCTCGGTGGCGAGAGCCTGCCGGTCTTCCGCGACGCGACCCTGGCGCTCGATGAGCGGCTGGCGGACGGCCGCGTCGTGGTCATCGACGGCGCCCGCCATGCGGCCCACCACACACATCCCGACGCCGTCATCGCGGCCGTCGAGTCGTTCCTCGCCTGAGGGCCGGCGACGGCCGGGCCGGCCGCGGCCCGCGCCGACTCGACGTTCCCCTCAGGCACACTTTTCCGATATTCGAGCGTGGCCACTCGCCGAATCCGACAGAACCTGTAAGAACTCGGCATCGACCACGCTCAGATGTCCGAAAGGTGTTCCTGACAGGCACACCGGCGTGCCGCGGCCCGCGACGGCCGCGGCCCGCGCCGGCCGGCCCCGACCGGCCCGAGATGTCAGACTCCGACCCATGCTCGAGATGAACCCGCTCGGCTGGATCGTGGTCGGCTTTCTGGCCGGCGCGATCTCCGGCGCGCTCATCGGCGCGAAGACCGCCCGCGGTTGCCTGCCGAACATCGTCATCGGCATCCTCGGCGGGCTGGTCGGTGGCTGGCTCGCGAACGCCATGGGTTTCACCGACGTCCAGGGCTTCATCGCGGCGGTGGTCGTCGCGGTCGGCGGCTCGCTCGTCGTCCGGCTTGTCCTTGACGCGATGAGCGGTCGCTGACGCTCGGGGCTACCATCGACCCATGACCGACTCGCCACCTGCCGACGCCCCGGTCGCGGCCCCGCCCGCCGACACCGCCACCGCGACCCGACCCTTCTCGCCCGGCCTGATGGGCGTCGTCGCCGGCGAGACGAGCCTCAGCCTGGTCGACGGCGAGCGCGGGCGGCTGCTGTACCGCGGCTATCGCATCGGCGACCTCGTCGCGCACGGCACCTATCCGGCGGTCGCCAACCTGCTGTGGACCGGCGAGTGGGACCCGAGTCACCGGCTCGCCACGGCGACCGTCCCGCCGGCCGTGATGACCATCCTCCGCGCGCTGCCGGCGTCGACCAAGCCGATGGACGCGCTGCGGACCGCCGTGTCGGGCTGGGGCACGACCCAGGACCTGCCGTGGCCCCCGACCATCGAGCACGCGCGGGCGCTGACCTCGTTCTCGCCGTCCGCGCTGGCGGCCTTCGCCCGGCTGCGCGCCGGCAAGGAGCCGATCGAGCCGGACCCGTCGCTCGACCTGGTCGAGGGGTTCCTCTACCAGCTCAACGGCGAGCGGCCCGACGCCGGCACGGCCCGGGCGCTCGATGCGTACTTCATCGTCGGTGCCGAGCACAGCTTCAACGCCTCGACGTTCACGGCCCGTGTCGTGACCTCGACCCGCTCGGACATCGCCTCGGCGGTGACGGCCGCCATCGGGACGATGAAGGGGCCGCTCCACGGCGGTGCCCCGTCCGAGGTCGTCGACCAGCTGTCCCAGGTGAGCTCCGCCGATCACGCCGAGGAGTGGGTCCGCGGCGCGCTCGACCGCGGCGAGCGGCTGATGGGCTTCGGGCACCGCGTCTACCGCGCCTACGACCCGCGCGCCGCCGCGCTCCGCACCGTGGCCGAGGGGATGGAGCACCGGCCGGACTGGCTCGAGAAGGCGATCCAGATCGAGGACGTCGCCCTGCGCGTGCTGGCCGAGAAGCACCCCGAGCGGCCGCTCAAGACCAACGTCGAGTTCTACGCCGCGCCCGGTGTTGATGGGTGTCGGGCTCGCCCCGGACCTCTTTCCCGCCGCGTTCTCGCTGTCGCGCCACGCCGGCTGGACCGCCCACGTCCTCGAGCAGGCCGCTGACAACCGACTGATCAGGCCGGACGTCAACTACATCGGGCCGGCCGAGCGCGACCTTCCCGCCTGACCCCCCAATCAGCGGCGTCGCCGCGCAGAAGGATGACACCGTTGCCCAAGCCCTGGCCATCCTGTCCCGGTACATGACCGACCTGTCCACGTACGTCGACCTCGGACGGAGCCGACCGATCTGGCCGGCTTTTCTGAGACGCCGCCCACAGGACCTGCCGATCGCGGGTCTGCTCGTCGCGGGCGTCGTCTGGCTGGCGATCGTCCTGCTCGCCCAACCCGACGGGGACCGCCTGGGGACGGGCCAGGAGGCGATCTCCTACTGGGGCCCGCGGCTCGATGCGATGTATGCCCAGGCCGACTGGACGACGACCGGCGCCTACGTCTACTCGCCCGCCTTCCTGCAATTGATCGCGCCGCTCAAGGCCCTGCCATGGGTCGCGTTCCTCGGGGTCTGGACGGCGATGTTGATCGTCGCGGTCCGCTATCTCACGGGGCCGCGCCTGTTCGCCGTCGGCGTGCTCCTCGCGAGCGCAGAGATGGCCGGCGGCAACATCTCCCTGTTGCTGGCGACAGCGATCGTCGTCGGGTTCCGCTGGCCCGGGGCCTGGGCGCTCATCCTCCTGACCAAGGTGACGCCAGGGATCGGTCTGCTGTGGTTCGCGGTCCGGCGCGAGTGGCGGAACCTGGGGATCGCGCTCGGCGCGACAGCGGCGATCATTGCCATCTCGGCGGCGATCATGCCGGGCGCGTGGCTCGACTGGATCCACGTCCTGTCGTCCATCGCGGGTCGGGACCCGACCTGGGCGGCGGTACCGATCCCGCTGATGGTCCGGTTGCCGGTCGCGGTGGCCGTCGTCGTGTGGGGCGCCCGGACCGATCGCCGCTGGACGGTCCCCGTCGCCTGCATGCTGGCCCTGCCCGCCCTGTGGTACGGCGGCCTGACCATGTTGCTCGCGGTCATCATCCTGCGCCAGCCCGACCAGACGCTCGGCCAGCCCGACCCGGCCCGCGCGATCGACCCGGCGCGCGCGATCGACCCGGCCCTATAGCCAGCCGCGCCGCCGGAAGTAGGCGACCAACAGCACGAGCAACACGCCCATCGCCAGCATGATCGCGACGAACGCGAACTCCTGGTCCTGGCCCGGGACCGGGCACGTTCATCCCGAAGATGCTCGCGATGAGCGTCAGCGGCAGCAGCACGACGCTCACCCCGGTCAGGATCCGGAGCGAGTCGTTCAGCCGGTGCGACAGCACCGACTCGTTGGTCGACTCGAGCGCCTCGATGACCTCCTTGTAGTTCTCGAGCGTGTCCCAGATCCGCTCGGCGGCATCGGAGATGTCGTCGAAGTAGATCTCGAGCTCCTCCTCGAGGTAGCGCTGCTTGGTCCGCTCGAGGTCGCGCAGCACCGCCCGCTGCGGGCGCACGATCCGGCGGAAGTTGATGATCTCCTGCTTCTCCTCCGAGATGTCGCGGACCACCTCGGTCGAGCGGCCCTCGAAGATCGAGTCCTCGATCCGGTCGAGCTTCATCTCCATCTTGCGGAGCATCGGGAACGACGCATCGACACAGGCGTCGACGATCTTGTAGAGCAGATAGCCGGTGCCCTTCGAGAAGGTGGCCGTCCGCAGCTCCTCCTTCTCGCGGTAGCGCTCGAACATGGCGGCCAGCGGCGGGAACGGGATGTTCGGGAGAGTGATCAGGTAGTCCGGGCCCATGAACAGGTCGAGCTCGGCGGTCAGGATCCGGCCGGTCTCCTTCTCGAACAGCGGGAAGTGCAGGACGATGAAGACGTAGTCGTCGTACTGGTCGAGCTTCGGCGGGTTGTTGCGCGAGTAGACGTCCTCGTAGTCGAGCGGGTGGAAGTCGAAGTTGGCCTCGAGCCAGTCGCGATCGGCGGCCCTCGGCGATTCGATGTGGATCCAGCGGATGCCGGCGGCCTCGATGATCTCGGGCATCGACACCTCGGCCGACGCGTCCGAGTCAGTGAGGGTCGCGCGACCGCGGCCGCGTGGACGCGGCAGGGGTCTCGGGAGGGCGAGGTTGGGCACGGCACCATCGTAGTCGCCGGTCCCGCCGGTCTGCGCCGGAGGACGCACGCGAGGTCGTACCCGCCCGTACCATCGTCCGAAGCGCGCCGTCGGCCCGTCAGCCCGATCTGTCAGATGAGGCAGCCGTGGCGATCCTCGAGACGCACGACATCGGCAAGCGATACGGACGCCGCACGTGGGCGCTCCGACATGTCGACCTCCAGGTGCCCGACGGCAGCATCACCGCGCTCGTCGGCCCGAACGGCTCAGGCAAGTCGACCCTGCTCAAGGCGTGGGTCGGGTTCGAGCCGCCGACCGAGGGCTACCTGACCGTCGACGGTATCGACCCCTGGAAGGACCGCGCTGCCGCCATCGAGCGGATCGGCTACGTGCCGCAGGCGCCGTCGCTCTATCGCGAGCTGACCGTCGACGAGCACGTCCGGATGGCGAAGACTCTTCGGCCGAAGTTCGATCCGGCCATCGCCCGTCGCCGGCTCGGTGACCTCGACATCCCGCTCGATGTCCACGCCGACGAGCTGTCCGGCGGGCAGCAGGCGCAGGTCGGGCTGGCGCTCGCGCTCGCGGTCCGGGCGCCGGTCCTTCTGCTCGACGAGCCGCTGGCCAGCCTGGACCCGCTCGCCCGCCGCGAGTTCCTCCATGTGCTGGTCGACGCGGTCCGCGCCGACGGGGCGACCGCACTTCTTTCGTCGCACGTCATCACGGACATCGAGCAGGCATGCGACCGGCTGCTCGTCCTGGGCGGCGGGCGGACGCTGCTCGACCTGTCGATCGCCGGTGCGATCGCGGAGCACCGAGTGATCGAGGTGGTCGACGCCCCCGCCAGTGGAGCACCGGCCGTGCCGTCCGAGGCGATCGTCGGCTCCTTCCCGGGCCCGGGCGGCGAGCGCCTCAGCCTGGTCCGTGGCGACGCATCGGTCGGCGGACGCCCGGCCACGCTCGAGGAGGTCGTCCTCGGCCACATGGCCGCGGCGCGCCGACCGCGCGTGACCGCCGCCGCCACGGGACAGGCGGCATGACCGGCGAGCGGACCGACTGGATCCGCCTGACGCTCCGCCTCCATCGATTCGAGCTGATCGCGTTCGGCGCCGCCATCCTCGGGCTCGTCATCGCCTCGTTCGCGGTCGCCGCCTACATCGATGGGTTCCGCCTGCCCCCGGAGTGCGCGACGACCAACGGCGAGGTCCCGTTCAGCTGCGATGACGCGTTACGGAAGCTCGACGAGGCACGCGGGCTGGGCGGTCTCATCCTGACTCCGCTGCTCGTCGTGACGTATGCGATCGGCCTGTTCCTCGGCGTTCCGGTGATCGCCCGCGAGTTGGAACGCGGCACCGTCCGCCTCGCCTGGTGGCTGACCCCGTCGCGCTGGCGCTGGTACCTCGCTCGCCTTCTCCCGATGCTGGTCGCCCTCGTGGTCCTGACCTTCGCGGCCGGGGTCGCCACCGACCGCCTGTTCGCCGCCAACAACCCGGGCCTGGACCTGTCACGGGCGTTCGACGGCTACGGCGCCCGCGGTGGTCTCCTCGCGGCGCGGGCCGCCTTCATCTTCGCGGTCGCGGTCTTCGTCGGGTCCTTCATCGGGCGGGCGCTGCCGGCCGTCATCGTCGCCACCCTCGTGGTCGTCCTCGCGCTCTTCGGCGGTCTCAATGTCCAACAGAGGGTGCTGGCCAACGAGGCAGTCGCGATCCCCATCGACCCGAGTGACGGCCCCGGCATCGAGCCGGGCGACATGTACATCGACCAGAGATTCGTGCTGCCGGATGGAACGCTTGTCACCTACGACTACTTCGCAGGCGGCGACCCGTACGATGCGAACGGCAATCCGCTGTATCCGCAGGTCGCGATGGTCATCCCCGGCGAGCGGTACGGGTCCGTCGTCGCCCGCGAGGCGCTCGCGCTCGCCATCGGGTCACTGGTGGCGTTGCTGCTAGCCGGCTTCGTGGTCGCGCGGCGGCGACCTGGCTGAGTAGCGCCGGGCCGCCCGGCGGCGGAGAGCGCTCAGGGGCGCCGGTCGGTCAGAACTGGACGGGCGTCGCCGGGCGATCCGCCGGACTGACCTCCTCCGGGCCGCGTCGCCGGGCCGACGCGCGACAGGATCGTCAGCGCGCCGAAGAAGAAGATGACGCCGGCCACCGCGAACAGCCCGCCGACGCCACCGACCGACACGACCAGCGCGCCGACGGCCGGCCCGACGATGCCCGCGGCATAGAGCGGCAGGTAGACGAGGTTGAGCGCGGCCGAGCGACGGTCGGCCGGCAGCTCGGTGGCAAGCAGCCCGAAGATCATCGAGCTGACCGTGGCGGTCGACGCGCCCAGGACGACGGCGAGCAGCGCGAGGCTCGTGATCGCCGGAACGACCGGCATCAGGACGACGACGACGCCCGCCCCGGTCAGGGCCGCGATGAGCACCGGCCGGAAGCCGATCCGGTCGCCGATCACGCCACCGACCGGCGACACCAGCGCCCCGACGAGCGCCGCGGTCCCGGCGACGAGGGCGATCGCCGAGGCCAGGCCGGGCCCGGGACCGGCGATGCGCTCGACGAGGACCGGGATGTACGGCCGGCTCATCTGGATGGCGACGTACGAGATCCCGAAGATCGTGAAGATCCGGCGGGTCGCGCGGTCGGTCAGCACACCGCGGAGGTTGGCGAACGCGAGGTCCACGATCCGGCCGGTCGGCACGACCTCCGGCCGGACCTCGCGCGAGCCGAAGGTGACCAGCAGAGCGGTCCCGATCGAGAACACCGACGACAGGCCGAAGACGGCCGGCAGCGACCAGCCGAAGCCGTCGATGAGGATCCCGGCCAGCGCCGGCCCGACCGCGAAGCCCACCGCACCCGACATCCCGAAGATCGCGATCGTCGTCCCCATCCGAACGCGCGGCGTCACGTCGCGGATCCCGCCGAGCATGACGCCCGGTGTTCCCGAGCTGGAAGCCGATGAGCAGCATCGCCAGCGCCACCTGCCACGGCTCGCGGGCGAGGGCGACGGCCGCGAACACGACCGCCTCGACCAGCGCGCTCCGGACGATGACGACCTTGCGGCTGTACTTGTCGGCCCAGGCGCCCCACAGCGGGACGAGCGGCATGCCGACCACGAACACGAGGGCGCTGAAGATCCCGACGAAGGCGAGACGCTGGCTGTCGGGGACGCCCATCTGGCGCAGGTAGGTCGGCAGCAGCGCGAAGATCTGGCTGACACCGAGACCCTCGACCATCGAGGTGACCCAGAAGACGGCGACGAGGATCCGCCAGTCCTGGGCGGGGTGAACAGGGGCGTGGGCCATGGTCGGATCGGGCGCGGGCGACTCGGTGGCGGGCACGTTCGGAGCCTAGCGGATGGCGGTCGCGGGCGTCCCGGACACACGAAAGCGCCCGAAGGAACTGGTGGGGACCTCCGTTCGACGGGTCCTGAAGCTGCGAACAAGTCCGCAGTCCCTGGTCGTCGCCGGGTCCCTCGCTCGCCGGCCTTGCGACCTGCGAACCTGGTTCCCGGGACCGTCCCGAGGATCACTCCTCGAACCGGTCTGGCGGTTCAACCTGCCCCTTCGGGCAAGACGAAATGTACGGCCCGGGCATACGAGGCCACAACCGGCTTGTCCACGAACTGTGCGATGGGAACGCCGCAAGTTATCCCCGAACTTGTGGGCGATGTGGACGGTCTGTGGATACACTCGCCGGGGAGGTACCGCATGCGTCGTTTCATTGGCCAGGTTGGTCACGGCTCAGGACGGCTGGGCGCGACCGCTCGGTGACTTCAACCATCGCTGGCTGAACGCCCTGTTCCGGCCGATCCGGCCGCTCAAGGACTTCCTCAACGGCACATGGATCGGGCACCCGCTCCATGCCGCTGCGACCGACATCCCGATCGGCGCACTCCTGCTGACGGTGATCCTCGATGTCCTGGGCCAGACGGCGGCAGCAGACGTCGCGCTCGTCGTCACGATCCTGTTCATGCTCGCCGCCGCGGTGACCGGCGCCGCCGACTACACCGACACCGACGGCGCGGCCCGCGTCCGGGCGACGGTGCACTCGACCCTGATGGTCGTCGCGCTCCTGCTGCTGCTGATCTCGCTCGCCCTGCGGGCGACCGGCGGCACGGACCGGACGATCGCCATCGCGCTGTCGTTCATCGGGTTCCTGATCGTGACCGCCGGCGCGTTCGTCGGCGGCGACGTCGTCTACCTGTTCGGCAACATGGTCAGCCGGCACGCCTTCCGCGGCTCCGGAACGAAGTGGGTCAAGCTCGACACGGGCGACGTCACCGACCTCGCGACCATCCCGGAGGCGACCCCGACCAAGATGAAGGCCGGCATCAACGACCTCGTCCTGGTCCGCGTCGGCGAGACCGTCCACGCCCTGCACGCGGTCTGCGCCCACGCCGGCGGACCGCTGGCAGAGGGCACGGTCGTCGATGGCTGCATCGAATGCCCGTGGCACGCCTCGCGCTTCCGGCTGACCGATGGCCATCTGCGCCAGGGGCCGGCGCTCTACGACCAGCCTGCCTACGAGATCCGCGCAGCAGAGGGCGGCGGCTACGAGGTTCGGCGCACGGCCAGCTAGGGATGGCCGAGATCGAGATCGACGATCCCAGCCTGGTCGTCCTGGTCGGCGCAGCCGGGGCCGGCAAGTCGACCTTCGCGGCTCGCCATTTCGCCGCCGACGAGATCCTGTCGTCGGATCGCTTCCGGGCGATCGTCTCGGGCGACGAGGCGAACCAGGCCGCGACGAAGGCCGCCTTCGCGCTGCTCCATCGGACGCTGTCGACGAGGCTGGGCGAGCGGCGCCTGACCGTCGTCGACGCGACGAGTGTCCAGCACGCGGCGCGACGTGCGCTGGTCGCCCGGGCCGACGCGGCGGCAGTGCCGGCGATCGCGATCGTCCTCGACCTCCCGCCGGAGACGGTCATCGCGACGGAACGCGGCACGCCCTGCGCGGACCGTCGACATGGCCGTCGTGCGCCGCCAGCTGGCCGGCGTGCGGACCGCGCTCGATGGACCGTCTGCCGCCGCTGCTATGGCGAGGGGTTCCGGCAGGTCGTCGTCCTGCGCGATCCGGCCGAGGTGGACGAGGTCACGCTGCGGCGCCGACCGGCGGGCCAGGAGGCGCGCGGCGAGCCGGAGGCGTCCCGCGCTAGGTCGACCCGATCGCGATGCAGGCGATCGCGGCGACCGCCAGGCCGATCCCGACCGCGTGCGTCCGCGTGACCCGCTCGCGCAGGAAGACCGTCGCGAGCACGACCGTGGTCACCGGATAGAGCGACGACAGCACCGCCGCGACGGCCAGCGCGCCCGGCCTGGACCGCGAGGATGAACGCGCCGTTGCCGATCATGTCGAGGACGCCGACCACGGCGATGGCCGGGACGAGGCGCCCGGCCGGCCGCCAGGCCGACCGGGTCACGACGACGGCCGCCCCGATCAGGATCGCCTCGGCGCCGCGGATGACGACCAGCGGCCCGAAGGCATGCCCGTCGCTGATCTGCGCCGCGCACACGCTGAACGCGCCGATCGCCACGCCGCCGACGAGCGCCAGCTCGATGCCCGACCGACCGCCGCCCTCATCGCGGACGCGCGACACGAGCACGACCGCGACGACCGCCGCCGCGATCCCGACCAGCACGAGCGGTGGCGGCAGGCCCTCGAGGACGATCCCGGCCGTGACCGGGATCAGCGCGGCGATGACCCCGGTGACCGGCGCGACGACCCCCATCCGCCCGACCGCGAGCCCGCGGTAGAGCGCCGTGATGCCGATCCCGCCGACGACGCCCGCCAGCACGCTCCAGCCGAGGTCGGCCGTCGTGGGCGCCGGTCTCGCCGCGCGCGAGCGCGAGGACGAGGGCGAGGACCGCTCCGGCGAGCTGCGACACGAGCACGACCCCGAACAGGGCGGTACGTCGGGACAGCAGGCCGCCGCCGAAGTCGCCGCCACCCCAGGCGAGCGCCGAGACCAGGCCGAGGACGATCGTCGCGGCCTGGGCCGAGCCGAGCTCGTTCAGGCGCGGCGTCCGGTTCGAGGGCTCGCGGCGGGCGCGGTCCCGTCCGTCGCCGCGTCGGACGCTCCGTGGCGTGCCGGTCGAGGGCGTGCCGGCCGTGGCATCGTCCGTCGCGAGCGGGGCGCCGCTGTCGACGCTGGTCGGGCCGTCGAGGACGACGACCGCGTCGGCGGCCTCGTCGTAGCGTGGCGACGTCGTCAGGTAGATGACCTGGAAGTCCGAGGCGATCGACTTGAGCAGGCCGAGGGCGCGGGCCGCGCGGGTGTCGTCGAGCGTCACGAACGGGTCGTCGAACACGAGCGGCGGCCGGCGGTCGCCGGTCACCAGCCGGACCAGCCCGAGCCGGGCGACCAGGTAGACCAGGTCGAGCGTGCCCTGGCTGAGCGAGCTGACCGGGACCCAGTCGTTCTTCTCGGGGGCGAAGACCTCGATGTCGAGGGTCCGGTCGTCGACGCGGACCCGCCGGTAGCGGCCGCCGGTGACGGTCGCGAGGTCGCGGACCATGTGCGACTCGAGATAGCGGGTCGCCGTCTTCATCGTCGCCTGCTCGGCGCGGTCGATCGCCGCGAGAGTCGTCGCGAACACCCGCTGGCGGCGCTGCGCGGCCGCGAGCTGCTCGCGCCAGGCGGCCAGCCGTTCGGCCTGGCCGGCGACCTGCTCGGCGTCGACCGTGTTGGCCTCGACCCGTGCGCGGGCGTTGGCCTCGTCGTCGCGCGAGCGCTCGAGGGCGCCCTCCTGGTCGCGCACCTCGACCTCGAGCCGCTCTCGTGCGCGCGGCTCCTTGGCGATCGGCCCGAGCGCCTCGAGCGCGCTCGTCTTCTGGGCGATCTCGAGGGCGGCCGCGTCGCGCATCTTCGGCAGCGTCTCGGTCGGCTCCTTGCCGACCAGGCCCTCGAGCTGGCCGCTCAGCCGGTCGATCTGGCCGACGTGCTGCTCCTCGCGCGACAGCAGGTCCTCGGCCTCGGCAAGGTCGGCCAGCCCGGGCGGGCCGAGCAGGCTCTGGACCTTCGCCTCGGCGTCGCGCAGCTCGGCCTCCATCTCGGAGCGGCCGCGCAGCCGGCGGTCGATCTCGACGTCGCGCATCTGCGCCTGGAGCTTGTAGCTGCGCCGCAGCCACAGCGCGACCGCGGCAACGACGACGCCGACGATCGCGACAAGGGCGCCGACCGCCTGGATCGGGATGCCGAGGTCGGCGACGCCGAGGAACTTGAGCAGGACCGGGAGGCCGACGATGACGAGCCCGATGACGACGAGCGCGATGGCCAGCCGCGACAGCGGCTGCCAGGTCGGCTCCGGGGCGACCTCGAAGTCGACCCTGACCTCGCCCGACAGCGCGGCCCGCAGCTCGCGGATGCGTCCGTCGAGGGTCCGCAGCCGTTCGACCGTGCCACGCAGGACCGGCAACGGCGTCGCCGACGGGTGGGTGTTGGCCAGATCCTGGATCTCGATGTCGACCTCGACCGCCTGGCGATAGCGCTCGTATCGCTCGCTGGCGGCGTCGCGGTCGGCCATGATCCGCTCGGCCTGGCGGGCCTTCTCGAGCATGCTCCGGCGCTCGGTCAGCGCGGTCTCGGCGTCGGCCCGCCGATTCGCGGGCGCCGGCCAGCGCATCGCGGTCGCGCTCGAGCTGCGCCAGTGCCAGCTCACCCTGGTCGAGCGCGGCCTTCGACTGCTCGACCGCCAGCTCGGACAGCTTCAGCCGGCCCGGGTTGCGGTCGCCGCGGGTGTTGAGGTCGTGGAGCGCCTTGTCGAGCTTCTTGCGCGCCCGGCTCGTGCCGCGGTCGGCGCCGCTGATCGAGGCCTGCAGCCGGTCGCGGAGCGCGCCCTCGTCGCGCGACAGGTCGGTCGAGCTCGAAGTGATGGACCGACGCGGTCGAGCGGAAGAAGCCCTCGGTCGGCATGCCGGTCAGCTCGGCCATCACCTGGTCGGCCATGCGCCGGGTCGGTGATCGACTGGCCCTCGTAGTCGAGCCGGACCGTCCCGCGCGCACCGGCGAACGTCTTCTCGAGCGTCCCGACGTGCTGGCCGTCCTCCTCCTCCTGCTCGAAGTCGATCGTGATGATCGACCGGGCGTCGGGCGGCGCGCCCCACGGCCGGAGGGCCTCGAGCTCCTGCGGCCGTGCTCGTCGCGCGCTTGGTGAGCGCCAGCTCGAGCGCGCGCTGGACGGTCGTCTTGCCGGCCTCGTTCGGGCCGCGGATGACGGTCAGCCCCGGCGCCAGATCGATGTCGAACGTGCGATAGCGACGGAAGTCGCGGCCGACCAGCTTGCGGATCCTCACAGCGAGACCTCGTGGCCCGCGAGCAGCAGCCGGCCGAGCCGGAGGGCGTCGCGCTGCTCGGCCGCCTCGGCCGTGGAGCCGGCCGCCTCGAGCTCGGCGATGCGTGCCTCGAGGTCGCGGATGAACGCGCCGGCGATCGTGTCCGGGCGACGGCAGCGCGCCCTCGGTCAGCGCCGGCACCGACGCGTCGCGCACCCGGACCTTGAGGAAGGCGGGCGCGAGGGCGACCTCGATCTCATCGAGGTCGAGGTCGAGCTCGTCCCGGCGGACGCCGACCAGCCGGACGTCGAGGACGAGGTCCGGATCGGTCTTGGCCGACAGCAGGTCGACCAGGGCCGGCTGGCTGGCGACCGTGGCGGCATCGACCTCGAGCTTGGTGAACCGGGTCCGTCCGACCTGTCGCTCGTCGATCGTCGTGGTCCGCTTGCCGGCCTTCTCGTCGAGCTCGACCAGCAGGACCTTGCCCGCCCGGTCCTGGTCGAGGGCGACCGCCTCGGGCGCGCCGGAGTAGGCGTACGCGACGGTCCCGGCCTTGCCGCTCTGGGCGGAGTGCCAGTGACCGAGGGCGAGGTAGTCGAGCCCGGTCGCGGCGATCTCCTCGGTCGTGATCACGACCTCGTCACGGTCGGTCTTGCCCGGGATCGACGATCGAGCCGTGGACCATCCCGACGTGCCACGTGACGGGCTTCTCGTCGGCGCGCGCGGCGGCCACGTCGGCGGCGACGTCCTGCAGCGGGCTGTGCGGGGCACGCTTGGTCGGGAAGACCCGGCCGTGGACGACGGTCTCGAGCGCGACGAGGTGGACCGACGGGTGATCCGGGTCGAGGACGGTGACCAGCTGGTCGGCGGCCGTCGCGGCGGTGACACCGGCCATCGCGGCGAGGTCGTACGCCCGATAGATCGACGCGCGATCGAACACGTCGTGGGTGCCCGGGATGATGACGGTCCGGATCCGCGACTCGGCCAGGCGGGCGAGCTCGGCCGCGACCCGCTCGACCGAGCGGCGCGGCTGCACGTTCGAGTCGAACAGGTCGCCGGCGATCAGGAACAGGTCGACCTTCTCGGTCAGCGCCAGGTCGACCGCGGCCTTGAACGCCGCGAACTGACGTTCGCGCTGGGCGGCCGCCTGCTCACCGAGATCGTCGTGCCGCGCGCCGAGATGGACGTCCGCGGTGTGGATGATCCTGAGCATCGAGGTGCGTCGTGCCTCCTGGCGGCTCGTTCGGACGACCGAGGAGTCAGCCAGGCCGGGCTCCGCGGCAGCTGGGATGCCGAAGGCCCGAAACATTGGCGCGAGCGAGGCGCCCCCATGACTCCCCGCTCGCCGACTCCACTATCGGCGGCCATTGTGACAGGTAGGGTGGCACGGTCGCCAGCGCGACGACGAGTCGTTAGGGGCGGCTCGTCGAGGGTCGCGAGGGTCCCGCCATGGCCCCGCCAGCCCATTTCGCCGACCCGTTGTATCCTCCGGTCACTTACACCGGTGCGCCCCGAATTCAGGGCCCCTACATCGGCACCTGGGAGCGCGTCCCCGGCAAAGTCCCCGCCATCACGCCATCCCGTCCGCCGATGCGGCTGCCCTCGGAAGGCGCACCTCTGGAGCGAAACGCGTCTCGGAGGAGCATCGTGACCTACGTCGATCGAAGCCTGAACTGCGTCGACTGCGGAGTGGAATTCATCCACTCGGCCGCGGATCAGGAGTATTACCAGCAGAAGGGGTTCGTCAGCGACCCCAAGCGCTGCAGCAGCTGCCGGGCCAGTCGCCGGGCGAGCCGCGATGGGGGCTATGACGTCCGCGACATCGGCGGACCGCGTGGCTACGAGCGAGGCGACGACCGGCCGAACCGCGAGTACTTCGCGGTCATCTGCTCGTCGTGCGGCAACCAGGCCCAGGTCCCGTTCAAGCCGCGGATGGACCGCCCCGTCTACTGCTCGGACTGCTTCAGGGCGGTGAAGCCGGACTGAGGCGGCGGGGCTGGCGGCCGGGTCGGGGCGAGCGGAGGCGAGCCCGCCAGAGGCGAGCCCGGGGGCGCGGCCCGGGCGAGCCCGGCGATCGGCGAGACTCCCAGGCTCGGATATCGGCCTCGTGGGCCTCGAGAGGACCTCGTGAGCACGGATCCGTGACTGTCAGTCACGATTCACTGCGATAGGGAGCCTGGCGCGCTCTTCGGGCTCGAAAACGAGACTCCCAGTCTCGGGCCATCGACTGATAGGCGACGAATCGGTCGTGACGCATCTCCGAGACGGTCGCCGAGCGCGGATCGTCGCCTCCCAGTCGACGAAGTGGCTCCGGGAGCGGTCGAGGGGCCCGTCGCGCACGATCCGTCGACTCACACGCGACGGAGCCGGCGCCGACTCACAACCCGAACGTGTCACCCGCCCGATAGCGATCGCGGCGGCGGCCGTGCCAGACGGTCACCCGCGAGCGGCCGTGGACCTGCCACGCGCCGTCGCGACCGACGATCGCGGTCTCCTCGTCGATGCCGAGCACGACCGACCCGCGCGGCGCCTGGAGCACGATCAGGGCGCACAGCGGCTCCGGCCAGGCGTCGTAGTGCGGCACGACCGAGGCGCCGGCCACGAACCCGAGACCGGCCCGCCAGTGCAGCGGCCAGGGCGCGAGCCTGAAGCGGAAGTCGAACACCTGCCCGGCGAGGACCATGGCCCCGGCCGAGCAGCCGGCCACGACCGCGCCGCGTTCGTTGGCGGCCGCGATCGCGCTCCCGACGGCGCTCCCGGCCAAGACGTCCATGAGGTAGCCGGGCTTGCCGCCCGACAGATAGATGACGTCGGCTTCGCCGATCGCCTGGGCCGCGGCCGGGTCATCGGCGCCGGTCCGGTCGCGGACGAGCACGGGTTCGACCTCGGCGCCGAGCGCCCCGAAATGGGCGACGCCCATCGACGCCCAGCGGGTGAACACCTCCTCGCCGTCCGGGTACGACGCAGTCGGCAGGATCGCCACGCGCGGTCGCGAGCGGCCGGTCGCCGCGAGCAGCTCGGCGTCGAAATCGGCCATCGCGGGGAGGAATTCACCGGCGCCGACGAGCGCCACGGGTCCCGGCATGGCCGAGAGTCTAGCGGCACCTTGCCCGAATCCCCGCATCGCTGCGACACTGCCTCGGGATGACCTCACGACAGCGCTGGACCCTGATCTGCACCGTCATCGGCTCGGGCGCGGTCTTCCTCGATTCGACCATCGTCAACGCGGCGCTCAAGCACATCGGCCAGGACCTGCCGGGCACGCTGGTCGGCGTCCTCGAGGGCCAGGCGTACATCGTCGGCGGCTACCTGGCGGTCCTCGCCGCGCTGCTGATCCTGGCCGGCGCGCTGTCGGATCACTACGGGCGGCGGCGCGTCTACGCCATCGGCCTTGTCGGCTTCGCCACGACATCCGCGCTGTGCGGGCTGGCTCCCGACGCTCGAGTGGCTGATCGTCTTCCGCCTCGCGCAGGGTGCCACCGGGGCGCTGCTCATCCCGGGATCGCTGGCCCTCATCACCCACGCCTTCGACGGCGCCGAGCGCGGCCGGGCGTTCGGGATCTGGGCCGCATCGACGGCCGCCCTGACGATCTTCGGGCCGATCGTCGGCGGCAGCCTGGTCGACACGCTCGGCTGGCGGGTCGCCTTCCTGATCAACGTCCCGCTGCTCGCCTTCGCCCTGTGGGCGACCCTCGCGCACGTGCAGGAATCGCGCGACACGGAGTCGACCGGCCGGTTCGACTGGCTCGGCGCGCTGGTCGCGGCGCTGGCGGTCGGCGGTCTCGCGTTCGGGGTCATCCGCGGGCAGGCCAACGAATGGACCGACACGGCGGCCTGGATCGCGATCGCGATCGGCGTCGTCTCGCTGATCGCCTTCCCGATCCTCATGGCGAAGCGACCGCACCCGCTCGTCCCGCTCGAGATCTTCCGGTCGCGCGCCTTCTCGTCGATCAACCTGGCCACCTTCTTCATCTACGGCGGCCTGTACGTGACGTTCTTCTACCAGGCGGTCGTGCTCCAGGGCGTGCTCGGCTACACGGCACTCGGGGCCGGGCTGGTCGGGCTGCCGAGCGGGCTCATGCTGGCGCTCCTGTCGACGCGGATCGGGACCGTCGCCGGGCGCATCGGATCGCGCCGGTTCCTCGTCGCCGGGCCGTTGCTGATGGCCGCCGGTCTGGTCTGGTTCTCGCGCCTGCCCGTCCATTCGGCGCCGTGGCGTGCCTCGCTCGACGACCTGTCGACGATCGTCCCGCCGATCGACGCGCTCACCGACATCCTCCCCTACACCCTGCTGTTCGGGCTCGGCATCTCGCTGGTCGTGGCACCGCTGACGAGCACGCTGATGGGCTCGATCTCCGGGCGCTTCTCCGGCATCGGGTCGGCCATCAACAACTCGATCTCGCGGGTCGGCCAGCCGCTCCTCGGGGCGCTCATCTTCATCGCCATCAGCGCGACCTACTACGCCTCGCTCGGGTCGCTGACGGGGCTGGACACCACCGACCAGGCGGTGCGCAAGGCCTTCCAGCCGATCAATCCGCCGGCCGCCGGCGCGACGGCCGCCCAGGTGGCAGCCTCGAACCAGGCCTCGATCGACGCCTTCCACCTGGCGATGCTCGTGTGTGCCGGACTGCTCGTCGTCGGGGCGCTGGTGTCGTACGTCGGGCTGCGCGAGAAGGCCGGCGCCGCGGTGCCGGGCACGGCTCCCGCGGTCGAGCCACCGTCGTCGGCCGCCTGACGCGCCCGACCCGTCCGCGCCGACCCGTGTCCGCCCGATGACCCGCGACTGGGACGCCACGACCTACGACCGCGTCGCCGGACCACAGACGCGCTGGGGGTCGGTCGTGCTCGACCGGCTGCCGCTGGCCGGCGACGAACGAGTCCTCGACGCGGGCTGCGGGAGCGGCCGGGTCACCGAGCTGCTCGCCGCCCGGCTGCCCGCGCGGCCGGATCGTGGCCCTCGACGGGTCCGCGGCGATGATCGAGGCGGCGCGCGAGCGGCTCGAGCCGTTCGGTGACCGGGTCGAGTTCGTCGTGGCCGACCTCGCCCGTCCGCTCCCGATCGAGGGGCAGGTCGACGCGATCCTGTCGACCGCGACCTTCCACTGGGTCCTCGACCACGACGCCCTGTTCGCGAACCTCGCAGCGGTCCTGCGCCAGGGTGGCCGGCTGGTCGCCCAATGCGGCGGTGTCGGCAACATCGCGACCGTCCAGCGTGCGCTGGCGACGATCGGCGACGGCTGGCTCGGCCCGGTCAACTTCGCGACGCCGATGGCGACCGTCCGACGCCTCGATGCGGCCGGGCTTCGTCGACGTCGAGTGCTGGCTGACCGACGAGCCGACCCGCTTCGAGCCCGGCGAGTCGTTCGAGACGTTCCTGCGGACGGTCGTGCTCGGCCCGCATCTCGACCGGCTGCCGCCCGAGCAGCACGCCGCCTTCGTCCACGAGGTCGCGAGCCGGATGCCCGAGCCGCTGATCGACTACGTCCGGCTCAACATCGTCGCGCGCCGGTCGACGCCGCTGAGCGGACGCTCCGGAGCGCCGCGGCTCGCCGCGGCCGACGCGGCCGTCAGCGGTGACCCGGAATGACGCCCCGTGGCCGGGGATCACGATGTCGGCGGCGGCCAGGACGCGCGCGCGGCCGCGCTCGATGGCGGCCTGGTCGGCGGCCAGCGGGTCCACCTCGGGCGACCGGTCGGCCCGCCACCAGAGGTGGGTCATCGCGTAGACGCCGTCCTCGGCGGTGACGACGAGCGTGGCGTCCTCCTCGGTGTGGCCGGGCGTCAGCCACAGCTCGCTGTTCGGGCCGAGGTGATGGCCGTCGCCGTCGTGGTCGAGCCACAGGTCGTCGCGATAGCGGGCCCAGAAGTCGACGACCTCGGCGTTCGGGAACAGGGCGATGTTGACCGTGTGGTCCGGGTGGTGATGGCTCAGGAAGACGTGGGTGATGGCCTCGGGCGCGACGCCCAGCTCGGCCAGCGGGTCGAGGATCAGCGAACGGCGAGCGACCATCCCCGGGTCGGCCACGATCAGGGCGTCGCCGTCGCGGACGAGCACGACGCTGCTGCCGACGCGGTCGCCGGCGTAGCCGGCATGGAGCAGGTGGACGCTGGTCACCGGCCGATGCTACGCGCTCCCCGGTCCCGCCGTGGACGGCGTCGCACGGCACGCGATAGCCGCGGCCGCATGGACAGATGACGATGCCATTTCGGCGCCGGACGACGGTGGTCGCCGCACGCGGTCGGGGCGATGCTCCTGGTGCGCCACGGAACCCATCCGGGGCAGCGGAAAGGAGAGATCCAGTGAACGCCATCGCCGTCATCTACGTGAACCAACACCTCCAGGAGCTGGGAACCGAGGCCCGACAGCGTCGACTCGCGGCGTCGCTGGACCCGAAGCCGAGCCTTCGGGAGCGTCTCGCCGCCGCCTCGCGACCATCCGCCGGGCGCTCGCTGCCGACGAGATCGGCCCGACCTTCCCGCAACTCTCGCATTGGCCGTACCGGGTCTGACCTCCCGCTGACCCGCTCCATCCTTCCGAGACACGAAGGCCTCCGCTTCCTCCGGCGGAGGCCTTCGTGTGTCTACGGCAGGTCGGCGGGCGTGTCGATGTCGCGGAGGGTGACGGCGTCCGGGTCGAGCGATCGCCACGCCGTCTCGGGGACGACGTGGTGGCAAGGACCTCGGTGATGGCCCGCAGCCGCCGTTCACCATCGGCGCGTAGAGGTCGCAGCCGCGGCGACCGCCGGCTCGCGGCGGAGGACGATGGGCAGCGGCCGTGCACGGCCGTCGTGCTCGAGGACGACCGCGTCGGCGCCCGAGGAGTCGAGCGCGACGAGCATCGACTCGATGACCGCGACGACGAGCGCCGGCGTGTCGCCACCGATCGCGACGACGACCGGGTCGGAGGCGCGCCGCAGACCGGCCAGCAGACCGGCGAGCGGCCCGTCGAAGGGGGTCGGGTCGCGGACGAGCGTCGTGCCCGTCGGCAGGATCGGCGCGGCATCGGGTGCGACGACGACGAGGATCCGACTCGCGACGGGGCGGACGGCCTCGATCGCGTGATCGAGCAGTGGGCGGCCGTCGATCGGCTCGGCGAGCTTGTCGCGACCGAACCGGCTCGATCGGCCGCCGGCCAGCACGATCGCGGTCACGTCGGCACGGGTCATCGGGCGTTGGTCGGGGTCGGCGGTCCCGGCTGCATGGCCGCCTCGGCGCCGATGCCCGCGTTGGCCCTCGGCCCGGGCAGATGGCCGTCCGGGGTCCGTCGCAGGATCCCGCGTCGGTCGAGGTCGGCCAGGATCGCCATCACGTACTTCCGGCTCGAGCCGGTCGCGTCACGCAGCGCCGCCGGGGTCAGCGGTCCGCGGCGGGCCGCATCGACGGCCGTCGCCGCGATCTCGCGATAGGTCGAGGTCGCGTAGGCGAGATCCGGTTCGAGGACGACGATCCGGCCGGCCGCGCTCGAGCTCGCGGACGGCGTCGGGCGGGCAGCCGGCTGCTCGCGCGGCGTCCGCCAGTGGTGGTGGCGTCGCGACCGCGAGAGCGCTTTCCAGGCGAGTCCATGGCGGCGTCGACCGTGGGGTCCGCCGCCGGCACGAGCGGACCGGCCCCTGGTCGGCGGACGGTCGCCCCGTCACGGACGAGCCGGCCGTCCGTCACGAGCCGGTCGACGAGGGCGGCCCCGGTCGTCGCGGCGGCGGACCGGTCGATCGACGCGCGCCGGCGGAGTGCCGTTCCAGCGACCACCCGAGCCCCGGGCAGGTCCAGCTCCGGGTCGACCGCGGTCAGCACCTGATCCTCGGCCGCAGCCTCGATGTCCGGGGCGATGCGGAGCGGACCGGGCCCGATGGGCGCGAGCGCCCCGTGGAGGTCGAGCCGCGCAGCCTCGATCGCCGGGGCGTCGCCGGCCTCGACGGCGGCGCCGAGCCGGGCGACCCGCTCCGGGGTCTGACGACGGCGGGAGATGCCGCGAGCCGGCACCGGATCGAGCACGACCGCCCCGACGATCCGTTCCGCACCCGACGTCCGGCGCAGCACCAGACGGTCGCCCGTCGCGACCGCGACCGGCGTGGCGAGACGAACGATGGCGCCACTGGTCCCGTCCGGCAGCTCGAGGGCGTCGCGCCCGCTCCGTCCCACGGTCGCGTCTGCGGCCGCGGTCCCGAGGTGGACCCGGGCCCGCGCACGATCGGGCAGGGCCGAGGCGAGTCTGACGAGGATCCGGTCGCTCGCCACGACGGACGGGTCGTCGGTCAGGACCAGGCCGCGATGGAGATCGCCCGCCTCGACACCGGCGAGGTTCAGCGCAGTGCGGCCCGGCCCGGCGACCTCGACGGTGGCGTTGTGGACCTGGACCTCGCGGACGCGGGCCGACCGGTCGCCTGGCACGAGACGCAGGACGGCGCCACGGGCGAGCGACCCGCCACGAAGCGTGCCGGTCACGACCACGCCACGACCCTTGACCGCGAAGACGCGGTCGATGGCCAGGCGCGCACCGCCGGCCGTCGTGACCGGCACCGAACCCGCCGCCCGCATGGCGACCCGCGCGCTGAGGTCCGCGAGCGCGGTCCGCACGCGCCCCGAGCCCCTCGCCACTCACCGCCGAGACCGCCAGGACCGGCGAGCCGGCCAGCGACGTCCCGTCGAGCAGCCGACCGACGGCCGCCACCACCTCCGCCGTCCGGTCCGGGCCGGCGACATCGGTCTTGGTCACGACCGCGATGCCGTCGCGGATCGCCGAGCGCGTCGAGCAGCGCGAGGTGCTCGACCGTCTGGGCGCGCGGGCCGTCGTCGGCGGCCACGACCAGCAGTGCGGCGTCGATCTCGCCGGCCCCGACCAGCATGTTGCCGACCAGCCGGTCGTGGCCCGGGACGTCGACGAAATCGATGGCCTCGCCCGCTGGGCAGGATCAGGTGGGCGTAGCCGACGTCGATGGTCATCCCCCGCCGCCGCTCTTCGGGCAGCCGGTCGGCGTCGATCCCGGTCAGTGCCCGCAGGAGCGTGGTCTTGCCGTGGTCGATGTGCCCCGCGGTCCCGACGACGACGGTCATCCCGGGTCGGCGGCGCGTCGGTCGCGCGGGGCGAGCGCCCGGGCCAGGGCCGCCCCGAGCGCCTCGTCGTCGGCCGGATCGATCGTCCGCAGGTCGAGCAGCACCGCGCCGTCCTGGACCCGGGCCACGACGGCCGGATCGCCCGTCCGAAGCCGGCGCGCGAGCGCGTCGGGACCGCCCCCGGTCACGACCAGGCCGACCGACTCGAGCGTCTCGCCGGGCAGCGACCCGCCGCCGACCGCCGAGTCCATCTCGGTCACGGACACGCGCGCCCGGGCCTGGGACGGCAGCCCGGCGAGCAGCGCATCGGCGCGCCTTCCGAGCGCCTCGGGCGTGGCCGCGATCATCCGCCAGACGGGGATGTCCGCGACCGCACGACCTGCCCGATACAGGCCCAGGGTCGCGGCCAGCGCGGCCAGCGTCACCTTCTCCGGCCGGACCGCGCGGGCGAGCGGGTCCTTCCGGATCCGGGCGATGAGGTCTGCCCGCCCGACGATGAGCCCCGCCTGTGGCCCGCCGACCAGCTTGTCGCCACTGAACGTGACCAGGTCGGCACCGGCTGCCAGCCGCTCGCGAGGCGTCGGCTCGTGGGCCAACCCGAACACGGACGTCTCGAGCAGCGCGCCGCTCCCGAGGTCGTCGATGACGATCGCGCCGTGGGCGTGGGCGAGGCGTGCGAGCTCGATCGGGTCGGGCGCCTCGACGAAGCCGGTCTGGGCGAAGTTCGACGGATGGACGCGGAGGACGACCGTCGCGCGGCCGTCGGACAGGGACGCCTCGAAGTCGCCCGCACGTGTCCGGTTGGTGGTGCCGACCTCGACGAGCCGCGCGCCGGTCCGTCGCACGATCTCGGGGATCCGCACGCCGCCGCCGATCTCGACCAGCTCGCCGCGCGAGACCGCGACGCCGTGCTTCCCGGCCAGCCCGACCGCCAGTGCGACCGCCGCCGCGTTGTTGATCGTGACCAGCGCATCCTCGGCCCCGGTCAGCGCGATGAGGTGCTCCTCGGCGACCCGGAAGCGCGGTCCGCGGCGGCCGGCCTCGCGCTCGAGCTCCAGCAGCGAGTAGCCCGCCGCCGCCCGCATCGCGGCCTCGATCGCGACCCGCGGCCACGGCGCTCGGCCCAGGTTCGTGTGCAGCACGACGCCGGTCGCGTTGAGGACCGGGGTCAGGCCGCTCTCGGCCGGGTCGGCGAAGGCCGCAAGCCGTGCCACGACCGTCGCCGCCATCACGTCAAGGGCAGCCGGTGTCGCGGCCCTCCCGTCGTCGAGACGGGCGCGCTCGTCGGCGACGACCTCGCGCGCCACCGCCGCGAGCGCATCGGGCGCGACGTCGGCGCCGAGCCGCGGCCGGACGACCGTCAGCAGTCGCTCGACGCTCGGTGGTCGCGGGCGTTCGGACAAGTCGAGGTCCTCCGTGGCGGGAACGCGTGGGAGTCGAACCCACCGCGCCGCACCGAGTGCCGCGCCACTGGTTTTGAAGACCAGGGGACCCACCGGGACCCGACCGCTCCCGGCGCGATGGTAGCCCTATCATCGTGCTCATGACCGCCATCGAGACCGACCCCATCCGCCTCACCGACCTGACCGATTGCGGCGGCTGCGCCGCGAAGCTCGGGGCGGACCTGCTGGCCGAGGCGCTGGCCGGGCTCGGAGCGGAGGCCGCCGCCGATCCGGACGCTTCGCTGATCGCCGGTCTCGATCCGCCCGACGACGCCGCCGTCTACCGGGTGAGCGACGACCTCGCCATCATCGGGACGCTCGACTTCTTCCCGCCGCTCGTCGACGACCCGCGGACGTTCGGCGAGATCGCCGCGGCCAACGCGCTGTCGGACGTGTTCGCGATGGGCGGCCGGGTCCTGTTCGCGCTGTCGATCGCGGCGTTCCCCGAGGAGCTGCCGCGCGAGGTCATGACCGAGATCTTCGCGGGTGCGTCGGCCAAGGTCCGCGAGGCGGGTGGCACGCTCGCGGGCGGCCACACGATCCGCGACCCCGAGCCCAAGTACGGGCTGGCCGTCATCGGCGCGGCGCACCCCGACAGGCTGCTGCGCAAGGGCGGCGCCCGGCCGGGCGACAGGCTCGTGCTGACGAAGCCGCTCGGCACCGGCGTCCTCGTGTCGGGCTCGCGCCAGGGCAGGACCAGCGCGGCAGACCTGGCGGCTGCGATCGACGGGATGCGCCGCCTCAACCGGGCGGCGTCCGAGGTGCTCGTCGCGGCCGGCATCTCCGCCGCGACCGACGTCACCGGCTTCGGCCTGCTCGGCCACGGCCTCGAGATGGCGCGCGCATCCGGGACGCAGTTCGTCTTCGACGCGTCTGCACTGCCCGTCCTCGCCGGCGCGCGCGACCTCGCGGCCGCCGGCGTCGAGACCGGCGGCGCGGCCCACAACCGCCGCTTCGTCGCAGGCTCGCTCGTGGTCGGCGCCGACGTCCCGGCCGACCTCGTCACGCTGGCCCACGATCCGCAGACCTCGGGCGGCCTCCTCGCGGCGGTCGCGCCCGACAGCGTCGATGCGCTGGAGTCGGCTTTCGACGCTGCAGGCGTCGAGTGCTGGTGGATCGGGAGCGTGGCCGCCGGGGAGCCCGGGGTCAGCCTCGTCTGACAGTCGCCCGGCCCGACGGGTGACGCGCGGCCGCGCGACAATGGATCGCCGCGAGACCGTCGTCGCGGCCGGACCGCCGAGAAGGGGGCAGCATGCGTCGTTTCCTGGTCGAGGTCGTGATCGACACGGTCCTCCTCGCGGTCATCGTGCTGTTCTTCGGCGTCATCTCGATCAATCAACCGTTCCCGTTCGGGCCGAACAGCGCCCCGATCGTGGCGCTTCGTGGCGCCGGGATCGTCGGCTTCGCGACATGGGCGGCGGTCCTCGTCCTGGTCAACCGGTTCGCCCGGCCCGTCCTGGTCGCCCTGTTCGGCCGGCTGCTGTTCACCACGCTCGGCCTGTTCGTGGTGATCATCAATGCCATCGCGATCTGGATCACCTCGGTCATCGCCCCGATCAAGATCGGCATCGTCGCGGACCCGGTGTTCCTGTGGATCATCGTCGGCGCGGCGTTGTACACGGCCCTCTCCACCGTGGTCGAAGCCGTGCTCGGCTTGAACCGGCCGGATCTGTCGGCCGATCGCAGCAGCGGGATCTGGGGCTTCCTCGAGCGCCTGCCCACGCCGCGGCGGAACGCGATCATCGAGAACCTCCGGCTGCAGCAGGTCTACAGCGCCATCTACACGACCAGCCTCGACATCGCGCTGGCCGACACCCCGGTCGGCGACGTCCGGCGCTGGTTCGCGCGCCGGGTGCTCGGCGAGTCGCCGGACCTCACCGACGAGACCGCGCCCGCCCGCATCCGGCAGATGCTCCAGCAGCTCGGCCCGACCTACGTGAAGATCGGCCAGATGATGGCCAGCCGGAGCGACATCCTGCCGCCCGAATGGATCGAGGAGCTGTCCAAGCTCCAGAGCGACGCCGCACCGTTCGCCTACGAGGACGTGGTCGCCACCATCGTCAAGGAGCTGGGCAAGCCGCCGGAGGAGCTCTATCAGACGTTCGACCCGGTCCCCTTCGCCGCCGCCTCGACGGCGCAGGTCCACGAGGCGCGGCTGATGGACGGGACGCTCGTCGCGGTCAAGGTCCAGCGGCCGAGGATCGTGGCCAAGACACAGGCCGACCTGGGCGTCGCGCAGCAGCTCGCGGGTGTCGCCGAGCAGCGGCTCGCCATCGCCCGCAAGATCGGCCTCCAGGGCGATCGTCCGCGAGTTCGCCCAGGGCGTGCTCAAGGAGCTCGACTACCGCAACGAGGCCTACTACGCGAGGCGGCTCGCCGACGGGATGCAGCGGTTCCCGCAGATCCACGTGCCGATCGTCTACGACGAGCTGTCCGGCCAGCGGGTCAAGACCGAGGAGTTCATCCACGGCATCAAGATCTCCAAGGCCGATGAGATCCGTGCCGCCGGCCTCGATACGACCGAGCTGGGCACGGTCTTCATCCGCGCGATCATCAAGCAGGTCCTGATCGACGGCTTCTTCCACGGTGACCCGCACCCGGGCAACGTCTTCGTGGTGCCGGAGACCGGCCAGATCGTGTTCCTCGACCTGGGCCTCGTCGGCCAGCTCACGTCGCAGCAGCGGGTCGACCTGCTCGGGCTGATCTACTCGATCAAGGAGATCGACATCCCGGGGATCGGCGACGGTCTCCTCGCGCTCGGCAAGCCGACGCGCGGCTTCGACGAGGCGGGGTTCCGCGCCGACATCGACCGGCTTGCCCGCCAGTACCTCGTGTACGGCAAGGCCTCGTCGCTCGGGGACGCGCTCGGTGCCTTCCTCGGTGCGGTCTTCAACAACGGGTTGCAGCTCGACAGCCAGCTGACGCTGGCGATGAAGGCGGTCATCCAGGCCGAGGAGACGGCCCGCGCGCTGTCGTTCGATATCGACCTGGGCGATGCGGCGGTCACCGAGGCCCGGGCCGCCCTGCTCGAATCGTTCACCCCCGACAAGATCCAGAAGCAGGTCCAGGGCAGCGCGGTCCGGATCGGCAAGGAGCTCGCTCGACGGCTCCCGTCACTCGAGAGCGCCACCCTCAGCTGGCTCGACCAGTACAACAAGGGCAAGTTCGTGGTCGAGGTGGACACCAAGGGCCTCGAGAAGTCGATCTCGAGCGTGAGCGACATCGGGCGCCAGGCGACGGTCGGGGTGATCGTCGTCGGCCAGCTGATCGGGACCGCCATCGTCATGGCCATCCTGCTCCAGCCGTCGCTGACGCAGTTCCAGGGGTTCGCCTACCTGGCGATGATCGCCTTCGGCGTCGACCCTGATCGTGAGCTTCATCGTCCTGTTCCGCGTCTTCCTCGCCCCACCGAACCGCGACGACGACCGCTGAGGGTCCCCGGCCACCGCGACCGGATCTTCATCCGTCAGTCGACGTGCGGCCAGGGAGCGCGAGCGGGTCAGGGGTCGAACACGAACCAGCACAGCTCGTTGCGCAGCCGCTCGTCGTCGAGCACCAGCTCCCGGATCTCGTCGGGGAGCTGGGCACGCTGCCACTGGCACTCGAGATGGCGGGCCGCCTCGCGCTCATCGTCGGTCGCGGCCGCTCGCGCCGCCTTGATCGCGTAGGCCGCGGCGCCCAGCTCGTGGGCCGCGACATGGCCCACCGCGGCGGCCTGGCCGGCGGCATACGCGGCGTGTCGCGCAGCGCCCGCTCAGGTCCCTGGCCGCGGCGTTGGCGTGGCCCGCCGCCGTGCGGGCCTCTGCCCACGCGATCTCGCCCCGCGCCCAGGCACGCCCGAGGTCGATCGCCCGGCGCGGTCGGTCGTCGCCCGGCCGGACCGCCTCGAAGTGGTGCAGCACGTGCGCCGCGCAGTCGGCCGCCCACACCGCGAGCAGCCGGTGATCGTCGTCCTGCGAGGCTGCCGCCGCGACGCACCGTGATGAACCGCGGATCCCGGACCTTGGGCAGGATCACCGGTCGCGCACCTCGCTCTGATATCCGACGACCCCATGGTCGGTCGGTGATCCTCGTCCGGCAAGCGTCCGAGGGCTACACTCGCCACGTCGTCGAAACCCGCAGGAGGCCACCGCGTGGCGAAGCCCTACCTGAGACTGACCCAGCCCCTCGTCCGCGACACGAAGGGTGGCGAGCTCCGACCGGCGACCTGGGAGGAAGCGCTCGCCAAGACCGTCGACGGGTTCATGGCCGCGAAGGCGGCCCACGGCCCGACGACATTCGGCACCTTCAGCTGCTCGAAGGCGACCAACGAGGTCAACTTCGCGGCCCAGAAGTTCAGCCGGGTGGTCCTGGGCAGCAACAACATCGACAGCTGCAACCGGACGTGACACGCCCCTAGCGTCGCCGGTCTGGCGACAGTGTTCGGTGCCGGGGGCGGCACATCCTCATATCGCGAGGTCGAAGACACGGACCTGATCGTCCTGTGGGGCAGCAACGCCCGCGAGACGCATCCGATCTTCTTCCACCACCTGCTCAAGGGCGTGCGCCGCGGTGCACGGCTGTACGCGGTCGACCCGCGCCGGACGAGCAGCGCCGAGTGGGCCGATTCGTGGCTCGGTCTGGACGTCGGCAGCGACATCGCTCTGGCCAACGCGATGGCCCGCGAGATCATCGCCGCCGGGCTCGAGAACCGCGAGTTCATCGACCGCGCGACGAGCGGCTTCGATGCCTACAAGGCCAAGGTCGAGCCGTACACGCTCGAGTACGCCGAACGCGAGACGGGAGTCCCGGGCGAGGCCATCCGCGAGCTGGCGCACGCCTTCGCGACTGCCCCGCGCGCGATGATCTGCTGGACGCTCGGCATCACCGAGCACCACAACGCGGTCGACAACGTGCTGGCGCTGATCTCGCTGGTCCTGCTGACCGGTCACGTCGGGCAGGTACGGCAGCGGCGTCAACCCGTTGCGCGGCCAGAACAACGTCCAGGGCGGCGGCGACATGGGCGCCCTCCCCGACCGGCTGCCGGGCTTCCAGCACGTCGAGAACGACGCACTGCGTGCCAAGTTCGACGCCGAATGGGGCGTCGCCGTGCCGCCGCAGCGGGGCTGGCACCTGTCGGGCATGTTCGACGCCATGGAGCGGGGCGACCTGACCGCGGTCTATTGCATCGGCGAGAACCCCGTCCAGTCCGAGGCCGACCAGAAGCGTGCGATCCACCTCCTGTCGGGCCTCGACTTCCTGGTCGTCCAGGACCTGTTCCTGACCAAGACCGCCGAGCTCGCCGACGTGGTCCTGCCGGCGACCGCCGCCTGGGCCGAATCCGAGGGGACGGTCACCAACTCCGAGCGCCGCGTCCAGCGCGTCCGCAAGGCGGTGGAGCCACCCGAAGGCGCACGCGACGACCTGGCGATCATCTTCGATCTGGCGAACCGGATGGGCGGCGGCTGGGGCGAGGCCGACGCCGAAGCCGTGTGGGACGAGGTCCGCCGCCTGTCGCCGGTCCACGCCGGCATGTCCTACAAGCGGCTCGACGAGCTCGGCGGGATCCAATGGCCGTGCTATGACGAGACCCATCCGGGTGAGCTGTTCCTCCACTCCCGGCTATGGGAGGACCCGGTCCCGGGCAATCGCGTGCCGTTCGTGCCCGTCGACCACGATCCGCCGGTCGACCGGCTCGACGACGACTTCCCCATCCGGCTGACGACCGGGCGCCGCCTGGACTCGTACAACACCGGCGTCCAGACCGCCGGCTACACCTCGCCGCTCCGCCGCGGCGAGAGCCTCGACATCAGCCCCGAGGACGCCATGACCTACGGGCTGGCGGAAGGCGAACGGGTCAGGGCCGTGTCGCGCCGCGGCCAGGTCGAGGTCCCGATCCGGATCGACTCGTCGCTGCGGCCGGGCCTGACGTTCATGACGATGCACTTCCAGGACGAGGTCGCGGTCAACCTCCTGACGATCGACGCTACGGACCCGAAGTCGGGCACGGCCGAGTTCAAGGCCACGGCCATCCGCATCGAGAAGCTGGCGGAGCCGGCCGCCGTCTGACCATCGCGGACAAGGTGATGGCCCGGACCAGAGCCCGGGCCATCGCGCGGTGACGGTCGACCGTCAGTGGACGGTGATGGTCGCCTCCATCCCGTCGTGGATCTGGCAGACGTAGGTGTAGGTCCCGGGCGCCGCGCCACTCAGCGAGATCGTCCACGAGCCCAGGATGTCGCTCTGACGGATGCCGAAGCCCTTGGCGACCTTCGGCGACCCGATCGTGCCCGAATCCGACACGGTCCCGCCGAGACCCGGCTGGGTCACCTGCGAGACGCCGTTGCCGCCACCGAACTCGACCTCGTCGGGCCCTTGGCCGGGGTTATCGGGACAGGAGAAATCGGGAGGCCCGAAGGGCGTATCCGACGATCCGTCCTCACAGAGATTGACCATGTCCGTGTCGAGGTCCATCGGGAAGGTCACGGTGTGCGGTTCGTTCGGCGATCGTGGCGTGAAGACGACCTTGTCGCCGGGCTTGGCATCGAGGTTTTGAGGGAAGAATTCGAGCAGGGCGACCTTCCCGTCCTTGCTCGAGGTGCCGGCCGTCACGTGGAGGGTCCTCGACCCATCCTTGTTCTGGGTGACCGCGTCGTGGTTGGCCTTCTTGTCGGCCTGCCACGCGCCCTTCAGGTCCTTGTCGACCTGCTTGCTGACCTGCTGGTCGACCTGCGCCTGGCTCGGGACCTTCGCGTTGGCCGCGACGACCTTGAGCGTGCCGCTCATCCCGGGATGGATCCGGCAGATGAAGACGTAGGTCCCGGGGTCGGCCGAGACATGGACATCGACCGGACCGGGAGGGCCCAGCGGGCTGATGTTGATGGTCGAGCTCCCGTCGAACGTGCACGACGGTAGCGGCGCCGGCCCGCAGGTCGGCAGCAGCGCCGGGATGTTGAAGGCGGCGTGGGTCGTGCCATTGGGGTTGAGCGCGATGTCGTCCGTATCGTCGATGGCAGCTCCGTTCGTCTGCCAGTCCTGCTTCGCCGTGTCGCCGGCCGGGAGGACCGTGAACGTATGGAACCCCTCATTGGTGAACTGGAGATCGGACCCGGTCTTCACCGTGACTGTCCGCGGGAAGAAGTCGTTGAAGCTCCAGAGCCGGCCCGCCGGCACGGCAGATGGCATGTCGGCAGTCACCGTCGCCTGACCAGTCGTCGCCCCGACCGGGGCGGCGAGGACGAGCTGACCGAGCATGAACAACGAGGCGCCCGCGGCTGCGATGCGCCACCGGGTTCTGATCATGAAGCCACCTCTCCTGCGCGCTGTGAAACGTGACCCGGATAGGGTCGGTTTGCGACAGTTCTGTGTAGTCCTCGCGACGGCGCGCGTCCACCCAGATTTGCCGAGGTTCGCCTGCTTCGTGCCGGGTCCGGTGCGCCGACGCACCAAGAGCCGGCGATGGTCTGAGGGCGGCGAGGCCTTACGAGCCCTTGGTGCTCTTGGGCGTCCTCGGGCTTCTCGTGCGTTTCGCGGCGGGAGGCGGGGTCGCAGCCGGTGCGGCGGGTGGAGTCTCGACCGGAACGAGAGCTGCAGCGGGCGGTTCCACGGGCACGACGGGCGGCGCGTCGACCGGCGTCGCAGGTGGCGGGTCGGTCGGCGGCGTCGTCTCCTCCGGCTTCGTCCCGATGGCCCCGAGGACCAGCTCGAGACCAGCCACCAGTGCAGCCGCGAGGATGGCGACCTCGATCCCCACCACCAGCCACACGACGATGAAGGCGATGACGGCCAGGCCCGCGCGTTCGACGGTGGTCCGGTTGTCGCGGACGACCTCGGTCATCCCGGCCCGCCCGGCGCCGGCCTGCCCGGCGACTGCCGAACCTGCCTGGCCCGCCACGCCGCCGACCGCCTGGGCGCCGGTCACGACCCACGCCGGCCGGCCCCACAGGTACGCAGCGACGCCCACGATCGCGGTCCCGATCAGCACGATCAGGGTCAGGCCGCGCAGGTCGTCGAAGACGGAGTCGAGGGTCGTGCGCACCGCGCCCGCGAGATCCTGGTCGGCGATCCCGCCGACGATGGCCCCCTCGGCGCCGCGGATCAGTGTCCGCGCGATGACGAACGCGATGATCGTCCCGATCGCCAGGAAGATCACCATCCGGCGCCGGCGGTCGGCCAGCCACAGCGCGAGCGCGACGAGGAGGATGCTCAGGGCGATGAGCACTGCGACGATGATGTCGAACGCCTGGACAGCCGTCCGCGCGGCGAGGAGCTTGTCGGCCGGCATCAGCTGGATCGTGCCGAAGTCAGCGGGGAGCGTCACGCCGAGCACGGTCGCCACGCGCTGGGCAAGGACACCCGGCTGCTGGGGCGTCGAGAGGTCCGGCAGCTGGACGTTGGCCGGGATCAGCCCGATCTCCTGGAGCTGCTGGAGCGCCGCCCCGACGATCGGGAAGACGTCGACCGTCACGTAGCCATCGACGATGTTCACGTTCTCCGGATCGCCGCGCAGGACGGCCATGACCTGGGCGTGCGTGAACGAGACGGACGTCAGGAGCGCCGCCTGGACTCTCGGGTTGGAGAGCGCGACCTGCAGGCGCTTGTCGATGGCGTCGCGGATGGCGACCGTCAGCGAGGCGGCGAGCGGCTTCACGGCGTCCGGGAGCCGCGCCTCGATCCTGGCCTGGACGCCGACCGCGTCGACCACCTGTTGGCTGATCCGGGCGCTGAGCGGGTCGATCACCTCCGGATCGGCGACCACATTCGTCACCAGCGCCGTGAAGCGGTCCGTGTTGAAGGCCACCTGGTGTGTCCACACCGCGACCGTGGTGAGCACGATCGACAGGCAGGCGAGGACGAGGACGACGCCCGCCAGGATGCTCCGCCGCCGGCGCGAACGCGGTTGGAGCGTCGCTGCGTTCGCGACCGGTTCGTCAGCCATGGTCATCTCCACTCCCCCTCAGGCGCCCGTGCGGGCCCAAGCCTAACAGCGGCCCCACCCCGGCGGACCGCCGGTCGGCGGCATGCGATCAGACCCCCTCCTCGGCCTTGATCCGGCCTGCCTTGATGGCGGCCTTGAATGTGGTGAGGTCTCGCTCGGTCTGGTCGGCGTAGGCGGTCGCGAAGTCGCCGGCCGCGTGGCCGAATGCCACGCCGTCGCCCAGATAACCCGCGATCACCGCCGGGTCGCCGGACCGGGCGTGGCCGCGAGCGAGGGCCCAGGCACACAGCTCGCCCCACTCCTCGAGGTCGTCGGCGGTCATCGCCTCGACGACGGCGGCGCCCTTCTGGTCCTGGAGCTGGCGGACGTAGATGTGGCGGCCGCGCTCCCCGATCGTCCAGCCGAGCAGGATGTCGCTGGTCGCCTGGAGCCGTCGTTGCCCGGTCACGATCCGCTCGCCGTGCGACGGGTAGGGGCTCGGCTTCAGGAACCGCTCGAGGATCGACGCCTCCGCCTCCTTGGCCTGGAGGAACAGCGGATCGTCGTCGCCGGTCCCGATCAACAGGGCGACGAAGGCGCCCAACCCGACGCTCCCGATCCCGACCACCTTCATGGCCCAGTCCACCAGGTGGTAGCGGTCGAGCAGGACCCGTCGGTCCTCCTGGAGGCTCTCGCGATAGCCCTGCAGAGCCGTCGCGGCAAGCGGCGCCGTGAACTCGGCCGGATGTGTGATCACCGGGGGGTGGTCGACGATCCGCCGCATCCCGCCGGTCAGCTCGGTGATCTTCGGAAGCTCGTGGAGAGCGTCGTGGTGCGCGGCCGCCTTGATCGTGTCCTGCAGATAGGTGCGTGCCCGGACGTCGGTGAACCCGAGGATGGCATGCGCATCGACCTTGGAGTAGTAGACGTCGATCGCCGGCATCGCGGCGTAGTCGGTCATGCGCGTCGCATACGAGCGGACCGCCTCGTGCACGGCGTGACGCGCGATGTGGGCATCGAAGCCACGCCCACGCGCAGCGACGACCAGGCTGGCCGCCAATCGGAGCAGGTCCCATTCCCACGGACCGACGAGCGTCTCGTCGAAGTCGGTGACGTCGAAGACGAGGTCCCGCTCCGGCGACGCGAACATCCCGAAGTTGCTCAGGTGCGCGTCGCCCGACAGCTGCGACTGGACCCCGCTGACCGGGAGCGTCGCCAGGTCGGCGGCCATCAGCAGCGCCGCGCCACGGTAGAACGCGAACGGCGACGCCATCATCCGGCCGTTTCGGACGGGCATGAGCTCCGGGATCCGGGTCGCCGCCTGTTCCTCGAGGAGGGCGACCGGGTCCGGCCGGTCCTTCGCCGGACGCCAGCCCGACGGGCCTGTCAGAGGGGCGTGCGCACGGAGCCGCCTCGCCCTCCTTCCGACGCTCGGCGACGGTGCGGGCGTCGTGGACGTCGCCGCCGCGCGGGACGGTCACGATCCTGATGCGGTCGTCGGCCGGTAGGCCTCGATCGCCTCGCGCGTCGTCGGGTAGATGTTCGCCTTCCCGATCTTGTCCGTCAGCCCGTACGCATCGAGCAGCTTCATGACCAGCGGATCGACCTCGGCCACACGAGCGTCACGCCCCGCGACGCGAGCTCCTCGTGGACCGCCCGGACGGCGTCGGCGCCGGAGTAGTCGATGTCACCCATCGCCGACGCCGACAGGACGAGCCACTTGAGCGGCGGGTCGGCGGTGGTCGCCAGGTCCATGATCTCGGCCGTGAAGAGGGTCGCGTTGGCGTAGTACAGGCCCGCCCCGAAGCGGTAGATGACCAGGCCCGGCAGCGCCTGCGTCCCGCTGTCGATCGGCGAGAACGTCGGGCTGCCGTCCGGCGCGACTGTCACCAGCCGGTCATACGGGTGGTAGCTGTGCCGGACGTGGATGATGATCGACAGGACGATGGCCAGGATGATCCCCTGCTCGACACCGACGATCACCACCACCGCCGCCGTCACCGCGGCGACGACGAACTCGTCGCGACGGACCCGCAGGATGTCGTTCATCCCGAGGTAGTCGACGAGCCGGATGCCGATCAGGAACACGACCGCGGCGAGGACCGCGTTCGGCATGTCGGCGAGCGGACCGGTCAGGAACAGCAGGACGACCACGACGACCGCCCCGGCGGTCAGCTGCGACAGCTGGCTCCGGCCGCCCGCGCTGTCGACCATCTCGGTCTTGGTCGGGCTGCCGTTGACCGGAAACGTGCCGGTCACGCCGGCCCCGAGGCTGGCCAGGCCGAGGCCGACCAGGTCCACGTTCTCCTCGAAGCTGTCGCCGTACTTCATCGCGTAGGCACGCGACGTCGCCGCGCTCTGGGCGAGGATCACCACGAACAGCGAGAGGACCATCGGCAGCAGCGCGACGATGTTGGCGGTCGTGATGACGTCCTGCGGCAGGCCGATCGCGGGGAGCCCGCCCTGGATCGGGACCGAGCGTCGTGACGCCCTTGGCCGACAGGTCGAGAGCCTTGCTGAGCACGATCGACCCGACGACCGCGATGAGAGCGCCCGGGATCTTCTTGTTGACCGCGCCGAGCCCCACGATGGTGACGAGGACCGCGATCGAGACCGCCAGGGTCGCCACGACCGTGTCACCGGCAGCGATCGCGCGGAGCGTGTTGGCGAACTTCTCGAGCGTGGTGCCGCTGCCGGCATCGACCCCGAACATGCCCGCCACCTGGCCCATCGCGACCTGGATGCCGACACCCGTGAGGAACCCGATGAGGACGCTGCGCGACAGGAAGTTGGCGATGAACCCGAGCCGCAGCAGGCGGGCCGCGAGCAGGGTGACACCGCACATCAGCGCGGCGAGGCCGGCCAGCGCCGTGTACTCGGGCGAGCCCGCGACCGCCCCGGTCGCCAGCAAGGCCGGTCGCGAGGATCGCCGCCGTCGCCGAATCGGCACCGACGACCAGATGGCGCGAGGACCCGAAGATCGCGAACAGCAGGACCGGCAGGAGCAGCGTGTAGAGACCCGTGACGACGGGCATCCCGGCGATCTTGGTGTAGCCCATGACCTCGGGGATGGCGAGTGCCGCGAGGGTGGCGCCGGCGATGATGTCGACCGGGACGCGGACCGGGTCGAGCGGCAGGACGCCCTGCAGGATGGGCAGCGGCGAGCGCGCCTTGGCCGTGGTCCTGGACGTGGACGTGGACGTCATGCCCGTCCCCTCGTGCCGCGCCCCGGTCGTCGACACCCGACCCCCGAAGGCGCGTCCCGGGAGTGTAGGAGTCCCGTTCACACCGCGTTGACCGGATCCGGTTCGGACCCTCGCGGCGCAGGTGGTGCTAGCCTTCCTATTCCGCCCGGCGCGCCAGTTCGTCGGGCAAAGGAGGATCGTGATGCCACCGAAGACGGGGGGCAACGGCAAGCGTCCGGCCAAGCCCGCGGCGAAGACGCCGCCCAAGACCACGGCAGCGGCGACGGCCAAGACCACGACCCGGGCGGCCGCGGCCAAGGCGGCCAGCCAAGCCGACGGCGCGGAGCTCGGCAAAGACGTCGACCAAGACATCGGGCAAGACGTCATCGAAGGCGGCCTCACGAAGCGCCGCGAAGGAAACGGCCGACCTGGCCTCGCGCGCCGCCAAGGCCGAGAGGGTCGACGGGGCCGCCCGCGTCGAGGCCGGGCTCGACGTCGTGGCCGCTGCGGCCGATGCCGCGGCGGCGGGACGTGCCGCGGTCGTCGAGGGTGCCAGCGACTTCACCCGTGGGACCGACGAGCTGATCGTCGCCGGCCGGGTATCGGCCCTCGGGGACGTGGTCGCGGCGGCAGGGATCAACGACGTCGAGCAGGGTGCACAGCTGCTCGCGACCTCCGAGGACATCTCGCTCCTCGGCGCGGTCGTCGGGGCGATCAGCGAGGACGACCTCGAACGCGGCCTTCAGATCGCGCGCGTCAGCGGCGAGCTCGGGGCGGTCGCCATCGTCGTCCGCCGGATCGGGATGCCGGTCCTCTCGACCTTCCTGGCCGACCGCGGCGACGAGCTGCTCGGCGTATCGGTCGACGCCATCGTGCGGGCCGGCGGCACGCGTGCGATCGCACGGGCGCTGGCCGAAACCGGCGAGCGGGTCGAGCTCCTGGGCGAGACGGAGGCGGCCGAAGGCGTCGCCCGGCTCGTCGTGGCCGAGGGCCTGGCCGAACGGAGCGACGAGCTCGCCGAATCGGGCGCGGCGCTCAGCTACCAGGGCGCCGAGGAGATGGTGGTCGGTGAATCCGTTCGCCGGACGGCCGTCGACATCGGGGCTGCCGGGTTCGCCGAGGCGGGCCAGGGCATGGAGGAGATCGGGGCGGCCGGGGCGCTGTCCGATGTCGCCGAGGACCTCCGGGGCTAGGCTCGCCGCCGAAAGGCCGGGCCTGGTAGAGGCCGGCCGGAGGTCGGCCTCCTGCGCTGACACCCGGCGCTACACTCGGCTGCGATGGATCTCCACGTCATCGGCCCCCTCGCCTCCCCGGCCGAACGGGCCGCCGTGGACGCCGTGCTCGGGCCGCCCGATTCGGGCTGGTTCGGCGGGGCGCGCGACGCACGGACCGACGGCCACGCGGCCCGCGGCGGCCATGCCATCCGCGCCCGCCGAGCGGAGCTGATCCCGGCCCTCCACGCGATCCAGTCGCGGATCGGCTGGATCAGCACGCCCGCGCTCAACTACGTCTGCAAGAGGCTCGCGGTCGCTCCCGCCGAAGCCTACGGCGTGGCCACGTTCTACGCCCTCTTCGCGACGACACCACGACCGCCGGTCGTCGCCCACGTCTGCGACGACATCGCCTGCCGGCTGGCCGGCGCGGAGGCGATCTGCGCTGACATGACACGGGCCGTCGGGGCGGCCGGTGAGCCGATCCGGGACGGCCGCGCCACGTGGCTGCGCAGTCCGTGCCTCGGGCTGTGCGACCGGGCGCCGGCTGCCATGTTCACGGCGGCGGGCGAGACGCCGACGACCTGGACGGCCGCGCCGGTCGATACGGCCGGAGTCGCCGCCGCACTCGAATCGGCGACCGCCGCGACTGTCGCGACCGGGTCGGGGCCTGTCCAGGAACGGGCGCGGCGGCCGTCTCGACCTCCCCCAGCCGGCCGCCGATCGTCGACATCTGCTCGGCCGGGTCGGTGTCGTCGACCCGGCGTCGCTCGACGACTACCGTGCGCACGGCGGGTACCAGGCGCTCGAGCGAGCCGTTCGCCATCGGGGCCGACGCGGTCATCGCCGAGGTCACGGCGTCCAAGCTGATGGGCCGCGGCGGGGCCGCCTTCCCGACCGGCCGCAAGTGGGCGGCGGTCGCGACACAGCCCGCGCAGCCCCACTACCTCGTGTGCAACGCCGACGAATCGGAGCCGGGCACGTTCAAGGATCGCGTCCTGCTCGAGGGCGACCCGTTCGCCACGGTCGAGGCGATGACCATCGCCGCCTTCGCGACCGGCGCTGGAAAAGGCTACCTGTACATCCGCGGCGAGTACCCGGAAGCGGAGTCGAGCATCGCAGGCGCCATCGCCCAGGCGCGTGAGGCCGGTCTGCTCGGCGCCGACATCCTGGGCTCGGGCTTCGCCTTCGACATCGAGCTGCGGCGCGGCGCCGGCGCCTACATCTGCGGCGAGGAGACGGCGCTGTTCGAGTCGATCGAGGGCAAGCGCGGCGAGCCGCGCAACAAGCCACCGTTCCCGGTCGAGGTCGGGCTGTTCGGCAAGCCGACCGTCGTCAACAACGTCGAGACGCTCGCCAACGTGCCGGCCATCGTGCTCGGCGGCGGCGAGGTCTTCGCCCGGATCGGCACCGAGGGCTCGACCGGCCCGAAGCTGTTCTGCCTGTCCGGCCACGTCGCCCGGCCGGGCGTCTACGAGGTCGAGTTCGGGGCGACCTTGCGCGACCTGATCGAGCTGGCGGGTGGCGTGCCCGGCGATCGGTCCATCCGGACCATCCTGCTCGGCGGCGCGGCGGGCGTCTTCGTCGGACCCGACGCGCTGGACATGCCGCTGACCTTCGAAGGGACGCGTGCAGCGGCCGCGACGCTCGGCTCGGGCGTGATCATGGTCTTCGACGAGACAGCCGACCTCGTGGACACGCTGCGCCGGATCGCCCAGTTCTTCCGCGACGAGTCGTGCGGCCAGTGCGTCCCGTGCCGGGTCGGGAGCGCCCGCCAGGAAGAGCTGCTGGCGCGGCTCGCGGCCGGTTCCCATGTCCGCTCCCGCGACGACGAGCTGGTCCTCCTTCGGGACATCGGCCAGGCCATGCGCGACGCGTCGATCTGCGGACTGGGCCAGACGGCATCGTCGGCCATCGAGTCCGCGTTCCGGCAGCCCGGGATGGTGGCCCTGTGACCGACGGCCTGAGCATGGATCGCGACCCGGCGCCCGACCCGCGGGCGCCGCATCTCGGCGAGGACCCGGCCGCCCAGCCGCTGACCGAGATCGTGCTGACCCCACCGGCCCGCGCCTCGCGGCCGCCCGGGCCACCGCCCGTAGAGGCACCGTCGCCGGTCGCCCTCACGATCGACGGCGTCGACGTGACCGTTCCCGCCGGGACGACGATCCTTGGCGCCTGCCGTGCCCAGGGCATCGACACCCCGACGCTGTGCTACGCGGAGAACCTGACACCCGTCAACGTCTGCCGGGTGTGCGTCGTCGAGGTGACCGGATCGCGCGTGCTGGTGCCCGCATGCTCGCGGCCGGTCGAGGCCGGCATGGACGTGAAGACCGACTCCGACCGCGTCCGGCTGTCGCGCCGGATGGTGCTCGAGTTCCTGGGGTCGTCGGTCGACCTGTCGCTGGCCGGCCCGATCGCGCCCGACGGCTCGATCGCGGGCTATGCCGAGCGGTACGGCGCCGACCCGGCGCGCTTCGGGCCTCCGGCGACACCCGCCCAGCCCGGGGAGCGCGACGGCCACGAGGCGGGCCACCACCACGCGCCTGCGGGGGACGCGGCGGCGGCCACGGTCGCCCAGCCGACCAAGGTCGACAACAACCTGTACGTCCGCGACTACGCGAAGTGCATCCTCTGCTACAAGTGCGTCGACGCCTGCGGCGAGGAGGCGCAGAACACCTTCGCCATCGCGGTCGCGGGGCGCGGCTTCGACGCGCGGATCTCGACCGAGCAGGCGGTGCCGCTGCCCGAGTCGGCGTGCGTCTACTGCGGCAACTGCATCGGCGTCTGCCCGACCGGCGCCCTGATGTTCAAGTCCGAGTACGACATGCGCGAGGCGGGCACGTGGGACGAGTCCGCCCAGACCGTGACCGACACGATCTGCCCGTATTGCGGGGTCGGCTGCGCGGTCTCGCTCCACGAACAGGACGACCGGATCGTCAAGGTCACCTCGCCGACCGATTCGTCGGTGACCGACGGCCATCTCTGCATCAAGGGCCGCTTCGGCTTCGAGTTCGTCAACAACCGGCCGCCGCGGGCCTGACGGTCGCCGGGGCGTCGAGTCCGCGGCCTCTCAGCCGCCGCGGCGCCCCGAGAGCAGGAACGTCTCGGTCGAGCCCTTGCCCTTGAGCTCGATGGCGCCGCGCGGCTCGAGCTCGTAGGCGTCGCCCAGCGCCAGGGCGACCGCCGCGGAGACCTGGATCCGGCCGACCGGCGCCGTCGTCTCGAGCCGGCTCGCCGTGTTGACCGCGTCGCCCCACAGGTCGTAGACGAACTTGCTCGTCCCGATCACGCCGGCGACGACGGGGCCGGTATGGAGGCCGATCCTGACCTGCCACGGGTCGCCGGCGTCGCTGACCGCCGCCTGCATCGCCAGTGCCAGGTCGGCCGCCGCTCGGACGGGATCGGGCGACGTCCCGGGCAGGCCGGCCGCTGCCATGTAGGCGTCCCCGATGGTCTTGATCTTCTCGACGCCGAGATCGGCGCAGGCCGCGTCGAACGCCGAGAACAGGCCATTGAGCGACGAGACGAGGGTCGAGACCTCGAGTCGCGTCGAGATCTCGGTGAACCCGACGAAGTCGCTGAAGACGATGGCGACGTCGTCGTAGCGGTCGGCGATCAGCTCCTCGCCGGCGTTCAGCCGGTCGATGATCGGTTGCGGCAGGACGTTGAGGAGGAGCGCGTGCGAGCGCTCCTTCTCGATCGCCAGTTCGTCGTTGACGCGGTTCAGGGCCTTGGCGTTGGTGTCGCGGTAGGCGTCGACCTGTTCGAGCTGGTCCTCCAGCCGTCCGACCCGTCGTCGCAGCCGGACGACCTCCTTCTCGAACGCGTCCGGTGAGCGATCCGCGGCTCGTTCCGCGTCGTCGCTCACGTGCCGAGCAACAGCGTCACGAACGTCTCGTTGAAGTAGCGGCTGGTGTCGACGCCCCGGACGGGTCCGATCTCGCCGAAGCAATACATCCCGGCCAGCGGCAGCCCCTCACCGAACACCGACCGCGCGAGCTCCGCCTCGACCCGCGTCCGCGAGCCGAGCACGAAGCGACGCACGGCGCACGAGAAGACGAGCGCGGCCTGGGGTTGCGCGCCCGCGGGGAACGCTGCCGTTGCCTCCTCGAGCGCCCCGCGCGTGCCGGCGAGGACGTCGTCCATCTCGGCGGTCGAGAGCTGGACCGTCGCCCCGACCGGGACCTCGCCGGCGACCCAGATCGAGCCGGACGCGGGATCGGTCCCGGTGATCGCGCGGTAGTAGGGCTCGTCGCCGCCGACCTCGATCACGGACAGCGGGTTCCCGAACGATGCCGGACCGGTCGCGTCCAGGTAGCGCGCCAGGAACTCGATCGCCGGACGCCCGTCGATCGCGTTGACCACGCCCGAGCCCGAGCTCGTCACGATCCCGGTCGTACCGAGCGTCCGCCAGCCGGTCCCGACCGCTGTCGAGGCGAGGACCGGACCCGAGAACAGCAGGATCGCCACGCCATCGTCGACCACGACGTCACCGCAGAACTGGTACGACGGCTGCGGCGCCCCGAAGTCGCGGCCGGCCGACGTGCCGCCGACGATCACGACGCCGTCGGGCAGCGCGCCGCGCCACCGCCTCGAGCGTCTGCTGCGGATCGACCCCGAACCCCTCGGCCAGGACGATGCAGACCTTCGGGTCCCGCGTCGTCGCACCGAGCGCCTGCGCGACCGCGGTCCGGCACGCGGCCTCCATGTCCCGGCTGAGGGCCGTGCCGATGCCGGCGGTCACGTCGACGACATCCGACGCGAACATGGCGAGGGTCAGCGAGTCCTCCTGGTAGCCGCCGACCGACGAGATCTCGGCGGCCGAGGTCGAACCCATCACGGTCGCGTCCGGGAACGCCTCGCGCAGCGCGGTCGCGACCGAAGGATCGAAGCTGTCGAACGCCGAGAACAGGATCCCGGCCTGCGGCCGGAGGTCGCCCAGCTCCGCGCGGCAGGCGTCGATGGCGGCCGCGATCGCGTCCGCCGGCTCGACCTCGTCGCTCTGTCCGACCGCCATCCGGAACATGGGACCCTCCGGCGCGAACTCTACCCCGGTTCGCGCCGTCGTCAGCATGTCAGCCGACCCTCAGCCAAGTCCGCTCAGGTCGCGCAGGTCCACCCGCGCGTCGTGGGCATAGACGTTGAACCCGTCACCGCGCAGGAAGCCGACCAACGTGACGCCGAGCCGCTCGGCGGTCTCGATGGCCAGGTCCGACGGCGCCGACACGGCGCAGACGATGGGGATCCCCGCGGCCGCCGCCTTCTGGACGATCTCGAAGCTGACGCGGCCCGAGACCATCAGGATCCGCTCGTTGAGCGGCATCGCGCCGGCCAGCACCTGGGAACCGACGACCTTGTCGAGCGCGTTGTGGCGGCCGACGTCCTCGCGAAGGGCGAGGAGCTCGCCCTTCGGGCTGAACAGCCCGCCGCGTGGAGGCCGCCCGTCTCGTCGAACGCACGCTGCGCTGCACGGAGCAGGTTCGGCAGGGCGAGGATCACCGACCGCGCGACGGTCGGGCCGGCGGGCAGTGGCGCCACCCGGAGCGCGACCTCGTCGATCGACGCCTTGCCGCAGATGCCGCACGAGGCGGTCGCCACGAAATGGCGCTCGGCGACCTTGGTGTCGTCGAACGGCCGTGACAGGCGGACCACGATCGTGTCGTCCGGCTGGCTGAGCGAGCGCGGGTCGCCGCCGGCCGTGCCGAGGACCTCCTGGCCCTCGAGCAGCCCCTCGGTCCACAGGAACCCGACGGCCAGCTCGGCCTCGTTGCCGGGCGTCCGCATCGTGACCGCGACCGCGACCGGTTCCTGCCGCGGACCGGCCGCCCGGATCTCGAGCGGGGCCTCGCCGACGACGCGGTCGTCGCGGACCTCGAGCGACTCTCCGCGGACGGCCACGATCCGCCGGCTCGTGACGTGCCGGACGGGCGGGACCGCGTCGCCGGTCAGCCCGGGCATGACGTCCCGCCCAGAGCCGAGGTCAAGGTCGTCAACGCCGCCTGTGCCGTGCTGGCCGCCTCGGCGGCGCGGCCGAGCGCCGGCAGCCCGTTGAGCCCACCTCCCGTCGAGCTCCAGTCCACGAACCGGTCCGCCGCCGCGCCATAGGCCTCGAGCATCGCCATCGCAGACGCGTGGGCGTCGGCATAGCAGTCGGCCGGCACGTTCCCGAGAAGCCAGTCGCGCTCGACCTCGACGAAATCGAGGATCGCGACGGCCGCCTTCCGCACGGCGTCGAGGTCGGCGGCGTTCGACGCGTTGGTCAGGTCGCGGTCGAGCCCGTCGACCGTCGTCCGGTCATCGCCGAGGCGCGCCAGGAACGCGGCGTAGGCATGGCCGGCGGCCGCGCCGGCGAGCGGCGGGACGTTGAGCGGGTGCCCGGGGCTCGCGCTGGCCGACGCGGACGGCGTCGGGCCGGGCGCGCTGGTCGCAGAGGCGCTGGGCGCAGCGCTCGCGGTGTCGCCGGACGGCGCGGGTGCCGATACCCCGCTCGTGGAACAACCGACGAGGACCGCCGTCATCGTCGCCAGCCACGCCGCCCGGAGACCGATCCCTCGAAGCGACCGACGAAAGCGCGACACAGGCCCATCATAGGCGGCGATGCCGTCCGAGCCCCTGCTGACAGCGACCCAGCGCGCCTTCATCGAAGCGGCTCGTCGAGCCGTGCTGGCCACCATCGCGCCCGACGGTCGGGCGCGCCTCGTGCCCATCTGCTTCAGCCTTGACGCGGACCGGGCGATCCTCTACACGCCACTCGACGAGAAGCCGAAACGCCACGACGATCCGCTCGCCCTCGCCCGGGTCCGCGACATCCAGGCCGACCCGCGTGTCAGTGTCCTGGTCGACCGCTGGAACGAGGAGTGGGTGCGGCTCGCCTGGCTTCGAGCCGAGGGCTCGGCCCGCGTCCTGGAACCGGAGGTCGCGCCGATCGAGCACGCGGCCGCCGTGGCCGCCCTCCAGGCGCGCTATCCCCAATACGCGAACCACCGGCTAGAAGGCCGGCCGATCATCGGCATCAGCCTCGCGCGGATCACGGACTGGGGCCGACTCAGCGAGACGGAGGACTAGCACATGGATCAGGAGATCGTCTGGATGGCCGATCGATGGCCGGGAAGCGAGCACCTCGCGCTCCACGCCTTCGCCGACGGCTCGACCGCTGCGGGCGGTGTCGTGATCGGCGTGATCGCCCAGAAACCCACACGGGTCTCCTACACGGTCCGCTGCGACGCGGAGTGGAAGGTGCGGTCGGTGGACATGGAGATCCATGGGGCCGAGCGCCTGTCAGTGACGTCCGATCGCCGCGGTGGCTGGACGACCCCGGCCGGCAAGCCGATCCCTGACCTGACCGGTTGCATCGACGTCGATATCCGGGTGACGCCGTACACCAAGAGCCTGCCCATCCGCCGACTCGGGCTCCAGCCCGGCGAGTCCCGCGACGTCCGAGTCGCCGTCATCGATGTCCCAGGGCTGGCGATCGCTCCCGCGACCCAGACATACACGTGCCTCGACCTTGTCCGACGCGGGTGGCACCTACCGGTTCGAGTCCGATGGTGTCCGCGCCGACCTCGTCGTCGACAGCGACGGGCTCGTGGTGAACTATCCAGGGGGCTGGCACCGCGCGGCCTCTGGGTCCTGACCGGCGATCCCCGGTCGCGCCGTCACGCCCCGTCGTGCGCGTGCGGATGCGGATGCATGTGGATCGCAGTCGCTCCGCCCGTTCCCGTCGCGGCCGAGGCTCGCGGGGTCCAGCGATCCGGGCCGACCTCGACCTCGACGCCCAGCGTCTCCATCAGGCGGGTGGAGGCGGCAGCGATCTCGGCGATCGCACCCTCGAACGCTTCCGCGTTGCGCACCGACGGCTTGCTGTAGCCGCTGATCTTGCGGACGTACTGGCGGGCGGCGGCCTCCAGTTCGCCCGTCGTCGCCGCCTCATCGGGGCGACGCAGGGTCTTGATGCTTCGGCACATGCCCGTACGGTACGTCACCTGGCTATGCTCGGCCCAGATCAGGAGGGACCAGAGGGTGCGATTCCTCAAACGCGAGCCGTCCCCGCCCGAGACCACGGACTTCTGGGCCTGGTGGCCGGAGAACCGGGATCGGGTCGCCATGGCGGTCACGTCGAAGGCGTTCGACGACCGGCTGGTCCAGGACATCACGAAGGCTGTCAAGACCATCCATCCCGCGATGGCCTGGGAGCTGGGTCCGGGCCGAACCGCGCAGCACGCCTTCTGCGTCTCGCCGGAGGGCAACCCGGAGGTCCGCCAGGCCGCTCTGCGCTGGCTCGCGGCGGCGCCGCCCGTGGACGGGATGTGGGAGTACTACCCTTCGAAGCAGGCCGCCAGGTCGATGACCGGCCTGAAGGTCCACGGAGTGCACTTCGATCTCGCGGAGATGCGCGCGATCGCCTCGTGGGACCCGGCTCGCCAGCGTGTCGACGTCAGGCTGTGGCACCCAGGCTTCACCCAGGTGCCGGAGAACATCCGGACCCAGGTGGGCTTCCTGTTCCTCGACAACCTCCTCGGCGAGGATGGCGTCGAGCGCTGGGTCGGCCAGCTCGACCTGCTCGACGAGCCCACCGACGGGCGAACGCCCGACGAGTTGAAGGCCGAGATCGACCGCCGATCAGCCGAGGCCGACGATGACGACCATTGGGTCGTCTCGACGAGGACGCGACCGGACGGCGTGACCGAGATCGCCGTCGCGGACGCTTCGCTGAAGCGGATCGATCATCCCTTCGCAGACCGACACGCGATCGTCCGGATCCTGGCGGGTGACGAGCGGTGGCTGCCGACTGCGGATGAAGGCCTCGTCCTGGCGGCCGAAGAGGAGGATCTCGAGCGTCGCCTCGACGGCATCGCCATCTTCGCCGGGCGGACGACTGCGCCTGGACAGCGTGCGCTCCACTTCGTGGCCGAGGACACCGACCGGATGAAGCCAGGGATCGACGCATGGGCGGCCGCGCTCCCGGATTCGCTCACCGAGGGCGCCCCGCCGCGCCGGATCAAGGTCGATCTCGGGACCGACATGGACTGGTCGTTCCAGAAGGCGCTCGGCGTCCGGTGAGCGACGCCGCCGCGATCGTGGATGCGCTCGGGATGCGGGAGCATCCGGAAGGTGGCTGGTACGCCGAGACGTGGCGGGCGGAGGCGCCGTCCGGCGGTGGGCGGCCATCCGGCAGCGCGATCCTGTTCCTTCTGGCCGCCGGTCACCGGTCGCACTGGCACCGGCTCGACGCCGACGAGGTCTGGCAGTACTCCGGCGGCGACGCCGTCGAGCTGCTCGTCTGGGCAGAAGGTGACGCGGCCGTCACGGTCCATCGGCTCGGTCCAGTCGACGACGGGCGTGCGGACGTGCAGGCCGTCGTCCGGGCAGGAGCGTGGCAGTCGGCGGCATCGCTCGGCGCCTGGACGCTGGTCGGCTGCATCGTCACGCCCGCCTTCGACTTCAACGGGTTCGAGCTCGCGGCGCCGGACTGGGCGCCACCGACCACCGGGTGAACGAGCTGCGACCAAGGCTGGTGTTGTTGTGCGGCTTGCCTGCATCGGGCAAGACGACGCTCGCGCGCGAGCTCGCGGACGCCTACGGCGCAGTGCGGCTCAACCCGGATGAATGGGAGTCGGCGTTGGACGTCGATCCGTTCGATGAGGGCTTCCAAGCCAGGCTCGAAGCGGCATTCTGGGAACTGACGCAGCGGCTTCTCGTGCTGGGCACCTCGGTCGTCCTCGACTGGGGTTTCTGGGCTCGCTGGGAGCGCGACGAGAAGCGCGAGGCGGCACGGACGCTCGGCGTAGCGGTCGAACTCCACTTCCTCGATGCGCCCTTCGATGAGTTGATGAGTCGGGTCGTGGCTCGTCACGCGGCAGGCGGCATCGCCATCACCAAGAGTCACATGGAACGATATCGAGGCACCTTCCAGCCGCCGACGGACGATGAGCTGGCCCTGTACGACCCGCCGCTCCCGGGATCGTTCCACGTGGTCGGGACCGACTGAAACAGCGTCTCGGAGCGATGTCTCCGCCGGCGCAGGGCCGTGTCTCAGCCGCCCTCGCGCATCCCCCACGGCGAGCCGTACGCCGTCAGCAGGTCGAGGAACGGCACGGCGTCGAACGCCTCGGGGCCGAGCACGCCGGCGCCCGACCAAACACCCGTCGCGAGCAGCTCGAGCGCCACGACCGGGTTGATCGCCGTCTGCCAGACGACGGCCTGCGAGCCGTCCTGGGCCATCGTGACCTCGTTGTCGACCACGTGGTAGAGGTAGACCCGGCGGGGCTTGCCATCCTGGCCCGTGCCGGTGACCAGTGTCCCTGCGCACGTCTTGCCGCGCATCCGGTCGCCCAGCGCCGCAGGATCCGGCAGGACGGCCGCGACGACGTCCCGCGGCGACACCTCGGTCGCGCCCACGCGGACCTTGTCCGTCCGGTCGAGCCCCAGCATGTGGAGCACCTTCAGGACGTTGATGAACTCGTCGCCGAGGCCGTACTTGAAGGTGACCCGCCTGGCCTTGACCCAGCGCGGGACGAGCAGGACCTCCTCGTGCTCCACGTTGACGCACTCGACCGGGCCGATGCCTTCGGGGAAGTCGAACACCTCGGGCTCGCTGAACGGCGGCGTCGTGTACCAGCCGCGGTCCGCCTCCCAGATGACCGGCGGGTTGAGGCACTCCTCGATGGTCGTCCAGATCGAGAACGACGGGGCGAAGTCGTAGCCCTCGACGACGAGGTTCGCGCCATCGCGGACCCCGACCTCGTCGATCTCCGAGAACAGGTGGTCCTGGGCGTAGCGGGCGAAGACGTCCGAGAGGCCGGGCTCGACCCCGATCCCGACCAGCGCCAGCCGTCCGGCTGCCGACCAGGCGTCGGCCCTGGCGAACTGCTCGTCGCCGAGCTTGATCGCGGTCCGTTCGTACGGTGCGTCGGCATCCGGATGCGACAGCGACATCGCCATGTCGAGGTAGTCCGCGCCCGCCGCGAACGCGCCCTCGAAGATCGGCAGCACGAAGCGCGGGTCGACCGCGTTGAGCACATGGGTGATGCCGTGCTCGCGACACAGCGCCGCGACCGCCTCGGGACGCGACGCGTCGACCTGCGCGGCGACGAGCCGGCCGTCGTCCGGGAAGCGCGCCACGGCCCGCTCGGCACGCGCGGGGTCGTAGTCGGCGACGACCATCTGCTCGAAGAAATCCCGGCGGATGGCGATCGGCACGACCGCGCTGCCGACGCCGCCCGCGCCGATGACGAGGATCCGCATCCGATGGCCTCCCGGGCTTGACGTCCTGTCGTGAGGCCACAGTGTCGCCGACGCGCCGCGACCGGCGTCCGCCCGTTGCGCGGAGCGGGTGCTTGGGGCCTAGCATCGGTGCCGATGCCAAGCCGCACCTTCGAAGCCAACGGGCCGCTCGACCTCCGACGGACGCTCGGGCCGCTGTCCCGCGGGCCGGGCGATCCCACCATCCGCCTGTCGGGCGCCCGCGCCTGGCGGGCGACCCGGACACCGGCCGGTCCGGCGACCGTCGCGATCACCCACCGGGACGGGACGATCCACGCGGAGGCGTGGGGGCCGGGCGCCGAGTGCGCCCTCGACGCCGTGCCGGACCTCCTGGGCCTGGGCACCGGTCTGGCACCGATCCCGGCTGGCCACCCGCTCATCGGCGAGCTGGCGCGGCGCTACCCGGGCGTGCGGATCCCTCGCACGGGAGCGGTCCTCGACTCGCTGCTGCCGGCCATCCTCGAGCAGAAGGTGATCGGCAAGGAAGCTCGTCGCGCGTGGTTCGGCCTCATCCGATCCTACGGCGAGCCGGCCCCCGGACCGCCCGAGTGGCGCCTCCGCCTCGCCCCGGACCCCGCCGTGCTGGGCCGTCTCCCCTACTACACGTACCACCCGTTCGGGATCGAGCAGCGGAGGGCGGACCTCATCCGGCGGGTCGCGGCCCGGGCGGCCTGGTTCGAGGCGATCGTCGACCTTCCGTTCGCGGACGCATACGCCCGCCTGACAGCGGTCCCCGGGATCGGGCCGTGGACCGCGGCCGAGGTCGGCGTCCGGGCGCTCGGCGACCAGGACGCGGTGAGCGTCGGCGACTTCCACATCCCGAACCTGGTCGCCTACGCGCTCGCCCGCGAGCCGCGCGGCACCGACGCCCGGATGCTCGAGCTGCTCGAGCCGTACCGGGGCCAACGGGCACGTGTCGTCCGTCTTCTCGAGCTGAGCGGGATCAGGCCGCCCAGCTACGGTCCGCGGCTGTCGATCCAGCGGATCGACGACCTCTAGGCGCTGGGACCCGGCGTGGCGCGGAACAGCGTCACAGCCTCGGCGAACGCCGCCACCGTCTCGGGCGTGCTTGGCGTCAGGGTCGCGATCACGTGGTCCGCCCCGGCCTCGGCGTGCATCCGCAGGCCCGCGGCGACCATCTCGGGCGTGCCCGAGAGGTACGGGCTCTGATCGTCGGGGTCGGGAGGCTGGGCGCCCTCGGCATCGGGGTAACGGACCTCGATCCCGACCGTGATCGTGAGCGTCGCCGGGTCCCGTCCCACCCGCGCGCAGGCCGCCGCGAGATCGGCCCGCCGGCCGGCCAGCCGCTCATCGGGCTCACCGAACCAGGCCGCGTTCCAGGCGTCCGCGTGGCGTGCGGCCAGGTCCATCATCCGCGGACCCTTGGATGCGACAAGGATCGGCAGGTCTGGCCTGGCCGGCGGTCGCAGGACCACGTCGCGGGCGGTCACGTACGTGCCGTCGAGATCGGCCCGGCCGGTGCGGACGAGGTCGGTGATGACCGTCAGCGCCTCCTCGAAGCGCGACACCTTGTGGTCGGTCGGGTATCCGAACGCCTCGAACTCCGGGTCGTGCCAGCCCGACCCGATGCCAAGGATCAGCCGTCCGCCGCTGACATGGTCGAGCGTGGCGGCCATCTTGGCCAGCAGCGCGGCGTTGCGGAACCCGGTGCACATGACGATCGTGCCGAGCTCGACCCGGCTGGTCGCCTCGGCGATCGCCGACAGGATCGTCCAGCACTCGTGGATGCCGGTGGTCTCGCCACCGAACCGGAACAGCAGGTGGTCGAACACCCAGACCGAGTCGAACCCGGTCCGCTCGGCGGCGACCGCGACGTCGCGGATGGCCGCGTACGACATGATCCCGTCCGGGCCGCCGTCGGTCTCGGCGATGGGCAGCACGATGCCGACGCGCATCGGGCGATCGTTCGTGATGGATCCGGCCATCGTGCCTCCTCGAGCGGACGGAGTGACAAGCCTAGACGAGGGCGTACGCTTCGACTCGGAGGTGGAGCATGCCCGCGTTCGACAAGTCTCCGGCGGCGCTCGTGGAGCGGTTCGACACCGTCGCCGGCTGGTTCCCCGAGGTCGAGCGGCGCCTCACCTTCGGCTATCCGTGCCTGTACGTCGGCGGCAACATGGTCAGCGGCCTCTACCGGGACAGCTGGCACGTCCGCCTCGGCGGGACCGACCTGGCGGCCGCCCAGGCGCTCGACGGCGCTCACACGTTCGAGCCGATGCCCGGGCGACCGATGACCGGCTTCACCGTCCTGCCCGCTGACATCGTCGGCGACGACGACGCGATCCGCGACTGGGTCGGGCGCGCCGTCGCATTCGGCGCCAGCATGCCGCCGAAGTCGAAGACTCGGAAGACGGCGAAGACGCCGAAGTCGAAATCGACCTCGGCGTCGTAGTTTCGCCAGTGGGCGTGGCGGCCGAGCCGCCGGTGGGTCAGGCCAGCGGTGCGGGCCGGATGTTCTGGTTCAGCCGGAACAGGTTGCGCGGATCGTAGCGGCGCTTGATGTCGGCCAGCCGCTCATACGTGCCGCCCGGGTAGGCCGCGCGGATCCGCTCGTCGCCCTCGGCTTCCAGGAAGTTCGCGTAGACGCCCGCGTCGTGTGGCGCAAGCGCCTCGTACAGGCCATCGGTCCATGCCCGGTGGGCGGGTCCGGTGGCGGGATCCTCGTAGGGCGTGATGATCGTGACCATGACCGGGGCGTCGCGGTGTGCGAACGCCGTGGCGTCGTCCGCCACCCGGGCCATCGCGCCGCCGAGGACGCGGAGCTGGACCATCGCGACCGGCGAGCTCGGCGCAGCGGTGGCGTCGAGGATGGCGTCGACGGCGTCGTCGTCGAGCGCGTCGAGGAAGCGCGATCGATGAGCCGCGTAGGCCCGCCTCTCGCCCTCGGCGGTGAGCTGGTAGATGCCCGGGTACGGCATCGGCATGGCCATGTCGATGAGCGGCGTGGCGACCTCGCGGAACGGCTGGATGGCGGTCTGGCCGGCAGCCGGGTCGCCGCTCCACACGAACATCACGACCACCGACCGCGTGCCGACCAGCTCGGCCGGGACGAACGGCGCGGGCGGGATGCCCATCACGAACGAGATGGTGGTCAGCTCCTCGGGCGCGTTCGCGGCGATCGGGACGAGGCTGCGCAGGACGTCGCGGGTGGCCGGCAGGAACAGCGCGCCGCCGAGGATCTCGCCGACCGGATACAGCCGGAACTGGAAGCGGGTCACGACGCCGAAGTTTCCGCCGCCACCGCGCACCGCCCAGAACAGGTCGGGGTGCGACTCGGCGTTCGCGGTCACGAGGTGTCCGTCGGCGGTCACGATCTCGACCGCCTCGAGGGCGTCGATGGCCAGGCCGTACTTGCGGACCAGCCAGCCGATGCCGCCACCAAGGGTCAGCCCGGCGATGCCGACCGAGCCGGTGTCGCCGAACGGCGTCGCCAGGCCGTGGGCCGCGGCTGCGACCGTGTATTCGCTCGCGGTGAGCCCCGGCTGTGCCCACGCCAGGCGGCGGTCCGGATCGATGTGGAGGCCCTTCATCGCCCCGAGGTCGAGCACGATGCCGCCGTCGTTGGTGCCGTAGCCGGCGAGGCTATGGCCGCCGCCGCGGACCGACAGTGACAGCCCGGTCTCGCGGGCGAGGAGCACGGTGCGCGAGACATCCGAGGTGTCCGCCGCGCGGACGATGAGCGCGGGATGGCCATCCGCGTTGGCGCTGTGGACCTGGCGGGCGGTGTCGTAGTCCGGGCTGCCGGGGACGATGACGGACCCCGCGAGACCCGCCTCGAAGGCATCGAGGTCGAGATCGAGGTCGTCGCCGAGGTCGGTGACGTCGGCGTAGGGGTGGCGGAAGGCTTCCATCGGGGGCTCCTTGGTCGGGTCGCTATGGGGGGGAGGGAGTCAGCCCGATGGTCGCCCCGGGACCGTGCCTGGACAGCGGACACCCGTCCGGTCGGGGGCATGGACATCCGTCCAGCCGTGACGCGGGCGGGAGTCGACGCGGCTATCGTCGGGGTGGACCGGGGAGCCACGGTCCGGAGTCGGAGGAGCCGTGTCGCGCAGGTTCTGGAACGAGGCGCTCGAGACGCTCACGCCGGCCGCCATCCGCCAGCTCGAGGACGATCGCCTCGCCGAGCAGATCGCCTATGACTACGCGACCAGCCCGTTCTACCGCGATCGCCTCGACGCAGCTGGCGTCCGCCCCGAGACCATCCGCCACCGCGAGGACCTCGCCCGGATCCCGTTCATGGACAAGACCGATATCGCGGACTCGCAGGCGGACGGGGCCCTGCTCGGAGTCAACCAGTGCGCCCCGCTCGAGCGGATCGTCCGGATCCAGGCGACCGGCGGGACGACCGGCCAGCCGATGCGCCTCGGGCTCACTCGCCGTGACATCGCCGACTACGGGGAGATGGGGGCAGCGGCGCTGTGGACGATGGGCTGCCGCCCGGGCGACATCGTGTTCGAGTGCATGAACTACAACCTGTACTCGGGCGGCCTGTCCGACCACCTCACGTTCGAGACGCTGGGTGCGGCGACGATCCCATTCGGCGTCGGCCACAGCGAGCGCCTGCTTGCGATGATGGCCGGCATGAGCGATCCGGTCGGGATCTGGGCGACGCCGTCCTATGCCGTTCGGCTCGCCGAGGTGGCCGCCGGGCTCGGGATGGACCCGCGCTCGGTCGGGCTCAGGCGCGGCTACTTCTCCGGCGAGGCCGGGCTGCAGGTGCCCGGCTATCGCGAGCGGATCGAGGAGACGTGGGGCATGGTCGCGCGCGACCAGTACGGGACGGGCGAGCTGGGCTTGCATTCGGGCGAGTGCGACGAGCGCGACGGTGTCCACTACGGAGGCACTGGGAACGCGATCGCCGAGCTGATCGACCCCGACAGCGGCCAGGTCGTGCCGTTCGAGGACGGCGCCCAGGGCGAGGTCGTCTACACCTCCATCCATCGTGAGGCCAGCCCGCTGCTGCGGATGCGCTCGCACGACCTGATGCAGGTCTCCACCACTCCCTGCCCGTGCGGCCGGACGACCTTCCGGTTCCGGGTCCTCGGCCGGTCAGACGACATGTTCATCGTCAAGGGCATCAACGTCTTCCCGTTGTCGATCCAGGCGCTCCTGCTCGGGCTTGCCCCGCGGGTGACCGGTGAGTTCCGGGTCGTCATCGATCGCCCGCCGCCGATCGACTACCCGGTGCCGATCTCGGTCGAGGTCGCCCGGGACGTGCCTGTGGCCGCGCACGACGCGCTGGCGCGGGAGGTCGAAGCACGGCTCAAGGCCGAGCTCGACTTCACCGCCGCCGTGACGCCGGTCGCACCGGGCACGATCGCCGGCGACGGCAAGACCCGGCGCGTCATCCGGAGCTATCGAGGGGAGGTCGTCTAGATGGCCACGGTGGGGCTCGAGCTCCGGGGCGACATCGCGGTCATCACGCTCGATCGATCGGCGAAGCTGAATGCCATCGACGACGAGATGCTCGATGGCCTCCTCGCGACGATCGAGGACGTCGGGCGGACCGATGCGGTCGGCGCCGCGGTGCTGACGGGGCGAGGCCGGGCGTTCTCGGCCGGCGGCGACATCACGGCGATGGCCGGCATGGACGAGTCGACCTTCGCCACGACCATCGCTAAGTACATGCAGCTCGCGGCCGCGTTCCGCGCGTGCCGGGTGCCGATCGTGGCAGCGGTCCACGGCTATGCCTTGGCCGGCGGCTTCGAGCTCGCCCTGTTGTGCGATGTCCGGTTCGCCGCGACCGGGACCCAGTTCGGCCTGCCGGACACCCCGCTGGGCCTGAGCCCGACCAGCGGCATGACCTGGCTGCTGCCGCGTGTCGTCGGCCTCGGCCGGGCGATGTACCTGACCCTGTGGGCCGAGCCGATCGACGCCGAGGAGGCGCTGCGGATCGGGCTGGTCAGCCGCGTCGTGGAACCCGACGCACTCCTCCCCGAGGCCGAGGCGTTCGCGCATCGGTTGGCTGCGTATCCGCGGCTCGGCGTCGTCGGTACCAAGCGCGGGTTCCTCGACGCGCTCGAGACCGACTTCGAGGCGGCCACCGCGGCCGAGGCAGAGGCCGAGCTCGCCTGCTTCAGGACACCGGAGACGCGGGCGCGTCTACGGGCGTTCGCCGACCGGAAACGGGGCTAGCCGGTCGCGGACCTGCGGCCGCTGCCGTGGCCGCCGTCTGTGCCGCCGCCGCGCCCGGGACGTGCCGGTAGAACGGCGTGTGCTCGGGCGGGAGCGGCGTGTTGCCGAGGATCAGGTCGGCGGCCTTCTCGGCGACCATCATCACCGGCGCGTAGATGTTGCCGTTGGTGACGTACGGCATCGCTGAGGCGTCGACGACGCGCAGGCCGTCGAGCCCGTGGACGCGCATCGTCAGCGGATCGAGGACGGACTGGTCGTCGACGCCCATCCGCGCCGTGCACGACGGGTGGAGCGCGGTCTCGGCGTCGCGCGCGACCCAGTCGCGGATCTCGTCGTCGGTCGTGACCACCGGGCCGGGCGAGGTCTCACCGCCATTGAACGGGTCCATCGCCGGCTGGTTGAGGATGTGCCGGGCGACGCGGATCGCCTCGACCCACTCCCGCCGGTCCTGCTCCGTCGAGAGGTAGTTGAAGCGGAGCGCGGGGTGCACCCGCGGATCGGTCGACGTGAGCGAGACGGAGCCGCGCGCATCGGAGTACATCGGTCCGACGTGGACCTGGTAGCCGTGGCCGGGCGCCCCCGCCGACCCGTCGTAGCGGATCGCCAGGGGGAGGAAGTGGAACATCAGGTTCGGGTACAGGACGTCGTCGTTCGAGCGGGCGAACCCGCCACCCTCGAAATGGTTCGTCGCGCCCGGGCCGCGCCGCATGAACAGCCACTCGGCGCCGATGAACGGCCGCCGCCACGTCTCGGTCGCGGTCGGCTGCATCGACACGGGCTGGAGGGACTTGTACTGGATGTAGACCTCGAGATGGTCCTGCAGGTGCGCCCCGACGCCCGGCAGGTCGGCCACGACCGGGATCCCGAGCGCCGCCAGGTCCGCGGCGGCCCCGACCCCCGACAGCTGGAGCAGCTGCGGCGTGTTGATCGCCCCACCGGCCAGGATGATCTCGCCGCCCTGGATCCGCTCCGTGCCGCCGCCCTGGCGCTCGATGTCGACGGCGACCGCGCGACGGCCCTCGAAGACGACCCCGGTGACGAACGTCCGCGTCCGGACCGTCAGGTTCTTCCGGCCGCGGACCGGCTTCAGGTATGCCTGGGCGGCCGACAGCCGCCGGCCGTCGTGGATGTTCCGGTCGAACGGCGCGAAGCCCTCCTGGCGATAGCCGTTGACGTCCTCGGTCAGCGTGTAGCCGGCCTCCTGGCACGCCGCGAAGAAGGCCGTGAACAGCGGGTTGGTGGCGGGCCCACGCTCCAGCACGAGCGGCCCGGTGTGGCCGCGCCACGGGTCGTCGGGCGCCGCGGCAAGACACGTCTCCATCTTCTTGAAGTACGGCAGGCAGTGGGCGTAGTCCCAGCTGCCCATCCCCGGGTCGGCGGCCCAGCGCTCGTAGTCGAGCGGGTTGCCGCGCTGGAAGATCTGGCCGTTGATGCTCGACGAGCCGCCCAGGACCTTGCCGCGCGCGTGGTAGATCCGGCGGCCGTGCATGAACGGCTCGGGCTCCGACTCGTACATCCAGTCGTAGTAGCGGCTGCCGATCGGGAAGGTCAGCGCCGCCGGCATGTGGATGAACACGTCGAACCGGTAGTCGGGCCGGCCGGCCTCGAGCACGAGGACCGTGGTGGACGGATCCACCGACAGCCGGTTGGCGAGGGCGCAGCCCGCGGACCCGCCACCGACGATGATGAAGTCGTAGCGGGGGGCAGTCATGAGCCCGGATGCTAGCAGCCATGCCGTGGGACCGAACGCCCCGGACAACGAACGGCGGCGGGCCGTCTCGACCCGCCGCCGTCGCGCTGCCAGAGCGGACCTTGCCCTAGGTCCGTCTCCTCCCGGCAGCGACGAGACGTTCGATCTAGCCGCCGGTGACGGCGAACCAGGCGCCGCCTGCGCTGGCAAAGAACACGACGGGTGCGAGGCACGGGCTCGGCAGGGTCACCATCTGGTTCACGCGGGCGTCGCCACCCGGCACGGAGAACGGGACGATGTCGGACATCACGATGTTCCCGGCGCCGCCGCCGTTGCATGACACCACCGCGCGCCCGGTCGGGACCGGGTTCGTGCCCTCAGAGGGCGGCACGCCGGCGGGGGTATGACTGAGGACCAGGCCCTGCACGTGCACTTTGAGGTGGCCGTTGGTGTCCAGCTGGGCGTCACCGCGCTGGATGTCCCACGGGTGACCGGCGCCGGTCACGCCCGCGAGGGATTGACCGGTCAAGGAGGCCGGAAGCCCGGTCATCGAAGCATCGACGAGTTTCTGGTTGCCATTGCTCCCCGCGAGGGCGGTCCCAGCCCCGACGACGAGGGCAGCCAGGACTCCGACCAGGATCGCCAGACGAAACGAACGGATCATTCGATTCTTTCCTCCGCTCTAGCCCTGACGAGGTGTCGTCAGATGCTTCTGTCGATACGTCCGGCCAGAGGCAGCGGTTTGCGACGCTCGCCCGCCGGGCACCGTCGTTCATCATTCGGACCAGACAGGAGGCGAGCCAGGTGACCGATCTCGACTACGGGCGCTTCGAGGCGCTCACGTTCGACTGCTACGGGACGCTCATCGACTGGGAGGCTGGGATCACGGCGGCCCTCCGCCAGGTCCTCGGCGCCGCCGGGACGGGATCGTCCGACGACGAGCTGCTCGGCGCGTTCGCGGATATCGAGGCGCCCGCCGAGGCGGGCCCGTACCGCCGCTACCGTGACATCCTCGCCCTCGCTGCCCGCGGGGTCGCCACCCGCTACGGCGTCGAGCCCGCCGAGGCGACCGTCGCGGCCTTCGCCGATTCGGTCGGCGCGTGGCCGGCATTCCCGGATTCGGCAGCGGCCCTGGCACGGCTGCACGAGCGCTTCCGGCTCGGGGTCATCACCAACTGCGACGACGACCTGTTCGCCCGTTCCGCGCTTCGCCTCGACACGACGTTCGACTGGGTCATCACTGCGCAGCAGGCCGGCCGATACAAGCCCGACGAACGGCCATTCCAGCTCGCATTCGAACGGATCGGGCTGCCGCACGACCGCATCCTGCACGTCGCCCAGAGCCTCTTCCACGACCACGTCACGGCGAAGCGGCTGGGGCTCACCACGGTCTGGATCGACCGTCGCGGTGGCCGCGCGGGCGGCGCCACGCCCCCGGCCGAGGCCATGCCCGACGCGACCTTCCCGGACATGGCGTCATTCGCCGAGGCGGCCACCCGCCGCTGACGAACGGCCGACCCGGATCGCGTCAGGCGGCGTTCGCCGCTGCCACGTAGTGCGGCAGCAGGGTCGTCCAGCCACCCTCGTTCCGCTGGCGCCAGGACGCGGCTTCGTCGCCGAGCGCCTCCCAGCCGCGATGCTCGATCTCGACCAGCGTCGCGCCGCCCCCGCGCTCGACGAAACGGATCTCGACCTCGGTCGCGGCCGCCCGGTCGCGGCCGATGTGCCACAGGTACGCGAATCGGCCCGGTGGCTCCCAGACCGTCACCTCGCCCCACTCGTGCTCGACACCGGCCGCCGTCCGTTCGTAGATCCGGCCGCCGCGGCGCGGCTCGAGGACGACGGCCATCCCGGCCTCGCCGGACACCGTGTGATCCGCCGGCCACCACGTCCCGATCCGGCCCGTCCACACCTCGAACGCGTGGTCCGGCGGGCAGGCCACCTCGAAGGCGAGACGGATGGGCTCGATCACGCCTTGGGCGTCGTGTTCTCGGCGACCAGCCGGAAGCGCGCCGCGGCGTCGCCCCAGACGCGCTCGAGATACGCGCGGACGGCCTCGACCCCCTCGTCGTGGAGCCGGTAGATGCGGCGCGTGCCGCGTGGCTCCTCGACCACGAGCCCGGCCTCCTTGAGCAGCCGCAGGTGGCGCGACACGGCAGGTCGGGAGATCGGCAGTGCGTCGGCGAGCTCGCGGACCGACCGGTCCCCTGAGCCCAGAAGCTCGACGATGGCGCGCCGGTTCGGATCGCCGAGGGCGTCGAACGGATCGCGCGCCGGCATCGACGCGTCACGCGGCACGGCCTAGATCGCCCGCATCCTGTTGTTCTTGGCGTCGTGGGTGACCTCGGCCAGCCCGAGCGCCTCCATCAGCGGCGGCATGTACACGCCGAACCGCCCGCGCAGGCCCTTCTTGAGCCCGTACCAGCCGCCGACCGGGTTGTCCTCGGAGCGACCCCACGCCTCGACCGAGCCCTCCGGCGCCGTCTTCTGCTCGTCGGCGCCACCGAGCGGCATCCAGTCCCCATGCGCCTTGAGCATCGCGTGGAGGTCGTCGATCGCCCGCTTGTCGTACTTGAGCTGGGTCCCGCCGACCTGGCAGATGATCGCCGGCGGGTCGCCCGCATCATCGAGGTACATCTGGTACTCGGATGTCCCGGGCGGTGTCTTGAGCACCCACGGGTCAGCCTTGGTGCCGCTGCCGCTGTGCGCCATGGACGAGCTCCTTGCTCTGGGGTGGTCGCCGGGTGTCCGCGCCACGTCCTTCCGTAACCGTGTCGTTACGGTACCACTCCCCGGCTACACGCCGCGACCAGGACGCGTCAGGCGACCCCGCGATCGAGCGACGGGCGATCGAGACGGCGACCGGGGACGGCCAGCAGCTTGGACACCTCCGTCGACTGGAGCGGCCGGGCGAACAGGAACCCCTGTCCCAGATCGGCGCCGAGCGCCTGGAGATCGGCCAGCTGGCCGGGCTCCTCGATGCCCTCGGCCACCGTCTCGAGGTGGAGGGTCTCGCTCAGATGCAGGATCGACCGGAGCAGCGCGGTCTCGTCCGGCCCGTCGGCCATGCTCGCGATGAACGAGCGGTCGATCTTGAGGACGTCGATCGGGAACTGGCGGACGTAGCTCAGCGACGAGTAGCCGGTCCCGAAATCGTCGATCGCGAGCCGGACGCCGAGCGCCTTGAGCGCGATGAGGGTGGCCTTCGTCGCATCGGTGTCCTGGATGAGCACGCCCTCCGTGAACTCGAGCACGAGCCGGCCCGGGTCGACCTCGGTCTCGGTCAGGATCCGAGCGACCTCCTCGACGAACCCGGCTTCGGCCACCTGCCGGCCCGACACGTTGACGTTCATCGTCAACGGGCGCCCCGGGGCGGTCCGGTCCCACGCCTTCGCTTGCCGGCACGCCTCGACGAGCACCCAGCGCCCGAGCGGGATGATCAGGCCGGTCTCCTCGGCCACCGGGATGAAGTCGATCGGGTTGACCACGCCCCGTTCCGGATGACGCCAGCGCAGCAGGGCCTCGACACCGACGATCTCGAGGGTCGCCAGATCCATGACCGGCTGGTACAGGACGAAGAACTCGTCGCGCTCGATGGCCCGCTCGAGGTCGCCCTTCAGCGCCAGCCGGGCGATCGCCGCGGCGTGCATGCTCGGCTCGAAGACCTCGATCCGGTTCTTGCCCTTGCGCTTGGCCATGTACATCGAGATATCGGCGTTGCGCAGCAGCTCCTCGGCCGTCTGGTCGCGCGCTGCCAGCACCGAGACCCCGAAGCTGGCGTGGACGAACAGCTCCTTGCCGCCGACCGTGAACGGCGCCGCCAGCGTGCCGGCCAGGCGCTCGGCGACGACGGTCGGGTCGCCGGCCGCCGGCGGGTCCTCGACCAGCACGGCGAACTCGTCGCCACCCATCCGGGCCAGCGTGTCGCCCGCCCGCAGGCCGCTCCGCAGGCGCTCGGCCACCTGTTCGAGGATCGCGTCGCCCTCGCCGTGCCCGAGGCTGTCGTTGATCGTCTTGAAGTCGTCGAGATCGACGAACAGGACCGCCAGCGGGCGCGGCGCCCGATGGGAGAGCAGCAGGGCATGCTCGAGCCGGTCGATGAACAGGGCGCGGTTTGCCAGGCCCGTCAGCGAGTCGTGGAAGGCCATGTGCCGGAGCTCCTCCTCGAGCGTCCGGCGCGACGTGATGTCGCGGTAGTTGATGACCACGCCGCCGACAGCCGGGTCGTCGAAGAGGTTCGTCCCGACGGCCTCGAGCCAGCGCCAAGATCCGTCCGCATGCTTGACCCGGAACTCGCCCGCGACCGTCGCACCTGGCGTCTTGACGACGTCGTCGAGCAACCGCTCGGCCCAGCCGATGTCGTCTGGGTGGACGAAAGCGAAGGCGGACTGGCCGGAGCGATCGTCCACCGGGTAGCCGAGCACCCGCTCGACGGCCGGGCTCTCGTAGTCGATCAGGCCGTCCGTCCGGATGATCATGTTGACGTCCGCCGAGTTCTGGACGAGCGATCGGAACCGCTCCTGGCTGCGCCGCAGGTCCGTGGTCAGGATCTGCTCGGTGATCGCCTGTTCGACGAGCAGCCGGTTCTGGCGGGTCAACCGGCGCGATGCCACCGAGAAGGCGGCGACGAGCAGCACGAGCAGCCCGAGCCCCATCGCCCCGACGATGAGCAGGACGTCCTGCCGGGATCGTGCGATCTCGGCCACGATCGGCGCCGCATCCTCGTACACCTCGTAGACGGCGATGACGCTGCCGTCGGTCGCCGAGTGGACCGGCAGGTAGATGGACAGGAACTCGGCGGCGAGCCCACGCTCGAAGATGTTCTCGTCGCCGCTGCCGTCCGAGAACTCGGTCGAGACCTCGCCGCCGAAGACACCGAGCAGGTCGTCCTCGACCTCGAACTGGTGGCCCCGCAACGCCGGCAGGTCGGAGAACACGACCGTGCCGTCCCTGGCCCAGACCTTGATCCGGAGGATCTTGCCGGGTGCGACCAGCCGGGCCAGGTCGGCGTCGAGGGCGACACCGGCGGGACTCGTCGGATCGGCCAGCACGGCCGGCGTGAGCGCCGGGTCGATGTAGCCGTGGACGACCGCCTCGGTCTCGCGGACAGCCTGCCCGACAGCCGTCTCCTGGAGGTGGTCGCCGACGTTGTTCGAGACGAGGATTGCCGTGGACACGACGAGGACGCCCGAGACCGACAGCACGAGTGCTTGCAGCCCGGGCCGCCATCTGGATCGGAGCGATGGTCGGACCATGGATCGCCGCGACCGTAGAGGCTGGTCCGGGTCGCCACAATGAACCGTTCGGTCGGCCGGCTGGTACCTCTGCCGGGTCGCCCTGTCCGACCCGATAGGTCAAGCGCCGTATGGACGGGCGCCGATCGGGCCTCCTACAGTCCCGCCCCTGTCACACCGGATCCACTGTGGGTCCGGTCCGAAGCCCCGGGAGGCGACGGACGATGGATCTGTCCCAGGCCGGGCAGCTCGTGTTCTTCGTGCTGCTCGTATCGATACCGCTGCTCGTCCTCGACGCCGCGATGCGACGATCGCGACGGCAGGGTGGTCGCCCGCCGAGGCGCGATTAGCGATCCACGTCGCGACGGCGCATCCCCCACGCGCCCGACGCGATGCCGCCGACCCCGATCACGACGCAGGCGACGATGCCCACCGGATCCCAGACGCCGGTCATCGGCTGGCCGAGATGTGCCGTCAGGGCCAGCTGGTGGACCCAGTCCGGCAGCTTCAGCGCAGGGGCGAGCAGGTCGATCAGGTAGGTCAGGATCACCACGATCGCGGTGACCTCGGCGGCCAGGGATGTGCGCCACAGTCCGCCGACGGCGACGCCGACGCCGACCATCGCGACCGCGAACAGGCCGAGGGCGGTCGAACCGAGCATCGCGTCCCCGGCGGCCACGCCGCCCGACGCTGCGCCAAGCCCGATCGCCGGCCGCGAAGAGGATGCTCATCACGACGATGCCGAGGATCGCGGCGATGCCGCCCGCGATCACCCAGCGGGCTCGTCCGAGCGGTGTCGCCAGGACCGAGTCCAGCCGGCCGTCCGTCTCGTCCGAGGCCCATTTGGCGACCAGCGTCGCCGCCGCGAAGCCGGCCGCGATGTAGAACAGCTCGACGTACAGCTGCAGGAAGCCACCGGCCGATGCGAGATCGAAGTCGGGGAAGATCGAGGAGAACATCTTGAGCAGGTCCGCGCTCTGCCCGATCTGCTGGGCCATCGGGCCGACCAGCGACGCGAGCAGGGCACCCATGAGCCCGAGCCCGATCCCCCACGACAGGGCTCGCGGCAGCTGGTCGCCGAACGCCCGGCTGATCGGCCCCCGGACACCGAGCACGGCCGACGGCAGGCCGGGCAGCGACAGGCCGGCGGTGATGCCGAGGTCGCGCCGCGTGAACAGCTCGACGCCGATCACGAGGAAGACCGCGGCGACGATGCCGACGAGCGCAAGCCCCGCCCAGTCGTACTCGCCGACGAGCGCGATGTGGTCGGCGGTCCAGCGGAACGGGCTGATGGCCGCCAGTGGTCCGCCGATGTCGAGGCCGTTGGCGACCCACAGGGCGATCATCGCGAGCCCGGCGACGCCCGCCGCGCCGGACCGGCCGAGGACCGGTGCCAGCGCGAACGCCAGCCCGCCGAAGAACAGCGCGATGAACCCGACCCACAGGGCGAAGCCGAGCGCCGACAGCGGCGGGATCTGGTCGCCGAGCGCGGCGTCGCCGAAGGCGTTCGAGCTGATCGTCGTGGCCAGGGTGAGGATCAGCAGCGCGATCGCGAGCATCGTCAGGTGGGCGGCCAGCTTCTCGAGCGCGACGCGGCGCTTGCCGAACGGCGTCACGGCGACGAACTCGAGGCTGCCACGGCTGGCCTCGCTGGCGAGCGTCGAAGACAGCGCGAGGATCGACCACAGCGCCGTTCCGAGGGCGAAGATCGCCCCGTACTTCCAGCTCATGTAGCCGCCCAGGGTGCCCAGCTTCTCGGGCTTCCCGAACAGGTTGACCATCGCCGCCGGGATGCTCCCGATGAGCTTGTCGATCTCGAGCCGGGATTCGGGCGTCGGGAAGACGCTCGAGATGGCGGCGCCCAGCACGAGCGCCAGCCCACCGAGGAGGCCCGCCGCGATGATGAACGCCAGCCGCGAATCCCGGATGGTCTTGCCGTAGATGCTGCCGAAGCCGTAGAGGCGGCGGCGGAGCGGGATCGGCGGGAACGCGGTCGCGCGGGCCGGCAGGCCGGCCTGGGCGGTCATGACGCGGTCCCGGCCGGAGTGGGCGGCGTCAGCGGTGCTCCGCCGTCGGGACCGTACTGGGCGAGGAACGTCTCCTCGAGGCTCGGCTCGCGGCTGTTGAACTCGAGCAGCTCGTAGCGGGCGGCCGCCCGGACCACCGGCGTCATCGGACCGGTCACCCGCAGGCGCAGGACGTGGTCGGTGGTCGACACGTCGCTCACGCCGGGCAGCTGCTCGAAGTCGGCGGTCGGGACGGGGCCGGCGAACCGGAGCTCGACCTCGTGGTGGGCGAGGTCGCGCAGGGCATCGACGCGGTCCACCTTGGCCAGCTGGCCGTCGCGGATGATCGCCACCCGGTCGCACGACTTCTCGACCTCGCTCAGGACGTGGCTCGACAGGAAGACCGTCCCGCCGTCGCCGACGACCTCGTGGAGGACCTCGAAGAACGACTGCTGGACGAGCGGGTCGAGCCCCGAGGTCGGCTCGTCGAGGATCAGCAGCTCCGGTCGATGCTGGAGAGCGATCAGCAGCCCGACCTTCTGCTTGTTGCCCTTCGAATACTCCTTGAACCGTCGGGACGGGTCCAGGTCGAAGCGCTCGATCAACCGTGCCTGGTAGGTCGCATCGACACCGCCGCGCAGGTTCGCGAAGTACTCCAGCGTCTGCGCGCCGGTCAGCCGGTCGTACAGGGCGAACTCGCCGGGCACGTAGCCGAGCCGGCGGTGGATGGCGATCGGGTCGACGTGCGTGTCGATGCCGAAGATCGTGGCGCGCCCGCTCGTCGGACGGATCAGGTCGAGCAGGACGCGGATCGTCGTCGTCTTGCCGGCGCCGTTCGGACCCAGGAAACCGAAGACCTCGCCCGTGTCGATGCTGAGATCGACATCGATGATGCCGCGGTGTTCGCCGTAGGACTTGGTGAGCTTCTCGGTTTCGATGATGGCCGTCATGGGAGTGTCCTCTCTCGACCTCACCCGTCAGGCGGGGAGGTCCTGTGGGGCGAGCGATGGGGCGAGCACGACCGGCTCGCCCGCGGCGCGTTCGCGGAGATAGCGGGCGATCAGGGCGGGGTACTCCCGCTCGAAGAAGGTGTAGGCGTCGTGGACCTCGCGCAGCCGTGCGCTGGCCGACGGCGGGCGGTCGGCGAGGACCGCCAGGCCGATCTCGGTGATGGCCCGGATGCGGCCGTACGTCGAGCCGGCATCGGTCAGGAGCGCCTCGAGTGCTCCGGCGGGTGCAGTGAAGTACTCGCTGCGATCGCCCCGCCGGCGTCCGCGACGGATCATGCCGGCCGATTCGAGCAGGCGGGCCGTCCCGCTGATGGCGCCGCGGCTGGCATGCAGCTCGGTCGCGAGGTCGGAGGCCGTCTGCTCGAGCGGGTCGCAGATGAGCAGCCAGGCCCACATCCGGCCCGCCATCGGGGTCATCCCGCTGGTGCCCAGAAAGTGGCCCATCTCCTCGACGAAGGCCTCTTCGCCCGGTGTCATGGTTTGATGCTACGCCTGTTCCGAACGTTCAGTCAATACTGAACATTCGAACACGACGGTGGAGTCAGGCCACCTCTTCGCGCGTGTGGGTCGGCGACCGCAACGGCTCGCTGGCGCCGAACCAGGACGCGGACGGGACCGCCCAATACCCGGCCATCGCCTCGAGACGCTGGGCATACGACCCGCGCGCCGCCGAGAAATCCGCCCAGGAACGGTCGGCCGGGCAGAGTCGATAGCCGGCCGCCTCCAGCCGTTCGTAGACGGCATCGAACGCGGCGCGGTCGATCCCATCGGACGACGGTGCCCGGAAGCCGAGGTTCGTGATGTCCTCGACCAGGTGCGTACCGACGCTCTTGATCAGCTCGGCGTGACCGCGCGGGACGCCCTCGATCGTCGTCAGGACCAGGCTCGCGGTGTCGAGGACGGTCCCCAGCGCGCTGATCCATGACAGGTTGTCGTGGCTCGAGCGGAAGTAGCCGAGGATCGGATAGGCGACGTGCGAATCCAGGACCTCCGCCGCCCAGCGTTCCCATTCACTGAAGAACTCCGGCAGCCGGGCGCTGGCGTCCATCCGGGCGAGGTTCTCGAGCAGGACGACGGCCGACGGTGGAGCGCCGGCCTTGGCCTGCAGCAGCACGACTGGGATCTCGCGCCGCTGGTACGAGGCGTACAGCGAGAACAGGAAGGTGACGACCAGCGCCACGATGCCGAGGCCGGTCGCCGCGGCTGCGATGACCACGAACCGGGCCAGGGTCCCGTTGGCGACGATATCGCCGTAGCCGAGGGTCAGGACCGAGCTGGCGGCGAAATAGATCGCGGTCCCCAGATCCTCCGGGCTCGGCGTCATCTCGTCCCGCAGAGCATGCAGGATCAGACCGTAGCCGAGGATGAGACCGGTCAGCCAGGTGACGAGCAGCATGATCGTCATCGCCGGGGCGAAGAGCCCGAGGAGCTGGCTGTGGCGCGTGCCGAGGTCGTCTCGACCGAAGGCGCGAACGACGCGCCACGAACCGCGGACCACGTACCGGCCGAGCCGGAACCAGCCGGGGCTCGGTCGGGGGACGACGACGGTCTGGAAGACGTCCCACAGGACGAGCACCAGGAGCAGCAGGCCGGCCACGAACTCGATCGCTTGCATGTCGGCCCTATCATCCGCCAACCGGTGCCACGGACGAGGGCATCCGTCGCTGCGGAGACGCACACGAAAAACGGGACCGCCACGGATGACGGTCCCGTTGGTGCGCCGGAGGCGCGAGTGCTAGCTGGTCGCGGGGCGGGTGCCGAGCGTCACGGAGACGTCCTGCGTCTGGCCGTTGCGGAGGACGGTGAGCTTGATCGTCTGGCCGGGAGCGTAGCCGGCGACGACCTGGTCGAGGGTGTGGGTCGCATCGAGGGTCGTCCCTTCGATCGAGGTGATGATGTCGCCGGGCTGGAGACCGGCCTTGTCAGCCGGGCTACCCGCGACGACCGTCGGCTGAGCCGCGGACCCGGTCTGACCCTGGCTGCCGCCCTGGCCGAACGGGTCGGTGCCCTGACCGAACGGATCGTTGCCCTGTCCACCCTGGGCATTGGGATCCTGGCCGGTCGAGCCCTGCCCGGTCGAGCCCTGCCCGGCGGCCGCGTCAGCGGTCGGGATCCAGGCGCCGTTGTCGACGGGGAGGTTGTTCGCCTGCTTGATGGTCGGATCGATGGTCTCGAACACGATGCCGAGCCACGGGCGGGCCAGCTGCTGGCCGGCCGAAGCCTGCGCGAGCAGCGGCTTGGCGATGTTGATCGGGATCGCGAAGCCGATGCCCTGGCTGTCGCCGGCGACGGCGGTGTTGATGCCGATGACCTTGCCGCTCGGGTCGAGCAGCGGGCCGCCGCTGTTGCCCGGGTTGATCGCCGTGTCGGTCTGGATGACGTTGTGGAGGACTTCGTTCTCGACCGGGATGTCACGGCCGACGGCCGAGATGATCCCGCTCGTGACCGAGTCGGTGAAGGTGCCGAGCGGGCTGCCGATGGCGATCGCCTGCTGGCCGACCTCGATGGTCGACGAGTCGCCGATGGGGGCGGTCGGCAGGCCGGTCGCGTCGACCTTGACGATGGCGAGGTCGGTCAGGGTGTCGATGCCGTAGATGGTGCCTGGAAGCGAACGGCCGTCCTTGAGATTGACGGTGAGCTTCGAGGGGTTACCGGCGACGACGTGATGGTTGGTGAGGATCAGCCCGTTCGAATCGAAGATGACGCCGGAGCCGGTCGCGGTCCCGGTGCCGGTCTGGCCGGTCGTCGGGTCCGTCGCGGTGACGCCGTCGGCGACGATCGTGACGACCGCCGGGCTGACGTTCTTGAAGATGTCCGCGACGTTGGCCTGGCCGCTGTTGCCGGAACCGGACGTGCCGCCGGTGGCCGGTGCGGAGGTACCCGCCGGGGCGGTGGTGCCGGCCGGAGCCGGGGTGGAGTTCGCGGCGGCCGGGGTGACCGACGATGCATTGGCCGGGGTCGTGTGGTTTTCGCCCGCCTGGACGGCGAGGTACGTGCCGCCGGACGCGAGCAGGGCGGACGCGAGGACCGCGCCGAGCACGAAGCCGGGGCCGACGGCGCGACGGCCGCCATCGGACGACCGCGAGCCTGTCGAGCCGGCGTAAGCCGCGGGCGCGTAGGCCTGAGCGGGGGCCGTCGGGGCCGGCGCGTAGACCGGCGACTCATTGGAGGTTGGCGTCCAGGCCACGCGCTCGGTGATCGGATCGCGCCGCGCCGGGGGCGGGGGCCGCGGACTGCGCCGCAGGCGGCACCATCGGCGGGGCCCACGCGGGCGGGGTCGGCTGCTCGGGCGTTCCCGAGGGGGTCGGAGACTGGGGCGGTTCGTACATGCGTTCTCACCTGGGTTCGCCAGGGCCGCTCGTCGATCGGCGAGTGCTGGAGCCCGGCCATCAGCCTCGACTGTCTCGCCGGTTTCTGAGAGTCAGGTGATAACCGGCGGCACCTTGCGATTCCTTATCTCGGCCTTCATCGGGCGGCGCACAGCCGATACTGGGTGCGACACGCGGAGCGGCCGCTACAGCATGCAGCCGCTCGCCCATCCCGGGTACGCCGACCGTCGCCACCGCACCCGATGCAGATCCGAGGAGATGACCGTGCTGGCCGATTCTGCTGGTGGTCGTGACAGTCGCGGTGACCGACCTGGAGCGCGCGAAGGACTTCTACGCCGAGCGGCTCCGGCTGCCGGTGCTCGAGGAAGCGCCGTTTGCGATCCGGTTCGGTGCCGGCAAGGGCAGCCAGCTGTCGGTCCGTCGTGGGCAGCCCAACGTGGGACAGACCGTCGCCCACTTCGAGGTCGCGGATGTCGAGGCCACTGTCCGCGAGCTCACCGGTCGTGGCGTGCCGTTCGAAGACTACGAGACGCCGAAGACCACGAACTTCATCGCACAGATCGGGCCTGCACGCGGAGCGTGGTTCAAGGATCCCGACGGGAATGTCTTCGGGTTGCGGGAAGGGCCGGTCCCTGGCGCGGGCTGAGGGCACGCATCCCGAGCGCCCTCAGATCCGGGCCGCCGCCCGACGTCCCCCCGACGCTCGCCGATCCCCCGCTGGCGAGCGTCGGGGACGTCGGCCCCCGGCGATGTGTTGAACGTGCACGCAGCTCATGGGATGCGCCCGAGGGCGATCTTCGCCTCGGCTTCCATCGCGGCTTCGATGGCGGTGTTCCCCGCGTTCGGAGACGCCGACGACGGTGAAACCGGACCACCCTGCGTCAGCTCCGTCATGGCCAGCAGGACCGGGCCTTTCAGGGCGTAGAGGGCCGTGCCGCCGACCTCCGTTCCGTCGCTTGCCGTGCTGCCGTCGATGATGGCGGCGTCCACGCCCGGGAGAAAGTTCGGGAGCTCGGTCAGCTTCATGTTGGCGATGCCCGCGGTCTTGGCAGTCTGCTCGAGCTGAGCCTTGAATGCCGGCTCCTGCGCCTTGGCTGTCGCGGCATCGGGCGCCTGCACGACGATCACGTCGAATTGGATGCCCTCCTGGCCGTACTCGCAGGCTTTGCCGTTGGTTATCCAGCGTCGTCGGGCCTCCCGAGTCCGACCCCCACTCGACTCCCGTGACCGTCGCGACTTCGGCCGGCGTGACCAGCTGGCATGGATCGATCGAGGTCGCGACTGCGCTCGGGCCAGCCGACGCGTCGGCCGGCTCGGATACCGCGGCTGAGGGCGCCTCGGAGGCTTGCGGCTCGACGGTCGCGGTCGCATCGGGTGGCGGCACGACGATGATCGAGGGCGCCGACGAAGCCCCGGCCGAGGTGCAGGCGGACAGACCGGCGACGGACAGGACCGCGAGCATGACGAGGACTCGCATCGTGATCGGCTTGGTGTGAGTCATCAGGTGTACCTCCTTTGTCAGCGCGAGCCCTCGCCGCCGAACCCGGCCGCACCGGCCAGGGCGATCGCTCGGGCGATGCGGTCTGCCGGGAGGTCGGCTCGTTCGTTGAGCTGGCGGACGAGCGTCTCGTCGGTGGCGGCGAACAGCGAGAACACGACGTGGTCGGCCGGCATCAGGATCGAGCCGAGGTGCACGATCCGCCGGCCCTCGGCCGCCATCGCCCCGGCAGCGGCGTCCAATCGCGGCAACGCGCGCCTGCAGCTGGGCGAGGTCGACATCGGGCCAGTAGCGTTCGACGAGGAACGTCTCGATCGGGTCGTCGTCAGCTGGTCGGTCCATGGTCGTGACGCTAGCCGCAGCTCGGCGGCCCGATGAAAGAGGCGTTCACCTCGATCAGTGCCGTACGGCGGACGCGATCACCCTGACCCAGCCGCCGGCTCATCGGCGCCCACGTCGACGTCGCCGACCATCCCGGCCGCGGCCATCTGGGCGCCGAGCTCGGCGCGCGAGTGGATGCCCAGCTTCTCGTACACCCGCCCGAGGACGTTGTCGACGGTCTTGGGCGCGAGGAACGCCTGTTCCGCGATCCGCCGTTGCTCAGGCCGCTGGCCGCCAGCGTCGGCGACGCGTCGCTCGGTCTCGGTCAGCTCCGCCGGCGCGTGCGGCCGTCGCCCGACGCGAGCGAGCTCCATCCGCGCCCGATCCGCCCAGACGGTCGCGCCGAGCTCCTCGAAGGCCGCCAGCGCGGCGCGCAGCGTCTCGTCGGCGAGTCGCTTCTCCTTGCGGCGGCGATGGAGCTGGCCCTTGCGCCAGGATCGTGCGCGCCCGCTCGAACGGCATCGGGAGCCGATCGTGCTCGACGCAGTGCGCGATCGAAGGCAGCCGCTGCGCCGTCGAGGTCGCCGCGAGCCGCGGCGAGCAGGCCCGCCGAGCGCGCCCCGACCGCGACGACCCACGGCGTCGGAGCGATCCGTGCGGCCTCCTCGAGCGTCGCCTCGATCGCGGCCGCTCGGTCCGATGTCGCCGAGGGCGAGTGCCGCCTCCACCTGGTCGCCGGCGAGCTTGAACCGGCCGGGATGGCGGACCGCGACGCGCGCGGCGAGCTCGGCCGCCCGCGGACAGATGGGCGTCGGCCTCGGCCCACTCGCCGGCCGACAGAGCCACGAACCCGAGGATCTGCCGATGGAACGCGGAGATGACGACGTCGCCGCGCTCCATCGCGCGCGCCAGGCCCTCCTCGGCCCATCGGCGCGCCTCGTCGAGCCGACCCTGGTGCGCGGCGACCAGGGCGATGCCTCGGAGTCCCCACGCCGGGTGCAGCTCGGCTCCCTCGCGCCGATAGCCCTCCATCGCCGCCTCGGCGACGCGCTGCGCCTCCGCCCACTGCCCGCGGTAGACCAGCAGGCCCGACAGCTGGACGAGGTTGAACGGGTCGTCGCCGCCCGGCCCGGACTTCGCGCGGATCAGCTCGTGGGTCAGCTCGATGGCGCGGTCGAGGTCGTCGGTCAGCCGGGCGAAGCCGAACGCGCAGCCGTCGGCCCCTTCGTGCTCCCATGAGCGTCCGTCCGGCGTGATCAGTCGAAGCCCGCGCTCGAGATCGTCGACGCGCGTCGGCCGGACGAGACCCAGCTCGGCGTTCACCCGCAGGAGAAGCACGTTGGCGACGAGGTCCGGGTCGGCGCCCGCGCGCGACCTCCGAGCAAGGCGATGGCCTCGTCGATCAGGCGCGAGGCCGCGCTCGAGGTCGAGCTGCGTGACCAGGAACGCGACACGCCCGAGGACACGGGCGCGCAGCGTCGCGTCGTCGTCGCCGACCTCCCGGAGCGCCTGCTCCCCCATCGCGACGGCATCCGGGGCGCGACCGTGGTAGTAGCGGACGAGCGCCCGGATGCTCAACGCCTCGGCCCGGGCCGGCCCCGGCGGCGCCTCGGCGATCGCGGTCTCGAGGATGCCGTCCGCCTGGACCATCTCGGACAGGTCGATGAACAGGCATTCGGCGGCCAGCCGTGCCCGCTCGAGGCGGCGGTCGGGCAGGTCGGCCGGGGTCATCCGATCGGCATCGAGGTACAGCGCGGTCGGCATCGAGCGTCGCGCCGCGGGCCCGGGCCGCCGCCGGCGGCATCGGCCAAGGCCTGGGCCACCGACTCGTCCGGACCGTCCGCTGCCTGCCCGAGGTGCCGTGCCCGGGCGTCCGGGGACGGCGTCGCCGTCGCCAGGGCGGCGTGGGCGCGACGCAGCTCGGCGGCCGGCGCCAGACCGAGCACCGCCTGGGCCATCAGCGGGTGGCTGAACCGGACGGTCCCGCTGCTCGATCCCGACGAGGCCCGCGTCGACGGCCGGCTCGCAGCGCCTCCGCGAACCCGGGTCGGGCTCGCTCGAGCGTCTCGGCCGTGGGCTCGGCCGCGGCTGCGGCGAGGAGCATGGCTTCGCGCGCGCCCATCGGGAGCGCGGCGACCCGGCCGGCCATCAGCAGACCCGAGCGAGTCCGGGATCGGCAGCGGGACGGGCGGGTTCGACGGGTCGATGTCGGCCGGCAGGGCACGCCCGATCTCGAGCGCGTACAGCGGGTTGCCCCCGGACGCGGCCTCGACCTTGACCAGCACGAGCCGCGGGAACGACCGGCCGAGTCGCTCCCCGAGCAGCCTGGTGGAGGGCCGCGAGCGACAGCGGCCCGAGCCTGATCCGCTCGGTCTGCTCGGGCGCCACGGCGGACGCCAGGTCGGGCGCACCCTGCCTCGACCGGCCCGGTCCGGACCGAGACGAGCAGGCCGAGCGGGCGGTCGGCAAGCCGCCGGACGGCGTAGGCGACGATCGCCGCCGAGCTCTCGTCGAGCCACTGGGCGTCGTCGACGGCGATGAGGACCGGCGAGCGGGCCGTCAGCGCGCGCAGCAGGCCGGCGACCGCCACGGACAGCGTCCGCTGGTCGGGCAGGCTGCCCGACGGCTCGATCCGCAGGAGGGCGATCTCGAGCGCGTGGCGCTGCGGATCCGGCAGGCCGGCGAGGACGGCCGCATCGACGTCGGCGAACAGGTCGGTGAGGCCGCCGAGGGTCAGGCCCTGCTCGGAGCGGGCCGGTCCCGAGGTCAGGACGGTGAAGCCGGCCGCCCTGGCGACGGCCGACGGCCGCATGCCAGATCGTCGTCTTGCCGATGCCTGCCTCGCCCTCGAGGACGAGCGCCGAGAGCCCGCCTCGAGCACGTTCCACGAATCGTTCGACCGCCGCGAGCTCATTCCCGCGGCCGACGACCTCGTCCGGCACGGACGTCCCCGCTTCCCTGTTCGTCGCTGGACCCGGCGGTCTCCCGGTGCGCGCCGTCGATCGACGCGCGCGAGCAGCCGAAACGACGGTACAACAGACACCCGCAGCAGGCCTCGCGGCCGCGCCCGTGTGGCCTCCGGGGCGTCATCCGGACGGGCTCGGCTCCGGGGAAGGACTCGGCGGCGGCGGTTCGGTCGCGGCGGCCGTCACGCGGAGACGGGCGCCGATCGCCGCCGAGCGTCCGTCGCGACCGTCGCCATAAGCGAAGTAGATCGTCCGGCCGTCCGCCAGCACCGTGGCGCGATCGCGTAGGCCCGGCCCGTTGTACGTCGCGATGATCGGGGCGATGCGCCAGCGGTGACCGTTCAGCGGTCGCGGCCCGACCCACGTTGCCCCGCGGTCGAAGCTCACGGCCGCGGCGTTCCCCGCTGTCCTGGCGGTGCCCGACGCATCGACCGTGTGGAACAGGACGGCCACGAACCCGTCGCCGGTCACGAGATCCGGCCGCATCGAGCGCTGCGTGCGGCCGGCCGCCGCGGGCGCCCCGGGCAGGTAGCGAAGACGCCACGTCCGACCCCGGTCATCGCTCGTCAGGATCCGGATGCGCCCGTCGCCTGCGACCGCGTCGTAGAGGCGACCGCCTTGGTCGACGACCAGCCCCGTCGCCCAGCTCGGCTCCGCGAGGCCCACGTTCACGCCCTGCAGTGCACGGCCGAGGTTCCAGGCGGTCCTCGGCAGGGTCGTCGCCAGGATGTTCGGACCGTGGGTCAGCACGCGGGCATGTCGATCGAAGGCGAGCCGCGCGACCCCGAAAGCGATCCGCCCGGTGTTCGAGTAGGGACCCTTGAAGAACGGCGCCGAGAACCGCCACACCTTCATGTCGAGCTGGTAGCCCGCCACGTAGGCCGACCCGTCGGGGGCTGTGGTGAGCTTGTAGCCGATGCGCCATGCGTCGCCGTAGCCGGCCGGGCCGGGCAGCTTCGGGACCTCGGTCTCGGCGTAGGTGTGTCCGTGGTCGCCCGACGCGACCACGTGCAGCCCGTCGCCGCGGGCCGTGTCCCTCGGCCAGTTGTAGGCAAGGTAGAGCGTGCCGTAGTTCGGGCTGGCCGGGTTCGAGTCGACGACCATGTCCCCCATGCCGATCGACCAGCCGCGCGTGTGGCCGGCCATGAACCCGAAGTGCCAGGTCAGGCCCTCGTTGTCGCTGTAGCTCACCTCGAAGTGGTACGGGTACGGCCCGCCCATGGCGGCGTAGTAGAGACGGGCCTTGCCGGATCGCGGGCCGGGTCCCCACGCGATCACCGGATGGCTGCCGCCGCCCCGCGGGTGCCCGGTGGCTGAATGCCAGCTGACGCCCCCGTCGTGGCTGATCCGGATCACCGAGTGCTGGCTGCCCGCACCCGATCCCTTGACGTACACGACCGCCAGCCGCGATGCGTCGAACGGGTTCGCCGTGACGATCGGCTCGCGGCTGCGGTTCGACAGGCTCGTCGGTCGCGGGCTGACCCGGTATTCGCCGAGAACGGACCAGCTGCCCGAGGAGGCTTCGGCGGACGTCGTGCTCGCGCCACCGGGCGCGCCTGTCGACGCGTCCACGCCCGACGCCGATCCGGTGAGGGCGAGCGCGACCACGAGTGCCAGCAGCACACGCATCCCTGTCCCCCTCTTGCTCGCCGGGCTGGGTTCCCCCGCCGCCAGTCTGTACCCGCGACGGCCGGCGCGCGCGGTCCCAGCGGTCGCGGCGCCGCGATCACCGCACGGGTGCGGCCACCCGCTCGTGCTGGCGCAGGAGATCCTCGAGCGTGACCGGCTCGCCACGCTCGCCGAGCCGGGCCATGCCGCACTCCGTCGCGACGGCGTACGGCCGGCCGGCGGTGTCTGCAGCGGCGACCAGCTCGTCGATCCGCGTGGAGTCGTTCTCGTAGTCGATGACGCCGAGGGCCAGCTCCGTCCCGTTCACGCGCAGGTCCGACAGCGGCGCGAAATAGTCCGCGACGCGTCCATTCTCGCGATCGACCGGCATGTGGACGAAGTCGAACGGCACCCGCGCAGCGACCTCGTTGGCCAGGCGGACCAGGACGCCGAGGTCGGTCGGTGCCTTGAAGTGGCGATGCTTGTAGTCGCCGTAGCACAGGTGGAGGCCGCGCTGCGCGGGTCGTGCCACCTGTTCGAGGCAGGCGACGAGCTCGTCGACGATGCGCTGCTCGGATGCGAGCTCGTCGATCGGCGTGAACACGCCTTCGAGGACGCCGACCTCGACCGCGACGTCCCACTGGATGGCCAGGTCATCGGCCGGGATCTCGCGCTGGATCGCCGTGACCTCGGCGAACAGCGCGTCCTTGAACGGCTGCCACAGCCGACGCTGGGACTCGCCGGACGCCCAGGCGACCACGACCGCATAGGGCGTCGGCACGCTGACCTGGAAGCGGACGTCCGCCGGGATGACGCCGGCGGCACGCAGGCGCACGAACTCCGCGTACGAATCGCGCGCGGCATCTGCGTAGCCGAGCGCCCGGTCCGGGATGACGATGCCCTCGCGGACCTCGAGCCCGGGGAAGACCGAGTAATCGGGATTGCCGGTCTCGGGATTGACCTGGGGCGGGCCCATCGCGATGCCGTCGATCGCCGTCAGCTTGTCGATCTGCCACCAGATCCACTGGCTGCGCGGCCCGGTCTCGCCATCGGTCAGGCGAGTCAGATGCTGGCCGAGGACCCCAGCCGTCGTCGTCATCGCGGTCGTTGCGTCGGGCGCTGCCAGCCCGCCCACCAGATGCGCGCCACGGGCGTTCGTCATCTCGTCCACCTCCTGTGCCAGGACGGCGGATGGACCGGGCCCGAGAAACGAGGAGACCCCTCCGGTGTGGGAAGGGTCCCGCGAAGCGCTCCCTATCTCGCAGGCGGAGGGCCTGCCCGGACTTGGCACCTTGCCGGCTCATCGCCGGTAGGTTGTCGTGGCTTCATCGGGCCGGTCCCTCCGCCACTCTTGATACGTCGCTCTTCAGTTGTGCCGCGAGTGTACCCCTCGGCAGTCGCGCAGCGCCAGTCGTCCCAGCGCGATCAGCCGGGGCCGGACACCAACGCCCGCCGTGGAAGGGGGGCATACAGCTTGACCGCTGCCGGATGGGGCCTTCCGCGGGGGCCACCACGTGCTCTAATCCGTCCGGTGAAGCTGGTCACCATCCTCGACATCGGCACCGATCCCGCGGACGAGGCGGACCTGCGCATCCGGAAGCGGGCGGCAGTCGCCGCAGCGTTGGCATTCATGGGCGTCGGCGTCGTCTTCGGGCTTGCCGACCTGGTCCTGGGACGGCCGGCATTCACGGCCCTCGCATCCGTCGAGGTCGTCGCCTTCGGGGCGGCCCTGGTGTGGTTCCACCGGAGCCGTGAGCTGACACCCCTCATCGCGATCATGGCGGTCGTCGGTCTGGCCGTCCTGTTCGCCAGCCTCGTGCCGTCGGGAGGACTGTCGTGGTCCGCCATCAACCTCATCTGGATCACCCTCGTCCCGATCGCGGCGGTGCTCTTCCTGGGTGCACGCGCCGGTCGACCGGCCTTGGCCGGCGTGATCCTGGTCGTCGTCGCAAGCATCGTGATCGACCCATTCATTCGAAAAGCGCCACCGGAACCATCGCTCGCCAGGAGCCTGTTCGCGGCGGTCGATCTCATCGTCGCCGCCGCGGTCGCGCTCGGGCTCGTGGTCTTCGTCGATGGAGAGCGTCTGCGTGCCAAGGCGGAGTCCGACACGCTGCTGCTCAATGTCCTGCCCCGCTCGATCGCCGATCGGCTGAAGAGTGGCGAACGGGTCATCGCCGACCACTACGACGACGTGACGATCCTGTTCGCCGATGTCGTCGATTTCACGCCGTTCGCGGCACACGCGTCCCCGGCCCGGGTCGTGGCCGTGCTCGATGAGGTCTTCAATCGCTTCGATACGCTCGCCGAGCGACACGGTCTCGAGAAGATCAAGACGATCGGAGACGCGTACATGGTCGTTGCCGGCGCGCCGGATCCGCGACCCGACCACGCCTCGGTCATCGTCGACGTGGCGCTCGAGATGCTGTCGGTCGCTGCCCTGACGGAATCGACACCCGGGAACCCCATCCGGATGAGGATCGGCATCGCATCCGGGCCCGCGGTGGCCGGCGTCATCGGTCACCGGAAGTTCAGCTACGACGTGTGGGGCGACGCTGTGAACCTCGCCAGCCGGATGGAGTCGACCGGCGTCCCCGGCGAGATCCAGGTCGCCGCGTCGACCTGGCGGATGTGCGCCGACCGGTACCCGTTCCGGCCCCGCGAGGTGGACGTCAAAGGCCTGGGCGTGCTCCAGACATATCTCCTCGATCCCGGGGCGACGCACTCGATCGCGACCGCCGACTGAGCCGGGTCCCGGCCTCCGTTCCGCCCGACGACGGCAAGGTCAGCGCGCCAGGAACCCGCCGTCGATGACGAGACACGAGCCGTGGACGAAGCCGGCGTCCGGGGACGCCAGGTACCGGATCGCGGCGGCGATCTCCTCGGGTCTTCCGAGCCGCCCAGGGGCTGCCGATCCACCATGGCCTGTCGCGCCGCGACCGGATCGGACTGGTCCGCCAGGATCCGGCCGATCCACGGCGAGTCGACGGTCCCGGGCGCGACCGCATTGCAGCGGATGCCGCGATCCATGAAGTCGACGGCGATCGACCGGGTCAGGGCCACGATCGCGCCCTTCGACGTCGAGTAGGCCGCGCGTCGCGTGACGGCGGCGAAGGCCACGACCGATGCGACGTTGACGATGATCCCGCCGCCCTGCTCGAGCATCACCGGGATCGCGGCCTGGCAGCACTGGAAGGTGCCGACCACGTTCACGGCAAGGGTCCGTCCGAGGTCGTCGGCGGTCGTCTCGAGGACGTCGCCCGCGACGCCGATCCCCGCGTTGTTGACCAGGACGTCGAGCGTGCCGAACTGCGCGACGGCCGTCGCGACCATCGCATCCACCTGCGCCCGGTCACTCACGTCGACCGTGACCGCGATCGCCTCGCCACCTGCCTCGCGCAGCTCGCCGGCGACCGCCTCGGCCGCGGCAGGGTCGTAGTCGGCCACCACCACCCGGTCACCGATGGCCGCGAACGTCGCGGCGGTCGCCCGCCCGATCCCCGACCCTGCGCCGGTGACCACGACCACACGTCCGACATCGCTCATGACCCGTCGCTCCCCGTGCGTGGGAGTCGCGGGTAGTGGAGGGGTGCCCCGGGGATGCGCACCGCAGCCTTGGACAGGTGCCAGCGGCCGAGGCTCGCCGCGACCAGCGTCAAGCGGTCGGGCCCCGCGAAGACGACGTTCGTGGGAGCCGAGAGGATGGTGCTCTCCCAGTCCTCGGCGACGGTGTCCAACGTCCCGTCCGGGGCCAGTCGGAAGATGACGTCGGGTGTGTAGCAGGACACGTAGAGACCACCATCGACGTCGAACGCGAGGCCGTCCGGGACGTGCCGCGGAGGCATCACGCAGACCGTCTCGACCGGCCCGGAGGAGTGTCCCTCCGAGACCGGGACCCTGACGACACGGGCCCCCGTGCTCTCGATGACGTAGAGCGATGTCCCGTCCAGGCCGAGGGCGAGGCCATTCGGGAAGGCGACGATGTCGTCGCGCACGATCTCGCAGGTGCCGTCGGGACGGATCACCCAGATGCAGCCGTCGTTCGTCTTCCAGCCACCGGAATCGGACACGTAGAGGTTGCCGAGCTCGTCGAACACCGGGTAGTTGGGATTGCGCATCGGCCGCGACGGCGACCCGGAGGCGTAGGTCGATGCGGTCCCATCGGGGGTCACGCGGACGACGGCTTTCCTGTCTGTGTCGCAGACGTACGCATTCAGGTCCGCGTCCATGCACAAGCCGAGCAGGAACCCGCCGGTCGTCCCGATCATCTCGGACGTGCCGTCGAGATCGACGCGGTAGACCTGTCCCGCCTCCCCTCCCGCATAGATGTGCCCGTCCGGCCCGAGCGTCACCCCCTCGGGGTGATCGAGCCCCTCGACAAAAGGCTCGAAGACCGTCGCGAAGTCGTTGCCCATCAGGCGCCCGTCCTGGCTGCCTGCGGGCGCACCGGGTCGGCGATCGCGATCGCCCGCTCGGCCAGGATCAGCGACCCGACCGGGCCGGCCTGCCCGCCCAGGAGGGCGGGCGAGATGAAGCTCGGTTCTGCGTGCTCCGGCAGCCCCGGGTAGCCTCCGAGCTGCCGATCGAGCTCCGCGCGGGCGGCCGCCGCCACGCCCGGCAGGCCGGACAGCCCGCCGCCGATGACGATCCGTTCCGGCGCCAGGGCGTAGATGATCGAGCGGATGCCCGCGCCGACGTAGAAGCCGACGAGCTCGGCGGCGGCGATCCGCGCAGCGCCCTCGAGGTCCTCGCCGCGGCGGCCGAACCGGGCCGCGATCGCCGGCCCGCTGGCCATCCCCTCGAGGCAATCGCGATGGAACGGGCAGACGCCCTCGAACGCGTCCGATGGATGACGCGACACGGCCAAGTGGCCGATCTCCAGGTGACCGAGTCCGTGCATGATCCGGCCGTCGACGACCGCGCCGCCGCCGATCCCCGTCCCGAGCGTCATGTAGACGAACGACGCCAGCCCCCGCCCGGCGCCCCACCGGCCTTCGGCCAGCGCAGCCGCGTTGACGTCGGTATCGAAACCGACCGGGACGCCGAAGGCCGCTGCGAACGGCTCGACCATCGGCGTGTTCGACCACCCTGGCTTGGGCGTCGTCGTGATCGAGCCGTAGCGCGGATGCCCGGGACGCAGCTCGACCGGTCCGAAGGAGCCGATCCCGATCGCATCCAGCCGGATCCCCGAGTCGATCGCGTGCCGGAAGAACGCGATCGCGCCACGGATGGTCTCCGCCGGACCGGTCACCTCGAGACGCGTCGTCGCGACGATGTCGTCGGGGCCCGTGCCGATGACGCACACGAACTTCGTCCCGCCGGCTTCTACGCCGCCGTACATCGGGTCCTTCCCGGTGTCGTCATTCCGGCAGCGTGACCGGAAGGCTCGCGAGCAGACCGCCGTCGACGTGGATGTCCTCGCCGGTGATGAAGCTCGCTCGATCGCTGGCAAGGAACAGGACCGCCTCGGCGATCTCGCGCGGCTGAGCGACCCGTCCCATGGGATGCATCCGGCCCCATCCGGCGATGGTCTCGTCCTCCGCCTCCTGGCTTCCGTCGCTGAACCGTCGAGCCGACGCTCGCAGCATCGGCGTATCGACCGACCCCGGACAGACGGCGTTGACGCGGACGCCGTGGCGCGCCTCGTCGAGGGCCATCGCGCGCACGAGCGAATCCAGGGCGCCCTTGCTTGCGGCGTAGGCCGGGACCTCTGTCTGCGTGCCGTGGGCCTGGACGGACGAGATGACGACGATCGATCCGCGGCCACTCCGCCGGAGATGCGGCAACGCCGACCGGGCGGCCAGGAACACGCCCCGCACGTTGACCGCGAACACCTCGTCCCACGTCGCCACGTCCGTGTCGACGACATTCCCGTAGCGCTGGATCCCGGCCGACGTCACGAGCGTATCGAGGCGCCCGTACCGCTCGACGGTGGCCGCCACCGCCGACTCGACGGCGCGCTCGTCGGTCAGGTCGGCGACGACCGCGAGCGCCTCGCCACCGGCCTCCCGGATCGCCCGGACCGTGGCGTCGACGGCGTCCGCTTCGAGCCCGCCCACACCGACCGACGCGCCCTCGGCGGCGAACAGCTCGGACGACGGCGCGGCCGATCCCCTGCGACCCGCCCGTCACCAGCACGACCGTGCCGCTCGGCACGCCGGCGCCTGCCCGGGTCATCGTCTGGCCCGCCGTGCCGGGCTCATGCGGCGACCGTCGCGCCGTCGAGGGCGTGGAGGAGGCCCTGCAGGTAGCCGATGGCGTGCGCCCGGCCGCGGCTGCAATAGGCCGCCGAGCGTCGTGTTCGCCCAGGTGTCCTCGTCGCCGATCATGGCCGGCACGTGGTCGTCGATCAGGAAGCCGTCGAAGCCGACCGCCGCCAGCCGGCGGAGCACCGCCGCGGGGTCGTAGTTCCCCTCGCCGAGGAACGACTCCTGGAACCGCGGGACCACTCCCTGGACGTCGCGGAAGTGGACGTACACGATCCGGCCCTGCGGCCCGAACGTGTCGATGACGCGGTCGACCGTCTCGGTCCCGCCCATCTCCGACACCGAGCCGAGGCACAGGTCGAGCCCCCAGGCGGGACTGTCGCCGGCCAGCTCGCCCGGCCCGCTCGAGCGCCTGCGGGCTGCTCAGGATGCGTGCGACGCCACCGAGCGGGATGTCCGTCGGCGGATCGTCGGGATGGAGGGCGAGGCGGACGCCGACCTCCTCCGCGACGGGCAGGACGGCGTCGAGGAAGACCCGGTAGTTGTCCCACATCCGCTCGCTGCCGATCGGCTCCTCGAGCGCTGCGCCGGGCGTCAGCTTGTAGCCGGTCAGCGCATTCCCGTCGCCCACGCGCGCGGCGTCGAATGCGGTGACCAGGGCCCCGCCGCGCCCGCGCGCGTGCAGGTCCGTCCGCCACACATAGGTCGGCAGGAAGTGGTGACCGAGGACGCGGATCCCGGCCGCCGCCATGTTGCGGATCGTGGTGGCGTAGTTCGCGAGCTGCTCCTCGCGCCCCGGCGATCCGCGCAGGACCTTGTCCCAGTGGGCGTACGGCACGTTCTCGATGCCCTCGACGACCAGCCCGTCGGCCTCGCAGCGCTCGCGCAGGCGACACCAGCTCGTCGAACGACCAGTAGCCGGCCTCGCCCGCCGAGATCGATCGGCGTGTGGAACTGGACGCTGGACAGGCCGAGCTGCCGGGCGAAGGTCGAGACGGTCTCGTCGAATCCTTCGAGGTGACCCAGGGCGAGGCGGATGGGCATCGTGTCAGGCGGCCGTGGCCCGGCCGGTCATCGTCCGGCCGCGGCGATCGCCGCCTGCTCGAGCATCGGCCTGACCTCGCCGGCGAACCGGCTGACGGTCTCGTCGTCGAACGGCGCCGGGGCGTCGAAGAAGATGTGCCGGAAGCCGAGCTTCACGAACGGGACCAGCGATTCGGCGATCTGCTCGGCCGTGCCGCTCTTCGGCGGGTCGCTGTAGCCCGGGTGGTGCTCGCGGAAGACGGCGTCCATGCGCCGCGCTTCGGCCGGGTCGTCGCGGATGATCACCAGCCCGAGGCCGAGCGTCCGCTCGATCTCCGCCTCGTCCCGGCCGACCTCGTCGCACCAGCGGCGAAGGACCTCGTCCTTGTGCCGCACGAAGTCGATGTCCCCGCCGGTGTTCCACGCGTCGGCGTAGCGGGCGACCGTGGCCAGCGTCTTTCGCTCGCCGTCACCGCCGATGAGGATCGGGAGGCGCGTCTGGAGCGGCGGCGGGTCGTTGCGGACGGCCGTCGCCTGGTAGCGCGGGCCGCGCGCGGTCGCCGAGTCGTCGGTCAGCATGCCGCGCATCAGCGCGACCGCCTCGTCGAGCCAGTCGAGTCGCTCGCCGAAGCCGGACCCGAACTCGATCCCGAACGCATCGTGCTCGCGTTCGAACCACGCGCCGCCGATGCCGAGGACCGCTCGACCGTCGCTCATGTGGTCGAGCGTCGTGGCCAGCTTGACCGTCAGGGCCGGGTTCCGGAACGTGTTCGCACCGACCATCAGTCCGAGCGTCGCGTGCGACGTCACGGCGGCCCAGCCGGCCAGGATCATGTAGCCCTCGAAGATCGGGCCACGCCAGTCGCCCTGGATGGGATAGAGATGGTCCCAGGTCCAGAGCGAGTCGTAGCCGAGCTCGTCGGCGCGGCGGCCGATGGCCTGGAGCGATGGCCAGTCGGTCCGCTGGCCCCACGGCAGCACGCCGACCTTGATCTCGTTCGTCATCTGGACCTCCGTTTCTGCCGTGATCGTGGAGGCGCCGCGACTACGTCGGCTCGGCCACCAGATCCGGCGCGCGCACGGCGGCCGCGGCCCGGATCGTGACCGGGACCGATTCCGAGTACTGGACGCGACCGAAGTACATGACCTTGACCAGCGCCCAGTACGTGCCGGCGGCGACGTCCCGAGGCGGCTCCACGCCGAACTCGATGGTGGTCCGACCACCGGGCTCGACCGTGAACCCCTGTGTCCACGGCCTGATCGTCGTCCACGTCTCGAGCGGACTCAGGATCTGGGCTTCGCCGCGGATCTCGCTCGCGGCGCTGTTCGACAGCTCGACCGCGGAGGCTGCCGCCGTCTCCCGGCGCGACCGTGATCGCACGGTCCAGCAGCGTGACCGCGATCTCGCCGCCGGGGTCGTGCCGCGCCCCGGCCTGGCTGGAGGTGCCGGGCTCGGGACCGTCACCGGCCGTCGTCAGCGCCCGTTCGACGGCCCAGCCGAGGGCGGCCGAGCGCTCGCCATCGACCGGGTGCGGGGCCGTTCCATCCTGCGGCGGGGAGGTAGATCCACCGTCACGACGTCCTCGTGTGTCTGGCCGCCCTCGTCCACGATCCGGGCGGCCACGAAATAGCGCCCGGGCGATGCGCCGGCCGGAGGTCGCACCGACGCCTCGAAGGCGACGTGCGCGCCGGGGGCGAGCCGGTAGATCCGCTCGGAGGGCGTCGCCTCCCAGCCGGGCGGGACGATGAGCTCCACGGATCCGGCGGTAGGACCGTCCGTGCGCTCTGATGCGACGACGACCGGCACCTCGAACGGACCTTCGCCGCTGGCGAACGACGGCTTGATCTGGACGGTCACCGACTGGTAGCCCATCGGCGCCGCGCCCTTGTTGTGCAGCCAGTAGTCGGCGTAGACCGGCTGGGCCGCCTCGCCACGCGGGGCGAGCCCGACGGCTCCGGTCTCCGCGTCGGCGGTGGCCGCCACGGTCGCGGCGATGGTGACGATCTCGTACGGCTCGAGTCGCACGTCCAGGGTCGATCCGGACACCTGCATCGGCTCGCCGTTCTGCTCGAGGAGGTCCGTCCGGGCCGCGGACAGGATCGGCCATCGCGTCCGGATCGTCGCCTTGGTGGGTCGTCCCGACGACTCATACAGCCGCATCGCGATGCCGCCGGCCGGATCGAGATCCATCCCGGCCATCCGGGCCTCTGGCAGTCCGCCCGGCTTCAGCACGGTCAGGACGACGGACGCCGGCTCGACTTCGACGAAGCTCGCCGTCGCCGGCAGGCGCCCGGCGTGCGAGTCGACGACCCGGGCGACGAGCGGGTTGTTGAAGTCGTGCCCGGCGCGGACGATCCCGCCCTCGCGCCAGTCGCCGGCACCGGCCGCGATCGCGTAGTCGAACGTGTGGCTCCAGTGCTGGTACTGGAAGTTCGCGCCGTCGGGCGTCGATCGCCGTGGCGGATCGATCCACACCCCGGACGGCCAGCCGCTGCACGAGCGCATGATCGAGAGATACAGGTTGCCGTCGGCCTCGACGTTGAAGCTGGGCATGCCGTGATTGAGGATCGCCACCGTGTAGTCCTCGGTGGTCCCTGTCGAGCCGTCCAGCTCGGCCGGCTGGTCCACGTCGATGACCCCGTCCGCGAGGTCGGCGACGAGCGCGTCGAGCGCGGCCGGCCGTCTGGTCGGGGTCGCCGCCGGCGACGATCAGGACGGGCAGGTCGCGCGCCCCACGAAGGTCGGTGATGGGCTCGTTCCGGCGCCGGGCCGCACCGTCGTCGGGCACCCACACGCGCGCGTGTCCGGATGCCGCGAGCTGTCGATCGAGCTCGGCGCGATACGCGGGATCGGCCTCGTCGAGCACCGACGCGACGAAGTGGTTCTCGTCGGGACGCCCGATGGCCAGCCGGACGTCCGGGAGGTTGGAGTCGATGTGCATCACGCCGTAGCGGTGACCGTCGTGCTGCGACACCGTCGAGGTGACACCCTGCCGGACGAGCGCGATGACGAGCTCGCGGATGGCCCCGTCGTGGCGCGGGTCGTCGCCGACCACGACTTCGGCGATGCCGATCGCCCGTGCCGCGCGCGCCTCGGACGCGGGCACCGGCTGCGCCGAGCGCGACACGGGCCGTGACGCCGAGGGCGAACCAGTTGTAGGCAGGATGGTCGAGCGTGAACGGGACCTCGGCGACGTCCACGTTCGGCCGCCCGAATGGCCGGCCGATGACGGCGTTGCCCGTTTCCGAGACCGGTGTGCCACCTTCGACGACCGTCGGGAAGCGGAGCCGGAACAGCCGGTCGTGGCCGTCGTAGTCATGGAGCGCCGTCGCCAGGTCGACGCGGTCGATGCCGGTCCACAGCCGGATCTCCTGGTGGCGTCGCGACGCCTCGAACGGACCGTCCAGCCGGATGCGCTGGCCGATCGGTGAGACCTCGACCGTGACCTCCGTGTCGAAGTCGATCGCCGACGTGAAGCGGCCGTCGGGCGTCAGATGCCACGGGCCTTCCGCGAACAGCGGATGGTTCGGGTACTCGCGATAGGCGCGCAGCTCGTTGACGACCTCGCCGGGCCGGATGAGCTGCTTGCCGCTGCGCTTGTCGACGCAGGCTGGCGATCCCGCCCCCGCGCGACGGATCGACGGTCAGCGCGAAGGTCTCGTTCTCGATCGCCAGGGTGTCGACCGCCCGCCAGCCGGCATCGTCGAGCGGCGTCGCGCTCGGAACGGCGCGGAACGTCCGGTAGCCGATCGCGGGCACGTCCCGGGCCAGGAACGCGATCGTCGCCCGGCGCGGCCCGCCGGCCATCGGCCGGATCGGCCGATTCGAGCAGGAACGGGATCGCGTCGCCGCCGTCGTCCCGCAGCTCGATCCCGAGCGATCGGTCGTCGGGCAGCGCGATGTCGACATGGGCGATATCCGATCGCGGCCAGGACAACGGGTTGAAGACGGTGATCGCCTGGCCGTCGCCGGCCGTCTCGATCCGCGCCGCGAGGTGGCCGATGGCAGCCTCGTGGACCGTCGTGCCGAGCTCCAGGGCCTCGCGCCAGCCGCCGATCAGGTCGAGATAGACCTGGTCCGATTCGGAGCCGGTGATCCCGTCATGGTGGGCACCGAACAGCAGCTGCCGCCAGGCCTTGTCGATGGCCTCGGTCGGGAACCGCGCGCCCATCAACGCCGCGATCGTGGCGAACTTCTCGGCACCCATGAGGGTGTTCTCCGCCTGCCGCTGCATCTGCTTGGTGTCGATGAACGAGACGTCCTTGCCGGTGTAGATCGGGTTCATGTCCCGGGTCTGCGGCGAGAACGGGCGCCCGGTCGCGGCCTGTTCGGCGCGCACGGCGTCGAAGTAGTCGCGCGGGATGGCCGTGATGAACTTCGGCCAGACGTACCGGCTGTTCCAGTCCCGATGGATCGCGGTGACCCACTTGTTCGGCGGCGTGTAGTCGGTGCCGACCGGAAGGAGGACGTTCTTCGTCGCGGCGACGGTCGCCAGCTCGGTGAACAGCCGATGGACCTCGGCCTCGGCCGCCTCGAGCGTCGGCGCGGCGTCCATCCACCAGCCCGCCGAGTAGTGATCGGCCATGAAGCTCGTCAACAGCGCTCGTCCGCTGGGGGCGATCCAGTCGAACTCCATCGGGAACTGCATCCGCGGATGCTCGCCCGCCGCGAGCTCGGCGAACGGCAGCCGTCCGGGACCGCGGACCCAGTTCGGGCCCCACTCGTGGAACGGCCCGCGCGCCCACGAGCTCGAGGACAGCCCGGCGCCGGCCATGATCCCGGGGAACTGGGGGTCGTGCCCGAACGCATCGAGCTGCCATGCCGTGGCCGGCGCCCCGCCGAGCACGTCGCGCTGGTAGCCGATGCCGTAGATCGCGTTCCGGATCGTCGATTCGGCGCTGGTCAGGTTCGTGTTCGGCTCGTTGTAGGTGCCACCCACGAACTCGAGCCGGCCGTCGGCCAGGAGTGTGCGGACGTAGTCGCGATCCTCGGGGTAGGCGTCCCAGTACGGCTTGAGGTAGTCCAGCTCGGCGAGGACGAACTTGTAGTCCGGGTCGCGCCGGGCGATCTCGAGATGGGACCGGACGAGCGCCAGACCGGGCTCCTGGAACGGCGACCGGTACTGGATGGTCGCGCCCCACGTCTCGGTGTAGGCCGCCTGCGTGTTCCACCAGACCGGGTCGTAGTGGAAGTGGGAGATCAGGTACATCCGCCAGCCGGGCTCCTCGACGGAGAGCTGGAACGGCAGCCGCTCTGTCCCCGAACCGTCCTCGACCACGACGACGGCGTCGACGAGCGTCGCGCGGAGCTGCCGACGGATCGACCGTCGACTCCGACCTCGAGTCGCGCTTCCTCGCGGTCTCCGAGCGGTCCCAGCAGGACCGCCTCGGCGGTTCGAACCTGCGCTCCCTGGATGCTGACCCGGGCGGGCTCGCTCGATGCCGGCTCGGTGCCGCGCACGACGATCCGGACGACCTGGCGTGGCGACGCCTCGGAGCCGATGAACAGGTTCGTCGATTCGACCGCGACGATCTCCATCGTCTAGCTCCGGGCTTCCGTGCCGGTTCCGGCGCCGATCCGTCCGCCGACGGCATCGCGCCAGGAATGTGCCGGGTCGTAGCCGAGCATGCGACGCGCCTTGTCGATCGAGAGCAGGGTCTCGAAGTCGCCGGTCCCGGGGCGCAGCTGGACCGCCGGGGTAGCATTCGGCGAGCAGCTCGGCGTTCGGGCGATCCATGACCGTGTCGCCGGCCGCGATGATGAACACCTCGGCGCCGGTCAGATCCGCGTTCAGGCTGAGCCGGCAGGCCTGGGCGACGTCACGCGCATCGACATATCCCCACATGTTCCACTCTCCCAGGTGCGGATCGTCCCAGCCGGCGCGGAACGAGTCGTATTCGGCCGGTTCGCGGATCGCCGAGAAGCGCAGGCCGATGAACGGGATGTGACTCCAGCGGGCGAACTGGCGTGCCATCTCCTCGCTCAGGACCTTGGTCAGCGAGTAGCTGGAGTGCGGCCGGAGCGGATGCTGCCTCGTCGATCGGTGCGTAGTCGGGCTCGGGGTGATGGCCGGGCACCGCGTCCGGATCGAGCAGATTGCGGGCATGTCGCCCGCCGAACGGCAGGCCGAGCACGGTCTCGCTCGACGCCCAGACGACGCGGCGCAGCCCGAGCTGCGCGGCTGCGCTGAAGACGTTGTAGGTGCTCAGGATGTTGATCTCGAAGGTCCGCTCGACCGTCCTGATCCGCGGTGCCGGGATCGCCGCGAGGTGGACCACAGCATCCGCGCCGCGGAGCGCTTCGATCGTCTCGCCGAGGTCGGTGAGGTCTGCCCGGAGGAACGGCGCCTCCTGGATGCTGGACGGGACGACGTCGACGTTGACGACCTCGTGACCGTGCTCGACGAGGTCGTGCACGACCGCCCGACCCGCCTTGCCGCTGCCACCGGTGACCACGATCTGGCTCATCGTCTCGCTCCGGTCAATGCCGGTGGCTCGGGTACCCGTGGACGGGATCGGCCGGGTGCTCGAACCCGGGCTCGATCGCCACGAGCGCCCTGCGGCGCTCTTCCAGCCAGACTCCGAAGACCCGACTCCGTTCGGCCGCCAGCAGCTCCGCCTCGATCGCCGGACGAGCCTCGCGATAGGGCACCGGCGAGGCTGGGGTCACGGCCTCGACCCGCGCGACGTGCCAGCCGTGCTCGGTCCGGATCGGCCCCAGGACGACCCCCGACCTCGGCGCTGAAGATCGCGTCCTCGAGCGGCCCGCTGAGCTCGCCTCGATGGACGTCACCCAGGTCGCCACCCATAGTCCGGCTCCCGGGATCGACCGACCACTTCTCGGCGAGAGCGCCGAAAGCGCCGCCGCCCGCGAGCTGGACCACGACCTCGCGTGCTGTCGCCTCGTCGGCGAGCAGGACGTGACGGACGCGGCGCGCTTCGCGGCGCCGGTACCGATCGCCATTGCGGACGTAGTACGCCGCGCACGGCGCGCGGGTCGACGGTCACGTTCGCGGTGACCCTGTCCACGAGCCTCGACACGATCGCCGGCGCCAGGACGGCTTCGTCTCCCGGAGTCGCGAGGCCGGCCAGCTGGCGCTTCGTGGAGGAGGATCGCCTCGGTCACCAGCTCCTGGACGACCCAGCGGCGCGCTCCGGCCGATGCCTCCCCGCCGTCGGGCGGGAGATGGCGTCCGCGCGGCCCTCGACGGATGTCGGCCAGCCGCGCCTCCAGACGCGACAGCGCGATCGGACGCCCACCGACCATCGCGACGACGGCGGGGCCGGGGCCGGTGGTCAACCCTTGACCCCGCCGACGGTGATGCCCTCGACGAAGAACCGCTGGGCGAAGATGAAGCACAGGATGATCGGCAGGACGACGAGCGTCGAGGCCGCCATCAGCAGGTTGTAGGCGACGTCGTGCTGGCTCGTGTAGAACGCCAGGCCGACGGCGAGCGGGTACTTCGAGCTGTCCTGGAGATAGAGCAGCGGCAGCAGGAACTCGTTCCACGCGCCGACCGCCGAGAAGATCGCGACCACGACCACGGCCGGCTTGGCCAATGGCAGGATCACCTTCCGGAACGCCTGGATCTCGCTGGCGCCGTCGATCTTCGCCGCCTCGGACAGCTCGCGCGGGATGCCCAGCATGAACTGGCGCATCAGGAAGATGTAGAAGGGGTTCCCGAAGAACGCCGGCACGATCAGGGGCAGGAAGGTGTCGACCCACGACTGCGAGCCCTGCAGACCGAACGCCGGCAGCTTGCCGAAGATGTCGAACAGGGCGACCAGGATCACCGGGTACGGCAGGAACAGCGTCGCGATGCACATGTAGAACATCGACGTTCCGGCCCGGCCACTGGATCCGCGAGAAGCCGTACGCCACCAGCGTGTTCGAGATCACCGCGCCGATCGTCACGCCGACCGTGATGATCACGGAGTTGATCGCGTACAGCCCGAACGGGATGTAGTTGACCGCGTCGACGAAGTTCTGCCAGACCCACTCGCCCGGGACCAGGCTCGGCGGGAACTGCGTCAGCTCGTGGTTCGACTTGAGCGCGCTGACGACCATCCAGTAGAACGGGATGATGAACAGGAACGCCCCGGCGATGCAGGATGACCCGTGGCCCGACCGATCCCTTGAAGATGTGGCCCAGGCTCCGCCGACGCCTCGGGATGGGTGCCGCGACGGCTCGCGGGGTCTCCGCCAGGTCGGTGGTCGCCATCTAGGCTTCCTCCCCGCCGTAGAAGACCCAGCCGCGTGCCCACCGGAAGACCGCGGCGGCGAGGGCCACGCTGACCACGAACATCACGACGGACATCGCGGCGGCGTAGCCCATCTGCCCGTACTGGAAGGCCTGCTTGTAGAGGTAGAACACGTAGGTGAGCAGCGAGTTGTCGGCGCCGGCGGCCGTCCGCCCGCCGCCGGTCAGGATGTAGGCCGACGTGAACACCTGGAGCCCGAAGCTGAGCCCGATGATCAGGTCATACAGGATGATCGGCGTCATGAACGGGATCGTGATGCTCTTGAACTTCTGCCACGTCCCGCCGCCGTCGATCTCGGCCGCCTCGTACAGCTCCTGGGGCACGCCACGGAGCCCGGCCAGGAACACGAGCGCGAACTGGCCCGCGCCGAGCTGGGCGATCATCACCAGTGCGATCTTGGTGTAGGCGGGATCCCCGAGCCAGTTCGGGGACGGCAGCCCGACCGCGGAGAGCGCCGCGTTCACGAGCCCGTAGCCCGGGTTCAGCATGACCACGAAGATGAACGAGATCACGAAGACCGGCAGGATCGACGGCAGGTAGTAGATCGCGCGATAGACCGAGACCTCGCGCACCTTTCGGTTCATGGCGAGGGCCAGGACCATCGCCACGACGACGCCGATCGGGCACGGCCAGCAGCGTGTAGTACAGCGTGTTGTAGGCGGACTTCCAGAACAGCGGATCCGCGACGAGACGCTGGTAGTTCTGCGCCCCGATCAGGATCGGCGGCCTGATGCCCGAGTAGCGGGTGAGGCTCAGGTAGAACGTGTAGATGATCGGGAAGACCCCGAGCACGATGAACCCGAAGAGCCAGGGGCTGATGAACAGCAGGCCCCACTTCAGGTTCCGACGTTCCATCGACCCGAGTCGACGGAAGCGACGGCGGCGGGCGGGCGGGACGACTCTCGTCCCGATGGCGGCGGGGGCTACGGCCATGTCAGCGCCTCTGCCGATGGGGGGACCGGGAGGGAGATCGTACGCGGGGACCGGGATCCGGTCCCCGCGTAGTCACAGACCCTTGCGGGTGACTAGCAGCCGACGGCGTCGAGCTGCGGTTGGACGGCCTGCTGGACCGCAGTCAGGGCGTCCATCGGTGTCTGGGTGTTGAGCTCGACCGACCCCTGGGCGGTGGTCAGCGCGTCCCAGTAAACGGCCCCGACGGCGAGCGGCGGGCGGCTCTTGGCCGTCGGCAGCATGGTGACGAACTGCGCGTGCTGGGCGTCATAGAGGGACGAGTCGGACAGCAACGCATTGAGCGTCGGCATGTGCGTCGACTGCTTGGTGTACACCGTCTGACCCGGGGTCCCGGCGATGTACTGCATGAACTTGATCGCCTGATCCTTGGCCTTGGAGCCCGGGATCAGCGCGAACGACCAGCCACCGGCCCACGTCGAGGTCGGATCGCCGGCCTTCGGCACCGGGATGTAGGTGAAGCCGTAGTGGCCCGACGGGGCGTACTGCAGCTGCTCAGCGATGCGCCAGTCGCCGCTGATGGTCATCCCGAGCTTGCCGGTCCAGAACGGGTTCTGGGCGGCCGGCGGGTTCGGAGGCAGGTTGGTGGTGACCCAGCGGCTCACGGCCTGCGGGTCATGGGCCTTCGCCCAGTCGTACAGGAACTGATAGCCGGCCACGACGCCCGGATCGGTCGGGGTCACCTTGCAGGCGGCGAGGTCGGCGAACTTGCCGCCGAAATCGAAGCCCCAGGTGTAGTGCCAGCCCTGGTCGAAGGCGCCGGCATTGCCGCCAGCTCCCGGACCGCCGGGCATCCAACCCATCGTGGTGTAGTTGCCGCTGGCGTCCTTCTTGTTGATCGCGTCAGCGATCTTCGTGACGGTATCGATGGTCGGGGCGCCCTTGGACATGTCGAGCTGCGCGGGGTCCTGACCAGCAGCCGTGATCATGTCCTTGTTGTACCAAAGGACTCGCGCGTCGGTATCGAACGGCAGCGCGTAGGTATGGCCCTGGTACTGCGTCTCGGCCCACGCGAACGGCAGGTAGTCCGCCGAGTTGGCGGTGCCGTCGGGGAGCTGGTCGAGCACGCCTTCAGCGGCGCGCTGTGCGACGGTGAACCGGTCGGCCATGTAGACGTCCGGCGCGGCGCCGCCGCGGATCGATGTCAGGAGCTTGGCGATGTCGGTCTCCGCGCCCGGCACGATGGTCATCTTCACGCAGATGTCCGGGTTCGCGGTGTTGAACGCCTCGACGATCGTGGCGAGCACGTTCGAATCGGGCGGTGTATGCGTCGTCCAGAACTTGACGACGGTCGCCGACGATGAGCAGGCGGCGCCGGTGACCGGCGTCGGCTCGGCGCTGGCGCCGGCGGCGGCTGAAGCGGAAGCGGCGGCGCTCGGGGCCTCGCTGGCCGCGGGTACCGACGCGGCGGGCGGTGCCGATGCGGCCGTACTGGCCGCCGGCGATGGACTGGAGCTGGAACTACAGGCAGCCAGGACGACGACCATCGATGCGGCCAGGACCGCCCAACGGGATCGTCCGCGTACCGGACTCATGGCTCCTCCTCTGTCTGGATCTCCCGATCGTTGCAAGACCCCGTTGTCGGGGGCCGGATTGGTGCGCAGCGAGCCCGCTCGATCAGGTCGTCGATCGTTTCCCCGTTCGGTTCGACTGAAATTCGCATGGCTCTGCTGAGCGGCGCGGAGCGACGTAGCGGCGCGCATCTCTCCATCCTCCGGCGCCGCGGCCGGTCCGACACCAGCGTCGGACCGCGTCCACCGCTGTATAGCCCATGGCACCCTGCGCGTCAAGTTGGAAAAGTTCAACGTTGTCAATCGCGTTTCGGTCGCGATATGGGTGCATATCGAGCGTGAATAATCCATTGACCGACCCTGAGAGGCCACCCATAATCGGCGCACGATGTCATCAGCCGTGAACGGGAGGGGAGGGCCGGTCGATCGCGACCGTCGCCCGACGATGCACGATGTGGCGGAGCTGGCGGGAGTCAGTCTCAAGACCGTATCGCGGGTCTTCAACCACGAGCCGAACGTCCGTCCCGACGTCCGCCGACGAGTCGAAAGTGCGGCGGTGAGCCTCGGGTTCCGGCCGAACATCATCGCCAAGAACCTGCGGACCGGTCTCGCGACGTCGAGCATCGGCCTCGTCATCGCGGACCTGCAGAACCCGTTCTACGCGACGATCGCGATGGCCGTCGAAGCCGTCGCCAACCGCAACTCGGCGACCATGATCCTCGGCAGCTCCGCCGAGGACGTCGTTCGGGAGCAGCGCGTCGTGACGGGCCTGCTCGAACGGCATGTCGATGGTCTCATCGTGGTCCCCACCGGCGGCGATCACGGGTACCTGGAGCCGCAGCGCCGGCTCGGCGTCCACGTCGTGTTCGTCGACCGGCCGGCGATCGGGATCGATGCGGACGCGGTCGTCCTGGACAACGCCGGCGGGGCCTATCGAGGCACCCGGCACCTGCTGAACCTCGGTCATCGACGGATCGGTTTCGTGGGCGACTCGCAGATGCTGACCACCGCTCAGGAGCGTCTGGCCGGCTACAAGAAGGCACTCATCGAAGCAGACGTGCCACTCGATCCGACGATCGTCCGGTTCGACGCCCAGCGGGCGGAACAGGCAGAGGTCGCTGCACGACAGCTCCTGACTGCCGTGGACCCGCCGACCGCGATCTTCGCCGAGAACAACCGCAGCTGCATCGGGGTGATCCGAGCGATCCGCTCGATCGACCGTCCGGTCGGCCTCGTCGGGTTCGACGACTTCGAGCTGGCGGACCTGCTGGCCGCCCCGGTCAGCGTCGTCGGGTATGACCCCGGCGAGCTCGGACGGGCCGGCGCGGAGCTGCTGTTCGCACGGATGGGCGGAGACAGTCGGCCGCCCCAGCGGATCGTCATCCCGACACGACTCATCGTCCGCGGTTCGGGCGAGCTGCGTCCGGAGCTCGCCGTCAGCTCGTACGAGCCGCGAGCCATCTCAGCTGGCGACGCTTGAACCGCTCGTAGTCATCGCGACCCGCAAGACCCTCGCCGACACCGACCTCCCACCACGCGCCCGACTCGGTCCACGCATCAGGATCGGTCCGGCACACGACGACGACCGGGCGCTGGGTGGATCGAGCGGTGGAGCGGGCGCGGCCGTAGGCAGCACGGAGATCCGCGAGGGTGCCATCGGCCGCGACCTCTTCGACGCTGCATCCGAGGGCACGGGCGTGCATCGCGAAGTCGACACGGAGCGGGCGCTCGCGTGCCCCGGGCCCCAACGCGTCCTCGAAACGGTTGTTGAACCCGGCCGCGCCTTGATCGGTCTGGAGGCGGTGGATGACCGCATAGCCGTCGTTGTCGCAGACGACGGCGACGAACGGGTGTCCGGCGAACGCGGCCGAGAACAGGTCCGCGTCGAGCATGAGATACGAGCCGTCTCCGAGGATCGCGGTGACGAGACCCTCTGGGTTCGTGGCGGACCGCGCCATCGCCGCACCCCAGGCCCCCGAGATCTCGTAGCCCATGCACGAGAAGCCATATTCGAGGTCCATCGTCGCGCCGGCCGTGCCGCGTGGGCTGCCGGGCACGTCCGATCGCCAGCCGCCATGCAGCTCGCCTGGCAACCCGCCGGCCGACGTGAGGACGTAGTCCTCGGGCCCGCTTGCGTCGTTGATCGCACCGACGACCTGGGCATAGGTCAGTCCCCCGCCGGCTCCCGATGCGGCACGCAGCCCGTCCACGTAGGCATCCCACGCCGACCGCTCCACCTCCGCGCTCGCCGACCACGCCGCGTCGGCCGACCAACCCTCGAGTGGCCGCTCCAGCGCCTCGACGGTCACGAGGGCATCGCCCACGACGGCGTGCCCCGCGTGCTTGATCGCGTCGAAGCGCGCGGCATTGATCGTCACGAGACGGACGTCCTCGCCGAAGGCCGTCCACGACGAGGTGGTGAAGTCCTGGAGGCGGGTGCCGATGGCCAGCACGACGTCGGCCTCAGAGGCGAGTCGGTTCGCCGACCGCGACCCGACGATGCCCAGTGGCCCGGCGTAGAGCGGGTGCCCATGCGGCACGAGCGTGCGGCCGGCCGGGGTGTCCACCAGCGGGACCCCATGCCGTTCCGCGAATGCAAGGACGGCCCGGCCGGCACCCGAGTAGCGGACGCCGCCACCGATGACCAGCAGCGGCCGATGACCGGACCGGAGGATGTCGACCGCCTCGGCGAGCGCGGTCGCATCCGGTCCCGCCCGGGAGACGCGGTGGAGTCTCGGCGCGAACATCGCCGCCGGAAACGCGTACGTCTCGGTCTGCACGTCCTGTGGCAAGGCGACGACGACTGGGCCGGCATCGGCCGGGTCGGTGAGGACGCGGGCGACCTGCGGAAGCGTGGCGATGAGCTGTTCCGGTCGCGTGATCCGATCGAAATACCGACTGACCGGCCGGAACGCGTCATTGACCGTGGTCGTCGGGTCACCGAACGACTCGACCTGCTGTAGCACCGGGTCCGGCGCCCGGCCCTGGAACGTGTCGCCGGGGAGGAAGAGGACCGGGATCCGGTTCGCGTGCGCGACGCCGGCGGCCGTGACCATGTTGAGCGCACCCGGGCCGATCGACGACGTCGCGACCATCACCTGTCGCCGGTCCATCGCCTTCCCGAAGCCGACCGCCGCGAGGGCCATCCCCTCCTCGGTATTGCCGCGCCAGGTCGGCAGGCGGTCGCGCTCCTCGTAGAGAGCCGTGCCGAGACCGAGCACGTTGCCGTGCCCGAAGATGCCGAACACGCCCGCGAACAGGGGCACCTCGGTGCCGTCGAGGAGCTCGGATCGCTGGGCGATCATCCAGCGGACGAGTGCCTGTGCGGTCGTGAGCTGCACCGTCGTCATGCCGAACCCCCGGGAGGCGACTCGAGCGGTGCCTGCGCATCCCAATCCATCAGCCACGCGTGATCGGGATCCAGCGTGAAGTTCCAGGCCCGGTGCGGCCCGGCCATCACGTTCAGGTAGTAACAGTCGTACCCGACCGCCGCCGCGACCGGATGGTAGCCGGCCGGGACGAGCACGACGTCGCAGTCGCCCGGGGCGACCGATTCGTCGAGACTCCGGCTCGGCGTGTAGACGCGCTGGAACGCGAAGCCATCGGGTCTCGCGAACCGGTAGAAGTAGATCTCCTCGAGTCGGGCCTCGGTCGGAGGGTCCTCGGTGTCGTGCTTGTGCGGCGGGTAGCTCGACCAGTTGCCGCCCGGCGTGAACACCTCGAACGCGATCAGACGACCGGCCTCGGCCCCGGGCGGGAGGAGATGATGGACGCGGCGTTCGGTCTGGCCCGACCCGCGGATCTCGACGAGGATCTCGTCCGGCTGCATGAGTGCCGTCCGCGAGACCGGCCCTCCCGGGGCGCTTGCGATCGCTATGAGCGCATCGGTCGCAGCGGTCACCTCGACAGGCACGTCCGGCGCGACCAGGATCACCGGTGCCGGTGGGCCGTCGAACACGGTCTGCCGAGAACCGACGAGCCCGAAGTCGCGCTCCCCCGCCCGGACCGCGGCGTGCCCTTCGAGCACCAGCACGAGCCGTTCGGAATCGTCGGCGGGCCGCGCCACCTGCTGCCCCGCCTGGAGTCGATAGACCGCGAGCTCCGCGTAGTCCCAGCCGGCCGATGCTCGATCGACCGCGACGACCAGTCCATCCGGGCCGGGGGCGGCCGCGCGGTGGAGGAGCGACCGCGCGGCCGCGTGGTGTGTGTCCTTCATGCCGGGTCCGTATGCGAGCCTCGTTCGGGCAGGGGTCCGGATGCGACGGGGTTCATCAGATCCGATCGTCGAACGGCGCCGGACGTCGCGCAGCGCCCCGCCGTGCAATCGTTTACAGTATCGCGTGGCCGCGAGACCGTCGTCAAGCGAGCCGCGTGGACCGATCGGCGGGACTCTCTCGGAGGGACCACAGTGCTGCGCGTTGCGCTCCTCGGCGCCGGACGGATGGGACACCTTCACGCTCGCGTGATCGCCGGCCACGACGACGCACGACTCGCCTGGGTGTGCGACCCGATCGAGGACGCCGCGAAGGCCCTCGCCGGCAGGTACGGCGCCCGATGGAGTGTCGATGCGCGGGACGCCCTCGACGACGCCGACGTCGACGCCGTCGTCATCGCGTCGGCCACGTCGACCCATACGGACCTGCTGCGGGACGCGGTGCTGGCCGGCAAGAAGGTCCTGTGCGAGAAGCCGATCGACCTCGACCTCGCCAAGGTCGACCGATGCTGGGCCGACATCGCGCCCCACGCGCCGTTCGTCATGATCGGCTTCAATCGACGCTTCGATCCGACCTTCCGCGAGATCCGTGACCGCGTGGAGGCTGGCGAGATCGGCATCCTCCGGACCTTGCGCGTGACCAGCCGCGACCCATCGCCACCGCCCGCCGCGTACCTCGGGACCTCGGGTGGCATGTTCCGCGACATGACGATCCATGACTTCGACATGGCGCGCTTCTTCCTCGGCGACATCGTCGAAGTCCAGGCGATGGCGTCCACGAACGGCCTCGAGATGTTCGCGAACGCGGGCGACCACGCCCAGGCGATCGTCGTGATGCGGGCCGGGTCGGGCGCCCTCTGCACGATCGTCAACAGCCGCACCAGCGCCTACGGCTACGACCAGCGTCTCGAGGCATTCGGGGACCTCGGCTCGCTCGAGGCCGGCAACCTGACGGCGACCGCCGTCCGCACCAACAACGCGACCGTGACCGAGGCGCGCGGCCCGATCCTCCATTTCTTCGTCGAGCGGTACACACCGGCCTATGAGGCGGAGTTCGCCGAGTTCGTGTCGGCCATCGATGGTGGCCGTCCGCCGGCGGTGGGCTTCGCCGATGGCCGCGCCGCACTCGTCCTCGCCGAAGCCGCCGCGGAGAGCGTCGCGACCGGGCGGGCCGTGCAGGTCAGGCAGGGCTAGTCCGGGAACATCTCCTGCAGCGAGATGATCCGGCCCTGCTCGGCCGAGGCGTACGCCCCCAGGATCACCTTCAGGACCTCGATGCCCTCGATCTCGGTGTTGATCGGCCGCCGGCCCTCGCGCAGGCACGCGACGAAGTCCGCGACGGCCAGCTGGATCGTCTCGATGTCGTCGGTCGGCGGCTCGACGAGTCGCACGGTCTCCCCGCCCCGCGGGCGGTGGAACAGCGACTTGCCGTCGCTCCACAGGCTGCCGGCCTCGCCGACGACGGAGAAGCGCTCGGTCGAGCCGGCCGGCTGGTAGGCCCAGCTGGTGACCATCGAGCCGATCGACCCGTCCTCGAAGCGGATGACGACCTGGGCCGAATCCTCGCCCTCCATGAACGTCAGCCGGTGGCGGCTGAGCATCGCCATGACCTCCATCGGCTGGCGGCCCACGAGGTACAGCAGCAGGTAGGTCGGGTGGTAGCCGGTGTCGATGAGCTCGCCGCCGCCGCTCGTCGCGCGGCTCGCCCGCCAGCCCATCGAGCTCGGGTCGAAATCGTTGTAGAAGCTGTCCGTCGTCCGGGCCTCGTAGACCGGCGCCGAGCAGGCCATCCTGGACGTGCCGCCTGGCCGCGGCGACCGGCGGCATGTACAGCTGGTTGTGAGAGCACATCAGGGTGATCCCGCTGGCCGCGACCGCCGCCCGCACGCGACGGGCCTCGTCCATCGTCAGGCACAGCGGCTTCTCGCAGAGCACGTGCTTGCCGGCCTCGGCGGCGGCGACGATCGCGTCGGCGTGGAGATGGTGGGGCAGGCAGATGTCGACGGCGTCGACCAGACCCGAGCCGAGCATCGCGCGATAGTCCGCGAAGACCTGCGCGCCGCCCGCGCGCTCGGCGAGACGACCGGCGTGCCCGGGATCGATGTCGGCGACCGCCGTCACCTGGGCGGCGTCGGCCACGCGGAGGTAGCCGTCGACATGCGGGCGGGCGATGCCACCGGCCCCGATGATCCCGAGCCGGATGCGTGCGCCCTCGACCATGCCTACTCCTTCGTCCCGCCGGCGATCGGCTGTGGCTCGATGGCGCTCGCCCGGCCCGAACGCGCCGACCGATCCGCGGCATCGACGAGCGTGGTGAGATCGAGCGCGAGGTCGATGTTCTCGGTGGCGCGCGTGCCGTCGGCGATATGGGCCAGCCATTGCTCGAACGGCGTCGGCCCGTCGTGAGGGACGGGCACCTCGTTCCACTCCCCCTCCGCCCGCCCCGGCGCGAGACGGACCATGAGCCTCGGCTCGGGCGTTCCGTACAGCAGGCTGCCGGCCGTGCCGTGGATCTCGATCGTGAACGGCGAAGCGGGGTTGACGAAGCCCGTCTCGGCGATCCCGAGCGCGCCGCTCGTGTGACGCAGGACCGCCACGGCGTTGTCGTCGACCGCGCGACCGGTCACCCGTCCGTACTCGGCCGAGACCGTCTCCGGCATCCCGCCGAGGAACAGCCGGGTGAGGTACAGCGGATGACAGCCGAGGTCGACCAGCGCGCCGCCGCCCGCGTCGTCGGCATCGAAGAACCGGGCGGGCAGCCATTGCCGGCCGACCGCGCCGTCGTGCGCCAGCCGGACGCGGACCTGGGTCACGACGCCGAGGCGGCCGGATGCGAGGATCTCCCGGATCGCGAGCGTGTAGCCATGGGTCAGCCGAGGCAGCGAGACGGTCAGGGTCACGCCGGCCTGGTCAGCGGCGTCGACGATCCGCCGGGCGTCGGCCGGCGTCAGGGCGATGACCTTCTCGGTGAAGATGTGCTTGCCGGCCTGCGCGGCTGCGAGCATGACCTCGAGGTGGGCGGTCGTCCGCGTCGTGACGATGACCCCGTCGACGTCGTCCCGGGCGAGCAGCTCGTCGAGGTCGGCGTGGAACGGGATGCCGAGGTTCCCCGCGCCGTCCTGCCCGCGCGCCGGATCCTCGTCCCAGGCGGCGACCAGCTCGGCGTCGGGATGGGCCTGCGCCTCCGCTGCGTAGTCCTTCGCATGGACGTGCCAGAAGCCGAGCAGCGCGATACGGATCATGCCGAGAGCGTATCGGATGCGGGCCGATCGGGTGGCGATGCCACGCGTCGGGGCGGTCAGCCGGTCACGACCAGAAGCGCGGCAGCCACTGCCGATGGATCCGCAGCGCGTCGTCGAGGAAGCGCTCGGCCGCGGCCGCGCTGGTGACCACCGGGTCGAGCAGCAGTGCCCGCATCGCGAGGTCGCGGGAGCCCTCGAGGGCCGCCTCGACGGCGGCATCCTGGATCGCGAGCTCGTGCCGGAGGAGCGTGGCCACGGGCTCGGGCATCGCGCCGACCGGGACGCCCAGGGCCTGGCCGCCCTCGACGATGCCGGGCACCTCGACCGCCGAATCGGCCGGCAGGTTGTCGATGTAGCCGTCGTTCGGGACGATGAACGACGGTCGACGCCGCGTTCGTCCCGCGACGATGTCGCCCATGATCTCGGCGGCGCTGTGCCCGACCTTCGCCTCATTGGACGGCTCGGCGAGCAGCGGCTCGACCGACCGCTCGCCCGAGCCCCACGCCTCGAGCATCGCCACGTCGTCCCGGCTGCGCCGATCGTGGCGCTCGAAGTCGTAGCCCGACGTGCCGATCATGTCCGCCGCCCACGGCAGGTATTCGCCGATGTGGTCGTCGTCGATCGCCGGGCAGCAGCCCGAAGCGCTCGGCGAGCAGCCGGCCCAGCGGTTGATCCTCCTCCGCCAGCCTGTGTCGCCGGAGCTCGGGCAGGAGGTCGCTGCCATCGCGGGTGTCCGTCATCGGCCACCATCCAGGTGAAGTGGTTGAGGCCCGCGGCGTGGGCGTCGATCTCGGCCCGGGGCCGGCCGAGCGTTCGCGCGACGTCGTCGATCGTCTCGGCGACGCTGTGGCACAGCCCGATCGCGCGCGCCGAGGTGTGGCGCCGGATCGCGAGGCAGACCCGGTTCTCCGGGTTGGTGTAGTTGAGCATGAGCGCGGCCGGCGCGAGCTCCGCGACGTCCGCGGCGATCTCGACCATGAGCGGCACCGACCGAAGCGTGTGCGACAGCCCGCCGGGTCCGCCGTTCTCCGACAGGACGCTGGCGAACCCGTGCCGCAGCGCCAGGTCGTGGTCGGCCCGCCAGGTCGCGATCCGGTCGACGGCGACCGACGTCACGACGAAGTCCGCGCCGGGCAGCGCCTCGCGGCGCTCGGTCGTCGAGTGGACCGCCACGTCCCAGCCGGCCGCGGCATCGAGGCGCTCCGCGAGCCGGGTCATCCGGGCCAGGGCCGCCGGCATCGGTGTCCACCAGCCACAGCTCGGCACCGCGGAACTCCTCGACCTGGAACACGTCGCGGAGCAGCTCGATGCCGAAGATGACGCTGCCGATCCCGATCGGCGACGAGCTTCACGATGCCGCCGCCGCGCCCGCCGCCGAATGCCGTGTCTTGCACATGCCGGAAGCCTGACGGACGCGGCCCACGGGCGCAAACCCGCCGGCTCGCCGACCTCCTGCAATCGATTACACTGCTGGCATCAAGACGACTGCTGGCGGGGTGCGATCTGTGACCGGACGCGCGACTCGGGTCACGATCCGCGATGTCGCTCTCCGCGCGTCCGTGTCGACGGCCACCGTCAGCCGGGTCCTTGCCGGCGTCGGAAGCCCGCGACCCGCCACTGCCGCCGCGGTGAAGGAGCGCGGCCGAGGAGCTCGGCTATCGACCATCGGGCGTCGCCCGTTCGCTCCGGATGCGGCGGACGCGGTCGCTCGGCCTGATCGTCACCGACATCGCCAACCCGTTCTTTCCCGAGCTCGTCAAGGCGGCAGACGATCGGGCCCGCGAGCTCGGCTATTCGATCCTGCTCGGCACCGCGGCGTACGACGAACGCGCAGACGATGCGCTACCTCGAACCTCATGGCCGACCACCGCGTGGACGGCATGATCGTCGCCTCGAGCCAGCTGTCGGACGAGGGCTGGAACTGGCTGTCGACGTCACCGGTCCCGGTCGTCGTCGCCAACGCCGAGCCCAACGGCCTGTCCGTGACGGTGATCACGAGCGACAACGTCGGGGCGAGCCGCCTCGCCGTCGAGCACCTGGTCGGGCTCGGGCACCGGCGGATCGGCTACGTCAGCGGGCCCGAGCGGTTCACGGCGGCCGGGCCGCGGATCGACGGGTTCCGGGCCGCCTGCGCCGACGCCGGCCTCGATCCGTCGGACACGCCGGTGATCGGCGGCGAGGGTGACGTCACGAGTGGCGACCGAGCGGCGGCCGAGATGCTCGCGCGCCACCCGGACGTGACGGCGATCTACTGCTACAACGACCTGACGGCGATCGGCGTGCTGCGAGCGCTCCGGGACGCGGGGCGTCGAGTCCCGGACGACATCAGCGTCGTGGGCCTGGATGACATCGCGGCCGCGTCGTGGACCGCCCCGAGCCTGACGACGGTCGCGCAGCGCAAGGCCGACATGGGACGGCTCGCCGTGGAATCGATCGTCGAAGCCCTGGAGGACGCAGACGGCGTCCTCGTGCCGTCCGTCGTTCGGCTGTCGGCGACCCTGTGCGCGCGGGAATCGACGGCGCGCGTCCGATCGGCGCAGGGATGAGGCTGCCGATGGTCCGGATCGCGAATGCCCCGTGCTCGTGGGGCGTGATCGAAGGGATCGACGGGGCGCAGCACGGGATACGAGCGCGTCATCGACGAGATGGCGGAGACCGGGTACGCCGGGACCGAGCTCGGCGATTGGGGGTTCATGCCGACCGACCCCGCGCGACTTCGCGACGAGCTCGGTTCTCGTGGACTCGCGCTCGTCGGGTCGTGGGTCAGCGTCAGGCTGCAGGACCGGGCCTATCACGAGACGAGCGCGGCGGACGCGGTGCGCACCGCCGCGCAGCTGGCGATCGTCGGAGGGCCCGAGCAGCGTCGTCGTTCTCGGCAACGACCCGTACGGCGACCCGGTGCGGACGAGATACGCGGGTCGAGTGACGCCCGATCTGGCGATGTCCGACGAGCAGTGGGACGTCTTCGCGACCGGGGCGAACTCGGTCGCCCGGCGAGTCCTGGACGAGACGGGGCTTCGCACGGTCTTCCACCAGCACATCGGGACGCTCGTCGAGACCGGCGACGAGACGCGTCGGCTCCTCGAGAGCACGGACGCATCTCTTCCTCGGGCTGTGTCTCGACACCGGCCACTGGACGTTCGGCACGGGCGAGGATCCGGTGGCCGCTGTCTCCGAGTTTGCCGAGAGGATCTGGCACGTCCATCTCAAGGACTGCGACGCCGCTGTCGTTCGGGCCTCGCGCCAGAACGACTGGGATGGGCCGACCTCGGTCGGGCACGGCGTGTTCTGCGAGCTCGGCACAGGCGACGTCGACTTCCCTGGCGTGCTCGAGCGCCCTCGATCGGACCGGCTACGCCGGGTGGATCGTCGTCGAACAGGACGTGCTGCCCGGGATGGGCACGCCCCGCGAGAGCGCGCGCCGGAACCGGGAGTATCTCCGCTCGATCGGCGCGTGAGCGCGTGAAGCCTCGGGTACATTTGTCCTGATGTCGGCGCACGGTGCGGCCCCGGATCGCTACGACTCGATGCCCTATCGGCGGGTGGGATCGAGTGGCGTCCGCCTGCCCGCCATCTCCCTTGGCCTGTGGCAGAACTTCGGCGGCGACCGTGCGCTCGAGACCCAGCGGGCCATCGTGCTGCGCGCGTTCGATCGCGGGGTCACCCATTTCGACCTCGCCAACAACTACGGTCCGCCGGCTGGCTCCGCGGAGGCCAACATCGGGCGTCTGCTCGGGTCCGACCTGCGCGGCTATCGCGACGAGCTGATCATCTCGACCAAGGCCGGGTACGACATGTGGCCGGGACCGTATGGCGTCGGCGGATCCCGCAAGTACCTCCTGGCGAGCCTCGACCAGAGCCTCGGCCGGATGGGTCTCGACTATGTCGACATCTTCTATTCCCACCGGTTCGATCCGGAGACGCCTCTGGAGGAGACGATGGGCGCGCTCGATGCCGCCGTGCGGCAGGGCAAGGCGCTGTACGTGGGGATCTCCTCGTACTCGGCCACGCGGACGCGCGAGGCCGCCGCGATCCTCCGCGATCTCGGCACGCCGCTGCTGATCCACCAGCCGTCGTACTCGATGCTCAACCGCTGGATCGAGGCGGAGCTGCTCGATGTCCTGGCCGAGGAACGGATCGGCGCGATCGCGTTCTCGCCCCTGGCGCAGGGTCTGCTCACCGATCGCTACCTCTCCGGCGTCCCGCAAGGGCTCGCGCGCGGCGCGCGAGGGCTCGTTCAACAGGGATCTGCTGACCGACGCGAACGTCGCCAACGTCCGGAGCCTGAACGAGATCGCCCAGCGTCGCGGCCAGACCCTCGCCCAGATGGCGCTCGCGTGGACCATCCGCGACCCGCGAGTCGCATCGGCGCTCGTCGGAGCCAGCTCGGTCGAGCAGCTCGAAGACAGTCTCGGGGCGCTCGAGAACCTCGCGTTCGACGTTGCCGAGCTCGCCGAGATCGACCGCTTCGCCGTCGAGGGCGGCGTCAACCTGTGGGCGACCTCGAGCAACGCCTGATGGGCGAATTGGGCCTCGTGGCGGGGCCATGATCGGCCCGATGAACGGCGTCCTGCCGACCCTTGGCGTTCACGAGTCGCTCCGCGGCCGGCTTCACGCGATGGCTGCGGGCCGTCGCCTTGAGATCGGCTACTACCGATCCTGCCGGTGCGGGGCTGTCGTCGGCGACTTCACCCTGACCTGGAGGCTCGAACCACGTCGCTCGAACGCGGTTGGGCTCGCCCCGGTCGACGGCGTGGCGGTCTCCGCCGATCGGCGACTCCTCGACGTCATGCGCCGGTCGGGGCCAGAGCTCCGACCCGGCAGGTGGCTCAGCCGAGGAACACCATCGATCTGGCTCGCGGCGCCAGAGCTCTGGATCGACTTCCTCGACGGTCGACTGCCGTCGACGACGCCATCCGCCGGCGACGGCATTCGGATCGTAGGTCGACGATATTCGCGAGACGTGACGTCGTGGCTCCGGTCCGGACAACCGTCGCCGCCTCCCGCCAACGCCGCAGCCCCCGGATGCGTCTAGTACTGCATGAGACCACCGGTCGGCATGAGCCTCGCGGACCCGGCGCCGTCGAGCGGCCTGCCCGACACGCGTCTGATCGCCGCCGCCCAGGCCGGTGACCGGAGCGCGTTCGACGCCCTGCTGACCGCGCGGCTCGACCGGACGTATCGGACCGCCCGGGCGATCCTCGGCAACGAGCCCGACGCGCGCGACGCGGTCCAGGACGCGTGGCTGTCGATCTGGCGCCGGCTGCCGACCCTGCGCGAGCCCGCGGCGTTCGACGGCTGGGTCGAGCGGATCGTGGTCAACGCCTGCCGGTCGCGGCTGCGCAGCCCGGTCCGGGTCCGCGAGATCCCGATGGCCGACGGGTTCGAGCAGAGCGACCCGTCGCACGGCTCGCGGCCCGAGGGCGTCGCCGAGCGCGATGCCGTCGAGCGCGCGTTCGAGCGGCTCACCCCCGACCAGCGGGCGATCCTGGTGCTCCACCACCTGCACCACCAGCCGGTGCTCGCCATCGCCGCCGCGCTCGGCATCCCGGCAGGGCACGGTCAAGTGGCGGCTGCACGCCGCGCGGACCGCGCTGAGCCAGGCCATGGAGGCCGACCGATGACCGACCCGTTCGTCGCCGACGACGTCCTCGAGGCGGTCCTCCGGTCGCGCGCCGGCGACGGCGCACCGGCCGACCTGCACGCCCTGATCCTGGCGGCCGTGGCGGTCGACGGCCCGCGCTCCATCGCCCGGCGGTCCGTCCGTCATCCCTGGCGGCTGCTGGCCGTGGCCGCTGTCCTGACATGGCACCATCGGCACGGCGCTGTTCGTGGGCGGCTCGCGCCAGACCGCGGTGACGCCGACACCCGGGCCGACCGGTCCGGCGATCCCCGCGTTGACCCAGACGTTCACATCGCCTCGCGCGGGCTACTCGGTCGGCTACCCGGCCGGCTGGCAGGTCGCCGGTGCCACCGCGCCCTGGCGATACGGGCGCGCGATCCCGTGGGGCGACCCCGCGCTCGACATCATCCAGGGGGGCGACCTCCGATTCGCGGCGGCCTCGCAGCCGCTTGGCCCCGACCAGGCCGACACCGCCTGGTATCGGGCCAACTGCGCGACCTCGGGCATCCTCGATTGCACGACGGCACCCGCCGATTGGATCCCGACCACGATCGGCGGCAAGCCCGGCTACATCGATGTCGACGGTGAGTCCGGGGCCGGTGGCATCGCGGCGGGCGGGCGGCGATTCGACGCCGTCGTCGTCGACCGTGGGCGAGGCTACGAGTTCATGCTCGGTGGCCGGGTGGACCGCACCGTGTTCGAGTCATTCCTGGCGTCCATCAGCCTCACTCCGGACGAGGCGTCGGACCTGCCGGTCCTGACCGGCACGTTCACGTCGCCGGCCGTCGGCTACTCGATCGGACTCGCCGATGGCTGGACGACCCTGGCGGGGGCCACCAGCTCGGCCGGCGACGAGATCACGATCGGCGGCACCGACACGACGGTCTATGCGAGCCCTCGAAGGCCCTCCAGTCGGGCGACACCTTCGACGCATTCCTCCAGAGCGCCTACCAGGGCGCGTTCGGCGCGGTACCGGCCGGGTGCGAGGGCGGGGATCCGTCGACCTGGCCGACGATCGCGGTCGGCCCCGAACAGGGTCGCCTCCAGATGCTGTGCAACGCGGCCACCGTCCATGTCCTCGTCGGTGGGCGTGTCTACGACTTCGGCTGGGGCAACGCGAACTTCATCGGAGCCGACCACTTGAGTCTCCCCTCCTGGGAGGCGCTGCTCAAGGCGGTGACCTTCGACCCGGCGTCGGCCAGATAGTGCCAACGTGGCCTGGCTCACCCCGGGGGAAAGGGAGCCAGGCCAAGATCTGATCCTATGGTGTGCGGATTGCCGTTCGGCTGGGAGACCCGGTAAGAACCGTCAACGACCATTGGCCGAGTGGCAAGCCAGTCCGTGGTCGCATGTCAAACGGAAACGACCGGCGCAGGTTGATCGCCCATCACCGCCAGCAGGCCCGGGCCGGCACAGCCGATGAGGCACCCGATGGCACCGGCGAGCGCAAGGCCGCGAGCCACGATCTCAAGCAGCCCGGGATCCTCGCCCGAGCCGCCGACCGAGCTCATGACCGCGAAGACGGCGAGCCCACCGAAGAACAGGATGCCCAGCGTCCGGGACAAGCCGGCGGTTCGGAGCAGCAGGACCTCGGTCAAGACCATGCCGACCGCCGTCGCCAACGCCCCACCGAAGAGCAGGATGACGACGGGTCCGTTTGCGAGAGGGTCGTACGTCAGGCCGGCAGGCGACGACCGATGAGCACGTGATCGCGATCAGCCCTGTCGCGACGATCCCCAGGCTGACCCGCATCGCGCGACCGCGACCAGGCCGCCCGCCAGAGACCGCGAGACCAGCAGCGCCGACCCCGACGAGCGCGAACGAGGCGTTCATGACCGCACCGCCGACCCCCGAGTCGGCGACGTTCGAGAGCGCGACTCCGGCAGCGAACAGCACCCAGCCAGCGATGACCAGCCAGCCGCTCGACCGTCCGATATCCATCCTCAGGTCCCTCCAGAGGTCCGCATCCTTCATCGGGAGGTGCAGGCCGACCGCCGGCCCTCAGGCGTCGGCACCCCGGCGCAGCCGCTCCAACTCGCGTCGCAGGCGCTTGCTCGGCCGGCCTTCCCCTCGGACGAGCGTGATCGCTGGGCCGGTCTCCCGCACGACGGGCGGGCTGTGATCCACGTAGCAGGTCGCGGCCACGGCGGCCCCGACACGCGACTCGATCGGCCGCACGACCTCGACGATGCGCGTGCGATCGGCGATGAACGCCTCCACCCGATCACCCGCTCGCACCTTCGTCGACGGCTTTGCCGACGACCCGTTCACGAGGACGTGGCCACCGTCGCACACCCTGGTCGCGAGCGGGCGGGTCTTCACGAGGCGCACCGCGCAGAGCCAGCGATCGACACGCGTCTCCTCGGCGGCGACGGGAGCAGTCACGCGTCCTAGGATGGCACTCCTCGCAAGGGGTTCGACAGTGGCTCGCTGCTGCACACCGCCGCGTGTCTCCTGGTCGCCCGGTCGCCACCCGTCCGGTACGCTGCGCCTCCCGCCTGAGGAGAGCCATCGATGCGCGTGACCGTCAGCCCCGAACAGATCCGCTCCGCGTTCGAAGCCGTGAAGGACGACCCCTCGTTCGACGAGAGCCGGGCGCTCTGGGAGCGTGGTCGTCCGCCGGTGGAGATGATCCAGGCGATGTGCCTGCGGCCGGAGATCCTGCGCGGCTTCGCCGGGTTCGGGGAGTGCGTCTACCCCGGCGGATTGCTCGAGCGGCGGGTCAAGGAGCTCGTGATCATCACCGCCTCGCAGACCAACGAGTGCCAGTTCTGCACGAACTCCCACTGCGACCTCGTCCACATCGCGGACATCATCGACGAGCCCCTGGCGGTCGTCGCCGACCCGTCCGCGCTCGCGCCTCGAGAGCGACTTGCGATCGAGTTCACCCGGGCGGCGATGCGGGATTCGAATGACATCCCGTCGTCGCTGGCGGCCGCGGTGAAGGAGCTCTTCTCGGACCCCGAGCTGGTCGAGCTGTCGTTCCTCATCGGCTTCATCAACATGCTCAACCTGTTCAACAACCTGCTCGAGGTCCGCTACAACGGCGAGTACAGCCTGCTGGCGCCCGCCGCGCCCTGAGCTGGGCGAGCGGGTCCGCCGCAGGATGACGTCGACGGACCGTCAGGCGTGCGCGGCGTCCTCCAGGGGACGTCGATCGGCGGTTTCGATCTGGAACGTGCTGTGCTCGATGTCGAAGAAGCCGGCGAGACACTCGCACAGGTGGTCGAGCACATCGGCAGGTCGCGCGTCGGGCTCGACGATGACATGGGCGGAGACGACATTCATGCCTGACGTGATCGTCCAGACGTGCAGGTCGTGACACTCAGTCACGCCTGGCGCCTCGAGGATGTGCGCTCGAACCACGGCCATGTCGAGGCCCTTCGGGGTGGCCTCCAGGAGCACGTCCACGGCGTCGCGCAGCAGTCGCCACGTTCGCGGGAAGATGAGGACGCCGATGACGATCGAGGCGATCGCGTCGGCCGTCGTGACCCCCGTCAGCGTGATGATCACGCCCGCGACGATCACCGCGCCCGCGCCGGCGAAATCGCTCAGGACCTCCAGGTAGGCGCCGCGGACATTCAGGCTCCGACTCTGTGCCTGGCGAAGGAGCCACAGCGAGGCGCCATTGCCGGCCAGACCGACAAGAGCGATGGCGATCATCAGCCCGGACTCGACGTCGGGCGGCGAAGCCAGTCGACGGATGGCCTCCACCAGGATGAATGCCCCGACGCCGAACAGGAGCAGCGCATTGACCACGGCGGCGAGATCTTGAGCCGCTGATAGCCGAAGCTGCGCTCCGGGTCCGGTGGTCGTCCGCCGATCCAGATGGCGAGGAGGGCGAGCCCGATACCGGCAACGTCGGTGAGCATGTGGCCGGCGTCCGCAAGAAGGGCCAGGCTGTTCGCCGCGTATCCACCGATGGCTTCGATAGCGAAGATGCCGAGGGTCAGGCAGAAGACCGCCACGAGGCGTCCCCGATAGGCTTCGGCGGTGCTGGGAACGTGCGGCATCAGGCCGGTCGCTTCGCTCCGTTGCTGGATTCGGGATGTGCCAGAGCGGCTCTATGACCGAATGGCGTCGACGACAAGGTCGGCGATCCTCCCTGGCTCCTCGTTGGGAAGGAAGAAGCTCGTGCCGGGAATGGTGACCATGGTGATCCGCGGGCAGGCCTCGAGGGTGCGTCGCTCCTTGGCGGTGACCCCGCCGTCCCCGTGTTCCGCGTGCACCACCCAGGCGGGCACGGCGGCCCTGCAGAGACGCGGGGCGATCGTGCCACGGCGACGGAGGTAGTCCAGGTAGCCCCGGATCAGTCCGCGAACGACTCGTGGATCGTTCCTCCGAAAGTCGGTCAGGAGGGCGTCACGGCGGCCCTGCGACAGCCGACTCGTCTTCAACGCGACGACGACGAGCCTGAGCATCACGACGAACGGCCATTTGCCGAACACGCGACCGAGCTGATCGAGCATGCGAAGGAACATCGCCTCATCCCGCAGGGAGAAGCACGGTCCAAGCAGGACAACGGGCCCCTTGAAACCGCCGGAGGCGGCCATCTCCAGCGCGACGTTGGCGCCCATGCTGAAGCCGACGACGATGTCGCAGCCGCGGTCCGTCGCTAACTCCACCGCAAGCCGGGCAAAGTGTTCGATGCTCAGGTCACGTGGCGGTTGCGTACCGGCGTGTCCAGGGAGCGTCGCCGCGACCAGTCGGATCCCCGCCAGCGCCGGCTCGGCCATCAGCTCGGCGTATGAGTCGGCGCTGCACAGACCCCCGGGCAGCAGGAGCACGCCATGGACGGCGTCAGCGGGTCCGCTTTGGCGAAGCTCCCAGCCAGGTTCGACAGTCACGATCGTCGTCCACGATAGCCCGCCAGGCGGACGACGGGCGTTACCGCCATCGCGACCACGTGGATCCCGCCGCACGGATCACTGTCGTGGACGAGGCGCGGGCCTTCCATGGTGCCAATGTCCTCGACGACGGCATGTCCGGGCCTCGACGTAAAGGCACCCGCCCGGATCGGCGGCAGGCCCCCACATCCGAGGTTCGGTCCAGGGCTTGCCCCCGCCACCACCAGCAATCGGACGGCTCCGAACAGGCTCATCAGGATCCACCGTATACCACCCCAGCCATCGGGTGACCATGTGGTGGCGAGGTCTCAGCTGGGCGCGCGGTCGCTGGCATGCCTTTCAGACGTAGACCCGATCGTGCGATCCGGGTCGGTGGGGCCCCGAGCGCCTGTCACCGATCCGAAGGATCAGATCTCGCCGAGGCCCCGCGTCGACGATGACGCTGGAGCCGTCCACGCGCAACGGCCTACGCCAGTATCTGGATGCACGCCCGCAACAAGAGTCGCCGACCGATACGTTGGCGACCGACGTCTTCGAGAGGCCCGTCGCGCGGGGCGGACAAGGTCAGCTTGCCGGGCGCCTCGCCTCACTTGGCGTTGCTCGTCAGCACGACGCAGAAGAACCGGTTTCGACGGCCGAGTGGGCCTATCGACGCTGCCCGATGGGTGAATTGGGCGACTTGACCGATGGAACCGCCGGATAGAGGTTGAGCCCGCTCTCCACCGAGTGTCGCGTTGATGGCCATTCGTGTGGTCGACGCCGACGCTGACACCGCAACGTGGCTCCACGTCGCGCTCAGCCGCACGTCGTGATCCAATGACCCGTCTCCCTCGCCTCCGCGTCACGCTGGCCGTGCTCGCCGCCATGCTCCTGGTGAGTGTCGTCGTTCCTTCCGCGGACGCTCGCGTGCCGCGGGCGAGGCCGTACCACGCCGGCCGCCCGCATCACCCTCGACACGAACCTCCTGTCGGAGAGTGGCGTATCGGCCTGGGCGATCGATGAGTACCTGAAGGCGGCGACGCCGCTGCCAAGGCTCGGGGCAGCCTTCGTGGACGCCGAGAAGAAATACGGGATCAATGCCCGCTTCCTGCTGGCGGCCGCCATGCACGAGTCGCGCTGGGGCAGGAGCTACATCGCACAGGCCAAACACAACCTGTTCGGCTACAACGCCTACGACCGCGATCCGCTTCGCTTCGCGAGTGCGTACGCGACGTTCGCCGCGAACATCGACGACACCGCGAGGTTCATCAAGGACCGGTACCTGACGCCGGGCGGCCGCTGGTGGGGCGGCCAGCCGACGCTGCGGAGCATGCAGCAGTTCTGGTCGTCGTCACACTCCTGGGGCGTCAACGTGAGCCGGATCGCGACATCGATCCACCTCGACTCCATCGCCGGCCGGAAGATCGTGTTCGCCGCCCCGATCGTGAGCGGCACGCCACACCCCGGCGAGCGAGCCTCGATCGATCTCACGTGGGTCGGTGGCGCCATCCCGGCCGGCGTCGAGTTCGTTGCGACATGGGAACCGATCGCATTGGACTCGGACGCCGCGACGAGCGACGCTGGCGCTCTCGACGCAACGACGCAGGCGATCGATCCCGCGAACCCGCCGCCCGCCGCACCCGAGCCGAACGCCTCGGATGCGAAACACACGATGACCGTCGCGGCTCACAGCGTGGGGTCAGGGACTCGACGGATCGCGCTCACGGTGGCCGTACCGGTCGCGCCCGGCAGCTACCGGCTCGCCCTCGAGATGCGCGACGTCGGCGGTCGCCCGCTGCCGGGGACCGAACGGGTCGGTATCCCGAGCGTCGAGGTGCGGGTCTGGGGCGACCGGGCAGTCAGCTACGACATCGAGCCGAGCCCCGATGGCGACGGTGCCGTCGTCCAGATCACGAATACCGGGCGGACGACGATCCCGGCGGTCTTGCCTCATATCACGTCCGCGTCGCGCGACCTCGAGGCCGAGGTGGCCCACTCGTTCGTCACGGTGACCGCATCCTCGAGCAACGGCGCGGATCCGGCCCCGCTGCCGCTCATCACGTCGCCGCTCGTCGCCGACTTGCTGCCGGGCGCCACGGTCAGCCTCGACGTGACAGGGATCGAGGCCGTGACCGGCAGGTCGACGAACTGGCTGGCGGTGAACCTGATCGTCCTGGGCGACTCGACCTGGCTCGCGCCGTATTCGCCCGCCGGCGCCTGGTTCTCCGATGTGCCCTCAGCGGGCCAGGGCCAGCTGGGACGAACGAACCGGCCGTAGCCGATCGGCCCCCGTCGCCGCCGGTCTAGCCGACGAGCGGAGCAGGGGCCGTGGAGCCTAGTGGCGCGTGGTTGCCCGTTGCATCTCAGCAAACGGTGCGTGGTCGGTCAGAGTCTCAGGGCAGATCCGTGGCGATATCGATGAATTCGTTGTCGGTCGTGTCGTGGACGCTGCTGCTGACAGTGTCGGGAGATGGATCCAGCGGCGAGTCGGGGAAGATGGAGACGCTATCGGTGTTACCGAAGCCCGGGTTGCCGTTGTCCTCGATCCGACTAACGAATCCGCCCAAGATAGAAACCGAGTCGAATACTTCGATGTCGAGCGCGAAATCCCACGAATACGACCCGGTCGCCGACTGGGCAGAGACGTTGCCAGCAACGATCGAGACGTGGGTCACGGCATCCGACTTCACCCCAAACTGCCCCCAAGCATTGACCGGATCGACGGTCAGCGGGAACTCGTTGGCAACGACCGTGTCGCCTGCGTCGGGCGTTCCGTCCCCGTTCGAGTCGATGAGCGCGGCGATCAGATCGTCGGTGCCAGCCTGGTATGCATGGTCGCCATTCGTGTCCGTGAACGCGACCGCGAACATGCGTGGCGGGACGATCGTGAACGTGGCCGATCCGCTCCCAGTCCCCTTGCCGTTCAGCACGACCGTGACTGTGATGGTGTGGCCGCCGGTCGGCTCGTTGGTGAGGCCGATGGTGTAGCGGCTGGCCTTGTTGCCGTTGGGCGCAATGGTTCCGCACGAGACCGCGCCGTTGGCATCGAGGACATAGGAGCACGAGGCGACCTGGTTCGTCTTCTGGTCGACGTCGACCTGGACGGACACGGTCGCGCCGGTGACTGTCGGCGTGACGGTGACGACCGGGGTGGTCTTGGCAGCGGCCGAGCCGACGACGAGGGGCACGAGCATGGTCGCCAGGACGACGGCCAGCGCCCGGTGGTGCGGACGAGCGTGATCCACGACGGGCAGATGGGCACGGGTCATGAGCTCGTTCCTCCTAGGTCAGCACGATCCGCCGTCGCCGTCGACTGGTCGGTCTACGGTCGTCAAGCTAGTGGCGGTCGGCTGCTGGATGAAAGAGGCAGGTACCCCGATCTGTGACCCGCGGCGAGCGACAAACCCAGCAAGTCCGCGAACGAGAACGCTTGGCTGCTCGGGCACGCTTCGTGCGTGGGCGGACTGACGTGGGAATGGTCGGTGCGAGCGGCTTAGCCCGACTGGAACGATCTCGGCCCCGCGTTTCTTTCCGATGGCCGACCCGGGCGGTCAGGGAGCGGCCCCCGTCCGCGCCAGTCCCGCGTCCTTGGGACGCGACTGCGATCGGAGCGAGGGCCGCTGCTCCCGAGTCTCAGTTGACGAGCGGGTAGGTGCCCCAGTCAGCGTAGTAGTCGGCATCCGGATCGTTCGTGACCTGGATGACATCCGTGCCGTCGGCGCGCATCTGGAAGAGATCGCTCTGGGTCTGGCCGCCGCCGACGTCGACCATCCGGAAGAACAGGATCCGGGTGCCGTCGGGCGACCACTGCGGGTTCCCGAGGTTGCCCTCGTTCGGATCGGCGGCCATGACGACGGCCGTCGCCGTTCCCGACGCGATGTCGACCTTGTACAGCCGGCCGCCGCTCGCGACAAGGATCGACCGGCCGTCTGGGGCCCAGTCACCCGCGTCGACCCGCATGTCACCGACCTGGTGGGCGTTCGTTCCGTCGGCGTTGGCAAGGAAAAGGCTGGGACCGCCCTGTGGGGTCGCCGCCCGCGTGAAGGCGATCGACTTTCCGTCCGGCGCGACGCCGATCGGGATGTCGTGTCCCCCATTCGTCGAGGTCGTGAGTTGATGGAGACCGCCGCCGTCAGAGCTGCGCAGCGACCAGAGGCCATTCTGGCTCGGATCGCTGTCGTTGCCTCCTTGGGCCACGATCGTTCTTTGATCCGCCGACCAGACGCCGCAGCCGACATACAGCGGGCCGGTGAGGCTCAGGAAGGGTCGGAACCCGGTCCCGTCGCCGTTCATCATCGTGTCGGTGGTCGTGATGCGCTTTCCGTCAGGCGACCATTGCGGGCACTCGTGCGTCTCGGGTCGAAGCTGGAGTAGATGGGATCCATCGGGGTTCACGGTGTACAGGACGGTGTCGTCCTGCGCCGCGTCGAACCGGCCAAAGACGATGCGGCCATTGGTCGGCGGGCCGAAGGGCCGGCCACCGACCGCCAGGAGGGTCGCGAGGATCAATGCGAGGATCACGCCCGCGACCGCGAGCATCCTCCACGCCGGGCTCACCGCGCGCGGGAACCCTATGGTCTTGGCAGTCATCGAGAAACTCCTCAGCGTCGCCCGCCAAACGGGCCGCTGACGACGGTGCCCGACGTGATCGAGGATCGCGTCGAGTTGACCATCGACCACGGTCCGGTCGGCAAGGCCTTCAAGCGTTGCGCGGAGGGCACGTTCGAGATCAGGCGAGGTATTCATGCCAGGTGCTCCGCGCTCATCGACGGGATTCGCGCGTCGGCCTCGAGCGAGGCTCTCAGCGCGGTGAGGGACCGGTTCAGCCGTGACTTCATCGTCCCGAGCGGGACGCCAAGGGTCGCAGCCGCCTCGGTCAGCGGCAGGTCGAGGTAATAGACAAGGACGATCACGGTGCGTTGCTCCATCGTCAGGCGACGAAAGCCTCGCTCGATCTCGTCGGAGACGGCATTCGAGTACTGGATGTCGGGGCCGGCCGGCTCGTGTATCGGCTCAGTGGAACCTCGAGCCGCACGCGCCGGCTGGCACGCCTGGCCACGTCCTGGCAGGCGTGGACCAAGAGCCGGTTCAGCCAGGCATCGAAGCGATCGGGATCGCGAAGTCCCCGGAGATCGAGCCAGGCGTCGACCAACGCGTCCTGGACCGCATCCTCGGCTCGACCATCGTCGCGAACGATGAGTCGGGCGACGGCGTTGAGGCGGCCGACCGACGCCGTCGCGAGTTGCGAGAAGGCGTCGCGATCGCCTGCTCGAGCCCGGACGACGAGGTCCCGATCCATCTCACCACCTGACGAAGGTGCGGAGCCATTCCGCTGTCATGGTGAACGGCCGAGATCGGCAGTGAAAGGTTCCATCTTTCCGAGCGTTCGTCTTCATGAGACGACACAGGGCGAGCGGGCTCGGCCCGCTGGTCCTAGACCATTGATGACCCCTCGACAGTGAGTGCGCGCGTCGAATCAGCCTCGATTCGGAGGACCGTCACGCGGCAGATGATCGTTTCCGGCCGCCGCCGATCGACGACGTCATGACCGCCCTTCGCTCGCGTCCAGCGTGACGAGAAGCTCGTCGAGTTGGTCGAACGTCTCTCCCATCGCTTCTGCCGCCCCGGTGCCGGCGGCGTCGAGAGCTTCCTTCGAGGGATACAGCTCGTGCATGACCAGCAACGTCTTGCCGCCCTGTTCCGCGAAGGTCACCGTCGTGACGGAACCCTCGTCACTTTCCTCGTTGGTCCAGACGAGGCGCGAGTGCGGTGTCACTTCCTGGTACGTGCCGAAGAACGCCGCCTGTGAGTCCCCGTATGCGAACTCCACCCGGTACGTGCCCCCGACACGAACATCCATGTCGCACGACAGCAGGGACATTCCCAACGACTTCGGCACCCACCACTGCCTGAACAGCTCGGGCTTGGTCCACGCCTGGAACACGAGGCGCGCCGGGCCGTTGACGGTTCGTGTGACGACCAGCTCCCGCTCGGACGTGCGTTCCACCGTCGTGTCGTTCTTCGTGGAGGCGAGCTCAGTCTCCCTTGTTGCGTCCATCGACCTTCTCCTTCCGATCCAGTTCCTCGACGACCTTGTCCAACGCCTCGAAGCGTGCGTCCCAGAGCCGGCTGTACCACTCGATCCATGCCGTCTCTTCTTCCAGTCGGCGCGGGCCGAGCGTGCAGGTCCGCACGCGCCCGACCTTCTCCGTGGTGACCAGCCCCGCCTGCTCCAGGACGCCGACGTGCTTCCGCATACCCGTGAGGGTCATACGGAACGTCTGGGCCAGATCCGTGATCGAAGCGTCGGCACGTCCGAGCCGCTCCAGAACGCCGCGTCGGGTGGCGTCCGAGAGCGCCGCGAAGGAGGTATCGAGCCGCCCGCTCATATACTGAACCATACGGTTCACTATACGCCGATGAATTGGCGAATGCAAGCGGGCTCCGCAGCCGAGTGCGTCGTCTCTCATCGCCACCGTGGCGCCGTTGGTGTACCGCCGCGAACCGTCGGCGTATCGTGGGGGTCTCGGCAGGGGGCTTCGGATGACTGACGGGTCGGACTCTAGGCCGGTCGAAAACGGTCGCCGCGCGGCGAGCCTCTCACGCAGGCGCGGCATCATCGCGATCATCGGGCTGACGGTGATCGTCGCGGCCGTGCTGGTGGCGGTCATCATCAGGAGCCCCGCCGCAGACGACCAAGCGTCGGCATGTCGCGCGGTCGCGGTCGCCGACCAGGTGCTGCCATCGGTCGTGACGGTCCAGACGAGAAGCAGCCAAGGTGGCGGCAACGGCTCGGGCCAGATGATCCGGAGCGGTGGCTACATCCTGACCAACTATCACGTGGTCTCGTCAGTGGTCGGCGGTGGGCAGCTCTCCGTGCTGTATGCCGACGGTACGTCCTCGGACGCGACGATCGTCGGCATCGATCCTTGGACCGACCTGGCTGTGGTCAGAGCGGCCGACGACGCGAACGGACGCCCGGTGATCGCGTTCGGCGTATCGTCGGACCTGCGGGTCGGCGAGCCGGTGGTCGCCCTCGGCGCCCCGCTCGGGCTGACGAGCACCGTCACGGTCGGCGTCATCAGCGCTCTCGATCGATACCTGCCGCTCGCAGTCGGAGCCGGGCAGACCGCCCATCTGATCGATGCCCTCCAGACCGACGCGTCGATCAACCCAGGCAACAGCGGCGGCGCCCTCGTGACGTGTTCCGGCTCACTGGTCGGGATCAACACGGCGATCATCACCGTGCCGAATTCGGCAGGACAGACAGGTGGCGGAAGCGTCGGCCTCGGCTTCGCGATCCCCGTCGACTTCGCCATCCCGGTCGCGGATCAACTGATCGCTACGGGCCACGCCAACCACCCGACGTTCGGGTTGCAGGCGCAGGCCACCACCGAGCTGGCACCCGACACCGGCGTCCCCGCCGGGCTTTTCGTGACGGCGGTCGATGCCGGCGGCCCAGCCGAGACGGCAGCCATCCATCCGGGCGACATCCTGACGGCGATCGAGGGGCAGTCGCTCCGCAGCGTGGCCACCCTCGAGAAGGCCACATTGACTCGCCAGGCTGGCGACAAGGTCTCGCTGGAGTATTGGCGACGCGGTGTCGGCTCATCGACGACGACGCTGATCCTCGGTGTCGGCGGCTGACCGGGCTGGGAGATCGGGCCGGCTGGTCCGAAGCCTTCGGATCCGAGCCCCTGGTGTATTCGATCGGTTGTTTTTGGTGGGGCGAGAGGAGACAAGCCACGCTTGGGCACCTTATGTCCCGGGTCACTTGCCCCTGAAGATCGAGGTCAAACGGGGTGGACCGATGGCTACGCCGCTCGATCGCAGAATGTCACCGGAGTCACGACGGATCGATCAAGGTCCACTTAGTCCACGGTCGCGAGCATTTCGACCAGAGCCCTAGGCCGCGCCGCATGTGGCGGCCTAGCTTTCGGCGCCTCGAGGGTGGCGCGGGCGCATCCCGTCCATCGACAGGACCAGCAGCCGTTCCGCGAGGGCCGGCCCGTCCGGCGAGGTCTCGGCGGCCACTGCGAACGCCTTCGTCATCTTCAGCAGGTCATCGAGGTCCACCTCGTCGCGCACGGCGCCTTCGGCCTTCGCGCGATCGAGGAGCATCCCCCCGGTGGCGTTGATCATCGAGTGGCACTGGGCGAAGAGCTCGCTGGTCCGGCCTTCCTCGGTCAGGGCGGCGGCCAGGCCGCGCTTCTGCGAGATCACGGTCACGAAGCCCTGCAGCCAATCGATGAGGGCAGGCCCGGCCGCCTCCGAGGTCGCCAGTCGATCCCCGTCCGCGCAGAGGCGCTCGACGCTGTCCCGATAGACCGCCTCGAAGAGCGCCAGGCGCGTCGGAAAGTGGCGGTACAGCGTCCCGGGTCCGACCCCTGCCGCGCGCGCGATGTCGTCGAGCGAAGCGTTCGGCCCGTCCTCGGCGAACGCCGTGCGTGCAGCCTCGATCAGGCGCTCGACATTCCGCTGGGCGTCAGCTCGGCGCGGCCGTCCGGTGGGAGGCGCGTCGGCGGAAACGTTGCGTGTCGGTGTCGGTTGCATTGAGCCCTTGCAAAACGGAGACTGTCTCCGTATAGTAGCGCAGAACCGGAGAGACCCTCCGGATGCGGCGATCGTAGCACGTTCCCGACCATCGGTCGAGACCTGGGACCGATCCCATCCTCGCGCCACCAGGAGCCCTTGTCCGCATGTCGACCACCTCTCCCACTGTCCCCGCGGCACGCGACGAGCGCTGGCTCGCGCTGGCCGTCCTGTGCGCCGGCACCCTCATGATCGTGCTTGATTCGACGATCGTGAACGTCGCGCTCCCGGCGATCCAGCGCGACTTCGGCTTCAGCCAGTCGAGCCTCGCGTGGGTGGTCAACGCCTACCTCATCGCCTTCGGTGGCGTCCTGCTGCTGGCCGGCCGCCTGGGCGACCTGCTCGGCCGGCGGCGCATCTTCCTCGTCGGTCTGACGGTCTTCACGCTTGCCTCGCTCGTCTGCGGGCTCAGCCCCAGCGGTCCCGTCCTGATCGCCTCCCGGTTCATCCAGGGCCTGGGCGGCGCGATGACCTCCGCGGTCATCCTCGGGATGATCGTCACGATGTTCACCGAGCCCCAGGAGCGGACCCGGGCGATCAGCCTGTACAGCTTCGTGGCCGCGGCCGGCGCGTCGATCGGCCTGCTGGCCGGCGGCGTCCTCACGGAGCTGCTCGATTGGCACTGGATCTTCTTCGTCAATGTCCCGATCGGGATCGTGACCGGCATCCTTGCGGTGCGTCTGATCAAGAACGACGTCGGCCTGGGGCTCGGCAAGGGGGCTGACGCCCCCGGCGCGGTCCTGGTGACCGCTGCCCTGATGCTCGGCGTCCTGACGATCATCCGGACGAGCGACGTGGGCTGGTTCTCGGTCGAGACCCTGGTCGGTGCCGCGGCGACGGCACTCGCCTTCGCGGGGTTCGTCGTGCGTGAGCATCGGACCGCCGATCCGCTGCTGCCCCTGCGGATCTTCCGCTCGCGAGCCGTCACGGGGGCCAACCTGATCATGGTCCTCGTGGTCGCCGGCTTCTTCGGGACGTTCTTCATCGGCAGCCTGTACCTCGAGCGCGTCCTGCACTTCGATGCCCTTGCGATCGGACTGGGCTTCCTGCCCATCAGCGTGAGCATCGGCGTGATGTCGTTCGTGTTCGCGGTGCCCCTGATCACGAGGTTCGGGCAACGCGCCGTGCTGCGTGGCGGCCTGGTCCTGCTGCTCGGCGGGATGCTCTGGCTGGCGCGGCTGCCCGCGGATGCGACCTACCTGGTCGACGTCGGGCCGGGTCTCCTGCTCATCGGCATCGGCGCCGGACTGACCTTCCCGTCGACCGTCGGGCTCGCGATGTCGGGGGCCACCAACGCCGACGCGGGCCTGGCGTCCGGCCTCGTGAACACGACCCGTATGGTCGGCGGCTCGCTGGGCCTCGCAGTGATGGCGTCACTGCTGACCACTCGCGCCGGGACGCTCGCGACGGCTGGGGCCGACCTGGGGGCGGCGGTGACCGGTGGGGCGCAACTGGCCATGAGCTTCTCGGCCGTGCTGATCGTCGCCGCGTTGATCGTCTCGGTCACGGTGCTCCGCCAGGGCCCGGTGACCCAGGCCCATCCGGCCGCTCAGCGCACGATCGACGCCGAGGTGTTGGCGGACGCGGCCTAAGGGCGACGTGCCCGGCGGCAAGCATGAAGTACAAATGGTCGGGGCGACGGGATCAGCGCCGACACATTCCAACTCATCGTCCGGATCGTCAGCGGAAACAACCCGGGCCATGTCGGGGCGAGACGCGGACACACGTGCCTGCAGGGTTGCGGCAACGAAAGGCGTCTCGAACTACTCAACGTGAACGATGACTGGCGAGTGTGGCTGCGGCATGGTGACAGCACCACAAATCACCTGGAGCCTTCACCGTTGCTCGTTTCCAAGGTCCCGATCCTCGAGCGGCTGCACCCGGCCACGGTGGCGACCCCGGTCATCGCGGTCGATGACGATCCGGCGACGCTCGCGCGCCTCGCGGCCATCATGTCGGACCGTGTCCGACCTTGCCCGAACTGCGGGGGCGACCCGCAGGTCTGTCGAGCGATCGGCTGCAGCGCTGATGACGCTCCGCTTCTCTTGACCGAGGCAGCGTTCGAACCATCCGAGGACGCAGCACGGGCTGCCGCTCTGATCGACCACCTGTTCACGAGCAGGAACGACTGAGCTCATCGCGAGCATGTCTGGCCTACCTCGAGGGCGCCGAGGGATGGTCATGCGAGACCGTTGGCCGTCGGCTGACCGGGGGCGAGCTCGAGGGGGTCGTCCGGCGGTTCCGCTGAGAGCGAGCACCCCGGTCGGCCCGGACAGGCCGGCGCATGACGTGAGGCCAATAGAGAGAGGCCATCCGGGCGACGGATGGCCTCTCGATCTGCGTGGAGCTAGTTCGTGCCGCCTCGGCAGAGTCCGAGCTTGCCCGGAGCGCCATGCGGAAGGCCGTAGTACTTCCACGAGTCTGCGGCGGTCTGGACCTGCGACACCGTCTGGCCGTTGCCGTAGTCATTCAGCCCTGAGAAGGCACAGGCCGAGTTAGCGTGCGCCGGCGCACCGGTGCGATTGGTTGAGTCGATCGTGCCCGGAGGACCCTTGATCTCGCCAGCGAAGACGGCACTCGTGCTCAGGGTCAGGACGACGGCAGTGATGGACACCGCCAAGCCGATCCGTCGAGTCAGGCCATGCACCATTCGGAAAGACCTCCTCCGGACCAAGGTCGGTCTCGCCACTGGCATCTCGGCACGAACAGGCGACCGTTGTTGGGATGTCGTGCCGAGCGGAACCCCCCCGTGGCTCGCGCCACCCTCTCCGGTAGAGCGGATAGTGATGTTCTTGGGACCTTAGCGCCAGAGGGATAGCCACCAATAGTGGTGTCAGAGTGCAACGGGCCGACAGCCACGCGCCGGTCGCATCGGAACGAAGGTCCTTCTACCCAGCGGGCCCTCGATGAGGCGATGGTTCGGCTGGACGCGGAAGACCGCGAGGCGCACCTTCCTCGCGAGGCGGATGGGGTGCCCGCCGATGTAGCCGTCGGCTACCTTCGCGAACTGTCCACGACCTGGCGCAAGGCGGAAGGGGGTCCGGGTCGGAGGATGCTGGCCGAGGCCCTGTTCAGCCGGATCCAGGTCTTGGATGGGAGGGAAGCCACGATCCATCTCACCGACCTGGCCGTGGCGCACGGGTTCGCGGCAGCCATCCCTGACCGATTCGACGTAACTGTTGGGAATGGTCGGGGCGAGAG
>CAWEYB010000003.1:10000-27243 GCA_963813225.1 uncultured Chloroflexia bacterium | reverse complement strand
GCCGTCGACCTTTCGATCGATGCGGGCGTACGAGATCCGACCGGATGGGGTCCGGGCACGAGCCGAAGACTCAGCAGACAGCATGAAGCACCACTCCTTGACGGAGGTTGAAGAGGGAAAGAGAGGCCGCGCTCACAGAAGGAGTAGGATACCGCGATTTCAGGACTTGTCAAACGCCCCCTGCGCGTGGTAAGGGAGGCGGTCGGACGGCCGGCGCTCACCTGAGCGCCGGCATCGTCGACCTGGGTTACTTGATCTCGACCTTGGCGCCCTGCTCCTCAAGAGCGGCCTTGATCTTCTCGGCCTCGTCCTTCGTCACGCCTTCCTTGACGGCCTTGGGCGACGCGTCGACGAGGTCCTTGGCCTCCTTGAGGCCGAGGCCGGTCAGCTCACGGACGACCTTGATGACCGGGATCTTGTTCGGCCCGATCTCGGTCAGCGTGGCGGTGAACTCGGTCTGCTCCTCGGGAGCGGCCGCCGCCTCGGCGGCGCCGCCGCCGGCGGCAGGGGCCGCGGCCGCTGCGGCCGGAGCCGCGGCGGTCACGCCGTAGCGGTCCTCGAAGCGCTTGATGAACTCGGACAGCTCGAGGACGGTCATCTTGTCGATCGCTTCGAGCAGGTCGTCGTGGGTGAGGGTGGCCATTCGGGATCTCCTTCGTGGGTGTCTGGTGTCGGTCGTTGGGTGGTCGAAGGGCGCCTAGGCGCCCGGGTTGGCGGCCTTCTGGTCGGCCACCTGCTGAAGGGCGTAACCGAGGTTGCGCAGCGGCGCAGCGAACAGTCCGGCCAGCGTGCCGACCGGCGCCTGCATCCCGCCGGCCAGCTTGGCCAGCAGGACCTCACGCGGGGGCAGCGCGGCCAGCCGCGTGACGTCGTCGGCGCCGATCGCCCGGTCACCGAGCACGCCGCCCGTGATGTGGACGACCCGCGCGTACGGCCGGGTCGCATCGAGGACGGCCTTCGCCGTCCCGGACTCGTCGTTCCCGAACGCGATGGCGGTCGGTCCGACCAGCAACGGCCCGAGGGCGTCGCCGACCGTATCCTCCGCGGCGATCCGCAGCAGCCGGTTCTTGACGACGCGGTAGGTCACGTCCTGCTTGCGCAGAGCTCGCCGGATCTCGGCGATCTCCTTCACCTTGAGGCCGCGGTACTCGGAGACGATCAGCGTCCGGGCGTTGGCGAGTTCCGCGCGCAGCTCGGCGACCGTCTCTTTCTTGGCCTCCGTGGGCATGTGCTGCTCCTTTCCTTCGGCACGCGGCCGGCGTGCGCGGTGGGCATCCCGGTCGGTCCGACCGGATCGCCCCTGCGACGTCCCGAATGGCGGCCCTCACATCGAGGGCCGACCCCACTTCGCAGGGGCGCAGCCCACCCGAAGGTGGAGCGGCGCTGTCTGCCTCGGCGTGCTCGTCGGCGTCCCCGGCCGGCTGCCCTCGCGGGCCCCGACCGATCCGGTCCGACGGATCAAGCTCCGACCGCGATCCCGTGGATCGCGGTCCGCGAGCGCAGGCTGTCTGCGGCGGTCCGTCTGTCTTGATAGGTGACGCGCCTCTCGGCCGCCACCGTGGCTGGTGACCGGCGATCGCCGGTCGTGATGTCGCTGGTTACGCGACCGCGGCCGCGAGGACGCCGGGCACGTCGACCCGGATGCCGGGGCCCATCGTGCTGGCGATCGTCAGACCCTTGATGTACTGGCCCTTGGCCCCGGTCGGCTTCGCGCGATTGACGGCGTCGACGAGAGCGGCCAGGTTGTCGACCAGTGCGTCCGGCTCGAAGCTGCTCTTGCCGATCGGGGCGTGGATGATGGCCGTCTTGTCGACGCGGAACTCGACGCGGCCACCCTTGACCTCGCTGACGGCGCGTTCGATGTCGAAGGTGATCGTGCCGGCCTTCGGGTTCGGCATCAGCCCGCGCCGGCCGAGGATCTTGCCGAGCCTGCCGACCAGGCCCATCGAGTCGGGGGTCGCGATCGCGACGTCGAACTCGAGCCAGCCGGCCTCGATCTTCTTGACCAGGTCCTCGCCGCCGACCTCGTCGGCGCCGGCCCGCAGCGCTTCCTGCGCCTTCTCGCCCTGGGCGAAGACCGCGACGCGGACGCTCTTCCCGGTGCCGTGCGGCAGGACGACCGTGCCGCGGACCATCTGGTCGGCGTGACGCGGATCGACCCCGAGCTTCAGGTGGACCTCGATCGAGGCGTCGAAGGCGACGTAGGTGGTCTGCTTGGCGAGCTCGACGGCCTCGAGCGGCGCGTAGACCTGCTCGCGATCGACGAGCTTGGCCGCTTCCGTGTACTTCTTCCCGTGACGGGCCATGGTGTCTTCCTCCTGTCGGTCGGGTCGAGCCCGACCTCCCCCATATCGCGGGGTGGGCGTTCCGGCGATGCGCCGCCGGCGCGTCTGGTGCTAGCCGACGACCTCGATGCCCATGCTCCGGGCGGTGCCCTCGATCTGGCGCATCGCGGCGTCCATGTCGTTGGCGTTGAGGTCGGCCATCTTGATCTCGGCGATGCTCGCGGACCTGGTCGCGGGTCACGCGACCGACCGTCTCCCGCCGAGGCGTCACGGCACCCTTCTCGACGCCGGCTGCCTTGCGCAGCAGGTCCGCGGCCGGCGGCGTCTTGAGGATGAACGAGAACGAGCGGTCCTCGAAGACCGTGATCTGGGCCGGGATGATCTGGCCCGCCTTGTCGGCCGTCTTCTCGTTGTAGGACTTGGTGAACTCGACGATGTTGATGCCGTGCGGACCGAGCGCGGTGCCGACGGGCGGCGCGGGCGTGGCCTTGCCGGCCGGCAGCTGCAGGGTCAGGACGATGCGGATCTTCTTGGCCACGGGAGTCGGAGTTCCTTTCTAGAGCTTTTCGACTTGCAGGAAGTCGAGCTCGACGGGTGTCTCGCGGCCGAAGATGCTCACCAGCACCTTGACCTTGTTGCGCTCGGGGTTGACCTCGTCGACCGTGCCGATGAACTCGGCGAACGGCCCGTCGGTGACCCGGACGCTCTGGCCCTTGGTGAATGCGACGCGGTACTTCGGCGTCTCGACGCCCATGTGCCGCAGGATCTGCTTGACCTCGTTCTCATCGAGCGGGATCGGCTCGCTGCGAACGCCCGGGATGTTGGCGCCGCCGACGAAGCTGGTCACGCCCGGCGTGTTGCGGACGACGAACCAGCTGTCGGGGTCGAGGATCATCTCGACCAGGACGTAGCCCGGGTAGACCTTCTTCTGGACGGTGTGGCGCTGGCCCTGCCGGATCTCGATCTCGTCCTCCATCGGGACGAGGACCTGGAAGATCTTGTCCTCCATGCCCATCGACTCGATGCGGTGCTCGAGGTTCGCCTTGACCTTGTTCTCGTAGCCCGAGTACGTGTGGATGACGTACCAGCGCTTCTCGGACGCCTTGGTCTCGGTGGTCATCTCGGTCATCATCAGGCCCCCAGGTTCGCGAGGTATCCGACGATGTTCTGGAAGACCAGGTCCAGGACGGCGATGTAGATGCCGACCACGAGACTGATCGCGAAGACCAGGACCGTCAGGTTCCGGACGTGCTCGCGCGTCGGCCACGTCACCTTGCGGAGCTCGGACCAGACTTCGTCGAAATAGCGGCGGATGCGGGTCACGTCGTTTGTTTCTTCTCTCTCTGTGGTTGCAAGACTACGTTGGTCGCTCCGAGGGCTGAGGCGACGCTGCGCGAGTCATCAGCCCGAGGATTTGGCAGGGGCGATAGGACTCGAACCTACAACCGCTGGTTTTGGAGACCAGTGCTCTGCCAATTGAGCTACACCCCTGCGGGGGCCGGCCTGCCTTACTTTGCCTCGCGGTGCAGTGTATGTCGTCGATCGCGTGGGCAGTATTTCATGAGCTCCAGGCGATTCGGATCGTTCTTCTTGTTCTTCCGGGTGGTGTACGTCCGCTCCTTGCACTCGGTGCAGGCGAGCTGGAGCGTGGGACGGGCTTCGACTCTGGCCATCTCGCTACTCGACGATGCTGACGATGGCGCCGGCGCCGACGGTCCGGCCACCCTCGCGGATGGCGAAGCGCTGGCCGATCTCGATGGCGATCGGGGTGATGAGCTCGACGCTCATCTCGACGTTGTCGCCGGGCATGATCATCTCGGCCCCGTCGGGCAGCCCGATGGCGCCTGTGACGTCGGTCGTGCGCAGGTAGAACTGCGGCCGGTAGCCGTTGTAGAAGGGGGTATGGCGGCCACCCTCCTCCTTGGTCAGGACGTAGACCTGGGCGGTGAACTTGGTGTGCGGCTTGACCGAGCCACTCTTGGCCAGCACCTGGCCGCGCTCGATCTCGTCGCGCTCGATGCCGCGGATGAGGCAGCCGACGTTGTCGCCCGCCTGGCCCTGCTCGAGCAGCTTCTTGAACATCTCGACGCCGGTGACCACGATCTTGCGGGTCGGCTTGATGCCGACCAGCTCGACCTCGTCGCCGACCTTGACGATGCCGCGCTCGATGCGGCCGGTGGCGACGGTGCCCCGGCCCTTGATCCCGAACACGTCCTCGACCGGCATGAGGAACGGCTTGTCGACCGGGCGCTCGGGCGTCGGGATGTACGAGTCGACCGCGTCCATCAGCTCCTGGATGCAGGCGTAGGCGGGGTCGGACGGGTCGTCCTTGGCCTCGAGCGCCTTGAGGGCCGAGCCGCGGATGACCGGGATGTCGTCACCCGGGAAGTTGTTCTTGGTCAGCAGCTCGCGGACCTCGAGCTCGACCAGGTCGAGCAGCTCCTCGTCGTCGACCATGTCGACCTTGTTGAGGAACACGACCATGTACGGGACCTCGACCTGGCGGGCCAGCAGGATGTGCTCGCGGGTCTGGGGCATCGGGCCGTCGGTCGCGGCGACGACCAGGATGGCGCCGTCCATCTGGGCGGCTCCGGTGATCATGTTCTTGATGTAGTCGGCGTGCCCGGGGCAGTCGACGTGGGCGTAGTGGCGGGCGTCGGTCTCGTACTCGACGTGGGCGATGGCGATGGTGATGCCGCGCTCGCGCTCCTCGGGCGCGTTGTCGATCGAATCGAAGGCGCGGTACTCGGCATGGCCCTTCAACGCGAGGTACTTGGAGATCGCCGCGGTCAGGCTCGTCTTGCCATGGTCGATGTGGCCGATGGTGCCGATATTGACGTGCGGCTTGGTGCGCTCGAACTTCTTCTTGGCCACGAGACCGTTCTCACTCCTTGACTAGGCGCGGCCATGCCGCTTCATTTCGACTGCAGGGGGCGCGAGCCGCCTGGGCGTGGAGCCCACAATCGGACTCGAACCGATGACCTCTTCCTTACCAAGGAAGTGCTCTGCCAGCTGAGCTATGTGGGCCCGGGACCGATCGCGATGTTGTTGGTGGGCAGGGAGGGAATCGAACCCCCACAGCCGAAGGCGGCTGGTCTACAGCCAGCGGAGCTCACCACCTGCTCAACCTACCCACTGTGGCGACGGCCCCTCGACGAGACTGCGGTCTCTGGGTCTCCCGTCACCGGATCATGTTCGCTATTGGAGCCGACGACGGGACTCGAACCCGGAACCTGCTGTTTACAAAACAGCTGCTCTACCAATTGAGCTACGTCGGCGCGACGCGCAGGGTCATACCGCAGATGACCCCATCGGCGCCGGGGAATGATAGGGCCGCCCGGTCGGATGGGTCAAGCGTGGGGCGTGCGCGGCTTCCTCGGCCGGGACGGCTTGGGCGGCGGTGCGGGTTCGTCGACGGCCGGGCCACCTGGCAGCAGGTCCTGTGCCGGCGCATCTGGATCGTTCTCGTCCGGGCCGCCTTCGGTGTCGTCGCCGACGATCGGCGCTCGGTCGGACGGGTGCGACGGATGGGGCCTCCGGCGGGGCTGCGATGGTGTCGCTCGGCGCTGAGCGGCGTCCGTCCGGATCCCGCTGCGCGACTGCCTCGTACAGCAGGACCGAGCCCGCGACGGCGGCATTGAGCGAGCCGATCGCCCCGCGCATCGGGATCCGCATGAACAGGTCGCAGCGTCGTCGGATGGCTGGACCCAGTCCCTGGCCCTCGCTGCCGATGACGATCGCCAGCGGTCCGCGGAGGTCGGTCTGGCGGGCGGTCAGCGGCGCGTCCGCCTCGGCTCCGGCGATGCGGAGCCCGCGGGCGTGGAGGTCGGCGAGCGTGCCCGCCAGGTCGTCGACCGGACACAGGAGGAGATGCTCGGTGGCGCCGGCGGATGCCTTGACGGCAGCCGGGCTGAGCGGCGCCTGTCGACGGGTCGGGAAGACGACGCCGTGGACCCCGGAGGCTTCCGCCGTACGCAGCAGCGTCCCGACGTTCTGGGGATCCTCGAGCGAATCGAGGACCAGCACGAACGGCGGCTCGTCGCGCTCCGACGGCCCGGGCCAGGATGTCGCCGAGGGTCGCGAACCGGCGCGGCTCCACGACGAGAGCCACTCCCTGGTGGCCGTCGAACCCGGCGATCGCCGTCAGGGACCCGCCCTCCACCTCGACGATCGGGATGCGCAACCGGGTCGCGTGGAGGACCAGCTGTTCGAGGGCGCTGCGTCGTTGCGGCACGACGAGCAGCCGATGGGCGGTCCGGCCGGCCGCGAAGACCTCCTCGACCGGTCGCCGGCCGGCGACCAGCTCCTCCTCGGGCCCGAGCAGGTCCGGCGCCGGGAGACCGGCGTCGGGGCGCGGCCACGGGGCGGGCTCGAAGCCCGGGCGCGGCCAGGGTCGGGACGGTGCGCGGGAAGGTCCCGGTGGGGCGGGTCGGGCCGGCGGACCATACGCCGGGCGCCGGAACGGAGGACCGCCGGGCGGGCCCCCGCGGTCGGGCGGGCCGCTCCGGAAAGGCGGGCGCCCGCTTGCGGACGGAGGGGCGCCCCGGTCCCGTGGGCCGGTGCGGTTCGGCGGGCCGCTGCGGTACGGTGGGCCGCCGGCGTCGCGCCTCGGGCCGAAGTCAGGATCGTGCTGTCCGCGGCTGCCCGGTGGCCGACGATCTCGATCGTCGAACGGCCGGCTCCGTGGGTCGCGCCCTGGGGGACGCCCGCCCGCCGCCGGCATCGGCGGTCGCCACGGAGGTCGTCCCGGCTCACCGGGTCGTGGCGGGCGCCAGGGCCCACGCTCCGGCAGCGGGACGGTCGTCCGCGCCTCCCCGCGTCGGACCGTCCGGGATCCGGCGGTCGGGACCGCGGCCGGCCGGCGGCGCGACCAGATCCGCTGAGAAGCCGCGCCGCGCCGTGCCGCGTCCCGCGGGCGTCGCCGCCCGTCCTCGCGCCGGGCGCGCCCGGACCGTCCAGCCTTGCCGGGCGGTTTGCCGGTGGGCTTGCCGCCCGGTCGGCCGCCGCTCACTCGCTTGCCCGCCGGCGGTTCCTCGTCGTCGCCATGACGCGGTCTGTCAGCCACGACCGGCCTCCACGGTCCGCCGCCAGCGCTGCCCGTCACGCGTGTCCTCGACGGTGACGCCGAGCTCCGCCAGCTCGTCGCGCAGCCGGTCCGACGCCGCGAAGTCGCGTGCCAGGCGTGCGCCGGCCCGCGCCTCGAGCAGGGCCGCGACGGCCGGGTCCACATCCGCGTCGGGATCGGGCAGGATCGCCAGGACCCGATCGAGATCGCGCAGTCCGGCGAGCGCGCGGCCGGCATCCGCCGTCGAGAGCGAGCGGCGCTCGATGCGCCGGTTGAGATCGCGGACGAGATCGAACACGACGGCCAGGGCCGCCGAGACGTTGAGGTCGTCGTCGAGGGCGGCGCCGAATGCGTCATGCGCCGCGTCGAGGGCGGCCGGCAGCGTCGCATCGTCCGGGCCGTCCTCGGCGTACGACCCGAGGGCGGCGACGGCCGTGTCGAGCCGGTCGATGGCGGCCGCGGACGCGGCCAGCGACTCGTCGGAGTGGTTCGAGGGCGGCCCGGTAGTGGACCGAGATGAGCGCGAGCCGGAGCGCCCGGGGCGAGACGCCCGCCGCCAGCAGCTCGCCGACGCGGGCGATGTTGCCGGTCGACTTCGCCATCTTGGCGCCGCCCATCTGGAGGTGCGCGCAATGGAGCCAGGTCGCCACGAACGTCTGGCCCGTGGCCGCCTCGCTCTGGGCGATCTCGTCCTCGTGGTGCGGGAAGATCAGGTCGACCCCGCCGGTGTGGATGTCGAACGACGGCCCGAGCTGAGCCATGCTCATCGCCGAGCACTCGATATGCCAGCCGGGCCGGCCGGGACCGATCGCCGTGTCCCATGACGGCTCGTTCGGCTTCGGGCCCTTCCACAGCGCGAAGTCGCGGACGTCGTCCTTGCCGTACTCGTCGCTCTCGACCCGCTCCCCCACCCGCTGACCGTCGGGATCGAGGCGGGCCAGCCGCCCATAGGCGGGCCACGATGAGATCCGGAAGAAGATCGAGCCGTCGTCGGTGCGGTACGCGTGACCGCGCTCGAGCGAGGGTGCGCGATCAGGGCGACGATCTCGTCGATGTAGCTGCGTGGCGCGCGGCAGGACGTCCGGCGTCGTCATCCGCAGGCTGGCCGCGTCGGTCGAGGAAGGTCGCGATGTAGCGCGCGCCGACGGTCCTCGATGGTCTCGCCGGCCGCGGCGGCGCCGCGGATGATCTTGTCGTCGACGTCGGTGATGTTCATCACCCAGGTCACCGGGTAGCCGCGCCAGCGCAGATGCCGAACGAGCAGGTCGGCGAACAGGAACGAGCGGAAGTTGCCGATGTGGGCCGGCCCGTACACCGTCGGCCCGCAGGAGTAGACGCCCACGCGCTCGGGCTGCAGCGGTTCGAACGGCCGCGTCTCACCGGACAGGGTGTCGTGGAGGCGGAGGCTCATCGCGTTGCCTCGACCGTGGCCACCGCGAGTGCCGAGATGCTCCGCCCGCCGCCCTCGGCGCCGTCGAGATTGCCGCTCGACGCCTTGACGTTGACGGCCGCCGGTTCCAGCTCGAGCAGTGTCGCGATCGCCGCGCGCATGGCGTCGAGATGGTCGCCGAGGCGCGGTCGGGCCGCGACGATCGTCAGGTCGACGGTGGCCGCGTGCCAGCCGGCGTCCCCGAGCCGCCGGCGGACCTCGGTCGAGCAGCCGCGCGCTGGCGATCCCGGCCGGCGTGCGGGCGTCGGCCGGGAAGAGGCGGCCGAGATCACCCAGCCCGGCCGCGCCGAGCAGTGCATCCGCCAGCGCGTGCAGGGCCACGTCGCCGTCGGAGTGGCCGGCCAGGCGCGGCGCGCCCGCGATCTCGATCCCGCCCAGCGCGAGCGGCATCCCGGGCCCGAACGGGTGGCTGTCGTGCCCGATGCCCGTTCGGGTGGCGGAGCGTGCCGCCAGGACGTCGGCCACGCGTTCGAGGTCGGCTGGAAGCGTCACCTTGAGGTTGCCTGGATCGCCGGGGACGACATGGACCTCGATGCTACAGGCTTCGAGCAGCGCGGCCTCGTCGGTGAAGGTGTCGGGCCCATCGGCCGGGAAGCGCCGATACGCCTCGCGCAGGAGGTCGCGCCGGACGCCCTGTGGCGTCTGGGCCGCACCGAGATCGCGCCTGTCCACGGTCGTCAGGACACGGCCGCCGGCGACGCGCTTGATCGTCTCCGCGACCGGGACGATCGGGATGGCCGCCCCATGCTCGGCCGTGGCGGCCGCGACGGCGCCGACCAGCGACGGTGGCACGAGCGGGCGGGCCGCGTCGTGGACCAGGACGACGCCGGCGTCGTCGGATCCGGCGTCTTCGAGTGCGGCGAACCCGGCCCGGACCGACTCCTGTCGGCGCGCCCCGCCGGCGACCACATCGATGACCGAGGTCGGGAGCCACGGGGCATCGGCGATCGCGCCTCGCCGCCCGGCCGCGGTCACGACGACCAGCCGTGCCACCTCCGGTGCGGCGACCAGGGCGTCGAGTGTCCAGGCCAGGAGCGGCCGTCCGCCGATCTCGACCGCAAGCTTGTCGCGGCCGCCCATCCGCGTCGAGCCACCCGCCGCGACGACGATGACGTCCGCCCGGATCGCACCCGCAGGGTGGCTCAATCGAGACGCGGCTGGGCGAAGATCATCCGGCCGGCGACCGTCTGGAGGACGCGGGTGACCGACACGTCGAGCTCGCGATCGATATGTCGCGCGCCGCCTTCGACCACGATCATCGTGCCGTCCTCGAGGAAGCCGACGCCCTGTCCGGCCTCCTTGCCCTCCTGGATGACCCGGACCCGGAGCTCCTCGCCGGGCAGGACCGCCGGCTTCACCGCGTTGGCCAGCGAGTTGATGTTCATCACCCGGACGCCCTGCAGCTCGGCCACCCGGTTGAGGTTGTAGTCATTGGTCAGGATCACCCGGCTGCGGGCGAGGGCGAGGGCGACGAGCTTGGCGTCGACCTCGGCGATGTCGGGCACGTCGTCCTCGACGATCTCGACCGGCGTCGCTGGCTCCTTCTGCATCCGGTTCAGGATGTCCAGGCCGCGCCGGCCGCGGTTCCGCCGCAGGGCGTCGGAGCTGTCGGCGATGTGCTGGAGCTCTTCAAGGACGAAGCGCGGGATAACGAGCGTGCCGTAGATGAAGCCCGACTCCACGATCTCGGCGATCCGGCCGTCGATGATCGCGCTCGTGTCGACCACGATCCGCGGCTCACCGCGCGCGTCCGTGACGGCGCGATCGGCGGCCGGTGGCCGGAAGATCCCGACCGCCTCCGCGGCGATCAGCAGGTCCTTGCGCTTGGCGACCGTCAGCCCGAGCATCCCGAGGCCGAGACCGATCGACACCGCCAGCGGCAGCCACGTTCCCCATGGCGCCGGCAGACCGCCGAGCGGCAGGCCGAGCAGCAGGCCCATCAGCAGCCCCAGCAGCAGGCCGATGACGGCTGCGACGAACTCGGCGGTCGACAGCGCCTCGACCTGGCTGATCAGCCAGGTCGCGGGCACGATCGTGAGGTACGGCAGGATGGCGAAGCCGACGACCAGCCATGCGACGACCCACACCGCGAGCAGGGCGCCCGAGTACTGGCTGTCGGTGAACAGCCCCTCGCCGGTGGTGGCCAGCACCAGCCCGATGAGCCCCCCGAGCGCAGCCCCGAGGATACGGATATAGCGGATCAATAGGTCCCCTTGGCGAGTCGACGTCGCCTGGTCGCGAACGGCCGGGCGGGGACGGTCAGCCTAGCATCGCGGGAAGTGCCTCGCCACGAGGCGCCGGGCGGTCGGACAACGCCGACGTCGATGGCATCGCGGAGGCTCCCGACGACCGCGACCTCGAGCCCATCGATGGGCGGCAGGGTCCCGCCGGAGGGCAGGCGCGGCACGATCGCCCGCCCGAAGCCAAGACGCGCGGCCTCGCGCAGCCGACGCTCGAGCCCGACCACGGAGCGCAGCTCGCCGAGCAGACCGACCTCGCCGATGGCGACCGTGCCGGCCGCGATCGCCCGGTCACGTGACGGACGAGGCGAGCGCCAGGGCGACCGGCAGGTCGAGCGCCGGTTCGACGACGGACAGGCCGCCGGCCAGGTTGGCGTAGACGTCATGACTGCCGAGGGCGATCCCGGCGCGCCGGCCAAGGACCGCGATCAGGAGGCTGAGGCGATTGGGGTCGAGGCCGCTCGCCTTGCGCGACGGGTTCCCGTAGCCGGTCGGGCTGACCAATGCCTGGACCTCGACCAGCAGCGGCCGGCTGCCCTCGAGCGTCGGCGCCACGACGCTCCCGGGCGCCGACCCGCCATGGTCGGCGAGGAAGGCGCGGGCCGGGTCGGCGACCTCGCGCATGCCGGTCTCGGCCATCTCGAAGACGCCGACCTCATCGGTCGAGCCGAACCTGTTCTTGGTCGCCCGGAGGAGCCGCAGGGCCGCGTACCGCTCGCCCTCGAGGTTGAGGACCGCGTCGACCAGGTGCTCCAGGGTCTTCGGTCCGGCGATCGAGCCGTCCTTGGTCACGTGGCCGACGAGGATCACCGCGATCCCGTCGCCCTTGGCGAGCTCCATCAGCCGCAGCGTCGACTCGCGGACCTGGCCGACGCTGCCGGCCGCGCCCTCCAGCTCGTCGACGGTGGCCGTCTGGACCGAGTCGACGACGACGAGCCCCGGCCGCTCGGCGCGAGCGGCCTCGACGATCCGTCCGACGTCGTGCTCGGCCAGGACACGGACCCCGTCGGCGGACGAGCCCGACAGAAGCCCGAGCCGGGCCGCACGCAAACGCACCTGTCCGGGCAATTCCTCGCCCGTCGCGTACAGGACCCCGAGACCGCCGCGGGTCAGCCCGGCGGCCGCCTGGAGGAGGAGCGTGGACTTGCCGATCCCCGGCTCGCCGCCGACCAGCACGAGCGAGCCCGGGACAAGCCCGCCACCGAGGACCCGGTCGAGCTCGTCGATGCCCAGCGGCAACCGCGGCAGGTCCGCGTCGGCGATGGCAGCCGAGACCGACGGGCGGCGCGGTGACGCCGGCGCGTCGCGGCGCGGAGGCCGGCTCGCTCGGCGCGTGACGGCTCGCGGACGACGGTCTCGACCAGCGTGTTCCAGCCGTCGCACGCGCGGCATTGCCCTTCCCAGCGCAGGAACGTCTCCCCGCAGGACTGGCAGACGAAGCGGCTCTGGGGCCGCGCCATCGCTAGGCCGCCGAGCGGGCGGCGCGGGTCACCGCGCCTCGACCGGGGTGCGCGGCTCGGCTTCGGCCTGGTGGATGTCGAGGCCCGCTTCCGGGTCCCTGTCGACGACGATCGTCGAGCCCGGCTCGTACTTGCCGAGCAGGAGGTGTTCGGCGAGGACGTCCTCGATCATGTTCTGGATGACCCGGCGCAGCGGCCGCGCCCCGTAGGCGACGTCGTAGCCGAGCTTGATGATGTGCTCCTTGGCCGCCGGCGTGACCTCGAGCTGCATCTGCTGGGCACGCAGCTGGTCGCGGACCCGCGCCAGCATCAGGTCGACGATCTGGGCGATCTCCTCGACGGTCAGCGACCGGAAGACCACGGTCGCGTCGATCCGGTTGAGGAACTCGGGCCGGAAGTTCTGCTTGAGCTCGGCGGCGACCTTCTCCTTCATCAGCTCGTACGAGCTCTCGGCGCGGTTCGCGTCGGTCGAGCCCATCGCCCGGAAGCCCAGGCTCGAGTTGGTCTGGAGCTGCTTGGCGCCGAGGTTCGAGGTCATGATGATGATGGCGTTGCGGAAGTCGACCCGCCGACCCTTGGCGTCCGACAGGTGACCGTCCTCGAGGATCTGCAGGAGGATGTTGAACACCTCCGGATGCGCCTTCTCGACCTCGTCGAGCAGGACGACGCAGTAGTTCTTGCGGCGGACGGCCTCGGTCAGCTGGCCTCCCTCGTCGAAGCCGACGTAGCCCGGAGGCGCCCCGACCAGGCGGCTGACGTTGTGCCGCTCCATGAACTCGCTCATGTCGATCTTGATCAGCGCGTCCTCGCTGCCGAACATGAACTCGGCAAGCGCCTTGGCGAGCTCGGTCTTCCCGACGCCGGTCGGGCCGAGGAAGATGAACGAGCCGATCGGCCGCTTCGGGTCCTTGAGGCCTGCCCGCGCGCGGCGGACCGCCTTGGACACGATCCCGATCGCCTCTTCCTGGCCGATGACCCGTCCGTGGAGGGCCTCCTCCATGTTGAGCAGGCGCTGCGACTCTTCCTGGGCGATGCGGGTGACCGGGAATCCCGGTCCACATCGCGACGACCTGGGCGATCTCTTCCTCGTCGACCTTCGGCTGGTCGCCCGACACCTGCGACTGCCACTCGGCGCGCTGGGAGTCGACCGATTCGCGGGCGGTCGCCTCGGCCTCGCGCAGGGTCGCGGCCTCCTCGTACTCCTGGTTGTTGATCGCCGCGTCCTTCTCCTTGGTGATCCGCTCGAGGTCCTTCTGGGCCTCGCGCAGGGCGGGCGGCGCGGACGCATGGCGCAGGCGCACGCGCGAGGCGGCTTCGTCGATGAGGTCGATCGCCTTGTCGGGAAGGTGGCGGTCGGTGATGTAGCGGATCGACAGGTCGACGGCGGCCTTCACCGCTTCGTCGGTGATGATCACCTTGTGGTGCTGCTCGTAGCGCTCGCGGATGCCGAGCAGGATGTCGACCGACTGCTCGAGCGTCGGCTCCTCGACCATGACCGGCTGGAAGCGGCGCTCGAGGGCGGCGTCGCGCTCGATGTACTTGCGGTACTCGTCGAGCGTCGTGGCGCCGATGCACTGGAGCTCACCGCGGGCGAGCGGCGGCTTCAGGATGTTCGCCGCGTCGATCGCGCCCTCGGCCGCTCCCGCGCCGACCAGCGTGTGCAGCTCGTCGATGAACAGGACCGCGTCGTTGGTGTTGCGCAGCTCTTCGATGATCTTCTTGAGCCGCTCCTCGAACTCGCCGCGGTACTTGGTCCCGGCGACGAGCGAGCCGATGTCGAGGGTCAGGACGCGCTTGTTGATGAGCGTCTCGGGGACGTCGCCGGCCACGATCCGGTGCGCCAGCCCCTCGGCGATGGCGGTCTTGCCGACGCCCGGCTCGCCGATCAGGGCAGGGTTATTCTTCGTGCGTCTCGAGAGGATCTGGATGACCCTCTCGATCTCTTTGTCTCTGCCGATGACGGGATCCAGCTTTCCTGCTCGTGCCGCGTCGGTGAGATTGATGCCGAGCTGGTCGACCGTCGGGGTCTTGCTTGCGCGCTTCGCCTCGGGCGTCGGGCCGGCCGAGGAGCTCTGCGACAGGACCCGGATGACCTCGTGGCGGACCTTGTCGAGATTCACGCCCAGCGACTCGAGGACACCGGCGGCGATCCCCTCGCCCTCGCGGACGAGGCCCAGGAGCAGGTGCTCCGTGCCGATGTAGTTGTGTCCGAGGCGGCGTGCCTCATCGATGGCCAGCTCGATGACTCGCTTTGCCCGTGGCGTCAGGCCGACCTCGCCGACGACCGGGCGGTCCCCGCGACCGATGATGAACTCGACGGCGGTCCGGACCTTGGGCAGCTCGACGTTCATGTTCTCGAGGACGCGCGCCGCGACACCCTCGCCCTCCCGGACGAGGCCCAGGAGCAGGTGCTCCGTGCCGATGTAGTTGTGGTTGAACCGCTGCGCCTCGTCCTGAGCCAGCGTCAGGACCTTGCGCGCGCGATCCGTGAACTTGTCGAAGCGATCCATCGAGTCGAACGCCTGTTCCCTTCTCGAGCGCCACGAACGTGTCGCTCCGGCCATGCTAGCACGACGACCCTGGGCGCAAGTCTGCACTCCGGGGCTTCATCTTCTACCTATACGAACGTACGGGTCCACCTTCCGGATCCCTCCGGAGCGGGTAAGAAATCGAAACGACCCGCCGGTCACCGGCGGGTCGTCAGGCTGCGTCGGGTGACGGTCAGCCTTCGGTGTTGGCCTCCATGGTTTCCTTGGCGATCTCCTTGATCGCCTCGGCGGCGTCGGCTTCCTCGACGGCCTCATCGGCCGCGACGGTCTCGACGATCTCCGCGATCGCCTCGCCGGCGGCGGCCTCCTCGGTCGCCTCGTCCTCCGCGACCGCATCATCGATCGTGGCCACCTCGTCGGCCGTGGCGTCGGCCTCTGTGGCCTCGTCGTCGGCGACAGCCCCGAGGATCTCTTCGGCGGTCTCGTCGGCCGCCTCTTCCTCCATGGCCTCCTGGGTCGCGACAGCCTCGACGACCTGGGCGACGTCCTCGATCGCGGCGGGCTCGTTGTCCTCGTTCGCCGCTGCGGCGTCCGCGAGCCGATCGATCTCGGTCGCGGCCGACGCCTCGAGCGCTGCCTCGTCGGCGGCGACCGTGGCGTTCAGGTCCGCGATCGCTGCGGCCGCACCGGCCTCTTCGACCGCATCGTCCTCATCGGCCAGGGCCTGGACGTCGGCGACCACCTCGGCGGCCGCGGCTTCCTCGTCGGCCTCATCGGCGGCGACCGTCTCGACGATCTCCTCGATCGCCTCGGCGGCGGCGCCCTCCTCGGCAGCCTCGTCTGTGGCGACCGTCTCGACGACGTCGTCGACCTCGGCCGCGGCGAGCTGCTGGCGGACCTGGGCGAAGGCCGAGGCCAGCGTGTTGTCGATCCCGCCTTCGGGCTCCTGGACCGCATCCGACATCGAGTAGCTGCGCTCTGGACGCGGCCGTCGCTCGGGACGCGGCGCGCCGGGGGCGCTCGGTGTGCTCGGGGCGCCGGGCTCGACCACCGGGCGGGCCGGCGGCTCCTCGGCCTGCTTCAGGCTGAGGCCCAGGCGATGGCGCTCGGAGTCGAGCGAGATGATCTTGAGCTTGAGCGACTGGCCCTCGTGGACGACGTCACCCGGATGAGCGACACGCTGGTGGGACAGCTCGCTGATGTGGATCAGGCCTTCGAGCCCGTCGCGGACGCGCACGAACGCGCCGAAGTTGACGAGCTTGGTGACCGTGCCGTCGATGATGTCGCCGACCTTGAAGTCCGCCACCGTGGAGTGCCACGGGTCGGGCTGCAGGCGGCGGATCGACAGGCTGATCCGACCACGCTCGTGGTTGATGTCGATGACCTCGGCCTCGACCTCCTCGCCGACGTGGTAGCCGGACTCGGGGTTGTTGACCTTGTTCCACGACAGCTCGCTCTTGTGGACGAGGCCGTCGATGCCACCGAGATCGATGAACACGCCGAACGGCGCGATCGAACGGACGGTGCCGGTGACCTTCTGGCCGACCTGCAGGCTGCTGAACAGCTCGTCGCGCTTCTCGCGGCGCTCCTCGTACAGCGCGACCTTCTCGGACAGGATCAGGCGGTTGGCCTTGCGGTTGACCTCGAGGATCTTGAGCCGGAGCTTGCGGCCGACGAACGGCATCAGCTTCTCGGCGATCTCCTGGGCCGCGTCACGCGGCTGGTCGTTCTGCGGCCGGCGCGGGAAGTCCACGATCTGGCTGATCGGGACGAAGCCGCGGATGCCGCAGTCGACGATGAGGCCACCCTTGTTGTGGTCGATGACCGGCGCCTCGATGATGACGCCTGCCTCGAACTGCTCCTGCATCGCCCGCCACTTGCGCTCGAGACCGGCGCGGCGGAGCGACAGGACGACGTGGCCCTCGGGCGACTCCGGCTGGAGGACGTAGACGAGGACGGTGTCCCCGATCGCCAGCTCGGGCTGGCCATCGCCATGGCGGCCGAACAGCTCGCGGTTGCTGACCACGCCCTCGCTCTTGGCACCGATGTCGACGAGGATCTCGTCCTTGTCGATGCGGACGACCTGGCCTTCGACGACGTCACCGTGCTTGAAGCTCTTGATGTCCGAGTCCTGCTCGGCGAGGAGCTCCTCCATCGTCGTCGGCTCAGGGCCGAGATCACGCGCCGGCGTCGGCTCGTCTTCCTCGTCGCTGGCGGCCGGGGCGTCGGCGGTCTCGTCGGCGCTCAGCGCGTC
>CAWEYB010000003.1:0-2500 GCA_963813225.1 uncultured Chloroflexia bacterium | reverse complement strand
TGATAAAAGAGGTTTACAACCCGAAGGCCTTCATCCCTCACGCGGCGTTGCTGCGTCAGACTTTCGTCCATTGCGCAAAATTCCCGACTGCTGCCTCCCGTAGGAGTCTGGGCCGTGTCTCAGTCCCAGTCTGGGTGATCATCCTCTCAGACCACCTACCGATCGTCGCCTTGGTGGGCCGTTACCCCACCAACGAGCTAATCGGACGCAGGCCCCTCCCGAAGCGCCTTGCGGCTTTACTGGTGTGAATGAACACACCACCACATGCGGTATTAGCCACCCTTTCGGGCAGTTATTCCCCACTTCGGGGCAGGTCACCTACGTGTTACTCAGCCGTCCGCCACTAACGATCAGAGCAAGCCCCGATCGTCCGTTCGACTTGCATGTCTTATGCACGCCGCCAGCGTTTATCCTGAGCCAGGATCAAACTCTCCAAAAAGATGCACGACCTTGCGGCCGCGACTTTTGTCCGAGGGTTTGACCACTCGCACATCCTTATCACGGATTTCCTGTCACTCTTCAGTTGTTAAGGTGCAGCGGCCGAGGCGCGACGGCCCGCGGCGCAGACGTCGAATGATGGGGCTTGCGGCCGCGGTGTCAAACGCGGCAGCCGGGCTCCGACCGGCACCTCGGCGGGCACGCCGTGGAGGACGCCCTCCGGGCTGCAGGCCGACCGCCGCCGGTCAGAACGAGGCCGGTCTCCACGAGCAGGACGAAGGCGGCGGCGCTCGAGCCAGCACAGGAGCGCGAGCTCGACCGATCCGGCGGCGCCGAGCGGGCCGATCAGCGACCAGGTAGAGGACGACGCCGAGGACCAGCGCGATGCCGGCCTTGGCCAGGCGCAGCACGATCTCGTTGACGAGGTTGCTCATCGTCGCCTCAGACCGCTCGCCGGCCCTGGAGGGCCCGGATCAGGGTGACCTCGTCGGCGTACTCGAGGTCGCCGCCGACCGGCAGCCCGCGCGCGATCCGGCTGACGCAGCCCGACGACCGGCTCGAGTCGCTCGGCGAGGTACATCGCGGTCGCCTCGCCCTCGAGGGTCGGGTTGGTGGCCATGATCACCTCGACGAACGGCTCGCCGTCGCGGGCCGCCGCGTCGGCGCGCTCGAGGAGCTCGCGGATCCGGAGCCGGTCGGGGCCGATCCCGTCGATCGGCGAGATCGCGCCGTGGAGCACGTGGTAGAGGCCCTTGAACTCGCCGGTCCGCTCGAGGGCGAGGACGTCGAGCGGCTCCTCGACGACGCACAGCCGGGTCGTGTCGCGACTCGGGTCGCGGCAGATCGGGCACAGCGGCTGGTCGCTGATGTTGAAGCAGCGCTCGCAGAAGACGACCTTGTCGCGGACGTCGATGAGCGCGGCGGCGAGCGTTCGCGCCTCCGCGTCCTGGGCGCGGAGCAGGTGGAACGTCAGCCGCTGGGCGGTCTTCGGGCCGATCCCGGGCAGGCGCGCGAACGACTCGATCAGGCGGGCGACCGGCTCGATGACGGGGCTGACCATCCGGGGTCGCTGTCCCTACATCCCCGGCAGGCGCAGCCCGCCGGTCACGGCGGCCATCTTCTGCTCGGCGAGTCGCGCGCGACGCGCGGAGCGCGTCGTTGACGGCGGCGACGACGAGGTCCTGGAGCATCTCGACGTCGTCCGGGTCGACCGCGGACGGATCGATGGTGACGCTGACGAGCTCCTGCTTGCCGGTGACCGTGGCATTGACCACGCCGCCACCGGCCGAGCCGTCGACCAGCGTCGACTCGAGCTCGGTCTGGATCCGCAGCATCTCCTGCTGCATCTGCTGCGCCATTCGCTGCAGGTTGGCCATCCCCATCCGGTCTCTCCTCTCGTCGCGTGCCTCTGTCGTCAGTCTGCCGGAACCGACCGGCTGCCCGTCGGTCCGGCCCCGATCAGCTGATCTCGCCGACGTCGGCGAGCTCGTCGGCGAAGATCCGGCGCGCCTCGGCGACGAGGTCGTCCGACGGCTCGGCGAGCTCGACGTTGGCGACCACGCAGCGGACGGTCACCGGATGGCCGATGACCTCGGCGATGCCCGCCTCGATGCCGGGTCGACGGCGCTCGGCCTGCTCCTTGAGGAACGCCTGCTCCTCGGGGAAGCCGAGGGTGACGATCGCGCCGTCGACGGCGACCGGGCGGCACTTGACGATGAGCGGCTTCGTCGGCGGGTGCTGGCTGAGACGGTCGACGATGGCCGGCCAGGCCGCCAGCAAGCCATCGAGCTCGGAGTCGTGGGCCTTTCCGGTCGGTGTCGGCGAGGCGGACGCCGCCACCGGGGTCGCCGGGACGGGCGGGACGGGCGCCGCGGGCATCGCCGGGACGCCCTGCGGGACTGGCGCGCCGGCCGGCGGTCGTACCGATGGGGACGTCGGGCGGCTCTCGGCCGACGCCGCGACTGGGGTCGGGGTCGGAGTCGGGGCATCGGGGCGGCGGACCGGGACGGCCGGAGGCTCGGTCGCGAGCGATGCCTTGGCGGGTGCCTCGGGAGATGGGGCA
>CAWEYB010000002.1:0-521408 GCA_963813225.1 uncultured Chloroflexia bacterium | reverse complement strand
TAGCGAGGGGACGGCACGCTTTGCGATCGTTCGTCCTGTAGCCTGCCGGAGTGAGAGACGCGGTCGCGGGACTCGCGGCAATGGGTCCGCTTCCAGACGAGGTCTCGGCGAGCGAGACTGAGATCGAGCGGCGCAGGCGGCTACTTGATGAGATAGGTCTCCTTCGGCCGACTCGGGCCGAGATCGAGGCTCTTCTAGGCGTCTTCCCGAGCGACGACGGGGAATGCTTCGGCCTGTCTTGGACCCTTCTTCACATCATCGAATCTGGCCCCATTGGCCGGTGTGGGAAGCGCTCGACGAGCGCGTTGGCTGGTGGATCGACTACTTGCGGTTGCGACTCAACAAATGCCGGGATGGCGCCGCCGACACCATGAGTGATTAAGCATCAGGCGCCACTGTCTCCGGTGACATTGACGCAGGCATTGCGACCAGAGCGTGTCCGCTGCCGCCAGGAACGAAGGGGTCGCGAGGCTACGAGCCGCCCGCTCCTCTCACGATCCAGGTCTGGTCGAGACAAACCTCGCCATCTTTTCGATCAACCTCGTTACCGACGGCATCCCGAGCGATCAACAACATGGACGCGCACTGGCTGCCTGGATAGCCGGTGATGGGCTGATAGAGACCCGGCTCGATAACGGAGACGAGGACCGTCTCCTTTCCATTGATCGTGCTGGTGACCGTGATCGGATCGGCGGTCTGGTTGTCGATCTTGTATCCGCGCCACCCGAAGTCGGAACATGACGCCACCAGCCAGAGGCAGGCAGCGAGGATGGTCACCACGGCAGGTGTCGGCGGCGCTGCACGAAATCGGCGAGCAGCCGAGCCCTGGGCAACGACTTGACTCATGCCCCCCGACGATATCAGCCCGGCAAGGGCCGTCCCTTCACGGCCTGGTGTCATTAGCGCACGCTTTGCGACCACTCCGGCATCGCGTCTGCTAAGAGCCCTGCGTCGACGGACTAGCCGCGATCCACCGGGACAAGTGCGCGGCGAGACTCAGTAGCGGGCGGCGTAACCGACGGGCTGCTCGGGCGTCATGCCTGGCGCTATGAACACCGTCGGGTCGAACCCTTCTTCGGCCCACCCTCGCGCAAGCCTCGTGGGGTCATCCGAGTCGACCACACGCCCACGACAGAACTCACCGCAATCGCCCCGCCATACGCCGCGGTCATCACGGCGCCGGTGTTATCTGTGCCCGCGCCATTCAGGCCAAGCACGCCGAGCAGTCCGAGAGTCGCCAGCACTGTGCCGAGGACCATCGAGACCAGGGGGAGGCCGATACCGCGGCGACTGATGAGCCCGATGCCGAGGGCCGCGGACAGGACCACCGGAATGGCATAGAAGATGGCGATCACCGGCGCTGCCAGCAGCACGTACACGACGACAAGTCCCAACAGTCCGGCGATGAGCAGCCAGAGGAGGCCAGCGATCGCGACCGGACGTAGCAATCCGGGCCGAGTGATCGGCGCGGGTGGGGTTGACCCTAACGTGCTACTCACGAGTAGCATGCTGGGTCCGATGGTCATGGAAGTCAAGGGAGTCGCGATCGGGTGAGATTGGCGGACGCTTTGCGACGGTGACGTCTTCTGCCCCGCATGAACCGCGGCCTGTGGTCCCCTGCGCATCCGCTATGGTCGCCCTGTGAAGCGCTTGATCGGAGTGGGACTTGCGGCCGGAGTGGTGGCAGGGGCTTGCACGATCGTGCGCGGTCGCAATCGGCCGAAATCGGTCGACGAGCAGGTCCGCTCCGGCCTCAAAGGATCACGTTGCCGGCTGGTGGGTCGAGCTGGTCCTCCGCGAGTTCGACTTTCTGGTCGACGACTACGGATACGCGCTCGTCAAGGTGTTTCTGCACTTCAAGGGCTATGGCGTGACGTTCCGAGGTCCCGTGTTCGAGTTCACCACCGGCTACGATCCCGAGGCCACGCACTCCATCGATGCCAAACTGAGGCTCGTTGCCGACCCTCCTCGCGATGGCGCCAAGGTCGGCTCAGGCCGTCCGACGGTCATCGATGTCAATCGATTGTTGCTGGCGCGCGACCCATCATTCCCGATCCCAGAGACGATGCCAGCCCGTCTGGACCGCGCCCATGTTGCCGACGCCGTCGCCACATGGGCGCGAGGTCTACGGGAGCTGGCGCGCGATGTCCTTGCAGGAGGATGGCCAGAGGGCGTCGAGTACTCCCACCCGTGGTGACATTGGCTCACGCTTTGCGAGGACAAGGCTACGTACTCGCTCATCGCCGCACTGGGGTAGCCGGCCTGGTCCTCAGGACCAGGGAGGCTTCGCATCGACGAGGCGATCGGCGACTGCGAGAAACGATCGCGCATCGGCATCGTGCCCGAGCTCCTGGAGGAGGAGGCCGCTCGCCACGCGCTCGATGAAGGACCATTGCCACGTGCCTTCGGGGTCAACGCCCGTGCGGAGGCCGACCGATGCACAGCGTTCGAACGTGGCGGCCGCGACGTCGCCGCCGACATCCAGGAGCTCGTCGTTCCAGCCTCGGAGGATGACGCCGAGGTCGTGGGCCGGTTCCGACGCCAGACCCTCGGGGTCGATCAGCCGGAACTGCTGCCCTTCGCCTGGTGTGTCACCTCCGCCGGGCAATTCGAGGACGTTCCAGGGGTGAGCGTCGCCGTGGATGAGCACCGGCTTTCGTCCATCCAACCAACGCGCTCGCTGGCGTGCGTACCCGATGGCACGTTCGATGCACTGTTCCGCGCAGGGCTTGCCGAGGCTCTCCCATGCTCGCGGAATGTAGTCAGCGAGCCACCTTGCCTTGGTTGCGCCATCTGCCAGGCCATCGCCGTTCACGGGCCGCCAGCCGCGGGCGACGGTGTCGGTGATGGCTGCGAGTTGCCGATCGACCGGCCACCCGAGCTCGGCCATCTGGCGGCCCAGGCGTTCGAGCAACAGGCTGCGCCGCTCCTCGTCGAAGCGGATGAGCCCGGCGTAGGGGTCGCCCTGCGCGAGCTGCAGCGTGCGCAGTTCCTGCGTGAACTCGGTCGGTCCGCGAGGCACGGCCACCTTTAGCACCGCCGGCTCACCCTCCGCAGTCACCACCTCGGCGACGTAGGCGAAGTTGCCGCCGGTGAGCGTTCGCCCGGTGCTGATGCTCCACTCCGCCTCGAGGCTCGCGACCACGGCCGGGAGCTCATCTAGCCAGCGTTCGCCCACCGCCCCGAAGTAGGTCGCTGCCGCGCGGAGCTCGTCACTTATCTCGATCGTGGCCATGGCAGGTACTGTGCTCCGGGAAGATCCATGTGTGTGTGGCGAAGAGGCCTCCGGCTCTGGCCCGGCGTACATGCCATCCGGTAACGTCGAGCGATGGCGATGGCAATGCAGGCGTCAGAGGTACCGCGGGCCGTGGTTGCGGCCACGTCGACCGCCTCAGCACTCGGCCTGAGGGTCGACGAGGCGATCGTTCTTCACGTCTCGAACAGGCTCGCGTTGCGCCTGCTGCCATCCGACGTTCTTGCGCGTGTGGCTCTCGCAACGCACCAGGCCGCAGAGCTCGAAGTCGAAGTCGCGGCACGGCTGGCCGCAACGGACAGTCCCGTGGCGCTTCTCGATCCTCGAGTGGCGCCGCGCGTCTACGAGCGCGACGGCTTCGCGATCACGCTCTGGACCTACTACGAGCCCGCAGCCGGCTCGCGAGCTCTCACCAGCCGATTACGCTGACGCGCTCTCGCGGCTTCACGCTCGGTATGCAGCACGTCGATGTCACCACGCCGCATTTCACGGATCGCGTCAATGAAGCTCAGCGACTCGTCGGGAGCCGCGACCGGACTCCGGAGCTCGGCGACGCGGACCGTGACCTTCTGGTGAACACGTTCCGTCGCGTGATGCGCGCGATCGCGGGGCGAGGCGCCGCGGAGCAGCTGCTGCACGGCGAGCCACACCCGGGGAACGTCCTCAATACCAAGAACGGCCCGCTGTTCATCGACCTCGAGACTGCTTGTCGCGGTCCGGTCGAATTCGACCTCGCCCATGTCCCGAGGGAGGTCAGCGAGTGCTATACGGGCATCGATGAAGCACTGCTCTCCGAGTACCGCGTCCTCGTCCTGGCGATGGTCACAGCCTGGCGGTTGGATCCTGAAGACCAGTTCCCGAGCGGAAGACAGGCAGCCCTGGAGCTCCTCGCCGCTTTGCGGGCCGGTCCGCCGTACCCGGCGCTCGGCACCATCTCCGGCCTCGACTGAGGCCGAGTCGATCCGACCCGGCGCAAGCGTCGGCCCCGCTCAACGCTCGAGTGTCATTGGCGCACGCTTTGCGAGGCAGGCGTGCCGTACCCGGCTCGACGTCGCTCACCGAGGACACGTCACCTCATCTGCTTCTCGTCAGCCTCTGGGCGAGGAAGGCGCACCACGCGGCGATCGCAACTAGCGCCACCATGGTGACAAGGCGGACCACCCACGTCGATGCCGGGTGAACAAGCATGAGCACGAGAACGAATGTGGCTCCGCCGATGAGTAGTCCCAGCACCGGGATTTCGACGAGCAGGGCTCGACGGCCGAGATTCTGACGGCCCTGTCCGTATATGACCGCCCGCGGAAGTTCGGTGTCGGTATGGGCTGCCGCCACCCCTCCGGTGAGCATGACGACAAGGAAGACCGAACTGACAGCGAAGAGCAGCGTCCCACCCAAGTCAGTCACAACGCCGAGTGTAGGCGGCTGTCGCGCGTGTGCTGGCAGGTATCCTGCGGCGAATGCCTCGTGCCCGAGAAACTCCCGCTTCGGTCACCTACGTGGGCCTTCCGATCTCCAGCGGCGGAGCGCATTCGCTCGGGCGGATGTCACGTCAAGTTGCGTATCAGCGGACGATGGCGTTCCTGGACGCGTGCACCGAGCCGCTCGGTGCGACCAAGTACAGGTTCGATGTCACCCACCCGCCAGAACTGAAGCCCGTGCCCGGGCTTGAACAGGAGTTGAGGCGGCGCTTCGGCGACTATGCGCACGTCGAGGCGGAACGCGTCTCGGACGCCCTCGACTTCCTCAATGACATCGATCCCCAGCCCACGAACCGATGGGGGATGGCCCCGATCTGGTTCTGGGCGATGTCCACGTTCCGTATCCTTGATCCCGCCACCGGGCGCCCGCTGTCCGGGCAGGACCCTGAGCGATTTCACGGAGTCGAGTACGAGTGGCGAGTGCCGCTTGGTACCAGCTCCATCCATCTGATGCTCCACACCCATGCCACGCTCGGGATCGAACTGTGCATTCCGGATGCCGACGACGAGGTGTTGCGTCGAGTCGTTCCTTGGTTGCAGGAGTACCTGCCGTTCAAGTTCTCGCCGAAGCAGTGGCGGGAATGGACGCCTACGAAGTCGGGGTCGTTCAAGAGCGCGCAAGACGACCGTGCTGTAAGGGACCTAGCACGCACGGACGCGGGCCCGTGGCACACCAGTTGCGAGCGTAGGCTCACCTCATGGGACCGAAACCGGAGCGCGTCGAGCCGGTCGTGCTGAACCACGCCGGATCGGAGCGTGGCTATCTGCTCAGAATGCCTCGCCCGATCTCGGGGCGGCCTGTCCCACTCGTGGTCGAGCTCCACGGTCGCGGCATCGGCCCGGCCATGTTCGATCGCTGGACCGGGTTCGGGGAGCTCGCGGACGAAGCCGGTTTCGCGCTCGCGATGCCGAGCGCGATCCGCGAGATCTGGAACGACGGGCGGTACAGCGGTTCGACGTGGAGCGGTCACACAGAGATCGACGATGTGGGCTTCCTCCTCGCCGTCATCGACGATGTCATCGAGCACCACGCGATCGATCCTGCCCGCGTGTATCTCGTCGGGATGTCGAACGGCGCGACGATGGCGGGTCGCGTGGCCTGGGAGCGCCCGGACCGGATCGCCGCTGTCGCGCAGGTCGCCGGCACTGGTGCGGTCGGGCTGATCTCGGAGCCACGTCCGGCGGTCCCGGTCCCGCTGCTGCAGATCCACGGCACCCGCGACAGATTCGCGCCATATGCGGGAGGCCGAGCGGGACGCTGGCTGCGGCTGTTCGGGCGACGTCCGATCGTTCCCAACATGAGCGTCGACGAGTGGGCTCGCATATGGGTCGAACGCGACGCTGCGGCGGACACGCCTCTCGTCGAGACGGTCGCGCCCGACATCACCGTCCGCCGCTGGAGCGGCCCCACCCGTGCCTCCGACGTCGCCTTCTACCGCGTGGAGGGAGGCGGTCATACGTGGCCGGGTGCCCGTATCTGGATACCGCCCCATCTCGGTCGCGTCAGCCACTCGCTCGACGCGACGCGCGTCATCTGGAGCTTCTTCCTGGCGCACGCCCTGGGCCCCTCGGTCCTTGAGGGTCGACCCTTGTCGGGGGACATCGGCGAACGCTAGGCGATGCCGACGTTGCGTCCTCGGCGCACGGCTCTATCACTCGGGCACGGCCCGTTTGGCGTGGTAAAAGTGGCCGATGGAGCGACGAGCGGCGATCGCAACGTATCGAGCGGGCTTCGGGGTCCTGACGTTCGCCGCGATCGCGACCCAGCTGGTTGACCTTTCCGGCAAAGGCACGCTGAACCTGGTCAGCTACTTCAGCTACTTCACGATCCAGAGCAACCTCATCGCGGCGACGGTCCTCATCGTGGGCGCCGCGCGTTGGCGCAGTTCGCGCTCGTCCACCTTCGATCTGGTCCGTGGCGGAGCGGTCGTCTACATGAGCATCACCGGGATCGTCTTCACGCTCCTGCTCTCGGGAACCGATGTCGACACGGCGATCCCGTGGGTCAACACCGTCGTCCACCAGCTCATGCCCATCGTCCTGGTGGTCGACTGGCTGCTCGATCCACCGGCGGCGAACCTGACGTACAAGCAGGGCCTCCTCTGGTTGATCTATCCGCTGATCTGGATCGTCTATACCCTCATCCGGGGCGCGCTCGTCGGGCTGTATCCGTACCCATTCCTCGATCCCGACAACGGCGGCTACGGCAGCGTGGCCATCTACTCCCTCGCGATCCTTTTCCTCATGGTCCTGGTCAGTGCAGCGACGGTCTGGCTCTCGCATGCCGTTCGAGGGCGGGCCACAGCCTGACCCGACCGGCATGTCCTGCGGCGGCAGACCCGTCCCCGTTAGCCTTGTGCCACCAGTGCATGGAGGCGCGCGTTGAAACTCCTTCTCGCATCCGCGGGCATCACGAACCCCAGCATTCGAACAGCCCTCCTGGAGCTCCTCGGCAAGCCCATCGAGGAGTGCACAGCCCTCGTGAACTCCACCGCGAGCTGGCCGCTCGGGCCCGGCTCGCAGCTCGCCTGGGACTTCATCGCCGGCCAGCAACCCGAGACCCCGATGACCGAGCTCGGCTGGAAGTCCGTCGGCGTGCTCGAGCTCACGGCGCTGCCCAGCATCCCGCGAACCGTCTGGCTCCCCTGGGTCGAACAGGCCGACGTGCTGCTCGTGAACGGCGGCGACACGATCTACCTCGACCGCTGGATGCGCGAGTCCGGGCTGGCGGAGCTCCTCCCATCGCTCGACCTCGTGTACGTGGGACTCAGCGCCGGGAGCCTGGTGATGTCGCCGGCCGTCGCGGAGGACTACTTCGCGTCGTGGACCCGTCCGGTCGGGGGCGAAGGCCTGGGCTTCGTCGACTTCGAGATCTTCCCGCACCTCGACAACCCCGACCTGCCGCAGAACACCATGGCCGATGCGGAACGGTGGGCGGCCAGCCTGACCGAGGCCCGGCTACGCGATCGACGACCAGACCGCGATCAAGGTGGTCGATGGCGTCGCCACCGTGATCTCGGAGGGCCACTGGCGGCTGTTCGAGTCGTAGCGCCGCGGAAGCAGACGGGGCTCCGACTCGGACGCGGTCGTCGGCGTGGCAGAATCATCGGCGATGGGCTTTCTGAAGCGACTCCTCGGTGGCGCTGGTGCGGGATCGGATGATCCGGCGACCTCGGATCCTGCCGATCCGGTCGACATCGACGCGGCCGAGCGTGCCTACGATCTCGAGTTGGCGCGCGCGGAGCAGGACCGCCTGGACGAATTGAGCCAACGCCAGCTGCGCTACGCGGCCTATGCCTGGCAACCGCCGAAGCAAGGCGGCGACCGACGCGCCGACGACGACGATCGCGCCGATCGCGACTGACGGCCCAGGGGATCGATGACTCGGCAGCTCGTCGCTATTTCGTCGTACGACCCTCAGTGGGCCGAACGGGCGGCAGTCCTCATCGCGACGCTGCACGCGCGCGCTGGGAGCCAGGGCGCTGCGGATCGATCACATCGGGAGTACTGCGGTCCCGGGAATGGATGCGAAGGACGTCCTCGACATCCAGGTGAGCGTCACGGACTTGAGTGATGCTCAAGGGCACTTCGACCAACCCCTGCGCGCTTTGGGCTTCGTGGGGTTTCCGATCGGCCGAGATCATGTACCCGCCGGCCGGAATGATGACCCGGCCCTTTGGGCCAAGCAATTCTGGGCGCGCAGGGGCACCGGTGAGGACGCCAACCTTCACGTCCGGGTGAGCGGATCGCCCAACGAGCGCCTTGCTCTTCTGTTCCGGGACTGGATGTGCGCCCACCCGCAGGCGGTGATCGCGTACTCGGCCATCAAGCGATCCCTGGCCGCGGCGATACCCGATCTCGACACCTACGCGGAGGTGAAGGACCCGATCGTGGATCTGGTGATCGTCACGGCCGAAGAGTGGGCGGTGGAGACTGGGTGGAGCACATCGACCGAAGGCGCGAGTGGGCGCTCATAGCGGCACAGACGGGGTCGCTGGAGACCCACCGCGGATCGATCAGGCAGTTGAGCCCGGGCGATCGGTCCAGTAGAGGCACATCTCCTTGTCGTGTTTGGCCCACCTGAATTCGCGCATCGACGTGTGGACCTTCGAGGCCACGGCGCGAGATGGTGCGTTCTCGGGGGACACGAGCGAACACACGACGTCGAAAGGCGTGTTGGCGAAAACCCAGGCGACGCACGCACGGGCCGCCTCGGTGGCGTATCCGCGGCCGTGCTCGGCCGACACGATGTGGTACCCGACCTCGGGGATCATCACTCCCTCGACGGGCTGGAGCATCGGTCCGCAGTCGCCGAGGAACCGCCCGTCCGCGCGCCGCACGACGGCCCACAAGCCGAAGCCGTTCTCCCCATAGCTCCGGCGCGCCCACGCAATCCAGGAGGCGACGGCGTCACGCTCGAACGGCGCCGGGTAGTAACGCATCGCGACGGAATCGCCCAGTACCTCGCTCAGGGCATCGAGGTCATCGGCGACGAGCTCTCGTAGGAGTAGGCGTTCGGTCTCCACCTGCGCCTGCATCGTCGCAGGATACCGCCCGCGTGGAGGTCCTCTCCCAAAGTCGAAGTGAGTGCGGCAGACTCAGCACATGGTGATCGTGATCACTGGGCCGATCGCAAGTGGCAAGAGCACCGTCGCACGAGCGCTCTACCACGAGCTCGCTCGGCTCGATGTCCGAGTGGCCGTCATCGACCTCGACATCATCGAAGACATGCTCACTGCGGATGGACCGAAGTCCGACCTCGAATCCTGGACCCTTGCGCGTCACGCTGCGTCGAGGCTTGCCAACGGTTTTCTAAAGGACGGGGTCGCCGTCGTCATCGCCGACGGCTCGTTCAACCTGGTGAACGACCGAGCGGCGTTCGAACAGCACCTCGACCCGAAAATCAGCCCGCTCTACGTGACGCTCAAGGTCACCTTCGATGAGGCGCTCCGCCGCGCGCAGGGTGACCCGACGCGCGGCGTGTCCCGTGACCCCGCATTCCTCGCGGGGTACTTCGACGCCGCCACAAAGCTGGCAGCCGACCTGCCCGCCACTGACGTCGTCATCGATACCGAGTCGGTCTCGCCGACGGCTGTTGCTGCCGAGATCGCACGCATCGTCGGCCAAGATGGGCGACTGCGTCCGGGTTAGTTGGTCGGTGCCTGCGTTCCTCTGAACACCGTGCGATCACCGCGTCCCACCGCCCACGTTCGCATGCTCTGGCGACTGCACGGATGCAGCAACCGATGGGCTCCCGCTATGCGTCGTCCCGCCAATGACCTGGACCCCCGACCGGACAGATGATCGTGTCGGAGTCATCGACGGCCTCCCGCGTCGAGACAAGCAGGAGATCTCAGCAGTCATGGCAGCGAACACCTCGACCGTCGAAACCACAACAGCCATCAAGTCGATCCGCGACGCTCGGGGTGACTCCCGTCCGGTCGCTGATCGAGCTGACGACGGACGCCTTCTGCGCAAGATCTTCGCCAAGCGACCCGCGATCGAGATCCTCGCGTCGGACCCGTCGCAGGAGCGATGACGGCGACCACACCGGGCGGCTCTGCCAAGAGGTCGGCAACAACGAGCCAGCCGACACGGCATGCGACCGCCGACGCTACCGGATCGGCTTGACCAGCACGTATTTGCCGTACCAGGCGGTCTTGGGGACCTGGCGCCCGGGTGTGTACGGGTCGTCGAGGCGACTGTCGGTCTCGTAGTAGCGCTGGAATCGCCAGCGGTAGGTCATCGTGTAGCGCAGTGCCTTGAACGACATCGCCTTGTTCACGGCGTGCGACTCGCGCAGGGGATCGGTCAGATAGACACCGCCCACTGAGAACCGGTTCGAGTAGCGCCCAGCGGCGTCCCGCGCGAACGGATCACCGACCAGCCCGTAGTAGCCGGTGATCATCTGCGCGTGGGCTCCGCGCCAGCCGACCAGTCCGACCGGCTTGCGGGTCGCGATCAGAGCGCGGACGGCGGCCTTCACGGCGCCGTCGTAGCTCGAGTAGGTCGCGATCTCGTAGACACGCGACCCCGCGACGAGCGCACCCGCGCCCCAGCCGTAGTAGTTCAGCGCGTTGCGCCAACCGGTCGGGTCGGACCCGTGGCCGCCGGCGAGCGTGTCGTGGCTGCGCTCCCAGGCGAGGATGCGGTCGCGCACCGATGCCAGGTTCGTCGGCTTCCAGGTGAAGCTCGTGCCGCCGGTTCCGCGCACGGCAACGATGTTCAACATCGTCCGGACCGAGGTCGCCGTGCACGCGGCCCAGTTCGGGTTCTGGAAACGGAACTGACTGGCGATAAAGAGATTCATCCACCGGGGTGGGGCCGGCGGGATGGCAGGCGTCGGCGCCGGGGTCGGGGTCGGAGTCGGAGTCGGTGTCGGTGTCGCGTCGGCGAGGGCGTCGGTGCTGGCGTAGGGGTCGGGATCGGCGTTGGCGTGGCTGTCGCAGTCGGCGATGGCGTGACCTTCGGCGTCGGCGTCACGTCAGGTGTCGGTGTCGGATCGATGGTCGGTGTCGGGTCTGTCGATGGCGTCGGGTCGACGATCGCCGAGGGATCGGGTGACACGGAGGGGCTCGCGTCGGCAGCGGCGGCAAGCCTTGGCTGACCGACCAGGAGGAACGCGGTTCCCAGCAGCGCCCCCATGATCAGGTGGCGCCGTCTCGCGCGTCGGACACGTCGCACGATGTGTCGGCCCGTGGGTCGCGTCGACATCGCCCCATCGTGGCGAGGCTCGCCCGATGCCGGCACTGGACCCTTGGCTACGGCCATGCATCTATTCGTCGTGGGCTCGGCCGCCCTTCCGCGGTTGACCACTTGATCCTCGGACACCTTGACGCTCGGACCGTGAGGGTATATACGTGATACGCATGAGTAGCACGTTCGGCCGAGAGCCTGACGAATCGAGACAATGGAGTTCTGCTCGAGGATGAACGCTCCTGCCGCTGCCGCGATCCGACGCCAGGTACCCGAGGACGCCGCCGCCCTCCGCAACGTGATCGGTCAGGCCTTCGATGCCCAGCCGGGCGTCGTTGCCCTTGAAGAGGCGCTGGCGAAGCGCTCCGACAGCACCGGCTACGTCGCCGTCGTGGATGACCGGGTGGTCGGGCAGGTGCGGCTCACACGAGGCTGGATCGACGCGGAGGCGCGACTGGTCGAGGTGCTCTACCTCAGCCCTTTGTCGGTTGCGCCGGAGTGGCAGAGGCGCGGGATCGGCCGGGCGCTCGTGGCCCATGCGGTCGCCGAGGCGCAGCGCGCCGCCGTTCCGGCGATCTTCCTGGAAGGCGACCCGGCCTACTACGGGCCACTCGGCTGGAGACCCGCCTCCGAACTGGGCGTGACGCCGCCCTCCGCCCGGATCCCAAAGCCTGCCTGCCAGGCTGTGTCGCTCCCCGGGTGGCAGCCCTGGATGCGCGGAACGCTCGTCTACGCGGACACGTTCTGGGCGATGGACGTCGTCGGCCTTCGGGGCGAGAGGCTCGCTCGCGCGCGGGCAAGCCTTGGGGATGGCCCATCGAGCGGCTCGCCTGCCGAGCCCGACGCGCATCGGTAGGGACGTCAGATCGTGGCGATGAAGAAAGCACGGCCGCTGAGTGCCGTAACGAGCCCATCACTCGGCGTCGTGTGTGTCATCACCGCCGCGACGACTGTCGGGTACGTGGGACTGCTCGGGCAGCAGGGATCTCTGCCGGGTATCGATCCTCGCATGTGGCTCGTCATCAGCTTCCTGACCGCGTCCGCGATCGCGAGCGGTATCGGGGCGTTCACCCGCTCCGCTGATCTGCGCGCTGTGATCGCAGCAGCCTGCGCGGCGGGTCTGCTGTCGCTGGGTTTTCTCGCCCTGTTTTCGATCGGGCTCGGCCTCATGGTTGCCGGCGGGATCGCGCTCGTTGCGTGGGGCAACGCCGTTCGGGACTCGACCGAACCGCGGGTGACCGTCTGGTCCGCCGCCGCTGCTATCGGGATGTTGGGCATCCTGGTGCTCGGGCTCATCGCGACGGGCTGACTATCCTGCGCGAATGGCCAAAGTGTCGGCAGCACGGATCCATACGCTCCGGGACGCGATGCACCGAGCGAGCGAGTCGCTCGATCGCGACCCAGGTGACTCGGTCCTGCGCGCTGCCTGGAGCAAAGCCTCCGCCGACTACTACCTGGCTCTCCACCCCGAAGACGCGAGATGGCGTCGGACTGAGCCATCCGACGACATCCCGTCTGTCGAGGAGATCCGAGAACGGTCCTTGGTCGCCGACGCAGCCCACAAGGCCATCCCGTCCTGGGGTCGAATCGACCCACGGCCCGGTCATCGCGACGCCTGGTCAGCGCAGCTTGCCTGGGCTCTGGAAACCTGGGGTGAAGTCTTTACGGATCGGTTTCGCGCGGCCGAGGCAGCGATCAAGGCGGGTGACCGAGATGGGCTCGAATATTGCGTGCGCTTTCTGGAGGCCGACCCTTGGTGCCACGGTTCCGGCTACGCCAAGGAAGGACTGATACCCGCTATCACGAAGCTCGAGCTGGACGGCCCTACTCGCGCTCGGCTCGCGCGTGTCGTCCTCACCGTCGTCGACGACACGCGTCCGCGCCGAGAGATCAGGAGGTACGGCAATCTCGCCCGATCGGTCGCATCAACGCATCTGCGAGAACAGCTTGAGCGGCGTCTAACGCACGTCGACAGACAAGTCCGCTACAACGCCACCAGGGTGCTAGAGGTGCTCGGCTGACCTTCAGCGGCCCTTCGCGTACCCGGTGGCCGTCAGCTTGTCCCAGAGCGAGCCGGCGTTGTTGTTCTGGATGTGATCCATCATGTAGGCCTGCCCGACGTCCACCGGGCCGAAGGCGTCGTCGAAGCGGACCTTGGCGATCGTCTCCTCGCGGCTGAGGCCCTTCGCGACCGCGTCGGCGACGGCGGCCTTCCAGGCCATCAGCACGGCCCGCTGGTTCTTGACGTACTCGAGCGTCACGACCGGGCCGTGGCCCGGGACCAGGTAGTCGACGTCCGGGAGCGCCCTGATCCGCTCCAGCGCCTCGAGCCACTGGTCGACGTTCGAGGTCATCAGCCACGTCTGGACCCCACTGAAGATCGTGTCGCCGGTGAACACGACGCGCTCCTCGGGCACGTGGACCGCGAGCTGGCCGGGGGTGTGGCCGGGCGTCCACAGGCAGTGGAACGTGTGGTCGCCGAGCCGCAGCGTCAGGTCGCCCGTGAACACGACGGTCCCGCGCGGCAGGTTGGCGTAGTACAGGTCGCGATCGGGGATGAGCGGCGCGGCCTCGGGGTCGTCGGTCGGGATGGCCTCGAGCGCGTAGGCGAACGGATCGAGCGCCGCGTTCGGGTCCATGAAGATGTCGTACAGCGCCTGGTGGTTGACGACCTCGCCGGCGCCACGGAACCACCAGTTGCCGAAGATGTGGTCGACGTGGTTCTCGGTGTTGATCAGGTAGCGGATGGGGCCGTGCGACTCGGCCTCGGCGCGCATCGCGACCGCGCGCGTGGGGAGCTGCGGCGTGTCGATGACGACGACGCCGGCCGACGTGGTCACGAAGCTCGGGTTGCAGCCGCGCAGCTTGGTGGTCGTGTAGACGTTGGGCGTGACCTTCTCGAGGTCGAGCGTGGCGGTCGGCATCGGTGGCTCCTGGGCTGTCGCTATTGCGTCGCGGTGAGGCCGCCGTCGATGCCGAGCACCTGCCCGGTGACGAACGACGCGGCGTCGGAACAGAGGAAGATCGCCGGCCCGACGAGGTCGCGCAGCTCGCCGATGCGACGCATCGGGATCCGGCCGACGATGCCCTGCTTGAACGCGGGATCGGCGAGGAGCGAGGCGACCTGGGGCGTGTCCACGAAGGTCGGCATGATCGCGTTGACCCGGATGTCGTGCCGCGCCCACTCCGTCGCCCATTGGCGAGTCAGCGAGCTGATGGCGCCCTTGGCGGCGACGTATGCCGAGTAGCCGGCATCGATGCCCAGGTTGGCGCGGACTGACGACAGGTTCAGCACGGCGCCGCCGTGGCCGGCCTCGATCATCGAGCGGACGGCCGCCTGGGTCGGCAAGATCGTGCTCCGGACGTTGAGCTCCATGATCCAGTCCCAGGCCTCGCGCGGATAGGTCTCCGCGGGGTGGAGCGCCTTGCCGGCGCCGCCCCCGATGGCGTTCACGACGATGTCGAGTCGCCCGAACAGGTCGATGGTCTCGAGGACCATCCGATCCGCATCCTCCTCCACGGTCGCGTCGGCGGTGATGGCGATGCCTTCGGATCCCGCGGCCTGGACTCGCTGGACCGCTTCGTCGAGCACGTCCCGACTGCGGCCGGCGACGGCGACCCTTGCCCCGGACGCCGCGAATGCCGCCGCGATCGCCGACCCGATCGCGCCTCCGCCGCCCGAGACGAGGGCGACGCGTCCGTCGAGGCTGAAGATGTCGAGCTGGGTCATCCGGCGCCCTCTGATGATCGATTATCGAGGATGATTCTGCCATAGGGCCGGTAAGATTGGACCGACATCGACACCGCGTCGACCGACCGCGACCCTGCAGGAGCCGTCATGAGCCTGAACCTCGACGGATTGATCCCGGCGACCGTCCTGCCGATGGACGCGGACGGCCAGATCGACGAGCCCGCCCTGCGGTCGTACATCGGCTGGGTCGCCGGGCAGGGGCCGGTCGCGCTGGCGATCAACGTCGACACCGGCGAAGGCCCGCACCTGACCCACGACGAGAAGGTCCGCGTCCTGGGCATCGTGCGCGACGTGACGGACCTGCCGATCGTCGCGGGGCTCGCCGGGCCGTCCACGGATGCGGCCGTGCGCCAGGCACGTGACTTCAAGGCGGCCGGCGCCGACGCTCTCCTCGTCTTCCCGATCCCGGCCTACCTGAGCGAGCCGCTCGACGTGCGAGTCCCGGTCCGCTACCACGAGGCGATCGCCGACGTCGGCCTGCCGCTCATCCTGTTCCAGCTCCAGCCGGCCCTGGCCGGGCTCAACTTCGCGCCGGACACGCTCCGGGCGATGGCCGCGGTCGAGGGTGTCGTCGCGATCAAGGAGGCCTCGTTCGATGCCCGCCGGTTCGTGGACACGGCCCGGCTCATCGCCGACCTGCCGCGGCCGATCACGCTGCTGACCGGCAACGACAACTTCATCCTCGAGTCGTTCATGCTCGGCGCGACGGGGGCGCTCATCGGCTTCGGGGCGGTGATGACCCGCGAGCAGGTCGACATGATCGATGCCTGGCAGGACGGTCGGATCGAGGACGCGCGGGCGCTCGGCGTGCGCGTGCAGCGGCTCGCCGACGTGGTCTTCGCCGCTCCGGTGGGGGACTACCGCGTGCGGCTCAAGGAGTGCCTGCGGATCCTGGGCGTGCTCGAGAACGCGCATGTCCGTCGCCCGCTGATGCCGCTCGGGGACGCCGAGCGCGCGTTCCTGGCGGACGTGCTGACCGAGGTCGGGCTGCTGCGCGAGTCGGTCGCGTCGTCGACGCCGAATTAGAGAGGCGACCTGGACGTGCCGCGCGACCCGAACATCCCGGCGGCGTTCGACGTCTACACGCTGGTGCTCCTGCGGCGTCCGCCGGATGCACCCCAGCTGCCGGAAGCCGAGATCGACAGGCTCCAGTCCGAGCACCTCGCCTACCGCGCCGAGCTGCGTCAGCGGGGAGTCCTCGTCGCCAACGGGCCGTTCGGTGAGCAGGCCGACGTCTCGCTGCGCGGCCTGTCGATCTTCACCTGCGACCTCGAGGAGGCCGCGCGGCTCAACGACGTCGACCCGCTGGTCGTGGTCGGGCGCCTGTCGTACGACGTCTTCGAGTGGTGGGTCGCCGCCGGCACGCTGGCGTTCCCGAGCTGGCCGGATCCGGTCGGCGACCGCCGGTCGATGCCCGACGACTAGGCCGCGTCTCTACGGCCCGCCGGGCCGCATAGAAAAGGCTTACTATCGGCCCCTCACCACCGACCTCGAGCGGAGGGCCAGCGTTGACGGCGGAACCCGCGGACGTCCTGATCATCGGTGCCGGAGCCTCGGGCGGCGTGGTCGCCCTTCGGTTGGCTCAGGCGGGTTTCAAGGTCACGTGTCTCGAGCAGGGGGAGTGGCTCGACCGGGCCGACTACCCCGGCAACAAGCTCGACTGGGAGCTCAAGGCGCGCAAGGACTGGGCGACCAGCCCGAACATCCGCGGCCTCGCCCAGGACTACCCGATCGTCGAGGACGACACCCCCGTCTCGCCGCTGATGTACAACGCGGTCGGCGGGTCGACGATCATCTTCGCCGGCGCCTGGCCGCGCGCCCTGCCGTCCGACTTCCGCGTCCGCTCGCTCGACGGCGTCGCCGACGACTGGCCGATCGACTACTTCGAGCTGCTGCCGTACTTCTATCGGACCGACCGGCAGTTCGGCGTGTCGGGGCTGCCAGGCGATCCGGCCTACCCGCCCGATGCCGAGGATGCCCCGATGCCGCCGCTCCCGATCGGGTCGGCCGGGCTCAAGGTCGCGCGCGGCATGACCAAGCTCGGCTGGCACTGGTGGCCCGAGTTCAACTCGATCAACTCGGTCGCCTACGACGGCCGGCGCCCGTGCGTCCAGCGCAGCACCTGCCAGTCGGGCTGCAACGAGGGCGCCAAGGCGTCGACGGACCTGACCCACTGGCCGAAGGCGATCGCGCTCGGCGCACGGCTGGTCACGGGCGCGCGTGTCAGCAAGATCGAGACCGACGCGCGAGGTCTCGCCACCGGCGCCACCTGGATCGACGTGGACGGGCGCGAGCACTTCGAGCCGGCCAAGGTCGTCGTCGTCGCGGCCAACGCGATCGGCACGCCCCGACTGCTGCTGCTGTCGGCCAGCCCCGCGCACCCGGACGGTCTCGCGAACTCGTCGGGTGTCGTCGGGACGCGGCTGATGATGCATCCGTTCGCCAACGTCGCCGGCCTGTTCGAGGAGCCGCTGATGAGCTGGGCCGGCCAGTTCGGCGACCTCATCGAGTCGCTCGAGTTCTACGAGACCGACGAGAAGCGCGGGTTCGTCCGCGGCGCCCGCTGGGGCCTGGCGCCGACCGGCGGGCCGATCAACACGGCACTCCCCAGCCGCGCCGGCGAGCAGGCCTGGGGTCCCGAGCACCACGCAGCACGTCCGGACGCATCTCGGTCACGGCGCCAACTGGGGCCTGTTCGCCGAGGACCTGCCCGACGCGTCGAACCGCGTGACGCTGTCCGGGTCGGTCACCGATTCGTCCGGCATCCCGGCGCCCGAGATCCACTACGCGATGGCCGACAACGCCCGCCGGATGCTCGACTTCCACATCGAGCGCGCGACGGAGTCGATGGAGGCCGCCGGCGCCTACAAGATCGAGGTCGACCGGCTGATGCGGTATTCGGGCTGGCACCTGCTCGGGCACGGCGCGGATGGGCGACGACCCGAAGACGTCGGTCGTGGATCGCTGGAACCGCGCCCACGACGTCCCGAACCTGTACGTCGTCGACGGGTCGTGCTTCGTCACCTCGACCGGCGTGAACCCGACGTCGACGATCGTGTCGATCGCCCTGCGCGCCGCCGACCACATGATCGAGACGCGCTTCGAGCAGCAGGTGCCGGTGTGACCGCCGGACGGTCGCGAGCCTCGGCGCCGACGAGCGGGCGACGTTGGCGGCCGTCGCCGACCGGCTCATCCCGGCGGCGGACGGGATGCCGTCGGCGGCCGAGGTCGCTGAGCGACGACCGGCTGCGGTTCGTGCTCAAGGCCCGGCCCGACCTGCTCGAGCCGCTCCGCGCGGCGCTTCGCCCCGACCTCGGCGACGACGTCCAGGCGCGCCTCGACGCGCTCGGGCGCGACGAGCCGTCGAACCTCGGTGCGCTCCAGCTCGTCGATCGTCGCCGGCTACTACACCGACGGCGACGTCCGCGACCGGATCGGCTATCCCGGCCAGGTCGCACTGACCCTCCGCTCGTGGGAGGTTCCCGCCTACATCGACGAAGGCCTGATCGACGCCGTGCTCGCGCGCGGCCCGGTCTGGCGCGACCCGGCGACCGGCACGCGCGCCGTCGTCGCCGACGCACCGCGAACGTATGCGGAGCGGTTCGCCGCCCCGCCCGAAGGAGACAGCGATGGCCACCACGGCACCTGAGACCACGCACGCCGGCTGGCTGGACCCGTTCCTCGCCGACTGGCGCCCCGGCACCGGCGAGCCGCGCGAGACGCGCGAACCCGCGACCGGCCGGCCGCTGCTGACGCCTGCCGCAGTCCACGCCCGAGGATGTCGCGCGGGCCGCCGCCGTGGCCGCGGCCGCCCAGCCGGCCTGGGCCGACACGAGCTACGCCGAGCGGGCCGCGGTCCTCCGCCGCGCCGCCGAGATCTACGAGGCCCATCGCCCCGAGTTCGGGACGTGGACCCAGCGCGAGACCGGCGCGGTCCACGGCAAGATGCACCACGAGCAGAACTTCGCGGCGGGCGAGATCAACGCCGCGGCGACGATGCCGTTCCAGCCCTACGGCCAGCTCGTGCCGAGCGTCGTGCCCGGACGGCTGTCGATGCTGCGCCGCGTCCCGGCCGGGGTCATCGGCGCGATCACGCCGTGGAACTCGCCGACCGTGCTCGGGATGCGGGTCGTCGCGCCGGCGCTGGCCCTCGGCAACGCGGTCATCCTCAAGCCCGACCCCCAGACCGCGGTCTGCGGCGGCGCCGTGTTCGAGGCGGTCTTCCGCGAAGCCGGCCTGCCCGACGGGCTGCTCCACGTCGTCCTCGGCGGCGCGGAGGTCGGCGAGGCGATCGTCACGGACCCGAACGTCAACCGCGTGTCGTTCACCGGCTCGACCGCGGCCGGGCGTCGGGTCGGCACGCTGGCCGGCCAGCTGCTCAAGCGGGTCAGCCTCGAGCTCGGTGGCAACAACGCCTTCGTCGTGCTCGACGACGCGGACCTCGAGGCGGCGGCGTCGGCCGGGGCGTTCGCCTCGTTCCAGTTCCAGGGCCAGGTGTGCTTCGCGACCGGCCGCCACATCGTCCATCGCAGCATCGCGTCGGCCTACGTCGACCTGCTCGCCGAGAAGGCCGGCCGGATCCGCCTCGGCGACCCGTATCGCGAGGACGTCGACCTCGGCCCGATCGTCAACCAGAAGCAGCTCGAGCGCGTGGACGGGATCGTGCGGCGCTCGGTCGATGCCGGCGCCACGGTCGTCGTCGGTGGCACGCACGACGGCCTCTTCTACCGCCCGACCGTGCTGACCGACGTCACGGCCGACCACGCCGCCTGGCGCGAGGAGATCTTCGGCCCGGTCGCGCCGGTCGTGACGTTCGACACCGACGACGAGGCGCTCGCGCTCGCCAACGACAGCGAGTACGGGCTCACCGGCGCGGTCTATTCGAACTCGATCTCGCGCGGCCTCGCGCTCGCGCAGCGGTTCCGCGCGGGGATGGTCCACGTCAACGACCAGACCGTGAACGACGAGGCGACCATCCCGTTCGGTGGCATGGGCGCGTCCGGCAACGGCGCGCGGTTCGGCGGCCCGGCGAACTGGGACGAGTTCACCGAGTGGCAATGGGTCACCGTGCGCGAGGACCCGCGCACCTACCCGTTCCCGTATTGAGCCGGGTCGCGCGTCGCTGATGTCATCGATCACCGAGGTCGCCCGGCTCGCCGGCGTGTCGACGGCCACGGCGTCGCGCGTCGTGTCTGCCTCGGACTATCCGGTCAGCGCGGCCACGCGCGAGCGCGTGCTGGAGGCGGCACGGACGCTCGACTACGTCCCGAACGCCCTGGCCCGCGGGCTGCTCAAGAGCCGCGTGCCGGTGGTCGCGGTCATCGTCCACGACATCACCGATCCGTATTTCGCGGAGGTCGTGCGCGGCGTCGAGGACGCCGCCTCGGTCGCGGGGTTCCTGGTCATCACCTGCTCGTCCGAACGGGACGCGGAGCGCGAGCGGTCGTACGTCCGGCTGCTGCGCTCGATCCGCGCGGCGGCCGTCGTCTTCGCCGGCAGCGGCCTCGACGACCCGGTCGTCACCGAGGAGATCGACCGCCACCTGGCCGCGATGCGCGCCGACGGCGCCGCGATCGTCCACCTGTCGCCGCACGCGCTGGGCGAGCCGGAGGTCGGCGTCGACAACGCGGCCGGGGTCGCGGCGATGGTCGCCGCCCTTGTCGCGCTGGGCCATCGCCGGATCGCGTTCCTGGCGGGGCCGCGGTCGCTGTTCGTCGCTCGGGCGCGACTCGCCGGGTACCGGCACGGTCTCGCGGGGCCGGGATCGCGTTCGACGAGCGGCTGGTGGTCCGGACGACGCTTCGACGCGGCGGGCGGTGCACTCGGGGTCGACACCCTGCTCGCGAGCGAGGTGCCGTTCACCGCGGTCTGCTGCGCGAACGACCTGCTCGCGCTGGGTGCGCTCGGGCGGCTGGCGGAGCTCGGGATCGCCGTCCCGGACGCGGTGTCGGTGGCCGGCTTCGACGACATCTCCACGGCCGCGCTGACCGCGCCGAGCCTGTCGACCGTCCGACTGCCGCTCCGCGAGATGGGCCGGCGCGGCTTCGCGCACGCGACGGGCGTGCTCGCCGGCGACGAGCCGGCGCGCGAGATCCTGCCGACCGAGGTCGTCCTGCGCGGGTCGACCGCGGCACCCCCGCCGACCGCCGCACCGGCGCCGGCTGGTCCTGTTCGCCCGGTCTCGGCCGCCTGATGGGCGGTGCGCTGGCCGGTCGGGTCGTGCTGATCACGGGGAGCAGCCGCGGGATCGGTGCCGAGGTCGCCGTCAAGGCCGCGGCGGAAGGCGCCGTGGTCGCGATCCACTATCACCGTGGTGCCGAGGCGGCCGCGGCCACCCTCGATCGCGTCCGCGCTGCCGGCGCCATCGAGGCCGACACCTTCGCCGCCGACATCGCCGACGGCCCCCAGGCGGAAGCGCTCGTCGAGCGGGTCATCGAGCGGTTCGGTCGCATCGACGGTCTCGTCAACAACGCCGGCCTGACCCAGGTCGGCCCGTTCCTCGAGATCGACCCGGCGGACTGGGACGCCGTCATCGCGACCGACCTGACCGCGGCCTTCCACACGTGCCGCGCGGCGCTGCCGTCGATGCTCGAGCAGGGGAGCGGCACGATCGTCAACGTCGCGTCGCGGCTCGGCCAGATGGGGGTCGCCGAGACCGCCGCCTACTCGGCCGCCAAGGCCGGGCTGATCGGGCTGACCCGCGCGCTCGCGCGCGAGTTCGGCCCGCGCGGGATCCGCGTCAACGCGGTCGCGCCCGGCGTGACCGTGACCGACATGACCACCGATCTCGTCGACAGCGAGGAGGGCCGGCGGCGGTTGCGCGACATGGCGCTCGGCCGGTTCGGGCGGGCCGACGAGGTGGCCGACGCCGTGCTCTTCCTGCTGTCCGACGCGTCCGCCCTGTTCCTCGGCCAGACGCTCAACCCGAACGCCGGCGGGTACATGCCGTGAGCCCGCCTCCAAGGTCATCGAGGTCCGCGAAGCGGTCGGGCTCGTCCGCGACGGCAGCACGCTGCTCATCGGTGGGTCGGGCGCCGGGCACGCGGTGCCGCAGCGGTTCATCGACGAGCTGGCGGCCGTCTTCACCGCCGACGGGCCGGCCGCGCGACCTGACCACCGTGCGGATCGTCGGCATCGGCGACTTCGCCGATCGTGGCTTCTCGCAGCTCGGGCTGCCCGGGCTGATGCGCCGGACCATCGGCAGCAACATCGGCAACGAGCCGCGCCTCGGCGCCCTGGTCGAGGCCAACCAGCTCGAGGCGTACTCGTTCCCGCAGGGCGTGCTCTCGCAGCTGATGCGCGAGATCGCCGCCGGCCGGCCCGGGCTCGTCACGCAGGTCGGCCTGGGCACGTACGTCGACCCGCGGCAGACCGGCGGCAAGCAGAACGCCTGCACGACCGAGGACCTGGTCGAGGTCGTCACCCTGCGCGGCCGCGAGTGGCTGCTCTTCCACGCGTTCCCGATCGACGTGGCCGTCATCCGCGGCACGACCGCCGACGAGGACGGCAACCTGACGATGGAGGGCGAGGCCGTCCAGGGCGAGATGCTGGCGATGGCGATGGCCGCGCGGAACAGCGGCGGGATCGTCATCGCGCAGGTCCGCCAGCTCGCGACGCGCGGCAGCCTCGGCCTGCGCGACGTCAAGGTGCCGGCCGCGCTCATCGACCACGTCTACGTCGATCCGGACCAGTGGCAGACGTACATCACGCGCGACTCGCCGTACTACGCGGGCGCCCAGCGCCGGCCGGTCCGTCCCGAGCCGCCGCTGCCGCTCGACGTGCGCAAGATCATCGCCCGCCGGTCGCTGCTCGAGTTCCCGCCGGGAGCGATCTGCAACCTCGGCTTCGGCATCAGCCAGCTCATCGGCCGGGTCGCGTGGGAGGAGGGCATCACCGACCGCCTGGTGCTGACCGTCGAGCAGGGGATCTTCGGCGGCGTGCCGGTCGCCGGCAACGAGGGCGGCGCCGGCTTCAACTACCAGGCGATGATCGAGCAGCCGTCGATGTTCGACTTCTACGACGGCGGCGGGCTCGACATCGCGAGCCTGTCGTTCGCCGAGGTCGACGCCGAGGGCAACGTCAACGTCCACGCGTTCGAGGGCCGGGTCCGCGGTCCGGGCGGCTTCCCGAACATCAGCGCCCGGACGGGCAGGATCAACTTCGTCGGGACGCTGACCGCGCAGGGGCTCGAGCTCGACATCGACGGCGGGGTCCGCGTCGTCCGCGAGGGCGCGCTGCGCAAGTTCGTGCCGCGGGTCCGCGAGATCTCGTTCAACGGCCGGCTCGCGCGCGAGCGCGGGCAGCAGGTCCGCTACGTCACGGATCGCGCGGTCTTCGCGCTCGAGGACGACGGGCTGGTCCTCATCGAGGTCGCGCCGGGCATCGATGTCGAGCGCGACGTGCTCGGCCAGATGGGCTTCCGGCCGCGGGTCGCCGACCCGCTGCCGACGATGGATCCGCGGCTGTACGCGACCGGACCGATGGGCCTGGCGGCCGACTTCGGGGTCGGCTCGTGAGCGACGCTCGTCGCGCTCGAGCTGGGGCGTGTCGCCCACCTCGAGCTGGTCAACCCGCCGCTCAACCTGTTCACGGGCGAGCTCGTGCTCCAGCTCCGCGACGCGTCTCCGGGCGATCGAGGCGGCCGAGGACGTCCGTGCCGTCGTCGTCAGCGGGCGTGGCGAGCGCGCGTTCTCCGCCGGTTCGCACGTCGGCGAGTTCGAGGACCAGGCGGGCGAGGCCGGCCGCGACCGCCACCAGCTCGACCAGGACGTGTGGCGCCAGCTGGCCGAGCTGCCGATGCCGACGATCGCGGCGATCGAGGGCCACTGCCTCGGCGGCGGGCTCGAGCTGGCGCTGTGCTGCGACATCCGCGTCGCATCCGAGACGGCCAGGCTGGGTCTGCCCGAGGTGCGGCTCGGCGGTCATCCCGGGCGCCGGCGGGACGCAGCGGCTGCCGCGGGTCGTCGGTGCGACGCGGGCCAAGGAGCTGATCCTGACCGGACGCGTGCTGACCGCGACCGAGGCCGAGGCGATCGGGCTCGTCAACCGCGTCGTGCCGGCGGGCAGCGCCGTCGCGGCCGCCGACGAGCTCGGCGCGGAGATCGCCGCAGCGCGGTCCGGTTGCCGTCCGCGAGGCGAAGCGCCTCATCGACGACGCGCTCGATCGCGACATCGGCGCCGGTCTCGAGGCCGAGTTCGAGGCCTCGGAGCGGATCTTCGCCACCGAGGACATGGTCGAGGGCGCCCGCGCGTTCTTCGAGAAGCGCGATCCGAGCTACACGGGCCGATGACCGGCCGACGCACGGAAGGGAGCACATGGCTGACGTCGAGCGTTTCGGGGTGTTCCTGCCCTCGTACGTCTGGGAGGGCGACGGCCCCGAACGCGCCCGCGGCATCAAGGCGTTCGCGCGGGAAGTGGAGGAGCTCGGCTTCGACTCGCTCTTCATCACCGACCACCTGCTGGCGGCCAAGCGCTTCTACAGCGTCGACTGGCTCGAGCCGCTGACGACGCTGGCGGTGGCGGCCGGGGCGACCGAGCACGTCCGTCTCGGCACGTCGATCCTGATCATGCCGCTGCGCAACCCGGTCATCCTGGCCAAGGAGCTCGCGACGCTCCAGTTCCTGTCCGACAACCGGGTCATCCTCGGCGCCGGCGTCGGCTGGAACGACGTCGAGTACGAGGCGGTCGGCGTCCACAAGTCGGAGCGCGGCAAGCGCACCGACGAGATGCTCGACATCATGATGCCGCTGCTCGAAGGCGAGAGGGTCACCTACCACGGCGACTTCTACGACGTGGACGACGTGTTCATCGAGCCGCGGACGTCGCAGCGGCCGCTGCTGTGGATCGGCGGCGGGTCGCAGCTGGCCGACCCGAAGTCGCCGGACGTGCCCAAGTTCGTGAAGTCGGTCATGGCGCGGACCGTTCGGGCCGACGGCTGGATCCCGCGGCCGACGTGCCCGCCGCCGGAGATCGCCCGCGACTGGCAGGAGCTGCAGGCCGCGATGCGCGTTGCCGGCAAGGATCCGTCGAGCACGCTCGTGGCGCACGAGAACTTCATGCATCTGGTGATGACCAACGACCCCGTCAAGGCGCGCGAGGAGCAGCACCGGGCGTTCCTCAAGGTCATGAGCAACGAGCGCGGGCCGGCGTACCTCGAGACGGTCTACCTGTTCGGGACGCCCGACGAGATCATCGCGTCGCTCCAGGCGCGCGTCGACGCCGGCGTCGAGTACTTCTTCCTCCACACGATGACCCCCGACCCGGCGCAGCTGCGTCTGTGGGTCGACGAGATCATCCCGAACGTGACGTTCCCGACGACCGTCGGGCCCGTCCGCCGTCCGCCGACCCCCTGGCGATGACCCGGCGGGTCGTCCTCCTCGGGAAGCCGCTCAAGCGGCGGCACTCGGTGGTCATGCACAACGCCGCGTTCGCGGCGGCGGGGATCGACGGCGAGTACGTCCTCGCCGAGCTCGACGAGGCGGACGTCCCGGGTGCCGTGGCTGCAGCCCGCGGGCCGGAGTTCCTGGGGCTCGGCGTGACCGCGCCGTACAAGCCGATCGTGGCGGGCCTGGTCGACGAGGTCGAACCGACGGCGCGCGAGATCGGCGCGGTGAACAACGTGCTCCGGACAGACGATGGCCGGCTGATCGGCATCAACACGGACGCGCCGGGGTTCCGGGTCGGGGTCGAGATGGCGATGGGCCGGCCGCTGGCCGGTGCGGACGTCGTCGTCGCCGGGGCGGGCGGTGCGGCCCACGCGGTCGTGTTCGCGTGCCTCGATGCCGGGGCCGGCCGGGTGACGATCGGGAATCGGGATGGGGCCTCCGCGGCGGCGCTCGCGGAGCGTTTCGCGCGCGTCGGGGGAGGGACGGTCACGGCGGTGGCCCTCGACGATCCGGCGTTCGCGGCCGCGCTCGAGTCCGCGGACCTGGCGGTGAACGCGACGACCGTGGGCATGACCCAGCCCGGGATGACCATCGACGTCGACCGGCTGCCGGCCGAGGCGACCGTCTTCGACCTTGTCTACGTCCCGGCCGAGACGCCGCTGCTGCGGGCGGCTCGGGCGCGCGGCCTGCGCGCGGCCAACGGCTCCGAGATGCTCATCGCCCAGGCGGTCATCGCCTTCGAGCGCTGGACCGGTGTTGGCGGCATGACCGAGGTCATGCGCGCCGCCGTGGCCCCGCTGCTCGCCGACCCGACCGTCACGGCCTGACGCGATGGCCCGGCTCGACGTCCCCGATCCCGGCGCGATCTACACGGTCGGGCTGAACTACCGGGCGCCCGGTGAGGCACCCGCGATCCGACCCGAACGGCCGCTCATCTACGGCAAGGCCGCGACCTCGGTCGCCGGCGACGGCGCCCGGCTCGACTGGGACCGGTCGCTGACCCCCAACGTCGACGCCGAGGTCGAGCTGGGCGTCGTGATCGGCGAGACCGCGTGGAACGTGCCACCCGAGGAAGCCCTCAGGGTCGTCCTCGGCTACACGATCGTGAACGACGTCTCGTCGCGCGACCCGTGGCTCGATGGCGACCAGTGGCTGCTCGGCAAGTCGATGCCCGGGTTCTGCCCAGCTGGTCCGTGGGTCGTCCCCGCAGCGGATCTCGATCCCGCGGACCTCCACCTCGGCTGCACGATCAACGGCGAAGCGATCCAGGACGGACGGACATCGGACATGCGCTTCTCGGTCGCCGAGATCGTCGCCTTCCTGAGCCGCCACGTGGAGCTGGCGCCGGGCGATCTGATCGCCACCGGCACGCCGGTCCGGCTCGCGTCACCGCCAGGCCCTGACCGCCACCTCCAAGCGGGCGACGTCGTCCGCTGCTGGATCGAGGGGATCGGCGAGCTCACCACCCATGTCGCCTGACGTCACGAGAGGAGGACCCACGATGAAGCCGCCGACCGTGTTCCTCGGCGAGATGACGAACCCCGAGGTCGAGGCATTCGTGCGGGACCACGACACGGTCCTCGTGCCGATCGGCTCGACCGAGCAGCACGGCCCGCACGGCCCGTTGCTCACCGATGTCCTCGTGCCGGTCGAGGTCGCCCGTCGCGTGGCGCCGCGGGCCCGGGCCGCCGTCGCGCCCGCGATCAACTACGGACTGTCGTACCCGCACGTCGGGTTCACCGGTGTCGTCCACCTGCGGATCGCCACGTTCATGGCGGTCGTCGAGGACGTCGCGGTCGGCCTGGCGACCATGGGCTTCCGGCGGATCGTGTTCCTCAACGGCCACTACGACAACACCCTCGCGATCGCCTACGCCTGCGCGAACGCGGCGCCGCGGCTGCCCGACGGCGCGCGCGCCTTCCCGATCAACTACTGGGACGGCATGACCGCCGACGAGGCCGGCGAGTACTTCGGTCCGACGGCCGGTCTCCACGCCAACAAGGCCGAGACGTCCGCGGTGATGGCGATCGATCCGGCGCTCGTCGACATCGACGCCGCCAACGCGGAGATGCCGCCGTTCCCCGAGGTGACGAGCCCGGCCGCCGTGCACACGGCGTTCTTCTTCTCGACGCCGGGCTCGGTCCATCGCGCGAGCCAGTCCGGGACGTGGGGCGACGCACGCGACTCGTCGGCCGAATACGGCGAGCGCTATCTGCAGGTCGTGACCGAGGCGACACTGCGGATGCTCGATGACGTGGAGCGGACCTTCGAGGCGATGCCGCCGCGCTGAGCCGTCAGTCCGCGTCGGCCGCGAACCAGGTCCCGTCGCGCATCACCCGCCGTACCCGAAGGGCCGGGTCGAGCTCGACGAGATCGGCGCGCTGACCGACGGCGAGGCGGCCACGGTCCGAGATGCCGAGGAGCATGAGCGGGTTTCGGCTGGCGGCCGCGATGGCCGCCGGAAGCGCAACGCCCGAGGCCACCAGGTTCCGGACCGCGCTGTCGAGCGCGATCGCCGAGCCGGCCAGCGTCGTGGTCCCGACCAGGGTGACCCGGCCATCGACGACCTCGCATTCGAGGCCGCCGATCCAGCCCCGGCCATCACCGGTCCCCGCGAGGGCGACCGCGTCGCTCACCAGCAGCAGCCGGTCCGCCGGCTTGAGCCGGGTGATGAGCGGCCAGACGGCCGGGTCGACATGGAGCCCGTCGGCGATGAGCTCGACGTAGGCGTCGTCCTCGAGCAGTGCCGCGAGGGCGACGCCGGGCGCGCGGTGGTCGATGCCGGTCATCGCGTTGAACAGGTGGGTCGTGGATGACGCGCCCGCCGCGTAGCCCGCCCGGGCCTGCTCGACGGTCGCGGCCGAATGACCGACCGAGACCGCCACGCCGCGGTCGCGCAGCCAGCCGATGAGCTCGATGGCGCCGGGCAGCTCGGGTGCGACCGTGATCAGTCGGAGCCCATCGACGAGTGGCTCGAGCGCGGCGCGCGGGACGTCGGCCGGGATGAGCAGGTGTGCCTGGTCGTGGGCGCCGCGCCGCGACGCGGCCAGGAACGGACCTTCGAGGTTGAACCCGAGCGGCTCGGCGCCGTCGGCGGGTGCGTCCGGCGACCAGGCTCGGACCCGATCGGCGAACCCGGAGAGCACGTCGAGCGGGGCGGTCACGGCAGTCGGCAGGAACGAGGTCACGCCCCGTCGGAGCAGCCGGCGGGCCATCCCGTCGAGCGCCTCGCCGTCGCCCATCGCGTCGTGCCCGCCCCAGCCGTGGACGTGGACGTCGACGAAGCCGGGTGCGATGTACGGACCGTCGGCGGTCGCGCCGGCGCCCTCATCGAGCTCGACCGCGGCGATCCGTCCGCCCTCGAGGGTCAGCCTCCCCGGCGCGACCCGGTCGTCGAGGACAAGGCGGCCGGAGATCGTGCTCGGTGCGTTGGCGCTCATCGATCGGCCTCCGATCCGCCTGTCCGCTCGACACCGGGATCCTCGACCTCGAACTGGACGACGAGCCCGTAGCGTCCGGCCGGGTAGCGCGATTCGGTCGCCTCCACACGTCGGCCGTGCCCGTCCACGATGACCCTCCGCTCGACGAGCAGCGGGTCGCCGGTCCGGATCCCGAGCAAGCGGGCATCCTCGGCGGTCGCCGCGGCCGCCGAGATCGTGCCGGTCCCGCGCCGGAGGACGATGCCCGCCCGACCGAGCGTCTCGTGGAGCGACCCGCCGACGAGGTCGGCGGTCATGACCGCGTTCGCGCATGCCCCGATGAGGACGGCCGACTCGAGCGCGACGGGCTCGCCATCGGCCTGGCGCAGGCGGCGCAGGTGGACGACCGGCTGGCGTGACGGGATGCCGAGGCTGGCGGCCTCGGTGGTCGTCGACGGCCGGATGGCGCGGGTCAGCACCCGCGAGCTCGGGACGCGGCCTGCGCGGAGCATCTCCTGGGTGAACGTCATCAGCCGGTTGGCGCGACGGTGGGCCGGCGGCTCGGCCACGAAGCTGCCGCGACCCGGCTCGCGGGCGATCAGCCCGTCCTCGGCGAGCCGCTGCATGGCGTTCCGGGCCGTCATCCGGCTGACGCCGAACTCGGCGCACAGCTCGGCGTCGGACGGCAGTCGTTCGCCCGGACGGAGGGTCGCGATCCGCTCGCGCAGCGTCTGTTCGATCTGGCGGTAGTGCGGCTGGTAGGAGGGCTCGGTCATCGGCGGGTCGCCGCCTTCTCGGTCGCTCGGCCGCCGCCTCGGCCGCTGCCTCGGCCGCCTCCGCGCCGCCTCGGCGCCATGGATCGCCGCGCCGATCGCCCCGGCCCACGTCCCGAGCTCGGCCGTCACGATCTCGACCTCGTCGAGCGACGTCGTCCGCACCCGCCGGCGCAGCTCGGCGCGGATCGGCTCGAGGAGAAGATCGCCGGCCGCCGCGACCCCACCGCCGATGACCACCCGGTCGGGCGACACGACGGTGATCATGTTGGCGATCCCGATGCCGAGATAGCGACCGACCTCGGACAGCCCGGCCAGTCGCCCGCGCGTCGCCGGCCTGGGCCGCGACGACGGCGGCCTCGACGGTGTCGGTCCCGCACGCCGCCGCGATCCGGTCCGCGCGGGCGAACGCCTCGACGCAGCCGTTGTTGCCGCAGCCGCACGGCGGCCCGTTCGGGTCGATCGTCTGGTGGCCGACTTCCCCGGCCGTTCCGTCATGGCCGAGGTGGACCCGCCCGTCGATGGCGATCACGCCGCCGACCCCGGTCCCGAGGACGAGGCCGACCATCGAGCCTGCACCGCGCCCGGCGCCGAGCCGCAGCTCCGCCAGGCCGAACGCTCGTGCGTCGTTGATGAGCGAGACCGGCCGGCCGAGCGCAGCCGCGATCGGACGCGCGACCGGCCGATCGGCCCAGTCGCCCGGCACGTTGACCAGGAACCGGGTCGCGCCGGTGGCCGGGTCGTACAGTCCCGGCACCCCGACCCCGATGGTCGAGACAGTCCGGGTGGCGTCCGACCGCCTCTGCGCCGACCGCACAGAGAGCCGCGACGACCGCGTCCGGGCCATCCGCCGCCGGGGTCGGGACCTGGCCGCGGTCGAGCGCCCGCCACGCGTCGTCGTGCTCGACGACCACCCACTTGATGTTCGTGCCGCCGAGGTCGAGGCCGAGGTGACGTCGGGTGGGCTGGCCGTCGGTCACGCTGATCAGGTCTCGCCGGTGACCCGGGTGTAGGCGGCCGCGACGATCACGATGATCGCGCCGAAGACGATCTGACGCGTCGGTTCCGGGAGGCCGACCGCCGTCAGGAGCGCCGTCAGGACACTCAGGATGAGCGCGCCGACGAGCGTGCCTCCGTACCCACCTCGGCCACCGAGGATGGAGGTCCCGCCGATCACCGCCGCCGCCACCGACGGCAGGACAAGGGAATCGGCCAGGGAGACGCTGGCGGTGTTCGTCAGGCCCGACAGCAGAAGGCCGCCGACACCGGCCAGCAGCGCCGAGAGGACGTACAGCACGATCAGCACCTGCCACGCGCGGGCGCCCGACAGGCGCGCCGCGACCGGGTTGTCGCCGATCGCGTACAGGAGCCGGCCATAGCCGGTCCGTCTCAGTCCGACCAGGATGACCAGCATCACCGGGACCAGCACGAGCAGGCCGGCCGGGATGAAGCCGAGCAGCGTCGCGCTGCCGAGCGTCGTCAGGATGTCCGGGACGCCTGCGCCGGTCTGGACGGATTGGAGCTGCCAGACGTTGGCGAGGCCGAGGACCACGAAGCTCATGCCCAGGGTCATGATCAGCGGGTGGACCCGGAAGACGCCGATGCCGACGCCCGTGACCAGGCCCGCCAGCATCGCGACGAGGAGCGACACCAGGATCGCCTGAGGCACCCCGCCGGGACTGTGGACGAGCGTCGCCGTGACGAACCCGGTCATCGACGCGACGGCGCCGACGGACAGGTCGATCCCGCCGGTGAGCATGGTGATCGTCTGGCAGCCGGCGAGGATCGCCAGCGGCACGGTCGTCCGAACGATGATGTTCGCCCAGCCAGGGCTGACGATGCCCGGGTCGACGATGTCGATGATCAGGATGAGGATCGCCGAGCAGGCCGATGAGCGGGATGATCGGGCGATCCCGGAACAGGGCGCGCCAGGCGTCGGCACCCCTCCAGCGATCGACCGCGACGGCAGCGCTCATCGGCGGCTCTGCCGGAGCTCGATGACGCTGCCGACCATGACCACGCCGATGAGGATGACGCCCTGCGCGACGATGGCCAGGTTCGAGTCGAGGCTCAGGAAGCTCATGTCCGTCTGGATCAGCTGGAGAACGACCACCCCGACGATCGGCCCGAACACGCCGCCCCGGCCACCGGCCAGGCTGACGCCACCGAGCACGACCGCCGCGACGCTCAGCAGCGTGTACGGTCCGGGGACAGGGGTCCCGATCCCTGTGCTGGCGGTCAGGGAGAGGCCTCCCAACGCCGCGAACAGACCGGTGATCGCGTAGGCGAGCAACTTGGTCCGTCCGACGGGTACCCCGCTCCGGAACGCGGCGAGCCGGTTGCTGCCGATCGCGTACATGGACAGCCCGAGCCTCGAGCGCACCAGCGGGAACCAGATCACCGAGACCACGACGAGCAGCACGACCGCCGCCCGCGGGATCCACTCGTTGCCGAGCGGCCCGACGGCGAGACCCGTGAGCCAGCTCGCGGCGCCGCCTCCCGGCGAGGATCGGACGAGCAGCGCGAAGCCCGCCCACACGAATGACATCGCCAGGGTGACGACGATATCGGGGACGCGTGTGCCCACGACGACCGCCCCGTTGATCCCTCCGAGCACGAGACCGAAGCCCAGCACACCAACGACGACCACGATCCCGGTCGCGTCGGATTGGTTCTCCATGAGGGAGGCGGCGACGACGCTGGTCAGCGCCATCATCGACCCGATCGACAGGTCGATCCCGCCGCTGATGACGATGACCGCCTGGGCGACGGCGGCCAGTGCGAGCGGGAGGACGGACGTCCCGAGACCCTGCACGGGGATCGGCCCGTAGCTCGGCTGGATCAGCTTGGTGAAGACCAGCAGGCCGACCAGCAGTGCGAGGAGGCTCAGCATCCAGGCGTTCCGGCGTGCCCATGCCGCGATCGCGTCGGCCTGTCGGGACCCTGCGCCCTCGATCGGCGCCGCGGCGGCGCTCATCGACCGGTCACAGGCGGTCGGGTCATCCGAGTCGGGCGGGGTCGACTCCTCGATCGCGGCACCGACCGCGTCCTCCGGCAGCTCGGCGTCGGCACGGAGGTTGTAGGCCGCCCGGAGCAGCGACGCCTCGTCGGCGTCGGCGCCGGCCAGCTCGGCCACGATCTCGCCACCGAACATCACGATGGCACGGTCGCAGACGAGCTGGACCTCCTTGAGCTCGGACGTATAGATGAGCACGGCGGCCCCGGCCTCTGCCAGGTCGCGCAGCAGGACGTAGATCTGCTGCTTCGTGCCGATGTCGATCCCGCGCGTCGGGTCGAAGCACAGCATCGTCCGGACGCCCCCGGCGACCCACCGTGCGATCGTGACCTTCTGCTGGTTCCCGCCGGAGAGACGACGCACCTCGCCGGCGGCGCGCGCGTCGATCTGCAGCCGCCCGACTGCGTCGTCGACCATCCGACGCTCGCCGCCGAGGTCGATCAACCCCCAGTCCCGGAGCGCGGCGACCATCGGCAGCGCGATGTTCTCCCGGATCGACCGCTGCATGAGCAGCGCCTCGGCGCGGTCGGCGGCGACGTAGACGAGCCCGGCCCTGATGGCGTCGGCGGGATGGCGGAAGGAGACGGCGTGATCGTCGACGAGGAGCTGACCGCTCGCCGGACGCGCGGACCCGGCGAGGATGTCGAACAGCTCGTCCTGGCCCTGCCCCTCGAGGGCGACGACGCCGAGCACCTCGCCCGGGTAGAGGTCGAAGGTCACGTCGTTCAGGTTCGATCGCGCGGTCAGCCCGCGTGCGGCGATGCGCGGCTTCGTGTCCGACGACCGTGCCGCCGTGCCCGTCCCGTGGTCGGCGGCGGTCATGTCCTTGATGATCTCGCCGAGCATCAGCTCGACGATCTTGTCCTCCGAGCCCTTCGTCACGTCGACCACGCCGACGGTCGCCCCTTCCCGCAGGACCGTCGCGCGGTCGCACACCGCCGCGATCTCGATCATCCGGTGGGAGATGAAGATGATGGAGCGGTCGGTGCCTCGCTGCCGCGCGACCACCTCGAGGACCCGCTCGGTCAGGTTCGCGGGCAGGGCCGCGGTCATCTCGTCGAGCATCAGCACGTCCGGCTCGGACGCCAGGGCGCGCGCGAGGTCGATGATCCGCAGCGTGGCGAGCGGCAGGCGCCGAGCGTGGCCGGCCAGGTCGAGGCCGCCGAGGCCGAGCTCGTCGAGCCAGTGGCGGAAGGGGTCGAGTGGCGTCTCTGTCAGCCGCAGGTTCTGCCGGATGTCGAGGTCCGGGATCAGCGACGGTTCCTGGTACACGGAGATGAGCCCGCCACGACGGGCCTCGGCCGGCGATTGGACGGTGCGCGCCTTGCCTCGCACGGAGATCGTGCCGGCGTCCGGCGCGACAGCGCCGGTCAGGATCTTGACGAGCGTGCTCTTGCCGGCGCCATTGGCGCCCATCAGCGCATGGATCTCGCCGGGCCGCACGGCCAGTGATGCGGAGCGCAGGGCGACGACCGCGCCGTATGTCTTCGAGACGCCGCTGGCCTCGAGCAGAAGGTCGGTCGTGGTGAGGGTCATGCGCTCCGCGGGATTCAGGCGGAGGGCGACGGCATGGCCGTCGCCCTCCCTGGATGGACCGGTATGAGGGTTATGCGCCCTTGCAGCCGGAGGGAACGGTATTGGGATCGTAGGTCGTCCAGTTGTCGACGGACAGGCTGAGCGGCCAGAGCGGATCCATGCCCGGCACGGATTGCCACGCCTTGAGCTTCGCCTGACCGTCAGGGGTGAGGTTGTCGACCACGACCGGGTCCAGCAGAACGGTGTTCGGCTGGGTGGCACCGGCTGAGGGGGTGACCGTGTCACCGTTGAGCAGCTTGAGCGCCAGGGTGATGCCCGCGCCGCCGACCGCGGCCGTGTTGGTCACGGCCGAGCCCTTGAGGCCCGGGAAGTTGGTCGGATCGAGGAGCTGGGTGACGAACCCGCCGACATCGGCATCAGCGATCGGCACGAACTTCTTGCCGTTCGCCTTGATCGCGTCGACGATCTGCTTGCCCATGCCCGACGCCCAGATGCCGGTGATCTTGTCGTACCCACCACTGGCGATGAAATCGTTGGTGAGCTTGGTGGCGGTGGCCGGATCCCAGCCCGTGGCGACGCCATCGGGGCTCGGGACGACGGTGATGCCTGGGTAGTCCTTGAGGACGTTCTTGAACCCGACGTCGCGGTCGGAGTCGGCGGAGTTACCGGCGATGCCGCGGGTGTACCAGACGGTGCCCTTGCCGCCGAGCTGATCGAACAGCCACTTGGCGCCGAGCTCCGCGTACTTGACCTGGTTGTTGTAGAGGTTCCACGTGTTCGTGTCGGTCACGTAGCTGTCGACCGCGACCGTCTTGATCCCTGCCGCGGCGGCCTCGGCCAGGGCCGGGTTGAGGGCCTTCGGATCGTTCGGGTTGAAGACGATGGCGTTGACGCCCTTGGCGATCAGGGTGCGGATGTCGGCCAGCTGGCCGGCGGCATCCGTGTTGCGATGGATCACGGTCAGGTCGGTGGCCGCGATGCCGGCCGCCTTGGCCTGCGCCTTGGCGGTGCAGACCTGCTCTTCGCGGAAGCCGTTGCCGACGCCCGCCACCGTTGGAGTAGCCGATCTTGTACGCCTTGGTCGCCGCGCCGCTCGGTGCGGTCGACGCACCTGAGCTTGAACAGGCGGCGGCGATCACTGCGACGGCCGCGAAGCCGATCAGCGCTCGCATCCGGTTGGATCCCTTGATCATGTGCTCTCCTCCTGTGATCAACGACGCGCCGACTTGGTCGCGCCGACGAATGGATCCGCTTCCCCTCGGGGGAGCCAATCGATCCGATCTATCGGTCTCACCTCCTACGCGGGATCCCCGCCACCATCACCCCTCTCCCGGGCGATGGCACGAGCGATCCGCCGCGCGTGCTCACGATAGGCCTCCTCGAACGTTTCCCGTGAGCGTTCGGCGCCTACGACCGACGCTCGGGTCAGGACCGGCGGCAGAGCGCCCCGCTCCCGGAGGAGTCGGGCGGTCCGCACCTTGATGCAGTTGACGATGGCGACCGCGGTGATCGTCGATCCCGGGCCCACGGGGGTGTCCAGGCCGTCGATCGCGCACAGCGCATCGGCGTGGGGCGAGCACAGATCGATGACGAGGTCGGCCTCGTCGAGCAGCCGTCCTCCGACGACCGGGTCCGGCTCCCCGGACATCGATTGGTCGACGGAGGTGACCGCGATGACCCGCATGCCTCGCCGGCGGGCGCCACGGGCGATCTCGATCGGCACGGCCGTCAGCCCGCCGGCCGAGAAGACGATCATCAGGTCGTTCGGCCCGAACGTGAAGTTCGACAGGATGACCTCGGCAAGCCCCGGCGTCCGCTCGATGAACATCGCCTGGCGCTGGCCGTTCGAGCCGACGACCTGGGTGTGGAACGTCATCGACAGCTCGACCATCGGGTTGAACCCCGGGTACGAGCCATAGCGCGGGAACATCTCCTCGACCGGGATGCGCGAGTGACCCGTCCCGAACAGGTGGACGAGGCCATCGGCGGCGATCGCGTCGGCGCACCAGCGGCTGGCCGTCTCGATGGCATCGCCCTGCGTCGCGGCCAGCCGTTCGAGCAGGGCCGTGGCGGCGGTGAGCCACTCGAGCGCCGGCTGCGTCGCTGCCCGTTCGGCGGCGGGGATCGTCATCAATAGTCGCTTGCCGGGCGATCGCCCTGGCCGTGCGCGCCGGTGGCGACCGGCCCGCCGCCGGCTTTCCGAGCGCGGAAGTCGTCGAGCATGGTCGCCGTCGCAGTCGCGCCGACGCGCGTGACGCCGAGCGCCATGACGTCCAGAAGCGCGTCGAGCGTCCGGACGCCGCCGGCCGCCTTGACCCCGATGTGTGGCGACGTGTTGGCGCGCATGAGGATGAGGTCGGCGTGGGTGGCGCCGCTCGGGGCGAAGCCGGTCGAGGTCTTGACGAAGTCGCCACCGGCCGCCTCGGTCAGGTGGCATGCCCGGATCTTCTCGTCGTCGGTCAGGTAGGCGTTCTCGAAGATGACCTTGACGATCGCCCTGGCCGCGTGCGCCACGTTGACGACGGCCTTGATGTCCGCCTCGACGTCGGCGTCGCGGCCGGACTTCAGCGCTCCGATCTGGATGACCATGTCGAGCTCGGTCGCGCCGTCGCCGATGGCGCGGACCGACTCGAACACCTTGGTCTCGGTGCGATGGTTCCCGTGCGGGAAGCCGATGGTCGTCCCGACCGCGACGCCGGTCCCCGACAGCAGCCTGGCCGCGCGAGCGACGTCGGCCGGCCGGACGCACACGGATGCGACGTCGTACTCGGCGGCGAGCCGGCAGCCGGCCTCGACGAAGGCGTCGTCGAGCTCGGGGCGCAGCAGCGAATGGTCGATGGTCTTGGCGACGTCGCGATAGGTCAGGTCGTCGATGGAGAGGGTCATGGCCTCACTTGATGTACGGGCGGAGGACGTCGCGAGCGAGCAGGAACCCGCGCTTGACGAGGGCGTCGGTCTTCTCGAAGTCGCGGTCCTCGTGCTCGATGATCACGTCGCCGTCGTAGCCGGCGCGCCACAGGGCTGCGAACAGGGGACCCCAGTCGACGTCGCCGAGCCCCGGCAGGCGCGGGATCTGCCAGCCGATGCCCATCGAGAAGACGCCGCGCTCGTACAGGCCCTCGCGGTCGATGAGCAGGTCCTTGGCCTGGACGTGGAGGATGTGCGGCCCGAACTCGCGGATGAACCGCGGGATGTCGATCATCTGGAGGATCAGGTGCGACGGGTCGAAGTTGAGCCCGATCGTGCCGCCCCACTGCTCGAGGATCCGGCGCCAGATGCGCGGGGTGGTGGCGAGATTGTGTCCGCCCGGCCACTCGTCCTTGCTGAACAGCATCGGGCAGTTCTCGATGGTGATCTTGCGGCCGTGGTCCCCGGCGAAGCTGACGATGTCGGGCCAGACGCGCAGAGCCTCCTCCCAGTTGGCGTCCTGGTCCTTCGAGCCGTCGGCGCCCATGAACGTGTTGACCAGCGGGACGCCCATCAGCTCGGCCGCGGTGATGACGTGCTTGAGGTGGCCGATCACCTCGGCGCGATGGGCGGGGTCGGGGTGGAGCGGGTTCGGGTAGTAGCCGAGGCCGGAGATGGCCAGGCCCTTGGACGCGATCTCGTCGACGATCTCGGTCGCCTGGCTCGCCGTCAGGTGGGCCACGTCGATGTGGCTGGTGCCGGCGTACCGCCGGGTCGCGCCCGAGGCCTGCGGCCAGCAGGCGATCTCGAGGCTCTCGAACCCGTTGGCCGCCGTCCAGTCGGCGACGTCCATCAGCGGCGTCTCCGGGAACGGGAGCGGTCAGCAGGCCGAGTCTCATCGTCGCGCCTCCGTGCCGACCGGCAGTGGCGCGCGGACGACCTCGACCCAGCGGCCGAGACGGGCGCTCTCCGCGATGGCGTCGTTGACCAGCATCTCGTCGTGGCCGTCGGCGAAGGTCGGGTAGGTGGGGCGGTCCGCGGGCCGGCCGTCGACGACGTCCGCGTAGACCGCCCGGAAGTGGGCGGCGAACGTGTCGCCGAAGCCCTCGACGTGGCCGCCGGGGAGGGCCGCGGCCGCGCGGCCGGCGGCGCCCATCAGGGCCGGGTTCTTGATCAGGATCTCGTTCGGTCGGTCGCGATGGCCGAGCCAGATCTGGTCGGGCTGCTCGGAATCCCAGGCGATCGACGAGCGCGACCCGTCGATCTCGTACTGCAGCGAGTTCTTCCGCCCGGCGCTGATCTGGCTGATGCTCACCGATCCGCGGGCGCCGTCCTCGAACCGCAGCAGGATGGTCGCCGCGTCCTCGGTGGCGATGACCCGGGTGACGGTCTCGGTGGCGACCTCGGTCGAGAAGGTCTCGACCGGTCCGGCCGGCTCCCGCCTGGTCCGGACGAAGGTGCTGAGGTCGGCCATGACCTCGACGATCCGCTGGCCGGTCACGAACGTCATCAGGTCCAGCCAGTGCGAGCCGATGTCGCCGACCGCCCGCAGGGCACCGCCGCGGCCGGGCTCGAGCCGCCAGTTCCAGTCGCTCTCGAGCAGCAGCCAGTCCTGGAAGTAGCGGCCGGTGACGAGCCGGACGCCGCCGATATCGCCCGCGGCGACGACCTCGTGGGCGTGCTGGTTGAGCGGGTAGTAGCGGATGTTGAAGTTGGCCGCGTTGACGAGCCTGGTCCTCGCGGCGAGCTCGACGAGCTCCGCGGATTCGGTCGCGGACATCGCCAGGGGCTTCTCGCACACGACGTGCCGTCCGGCGGCGAGGGCCGCCTTCGCATGGGGTAGGTGCAGGTCGTTCGGGGACGTGACGTGGACGACCTCGACGGCCGGGTCAGCCAGCAGGTCGTCGATCGACGCGTAGGCGCGTGGGACCCCGAGGGCGTCCGCTCGCGCGGCGCCACGCTCGGGCGTGCTGCCCAGGACGCCGCGGACCTGCACGCCGATCCGGCGCAGGGCCTCGACGTGGACGGTCCCGATGAAGCCCGTGCCGATGACGGCCGCGCCGACGTCGGCGATCCTCCTCATGCCCTGTGTCACCCGCTGGCTGGTTCTGCCATCTGTCTAGACGATCTAGATGGGACTCGCGTGCGAACGACCTCTGGGCGACGCGGCCGAACGGCCAGCGCGCTCCAGACTTCCTCCGCCTCACATCCTACTTTGTCATGTCAAGTGCAAAAGTCGGGTGCCGGAAGGCTCCACGGCGTATCATCGGCCGATGATCCGGTCATCCGGCGACAGGACAGATCGATCGCCCGAGGACGTCGCGACGGACGGCGATACCGGCCACGCCGGGCCGTTCGGGCCGCTCCCCGACGAGTCGCTCGACGCCCTCGTGGTGGTCCTCGACGAGGTCCGTTATGGGCGGTCCAGGTCGCGCTCCGAGCTGGTCGCCAGGACCGGCCTCGGCCGCGCCACCGTCGCCCAGCGGGTCGGTGAGCTGATCGAACGCGGGCTGGTCAGCGAAGGCGATGTCGGGCCGAGCACCGGCGGCCGGCCGCCGCGCCAGCTGACATTCAACGCCGAAGGTGGTCACATCCTGGTCGCCGACCTCGGGGCGACGAGCATCGACGTGGCGGTCACGTCCCTCGACGGCCGGATCCTCGGGCATCACGACGAGCCCGCCCGGATCGAGGCCGGACCGGACCAGGGCCTCGACCGCGTGGACGCCCTGTTCGACACGTTGCTGCGGACGACGCCGGATCTGCACGGTCGGCTGTGGGGGATCGGCATCGGCGTCCCGGGGCCGGTCGAATTCGGGTCGGGCCGGCCGATCTCGCCGCCGATCATGCCCGGCTGGGACGGCTACCCGATCCGCGAGCGGTTCGCCGCGCGCTACGGCGCCCCGGTCTGGGTCGACAACGACGTCAATGTCCTGGCCCTCGGGGAGTGGCGCTCCGGTATCGCCGCCGGCCACGCCGACGTGGTCGTGGTCAAGATCGGGACCGGGATCGGCGCCGGGATCATCTCGGACGGGCACCTGCATCGCGGGGCACAGGGCAGCGCCGGCGACGTGGGTCACATCCAGGTCACCGACGATCCGGCCGTCGTGTGCCGCTGCGGCAACATCGGCTGTCTCGAGGCGCTCGCCGGGGGAGCGGCGATCGGCCGGGCAGGCCAGGCCGCGGCTGAGGACGGGCGCAGCGCCCGGTTGCGGACCGCACTCGATCAGCGTGGGGTCGTGACGGCCGAGGACGTCGCCCGGGCCGCGTCGTTCGGCGACCCGGTCGCGGTGGCGCTCCTCGGCGCGGCGGGACGACGCGTCGGCTCGATGCTGGCCAGCGTCGTCAACTTCTTCAACCCGTCGCTCGATCGTCATCGGCGGTGGGGTGGCGAACAGCCCGGACCAGCTGCTGGCCGCCATCCGCGAGACGATCTACGGCCGGTCGCTCCCGCTGGCGACCCGCGACCTGCTCATCCAGCGCTCGTCGCTCGGCGGGCTGGCCGGCGTCATCGGCGCGTCGGCGATGGTGGTCGATCAGCTGTTCGCGCGCGACTCGCTGGCCGGCTGGATCGAGACCGGGATCCCGTCGGGCCTATCGGCCGGCGCGTCCTCCGCGAGCGCGACGGCGTCGCCGGTCTAGCCGCCGGCGACGACCCGATCCGTGAAGTCGCCCGAGGCCGGGTCCTTGACGATGAGCTTGTGCCGGCCGTCGGGCAGGATCTCGCGCTTGATGACGACCTGGCCCTCGAACATCTCGGGCTCCGACGCGATCCGCGCCGTCGGCCCGGCGCGCCAGTCGAGCTCGACCGGCGCCCAGGCGTGCGCCTTCGCCGACCGGTAGGCCGCGTCCATGATCGCGTTGACCACGTAGCCGTCGTAGAACGTCTCGCGTGGAGCGCGGCCCTCGTCGATCGCCCGGAACATGTCGCTGAACATGTCCGTGTAACCGAGCTCCGACACCTCGTCGCCGACCGGGAACAGCCAGCCCGACGAGCTCTCGGCCTTCTCGGCCACATAGCCGCCTCCGGATCCCGGCGCGGAGAACATCTCGAACCCCGTCCGCAGGAAGTGGTTGAGCCAGATCGTGCCGTGCGTGCCCGCGACCTCGTCGCGCAGGTCCATCCCGCCGCGGAACGTCCAGCTCACCTCGAACTGGCCGATGGCGCCCGACTCGAACCGGATCAGCGCGACGGCGTTGTCCTCGTCGGCGATCGGGTGGACGAGCGTGTCGGTGTGGCACAGGACCTCGACCGGCCGGTTCCCCTTGCCGACGAAGTTGCGGATGATCTCGATGCAATGGCAGCCGAGGTCGACGATCGCGCCGCCGCCGGTCAGCCGGCCGTCCCAGAACCACGCCGAGTGCGGGCCGGGATGCGTCTCGCGCGAGCGGACCCAGGTGACGTCGCCGATGGCGCCGCCCTCGACCGAGGCGATCGCCTTGAGCGTCTTGGGCGTGTAGCACAGGTCCTCGAGGTAGCCGCCGAAGACACCGGCCGACTCCACGACCTCGAGCATCCGGCGCGCCTCGTCGGCCGTCCGGCCGAGCGGCTTCGTGCACAGGATCGCCTTGCCCGCCTTCGCGGCCAGCTCGACGGCTTCCTCGTGCAGGAAGTTCGGGACGCCGATGACCACCACGTCGGTGTCCGGGTGCTCGATCGCGGCGGCCAGGTCGGTCGTCGCCTCGGCGATCCCCCAGCGGCCCCGGAACGCCTCGCCGCGCTCCGCTGTCCGCGAGTAGACCACGCGCACCTCGTCGCGCCCGCGCTGGCCCTGGAGCGTGTTCGTATAGAACTCGCCGATGAGCCCGGTTCCCAGCATGGTGATGGCGTGGCCGTTCATCGGTCCTCCTTCCGGGTCCGTCCGAGCACGAGGTCGCGGCCCTCGACCAGCGCCCGGAGCTTGGCGCGGGTCGCGGCGCGTGGCGTCTGGCTGAAGCCGCAGTCGGGGACGAGCGTCAGCCCACCCGCGGGGACGCCGGCGGCCAGGACCAGGTCGATCCGCTCGGCGACGTCATCGGCAGTCTCGACGTACGAGTTCTTGACGTCGACGATGCCGGCGGCGACGTGCCGGCCCGCGGCGGCGATCTCGCCGAGGATCTCGACCTCGGCCATCTCGCGGTTGGCGAACTCGAGGACCAGCTCGTCGACGTGGAAGCCGAGCATCGCGTCGAGCACCGGCCGGTAGGTCCGCCGAGCCAGCGGCCGGCCGAGGTAGTTCCCGAAGCACAGGTGCGCGCCGAGCCGCGCTCGCCCGACGATCGGCTCGACCGCCGCGTTGAACAGGGCCGAGAAGTCGGCCGGGGCGTCGGGATGGATGGCCGGCGACGGCTCGTCGATCTGGATGACGTCCGCGCCGGCATCGACGAGGCCCTCGAGCTCGGCGCGCAGGATCGGCACGAACGCCGCGGCCACGTCGTTGCGGCCCGGGTACACCTCGCCGGGTCCGTAGGTCAGACGGCCCGACAGCGTGTACGGCCCGGGCAGCGTGACCTTGAGCGGACGCGTCGTCGCGGGTGACCGCATAGCGATACTCGGCGACGACGCCGAGACCGTCGGGTGCGGCGATCGGCTCGAGGACCCGGAACCGGTGCTGCTGGTCGTGCGCCCCGGCGCCCAGCCGGCGATCCGGAGGGAGAGCCACGACACCCGTCACGTGCCGGTAGAACTCGGCCGTGAAGAAGCCGGCCCGCCGCATCTCGCCGTCGGTGACGACGTCGATCCCGGCCTCCTCCTGGTCCCGGAGCGCGAGGTCGACCCCGTCGTCGAGCATCTCCTCGAGGTCGGCCGGCCCGAACTCGCCCCGCTCCGCTGCCGCGATCCCCGACACGAACCACGACGGCCGGGCGTGCGAGCCGACGACGCTGGTCAGGAGCGGTCCGTCTGTCATCGATCGACCTCCGCGAACGCGAATGCCCGAGCCGGATTGTCCACGAACAGGCGGCGCCGGATCGTCGCGTCGATGCCGGCGGCCTCGAGCTCCGCGGTGAACCCATCGAGCAGCCAGGTGAGCCCGGGCGACCCACCGTACACGCGCAGGTAGCCGCGTCGCGCCGCGTCCATCCCGAGGACGATCCCGTCGGCGAACCCGTCCTCGACCATCCAGCCGATCAGCTCCGCGGTGGAGTTCGGCACGTCGTTCCAGCGGTATGACTGGTCGTATTCGACGTTCGCCCCGGCCGACAGCATCGCCCGGTGATAGCCGCGATCCACGACCTTGTCGACGTGGCTGAGGGTGACGTGCGAAGGGTCCACGCCGAGCTCCGCCAACAGCTCGACCTGCTCGACGCCGCCGGTGCCGGCCTCGCAATGGGTGAGGATCGGGACGCCGGTCCGCGCGTGTGCGGCGGCGGCCGCCTCGAAGACCATCCGGTCGCGTTGGGAAGGGCCGTTCAGGCTGCCGGCGACCTTCAGCACGCCCGCCCGGTATGGCGTGCGTCGGACGATCGGGCCCGAATAGTCGAGGTCGTCGATCCCGTCGGTGACATCGAGCACGAACAGCTCGGCGAGATCGTCGACGCTGACCAGGTGGCTCCAATGCGCCGGACCGTAGAAGCGGTCGTGGTGGAGGCCGGTCGGGGCGACGATGTGGACACCGGTCCGCCGCGAGAGCTCGGCGAGCTTCCCGGCATTGCGTCCCGCATCGCAGGGCATGGCGTCGACGATGGCGCGCAGCCCGAATCCGGCGGCCTCGGTCACCTCGACCGCCATCAGATCGATGTCGGCGAGGTCGAAGTCGGGCTCCATCAGGACCGGACGCCCGCCGTCGATGACGACGTGCTCGTGGGAATAGGTGACGCCCAGGTCGGCCGGGTCGATGTCGCCGAGGACCGTCCGGACGAACGTCACGTCCCGGGCTCGGGCAGGACATCGGGCGACACCGACAGCACCGACCAGCCGCCATCGACCTTGAGCAGCTGTCCGGTGACCACGCGCGATTCGTCCGACAGGAAGTAGACCGCGGCGTGGGCGACCTCGACCGGGTCCATCATCTCGCCGGCGAGCGGCTGCCTGCGACGGTTGTAGGCGCGGATCTGCTGGTCGCCCGCCGCCCGCCTGGCCATCGGCGTATCCGTGACCGACGGCGCGACCGCGTTGACCCGGATCCCTCGGGTCGCATAGGCCGCGGCCATCGTCGTCATCAGGGCCGTCGTCGCACCCTTGGCGGCGGCATAGGCGTGCGTGGCGAAGAACTCGGGTGCCGGGTCGCTGGCGGTCACGCTGCCCATGAGGAGGACCGAGCCCCGCGTCCCCGAGCTGTTGGGCTCCTGGGCGAGCATCTGCCGGACGACCGCCCGGCAGGTCAGCGCCTGGCTCCGCAGGTTGAGCTCGAGGGTCCTGTCCCACCCGTCGGCGGTGAGGTCGTCGATGGGCCCGTCGCCGAACCGTCGGCCGCTGCCGCCCGCGACGGCGAACAGACCATCGATCCGGCCGAACCGGGCGACCGCCGCAGCGACCGCTGCCTCGACGTCGGCCTCGAGGGTCAGGTCCGCGGCCGCCCAGGCCGACTGCCCGCCGGCGTCCGCCAGCTCGTCCGCCAGCGCCCGGGCATGGTCCGCCGTCCGTGATACGACGAAGACCGAGGCGCCTTCCTCGGCCAGCCGGCGCGCGCTCGCCGCCGCGATCCCGGTCGACCCGGTGACGAGGCAGATCCGGTCGCGCAGGCGCCCGCTCGACGACATGGCGGGATGCTACGCGCTGGGGGCGCCCGTGATCGACCCTGTCGAGCCAACTCGTTCGTCCGATGCATGTAGACGGCATCACGGCGCGGCGCGAACGGGCGACCGATCCATGATCGATGCAGTCCACGTGCATCAAAGGAAGGGTCCTCGTCGAACAAGGGCGAGTCGATACGACACCCATTGACGACGTGCCGACGCACGTCTATCCTCAATCCATCCCGACCGGCAACCGCGCTGCGGCAGCGATTCCGCGCGCACCATCCGCCCGGTCCTCCCATCACCCGAAGGTGACCTTTCCCATATGCCCGGACCCGGCCCCGACCAGCGCGATCAGCGCGCACAACGCAACCGACGACCCCGACGCCGCGCCCCCATCGGTGGCGGCGGTCGTGCACCCGTCACCGAATACGAAGAGCAGCAGGAGCTCGAGGCCGCCCGCGAGCGGAACGACCTCGAGGTCGCCGACCTCCGCGAGATGAGCGTGGCGGAGCTTCGCCAGGTCTCTCGCGATCTCGAGGTCGACGCCGCCAGCGGCGAGCGCAAGGACGTCCTCGTCGACCTGATCCTCCAGCGCCAGACCGAGCGCGCCGGCCACGACTACGCCACCGGCATCCTCGACATCGTCGACGAGGGCTTCGGCTTCCTGCGCCGGCACGGCCTGCTCCCCAGCCCGGACGACGTCTACGTCAGCTCGAGCCAGGTCCGCCGCTTCGGCCTGCGCATCGGCGACCGCGTGTCGGGCGCCGTCCGCGCGCCGCGCGAGGCCGAGAAGTACTGGGGCATGCTCCGGGTCGACTCGGTCAACGGCGTCGACACCGACACCGCCCGGGCGCGTCCGGTCTTCGGTGACCTGACCCCGGTCCACCCGGACGTCCTGATCAACCTCGAGACCGACCCGAAGAACCTGAGCCAGCGGCTGATCAACCTGGTCAACCCGATCGGCAAGGGCCAGCGCGCCCTGATCGTCAGCCCGCCGAAGGCCGGCAAGACGATGCTCCTCAAGCAGATCGCCAACGGCGTCAGCGCCAACTACCCGGAGATCCTGCTCATGGTCGCCCTCATCGGCGAGCGACCGGAGGAGGTCACCGACATGCGCCGCAGCGTCAAGGGCGAGGTCATCTCCTCGACCTTCGACGAGCCGACCGAGAACCACACCCACGTCGCCGAGATGGCGCTCGAGATCGCCAAGCGCCAGGTCGAGACCGGCCGCGACGTCGTGATCCTGCTCGACTCGATCACCCGCCTGGCCCGCGCCTACAACCTGGCCCTGCCGCCGTCCGGCCGGACCCTGTCGGGCGGCCTCGATCCCGATCGCCCTCTACCCGCCGAAGCGCTTCTTCGGCGCCGCCCGGAACATCGAGGAGGGCGGGTCGCTGACGATCATCGGCACCTGCCTCGTCGACACCGGCTCGCGGATGGACGACGTCATCTACGAGGAGTTCAAGGGCACCGGCAACTCGGAGCTCATCCTCGACCGCAAGCTCGCCGAGAAGCGGATCTTCCCGTCGATCGACGTCCAGCGCTCGGGCACCCGCCGCGAGGAGCTGCTCCTCGAGGAAGGCACCCTCAAGATGGTCTGGACGATGCGCCGGATGCTGTCCGCTGTCGGGGCCAACGAGGGCATCGAGATCCTCCTCAACCGGCTTGCGAAGACGCAGTCGAACGCCGAGTTCCTGTCCTCGCTGACGAAGAGCCTCGACGCCTGACCCGTCGGCGACGGCCGAGTTTGCCTCGGCTGCAACGTCCGTGATACGGTTACCCGAGATGTCGTAAGCCCGCGAAGCGGGCGGCGGCCGCGTCAAGAGACCCCAGCTCAAAACCGCGACCCCAGGACGGTCCACGACCCCCGACCCACGCGCGAACCCCCCAAGCGCCCGGGCCGTCCTACGCCAGGAGACCGTATTGCTGAACGCATCGGTCGGCGTGCAGCGCGTCCTTGGACGCCTTCACCGGCCACCGAGCCAACCAGCCTCGAGCGCATCGGACGTCCCCACGCGGAGTCACGCCGTCAGCCGGCGTCTGCGTCACGGGTTCGGCACGATCGTGGCCGCGTCGCACCTCATGCCGGCCGGTCGCCGGGCGGTGAGCGAGCACGCCGGCCGCTGAGATCCCCGTCAAGAAGACATTCGTTCGCACGCGAAAGCGCTCGCTCGTCGGCCGCGTCGGACACGACCGCGTCGTCGCACTCGCGGTCGCCGGCATCCTCGTCGGGGCGACCGCCGTCAGTCTGTCGGTCGGCCATCCGGGCGTCGCCACCGGGAACACGAACGGCGCCGGTTCCGCGCCGCGGATCGCGATCGGCGGCGACGTCGCCGCACCGATCACCCAGACAGGGGACGTCGCCACCGCCGGCGACGATTCGGATACCGCGGGGAACGTCGCGTTCGCCGACCCGGATCCGTCGAGCGCAGACCCGACCGATCTCGCCACCCTCGGTCTCGCCGGCGTCCCGATCGGCGACGTCGAGCCGCTCAGCGACCGTCCCGCGGACGCCACGGTCGATGTCGAGGGGCCGTTCACCGAAGACGGCACGCTCGTCAAGCCGATCGCCGTCGACACGACGGTCCGTGACGGCAGCGCCCTGGTCAAGACCTACACCGTCAAGGGCGACGACACGCTCACCGCGATCGCGGCCAGGTTCGACGTCTCGATCATGTCGATCGTGTGGGCCAACAACCTCAAGTCGAAGACGGACATCCGTGCCGGCAAGGTCCTGCGCATCCCGCCGGTCACCGGTCTCATCGTCAAGGTCACCGCGAGCGACACGCTCGAGGCGATCGCCGCCCGGTACAACGTCAACGGCACCGACATCATCGCCACCAACGGTCTCGACGACGCGACCCTGGTCATCGGCCAGGTGCTGGTGATCCCCGGGGCCGAGGGCGCCGCCCTCCCGGCCGCGACCAAGCCCGGCAGGAACCCGGTCCACGTCGTCACCAGCGGCAACGGTTCGAGCGTCAGGCCGCCGAGCTCGTACAAGGGCGGCGAGTTCCTGTGGCCGGTCGTCGGTGGCGGCAACTACATCAGCCAGTACTTCCACTACGGCCACTACGCGATCGACATCGCCGCCGATTACGGCTCGACGGTTCGCGCGGCCGCGGCCGGCACGGTGACCTTCGCCGGCTGGAAGAACAATGGCGGCGGCTACCAGGTCTGGATCGCCCACGGCTCCAACCTGTACACGACCTACAACCACATGTCGGCGATCACGGTCGGCGTCGGCCAGCACGTCGCGCGCGGCACCCAGGTCGGGCGGATCGGGATGACCGGCGACGCGACCGGCCCGCACTGCCACTTCGAGGTCTGGATCGGTCCCGTCTGGGACGGCGGACCCGGGTCAACCCGCTGGCCTACTTCTAGGCGTCGCGACGCCGCTCCGGGCCGCCAGCGGCGGGGCGGCCCGCCGCCCGTGCGAGAATGGCCTCGATGTTCCTCGACCGCGTGAAGATCTGGGTCCGCGCCGGCGATGGCGGCGACGGGGCCGCGACCTTCCGGCAGGAGGCGCACGTCCCGCGCGGCGGCCCCGACGGCGGCGACGGCGGTCGAGGCGGCTCGGTCTACCTGCGCGTGGACGCCGGGCAGACCACGCTTCGCGACTTCAGCCACAAGCACCACTTCCGGGCGACGGCCGGTGGTCGCGGCACGAGGCCCGGCGGCACGGCAAGGCGGGCGACGACCTGATCCTCGACGTGCCGCCCGGCACGGCGGTCTACGACGACGAATCGGGCGCGCTGGTCGCCGACCTCGTGGCCGTCGGGCAGAGCACGATGGTCGCCCGCGGCGGTCGCGGCGGGCTCGGCAACACGCACTTCAAGACCTCCACCCACCAGGCCCCCAAGCACGCCCAGAAGGGCGAGCCCGGGGCGGAGGGCTGGCTCCGGCTCGAGCTCCGGCTGATCGCCGACATCGGCCTCGTCGGGCTGCCGAACGCCGGCAAGTCGACGATCCTGGCGGCGCTGACCGCGGCGACCCCGAAGATCGCCGACTACCCGTTCACGACGCTCGAGCCGAACCTCGGGGTCATGGACCTCGGCGACGACGACGAGCGCCGCCCGACGATCGCCGACGTCCCCGGGCTGATCGAGGGCGCCAGCGCCGGAGCCGGTCTCGGGCACGCATTCCTGCGCCACGTCGAGCGGACGCGGATCCTCGTCCACGTCGTCGACGGCTCGTCGCGCGACCCCGAGTGGGACTACGACGTCATCCGCGAGGAGCTCGCGGGCGCACGACCCGGCGCTCCTCGAGAAGCCGATGCTCGTCGCGTTCAACAAGGTCGACCTGCCCGCCGCCGCCGAGGCCTGGCCGGCGTTCGGGCGCGCCCGCGACGGCCGAGGGCCTCGACGTCGATCGCGATCTCCGCGGCGCACGGCGAGGGCCTCGCCGAGCTTCGCGCACGCGTCGCCGACCTGCTGCCCGACGCGACCGAGCTGGCCGAGCCGCCCGAGCCGGCGGGCGTCGTCGTCCACCGCATCGAGGCGATGGGCGACGGCTTCAGCGTCGAGCTCGACGGCGACGGCGCGTTCCGGGTCCGTGGCGCGCGGATCGAGCGGATCGCGGCCCAGACCAACTTCGATGTCGAGGAATCGGCCGAGCGCTTCCAGCGCGACCTGGCCCGGCTCGGGATCGACGCCGAGCTGCGCCGGGCCGGCGTCGCGGCCGGCGACCTCGTCCGGATCGGGGGGACCGAGCTCGAATGGGAGGCGCAGCCCTGGGAGCGCGCGTGACCGACGGCCCGCAGCCGGTCGTGCCCGGCTCGCTCGGCGTCTTCGGCGGCACGTTCGACCCGATCCACATCGCCCACCTCGCGGTCGCCGAGGAGGCCGCCGAGACGCTCGGTCTCGAGCGCGTCCTGTTCATCCCGGCCGGCGAGCCGCCGCACAAGCCCGGCCGCGCGATCACGCCTGCGGAGGACCGTCTCGCGATGGTCGAGCTGGCGATCGCGGGCAACCCGCGCTTCGCCGTCGATCGCCGTCGAGCTCGATCGGCCGGGGCCGTCGTACACCGTCGACACGCTCGAGGCGTTGCGCGCTGACCGTCTGGCGGCCGGCCAGTCGGTCGATCCTGACGCTCGTCCTGTCGGCCGAGGCCTTTCTCGGGCTGCCGACGCTGGCGCGAGCCGCGTCGCGTGCTCGAGCTGGCGCGCGTGGTCGTCGCGCCGCGCGACGGCTACCCGGACGCCGGCCCCGACTTCCTCGCCGAGCACCTGCCCGACTTCGCCGATCGCGCGACGTTCCTCGACGGTCCGCGGCTGCGCCTGTCCGCAAGCGACCTGCGCGCGCGGGTCGCGGCCGGGCGATCGATGCGCTATCTCGTCCCGGATGCGGTGTCGCGGCTACATCGGCGACCATGGGCTCTACCAGGACCTACGGAGGAACCCCTCATCGTGACCGAACCCGCCATGCCCCGGACGCCCACCGATGCAACGACCGCGCCGCGCGCCGACGGCCTGCCCAAGCGCGCACCGGTCGCGCCGGCCGCCGGGCGACCGCCGCTCGAGCTCGCGCGCCGGATCGTCGAGCTGGCCGAGGACAAGAAGGCCGCCGACATCGTCCTGCTCGACCTCGCCGGCCTGACCACGATGGCCGACTACTTCGTGATCTGCTCGGGTGGGTCGGAGCGGCAGCTGTCGGCCATCGCGGACGGGATCGTCGGCGGCCTGCGCGACGAGAAGACGAAGCCGATCGGGCGCGAGGGGACAGCCGCGTCGCACTGGGTCCTGGTCGACTTCGGGTCGGTGATCGTCCACATCTTCACGCCGCCCGAACGCGACTACTACGGCCTCGAGAAGCACTGGTCCGAGGCGCGGACCATCCTGCGCGTCCAGTAGCGCGGCGCGGGACGGCGCGGGCGCGCGTTGGCGCCCTGCGCTCCTCGCTCACGCACCTTGGGGTGCGCTCGCTCCGGTGCTCGGGACGCCGCCTTCGCCGGCACCGTCCGGCGCCGCGATCCTCGGTTCGACGTCTGGGTGGTTTGCCTGACCAGCCTCCCGTAAGGGGTGGGGAGTACCGACGGGTCATGCCGAGCGAGGTCAGCTCGCTCCTAGCATCGCGGCATGTCCGCCGTTCGAGATCGCTGCCCAGCCTGTGCCCGCCGGCTCATCACGACCCGGTTCGACACGACGTTCCGCCTGCCCGACCGGAGCGAGCGGCTGTGCTTCGGCATCCCCGGCGGCCTGTGCGAGGACTGCTCGCAGCTGTACATCGATCCGGACCTGATCGAGCTGCTCGACCTCGGCGAGGGCCGCTGCGTCTTCGCCATCGAGAGCGATCTCGTCGTCCAGGAGCAGGCCTGGTCCTCGGGCCACTGACCGCTCAGGCGCTCCGCCGGTCGCGACCGGCATGATCGACCAACCAGAGACTGAAGGCCAGCCGTCGCTGCGCCTCGTCGACCTCCGACCCGGGCGCGCCCTTGACCATCGCGTCGAGCTCGACCAGGCCGTCGAGCGCGGCGATCAGCTCGGCCGTCGTCCACAGCTTGGCCTGATCGCGCAGCTTCTCCATCCGGAATTCGCTGGTGATCCCCATCGCCTTGCCGATCGCCGGCAGTCGCTCGCCGGCAGCGAGCCGGTCGCGCGTCTCGAGCAGCTCGCGGACGCGCCGGTGGAGGACCGCGAGCAGGACCGGCTCGGGCGTCGTCTCGAGGAGCCGCTCGAGGAGCTCGAGAGCCCGCTCGACGCGGCGCTCGCCGACGGCGTCGGTGAACGCCCAGACCGAGCCCGGGACGGCCTCGGCGACGAGCGCGCGGACGTCATCAGGTCCGATCGGCTCGGAGCCGCGGTAGAGCGCCAGCTTGTCGAGCTCCATCGAGGCGATCGGACGTCTGGTGGCGGCGCTCCGCGTCGCCCTCCTGGACGAACCCACCGACCCGCTCGGCGATCAGCTTGGCCGCCCCCGGTCCGAGGGTCAGCCCCCGTTCGCGGGCCTCGGCCTCGATCCAGCCGGCCAGCGCGCCGCCCTTGGGCGAGCGGAACTGCCGGACGCTTGCCGCCGGCCGCCGCGATCGCATCGGCCAGCCGCTTGGGCGCCGGTGCCTTCGCCCCTGACTGGCTGGCATCGACGACGACGAGCGCATTGCCCGGCGCGACGAGGCCGAGCGACGCGAGGAACGCGTCGCGGTCCTCGTTCTTGACGACCAGGGCGCCCGGCGTTGTGGACGACCGCCAGGGTCCCGCCACCGAACATGACCGGCGTCGCGACCCGCTCGTTGAGGCTCGCCAGCTGACCGGTCGCCGTGTTGCGGTTGCCGCGCAGGACCCAGCGTTCGAGCGGGGCCCCGCTCTCCGCGGCGAGCGCGGCCTCGAAGCGATCGATGGCCCGCCGCCACCGACAGCTCGTCGTCGCCCCAGAAGAACGCGAGCGGCACGGTCGTCATCGGGCGGCTGTTCCGTGGCGCTCGGTCCGAGCCGCGGCCAGCGCCCGGCCGGTCCAGCCGAGTCGGCGGACCTCCGCCGGTCGGACGCCGGCCGCGCGGCAGACGTCCGCCTCGAGCCGGTCGGCGCGGGCCCGGACGGACCGGTACGTCGCCTCGTCCCAGCCGGTCAGCTGCCCGTCGACCAGCCGGGCCGGGTGGCGGCGGCGCCACGAGCGAACCGGGCGTCGAGCGACTCGAGCCGCTGGCTCGCGCGCTTGTCGGCGTAGGCGACGATCCGCTCCTCGCGGGTCGCGAACGCCGCCCAGCGGCGGTACGCGCTCGGCGTCGACGAGCCGGGTCACCGGGTGGTTCGCGACCGCCCGCGCGAGCTCCGGGTGGCCGGCCCGGGTCAGCCAGGCCGCCGATGCCGTCGCCGTGGGGGAGGGCGCGCGCCGGATCGTCGGCCGGGGAGCGCCTTGTCGGCGTCGTGCAGCAGCGCCGCCGCCTCGACCAGCGCGGCGGTCGACCGGGATCCCGCGGGCGTCGATCCGCGCCGCCAGCCAGCCGGCGACCTCGGCCACGGCGCGCGCGTGCCGGACGAACCAGGGCGGGGGATCCAGGGAGAGCAGGAGGGAGGCGGCCTCCACCCGCCCAGGCACGGTCATCGGCTCGATGGTACCCGACGGTCAGGCTGCGGCCGGCTCGCGGTGGCAGGGCCGGCAGCGGTCGACGCGGAACGGTGTCGGCAGCAGCCCGGTCACGGGGATCGCGCACAGGATACGCGGCGTCGCGACGGCCGGCCGTGGCGCGGCCGACGCGCCGCTCGCGCTGGCGCGAGCGGCCGCCGGCCGGCCTGCCCTCGGCATCGGACCGTCATCCCGCTCGCCTCGAACCCGACGACGACCGTTCCGTCGAGATCCGTCCGGAAGACGCGCGCGCCCGATGCCGCGAGTCGGTCGAGGGTCGGCTTCGCCGGATGGCCGTACGGGTTGCCGGTCCCGGCCGAGGCGACCGCGATCGGTCGGTCGTCGTCGCGTCGACGAACGCCTGTGTCGTCGCGGTCTTGCTGCCGTGATGGGCGACCTTGAGCAGGTCGACGTGCGGCAGGTCGTCCTTGAGCAGCGACGGGTCGATGCCCTCCTCGACGTCGCCCATCAGCAGGAACCGGCGCTCGCCCGACCTGGCCGAGCAGGACGATCGAGACGTTGTTGATGCCGGTCCCGCCGTCGGGCGGCGTCGCGGGCACCTGCGCCGCGGATCGGCCACAGGACCTGCAGCGCGATCTCGTCGACGCGACAGCCGGTCGCCGGCGGCGAGCAGACCGGCGCTTCGCGGCCCCGACGGCAGCCAGCGTCCGCTGCCACGCCGCGTAGCCGGGACCCGGCCCGATCATCCCCGGCTCGAAGACGCGGCCGACCCGGTAGCGTGTCGAGCAGCAGGGCGAGGCCGGCGACGTGGTCCTCGTGCGGGTGGGTCAGGATCACGGCATCGATCCGCCGGTCCCACGGCGGGATCCGCGCGTCGAGGACGACGAGCAGCCGGTCCGGGTCGGGTCCGCCGTCGATCGAGCAGCCGGCCGCCGCGCGAGCCCTCGACGAGGATCGCGTCGCCCTGGCCGACGTCGAGGATCGAGATGCGGGCGATCCCGGCCGGTCGTGCGGCCAGGACGCCGCCGGTCACCGCGACCGCGACGATGAGCGCGATCGCAGCGCCTCGCGCCGTCGCGTGGCCAGGGCTCGGGGCTGGGCGCCGGGCAGCGTGCGGCACCGTTGCCGAGGCGCCGGCGTCGATGCTCCGGCGACGTGCGGTGCCGGAGACCCGCCGACCGGCGGTCCACCGTCGACCGATGGACCCTCCGCCACCGCGTCAGCGCGACCAGCCCGAGGGCCGCGACCGCGGCCGCGACGAGGTCGAACGGCGGCGCGAGCGTGACGCTGGCGAACGGCAGGCCCGGCGGCCGTGACCACGATCGCGACCAGCACGCGCAGGATCACCCAGCCGGGTGCGGCGAGGACGGCGCCGACGACCGGCGGCAGGCCGGCGATGACCAGCGCGCCGCCGGCCAGCGCGATCACGCCGGCGGCCATCGCCGGCGCGACGAGCGGCACGACGAGCAGGTTGACCACGGGCGACAGGACCGCCAGCCGGCCGAACGAGACGAGGATGATCGGCAGGGTCGCCGCCTGGGCCGCGAGCGACACGCCGAGGCTCTCCGCGAGCCAGCGCGGGACCCGACCGCGGCCGCGCCGTTCGAGCCAGTCCGTGAGAGGCGTCGCCCAGGCGATCAGGCCGGCGGTCGCCAGCGACGACAGCTGGAACCCGGCGTCGCCGATGAGCGCCGGGTCCGAGACGAGCAGGATCGTCGCCGCCCAGCCGAGCGCGGCCGCGGCCCGGCCCGCCCGGCCGCTCTCGCGCGCCAGCAGGACGACGCCGGCCATCAACGCGGCGCGGACGACCGACGCCGAGGCGCCGGCGAAGGCGACGTAGGCGACGATCGCGAGGACCGTCACGACCGATCGCCGCCGCCGTCCGAGCCGGCCGGTCATCGCGGCGATCGCGGCCGCCACGATCGCGATGTTCCAGCCCGAGATGGCGACGACGTGGCTGACGCCGGCCGTCGTGAACGCGGCCGCGAGGTCGCGATCGACCAGGTCCCGCAGCCCGATCAGGATCCCGGCCGCGAGCCCGGCCTCCGGCTCCGGCAGGACCCGGGCGAGCGCGTCGGCCGCGCCGCGTCGCAGCTCCTCGAGGCGACGGCCCGGATCGTCGGGCGCGGGTCGGACGTCGAGCGTCCGCGACGTCAGCGTCCCGGCCGCCCCGATCCGGAGCAGGTACGCGCCGTAGGGCGAGTCGGGCCGCGGCCGGATCGAGCCGTGCGACGATCACCCGGTCGCCGGGGATGACGACCGGGTAGCGGGGCAGCGTGGCGGCGACGCGGAACGGCGATCGGAACCGGCCGGGGTCGCCAGCGTCGCGGTCTGCGCCCCGTCGCGCGGTGACCCGGTCGCCTCGACGACGAGCGACCACGGTCCGTCGCCGTCCGGCGGCCGATCGAGGGTCGGCGGCCCGGCGGGGACGACCGCCAGCCGGATGGCGATCAGGCCGGCCCCGAGCGCGACCGGCGAGCAGGGCGCGGATGCCCGCGATGCGGCCGGGCCTCGCCGACGAGCAGGATGCGGCCAGGCCGAGCGCGATCGCCGCGCCGAGATGGCTCGGTGCGACCTGTCCGGCGGCGACCGCCGCGGCGATGGCTCCGAGCGCGAGCCGGCCGCTGCGACCCATCTCAGCGGACCGTCACGAGATCCTTGAGGCCGTCGAACGTCTTCTCGCCGACGAGCTTCCGCGTCCGGAGGTCGTCGACCGCGGCTGAACGGCTGGCCGTCGCGCGAGGCGATGATCTTGGCCGCCGTCGCGGGGCCGATCCCGGGCAGCGTGTCGAGCTCGCTCGGCCGTCGCGTGGTTGAGGTCGATCGGGCCGGCCGAGCCGACCGACCCGCCGGCGGCCGCGCCGATCCCCACCCCCGCTCTTCCGCGCTCGCGACAGGGTCGTCGTCGCGCGACGGGACGCGGATCTGGTCGCCGTCATGCAGCGGGGCGGCCAGGTTCAGCTCGCGTCCGGCACGAGCGGCAGTCGACGCGCGGCCCGTAGCCGCCGGCCGCCGTCAGCAGGTCGCCGACGCGCGCACCCTCGGGCATCCGGAAGACGCCCGGGTGGCTCACCGCCCCGACGATCTCGACGACGACCTCGCCGTCACTCGCCGCCCCGCTCGGCTGGCCGGTCTGTCGCGCCGTAGCCGGTCCGCTGGCTGTCGAGTCGGTGTCCCGCCGACGACCGCCACCGAGCCCGACGATCCCGCTGCCGAACGCCAGCGCGAATGCGGCAAGGGCGAGCACGACGGCACCGCCGACCGCGACCATCGTCGCCCGCGAGACGGCCCGGAACCCCGTCGGAGCCGGGAGCGGCTCGCCGTGCCGTGCGGCGACGCGGACACGGCCGGATCCTCCAGGACGCGCCACGGCGTCGGGCTCGGATCCACGCGACGACCTCCACGGCGGGCGGTCGCGCGACGACGTCACCGGCAGACGCGACGTCTCGCCACGTTGGGGGCACTTCCGACGCGGCGAGACGTCATCCGCACACTAGCGACGGCCGCTTATCTGCGACTTATCAGCCCTCGTGCGGTGCCTCCGGGCACCGTCGGTGCGGACCGCGAGAGATGAGCGCAACGACGTGCGATATGCTCGGAGACGGCCCTGCCCAGCGACACGTCACACGGGCCGAGTGGCCCGGCGATCCGGCGGGGGGCCGGGCGCTCATCCTCGCGAGAAGGTGCGCCATATGCGAACCCGCGGTACGCGCGTGCGACCCGCGATCTCATCGTGAATAGCGACACCAACACCCCGGCAGCGGGCGACCCGCCGAGCGCGTTCTGCCCGCGCTGCCTGCGGCGCAGCGACCCGGTGGCGATCGAAGGTCGGGTCGGGCTGTGCTACTGCGCGGAGTGCAGCCGATATGCCTGCCGCTGGTGCTGGGCCGAGGCCGCCGGCGCGTGCCCTGCCTGCGCTGTCGCGTACCCCATCGTCGTCGTGCGTCCAAGGACATTCCGGCGCTCGATGGCCGCGATCTTCCGCCGGTTCGAGCTTCGACGGTCGGTCGCCGCGACGGCCCTGGCCATGGTCGTGATCGTGCTGGCCTTGACGGTCGGGGGCGTGTTCCGGCCGGTCGGCGGTGCGGTGGGTGTGGTCGACTCCCCGTCCTCGAGCAGCACCGCCCATCCGGAGTCGTCCGCGCCGTCGAGCGCCACGGCATCGCCCGACGGTTCAACGGGCCCGGACGCGACCGCCACTGCGACGGCGACCGGTTCCGTGGCCCAGGCGACGACCGCACCTGGCGGCGTCGTGACGTCGGGAGATTCGCCGACGCCGCCACCCACGGGCTCGAGCCCAGAGCCGACGGTCGGACCCCGGCGGCCGCCGACGCCGACCCCGTCGCCGTTCCCGACCTCGGGCGCCACGCCGACACCGGCCCCGACCCCGGCACCGACCCCGACCCCGGCTCCCACCCCGACCCCGACGCCGACAGCGGCTCCGACGCCCACGCCGACGCCGACAGCGACCCCGACACCGCCGACATGCAAGACGGTGCCGAACCTGGTCGGTCTGACCCTCAAGGCCGCGCGGACGGCCTGGACCTCGGCCGGCTTCACCGGATCGTTCACGGGAGGACGCGGCAACGCCAAGGTCCTCACCCAGGATCAGACGCCCGGCGCGTGTCTCCCGGCCACCACCGATGTCGTCGTGACGACCTAGGCGCTGGTCATCCCTCGGGATCGAGCGTCAGCGCCGCCGAGTTGATGCAATAGCGCAGGCCGGTCGGGTTCGGCCCGTCGTCGAAGACGTGGCCGAGGTGGCCGCCGCAGGCCGCGCACATCGCTTCGGTCCGGGTCATGAACATCGAGCGGTCCTTCTCGGTCGCGACCGCGGCCGGGTCGGCCGGGGCGAAGAAGCTCGGCCAGCCGGTGCCCGACTCGAACTTGGTCTCCGAGCGGAAGAGCTCGGCGCCACAGCCCGCGCAGCGGTACGTGCCCGCACGATGCTCGTCCCACAGGGCGCCGGTGAAGGCGCGTTCGGTGCCCTTGTGGCGAAGGACCCGGTACTGCTCGGGAGTGAGGGCGGCGCGCCATTCGGCGTCGGTCCGGTTCGGGTTCGATGGGGTGGGGGACGGCATGTCGGACGGCTGGGCAGGGGTGGTGTCGATGTCTCTCATGCCGGAAGATTACGTCCGCTTCGTGTCGGGCGGATGACGGGCGCACGCTCGAACGCGCTACCGTGAGGCGATGTCAGAACCCTTCGTCCCGGTCGATTTCGAGCCTCCGCGGGGGCTCGATCACCCGGCCTTCGAGCTCCGACCGCTCGGTCCCGAGCACAACGACAGCGACTACGCCGCGTGGACCTCGAGCATCGACCACATCCGAGCCACGCCGGGCTTCTCGGGCGGCTCGTGGCCGCACCCCATGACCATCGCGGAGAACCACGGCGACCTCGTCCGCCACGCCGCCGACTTCACGGGGCGGATCGGTTTCACCTACACGGTCCTCCGGCCGCGGACGGAGACCGTCATCGGCTGTGTCTACATCTACCCGAGTCGGACACCCGACCACGACGTGCGGGTGCGTTCGTGGGTGCGGGCGGCGGACGCGGACCTCGATGCGGTCCTGTACCGAGCGGTCGCCGCGTGGCTCGCGGCCGATTGGCCGTTCGAGCGGATCGACTATGCGGCGCGGCCCGCCGGATAGCAGCATCCCGGCCCCGCTCCTAGCGCGGCAGGCGCTCCCAGTCGACCCAGCGCGACCCATCCCACCAGCGGTGCCAGGTCATGCCGTCGCGGCCCGCTGCCCAGACGTCGATGCGCTCGGCGCTCCATGACGATGCGGCCGGGTCGCCGGCGAGCTCGCCACCGAGCGACTCCCAGGGGTGCCACGACGCGCCATCCCAATAGCGGTTCCACAGCTCGCCGTCGGGGAAGACGGCGAACACCTGCAGCTGGTCGGCAGCCCAGGCCGTGGCGGCGGGCGCCGAGGCAAGCGTGCCGCCGAGCGATTCCGGCTCGTCCCACGCGCCGTCGTGGAACGACCGATGGGCGAGCGCCGTGCCGGCGCCCACCCAGAAAAGGTCGATGCGGTCATCGCCCCAGGAGACCGCCGCAGTCCCGTCGGTCATCTCGCCCTCCCGTTGGTGAGGAGGCTACTCCGTGGAGCCCAGCGCCCGCCCGAGATCGTCGGCGACGCACTCGTCGAGTCGTCGCACGGCGGCTGCCGAGCCGCGGCTCAGCGCGGCCAAGACCAGGGCCGCCGATCGGCGGACCCGTGACGTCTCATCGGCGCGGGACGCCCGGAGCTCGGCCAGCAGGCGGTGCTCTTCGGATTCGAGCTCGTGGAAGCGATCGCGCTGGACCGCCTGGCTATACAGGTACAGGAAATGCATGAGGTTCCCCCCTCGCGTCAGTGATGGTGCTCTTGCGGGAAATGCTCGCGCGAGTCCGCACCCCAGCGCATCGCGGCGAGGTCGAACGCGACGAATGCGATGAACACGATGGCGATCACGATCAGGATGCCCATTGTCACGTCTCCTTGCTAACCTGTCTGCACTGCCTTATCGGTTACTGATGTAATGTACCCTCTTGCGCGTAACCTGTCAAGAGTTATATAGTGGTTATCGATATGAACATCCAGATGCTCGACGAGCCGCGCCGGGGGCACGCCCACGACGTCGACCTCGAGGACACCTTCGACTTCCTGAACACCGACGACACCGACAATGGTTTCCCCGCGGAGAAGCTCCCGACCCTCGACAGCGCGCTTGCGTGGTTCGTGGATCGGGGCGTCATCCACAGCGAAGGCGCCGACCGCGTGCGCGCCCAGGCGGCAGCCCAGGGGTCGGTCGAGACGACCGAGCTGGCCAGGGTCCACCGCGTCCGCTCGGCCCTGCGCGATGTCGCGCATGCGATCTCCGAGCAGCGGGCGCCTGACACGGGCTCGCTCGAGACCATCAACCGGGCGCTCCACGCCCGGCAGATCATCGAGCTCGTTCCCGCGCCCGACGGCTGCAGCGTCGACCACCGTCATGTCGGCGACCCGGTCGATGACGCGCTGGCGCGACTGACCGAGCCGCTCGTGCTCGAGCTGACCGAGGGTCACCCGGAGCGCATCAAGACGTGCGCGAGCGACACCTGCGACTGGATCTTCTACGACGCGTCACGGACGAGCCGTCGGCGCTGGTGCGACATGGCGACCTGCGGCAACCGTGCCAAGGCCGCGCGGCATCGCGCCAAGGAACGGGCGGTCCAGGCTGACGCCAGCGAAGACTCGGCGGCGCCGGCAACCCTCGCCTGAGGTTTACTCGGCGGCCGGCACCTGGGCGAGCACCGACTGGATCGCCTGGACGGCGCCCATCAGGGCCGCCGACTCGGCGGGGATCACGATCTTCGTGTTCGGGCTGTCGCGCGAACTTGCTCAGCGTGTCGAGCTGGAGGATGGCGACCAGCGTCGGGTTCGGGTTCTGCGCGGTGATCGCGCTGTAGACGATCTCGATCGCCCGGGCACGGCCCTCGCCTTCGAGGATCGCGGCCTGCCGGTTGCCCTCGGCGATGAGGATGGCGGCCTGTCGCTCGCCCTCGGCGCTCTTGATCGCGGCCTGCCGTTCGCCGTCGGCCACGTTGACCGCGGACTGCTGGATGCCCTCGGACTGGAGGATCTTGGCTCGCTTCTCCTGGTCGGCCTGCTTCTGGAGCGCCAGTGCCTGGAGGATCTGCGGCGGCGGGGTGATCTCGACGATCTCGATCCGGTTGATCCGGATGCCCCACTTGTCGGTGACCGCCTCCATCTGCTGCTGGACGTCGACGTTGATCCGCTCGCGCTCGGACAGCGCCTCGTCGAGCGACAGCGTCCCGATCACCGAGCGGAGGGCGGTGCGCGCCAGCGCGTCGATGGCGACGTCGAAGTTGGCGATCGAGAACAGCGCCTGCTTGGCGTCGACCACCTGGGTGAAGATCGTGGCGTTGACCGACACGACCACGTTGTCCTTGGTGATGACCTCCTGGCGGTCGCCGGGTCGCGGGTACTCGCGCATGTCGACGCTGACCAGCTTGTCGATGAACGGCGCGATGATCGCCAGTCCCGGCTCGTGGATCGCCCGGAACTCGCCGAGCCGGGTGGTCACCCCGACGAACCCCTGCTGGACGAGGTTGACCGTGTTGCGCAGCAGGTAGAACGCGAACAGGACGAACAGGATGGCGATGATGAACGCGACGACGAGGGGGATGAGGTCCCCGTTCATGTGGCTGTCTCCGCTGTGGCCGGTGCGCCCGCGGGACGGACCACGAGGGTCGTCCCGCGGACCGCGGTGACGACCACGGGCGCGCCCGACGGGATGAGCAGGTGATCCGCGGAGAAGGCAAGCCAGGTCTCGCCGGCAAGGCGGACATGGCCTGGGTGGAGCTCATCGCCGATCGCGTCGAGCCCGAGCGCGCGCTGGCCGACGAACCCGCCGTGGACGCCCGGCGTGAGCGGCGGCTCGCCCTGCCGGCGCAGGCGCTGGCGCAGGAACGGACGGCCCACGACGACGCCCAGCATCGCGACCGCGATGGCGAGGACGGCCTGGACCCAGACCGGACTGTCGGGGACGAAGAAGGCCAGCAGGCCGGCCGCGAACGCGCCCGCGGCGAGGAAGATCGAGAAGAAGGTCGTGCTCGCCAGCTCGAGCACGAGCAGCGCCAGTGTTGCCACGAACCAGATCGCGTAGATCGGCATGGCCGGAGTCTATGCCGTTCCTGTTGCGCCGTCGTGACGTCGCGTCACCGCGGCTCGAGAAGCGGCACGACCTCGGTGGCGAGACGCGTCATCGTTTCCTCGTCGTGCGGCGACGGGAAGCCGGCGATCAGGTGCCGGTAGCCGAGCTCGACGAACGGTGCAAGCCGCTCGGCGATGTCCTCCGGTGTCCCGACCGGCTGGTCCGTCCACTGGTCCGCGTGGCCGTTGCGCTCGAACATCGCGGCGTGGACGCGTTCCGCCTCCGCCCGCGAGTCGCGGATGATCACGGTCCCGATCCCGGCCGTCCGCTCGATCTCGGCCGGGTCGCGCCCGACCGCGTCGCAATGCTCGAGCAGGATCGCCTCCTTGCGCCGGACGTTGTCGATGCCACCGCCGACGTTGTTGGCGTCCGCGTAGCGGGCGACCAGCTTGAGGGTGACCCGCTCTCCGCCGCCACCGACCAGCAACGGGATCCGGGCCTGGAGCGGCGGCGGATCGTTGCGGACCGCCTGTGCCGCGTAGTGCGGTCCGTCCTGCACTCGGGCGCTCGCCGGCGAGCATCCCGCGCATGATCGGGAGCGCCTCGCCGAGCCAGCGCAGCCGCTCGGGGAAGCCGCTGCCGAACGGGATCCCGAAGGCGGCGTGCTCCTCCTCGAACCACGCGGCGCCGATGCCGAGGATCGCCCGTCCACCGGAGATGTGGTCGAGCGTGGTCGCCATCTTGGCGGTCAGGGTCGGCACCCGGAACGTGTTGGCTCCGACCATCAGCCCGATCCGGACGTGCTCGGTGGCCTGCGCCCAGGCCGCGAGCATCAGCCAGGCCTCGAACATCGGCCCGTCGGAGCTGCCGACGATCGGGTACAGGTGGTCCCACGTCCACAGCGAGAAGTAGCCGAGCGCGTCGGCGCGACGACCGGCTGCCAGCAGGTCGGGCCAGGTCGTGTACTGGTTCCAGCAGTTGGCGCCGAGCCGGATGTCGCTCAATCGGCACTCCGTTTGACGATATCGACCGAGATCTCCACCGCTGGGATCCTCCCAGTGTTCTCGACCCAGTGCAGCGTGTTCCGATCCTCGGGCCAACCGACGCCCGGTCCGTAGTCAGTGGCGACGCCATCGCGATGGTCCGTGATCGTCCCCTGCAGGACGTACACGATGCCCGGCCGTTCGATGTGGTCGTGGACGGGGCCGATGGCGCCTCCCGGCTCGATGGTCACCATCCGTATCCGAAGCTCGCGTCCATCCATGCCTTCGATCTCGGGACCGAGGTCGACCGTCTTGAGCACCGTCGACGTCACGCCCGTCGTCTCGGTCGGACCGGTCGATGCGACGCGGAATGCGAGCTGGCCCGCGACGACGTTGCGGACCCACGGAGCACCGGCGTCCTCGACCGAGCGGACCTTGATGTGGCGGATGCGCTTGCCGGTGCCCTCGATGCGGCCATCGCGGTTCGGCAGGTCGACGCCGTCGGCGAGCTGCAGGTTGACGTGGGCCTTGTGCGGGATGATCGCGAACAGGAAGTCGCGCATCGAGCGACCGGTCCCGATCACGAGGATGCCGTCGCCGGCGTCGAACACCTCCGAGGCGCCCGGGAAGCCGTCGAGGACGGTCCGTCGCAGCGCCCGTGCGATGTCGGCGACGGCGGGTGCGGTCGCATCGAGATGCCGGTCGAAGGCGAGCGCGTCGGTCGTCGGCTCGGTCATCGGATGACCAGGTTGACGAGCTTGCCACCGCCCGCGACGACGATCCGGTCCGGCGTTCGTCCGTCGAGGATCGCCCGCACCCGGTCGCGCGCCAGCACGGCGGCCTCGATCTCCGCGGTCGTGGCGTCGGCCGCCACGACCACCTTGTCGCGCAGCTTGCCGTTGACCTGGACGGGGATCTCGCGGGTCGACTCGACGACCGCGGCCGGGTCGACGTCGGGCCAGGACTCGGCATGGACCGAGGTCCACGGCGTCCCGGCAGCGGCCTGGCGGCGGCTCCACAGCTCTTCGGCGATGTGGGGAGCGGCGGGTGCGAGCATCAGCAGCATCAGGCGAACCGCCTCGTCCCAGGCCGGCGTCCCCGCGGCCGCCGTGCCGCGGTAGCGGAACAGGGTGTTCGCCAGCTCCATCAGCTTGGCCACCATCACGTTGAAGCGGAAGCCCTCGTAATCGGCGGTCACGTCGCGGAGCGTGTGATGGGCCGCCGAACGCAGCGCAGCCCCCGCTTCGACCTCGGTCTGACCGGCCGGCAGGGTCCCCGACTCGGGGTCACCGGCCTCGCGACCATGCGGGTCCAGGACGATCGTCCAGACCCGGTTCAGGAAGCGGTGCACGCCCCCGAGTCCCGTCGGGCTCCACGGGCCACCCTGGTCCCACGGTCCCATGAACATGAGGAACAGCCGGATCGAGTCGGCGCCGTAGCGGGCGACCAGATCGTCGGGGTCCTGGGTGTTGCCGCGCGACTTCGACATCCGCTCGCCGTCGGCGCCCAGGATCTGGCCCTGGTTGAACAGGCGCTTCCATGGCTCGTTCTGCTGGATCAGCCCGACGTCACGCATCATCTTGGTGAACTCGCGGGCGTACAGCAGGTGCATCACGGCGTGCTCGGCGCCACCGGTGTACTGCTCGACCGGCGTCCAGCCCTCGACCAGGTCCGCGTCGAACGGGGCGTCCGCCTTGTGCGGCGACAGGTAGCGATACCAGTACCAGCTCGAGTCCACGAACGTGTCCATCGTGTCGGTCTCGCGCTTGGCCGGGCCGCCGCAGCGCGGGCAGGTGACGTTCAGGAACGCCTCGTCGCGGGTGAGCGGGTTCACGCCGCTGCCCTCGTAGTCGACGGTGTCGGGCAGCAGGACGGGCAGGTCCACGTCGGGCACCGGCACGATCCCGCAGGTCGGACAGTGGATGACCGGGATCGGCGTGCCCCAGTAACGCTGGCGGCTGATCAGCCAGTCGCGCAACCGGTACGTGACGGCCGCCTTGCCGGCGTCCCTCGCCGCGAGATCGGCGACGATGCGGCGGCCGCCCTCGTCGGCGGACAGACCCGTGTAGGGGCCGCTGTTGACGAGCGTCTCCCCGGCCGAGTGGGCGATGTACGCGGCATCGAGCTCGGCGGACTCGTCGCCCGGCGCCGCGACGACGCGTCGGATCGGCAGCCCGAACTTCCGGGCGAATGCGAAGTCGCGCTCATCGTGCGCGGGGACGGCCATGATCGCGCCCGTCCCATAGCCGGCCAGGACGTAATCGGCGACGAAGATCGGGATGCGTTCGCCGTTGACCGGGTTGATCGCGTCCGCGCCCAGCGCGACCCCGGTCTTCTCCCGATCGGTCGACAGGCGGTCGATCTCGGTCCGGGTCGCCGCCTGTGCGACATAGGCCTCGACCTCGGTGCGGCGGTCCGGACTCGTCAGCGTCGCGACCAGCGGGTGCTCGGGGGCGAGGACCATGAACGTCGCCCCGAACAGGGTGTCCGGCCGGGTCGTGAAGACGCGCAGCTCATCGCCGCCGGCGTGGTGCTCGGACGTGGCCGTCGTGAAGACGATCTCGCCACCCTCTGACCGGCCGATCCAGTTCGTCTGCATGATCCGGATCGGCTCCGGGAAGTCGATGCCGCCGTAGTCGAGCAGCTCGTCCGCGTACTTGGTGACGCGCAGATACCACTGGTCGAGCTCCCGCTTCTCGACCTTCGCGCCGCAGCGCCAGCAGTGCCGGTCGGCGCCCTCGACCTGCTCGCGCGCCAGCGTCCCGTCATTTGGGCACCAGTCGACCGGCGACTTCGCGCGGTAGGCCAGCCCGGCCTCGAGGAAGCGCAGGAACAGCCACTGGTTCCACCGGTAGTACTCGGGGTCGCAGGTGACGACCTCGGCCGACCAGTCGAACATCGCGCCCATCGAGCGGAACTGGCGGCGCATGTTGTCGATGTTGCGCATCGTCCATTCGCGCGGGTTGAAGCCGCCCTTGATCGCGGCGTTCTCGGCGGGCAGCCCGAAGGCGTCGAAGCCGATCGGGCAGGAAGACGTTCTTGCCGTGCATCCGCTGGAACCTGGCCAACGCGTCGGTCGGCGTGACGATGTACCAGTGGCCGATGTGGAGGTCGCCCGACGGGTACGGATACATCGTCAGGAGGTAGTAGCGATCGCGGGCCGCGGCGAGATCCGTCTCGTGCAGGCCGAGCTCGTCCCAACGCGCCTGCCAGCGCGGCTCGATCGCGGTGGCGTCGTAGCGCTCGATCCGGGCGCGCCCTTCGGTCGGCTCGGAGGAACGGGTGGGGGAGTCGGTGGTGTCGGTGTCGGTCACGTGGTCCTCGGAGACGTGACACCCCCCGCCGCGCCGGCGAGGGGTGAGAGGTCGGCGGAGAGGTCGGCGCTGGTGTCGCGGTTGGTGGAGCTACGGGGACTCGAACCCCGGACCCCCTGCATGCCATGCAGGTGCTCTTCCAGCTGAGCTATAGCCCCACGGAAGGCGGAGTCTACCAGAGGCGACCGGTCGATCCGGAACGGCGGCTGGACCCTGTGCCAAACGTGGCACCATCGCGGCATGACCACATTCGACCTCCTGCTCCGCGGCGGGACCGTGGTCGACGGCACCGGACAGCCGGGTCGGCGGGCCGATGTGGGCGTCCTCGGCGACCGGATCATCGCGGTCGGTGATCTGGCGGCCATCGACGACGGCGAGGTCGCGACGGTCCTCGACGTCGGCGGGCGGGTCGTCGCGCCCGGTTTCATCGACCCGCACGGCCACTCCGACGGCGTCGCTGTTCGTGGACGGGGCGCTCGCCAGCCACCTGCACCAGGGCTACACGACCCAGCTGTCCGGCAACTGCGGCGACACGCTGGCGCCGATCACACCGCGCGGCCGCGAGATCGTCGAGCTGTCGCTCCGCCCGCAGCCAGCTCGTCGCGCGCTGGGAGACGTTCGGCGAGTACCTCGATGCCGTGGCCGAGCAGTCGCTCGGGCCGAACGTCGCCTTCCTGGTCGGCCACGGAACGGTCCGCGCCGCGATCGTCGGGACCGAGGCGCGGCCGCCGACGCCCGAGGAGCTGGCCGCCATGGTCGCCGAGGTCGAGGCGGCGCTCGAGGTCGGCGCGACCGGCCTGTCATCGGGCCTGATCTACTCCCCGGGGGTGCACGCGGCACCGGACGAGGTCGACACGCTGGTCGCGACCGCTGCGCGTCGAGGCGGCCTGTACGCGACCCACATGCGCAACGAAGCCGATGGCCTGTTCGCGTCGCTCGACGAATCGGTCGCGGCGGTGCGGGCGGCCGGTGCCGGGGCCAGGCTCCAGGTCTCGCATCTGAAATGCGGGTCCCGGGCCGTCTGGGGCCATGCCGGCGAGGCGGTCGCGCGTCTCGAGGCGGCCCGCGCCGACGGTCTCGACGTCGCCGCCGACCAGTACCCCTACACGGCTGCCGCGACCACTCTGGCGTCGATCCTGCCACCCGCGCTGCAGGCCCTCGGCGTGGACGCGCTGCGTCGCGGCCCTGGCCGACCCGCGACGTCCGCAACCTGATCCGGGTCGAGATCGCGCGCGGCATCTCGGGCTGGGAGAACGTGGCGGTCGATCCCGGCTGGAACGGCCTGCGCATCTCGTTCTCGGCGAGCTTCCCGGAATGGGCCGGCCGCTCGCTCGCGGACCTCGCGGACGAGCTGCACGCGTGACCCTGCCGACCTCGCCTTCGACGCCCTCGTCGCCGACCGGCTCGACGTGTCGGTCGTCATCGACTGCATGGACGAGGCCGACGTCGAGACGATCATGGCCGTGCCCTGGATCGCGGTCTGCACCGACGCCGAGGGCCGCCGGCCGGGCCATCCCGATCCTCGACGTCGGGCGGCCGCATCCGCGGACGTACGGGAGCACGGCCCGGGTGCTCGGCCACTACGTCCGCGAGCGCGGGATCCTCTCCGCTCGAGACGGCCGTCGCCAAGCTCAGTCGCGTCCCGGCCGGGCGGCTCGGCCTGCGCGACCGTGGCGTCGTGCGCGAGGGCGCCTTCGCGGACCTGGTCGTGTTCGATCCGGCGACCGTCGCCGACGAGGCGACGTACACCGCGCCGGCGCGCTATCCGACGGGCATCGACCATGTCGTGGTCAACGGCCGGCCGGCGATCGTCGACGGCGCCGAGACCGGCGAGCGGCCGGGTCGCCTGCTCCGGCGGTCGTGACGGCTCAGCGGTCGGCGAGCCCGGCCGCGGCCACCGAGACGCCGGCGGTCGTCCGTCTGCCCGGTGGCTCTCTTCCGTACACGCTCCGGCGGTCGCCGCGATCCCGCGGGCTGCGGGTCGTCATCCACCCGGACCGAGGTGTGGTGGTGACCGTCCCGTCGGCCGGCCGGCGTGGCTGGTCGGACCCGGAGCGTCACGTCCACGACTTCCTGGCCGACCGCGAGTCGTGGCTCCGCCGCCACCTGGCACGACAGGCTGCGCGACCGCGCCGAGCTCGGCGGCACGCGGCGGCCTGCGCGACGGTGCCGCCATCCGGTTCCGCGGCGAGCTCCATCGGCTGCGCCTCGTCCCGGCACGGGCCGGGCTCCGGCGCTCCACGGTCGAGCGGATCGGAGGCACGGCCGAGGACGAGATCATCGTCCACGTCGCGCCGGCCGACCGGCGCTCGATCGCTGCGGTCCTCGAGGCGTGGCTCAAACCGCGGGCACGGGCCGCCATCGAGCGCGAGATCGGCCGCCACGCCGCGGACCTGCGGGTGACGCCGACCGCGGTCTCCATCCGCGACCAGCGGACGCGCTGGGGGAGCGCCTCGAAGCAGGGCCGGCTGGCGTTCTCGTGGCGGCTGATCCTCGCCCCGCCCGAGGCGCTCGAGACGGTCGTCATCCACGAGCTGGCCCACCTCCGCGTCTTCGGGCACGGCCCACGCTTCTGGGCGCTCGTCGCGTCGCGCCGGCCCGACCACAAGACGTGGCGTCGATGGCTCCACGACCACGCAACCGAGCTGCACGCCGCGCTCGACGAGGGGACGGACAGCCGCTGACCGCAGCGCACCGACTCCGCCCGCAGCGGGCATCGGGCTCGGAGCACAGGACCTCCGTCCGGTGGTCGCAATGGCCCGGACCGCGTACGATCGTTCACATGCCCCGGCGCCATCGCGGTCGTCTCTCGCTCGTGGTCGCGACTGTCTTCGTCGCCGGGTTGCTGGCCCTCCCGAGTGCGACGAGCGCCGCAGACAGGGCCCATCGCATCCTGAGCGAATCATCGGCGAGCGGACCGACCGTGGACTTGCTGATCGGCGCCCGGCCGGGGAAGGGCAAGGGCGTCGCCGACCTGACCTCGAGCTTTGGTCAGCGCGACAGGGGCGCCGTCCGCGGCCTCCAGGTCCGCCGTCTGCGCGTCCCGGCCGAAGCCGCGACCGCGCTGGAACAGACGCTGGCCACCGACCCCTCGGTCGGCTATGTCGAGGTCGACCGAGTCGCGCACGCCACGCTCGTCCCCGACGACCCGTTCTATGGCGCGCCGGCTGAATGGGGGCTGCCGCTCATCGGCGCCCCGGCCGCGTGGGATACCTCGACCGGCAGCGACGGGCCGATCCTCGCGGTCATCGACACCGGGGTCGACGCCACCCATCCCGACCTCGACGGGCGCGTCCTGCCCGGCATCGACCTCGTCAACGGCGATGACGACGCGTCCGACGACAACGGCCACGGCACCCACGTCGCGGGGATCATGGCCGCGGCCGGGAACAACGAGATCGGCGGCGCGGGCGTGTGCTGGGGCTGCCGGATCCTGCCGGTCAAGGCGCTCGACTCCACCGGCACGGGTGTCTACTCGACGCTGGCAGCCGGCATCACCTGGGCGACCGACCACGGCGCGCGCGTCATCAACCTGTCGCTCGGCGGGCCGCAGGACTCGATCACGCTGCGGGCCGCGGTGACGTATGCGCAGGAGCACGGCGCGGTGGTCGTTGCCGCGGCCGGCAACAGCGGCGCATCGGCGCCGTTCTACCCGGCAGGCTTCGATGACGTCATCGCGGTCGGCGCGGCAGACGTCGATGACGCGCGCTACGACTTCTCGGACTACGGGACCGACTGGGTCGATCTCGGCGCACCTGGCTGCACGGAGTCGACGTGGCCGGGCGGCGCCTACGCCTCGCTGTGCGGGACGTCCATGGCCACGCCGTTCGTGACCGGCAGCATCGGCTTGCTCCTGGCGGCCGATCCTGCGGCGAGCCCGGCCGACGCTGCGGCCGCTCTCGAGGCGACGGCCGGACCAGAGGGCACCGCCTGGACAGCGTTCGGCGTCATCCATCTCGATCGCGCGCTGGCATCGCTCCTCGACATCGGGACGCCCTACCCGTCACCGACGCCCAAGCCGCCACCCCCGCCGCCACCCCCCCGCCGCCCAAGCCCGTCTCCGCACCCGCGATCGTCACCCGCTCCATCACGCTGTCGGCGGTCCCGAAGGCGTTCTCGGTGTCAGCCGTCGCGGGCTCCGGGCGGATCAGCCTGTCGAACCCGCGGCACGAACATCTCGTCCTCACCCTCCGTCGCGGCAAGACCGTCGCGTGGCGTGGATCGACGCGCTCGGGCGTGGTGCGCTGGGCGATGCACCTTCGGACAGCGCGCTACACGCTCACCGTGACGCGTCCGGGCTCCCACACGGCCAGGGGAAGGATCGCGTTCACCTACCACCGCCGCTGAGGGATCCGTCCCGCAGCGCGACGACACTGAACGCCGTCACCGGCCGCTGGAACCCGGCGAGGGACAGCTCCCCGACGGGCTCGACGTCGACAACGTCCTCGACCTCGGCGTACAGGCGCTGGGAGATGAGGATCTGCCCGCCGACGGCCTTGTCGGCGAGGCGCGAGGCGAGATTGGTCACGGCTCCGATCGCGGCATAGTCGGAGCGCGCCTCGAAACCGACCTCGCCGCAGGTCGCGTAGCCGAGCGCGATCCCGATCCCCAGATCGAGGTCGTGGCCCCGCTTCCGCCAGCGTGGCGTGAGCTCGGCCGTCTCCTCGCGGAGCGCACAGCTCATCCGCACCGCTCGCAGCGGCGCGTCCGGGATCTCGATCGGGTCGTTGAAGAAGAGCTGGACGCCGTCTCCCTCGAGGAAGCCGACCGTTGCGTCGAAGCGGGTCACCAGCCGACCGATCGTCTCGTGGAATTCTCCGAGCACGCGCATCAGCTCCTCGGGTTCGACGGCATCGACGAACCTCGTCCAACCGCGCAGGTCGGCGAAGACCATCGAGACCTGGCGGCGGTGGCTGGCGAGGATCGATTCGCCACCTGACGTGATGATCGCCTCGGCGAGCTGTGGCGAGAGGAACCGCTGGAGGCGCCGCACCCGGGCGAGCTCGGCGACCTGTTGCCGCACCCGCTCGTCGAGCGTCCGGTTGAGGTCGGTGATCTCGTCGTGATAGCGCTTGATCCGGAGGAGTGACCGGACGCGTGCGAACAGCTCGTCGTGGTCGAACGGTTTGGTGAGGACGTCGTCGGCCCCGGCTTCGAGCCCCTTCGCCTTCTCTGATCCGAGCGCGGCCGTCAGCATGATCACGGGCAGGACGGCCGTCTCGTCGCTCTCGCGCAGACGCCGGCAGACGGCGTAGCCATCGGGCGGCGGCATCAAGACGTCGAGAAGGACGAGATCGGGCCTGTCGGACGCGATCAGCTCGAGCGCGGCGCTGCCGTCGCCGGCCGACAGGACGTCGTAGCCCCGGGACGTGAGCAACGCCTCCAGCAAGCGGACGTTCTCCGGCACGTCGTCGACGACGAGGATCCGGGCCGCTCCGCCGGGCATCAGGCGTCGCCTCCCTCGCAGTGCTGCCTGACGATGTCGATGAGTCCGTCGATGTCGACGGGCTTGGCGAGATATCCGTCGAAACCGGCGGCCGTGAACCGCTCGCGGTCCCCGCGCATCGCCTGGGCGGTCACCGCGAGAACCGGGATCGCTGCAGTGCGTTCGTCCATCCGCAGCCGGCCCAGGGCCTCGAGGCCGTCCATGTCGGGCAGCTGGATGTCCATCAGCACGAGCGCCGGTCGATGCTCGGCCGCCAGGATGAGGGCCTGTCCGCCGGTCGATGCCTCCAGCGTGTCGTATCCGGTGGCCTGGAGCACGTCACGAAACAGCTTCATGTTCTTGTCGTTGTCCTCGACGACGAGGATCTGCCTGGCTGCCACGGCTATGCGGGTCGCGCGGGGAGCGTGAACACGAACGTGCTGCCCCGACCCTGCTCGCTGTCGACCCAGATCCGTCCGCCGTGCAGCTCGACGAGGCGCTTGGACAGTGCCAGCCCGAGGCCGGTCCCCTCGATCTGCTCCTTGCCGGCGTCGGCCTGCTGGAACTCCTCGAAGATCCGGTCCTGGTCCTCCGGGGCGATGCCCGGTCCCGTATCCGTCACGGACACCCGCACCTCGCCGTCCCGCCGGGCCGCGGCGATGTCGACCGTCCCGCCCGCCGGCGTGAACTTCACCGCGTTCGACAGCAGATTGAAGATCACCTGGACGATCCGGCGCTCGTCGCCGACGACGGTCTCGACCCCGGGCTCCGACGACAGCGACACGAGGACACCTTCCCTGGTCGCCTGCTCGCGGACGATCACGACCCCGCGCTCGAGCGCCTCGGGGAGCGAGAAGGGCGCGACGTGGAGGTCGATCTGGCCGGCCTCGACCTTCGAAAGGTCGAGGACGTCGTCGATCAGCGACTGCAGGTGGCGCGACGAATCGAGGATGTCGTCGAGGTATTCGGCCTGCTTCTCGTTGATCTCGCCGAAGAGCTGCTTGCGCAGCACCTGGGAGAAGCCGCTGATCGCGTTCAGCGGGGTCCGCAGCTCGTGCGACATGTTGGCCAGGAATTCCGACTTGTGGCGGCTGGCGGCCTCGAGCTGGCGGCTCTTCTCGTCCAGCTCGGCCAGGGCGCTGGCCAGCTCGCGGGTTCGCTCCTCGACCTGCTGCTCGAGCCCCGCATGGGACGCCTCGAGCTGGGCAGCCATCCGGTTGAACTCGTCAGCCAGCGCGCCCAGCTCGTCGCGGCTCGAGGCGTCGATCCGCTGATCGAGCGACCCCGAGCCGATCTTGGCCGCCGCGACCTGGATCGCCTCGATGGGCCTGGCGAGATTGCGGGCGAGCAGCACGCTCGTCGCGATCGCCACCAGGAGGAACACGATGAGGAGTGCCACCGTGCGCCAGATCGCCGCCTGGATGGGCGCGAACGCCTCGCTCAGCGGCTCCTCGACGAACACCCGCCAGCCGGGCGGGTCGACCCTCTCGAACGCGCTCAGCACCTCGGTGCCCTGCGGGTCGCGTCCGTCGGTGACCACGCCCTGGGCCGCGGCATCGCCGGCGAGTGCGGCATGGACCTGCGGCAGCGTCCCGAGGTTCGTGTCGGCGAGAACGAGGTTGTTGTTCGCGGTATGGGCGATGACCCCGCCGCCTGCATCGACGGCATAGGCGTAGCCCGCGGTGCCGATCTGCGCCCGACGGATCGCGTCGACGACGGCGCCCAGGTCGACGTCGGCGACGATGACGCCGCCGCCCGGGGGCGCCTCGGCCACCGCGATGTCCATGTGCGGCCGGCCATCGGGCCCGAAGGCGACGTTGCCGAAATACCGCTGATCGGCCCGCGCCAGCCGGAACTCATCGCTGCCCGAGCGGTCGCCCTGGCAGGTGACGCTGTCGAGCTGGTCGATCTCGTTCGAGTAGGTGTGCACGCAGTCCGCGCCGGCGGCGTCCAGGTACGTCAGCGCGCTGATCGCCCGCTGGCGCAGGAACAGGTTCGTGAACGACCGCTTGCGCTCCGTCCCGGCCGTGTCGCCCGGGATCGCACTGGCCACGCCGTCGAGGTCGCCGCCCAGCTCATCGAAGAACTGGCGGATCGAGATGGCGGCGGACGACGCCTTGTCCGCCTCGGCCTCCGTGACCGCCCGCTTGCTGTCCTCGTAGGAGAACCAGAACTCGCTGATCCCGACGGAGATGATGGCCGCCGCCACCAGCGTCCCGACGACCGCCACGTATCTCCAGACGAGGCGCCGATGCGGCCGTGCCGGCGTTGCCACGTGCGCTCCTGCGTTCTGCGCGGCTACGGATAGACCACGTCGGCCTGCGAGGTCACGTCGTCCGGGACCGTGATCCCCAACTCCGCGGCTCGCTTCAGGCTCAGGGCGAACACGACCTTGGGCACCTCCTGGGCGGGCAGGTCGCCGGGCTTGGTGCCCTTCAGGATGCTGTCGACGAACGGTGCCGCCGCGGCCCCGACGGGCGCGAGGTCGACCCCGAGCGAGAAGAGTGCGCCGTGAGTCGTTCTGTGCCGGGTCGACCCATTGCTGGCGATGGGCCTGGACGGGAAGGTTCGCTGCTGCGGCGAGCGGGAGGATCGTCCCGGAGAAGTCGAGACGGAGGCTGGGCGACAGGATGAACGCGCCGTCGACCGACCCCGGGCTGAGCGACGCGAAGGCGGCCTCCAGGCTGGCGGCGTCAGATGCCTCGCGTTCGACCAGCGTCGATCCCGAGCTTGGTCGCGGCGTCGCGCGCCTCGCCCAGCAGTGGCGGCGTCGCGACGGTGTCGGTCGGGTCGACCAGCGTGAGCAGGCGCAGGGGCTGCGGCTTGGGCAGGATCTGCCGGTAGATCTCGAGCTGCTTGACGACAGGATCGCGTGCGCCCCACACCCCGGTCAGGTTGTCGCCCGGGTGAGCGAGGCTCTCCACCAGACCGTCGCGGACGGGGTCCGACGGGTGCAGGAAGACGACCGGGATCTTGTTGGCGGGGTCTGCCGTCGCGCTGCTTGGGCGGCGGCGATGGACGTGTCCTCGAACGCGACGATCAGGTTGACGCGCTCGCGAACGAACTCCTGCGCCTGCGCCGTGGCCTGGTCCTTGCCGCCGAGGTTGCGCCAGATCAGCTGGATCCGCGGACCGTCGTACTCACCCTGGAGTTGCGTCATCCGGCCGTTCACGAGCTTTCCGTCGCCGATCAGCTGCTGCATCACTTGCGCCGGTGGGCCGTCGAACCAGCCGAGGTCGCCGAGCCCCGTCACGAGGGTGGCCAGGGAGGGAGGGTTGTGGTCCGTTCCGACGTGCATGACGCCGACCCGTGGAACGGACGGAGACGGCTGGACGATCGTGGTGGCGCAGCCGGTGACCAGGCTGGCGAGCATGAAGACGATCAGAAGCCTGAGAGTGGACGGCCAGGTCTTCATCGGAACCTACCCCTCACAGATCCCCGGGGACGGAGACTACTCCAACGTTTGTCGATGCGAGCGAGACGACCCTGGCCGTGCCAAGGTCGTCTCGCCACCGCCGAGGCGGCATGAGCGTCGATCAGAAGGAGCAGTGGCCTGGATCGGGGGCGCTCACCCGTCGCGTGGCGTCCTTCGGGACGAGCTGGACCGCCATGGTCTGTGCGACAGCACCGGTCTCGTTCCGGATCAGGTGCACGTCTCCGCCGCCGATGTCGACGAACGAGTTGTTGGGCGTGTTCGCCGTATAGACGTGCGGCGTGCAGGTCGTGTCGTCGCCCTCGTACACGGTCACGCTGCCCTGGGTGACGATGACGAAGCTCGGGCCCGGGTGGGTGTGCCAGCCGGTGCTGCCACCTGGCTGCCACGTGTTCTGCTGGATGTACAGGTCGGACGCCCCGTGCGTCCAGATGATCTCGTTCCAGCACTGCGGGTCCTTGCTGTGCACGTGCGAGAAGATGTCGCCGAAGGTCGCCTTTCGCGACCGTGACCCCGACGAACCCCGATGCGGGTCGTCGCCAGTGACGTTGCCTGCGTACAGCGGCGAGGCAGAGGGCGACCAGCGCGACGGCCGACACCAACTTGGATCTTCATGTCTCCTCCTTCGCGGTCCCGGCTGCTTCGTGTTCCGGCGGAGCGTCTGCGCCGCTTCCGCGAACGTAGGAGGAGCGTCGATCGCGCGCCAACCGTGCCTGCCTGGCATGTCGTCGGGGGATGCTGGCACCCCCCCGAGAAGCTCAGACCGGCCGCGACGCAGAACCCGTCGGACGAGATCGGGGAACGCATCGATGTCGATGGGCTTGACGATGTAGCCGGCGAACCCCGCCGTCGACCAGCCACTCGTCGCCGGCATCGAGTGGCAGGGCGGTCACCGCCACGACCGGGATGTGCGACGTCCGCGGCTCGGCCGCCGAGCAGTCGCGCAGCCTCCGTGCCGTCGAGATCCGGGAGGCGCAGGTCCATCAGGATGACGTCGGGCAGATGCTCGGACGCGAGGGCGATGCCCTCCGCGGCCGTCGCGGCCTCGAGCGTCCGAAACCCGGCCGGCCGGAGCACGTCGCGAGCGAGCTTCCGGTTCCGATCGCTGTCATCGACGATCAGGACGAGCGGGTGGGTCGGACATCACCGGCGTATTCTCCGCCCGTGCCCATCCGCATCGTGCTTGCCGAAGACCACTACCTCGTCCGTGAAGGCGTCCGACGGCTGCTCGACGCGCAGCCCGGGTTCGAGGTCGTGGCGGTCTGCGGGGACCTCGACTCGCTGCTCGAGGCCGTCGATCGCGAGGTCCCGGACGTGGTGGTCACCGACGTCCGGATGCCGCCGGGTCACTCCGATGAGGGGATCCAGGCCGCCAAGCGCTTCCGCGAGACGAACCCCGGTCTCGGCGTCGTCGTCCTGAGCCAGTACGCGGACCCGAGCTACGCAGTCGCGCTGCTCGACACCGGCAGCGCCGGGCGCGCCTACGTCCTGAAGGAGCACGTCGCACGATCTCGACCAGCTCCTCGACGGCCATCAGGGTGGTCTCGCTCGGTGGCTCGCTCATCGACCCGAAGGTGGTGGAACGGCCTGGTCGCGGATCGGACGCGCGCGACGACGTCCCCGCTCAAGCAGCTGACCGCCCGGGAACGCGACGTCCTGCGGAAGATGGCGGAGGGCAAGAACAACGCGTCGATCGCCGAGGCACCTCGTCCTGACCGAACGGTCCGTCGAGAAGGTCATCAACTCGATCTTCATGAAGCTCGGGCTGACGTGGGAGCCGGCGGTCCACAAGCGCGTCAAGGCGGTCATCCTGTACCTGGCCGAGAGCGATCGGGGCCTATCGCGACCAGGGCACCGAGCCGTGAACGAGCGAACCGCCGTCCGCCCGGTCGTCGACGGCCAGGCGGCCATCGAGTGCCTCGACGCGATCGCGCAGGCGGGTGAGCGATGCGTCCGGAGGTCGGCCGTCGATCCCGACGTCGAACGTCAGCGCGCCATCGGTCTCGACCACACGAACCGTTGCCTCGGACCCGGCTGACGCGAACGACAGCGTCTCGACGCAGGTCCAGTAGATGGTGGTCGTGATCTCGGGCGGGTAGTCAGCACCCGCCGGTGCGTCGACCACGATCGTGACGCCGAGGCCGTCGGCCGCCGACCTGATGGCGCTGGCGAGGCCGCGCGCTGCGAGCAGCGGCGGATAGATCCGTCCCCGCCAACGCCGTCGCCTCAGCCATGGCCGTCCGGACGTTGACCGTCATCTCGTCCAGCAAGCGCGTGCGCGGCGATCGGATCGGCGTCGATGAGCCCGGCCAGACGTCGCAGATCGACGGAGAGGGCGACGAGCTGCTGCTGGAGTCCATCGTGCAGCTCACCCTCGAAGGCCCGACGATCCGCGTCGGCGGCCAGAGACCAGGCGCCGGCGCGACGCCCGCAGGTCCTCGGTCGCGGCGTCGTCAGTCATCGATGTGCCTCGCGCCACTCAACGTCGTTCGCTGATGCTGCTGCCGGGAGGACGTGGTGGAGATGAGGGGACTCGAACCCCTGACCCCCGCGATGCGAACGCGGTGCTCTTCCAGCTGAGCTACATCCCCACGGGCGATCGCGCCGCGTCCGCGGACGGGCGACCGAGCCGGAATGGTAGCACGAGGTCGGTGGCGCCCCGCCCGATGATCTGCCGTCAGGGCTCACGCCGGAAGGCTGAACCAGAAGCGGGTCAGACCGGCGCGGGACTCGGCGCCGACGCGGCCGCCGCCCGACTCGACGAGCTGCTTGACGACGGCCAGGCCGATGCCCGCCCCGCCGCGCGCCCGATCGCGCGACTTCTCGACCCGGTAGAAGCGCTCGAAGACGCGCTCGAGGTCCTCGGGCGGGATGCCGTCGCCGGTGTTCGAGATCGACACCAGCAGATCCGTCGCGTGGCGCTCGGCGCGGACCGTGACCGTCCCGCCGGCCGGCGTGTACCGGGCGGCGTTCGACAGGAGGTTGGCCAGGACCTGGGCGAGGTGGTCGGGGTTGGCGCGCGCCGGGAGGGTGTCCGGGACGTCGACCACGAGTCGAAGGCCGGCCCGTTCGAGGGTCGGCTGGGCGAGCTCGAGCGCCGTCCGGATCGCCGCCGCGAGGTCGAGCTCCTCGAGCCGCGGCGGGCCGGTCGCGGCGTCGCCCTCGGCTCAGGGCGTCGAGCGAGTGCGACAGTCGGACGAGTCGTTCGGCCTCGTCCCACAGCGAGTCGTAGGTCGCCCGGTCCGCGACGATCACCCCGTCGCGCAGCGCCTCGAGGTAGCCCTGCAGGTTGGTCAGCGGCGTGCGCAGCTCGTGGGCGGCGTTGGCGATGAAGTCGCGCCGCATCATCTCCTGGCGCTGCAGGCTGGCGGCCATCTGGTTGAACGAATCGGCCAGGCTGGCGATCTCCTCCGGGCCCTCGCGCGGGACGCGAGCCGCGTAGTCGCCGTCGGCGATCCGGCGCGCCGCGGCACCGACCTCGGCGAGTGGCCGCGCGAGCATCCGTGCGAGCACGACCGCGAGCGACACGCTGGCGATGACGGCCACCACGACCGCGGCGATCACCACGGTCGTGACCGAGCGGTCGTACATGTCCTGGGCGTGATCGGCCGAGATGCCGGCCTCGGCCATCAGCGAGCGGAAGACGTCGCCACCGACGACGGTCACGCCGATGGCCAGGATGGCCAGCCCGACGGCGGCCGACGCGAGCGCCGCCAGCGCGATCCGGGTCGCGATGCCGCGCCCGATCATGTCCGGGCGGCCCGATAGCCGATGCCGCGGACCGTCGCCACGTAGCGCGGCCGCTCGGCGTCGTCGCCGAGCTTGTCGCGCAGCCGGCCGATGTGGACGTCGACGGTCCGGTCGAGCACCTCGGACTGGTCCTGGCCGTAGACCGCATCGAGCAGCTGGTCGCGGGTGAGGACGCGTCCGTCCGCCTCGATGAGCGTCGTCAGCAGGCGGAACTCGACCCGCGTCAGCGCGATCGGCTGGCCGTCGCGGGTGACCTCGAACCGGTCGGCGTCGATGACCAGGTCGGCGAACGTGATGGGTGCGCGGGTCGGGCTGTCGGTCGGGGTCGTCGCCGCGCGGCGCAGGATCGACTTGACGCGCAGGACGAGCTCGGCCGGCGAGAACGGCTTGGGCAGGTAGTCGTCGGCGCCGTCCTCGAAGCCGGCGATCCGATCGATGGTCGAGCCGCGGGCCGACAGCACGAGGATCGGTGTCGCGGCCGCGGCATCGTCGCGCCGGACGGCGCGGATGACGGCCCTGCCGTCCAGCTCGGGGAGCATCAGGTCGAGCACGACCAGCGCCGGCCGGTGGCGTTCGATGGCATCCAGCGCGGCCGGGCCGTCGGCGGCCGTCACGACGCTGAAGCCGTCGCGCTCGAGGTAGGTCCGCACCAGGCGGACGATCTTGGCGTCGTCGTCGACGACGAGGATCGGTCGCTCGGGGATCGGCGAGGTGGGCTGGGTCGGCATCGGCAGCATGGTAGGGGAGCGATGCTAGGCCGCTCGCGTGACGGCGCGGTGACGGACCCAGCGGATGGGCGGATCCGCAGTTTCGGGGATTGCCACTGTAGAACGGATGTTCTAATCTAGCCATCCGATGGCGACCCTCTCCGCGGACGTGACGGCAGCCGTGGCGAGCCTCCAGGCTCGCTGGGGAGCCGCAGCTCCGCGGATCACGGATGGCGCCCTGGCGCTGGCGCCCGAGTCGGCGACGGCCCTCGCGGCACTCCCCGATGTCCGGCCGCGGATCGAGCCCCGCCCCGACCCGGACGACCGCGTCATCCGCACCGGGTTCGCGGCGCTCGACGCGATCCTGGGACGTGGTGGCCTGCCGAGATCCGCCAGCGTCGCGATCCGCGGCGACGGGTCGAGCGGCCGGACCACGCTCGTGCTCCGCCTCGCCGCAGAAGCCCAGATCCAGGGATCCATCGTGGCCTGGCTCGACCTGTCGCGCAGCTTCGACCCGGTCGAGGCCGTCGCGCGCGGCGTCCGCCTCGAGTGGCTGGTCGTCATCACCCCCGAGACGCTCGACGAGGGCCTGGCCATCGGTGGCGCGCTGCTGGCCGGACGGTCGGTCGACCTGCTCGTCCTCGACCTGCCCGGTGGCCGCCTGGCCGCCTCGGACAAGCCCGCCCGGATCGCCGACCGGCTCGGCCGGCTGGCGGCACTCGCCCGTCGCTCGGAGACGCTGTTCGTCGTCCTCGAGCCGCCGGGCGTCAACGGGACCCTGGCGACCGCCGTCGCCGAGTCGACCGGCGTCCGTCTCGAGCTCGCCCGGCGGTCGTGGATCCGGCTCGGGCGCGACATCGTCGGCCAGCGGACGGAGGCGCTGGTCGCCCGCGACCGATACGGCCCGCCGGGGCGGCGGGCGACCCTCCGGATCCTCTACGCCGACGGCGGCGAGCGCGACGCCTGCCTCGCCCGCGACGACCTCCTCCACGACGAGGCCCCCGATCCAGCCCCCGCGATCGACGAACGGACCATCGACCATGCGACTGCTCCACCTCTATCGGCCGCATCTCCCCCTCGAGCTCGCCCGGGCGCGAGCCTCCGACCCCTTCCCGCCCGGCCCGCTCATCCTGGGCGGCCGGCCGTGGGATCCGGGTCCGGTCGTCGACGCGAGCCCGGACGCCCGGGCGCTGGGCGTCCGGCGGGGGATGCCGCTCGGGAGCGCCCATCGGCTCGTCCCTGAGGCGACCTTCATCGACCCGGACCCCGACGCGGACCGGGCGACCGTCGAGACCGCCTTCGAGACGCTCGCCGCGTTCAGCCCGGGCATCGCCGGCAGCACCGACCCGCTCGACCCCGCCTTCGGGCTGTTCGAGGTCCAGGTCGACGGCCTCGAGGCGCTGTGGGGCCCCGAGCCGGTCCTCGTCGAGCGGCTGGCCGCGGCGCTGGGCTGGGATGAGGTCCGCGCCGGGATCGCGGGGACCCGGTTCGCGGCGACGGTCGCCGCCGTCCTCGCCCGGCCCGGTGCCCCCGTCCTCGTCCCGCCCGGTGGCGAGGCCGACTTCCTCGCCCCGCACCCGTCCGGTCTGCTGACCGCCGATCCGGACGTCCGCGCCCGGCTGACGCGGTTCGGCCTGCGCCGCATCGGTCCGGTCGCCGAGCTCGCCCGGTCCGCGCTGGTCGCCCGGTTCGGCGAGGAAGGCGCCCGGATCCACGCCCGGGCCCGCGGCGAGGAGCTCGAGCCGTTCCGGCCACGCCACGCCCCCGAGCGGCTCCGGCTCGCCCTGCCCATCGAGCCCGCGGTCGAGGACCTCGAGCCGCTCCGCTTCGTCCTCCACCGGCTCGCCGGTGCCCTGACCGGCCAGCTCGTCGCGCGCGGGCTGGCGGCCTCACGGGCGAGGCTGCACCTCGAGCTCGACCTGGCGTTCGCGCTGGCCGGGACCCCGGGCGAGGTGGACGTCGAGCAGCGCTTCCCCGAGCCGACCGCCGACGCCGAGGCGATCGAGCGTCTGCTGTTCGCCCGGCTCGAGCGGACCCCGCCGCCGGCCGCGGTCGCGCGCCTCGGGCTGGAGCTCGACGGGACGGCCCCGGCGGCCGGTCAGCAGCTCCCGCTGTTCACGCCACAGGCCGCCCGCGGCGCCCGGCTGGAGTGGCAGCTCGCCAGCCTTGCCCTGAGGTTCGGGGAGGATCGTGTCCGGCGGGTGGCCATCACCGATCCGGACGCACCGCTGCCCGAGACGCGCTGGGCGTGGCGGCCGGTCATGTCGAGCGACGGAAGCGTGCCGTCGTGACCCGTCTCCTGCGCGGCCACCCGGTGATCGAGGCCGAGCTCGACGATGCCGGCACGCTCGTCGCGATCCGCTGGAACGGCCGACGCGAGACCGTCGAGGTCTGCAACCGCTGGCGGGTCGAGGAGGCCTGGTGGCGCGAGCCGATCGCGCGCGACTACTTCAAGGTGGCGGGGGATCGCTGGCTCGCACTGGTCTATCTGGACCGCGTGCAAGGGTCCTGGCATCTCGAACGCCTCTACGACTGACCGCGGTCCTTGCCCATCCGGCCGAGATGCGTGTCGTGGAACGACGTCGATAGCTTCAGGCCGTAGCCGACCGCGCGGTCCATCCCGACGTGGGCGACGAGGATGGCCCCCGCGATCGCAAGTGGGACGCTGTTCGTTGCCACGGCCAGGCCCAGGACCGCGAGACCCAGCGCCCAGTTGTGGACCAGGTTGTACGTGAAGGCCCCGAGACGCGGGCCGCGGAGGTAGCCGACCGCCGACAGGTCGGGGAGGAGCAGGAGCGGCACGACGAGGAGCCAAGACCCGCCAAGCCAGCCGTACAGCGCGAGCCCGGCGATGAACGCCGCCGCCCCTTCCAGCCTGAGCCAACCCCGCACGGTCATTGCCCGCACGGCTGTGTCACCGACCGTCGTCTCGACGGGTGTCGTCATCTCCGCCATCTCGATCTCTCGATCCTCGCGCTGGCCCCGCCGGTCGGGTCCTGATGGCTAGACTCTATAGCCTTGACGGCTAATGTCAATAGCCTATTATCGCGGTATGAGCCCCGCCCCAGCCAGGACGTCGACGGACGCGATCGTCGCCGCCGCACGCCGGATCCTCGAAGCCGATGGGCTGCCCGCGGTGACGATGCGCGGCGTCGCCGAGGCGGTCGGCGTCAAGGGCCCCTCGCTCTACAAGCGCGTTCCAGATCACGCGGCGCTCCTCCGAGCCGTCTCCGACAGCGTCGTCGCCGATCTGGGGCGCACGATCGCACAGGCCACCGAGACCGACGATCCACGCGCCGACCTGCGCGCCGTCGCCATCGAGTACCGGGCGTTCGTCGGCCGCAACCCGAACGGCTACCGCCTTCTCTTCGCCGACCTGCCGACAGGGGCGAATGCTGACCCGGCCGCACTCGCGGGTCTGGGCCAGCCGATCGTCCGCGCCATGGGGCGGTTCGCCGGGGAGTCGGTGGCGCTCGAGGGCGCGCGGACGATGGTCGCGTGGGCGCACGGGTTCCTGACCATGGAGCTCGCCGGCGCGTTCCGGCTGGGCGGCGACCTTGACGCCGCCTACGCGTTCGGGATCGAGTCGATCCTCGTCGGGGTCAGCGGGCTGGCGTTCCCAGCGTCAGGCTGAGCACGAACAGGACGACCAGGAACGCCACGACCAGCGCGAGCGCCCCAAGGTCCCTCGAATGCGCACTCTGCACGATCTCGCCTCCCCCAGGCTTGGTCGGACCGGCTCCGGGCCGGTCGCCTGCAGGATAGACGCCCGGACCGAACGATGCGTTGCGCCGCGCGCACCGATGTCGCGTTCCACGCGACGGTTCAATCGTGCGGGCAGGCCGCTCCGTACAGGATCGTGACCGTCGTCAGGCCGCCGGTCGGGGTCGCTGCGACCTGGAGCATGCAGCCGGTCGATGGCCCGGTCATGTCCAGCGTGTACGTGCCGTCCTCGAGCGGACCACCGAGGGCCGTCGTCGTATAGCCCGCGGAGCCAAGCTGGGTCTGGAGCGAGGAAGCGACCGTCTTGGGCGGCGTCGCCCTGCACGACCAGGACGGCCGAGGCGGGCCCGGCCGCGGCGTCATCGGGCGTCGAGCCCGGCGATGGTCGGGAAGCCCCTCGGCAGCGTGTCCCAGATGCGACCCCAATCGGTGTCGGTCTGGCTGGTCGCCGAACTCCCCTTGGCGGCTGCCGGTGCGCTGGCCGACGAGGCGGTCGCGGCGGTCGACGCTTCGGCGCTCGGGCTCCCGGCGCTCGGCGACGCCGACCCGCCGGCCGACGAGCATGCGGCGAGTGCAAGCGACGCGGCCAGGGTGAGGCCGATCGCGAGACGGTGCGTCGTGGCATGGCGGCGCTGGGCGCTCATCGGGCCATCGTACCCCCGGCTCCGTCGGGTCCGGACATGACAGGACCCCGTCACCCCCAAGCGACGGGGTCCATCGCACTACTCGTCCTTGATGGTTCGCACCGAACCGTCATGGCCGGGTGTCCCAGGGGTCACATCGGCTACCCAACGTTCACCGGGTTCGCCAAGATGGCGATCTTCGGAGGTCCAAAGCGGCTCGCCTGTCTGACGATGTCGGCGTCGAGCCGCTTCTCGCCGTTCGTGCCGATCGGGCAACGACCGATCACCAGATGAACGGCGGAAGAGAAGGCTGCGCACGCGCGAGATGATCCTCATCGGCTGCAGTGTAGACACCAGGCATGACAGGACCCCGTCACCCCCAAGCGACGGGGTCCTGTGGCCGCGAGGCGCCGCTCACCGGCGCTTCCGGCGGGTCGACAGCCCGACACGCGAGTCGGGTGCCGCCGATCGTCCCGAGCCCCCCAAAGGCGACGAGACGTCGTTCTGTGTTCTACGTGCCGGCCGCCTCGACCGCGAGGACCGCCGGCAGGAGGCCGAGGATGAGAAGCATCGCGAGGGCGACGAGCGCCCCGGTCCGGATTGCGGAGAAGGCGATCTGGCGCATCGGTGCGTGCATGCCGGTGTGACGCTGCGATGCGCGTTTGTGTTGCGTGATTCGTGGTCTTCCGGGCACTGGATTTTCGTCCAGGCGAGGGGCAGGACCCGCTGGTCATGACAGAACATCCGTTCTATACTGGCGAGCCCCCTGTCAGCCGGCTTTCGACCGGAGCGACCCGTGGCACAGACCCCGTACGCCGAACTCCACTGCCACACCAACTTCTCGTTCCTCGACGGCGCCTCCGCCCCGGACGACCTGGTCGAGCGGGCCGTCGAGCTGGGGCTGACCGGGCTGGCCGTCACGGACCACAACGGCCTCTATGGCGCGGTCCGGTTCGCCAGCGCGGCGGAGGCGGCCGGGCTCCACCCGGTCATCGGGGTCGAGATCGAGCTGCTCGACCCGGCGGTCGCGGATCCGGGCGGACTCGTCGTCGCGCCGCGCCGGGCCAGACCGCGCGGTGGTCGTCGACGCCGGACGCGGATCGGGACCCTGCCTGTCGAGGTGACCGAGGGCCTGCCGGTCCGCCCCCGACCGACCCGTGCCCGGCTGCCCGGTCACCGCTCACCGGTCAAGGAGGACCTGCGCGGCGTCGGCGAGCGAGTCCGCGGTCCGCACCTCGTCCTGCTCGCCCGGTCGCAGGCCGGCTGGCGGAGCCTCTGCCGGCTCGTGTCGCGGGCCAACATGGCCGGCACGAAGGGTGTCCCGCGTTTCAGCCACGCACTCCTCGCCGAGCACACCGAGGGTCTCGTCGCGCTGTCCGGCTGTCGCGACGGGGAGCTGGTCCGGCGGCTGCGGACCGGCGACCTGGCCGGCGCCCGGGCCGTGGCCGAGCGCTACGCGACGCTGTTCGGGCGCGGCGACTCCCCGGCCACCAGCGGGTTCTTCATCGAGCTGTCGCACCACCTGCTGCCCGACGACGACTGGCTCGTCGCGGAGTCGGCCGCGCTGGCCGAGGCAGCCGGTCTGCCGGTCGTGGTCACCAACGACGTCCACTACGCCCGCCCCGAGGACCGCGAGATGGCCGACGTCCTGACCGCCATCCGGCACGGCCGCTCGCTCGACACGCTCGGCGACCTGCGCCGGCCGGACGGCGAGTCCTGCCTGAAATCCGGCGCGGAGCTGGCCGATCTCGGGGCGTCGCTCGGGAGCGCGGCGGCTCGGTCGTGGGCGGCGGGGATGTCGACGGCAGTCGAGCTCGCGGCGTCGTGCTCGGTCGATCTCGGCTTCGAGCAGTACCGCTTCCCGGGCTTCCCGGTGCCCGGCGGCGAGACGCCGTTCTCGTACCTCTCGGAGCTGTGCTGGGCGGGCGCCCGCAAGCGCTACCACCCGATGACATCCGCGGTGGTCAAGCGGCTGGCCCACGAGCTCGAGGTCATCGAGCGGGCCGGCCTCGCCGAGTTCTTCCTGATCTGCTGGGACCTCATGCGCTTCGCGAAGGAGCAGGGGATCCCGGCCCAGGGACGGGGCAGCGCGACCAGCTCGATCGTGTCGTACACCCTCGGGATCAGCCGGGTCGAGCCGATCGCCCACAACCTGCTGTTCGAGCGGTTCATCAACGAGGGTCGGACGACCTATCCGGACGTCGACATCGACTTCTCCTCGGAGCGGCGCGAGGAGGTCATCCAGTACGTCTACGACCGCTACGGCCCCGACCACACCGGGATGGTCTGCAACCTCGTCACGTACCGGGCACGCTCGGCCGTGCGCGAGGTGGGCTATGCGCTCGGGTTCCCGCGGCCGCTCGTGGACCGGGTCGCCAAGGCGCTCGAGACGTACGACTCGGTGATGGTCCGGCGCGACCTCGAGGCGGACGGCGGGTTCGCCGAGTTCTTCCAGACGGCCGGGCGAGGGACTGCCGGCCGAGACTGCCGCTGCCGACGCCGCCGAGGGGCTCGGCTTCGTCGACGGGATGGGTCAGCTCAACACGCGGATGCCGCTGGTCGGGAAGGTGCCGCCCTGGCGCCAGCCGCCGAAGCCGGTCGACCCGAACGCGCCGCGACCGTTCGCCTGGCTCCGGGAGGGCGACGACCCGGAGGGCGGGCCGTCGCAGTCGGGCATGTGGGAAGGCGCTCCGGAGTCGCCGCCGTCGATCCGGCCGGGTGGCCGTCACGACGATGAAGGTGGTCCGGGCGACACCCCGGCCAGCGTCGCCTGGCTGCGGGCGGGCCGCGGGACCGGCTACAAGGCGGACGCGGACCGGCTGGTCGCGCCGCCGCTCATCGACGGTCGGCGGGTCGATCCGGAGAGCGGCCAGCTCGAACCGCCGCCGCGCGGCACGGAGCGCGCTGCGGACAAGCTCGGGCGTCCGACCCGCTGGGATCCGCCGGCCGCTCGCTCGTCGGTCGCGCGAGTGGAGCCGGAGCCGCCGACCACAGCCCCGCGGCGGCTCGACCGTCGGCCTCTCCGACTGGGAGCGCTGGCTCGAGTTCTGTGCCCGGATCGACGGCTTCCCGCGCCACCTGTCGATCCACTCGGGCGGGATGCTGGTGACCGCGGCGCCGCTCATCGACATCGCCCCGATCGAGCGGGCGACGATGGTCGACCGGGTCGTCGTCCAGTTCGACAAGCGCGACGTCGAGACGCTCAAGCTCATCAAGCTCGACCTGCTCGGGCTCGGGATGCTGGCCGCGATGGACGAGACGCTCCAGCTCATCGAGCACGACTGCGCCGTCTGCGTCGACCTCGACCGGATGCCCGAGGACGTCCCCGAGGTGTTCGAGATGCTCCAGGCGGCCGACACGGTCGGGGTCTTCCAGGTCGAGAGCCGGGCCCAGATGCAGACGCTCCCGAAGTCGCGCCCGAAGAGCCTCGACGACCTCGTGGTCGAGGTCGCGATCATCCGGCCGGGCCCGATCCAGGGCAACGCCGTCCACCCGTTCCTGCGTCGCAAGCAGGGCCTGGAGCCGGTGACCTACCTGCATCCGAGCCTCGAGCCGATGCTCAAGGATTCGATGGGCGTGATCCTCTACCAGGAGCAGGTCATGCGCATCGCCATCGAGGTCGGTGGCTTCTCGGCGGCGGAGTCGGACGGCTTCCGGCGGGCGATGGGGACGTGGCGCTCGAGCCGCGAGATGGAGAAGCTCCATCAGCGGTTCTTCGAGGGCTGCATGCGCCAGCCGGGCATGACGGAGGAGATCGCGGAAGAGCTGTTCCGCCAGGTCGCCGCGTTCGCGAGCTTCGGGTTCGCCAAGTCGCATGCCGCGGCGTTCGCCCGGACGGCCTACGAATCGGCGTTCCTCAAGCTGTTCTATCCGGCCCAGTTCCTGGTCGGGCTCATCAACGCCCAGCCGATGGGCTTCTACCCGGTCGAGGTCCTCGTCAACGACGCGAAGCGCCACGGGGTGGCCGTGCTGCCGGTCGACGTCAACGCATCGACCTACAAGACGACCACCGAGTGGGTGGGCCGGCCCGGGGAGCCGCTGCCGGAAGGTGCCGGGATCACCGCCCGTCCGGAGCCGATCCGCTCACCGGCCTGCGTCGTGCCGTCGGACGCGTCGCGCGATCGCTGGACGCCCGAGGTGACCGCGGGCTGGGGCGTCCGGCTGGGGCTGGGTCTGGTGAAGGGGATCGGCGAGCAGCACGAGGAGCTGCTGGACCGCGAGCTGGCGCGCGGGCCGTACGCGGGCCTGGTCGACGTGGTCGAGCGGACCGGGCTGCCCGAAGAGGTGCTGGAACGGCTCATCCGGACCGGGGCGCTGGATTCGCTCGGGCGGCCGCGGCGTGAGCTCCTGTGGCAGCTCCGCGAGGTCGCCGGCGCGTCACGCGGTCGCGTGGATGGGCGGGCGCTGCGCGGGCTGGGCCGCGCGGCCGGGAAGCGGGCGGCGGCGGCCGGCCGGCCGATGGACCTGCGGCTGCCCGCGACCGACGCCCCGGCACTCCCCGAGATCACCGAATCGGAGCGGATCGGCGACGCCTACGCGGTCATCGGGCTGGATGCGCGGCGTCAGGTCGTGACGCTGTTCCGGCCCGCCCTCGACCGACTGGGCGCGGTGACCAACGCGTCGCTGTCGGAGCGGCGGTCCGGGCCGGGTCCGGATCGGCGGGCTGGTCGTCACCCGGCAGCACCCGATGACGGCCAAGGGCACGGTCTTCCTCGCGCTCGAGGACGAGACCGGGATGGTCAACGTCACGCTCTGGCCGGACACCTGGGCACGGCTGCGGAGCGTCGTCCGCCGCCACGCGCTGCTGCTGGTCGACGGCCAGCTCCAGCGCGAGGGCGAGGTGGTCAACGTGATCGCCAGGGAGGTCCGGGCACTCCCCGAGGTGGCCGCCGCGGCCGGTGGTCCGGCACGGCCGGCGGGTGTCCGCCAGCTCGGCCACGCCGGGATGCGGCGGCTCGGCTAGGCGGACGTTCAGCGCGAGAAGGTCAGGTGTGTGATCCCGCTCGGGGCGACTTCCGACGTCACGCGGTAGCCGTCCTCGAAACCGCGGAGGTCGTCCCAGAGCCGGATGCCGCGGCCGAGCAGGATCGGGACGATGGCGACATGGAGCCGGTCGACGAGTCCTGCCTTGAGGAACTCGCGGACCACGGTCGCGCCGCCGCCGATCCGAACGTCCTTGCCACCCGCGGCCCCCAGCGCCAGGTCGAGGGTCTCGCGGGGCATCGCGCTGAGGAAATGGAACGTCGTGCCGCCCGCCATCTCGAGCACCGGGCGCGCGCTATGGGTGAGCACGAACACCGGGACGTGGAACGGAGGCTCATCGCCCCACCAGCCGCGCCAGTCCGCATCGTCCGCGAAGTGATGGAGCCCGAACATGCCGGCACCCATGATCTCCGCGCCGACCTCGGCGAAGTACGCCTGCGCGTATTCGTCGTCGACACCGGTCGTCCCCTCACCGGATGTGTCCTGCAGCACCCGGGCCCGGAACGTGCGGGTCGCGACGTAGGCGTCGGTGAGGCGCGCCCAGTCCGGCCCGAACGGGTTCTCGGGCGTCTGGTCGGTCGTCGTCGCGAAGCCGTCCAGGGAGATGTTCAGGTCAACACGTACGGCCATCGACGTCCTCCGAGGTGCCTCTTCGCGCAGTCGCTCCAGTATGCCGATACGGCTGTGCGCCGCGTTACCACCCCTCGGGGTGGCTACGCCGCGTCGCGCGATACCCAAGGATCATGACGCCGAGTGCGACGACGCCGAGCGCGGGCAAGAGCCAACCCGGAAGGTCTGAGCCTCCGGCGGCCGGCGTGCTTGAAGCGGAGGGAGTCGGGGTCGCTCCCGGTATCGCGACCGCCGATATGGATCCGGTCGGCGATCCTGTCGAAGCGATGCTTGATGAGCCGCTCGGGGCTGGCCCGGGTGCAACGACCGCGAAGTCGCCGAAGTCGGTCGCGACGGCGAGGAACGATGGCCCGGCATCCGCCGCCCTCGCCTTGCCGGGCTGCCACGCGCCGTCCGCGTATCGCTCGACCGTCGCTTCGGAGAGCGTGTGATCGGCGGCCCGCAGCACGACGCTGACGAGCGCTGCCGCGGGTGCGGTGATCGGTGTCCCATCCTGGTCGACCACGACGATCCGGTAGACGTTGCCGTCGACATGACCATCGGTCGGAACCCCCTCGGTCGGGACCGGCTGGATCGAAACCTTGACGGTCTTTGCTCCCGCGGGCAGGGTCAGGCCACCGGGCTGAGCCAGGATCTGCGCCTGCGGTTCAAGCTCCGGGGTGGCGACCGCCACAAGTGGGCTCTTGCCACCCTGGACGGCTATCGTCGCTGTCGCGCCCTTCGCTCCGCCGTGCTGGCCCGGAGGTGGCGGGTCCAGCCAGCGGTACGCCTCGACGGGCACCACTCCGTCGTACAAGGGTGGCGCGGACGGCACAAGCACCCGGGCGGCGACGATGACCAGGAAGCCCGCGCCAAGCGCGGACAGGGCTGCACCGCGTCGTCCCACTCAGAGCCACCAGGTCGCGAGGTCCGCGACGGTGTGGGCGATGGCCGGGGCAGCGACCCCGCCGGTCGCCAACCGGAGGCCCGCCAGCCACAGGCCGACGCCGAGATCGAGCGGCACGACGTGCCAGCCGTACAGCGGCACGTGCATGAGCGCGAACAGGACGGCAGTGACGATGACCGCGATCGTCACGCCGAGACCGCGTTCGAGCCCTTCGAACAGGACGCCTCGCAGGACCAGTTCCTCGGCCGTGGCGACGAGGATCGTTGCGGCAGCCCACGGACCGAAGGATGCGGCCGGTGAAAGCCCCGGGATCGGCCCTGACCGCGTCACAAGCGCCAAGCCGACGAGGACCGCGCCACCCCCGGCACCGATGGCGAGAGACGACGCGCGCGAGCGCCCTGGCCGCGACCCGCTGACCACCGCGACGCCGAGCAGTCCGACGCCGAACACCGACCCGATCGCGACCGCGTCGGCGGCCCCCGAGATGGTCGCCGCCCACCGCATGGCGACGGCGATGCCCAGACCTGCGGCCGCGACGACCGGACCGCCGATGCGAAATCCGGGTCGCAGCGCGATGGCCGTCATCGAGCCAACGGCACGAACGCGATCTGGCCCGTCTGATAGGTCGGCGGCCAGACGAACGTGTAGGACCGGACGGCCTGCCACTGCCAGATGACGGCTGCGGCCCGCTCGTTCTGCCCGAGGGTCGCCGGATCCGTGGAGAATTGGAGCCCGGCTCCGTTCGGCAGCGACCCGGTCGGAAGGTCGACCGTGCGGGCGGATGCTGCGATGGCTTCGGCGTCCGCTGAGCCGCCCCGCATCGCGGTGGGCAGGACGTCGTGGAAGAGAGCCCAGGCAGCCGAGAACCCCGACAGCCCTTCTTCAGTCGGACCAGCATCGGACGCGGTGGCGTCGGTCGGTCCGGAGATCACGTACTCGGGCGGTGTCGCCCCCGGCAGAGAGGTGCCGTACTCGCCGGAGTCGCCTGACTCGCCGGAAGGCGATACCGAGACGGCCGCGAATCGGTCGTAGAGAGCCCGTGCGGCGGGGTCGAGCGCGGATGGCTGGAAACCACCGGTCGGGCGATCGGAGGCGAAGATCCCGACCGCATCCTGTCCAAGGTCGCCGGCGAAGTCCGGGTCGCACTCGGCCATCGTGGAGCCGATGAGCGCCCCGACATGCAGCCCCGACGCGAGCATCGCACGACGGAACGCGATCCCGTCGGGGATGTGGGACGCGAGGATGACCACGTCTGGTCGCGCCGTCTCGAGCTGGGTCATGACGGCCGGCCAATCGGGCACCGTCAGGTCGTAGGTCGCCCGCGCGACGATCGGGGTCCCGGCGCTCCGGGCTGTGCTGGCCGCCGCATCCGCGACCGAGCTGGCGTAGTCGTCGTTGGCGGACACGATCGCGATCCGCAGCTGCGAGGGCGTTTTCTCGAGCCGCGGCGCCAGCTCGGTCGCCGCGAAGGCGGCCGAGTTCGAGCCGAGGTTCGTGCCGCTTGCTCCGACCCGGAAGACAAGGGGAAGGCCACGACCGGTCAATCGGTCGGCGACGGCGCCCGCCTCCCAGTAGACCAGGCCTGCATCACTTGCGGCCTGGCTGGCGGCGATCGACAGGTCCGACGAATAGGCTCCGACGACGACCGCTGCGCCTTCGGCTTTCAATCCGGCCATCACGGCCGCCGCATCGCCTCCGGGCTCGAGGTCGTGGACGTCGAGGACGATCCGACGACCATCCACACCGCCATCGGCGTTGACGAAGTCGGCCGCCGCCTGGACGCCGGCCAGCTCCTCCTTGGCGAGGTCCCCGGCGTTGCTCATGAGCGGGAAGACCGCCCCGATGCGGATATCGGCGCCGGACGAAGGCGGAGATCCCGACGGGGCGCGGGCGGGTGTGGCGCAACCCGCGCTCAGGACGAGGATGAGGGTCAGTGGCACGATCCGCGCGAGCTCCTGAAGGCGGGTGCGACGCCTTGGGTGGCCAGACATGACACCTCCTTGACGACCGAGATCCGAACCCGAGCCTCGCCGGCTTGAAGCCTTCATCGCCCGCCTCCTCGACGCCGCTTGCCACGACGTCGCTTTGACGCGATCCGCGGGACAGATGGCGTCGGCGCGACGGCGCCTCTCGTTCGCGACCGACGGAACAGAAGGGCTCCGCCGAGGAGCGCGGCAGACAGGACAGTCGCCGCACCGCCGAGCAGAAGGATGGTCGAGTCGAGCCCGAGCGCGCCTTGTTCCTGGGCGATGAGGGTGAAGTCGCCGAGGGTGCCGGCGCTGGCCAGGAAGATCCCTGGCTGACCGCCCTGCCCGGTCGGCAGATCGTGCCAGGTGCCCCCGATCGACTGGGAGATCGAGGCTGACGACACGCCGTCAGGAGCGCGAAGGCTGATGGTGGGCATGGTCGCCGGATCGATCGACAGCGCGGCGCCTGACTGATCCGTGACGGAGACGTGGTAGACATTGCCAGTGGCCGCTCCGCCCGGTGGGTTCGTCCCGGGGGCCACCGGTTCGATCGAAACGGTCAGCGACGTGACACCGGCCGGCAAGACGAACGCACCGAAACCAGCGATCAGCTGCGCCTGCGGTGGGCTCTCGTTCGTGGCGGCGACGAACGCCGGGCTGGTCGTCCCGGCGAGTGGCATGGACCCGTGATACGACGTCGGCGAGGCCGTCTGGTTCGGCCCGGGGACGAGGTATCGGTACGGTTCCTGAGGGACGACACCGTCGTACAGGGGCGGCGAGCCGAGCGGCGACGCGACTTGTGCCGCCGCGATCACGCCGAGGCCGGCCGCGAGCGTCAGGACCGCTGCCCGTCTGCTCACTTGACCGTGAAGAAGACTTCTTGCGACCACACGCGAGGATCGAACGGTGCGTGATCGGAGGCCACGAACTCGGCCTTCAGGACGTACGTGCCGGGACTGACCGGCAGGTCCTGCTCGAGGCCGTAGTTCATCGACACGAGCACGTTATCGACATAGAGGTGGACGTGGCCTTCGTCGGGCTGGATGTTCGTCGTCGTCGCAGTCACGATCTTCGCGCCGGTGAGGGAGATGACGACGTGCACAGTCTTCCCGGTGACCGACTCGCCCGACGTCGGCTGGACGATCGCGACGACCGCCGGCGATGCGGGTCTGGTCCCGGATGCCTGCGGCGTGGAGGCGCTCGCCTCGCCGGGCGGAGTCGCATTCGGCGTGGAACCGGAGCACGCCGACACGCTGAAGAGAACGGCGACGACGATGGCGAGGCGGGTCATCCGGACGGGCATGGGGTACCTCACTGTGTGACTGGGATGTCGAGGCTTGTCGTGAGTTGGTCACCGTTCGGGGCCGGCCCCGAGATCGACAGGCTGTAGGTGCCGGCGGTCAGCGTGGTGTCGGCGACGAAATGCCCGGGTTCGAGCTGGCGTGGGGTCAGCGGCGCGAGTGGGCCCCCCACCGGACCGAGCGCCATCGTCACGCTGGCGACCGGCAGCTCGTTGCCGGCCGTGTCGAAGAAGGTGGCGTGCACCTCGTTCGCACCCACCGTTCCCGGGTCGAGGTAGACCTGCACCGTCCGGCCGTTGGACAGGTGGACCGTGTAGATGGTCGGCAGCCCGGGGACGGCGTTGACATCGATCGACGGACTCGGCGACGCGCCCACCGACCCGGCCGCCCGGGTCGTCAACTCGAGCGGGACCTCGACCGACGACGCACCGTGAGCCACGAGCGCGGTGACCTGCCACGTCCCGTCGAGAGAGAGGTTCGAGCCGGTCGCGGCGAAGACGCCCGCTCCCGTCGGGGCCAGGTCGAGTCGTGAGCTGCCGACATCCGAACGGGCCGGAAGCGCGAACCGAAGGGTCACCCCATCGGCCGTCACAGGCACGCCGCTGTCGTAGTCGGTCACCGTCGCCGTGAACGTGTCGAACCCGGCCGTTCCGGGCGAGACCTCGAGTCGGACCTTGACCGATGTGCCGAAGTCGTTGCCGTCGACGATGAGCGGCGTGAGACTCGGACTGGGTGACGGAGCCGCGTTCGCGGCGGCGACCTCGACCGGCGGCGCGAGGTTGACGAGCGACGCGGTCAGGAGGAGGACCGTCGCCCCGACGAGCAGCTCGACCGAGCCGACTCGGCGAAGTCCACGGACCGTCCTGCCCGCAGCTGGGACATTCCGGAAATGATTGACCGCACCCAGCAGAGCGAGCGTGGCCGAGCAGGGCGGTCTTGGCGATCACGAGGTGACCGAAATCGGACGTCACGAGCGCGTCGACGGTCCCGACCTCGGCGATCGCCCGTAGCAGGCCGGTCACGGCGACGACCGCGATCCCGATCGTGGCCAGCCACGAGAACCGCCGGGCGGCCCGGGCAGTGTGCTCGTCCGCGGTCCGCCCGATCGTCAGGAGCAGGCCGGCGAGGCCGCCCAGCCACAGGCCGACCGCGATGACATGGAGTGCCTGGATCGCGACGTCGACCGCGGCATCCGAACCGGCCGCAGCGTGGCTCAGCAGGACATCTGCCAGCAGGGCGCCGGCTGCGCCGAGGGCCACGAGCGCGAGTGCCGCGTGGCCGGGTCTGCGCTGCTCGACCACGACGCCGATCCCCGCGACCAGAAGGGGCACGCCACGGAACAGGATCCCGCTCCCGATCGACGAGCCGAGGATATCGCCGAGCGCTGCACCCGAATCGGCGACCTCTACCGCGATCACGATGCCGGTACCGACGGCCGCCACGAGCCACGCAAGCGGCAGCAGCCGCCGGTACAGCGTGGCGGACGGGGTGGCGATGATGATCCCGAACGTCGCGGCACCGAGCATGCCGAGCAATCCGAGGAACAACAGCCAGCGGCCGACGATCGCGCCCGGGGACGTCCCGGTGTCGCCGCCCGCGGTGCCCTGCCCGCCCGTCGCGCCGGTTCCGACCGGCGATGGGGCGACTCCGATACCGAAGGCGAACGAACCCGCGGCCGAGTGGCCATCGACGGCCGAGACGGTTCGCCAGGCGACCGTGTAGACGCCAGGCGACAAGGGCTGCAGCGAGACCGTCAGCTTCAGTGGATCTTCCGCGACGGCCGTGGTGGGGCCGGTGCTGACGACGTTCCCGCTCGTGTCGAGCACCTTGATCGTGGAGAGTTTCGGATCCGGACGCTCGCCGAACGTGATGGTCACGGCAGCGGGTGCCGTCGCCAGATTCGCGCCGGCACTCGGATCCGACGATTGCGGCAGCGCGTGTGCCGTGACCGAGCCGGCCAGGACGAATGTCGCGATCAGCGCGAGGCCCGCCGCAACGCTCCTCCGAGCGGTCGCCCATCCGGTCGTTACGCCCCGCTGCCGGAGCGACGCCGCGTCGCCACGAAGAGGCCGGCGGCGCCCAGGATCACCCCAAGCCCACCGAGCACGACGGCCACGATGAGCGCGGTCGAAGCGGAATCGTGAGCCTGCGTGGCAGCGGCGTTCGCCGCCGTGGCGGCATCGATCGCGCTCGTGTCGGGCGGCGCGCTCGCGACGGCGGGGGGCGCGCCCGACGCCACAGCCGTGACCCGGGCGTCGACTCGGTCGAGCCGCGTGGTGATCTCGGTGAGCGACGGGAGCTGGGTGGGAAATTGGATGTCTGTCTGGTCGACCACGGAGTTGAAGGTCGAATCGCTCGATGTGGCCGTCTCGTCCACGACGGTGTCGTGGATCTTGCCCGACAAGTGGAACGTGTAATCCCCGGGCGCCGTCGGGACGAGCGGAGCCTCGTAGTCGCCCGGGACGCCGAGGCCGGTGTCGGGATCGAACTTGTTCAGCAGGTCGAGCGCGGCCGAGCTCTGACCCCCGATGCTGACCACCACCTTGAGGTCCCCGTCGCCGATGTCGACGACGGCCTTGCCACTGGCGTCCTTGACCACCACCTGGACCGCGTTCAGCTGGCCGACATAGGTCGGTTCCTGGACCCATCCGAGGGCGACGCTATATGGCCCGAAGGTCTTCAGGACATGGGCTTGCGTGGACCCGGCGACGAGCATCACCGCGATGGCTGCGATGGGCACGGCGACGCCGACGTGCCGGACCAGGCGTATGTAAGCGAACACGGGATGAGCCTCCTGCCAGACGAAGTGGGGTGGGCAGCGCGACACGGCGTGCTCGAACCCGCATCCGAGAGTGAGGCAGACGGTGAGAGTCGAGTCGCCCGCTAGGGTGCGGCCACGGGCGGAGCTCTGACCGCCCGGCCGCGTCCGACGAACGACTCGGGACGGCCATCTCGAGTCGTCGCTCGTCGCGGAAGGACGCGATCGGCCCGCTCGTAGGGGGTGTGCCGTGCCGCCGCTATCCGGGCGACCAGCAGATCGCGCCGCCAGCGGAACAGAGCGCCAACGGTCGCGACCGCCAGGGTGACGAGCGCGATGACGAGCGCAGCGTCGGAGTACTCGCCGGATCCGAGGACGGAGAGGCCAGGAAGAGCTTCGCCGATGCGCAGGTGCTCGAGGTTCTCCTGGAGGACGAACAGGAGCGTCGTGGCCGCGCACAGCCGCCACCAGAGTCTGACGAGGGGCCATCCGAACTCGGCAGCGATCGGCGCCCGACCCCGATCGGTGGGAGGGACGACCGCACGGGCGACGACGCCGAGTCGATACAGCCGCCACGTTGCAAGGCCGAGGAGACCGATCGCCGCCGCCAGGACGACCAGGACGGCCATGGTCCACGATCCATCGTGTCCACTGCGTGCCAGTGCGTCGTCGTACCCGGCGCCGTACGTCAGGAGGAACACGAGATCGTGCGCGACGACGAGCGCCACGATCGTGAGCGCCAGGAATGTGATCAGCCGCCGCAGGGAGGCCATGCGGCGGACTATACGAGCGTTGGTCGGATTCGTCCCCAGCCGCGACCCAGTCAACGCCGGCCGTCCCCCCGGACCGGCCGCGACCGACTAGCGCTTGGCGCCAGCCTTCTGCGAGGTGGTCCCGCTGCGTGTCCGGCCGTCGCCTGCGCGCGCCGTGGGTTTCTGGCTCTGCGAGCTGCGGCCGCGGTTCGGGCTCGAGTAGGCAAGGAAGCGGCGATACCACGCTGCACCAGCAGCGAAGAAGCCACCGATGACCGGTGACAGGACGAACGCCGATACCGCCACGTCTCGAGCGGTGTCCGGCGAGGGGGGCGCCGCCGGATAGATCGTCGACGAGAACCCGAGGACGAGGATCGAATAGCACAGCGCCGACACAAGTCCGACGACCACGCCCAACAGCCAGCTCGCCCGTGGCGCCAGGAAGCCGGCGATGAAGACGCCGCCGATCGCCGGCGTCTGGATGAAGTACGCGAACATGAACTGCGAGAGCGTCCCGCCTTGTGTCCCGATGACCGCGATCGTGCTCGCGACGGTGATCAGGACGGGGACCCATAGCGCCTTGGTGTGGACGGCGATCCATGGGAGGGAGGCCAGGTCCTGACGGACGTGGATGGGCCGGATCGACGCCCGGAAGGCATCGCCGAAGCCCATCCGGCCGGCGGGGACAGCCTTGTCGCCGCTCGAGGTCTTGGTCGAGTTGGAGCTCGAGCTGCTCGAGCGACTGCTCGTCGCCTGGGTCTCACCGTCGATGGTGTCGGCTGCCCGATCGCCGGTCATGGCGGCTCGATAGCGGCGTCGCGCCTCGGCGCGTTCGGTCCTCTTGGCGCGGGCCACGGTCTCTCCTGAAAGTGGTGGGTGACGGGGGTCGGGCAGGTGTGGAGCGCATCGTAGTCCAACGTCCCGACCGGCGGGATAAGCGCCAGTGAAGGTCCGTCTGCTACAACCGATCTCCCACCGCCAGCTGCCCTTCCCGCCGGGAGGTCACCGATGGATCGTGCCCGGCGCGCGGGGCTCACCGCGCTCATCGTCACCGTGATGGTCGCCTCGGCCGCCGGCGCCCATGGCTCAGGTGTCTTGGCGGTCGCCGTCGATTGGCCTCCGTCGACGCTCGTGGTATCCGAGGTGCAGACTGGCGGTGCATCCGCGTCGGACGAGTTCGTCGAGATCGCGAACCAGGGGCTCGTTCCCGCCGACCTGCTCGGGCTGGAGGTCGTCTATGCGACCTCGTCCGGCTCGACCGTGACCCGGAAGGCGACGTGGGCGGCCTCGGTGACGCTCGGTCCCGGGCAGCGGTTCCTGCTGGGCAACGGCTCCGGGGTCTTCGGCAGCGTCGCCGACGCGACCTACTCGGGCGGGTTCGCCGCGACCGGTGGCGCTGTCGCGCTTCGGGTGGTCGGCGGATCAGCGATCGACGCGGTCGGTTGGGGCGACGCGACGAACGCCTTCGTCGAGGGAACGACCGCACCGGCACCGCCAGCCGGCTCCAGCCTCGAACGGCTGCCCGGCGGGGCGGCCGGCAACGCGACCGATACGAATGCCAACGCGCAGGACTGGTTCGTGCAGGGGGCGCCTTCGCCGCAGGGACTCGGCTCGCCGCGGGTCCCCGTCCCCGGGGCGAGCCCAACGCCGACCCCGAGCGGAACCCCGACTCCGACTCCGTCGCCCATCGCGAGCGTGACGCCGACGCCCACCCCGACGCCGACGCCGGTCCCGACGCCCACACCGTCGCCGGTCACGACGCCAACGGCCGACGCCGTCGCCGACGCCGACTCCACGCCGACCCCGACGCCGACCCCGATCCCGACGCCGACTCCGACCCCGACCCCGACGCCGACGCCGACCCCGATCCCGACCCCCTACGCCCACGTCGGTGCCGATCGCCGCAGCCCGAGCGCTCGCGGACGGCGAGACCGCCACCATCGAAGGTGTCCTGACGACTCGGCTCGGCGCTCTCGAATCCGGGCGGTCCGGGTTCATCCAGGACATCTCGGGCGGGATCGCGCTCTATCTCGATGACACGGTGACCGGCGACTGGCCGGCAGGCACCTCCATCCGCGTCGAGGGCACCGTTGCCAGTCGCTTCTCGCAACGGACATTCCGGATCGCCGAGGCGGACATCACGGGCGGGCCGGTCGGCCCGCTGCCCGATGCTGTCCAGATCGCGACAGGAGCGGCGACCGAGGCGGTCGAAGGCGTTCGTGTGACCGTCTCGGGAACGGTCGTGGGAGCGCCGGACCAGCTGACCGACGGTCTCGGCGTCACCATCGACGACGGCTCCGGGCCGGTCCGGGCCGTGATCGGTCCGGACGCTGCCAGTGACATGGCGATCGGCTCGGGGATGCTGGCGACGGTCACCGGCCCGCTCGGGCAACGCGACAGCACCGGGACGGGTTCGGCCGGGTACCGGATCCAGTCCACGCTGCCCGGCGAGTTGGAGATCGGGCCGAGCCCGACCCCGACGCCCACCGCTTCCTCGAGTCCGACCCCGACCCCCGCGGCGACCACGACTCCAGCCCCGACCGCGACCGCCACACGGACCGCGACACCGACCCCGACCTCGACACAACCACGCCCACGCCGACGCCGACGGCAAGCACGACCCCGAGCCCTACGCCGTCGGGTGCGATCCTCATGATCGGGCAGGTGCGAGCTGTCGCGGTCGGCACCAAGGTGCGCACCACCGGCGTGGTCGCCGCGGAAGCCGGTCGCCTCGGCTCCCCGGCGCTGCTGGCCATCGTCGACGCGACCGGCGGCCTCGTCGTCCACCTGCCGGCCGGAGCCGGCACGTACACGCGCGGAACGTTGCTCGACGTCACGGGCAAGATCGCGGCACCGTACGGCCAGCTCGAGATCCGACCGGCGAAGGCCGACATCCGTCTCCTCGGGACCGGCGCGCTCCCGATCCCGGACGCCATCGCGTCGTCGGGCCTGACCGAGTCGAGCGAGGGACGGCTGGTGACGACCTCGGGCCGACTGACCAGCAAGCCGAAGAAGACCTCCGCCGGCGTGCTGACGATCATCCTCGAGCGTGAAGGGGCGGCTTCGGTCAAGGTCATGGCCGACCCGTCGAGCCGCGTCGCCGGAGCGTCGCTCAAGGTCGGCGCGACGTATCGGGTCACGGGTTTCGTCGGGCAGCGGGCGTCGCGGTCGGGCGCTCTCGACGGCTACCGGGTCTGGGTGCGTGACACTGCCGACCTGGTCGTGACGGCCGGCCCGGACGCGTCGCCATCCGCCAAGCCCCGTGGCGGCAAGGCATCGCCCACCCCGGGGAGCGGGTCGCCGGCCACCATGGCGATCGCCCGCGCGCTCCGGGTCACCGACCGGGATGTGGCCATCGACGCGGTCGTGACGACACCCGCCACGTTGCTCGACTCGACCGGGCGGCGGATCGTCGTCCAGGACGGCTCGGGCGCCGTCGAGGTCCTGCTGCCGACCGACAGCGCCGCGCCGGCGGTCGGGTCCCGGGTCCACGCGACCGGACGGATCGGCGTCGCCTATGACGCCCCGCGGCTCCGGTCGGACACCCTCGCCGTCACGGGCACCGCGACCGGCGCCGGCCGCCGTGATCCTCCACGGGCAACCCGGGCTCGCCCACGAGTGGCGCCTGGTGAGCGTCACCGGCCGCGTCGACACGGTCCGCAAGCTCGGCGACCGGTGGCGGGCCGAGATCATCGTCGGCGCGCAGAAGATCGTCGTGGTCGGCGAGGCCGGGGCCGGCATCCCGAGCACGGCGCTCGAGAAGGGACGAACGGTCACGGTCGTCGGGATCGCCCGGCGGCCCTTCCCGAGCGCGTCCGACCGCCGCTTCGCGGTCACGCCCAGGTTCGCGGCGGACATCCGCGTCGACGGGCGACCCGTGACGGCGGCCGCTCCGGGCCCGGGCGGCGCGGCACAGGCGCCGGCCACGACCGGCACGAGCCCTGTCGCGACGGCATCCCCGCCCGAGGCCCCGGCCGCGGACCTGGTCGACCTCGACGGGCTGGTGGGTGCCACGGTCAGGGTCGGCGGGCTCGTCGTGGACCTGCGGCCGGACGGCTTCACGCTCGACGACGGGACCGCGACCGGACGTCTGATCCTCCGCGGAGCCGCCCTGGACCTGCTGCCGCTGATCGAGCCCGACGATGCGCTCGACGCGACGGGTCACGTGGAGGCATCCCTGGACGGTGCGGTGCTCGTCGTCGACGACCCGGCCGGCATCGTCCAGGCGAGCGATCCGCTCGCGGCGGCACCGTCGGTGAACCCCAGCGTCGGCCCGGCCGCCGGCGCTGTCGATGCCACGGCTCCGCCGCCAGCCGGCGGTCGGTTCGCCGGGGTGGGGATCGGGTCGATCGGGCTCGATCCGGGGGCAGCCGGGCTGGGGACGTTGCTCGCGATCTCGGCGGCGTCACTGGCCGTCACGGTCCTTCGACGGGAACGGCTTCGGCGCCGGATGGCGACCCGCATCGCCGGCCGGCTTGCCGCCTTCGTGAGCCCCTCGGCCGGGCCGCCCGGGACCCCGCCGGCCGCCTCGCCGGCGACTCCCCTCGGGACCCCACCCGCTGAGCGTGCGTCAAGCACGATCCACTCGGCTTGACGCTCGTGAGAACAGGGGGCTATCCTCGGCCGAGTTTCGCGCCAGCGAAGCAGCCCCGTGAGCGAGGAAGAGGTCTTGCCGAACGCGGACCACCGCGTCGAAAGCCCCCTGGATCGCAGGATCGCGATCCCAGTCGGAGAACGGCAGTACCACATCGGGCTCGGTCCAGGTGAGCTGGCCGAGTACATCCTCCTCCCCGGTGACCCCGATCGGACCTCTCGGATCGCCTCGCGCTTCGATTCCATCGAGCTCGAGCACCGACACCGTGAGTTCGCCTCGGCCACCGGACAGTTTCGAGGCCGCCGCGTATCGGTCGTGTCGACCGGTATCGGGACGGACAACGTCGAGATCGTCGTGGCTGAGATCCTGGCGATCACCGAGCGGCCGACCTTCATCCGGGTCGGGTCATGCGGGGGGCTCCAACCGGAGATCGGCCTGGGAGACCTGGTCGTCAGCTCGGGTGCGGTGCGCCTCGAATCGACCACGAGCTACTTCGTCCACGACGGCTATCCCGCGTTCGCCGACTACGAGGCGGTCGCGGCCCTGGTCGAAGCGGCCGAGCGGCTCGGACACCGGTACCACGTCGGGGTGACGGCGACGGCACCCGGGTTCTTCGGTGCGCAGGGGCGCCCGATCCCCCAGTTGCCTATCCGCTACCCTGACCTCGCGGAGGACATGGCGCGCCAGCGCGTCCTGAACTTCGAGATGGAAGCGTCGGCTCTCCTCGTCCTCGCGACCCTTGCCCGTTGTCGAGCCGGCGTCGTCTGTGCGGTGTATGCCGACCGGACGACCGGCGAGTTCGTCAGCGGGGCCCAGAAGGACGCGGCCGAGGCGGCCTGTGTCGAGACCGGGCTGGAAAGCCTGCTCGTGCTGGCCGACATGGATCAGCAGAAGCGCGAAGCCGTGACGGATCGCTGGCGACCGTCGTTGTGGCGACACACCGTCTGACCACGCATCGTTGAGCGGATGCGGGACATGGGATCCCGCGACGCATCGAGAGGATGGAGGAGCCCACATGGCTGAGGCCTATTGCGTCAAGGACAAGAAGAAGGTCGAAGTCCAGAACGCGCAGAAGATCACGATGAAGAACGGCAAGCCGGCGATCCAGGGCACCTGCCCGATCTGCGGCGGCAAGGTCTTCCGGATCGGCGGCTGACGCCGCTTCGTTCCTAGCAACGGAAGAGGGCCCCCGTCGACGGCGGGGGCCCTTCCATGTCCGGAGGCCGAATGACCCGTCACATCCGGGCAAGGCGGCACTCGCGGCTCTCGCGGTCCCCTTTGGTACGATGGCCCCGACGCTCGGAAGCGGTGGACTCGCGGCACACGTTCGCGGCACCCCGGTCCGATCCCACGTCCGACATGACCGTCCCACACCCGCGTCCGGCACGGCCCGACGCGCAACTCGCCCAGGAGGTCCGTCCCATGGCTACCCGCGTCGGCATCAACGGCTTCGGCCGGATCGGTCGCCAGTCGCTCAAGGCGCTGATCGAGCGTGCCCCGGACGTCGAGGTGGTCGCCGTCAACGACCTGGTCGACGCCGAGATGAACGCACTCTTGTTCAAGCGCGACTCGACCTACGGCACGTACCCCGGAGACGTCCGGGCCGGTAATTCGTCGATCGTCATCGACGGGCGCGAGATCAAGATCCTGGCCGAGCGCGATCCGGCGAACCTGCCGTGGGGCGACCTCGGCGTCGACATCGTCCTCGAAAGCACCGGCCTGTTCACCGACGCGTCCAAGGCGCACGCCCATATCGATGCGGGAGCGCGCAAGGTCATCATCAGCGCTCCGGCGAAGGGCGAGGACATCACGATCGTTCTCGGCGTCAACGAGGACCGCTACGAGCCGGCGAACCATCACATCATCAGCAACGCCAGCTGCACGACCAACTGCCTCGCCCCGGCTGCCAAGGTCGTCCACGACCTCGTGACCATCGAGCGCGGCCTGATGAACACGATCCACAGCTACACGAACGACCAGAACATCCTCGATGTGGCGCACAAGGATCCGCGCCGCGCCCGCAGCGCCGGCCAGAACATCATCCCGACGACGACCGGCGCGGCGAAGGCGCTGGCGCTCGTCATCCCCGACCTCAAGGGCAAGTTCGACGGCTTCAGCCTGCGCGTGCCGACGCCGACCGTGAGCGTCGTCGACTTCACCGCCGACGTCAGCCGGCCGACCTCGGTCGAGGAGCTCAACGACGCCTTCCGCGCCGCCGAAGCCGGGCCGATGAAGGGCATCCTCGGCGTCTCGGACGAGCCGCTCGTATCGATGGACTTCAAGGGCGACAGCCGGAGCTCGATCATCGACTCGGCATCGACCATGGTCCTCGGCGGCACGATGGTCAAGGTCATCTCCTGGTACGACAACGAATGGGGCTACAGCAGCCGGGTGGCCGACCTGATCGCCTTCGTCGCCGCGCGCCTGCCCGTCGCCGCCTGATCGACCGATGGACAAGCTGACCATCCGCGACGTCGACGTCGCCGGCAAACGCGTCTTCGTCCGCGTCGACTTCAACGTCCCCCTTGCGGACGGCAAGGTCACCGACGACTCGCGCATCCGGGCGGCCATCCCGACGATCAACGCCCTGTTGCAGGGCGGCGCCTCGATCATCCTGGCCAGTCACCTGGGTCGTCCGGACGGCAAGGTCCAGGACGGACTCCGCCTGCGGCCGGTCGGGGAGCGGCTGACCCAGCTGCTGCGGCGCAACGTGCCGGTCACGGGCGACGCGCTGGGCGTCGGGACCGAGGATGCGGTCAAGCGCCTCCGGCCCGGCGAGGTCCTCATGCTGGAGAATCTGCGCTTCCACGTCGAGGAGGAAGCCAACGACCCGGTCTTCGCCGCGGCGCTGGCCTCGTACGCCGACATCTTCGTCAATGATGCGTTCGGGACGGCCCATCGGGCACACGCCTCGACCGTCGGCATCGCCAAGCTGCTGCCCGCCTATGCCGGGCTGCTGATGGAGCGCGAGCTCGAGATGCTCTCGAAGCTGCTCGAGGCGCCGGAGCGGCCGTTCGCGGCCATCCTCGGCGGCGCCAAGGTCTCGGACAAGATCAGGGTCATCGACCACCTGCTGACCAAGGTGGACCTGCTCGTCCTCGGTGGCGGGATGGCCAACACATTCCTTCTGGCGCAGGGCAAGGCGGTCGGCAAGAGCCTGGCCGAGCCCGATCGCGTCGACGACGCACGCCGGATCCTGTCGAGCGCCGCCGCGAACGGGCGTGCGGGTCGTCCTTCCGGTCGACGTCATCGTGGCCAAGGAGGTCACCCGCGGCACGGAGTACAAGACGCTCCCGGCCGAGAAGATCCCGGCGTCGTGGCACATCGTTGACCTCGGCAAGGCGAGCCAGGACCTGATCGTCGAAGCACTGGCCGACGTCAAGACCGTCTTCTGGAACGGGCCATTGGGCGTGTTCGAGATCCCGTCGTTCGCGCACGGGACGAAAGCCGTGGCCCGGATCCTCGCCGAACGCGCCGATGCCGGCGCGACCGTGGTGGTCGGTGGCGGGGACTCGGTCGCCGCGATCACCCAGCAGGGGCTGGCCGACCGGATGACCCACATCTCGACCGGCGGCGGCGCATCGCTCGAGTTCCTCGAGGGCCGCGAGCTGCCCGGCGTGACCGTGCTGCTCGACCGACCGGTACCGCCGAAGAAGAGCGCGAAGACGACCGTGAAGGCCCGCGCATGAACACGCTCATCGACGTCGTCGACGCACGCGAGATCCTCGATTCGCGCGGCAACCCGACCGTCGAGGTCGACGTCATCCTGGCCGACGGGTCGGTCGGCCGGGCGGCCGTGCCGTCCGGTGCCTCGACCGGGCTCAACGAGGCGGTCGAGCTGCGCGACGGCGACAAGGCCCGCTTTGGCGGCAAGGGCGTCAGCCGGGCCGTCTCGAATGTCACCGAGACCATCGGTCCGGCGGTCTACGGGCTCGACGCGTCGGACCAGGCCGGCATCGACACCCTTCTGTGCGAGCTCGACGGCACGCCCAACAAGAGCGTGCTCGGCGCGAACGCCATCCTCGGGGTCTCGCTCGCGTGCGCGCACGCGGCGGCCGCGTCGTACGACCTGCCGCTCTACCGCTACCTCGGCGGAGTGGGGGCACGGACGCTGCCGGTGCCGTTCTTCAACATCCTCAACGGCGGCAAGCACGCGCAGGATTCGACCGACTTCCAGGAGTTCATGGTCGCCCCGGTCGGTGCGGCGACCTTCGCCGAAGCGGTCCGGGCCGGGGCGGAGGTGTTCGCCGCGCTCCGCTCGATCCTGCACGAGGACGGCCACTCGACCGGCCAGGGCGATGAGGGCGGCTTCGCGCCGTCCCTGCCCACCAACGAAGCGGCCGTCGAATACATCCTGCGAGCCATCGAACGCGCCGGCTACCGGCCCGGCGAGGACGTCGCGATCGCCCTCGACCCGGCGACCAGCTCCTTCCTCGTCGAAGGCACCGGAGTCGAGGGCGTCACCGGCCGCTACGACCTGGCCCGCGAGGGCCGCGTGCTCGACTCGGGCGAGCTGATCGACCTGTGGGAGCGCTGGATCGCGACGTATCCGATCGTGTCGCTCGAGGATGGCCTGGCCGAAGAGGATTGGGCCGGCTGGCGTGAGCTCAACAGCCGGCTCGGCTCGCGGGTCCAGCTGGTCGGGGACGACATCCTGGTCACCAACCCTGCGTTCATCGCCCGCGGCATCGCCGAGGACGCGATGAACTCGGTGCTGATCAAGGTCAACCAGATCGGGACGCTGTCCGAGACGATCGACGCCATCGACCTCGCGCGGCGAGCCGGCTGGACGGCGATGGTCAGCCACCGCTCCGGGGAGACGGAGGACACGACCATCGCCGACCTCGTGGTCGCGATGGGGACCGGCCAGATCAAGAGCGGCGCACCGTCGCGCTCTGAGCGGGTCGCCAAGTACAACCGCCTGCTGCGGATCGAAGGCGAGCTCGGCGACAGCGCGCGCTATCCGGGCCGGTCGGCGCTGGCCGGTGCGGGTGCGGGTGCCGACGATGCCGCCGCGGCAGGCGCCGGTGCCGCGAGGGCCGACACGCGCGGATGAGCCGGCTGGTCGATCGCGGCGCCATCATCGCTGCCTATGTCGGGATCGGCATGGCCTTGACCATCGTGGTCAGCTTCATGCTCTTCATCCCGATCGAGTGGTTCATCTGGGTCCTCGCCATCCCGTCCGGTCTGCTGATCGGCTACTACGCCAACCAGCGCTCCGACCGGCGCGCCGGTCCGTGGAGACGCATCCTCGTCAATGGCCTGTTCGCCGGGTTCGTCACCGGCCTGACCGCGGCCGTGCTGCTGCTCTCGATCAAGGCGCTGTTCTTCTTCGGTGACGACGGCTTTCGCGATCCGAGCGAGGGCGGCCGGGTCACGGTCGACAAGGACGATGGTCGTCCCGCCCCGTGTGTCACCGGCGCCGACTGCGTGTACCAGCGCTACCTGCAGGCCGGCCGTGGCGACGACCTTGTCGCGGCCGGCGTGACCGACGCGGGCTCGTTCACGACCTTCTACTGGAACGAGCAGTTCGGCAGCGCGGGCACGATCCTCGTGATCACCACGCTTGGCGGCCTGGGCGGCGCGGCACTGTACGGCGTGTTCCGGCCCAAGACGCTCGTGGCGCCCGATGCCGGCTCGGTGATCGCCCGCAGCTGACCGCCGCCCGGGCCTGATCCTCGAATCGAAACGCCCCGGCCGGACCGGGGCGTTCGTGATGTCGGGCGGAGTCGGGCCTACCCCTTGGTCGCGGCCTTCTTCGTCGTCTTCGGGGCCGCCTTGGCGGTCGCCTTCGCCGCCGGCTTGGCGGCAGCCTTGGTGGTCGTCGCGGCCTTCTTCGGGGCCGCCTTGGTCGCCTTCGCCGCGGGCGCCTTGGCGGCAGTCTTGGCCGGAGCGACCTCGGCGGTCGCGGCGCTGGCCTCGGCGGCGGCCTTGGCGGCGGCGGCCTCGGCGCGGGCCGTCTTGCTCAGCGCGGCGCGGGCCTTGCCTGCGGCCGTCTGGGCACCCTTCGCCTTACCGGCCTTGCCAGCCGCGATGCGGGCCTTGGCGGCCTTGGCGGCGGCTGCCTTGCCGGTCGTCTTGACGACGCGACCGCCGGTCTGGACGTGCTCGCCACCGAGCGCGGCGTTGACCTTGCGGGTCAGGCGCGACTTGCGGCGGGCGGCGGCGTTGGGATGGATGGCGCCGACCTTGGCGGCCCGGTCGAGGGCGCTCAGCGCCTCGGCCAGCGCGGCCACGGGGTCGATCGTCGAACCGGCGGGCTCCGCGGCGGCGCTCAGGGCCTTGGCGACGTAGGTCTTGGCGGCGCTCCGGCGGGGCTGCAGGACCTCGTGGCGGCTCTGTGCCTGACGGACCCTCTTGAGTCCGGACGGCGTCCGTGCGCCGGTCCAGGTGCGGGGCGTCTTGGCCAAAGTGGGCGAACCTCAAACTGCGTGGGAGAGTCGATCGACGCGCGGCGCGGAACGTGCCCCGGGCGCGAAGGCGGATGGTACCACAGGCTCGCGGCCGGGTCGGCCGCCGCTAGAGATCGAAGCTGAGCGGCTTCGCAAGGTCCGGGTGGTCGGCCTGGAAGGTGCGCGCCGTCGCCACCGTCCTGACCCACTCGTAGTAGATGCCCTTGGCATGCCGGACCTCGACACCGGCATCCCGCAGGTGTGCCAGCCCATGGCCGTGCATCTCGCCGGGGGAGAAGGTCGCGTCGGCGACGACCACGACCCGGAACCCGCGGTCTGACAACCCGACCGCCGACTGCGCGACGCAGACATCCGTCTCGGCGCCGACCAGGATGGCCGTCCGCCGCCCGGTCGCCTCGACGGCGGCCAGGATCGCCGGGTCATCCCCCAGGCCGAAGACGGCTTTGGGCAGGATCGGCGTGCCGGCCGGCAGCCGTGCCGCGATCAAGGCATCGGTCGGTCCGTTCACCGCGGCATCCTCCTCGGTCACCACGATCGGCATCTCGAGCGCTGCCGCCACGCCGGCGAGCCAGGCCGCGACCTCACGCGCGCGTGCGGCGTCTCGGGCGGTCGCATCGGTGGTGCCGGCAAAGCCCGGCTGGGCGTCGATGATGATGAGCAGAGAGTCCGCGGAGTCGATCAGGGGCATGGGTGATCGAGGGTCGCCCGTGATCAGACCGCCGTCCGGTCGGCAGCCTCCATCGCGCGAGACGGAGCGGCCGCGGCCTTGTGCTCGGGCGCCGCCAGGGCGGCCTCGAGCCGGTCCAGGTACGGCCGCGCCCGCAGCCCGGTCAGGATCTCGCGGCTGCGCGCTGCTGCCGCGACGACCTCTGGTTCGCGGGGGTCGAGCAGCGTCGCCATGTCGATGCCGACAAGCGCTTCCTCCCACGGCACGCCGATGTCGCGCCAACCCTCGCGGGCGACCCGGTACTGGGCGATCGCTTCGCCCGTCCTACCGTCGAGCGCCGCGATCCCGGCGCGGATCGTCGTGCGCCGCAGCTCGGCGGCTGGGCCGTGGACCCCTGTCTCGTCGATGGCATCGAGGTCTGCCACTGCACCATCTCGATCGCCGGACCAGAGTGCCGCGCGCGCTGCCCCAGCCCGACGGCTGGGCCGGCCGCCGACGAGCGAGAAGGTCTCGATCGCGAACCGCCGGGCATCTGCGAGGTTGCCCGCGGTCAATGCCTGCTGGGATCGGACTTCGGCGTAGTCCGCGGCGACCTGGGGATCCTCATGGCCCTCGATGAGCGCCTCCCACTCGGCCCAATCGTCGTCGGTGGCCTCGCCCCGCCAGGTGCGATACACGAGCGTGTTGCCGGCGAACCATGCCCGATCAGGGCGGTCGAGCTCACCCGCGAGCTGCGTCGCCAACTCCCCGAGAGCCCAGTCCCAATCGCCCGTCGCGCGGGCGCCTTCAGTGGCGTTGCCCAGGATCAGGAGCATCCGCTGACGCATCCCGAGCCTGCGTGTCTCGGCCAGCGTCTCACGGTCGAACGCGTAGGCCTTCGCCGGCTCGCGTTCGTTCAGGGCAAAGGCGAGGTTCCCGCGACAGGCGATCGCGATGCCGACAAGACCGTGAGCCTCGGCCAGATCGAGTGCGCCCCTCGTGAGGGCACTAGCCTCATAGCTCCGGCCGGACATCGCCAACAGAAGACCGCGTCGCATGAGCAGCTCGACGAAGACGTCGATAAGGTCGAGGTGTTCCGCCCGGCCGATGTATCGCTCGACGAGCTCCAGGGCACGATCGATGTCCTGGTGCAGGGTATACGCGCCGGTCAGGGCGGTCGCGAGGCGTACGAGGGCGACCTCGTCGTCGATCCCTGCCAGCTCTTCCATCGCCGGCTCGAGGAGCGCGATCGCTTCTTCGCTTCGGTAGGCCGAGACGAGCGTTCGATTGATCGCCACGAGGCTGCCGGCGAGCCCCGACGTGTCGCCCATCGACCGACGCAGGTCGATCGCGCGTCGCAGGAGCCCTTCGGCCTCATCGAGCAACGCTGCCTCGGTGGCGGCACGCCCGGCGCGCTCGAGGATGTCGGCCTCTTCGCCCGGTTCGGTCGCGACCGTCAGGGCCGACCGCAGGAAGCCCAGGGCCTGCTCGTACGAACCAAGGGCGATCGCGCGGTCCGCGGCCGCCCGAAGGGCGATCCTCGCCTGGCCCGCCAGCGCGTCTGCTTCGGCCGGCTCGGTGGCATTCTCCTGGGCGGCCAGATAGTGGCTGGCGAGCGCGCCGGCCAGCTCGTCGCTCCCGAGTGACTCGAAGAACCGGGCTGCGGCGAGATGGCGCGTCTTCCGATCACGACGAGCGAGTGTGTTGTAGGCGACCTCACGGATGAGCGCCTGGACGAACGAGTACTGGCCACGCTCCGGGCTCCGCGGGTCCAGGTCCTGCGTCAGAAGCTCGCGGCGGACCAGCTGGCGGAGGAGCGGTTCGATGTCGGCCTCGGGGATGCCGGACACAGCCACCAGGCCCGCCTGCGTGAAGCTCTGGCCGAGCACCGCGGCGTCCGACGCCAGGGCTCGTTCGGGCGGCGCCAACGCGTCAAGGCGCGAGGAGATGAGCGCGGTCAGCGTCTCCGGGACGGCGACTGTCGTGAGATCGCCGACCGGCTGGCAGACCCCGGCGACCAGCCCGAGCCGTCCCTGTGCCAGCAGCATCCGGACGGTCTCGACCGCGTACAACGGCATGCCGTCCGCTCGAGTGACGATCGAGGCGAGAGCGGACTCTGGCAGGCCCGGCACGAGCCCCAGGAGCAGCTGGCGCATCGCGTCGGTCGTCAGGGGTTCGAGGTAGACCGATGTGAAGTTGCGCTTGGCAGCTCCCCAAGCCGGCCGCTTGTCCAGCAGGTCCGGCCGAGACAGGGTCACCACGAAGATCGGCACGGAGCGCGACCACTCCATGACGTGATCGACGAAGTCCACGAGACCGGTGTCGGCGTGGTGGAAGTCCTCGAAGACCATGACCACCGGCCCGGATTCGGCGAGCCGTTCGAAGAACGTCCGCCACGCGCCGTACAGCTCCTCGGTGGCCATCCCCGACTCGAACCCGAGCAGGACGAGGAACGCCCGCTCGATCCAGCGGCGCTCTTCGGGGTCGGCGATGTACTCGGCGAGGGCCTCCGCGATCTTGCTTCGCGACGTCGCCTCGTCGTCGGTCTCGACCAGGCGGCATCGGCCGCGGACCATCTCGCCGAGGGCCCAGAAGCTGATGCCGGTCCCGTAGGCCGGCGATCGACCGGAGTGCCACCAGACGTCCTCGGCGACCCCGTCGAGGTACTTGACGAACTCCCAGCCGAGCCGCGACTTGCCGATCCCGGCCGGGCCGATGATCGACACCAGCCGTGCCCGCCGCTCCCGGCTCGTCGCCTGGTACAGGTCCTTGAGGAGCCGGATCTCGTCATCGCGACCGACGAACGGCGCCTCGAGCCCCTCCCCGGAGCGCCGGCCGTCGCGCTCGCCGATGACGCGGAGCGCTCGCCACGCCGGGACCGGGCTCGTCTTGCCCTTCAGGTCCTGTTCGCCGACGGGCTCGAAGGCGATCGACAACGACGCCGCCTGGTACGTCCCCTCGCCGACGAGGACCGTGCCCGGAGCGGCGACAGCCTGGAGCCGCGCGGCGGTGTTGACGATGTCGCCCGCGACCATCCCCTGGTTCGTGGCGCCCAGGGTGACGGCAGCTTCGCCGGTCAGGACGCCGACCCGCGCCTGGATCATCGGGCCCAGCGTCCGCACGGCTTCGACCAGATCGAGCGCGGTGCGGACCGCCCGCCCGGCATCGTCCTCCTGCGCGATCGGTGCACCCCAGACGGCCATCACCGCGTCGCCGATGAACTTCTCGACGACACCGCCATAGGAGTCGATGATGGCCCGCGCCATGTCGAAGTAGCGGGTCAGGACCTCGCGGACCTCCTCCGCGTCGCGCTCCTCGGCGAACGGGGTGAAGCCGACCAGGTCGGCGAACAGGATCGTGACATGGCGGCGCTCGGCGACGGGCTCGGCGGTCGCGGTGAACGCGGCAGGCCGGCGACTGTCGACGACCGGTGCGCTCGCCGCGCCCAGGACCGTCCCGCATTCGCTGCAGAACTTCGCGTCGGGCAGGGTCGACGACCCGCACGATGGGCAGGCGGCCGAGAGACGGGTGCCACAGTCCTTGCAGAACTTGGCTCCGGCCGGGTTCTCGCTCCGGCAGACGGGACAGGCCACGCGCGACTCCTGGGCTGGGGACCGGGTGAAGATATCAGCGTAGCGGAAGGCGAGCCGACAGCGGGATCAGGACCCTCCGGCCAGCTCCAGCACGCCGTCGATCATGAACTGGACTGCCAGGGCCGCGAGGATGATCCCGAGCATGCGCGTGCTCACGGCACGTCCGGTGACGCCGAGGACGCTGGAGATCCGATCGGCGCCGAGGAAGCTCAGGAAGATCGTGAGCATCACCAGGGCCGTCACGAAGAAGAGCCCCAGGGCGAGGTCGACCTGACCCCCGGTCTTGCCGGCGAGCAGGATCATCGCGGTGATCCCTCCCGGCCCGGCGATGAGCGGGATCGCCAGCGGGAAGGCGGCGACGTTCTTGACGTGGTCGACGCCGACCGCCGCGTCTGCCGTCGCCTGCAGTCGCGGGCCGAGACGGTCGAAGACCATCTCCCAGGCCGTGAAGAGCAGGAGGAGCCCACCGGCGATACGGAACGCCGCCAGCGAGATGCCCAGCAGGTCGAGCAGCTTCGCGCCGCCGAGACCCACGGCGACGAGGATGATGAAGGCGATCAGCGGGCCGCGCCACGCGACCTCGGTCCGCTCGCCGCTGGTCATGCCGTGCGTGAGGCCGAGGAACAAGGCGCTCAACAGCAGCGGGTCCATGACGACGTAGAGCGTCACCAGGGACGAGGTCAGGAAGTCCAGCACCTGCGAAGGGTAGCGGCGGGCTGTCCCGGCTACACTGCCGCGTCGTGACCATCCCCCAGGACCGCCTCCGCAACTTCTCGATCATCGCGCACATCGACCACGGCAAGTCCACGCTCGCGGACCGGCTGCTCGAGTTGACGCACACGATCGAGGGCCGCCAGATGATGAGCCAGGTGCTCGACTCGATGGACCTCGAGCGCGAGAAGGGGATCACCATCAAGGCCCGCGCCGTGCGGCTCGAGTACACCGCACGCGACGGCCTGGTCTACGGGCTCAACCTCATCGACACGCCCGGCCACGTCGACTTCGCCTACGAAGTCAGCCACTGCCTGCAGGCCTGCGAGGGCGCGATCCTGGTCGTCGACGCCACCCAGGGCATCGAGGCCCAGACGCTGGCCAACGTCCATCTCGCGCTGCGCGAGAACCTCACGCTCATCCCGGTCCTCAACAAGATCGACCTGCCGTCCGCGGACCCCGACACGATCATGGACGAGCTCGAGAACGTGCTGGCCATCCCGCGCGAGGAGGTCATCCTCGCCTCGGCCAAGGACGGCACGGGCGTCGCCGACATCCTCGAGGCGATCGTCGCCCGCATCCCGGCCCCCAAGGGCGACCCGGCCAAGCCGCTGAAGGGCCTGATCTTCGACAGCCACTACGACGCGTACAAGGGGGTCGTCGTCTACGTCCGCCTCGCCGAGGGGACGATCCGCCAGGGTGACGCGATCCGCCTGATGGGCAGCGGCGCCGAGGCCGATCCGCTCGAGCTCGGCGTCTTCCGGCCGCAGCTCGTGCCGGTCAAGCAGCTGGTCGCCGGCGAGGTCGGCTACGTCGCGACCGGCCTCAAGAGCGTCCGCGACGCGCAGGTCGGCGACACGGTCACGACCGTCGCGCGGCCGGCGGACACGCCGCTGCCCGGCTACCAGGAGGCAAAGAGCCTCGTGTTCGCCGGCATCTATCCGGTCAGCGGCGAGGACTATCCGCTGCTCCGCGATGCGCTCGAGAAGCTGCACCTCAACGACGCGAGCTTCACCTACACGCCGGAGAGCTCGGTGGCGCTCGGCTTCGGCTTCCGCTGCGGCTTCCTCGGCCTGCTCCACATGGAGATCGTCCAGGAGCGGCTCGAGCGCGAGTTCTCGCTCGACCTGATCGCCTCGGCGCCATCGGTCGAATACCACGTCCAGCGGACCCTGGGCCGCCCGCCGGTCGTCGTCGACAACCCGGCGCTGCTGCCCAACCCGTCGCGACATCGAGGCCATCGAGGAGCCCTGGGTCAAGCTCAGCGTCGTCACCCCGACCAGCTACATCGGCCCGCTGATGGAGCTGTCGACCAACCGGCGCGGCGAGTTCATGACCATGGAGTACCTCGACCCGACGCGCGTCGTCCTCCATTTCGAGATGCCGCTGGCCGAGCTGATCATCGACTACTTCGACCAGCTCAAGAGCCGCAGCCAGGGCTACGCCTCGATGGACTACGAGGAGCTCGGCTACCGGCCGGCGAACCTGGTCAAGGTCGACATCCTGGTCAACGGCGAGCCCGTCGACGCTCTGTCGCTCATCGTCCACCGCGACCGGGCGCAGTCCACCGGGCGCGCCCTGACCGAGCGGCTCAAGCAGCTGATCCCGCGCCAGATGTTCGAGATCCCGATCCAGGCGGCCATCGGATCGAACGTCATCGCCCGCGAATCGGTGCGGGCGATGCGCAAGAACGTCCTCGCCAAGTGCTACGGTGGCGACATCACCCGCAAGCGCAAGCTGCTCGAGAAGCAGAAGGAAGGCAAGCAGCGCATGAAGCGGGTCGGCTCGGTCGAGATCCCGCAGGAGGCATTCCTGGCGATGCTCCGGATGGACGAGGGCTAGGACGCGCCGGTGGACGAGTTCATCAACCTGGCGCGCTGGCTGATCACGATCGGCCTGACCCTGCTCCTGATCATGCTCCGCCTCGACGCCGAGAAGTTCGGGACGGCCGAGTACTACGAGGCGACGCGCGACGGCGAACGGCCGCGGGTTCGCCGCCGGCTCGGCCTGGTATGGCCTCGGGTTCGCGCATCGCCATCGCCATCCTGTACATCCATCCGTCGCCGCAGGAGGACCTGTTCCTCGGGTCCGGCAACCGGATCGGTGCCGTCCTGGGCGGCCTCGCCTACGGTCTGCTCGGTATCGTCGTGGCGGTCTCCTTCGCGACGTATCGCTACCACCGCATCCGCTTCCCCGATTCGTGGTCGTACCCGGGGGCGCTGCTCAACTCGACGGCCACCGCGTTCATCGACGAGGCGGCGTTCCGTGGCGCCCTGTTCGGGCTGCTGCTGGTGGCCGGCGTCAACCCGACGCTCGCCAACTTCATGCAGGCGATCATCTACACGCTCACGACGCGGCTCGGGGCGCCCGGCCGGGACCGCTACCTGCTGGTCCTGACGATGGGGATGGGCCTGATCGGCGGCTGGCTGACGGTCGTCACCGGAGGGATCGCGGCGGCCTTCGTCGGCCACGCCATCACGCGCTTCGCGGTCTTCCTGTGCACCGGCCACACGGGCCAGACCAAGCCGCGCGGTCGCGAGGTCGAGGAGATCGAGAAGCGACGACGCCCGCCCGAGGGCTGGCGGGTGATCGGGTCGCGGGAGTCCGCCTCTCGGGATCGCTGACGGTGGCCCGCTCCGCGGCCCCGTCACGTGGCGTCCAGCCCGTCATGGCACCTGTCGCCGCCCCGCCGGTCGCGCTCTACATCCATATCCCGTTCTGCGTCTCGCTCTGCCCGTACTGCGACTTCGTGGTCTACGCCGGTGCCGCCGCCCGCGGCCCGCGGGCGCGCGTGGAGGCGTTCGTCGACGGCACTCGGGGCGGAGCTGGAGCTGCGGGCGAACGCGCTCGATGCGGCCTTCCCGCGCGGCCGGCCGCCGCTCGAGACGGTCTACTTCGGTGGCGGGACGCCGTCGCTCCTGCCGGCCGACACGATCGCCGCGCTGCTCGCCAGGGTTCGCGATCGCTACGGGCTTGCACCGGGCGCCGAGGTCACGCTCGAAGCCAATCCGGGACCCGACGATCGCGGCGATGCCCGAGCGTTCAAGGCGGCCGGGATCACGCGCCTGTCGCTCGGCGCCCAGGCGATGTCGGCGGCGGGCCTGCGCCGGCTCGGACGGCGCCACCGCGTGGTCGACGTCGTGCGGGCCGTCGCGGAGGCGCGCGCGGCCGGCATCGGCTCCATCAGCCTCGACCTCCTGTACGACACGCCGGACGGCACCTTGGCCGATTGGATCGAGACGCTCGACGCGGCCCTCGCGCTCGAGCCCGATCACCTGTCGCTCTACGCGCTGACGCTCGACGACCCCGATGCGGAGGGCCTGACCGGCCTCGACGGCGACCACCTGCCGACGACGGCCGGCGCGCGACGCTGGCGGGCGACCGCTCGATCGGCACAGGACGAGGATCGCGCGGCGGCGCAGTACCACCACGCCGTGCATCGGCTGGCCGACGACGCGCTGGCACGGCTACGAGATCAGCAACTGGGCCCGCCCTGGCCACGAGAGCCGTCACAACCTCGTCTACTGGGAGCGCCGGCCGTACGAGGCGGTCGGTCCCGGCGCGCACGCGTTCGACGGGGTCACCCGACGCTGGAACGCGGCACGCCTCGACGGCTACCTCGGCGGCGCTGACACCGCTCGATGGCAGCGACCCGCGATTCCCGCCGGGCGAGTCCGAGCCGATCGATCCGGTCACGGCGGCGGCGGAGACGGTCATCCTCGGGTTGCGGACGGACCGTGGAGTCCCGCTCGCTGCCGCCCACGAGCCGCCGCTCGCCGACCCGTTCGGCTGGGCCCTGGCCGCCGAGCTGCTCGACGTCACCCCCGACGATCGCGTCGTCCTGACGACGCGCGGCCGGCTGCTCTCGAACGAGCTGTTCAGCCGCCTGGTCTGACCGCGGCGATCTCCTTGTCGGCCGTCGGCGATTCGGAGGGCGCGAACTCGCGCGTGCTGAAGTACCGGGCGATCGCGTCCATGACCGCCTGCGACCGCGTGAACAGCAGGTAGCGCTTGCGCGGACCCGCGAAACCGGTCGCCACGAGCGGGATCCGGACGTCGACGTGGACGTCGTTGGCGGCCGCCACGCGCCTGATCGATCCCTCCGACCAGTACGACACGTGGCCGGGGACGAAGGGATACGACTGTCTGGAGAGGTTCCCGCCGTCGTACAGGTTGGTCGAGCAGACGAGCATCCCGTCGGGGTCGACGAAGGCGAACAGTGCGCCGAGGTCGGAGCGGGGATGCAGGAAATGCTCGACGACCTCGCTCGCGATGACCACGCCGAACCGCCGCGGCGCTGGGAGGTTGGCATCGATGAACTCGGCGTCGTCGCGCAGCCGCATCACATCGGCGATGGCGACGTTCCGGACCGTGGGGCAGCTTCGCGATGTGCACGTTGTCGAGGCTTCGGCCGGCGCCGTAGTCGAGGACCTCGAGTCCGTCCTGCCCGAGGATGTCGATCGCCATCTGGGCCATGTGGAACTCACGACCCGGGCGATCCGGCCGACCGGTTCGGGCGGCATTGGCCAGGTCCTCGACGTGCTCGAACGAGCGATAGTCGAACATGTTCTGGGGATTGTCCACGAAGCCACACGTCCCGCACACGAACATGCGGAGGGTCTTGCCGGGGGCACCGGCGCGCACGCCGGCGGTGTCCTGCCGGGCCGTCACGACCCGTGTCGGTGCACCACAGATCACGCACGGCGGCGAGCGCCTGACCGCGTCCCGCATCCGGTCGCGCGCGGCGCCCGCATGCCGACCTCGTGTCGCGGGATCGAGGAACCCATGTGCCGCGCGGATCAGCCGATGGCTCGAGCGGCGGCCCGTCCCATTCCCTGTCGTCACCGTCGGCATGGTACGTCCCGCGATCGGCGCTCCGTGCTGGGATTCCAGCCTGTGCGCGTTGACACTCGGACCCGGCGGCTGCTACGATGCGGTCGTCACGGTTAGCACTCTCCACGCTAGAGTGCTAACGACGTCAGGAGACAGGCCATGGCGCGTCGGAATCGTCGCCCACTCGGCCCACTGGACCTTCGCACCCAGGCGATCCTACGGGCCGTCATCGAGGAATATGTCACGACCGCATCGCCGGTCGGCAGCCAGGCTCTCGTCGAGCGCTATCACCTCGGCGTGTCGAGCGCGACCGTCCGCAGCATCCTCGCAGAGCTCGAGGCGAACGGCCTGCTGACGCATCCGCACACCTCGGCCGGGCGCCTGCCGACGGATGCCGGCTATCGCTTCTACGTCGAGTCGATCGTCGAGACCGTGCCACTTCCCGCCGTCGAGCAGCTGATGATCCGCCACCAGTTCGGCCAGGTCGAGTTCGCCAGCGAGCACTGGTTCCGCCTCGCCGCCACGACGCTCGCGTCGGTCACCCGGTCGGCCGGCCTGGCGACCCCGGCCAAGCCGCGTGACGCGCACATCCGCCGGGTGGACCTGGTCGCCATCAACGAGCGGATGGCGAGCCTCATCCTCGTCCTCCGGGAGGGGGCGATCAAGCAGGCGCTCATCACCCTCGAGACCGACGAGTCGGTCGACCAGGCGACGTTCAACGCGGTCGCCACGATCCTGAACGAGCGGCTGTCGGGCATGACCGCCACGCGGGCGACGGCACGCCTGGCCACGCTCCGCGGTGACGATCCGGTCGAGGCGCTCGCCCGGCGCGTCGGCGAGCGTGCCGTCAAGATCGTCCGCGAGTACGACGCGGCCGCCATCGAGGAGGTCTTCAGCGACGGCCTGCTCAACGTGATGGAGGCCCCCGAGTTCGCCCAGAGCGACAAGCTCCGGCGCGTCTTCTCGGCGCTTCGAGAACCGCGCCTACCTCGGCCAGCTGGTCGGCAGCGTCGCCGGCGCCGGCCGGGTGCAGGTGTTCATCGGCCACGAGAACCAGCCGCTCGACATGCGCGACGTCTCGCTGGTCCTGGCCCCGTACGGGCGACCGGGACATGCCATCGGCGTCGTCGGGGTGCTCGGGCCGACACGGATGTCCTATTCCCAGGCGATCGGCACGGTCGGCTTCGTGTCCGGTCTCATGAACGAATTGGTGGATCACCTGTATGCCTGAGCGAAAGCACGCCACCCGGGCGGAGGAGCGCGAGGCCGAGATCGACATCTCGCCGACGACCCTGCTCGCCCAGATCGAGGGACTGACGGCGGAGCGCGACGCTGCCCTCGCCACCGCGGACGAGTTCCTGCTCGCCCTGCAGCGCGAGCGAGCCGAGTTCCAGAACTTCAAGCGACGGACGAACGAGGAGCGCATGCGCGAGCTTGGCCTCGCCGGTGAGGACCTGATCCGCAAGGTGCTGACCGTCGCCGACGACTTCGACCGCGCCATCGACACCCGCCCGGCGGCCATCGCCGACGACTCGTGGTTCGAGGGCATCTCCGCCATCGATCGCAAGCTCCGCGTCCTGCTCGAGAGCGAGGGCGTCAGCACGATCGATGCGTCGCCCGGTCGCGCGTTCGACCCGCGCGAGCACGAGGCGATCACCAACGTCCCGGGCACCGGCCACGCGGACGGCGAGATCGTCGAGGAGATCCGTCGCGGCTACCGGCTGCGAGATCGCGTCATCCGCCCGGCGCTCGTCGCCGTGGCGTCCACCGCCGAACCCAACGACTGACCCAGACCAACCCAGACCCAAGACCCGACCAAGGAGCATCCATCGACATGGGCAAGATCATCGGCATCGACCTCGGCACGACGAACTCCGTCGTGGCCGTCATGGAGGGCGGCGAGCCGACCGTCATCGCATCCGCCGAGGGCGGCCGGACGGTCCCGTCGGTCGTCGCCTTCACCAAGACCGGCGAGCGGTTGGTCGGCCAGCTGGCCAAGCGCCAGGCCGTCACCAACCCGGCCAACACCGTCTATTCGATCAAGCGCTTCATGGGCCGTCGCTGGGACGACCCGGAGGTCAAGCGCAGCGGCAAGCTCGTCCCGTACGAGGTCGAGAAGGACCCCAAGAGCGACGGCGTCGCGGTCAAGCTCGCCGACGGCAAGGTCTACACGCCGCCGGAGATCAGCGCGATGATCCTCCAGAAGCTCAAGACCGACGCGGAGGCGTACCTCGGCGAGAAGATCACCGAGGCCGTCATCACCGTCCCTGCCTACTTCGACGACACGCAGCGCCAGGCGACCAAGGACGCCGGGCGGATCGCGGGCCTCGACGTCAAGCGGATCATCAACGAGCCGACCGCGTCGGCGCTCGCCTACGGGCTCGACAAGAAGGGCGACGAGAAGATCGCCGTCTACGACCTCGGCGGCGGCACGTTCGACATCTCGATCCTCGAGCTCGGCGAGGGCGTCTTCGAGGTCAAGGCGACCAACGGCGACACGCACCTCGGCGGCGACGACTTCGACCAGCGCGTCATCGACTGGCTGCTGGCCGAGTTCAAGAAGGACCAGGGCATCGACCTGGCCAAGGACCAGCAGGCACTGCAGCGCCTCAAGGAGGCCGCCGAGAAGGCGAAGATCGAGCTGTCGACGACCGCCTCGACCGAGATCAACCTGCCGTACATCACCGCCGACGCAGAGCGGTCCGAAGCACCTCGTGATGACCCTCACCCGGGCCAAGCTCGAGGACCTCGTCAACGACCTGGTCGAGAAGACCAAGGGCCCGGTCCTGGCCGCCATGAAGGACGCCGGGCTCAAGCCGCGCGGACATCGACGAGGTCATCCTGGTCGGTGGCATGACGCGGATGCCGGCCGTCGTCGAGGCGGTCAAGGCGATGTTCGGTGGCAAGGAGCCGCACAAGGGCGTCAACCCGGACGAGGTCGTCGCCATCGGCGCCGCGATCCAGGCCGGCGTGCTGGCCGGTGACGTCAAGGACGTCCTGCTCCTCGACGTGACGCCGCTGTCGCTCGGCATCGAGACGCTCGGCGGGGTCATGACCAAGCTGATCGAGCGCAACACGACCATCCCGACCTCGAAGTCGCAGGTCTTCTCGACCGCGTCCGACTCGCAGTCGCAGGTCGAGATCCACGTCCTCCAGGGCGAGCGCGACTTCGCGACCGACAACAAGACGCTCGGCCGGTTCATCCTCGACGGCATCCCGCCGGCCCCGCGCGGGATCCCGCAGATCGAGGTGACGTTCGACATCGATGCCAACGGCATCCTCGATGTCAAGGCCAAGGACCGGGCGACCGGCAAGGAACAGCAGGTCCGCATCACCGCCTCCTCGATGCTCGACAAGAGCGCCGTCGACCAGATGGTCCGCGACGCCCAGGAGCACGCCGAGGAGGACAAGCAGCGGCGCGAGGAGGTCGAGACCCGGAACCAGGCCGAGGCCCTCTCGTTCCAGGCCGAGCGTGCCATCAAGGACCTCGGCGACAAGGTCTCGTCCGACGACAAGCTCGAGGTCGAGAACAAGATCGAGTCGCTCCGCGAGTCGCTCAAGGGCTCCGACATGGACGCCGTGAAGAGCGGGATGACCTCGCTGGCAGAAGTCCTGCAGCGGGTCTCGACCGCCGCCTACCAGGCTGCCGCGTCGTCGGCCGGGGATGCCGGCAATGGCTCCTCGGACGGTGCCGGGCCCGACGGTGGCGCCGGCGAGTCCGACGGCGGTGCCGCTGACGGGGCGGGTGCCGGAGACGAGGAGACGGTCGAGGGCGAGTTCAAGGAGGTCTGAGCCTCCGGCGGATCTCGCCGATCAGTGACGGCCCGCGGATCCCGCGGGCCGTTTCGATTCCGGGGCGGGTCGGCCGCCAACGACTGGTCATCCCGGCGGCACGGTCGACGCGGATACCATCCCCGTGATGAGCGAAATCCGAGATCCGAGGCTCACGTTCGGAACCGTCGTCGACCTGTACGACGAGATCCGCCCGACGTACCCGGAGGCGTTGTACGACGAGCTCTTTGCCCTCCTGCCGTCGGAGCCGGAGGTCCTGGAGGTCGGACCGGGAACCGGCCAGGCGACGAGGGATCTCCTTGCCCGTGGCGCTCTCGTCCACGCTGTCGAGATCAGCGCGTCGATGGCCGGCAGGCTGCGCTCGAACCTTCCGACGGAGCGCCTCCGGGTGAGCGTCGGGGACTTCGAGACGATCGACCTGGCTGCCGCGAGCGCTGACGCCGTCTTCTCAGCCAGTGCGTACCACTGGATCTCTCCGGCTGCCCAACTCGATCGACCCGCGCTGATCCTGCGTCCGGGCGGCATCCTGGCGATCGTCGGACTGTTCCAGGTCGACTCGCCGGAGGATCGAGGGTTCTTTGCCGCGGCGCAACCGATCTACGAGCGACACGGACAAGCGAACGAGGACCCGCCTGCGTCGTCGCGGCCGGACGTCGAACCGACGATCGCGCTCGCACTCACCGAGGATCCTCGCTTCACCGACGTCGCCGTCCACCGCTGGGACTGGGACCAGACGTACACGGCCGCCGGGTATCGGAAGCTGATGCTCTCGTTCTCGGACACCAACATGATGGATGCCGGCGACCGTGCAGGCCTGGTGGATGACATGGAGGCGTTCATCGACAGCCATTTCGACGGACGTGTCACGCGGCCGCTGGTCGTCGCCCTCACGGTGGCCAGGCGTGCTGGCGCCGTCGACGACAGGGACCGGCACGCGCCGTAGGTCAGACGGCGGAGGCCGCCGCGAGCGGCCCGATCGGCTCGACCGGCTCGATCTCGCCCGTCGGCTGGACCAGGAAGATCCAGACATCCCACGTCACGTGGCTGACGACGAGCGCCCCGAGAGGCACGCCCGCCGCATAGAGCGCGCACCAATGCGCTCCGGCGATCCCGGCGGCGCCGAACAGGGTGAAGTTGCCGGTCACGATGTGGACGCCGCCGTACGCCATCGCAGCCGCCGCGGCCCCGGTCCAGCGGCCATAGCGCGCCATCAGCGCCTCCTGGACGAGGCCGCGCCAGAACAGCTCCTCGGCGGGACCGATGACGGTCGCCAGCCGGAGGCCGATCTCCTCCTTCGGTCGGATCGTCCGAAGCGTGTAGATGTCGCGGATCTGGGCGTCGCCGCCGGGCACGAACCGCCGCGCGAAGACGATCGCCGATGCGGAACGTCGCGTACAGCGCCGCAGCCGATGCCAATCCGAGCGCCACCTCCTTCGGGCCGATCCGCGTCCCGCGTGCCGGCCGGCTCGTCAGCAGCGCCAGTCCGCCGAGGTTGAGCCCGGTCATCGTCATCCGGTGCCAGAACCTGTCCCGGGGCCCGCGGAACGTCGCTGCGAACCAGCCCTGGGCGAGAACCAGCCCGAGCTCCAGGGCGCCAGGGACGACCGCGCGGCCGACGCCCGTACCCTCCGTCGCGCCCGGCCCGTCAGCCACCGACCACCCGCGACAGGACGAGTCCGAGGACGAGCAGCGACCCGAACGCGAGGTGCAGACGCGCCGTCTGGAGGTCGATCATGGCGATCGCGCGCGCCTGGCCCGTGGCGCCCAGCTCGGCCGCCCGGATGACCGCGACCAGGAACGGCAGCGACAGGACCGCCAGCAGCGTCCACGACGGCAGCGAACCCGCGATGACCGCCAGGGCGAGGACCATGTAGGCGCCGATGACCAGGCCCACATAGCCGTAGTGCGCCCAGCGCCGGCCGATCCGCGCCGAGATCGTCGAGATGCCGGCCCGACTGTCCTCGCGGATGTCGCGCCACTCGTTGCCGTGGAGGATGGCCGCGACGAGCATCCCGATCGGGATCGACAGGACCAGCGCGGTCGTCGACCACTCGCCGCTCACCGCGAAGTAGGCACCCTCGACCATCAGCGGGCCCATCAACAGGAACACGATCGGCACGCCGAGGGCACGGTTCTTGTACTCGAGCGGCGGTGCCGTGTAGCCCCAGCCGCCGACGAGCCCGAGGAGCCCGAGGACGATGATCGCCGGGCCACGCAGCCAGACGAGATAGAGCCCGACCACGACCGCGAGCGCGAAGAACGTCCCGGCGATGAGGAGCGCGGTCCGTTCCTTCATCCGGCCCTTGACGATGGCATGGCTGGCGCGCGGGCTGGTGATGGTGTCGACGCCCTTCCGGACGTCGTAGACCTCGTTGACGATGTTCGTGCCCGCGTGGAGGAAGACCGCTCCGAGCAGGGCCGCGATGAACGGCGCCCAGTTCCACAGCTCGTCGACCCAGGCGAGGGCCGCGCCCGCGAGGACCGGGATGACCGAGGCGGTGAAGGCGAACGGCCGGAGGATCTCGTACAGCGCTCCCGCCCGTCGCCGCGCGCGCTCGCCACCGGTGAGCTGCCGATCGTCGGCCAGGCTGAGCGTCACCGGTCCAGCAGTCGCCGCGACGACACCGCCCGAGACCGATCCCAGCGCCGGGACCCCGCCGACTCCGACCGGCACCGGCGCCCCGGCCTCGCCGACGGCCGTCCGGTCGGGGATCGAGGCGTAGATCGCCGCCGCCGCGATCAGCTCGTCGATCTGTCGATCCTCCTGGAGGACCGGCTGGAGGAGCGGCAGGTGCAGCCCCGTTCCCGTGTGGAATGCCATCGCCCCCGCGGCGACGTCCTCGCGGGTGCCGCACAGCATGAACGCGTCGAGCAGCTCGTCGGGGATGAGGTTGCCGGCTGTGGTGAAGTCCTCGGCTCGCCAGGCCGCGGCGATCCGGTCACGCAGCTCGCGATCGAACCCGGCCCGCGCCAGCGACACGTCCGACAGCACCGACATCATGTAGATCACGAACGGCTCGCGCTTGGCCCGGTTCAACGCTTCGCGCCGCGTCTTGTCGACCAGCGAGAGGAGGTAGCCGGCCGTCTCGAGCGATCCCGGGTCGCGCCCGGCCTCGATCGCGGACGCGTGGAGCCGCTCGAGGATCCCGCGCAGCGACGGGATCGACTCGGCCGGCCGGGCGAGGTAGCCGTCGGCCTTCTGTCCGGCCAGCTCGACGAACGCCTTGCGATAGGCGGCGATGACGATCGGGATGCGGTGCGTCGGCGGGAACATCGGCTGGATCGGCGGGAGGCCCGCGGTCGCCGACGGCAGCCGTTCGCCGGCCCACAGGGCACGGATCTGGTCGATCGCGGTCGACACGCCCGCGACGGCGGCGTCGGGCTCGTACGGGATGCCCATCTGCTTGAGCCGCAGCGGCAATCCCGTTCCGATCCCCAGCACGAACCGGCCGGGCAGGATCTCGTCGAGCGCGGAGCCGGTCATCGCCAGCACGACCGGGTGGCGCGTGAACGGGTTGGCGGCCCCGAGCGCGACCCGGAAGCCCGCCTCGTCGCCATCGTCGTCGGCCGCGATGGCCTGCGCGATGGCAGTCGTGAAGCTGACGCCGTCGCGCTCGAAGTAGCTGTCGTGGACCCAGACAGAATTCGAGGCCCTGGTCGCGCGCCTGGCGTGCCCACGTCACGACCTCATCGACGTCGCCCCGTGCCGCGAGACCGAGACCGATGGGGCGGGCGAGCAGGCGCATGGCGATGCCGATGCTAGCCGCTCAGCGGAGGAACAGGCTGACCGCCGGTGCCACGGCCCCGACGACCAGGACCACCACGTATGCCGCGAGCAGAAGGAGCCCGGCCCGCAGATGCAGCTGGACGTTGGTGCCCATGATCGCCATCAGCCCGTACGGGTTGTCGTAGTTGGGCGCGAGGCCGCGCGAGACGCGTAGCGCGAGCGGGATCGTGACGAGCATGAGCAGGACCGGGACCGGCAGGATGCCGGCCAGGACGCCTGCGACGAGGACGACCATCGCGACGGCGACGGCGACGTTGTAGCCCGTGATGATCGTGGTCTCCGAGAAGCGCACGGGGAGCGTTCGCTTGCCGGCTCGCGCGTCGCTGCGGCGGTCGGGGATCTCGTTGACGTACAGGATCAGGGCGACCAGGAGCGCCACCGGGATCGAGGCGACGAACGGCTCCCAGGCCAACGTCCCGCCGGTCTGGACGACGTATGCACCCAGCAGCATCAACGGACCGAACCCGAGCGCCACGGCGATCTCACCGAGGCCGCGGTACACGAACTTGAGCGGCGGGGCCGTGTAGCCGAGGCTGACGATGAAGCCGACGACCCCGATGACGAGCAGCGCGGTCGAGCCGTGGGTCGCCAGCAGGACCAGACCGATCAGGCCGGCGATGACGTAGAAGATCGTCGACAGGGTCGCCATCTGGCGCAGGCTGACCAGGCCGTACTGGATGACCCGGGATCCGCCCGAGAACTGTGTCGGCGTGACATTCGCGTCGTCGGCGCCCGACATCGTGTCGAACACGTCGTTCGCGACGTTGAGCCCGAGCTGGACGAAGCACGCGCCGATGATCGTCAGCACGGCCGCGCCAAGGTCGAAGAAGCCGTGCGACGCCGCGATCAGGATGCCGAGCAGGACCGGCACGAGCGTCGCGGTCAGGAACGGCAGGCGGGTCGTCCGCAGGGTGAGGAACCCGAACGACAGCCGAGGCTTGACCGGGGTGCCGCGTTCGGCCGAGAGCGCGTCGAAGTAGCGGCGCGACTTGCCGACCGAGCGTTCGGAGTACTCGAAGAAAGGGACCTCGGCCTCGTCCCAGCCCCACGCCGTTCGGGCCGCGAGCGTGATCCGGCCATCGGCCGCCGTCGTCGGTCCCCAGACCGTGACGTGGCGACGCTCGTCATAGCCATAGCCGGGCTGCGGCCGGATGTGCGAGCCGGTCAGCGAGACCTCGCGGTCGGTCGGGACCGTCAGGCCGGCCGGTGCTGCGAAGCGGGCGGTCAGCTCGGCCGGGTCGATGTCGGCCTCGACCGCGACGCTGACCGGGTAGCCCGCATCGTCGACCCAGGTCAGGATCTGGAACGGGTAGCCGGACAGCTTGTCGAGGCCGGCCCGGGCGTCGATCTCGGGTGTGCTGCGCATCACGCGGCCTCCTGGCCGACGACGGCCACGACGGGCGCGGCGGCGGTGTCGCCGGCGGCCCAGTACAGGACCCGCCGCGGCGTCACCTCGATGAGCGCGCGCTCGAAGAAGAGGGGCAGCGCGACCCGCGCCTTGAGGAAGTAGACGATCGATGGCTCCTTCTTCTCCCAGATCGGGAGGAGTCGCTCCCAGCCGCCATGGGGGTCGTCCTCGATGACCCGGGCGTCGCCCTGGATCGTTGCCCGATCGAGTGACCCGCCGACCGCCACAGGATCGGTGATCGAGACCGACACCTTCGGGTTGCCCCGGATGTGGTCGAGCTTTCGGCTGAACAGGCTCGACGACGTCAGGTAGATCCGCTCGCCGTCCCACAGCGGGATGAGCGGGTAGGTGACCGGGCGCCCGCCCGCGTCGATGACGGTGAGCTCGCCGACGAGCGCCGCCTCGAGCAGCGCCGCGACTGGTCCGGGAACGGTTGCCATCGTCTGCCTCGCGATCACTGGGAACCGGTCAGATATCGATTTGCTACCGCATCGTAGCACGTTTTACGGACGTCGCAGCCACCAGCGGCCCGCACGCTACGATGGATGGAATGACAGCGATCCGCGCGCTGGTCGCCGACCGTGTCCGCATCCCGTTGCGCCGACCCCTCGCGACCGCGAGCGGCATGTGGCTCGAGCACGACTCGTGGGTCATCCGCGTCCACCATGACGATGGCCGGACCGGTCTCGGCGAAGCGGTCGTCGAGCCATCGGCCGGCGAGGTCGCCGACACGATCCTGACATCGCTCATCCGGGAGGCCGTCGAAGGGGCGTCCGAGCGCGGGCTTCCATCGATGGCGGAGCTCGAGCCGCACGGCGCGCCGGGCCGGGCGCTCAACGCGGCGATCGAGAGCGCGCTCCTGGACCTCGAACAGGTCCCGGCCGCCGATGTCCTGCCGGATGGCGCCGGCGTCGGGGTCAGCGCGGCACTGCCCTCGCTCGGGGCGGCTGCCGCGGCGGAGGCCGCCCGGCAGTCGGTCGAGTCGGGTTTCGAGACGCTCAAGCTCACGGCCGGTGCGGAACGCGAGACCGAGGTGCTGGTCGAGCGTCTCCGCGCCATCCGAGCGGCCATCGGCCCCGATGTCCGCCTGCGCCTCGAGGTCGGCGGTGCGTGGGATCTCTCGACGGCCGAGGACCGCCTGTCGGCGATCGCGCGCTTCGACATCGAGTTCGTCGAACAGCCATTGGCCGCGGACGATGTCGACGGGCTCGCCGAGCTGCGCCGCCGCGTCCGCATCCCGATCGCGGCCGACGAGGCTGCCTCGTCGGTCGGCGCAGTCCGGACGCTGCTGGCCGCGGAAGCGGTCGATGTGCTCGTGGTCAAACCTGCCCGGGTCGGCGGCCCGGCGGCCGTGACCGAGATCGCCGAGCGGGCCGCAGAGCACGGCATCCCGGTCGTCATCGGCACGCTGTTCGAGACGGGCATCGGGCTCGCGGCAGGCCTCGCCATGGCCGCCCACCTGCCGGATGTCGACGGCACGATGTGGGCGACCCCGCCCGACCACGGCCTCGCGACCGCGGGACTGCTCGACCACGACCTGCTGGCCGAGGCCCTGATCGTGGCGAGGGGCCGGATGCACGTCCCAGGTCGGCCCGGGGAGTGGTGGTCTTGGGATCGTCCTCGACGGCAGGGCGCTCGAGCGATTCAGGGTCGAGCGGGTCGGAGCGTCGGGATGACGCGCGGCCCACTGCCGGGGTACCATGCCCGCCCATGCCCGACACCCCCGTGTCGTCGGCCTCGTCCCACCCCGACGCACCGGCGACCTCACCGCTCATCCATGCCCGCGGACTGACCAAGCGGTTCGGTTCGTTCGTTGCGGTCGACGCGGTCGACTTCGATGTGGCGCGGGGCGAATTGTTCGGCTTCCTCGGCCCGAACGGGGCCGGCAAGACGTCGACGATGCGGATGATCGGGTGCGTCTCGCCGATCAGCGACGGGACGCTGACCGTGATGGGGATGGATCCCAAAACCCAGGGCCCCGAGATCCGGGCGAACCTCGGTGTCGTCCCACAGCAGGACACCCTCGACGTCGAGCTGACGGTGCGCGAGAACCTGTCGATCTACGGGCGTTACTTCGGCCTGCCGCGGGCGGAGGTCCGCAGGCGCGCCGACGAGCTGCTCGAGTTCGCCCAGCTGACCGAGCGCGCCGACGACCTGGTCGAGCCGCTGTCGGGCGGGATGAAGCGACGTCTGACCATCGCCCGCTCGCTCATCAACGAACCGACCGTCCTGCTCCTCGACGAGCCGACGACCGGTCTGGATCCGCAGGCCCGCCACCTGCTGTGGGACCGTCTCTACCGGCTCAAGCAGCAGGGCGTGACGCTGGTGCTGACCACCCACTACATGGACGAGGCCGAGCAGCTGTGCGACCGGCTGGTGGTCATGGACAAGGCCAAGATCGTGGCCGAGGGCAGCCCCCGGTCCCTGATCGAGCAGTACTCGACCCGCGAGGTCACCGAGCTGCGCTTCGCGCCGGGCGTCGTCGAGACCCTCGACGGCCAGCTCGACGGCATCGCTGAGCGCGTCGAGCGCCTGCCGGATCGCGTCCTGCTCTACGCCGACGATGGCGAGGCGGCGGCGGTGGCGGTCCACCAGCGCGGTCTCGAGCCCGAGACCGTGCTCGTCCGCCGGTCGTCGCTCGAGGACGTGTTCCTGCGCCTGACCGGGCGCTCGTTGATCGAGTAGCGCGATGGCTGCGCTCACCCGCCCGGTGTCGACCCTCGGCCGGGTCTTCGAATACCGGCTGCTGACCTACCGGCGGACATACCGCTCATCGCTGTTCAGCTCGTTCGTCTCGCCGGTGCTGTTCCTGACGGCGATGGGCGTCGGGCTGGGCGGGTACGTGTCCAACAGCGCGGCTCTTGACGGCGTGCCCTACCTCGTGTTCCTCGCACCGGGCCTGCTGGCCGCGACGGCGATGCAGACTGCCTCGTTCGAGGCGACCTTCCCGATCATCGGCGGGCTGATCTGGAACAAGGTTTTCCACGCGATGGCCGCGACGCCCATCTCGCCGCGTGACGTCGCGCTCGGGAACCTGGCCTGGATCATGGCGCGGCTGACCCTGGTCACGGGCATCTTCACCCTCGTGATCATCGTCTTCGGGGCCTACCAGTCGCCGCTGGTCCTGTTGTGCATCCCGGCCGCCGTCCTGACCGGGATGGCGTTCGCCGGTCCGATCGCCGCGTTCGCCGCCACGCAGCACAACCCGAACCGCTTCACCAACATCTTCCGCTTCATCATCACCCCGCTGTTCCTGTTCTCGGGGACGTTCTTTCCGGTCAGCTCGCTGCCGACCGCGCTCCAGGTCCTGGCCGCTGTCACGCCGCTGTACCAGGGTGTCGCGCTCACCCGCAGCCTGGCTCTGGGCACGGCGGCCGACGATCCGGTCGCGACGGTCGTCCACCTCGTTTATCTCGTGACGCTGGCCGCGGTGGGCGCCTACCTGACCACGCGGACCATCGAACGCCGGTTGATCCGCGGATGACGGCTCTTCGGATCACACCTTCCTTCGCGATCGGCAGTCGACGCTCGATGCGCCTGATCGAGCGGAACCTGTATGTCTACAAGCACGGTTGGGTCGTCCTCCTGTCGGGCTTCGTCGAGCCGCTGTTCTACCTGCTCGGGATCGGTTTCGGCCTCGGGGCGCTGATCGGCACGATCCCGGGACCCGGCGGGGCGCCGATCAGCTACCAGCAGTTCGTCGCGCCGGCTCTGCTTGCCACCGCCGCGATGAATGGCGCGATCAACGAGAGCACGTTCAACTTCTTCTTCAAGCTCAACTACAACCAGACGTTCACGGCCATCCTGTCGACGCCGCTGTCGCCCGGCGACATCGCGCTCGGCGAGCTCGGCTGGGCGCTGATCCGCTGCGGGCTGTACGCCATCGGGTTCATGGCCGTCATCGTCGTCCTCGGCCTGTTCATCTCGCCCTGGGCACTCCTCGCCATCCCGGCGGCGCTGCTCGTCGGCCTCGCGTTCGGGGCGGTCGGGATGGCGGCGACGTCGTTCATGAAGACGTGGCAGGACTTCGACCTCATCCAGCTCGTGGTCCTGCCGATGTTCCTGTTCTCGGGGACGTTCTACCCGATCGACGCGTACCCGGAGGCCTTGCAGATCTTCGTGCGGCTGACGCCGCTGTACCAGGGCGTCGACCTCATCCGGTCGCTGACCGTCGGGGTCATCTCGCCGGTCCTCCTGGTCCACGTCGTGTACCTGTCGATCATGGGCTTCGTCGGGCTCGCCGTGACGTCGCGTCGGCTCGACAAGCTGCTGCTCAAGTAGCGGACGGCCGCGACGTGACGGCGTGAGGCCCTGACGGCGTGACGGCGTGACCGACCGGGCCGCGCTCGCGGCGCTGACCGCTGAGATCGTCGAGTGCCGGCGCTGCCCGCGACTCGTCGCGTGGCGCGAGGCGGTCGCTCGCGAGAAGGTGCGCCGCTTTCGCGACGAGACGTACTGGGGCCGGCCGGTGCCGGGGTTCGGCGATCCGGATGCGCGGATCCTCCTCCTCGGCCTGGCACCGGCGGCGCACGGCGGGAACCGGACCGGGCGGGTCTTCACCGGTGACGCATCGGGCGACTTCCTGTGGGCCGCGCTCCACCGCGCAGGGCTGGCGAACCGAGCTGCCTCGCACCGCGCGGACGACGGTCTGAGCCTGACCGACGTCTATATCGCGGCCGCGGTCCGCTGCGCCCCGCCCGCCAACAAGCCGACGACCGACGAACGCGACACCTGCGCGCCGTTCCTCGTCCGCGAGCTCAGGCTGCTCTCGGAGGTGCGCGTCATCGTCGCGCTGGGCGCCTTCGGATGGGACGCGGCCCTGCGCGCGTTGGCCGCCCTGGGCGACGTCCCGGCACGGAAGCCGCGGTTCGGCCACGGCGTGGAGGTGACGATCGGCCCCTATCGCTTGCTCGGCACGTATCACCCGAGCCAGCAGAACACCTTCACGGGCCGCCTGACGCCCGACATGTTCGACGCGGTCATCCGGCGGGCAGGGACGATCGCGGGGGTTCAGGCGGTGGGACCGCCGCCGGCGACCAGCTCCTCGGAGTAGTTGATGAGGTCGAGCTCGCCGGGCGAATGGCCCTCTGCCGTGAGCAGGGCGGCCGCCTCGGCTCGGTGCTGGGTGCCGTGGTTCACGACGTGGACCAGCATCTGCCAGACGGGCACGCCTTCGTGGACGTAGGCGACGAAGCCATCGGTGACCGTCGGGAGCCAGGCGTCGACTGCGACCCACTCCTCGTCCCAGGCGGCTCGCAGCTCATCGATCGTCGGCAGCGGATCGTCCTCGGGTTCAGGGGACTGGCCGGTGTCCTGGAACGAGTGGCGCCACCGTTGCGAGGCGCCGAGCTGATGCACGAGGATCGCACCGAGGCCGCGCTCGCCGACGACGTCCGTGCGACCCCAGACGGCCGGTTCCACGCCGTCGAGGACGGCGAGCACGCGCTTCGTCGCCCAGCGGTCGTATGCGAACAGGAAACGGACCTCATCGACCTGCATCGCCATCAGCCCTCCATTGCCGGCCAGCGGGCCACGACCGCGTCGAGCCGCTCGAAGGCCACGCCGTCGAGCGTAGCCGCCGCATCGATGAACCGCTCGAGCATCGCCATCCGGTGGCCGCGACCGATGCATTCGGGATGGACCGTGATCATCACGAGGCCGCCCGGCGCGTGCTGGTGGGCGTAGCGCAGCTCCTCGGACCAGATCTCGAGCACGGCGGACGGTGCTGTCAGCCCCGGTCCCTTTGGGCCTGGCTCGAAGTGCGGCCAGTCGTCCATGGCCCAGTAGACCGGCACCTCGACCAGCGATCCCGGCTGGCCCCAGGTCGTGCCATCGGTGAGCGAGTGGCGATCGCCATGACGGATCCGGTACAGGTGGTAGTCGTCGGCCATCATCGACGAGTCGTAGCTGAAGCCGGCCGCCTCGACCAGCCCGAGCGTGGACGTGCCGAGCGACCAATACGGCGCGCGCCAGCCCGCCGGCGCCGACCCGGTCACAGCCCGGACCGCCTCGATCGAACGCTCCAGGACCGCTCGGGCTTCGTCGTCGGTGAGCTCCGCGAAGTCCTCGTGGAACCAGCCGTGGCAGCCGAGCTCATGCCCCCCCGCGAGGATCGCCTCGGTGTCGTCGGTGAAGGTCGTCAGCGAATGGCCGGGGACGAAGAACGTGGCCGGGATCGATCGCTCGGCGAGCAGGGCGAGGATGCGCTTGATGCCGACCCGCGGGCCGAACTCGGCGTGACTGAGCTTGACCGGCGGGTCGCCGCGACGGACGGCATCGGAGATCGCGTCATGGTCGATCGTGATGGCGACGGTCAGGCGCGGGGCAGCCATGGCCCGATGGTAGCCGGGTCGAGCGCGCCGGGTCGGGCACGTCGGCCTACTTGTCGGGGACGCCCTGCATCCGTTTCGTGAACGTCGGGAGGCCGGGGACGATCGTGCCCTTCGTCAGGCTCGCGACGTCGTCGTGGGCGCCGATCCGGACGACGCGCATCCGATAGCGCCGTGCCGACGTCTGGGCGATCCCGCGGTTGATGCTCCGCGCCGAGGTGTAGCCGGCCTCCGCCACCAGACGCTCGAGGGTCGCGTCATACCCGCCGCCCACGTACGCCATCGAATTGGGGAAGACGCCGACGTGGACGCCGATGATCCGGCGCGCCTCGCTGACCTCCGACCACATCGTCGCCTCTGACGCGTTCGGGTGGCCGTTCCCGAACGCGGTCAGCTGGACGTGGTGGACGTCATGGGCGCCGACCCCGTTGCCGCCCTTGACCAGACGACGCGCCTCCTTCCAGGTGAGGTTGCCGAACTTCACCGCGTCGAGGGTCAGGTAGAACTCGGCGACCATCCCGTGTGCCTGGAGCAACGGCAGGACGGTGTTGACCCAGTCGTGCGAGCCGTCGTCGAAGGTGATGATCACAGGCCGGAAGGGGAGCGGCGTCCCCGTGTCCCAGTGAGCGGCCAGGTCGCGCGGCAGGATCGTTGTGTAGCCGTTGGCCAGGAGCCAGTCGAGCTGGGCCGTGAAGGCCTGCGGCAGCGTGTCGTAGGTGAGGAACCGCTTCTTGGCGGCTGCGGACCAGTGCGTGTAGCCCGCCGGCAGCGCTCGGACGCGGTGGTAGTACAGGACGGGCACGTTCTCGCTCGCTGTCACGACGGATCCCTTGCCGGCGGGATGGGGCGACGGCGCGGGTGCGAGGTACGGCCCGGACATCGGTTGCGGCGTGACGACCGGCGCGATGTCGGCGGGTCGCGGCGTGGCGGTCGGCGCGACCGGCGCCGGGACCTGCGCGACCGGTGCGACCGGAGCGGTCTGGACCACGGACACGGACAGCGTGTCGGCCACGCAGCCCATCGTCATCGCGGCGACAGCGGCCACCGCGAGGAGGCGGTGCAGGAGACGGCGTCGTCCGATGCTCAGGCGGCGAGCCGTCGTCATCGCGATACCGACCTCGGATCCCGGAGCCATCGTGTCGAAGCGAGCGCGCCGTGTCTGGGAGAAGCCGCAGCCCGGTCAGCGTCTGACGAAAGCGTCCCGCCATCCCCGGGGCCGCGTGGGTCCGCACGGCCGCCGAGCGGTCGCCGGTCGTGCGTCCGCTCGCATCACTATCCTCTCACCGACGGGCGTGTCTGCAAGCCCGGACTTTCGTCTCAGGTCGCCGAAAACCTGCCCGACCGCACCACCTCCCGTATCCTTCGATCCCGTGGCTACCACCGAACGCGACTTCTACGTGATCCTCGGCGTCGAGCGCACTGCGACCGACGCCCAGATCAAGGCCGCCTTCCGCAAGCTCGCCCAGCAATGGCACCCGGACGTGAACGCGGACCCGGCCGCCCAGGAGCGGTTCAAGGAGATCAACGAGGCGTACCAGGTCCTGTCCGACCCGGAACGCCGGTCCCGCTACGACACGTTCGGGCGTGCCGGGGTGGACGGCGGCGCCCCGGGTGGCGCCGGGTTCGAGGGGTTCGGCGGGTTCTCCGACATCTTCGACGCGTTCTTCGGTGGCGGGGCGGCATCCGCCTCGTCGCGACGCGGCCGCCCGCTCCCGGGCGCGGACCTGCGCTACGACCTGCGCATCTCCTTCGAGGAGGCCGTCCACGGCACGGAGAAGGAGATCGAGTTCACCGTCCTCCAGCGCTGCGAGACGTGCGGCGGCAACGGTGCCAAGCCCGGCACCGAGGCGACCACCTGTCCGCAGTGCAACGGCCGCGGCGAGGTCCGCTCGATCCGCCAGACGATGCTCGGCCAGATGGTCAACGTCAGCGCCTGTCCGCGCTGCGGCGGCGAGGGCAAGATCGTCGCCACACCGTGCGAGACGTGCCACGGCGACGGCCGAACCGAGCGCAAGCGGACGCTGCGGGTGACGATCCCGGCGGGGATCGACGAGGGACATCAGATCCGCCTGTCGAACGAAGGCGAGGTCGGGCCACGGGGCGGTCCGCCGGGCAGCCTGTACGTGGCGGTCCACGTCCTGCCCCACCCGTCGTTGACCCGCGAGGGCACCGAGCTCTTCTACGACGCCGAGATCTCCATCGCCCAGGCCGCGCTCGGGACGCGCATCTCGGTGCCGACGGTCGAGGGCAGCGAAGAGGTCGAGATCAAGCCCGGGACCCAGCCGAACACCGAGATCCGCCTGCGAGGCAAGGGCGTCCCGCACCTGCGTCGAGGCGGCCAGCGTGGCGATCTCCACGTCATGGTCGACGTCGTCGTCCCGACCAAGCTCTCGAAGAAGGGCCGCGAGCTGCTGGCCGCCTACGCCGACGAGGCCGGCGAGACCGTCGCCCACGGTGGCGGCGGCCTGCTCGAGAAGCTCGGGCTCGGTTGAGCGAGGCCGACCCCGGCGGTCCGGGGGCCTGGCTCGAGCTGGCGGTCGACGCCGACGTCGAAGCGGTCGAGGCGGTCAGCGAGATCCTCGGCCGGGTGGCGTCGGGCGGGACATCGGTCGAGCCCGCGTTCGAGCTCGTGGACGAGGGTCTCGGCGCTCGGCTGGATCCGACCAGGCCGGCCACCGTGCGCGCCTACCTGCCGGCGCGCGACCGAGTCGCGGCCGATCGCGCGGTGGCCGAGGTCGCCGAGGCGCTCGGCCATCTGCAGGCGTTCGGACTCCGCCCGATCGGGGAGCTCCGGACGCGGATCGTCCAGGAGGCCGACTGGGCGGACGCCTGGAAGGCGTACTTCCCGGTCATGCGCATCGGCCGGCGACTGGTCATCCGGCCGACGTGGCGCCGCCATCGACGCTCCCCCGACGATGTCGTCCTCGCGCTCGATCCGGGGATGGCGTTCGGGACCGGGCTCCATCCGACGACCCGGCTGTGCCTCGCCGCACTCGAGTCGGTGGCCGATCGGGGCGGCATGACGAACGCACGCGTCCTCGATGTCGGCTGCGGCTCGGGGATCCTGGCCATCGCCGCGCTCAAGCTGGGAGCCGCGACCGCGCTCGGCGTCGACACCGACCCGATCGCCATCGAGGCCTCCGCGGCCAACGCCCGGCGCAACGGGCTCGCTCGACGACTGCACGTCCGCGAGGGGAGCCTGCCGACCGGCGAACCGGCCTTCGACGTCGTCCTTGCCAATCTCATCGCCGGGCTGCTGGTGACGCTCGCAACGGACCTGCGCGACGAGCTCCGGCCGGGCGGCGTCCTCGTCGCGTCGGGGATCTTCGTCGATCGCGAAGCCGATGTCGTGGCCGCCTTCGAGCGCATCGGGCTCGGCATCGTCGATCGCCGCGCCGAGGGGGACTGGGTGGCGCTCGAGGCCGTGCGGCGAGAATGAGTGCCTGGGTGTCGGGTCCTGGACGAGCCCGCCCTACAATCGGCGGCGATGCCGGTCTACTTTCCGTTCCTGCTCGGCGCGCACATCATCCTGGCGGTGAGCCTCATCCTGCCGTCGATCCTGCTGCCATTCGCCCTGCGAACGCGCCGGGCGACCGTCGAATCGGACAACGGCGTCGTCCGCGGCCTGCTGTGGGCGCAGACCCATGGGACGCTGGCCATCGGGCTCGGCCTGGCACTGACCGGGCTCGGGCTCATCGCGGCCCTCGGCTCGACGATGCTCCAGCAGCCATGGCTGCTCCTGGCCCTGACCATCTACTTCGTCAATCTCGGTATCGCGTTCTTCGTCCAGCGGCCGAACCTTCGGCAGCTGGTCGGCATCCGCGCAGCCGCCGATGACAAGACCTGGCTCGAGCGGGCGAAACGCCAGCGCTACGTGTCGTACCTGATGGCCGGCCTGGTCGGCACGATCGGGTTCCTGATGAGCTCGAAGCCGGAGCTCTGGTGAGCGCGGCCGACGAGTCGGGAGCCGTGGCCGAGGCGGTCGCGGACTGCCTGTTCTGCAAGATCGCCGCCGGCACGATCCCCGCCGACCGGCTCCACGACGACGACCTCGTCGTCGCCTTCCGGGACATCGCGCCCCGCGCCCCGACGCACATCCTGCTCATCTCGCGGCGCCACATCACGTCGGCCGCCGACCTGACCGACGCCGACGGGCCGTTGCTCGGGCGGCTGTTCGCGGTCGCCGCGAGCCTGGCTCGCGACGCCGGCATCGCGGACGGCGGCTATCGCCTGGTCTCGAACGTTGGCCGCTGGGGGGGCCAGACGGTCGGGCACCTCCACGTCCATCTGATGGGCGGTCGGCCGTTCGATTGGCCACCCGGATGAGCCGCGGCAGACGGGGCTTCGGTCGGGCGTGGCGGCTCGTGTCCGGGCTCGCGCTCGCGGCGGCACTGGCCGCGACCCTGGCCGGCTGCGGGACGGTCGACGAAGCCGGGCGATCGTTCCCGGTCGCCTCGATCGGTCCGGCGATGACCGTATCGCCGGCCGTCGACCAGACCCGCGCCGAGCTCGTCCGCGTGCTCGGCGATCACAGCCTCCAGCTGAGCGACACGCAGACACCGGTCCTGATGGCCGAATCGCCCCTGCTCACGACCGCGCCGCGCGCGGTGTACCAGGTCGTCCTGCCCAAGGATCCGGACAAGGGCTACATCGTCGTCTACGAGTTCCCCGACGCCACGCGCGCAGCGGCCGCCGCCACCGAGCAACAGGATTACCTCGGGAGCGGGCCCGGCCGGGTCCAGACCCCTCAGGGGACGGTGAGCGTCATCCGCCAGGTGGGTCCGACGGTGGTGATGTACCAGTGGCTGCCGGCCGCGGCCCAGGATCCGTCGGCGGGCGGGATCGAGACGGCGCTCGAGACGCTGGGGGTCGGCTACCCGGTCGCCAACTGACCGAGGTTCGCGCCGGCGTGGCTGCGCCGACGCCTCAGGCCCCTGAGCCGACGGGCAGCGGCGCCTCGACCGCGACCCACGCGCGTACCTGCGGACGCTTGACCTTGAGCGTGTGCGTGCGCGGGAAGTCCTCGTCCGGCCACAGCCGCCAGCCGGCGATCCTCTGGTTCGGCCCAAGGTTGGCGTTGGCGGCCTTCACGGCCGCGTCGATTCGCTCGCGAAGTACCACGGGATCGTCGTCGCCCGTCCCCGCGCCCGGCACCGCAGGGCCGCCGGCCGTCGATCCCAGGACGATCGCCTCGATCCGTCCCGGGCGTGTCTCGAGGACCACCGAATCGCGGATCCCGGCGATCCGCAACGCGTTCTCGATGTCCTCGGGGTAGACGTTGAAGCCGTTGGGCAGGACGATGATGTCCTTGATCCGGCCCGACAGGATGAGCCGGCCGTGCGGGTCGAGGTGGCCGATGTCGCCGGTGCGATACCAGCCGTCCGCGGTGAACGCCGCCGCCGTCGCCGCCGGGTCGTGCCAGTAGCCACGGGTCACGGTCGGGCCGCGGAACTGGATCTCGCCCTCGGGTGTGATCCGCATCTCGACCCCGTCAGGCGGTCGTCCGACCGTCCCGAGGCCGTGGTCGTCGAGGCGGGTGCAGCTGCCGGTGCCGGTCTCGGTCGTGCCGTAGCCCTGGAGGACCGTGACGCCAAGGTCCTCCCAGCCCTGCTGGAGCGCCGGCGGCAGGAACGCGCCGGCCGACAGGAACAGCCGGAAGTGGCCGCCGAGCTGGCCGTGGATGCTGCCGAACAGGCGCGGCCTGATCGACATCGGGAGGTGGCGCGCGATCGCGCGGAGCCGAGCGAAGGCGGTCTCGCGTTTGCGCTTGGCGACCTCGCGGTCAAGGGCGCCCCAGAACAGGTCGAGGACCTGCGGGACCACCACCATCGAAGTGACCCTGTGGTCGCGCAGCGCGTCGAAGATGACCCGCGGGTTGCGGCTCCGGACGTACAGGATGTCGGCACCGACCGACAGCGCGTAGTACAGCCCGACCGACTGCTCGAGCAGGTGCGACAGGGGCAGCAGCGACACGATGCGGTGCTCCATCCGCGGCACGATCCGGTGGAAGGATTCGATGGCCGCGACGACGTTGTCGTGGGCGAGCATCACGCCCTTGGGCGTGCCCGTCGTGCCGGACGTGAAGACGAGCTCGAACACGTCGCTCGCGAGCGGGGCCGGCCAGGCGGCGACCTGCGCCTCCCAGTCGGCCGGGATCGCGTCGTCCACGTCGGCGGCGATCGCGCCCACCGTGGTCGTCGGGAACCCCTCCAGACCGGCCTCGTGGGGATCGGGTGCGTCGCGGCCGGTGCCGAGGACGAGGTGCTTCGCCTCGGATGCGGCGACGATCCCCCGGATAGCGTCGGCCGACATGCGCAGGTCGAGAGGCACCAGGATCAGGCCGGCCCGCATCGCCCCGAAGTAGGTCGCCGGCAGCTCGGGCGTGGACGGCGACCAGGTCAGCAGACGGTCGCCGGGCTCGAGTCCGAGCGCGCGCAGTCGCCACGCCGCCAGACGCGACCGGCGCTCCAGCTCGCGGTAGGTCCAGGTCGCGGTCGTGCCGTCGTCGAGGCGCAGGCTCAGCGCCGTCTTGTCGGCGTTGGCCGCGACGGCGTCGGCCAGCACGTCCAGCAGCGTTTCCAGGGCGGTATCTCCCCTCAGGATCCCCGAAGCGCGGCGTACAGGCGCATCGCGCCGGACACGCCCTTGAGCTCGACCGGTCCGATCTCACGGAACGTGGTGCCGGTCTCGTTCGTGGCCTCGACGACCTCGTGGCTGACGAGGACCTCGCCCGGCCTGGCGTACTCGGCGATGCGCGAGGCAAGGTTCACCGTCTGCCCGTAATAGTCGCCCTCCTGGAAGACGACCGGGCCGGCGTGCAGACCGACGTGCGCCGGCGGCAGGCCCGCCTCGGCGACGCCCGCGACCATCTCGAGGGCCGCCTCCACCCCCGGTCCCGGGTCCTTGAAGTACAGCATCACCCCGTCGCCCAGCCACTTGACAGCTCGTCCGCCGTGCTGGACCGAGGTGCGTTCCACGAGCCGCGCGAGCCTGCTCGCGAGATCCGCCGCCGCGACGTCGCCACGCTCCTGCGTCAGGTGCGTGTAGCCGGTGATGTCGAGGAAGCACATCGCCGGAGGGCGTTCGACCTTTGCCCGTCGACCCGTCCTGGCGAGCATCGCCTCGAACCCGCCGAGGATGTTGGCCATGAACACATGGTTCTGCTGGCCGCGGTAGATCGCGATCAGGGCCTGTTCGTCGAGATCGGACATCCCGTCCGACACCTCGCCCAGTCCCGCCCGGATCTGCGCCGCGCTGGCGCCCTTCGCCAGGAGAGGCCCGGTCACCTCGGAGTTCCAGGCATCGCCGGACGTCTCGGCGACGCGGCGCAGGCTGTCGCCGGCGACGCGGACATTGCGCTCGAGGATGAATGGCCGGTACCCGTGGGCCAGCTGATGTTCGAGCAGGGGGACGATGGCCATCTCGTCCTCGCGCACGCGGTCGCCCGGGGCCGGGGCGGCCGAGCCGGTCGCTTCGCGGACGACGACCAGCAGTGACATCGGGATGCCGGTCCGCGTGCTGAGCTGTTCGAAGGTCTCGCTGGTGAGCTGCGAGAAGACGCTGTACGAGGCGTCGTCCATGAACCCGAGCGTGAGATCGCCACTGCGCAGGGCGTCGGCCAGGAGGTCGAGCTCGATGCCCGCTGCCTCGAGCCGGTAGGCGACGCCGATCCGTCGTACGTCACCCTCGGAGAACCGACCGTCGGCATCGGGGGTGATGATCGCCATGTCGACCAGCCCGTCGAGCGCCTCGACGCTGACCCCGGCCCGCCAGGCCGCGTCCTCCCGGGTATACGTGTCCACGGCGCGTACTCTACGGCCTCGCCGACCCCTCGCCGGGCGTTTGACCGGTCCGGGACCCTCGGCTATGCTCCGCCAGCCTCGGACGGGAACGCCGCCCGAGGTGCGTCAGGGCCGGGTCGGCCGCCTGCCCGACGACATCGATGAACCCGAGGCCTGGGGAGGTGAACCGGGATTGGCAGAAGTCCGAGTGGGTGAGAACGAGACGTTCGAAAGCGCCCTGCGTCGCTTCAACAAGAAGATCCAGCAGAGCGGCATCCTCGCCGAGGCTCGCCGGCGCGAGCACTACGAGAAGCCCTCTGTGAAGCGCAAGCGCAAGGAAGCAAAGCGCAAGAAGAACGCCCGAACGCAGGTCGGCTGAGCGGGCCACGGCCCGACCTCCAGCCCCTGCTCCCCGCGGGCCCACCGGCGGCCCACCGCGACCGCGGTGACCCGCCCGCCCGAGGTGCCAGATCCGGTGTCCCTCCAGGAACGCGTCAAGTCAGACATCGCCGTCGCCATGCGCGGCGGTGACGGTCTGCGCCGCGATGTCCTGCGCATGGTCACGAGTGCCGCCTACAGCGTCGAGAAGCGCCAGGGCCGCCCGTTGACCGACGACGAGTACCTCGCCGTCCTGTCTCGTGAGGTCAAGACCCGACGCGAGTCGGTCGACGCCTTCCGGGCCGGTGGGCGACAGGACCTCGTCGACAAGGAGGAGGCCGAGATCGCCATCCTGGCCGACTACCTGCCCCAGGCGCTGACCGAGGCCGAGCTGACGCACCCTCGTCAGCGACGGGATCGCGGCGACCGGTGCCGCCTCCGCCCGGGACATGGGCAAGGTCATGGGCTGGCTCGCGCCACGGACCCGCGGTCGCGCCGACGGCAAGCACGTCAGCGAGCTCGTCGTGCAGGCGCTTGCGAGCGCCGATCTGGCTGCCCACGACAGCGGCACGCACTGACCGGCACCGGATGACCCGCTCATGCTGACCCGGCGCGTCGACACCTCCGCCCGGTTCACCCGTCACGACATCCCGCGGGTCGCGATCGCGGCCGGCATCCTGATCCTCGCGCTGGCAGCGATCCTCGGCGCCGACATCCTGCCGGAGGCTCCGCTCGACGTCGCGCAGGGCCAGATCGCGACACGCGACATCGTCGCGCCACGCGCCGTCGACTTCGAGAGCTCGGTCCAGACCGACGCGGCTCGCGCCGCCGCCAGCGCCGCCGTGCCCTTCCAGTACAGCTTCACGACCGAGAACGCGATCGCGATCGCGGCCGCCCAGCAGCTCAAGTTCGAGGAGCGGGTCAAGCCGATCGACACGACCTTCTCGGCCAGCCTCAGCCCCGAGGCCCGCAAGACGCTGCTCGCTGCCGACCTGCCCGACCTGTCCGACACGGCGAAGGCGACCCTCGACGGGCTCGATCCGGCGGGCTGGGCGGCCGTCCGCACCGAAGCCGCGCGCGTCCTCGACGCCACGCTGCGGACGGAGCTGCGCGACACCGACGTGGAGGACACGAAGACCCGCCTGGCCGGGCGGATGGCCGGTCAGCTCGACGAGTCCGAGCGGATGCTCGCCGCCGAGATCATCAACCCGCTCGTCGTCCCCAACTCATCGCTCGACCTCGACCTCACCACCCAGGCCCGCGCGACGGCGGCCGCGGCGGTCGCCCCGGTCCTGGTCACGATCCGCCAGGGCGAGGTCATCGTCCGCAACGGTTCGCCCCTCGCCGCGACCGACATCGAGAAGATCGACGCGCTCGGGCTGCGCCAGTCGGTGCCCGACGTCGCGAGCTTCGGCGGCTGGCTGCTGCTGGCCGTGCTCGTCGTGTCGATGCTGCTGGCGTGGCTGTGGCGCTTCCGCCCGGCCCTCTGGCATCGCGACAACGTCCTCATCCTGATCGGGCTGCTGGTCGTCGGCGCGACCCTCGCGCTCAAGGTGACGGCCGGGCGCCCGACGCTGCCGTTCTTCCTGCCGACCGCGGCGATCGCGATGCTGCTGGCGATCCTGCTCGATGCGTCGGTCGCCACCTTCGTCATCGCCCTCGTGGCCATCATCGGCGGTGCGGTCAACGGCGGCTCGCTCGAGTTCGCGACCTACATCTTCCTCGGCGGCATGGCCGGCATCGTCGGCGTCCGACGGGGCGACCGGCTCCAGACGTTCGTCCAGGCGTCCGTCGCGGTGTTCGTGGTCGAGGCGCTGGTCGTCCTCGTCTTCTCGCTCCTCGGCGCACGGGACATCCGGGGCATCTTCGAGCTGTGGTTCGCCTCGGCTGCCTCGGCCGCGGGGTCGGGCGTCGCGGCGGTCGGCTCGTTCGCGGCGCTCGGGTCGGTGTTCGGGATCCTGACCGTGTTCCAGCTGCTCGAGCTGGCGAACCCGTCGCAGCCACTCCTTCGCCGTCTGCTGGTCGAGACCCCGGGCACGTACCACCACTCGCTGATGGTCGGCAACCTGGCCGAGCGGGCAGCCGAGTCGATCGGCGCGGACCCGCTGGTCACCCGCGTGGCAGCGTATTACCACGATGTGGGCAAGCTCGCGAACCCGCTGGCGTTCATCGAGAACCAGGCCGGTGGCGACAACATCCACGACCAGCTCGACCCCGAGGTCAGCGCCCAGATCCTCAAGCAGCACGTGGTCGACGGCATCGACCTCGCCTACAAGTCCCACCTCCCGAAGGCGCTCATCGCGTTCATCCCGCAGCACCACGGGACGGCGATCATGAGCTACTTCTATGCGCGGGCGAAGGAGCTGGCGGGACCCGGCGTCACCGTCGACGAGCGCACGTTCCGCCATTCGGGACCGAAGCCGCAGTCGCGCGAGGCGGCGTTGATCATGCTCGCCGATGGCGTGGAGGCATCCGTCCGCTCGCTCGCCTCGCGCGATGAGGGGGCGATCCGGGCGATGGTCAGCCGCATCTTCGAGGAGCGGATCGGCGACGGCCAGTTCGACGAGTGCGACCTGACCCTGCGCGACATCGAGCGGATCCGCGAGGCGTTCGTCGGCCAGCTCCTCGCGCATGTATCACACCCGCGTCGCGTATCCGCAGAACACGGTCGTCGAGCTCGAATCGCGGCGCGCGGCGAGCGGCGGCGGAGGCGGCGGCTCGGCCTCGTGACGCGGGCGGTCTACACCGGTCCGTGGCGAGTCGACATCACGATCCGCGACGGGGTGGTCTCGCCGGTCCCGGCGGCCCGCCTGGCGCGGGCGATCGCATCCGCCCTCGACGCCGCCGGGGCGCCCGCGCCGGCCTCGATCGGGCTGATCCTGTCCGACGACGCCGAGCTGGCCGAGCTCAACGAGGCGCACCTTGGCCACCATGGTCCGACCGACGTCCTGTCCTTCCCGCTGTCGCCGTCACCCGACTTCCCGCTGCCGCCGGGGCGCCGGCCCTCGCTCGGTGACATCGTCGTGTCGGTCGAGCGAGCCGCCGAGCAGGCCGAAGCCGGCCGCGGCGGACAGACCGGCGATGTCCGCTGGTCCGCAGCCGACGAGCTGCGACTGCTGGTCACCCACGGCGCGCTCCACATCTGCGGCCTCGACCATGCAGAGCCCGCCGAGGAGGCGGCGATGCGCACGCTCGAGCGCCGTCTGCTCGCCACGACCTGAACCCCTGCTACCATCGCCGCGGGCCCTCCCGGAGCGGGATCGGGCCCTGTCGTGCTGTCTTCGGAGGGTGGATTGAAGGTCGTCGTGGGTCTCGGCAACCCGGGATCGCAATACGCCGGGACGCGCCACAACGTCGGCTGGCTGGTCATGGACCGGCTGGCGGAGCGGGCCGGCTGGGCCGGCAAGGGCCGCCAGCGGGACGCCTCGAACGTGGCGATGGGCCGTTTCCGCGGTCTCGACCTGACCTTGGTCAAGCCGCTGACCTACATGAACGACTCCGGGCTCGCGGTCCGCAAGGTCATCGCCCGCGAGCACGCCCCGCTGGCGGACCTGCTGGTCGTGGCCGACGACTTCGCGCTGCCGTTCGGCAAGCTGCGCTTTCGCGAGGGCGGCGGCGCGGGCGGCCACAACGGCCTGGGCTCGATCATCGCGGAGCTGGGGACCGAGAAGTTCAGCCGGCTGCGGATCGGGATCGGCGAGCCGGACCGCAGTGCCGTGGACCATGTCCTGACGCGGTTCGCGCCCGACGAGCAGCAACGGCTCGACGAGCTGCTGGACGCGGCCGCCGATGCCGTCGAGGCGTGGGCGCGTGACGGGACCAACAAGGCCGCCAATCGCTTCAACATGTTCGAGCTGCGACCGGCCGACCAGACCCGGCTGGCCGCGCCGGGCGAGGTCGACGGGCCGCCCGACACCGACGGCATCCGCCGGACCCGGACCGGCTGGCGCCGTCTTCGGCCGAACAAGCCGGACGCCTGAGCGATGCCCGATGGTGCCTGATCGTGCCTGACACGCCGCTCCGTGGCAGGCGCGGCCGTGACCGACGCATCGCCGAACGCGTCGCGACCGACTTCGCGGCACGCCACGCTCCGCCGCCGCCCGGCGCCGAGCGCGACTTCGACGTCGCCGCCGTGGATGCCGAGGTCGAGGACGCCCGCCGGCCGGTGCCGCCGAGTCGAGCCGTCGCGCGGGCGACGACCGCAGGCACGCCCGCCGCGCCCGCCCGAGCCGGCGGCGGCCATCGCCTCCCGGACCTGTCGGGGCTGCCCCCGCTGCTGGCCGCCAGCGGGACCTTCGCCGCGCTGCGGGAGCGCCTGGGACGGGACACCGACGACGCGAGACGGACAGGTCGCCACGTCGGGCTGGTGGCGGTGCCCCACGGCGCCAAGAGCTATCTCGCCTCTGCCCTCGCCCTCGCCCCGGCCGGTGAGCGGCTCGTCTGGATCGCCCGCGATGCCGAGATCGGCGACCGGGTGGCCGAGGAGCTGGGCGCCTGGCTTGGTGACGTGGAGGCGGTCGCGGTCCTCGAGCCGCGGACGGCGCTCGCCTACGAGCGGAGCGAGCTGATCGCCGACGAGACCGCGGCACGGGTCGCAGCTCTCGCCGCGTGGCGCAGCGGCCGTGCTCGGATCCTGGTGGCCGGGGTGCAGGCCCTGCTGCAGCACACCATCCATCCCGACGACCTGCCGGCGGCGCCGCGGGAGCTGCGGCTCGGGGCACGGGTCCACCAGGACGACCTTCTGCGCGAGCTGTTCGATCTCGGCTACGTGCCGGTGAGCGAGGTCGCGGGACGTGGTGAGTCGGCGCGCCGTGGTGGCATCGTCGACGTCTTCCCGCCGTCGATGGCGTTGCCCATCCGGATCGAGTTCTTCGGGGACGAGATCGATTCGCTCCGGTCGTTCGACCCGACCGACCAGCGCACCGTCGGCACGCTCCAGTCGGCCGTCCTTCTGCCGGCCTCCGAGTTCCTGCTCCCGGCCGGGGGCGCCGCGGCCATCCGGGAGCGCCTCGGTCGCGCCGCCGCCCGGCTCCCGGAGCGGCTGGCGGCGGACCTCGAGCGGTTCGATGCGCCGGCCCTCGACACGGCCCACGCGACGGACCCGGACCGTGCCAGCCGGGCGATGGCCGTCGGCGATGCGGCCGAGGTGTGGGCCGCCCACCTCGCCCCGGCCACGGGTCTGGACCACGTCGAACCCGGGACGCTCCTCGTGCTCGACGAGCCGGGCGACATCGCCGAGGCGGCCGGGTTCCTGTGGCGACAGGCCGACGAGCGGCGGGCCGAGCTGGTCGAGGCCGGCGACCTGCCCAAGGACTGGCCGTCGACCTATCTGCCCCCGCGCGACTGGAAGGGCCGCCTGGTCGCGTCCCGGACCCTTGAGCTGACCTGGGAATCGGTGCCACCCGAAGACGTCGCGATGGCTCGCGGCGGGCTGTCGTCGGGCGACCCGTTCGGCTGGCGCGAGCCGGTCCTGCCGGCCGGTCGTGCCGGGCGACTCGATGCCGCCGTCGAGGCCTGGCGTGCCGACGGCGCCCGGATCGTTCTCGCCTCGGACCAGGCACCGCGGCTGGCAGACCTGCTCGGCGAGTCCGGGCATGCGGTGGCCGTGGTCGACCGCGTCATCGAACCTCCGCCACCCGGCGCCATCGCGCTCATCGAGCGGAGCCTCAACGGCGGCTTTGTCGGCGGCCCCGACGGGCTTGCCTTCGTCACCGACCGCGAGCTGTTCGGGACGGTCCGGATCCGGCGCCCGAAGGCGCTCCGACGAGTGGTCCCGCGCGACATCCTCGAGCGGCTGACGCCGGGCGACCTGGTCGTCCACATCGACCACGGCGTCGCGCGCTACGAGCAGATGCTCCGCCGCGGCGGGGCAGGGGAGGACCGCGACTATCTCGAGCTGTCGTTCGCCGGCGGCGATCGGATCTTCGTGCCGGTCGAGCAGATCGGACGGGTCACCCGCTATTCCGGCGGCGAGCGGCCGGCCCTGTCGAAGCTCGGCGGCACGGACTGGCTGCGCGCCAAGCAGCGCGTCCGCAAGGCGGTCGACGACCTGGCCGAGGAGCTGCTCGCGCTGTATGCGTCACGAGCGGACGCGCGGGGCCACGCCTACGCCCAGGACACGCCGTGGCAGTCCGAGATGGAGGCCTCGTTCCCGTACGAGGAGACGATCGACCAGCTGCGTGCCGCGGCCGAGGTCAAGGCCGACATGGAGCTGACCCGGCCGATGGACCGGCTGGTGGTCGGCGACGTCGGTTACGGCAAGACAGAGGTCGCGCTGCGGGCGGCATTCAAGGCGACCCAGGACGGGATGCAGGTCGCCGTCCTCGTCCCGACCACCGTGCTCGCCGCGCAGCACCACGCCACGTTCTCGCAGCGGTTCGCGGCCTTCCCGCTCGAAGTCCGGCTGCTGTCACGCTTCGTGTCAGCCGGCGCGCAGGAGGCGACCCTTGCCGGCCTGTCCGACGGCACGGTCGACATCGTCATCGGCACGCACCGGCTGTTGAGCAAGGACATCCGCTTCCGCGACCTGGGGCTCGTCGTGGTCGACGAGGAGCAGCGCTTCGGGGTGGCCGCCAAGGAACGGCTCAAGCAGCTCAAGCGCGAGGTGGACGTGCTGACCCTGTCGGCCACGCCCATCCCACGGACGCTCAACCTGGCCCTGGCCGGGATCCGCGACCTGTCGGTCATCGAGACGCCGCCCGAGGACCGGCTGCCCATCCAGACCCGGGTCGCCGAGGCCTCGGCCGGCCTCGTCCGCGACGCGGTCCTGCGTGAGCTCGACCGCGGCGGCCAGGTGTTCTACGTCCACAACCGGGTCGAGACCATCGAGGCGCAGGCCGAGCAGCTCCGCCGGATGCTGCCGGGCGTCCGCTTCGTGGTCGGTCACGGGCAGATGGCCGAGGGCGCGCTCGAGAAGGTGATGATCACCTTCGCCGACGGCGCCGCGGACGTCCTGGTCAGCACCACCATCATCGAGTCGGGGCTCGACATCCCCAACGCCAACACGATCGTCATCGACCGCGCGGACACGCTCGGGCTGGCCCAGCTGTATCAGCTCCGGGGTCGGGTCGGGCGCTCCTCGCGGCGGGCGTACGCCTACCTGCTCTACCGCCGGCGCGAGCGGCTGTCGGACGAGGCGCGCAAGCGGCTGCAGGCCATCTTCAACGCGTCGGAGCTCGGGGCCGGGTTCCAGATCGCGCTGTCGGACCTCGAGATCCGCGGCGCGGGCAACATCCTCGGAGGCGAGCAGTCGGGGCACATGGCGGCGGTCGGCTTCGACCTCTACTCGCGCCTGCTGGCCGAGGCGGTCGAGACGCGCAAGGCGTCGATGGAGGGCCGGGCACCGATCGTCGAGGCACCGCAGGCGGTCATCGACCTGCCGGTCGAGGCGCACCTGCCCGACGATTACGTCCCCGACGAGGCGCAGAAGCTCGAGCTCTACCGGCGTCTCGCCCGGGCGCGGACGGGCGGCGACCTGGCCGCGTTCCGCCAGGAGGTCATCGATCGCTACGGACCGATCCCCGACCCGGTCGCCCGGCTCGTCGAGGTGGCCGAGCTCCGGCTGGCAGCCGAGGCCGCCGGCGTGGCGTCGATCTCGCGGGAGGAGGGCTGGCTGGTCGTCCGGTTCGGGGCGGGGCTCACCCGTGCGACCGCCATGCGCCTGCTCGCGGGGCCGTCGCTGCCGGGCCTGCGGGCGAACGACGTGACGTTCGCGAGCAACCAGGTCCGGCTCCGGCTGCCGGCCGATCCGCGCAAGGGCTGGGTGTTGACGCAGGCAGTGGTGGCGCGACTGTCCGTCCCCTCCGGTTAGGCGGCCGCCAGTCACGGCGGCCCGCGGACGGCGCATCCAGCCTTGCCTTCTGGGCGTACCGTCATGCACACAGGACCGCACACGCCAAGGAGGTGTCCGATGCGTTCCTATCTCGTGGTCGGCAACCAGACGCTTGCCGGGCCTGAGCTGACGGCGGCCATCGCCGAGCGGATCGCCGCCGATGAGCCGAGCAGGTTCCACGTGGTCGTGCCGGCCACGCCGGTCCAGGGCAGCTTCACGTGGGACGAGGACAAGGCCTATGCCGCCGCGGAGGAGCGGCTCGAGGCCATGCTGACCCAGCTGCGGGCGATGGGCGCCGAGGCGACCGGCGAGGTCGGCCACAAGGACCCCGTCGAGGCGGCCCGTGACGCGTTGCGCGGGTTCTCCGCCGACGAGGTCATCCTCTCGACCCTGCCCGTCGGCATCTCGCGCTGGCTCGGGCAGGACGCGCCCACCCGACTGACGGCCTCCGTGCCGGTGCCGGTCGTGGTGGTCACCGCCGAGCCGGCCAAGACCCAGTCCGGGGCGCGCTGAGACAGGCGCAGCGAGCGCTCGTTTGCCGCCGTCGGGCGGCTAGAGTGGGCAGGTGACGACCGACCCTGACCCGCTGTCCGGACTCACGGAGCACGCGGCGCACAACCGCGCATCGTGGGACGCGTACAGCGACGAGTACCAGGCGCTCCACGGTGAGCAGCTTGCGGACAGTGGTGGGATGGCCTGGGGGACGTCGCAGATCCCCGAGGCCGAGCTGCACATCCTCGGCAAGGTGGACGGTCTCGACATCCTCGAGTTCGGCTGCGGCGCGGCACAGTGGTCGATCGCGCTGGCGAAGCGTGGCGCCCGGCCGGTCGGGCTGGACCTCTCCGAGCGGCAGCTCGAGCACGCCCGGCGCCTCATGGCCGAGGCCGATGTGTCGTTCCCGCTCGTCCACGGCAGCGCGGAGGCCGTCCCGCTCCCGGACGAATCGTTCGACATCGTCTTCTGCGACCACGGCGCGATGACCTTCGCCGATCCGTATCGCACCGTGCCAGAAGCGGCTCGGCTCCTGCGCTCGGGCGGGCTGTTCGCGTTCAACCACCACTCGCCGCTCGAGACGATGTGCTGGCCGCCGGGCGTCGAGACCATCACCGACCGGTTGGCGCTCGACTATTTCGACCTGTACCGGATCGACGACGAGGACGAGGTCTCATTCCAGCTGCCGTACGGCCGCTGGATCGCGCTGTTCCGGAAGAACGGCTTCACGGTCGAGGACCTCGTCGAGCCACGCCCGCCCGATGACGCGACGAGCAGCTACCGGTCCGAGGAGCAGCTCGCCTGGGCCCGTCGCTGGCCGGCCGAATCCATCTGGCGTCTGCGCCGCGACTGAACGCCGGACGGGACGTGCTCGCGCGCGTGACCGTGGCGCCGGTCAGGCGGGGTCGTCGCCGAGACCGTGCAGGTCGCCCGAGCCGTGGAGCTCGACGAGCGTCTCGCGCCGCCCGCCGGCGCCGACCTGCCGATCCGCCACCACCGCGTGACCGGACAGCGATCGTCCATCGGCGGTCCGACCGGTGAGCTCGCCCTCGTCGATCGCCGGCCCGACCCGGGTCACGATCCGTGCGCTCCAGCGCGCATGGCCGTTGCCGTCGTCCCAGCAGTCCACCGTGGCGCCCGGCAGGTTGACACCCCCGAACGTCACGTCACGAAGGGCGAAGCGGACATGGTTGGTCGTCACGTCCCCACGGTAACAGCCTGCCGGCAGGCCGCCTCGTGGCTGCGCCCCCGGCGTACCATCGCGCCACGGGTCGGACCTGGAACGGAGTTGCGCATGGCTGAGCTGACGAACGACGAGGTCATCCACGCCTACATCCACGCGCTGACGATCGACGACGCGGCGGCGCTCGGGAGGCTGCGCGACCCAGGCTGGTACGTCGACTACCCGCAGTCGGGCGAGCGGATCCGCGGACATGCGAACGAGCGGGCGATCGCCGACAACTACCCGGGCGGACTCCCCGACATCGATCCCAGTCGGATCGTCGGCAGCGAGGACCGCTGGGTGGTGTCGCCGAGCTTCACGTTCCAACGGGTCGTGGGCAGTGGCGAGACGTGGTGGACCGAAGGCCGGGCACGCTACCCGGATGGCTCGATGTGGCACCTCGTGACGATGTTTCGGCTCCACGACGGTCGTGTCGCGCGCGAGACCACGTACTGGGCCGAGCCGTTCGAGGCGCCCGCCTGGCGCACCGCCTGGGTCGAGGAGATCCAGCCCGACTGACGCACGGCACGGACGCCTGCCGTCGCCGACACGACGAACGTCGGGCCGAGGCATGCGACGGACGACCGTGGCAAACCCCGTGGATCCCGGCCATCCTTGGGACATGAACCGTCCCCGGCGCGACAGCGCCGACAGCCTGTGGCGCCCCGATCGACGGGCACTGACGCTCGGGCTCGTCCTGACCATCACCCTGGTCGGCTTCGAGGCGCTCGCGGTCTCGACGGTCATGCCGATCGCCGCGCGCGAGCTCGGCGGCATCGAGCTCTACGGCTGGGTGTTCAGCGCGTTCTTCCTCGGGTCGCTGATCGGCATCGTCGTCGTCGGCGGCGCCATCGACCGCGGCGGGCTGGCGCTGCCATTCGCGATCGGTCTCGGGCTGTTCGCGATCGGCCTGCTGGCGGGCGGCCTCGCACCCGCGATGTTGGTCCTCGTCATCGCCCGCTTCGTCCAGGGTCTCGGCGCCGGGACCATCCAGCCGATCGCCTACGTGGCGATCGGGCGGACACTGCCCGAGGCTCTCCGCCCACGCATGTTCGCCACGCTGTCGACCGCGTGGGTCCTGCCCGGCCTGATCGGCCCCGCCATCGCCGGGCAGCGTCGGCGAGACGTTCGGCTGGCGCTATGTCTTCCTCGGGCTGTTGCCGCTCATCGCCATCGCCGGCGCGCTGACGCTCGGGGCGTTGCGTGCCGTGGCGCCGGCCCCGGCCGTGACCGATCCGGAGTCGGCCCGAGCGCGCAGGGGCCGCCTGCCGCTGGCCATGACGGTGTCCTTCGGCGCGGGGCTCTTCCTCGTCGGCCTGACGAGCGACCAGGTCGTGGCGACGGTCCCGCTGAGCGTGGCCGGCCTGCTGATCGGGATCTGGGCGCTGCGGCGCCTCACGCCGCCCGGGACGCTCACCGCCCGGCCGGTCCTGCCTGCTGCGGTCCTGCTCCGCGGCATCCTGACCTGCGCGTTCTTCGGCATCGATGCGTTCGTGGCGCTGACCCTCGTGGGCTGGCGCGGCCTGTCGGCGACCGAGGCCGGGATCGCCCTGACCGCGGCCACGGTCGCCTGGACCGGCGGCGCCTGGATCCAGGCCCGCGGCGCCCGCCGCTGGCCGACCCACGCCTTCGTCCGGGTCGGCTTCGCGGTCGCCATCGCGGGGCTCGCCGGGATGCTGCTCGTGCTCCGCCCGGAGATCCCGTGGCCGGTCGGTGTCATCGCCTTCGGCGTGGCCGGCCTCGGGATGGGGCTTGCCTACTCGCCGCTCGCGCTGATCGTCCTGCGCGAGGCGCCGGCCGACCGTCAGGGGGCTGCGACCAGCGCGCTGTCGCTGACCGACTCGCTCGGAACGGCGCTCGGGACCGGGATCACCGGGGCGTTCGTGGCGGCCAGCGTCCGGATGACGAACGAGCCGGCGGCGGGCCTGGCGGTCGGGTTCACCGTCGCGGTGGCGATCGGCCTCGGCGGGCTGCTGCTGACCGGCCGGCTGCGCCCGCGCGACGTCCCGGTCGAGCGTCCTCGCGCTGTCCCCGGCGTCGCCGCCGTCATAGTCACCGGCGTCATAGATCGGCCGGGACGCCTGCGGTAGACTTCGGGCTCTCGCGTGGCGGCAGAGCCGCCGCCGTGGCCCCGACCAGTGGAGGCCCAGATATCGTGTCTGCCGAGGAGCTGCGGGCGAAGATCCGCGAGGTCCCCGACTTCCCGAAGCCCGGCATCCTCTTCTACGACATCACGACCCTGCTCAAGGACGCCGAGGCCTACAAGGAAGCCATCGACCTCATGCTCGCGCCGTATTCCGGCGAGCCGATCGACATCGTCGTGGGGATGGAGTCGCGCGGGTTCATCTTCAGCTCGCCGATGGCCTACCAGCTCGACGCCGGGCTCGTCCCGGTGCGCAAGCTGGGCAAGCTGCCGGCCGAGACGATCACCGTCGAGTACGCGCTCGAGTACGGCTCGAACACGCTCGAGATCCACCGCGACGCGATCCAGCCCGGCCAGAAGGTGCTCATCGTCGACGACCTGCTGGCCACGGGCGGCACGGTCCACGGCACGATCGAGCTGGTCGAGCGGCTGCGCGGCGAGGTCGTCGGGCTCGCGTTCCTGGTCGAGCTCGAGTTCCTCAAGGGGCGCGACCGGCTCGAGGGCCGGCGCGTCACGAGCGTCGTCAAGTACTGACGATCCCAGCGAGGCACGAAGCGATTGACCGACCCCACCCGAGACCCAGACGGCACGACCCCGTCCGCCGACGGCGGGTCGGCGGCACCCGATGCCGCGAGTGGACCGGCCGCCGGCGGACCCGCGGTCGATCTCGGGCGGCGGCGCTTCTTCCGCACCTTTGCCGGTGAGCTCGATCCAGACCGCGGTGACCCTCGCCGGGGCCGCCCAGGCGCTCCAGCAGGTCTCGGCCCAGGCGGCCGGCGCGATCCTCAACCCGGCCGGGGCGGCGGAGCTGCTCGGGCCGGCCGGTGACGACCCGGCCGGGACACCGGGCGCGACCACGGGTCCGACCGGGTTCCGGACCCCGTTCCGCGAGGACGGCGGGACGCTGTACCTGATCGACCAGCGGCGCCTCCCGGACGCTCTCGAGGAGTATCCGTGCCGCTACGCCGGGGAGGTCGCCTACGCGATCCGCGAGATGATCGTCCGCGGCGCGCCGGCCATCGGCCAGGTCGCGGCCATCGGGCTGGCGATGAGCGCCGAGCAGCAGCGCAACGGCATGCCATACGCCCGTCGGGCGACCCTGCGTGGTGCCGCGCAGGCCCTCATCAACGCCCGGCCGACGGCAGTCAACCTGCGCTGGGCGGTCGAGCGGGTGATGGCCCGCTACGAGGAAGTCGGCGATCTGTCGGATGACGGTGCTGCCATCGCGGACGCGATGCGCGCCGAGGCCGACGCGATCGTCTTCGAGGCCACGACGGACCATGGCCGGCTGGCCGGGTTCGGGCTCGGCGGTCCTGCCGCCGCTCGAGGAGCGGCCGGTCCGCATCCTGACCCACTGCAACACCGGGCCGCTGGCATGCGGCCAGTACGGGACCGCGCTCGGGATCGTGCAGGCGGCCCACCACGCCGGGCGACTCGGTCCACGTCTGGGTCGACGAGACGCGGCCCTACCTGCAGGGCGCCCGGCTGACCGCCTGGGAGCTGGCCCAGGCCGGCGTCCCGCACACGCTGCTCCCCGACGTGGCCGCCGGGCACCTGATGTCCCGCGGCGAGGTCGACCTCATCCTGGTCGGCGCCGACCGGGTGGCTGCCAACGGCGACACGGCCAACAAGGTCGGCACGTACACGCTGGCCGTGCTGGCGGCCCGTCACGGGGTGCCGTTCTACGTCTGTGCCCCGACCAGCTCGATCGACCTGGCGACCGCGACCGGCGCGGAGATCGTCATCGAGGAGCGCAGTCCCGACGAGGTCACCTCCTTCCGCGGCGTCCGCATCGCGCCACCCGACACCGCCGTCCGCAACCCGGCCTTCGACGTGACGCCGGCCGACCTGATCACCGGCGATCGTCACCGAAGAAGGCGTGGTCCGACCACCGTTCGCGGCCGGCCTCGCGGCGGCGACCGAGGCCAGCCATGCCCGCTGGGCGGCGATGCCGGGGTTCCACGCGGTCCGCCCGCCCGTCGACATGCCGGCCGCGGAGCCGGCAGCCACAGCGGCGGCCGACTGATGACGACCGTCGCCGTCGGCCGGCGCGGGATCGTCGCCCGGGCCACCACCGACAAGGCGCTGCTGCGCTCGTTCCTCGAGCGCGACCGGCTGTACGCCGCGTACGCCATCTGCGACCTCGAGGAGCGCGAGTTCTCGCGGACGCGCTGGGGCGTCGCGCTCGATGGCGACGCGCCGGTGGCGGTCGTCCTCGAGTACAACGGCCCGACCCCGCAGCCGCTGTTCGCGATGGGCCGCGAGGACGGCATCGCGGTCGTGCTGCGCGACCTCATCCGTCCGCGGATCGCCTACGTGGCCGCGCCGGCAGCGCTGATCCCCGCGATCGAGACCGCCTACCGGGTCGATCCGGGGCCGGCCATGGTCCGGATGTGGGTCGACCGCGCGCACTTCCGACCGTACCCGGCCACCGTCCAGCGGCTGCTCGGGGCGGAGATCGGCGACCTCAACCGGCTCTACCAGCTCGGCTTCGCGTCGTGGCTGCCGTCGTCGGCGATCAGCGACGGCGTGTACTACGGCCTGCGTGTCAACGGCACCTCGTGTCCGCCGCGGGAACGCACGTCGTGAGCCAGGCGGCCGGGCTGGCGGTCGTCGGCAACGTCCTGACCCACGCCGACTACCGCGGGCGCGGCTTCGCGACGGCGGTCACCGGCGCGGTCACGGCCGACCTGCTGCGCACCTGCGACCAGGTCGTGCTCAACGTCCGCGCCGACAATCCACCCGCGCTCAACGCGTATCGCCGCCTCGGCTACGCCGAACACGTGCGCTTCGAGGAGCGCCTCGTCCATCGCCTCGGCTCGCCGTGGCCGGACCTGGCCGCCTCCGTCCGGCGCCTCTTTTCCCGCAAGGAGACCGACTCTCGATGACGACCACCACCACGTCCCCCGCCCACGACGTCAGCGACCTCGGCCTGGCCGCCGAGGGCGTCCGCCGGATCGAATGGGCGGAGCGCGAGATGCCCGTGCTGCGCCTGATCCGCGAACGGTTCGAGCGCGACCGGCCGCTCGACGGCCTGCGCATCGGCGCCTGCCTGCACGTCACGACCGAGACGGCCAACCTCATGCGGACGCTCAAGGCCGGCGGTGCGGATGTCGTCCTCGCGGCGAGCAACCCGCTGTCGACCAAGGACGACGTGGCCGCCGCCCTCGTCTCCGCGTACGGCATCGCCACGTACGCCCGGCGCGGCGAGGACAACGACACGTACTACTCGCACCTTCGCTCCGTCGCCGACACGCATCCGCAGCTGACGATGGATGACGGCTGCGATCTGGTGAACCTCCTCCACACCGAGCGCCCGGACCAGGTGGCGGAGATCCACGCCGGCACCGAGGAGACGACGACCGGCGTCATCCGGCTGCGGGCCATGGCAGCCGACGGGATGCTCCGGTTCCCGGTCATCGCGGTCAACGAGGCCCAGACCAAGCACCTGTTCGACAACCGCTACGGGACCGGGCAGAGCACGCTCGACGGCATCCTGCGCGCGACCAACATCCTCATCGCCGGCCGCAAGGTCGTCGTCGCCGGGTACGGCTGGGTGGGCAAGGGCATCACCTCGCGGATGGCCGGCCACGGCGCCCACGTCGCGGTCGTCGAGGTGGACCCGGTCCGCGCGCTCGAGGCGCTGATGGACGGCTATCGCGGTCATGACCGCGGGCGATGCGGCTGCCTGGGGCGACCTGTTCATCACGGCCACCGGCAACATCAACGTCTTCCGGCGCGAGCACTTCGAAGCCATGCACGACGGGGCGATCATGGCCAACTCGGGCCACTTCGACGCCGAGCTCGACCTGACCGCCCTGCGGGCGCTGGCCGAGGGGCATGTCCGCGAGGTCCGCGACAACGTCCAGGAGTTCGACCTCGGCGGCAAGCGGCTCAACCTCATCGCGGAGGGGCGGCTGGTCAACCTCGGTGCCGCGGAGGGCCACCCGGCCGCGGTCATGGACATGAGCTTCGCCAACCAGGCGCTGTCGGCCGAGTACGTCGCGGCGCACCATGCCGAGCTCGAGCCGCGGGTCTACGTCGTCCCGGAGGCGATCGACGCCGAGGTCGCGCGACTCAAGCTGGCCGCGCTCGGGATCGAGCTCGAGCCGATGACGCCCGAACAGGTCGCGTACGTGGCGTCCTGGCAGCATGGGACCTGAGCCCGAACTCGACCGACCGGTCGCGGTCGCTCCATACGGCGCCTGGCGCTCGCCGATCCGCATCGAGGACGTCGTCGGCGACGTCATCGCCCTGGCCGAACCGTGGATCGATGGCGACGACGTGTTCTGGCTCGAGGGCCGGCCGACCGAGGACGGACGACGCGTGCTGGTCCGCGCGGCGGCCGACGGCTCGACCACCGACCTGACCCCGGCCCCGTTCAACGTCCGCAGCCGGGTCCACGAGTACGGCGGCGGCTCGTATGTGGTGGCCGGCGGGGTCGTCGTCTTCTCGCACTTCGGCGACGGCCGCCTCTACCGGCTCGATCCTGGCTCTGAGGCGGCGGTGCCCATCACCCCCGAGGTTGCCTGGCGCCATGCCGACCTGCGACCCGACCCGGTCCGCCGCCGGTTCCTGGCCGTCCGCGAGGATCACACCGGCAGCGGGCTGCCGACGAACACGATCGTGGCCGTGCCACTCGATGGCGGTGACTCGACGGTCCTCGTCAGCGGGCCGGACTTCGTCGCCTCGCCCCGGCTGTCGCCGGACGGCAGCCAGCTGGCCTGGCTCGAATGGGACCACCCCGACATGCCGTGGGACGCCACCCGGCTGCGCGTCGCAGCGTTCGAGCCCGACGGCACCCTCGGGCCATCCAGCCTGGCCGCCGGCGGACCGGAGGAGTCGATCGTCCAGCCCGAATGGGCGCCCGACGGCACGCTCCACCTGATCAGCGACCGGAGCGGCTGGTGGAACCTCTACCGCCTGGTCGACGGGCCGCGTCTCGAGCCGCTGGCGCCGATGGATGCCGAGTTCGCCGACCCGTCCTGGGTCTTCGACCGATCGTCGTACGGATTCCTGCCCGATGGCGCGATCGTCGCGATCGCGCGCTCCGACGGGCGCGACCGGTTGTTCAGGCTCGAGCCCGGCCACCTCATCGGCGAGGTCGAGACCCCGTTCACCGAGCTCGACTCGCTCCGGATCGGATCGTCGACGATCGTCGCCGTGGCCGGCGGACCGGGCGATCCGGCGATCGTCGTCCGGTTCGACCCGGCGACCCTGGCACCAGCCGGGGTCCTGCGTCGGGCGAGCACGTTGACGGCCGACCCGGCGGTCATCTCGGCGCCCGAATCGATCACCTTCCCGACGACCGACGGCCTGCTGGCCCACGCGCTCTACTATCCGCCGACCAACCCGGACGTCACGGGACCGGACGGTGAGAAGCCGCCGCTCATCGTGCTGACCCACGGCGGCCCGACCGCGAACGCCTCGACCGGGCTCGACCTGTCCAAGCAGCTGATGACGAGCCGCGGCTTCGCGATCGTCGACGTGGACTACGGCGGGAGCAGCGGCTATGGCCGCGCGTACCGCCGACGGCTCGACGGGATGTGGGGAGTCGTGGACGTCGACGATACCGTCGCCGCGGCCCGGTTCCTGGTCGACCGCGGCGACGTGGACCCCGACCGGCTGATCATCGAAGGCGGCAGCGCGGGCGGCTACACGACCCTCGCGGCGCTCGCCTTCCGCGACGTGTTCGCGGCCGGCATCACCCACTACGGCATCGGCGATCTCGAGCTCCTCGAGGTCACGCCGCACAAGTTCGAGTCGCAGTACTCCCGCCGCATGGTCGGGCCATATCCGGAAGCCGCCGAGCGCTATCGCGAGCGCTCGCCGATCCACTTCGTGGACGACATCGACTGTCCGGTCCTCGTCCTCCAGGGGCTCGACGACCGGGTGGTCCCGCCGTCGCAGGCCGAGGCGATCGTGGCGGCCCTGGCCTCGAAGCGGATCCCGTACGCCTACCTCGCCTTCGAGGGCGAGGGCCACGGCTTCCGCGGGGCGACCGCGATCCGCCGCACGCTCGAGGCGCGGCTGTCCTTCCTCGCCCAGGTGTTCGGGTTCGAGCCTGCCGACGCGATCGACCCGCTCGACATGCCGGGCCTCGACGCATGGCGCGCGCGCCGAGAGGATCGGGCGGCCTCGACGGTCGGCTAGGTCTCGCGCGGCGACCCGTGCGGGCTCCGTGCTAGGCTTCGTGGCCATGAGCATCGTCGACGCAGCGCACTACCTGTTCACCTCGGAATCGGTCACCGAGGGCCATCCCGACAAGATGTGCGACCAGGTCTCGGACGCCATCCTGGACTCGATCATCCGCGAGGATCCCAACGCCCGGGTGGCCTGCGAGACGGCGACCACGACCGGCCTCGTGATGGTCCTCGGCGAGATCTCGACCACCACCTACATCGACATCCAGGCGGTCGTCCGCGACACCGTCCGCGAGATCGGCTACACCCGCGCCGACTACGGCTTCGACTACCTGACCTGCGGCACGCTGATCTCGGTCAAGGAGCAGTCGCCCGACATCGCGCAGGGCGTGGACTCCGCGCTCGAGGTCCGCGACGACGCGGCGTCGGCGTTCGAGCTCGGGGCCGGCGACCAGGGGATGATGTTCGGGTTCGCCTGTCGCGAGACCCCGGAGCTCATGCCGCTGCCGATCGCGCTGGCACACCGGATGGCGCGCCGGCTGGCCGAGGTCCGCAAGTCGGGCCAGCTGCCCTACCTCCGGCCCGACGGCAAGACCCAGGTGACGATCGAGTACGAGCACGGTGTCCCGAAGCGCGTCCGGACGGTGGTCGTGTCCGCCCAGCACGATCCCGACGTCCGCCCCGAGCGGCTTCGCTCCGACATCGTCGAGGCCGTCATCCGGCCGACGATCCCGGCCGAGCTGCGGTCCGACGACCCGATCATGCACGTCAACCCGACCGGGCGGTTCGTCACCGGCGGCCCGATGGGCGACGCCGGGCTGACCGGCCGCAAGATCATCGTCGACAGCTACGGCGGGATGGCTCGTCACGGCGGTGGCGCCTTCTCCGGCAAGGACCCGACCAAGGTCGACCGCTCGGCCGCCTATGCCGCGCGGTGGGTGGCCAAGAACGTGGTCGCCGCGGGGCTGGCCGACCGGTTCGAGGTCGAGGTCGCGTACGGCATCGGGATCGCCCGGCCGATCAGCTTCTCGGTCGACTCGTTCGGGACCGGGCGCATCGGCGACGACGCGATCCAGGCCCTGATCGAGCGGCACTTCGACCTCCGGCCCGCGTCGATCATCGCCGCGCTCGACCTGCGCCGGCCGATCTACCGGCAGACCGCCGCGTACGGCCATTTCGGCCGGCCCGACCTCGACCTGCCGTGGGAGCGGACCGACAAGGCGGCCTTGCTGGCGTCCGAGGCCGGACTGCCGGAGCCGGTCGCCGCCGCCTGACCCTCGCGACCCGACCGCGGTCGGGACGGAGCCGCGCCCCGGGTCCGCGGCCCGCGTTCCTCCCAGGAACACTTTCCGGATATCCGAGCGTGGTCGGCCGCGATTCCGTGCAGATCCTGTCGGTTTTGAGGGACCGTCACGCTCACATGTGAGGAATGCGTTCCTCTCAGGAACATCGGGGCGGGGGCGTGGCCGGATAGGGACGGAGCGGCGCCCGTAGACTGGGCGGCGCATGTATGCAGTGATCCTGGCCGGCGGCGGTGGGACCCGCCTCCATCCCCTCAGCCGGCCCGAGTGCCCGAAGCCGTTCCTGCCGCTGCTCGACGAGCGCTCGCTGCTCCAGCGGACGGTCGCCCGGCTGGCGGGCCTGACCGACGACATCACGATCGTCACCGACCGGCGCTACGAACAGCTGGTCAAGTGCGCAGGTCCCCGACGCCGCGCTGGTCGTCGAGCCGCTCGGGCGCAACACCGCGGCGGCCATCGCCCTCGCGACGCTCGCCATCGATCGTCCGGAGGACGAGGTGATGGTCGTCCTGCCGGCCGACCAGACGGTCGAGCGAGACGAGGTCTTCCGCGGCCGTCCTGCGGACCGCGGCCGCGCGACCTCGCGACCGGTTCGTTCGACATCGAGGCGCCGCTGGTGACGCTCGGCACCCAGGTCGACCGGCCGGCGACCGAGTACGGCTACCTCATCCCTGACCTCGGTCGCGGCGCGGACGTCGGCGAGGATCGGCCGATCCGCGCGTACCCGCTGCTCCGGTTCGAGGAGAAGCCCAAGCCGGCCCGTGCGGACGAGCTGGCCACGCTCGAGGGCGTCGCCTGGAACGCGGGCATCTTCCTGTGGCGGCGCTCGGCCATCCGCGCGGCGCTCGGCCGCTACACCGGCCTGCTCCAGTCACTCGGGCCGATGGCCGGGTCGCCGACCACCCTCGAGCACGCCTACGAGGCGATCCAGCGGCCGGTCTCGATCGACTACGCGGTGATGGAGGGCGCGGCCCAGAGCGGCCAGGTCGTGATGGCGTCGATGGATGTCGGTTGGTCCGATCTCGGCTCGTGGACCGCGCTCCTGGCGGCCATCGGTGCGCGCGGGACCGGGTCGGTCGTCCAGGCGGGCGAGTCGGTCGAGGTCGAGCACGACGACCTGGTCGTGCGCCGGATCAAGGGCCGCCTCGGCGTCATCGCGCCGCCCGAGCGCGGTAGGATGACCGCCGCGCAGCCCATCGCCGTCCTGCGCGGCTCGGGCCCGGACCGGACGATCGTCGAGCGGCTCCTCGAGCGCTGCTCCGAAGTGGAGGACTGACGTGACCCTGACCGGTCAGGCACCGGCCCCCACCACCATCGTGTTCGGTACCGACGGCTGGCGCGCCCGGATCGCCGACGAGTTCACCTATGAGAATGTCCGGCGCTGCGCGGACGGCGTGGCTGCGTACGTCGTCGGTCGGGGCGAGACGTCGAAGGGCGTGGTCATCGCCTACGACCGGCGCTTCTCGTCGGAGCACTTCGCGCTGGCGGCGGCCGAGGTGCTGCTGGCGCATGGCATCCCGGTCGCCTACGCGGTCCACGCGGTCCCGACCCAGATGAGCTCGTTCGAGGTGATCGAACGGGGCGCGGCGGCGGGCATCGTCATCACCGCGAGCCACAACCCGTGGGTCGACAACGGCTTCAAGGTCAAGGCGCCGACCGGGGCCGCGGCCGGCGCGGACCTGCTCGGCGTCATCGAGTCGCGGCTCGCGCAGAACGGGGGGATCGCCATCGATCGGCGGCCGTTCGCCGACGCCGAGGCGGCGGGGCTCGTCGAGCGGTTCGACCCGTACGACGGCTACGAGCGCTTCGTCCGGTCCACCATCGATCTCGACGCGCTCAAGGCCGCGGACCTGTCCGTCCTGGTCGACCCGATGTGGGGTGCCGGCAGCGGCTGGCTGTCGCGGCTGCTGTGGCGGCGGCCGCATCCGGGTCCACGAGATCCACCAGGAGCGCAACCCGTACTTCGGCGGCGTCAATCCCGAGCCCATCCGACCGAACATCGACGAGGCGCTCGGCATCCTCGCTGGCGGCGGCTACGATCTCGGGCTGTTCCTCGACGGCGACGCGGATCGCGCGGGCGCGGCCGACGAGCGGGGCATGTTCGTCCACCAGCTCCAGGTCACGGGCCTCCTGATGTACTACCTTGCCGAGCACCGTGGACTGCGCGAGCCGGTCGTCGTCAGCGTGAACAACACGTCGATGGCCGCGCGGCTGGGCGACCACTACGGGATCACCACCCACGAGACGCCGGTCGGCTTCAAGTTCATCGGGCCGAAGATGATCGAGACCCGTGCGATGCTCGGCGCCGAGGAATCGGGCGGGTTCGGGTTCGGCATGCACCTGCCCGAGCGTGACGGCGTCTACGCCGACCTGATGCTTCTCGACCTGCTGCTCCACGAGACGACGAGCGGGCCGCTGGCCCGTGTCCAGGGCGATCGCGCACTTCCACGAGCTGGCCGGGCCGTCCTACTACCTGCGGGTCGACGTCCACGTCGAGCGGGCCGCGTACCCGGAGACCAAGCGTCGCCTGCTGGTCGACCTGGCGGCCGACACGCCGGCCGATCTGGCGGGCGAGCCGGTCGCCCGGACCGTGCCGCTCGACACCGGCGACGGCTTCAAGTTCTTCCTGGCCGACGGCTCGTGGCTGCTCGTCCGGGCGTCGGGGACCGAGCCGCTCGTCCGGATCTACACCGAAGCGACCTCGGCCGGTCTGCGCGACGCCCTCCTCGTCGCCGGCGAGCGACTGGTCCGCGGCTCGTGAACGGCGATGAGACGGGAGCCACCCGTCGGGTCGACAAGCCATGGGGGCACGAGCTCATCTGGGCGCACACGGATCGCTATGTCGGCAAGGTCCTGGTCATCGAGGCGGGCCACCGCCTGTCGCTCCAGCGCCACCTGATCAAGGACGAATCCATCCTCGTGACGTCGGGTCGCCTGCGGCTCTATCTCGAGGATGACGACGGCGCGGTCCAGGTCGAGGAGCTGGTCGCGGGCGATCACCGCCACGTCCCGACCGGCCGGATCCACCGCTATGAGGCGATCGAGCGGACCGAGCTGATGGAGGTGTCCACCCCCGAGCTCGACGACGTCGTCCGGCTCGAGGACGACTTCGGGCGCGAAGGTACCAGTGCCCCATAGGGCCTCGTAGGATGATTTCGGGGCTGGTCCGCGGGCCCGTCGGGTGTACCCTTCACCCAGACGCGACCGCCATCACCGGTCGAGGTGCATGACCGGACGGCGGCCCCGCGAGCGCCCTCGGGCGACGGAGGTAGCACCGCGATGCACAGCTCCCTGATCGGCAAGGTCGAGAAGGCGAATCGCTACGCGCGCGAGCTCGATCGCATCACGATCGAACGGCTTTCGCTCACGTTCCGTGGCGACAACGACACCCATCACATCGGGCTCGACGCCGGTCAGTGGCGATGCACCTGCCACTACTTCGAGAGTTGGGGGTCGTGCGTGCACCTGCTCACCCTCCAGAAGGTCTTCGGCGTGATGCTGCCCGAGGACGCCCAAGTGTCGATCTTTGCCGCCGCGGAGCCAGTCACCGCCTGACTCCCCGGCGTCCAAATGGCGCACCGCGGGACGGCGCGGGCGCGCGTTGGCGGCTGCGCTCCTCGCTCACGCACCTTGAGGTGCGCTCGCTCCGGTGCTCGCGCGCCGCCTTCGCCGGCACCGTCCGGCGGCGCGATTCTCGGTTCGACGCGCTAGCGGCGCCAGGCCACCACCGCGCCCTTGGCGGCGCCGATCGATGGCTTCGAGACCCGGTGCCAGCCGGATCCGCCGTCGTACACGCTGAGCGTGACGCTGCTGTCCTTCTCCTGCCAGGCGACCACGAGACGCTGACCGTTGGCGTCAAGGGCGAACGCGATCGCGCTCGTCGAGCCACTCGGAGGCGGGATCGACGCGATCGATGAGCCGTCGCCGCCCAGCCAGGCGTCCATGTCGCGGATGATGACCGGATCGCCCGGAGCGTCCATCGTTGCGAGCCGACGCCCATCGACCGAGGCAGCGAGCAAGCGTGCCCCGACGGGCCCGTCGGACAGGTCGCCCGACTTGGTGTCGACGATGGTCGCCTGCGGGGACGATGCGTCGCCGGTGACGACGACGAGCCGGTCCGGCCCGATCCAGACCGGCGGTGCGGCGTCGACGGAGCGGTCGATGGGGATCTGGAGCGCGCTCCCCGCCGACGGATCGATGAGCACCACGTCGATGCCATCGCCCGACAGGAGATCGCCGGCCAGCGTCGCGTAGCGTCCGCCCGCCGGGTCCCAGGTCACGTACTCCTGGTGTCCTTTCGGGGCGTCGCCGCTCGCGTCGACGGCCTTGACCGAACGCCAGGTCAGCGACTTGCCGAGATGGATCGGGTCGCTCGTGGCGGTCGTCCCGTTCGCCAGGGCGGCGGCGAGGACGTCGGAGCGTCCCGTCGCGATCCACGTCGTGTCGCCCTTCGGCAGCTTGATCGGGACCGGCTTCGGGGCGGTCGCGCTCCAACCGAGCAGCGAGGTCGCATCGGCCGTCGCGACGAGGGCGACCAGGCCGTCCGGCGCGACGTTCGCGGAGGCGCTCGGCTCCGCGCTCGAGCATGCCCCGATCGCGGCCACGCACGCGAGCGCGAGCGCCGGGCGGAGGGCGCGGCGCGCGCGAGCAGCGGGACCGCCGGTCCGGATCGTGGTTGGCATCGGCGAGCGAAGTGTGCCACGCCCACGGCGCCGGTCATCGGACGGTGAGATCCCAGTAGTAGACGGCCGAGCCGAGGTCATCCGCGAAGCCGAGCGTGAGCTGGATCGACCAGTGCCCCTTCGTCGGGTGCCGCAAAAGAGACCGGGCCGGTGCCGTCACCGACGCCGATCGCGCCGGCGCCGTCCGATGTCCCTGCAGCGACGCGGCGGGCGACCCAGCTGGCGATCCCGACGTCCGGCTCGACGGAGACGGACAGCCGCTCGCCCGTCCCCGACGGTGATGGCGCTCCCGGGCAACCACGGGCTGTCCGAGCCGCCACCGTTCCACGAGTAGGAACCGAGCTCCCCGGCCACCGGATCGCCGCCCTCGACCGCCAGCGTGGCGACCGGCGGCACGGCCGAGACCGCCGACGGGTTCGACGAAGGAACGACCGTCGCCGGTGCGACGGTCGGCGCCGGCGAGGTTGGCGCAGCGATCGACGCCGCCGGTGGCGCCGACGGAGCGGCACTCGGCGGAGGGCTCGCGGACGCGGTCGTGCCGCCGGTCGCGCAGGCGGCGGCGAGGAGGCCGATCAGCGCGATCGTGAGTCCGGACCGCGTCTCGCGCGTGCGGTGGATCGGGTGTGCTCCGTGACGGGTCACAGGCATTGCGCATCGGTCCCCGGGGCGAGCGACCCCGCACAGGTGCTCACAAAGACGCTCACGGTCGGGCTCGCGTCGCCGACGAGTCCCTCGCTACTCGGGGTCGCGAAAACGGCGCGGAACTCGGTGCTCGCGGTCAGCCGCTGCGTCGAGGACGTAGGTCCCGCTCGAGGATCCCGCCGGCATCGAGCCCGACGGTGGTCCACGCCGTGGCACCCGGGGCGCGCCTCTGGAGCGTCACCGCACGACCGGAGACCAGGTTGGCACCGATCCTGCCGTACGAGTCGACGTCGACGACCTTGAGCGTGGCGGTCAGCGTCGTGCGTGCCTCCGACCAGGATCCCGCTCGGCGACGCACCGAGCGTCAGGACCGTCGCGAGCGAGAGACAGGTCGAGTACTTCGCGGACGTTGACGTCAGGTCGTACATGACCTGGAGGGTCGCCACGTCGCAACGCCCGAAGGCAGTGGCGGTTCCAGCCGGTCGACGGCTTGGTCCGCGAGAAGGTCTGGACGACGGCGTCCTCGTAGTCCGAATCGCTCGAGTAGTTCACGTGGTGGTCGAGCCCCTCGACGTGCCCGAGCTCGTCGAGCGTGATCGTCTCGGCGTCGTAGCAGCCGTTGGGCGGGGTGGCTGTAGGCCTGGCACCACTTGAGCGTGCCCCAGTCGTAGACGTGGCCCTGCTCGCGGAGCCACATGGTGAAGCTGGTCGGTGGGGTTCGCGTGAAGCAGGCGAGACCATTGACCCCACACGTCGCGCCGGCTCCGTAGCCGATCGGGTTCGGTCCGGCCGAGTCGTAGACATAGCTTGCGGCGCGCGAGCCACGTGACGCGTTGGCGTCGGCGACCGCCTTCGTGATCGCCGTCTTGATCGCCGCGGTCGGCACGGAACCCGACCGCCAGCGGAAGCGCAGGACCTGGTCCTGTCCGAACGGGCCACTGGACAGCTTCGGGTCCGGACCGTGGGCGGCGACACCGCCGCCGGTCAAGGCCAGAGCCGTCACGGCGGCGATGGCCGCCAGCTCCCATCGGGCTCGCGTGATGGACACGTCGTGTCGCGTTCATCGTGCTGCCTCCGCCAGCGGGAGGGTCGCTCCGTCGGGGATATGGCGGAGTCGTGACGTGGCGGACGACCCATCGGCCGGCATCCGGCCGTCGGGGGCGAGCAGGACCCAGCCGGTCGGCAGCTCGGTCGCGGAGCCGGCGAAGGACCGCGTCGGCCCCGAGGCTCAGATCGTCGGGGATGGGGCCGAGATCGACGGCATCGCCGCCGCCGACAGGGACCGATCGCAGGCCGCGCCCGGCACCGATCGGGACCTCGTCGACGAGCCGGGCGCCGTCGGTCGTCGCCACGACCACGGCAGGCCCAGCGGCAGGCGATCGAGGACGGTCCGTGCGCCCGTCTCGAGGTCGGTCGAGACGATCGGGCACGGGAAGCCGCGGCATGCCCCGTAGGTCACCAGCGTGTCGCCGTCGACGCCGATGAGGGTGCCGAGATCGGGCGCGTCGAGGACCACGGTCGGCCCACCGGCAGGGTCGACGATCCGCGTCCGGCAGGCAACGTCCCCGCACGACTGGACCGCCAGCCGGTCGCCAGTCGAGATCCCATCGGAACTCGGTCGACCACGTCTGTCCGAAGCGGCCGTCCGGTACCGGTGCGGCCAGGACCTGGCGAGCGGGGATGCCAGCGGCCGATCGGGCGAAGCCAGATCCCGAGGTCGGCGCGGGTCGCGCGGTCGACGCGCATCTCGTAGATCGGCCGACCCGCTCGCGATCGACCGTCGCCCGCCGGACGACGTTCCGCTCGGTCGCGATCGGCCAGGCGCAGCCGGCGGCCACGTCGAGCAGCCGGAGCGTCGAGCTGACGCCGTCATCGGCACCGACCAGGACGACTCGGCCGAACGGTCCGGCCGCGAACGACTCGGCCGGAAGGTCGAGGGTGCGGACGCCCGGGACCCCATCGAGGCCAAGGGCCAGCCGCTGACCGGCGAGTGCGCCGGCGTTGTCGAGGACCGGGTCGAGCCGGAACCAGGGGGCGGCCGAACCGTCCGCCAGCGCGGTGACAGCGGGACCAGGGGACGTCGCGATGCGGCCGGCCGGCGAGCCCGGACACGCCGCGAGTGCGGACGACGACGTCCCGGCGCCGACCGTCGCCGCGCCGATCAGCGCGAGCGCCGCCACGGCGACGAAGCCGGGTCCGAACCACCGTAGCCATCGTGCCTCCACCATCAGATTGACCTCCTCCGGCGGATGGACTGCTGGCGGGAGGAGGGCGAGACACCGATCCTCGCAAACGGCCCTTATCGGTCGCTTATCGGGTGCGATCGCGGGTACCGGCCGGCGACCGCGGATCTGCCGAGAGACACGCCGCGACCGACCGGGCGCAGCGGAGTGTTCCTGTGAGGCGCGAGTTCGTGATATTCGAGCGTGAACGACGGCCGAATTGGACAGTCCTTGTAAGAACTGACGGTCAACCACGCTCGAATATCCGGAATGTGTGCCTGTCAGGCGCACCACGCCGCGCGCGGAGGCGCCAACGCGCGCATCGGCCGTCCGCGCGGCCGCCGTGATACCGTGCCACTCTCAAAGGCCGTCTGGTCGCGAAGTCGGTGAGATGCCGACACAGTCCCGCTACGGTGAACGCCCCTCACGGGCGCAAGTCCGGTCGCCGACCACACGGTGCATGCTCGAACCTTCGAGAGAGAGGTAGGCAGACCGTGCGTTCTTTCGGATAGACCCCTCCTTCGACCCCGTTCGAAGCGAGGGGTTCGCGATTCGTCGCGCCCCCTCCGAGCCCATCCCGCTCCGGAGGTTCCCGTCCGTGTTCTCGTCGTTCCCGTCCGCCCGCAGAGGCGGCCCGCTCGGCCGCGTCGCCGTCCTGCTTGCGGCTGGTCGCCCTCGTACTGGGCGCCTGCAGCATCACCAGCACCAGCGGGGCGCCGGCGAGCCCGTCGGTCGCGCTCGCCACGATCGCGCCCGTGATCGACGCCCGCCCCGACGGCAGCCCCGAGCCCGACCCCGACGCCCGGCCCCGGCCTTCCCCGTCACCCTGACCGACGACGACGGCACCGCTGTCACCCTGGCCGCCGAGCCGCAGAAGATCGTGTCGCTGACGCCGGCCGTGACCGAGACGCTGTTCGCGGTCGGCGCGGGAGATCGGGTCGTCGCCACCGACGACGCCAGCGACTACCCGGCCGACGGCCAAGACCCTGCCCCACGTCGTCGACTTCGGCACGGTCGACGTCGAGAAGATCGTCAGCCTCGACCCCGACCTCGTGATCGCCGGTGGCGCCGGGTTCACGTCGGCCGACGCGATCGCCAAGCTCCGCTCGCTCAAGATCCCGGTGCTCGTCGTCTCGAGCACGCACGCTCGACCAGATCTACACGGACATGGCGCTGGTCGGGACCGCCGCCGGGGAGAAGGAGGCGGCGACCGCGCTGGTCGACGACGCTGCGCGTCGGACATGACCGCCATCGGGACGGCAGCCCAGGCCGCGGGCCAGCAGGCCGGGACCAAGCCGCGCGTCTTCTACGACGTCGGGTACATCGACACGACCGGCCAGATCTATGGACCGGCCAAGGGCTCGTTCCTCGACGAGATGCTCGAGATGCTCGGGGTCGACGTCATCACCGGCGACGCGGTGACGTACGAGGTCCCGCTCGAGACGCTCATCGAGCGCGACCCGCAGGTGATCATCCTCGGCACCAACGCGTTCTACATGCCGACCCCGGCGACCGTCGCCAAGCGGACCGGCTGGTCGGCGCTGAGCGCGGTGAAGAGCGGCGACATCCGGTCCGTGACCGACACCGAGATCACCCGCCCGGGTCCGCGCCTGGCGACCGGGATGCGCAACCTCGCGCTCGACGATGTACCCGAACCTCGTCCTGCCATCCGCGGCGCCGTCGGGCGCGCCGACAGCGTCGCCGTAGCCGGCCGTCGATGGCGACCCGCACGGTCCCCGCGGACATCCGGTCGGTCGGCCTGGCCGGCCGGATCCGCGGCCGCCCCGGGGTCATCGCGGTCATCGGGCTGGTCGCCCTGGCCGTGGCTCTGGTCGCGGCCGTGACCGTCGGGTCGACCCAGATCGGCCCGACCGACACGTCGGCGTCATCCTCAAGCGCGCGTTCGGGCTCGACTTCGGCGGCCACTGGACGGCGGCCACCGAGACGATCGTCTGGGAGCTGCGGCTGCCTCGCGCGCTGACCGCCGCCGTCGTCGGCGCCGGGCTGGCGGTCGCCGGCGCGACATTCCAGGGCATCGTCCGGAACCCGCTGGCGGACCCGTACGTGCTCGGGACGTCGTCCGGCGCGGCGCTCGGGGCCGCGCTGGCGATCCTCCTGCCGGTCGGCCTGACCGTCTTCGAGTTCGGCCTGGTCAACGTCTGGGCGTTCGTCGGCGCGCTGGCCGCCGCGCTGCTCGTATTCCGCCTCGGCGGCTCGGGCGGCGCCGGCGGCATGACCCGGCTGCTGCTGACGGGCTACGCGGTCGGGTCGATCCTGGCGGCCCTGCTGACGATGGCGATGTACGTCTCGGGGACGAACCTGCGGGCGATCTTCTCGTTCCTGCTCGGCGGCCTCGCCGGAGCGTCGTGGGAGCGCCTCGCGCTGGCCGCGCCGCTCATCCTCGGTGCGTGCCTGCTCATCGGGCTTCGGGCGCGCTCGCTCGACGGGCTGCTGCTCGGCGACGACGCCGCCGGCCACCTCGGCGTGGACGTCCGACGCGAGCGGGGGATCCTGCTCGTGCTGGCCACGATGGCGACGGCCGCGGCGGTCGCGATCACCGGGCTCATCGGCTTCGTCGGGCTGGTCGTCCCGCACGTCGTCCGGCTGCTGGTCGGCGCCTCGGCGCGGCGGGTCGTGCCGATCTCGGCCATCGTCGGGGCCGTCCTGCTGACGCTCGCGGACCTCGTCGCGCGACTGCTCGGCGACGTCCCGGTCGGCGTCGTCATGGCCATCCTCGGGGCGCCGTTCTTCCTGGTCCTGCTCCGCCAGACCCGCTCGGGGTACGAGCTGTGAGCGCGATCCTCGCCGCCGACGCGCGTCACGCGTCGCGTACGGCGACCGGACGATCGTCGCCGACGCCAGCCTGTCGCTGCGAGCCGGCGAACGGGTCGCCCTGGTCGGACCGAACGGAGCGGGCAAGTCGACGCTGCTGCGGGTCCTGACCGGGGTCCTCGAACCGCGCCGCGGGAGCGTCTCGCTCGGCGGCGAGCCGATCCGGACGCTCGACCGCAAGCGGATCGCCCGGATGATCGCGGTCGTCCCCGAGCTCGCCCAGATGCCGTTCGCGATGACGGTCCGCGAGGTGGTCGGCCTCGGGCGCCTGCCGCACGATCCGCCGCTGAGCGGGCCGCGCCAGGTCGACGAGGACGCGGTCGACGCCGCGCTCGAGCGGGTCGGCGTCGGCACCTCTGCCGACCGCGACGCGCGCCGCCTGTCGATGGGGGAGCGCCAGCTCGTGTTCGTGGCCATCGCCCTCGCCCAGGCGGCCCCGATCCTCGTCCTCGACGAGCCGACGGCCCACCTCGACATCCGCCACCAGGTCGAGGTCATGCAGCTGCTGGTCGACCTCAACGAGCGGGACGGGGCGACCATCGTGGCCGTCCTCCACGACCTCGCCCTCGCCGCCAACTTCTTCCCGCGTGTCGCGCTCATGCGCGCCGGCCGGATCGTCGCCGACGGTCCGCCGGCCGACACGCTCGACGCCGGCCATATCCGCGGCGTGTTCGGGGTCGATCCCGCGCTCGTCCGGCTGCCGCTGGGCGCAGGCTGACCGTGACCGTCCGTCGCCTCCCGCCGCGTCCGGACGCGGGCACTCGGCCGCCCGATCGGCGTCGGCGGGACGCTCCAGGCCGCGTTCGCGCTGCTGACCCGGCTGCCTGTCCGCCCGGGCGACGATATGGCGAGCGGGGCGGCGGCGTTCCCGATCGTCGGGCGTGCTCGTCGGGTGCGGTCGGGTGCCGTGCCCATCATCGCTCGGCGGCAGCCCGCGAGCCGGTCGTCGCGAGCCTGCTCGCGGTCGCGGCGATGACCGTGCTGACCGGCGCTCTCCATCTCGACGGGCTGGCCGACACGGCCGACGCCCTCGCTCGCCCCCGACCCGACGAGCGCCGAGCGAGCGCGCAAGGATCCGTCGGTCGGGCCCGGCGGCGCGGTCGCCCTGATCCTGGTGCTCGGGATCGAGGTCGCGGCGCTGGCGAGCCTCGTGACGTCCGGCGGCCTGGCGATCGCGGCCGCGGCGCTGGTGACGGCGGCGGTCGTCGGCCGGACGCTGCCGGTGGTGGTCGTCCTCGCTGGTCGGCGACCGGGCGGAGGGCGAGCGGCTTCGGCGGCTGGTTCGCGGCCCGCGTCCGACCGGCCGACGCGGTCGTCGCGGTCGTGCTCGCCGTGCTCGTGACCGCGGCGCTCGCGCTGGTCGCACGCGTCGCCGGCCGTGGTCATCGGCGGCCTGCTGGGGGCGGGGGCCGGGCTGGTCATGGCCGGCTGCGATCGTCAGCGGCCGGCGGCAGCTCGACGGCGACGGGATGGGCGCGATCATCGAGCTGACGGTGGCAGCGACCCTCGTGGCCGCGGCGTTCGCGGCGTCGGTGGCCGGGTGATGGGCCGGCAACATGGCTGAGCCCCTGATCCTGGCGCTCGGCGGCACGCGCAGCGGCAAGAGCCGGTTCGGCCTCGCTGCCGCGGAGCGGCTGGCCGGCGAGGGCGGCCGCGCCTGGTTCCTGGCCACCGCGTGGCCGGGCGACCCCGAGCTCGACGACCGGATCGCCCGCCATCGCGCGGCCCGCCCGGCCGTCATGGCCGACCATCGACGTCGGCGCGGACCTGGTCGCGCGCGCTCGCGCGGACGGCGCCCGACGAGCCGGTGCTGATCGACGGCTTCACGCTCTGGCTGAGCACCCTCCTCGGCGACGACGTCGCCGCCATCGACCCGATCCTCGACGGGCCGGTCGCCGCCGCACTGGCGGCCATCGCCGAGCGAGCCCGGGCCGGTCGTCGTCGTGAGCGACGAGGTGGGCTCCGGGATCGTGCCGATGCACGCCGGCGCGCGTGCCTATCGCGACCTGGTCGGGATCGCGCACCAGCGGCTGGCCGAGCTGGCCGACGAGGTCCACCTGCTCGTGGCCGGGCTGCCGATCACGCTCAAGGGCGGCGGCCGATGACCGGCCGACCGGCACCCGAGGCCACGTCGGCGGCCGAGGCCGCGCTGCTGGCCGACCTCGCCACGGTCCGACCGCTCGACGCCGACGCGATGGCCGCCTGCGCCGCGCATCTGGACCGACTCACAAAGCCGCCGGGGAGCCTCGGGCGGCTCGAGACGCTGGCCATCCAGCTGGCCGGTATCTCGGGCCGCCCGGACGGCACGGTCGCCGCCCGGGCGATCGTGGTGGCCGCCGCCGACCACGGTGTCGCGCGGCGTGGCGTGTCGGCCTATCCCGCCGAGGTCACGGCCCAGATGGTCGCCAACTTCGTCGCCGGTGGCGCGGCGATCAACGTGCTGGCCGCGCGGTCGGCGCACGGGTGGTGGTCGTCGACGCGGGCGTGGCCGGGCCGATCCCGGACGTCGCGCCCGATCCGCGCCGCGGCGGCCGGCTCGTCAGCGCCCGCGTGCGGCCGGGCACCGCCGACATGACCGACGGTCCGGCGATGACGCGCGACGAGGCGCTCAGCGCGATCGCCACGGGCCGGACGGGTCGTCGCCGAGCTGCGTGCCGACGAGACGGGCCTCGACCTGCTCGGCGTCGGCGAGATGGGGATCGGCAACACGACGGCGGCGAGCGCGCTGGCGGCGGTGTTCACCGGTGCTCCCGGTCGACGCGGTCACCGGCCGCGGGACCGGCATCGACGACGCCGGTCGCGAGCGGAAGATCGCCGCCATCGAGACGGCCCTCGCGGTGAACGGCCCCGATCCCGACCGACCCGCTCGGCGTCCTCGCCGCGGTCGGCGGGCTCGAGATCGCCGTGCTCGTCGGCGTCCTCGTGGAGGCGGCCCTGGCCGGCATCCCGGTCGTGCTCGACGGCTTCATCAGCACCTCGGCGGCGCTCGTCGCCGTGGCACTCGAGCCGCGGCTCGGCCCGCGGCTCATCGCCGGCCACCGCTCGACCGAGCCCGGCCACCGGATCGTCCTCGACCACCTCGGCTTGAGCCCCATCCTCGAGCTCGACCTGCGGCTCGGGGAGGCGTCGGGCGCGGCGCTGGCGATGGGGGTCATCGTGGCCGCCGTGGCCATCCGCGACGAGATGGCGACCTTCGACTCCGCGGGGATCGACGGGCCGGCGTGACGACCATCGTCCTGGTCCGTCACGCCGCGACGGACGCGTCCGGGCGGCGCTACAGCGGCCGCGGCGACCCGCCCCTGTCAGCGGACGGCCGGCGCGAAGCCGAGGCTCTCGCCCAGCGACTCGAGACGATGCTGCCGGCGGGTGTCCGGATCGTCACCAGCCCGAGCCGGCGCGCCCACGACACGGCCGCGATCCTGGCCACCCGCCTTGCCCCGGCCGTCGTCGACGTCGACGAGCGCTGGCTGGAGACGGACGTCGGCGAGGCCGAGGGTCTGACCTTCGACGAGGTGGCAGCCCGGTACCCGGACCTCGCGGTCCGGCTGGCCGCGGGGGACGCCGAGATCGACTGGCCGGGCGGCGAGACCGCAGCGGCGCTCGCCGAGCGGGTCGCCGCCGCCTGGGCCGCCCTTGGGACCGACGACGGCCCGACGATCGTCGTGTCCCACGCGGGAACGCTCCGCATCGCCCATGCGCTCGCGACCGGTCGCCGACCGATCGACGTGCCGTTCCCGGGGACGGCGGAGGCCGTCTTCCTCGAGGTCGACGGCGCCGGCTCGGCGTCCGATGCGCGGGCGGATCAGCGAGCGCTGAACGCCGCTTCGACGAGACGGGCGATCGCGTCGGCCGTTGCCGGGCCGTCGCCGTTGTCGAGGTTGACCGCTGTCGCGCCGAATCCGACGACCGGGATCGCCTCCGCCAGGATCCCGACGACCGCCAGTGCCGTCTCGAGGGTGAGCCCGTCGGGCTCGGGCATCGTCAGCGCCCAACCGGCCGCCGCGTCGAGGCAGTCCAGGTCGAACGCGATGTACAGGCCGTCGACGCGCGTCGCGAGCACGGCCGCCCAACCGGCGACGGCGGCTCGGCCCGCGTCCGTCGCCGAGCATCCCGGTCCCGAAGTGCGCGACGGGCGAGGCGGCCAGCATCCGCGACTCGGTCTCGTCGAGGACATGCCCGCCGAACAGCGCGGCGTCCTGCTCCATCACCGTCGGTCCGTCGACCGCAGCGACGAGGTCGGCGTCGCCGCGGCCGCACAGCATCGCGAACGGCATCCCGAAGACGTTCCCCGACGGCGTCGTGTCGGGCGTGTTGAAGTCGCCGTGCGCGTCGAACCAGGCGATGGCGAGGCGGGCGGACGGTCGGGCGGCGCGCAGGCCCGCCATGGCTCCGGCGTTGGCCGTGCAGTCGCCACCGAGCACGAGCAGGCGGGCCGCCCCGAGCGCATCGGGCCCGCCCGCAGCCCCGAGCGACGCCGCCACGAGGTCGCGCTCGCGCGGCAGGAAGTCGCAGATCGCCGCGCGGTTCTTCGCCCGCGGATCGTCATCGGGCCGGAACCCGGGCTCGATCGCCAGATCGCCGGCGTCGCGCAGGTCCGCGCCCGCGAGCCCGGGCCGCGCGCGCAACCGCTCGAGCAACCCGAGGTCCCGGAGCCCGGCGGGCGTCCGCTCCATCCCCGGCAGGTGGCCGCCGAGCGCGGTGGGGACGCCGACGATCGACGATCGGTCCGTGCATCGCAGGCATCGTGCCGCATCATGGAGCCGTGCGCATCGACGAGTTCGCCCTCGAGCGGTACTTCGCGCGCTGGGAGTTCGCCGCCGGCCACCTGCTGTGCGCATCGGACGTCGAGGCCTACCCGATGGCCGACCTGCTCGGCCTGGCCGACGACGAGACGCTCGGACTGTGGGACGGCCTTCGGCTCGGCTACACGGAGTCGACCGGCCATCCGCTCCTCCGCGCCGAGATCGCGTCGCTCTACGACACGCTCGGACCCGACGACGTCCTGACCTTCGCCGGAGCCGAGGAGGCCGTCTTCTGCCTGATGAACGTCCTGCTCGGGCCGGGCGACCACGCGGTCGTGACCTGGCCCGGCTACCAGAGCCTGTACGAGGTCGGCCGGGCGGCCGGCGCCGAGGTCACCCTCCACGAGCTGCGCGAGCCGGCCGGCTGGGCGCTCGACCTCGACCTGCTGCGCAGGCAGGTCACGCCGGCGACCCAGCTGATCGTCGTCAACGCCCCGCACAACCCGACCGGCATGCTGCCGGACCGTGCGACGTTCGACGGGCTCGTGGCCATCGCCGCCGAGTCGGGCGCCTTCCTGCTCCTCGATGAGGTCTACCGCGGCCTCGAGCTCGACCCGGCCGACCGCCTGCCGGCCGGTGCCGATGCGCTGCCCGCGGGCATCTCGCTGGGCGTGATGTCGAAGGCGTACGCCCTGGCCGGTCTCCGGATCGGCTGGCTGGCCACCCACGATCGTGCACTTCTCGGGCGCCTCGCCGCGTTCAAGGACTACACGACGATCTGCTCATCGGCGCCATCGGAGATCCTGGCGATCATCGCGTTGCGTGCCCGCGACCGGGTGCTCGACCGCTCGCGCGGGATCGTCGCCGCGAACCTCGAGCGCCTCGATGCGTTCTTCGAGGACTGGGCCGACCGGTTCAGCTGGGTCCGCCCGCGGGCCGGCTCGATCGGTTTCCCGCGGCTGACCGTCCCGGGTATCTGGATCGACGACTGGGCGGCACGAGCTGGTCGAGGAGACAGGGGTCCTGCTGCTGCCGGGCTCGCAGTTCCAGTTCCCGGGCAACCATTTCCGGCTCGGCTTCGGTCGGAGCGACCTGCCCGAGGCGCTCGATCGGCTCGAGGGATACGCGGAGAAGACGCTCCGCTGACCGTCAGCCCGTCACCAGCTGACGGTGACGTGGACGGCGCCGCTCGACAGCGGAGCCAGGCGACGGAACGCGTCGCTATACAGGTCGATCAGGTGCCCGTTCCCGCAGGCGCACCAGTCGATCAGCTTCACCGCGACGCACGATCCGCCGCCGCAAACGCGGACCACCCGGCCGCGCCACGACCCGACCCGCAGCCCGGGTCCGGCGGCCGCGTACATGCCACCCGGGTAGCCCGAGGCACAGACGCTGCTGCCGGTCTTGCAGTACCAGGTCGCCGGGCCGGACCGGCTGTGGCCGGTCGAGCTGGCCCGGAAGGTCGGATGCAGGACCTTGGGGATCACGCGCGCCTTGGCGGTGGTGTGCGGTGTCGGGCGGGTCGTGCGCGGCGCCGTGGCGTGCGTGAAGTCCGCGATCGGCTCGCCGCGAGCAGGACGCAGTGCGGCTTCCGCGTCGAGTGTCAGTGTCGGTGCCGCGCTCGGGGCAGGCGGCAGCACGATCGCGTGGAAGTCGGCCGATGTGAGGATCCTGGGCTGGCTGGGCGGTCGAGCGGTCGCGACGTTCGCGGCAAAGAAGAAGGTCGCGTTCAGGCAGAAGAGGGCCAGAGCGACCGCTCGCCGACGCGTCAGCTAGGGGCGCCCACGACGATCAGAACGTCGGGACGCCGGCGTGCGGTATTGGGCATCAGACCGAAGATGGTCGCCGCCCAGGGGTCACAGGCGGGCGGTACGGTGTGGTCCGGTGCCTTGCAGGGGAGTGACAGGGCCATATCAGACCCCGTGGCTCAGGTGCGCTTGCGCTCCAGGTCCAGGAACGGGAGTGCCACGACCGTCGCCCCGACCCGGCCGCGCTTTCCCTCGACCGTCCATTCGACCGCGAGCGGGGTCCCGACCGCCTCGTACTGCGGCGGCACCGACGCGAGCGCGATGGCCTGCTTGAGGATCGGGCTCCAGCCGTGGCTCGTCGCCCGGCCCACCTGGCGCCCCGCCGCGTAGACCGGCACCGGCGATCGATCCACGCTCGGGCTGATGGCCGGCGGCAGACCCTGCGCGTCGTACAGCCCTTCGATGTCGTACCAGTCGAGCTGCAGCCCGACCAGCCGGCGCGCCGGACCACCGGCACGGGCCTCGCGTTCGAGCGCCAGCCGGCCGACGAAGTCGCCCTTGTCGAAGCTGACCAGCCGCCCGAGCCCGATCTCGCCCGGCGAGTAGTTCTGCTCGGGGTTCATGGCGTGCCGGGCGGACGTGTAGTCGACCTCGAGGAGGATGAGCCCGGCCTCCAGGCGCACGACGTCGAGGGCGAGCATCCCGGCGGGCCGGATCGCATATGCAGCCCCGGCGGCCATCAGCGCGTCCCAGACCTTCACAGCCCCGGCGGTCGGGATCCACAGCTCGTAGCCGAGATCGCCCGTATAGCCGGTCCGCGACACGTCGACCGCGACCTTGCCGACCTTCGCCGCACGACGGCGGAAGTAACGGAGGTCGGCGAACGACTCGCCGGTCGCGTCCTCGAGGATCGCACGCGACAGCGGCCCCTGGAGCGCGAGGGCGGCGGTCGCCTCGGTCTCCTCGTCGATGGTGACGTCCAGCCCGGTGCTGTTCTGGCGAAGCCAGCGCAGCTGCGGGTCGGCCGCCGTCCAGCGGAACCGCTGCTCGTCGAGCCGGTGGATCGTGCCGTCGTCGACGACCTTGCCGTGCTCGTCGCACCAGGGCGTGTAGATCACGCCACCGACCGCCAGCTTCGTCGCGTCACGGGTGACCACCCGGTCGACCAGCCGGAGCGCGTCGGGCCCCGACACCTGGTACTTGTAGAGCGGCGACACGTCGATGAGTGCCGCCGCCTCGCGGATGGCGTTGTATTCGATGTCGTGCGCGTCGGCGTACACGCTCGAGGCGTAGTAGCCCGACCACTCGCGCCACTGCATCTTGCGGTTGAGCGGCGAGGTGCGCGGATGGAACGGTGTGCCGACGCTCACGTGCAGGCGGCTCCTCGTGCGGATGAGGTCGCCAGTATGCCGGGTCCGTCGGAGCCACCGCGTCGGGGAGGCAGCCGACCCCGGCGCTATACTCGCCCGGCTCGTGGCACATGCCGCCGGATGCGGCCCGGTCGCCATCGGGCTCCGTCCCCGAACCCCCAGCGCACGGCCCGGTCCGGAGCCCGGTCGTGCCAGACCCCGGAGACCGTGCCTTGATCTCGTCGATCGGCGCCCTGCTGCGGATCAGCCTTCGCCGCTCGCGGGCCGACTGGCCGATCGTCGTCTCGGCCGGGCTCATCTGCCTCGTCGCGGCGACCCTCCTGGCGGCCGGGGTGATCTACGGCTCCGCGGTGTCCGTCGCGGGTCTCCACCAAGCGCTGGACGATGCGCCGATCACCGGGGCGACCATCGGCGTCACGAGCCAGGCTCTCCCGGCGGACCAGGGCCGGCTCGACCCGGCGATCACGGCGGAGCTCGAGACCGTGCTCGGACCGACCGGTGGGACGATCCTGCGGGAGATCCGGTCCGGGTCGTTCGCGTTGCCGGGCCAGCCGGCCGACGCGGTCCGCGATCTGGCCGTGCTGGGCTACGCCGACGGCCTGGCGGACCGCGGGACACTCGTCGCCGGCTCCTGGCCCGCGGATGGCGGGTCGCTGACCGGACCGGTCCCGGTCGCGGTGACCGAGGATGTCGCCTCCTCGCTCGGACTCGCGGTCGGCCAGCGGATCCGGCTCGAGAGCCGGATCCAGGCCGGGTTCTTCACCGACGTCCAGGTCTCCGGCATCTTTCGGATCGCCGACCCCGGGGCGCGGGCCTGGTTCGGCGACGAGCAGGTCCTCGCCGGCCAGCTCGTCCGCGATCCGTATGTCATCCACGGCCCGTTCTTCACCACCGAGCGCGACCTGCTGACGCGCGCCGCTCCGGGGACGGTCCAGCTCGGCTGGCACGCCTTCCCGGACGTGGCTGCGCTCGGGCTGACCGATCTCGCCGGGATGCAGGCACGGGCGGCGGCGTTGAGCGGGCGGCTCGAAGCGGCGATCGGGCGCGTCGCCATCGTCGGGACCGACCTGCCGGCGACGCTGGCACGGATCCAGCCGGCGCTCCTCGTCGCCCGGACCGGGGTCCTGGTGCTCACGGTCCAGCTCGTCGCGCTGGCGCTCTTCGCGGTGCTCCTCAGTGCCTCGCTGCTGACCGAGCATCGCCGCATCGACACGGCGATGCTCCGCTCGCGCGGGGCGGGCAGGCGGGGAGTGCTGGCCCTGGCGGTCATCGAGGCCGTGCTCCTGACCGTCCCGGCCGCGCTCATCGCGCCGTGGCTCGCGGTGGCGGCCCTGCAGCTGTTCAACGTCGTCGGTCCGCTCGCCGACATCGGCCTGTCGATCGTCCCCCAGGTGACGGCCGATGCCTACGTCGCCGCCGCGGCCGCCGCAGCGCTTTGTCTCGCGGCGCTCATCCTGCCGGTCATCCGGGCGGAACGGTCGCTGAGCGCGGTCCGTGGCAGCCTCGCGCGTGGCGAGACCCAGGGCGTCGGCCAGCGCCTGGGTCTCGACATCGCGCTGCTGGTCGTCGCGGGCATCGGCCTGTGGCAGCTCCGGCTGTACGGCGCCCCCCTGACGCGGTCGCTCCAGGGCTCGCTCGGGATCGACCCGCTCCTGGTCGCGACACCGACCATCGGGCTCATCGCCGGGGCGATCCTGGCCCTCCGGATCGTGCCCCTCGTCGCGCGGCTCATCGAGCGCATCGCCGGGCGTGCCCGCGGTCTTGTGCCGGCCCTCGGGGCGCGCCAGCTGTCGCGGCGCCCGCTCCGGTACACGCGTGCGGCGGCCCTCCTGATCCTGGCCATGGCGATGGGTGTGTTCGCCGCCTCCTACGCCTCGACATGGACCGCCTCCCAGCACGATCAGGCGACCTTCCAGATCGGCGCCGACCTGCGCGTCCAGCCCGGTCGCGGCGTCGGGTCCGTGCCCGAGTGGGCGGTGGATCGACAGCTCGCCGCCACTCCGGGCGTCACCGGCCTGCTCCCGGTCGAGCGCGAGTCGGCGACCCTCCCGGCCGGGTCGCGGACCGGCCGGATCGTCGCCCTCGATGCCGCCGTCGCGCCATCGGTCGTGGTCATACGGCCAGATGTGTCGGGAGCCTCGCTGACCGAGCTGCTGGCGCCGCTCGCCGCAGCGCGCCCGGCTGTCGCGGCGATCCCTCTCCCAGGTTCGCCGAACCAGCTGCGACTGACCGTTGACGTCGATCTCCGGACGGTCGAGCGCTCAGAGCTCGACGAGGCCACGCAGGAGGATCAGTTCGTGGGCGCCGACGCGGCGGAGGTGGCCGGCTGGAAGGGGCTCGGGTCGTCGGTCGTCGTCCGCGACGCCGCCGGCATCCTCCATCGCTTCCCCGGCCAGACGGTCACGATGGACCCGGGAGCGCACGTGATCGTCATCCCGCTGGGCGCCGGCGCGTCCGAGGGAGCGTCATTCGCTTATCCGCTCGAGCTCTTCGCGGTCGACCTCGCGGTCAGCCTTCCAGGCGGCTACCGCGCGACGGACGCGACCATCACGGTCCGCGACGTGGCCGCTGCCGGCGACGACGCTGCCTGGCAGCCGGTACCGCTGGCCCTCGGCGACGGCTGGCGGAGCACGGCGTCGGTGTACGGCCGGGAGCCCCAGATCGTCGCGGCGCGGCTCGACGGTCCGGACCTGACCGCGGTCGTCGGACAGCCCCGTCTCGACACCCTGCCGGGGGTAGACCGCAACGGCCGCGCGCTCGCCCTGACATTCGCCCCGTCGGCCGTCGGCGATGCCGGCACGACGCCGGTGCCGATCATCGCGACGGACGCCCTGCTCGAGGCGACCGGGAGCCGGCTCGGTGACGAGCTGACCCTGCCCATCAGCGGCCTGGACCGTCCTGTCCGGATCACCGGGACCGTTCGCGCGTTCCCGGCGGGCGACCCAGCCGATCCGACGGCGATCATGGACCTGGCCACGATGTCGCTCCTGCGGTTCGAAGGCAACGCCGCGGTCCAGCCGCCCGACGAATGGTGGCTGGCAGCCGATGCCCGGGCCGTGCCCGCCATCGTCGACACGCTCACGCGGCCGCCGGCGGGTGGCACCACCGTGGTCAGCCTGGCCGGTCGCAGCCGGGCGCTGTCGACCGACCCGGTCGCGCTCGGTTCGATCGGCGCCCTCGGCATCGGGTTCGTGGCCGCGGCGATCTTCGCGGTGATCGGCTTCGTGGTCAGCGCGGCGGTCTCCGCGCGCGAACGGGTCGCCGAGTTCGCGCTGCTTCGGGCGCTCGGCCTGTCCACCGGGCAGCTGTCGATCTGGCTGTCGCTCGAGAACGCGGTCCTGGCCGCGTTCAGCCTGATCAGCGGGACCGTGCTCGGACTCGTCATCGCCTGGGTCGTCATGCCGTTCATCACCGTCACCCAGGGGGCGGCGACGCCGTACCCTCCGGTCGAGGTCGAGGTCCCCTGGACGGTGATCGGCCTGCTCGAGGCGGCGGGTGTCATCGCGCTCGGCGCGACGGTCGTGGCGCTCGCCTGGTCGCTGCCGCGCATCGGCCTCGGGTCGGTCCTGCGGATGAGCGAGGACTGATCGATGCGTCTCGTGGGTGCGGTCGCGGCGCTCCTCCGCAGGCTGCGCGCCGAACGGGCGACGATGGCCCTGGTGTTCGTCCTCGTCGCGCTGACCAGCTTCGCGGTCGCCGCTGCGCCACGGCTGTTCGACCGGGTCGCGGACGACGGCCTCCGGTTCGAGGTGACGCAGGGCACCGCCATCCAGCGGAACCTCGAGTTCACGAGCGTCGACCCGGTGCCGGCCGGCGGCGCGGACGATCCGCTCGCGCACGTGGCCGCCCTCGGCGAGGTGAGACGCGACGGGCTCGCACCGTCGATCCGGAGCCTCATCGGCGATGTCCACTACGTGGTCGATTCGCCGCGCTTCCAGCTCGCCGGCGCGCCGGTCCTGCCGACCTTCGTGACGTTCCGCGAGGCGGACGGCCTCGATGGGCAGGTCGACCTGGTCGACGGCCGCTGGCCGGCGCGCGTCGTGCCAGCGGACACATCCGCCGAGGCGGAGCCGCCGACCGTCGAGATCGCGCTGTCCCAGGCCGCGGCCGAGCGCATCGGTCTCAAGGTGGGTGACAGCCACGCCGCCATCGTCGACACCAGCGATCCGCTGCTCCGGGGAGTCAACGCGCCCGGGACGCAGGCCACCGTGGTCCTTGTCGGGACATTCACGGTCCGCGATCCGGACGCACCCGTGTGGTTCGGCGACCCGGGCGTCGCCGAGGTCGGCATCGGCGGGACCCCCGACGCGCCGATCGCGTTCGCGACGGGTCTGGTCGCGCCGGCGGCCTACCCGGACATCCTCGCCCTCGGCCTCCCCGATCGTTACAGCTGGCGCATGCTCGTTGACCCGGCGAGGTTCGAAGCCGGCGACCTCGACACGCTCGTCGCAGACCTCCGCAAGCTCCAGCAGCGCTACGGGGCCACTGTCGACCGGCCCGGTCTCACGGTCCTGCGGACCGGTCTGTTGCCCCACGTCCAGCGCTACGTCGAGCAGCGCGCGACGACCGAGACCGTCCTGTCGCTGGCCGCCCTCGGCCCGCTGATCGTGGCGGCCGGGGCGCTCGGCCTGATCGGCATCCTCGTGGTCCGCCGGCGCCGTCCTGCTCTCGCGCTGGCGCGTGGCCGCGGTGCCTCGAGCGCCCAGCTGATGGCGACCCAGCTCTGGGAGGGTCTGCTGATCACCGTCCCGGCGGCGCTCATCGGCCTCGGCCTGGCCGTGCTGGTCATCCCCGCTCGGCCGAGCGAGCTGTCTTCGATCGGGGCGATCCTGGTGGCGCTCGGCGCGACCGTCATCCTGCTCCTTGCGACCTGGCCGGTCGCCCGCCGTGCCCGCCGCGACCTCGAACGCGACGATCCGCCCGCCGTCCGGCTGTCCCCGCGGCGGCTCATCTTCGAGGCACTCATCGTCGGGCTGTCGCTGACCGCCGCATGGCTCCTTCGTCAGCGGGGTCTCGCCGCCGGCGGACCGGTCGGGGGCGTCGCCGGGACGACCGGCGCGTCATCCGGGTTCGACCCCTTCCTGGCCGTGTCCCCTGTGCTGATCGGCGTCGCCGTCGCCGTGCTGACCATCCGCCTCTACCCGATCCCGGTCCGCGCCCTCGGCTGGCTGCTTGCGCGTCGGCGAGGTCTCGTCCCCGTGCTCGGGCTGCGCTCGCTCGGCCGGCAGCCATCGTCGGCGACGTTGCCACTGCTGATCCTGATGGTGACCATCGCGATCGGCACGTTCTCGTCGGTCCTGCTCGCCAGTCTCGAGAGCAGCCAGACCGGAGTGGCGATGCAGGAGGTCGGCGCGGACTTCCGCATCAGCGCGCCCGGCGGCGGTCCGCTCGATCCAGATCTCGACCCGCGATCCGTGGCGGGCGTCGAGGCGGTCGCCGCGGGCCTGGTGGTCCCCGACGCCGGACAGCAGACGAGCACGCGGGGCCAGACGACGACGGTGCTCGCGCTCGCCGTCGAGCCGGGCGCCTACGACGACGTCCTCGCCGGGATCCCCGGTGTGCCGGTGCTGGCGCCGTGGTTCTTCAGCGCCCCGACGGGGCCCGACGCCGGGACCGACGCCGATCCGATCCCGGCGGTCGTCTCCACTCGCCCGCCCGGTCTTGCCGCCGACACGACGTTCCACCTGATCCTCCGTGGTCGCCGGATGACCTTCCGGGTCGCCGCCCGGATCGACGGCTTCCCCGGGATCCCGCAGACGACGCCGTTCGTGATCACCTCGTACCCGTCCGTGGCGGCGGGCTGGCAGGGGAACCCGCTCGCGCCGGAGGTGCTCTTCGTGCGCGCGCCCGCCGCGTCGGCCGACGCCCTCGCGGGCACGCTCGGCGAACAGGGTTCGGCGACCATCGAGTCACGCTACGAGCGCTCTGCGGCCTTGCGCGCGACGCCGCTGGTCGGCGCGGTGAGTGGTGGATTCGGCGTCGCGATCGGGCTGGCTGCCGCGTATGCCGGCCTGGCCGTGATGGCCGTCGTCCTGCTCCATGCCCAGCGCCACGCACGAGAGGCCGCCTTCCTGCGGACCCTCGGGGTGACCGGCCGGCAGGTGGTCGGCCTGACCGTCATCGAGCAGGGCGTGCCGCTGGTCATCGCCCTCATCCTCGGCATCGCGCTCGGCGTCGGGCTGGCGTCGCTGCTCCAACCCGGCATCGACCTGGCGGCCTTCAGCAGCCCCGACACGACGGTCACCCTCGCCGTCGACCCGATCCCGATCGCAGCCGTGGCGGGCACCATCGCGGTCGTCGTCGTCCTGGCCATCGCTCTCAGCTCGTGGCTGGCCCGTCATCTCGACATCGGGCGGACGCTGCGGATCGGCGAGGATTGACCCGACCCATGACCATGGAGCGACGATGAACGAGACAACCCCCGAGATCGTCGATCTCGCGACCGTCGAGCGCCAGGCGAGGGTGGCCCGGCCGCGCTACGGCGACTCGGCGCTCATCGTGTGCGACGGCCTGGTCAAGATCTACAAGGTCGCGGACCTCGAGGTCGTGGCCCTGCAGGGGCTCGACCTGCTCGTCGAGGCGGGCGAGTTCATCGCCATGGTCGGGGCCTCCGGGTCGGGCAAGAGCACCTTGCTCAACATCCTCGGCGGGCTCGACGTCCCATCCGCCGGCCGGGCCGTGGTGGCCGGTCACGAGCTCACCCGGATGAGCTCGCGCGAGCAGACGCGGTATCTCCGGCGGGTGATCGGGTTCGTCTGGCAGCAGACGTCGCGGAACCTCCTCCCGTACCTCACCGCGGCCGAGAACGTCGCGCTCCCGATGGTCCTCGATGGCGTCAGGCCCGGTCAACGAAGGAAGGTCGCCCACGAGCTGCTCGACCAGGTCGGCCTCGCCGATCGCGCCGACCATCGACCGGACGCCATGTCCGGCGGCGAGCAGCAGCGGGTCGCGATCGCGGTCGCCCTGGCCAACCGGCCGGAGGTCATCCTCGCGGACGAGCCGACCGGCGAGCTCGACTCCACCACCGCGCACGAGGTGTTCGACCTGTTCCGTCGGCTCAACCGCGAGCTCGGCGTGACCATCGTGGTGGCCACCCATGACGCGCTGGTCAGCGAGCGCGTGGACCGGACCGTGGCCATCCGCGACGGGCGGGTCAGCAGCGAGGTGCTGCGCCACCGGACGGTCTCGGAGGCCGGCGATCACGAGGTCCAGGCCACCGAATACGCGGTCCTCGACCGGGCCGGCCGGCTCCAGCTGCCACGCTCGATGGTCGAGGCGCTCGGGCTGGAGCGGCGGGTCCGCGTCGAGCTGCTCGACGACCACGTCGTGCTGTGGCCCGACCGGCCGCGATATGAGCGACCGGCGAGCGCGCCGGACGAGGCGGCGCCACGTCCGGATCCGGGCGACGACCCGCACGCGCGCTACCGACCGCGATGAGCGCGCTGTCCGACGATCCGGTCGCGGCGATGGTCGGCCGCCCGGTCGCGAGCGAGGGACCGATCATCGAGACGCGCGGGCTCGGCCGCGACTACCCGATGGGATCGTCCGTCGTCCACGCGCTCCAGGGCGTGGACCTGCGGATCCGGCGCCAGGAAGTGGTCGTCGTCCGCGGCCGTTCGGGGTCGGGCAAGACGACGCTCCTGTCGCTGCTCGGCGGGCTCGACCGTCCGACGGCCGGCCAGGTCCTGCTCGACGGCGAGTCGGTCGGCGACATGCGCCCGGCCGAGCTGATCGAGATGCGCCGCCGCCGGATCGGCTTCATCTTCCAGGCGTTCGGGCTCCTGTCGATCCTGTCCGCGGCCGAGAACGTCGAGGTCCCGCTGCGTCTGGTCGGGGCCGACGCTCGGACTCGCGAGGAGCGCGTCGGCGTGCTGCTCGAGCTCGTCGGGCTCGGCGAGCGCGCCCGTCACCGGCCGCACGAGCTGTCGGGTGGCGAGCAGCAGCGGGTGGCGATCGCCCGGGCCCTGGCCAACCGTCCCGACGTGCTGATCGCCGACGAGCCGACCGGTCAGCTCGATTCGGGGACGGGGCGGGCGATCATGGGCCTGCTCCGGGCGATCGTCCACGCCGAGGGGTTGACCGCGATCATCGCCACCCACGATGCGATGGTCATCGATCTCGCCGATCGGGTGGTCGGGCTCGAGGACGGACGGATCGTCGACCCGGCGACCTGACCCTCGCCCGTCGGACGGGGTCGGTCGGCTAGACTCACCATCCTCCCCATGGGGTCCCGATAACCGCGGAGGCACGCTCCTTTGGCCCAGTCGTATGACGCCATCGTGATCGGCGGCGGGCACAATGGCCTCGTCAGCGCCGCCTACCTGGCGCGCGCCGGGCTGAGGACCCTGGTGCTCGAGCAGCGGCCCGTCCTCGGCGGCGCGGCGGTCACCGAAGAGCTCTTCCCGGGCTTCCGGTTCTCGGTCTTCTCGTACGTCGTCAGCCTGCTGCGGCCGGAGATCATCCGCGACCTGCAGCTGCCCAGATATGGGCTCGACATCCTGCCGCTCGACGGGACGTTCACGCCGCTGCGCAAGGGCGACGGACCGAAGGCCGCCGGCGGTGCGAAGGGCGGTGGCGACTACCTGTGGCGGGTCAACGACCACGGCCGGACGATCCGCGAGCTGCGCCGCTGGTCCGCGGTCGACGCCGAGGCGTACGAGGAGTACGGCCAGCTGATGGTCGAGATGGCCCGTTTCATCAAGCCGATCCTGGCCATCACCCCGCCCGACCTGACCAGCCGCGATCCGCGGCCGCTGCTGCCGCTGGCCGGCCTGGCGCGACGGTTCCAATCGCTCCCGGAACGGCAGCAGGCGGTCTTCGTCCAGCTGATGACGATGAGCGCATCGGACTTCCTCGACCAGTGGTTCGAGACCGACCCGCTCAAGGCGACGATGTCGGCGTCCGGGATCATCGGCACGTACCAGGGAGTCAAGAGCCCGGGCACGGCCTATGTCCTGCTCCACCACTACATGGGCGAGATCGACGGAGCGTTCCGTGCCTGGGGGATCCCGAAGGGCGGGACCGGCGGGGTCAGCAACGCGATCGGGGACGCGGCACGTGCGCTCGGCGCCGAGATCCGGACGGACGCTCCCGTCGCGAGGGTCATCGTCAAGGGCGGCCGGGCGATCGGCGTCGCGCTCGAGTCGGGCGAGGAGATCCACGCCGACTCGATCCTGTCGTCGCTCGACGCGCACCGGACGTTCCTCGGTCTGCTCGAGGCGGGGCACGCTCGATCCGGCCTTCGAGCAGGAGGTCCGCCGCTTCAAGTTCCGCGGCTCGTCCGGCAAGGTCAACCTCGCCGTCGACCGGCTGCCGGACTTCAGCTGCCTGCCCGGCGTCGGCGAGCACCTGCGCGGGGCGATCAGCTTCAGCCCGTCGATCGACGAGATGGAGACCGCCTACGACGACGCCAAGTACGGCCACTTCTCGCGCAAGCCGTACATCGACATGATCATCCCGACCCTGGTCGACCCGACGATGGCGCCACCGGGCAAGCACGTCATCAGCTGCTTCGTCCAGTACGCGCCGTACAAGCTCGCGCCCGAGCTCGGGACCTGGGACGACCAGCGCGAGGCGTTCGGCGACGCGGTCGTCGACCGGATCTCGGAGTTCGCGCCCGGGTTCCGCGACAGCATCCTGTTCCGCAACGTCCAGACGCCGCTCGACATCGAGCGGACGACCGGGCTGACCGAGGGGAACATCTTCCAGGGCGAGCTGTCGCTCGAGCAGCTGTTCTTCAACCGGCCGGTCCCCGGCTACGCCCGCTTCCGCACGCCGGTCCGCGACCTGTGGCTGTGCGGCTCCGCGACCCACCCGGGCGGCGGGATCATGGGCGCGAACGGGCGCATCGCGGCGCTCGAGGTCCTCCGGGCGCGCGGCCGGAAGGCGGCCTAGGCGGTGGCTTCCGCGATCGATGCCGCGGCGCCCTACGACGCGATCGTCATCGGTGGCGGCCACAACGGCCTCGTGACCGCGGCCTACCTCGGCAAGGCCGGGCTGCGGACGGTCGTGCTCGAGCGGCGCGACACGCTCGGCGGCGCGGCAGGCACGTCGGAGCTCGCACCGGGGGCACGTGTCCCGACCCTGGCCCATACCGTCGGCCGGCTCCGGCCATCGGTCGTCCGCGACCTCGATCTCAAGCGCCACGGGCTGTCGCTGGTCGGTCCGGACGTGCGCGTCTTCGCGCCGGGCATGGGCGGTGACGCCGTCGTGCTGTGGGGCGACGTCGCCAAGACCGCCGAGGGCCTGCGGACCCGATCGGCCGCCGACGCCGATCGGTATGGCGGCTTCGACCGGCTCGTTCGTGCCCTGTCCGGGTTCCTCGGCGAGCTGGCAGGACAGGCCCCGCCGGACATCGCCTCACCCGGTCTCGGTGACGCGCTGGCCGGTCTCCGCCTCGGGCGAACGTTCCGTGGCCTCGGGCGTGACGACGGCCGGACGATCACCCGCGTCCTGCCGATGGCCATCGCCGACTTCGTCGCCGAATCGTTCGACACCGACGCCGTCCGCGCGGCCATCGCCTGGCGCGGCGTCCAGTACACCGCGATGGGGCCGTGGTCGGCCGGCACGACCGCCGTCCTGCTGACCGATGCGGCCGGCAACGACGGGGGAGCGGCCGGCCAGACCGTCTATGCCCGCGGCGGCCCGGGCGCGCTGGTGGCGGCGCTGGAGGGTGCGGCGCGCGACGCCGGTGTGGAGATCCGGACCGGCGCGGAGGTCGTGGCCATCACCTCGCGCGACGGCCGCGCGACCGGCGTGGCCCTGGCCAGCGGCGAGGAGATCAGCGCACGTGCCGTCGTCGCCGGCATCGACCCGAAGCAGGTCCTGACACGCCTGGCCGACCCGGTGGCCGTCGGCCCGAACCTGTTGTGGCGAGCCGGCAACATCCGGACACCGGGCACGGTCGCCAAGGTCAACCTCGTCCTCGCCGGGCTGCCGCGGTTCACCGCCGCGGGCCGACGAGACCCGACTGGTCCGCGGGCGGATCGTCATCGCTCCGGGCATCGATGCCATGGAACGGGCGCACGACGCGGCCACGTTCGGCCGCCTGCCCGACGAGCCGATCCTGGAGGCGACCATCCCGTCGCTGGCCGACCCGTCGCTGGTCGACGGCGCGGCGCCCGGCACGCACGTCATGAGCGTCATCGTCGGGGCCGTGCCGTACCGGCTGCGCGGCCGGGACTGGGATGACGCCCGCGAGGAGCTCGGTGACCTCGTCGTCCGGACGCTCGACGGCTATGCGCCCGGTCTGGCCGGTCTCGTCACCGCGCGCCAGGTCCTGACCCCGCTCGATCTCGAGCGCGACTACGGCCTGACCGGCGGTCACCCGATGCACGGCGAGCAGGGCCTCGACCAGTTCTTCCTGTGGCGGCCGCTGCTCGGCCACGCCCGCTACAGGCTCGTGCTGGACGGCCTGTACCTGGCGGGCGCCGGGTCGCACCCGGGCGGTGGCATCACCGGCCAGAACGGCCAGAACGCTGCGCGCGAGATCGTCGGCGACCTGCGGAAGCGACGCCGCTAGGGTTCCGAGGGGCCGTGCGGTGGTCGGCTCATGCCAGCGATGCACGTGGCCTGCATCACGGACACGGGAATATGCCGCCCACATGCATCGTCGACGAACGTTGACCGGCTGGAGGTAGCATCCCGGCCCGCCCTAGAGTGAGACCGGCAGCGGCCGGGGCCGGCCGAACCCGTCGGTCAGGCCGCGCAACGTGCGCTCGAGAGGGACGCTGACGCGCCCGAGCACGCTCGGCCGGACCCGCTCCGGTCGGACGATCCGCGGCGCCGGGATCATTCGGCGCCCGATAGCCATCGGCTCGCCGGTCCCAGTTGCGTCGCCGCCGCGCCGCGGCTCGGCGATCGAGGCGGCCGGCGCACCGGCCACCCGTGCACTTCGCGGCGTCGAGCGACCGTGCCACCCGAGGAAGTCCTTGGGCGCGACGCGGATGACCTGCGCATAGGTCGCGGCGTACTCGGCCGCGGTGAGCCCGAGGCTCGCGAGCTGGTCGGCGTACTTGTCGAGATGCGCGACCGGCAGGACCTTCGCGGTGGGACGGTCGAGAAGCTCCGCCTCACCCTCGATGAGCCCGACATCGAAGTCGTCCTCGGCGTTCCCGAGGGCGAGCATCACCGACGGATTGGCGCGCAGGTTGCGGACCTTGCGGGCATTCGGCTTGGAGAAGACGAGCAGTGCCTCGCCGTCCCACCAGAACCAGGTCGGGACCAGGTGCGGGCTTCCGTCCGGCCCCACCGTGGACAGCCACACGACGGGCTCGTCCTCGAGGAAGCGGAGGATGCGGGCGGTGCCGAGCGAGCTGTCCATGGCCACCAGAGTGGCCCGCCCGACCGTCGGCGGCTGCCGACCTCGGTCAAGGGGCGGGATGGACATCCGACGGTGCGCCGGGTCGCCTTCCGGCAGGGCCGTTTCCCGGCGGCGCGGGTCAGCCCCCCTTCTTCTCTCCGAGCAGGCCGCCGAGCTCGCCGAGGACCGACCCGATCTCCGATGTCCCGCTGCTTCCGCCTGACCCGGCCGCACCCGCGAGGCCGCCGAGCAGGCTCCCGAGCCCTTCGAGGCCACCCATCGCGCTGCCGAGCCCGCCGCTCGGGACCTGGCCCTTCGGGGTGAGCATGTCCACGATCTGGGGCAGGAACGTGGCCAGCATCGGAAGCAGCTGACCGGCGGAGATGCCCGCACCGGACGCCAGCTGTTGGACGGTCTCCGGGTCCGAGCGCCTGGCCGACCGCGGCCGGCTCGACGGACTTGTTCTGGCCGGTCGAGATCCACGAGTCGACCTCGTCGCCGAGGCCCCCGGCGCGGAGCTTGTCGAGGATCCCGTCGATGCCGCCGGCGGCCTGGACGGCCTGGCCGAGCCCGACGAGCGCGGCCATGTCCGGCGTTCCGGGCTGGCCGGTCCCGGGCGTCGCACCCGTCGTGGGGGTGGTGGGGTCGCTCATCGGAACCTCCTGCGCTCGTGCCCGACCGGGAAGGCGATGGTACGCCCGTCGCTCGCCCGAAGCCGCCTCGTGGGTCGTCGAGCGGGTGGGGCCATCTTCGGGCGGCCCTCGGGAGACGGCGATATGCCATCATCGGCCGGTGGGTGGCGGCAGCGAGCAGAACGAGCCCATCGTGCTCGATGACGCGGAGCAGACGTCCGCTCTCGAGCGCGTCGTCTTCTTCAGCGACGCGGTCTTCGCGATCGCCATCACCCTGCTCGTCATCGACCTGCGGGTCCCGGATCTCCCGGCCGACGCATCGAGTCAGGCAGTGGCCCAGGCCATCCTGCAGCTTGCGCCGCGGTATCTGGCGTTCTTCGTGAGCTTCGCGGTCATCGGCGCGTATTGGCTGACCCATTGGCGCCGGTTCCAACTGATCCGACGCGTGAATCAACGTCTTGTGATCGTCAATCTCGCGCTCCTGGGGTCTGTCGCGTTCATCCCGTTCCCGACGGCCCTGATCGCCCAGTTCGGGGATCCGGTGACGACCGCGATCTACGCGTTGTCGATCACCGCGACTGGTCTGCTCAGCGGCGCTGAGTGGCTCTACTCCGAACATGCCGGGCTCATCGATCCGCGCTTGTCGAAACCCACGATCCGGCATTACCTCGTGCGTGGACTGGTCGTCCCGGGAGTCTTCCTGGCGTCACTCGTGGTCCTCGTCGTGTTCGGAGCCCGCGCGTGCCAGATCTCGTGGCTTGCGATCCCGCTTGTCCAGCTCGCGGTCGAACGGATCTACGGTCGCGAGGCGTCGATCGCCTTCTGAGCGACGGCGCGTCAGCCGCCGCTCCCGGGATCCACGGCCTCCGGCGCGGGGGGCAACTGCCAATCCCACGTCCGCAGCCGCTTGAGCAGCCGCCGGCCGGTCAGGTCGAGGTGGATCGGCGTGACCGCGATCCGCCGGTTGACGACCGCGTGGAAGTCGGTCCCCTCGACGGCCAGGCCCGACGGCGGCGGGCCGCCGATCCAGAAGTAGGGGATGCCGCGCGGGTCCTGGCGCTCGATCGAGCTGGTCCTGGTAGACGCGCTTGCCGAGGCGGGTGACCTCGACCCCGTCGAACTCCTCGGGCGCGACCGCCGGCACGTTGACGTTGATCAGCTCGCCCGGCGACAGCCCGTGCTCGAGGATGTTGCGGGCGACCGCGGTCGCGGCCCGGCCGGCGAGCTCGAAGTCGGGATGCGCGTAGTACTCCTGCGAGATCGCGAACGCCGGGCAGTTGTTGATGACCGCCTCCATCGCCGCGCTGACCGTGCCCGAGTAGGTGATGTCGTCGCCGAGGTTGGCGCCGTAGTTGATGCCGGCCGCGACGAGGTCGAAGCCGTGCCCGAAGTAGCCGAGGAAGGCGAGGCTGACCGCGTCGGTCGGCGACCCGTCGACCGAGTAGGCGAGCGAGCCGTCGGCGAGCACACGCTCGCGGACGCGGAGCGGGCGCATCAGCGTCTTCTGGTGGCCGACCGCGCTCTGGTTGGTGTCCGGTGCGACGACCGTCACCTCGCCCATCCCCTCGAGCGCCTGCTTGAGCGCGAGCAGCCCGCGCGACTCGACGCCGTCGTCGTTGGTGACCAGGATCCGCGGCCGTGACGTCCACTCGCCGAGCGGCCGGGCGTTGACGCGCAGCGCCCGTGGGCCGCCTCGCGCGGCACCGCCCGCCAGCGGCTCGCCGCGTTCCTTGTCGACGTCGCGCCGCTCGGTCCGGGCCCGCTCGCGGGTCATGTCCATCTCGGGCGCCTCGTCGCGGCGCTCCGGCGGGTCGCCTCCCTCGTCGCTCACGTCAGGGCGTGGGCGGACGCCGAGTCGGGCTCATCGTCGTCGGGCTCGCCGATGTCGGCGGCGCTGCCCGGCGTCGGCTCGCGCGGGATCCTGACCGGCCGGCCGTCGCGTTCCTCGAGCCGCCGTGCCGCGCGCCCGGCGACCGACCGGTCGCCCGACGGTCCGATGGAGGAACTCGAGGACGAGCGCCGAGCAGACGGCCGCGATCGGGATGCCGAAGATGGCGCCGGGGATGCCCGCGATGCGGCCGCCGATGAGGACCGAGCCGAGGACGACGATCGGGTGGATGCCGACCGCGCCCTGCATGATCCGCGGCTGGAGGACGTTCATCACCACGAACCAGCCGGCGCCCATCAGGATGATCGCCGGGCAGCGTCGACTCGGGCTGCAGGACGAGGGCGACGATGACCACCGGCGCCCACGACACGAACGGCCCGAAGAACGGGATCATCTGGAGCAGACCGGACGCCACCGAGGTGAGGGCCGCGAGAGGCAGCCCCAGGACGAGGTTCGTGGCCAGCGCGATCAGGAAGTAGACGGCGCCCATCAGCGCCTGCCCGCGCAGGAAGCCGCCGAACGAGCGCGACACCGCGACCTCGACCAGCCGCGCCTCGTCGGCATAGGCGGGCGGCACGATCCGGAACAGGAAGGTCAGCACCGCGTCGCGGTCGAGGACCATGTAGATCGACAGGAAGAACACGATCAGCAGCGTGCCGACGACGCTGAGGCTGGCGACCGCGATCTGCTGGAGCGGCTGGACGAGCGCGGCGGCGATCTGGTCGAGGTTGCCGAGGGCGGCCTCGGCCTGGGCGACCAGGTCGATCTGGTTGAGCCCGATCGAGTCGAGCCGTTGCTGCCACGGCGCGAGGATCGTCGGCAGGTTCGTCTTGATGTCCGGGATCTGCGCCGCGAACTGGGCGATCGAGGTCGCCAGGGCCCCGGCTGCCACGACGACGACGAGCACGAGGACGACCACGACCGCGACGTAGACGAGGACCGTCGCGACGGCCCGCGGCAGGCGCGGGATCATGTTCACGATCCCGGTCACGATCGGGCTGATGATGAACGCCAGCAGCCAGGCCAGGAAGAACGTCAGCAGGATGTCGCCGAAGTAGAAGAACAGCAGCGACAGCTGGCTGACGATGCCGAAGAACAGGAAGACCACGCCGAGGATGAGCAGCGCGCTCAGCAGGCGTCGCTCCCGCGTTCCCGTCCCGATGTTCAGCATGGCATCAGCGCAGGCCCATCTTCTCCCGTACCTCGGCCATCGTCGCCTCGGCGATCGGCCGGATCCGCTCCGCGCCGGCCGCCAGGATCTCGTCGACGAGCCCCGGTGCCGCCATCAGCTCGGCGTAGCGCTCTCGGGCCCCAGCGTAGCGGGCGACGATCCGGTCGGCCAACAGCTTCTTCATGTCGACGCAGCCGGTCCGCGCCGTCCGCTCGCCGTCCCACAGGCTCTCGTAGTCGTCACCGAACGACGGCTGGAGCTGGCAGACGTTGCAGACCTCGGGTCGTCCGGGATCGCTGCGCAGGATCCGTTGCGTGTCGGTCACCATCGACATGACCTGCTTGCGGATCAGCTCGGGCGAGCCGAGGATGTCGATGGTGTTGCCGATCGACTTGCTCATCTTCCGCACGCCATCGGTGCCGAGGACGGTCGGCGACTCGGTGTAGACGGCCTCGGGCTCCGGAAACGTCTGCCCGTAGCGATGGTTGAAGGCGCGCACGATCTCGCGGGTCAGCTCGAGATGGGCCGCCTGGTCCTTGCCGACCGGCACCAGCGACGCCTTGTAGATGACGATGTCGGCGGCCTGCAGGACCGGGTAGGTGAGCAGCCCGTGGTTGACGTCGTGGGGCTGCTGCTCGCGCTTCTCCTTGTAGGTCGGGGTCCGCTCCAGCCATGAGACGGGCGTCACCGTGGTGAGCAGCCAGGCGAGCTCGGTGACCTCGGGGCGGTGGCTCTGGACGAACAGCGTGCACTGCTCGGGATCGAGCCCGAGGGCCAACAGCGACGCGGCCATCTCCCGGGTCCGCTGGCGGAGCACGTCGCCGTCGTGCGTGCTCGTCAGGGCGTGGTAGTCGACGATGCAGTAGATCGCCTCGTACTCGGCCTGGAGCCGGACGTAGTTGCGGATCGCGCCGAGGTCGTTGCCGAGGTGGACGACGCCCGACGGCTGGATCCCCGAGAACGTGCGCGGCCGCGCTGCCGGCGCCTCGACCGAGGCGGGGGCCGGACCTGGGGCGAGGTCGGTCGTCATGGCACGCGAGTGTAGCCGACGACACTCGCTCGGCGGTCGCTCAGGCGGGTCGGCTACCATTCGGCCGATGTCGCGACCCGCACGCCCCAGGTCATGAGCGGCAGTCCGCTGCGCGTCGCGGTCCTCGGCGCGGGGACCGTCGGGCGCGAGGTCGTCCACGCGCTCCTCGAGCGAACGGCCGAGCTGGCGCCGGCCGACGGCCGTGCCCTGGTCCTGACCGCGCTCGCCGTGCGTGACGTCGACCGCGCTGTCGCGGCCGGCTTCCCGGCGTCGATGGTGTCCGATGCGCCCGGCCCACCTCGTGGCCGACCCGGATGTCGACGTCATCGTCGAGCTGATGGGCGGCGACGAGCCGGCCCACACGCTCATCGCGGCCGCCCTGGCGATGGGCAAGAGCGTGGTGACCGCCAACAAGCACGTCGTCGCCCACCACGGGGCGGAGCTCGAGGCGCTTGCCCGGCGGACCGGCGGGATGCTGCGCTTCGAGGCCGCCGTGGGCGGCGGGATCCCGGTCCTGGGGCCGCTGGTCACCGATCTCGCGGCGAACCGCATCGAGCGTGTCCGCGGCATCGTCAACGGCACGACCAACTTCATCCTGACCGCGATGACCGACCAGACGCACCCGATCGACTTCGCGGCGGCGCTGGCCGAGGCACAGCGGCTGGGCTACGCCGAGGCCGACCCGTCGGGCGACGTCGAGGGACTCGACGCCGTCAACAAGCTGGTGATCCTGGCCCGCCTCGCCTTCGACCGTTGGCTGGACCCGGCGACCATCGTCACCCGCCCTGAGGGTGCGGACGGACCGGCGGGGCCGGGCATCACGACCGTCAGCCTGGCCGACCAGGAGGACGCGCAAGACGCCGGGATGATCATCCGCCTCGTCGCGACGGCATCGGCCGCCGCCGACGACGGCCGGATAGCGGCGGCCGTCCTGCCGACCGCGCTGCCGCTCGGATCGGCGCTCGGCCGGACGGCCGGCGTCCGCAACCGCATCGAGATCGATGCGGAGCCCGTCGGACGCGTCGGGTTCGACGGCCCGGGGGCCGGCGGCGCCGCGACGTCCAGCGCCGTCCTCGGCGACCTGATCGCGGTGGCGCGCAGCGCCGGTTCGACATGGGGCCCGAGACCGGCCGCCGCCGGCCCGGGCGGCGAGCCCGCCGTCCGGCCCGACCGACCCGTCCTGATCGCGGCCAGCGGCATCCGGTACCCGATCGATGACTGAGCGGACGACCATCCCCGCCGACGCCCGGCCACGCCTGCTCGAGCGGTACCGACGCTTCCTGCCGGTCACCGATGCGACCCCCGCCCTGACCCTCGGCGAGGGGTTCACACCGCTGGTCCATGCCGAGCGGCTGGGCTCCGCGCTCGGTCTGCGCCGGCTCTACCTGAAGGTCGAGGGTCAGAACCCGACCGGCTCGTTCAAGGATCGCGGGATGGTCCTCGCCGTCGCGAAGGCCGCCGAGGCCGGTGCGCGGGCCATCGTCTGTGCCTCGACCGGGAACACCTCCGCCTCCGCCGCGGCCTATGGTGCGGCCGCCGGGATGGACGTCATCGTGGTCCTGCCCAAGGGCCAGATCGCGCTCGGCAAGCTGCTCCAGGCGCTCATCGCAGGCGCCCGGGTGGTCGCCATCGACGGCAACTTCGACCAGGCGCTCGGCATCGTTCGGGCGCTTGCCGAACAGGACGACCATCCGGTGACGCTGGTCAACTCGGTCAACCCGTTCCGCCTCGACGGCCAGATGACCGCATCGTTCGAGATCTGCGACGACCTCGGCCGGGCGCCCGACGTGCTGGCCATCCCGGTCGGCAACGCGGGCAACATCAGCGCCTATTGGGCAGGCTTCCGCGCGTACGCCGAGGCCGGGGTCGTGTCGTCCCGGCCGGCGATGTGGGGCTTCCAGGCGGCGGGCGCCGCGCCGATCGTTGTCGGCCACCGGATCGAGCATCCGGAGACCGTCGCGACCGCGATCCGGATCGGCGACCCCGCTTCGTGGGACAAGGCGATCGACGCCCGTGACGCCTCCGGCGGCCGGATCACGGCGGTCAGCGACGACGAGATCCTGGCGTCGTACCGCGCGCTCGCACGGTACGAGGGGATCTTCTGCGAGCCGGCCTCGGCCGCAGGTGTCGCCGGGATCACGCGTGGCGATGACGGCGGGCGAGCTCGACCCGGACGCCACGGTCGTCTGCGTGCTGACCGGCCACGGTCTCAAGGACCCGGCGACGGCCGAGCGCCAGGTCCCGCCGTTCCTCGAGGCCGAACCGACCATCGGGTCGGTCGCCGTCGCGCTGGGCTGGTAGGAGACCCGCCATGGCCCATTGGCTGGCCGAGCTCGATGGCAGCCGGGTGACCGTCGAGGTGCCCGGTTCGTCGGCGAACCTCGGCGCGGGCTACGACTGTCTCGGCGTCGCCCTGGCCATCACCGACAGGATCGAGGTCGAGGTCCGCGCCTGGAGTCGTGGCTCGATCGAGCTCACCGTCGAGGGCGAGGGTCGCGACGAGCTGCCCGACGATCGCGAGAACCGTTTCGTCCGCGGTCTCGAGGCCGTCCTGCGCGAGGCCCGCGGCGAGCTGCCCGAAGGGCTCGGCTGGCGGATCGCGATGCAGAACCACATCCCGCTGGCGCGCGGCCTCGGCTCATCCGCGGCGGCGACGGTCGGTGGCGTGCTGGCCGGCAACACGCTCGCCGGCGAGCCGCTGTCGACCGACCGAGCTGCTGCGGATCGCGACCGCGATCGAGGGCCACCCCGACAACGCCGCCGCCGCGCTCCTGGGCGGGTTCGTCGTATCGGCTGTCTGGGACGACGGCGTCGAGGCGATCCGGTTCGACTCGCCGCGCGACCTGCGCGCCGTGCTGTTCATCCCCGAGCTCCGACTCGGGACGGACGACATGCGCTCGGCGCTGCCGACGTCGGTGCCGCTGGCAGACGCGGTCGCCAACCTGGGTGCCGTCGCGGTCGGCGTCGCCGGCCTGGCGACCGGACGCTACGACCTGCTCGCGCGCCTGACCGTGGACCGCCTGCACGAGCCGTACCGGGCGGCCGTCTACCCGCAGCTCCCACGGATGGTCGAGGCGGCCCGCGCGGCCGGGGCGATCGGGGCGTGCCTGTCGGGCGCCGGCTCCACCATCATCGCCTTCACCGACGGGATGGCCGGGATCACCCGTCTCGAGGCGGCCTTCTTCGCCGCCGCCGCCGACACCGACCTGACCGGCCGGGTCCAGGTCGTCGAGCCGCGCAACACCGGCGCACGCGTGGCCTCGCGGAGCTGATCGCGGCCGATCAGGGTCGGTCGGGTGGGCTCCCGGGACGTCCGGTCACGTTGACGGTCACTTCTACCATCAGGCCATGGACGGACTGTTCCACTCGGTCGGGAACGGCATCAGCGGGCTCGTCGAGGGATCGTTCCAGGTGATCGGCGGCACGCTGCGCGGGATGGTCGACGCCGGGAACCGGGCGCTGCCCGGCGGGCTCTTCCTGGCCGTCGCGTTCGTGCTCGTGGTCGTCGTGGGTTGGAACCTGGCCAAGCGGTAAGGCGCGGCCCAGGTGTCGGGGTCAGGGCGTGTGCGCCGCGACGAAATCGAGGACCTCGGTCCAGGCCGCGGCGCTCGCATCGGCGTACTCGGCCGCCTTGCGATCGAAGAAGCTGTGGGGCGCGTCCGGGTAGGTCACGATGCGGTGGTCCACGTCCGCGGCCGACAGCGCCGCGTCGAACGCGGCGACCGCCTCGGCGCTGGTGGCGGTGTCGGCCCCACCGATGATGGCGAGCACCGGGGCCCCGAACTGCTCGACGACGTCGAGCGGCGCCGGGAGCGTCATTGCGCCACGCCCCGACGAGCGTGCCGTACATGCCCATCACACCCGCCAGCGGCAGACCCAGCGTCGCGGCCAGGTACGACATCCGGCCGCCCATGCAGAAGCCGAGGGTGAAGACCGCCCGCGGCGCCGGCCGGTCCCCGTCGGGCGAGCCGATCTCCTCGACCGCGGCCACGATGTCGGCCGAGATGCCGCCCCAGGTCGTCTGGGCGACCTCGGGCATGGCGTCGAAGTCGTCGCCGCGTGGCTCGGCACCTGCCGTCCGGCCGAACCAGTCGATCGCGAGGGCGTCGATCCCGCGCTCGGCGAACCGCAGCGCGAGCTCCTCGTAATAGGGGTGGAGCCCGCGCACGTCGGGCAGGATCACGACCGCGGCGCCGCTCGGTTCGCCGGCCCGCGCCCGGAACGCCGCGAACCGGTTGCGATCCGCGGCGGTCAGGACGAGCCGCGACTGGTCGAGCGAGCCGCCCGCGATGGGCGCGATCGGCGGGTGGCTGTCGAGATCGAAGCACATGGCGGGGCCTCCGGGGGACGTGACTCGATCATGGTCGCAAAAACGGGCGTCCGCCGCCGCGCGCGCCGGAGGGCCCGAGGCCAGCGGGTAGAATGCCCCGGCCATGTCACAGCAGGCCGTCCCCCTCGTCGTCCAGAAATTCGGTGGCTCGTCGGTCGCCGACGCCGACCGGATCAAGCGGGTCGCCCGCCGGATCGCGCGCGAGCGTGCGGCCGGGAGCGACCTCGTCGTCGTCGTGTCCGCGATGGGCGACACCACCGACGAGCTGCTCGGCCTGGCGGCGGCCATCACCGACGACCCCGATCCGCGCGAGCTCGACGTCCTGCTCGCGACCGGCGAGCACCAGAGCGCGACCCTGCTGTCGATGGCGCTCCACGGCCTCGGCGTGGCGGCCATCAGCCTGACCGGGCCGCAGGCCGGCATCACCACCGACGGCCGCTACGGCCGCGCCCGGATCGCGGGCATCGAGCCGCGTCGGGTCCATGCCGAGCTGGCGGCGGGCAAGGTCGTCATCGTCGCCGGCTTCCAGGGCCAGAGCGCGAGCGCGGCGGCCGACGACGAGATCACGACCCTCGGCCGTGGCGGGAGCGACACGACGGCGGTCGCGCTGGCCGCCAGCCTCGGCGCCGCGCGCTGCCAGATCTTCACCGACGTCACGGGCATCTACACCGCCGATCCCCGCCTGGTCGCCCGGGCACGCCAGCTGCCGGTCATCGGCTACGAGGAGATGCTCGAGCTCGCCCACCAGGGCGCCCAGGTCATGCAGGTCCGGGCCGTCGAGCTCGGCTGGGTCAACGGCGTCGTCATCGAGGTCCTCAGCTCGTTCGAGGACGCCCCCGGCACGCTCATCAAGGAGGATCCGCTCGTGGAGCAGCGCAACAAGGTCCGCGGGCTGGCGCACGACCGGAACGTGGCCAAGGTCACCATCGTCGCGGTGCCCGATCGGCCGGGCGTCGCCCGGTCGATCTTCGACCCGCTGGCCGAGGCGGGCATCAACGTCGACATGATCGTCCAGAACGTGGGCCATGGCGGCGAGACCGACCTGTCGTTCACCGTCCCGCGGGTCGAGCTGGCGGCCGCCAAGAAGACGCTCGAGCCGCTCGTCCGCGAGCTCGAGGCGCGCGAGCTCACCACCGACGCGTCGGTCGCCAAGGTGTCGATCGTCGGGGCCGGCCTGCACAACGCGCCGGGCTACGCGGCCCGGATGTTCGGGACGCTGGCCGACGCCGGGGTCAACATCGAGATGATCTCGACCTCGGAGGTCCGCATCACCTGCATGATCGCCGAGGCCGACCTCGAGACCGCCCTGCGCGCGCTCCATGACGCATTCGAGCTCGAACGGCCCGAGCCGGTCGACGTCGGCGCGACGGCGGCCGGATGAGCGACAGGCCCTCGATGACGCCGTTCCTCGCCCGGCGTGAGCACCTGGCGCGCGTCGGTTCCACGAATGACGTCGTCCGCGACTGGCTGGCCGCCGGGACGCCGGAGGTCTGCCTCCTGGTCGCCGACGAGCAGACCGCGGGTCGGGGGCGGGATCGTCGCGTCTGGGTGGCGCCGCCCGACGCGGCGCTCCTGGTGTCGCTCGGGTTTCGGCCCACCTGGCTGGCGCCAGCCCAGGTCTGGCGGCTGGCGGCCGTCGCGTCGCTGGCGATGGCCGAGGCGGCCGAAACGGCCGCCGGGCTGCCGGCAGGCACCGTCCGGCTCAAGTGGCCCAACGACCTGGTCATCGCGATGCGCGACGAGAGCGGTCCCGGCGGGGTCCGCAAGATCGGCGGCGTCCTGGGCGAGACGGCCGGTCTCGGGACCGTCGACCCGCGTGCCGTCATCGGTCTCGGGATCAACGTCGATTGGGCCGCGGCCGACTTTCCGAAGGACATCGCGGCCACGATGACCTCGCTCCGCGAGTTGGCCGGGCGCCGCATCGAACGAGACGACCTGCTGACCGTCTTCGAGGCGTACCTCGAGCCGCGCATCGGTGCCCTCCGGGCCGGGCGTTTCGACGGCGCCGCATGGACCGCGCGCCAGGTGACGACCGGTCGGCAGGTCCGCATCGAGACGGCGCAGGGCATCGAGACGGTCCGCGCGACCGGTGTCGACACGGTGACCGGTGCGTTGATCGTGGCCGATCCCGAGACCACCACCGGGGACCGGCATGTCCTCGTCGGCGAGGTCATCCACGTGCGGCTGACCGAACCCACCACGGTCCGGGTGTAACGACGATGGCCCGACCGGCATTCTGGAAGGTGGACCGTTCTGTGGAGGGTGGTCCGCGCCTTGTCCACCTCGACCGCGACCGGCGGCTCGTCGAGGCGGCCCAGGCGGACCCGGCCCGCTTCGAGGCCCTCTACCGGAAGTACCTGGCCCAGGTGTACAGCTTCGCGTTCTACGAATTGCACGACCACCACGAGGCCGAGGACGCCACCGAGCGGACCTTCCTGTCCGCGCTGGCGAACCTGGCGCGGTTCGAGGAGCGCGCCAGGCCGGCCGATGGCGAGGGTGCGTCCACCTTCCGGGTCTGGCTCTTCCAGATCGCCCGCAACGTGATCGCCGAGCGCCGACGCCAGGGTCGCCGCCACCCGGAGGCCCCACTGGAGGCGGCGGCGTCCGTCGCCGCGCCCGTCGACCTGCAGGGCGACGCCGAACGCCACGATGCCGCACAGGCGGCGTGGGGAGCGGTCGCGCGGCTGCCCGACGACCGCCGCCGGGCGCTCATCCTGCGTTTCGTCGACGAGATGTCGACGGCCGAGATCGCCGGCGTCCTTGGCCGGTCCGAAGGCGCCGTCCGGGTTCTCATCCACCGGGCACTGCGGAGCGTGGCGCGCGACCTCGACGACCCGACCCGATGACCGACGCCTTCGCCGGTCGGGACAGCCACGACATCGACGCGCTCGTGACCGATCGTTATCTCGAGGCGCTGCTTGCCGCGCACGCGCGGGGCGCCGACCACGGCCCGTCGACCTCGATCCCGGACGACCCGATCCGGCGGACCGCCGATCGACTGGCCCGCGACCTGCCGCGACTCCATCCCTCGTTCCGGTTCGAGGAGGCGCTCGCGTCGCGCCTGGCGGAGACGGCCGTGCGGATGCGCCGCCCGGCCGGCCGTGGCGGAGAGGTCGGCCCACCGCTGCCGTTGGCCGGGTTCGATCCCGCCGACCCGATCGGCGTCGGTCCCGAGGCCTGGCCCGACCGCCGACGGCCGCTGCTCATCGGCGGCGCGCTCACCTCCGCGGCGATCTCCGTCGCGGGGGCCGTGTACGTCGCGTGGCGGCTCAACCGCCCAGCGGCCGGCCCGATGGCCCGTGCGGCCCGCGCGGTCGCCCGGTCGAGGGCGATCTGATGCCTATCAAGCTGCCGTCGTTCCGAGCCCGCCGGGACGTCTACCCGGCCGACCTGTGGACCAAGTGCCCATCGTGCGAAACGATGCTGTTCAACAAGCAGCTCGACAAGGCCATGCGGGTGTGTCCGACCTGCGGCCATCACTTCCGGCTGTCGGCTGCGGCCCGGCTCGCTCAGCTTCTCGACGCGGGCTCGTGGACCGAGCGCGACGCGGGGCTCCAGTCCGTCGACCGTCTCGGCTTCGTCGACCAGAAGGCCTATCCCGACCGGCTCGAGGCGGCCCAGGCCGCCACTGGCATGCGCGACGCGGCCGTCTGGGGGACCGGCGCCATCGACGGACGACGGGTCGCCATCTGCGTGATGGATTTCGGGTTCATGGGCGGCTCGATGGGTGCGGTCGTCGGCGAGAAGGTGACACGCGCCGCCGAAGCGGCCCTGGACCTGCGCGTGCCCCTGATCGTGGTCAGCGCATCGGGCGGTGCCCGGATGCAGGAAGGCACGCTCGCCCTGATGCAGCTGGCCAAGACGCTCGCCGCGCTCGAGCGCCTGCGGGCCGGCGGGGTCCCGTTCCTGTCGGTCCTGTCCGACCCGACGACCGGTGGCGTGTTCGCCTCGTTCGCGTCCGTCGGCGACGTCAACATCGCCGAGCCCGACGCGCTGATCGGCTTCGCCGGCTCCCGTGTCTCGGCTGGCACCATCGCCCAGGAGCTCCCGCCCGGTTTCCAGCGCTCCGAGTTCCTGTTCGAGCACGGCTTCATCGACCGGATCGTGGCGCGCCCGGACCTTCGCGACGAGCTCGGCCACCTGCTCGAGCTGCTGCCGGTGCGCGACCTGCTCGACGAGCTCGGAGCCGGCCCGCTCGAGGTCGAGGCGCCGGGCTTCCGGCCATTCTCGTTCCTGTCCTCGCTCGCCGAGCGGGTGGGGGATCGGGCGAGCACGAACGGCACCGTCGCCCCGCCGACCGACACGCTCCCCGCCGGCGATCCGCGCGACGCGGTCTGGGCGCGCGTCCAGACCGCCCGGAACCTGCACCGCCCGCGGACCCTCGCCTTCGTCGAGGCCATGACCGACGGTTTCGTCGAGCTCCATGGCGACCGCCTGTTCGGGGACGACGAGGCGATGGTCACGGGCGTTGCCCGTCTCGATGGACGACGCATCGTCGTGATCGGCCAGCAGAAGGGCGACGACACCGACGAGAACATCCGCCGCAACTTCGGGATGCCGCACCCGGAGGGCTACCGCAAGGCGATGCGGGTGATGGAGCTGGCCGAGCGGTTCGGCCTGCCCGTCGTGACCTTCGTCGACGTCCCCGGCGCCCATCCCGGCCCCGAATCCGAGGAGCGCGGCATCGCCGAGGCCATCGCCCGCTCGATCGGGCTGATGAGCCGGCTGCGGACCCCGATCGTGACCGTCATCACCGGTGAGGGCGGCTCGGGCGGGGCGCTGGCGATCGCCGTCGGCGACGTCGTCATCGCCCTCGAGAACGCCGTCTATTCGGTCATCTCGCCCGAGGGCTGCGCCGCGATCCTGTGGCGGACCGCCGACGAGGCGCCGGCCGCGGCGCTGGCGATGAAGATGACCGCAGCCGACCAGCTGGCGCTCGGTGTCATCGACGTCGTCGTCCCAGAGCCCGGCGAGGGAGCCCACACCGACCCGGCCGAGATGGCCCGGCGCCTGAAGCCCATCGTGGTCGACCGGTTGCACGCGCTCGAGGCGATGCCGATCGACCAGCTGCTCGACACGCGCTACCGTCGCTACCGGGCGCTCGGGTCCTACACTGAAGCCGAGTTGCCGGAGCTCGAGTCGCAGGCGGGTCGCGGTCTCGGCGATCGCCTGCGCGACCTGCTCGATCCGGGTCGGCGTGCGGTCGGGGCCGCCGTCCCGACCTGGTCGCGCGATGAGCCCCCGGCTCGCGAGGAGGTCTAGACGGTGCCCGAACCGGCCAAGCCCGAGGCCAGCCGCCCGGAACGCTCCGCAGCCGAGCGCGCGGCCGACCACGCCGCCATCGACCGGTTGAGCGGCGAGCTGCTGCCCGCGCTCATCGCCAAGCTCGGGGCGACCGGCCTCGGCGAGCTCGAGGTCCGCGAGGGCGGCTGGCGGGTCCGGCTGCGCCGGCCGGCCGACGGCTCTAGCAAGCGCTACCGGCGGCGAGCCCTGCGACGCGCGAGCGCCGACCGGGCGACCGCGAGCGTGCCGCGCGCGCGGTCGCATCCGCGGGCGGCGCGCACCTGGCGGGCCTGACCCCGGTCGGGCCGGGCCGCGACGGGCGCGACGCGCATGGGGAGCAGCACGGCCACCCGTCCCGCGACGGTCTCGATGGCCGTGACGGCCTCGTCCGCGACGACGGCCGGATCGCCGCGACCTCGCCGGCCGTCGGCATCTTCCACCCCCGGCCGGAGGCCCGGGCCGGGCACCAAGGTCCGGGCCGGCGACCGGCTCGGGTCGGTGGACATGCTGGGCGTCCCGCAGGAGGTCGTCGCCCCGGCCGACGGCGTCGTCGGGGCCAGCCTGATCGAGCCGGGTGACGCGGTCGAGTACGGCCAGGAGCTGATCCTGCTCGAGTTCGCCTCCGCCGCCCGCCGGAGGCCTGACCGTGTTCCGCAAGGTCCTCATCGCCAACCGCGGCGAGATCGCCCTCCGGATCCTGCGGGCGTGTCGGACGCTCGGTGCCGAGGCGGTCGTCGCCTACAGCGAGGCCGACCGCGACTCGCTGCCGGTCCAGCTCGCGGACGAGGCGATCTGCATCGGCCCGTCGGAGGCGCGGCGCTCCTACCTGTCCGCGCCCGCCGTCATCTCGGCGGCCCTCGTCACCGGCTGCGACGCGATCCACCCCGGCTACGGCTTCCTGTCCGAGGACGAGGGCTTCGCGGAGGTCGTCGCGGCGCATGACCTGACGTTCATCGGGCCGTCGGCGTCGGTCCTCGAGCGGTTCGCCAGCAAGGCCGGCACCCGCCAGCTGCTGGCCGACCACGGGCTGCCGACGATCCCGGGCTCCGAGGGGATGCTGCGCGACGAGATGCACGCCCTCGACGAGGCCGAGCGGATCGGCTACCCCGTCCTCATCAAGCCGTCGGCGGGCGGCGGTGGCAAGGGCATGCGGATGGTCCGCACGCCGCGCGAGCTCGAATCGGTGCTGCGCGTCTGCCGGTCCGAGGCGAAGGCCGCGTTCGGCGACGATTCGCTCTACCTCGAGCGCTGGCTCGACGAGAACCGCCACGTCGAGGTCCAGGTCGCGATCGACCGCTACGGGCACGGTGTCCACCTGTTCGAGCGCGACTGCTCGGTCCAGCGCCGCCACCAGAAGATCCTCGAGGAGGCGCCGACACCCGCCGCTGTCCGACGCCGCCCGGCTCGACCTCGCCGAGCGCGCCATCCGGGCCGCCGTCAGCGCCGGCTACGAGAACGTCGGCACGCTCGAGTTCCTGGTCGACGCCGCCGGCGACTTCTACTTCATCGAGATCAACAGCCGGATCCAGGTCGAGCACCCGGTCACCGAGATGCTGACCGGGCTCGACCTGGTCGCGATCCAGATCCGCATCGCGGCCGGCGAGCCGCTCGGGTTCAGCCAGGCCGACGTCCGGATGCAGGGCCACGCCATCGAGTTCCGGATCAACGCCGAGGACCCGTCGCACGAGTTCCGGCCGGGCGCCGGCGTCGTCGAGCGCTATCACGCCCCGGGTGGTCCCGGCGTCCGGATGGATTCGCACCTGTACAGCGGCTACGAGGTCCCGCCGTTCTACGACTCGCTCCTCGGCAAGCTCGTCGTCTGGGGACCGGACCGACCGACGGCGATCGCCCGTGCTCGGGTCGCGCTCGACGAGCTGGTCGTCGACGGCATCGTGACCAACGTCACCATCCACCAGGCGCTCCTCGCCAACGAGGCGTTCCTCGAGGGCCGGATGACGACGAACCTGCTCGACCGCGTCGGCAGCGCGGCATTCCTCGCCGCGGCGGCGCGATCGTGAGCCCGGCCTGGTCGTGCACACCTGCACAGACCGCCCCGCACGCGGCCGTCACGAGCCGCCAGACTGACCGTCACCCGACCTGGAGCTCGCCCGTGACCGAGACCGTCCACACGACCCGGGAGATCGAAGCGCTGATCCCGCACCGATGGCCGTTCCTGCTCGTCGACCGGATCGTCGAGTACGACGCCGAGGCGCAGCGGATCGTCGGCATCAAGGGCGTGACGGCCAGCGAGTGGTATTTCCAGGGCCATTTCCCCGGGCTGCCGGTGATGCCGGGGGTCATCCAGGTCGAGGCGCTCGCCCAGACGATGGCGGTCTACGTCGCGAAGCAGCCGGGCTTCGGCGATCGGATCGGGCTGTTCGCCGGGATCGACGACTGCCGCTTCAAGCGCGTCGTCACCCCCGGCGACACGCTCCGCCTCGAGGTCACCATGGAGAAGCTCGGAACGCGGTTCGGGCGCGGCCGGGGGGTGGCCAGCGTCGATGGCGAGACCGCATGCGAGGCGACCCTGAGCTTCGTCATCCCGCCCGCGTCGGTCCTTCGGTGACCAGGGCCATCGTCCTGTCGGACGTGCACGGCAACGCGATCGCCCTCGAGGCCGTCCGCAAGGCGATCCGCAGCGAGAAGCCCGACCTCGTCGCCGTCGCCGGCGACCTCGTGCTCAACGGCCCGGACCCGGCCGGCACGGTCGACCTGCTGCGGGAGATGGAGTCGGCCGGGGCGGCGATCGTCAGCGGCAACACGGACATCGCGGTCGCCGACTTCGACTATGCCGCCGCGTTCCCGTGGATGAGCGACGGCGTCCCGGACATCTTCCGGGCCGCCACCGAATGGGCGCACGACGAGCTCGGCGACGAGCGGATCTCGTGGCTGCGCCGCCTGCCGGCAGAACGGCGGCTGCGCGCCGAGGACGGCACGATGATCCTGGTCTGCCACGCCTCGCCGGGCTCGCAGACGGCCGGCTTCGACAAGGAGCTCGACCCCAACGTCGTCATCGAGCGGGCGGGCCGGACCGACGCCCGGGTCATCGCCTGCGGCCACACCCACGTTCCCGAGGTCCGCGACCTCGGCTGGAAGCTGATCGTCAACGACGGATCGGCGGGCTACGTCTTCGACGGCGACCCGACGGCGTCGTGGGCACGGATCGACATCGAGGACGGCGAGGTGACGGCCGAGATCCGCCGCACCGAGTTCGACGTCCTCGCGGTCGCCAACGCGATCTCCGCGCGGGGTCTGCCTGGCGACGTCTATCGCGCCGCCACGGTCCGCACCGGGAAGCTGGTCCGATGACCGACAGCCGGCGGCGCGTCGTGGTGACCGGGATGGGGCTCGTGACCGCGCTCGGGAACGACGTCGCATCGACATGGGACGGTCTGATCGCGGGCCGGTCAGGCGTTCGCACCATCGAGGCGTTCGACCCGTCGCGGCTGTCGGTGCGGATCGTCGCCGAGGTCCGCGACTTCGACGCGAGCGGCCTGCTCGATCGCAAGGAGCTCCGGCGCACCGACCGCTGCATCCAGTTCGGACTGATCGCCGCGCGCGAGGCGCTCGATCAGGCGGGCCTGCCGGAGCGGTTCGAGGGCGAGCTCGCCGAGCGGACCGGGGTGATCCTCGGGACCGGCCTCGGCGGGGTCGGGACGCTGATCGACGGCTTCACGACGAACGCCCTGCGCGGTCCCGACCGGATCAGCCCGTTCCTGATCCCGATGGGCATCCCCAACATCGGGGCAGGACAGGTCGCCATCCAGTTCGGGATGACCGGGCCCAACTTCACGACCGTGTCGGCCTGCGCGACCGGCGGCCACGCGCTCGGCGAATCGAGCGAGATCATCCGCCGTGGCGACGCCGACATCATGGTCGCGGGCGGCACCGAGGCCGGCGTCTACGAGGCGATCGTCGGCGGCTTCGCGGCGATGCGTGCTCTGTCGACACGGAACGACGACCCGGAAGCGGCGTCGCGCCCGTTCGACACCGGGCGCGACGGGTTCGTCATGGGCGAGGGTGCGGGCGTCGTCATCCTCGAATCGCTCGAGCACGCCGAGTCCCGTGGCGCGACCATCCTCGCCGAGCTGGTCGGCTACGGTGCGACCGCGGATGCCTCGCACATCACGCTGCCGGCGCCCGGCGGCATCGGGGCGGTGCGGGCGGCCAACCGCGCGCTCGCCAAGGCGGGGCTCTCCGCCACCGACATCGACCACGTCAACGCCCACGCGACCTCGACGCCCGAGGGCGACAAGGCCGAGCTCCAGGCGATCAAGACGATCCTCGGCGAGCGCGCCGGGACGGTGTCGATCACGGCCAACAAATCGATGCTCGGCCACACCCTGGGCGCCGCCGGCGCGATCGAGGCGATCGTCTCGATCCTGACCATCCGTGAGGGCTGCGTCCCGCCGACGATCAACCTCGACGACCCCGACCCCGAGGCCGCCGGACTCGACCTCACCCCGAACGTCGCCACGCGTCGACGGGTCGAGACCGTGCTGAGCAACTCGTTCGGGTTCGGTGGGCAGAACACGGCGCTCATCCTGAGCGGCCCGCCGCGATGACCGACGACGCGGCCGCTGCCGTGCCCGAGCCCCGCGACGGCGGCGATGTCGAGCTGCTGGCTCTGATCGACCGGTTGGCCGGGCTGCTCGAGCGTTCGGACCTGGCGGAGATCGAGGTCGAGTCGGGCGGCACGGGGCTGATCCTGCGCAAGCCGGTCGCATTCGCCGCCACGGTGCCCGCGTCGGGCCCGGCCGCGGCCGCGCCCGCGACACACGCCGAGACGCCGGCCGCCGGCGAGCCATCGACCGCCGGACGCGACCCCGCGGTGAGCGCGCCGCCGTCGATCAAGGCGCCGTTGACGGGCATCTTCTACGCGTCCCCGGCGCCCGGCACGGCGCCCTATGTCCAGGTCGGCGGCGAGGTCGCGGTCGGCCAGGTGATCGGCCTCATCGAGGCGATGAAGCTGTTCAACGAGATCAAGTCGGACCTTGCCGGGCGGGTCACGCGCGTCGTCCCCGACAGCGGGGCCCTGGTCAAGGCCAAGCAGCCGCTCATCGAGGTGGAGCCACTGTGACTACGCCCGTTCGCCACGCCCACGTGACCGGCTGGGGCCGCTACGCGCCGAGCCAGGTGCTGACCAACCACGACCTCGAGAAGATGGTCGATACCTCCGACGAGTGGATCGTGTCCCGGACCGGGATCCGCGAGCGGCGGGTCGCCGCCGCGCACGAGACGACCGCCTCCATGGCGGCCGTCGCCGCGATGCGCGCCATCCGGACCGCCGGGATCGACCCCGACGAGATCGACCTGATCCTGCTCGCCACGCTCACGCCCGACTACTGGATGCCCTCGACGGCGGCCCTGGTCAAGGAAGCGATCGGCAACACGCGCGCCGCGGCGATGGACGTGGCGGCCGCCTGTTCCGGATTCGTCTACGCCTACGCGACGGCGCACGCCTACATCACCAGCGGGATGGCCAAGCACGTGCTGGTCATCGGTGCCGAGCTCCTGACCCGCTTCCTCGACTACACCGATCGCAACACCTGCATCCTGTTCGGGGATGGGGCGGGCGCCGTCGTCCTGTCGGCGTCGGACGAGCCGGGTGGGGGACTCGGGCATCGAGATGACCACCGAGCCGCAGGGCGCCTACATGATCTGGCTGCCGGCCGGCGGGGCCAAGAGCCCGCCGTCGGCCGAGACCGTCGCCCGCGGCGAGCACTACGTCCGGATGGAGGGCAAGGAGACGTACCGGTTCGCCACCCGGACGCTCGCGACGACGGCGCTGGCGGCGATCCAGCGCGCGGGTCTCGAGCCCGCGGACATCGACCTGTTCATCCCGCACCAGGCCAACATCCGGATCATCGAGGCGGTCGCCAAGGGGCTGGACCTGCCGATGGAGCGGATGTTCGTGAACCTCGACAAGTACGGCAACACGTCCGCCGCGTCCGTGCCGATCGCCCTGGCCGAAGCCGTCAACGAGGGCCGGGTCAAGGTCGGGGACAACATCGTCATCGTCGCGTTCGGCGCGGGGTTCACCTCCGGGGCCGTCGCCATCGAGTGGACCGCCGATCCCGCGCGCGGGATCGCCGGCGACGCTGCCGTGGACCCGGCGGACATCACGGTCCGGCTCCCGGTCGACTGGGACTCGGTCGACCCGATCCCGGACGCCCTGGCCGAGCTGATGCGCCAGCCTGGCCCGGTCGACGTCCCGCTCGACGACGTCGTCCCGGACGAGCCGGCTGCTGCCCCACAGGAGGTCAACGCGTGATCGATCTGTCCGGAAAGACGGCCCTCGTGACCGGTGGCTCGCGCGGCATCGGGCGGGCGATCGTCACGCGGCTCGCGACCCAGGGCGCGGACGTGGCCTTCACCTACAAGGGCAACGCCGAGGCCGCGGCAGAGGTTGTGGCGACGGTCGAAGGCCTGGGCCGGAAGGCTCTTGCGGTCCAGGGCGACGCGTCACAGCCCGACACCGCCGAGGCCGTCGTCAAGCAGGTGCTGGAGTCGTTCGCGAAGATCGACATCCTCGTCAACAACGCCGGTGTCACCCGTGACGACCTGATCATGCGGATGTCGGTCGAGGCCTGGCGCGAGGTGCTCGAGACCAACCTGTTCGGCTCGTTCTACATGACCAAGGCCGTCACCCGCCCGATGCTGAAGGCGAAGTCCGGCCGGATCATCAACATCACCTCCGTGTCGGGGCAGGCGGGCCAGATGGGCCAGGCCAACTATTCGTCGGCCAAGGCCGGGCTGATCGGGCTGACCAAGGCGACGGCCCGCGAGCTGGCCAGCCGCGGGATCACCGCGAACGCCGTCGCGCCGGGCTTCGTCGACACGGAGCTGACCCGCGGCCTCCCGGACGCGCTCAAGGAGCAGCTCCGCGCCGCGACCCCGCTCGGACGGTTCGGCGAGACGACCGAGATCGCCTCCGCCGTGGCGTTCCTCGCCAGCGACGAGGCCGCGTTCATCACGGGACAGGTCCTCGCCGTCGACGGCGGCCTGGTGATGATGTAGGGCAGTTCGCCGGCCCGAAAAGGGGCGGAACGGTGTGGTCCTGTGCGGACCGGTACGTTCGGCCAGTATCAACGCCGCCTCCCTCGCGAGAGTCTTGCGCAGATCACTGCCACCGACGAGGGATGAGCGCACATGGCTCCGAACAGGCTTCTTCGAGGGATCGTGGCCGGGTGTCTGGCCATCCTCGTCGTGACGGGTTGCGGCTCGTCGACCGCGCCGGATCCCTCACAGGACGTCGCTGTCGCAGCATCGTCACCAAGCTCGAGCCCCGTTGTCTCGCCCAGCCCGAGCCCCGACGTCTCGGCCAGCCCGAGCCCCGATGTCTCGTCGTCGCCCGATCCACAGCCATCGACCGACCCGACGATCGCCGACCTGACCGGCCTCCAGACCGACCCCGCCCGAGCGCACCGGCTGCCCATCGCCGTGCTCATCGATGACAACGCCGTCGCCCGACCCCAATCGGGGTTCAACGCGGCGTCGGTCGTCTACCAGGCGCCAGCCGACGGTGGCGAGGACCGCTACATGATGGTCTTCCAGGAGGGCGACACGTCCTCGATCGGGCCGGTCCGCAGTGCCCGGATCTACTTCGTCCAATGGGGCAGCGAGCTCCGGGCCGGGATCGCCCACTACGGCGGCGACCGCCGAACGCGGGCCGCGTTGGCTCAGTACGACACGGTCCGGTTCACCAACATCGACGCGCTCGGAGCGGGCGGCAAGGCGTATCACAGGATCTCCAGCCGGAGCGCGCCCCACAACGGCTACACGTCGACGACAGCTCTGCGGGCGATGCTCACGAAGCTCGGCGGTCCGGCGTCCGTCGCGCCCGGCATGTGGTGGCACCCGTTCGTCGCACCCGACGGCGTCCGCAGCGCTCCCGGCGACGGAGCGCATCACGATCCCGTATCGGACGGGTCGGATCGACTATCGCTTCGACCCGCAACTGGACCTCTATCGCCGATCGGTCGGCGGCACCACACAGGTCGACCCGGCCGACGGGAAGGCCGTCACGACTCGCAACGTCGTCGTGCTGTTCATGTCATACAAGACCGACACCAGGATCGAACCGGGCCATTCGCGTCCTGTCGTCGGGAACATCGGCACCGGTCGGGCGCTCATCTTTCGCGAGGGGCGCCTGACCCAGGGGACATGGTCCAAGGCTGACGAGACGGCCCCGACGCATCTGCTCGACGCCGCCGGACAGGAGATCCCGCTGGTAACCGGCCACACTTTCTTCCAGATCGTCCCGCTGGACACGAACGTCCGTTTCTGAGATCCGGGGGGGGCGGCGGAGTGCGTGGTACACTCCGGCCGCTTTGATCCCCGCAGGCACCGTCGGGTCGGCGCCCGAGCGGCGCTCCCCATCGATCGCCGCCTTCCTGTCTTTCCTGTGGCCGGGGCTCGGCCATTGGTATACGCGTCGGCACCGCGCTGCCCTGCTGTTCGCCCTGCCGTTCCTGGTGGTCGTGCTCATCGTCGCCATGCAGGCGACCGGCGGAGTCGGCCAGCTGGCCTCGCTCCTGATCTCGCCGTCATCGGCGCTGACGATCTCGCATCCTGATCGTCCTGCTCGGAGTCTGGCGTGAGATCGCGGTCCTCGATTCGGCGATGGCGATCCTTCCACGTGGCGCGTGGCGACGCGGACGATCGCTGGTCGTCCATGATCGCCCTCGTCAGCCTGCATCATCGTCGGCAGCCACGTCTGGGCCGGGTACGTCGCATGGGCGTTCTACGATGCCGGCTCGCGGATCTTCGTCGGTGCCGAGGGTCCGGACACCGGCTTCGGCGGAGGCGCCGTGGAGTCCGGAGCCGGCCCGACCCGATCCACCGCTCCCGGCCAGACGCCCGATCCGAACGATCTGTACGTGTCCGGACCGTTCGCGACACCGGCCACCCCGACCTCGCGCATCAACGTCCTGCTGACGGGCGTGGACTCGGCCGAGAACCGCTCGCATGCGCTGACGGACACGCTCCTGGTCGCGAGCGTCGATCCGGTCACGGGCCATGTCGCGCTCGTCAGCTTTCCGCGTGACATCACGGACTTCCCGCTGGTCGACGGCGGCACGTTCAAGGGCAAGATCAACTCGTTCATGACCTATGTCGGTCAGCACCCCAAGGAGTTCAAGGGCGCCCCGCTCGTCGAGCTGGTCAGGGAGCTGAGCTTCCTGGTCGGGGTCCCCGATCGAGTACTACGCGGCGGTCGACCTGGCCGGCTTCCGTCGCCTCATCGACGTGGCCGGTGGCGTCACGATCGACAACCAGCGGGCGATCGACGATCCGCGCTATGACTGGCTCGACGGCCGACGCGGGTTCGCGCTCTCGGTCGGCACGCACATGCTCGACGGCGAGGACGCACTCGCCTACGTGCGCTCGCGCTACACGCCCGGCGACAACGACTTCAACCGCGCGCGCCGCCAGCAGGAGGTGCTGGTCTCGCTGTCGAAGAAGCTCGCCACGCCCGGGATGCTGCCGCGCATCCCGCAGCTCATCGGCGTGGCGGGGGACACCCTCCGCACCAACTTCCCGTCGGATCGCGTCAGCGAGATGCTCAGGCTCGTCCAGGGGATCGACAGCACGTCCGTGACCCAGGTTGTCCTCGGGCCGCCGTACTCCGTCCATCCGCCGGACAGCGAGACCGGCGGGATCTACACGCTCCGGCTCAAGATGGACAAGCTCGCGGCCGAGTCGATCAAGCTCTTCGGCAGCGACAGCACCTACGCTCAGCCCTGAGTCGCGAAGGCCTCCGGCTCGACATCGGCCTGGGCGAGCCGTGACCGCTGTGCCACCCGGAGGCGATCGGGGACGACCCAGCGAGCCACGAACAGGGCGACGTCCATCGCCCGTGGGCTGCCGTTGCGGCGGGCCTCCCGCCAGATGACCCGCGCCGCTCCCGGCTCGCCGGCCCGGTCGGCCATGGCCGCGACCCGGACGAGCAGGAACGCGGCATAGGCCTCGGGGGTGACGAGGTCGCGCCGATCGCGGATCCATGCCAACCCGTAGCGCCAGTCGGCCGAGAAGCGGCCGGTCATCGACGCTCCGTCGATGGGTGCCCGCCAGACAGCCAGCCGCTCGGGGACATACATGAGCCGGGCGCCGGCGGCGGCCGCGCGGAGCACCCAGTCGGCATCCTCGTAGCGGCGGACCGACGGGTCGAACGCCACCCGCTCGAACAGCGACCGCCGGGCGAGGATGGTCGATGTGCTCACGGTGCTCTCGCCGAGACGCAACGAGCGGCGCACGAACAGGTAGTCGCTCGCGTGCTCACCTGGTGCGGGGGCCCGGTCGCGCCAGGCCGTGTCCTGGCCATCGGGCAGGCGGACGAACCGGGCGCAGAAGACGATCGAGGCCTCCGCCTCTGAGCCGAGGATGAGGTCGAGCTGGCGTTCGAGCTTGGTCGGCAGCCACAGGTCGTCGTCGTCGAGCAGAGCGACGAAGGTGCCGCGCGCCAGGCCGATCCCGGCGGTGCGGGCCGTCGGCGCGCCGGTCGCGACCGGCAGGATGACGACGCGCAGGCGGGGATCGTCGACCTTGGCGACGGCAGCCTCCGTCGCGGGGTCGGCGCCGTCGACGACGACGATGATCTCGAGGTCGGTCATCGTCTGGGCGACGACGCTGGCCAGCGCACCGCCGACGAGGTGGGGCCGCCCGTGGGTGGTCACGACGACGCTGACCGTGGGCCCTTGCGACGATGTGTCCAGGTCAGCGCCCCTGGAACATGGCGGGGATGGTCTTGGCCATGATCTTGACGTCGAGCCAGATCGACCACCGATCGATGTAGGCGAGGTCGAGCTGGACCCAGCGGTCGAAGTCGGGCTCGCGCCGACCCTCGACCTGCCACAGGCCGGTGATGCCGGGCTTCATCGACAGTCGGCGGCGATGCCACAGGTCGTAGCCGTCGACCTCGCGGGGCAGCGGTGGACGTGGCCCGACGAGGCTCATCTCGCCGCGCAGCACGTTCCAGATCTGGGGCAGCTCGTCGAGGCTGGTGCGCCCGGAGGAGTCCGCCCGTCCGTGTCAGGCGCGGGTCGTCGGTCAGCTTGAAGGCCGGACCGCGGATCTCGTTGCGTGCCTGGAGCTCCTCGAGCCTGCCCTCGGCATCCGGTTGCATCGTGCGGAACTTGGCCACCTCGAACGGACGGCCGTGCAGGCCGACGCGGGTCTGGCGGAAGAGGATCGGCCCGCCGTCCACGATGGCGGACCAGCAGGCCGATCACGGCCATGACCGGGGCCAGGATGACCAGCGCCAGGGCGCCCAGGCCGACGTCGAGCAGCCGCTTGCCGGCCAGCGCGAGGACTCGGTCGGGGCCATACGATCAGCGACAGGACGGGGATCCCGTCGAACTCCTCGACGCGTCCGCCGGGCAGGGTCAGGCCGAGCGCGCCGACCGGGATGCGGACGATCTTGCCCTCCTCCTCGCACAGGCGGGTGATCGGCTCGACGAGCGCGACGTGCTCGGGCGGCAGGCAGATCGCGACCTCGTCGACGACGCGGCTGGTGGAGGACGTCCTCGATGTCGTCGAGCGTGCCCGAGGATGGGCCGCGGCCCGATCGATCGCGGCGCGTCCACGTCCAGCGCCGCCCAGGTGGCCGATGACCCGCAGCCCGAGCTCGCGGTGTCGTTCGACACGGTCGGCGAACCGGCGGGCGTCGGTCTCCGGTCCCGACACCAGCATGAAGCGGCGATTGTGCCCGCGATCGCGCAGCGTGCCGAGCGCCAGCCGGATGGAGATCCGCGATGCGAGGGTGACGACCAGCTGGAGCGACGAACAGGAAGACCAGGAACAGCCGGCTGACCGATCGGCAGCTTGAACAGGAAGAGGGCGGTAGAAGGTCGCCACCGCGAACAGCAGATCGGCGCGCAGGACGTCACGCACCTCACTTCGGATCGACCAGCGCGAGCGCAACCGGTAGAGGTCGTGGATCCACAGGGCGGCGACCCAGGCAGCCGCGTAGGCGGTGGCGATGACGAACGGGTCGAAGCCCGCGGCGCGCTGCGTCGCGACCCAGTCGGGCCCGAAGCGGAGCCACGAGACCACGAGGAACAGGGCGAACGCGCTGAAGGCGTCCACCATGAGGAGCCCGAGACGGAGGGCCATGTTGTGCCGTCGGATCAAGCGGTGGTCCCCAACTCCGCGCGATGTGGCCGCCGCATCATAGGCCGGGCCGGTGCGTCGATGCATAGGCCGTTCGGCCCGGCGTCAGGGTACGCCGGTAGGCTGGCTCGTGGACGCGCCACGCGCGTACCGTGGACGCGATGGGATCCCTCTCACCTGTCCGCCGCGCCCGCCCGCTCATCGCGCTCGTCGTGTTCGTCGTGGCGATCCTCGGGCCGATGACCGTGTCCGCGTCGGTCGCATCGCCGTCGTTCTTCGTGGATGGCAAGCACGGCAGCGACAGCAACAACGGGACGAGCCTCGGTTCCGCGTTCAAGACGATCAAGGCCGGCCTGTGGGCATTGCGCTATGGCGGGACGCTCGACGTGGTCGGCTACGACGACTACGTCTACTACGAGCAGATGACCCAATCACAGTGGTTCATGAACGGGACCTCGACCACGCCGGTCGTGATCCGGGCGTACGGCTACGGCAACCCGAGCGCCGTGCGTCCGATCGTGTCGGGCGCGAAGGTGGTCAGCCGGCCCGGCGATGGGAAATGGGTGCGACCCGACCCGACGCATGACCCGAACGTGTGGGTGACGCCCTGGACCACGCCGATCCCGGGCTACGACGCATCGGTCCGCAACTACCACCAGGAACGCGTCTTCGTCGACGTGTCGCAGCCCCTGGTGCGGCCGGCGACGACGACGCTGGCCGCGCTCCAGGCGACGCCCGGGTCGCAGTACTGGGACGGCCTCCATCTGTACGTGCGGCTCGGGGGCTGGGGTTCGACCCCGGGGGCCAGCGTCGACCCGAACGACCACACGGTCGAGATCCCGACCTACACGGGCATCCTCGTCTCGTCCGGCTCGAACTACGTCCAGGTCCTCGGCTTCCGCATCCGTCACACGACGATGGGCGTCGGCTTCACCGGGACCGCCAGCCACGACCTGGTCCAGGACGTCGACGCCAGCTACGACTACACGATGGGCTTCTTCACGGCCAGCTCGTACAACACCTTCCGGCGGGTGACCGGGACGCGCAACACCATCCAGCTGATCAAGCTCGACAACGGCGCCGACCACAACCTGGTCGAGGACGCCGTCGGGACCCAGAACATGGGCCAGGGCATCAAGCTGACCGGCTCGGGGACCCAGTACAACACCGTCCGGGACTCGACCTTCAGCGGCGGCAAGGACGTGCCGGTCAACCAGGGCGGCTACGGCGGCTACGTCCAGGGCGTCGACATCGAGCAGGGCGCCAACCACAACACGATCATGTCCAACCGGATCGAGCGCAACCGGCGCGGGCTGATGCTCTACCAGCTGAGCTCGAGCGGGGCGCCGCTGACCGGGAACGCGATCAAATACAACACCTTCGTCGGCAACGACACGGGCGTCGTGCTGTGGGACGGCAAGTACACCACCACCCAGGGCAAGGGCGCGGTCACCTTCTACCGGAACGTCTACATCGACAACACCAAGGGCGTGTCGTCCGAGGCGTACACCTCGGCCAAGGTGTTCGACCACGAGACGTTCTACCGGACGGGCACGGTCAAGACCCAGTCGCACAGCACCTTCTACATCAAGAAGGGCTCGATCACCGTCCGCAACTCGATCATCCGCGGCTCCGCCGGCTACCACTTCTACGCGGCGAGCGGCGCCAAGATCACGGTGACGTACACCACCTACTGGATCACCGGCCTCGGCACCCGCAACAGCTCGAGCCGCGTGGTGCTCGGGACCGGGGCGAGGCACATGGATCCGGGCATCCTGTCGTACGACCCGACCGCCTCCACGTACCTCATGACCGGGCCGGGCTCGGCGAGCTACAAGGTCGGCTCGAGCGGTGGCCCGGTGGGTGCCCTCTGGCGCTGAGGCGGATCGTCCCCGACCGGCTGCGCTGACGGCGCGGCTTCCAGCAGGATCACGTAGGCTCCGGCGACCACCGCGAACACGACCCCGGCCGCGGCCACGTTGAACAGGTTGTTGACCATGCCCTGGGCGAGGTAGCCGAGGACCGCGAGAGCGCCGGCGACCTCGATCGCCGGGATCCGCCGTCGACGCAGGCCGAGCAGGACGCGCACCGCGGCGATGGCGATCGCGATGTTCACGATCAATGCCCCGACGGCGCCTGCGATCCCTGTCTCGGCGCCGGCCAGCAGGATCGTGTTGTGGGCGTTATTGGTAGCCGTCCCGAGACCCGTGTTGACGTAGCGGGCGGGGTCGCTGGCGGCGACGACCAGGGTCTGGCCCGGTCCGACACCGGTGAGCGGGTGGTCCACCATCATCAGCGTCGCGGACGTCCACAGGGCCAGCCGGTCCGGCACATCGCTGGTCAGCCGCTGTACGCCGACCGGGGCCGACAGGCCGCCTGACCCGTCGTCGCCCGGGTCCACCGGCGTGCTCGGCGTGATCAGGAAACCCAGCGCCACGACCGCCAGCACCGGGCCCATGTAGCGAACCCGACCCCGAAGCAGTAACAGGATGACGAGGAAGACGAGGGCAAGACCCAGGGAAGCCCGCGTGAAGGTCAGGGTCAGGGCGAACGCCTGGACGAGGACCGCCGCCCACCACAGGATCCTGTCTCGCCGCGACACGGCGTCGATCGCGAGGCCGGCTGTGAGGACGATCGTCAGGATGAAGATCGCCCCGAGGAAGTTTGGCGAGATGCCGAGCGTGCCGGCGATCCGGCCGGGCACCTCGAAGTAGAGGACCGAGAACTTCCTCGTCGGCTCGAGCCCGATGCCGCCGAGCGGCAGGAAGAACGCCGCCAGGCCGAACGCCGCCTCGGTGGTCCCGAGCAGGGCCATCGCTCGCGCGACGAACAGCCGCCGGCGTTCCGCCGGCTCGGCGAGGGCGACGAGCAGCGCGATCACCGCCAGGTACGTGTAGCGGGCGGGCGAGCGCAGCAGCATCGTGATGGCCTGGGTCGGCGAATTGGCGTTGGCCAGGCTGCTGACGATGCCCGCTGCGATGAGGATGACGAGGCCGGTCACGAGCAGCCACGGGATCCGGACCGTGAACAGCCGGCGGAGGTCGACCGCGAAGGCGAGGAAGGCGATCCCGAGCAGCGGCAGGATGTCGTCGAGGCTCAGCCCGCCGAGCACCGGGACGTGCGGGACGAGCGGCGTGGCGACGAGGAGGGCCAGCCCCGCAGCGGGCGCCCAGGTCGTCCGGCGAGCGAGCCACCAGCCGCCGGCAGCACCGACCAGCGCGATGAGGAGCGTCAGGCCGGCGAGTTCGAGCGGGGTCAGGTCGGCCGCGGTCACTGGCGTAGGGTGCCATACCAGTCGAGCGAGATGGAGGCCGCCCGCCCCACGTCGTGTGTCTCGGCTACTGCACGGGCCGCCGCGCGCAGCGTCGTCCCCGCGACGGGGTCGCTGGCGATCCCGAGTGCCCGCTCGATGGCGCCGGTCAAAGCGACCACGTCGTCGGGTGGGACGGCCAGCCCGGTCACGCCATCCTCGACCGATTCGGTCAGGCCACCCGTCGCCGAGGCGACGACGATGGCTCCCGCGGCCATGGCTTCGAGCGCGACCAGACCGAGCGGTTCGCGATAGACCGACGGCACGACGACGACCTCCGCCGCACGCATGGCCGCCGCGACGTCATCGCGGCCGAGGTCGCCGCGCAGCTCCAGATCGAGACCGAGCTGGCCGGCGAGGGCGGCCAGCGGTGCCGCCTCGGGACCGTCGCCGATGATCGTCAGGCGGCGGCGCGCGGGTACGAGGGCGGCCATCGCCCGGATCAGGACATCGGCGCCCTTGCGCTTGACGAGCCGTCCGACGAACAGGACGCCGTCGCGAGCCGGGGCAGGAGCCGCGTCCGGCGTGAACCTGTCGAGCTCGATGCCGGGCGTCAGGACGCGCACGCGGTCGGCGACGTCCGGGTCGCGCAGCGCGATCTCGGTCGCGAGGAACCGGCTGTTGGCGACGATCAGCGACGCCGACCGGAAGGTCGACCGGGCGAGCCGGGCATGCCTGGCCGATCGTGCCGGGAGGTCCATGACATCCGCTCCGTGCGCGAACAGCACGAGCGGAGCGCCGGCCAGCGCGGCGACCGGCCGCGCGATCAGCCCGGTCGGATAGGCGATATGCGCCTCGACGACGTCGAACCGCGGCCCGCGGACCCGGGACCCGAGCGCGGCACGGCCGGACGCCCAGGCCAGGCTGCCATACTTCGCGGCGACTCGACGGTGGACCGCCGGATCGCGGATCGCGGCCACGCGGACCTCGGCGCCGAGGGCGCGCAGGGCCTCGACCCGCGCCTCCACGAAGGTGCCGAACGCGGGGTGCATGGGGCTGGGATACAGATTGGAGATGACGAGGATGCGCACGCGCTCAGGCCGCCCGCACGTCGTCATCCTGGACGAGAACCTGCCGGTCCCGCTCGATCGCCGCGTCTGGCAGGAAGGCCTCGCGCTCGTGGGCGCCGGCTACCGCGTGACGATCATCTCGCCGCGTGGCGCCGGCGAGATGGGCCGCATCGCCGAAACCCGCGACGGGATCCTGATCCTGCGCTATCCCCAGCGTGCGGCGACCGGGCTGAGCGGCTATGTCATCGAGTACCTGCCCTCGATGTGGTTCACGGCGGCGTGGCTGCTCGCGCTGCGGCTGCGCGGGCGGATCGACGTGATCCACGGGTGCAACCCACCCGACCTGTTCTTTCTTCTCGGCCGACTCTGGCGCGCATTCGGCGCTCGCTATGTGTTCGACCAGCACGACGCCAACCCGGAGCTCGCGGTCACCAAGTGGGGTGATCGGCGCATCGGCCGCCTGCTCGTCCGACTGACCCGCGCCCTCGAGCGAGCGTCGTATCGGACGGCGGCCGTGGTCATCGTCCCGAACGACTCGTATGCGCGCCTCGCGGTGGATCGCGGCAGCCTCCCGCCCGAGGCCGTCATCGTCGTCCGCAACGCTCCACCAGGGGACCATTTCCGCGCCCTGGCGGCCGGAACCTTCCCGCCCGACGATGACGGCCTGCGGATCGGCTACCTCGGGGTGATGGGCTCGCAGGACGGCGTGGAGATCCTGCTCGACGCGGCGGCCCGCCTGCGCAGCATCCGTCCGGACCTGCCGGTCGAGCTCGATCTGGTCGGCGACGGGGAGGCGCGGCCCGCCCTGGAGCGTCGGGCGGAGTCTCTCGGTCTCGGGTCCGTCGTGCGCTTCCACGGCTACCAGGGTCCCGACGTCTTCGTTCCCATCCTGGCGGCGACGCACGTGTGCGTCTCGCCGGATCCACCCACGCCGTTCAACGACGTCTCCACCATGACCAAGGTCGTCGAATACCTCGCCATCGGTCGACCCGTCGTCGCCTTCGATCTCACCGAGACGCGATCGATCGTCGGTGACGCGGGATCCATCGTCGAGATCGCCACCGCCGATGCCCTCGCGACAGAGCTCGCAGCCCTGGCTGACGACCGCCCTCGACTGGCGGCGCTGACGGCCGCCGCGGGTCGACGGATCGGTGAGCTCGACCTGCGCTGGGAACGGTCGGCTGAGCGGCTGCTCGAGGCCTACGACAGCCTCCTGGACGCAGGGTCGTGAGCTGGCTCGAGGATCAAGGCGCCGGGGATGCCGTGGGCGCGGCGGCGGGTGCCTTGTAGTAGCGGCTATCGGACCCGAACAGCTTCACGGACAGGTTGGCCAGCTTGGTCATGTTGAGCTTGAGCGTGTAGATCCCCCCGGTCGCCGTGTTGGGTGGGTGGGTCGAGTAGGGCGGCCCGAGAACGTAGTGCTGGATCGACTTGTCATCGATCCCTCGCACGAGCGCGACCATGTCGGCGGCCTGGCTCGCCGGAAAGTCCGTCCTGACCGTCTGCGCCGCGGCCTTCAGCAACGCCGGGATCTTCGGCAGGTTCGATGGCCGGGTCAGCTGCTTGCGGAGCGCGATCAACAGGATCTGCTGGCGCGCCGCCCGCGCGAAATCGCTGTCGGCCTTTCGTGATCGAACGAACGCCAGCGCGGTCTTTCCATCGAGGTGGTGGGTCCCGGCATGGAAGACGAACCCATGCGTCCCCGCCGCGTCTTCCCATGCGTAGCTCGGGTCGAAGATGTCCTGGTCATACGTGACGGTCACGCCACCGACGAGGTCGACCATCTGCTTGAAGCCGTCGAGGTTGATCGCCGCGTAGTAGTAGATCGGGACGCCCAACAGGTAGCCGAGCTCCTTGGTCAGCGTGTTGATGGGACCGTCCGGGAACTCCTTGGGATGGAGCAGGGCGTAGGTCATCAGTGAGTTGAGCTTGCCGCTGTATGGCCGCCCATCCCACAGCTTGAAATTGGAGATGTCCCGCGGGAAGCTGACCATGACGACGTCCTTCGTCGCCGGATCGATGCTGGCGATGAGCATCGTGTCCGTCAGCGCGTGATCACGACCGTGCCCCGAATCGATGCCGGTGAACAGGATGTTGATCCGCGCCGACGGCGTCGGCGGGCTCTGCTCCGGCTGCCCCTGGAAATCGACCCCGTTGTCGCTTGGATCGGCCGACGCCGAGCCGCTCGGTCCGGGCGTCGTGGACCCGTCCGGCGCCGGCGAGGGGGTCGGCGTGACCTGCCCGACGAAGATGGCGTTGCCGGCGTCGTAGAAGCTGTAGGCGTAGTACGCCGCGGCACCATGGGTGAGCAGGACCACCGCCGAGAGGGCGACGAGGACGATGACCGTCGGGCGTCGCCGCCACGCCCGCGGACCTCCCGACGCCATCGCGGCTTCGACCATCGAGATCAGCCGCCACGCCCCAAGCAACAGGACGATGGCCAGGACGCTGAGCGCGAAGGTCGGTGTGATCAGCTCGATGGCGAGGACATCGAGGCCACGCGCGGCCTGGAGCAGCAGGAGCGCCGCGGCGATCAGCGCGGGGACGGCGAAGATGAGCGCGGCTCGCCGTCGTCGTTCGTACGCTTGCCCGAGACCGGGCCAGAGGAACGACAGGAAGGTGGCCAGTGACGGAGACCGCGGCGGCCGCGGGTTCGGGGCGGGTTCGATGGCCAAGGTGGCGGCACTCTAGCATGGCCTGCCGGAAATGCCCGTCGACCGCGCCTGCGAGCCGGATGCCTACCGGTTGCTTCTGGACAGCATCGGGGTCAGCGAACCCGGCTGGAGCCTGCCGTCGCCGAGTTGGATGACCTCATAGCCCGCGGCTCGCAGCGATCCGGCATCGAGCAGCCGCCGCCCATCGATGACGAGCGGCCGTGCCGGCCGGCCGCTCCAGGCGGCCCAGGGCAGATCCCGGAACTCCGGCCACTCGGTCGCGATCACGATGGCGTCGGCTCCGTCGAAGACGGAGCCCGGATCGGCGACGACGTCGAGTGCCGGGATCCGTGCCTGGGCGTTCGGCCCGGCTGCAGGGTCGTACGCACGCACGCGCACCCCTTCATCGAGCAATCGGGCAGCAAGACGCATCGCGGGTGAATCCCGCGTGTCGTCGGTGCCGCCCTTGAAGGCCAGGCCGAGCAGGCCGATCGTCGTCTCGTCCGCCCGGCCGACGGCGGCCAGCACGCGGTCCGCGAACCGGTCCTGGGCAGCAAGGTTGGCCGCCGACGCCGCGGTCGTGACGTGCATCGGCAGGCCGAACGTCCGTCCGGCGACGGCCAGCGTCGTGAGCTCCTTCGGGAGGCAGCTCCCGCCGAAACCGAAGCTCGGGTGCATGTATGTGCGGCCGATGCGCGGGTCGGCGCCGATCCCGGCGAGGACCTCATCGACATCGGCCCCGGCCTCCTCGCACAGCGAGGCGATCTCGTTGGTGAACGACAGCTTGAGCGCGAGGAAGGCATTCGCGCCGTTCTTGATGATCTCGGCCGCCTCGACGTCGACGACGAGGCGCGGCGCCTCGATGCCCTCGTACAGCGCGAGGACCGCCGCGAGCGCATCGGGATCGGCATCGGGGAAGCGGCCCACGACCACGCGGCTCGGGTGGCCGAAGTCTTCCACCGCGGTCCCCTGACGCAGGAACTCGGGGTTCGTGAACACGCGTGCGGTCGGCAGCCCGGCTGCCTCGATCGTCGGGCGCGTGCCGCCGACCGGGAGCGTGCTCCGGATGACCAGGATGTCATCCGGCCCGATCCGTTCGCGGAGCGCCGTCATGGCCGCGTCGAGCTGGCGCAGGTCGCTCGTCCCGTCGTCGCCGATCGGCGTCCCGACGCAGACGAGGATGATCCCGGGCTCGTCCGGCATCGCCGGACCGACGGTCAGCCGACCGTCGCCGACCGCCGTGTCGAAGGCCTCCTGGAGCCCCTCCTCGTGGATCGGGATCCGGCCCGCACGGAGGGATTCGAGCCGGGTCGGTCCGGTCTCGACGAGCTGGACGAGGTGACCGAGCCGGGCCAGCCCGACGGCCGTCACCAGGCCGACGTAGCCGGCGCCGACGACCGTGACGGGACGTTGTGGGCGAGTCGACATCGCGAGAGAGGGTACCAGCGGGACCGGCCGCCCGCCATCGGAGTCCGCCGGGGCAGGTTCCGCACGGCGTCTGCCGGGGGTCCTGCCATCGGGCACGTGTCATGCTTTCGTCTTGAACGGAGGAGCCGAGTGAGCAGATGACGACCGGTCCTTCCCACTCCCCACGGCCGCAGGACGAACATCCGCTGATCGGCGGCGACCTCGACGGCGGCAGTCCGGCAGACGTCGCTCTTCGGCTCATCCACCGTCGGGCCTACGTCGACGCGGTCTCCCGGGCCGCCGGGCGGTCCGTCCTCGACATCGGCTGTAACGACGGCTACGGGACGACCCTTCTTGCTGGGGCCGCCCGGACGACGGTCGGGATCGACGTGTCACAGGCAGCCATCGCGGCCGCTCGTGCCCGACCCGAAGCGGCAGCCATCGAGTTTCGTCTGACCGACGGCGGAGCCCTGCCGTTTCCCGATGACTCGTTCGAGATGGTCACGGCATTCCAGGTCATCGAGCACGTCGCCGAGGTCGGTCCATTCCTCGACGAGATCCTGCGGGTGACCGTCGCCGGCGGCAGCGTCATCTTCACGACGCCGAACGCGTCGATCCGCCTGGATCCGGGGATGGCGCCGTGGAACCCATTCCATGTCCGCGAATACACCGCCGACGAGTTGCGCCGCGAGCTCGAGCCGGTCTTTCCGGAGGTGCGAGTGCGCGGACTCTTCGCCCCGGCCCCGGTCGCCGCGCTGGAGATCGCCCGCGCCACCGCTGCGCGCGACCGCGTGCGACACCCTCGTCCACGACTCGTCCAGCTGGCGATCGACATGCTGCCGGATGGCGCGAGGGCTCGTCTGCGCCGGATGAAGGGGACCGCGGGCGTTGCCGACCTCGAGGAGCTGCGCGCGGTGCAGGTCGACGACCTGTGGTATTCGGACGACGATCTGGACACGGCGCTCGACCTGCAGGCGATCTGCCGGACGCGGGAGCATCCCGGCAGCATGTCTCCACCACTCGCCCCGTAGATCGCAGCGGCGATCCGCCGCTGCCGGCCGATCCGACCGCCGGGCTCTGCTACGCTCACGCCCGATGTCGGCTGGCGACCCGCGAGCACCCTCGGAGCCGGACCTGCCCGCCGGCGACCTGCCGGACGCGGGGTCGGTCGTCGATGCCGCCAGCGCCTCGGCGCGCCGGATCATCCTCGCCCGGGCGGTCAGTCTCGCCCTCATCTTCGTCGGCTCGATCATCCTGTCGCGGACGCTTGGCCCGGACGGTCGAGGCGCCCACGCGTTCTATGTCGCGCTGACCATCCTGGCTGCCACCGTCCTCGGGCTGAGCGCCCCGGGCGGGGGCTACATCCTCGCCGTTCGCCACGGCGTTCCGGCGCCCGATCTCGCCGCGAACGCCATGTGGTTCTCGGCGCTCAGCGGCCTGCTGGCGGCCGCCGGGACCGTGGTCCTGCAGGTCGTGTTCGGGTTCCTCCCGAGCCAGCTGGCGGACATCGCGGCATGGCCCGTGCTGGTCGCGGTCGGGGTCGCCGGCTTCAGCGCGAACCTGCACCAGCTCCAGCTGGCGTTCGCGCGCGGGCGCTCGATCGCCGGCGCGGTGCTGAGCTTCGGCCCCTACACGGTCGCGGCGATCGGGTACCTCCTGCTGCCGGTGACCGGCGGCGGGCTGGCGGCGGCACTCTGGATCTTCGCGCTCGCGCCGTATGTCCTGGCCGTCGCGGCGGCGTTCGTCCGACCGCCGCTGTCGGTCGTCGCGTTCGGCCGTGCACGACCCGGGTTGGCGAGACGCTCGGTCCGCGAGGGGCTGCGGATGTACCCCGGCGAGTTCGCGGGGATGCTCCACCAGCGCGCCGACGTGCTGCTGCTCGGCATCCTGGCGCCGACCGCCAGCCTCGGCGTGTACGTCGTGGCCTACCAGACCGTGGAGCCGATCCTCGTCCTGGCCTCGGCCAGCGCGGCGACCGTCCTTGCGCTCGGCCACGGCCACCCGGAGGTCGAGCGCGGGATGGTCACCGCCCGGCTGATCCGCGAGACGCTGCTGTCCGGCGGCCTGCTCGCCCTGCTGGCCGCGGTCCTCGCGCCGATCCTGGTCCCGCTCGATCTACGGGCCCGATTTCGCGGCCTCGGTGACGCCACTGCTGATCCTGCTGCCCGGCATCGTGGCCCTGTCCTGCGGCCGGATCGCGATGTCCGACCTCATGCGGCGCAACCTCCTGGAACGGATGGCCGCCATCTCGGTGGCGGTGATGATCCTCAACGTCTCGCTCAACCTGGCCCTGATCCCGGCATTCGGTGCGGTCGGCGCGGCGACCGCCTCGCTCGTCTCGTATTCGGTCATGGCGGTCCTGGCCATCTCGATCGACCGGCGGGCCAGCGGGTTCACCGTCCGCGCACTGCTCCCCGGGTGGACCGACTTCGTCGACCTGGTCCAGGCCTGGACACCGCGCTCGCTCAACGTGCGGGCGCGCCGGCCACCTTCGTGAACGGCGCCAACTCGAAGATCCGGATTGTCGGCCCCGGTCGGCCGGGCCCGGGGTCGACGCGGTAGATCTCTGGGAGAGCGAACAGGGCGTGATACCAGGCGTCGGCCTGCGGCGCCGCGGGGTTGTCGACGAACTGCTCATACGCGTCACTGCTGGCGACGAAAAGCTGCGTGCCGGCGGAGCGGTACCACTCCATCGGGCGGGTCGACAGGTAGTCCCTGCCCCGAAGGCGATATTCGGCCGGCAGCAGCACCGGCGTGTCACGCTCGCGGGCGATGGCCGTTCGGCGACCCACGTTGGCGAGGATCCAGTCGCGGGCGATCGTGCGCGTATCGACGGCGCGCGCGCTCTCGCCCGACGCGATCCCTGTCGCGGTCCCCATCGATAGGGCCGCGACCAGGGCGAGCCCGGCGGCGACGACGGCGACCCGCTGCGCGAGCCGGGCGTATCCGGAGCCCCCGACCCACGGCACGTGTCGCCGGACGATGCCGGGGAGGTCGGTCACCAGACAACCGGCTGCGACTGCAAGGTAGGGCAAGACCGGGATCATGTTCCGATCGAACTGGCGAGCCGGGATCGAGACGATCGCGATCATCACGAGCACAAAGACCGGGATGGTCAGTTCGACCCGTTGGATCGGCCGGATCGCCATCCGGCCGGCGCCGAGAGCCGCGAGGATGGCGGTCACCGGGCCAAGACCGGCGATCAGGCCGCGCAGGTTCAGAGACAGGCTGTCGCTCGAGGCGCCAAGCCTCGGTTGCGCATAGATGGCCGCCTGGCGTCCGAAGTAGTCGAGGACCGTCGGCGCATCGAACAGGATGGCCGGTGTCGTTGCCACGAGCGCGGCAAGCGCCGCCAGACCGACGAGGTAGGGCGTGGGCCGCCTGAAGCAGGCGACGAGGTCCCTCGGTCGCTCCGCCGTGAGCAGGTACGCGAGCAGCGGGACGCCCAGAACGACCGCGCCGTTCCACTTGGTGGAGGCTGCCAGTCCGGCCGCGATCCCGGCCAGGATCCACCAGCGCTCGCGCCGACCGGCAAACGCCTTGATCGTGAACAGGAGCGTCAGCGCGCAGAAGAAGGCGACCGGGACGTCGGTCGTCAGGAATCGTGAATTCGGAGATGTGCAGCGGCATCGCCGCCAGGAGGGCCGCAGCGATGACGCCCGTCAGCGGTCCGCGCAGCACCCAGCCGATCGCGAACACCACGGCGATCGTCGCGAGGCCGAACCCCAGGACCAGCTCGCGACCGGCGAGCAGGTAGCGGAACTGGACGGGAAGCAGTTCGGACTGATAGAGGGATCCCTGATCCGTCGCCAGCGACGGGCCCCCGAAATGACGGATCCCGGCGGTCATGAGGGCCTGAAGGTCGACGAGGAGGGACGAGTACCAGAAGACGTGCGGGTTCCAGTCTCGATCGTGGACCATCGCGAGAGCAGGCCTGAAGATGATCCACTCGTCTGGGTGATATGCGAACGGTCGGCCGAAATCGATCCCGATCAGCCGGACGATCGCGGCGCAGCCGATGATCCCAACGAGAGCCGACGCCGCGATGATCGCGACTCGGCCGGGGGCCGCGATGCCGCGAGACCAGGCACGGTCCATCGACCCACCGTACTCCAGCGGATGGTCACGCGGGGAACGGCAGGTCGGCGGGCAGCTCGAAGATCCGGATCGTCGGACCGGGCGTGTCGGGGCCAGGGTCGGCCCTGAACACCTCCGGCAGCTCGAACAGCTGGGTGTAGAAGGCGTCGTGGACGGGGTCCTTCGGGTTCCCGTAGAACTGTCCGTAGATCGTGCTGCTGGTGACGAGGTAGCGCACGCCCTGTTCCTGGTACCAGGCCCACCCGCGTTGCCACAGGAAGTCGTGGTTCCTCAGGCGGTAGCGGGCCGACGTGAGCTGCGGCGTGTAGCGCTCGCGCGCCACGACCGTGTTGCGCGGCACGTTGGCGAGGATCCAGTCGAGAGCGAGCGTCCGCGTATCCGGTCGCTGGAGGCGGACGCCCTCCTGGTAGGCCGACACCGCGCCGGGTGCCAGGCCAGCGATGAGGACGAGGATCACGAGCCCGGCGGCAAGACCCGTGTTCGAGACCCGGCCCGACACGGCCCGCATCCCTCCAAGGCGAGAGGTGAGCCGGACGACGAGGACCCCGGCCGCCACCGCGAGATACGGGACGATCGGCAGCAGGTTGCGCTCGTAATGGGTGGCCGGGATCGAGATGGCGATGAAGTACAGGACGACGAACACCGGCAGGGCGAGCTCCCTGCGATGACGTCCGACGACGATCGCGACACACCCGACCAGGCCCAGGATGGCGGCGACCGGCCCGATGCCGTCGACCAGGGCGCGCGTGTTGAACACGATGCCCGGTGACTGCTCGTTGCCGCGGCCGCGTGCATAGAGCTGTGCCTGGAGGGCCAGGAAGTCGGTCACGCCGCCGACGTCAAGGAGCACGGCGGGCGTGGTCGTGATGAGCGCGATCGCCGCCGCGATGACGATGACGTAGGGCGTTCGGCGGCGCAGGAGCGGCCAGATCCCGCGGAACGTGGCCGCGGTCGACAGGTACGCCACGAGCGGCACGACGAGCACGATCGCGCCGTTCCATTTGGTCGAGATCGCGAGCCCGGCCAATGCGCCGGAGAGGATCCACCAACGGTCCCCGCCCCGTCGCTGGGCCTCCACGGCGGCCAGCAGGGTGAGAGCGCAGAACAGGGTCACCGGAACGTCCGTCGTCACGTATCGCGAGTTCGTGACGTGCAGCGGGGCAAGGGCGACGATGGCTGCCGCGATCAATCCCGCCGCCCACCCGGCCCAGCGGCGAGCGATCAGGAACGCCACCGGGATGGTCAGGACGCCCATCGCCGCCACCACGACCCGACCGGCCACGAAGTAGCGGAACTGCTCGGGGAGAGCCTCGGAGTCGAACAGCCAGCCCTGTCCGCGATCGAGCGCCGCCCCGCCCGTCGCCCGGACGATCGCCGTCACCACCGCCTGGATGTCGAACAGGAACGACGAATAGAAGAAGTCGTGGGGGTTCCAATCACGGTCGTGGACCATGTCCATGGCCGCGCCGACGATGATGTTCTCGTCCGGGTGGTAGGCGAACGGCCGGCCGAAGTCGATGCCCAAAAGCCGGACGAACGCCCCCAGCGCGATCAGTCCGAGGAGTGCGGCAACTGCCAGCGTCGCGCGGTCGAAGGCGGCGGATCTCCACCTCGGATCCAGATGCACCGCGGTACCTTACAGCCCTCGACCCGGCCCACGCCGTCGACCGGTCCTCGTCGATCGCGTCGCTCGACCGGGTCCGCGACCGGGTAGGATCGGGCGATGGTTCGCCTTCACGGCCCGGCCTCGACCGTCGGTCCGTTCGCGACGTGACCGCCGCCGCGCCGTCGCCAGCGACCGCACCGTCGGCGGACCCGTCAGCGCTGCCGGACGAAGGGCGCCTCGGCTGGATCGAGATCGGTCGCGTCGTGGCGATCCTCGCGGTGATCGCGGTCCACGTCGATTCGCCACTCGTCCTCCGGACATCGCATCCGAGCAGCTGGTGGTTCGGCAACCTCGCCGAGTCGGCCTCGCGCTGGTGCGTGCCGGTCTTCATCATGATCAGCGGCGCACTGCTCCTGACGACGGCGCGGACCGCCGATGCCGGCCCGTTCTATCGACGTCGATTCGCGCGACTCGGCCCGGCGATGGTCGTCTGGACGATCGCCTACCTGATCTTCGGCAACGTCACGAACGGCATCCCTCGCACGCTCGAGGAGGCGATCAGGAGCGTCCTGGCCGGTCGGCCGTATTACCACCTCTACTACCTGTTCATCATCGCCGGCCTGTACGTCGTCGCCCCGGGTCTCCGGCTGGCGGTCGAGCGCCTCGATCGGCGCGGTCTCGCCGGTGCGGCCGCGGTCGCCTTCGGGCTGGCGATCGGCGATCAGCTCATCCTGACGTTCTTCGGCATCGGCGGCCCGAATGCCGTGACGCGCTGGCTGCCGTTCGTCGGCTTCTTCCTCGCGGGCGCGTTGCTGCGGGATCTTCCGGGATCGCCGTCGCGGGTCCGGATCGCGGCCGCCATCGCCGTCGCCGGGATCCTCGCCACCGCCCTCGGGACGGCGCTGCTCGTCGGGCCGCTCGGCTTCGGGCTCGGACGCGGGCGATACCTGTACGAATACCCGTCGATCACGACCGTGCCGGTGAGCCTGGCCGTCTTCGCTCTCCTGGTCTGGGTCGGGCCGCCGGTGTTCGGCCGGCTGTCCGGCACCGCGAGATCGCTGATCGCCAGCGCAGCGGTGGCATCGTTCGGCATCTACCTGATCCATCCGATGGTCCTTGCCGGCCTGTCGAACCTCGGGCTGTACGCCTCCGCGACGTTCGTCCCAGTGGCGGTCGTCGCGACGATCGCGGTGACGTTCGTGATCTCCTGGTTCCTCGTGGAGGTCATCCGACGCATCCCCGGCGTCCGGGTCATCGTGTGACCGACCCGTCCGCGCCCGCGCGCGTCGGCCTCGGGGTCGATCCGGACCCGCTCTTCGCGGATCTCATCGACGCCGTCCGCGCGAGCGCCGCGGGTCTCGGACTCTCCACGCGCGACGTCCGGACGACGGACGACGCGGACGGGCTCGAACGCCTGCTCCTCATCGGGCGCCCGGGGCGGTATCAGGGGCTCCTCGGTGCGCGAGAGGCCGACGGGCCGCAGCGCATCGTGTGGACCGGTGAGCCCCTGCCGACCGTGCGCACCGATGGGCCGGACGGGACATCCCGGACGGCCGGGAGTCCGGCCGTGCCGGTCGGTCGGGGTGCTCGACCACTCGGTGTCGCCCTTCGCCGTGCCCGGTTGCCGGGGCCGCTCGATCGCCGGCGCGTGGCGGTCACGACGGAGCGTCTGCTGCGGGCGAACCTCGGAGAGCTGTCGATGGCCGCGTCGGCCGGCGCGCGGCTCGTCGTCACCAGTCGCGATCGGGCGGCGACCCTCGCCGCCGAGAGGATCGAGGCCGGGGTCGTGCCGTTCGGCTACCACGAGCGTCATGCCGGGCCCATGACAGCCGCCGGCAGCGGGCCCCGGGACCTCCCGATGCTGATACTCGGGTCACGCGCCGGCCACACCCGCCGCGCTCGCCGGGTGGACGGGCTGGTGCGGAGCGAGGCCGGTCGCGACCTGACGATCGTCGAGGGCGTGTGGGGGAGCGAGCGGGCGGCGCTGCTGCGGCGAACGCGGGTCGTCGTCGACATCCATCGGATCCCGGGCAACTTCGTTGGGCTGCGGCTGCTGCTGACGCTCGCCGCGGGCGCCGTGCTCGTGACCGAGGCGATGACCGACCCGTGGCCGTTCATCCCGGGCGTCCACTATCTCGAGGCGCAGGCATCCGACATCCTCGACGTCGCCTGCGCCCTCGCCGAGGACGACCTCCGTCGGGTGCGCCTGGTCGAGGCCGGCCAGGCCCTCCTCCGCGACTCGCTGACGATGCAGGCCTCGCTCGGGCGCGTCCTGGCTGCCGCCGCGCCGACGTGATCGGCGGTCGTCGCGGCGCGATATCCTCGCGTGCGACGACCCACGCTCGCCGACCGCCACAGGGGAGCACCTTTCCCGTGATCTCGACCGACGCGCCGCCGATCCTCTTCCATGTCCCGGATCGGCTCGACGTCGACGGGTTCGTCGAGGACGCCCGGGTCATCCTCGAGACCGGGCGGCTGAGCCTGGGTCCCTACACGGAGCGCTTCGAGACCGCCCTGGGGCCATGGGTGGGCGAGGGGAACGTGACGGCGGTCTCGAACTGCTCGGACGGCCTCATCGCCGCGCTGTGGGCCATCCGCGACCCCGGAGCCGAGGTGATCGTCCCGGGTTTCACGTACCTCGCCACGTGGCAGTCGGTCGTGTGGGCCGGGATGACGCCGGTCGTCGCCGACGTCGACGAGAGTGGGCTCCTCGACCCGGCCGCGGCCGAGGCGGCCGTCGGACCGCGCACCCGGGCGATCCTCGGCGTCCACCTGGCAGGCCACCCGGCCGACCTGGCCGGGCTCCGTGCCATCGCCGACCGCCACGGTCTTGCGCTGCTGTTCGACAGCGCTCACGCCCTCGGGGCGCGATGGGCCGATCGTCCGGTCGGGGCGGGCGGCGACATCGAGGTGTTCAGCATCGGTCCGACCAAGCAGCTCGGCGTGTCGGAGGGCGGCCTCGTCGTCGCCAACGATCCGGAGCTCGCCGGGCGGGTCCGGCGGTTCTCGACCCAGGGCCACCGGCTCGGCGAGCTCGACGCCATCGGGATGGGCATGAACCTGCGGATGCCCGAGCTGACCGCGGCGATGGCCCTGCGTGCCCTGCCCATGCTCGACGCTCGGCTGGCTGCGCGGGCCGCGATCGCCGAGCGGTACCGCGCTGCCTGGCGCCGCCTGCCGCTTCGATTGCCCGGCCCGCGGGCCGGGGAGCGCTCGGCCTTCAAGGACCTTCTCGTGTTCCTCGATGACCCGGCCGACCGGGCGCCCGTCCGAGGCCACCTTGCGGCGGCCGGTGTCGCCACGCGGACCTACTACGACCCGGCGATCCCCGACCTGTCGTCGTTCGAGGGGCGGGTCGCCTCGGCGGACCGGAGCCGCGCCCTGGCCCGGCGGTGCTTCGCGCTGCCGATCCACGGCCGCCTGACCGAACCTGAGGTCGACAGGATCGTCGCGGGCATGTGCTCGTACCCCGCCTGGTCGTGAACCCGGGCGACGTGGTCATCCTGGTCGGCGCGGCCGTCTTCGCCGAGGAGGTCACCGATGTGTGCCGCGCCGCGGGTGTCCGGGTCGCGGCCTGGATCGAGGGCATCGATCGCGACCGCGCCGACGCCTCGGCCGATCCGCCGATCCTGTGGGTCGACGACCAGGCCGCCTACGAGCCGGGTCTGCCGATCCTGCCCGCCATCGGCTCGGTGGCACGCCGCGGCATCGTCGAACGGCTCGTCGGCGAGGGCCGATCGCTCGCGACGCTGGTCCACCCGAGTGCCGTCGTCGCCGCCAGCGCGACCGTCGAGCCGGGCTGCGTGATCCTGCCGCTCGTGGTCCTCGGCGCGCGATCGCGCATCGGCCGCGGGACGATCGTCAACCGGGGTGCGCTGATCGGCCACCACACGACGATCGGTGAATACGCCTTCGTCGGACCCGGGGCGAACGTGGCGTCCAAGGTCACGATCGGGCCGGGGGCCTATCTCGGCATCGGATCGATCGTCCGCGACGGGCTGACCATCGGGGAGGGAGCCGTGCTCGGCGCGGGAGCGGTGGCCGTCGGCGACGTCGGGGCCGGCGTGACGGTCGTCGGCGTCCCGGCCCGGCCCATGGCCGGGCGCTGATCAGCCTCGCGCCCGCCGGCGAGCCGGCCTTCCGCGCGGTGTAGGCTGCCGCCGTGCGCGTCACGCAGTACCGGATCGAGGGGCTCGGGCACCTGTCGACGCTCGTCGTCGACGAGGTCGCGGGCGTGGCCGCGGTAGTGGACCCTCGACGTGACGTCGACGTCTATCTCGACGCCGTGCGGGCGGACGACCTGCGCATCACCCACGTCGTCGAGACCCACCTCCACAACGACTACGTGTCGGGTGGGCGTGATCTCGCCGCGCTGACCGGAGCCACCCACCTGATCGGGGCCGGTGCCGAACTCGCCTACGAGCACCGGCCGCTGGCCGACGGTGAGGCGTTCGACGTCGGGTCGATCCGCTTCCGGACCCTGGCCACGCCCGGCCATACGCCCGAGCACGTGAGCTATGCGGTCGCCGACACGACCCGCGCGGACGAGCCGTTCCTGCTGCTGACCGGCGGATCGATGCTCGTCGGCGCGGTCGGGCGGACGGACCTCCTCGGCGCGGATACTGCCTGGCCGTTGGCCGCTGCGATGTATCACTCGCTCCACGACGTGCTCCTGCGCAACGAGGATTCGGTGATGGTCTACCCGACCCACGGCGCCGGATCGCTGTGCTCGGCCGGCACCGCCTCGACGTCGTGGTCGACCATCGGCTTCGAACGGCGCCACGACCCGCTCCTGGCGCCGATGGAGATCGAGATCTTCGCTCGGGCGCTGCTCGCCGGCCAGCCCGCCTTCCCGCGCTACTTCGCGCGGATGCGGCCGCTCAACCAGGCGGGGCCGCGGCTTCTCGGCGGGGTCGTCCCGGAGATCCCGCCACTGGCCGATGCCGCGCTCGACGCCGCGCTGCGCCGGGGCGCCCTCGTCGTCGACGCGCGACAGCCCGAGGCTCACGCCGTCGCCCACGTGCCGGGCTCGCTGTCGATCCCGGCCGCCGCGTCGTTCGGGACGTGGCTCGGCTGGCTGGTCGACGCCGACCGGCCGATCGTCCTGATCGTGGATCACCCGGCCGAGCTCGACGATCTCTCGCGCCAGGCGCTCCGCATCGGCTACGAGGCGACCGCCGGGCACGTCGCCGGCGGCTTCGACGGGTGGCGCCGGGCGGGCCGTCCGGTCGAGTCCGGGGAGTCGCTCGCGGTGGACGACCTGGCGCGCGCGCTGTCCGCCGGCGGGCCCGACGCGCCGTTCGTCATCGACGTCCGCCAGCTCGGCGAGTACGAGAGCGGCCACGTCCCGGGCGCCCTCCACATCATGGCCGCCGACCTGCCGTCGACCCTCGAGAGGCTGCCGGCGGACCGCCCCATCGCGACCATCTGCGCGAGTGGCTTCCGTTCGAGCATCGCCGCCTCGCTGCTCCGCTCGGCCGGCTTCCAGCGTGTCGCGGCGGTGTCCGGCGGCGTCCCGGACTGGCAGGCCCACGGCTACCCGCTCGACTACGGCGCCGGCACCGACGGGCTCGACTGGCCTGCACCGGTCGAGGACGCCGAGCCGCCGAGCCGCAGGCCCACGCCCACTGACCACCGGACCGGGCGTCGGCCGGCCCGCCGGCGTCAGCCGACGTGCACCCCGATCAGACCGAGCGCCGCGACCCCGAGCAGGACCACGTCGAGCACGATGACCAGCGCGATCGCGGACCACGCCAGGACGTTGCCGATCCGCCCGTTGCGATGGTCGCCCATCAGGCGGCGGTCGTTGGCGAGCAGGACCATGAACACCAGCACGACCGGGAGCAGCAGGCCCTGGAGGTTCTGCGAGGCGATGATCACCGGCAGCAGGTCGAGACCCGGGATGAGCACGACCAGCGCGCCCGCTGCCAGCACGAACGTGTAGATCGAGAAGAACGCGCGGGCGTCCACGAACCGCTTGTCGACGCCCGACTCCCAGCCGAACGCCTCGCAGATCACGAACGCGGTCGACAACGGCATGATCGTCGCCGCCAGCACGCTCGCCCCGAACAGCCCGACCGCGAACAGCGCCTCGGCGAGCTTCCCGGCCACCGGCTCGAGGGCCTTCGCCGCGTCGGCGGCCGAGGTGATGGTGCCGCCCGCGACCCCGATCGTCGTGGCCGCCGCGACGACGATGAAGATGGCGATGACGTTGGTCCAGACCGAGCCGCCGACCGCGTCCGCCTGCTCCAGCCTGAGCTCCTGGACCTCGATGCCCTTCTCGGCGACGGCGCTCGTCAGGTAGAACTGCATGTACGGGGTGATGGTCGTGCCGACGACCGCGACGAGGAGCAGCAGGTCGGCCGGGCTCAGCGCCAGCGACGGGGTCACGAGGGCGCGGCCGACCTCGCCCCAGTCGGGGTCGGCCAGGATCGCCGACGCGATATAGGCGAAGAAGACGACGATGACGGCCAGGAACACGCGCTCCACGGTCCGGTAGCTGGCCTTGATGACCAGCGCCCAGATGGCGACCCCGACGATCGGCACGACGAGGTAGCGCGAGATCCCGAAGATCTCGAGCGCGGCCGCCGCACCGGAGAACTCGGCCACGGTGTTGGCGACGTTGGCGATGAGCAGGACGGCCATCGCGAACGCCGTCGGGCGCACCCCGAACCGGTCCCGGATGAGGTCCGACAGGCCCTGTCCCGTGACCACCCCGAGCCGCGCGGCCATCTCCTGGACGATGGCCAGGATGACGATGGTGATGGGAAAGATCCACAGCAGCGACAGCCCCGTCTGGGCACCCATCACGCTGTAGGTCGTGATGCCGCCGGCGTCGTTGCCGGCGATGCCCGGCGATCAGCCCCGGGCCCATCACGGCCAGGAACGCGACGAGCCCGCGGCGCCCGCGGAACCGGCCGCGCAGGCGGAGCACGTCGCGCTCGGCGATGCGCTCGCGCAGGCGCGTGAACGGCAGCCGCATGAGGTCGGGTCCTAGCTCCGGGTGACGGCGTGGGTGCCGCGTCGCCGGCGGGCCGGCAGGATGGTGTCGATCGCGTCGTCGACGGTGACGATCCCGACGAGGCGGTTCTCCGCGTCGACGACGGGCACGGCCAGCAGGTTGTAGCGGGCCACCAGCCCGGCCACGTCGTCGCGGTCGGTCAGGACGCCGACCGCCACCGGCTCGTCGATCATGACCTCGCCGATCGGCGTCGGCGGCTGCGCGACGATGAGGTCGCGCAGCGACAGCACGCCGACCAGCTTGCCGGCCGCATCGACCACGTAGACGTAGTAGATGGTCTCGGCATCGGGCTCGAGCTCGCGCAGCCGCTCGATGGTGGCGCCGGCGGTCAGGTCGGCCGCGACCGCGACGAACTCGGTCGTCATCATCCCGCCGGCGGTGTCCTCCGGGTAGGCGAGCAGGCCGCCGAGCTCCTCGGCCTCGTCGCGCTCCATCAGCGCGAGCAGCTCCTCGCGGGTCGCGTCCGCCAGGTCGGCCACGAGGTCGGCCGCGTCGTCGGGCGACATCTCCTCGAGGATGTCGGCGGCGCGCTCCGGGGCGAGGCCCTCGAGGACCTCGACCTGCGTCTCGGGCTCCATCTCCTCGATGGCGTCGGCGACCGCCTCGTCGTCGAGCGCGGCCAGCACGCCGGCCCGGTCGCGCGGCGCGAGCTGGTCGATGATCGTCGCCAGGTCGGCCGGATGCAGCTCGGTCAGGCCGGCGTGCGGCACGCGCAGCCGGATCGACGCGATGCTGGTCTCGACCGGGTCCACGTCCTCCCAGTCGATGTAGCGCTCGGGCGTCGGCAGCCGCAGGTTGCGCGCGAGGATCCGGTAGGCGCCCTCGATCCCGAGCCGGCGCAGCAGCCCGGCCGCCCCGACGTCGACGACGACCAGGTGGAGCTTGCCGTCGACGTCGTCGAGGCCGAGGTCGTTGACCCGGACCACCTTGCGCCCGTCGATGTCGACGATCTGCTTGTCGAGCAGGTCGGCGCGGAGGAGGATCTCGTCAGGTCGTTGCTGGAACCGCGTGATGTCGATCGTCCCGCCCGCCAGCCGGGCGCCGGAGGCGTCGAACCGGGCGACGTGCGACCAGGGCAGGAAGATGCGCCGGCGGTCGGTCGAGACGACGAGGCCGGTGACCGGCGGGTAGCGGTCGCCGACGGCGACGATCAGGTCGTCCAACTTGCCGAGCGGCTCGCCGTTGGCATCGAGCACGGGTCGGCCGATGGCCTGGCTCAGGTAGAGCATGGTTGCCACCTCACGAGCGGGCCGACCCGGTCGCAGGTGGTGGGACCCCGTGGGCGGGGTCAGCCGTCAGCGAGCGGGACGGACCGGGGCCTGGGTGATGACGCCGCCACCGGCGCCGTTGGGACTGGGACCGTCGTCCACGAGGGTGTGTGGACCTCGGAGCGGGCTGGGACGGCCGGGCCCCGGAGGGTCGCGACGCCGCCGGAGTGTAGCCCCGAGGCGCGAGGCGGGTCAACGGAGCAGGACGATGGTCCTGCCGCCCGATGGTACCGATGGCGGCCCCGCGACCGCTGCCAACGATGGGACGATGCGGCCGTGCGCGCGCGCTCAGGTACAGCGGACGTCATGCCCGATCGGAGTGGGTCCTCGACGGCCGTCCCGATGACCGGCGTGACGGGGGCGGGTGGCATGGGGGCCGCGGCCACCGCGGGCACGACGAGCGCTTCCGCCGGCGGCTCGATCCTCCGCCGGATCGTCGGGTCGAACCCGGCTGCCCGCGTCCAGCCGATCGGCGACGGTGCGTGGACGACAGCCGATCCACGCATCGAGGCCGAGCTGGCCGAGCGGCTCGACACGGTGCTCGGCATCGCCGGGCGGCTCGCCGCGTCCCACGACCGGAGCGAGCTGTTCCAGATGATCGTCGACGAGACGAAGCGGGCGCTGCGCGTGGACGCGACGGCCATCCGCATCCTGCACGACGAGCAGCTCGCGGTCGCAGCCTCGGCCGGGATCGGCGGAGACGTCACGCCGCGACTCCGCGTCTATCGCCGTGACGAGGGCTGGGTCGGCGAGGTCCTCCGCAGCGGCAGGGTCCTGGCCGTCCCGGATGTCCGCGCGGACCAGACCCTCGGCGCCGAGGTCGGCGAGGACGCCTTCGACATCGGCGGGCACCTCGTCGCTCCGCTGATCCACCACGACCGGATCATCGGGGCGCTGTCGGCGATCACCCGCGAGCCGCGAGCCTGGACCAATGGCGACGTCGCCTTCATCTCGACCCTGGCGACCCACGCTGCGATCGCGCTCGCCAATGCCGAGCTGTTCGAACAGACCGTCCAGCGCGCGGCCCAGCTCGAGGTCCTGCAGGCGGCCTCGGCGCGGCTGAGCAGCGCGGTCAACGTCGAGCAGGTCGGCCGGACGGTCGTGGAGGAGACCCGCCGGATCATCGATTACCACAACGCGCGGGTCTATCTCGTCGAGCCGCCCGACCAGCGTCGTGCCCATCGCCTTCGAGGGCCGGGTGGGCGCCTACGAAGGCGTCGACATGGCACTCCTCGCGTGCCGGCTCGGGGAAGGCTTCACCGGCTGGGTCGCCCAGCACGGCGAACCGATCATGGTCCGCGACGCGAACACCGACCCGCGTGGGGCCACCATCGAAGGCACCGACGAGATCGACGAGTCGATGCTGGTCGTGCCGATGCGCCAGGACGAGCTGACGATCGGGGTCATCACCCTGTCCAAGCTCGGGCTCGACGGCTTCGAGCCCGATGACCTGCGCCTGCTGACGATCCTCGCGGACCAGGCCGCCATCGCCGTCGGCTCGGCGAAGCTGCTGACCCGAACGCAGGATCTCGCCGGTGAGCTGCGGCGGCTGCTCGACATGAGCGCTGAGCTGTCGGGCAGCCTCGACTCGCGCCAGGTCGCACAGCTGATGGCCGGCCACATCGCCCGGGCGATGAATGTCGAGGAATGCGTCATCAGCTACTGGGACCGGCCCGCCGGGCGGGTCGAATCGCTCGGCTACTTCCCGACCCATCGGCTCGGCCAGATCGAGCCGTACTTCGACGTCGAGGGCTATCCCGAGACGCTTCGCGTCCTCGAGCGCCAGGACACCGTGATCATCGACGCCGACGATCCCGCCGCCGACCCGGCCGAGGTCGCGCTGATGACGCGCGACGGCAACCAGGTCCTGGCGATGCTGCCGCTGGTGGCGAAGGGCCAGTCGATCGGGTTGGTCGAGCTCGCCGCGAGCGGCTCGATCACGTTCACCGAGGAGCGTCTCGCGCTCGCCCGGACGATGGCCAACGAGGCGGCGATGGCGCTCGAGAACGCGCGGCTCTACGAGGATGCGCGCGAGCGCTCGCCGACCGCGATCCGCTGACCGGCTTCTACAACCACCGGTTCCTGCACGAACGTCTCGGCGAGGAGGTCGTCCGGACCCAGCGGGCCCGCCGGTCGATGAGCGTGCTGATGCTCGACCTCGATGACTTCAAGCTCGTCAACGACACGTTCGGCCACCTGTTCGGCGACCGCGTCCTCACCTGGACCGCCGAGCTCATCCGCTCGACCCTCCGCGCCTCCGACATCCCGGCACGCTACGGCGGAGACGAGTTCGCCATCATCCTGCCCGAGACCGACCGCGACGAGGCGGGCCGCGCCGCCGAGCGCATCCTCGACGCGTTCCAGGAGCAGCCGTTCGTCGGCGAGCAGCGCGGACCGGTGCCGATCGGGGCGTCGATCGGGGTGGCCACCTTCCCGCAGGACGGCCGGACGGCGACCGAGCTGATCGCCGCGGCCGACGAGGCGCTCTACCGCGTCAAGCGCGACGGCGGTCACGACGCCGCGCGGGCCGGCGAGCCGGCAGCCTGACCGACCGACCGGTACGAAAGTACTGGTCGGCGAGCGCCATCGGTACCAGTGCGGCGGGGATGGACGGGACGGGCCCGGACCGCCATCCTTTATTCCCGACGTGAGTGATCCCGCAAGCCGGCCTGTCCGCCCCGCCGAGACACCTGAACGTCGCACGACGCGCGCCTGGTGGATCTTCGCCGGGTCGTTCTTCATCCTCGGTCTGATCGCCGTCCTTCGGCTCGCCACCGAGAAGGCACGCCCGATCGACTGGGCCGTCGTCGGCCTGCTGCTCATCGTCGGGTACGCGGCCATCCGCCACCGCCAGGCCGTCGCGGACGCTCGAGGTCGGTCGCCGCGAGGAAGCCGAGTCGTTCGCGCGGATCCTGTCGAGCCTGTCGCGCTCCGTGTCGCCCGACGCGATCCTCGGCGCGATCGTGAGCGAGCTGGCCGAGGCGACCGGGGCCGACCACATCGTCGTCGCCCGCCGCCGCCCCGACGCGCGGGTCCTCGAGGCCACGCTGGTGAGCGCCCGGCCCGGCGTCCCCGACTCGACCACCCGGCTGCCGATCGCCGACCTCGAGGATCCGGTGGTCGCCGAGCCGGATCGGCCGGAACGCCTGCCGGTCGCCATCCCGGTCGTCGCCGAGGTCGGTGAGCCGGTCGGCGGTGGCCTGCGCGGTCGCCTCGACGACCTCGGCTCGCGGATCGGGGCCGTGGCACCGCTCGGGCTGCCCACCACCCGGCCGACGGCCGCTCCCGCCATGCAGCCCGATCGGATGGCCGGCGAGCGGCAGATGGTCGCCGACCGGATCGCCGCGCGGACGCGCGACGTCTACGGGCTGACCGACACGCTGGCCGCGCCGCTCACCTCGGGCAGCGAGGTCGTCGGCGCCATCATCCTGTCGCACCGCACGGCCGGCGGCTGGTCCCCGACGACACGGCGGCTGCTGGCCGGCGCGGCGGCCGAGGCGTCGTCGGCCCTGTCGCGCGCCTACTCGCACCTGGCCGCCGAGACACAGGCGTCGACCGACGCCCTGACCGGCCTGCCGAACCGACGCTACTTCGACGAGTTCTGCGGGTTGCTGGCGCGACGACGCCGGTCCGGCGACGCGGTCGGGGTGCTGATGGTCGACATCGACAAGTTCAAGGTCCTCAACGACACGTACGGGCACGCGACCGGGGACGAGGTCCTGCGCGCGGTCGGCGGCGCCATCGTCGCAGCCGTTCGCGAGGACGACGTGCCGGCCCGCTACGGCGGCGAGGAGTTCGTGGTCCTCCTGCGCAACCCGAGTCCCGAGATCGCGCTCGAGGTCGGCGAGCGCGTCCGGGCATCGGTCGCTGGGCTCGACCTTGGCCGGCTCGGGGTCGCCGGGGTCAGCGTGTCGGTCGGCGTGGCCGTCGCGCGCCAGGCCGACCAGCCGATCGCGGACCTCATCGCCGAGGCCGACCGGGCCCTCTATCGAGCCAAGCGCGCAGGCCGGGACCGGGTCGTCGCCGCCTGACCGCCGGCGCTGGGGCGGCACGCGGATGCGCCGCCCGACTGACGGCTACCATCCGCGAGATGACCGACCCGGCTGACCTGACGAACGGCGACCTCGCCCGGATCTTCCACGCCATCGGCGACATGCTCGAGCTGCAGGGCGAGCTCGTGTTCAAGACCGTCGCCTACCATCGGGCCGCCGACGCCATCGGCCGCAGCCCGGTCGACCTCGTGTCGGCCTACCGCTCTGGCAGTCCGCCGACCATCCCGGGCGTCGGCAAGGCCATCGCCGACAAGATCCGCGAGCTCGTCACGACCGGCCACATGGCCTACTACGACCGGCTCCGCGCCGAGGTGCCACCCAGCCTCGTCGAGCTGCTGCGGATCCCGGGCCTCGGACCCAAGACCGTCCGCCAGCTCCACGTGGACCTCGGGATCGAGACCGTGGAGGATCTCCGCACGCGCGGCCGAGGGCGGACGCCTGCGCGGCCTGCGCGGGATGTCGCCGCGGACCGAGGCGCTCGTCCTGGAGGGCATCGCCAAGCTCGACGAGCGGTTCGACCGGATGCGGCTCGACCGCGCCGAGGAGCTGCTGACCGGGCTGATCACGGCGCTGGCCCCGACACCCGGCGTCCTCTCGATCGAGCCGGCCGGCTCGTTCCGCCGACGGAAGGAGTCGATCGGCGACCTCGACCTGCTCGCCGAGACCGACCAGCCGGCCACGCTGGTCGAGGCGTTCACCTCGTTCGGGCTGGTCGATTCGGTGCTCAATCGCGGCGGCTACAAGGCGGCCGTCCGTCTGATGCGCGGGCCGCAGGTCGACCTGATGGTGATGCCGCCCGGCGAGGCGGGCACCTACCGCATCCACTTCACCGGGTCGAAGGAGCACAACGTCCGCCTCCGGGCCATGGCCCGCGACCGCGGCTGGAGCCTGTCCGAGAAAGGCTTCCTGCGGATCGGCGACGACGGCGAACCGCTGACCGGCGAAGCGGCCGAGCTGCGGACGTTCGCCACCGAGACCGAGGCTTACGCGTTCCTCGGCCTGCCGTTCATCGAGCCTGAGCTGCGCGAGGACGCCGGCGAGATCGAGGCGGCCCTGGCAGGCCGGCTCCCGGCCCTGGTCGAGCTCGGCGACCTGCGCGGCGACCTGCACAGCCATTCCGACTGGTCCGACGGTCACCAGCCGATCGAAGTCATGGCCGAGGCGGCCCGAGCCAGGGGCTACGCCTACCAGGTCCTGACCGATCACACCCAGTCGCTCGCCATCGCCCGCGGCCTGACGCCGGAGCGGGTCGCCGAGCAGGCGGAGATCATCGCCGCGCTCAATGCCCGCTTCGCCGCCGAGGAGGTGGCCGGCACGGCACCCGCGGCGACACCGGCCGAGGGCTTCCGGCTGCTCCACGGCTGCGAGCTCGAGGTCCGCGCGGACGGCGAGCTCGACTACACGGACGAGCTGTTGTCGCGCTACGACGTGGTCGTCGCGTCGGTCCACGTCGCTCGTCGGCAGACACGGGCCGAGCTGACCAAGCGGACCCTCAACGCCATCCGCAACCCCCACGTCGACGTCATCGCCCACCCATCCGGGCGCAAGATCGGCCAGCGCGACGACCTCGACCTCGATTGGGACGCGGTCTACAGCGAGGCTGCCCGGACCGGGACGGCGCTCGAGATGAACGGCTCGCCGCCGCGTCTCGACCTCGCCGTCGAGCGCGCCCGACGTGCCGTCGGGATGGGCTGTCTCGTCGCCATCGATTCGGACGGCCACGACATCGGCGAGCTCGACTACGTCCGCTGGGGCGTCAGCCAGGCGCGCCGCGCATGGGTCACGGCTGCCGAGGTGCTCAACACGCGCTCACGCGCCGACCTTCTGGCGTGGACGGCTGCGAAGGCCGGGCGGGTATGAGCGACACGCGTACCATCGGTGCGATGGACGACCGCTCTGCGCGACGCGACCTGGCCATGGTCGCGGTCACCGTGGTCGGCCTGTCGCGGTTGGTCGACCCGCCGCTCATCTGGCTGGTCGCGGCGGCCCTGCTCGGGGCGATGCTGCTGGGCACGCTCCAGGTCCTCCACGACGAGGCGGCCCCGGTCACGGTCTGGTTCGGCGTCCCGATCGAGTCGGTCATCCTGCCGTCGGTCGCGGCGGTCGGCTGTCTCGGTGCCATCCGGCTCGTCCCGTTCGGGCTGTGGCTGCTGCCGGCGCTCGCCGTGACATGGCTCATCGTCGCTCGCTCCCTGGCGCTCGAGGATCGCATCAACCGGTCGCAGACCGGGCTGACGGCGGAGGATCGGACGGCCGTCCTCGTGACGATCCTGCTGGTCGCGTTCCTGGGCTTCACCGGGGTCGCGGCCATGGTGCCGGGTGGGCTCGCCCAGACGGGTGGCGAGCTGCCCGGCAACAACCTGATCGTGCTGGCCGCCGGTGACGCGCTGGTCGCGTTCCTCCTCGGCTATCGCGCGGCGTCGCTGCGGGTCAACACCGCGCGTGATGCCCTGTGGGCAGCCGTCACGTATGCCGCGGCGATCGCCATCGGGGCGGCCGCGCTCCGGGCGATGGAGATCGAACGGCTGGTGGGGCCGGCACTCTTGACCCTGGCGTTCTACCTGTGGGACGCGTTCATCGGCGCGGCACCATCGCGGCGGCGCGACATCCGCTGGATCGGCCAGATCGTGGTCCTCGTGGCGCTGGGGATCATCGTCGCCGCCTGGAACCTGATGCTCCGGGCCTGAACACGTGCGGGATCGCGCCGCGGCCTCGGCCCGGTCGGAGCGGCCTGCCCCCCGCGACGGTCTCTGACGCACCCCGGGTTTGACGCGCCGCCCGGACGGTGCTAGAAAGCATCTCCGCCCAGTGGCTCCGCGCGTCCGCGCGCCCTGACCCAGATCCGACCGAACCCGAACCCCGCCGCGCCCCGAAAGGACGACCGCCTCGTGACCTTCCCCGACGTCGAGACCCAGGCCCAGAGCCCCGTCAACCTGAACCGCCAGAAGCGGCAGCTGGCCGATCAGGCGATCGCCCAGGCGACGGCCGCGCAATGGGCCGAGGCCGCAGCCACCAACCGTCGGCAGCTCGAGCTCGGGCCCGACGCGGAGGCCGAGAACCGCCTCGCCAAGGCGCTGTGGGAGCTCGGTGAGCTCGGCAATGCGCGCGAGCACTATCAGACCGCGCTGGCCCTCGACCCGACCAACCGCATCGCCGAGCGGAACATCGACCGGCTCAAGATGCTGCTGGTCGCGGCCGGCGAGAAGACCGTCCCGGCCCAGGAGGGGAGCAAGGCGCCCGTCAGCATCTTCGTCGAGGAGACGGGCAAGACCGGCTTCGCCTTCCTGACCGATCTCGCCACGCCGCGTGAGCTGGCCCAGGTCAACCCGGGTGACGCGGTCGAGCTGACGCCCGAGGGGAACCGGCTGATCGCGCATTCCAACGGGATGCGCATCGGCGTCGTCGAGCCGCGCGTCGCGGCCCGCCTGCTCAAGTTGATGGCCGACGGCAACAAGTACGCGGCCGGCGTCACCTCGCTCGGCGACAAGGACGTCCGGATCATCCTGCGCGAGATCTTCCAGGACCCGGCCAACTACGGGAAGGTCAGCTTCCCGACCGCGGCCAAGTCCACCGACCTGCGGCCGTACACCAAGGGCACGCTGGTCCGCGAAGAGATGGATCTCGAGGACGACCTCGAGGACGACGAGGAGGACGACGAGATCGAGGATCTCGATCGCGTCCTGCCGCCCGAGGCGACGACCGACGAGGCGTTCGAGGACGAGCCGGACGAGCTCGACGAGCCGTAGCTCGTTCAGGGCGGACGGGGCCGGGCCACGAGGCCCGAGCTCGCGCGAGTGGCGGTCCGACCCTGCCCTTTGATGCACGTGGACGGCATCAACGCGTGCGGGATATGCCGTCCACATGCATCACGCGAACGGGTTCGTTGGGCCCAACGACCGCCCGGTGGGCGGCTACGGGTCGCGGGTACCGGTCTCGGCTAGCATCTCCCCGATGACCGGACGCGGACCCCTCGATCCCCAGCCCGGCCACTCATTGCCCGTCTTCGACCGGATCGCGCCACCGCCGCCGCCCGCGATCGTGGCCGCCCGGATCGACCTCCACACCGGACCGGGCGATGTCGTGGCCGACCTGTTCGGTCGCGGTGGCTGGGTCGCGCGGGCGGCCATCGACCGCCAGCGCCTGGCCGTCTCGCTCGAGTCGAGCCCGTTGACCCGGATGCTCGCCGAGGTCGTGCTTCGGCCGCCGGACGTCCGACACCTCGATGCCGCGTTCCAGGGGCTTGCCGGCTCGCCGCGCCGGGACTCGAGCCTCAAGGTCTCGATCAGCGACCAGTTCGCGACGCGCTGCGCGACCTGCGACCGGATGCTCATCGCCGACGAGATCGTCTGGTCGGTGGACGACGAGGCGGGCATCGCCGGCCGCTCCCGGCCGGTGATGCGGCACTATCGCTGCACCGTCTGCCGTGACCAACGCGGCGGATCCGAACAGCGCCAGGCACCGCTCGACGCCGACGATCTGCGCCGGGCGACGGCCGACGTCGGTGCCGAGGCGATGCGCGCGACACTGCTCGACCGGTTTCCCGAGATCGACGGGGCGGAGACGCTTCCCGACGAGCTGCTCGACCTGCACACCGGCCGCCAGCTCGTCGGTCTCGGGGCGATCATCGAACGGATCGAGGGAGATCTCCGGGCGGCGCCGGTGCTCGCCGCGCTGCGTCTCGCCTTCGTCCACGCGGTCCTGCCCGCCAGCCGCCTGGCGACGGGTCCGGGCCGGGCCTCCGCGCTGCGCGTCTCGTCGGGCCACGTCCGGCAGCCGACCGGCACGCAGTTCCGCGAACGCAATCCCTGGCTCGCGTTCGAGGACGCGTTCCGGCTCGTCCGTGGCTTCATCCAGCGGCTCGAGGTCGGCCCGTCGGGTCCCATCCAGGCGCGGCTCGGCGAGGACCTGCGGAGCCTCGGCGAGGGGACCGCCACCACGGTCGTGGCGCTCGCCGGCGCGCGTGGCCTTGCGACCCTCCGCGACGATCCCGACGCGTACGGCCGAACCGCGCCGACGCCCCGCGTCCGGCTGGTCCTCGGACAGCCGCCCCAGCGACCGAGTCTCGACCGGCTCGCGGCGGCCTACCACGCCACCGCCTGGGCGCTCGGTCGCGAGGCGACCATGCTGCTGCCGATCGGACCCCTGTCGGGCGCATCGCTGCGGCCGGGCGCCGGCTGGCAGGGGGAGGTGCTCGGCGAGGCGCTCCGTGCGCTCGAGCCCGCGCTGTCACGCGAGGGGCGGGTCGTCCAGCTGGTCGACGGCGGCGTCGAATCCGTCGTGGCGGTCGTCGTCGGCGCCGCCGCCGCCGGCTATCGGCTGCTCGGCGCGCGGGTCGCCGACGCCGACGACCCCGCGACGTCGGTGGTGGAGCTGCTGCACCCGCGCGGCCGGCTGCCACCGGGCGCCCGCACCCGCGGCAACGTGGGTCTCGAACCGTTGCCGGGCGGAGCCGGCGATCCCGACGTCGTGCCCGGACGCGGCCTGTTCACGCCACCCGAGCGCGTCGACGGCCGGCCGTTCTCCTCGAGCGACGCCGCACGGACCGTGACCGAGGCCGCCGTCGAGACCCTCCAGGCGCGTGGCGAGCCGGCGAGCTTCGAGCGGCTGCTCGGCGAGATCCTGATCGGCCTGGATCGAGCCGGCGACCTGCGACGGATGACCGCGGACGAGAGCGGGCCGGCCGTGCCGGCTGCGGCGTCGACCGACGCAACGCCTGACGATCCCGCCACGGCCGACACCCCGCCCGCGACCGCGAGCCGCTCACGTCGCGCCAGCCCGGATCGGGACGGATCCGCCGACCCGGTCGACCGGCTGCTCGGCCTGATCCGCGACGAGCTCGGCCGCCCGAGCCAGCGACGCCTCACCGAGATCGAGCCCGGCCGCTGGTGGCTGGCCGATCCGGACGATCTCGCGGCCGCCGCCGCGCCGCTCGCGGACCGCGTCGAGTGGTCCGTGTTCAGCCTGCTGTCCACCGCCGGACCGATCGGCGAGAGCGCCTTCTTCGACCGCGTCGCCGCGCTGTTCGGCGGCCACGACGCCCCGGACGATGCGCTCGTCCGGGCCTGCCTCGACAGCTACCGGAGTCTGGCCAGCACGCCCGAGCGGATCGTCACCGGTGACGACCTCCTGCGCCGGAGCCAGGAGCACACCGAGCTGTTGGCGACCATCGCCGAGGCCGGCCACCGGCTCGGCATGCGGGTCTGGATCGGGCGTCGCGAGCAGAGCCGTCGTCACGGTCTCGGGATCCTCGGCGACCTCCTCGAGCCGTCCGAGGAGCATGCCTATCTCGGTTCGATCAGCCCGGCGGCCGACGATCTCGCCGAGGTCGACGCCGTGTGGTACGTCCGCGGCAAGGCGGCATTCCTGTTCGAGGTCGAGTGGACCGCGATGCTGGGCGAGCCGATCCTTCGCCGGCATGCCCGCATCCCGCCCGACGACGCACTGGTCCGCTTCCTGGTCATCGCCCCCGAGCGCACCGAGCTCGTCCGTTACAAGCTCGATCGCTCGCCCCTGCTGCGGGCCGCCATCGTCGAGGGCAACTGGCACATCATCAAGTCGACCCATCTGCGCGCGTTCCTGGCCCGCGATCCGCTCGATCTGGCCGACCTGGAGCCGTATCTCGGGCTGGATCCCGTCCTGGAGCGAAACGCGGTCCAGATGCCGCTGTTCGGGACCTGACCTCGGCGGTCGGGCGCGACCCGCGCTAGGCTACTGGCAACCCCCGAGACGATCATCGCGCGACGAGGATCGCGCCACACAGGGAGAGCAACCGGTGACCACCTCCGATCCCGAGCTGACGCCCGTGAACGACCTCGCCGACCGCTTCTGGGAGGCGGTGCTCGAGCTCGATCCGACCACGGCGACGATGTACGGCGACGAGCGCTACTCGGACCGCCTGGGGGACCCGGGGCCCGAGGGCCGCGCGAAGGCACGGGAGCTGATGGAACGGACGGCCGCCGAGGCCGCCGCCATCGACAGCGTCGGGCTCCCGACCGAGGACCGCATCACCCGCGACATGCTCAAGGTCATCGCCGACCTCAACATCGAGGAGGATGACCAGCGGCTCCACCAGCTGCGCGTGGTCGACCAGATGAGCGGACCCCAGCAGCTTCTCCCGCAGCTGACCCAGTTCCAGCCGGCGGACACGCCCGAGCGACTCGACGCGTTCGTGGCTCGCCTCGACGCCTACCCGGCATTCATGGCCGCCAACGCGCAGATCCTGCGTGATGGCATGGCATCGGGGCTGACCGCGCCACGGATCGTCGCCGAGCGGACCATCGCCCAGATCGAGCGGATGCTCGACGTCCCGATCGACGCGGCCATCGTCCCGGCCATGGTCAACGTCGCCAGCGAGGCGGACCGCGAGCGCGTCCGCGACATCGTCCGCGACGTGGTCTATCCCGCGGACCTCGCCTTCCTCGACGTCCTGCGCGGCGACTACCGGTCGGCGACTCGCGAGGAGCCCGGCCTCTGGTCGGCACCCGATGGCGACCGGTTGTACCGCACGGCCATCCGGAGCTGGACGACGCTCGACCTCGACCCCGAGGAGGTCCACCGGATCGGTCTCGACGAGCTCGAGTCGATCGAGGACGAGCGCCGAGTCATCGCCCGCGACGCAGGCTTCGGCGACGACACCGCGGCCTACCGGGCGTCGCTCGACGCCGACCCGGCCAACACGCCGCGATCGAAGGACGAGCTCGTCGAGCGCGCCACCGGGGACATCGAGCGCGCGATGGCGATCGCCCCACGCTATTTCGGCGTCCTGCCGCGGGCCGCCTGCGACGTCCGTCCGGTCGAGGAGTACAAGGAGAAGGACGCGCCGTTCGCCTACTACTACCCGCCCGCGACCGACGGCTCGCGGCCGGGGATCTACTACGCCAACGGCTACGACCTGCCGAGCCGCAAGTACACCAAGCTCGCGACGACGACGTATCACGAGGCGGCGCCCGGTCATCACTTCCAGATCACCCTCGAGATGGAGAACCCGCACCTCAACACCTTCCGCCGCCTCGGCGCACGGATGGTCGGGGCTGCCTACGTCGAGGGCTGGGGCCTCTACAGCGAGCGCCTCGCCGACGAGATGGGGCTCTTCCGCGACGAGCGCGAGCGGTTCGGGATGCTCGACGCGCAGGCGTGGCGGGCGGCCCGGCTGGTCGTGGACACCGGCCTCCACGCGCTTCGCTGGCCACGAGACCGGTCGATCGAGTTCCTGAAGGGCGCCGGGCTGTCAGCCACCGATGCGGAGATCGAGACCGACCGCTATATCTGCTGGCCGGGCCAGGCCCTGACCTACAAGGTCGGCCAGCGCGAGATCGAGTCCCTGCGCGCCGAGCTGACGGCCCGGGATGGGTCCGCATTCGACCTGCGCGCCTTCCATGACGCGGTCCTCGGGCACGGGTCGCTGCCGCTGGCGACGCTGCGCCGGGAGCTCCCGAACTGGCTGGCGACGCCCGTCTGACCTGCGACGGTCCGGCGCCTTTCGGGGTCATCTCAGCACGATTCTCGCAGCGATAGGGTCCGCGAGACGCGATATTCGCGTTGACGTGGCGCGCGAGCCTATGGCAGGATTGGACGGTCGCGTTCCGCCACACGCAACGACCGTCTCGCGGACCGTGCCGTCAAGACCGCCGATGAGGACCCGCATGGCCACCGAGCCCGCCGCCAGAACGACCCCCGCGCTCCGACGCGACGTCCAGTCCACGATGTACGAGCGGGCGCTCCGGACGATGCCGGGCGGGACCGATTCGAACTTCCGGGCATGGGGCGCCGACACGGTCTACGTCGATCGCGGCAAGGGCGGCAACGTCTGGGATATCGACGGCAACGAGTACATCGACCTGCGGATGGGCTACGGCCCGGTCATCCTCGGCCACGGCGACGACCGCGTCGACGACTACGTCAACGAGCGCATGCGCAAGGGCGTCAGCTTCTCGCTCACCTCGGAGGACGAGGTCGCGGCGATGGAGCTGGTCAAGGAGATGACCGGCTGGGTCGACAAGGTCCGTATGACGGTGTCGGGGACCGAGGCGACGATGCACGCGATGCGCATCGCGCGCGCCTACACCGGCCGCGACCGGATCGTGAAGTTCGAGGGCCAGTACCACGGGGTCCACGACTACGCTCTGATCAGCGTGTCGCCAGACGACATGAGCGACCTCGGCGACCCGGATGCGCCGGTCCGCCTGGCCTGGGGCCGCGGCATCCCGGACGCGGTCGCCGACACGATCATCCCCGCCCGCTACAACAACATCGATGCGCTGCGGCGGCTGTTCGAGCAGCGCGGCGAGGAGATCGCCGCGATCATCGTCGAGCCGGTGCTCGGCAACGCGCAGGGCATCCTGCCCAAGCCGGGCTTCCATCAGGCGATGCGGGCGCTGACCGAGGAATTCGGGATCCTGCTCATCTTCGACGAGGTCAAGACCGGGTTCCGCTTCGCCAAGGGCGGCGCGGCCGAGTTCTTCGGGGTCACCCCGGACCTGGCCACGTATGCCAAGGCGATGGGCAACGGCTACCCGGCCGCGGCGTTCGGCGGTCGCGAAGAGGTCATGAGCGTCCTGCCCGACAAGGTCAGCCATGGCGGCACGTACGCCGGCAACCGTGTGGCGGCCGCGGCCGCGGTGAAGACGCTCCAGATCCTGCGCGACACCAACGCGCTCGAGGTGGTCCACGCCACCGGGCGGCGCGTCCAGGACGGGTTGCGCGAGGTGCTCAACCCGACCGGCCTGCCGTACCACTTCACCGGCCACCCCAGCATGTTCGGGATCATGTTCTCCGAGGTCGAGGCGTCGGAGTACCGCGACTGGGCCACCACCGACCACGAGCTGTACGACGCGATCGCGGTCGGGATGCACGCCCGGGGAGCGATGCCCGAGCCCGATTCCCGCGAACCGTGGTTCTTCTGCGAGGCGCACGCGCAGGGCGACACCGTGGACCGGGTCGTGTCGATCTTCTCGGACTCGCTCGACGCCGCGCTCGAGGCGCGAGCGCACGGGCAGGCAGGCGGCCATCGGGCCATCGGGTTCGGCGCCGCGGCTGGGCAGCCCTGAACGGGCCGGGCGGCATGGTCCTCGACGGCAACGCGGTCCGCTCGGTCGACCGGGCAGCCGCACTGCTGCTCGCGCTCGGCGAGAGCCAGGGCGAGGCCGGCGTGACGGAGCTGGCTCGTCGCCTCGGGCTCCACAAGTCCACCGCCTCGCGGCTGCTGGCCACCCTCCAGAAGAGAGGCCTCGTCGAACAGGACGATGAGACCGGCAAGTACCGCCTGGGCCTCGTCGTCATCCGCCTTGCCGAGCGCGCCGAGCGGACGCTCGACCTCCGCCGCATCGCGCTCCCCGAGCTCGAGCGCCTCGCCCGGCTGACTCACGAGACGACCGGTCTCGGGATCCTCGAGGGTGACTCGATGCTGGCGGTCGCCCAGGTCGACGGGCCGAACCTCATCGCCGTCGGCGACTGGACCGGTCGGTCCACGCCGCTCCACTGCGTCGCGTCGGGGAAGGTGCTGCTGTCGTCGCTCGCAGAGCGTGAGGTCCTGCGGGTGGTCCGTCGCGGCCTGGTCAGCTACACCGAGCGGACGATCGTGGAGCTCGAGCCACTGCTCGAGGAGCTCGCCAAGATCCGGCGACGCGGCTACGCGACAGCCATCGGCGAGTACGAGATGGCGCTCAACGCGGTCGCCGCCCCGGTCCACGACGCGCGCGGCAACGTCGTCGCCGCGGTCGACATCTGGGGCCCCGCCTTCCGGCTCACGCCGCGGCGCATCCCCGAGCTGGCGGTCCAGGCGCGCGAGGCCGCGGCGGCCATCTCGGTCAGGCTCGGCGGGGCCGCCGCCTGACCGTCCGCCGGCGCTTGTACGCTTGCCGGCGATGCCCGACTTCGACAAGAAACCGTGGAGTGACATCGCCGCCTTCGTGACCCACGAGGTGGTCCCGGTCCTGCTGATCGTCCTGGCCGCGATCATCGCCCTGCGCCTCGCCCGGATCTTCGTCCACGGCGTGGTCAAGACGCTGCTCGACCGCGAGGCGACCGAGGGGACCGCCCAGGAGCTCAGCGCGGTCGAGCTCAAGAAGCGGATGGACACGCTCGACACGCTCGGGGCGAACACGCTCAAGTTCTTCATCGTCGCCATCGCCTTCCTGATGATCCTCGGCCACGTCGGGCTCGACATCGGGCCGGCGGTCGCCGGTCTCGGGGTGGTCGGGATCGCCGTCGGGTTCGGAGCGCAGAGCCTCATCCGCGACTACCTCAACGGCGCACTGATCCTGGTCGAGAACCAGTTCGCCAAGGGCGACGTGATCCGGGTGGCAGGGGTGTCCGGGACCGTGGAGGATTTCACCCTGCGGCGGACGACGTTGCGCGACCTCGACGGCATCGTCCACACCGTCCCGAACGGGGAGATCAAGGTCGCCTCGAACCTGACCCGCGTGTGGTCGAGGATCAACCAGGACGTGACCGTCGCCTACGGCACCGACATCGACACCGCGATCGCCGTGGTGGACGAGGTCGGTCGCCAGATGGCGGCCGATCCGATCTGGAAGCGGCGCGTCCTCGAGGCCCCGCGCGTCGAGCGCGTCCAGGCGCTCGCCGAGAGCGGCGTGACGCTCAAGGTCCTCGGCTCCGTCCGCGCGGCCGACCAGTGGTCCGCCGCCGGCGACTTCCGACGACGCCTGCTGGCGGCCTTCAAGGAGCACGGCATCGAGATGCCCGGCGCGAGCCGGCTGGTCCTGACCCGCAACGAGCAGGGCGAGCTCCAGCCCGACCTCGACGACGCCGGGCCCGACCAGGACGCGCTGGCCGAGGGGACGGAGTAGGGGACAGCGATGGGGCCCGTGCCCCATCGCGCGCGGGTGTGTCGCGGGGTACGATGCTGGGGCCAGCCGACATGGAGCACGAGGGACCCCGTGAGCGTCGAGCAGCCCGTTCCATCGCCCGAGATCGAGAACCTCCTCGCCGAGTCGCGCCGCTTCCCGCCCGACGCCGGCTTTCGTGGCGCAGGCCAACGCGACGGCCGCGCTGTACGAGGAGGCCGACGCCGACTTCGAGGCGTTCTGGGCGAAGCGGGCGCGCGAGCGCATCGACTGGTCGAAGCCGTTCACCACGACCCTCGAATGGGACCTGCCATTCGCGAAGTGGTTCACCGGCGGCGAGCTCAACGTCGCCTACAACTGCGTCGACCGGCACGTCGAGCGCGGCCTCGGCGACAAGGTCGCGTATCACTGGATCGGCGAGCCCGGCGACACCCGGACGCTGACCTTCGCCGACCTGAAGCGCGAGGTCAGCAAGGCGGCCAACGCGCTCAAGGAGCTCGGTGTCCAGACGGGCGACCGCGTCGCCATCTACATGCCGATGATCCCCGAGCTGCCGATCGCGATGCTGGCCTGCGCCCGGATCGGGGCGCCACACACCGTCGTCTTCGGCGGCTTCTCCGCCGAGGCCTTGTCGGGCCGGATCAACGACTGCGGCGCGAAGGTGCTGATCACCGCCGACGGCGGCTACCGGCGCGGCAAGGAGGTCGGGCTCAAGCACCACGCCGACGAGGCGCTCGCCGCCACGCCGACGATCGAGGCCACGATCGTGGTCAAGCGCCTCGGTCACGACGTCCACATGGTCCCCGACCGCGACCACTGGTGGCACGATCTGGTGGACCGCCAGTCCGAGGACTGCCCGCCCGTCCCGGTCGAGTCGGAGCACATGCTCTACCTGCTCTACACCTCGGGGACGACGGCCAAGCCGAAGGGCATCCTCCATACCACCGCCGGCTACCTCCTCGGGACGTCCTTCACCCACGAGGCGATCTTCGACGTCAAGCCCGACGACGTGTACTGGTGCGCCGCCGACATCGGCTGGGTCACCGGCCACAGCTACATCGTCTACGGCCCGCTGGCCAACGCCACGACCGGGGTGATGTACGAAGGCGCACCGGATACGCCGGCCTGGGATCGCTGGTGGCAGATCGTCGAGGACTACAAGGTCTCGATCCTGTACTGCGCGCCGACCGCCATCCGGGCGTTCATGAAGCAGGGCGTCGAATGGCCCGCGAAGCACGACCTCTCGACGCTGCGCGTCCTCGGATCGGTCGGCGAGCCGATCAATCCCGAGGCATGGCTGTGGTATCGCGAGCACATCGGCGGCGACCGGACGCCGGTCGTCGACACGTGGTGGCAGACCGAGACCGGCCAGATCATGATCACGCCCGCTGCCCGGAGTCACGACCACGAAGCCCGGCTCGGCCACCTTCCCGTTCCCGGGCATCGAAGCCGACGTCGTCGACGCCGACGGCGTGTCGGTGCCGCTCGGAGGCGGCGGCTACCTCGTCCTCAAGCGCCCGTGGCCGGCCATGTTGCGCGGCATCTACGGCGACCCGGAGCGCTACCGCGAGACGTACTGGAGCCGCTTCCCGGGGATGTACTTCGCGGGCGACGGCGCCAAGCGCGACAGTGATGGCTACCTCTGGCTGCTCGGCCGGGTCGACGACGTGATGAACGTGGCCGGCCACCGGATCTCGACGACCGAGGTCGAATCCGCGCTGGTCGACCACAAGTCCGTCGCCGAGGCGGCGGTCGTCGGCAAGAAGGACGACATCACCGGGCAGGCGATCTTCGCCTTCGTCATCCTCAAGGCCGACCAGGAGCCGTCCGACGCGCTGGCGGTCCAGCTGCGCGAGCACGTCGCCTATGTCATCGGGCCGATCGCTCGCCCGAAGTTCCTGATGTTCGTGCCTGACCTGCCCAAGACCCGGTCCGGGAAGATCATGCGCCGCCTCCTGCGCGACATCGCGGAGGGCCGCGTGCTCGGCGACACGACCACGCTGGCCGACGCGACGGTCGTCGACACCATCCGCGAGAACTCGGGCGCGGCGGAGGAGTGACGTGCCGTTCGACTTCCTGAAGCGGAAGAAGGGGCCCGAGACCGCGCCGTCCGGCGCGCCGGATCCGGCCGTCAAGGCCGAGGCCGGCATCGCCTTCGATGGCCTGACCGAGGACTGGCGGCTGGTCGGCCGGATGCTCGTGGAGGGGCGGCTGTCGGACGCCCTCAACAAGCGCGAGCCGATCGACATCGCGGACGTTCGGTGGGCGCCGATCGACGGATCCGAGCCGATGGCGCCCGCGCCCGGACTGAAGACGGTCGATCCGTACGACCTCGTGATCGTGCTTGCCGGCGAGGACACGCTGCCCGATGCGAGCGACGATGCCCGGGCCGCGCACCGCGTCCACAAGGTGTCCTACGAGGTCGCCCTCGAGGTGCCCCCGTACCGGGTCATCGGGACCGTCCTGCTCTATCCGGGGTCCGAGCCGGACAGCCTGCTCAACCGGTCATCGGAGATGTTCGTCCCGGTCATCGACGCGATCGGCGACGATGGGCGACCGGACGGTCAGCGACGGTCCCGCGGTGGCGATCCTCGTCAACCGGGCGTACCTGCGCGGGGTCGAGCAGGTCGACGCGAGGACGGGCGAGCGTCACGAGAAGCTGCCGGGCGCCTCGATGGGCGGGGTCAACTGGACCGACCGCGCCCGATAGGTGATGGCGGGACCGCCCGCCGGGGATCGCTCAGGCGCGGGCGGGTTCCTTGCGCGACCGCGAAGCGGAAGCCGTTTTTCACGCTCGGCCCGAGCTTCGGAGCTGCCCAGCACCCGGTCGGCGAGGACGTCGAAGTCGGCCGATGATCTTCTCCTTCGGGAACATCTCGATGACCGTCCGGCCCTCGTTGGCGGCGCGCACGAAGAGCAGACCGCCCGAGCGGATGAGAGCGAGGGCCGGCATGCCGACCGTGCGCTCCATGTCCTCGACGGTGACGCCGCTGTTGGCCCGGTTGATGACCATCGCCAGCCGTTCGCGGCAGCCCAGCCCGCCCGCCACGTCGCGCAGCTGGACCGCGGCCCGGATGGCAGGCACGTCGGGCGTGACCGGGACCAGGATCCGGTCGGCCTCGTCGAAGATCGCCTGGTTGAGCGTGCTGTACGAGGGATGCAGGTCGATGACGACGACGTCGACACCGGCCCGCGCGGCGGTGATCGCGGCCGTGAGGCGGGCCGGATCGAGCACGTCGGTGTGGAGCGGCGAGTCGGTCAGCGCGACGACCTTCATGCCCGACGGGTGCGCCGAGGCGATCTCGAGCAGCGTCTCCGCCGGGCCGCCCTCGGCCTCGTCCCGCCAGCTGTCGGCGACCGTCCGCACGGCGTCGATGCCGAGCGACGTCGTGACGTGGCCGGTGACCGTGTCGGCGTCGATGAGCAGAACGGACTTGCCCTTGCGGCAGCTGGAGTGCCGAGGCGAGATTGGTGGCGACCGTCGTCTTGCCGACGCCGCCCTTCGGGTTGAACACGGCGATCGTCGTGGCACGACCGTTCCAGCCGTTCACCCCGCTGCCGCCGGCCTGCAGGATCGGCCCGCTGCCGTCGTCCACGGTCTCGCGCCGGATGCACATGGCCTCGACCCGCCAGCGGATCGAGTCGGCGGAGTAGGGGCGGGTGAAGTATTCGTCGTCCTTGCCGGTCTCGACGGCCATCGGTCAGGCGCTCGAAGGCCCGCGGCGAGACGACGGTCAGTGCCGGGATGGGCCGGATCGCATCGCGCAGGACCAGCTCGTAGACGCGCCAGACGTCCTCTTCGATCTCGCCGTCGAGGACGGCCAGACCGATGTCCTTGCGCATCTCGAGCAGGCGCTCGAGCTCGCGCGGCTGCTCGATGGGGAGCACCACGAAGCCGGCTTCCTCGAGCTCGGCGCAGACGGTGGCCGACTCGCTCGATGGAAGGGCGACGACGACGGCGGGACGGGTCATCGGGATGCTCCTGGCCGGCTAGAGGGTCAGTCGGCGCCGTCGGGGTCGTGTGCGGTGACCCCGATCTCGCCGGTCGCCTGGGCGGTGATGCGTGCCTCGAAGCCGGGCAGCCCGGTGATGGCCTCGGCAAGGGGCAGGGCCGGGTCGTGGGTGACGGTGAAGACGAACTCGCCGTCGGGTCCGGAGGAGACGCCGATGGTGTTGACGCGCCGGCGACGCGGCCGAGGCTGCGCTTGAAGCGTCGCGATGCTGGCGACGCTGACGAGCCCGGTGACGGTCACGCGGGTCGTGCCGCGCTCGGCACGGGCGGAGACGCCCGGACCGACCGGCAGCGGGGACGCCCTCGTCGGCGGCGGCCAGGGCGGCCGCGACGCGGTCGTCCGCTTCGACCTCGCCGGCGAAGGCGGCGGCTTCGGCCTCGGCGGCCGCGAAGTCCGGCTCGCCCTGGGCGACCGGGACGTCTGGCGCGGTCTCGGGCGCGACCTCGGCCGCGGCATCGACCGGGTCGGTCGGTGTCGGCGTCCGTGTCGGCGTCGTCGGCGTCGGCGGTCGGCGGCGTCGGTCAGCTGGCGGCGGCTTCGGTCGGCTCCTCTGCCTGGCCATCGGCGACCGGCATCGGACACCGGCTCGCGACCAGCCGTCGGTCGGGACCGGATCGAATGGTGCGGCCGCGGGCTCGGCCGACCGACGGCGGCGATGCCGGCCAGGTCTGGCGGCTCGGGCATGGTCTCGGCCATCGTCGCGATGCGGGTCGGATCCTCCTCGGCGAGCAGCTCGCTCGAAGAACGCGGCCATCTTCGCCTCGAATGCCGAGACGGTCGCCCCGACGCGTTCGACGCGTGTGTCGATCGTGGCGGCATGGGCCTCGATCTCGCCGTCGAGAGCGGTCTTGCGCTTCGCGATCCGCGCCTCGGTCTCTTCGCGGACGCGGGCGATCTCTGCCTTCGACCATTCGCGGACGGCCGCGATGTCATCGTCGGCATGACGCCGCAGCGCGGCGACCTCCTCGGTCGCGGCGTTGTGGATCTCCTCGACGACGGCCTTCGCGTCGGTGGTGAAGCGAGCCATCGTCTCGTCGCGCGAGGCCTCGGCGGCGACCTGCATCGCGCGGCTGAAATCGGCCATGAGCTTCGTCGCGCGACGCGCGGCGGGCGGTGCGGTCTGCTCGATCACGGCGGGTGTCGCTGCCTCCTGAGCGTGCGCGGCTTCATCGGTGACGGGGGCCTCCACGGCGTCCGCCACCGGCTCGTCGGTTTCGGTCCGATCCGGATTCCACGGAAGTCGGAAACCAGCTCTGGTATCGGTCTGGGCCATCGGGCGAGATCCTCGTTCGGCACGTCAGGAGGGGGTCACACCTGACATTCACGTCTGGGGCGCATCGTGGCAGCGGTGTTCGGTGTGGTGCAGTCGGCTGGTGGTACCAGAGGACCGCGCCGGTGGTACCGCCGGGGGTGCCTGCGAGGTGACGAACTCGTTCCGGGCTACCATGGCGGGGATGGATGCCCCGACGGCCCTCGCGCGACTGCCCGGTCCGACCGACACGCTCGGTCGGCCGATCCACGACCTGCGGATCTCCGTCACCGATCGGTGCAACTTCCGATGCACCTACTGCATGCCCAAGGAGATCTTCGGCAAGGACTACGTCTTCCTGCCGCGCGACCAGGTCCTGTCGTTCGAGGAGATCGAGCGAGCGGCCCGGATCTTCGTCGGCGCTGGGCGTCGAGAAGCTGCGGATCACCGGCGGCGAGCCGCTCGTCCGGCGCGACCTGCCCGACCTGATCGCGATGCTCGCGGCCATCCGCCGGCCCGACGGCGGCGAGCTCGACCTGACCCTGACCACCAACGGCTCGGCGCTGCGCGCGCTCGCCCGGCCGCTCGCCGACGCCGGCCTGCGCCGGATCACGGTCAGCCTCGACTCGCTCGACGACGCCGTGTTCGGGGCGATGAACGGGATCGACTTCCCGGTCGAACGGGTGCTCGACGGCATCGACGCCGCGTTCGAGGCCGGGCTCACCCCGGTCAAGGTCAACATGGTCGTCCGGCGCGGGATCAACGAGACGAGCGTCATCCCGATGGCGCGCTGGGCGCGCGAGACGGGGCGCGATCCTGCGCTTCATCGAGTACATGGACGTCGGCCACTCGAACGGCTGGCGGCTCGACGAGGTCGTCCCGGCCGACGAGCTGATCGACACGATCGCCGCCGTCTGGCCGGTCGAGCCCGCGGAGCCCGGCTACCGCGGCGAGGTCGCCGACCGCTGGCGCGTACGCCGACGGCGGCGGCGAGTTCGGGGTGATCTCGTCGGTCACCCAGCCGTTCTGCCGCGACTGCACCCGCGCCCGGATCTCGGCCGAGGGCAAGCTGTACACCTGCCTGTTCGCCGTCGACGGGCACGACCTGCGGGCGCTGCTGCGTTCCGAGGCGACCGACGCGGACCTGGCCGACGCGATCGCCGCGATCTGGACCCGCCGCGGCGACCGCTACTCCGAGCTGCGCTCGGCGGCGACCTCCACGCTGCCCAAGATCGAGATGTTCGCGATGGGCGGCTGAGCCGGGTCACCGGAGCTCCAGGGCTTCTCCACAACCTGTCCACAGGCGCGGACAACTCGTGGATGGGCGGTCGCGACGATCGCGGGACTTCGTGGATAACCGCGTTGACCGTCCACCGGGCCCGCCCGTAACGTAGGTCTTGCCCGAAGGGGCCGACAGGATCGAAGGAACCGAGATCGCATCAAGGACCTCCGCTCCGCCGCCGGTCGCTTCGGGCGCTTCATTGCCAAGCCGGGCCGCTCGTCTCACCACGGGCACCCGACCTGACCCGCCCGACGGGACGTGATCGGCATCCCGGTGTCGATACTTCCGTCGGGCCGGTGAAGCTCCGGCCCCGACCGTCGATCTCGATGCGTACCGGAGGCCACCCTGATGTCGTCGACATCCCCGTCACCCTCCTCCCCATCGCCCTCGTCGTCCGCGACGTCACTCGATCCGTCGCGGCCGATCCCACCGGCCGAGCAGCCGGCCCGGCTGGCCGCCCTCGTGGCTGCGGTCCGCGCCCGGACGTCCCTCGTGCCCGGAGGTCGGGATCGTGCTCGGGTCGGGGCTCGGTGAGCTCGCCTCCGATCTCGAGGATGCCGGTCGCCATCCCGTTCGCGGAGCTGCCCGGCTGGCCGGCCGCGACCGCTCCCGGGCACGCCGGTCGCCTGCTGCTCGGCCGGCTCGGCGGCCGGACGGTGGTCATGCTCCAGGGCCGCTTCCACCTGTACGAGGGCAACGACCCGGGTCTCGTCATCCAGCCCGTCCTGCTGTTCAAGCAGCTCGGCGCGCGGCTGGTCGTGCTGACCAACGCGGCCGGCGGCCTCGACCCGTCGTTCGGGCCGGGGACGCTCATGGTCATGCGCGACCACATCAACCTGACCGGTCGGAGCCCGCTCATCGGGCCGAACGCCGACGAGCTCGGTCCGCGCTTCCCGGACCTCACCGACGCCTGGAGCCCGCGCCTGCGCGATGGCGCTCCGGGCGGCGGCCGAGGCCGAGAGCGTCGCGCTCGAGGAGGGCATCTACGTCGGGCTGACCGGCCCGACCTACGAGACCCCGGCCGAGGTCCGGATGCTGGCCGAGCTCGGTGGCCACGCGGTCGGGATGTCGACGGTGCTCGAGTGCATCGCGGCGCGGTGGGTCGGCCTCGAGGTCTGCGGCATCTCGCTCGTCACCAACGCCGGGGCCGGCTACTCAGGCGAGCCGCTCGACGCACGAGGAGGTCATGGCCGCGGGCCAGGTGGCGGGTCCGCGTCTGGCGAAGGTCATCCGGCGGTTCGTGGCGGACCTGCCGCCGGGCTGAGCGCGCGGACCGCCGGCCGGGCCCGGCGGTCAGGTGACGGGCAGCTCCCGGCCCGCCGCCTTGGCCGCGGCTGCCTTCTCGGCCCACGCCTCGAGCACGCGGTCCTTGTGCGGCCGGATCGGGCAGTGGCCGTCCCGGTTGTTGAACTCGTCGCAGTAGCCGAGCGGGACGCACTTGGGAGCCAGGAACGACCCGAGGAACGGCGAGACCGCGAAGATCTCGTGCCGGATGAGCTGGAACAGCCGGCGGATCTCCCACTGGGCCATCGTGCACAGCCGCAGCCCGGACATGTGGATGAGCGCACGGAGGTTGGTCGTCATCACGAGGTTCGTCCGGGTCGCGTTCGGGAACACGAAGCGGGCGTCCTCGCCGGGCACGCCCGCCCCGAGCATCTCGCCGTACAGCTCGAGCGCCCCGTCGACCTGCTCCTCGTAGCGCTCGAGGAGCCCGGGGTCGCCCTCGGCGATGGAGTGGGGGAGCATCGTGGCCGCGCCCTTGAACTTGACATAGCGCTGGCTCTGCTGGTCGAACGCGACGCCCGCCCGATGCCGGACGAGCTGGTGCGACAGGGTCCGCGACACGCCGCTGATGGCGAAGGTGAAGACGATGTGCTCGATCGTCGAGCCGTGTCCGGATTCGATCACCGAGCCGATGAGCTTCTGCATCTTGAGCGCGTCGAACTCGCCGTCGACGGCGCGCTGGAAGATGACGTCCGGGTCCTGCTCCGAGTAGCACGTCCGGCAGGCCGTGTAGACGAGCGGGACGTAGAACTTCTCGACGATCGCACGGTCGGGGAAGAGCAACGTCGCCCGCATCCCGAGGTCGCGGCGGCCCGGGTTCTTGGGGATCCCGCTCTTCTCGCGGGAGGGTCCGGCCTGGCTCGTCTCGATCGTCGTCATCGGACGGTCAGTCTATCGTGCCGCGGCCGGGCCGGACCATCTACGCGCCGTGGTCGATGCCTTCGGCTCCGGGATCGGCGACCTCCAGCGCGTAGGCGACGGCCTCGTCGAGGGTGAGGGCCGCTCCCTCTGCGCCGTAGCGCGCGAGGTCCTCCTCGGACATGTGCTCCACCACGCCGGGCCGGACGTCTCCGCCTTCGTACATCTCATCGACATAGCCGGCCAGGCCGGTCCCCGTCAGCGCCGTCAGCTTGCGTGCGGCGCCGCGCAGGCGTGCGGCCCGCGGCAGGTCGCCATCGGCGACCGCCAGCGACGAGAGGTCGTCGAGGGTGAGCGTCATGCCAGCCGCGTCGCCTGCCGCGTAGAAATGGCGCATGGCATGCGTGACGTTGTCGCGGGCAGCGGCGAAGTCGTGCTTCCGGAGCTGCGCCGTCCCCAGCATGTGCAGGCTCCACGCTTCCATCGTCCGGTCACCGATCGCCCGGAACATCTCGAGCGACTCGGATGCTGCCGCGATGCCCAGGTCGTCGATCTCCTGGAAGTAGCGGTAGTTGCCCAACCCCCACAGGGCATTGGCCTCGCCCCGCTTGTCGCCGAGCTGGTGGTAGATGTCCCGCGACTTCTCGAGGTAGCTGAGTCCGATCCTGTCCGCATCGACCCACGCCCGGCCGCCGAGCGGGTCGGGGACGGCGAACTGGAACGAGGCGTTGTAGTAGGCGTTCGCGATCTCCGCCTGGTCGCCGATCGCCAGCCATAGCTCCAGGGCCTCCGTGTAGCACGGGGACATCAGGGAGATCTCGCCCTGCCACCAGTACGTGCCACCGAGCGCCTCCATCAGCCGCGCGCGCTGGCGCGGTTCGTCGTGCGACCACGGTGCGGCGGCCATGACCTCGAGTCGTCGACGGGCCTCCGCGAGGTGACCGTGCTTCTGCCAGAACCGCCACATCGAGAACGCGACGCCGATGGCGATCGTCGGGTCTGGCGCTGCCACCGCCCGATCGAGCACCGCCCGGATGTCGTCGTGCTCGAGCTCGAGCCTGTCGAGCCAGCGCCGCTGATCGGCGCCCGACAGCTCGCCCGCCGCCCGGTCGGCCAGCGCCACGTACCAGTCGCGATGGCGGCCCCGGATCAGCTCCAGCTCGCCGTCCGCCACGAGCCGCTCGCCCGCGAACTCCCGGATCGTGTCGAGGAGGCGGAAACGCGAATCGCCGCTGTCGATCTCCTCGACCTTGAGGAGGCTCTGGTCGACGAGCGCCATCAACCCGTCGAGGATGTCCTCGCCGATGTCGGAGGCCGGCCCGCAGATCGCCTCCGCCGAGGCGAGATCGCAGCCGCTCCGGAACACCGACAGCCGGTCGAGCAGACGCCGGCCGCTGTCGTCGAGCAGCTCGTAGCTCCAGGCGATCGCGCCGCGGAGCGTCTGCTGGCGCGCCGGCAGGTCGCGCGAGCCAGCGGCCAGCACGTCGAGCTGCTGGTCGAGACGGACGAGGATGGCCTCCGGCGACAGGATCTTGATCCGCGCCGCGGCGAGCTCGATGGCCAGCGGCATCCCGTGCAGCCGGGCGCTGATGGCGGCCACCGCGGGCGCGTTGTCGTTGGTCACGGCGAACCCGGGGCGGACGGACACGGCACGTTCGATGAACAGGCGGACGGCCGCGTACTGGCCGAGCGCGATCAGGTCGATGATCCCCGTCTCGCCGGCGACGTTCAGTCGCTCGATGCCGCCCATCTGGCTCGGGTCGGGCGGGGCCGGCAGGCCGGGGACCGGGTATTCCTGCTCGCCCGAGACGTGGAGGACGGCGCGGCTGGTCACGATGGCCTTGATGTCGGGGGCTGCCCGGAGGAGGTCGGCCACGACCGGGGCCGCGGCGATGACCTGCTCGAAGTTGTCGAGGACGAGCAGCAGCCGCTTGTCGCGCAGCCAGTCGGCCACCGTCTCGCTGATGGGCCGCGTCCCTCCCTCGGTGACACCGAGCGCCGAGGCGATGCGTGGCGCGACGAGCATCGGGTCGCGGATCGGCTCGAGCGGCACGAAGAAGACGCCGTCGGGGAAGTCATCGGCGGCGCGGGCCGCCAGCTGGAGCGACAGCCGCGTCTTGCCGGTCCCGCCCGGCCCGGTGAGGGTCAGCAGCCGGGTGGTGGCCAGCAGTCCGGCCGCCTCGTCCAGCTCGGCGTCGCGGCCGACGAACGTGGTCAGCTGCATCGGGCAGGTTGTTGGGCCGCGCGTCGAGCGTCCGCAGCGGTGGGAACTGCGGACAGGCAGGCCGTCACCCACGACCTCGAGGATGCGGACCGGGGCGGTCAGGTCCTTGAGCCGGTGCTCGCCGAGGTCGACCAGCCGGACGCCGTCGACCGGATGGTCTGACAGCAGGTCGCGGGTCAGGCTGGACGCGAGGATCTGTCCGCCGTGGGCGACAGCAGCGATCCGCGCCGCCCGGTTGATGCTGAGTCCGACCAGGCTCCCCCCGCTCTGCTCCGCGGCACCCGAGTTGATGCCCATCCGGACGCGGATCGGGGCGTCGTCCGGCCACGGCTCGGCCTGGACAGCGCCCGCTGTCCCGCGACGGCCGCCTCGATCGCCGCCGACGCCTCCGGGAAGACGACGAAGAACGAGTCGCCCTCGGTGCCCTGCTCGACCCCGCCATATGCCGCCCACGCCTCTCGCAGAAGTGTGCGGTGGCGTTCGAGGAGGTCTCGGTAGCGGTCGCGGCCGATCCGGCCCTCCAGCCCGGTGGAACCCTCGATATCGGTGAACAGGAAGGTGTACGTCCCGCGTGTCAGCGGTCCGGGCTCGGTCATCGCGGGCGCACGCGTCGGCGGCTCAGTGCTGGTGCGCTTCGGTCAGGTCGCGCAGCCGCCCGGCAAGGCCGCGGAGGATCGCCAGCGACACGCGCGGCTCCTCGAGCAGGACGGCTTCGAAATCCCACGACGCCAGCGCCAGGCAGGTTGTCGGACCATCGGCCACGACCTGGGCGACGCGCGGCCGTCCGTCGAGCACGGACAGCTCCCCGAAGAAGTCGCCGGGGCCGAGCGTGGCGATCGTCTGGCCGTCGCGCACCACGCGCACCCGGCCGTCGACGATGACGAAGAACCCGGTCCCGATCTCGCCCTGCCGGGCGATCACGTGCTCTGCCGGGAAATCGACCTCGACGGCGGCCGCCGCGATGCGGTCCATGCCGTCGGTGTCGACGCCGTCGAACAGGCGTGCCGCGGCGAGCAGGGCCGATTTTCGGTCGCGGGTCAGGGTCATCGGGATGGTCCACTCCCTTCGTCGCCATGCTGCGCTGCACGACCGCGGGCCGTCAACAGACCCGACGGCCAGCGGGTGCATCTGGCACCATTCGCTCATGGCCGAGCGCGAGCAACTGGTCGACGCGATCTCCAGCTTCGCGCTGTTCGCCGACCTGTCACAGCCCCAGCTCGAGAGCATCGTCCACACCTTCGAGGAAGTCGTCTTCGGCGAGGGCGAGAAGGTCCTCCGACAGGGCCTCACCGGGTCGGGCTTCTACGTCATCCTCGATGGCGAAGCGGCGATCGTGGTTGACGGCACCGAACGGGCGCGGCTGGGCCGCGGCGAGTTCTTCGGCGAGGTGTCGATCATCCTCGGCGAGTCGCCGATCGCCGACGTCGTCGCCACCCGGCCGATGAGCTGCCTGGTCCTCGCCGGACCCCGGGTGGAGACCTTCCTGATCGCCCATCCGCGCGTCATGTGGCGGATGCTCCAGGCGCAGGCTCGCCGGTTGCGAGCCGCGAACCGATGGCGGAGCTGAGCCAGCCGTTCCCGCCCGGCGAGTACCCGGTCGTCGTCATCGGGAGCGGACCCGGAGCCCTCCAGTTCTCGTCGTCCCTGCGCGCCCTCGGGCTTGACCACGCGGTCATCTCGGCCGATCCGTCACCCGGCGGGATGTTCCGCCGCTGGCCGCACTTCCAGCGCCTGCTGTCGTGGACCAAGCCGCACGCCCCGGTCGAACGCGGCACGCGCGCGTACGAGCGGTACGACTGGAACAGCCTGCTGACCGACGACCCCGAGGTCCGGGCGATCCAGCCCGGGCTGATGGACGGGACGTCGTACTTCCCGTCGCGGCCGGAGATGGAGGCGAACCTCGCGTCGTTCGCGGACAAGGCCGGCGTCGTCGTCCGCTATGGCTGCCGCTGGACCGCGACCCGCCAGGTCGGTGGACCGGACGGCGACCGCTTCGAGGTCGAGACCACCGACGGCGTCTACAGCTGCCGGACGCTGGTCGTCGCGGTGGGCGTCGCCGAGCCGTACACCCCGCCCGGCATCGGCATGGAGCTGACCCACCACTACGCCGACGTCCGGCCGGTCGAGACGTACGCCGACCGGCGCGTGCTGTTGATGGGCAAGCAGAACTCCGGGTTCGAGCTCGCGACCGGGCTGCTGCCATGGGCCCGTCAGATCGTGCTGATGTCGCCGTCGAAGACGCGGCTGTCGGTGGACACGCGGACGCTGGTCGGGGTCCGGGCGCGCTACGTCCAGCCCTTCGAGGACTACGTGCTGGGCGGCGGGGTGAGCGTGCTCGACGCCGCGATCGACCGGATCGAGCCGGTCGGCGACGGGCGGTTGACTGCCTACCTCCGGCGGACCGACGGCGGCGCGGACCTCGCGCTCGAGGTGGACGACATCATCTCGGCGACCGGCTTCGTCTGTCCGCTCGTCGACCTCGCCGATCTCGGGGTCGGGGTGTTCGGGAGCAGCCGCCTGCCCGTCCAGACGCCGTGGTGGGAGAGCACCACCGTCCCGGGCATCTTCTTCGCCGGGACGATCGGCCAGGGCGCGAAGGGGCTCCAGAAGCACGGCGTGCCGGCGAACTCCGGGGCGGTCCACGGTGCCCGCTACAACGCCCGCTGCCTGGCCGGACGGATCGCCAGCGACCGGTTCGGGATCGAGGCGGACCGGCCGCACATCGCACCCGACGCGATCGCCGGCTTCGTCGCGACCGAGCTGGCCGAGTCACCCGAGCTCTTCCACCAGCGCGGCTATCTGGCCCGCGTCCTGACCGCCGACCCGGCCGGCGGGATGCGCGACGACGGCGTCCAGCCGCTGACCCACGTCCTCGACGGGACCGGCGAGGACACGCTGGCCGCGACCCTCGAGGCCGACGGCTCCGGAGCGATCTACCCGGTCCTCTACACCCGGATCGACGGCAAGGTGGTCGAGCAGGTCATCGACCCGGATCCGCTGATGCGCTACGACACGGCCGACGCCCGGACGATGATCGAGGACCTGGTCCGGCGGGTCGGGGGCCAGTAGGCGCCCTAGGCGCGAACCGCGAGCTGGCGACAGCCGGTCCGTGGCGGCCAGCAGGGTCTCGGTCCGCTTCGGGAACGCGAACCGGAGCTTGGTCCGGCCGAGCTCGGGTCGCGAGAAGAACGACGAGCCGGGCACGGCCGCCACGCCCGGGTCCCGGATCAGCCGCAGGGCGAAGGCCACGTCGTCCTCGCCGTCGTCGGCCAGGTCGGCGATGTCGGTCATGACGTAGTACGCGCCGGCCGGCTCGTGGATGCGGAAGCCGGCGGCGCGCAGGGCCGGCACGAGCAGGTCGCGCCGGGCGCGATAGCCTGCGACGAGGTCGTCGTAGTAGGCATCCGGAAACCCGAGCGCGACCACCGCCGCGGCCTGGAGCGGCGCCGCCGCCCCGACCGTCAGGAAATCGTGGACCCGCCGGATCCCGACCGTCAGCTCGGGCGGAGCGATCGTCCAGCCGATCCGCCAGCCGGTGACCGAGTACGACTTCGACATCGAGTGGATCGACACCGTCCGCTCGGCCATCCCGGGGAGTGTCGCGAGCGGGATGTGCTCGCCCTCGAACACGATGTGCTCGTAGATGTCGTCGGTGAACGCCAGCGCGTCGAACTCGACGCAGAGCCCGGCGATCAGCTCGAGCTCCGCGCGCGAGAAGACCTTGCCGGTCGGGTTGTGCGGCGAGTTGATGACGATGGCCCGGGTCCGCGGCCCGAACGCGGCGCGCAGCTCGTCGGGATCGATCGACCAGTCGGGCTCGTGGAGGGTCACGTAGCGCGGGACCGCACCGGCCAGGATCGCGTCCGGCCCGTAGTTCTCGTAGAACGGCTCGAACACGACGATCTCGTCGCCGGGATCGAGCAGCCCGAGCATCGCGGCGATCATCGCCTCGGTCGCGCCGCAGGTGACGGTGACCTGGGTCTCGGGGTCGATCGCGCCCCAGCCGGGGAAGTGCCGGGGCGTGGCCGTCGCGATCGCGTCGCGCAAGGGTTTGCTGCCCCAGGTGATGGCGTACTGGTTGAGGTCGTCGTTGACGGCGGCGGCGGCCGCCGTCTTGAGCTCGGGCGGGCAGGGGAAGTCGGGGAAGCCCTGGGCGAGGCTCACCGCCCCGGCCGCGACGGCCAGCCGGTTCATCTCGCGGATGACCGATTCGGTGAACCGTTCGGCCTTGGCCGAGATGCGGGGACGGACCATGCGCGGCAGTCTAGCCCGCGCCCGACGCCAGCGGTCCGTCGCGTGCGACGATGCCGGCATGCAGGACGAGACGCCGGTCGCGATCGGCCCATGGACCCGCCGGTCCCGCCGGGTGGCATACGAGAACCCGTGGGTCACCGTCTGGCACGACGAGGTGATCCGACCCGATGGCCAGCCCGGGATCTACGGCGTCGTCCACTTCGCCAACCTGGCGGCCGGCATCCTGGCCCTCGACGAGGACGACCGGGTCCTGCTCGTCGGTCAGCATCGCTACAGCCTCGACGAGTATTCGTGGGAGATTCCCGAAGGTGGCGTGCCGGACGGTGAGAGCGCGCTGGACGGAGCGCGACGCGAGCTGATCGAGGAGACCGGCGTCACCGCTGCGGACTGGGGCGAGATCGCCCGGGCGCATCTCTCGAACTCGGTGTCGGATGAGCTGGCGGTCATCTACCTCGCGACAGATCTGACCATCGGCGAGGCCAGTCCGGACGGGACCGAGGACCTCGCCCTGCGCTGGCTCCCGTTCGAGGAGGTGCTCGACATGACGCTCAGGGGTGAGATCACGGACGCCATGACCATCATCGCCGTGGAACGCCTGGCGCTCACGCGTCGGCTTGGACGATGAACATGCCACGGCCCGATGGGGAAGAGATCGTCGCCCCCCTCGCGCCCGAACGGATCGCCGACCTGCTCGCCGCGTCCGCGACCACCGTCGTCGCGGAGCTCCTTGCGCTCGGCGACGAGGGCGGCTGGCGGCCCGAACCCGGTGAGTGGAGCGCGAACGAGTGCGTCGGCCATCTGATCGAGGCCGAGCGACGCGGCTTCGCCGGCCGGATCCGCATCATCCTGGCGGGCCCACCGGATGGCATGGCGGCGCTCGAAGGCTGGGACCCGCCGGCGGTCGCCGAGGCGCGCGGCGACCATCGACGCTCTGGCGCGGAGCTCGCCGCCGAGTTCGACGCGATGCGCTCCGACAGCATCCGCCTGGTCCGTGACCTCGGGCCGGCCGACCTCGTCAGGGCCGGCTTGCATCCGGACGTCGGTCCGCTGCGGGTCGATGGGCTCCTCGGCGAATGGGTCCATCACGACCGCAATCACATCCGCCAGATGCTTGCGGTCACCCAGGCTCGCGTCTGGGGTCAGATGGGCAACAACCGCCGGTTCAGCCTCGAGGACCTCTGACCGAGGCGGTCATTCCGGGACGGCGCGGTCCTCCGGCCCTTCGAGGGCCTTGAAGGCACCGAAGCCGATGATGCCGCCGATGACCGGGCCGATGATGTAGATCCAGATGTGGCTCAGGTCACCGCCGACGATGGCCGAGCCGAGCGAGCGGGCCGGGTTGACCGACGAGCCGCTGAGCGTCGCGATCGCGAAATGGATCCCGACGAGCGTCAGCGGGATGACGATCCCGGCGACGGCCGCGTTCCGCTTCGAGGCGGTCAGGATGACGACCAGGAAGATCGCCGTGAAGACGATCTCGAGGATCAGGGCGTTCAGGTCCGTGATGCCCTTTCCGGGCGCGGTGATGCCGGCGGTGACCGCCGCCTGGTCGACCGTGACGAGGATGACCGCCGCGGCGCCGATGGCACCGACCACCTGGGCGACGATGTACCCGACGGCATCGGCCGGCGTCGTGCGGCCGTCGAGCACCATCGCGACCGTCACCGCCGGGTTGAAATGCCCGCCCGATGCGTGCCCGAAGGCGTAGATGGCTGCCAGCAGACCGAAGCCGAATGCGAATGGGACGACGAGCAACGACGGGACGGGCGGATCCCCGGCCGCCCGGAAAGCCGCGACCGACGCGTAGCCGACCATCATGAACAGGAACGTGCCGAGCAACTCGGCCAGGTAGGCGCGGGTGTTCATGGTCCCTCCGTCTCCGATGCGCGTTCGCGCTCGTTAACCATACCCACAGCGAGGCGCGCGGCGCGCGTCAAAAGCGCATCGCGCCACGTGCGACAGAGCACCTCGACGAGCTCGAGTCGGTCGACCGCGTGGCCGGGATCGCGCCCGACCGCGACCGCCCCATGCCGCTCGAGCAGGACGGCGTTCGCGAGCGGCTCCGGGGGCCTCCGAGAGGGCTGCGGCGATCCGTCCCGGCCAGCTCCTCGCTGCCGGGCTCGCCGAGGGAGAGGAACGGCAGGCGCGGGAGGAGCAGGGCCGTCTCGGGCAGGGCCGACGGATCCGGGATCTCGCCCGCCAGGGTCAGCCCCATGGACGCCGGCAGATGAGCGTGCGCGACGGCGCCGATGTCGCGACGCGCCCGATGGACGGCACGGTGGATGGCGAGGTCCGAGCTCGGGCCGTGGCCGCTCCGGCTGACCGCCTCGCGCTCGGGGTGGTCGATCCAGACGACGACAAGATCGTCGGGCGTCAGCTCGTCCTTGCGCAGACCCGTCGGCGTGGTGAGCAGGCGGTCCGCATCGAGGCGGACCGACAGGTTGCCCTCGCCGGCCGAGATGAGACCGCGAGCTCCGAGCCGCCGGCCGGCCCGGAGGATGCCGTCGATGGCGTCGGCGAGAGGCTCCACGACGACATCGTACGGTGGGGGCCTGCGACCCGTGGCACGTCGCCGCGGGGCCGCTCTCGTACCATCGAGCCATGTTCGAGGAGCCGGCCGCCGCGCCATCGCACGAGCCGCCGCGCCTCGAGTCGGAGCGCGTCTCGATGAGCTCCGGTCAGGCGGCCTTGGCGATCGGTTCGGTCGCGGGTGCCGGGGCGAGCTCGACTCGGATGGCGCATTCGGCGCATTCGAACGCCTCGTCGATGCTGTCGACGGTCGCCGGACCGTCGCACCATGGACACTCGAGTCGGATCATCTGGCAACTCCCTTGGTGTGTGAGGATCGATGCCTGCGACGATGACGTGCGGTCGTGACAGCTAGCGTGTCAACGCCTGCGATCGAGCTGCGCGGCGTCGTCAAGACGTTCGGTCGGACGACGGCGCTCGACGGCCTCGATCTCGTCGTCGGACGCGGCGAGCTGGTCGGCCTGCTCGGACCGAACGGCGCCGGCAAGACGACGGTCGATCAAGCTGCTGCTCGGCCTCGCCGCGACCGACGGCCGGCTCCGGGAGCGTCCTCGGCGCCCCGCTCGGTGACCGGGCGACCCGCGCACGGATCGGCTACCTCCCCGAGCTGTTCCGCTATCAGCCGTGGCTCCACGCCCGCGAGGTCCTGGCACTCCACGCCGAGCTGGCACGGATCGCCCGGCCCGACCGCCGGCGCGCCGTCATCGATGCCCTCGACCGTGTCGGTCTGGCGGACCGTGCCGACGACCCGGTCAGCACCTTCTCGAAGGGGATGCAGCAGCGTCTCGGGCTCGGGGTGGCGCTGCTCGGCGAGCCGGACCTGATCCTGCTCGACGAGCCGACGTCGGCGCTCGACCCGGTCGGCCGGACGGACGTCCGCGCGATCGTCGGGGCCGCCCGCGACCGTGGCGCGACGGTCATCCTCAACTCGCACCTGCTGACCGAGGTCGAGCGAGTGTGCGACCGCATCGTGATCCTCCATCACGGTCGATCGATCGCGTCGGGGACGCTCGACGAGGTGGTCGCCGCGGACGGGGTGCGACTTCGCCTGACTGGTCTCGACGACGCCGGTCGAGCGACGCTCGCCGGTTTCGGGCCGCTCGCCATCGACGGGGAGTGGCTGACCGTCAGGCCGCTCGCCGCGGAGCGGATCCCCGATCTCGTCGCGGCGATCGTGGCCGCCGGCGGCCGCGTCCATGCGGTCGATCCCGGCCGGGGCTCACTCGAGGCACGCTTCCTCGAGCTGCTCGCCGACGACCCCGGAGCCCCGTCGTGATCGTCATCGCCCGGCTGACCGTGTCGGAGCTGGTCCGGCGTCGCGTCGTGTGGGTCCTGGCGATCCTGACGCTCGTGTCCGTGGCGCTGGTCGGGCTCGGCGTCTCGCGCCTGGTGGACCTCGCCCGCGAGCGTGGCACGCTCGAGCTCGAGATCCGGATCGGGGTCTCGCAGGTGCTGATCCTCATCGCGTTCATGTTCAGCTTCGTGCTGGCGATGACCGCGGCATTCATCGGTGCGCCGGCCATCGGCGGCGACCTCGAGAGCGGCGTCGCGTCGGCCATCCTCGCCCGGCCGTTGCGACGCGCGGAGATCCTGCTCGGACGCTGGCTCGGCTGCGCCGTCGTGGTCGCCCTGTACGCCGTCGCGTCGGGCCTCCTCGCCATCGGGGTCACCTTCGTCGTCTCGGGCTACGGCCCGCCGGATCCCGGCCCTGGCGGTCGTGTTCCTTGCGGGCCAGGCGCTGGTGCTGCTGACCCTCACGCTCGCGCTCGGGTCGGTCCTGCCGTCGATCGCAGCGGGTGCGATCGCGGTCGTCGGCTTCGGTCTCGGCTGGATGGCCGGCGTCATGGCCGGGGTGGCCACCGCGCTCGGGGTGACCGCCCTGACACAGGTCGCCGAGATCAGCCGCTGGCTGCTCCCGAGCGACGGGCTGTGGCGCGGCGTGATCTACGGCCTCGAGCCGCCGCTTGTCGTCCTGATCGCGGCCGGCCGGGCGCCCGACCTCGTCAACGCCAACCCGTTCTATGCCGCGACGCCGCCGCCGCTCGTGTTCGTGGCCTGGTCGATCGCCTGGATGGCGCTGGTGCTCGGCGCCGCCACCTGGTGGTTCGAGCGGCGCGACCTCTGACCTCGCGCGGCCTCGGCCGACTGTCAGCCGCGATACCGGAAGCATCCCGGCAGGTGGTCGTCGACGAGGCCGATGCTCTGCATCAGGGCGTAGACGATGGTCGATCCGACGAACCGGAAACCGCGTTGGCGGAGGTCCGCCGACAGCCGATCCGATGCGGGCGTGGTGGCCGGGATCTCGCCCGCGACAACGGACGGCGGGAGTCGCGCCGGTGGCGGCGGGATGACGCTGGCCAGATACGCGTCGAACGAGCCGAACTCGACCGCCGTCGACAGCAAGGCGACCGCGTTGCCGATCGTCGCGTCGATCTTGGCGCCGTTCCGGACGATCCCTGCATCGGCCATCAGTCGTGCGCGGTCGTCGGCGTCGAACGCCGCCACGACGGCCGGGTCGAAGCCGGCGAAGGCGAGCCGGAACGACGGCCGCTTGCGGAGGATCGTCGACCACGACAGGCCCGCCTGGAACGACTCGAGGGCGAGCCGCTCGAACAGCTCCGCGTCGTCGTGGACCGGCCTGCCCCACTCGTCGTCGTGGTAGGCGACCATCACCGGGTCGGGGTTCGGGCCATCGGCGCCGGCCCAGGAGCAGCGCGGTCGGGGCTCGATCATCGGCCCACGATAGCGCCCGGTCAGGGGATCGGCGCGGTCGCGAACAGCGTGCTACGGAGCATCGGATCGGTGCCGGGCCGGCCGGCGTTGAAGACAGACCGGAAGACGTCGCCCGAGACCTTCCTGGAGCCGGCCGACCCGATCAGGGTCACGCTGATCAATCGGCCCGACACGCCGCGGTTGCGCAGGTCGATCGCCGTCAGCGTGCCGACGTTGGTCCGCGGGTCGGCCGCGAACCAGGCCGACAGCTGGGCCCGGGTGTAGGTGGCGGTCGCCCACGTGGCATACGGCGACGCGGCGTCGTACGACTTGCCGTTCGCGTCACGGTCCATCGACCCGCGCAGGTACGAGACGACGCCGGCGACCTTGGCCCCGGTCGACGACACGTAGACGTTCTCGTTGTTCTCGGTCGCGCCGCCGTCCGACGAGTGGTACAGCGTGTTCGCGATCGACGACCCGCTCCTGAGCACGACGCCGGCCGTGGCCTTGACGATCACGTTGGTCGTGGCGTGCTCGCCGAGCGCGCCGTGGTAGACCTGCGACGACGAGTCGTCGAGCACGTCGTAGTAGGAGACGCCGGGCCGGAGCCGGCGGGCGGCATACGAGCGGGACGCGATCGCCTGGGCCTCGAGCGCCGCGGTCGGCCAGGCCGACGACATCTCGACGCCGACGACGCCGCGCAGGTACGTGTCGAGCGGCAGGTCGTTGACGACCGTGACGGTCGGCTTGGTCGAGGAGGTCCGGATCCGCAGGATGCCGCGGAACTCGTCGTAGCGGCTCGGCTTCGACCACAGCTGGAGCCGGGTCGTGCTCGTCGCACCGCGGACGACGAGACTGGCTCGGCTTCGGGCCGCTGTACAGGACGACGCCGGCGGCCGAGGTCACCCGGATCGCCAGGTCGTGTGCGGGCCGGTGGCCGTCGTCACGGTCCGCGGGATCACCCGCAGGACGGCATCGACCGGGAACGGGTGCGAGATGCCGTCGATCGTCCACGGTGCACGTCGGCCGTAGACCACCAGCGGCACGCTCGGCTTCGCGGTCCAGGCGTACAGGATCCGGACGCGGATGCGGGTCGTGGCGGGGACCGTCCCGAGCGTCGTGCCACGGTAGTAGTGCGCCAGGATCGTCGCCGCGCTCTGGCCGGCGAGGGCGCGGCCTCGGGCGCCGTACTGCGACATCCCGACGCCGTGACCGTAGCCCCGGCCGTAGAACCGGACGGTGTCGCCCAGGACGGTCGGCCCGGAGGTCGGAGAGGGCGTGGGGGTCGGCGTCGCGGTCGGAGTCGGCGTGGGGGTCGGCGTGGGCGTGGGGGTCGGTGCGGCGGTATCGGTGGGCGTCGGCGTCGGGTCGGCGCCGAGGGCCGGCCGTGGGCTCCCGGCCAGGCCACCGACGACGACGATCAGTGCGGCGACCAGCAGCGCGAACGGCAGGCGTGGCGCGTGGGACGGCGGTGCGGTGCGGCGAGGTGTGGTCCGGGGCGGCATGGATCCCTCGTTCGGTCCGCCTGACGATGGCGGCTGCGGCACGACGCGACCATGACCCGACCGGGCCATGGGGGTCCTACCCGGGCGGACCGTGGCGTCTACCCTTGCCCGGTGAAGCTGCACTGCTACCTCGGTCACGGCGCGAGCGGGACATCCGCGAGCATGGCCCCGTTCGTCGACGGCCTGAAGGCCCGTGGCCTGACCGCGACAGCCATCGACCTCCCGAAGCGACGCGCCGAGGACGCCGTGCCCGCGTTCCACCTGGTCGTCCCCTCGGCGCCGGACGTGGCGGTCGGCGGCCACTCGTATGGCGGGCGCGTCGCGAGCCTGGCCGCGGCCGAGCCGGATGCGCCGTATGCCGCCCTGGTCCTGTTCAGCTACCCGCTCCACCCGCCGGGTGCGCCCGAGCGCACGGACGCGCGGATCGCCCATTGGCCGTCGATCCGCTGCCCGGTCCTGCTGCTGTCGGGGGAGTCGGACCCGTTCGCCCGGATCGAGCTGCTGCGGGTCGCCGTCGGGCTGCTCCCGCAGGCCGAGCTCGTCACCTACCCGAGGCTCGGACATACGCTCAAACCCGTCCTGCCCGACGTCCTCGATCGGACGGCCGCGTTCCTGCGAGGCGTTTCGGGAGCCTGAACAAGGCCCCGCCTTCGGTGGATGGAGTGTGGATAAGTCCCCTTGCCTCCGGTGGACAACGCTCGTATCCTGACCGTCCCCCAACGACGCCGCGCGACCTCATGTCGTCCGGCGACCTCCCGTCCCGTCGCATCGGGCGAGCCCGCGCCGCGCCCCCAACGGCCGCGCTGGGCCTATCCCGTGTGACCCGGCCCACGCTCGACGCGCCCCAATGCGTCGTCCCGGCAGGAAGGAGCGACATTGCGAGTGCCGTCCGGCCGCCTGAAGGCGGTCCTCGTCGCGACCTTCGCGACGATCATCCTCATCGGCGTCATCGCGCCCGGTCACACGCGTGCGAGCGACCCGCCCGGTCTGGCCCGTTTCATGGCGGCCATCGCGCACGTCGAGTCCCATGGTGACTACGCCGCCCGCAATCCCTCGGGCGCGTACGGCAAGTACCAGATCATGCCGGCCAGCTGGCGCGGCTGGGCCGCCCGCTACCTCGGCAATGCCAACGCCAAGCCGACGCCGGCCAACCAGGAGATCGTGGCCGTGTCGAAGTTCCGAGCCCTGTACGCCTGGCTCGGCAGCTGGCGACGCGTCGCCTACTGGTGGCTGACGGGCTCGAGCCGGACGTACGGCTGGTCGTCCACCGCGACGCGCTACGTGACCCGCGTGATGGCCGCCTACCGCGACGGTGTCGGGACCGAGGTCAGCGTTGCCGCCACGGGGAAGGCGAAGGCGACGGCGACGCCGCGCACGACGGCCACCACGCACGCGACGGCCGCGACGCACACGCTTCGCCGCTTCGCGGAGACGAACGGCAGCATCGTCTACGCGGGGACCTGGAGATCAGCGCGCTACTCGCGCTACGCCGGCGGTGCGGTCACGTACGCGACCTCGGCCGGCGCCACCGCGACCTTCAGGTTCACGGGCGCACAAGGTCGTCTGGTACGGGCCGGTCGGCCCGACGCGCGGTCAGGCTCGGGTCCGGATCGACGGCAGGCTCGTCACGACCGTCGACCTGCACGCCTCGTCGTTCACGGCACGCAAGGCGTTGTTCAGCAAGACATGGCCCACGGCGGGATCGCACACCCTCGTCATCGAGGTCGTCGGCACACGCGGTCGCCCGTACGTCGCCATCGACGAGCTCGACGTCAGCAGCTAGCGGTCACCGAGCGCGCGAGCACCTCGATCTCGACGCTGAAGTCCGCGGCCAGGGCGGTCACGCCCACCGTCGCCCGGGTCGGGGGCTCGGTCGGGAAGTACTCGCGGTAGACGGCGTTGAACGCCGCGAAATCGGCGAAGTCACGCATGTAGACCGTGCACTTCACGACGTCGCCGAAGCCGAGCCCGACGGCCTCGAGGAGCTGGCCGACGTTGTCGAGCATGGCGCGGGTCTCGGGCTCGATGCCGCCGGGGACGGCTCCGTGGCTGCCCGGGGCGTCACCGACCTGACCGGCCAGGAAGACGAATCCGTTCGCCTCCACGACCTTGGAGAACGGATAGGGGCCGGGCTCGAGACCCGGGCCGTTCGGGACGGTCTTCGGCATGGTTCCTCCTCGCTTGTCTACGGGGCGCAAGCGTAGGACAGCGCTAGAGCCGACGCGCCGCCGCCTCGACCGCCCGGTCGCACCACCAGGCGAGATCATCGGCCGCCGCGATCCCCGAGCCGAGGATCGCTCCGGCTTCGGCGTCGAGGCCCTTCCGCCAGCCGCGCAGCAGCAGCCCGACGATCCAGGTCAGGTCGACCTGTGCGTCCCAGTCGCCGATCGTCGCATCGAGGCCACGCGGCGGCAAGGTCAGGATCGGGCTGGTCGGTAGCATCCCGGTCCGGCCACGGTGCTCCCAGCCGGAGCGACACGCGTGCGGCACGCTCGGCTGATCGCCGATAGTTGGCCAACAGCTCATCCGGCCCGATCGGCAGGGTGGCCGAGTTCGAGACGAGGAGCCAGCCGAGCTCCACCGCGACCGGCGCGAGGCTCATCATCTGCCAATCGATGAGGGCGACCCGGCCGTCGTCGAGGAGGGCGACGTTGGCGAGCTTGAGGTCGCCGTGCAGGCCGGTCGTCGGCAATCGCCCGAGCGCCCGCAGCAGCGGCAAAGGGTCCAGCGCGAGTCCGGAGACGATCGATCGAGCAGCCGGCGAGGCGAGTCGCTCGAAGGCGTCCCAGCCGGCCAGGAACCGCTCGCCGACCTCCAGCCCTTCTGCGCGATAGCGCTCCGCGGATGGTCGCGAGAGCAGGAGAAGGCGCTCGCGGAGCGGACACCAGGGCCAGCCCCAGTCGGCGGTGGTCGGCCGGTAGTCCGCCCAGCGCATGGCGTGCAGGCCGGCGATCGCATCGACGACCCGGTCGACTGTCGCCGGACCGACGACGGGACCGCCGGCAGGGCCTTCCCACGCGATCAGCTCCATCCGACAGGTCGGGCATGAGGATGGCGACCGCCTCGCCATCCGATCCGACCCCGAGGTACGGCGCGATGAGTGGTTCGGCAAGACGGAGGCCGGCGTTGGCGACGAAACCCTCACGCAGCGCGACGTCCTGTGTCGCGCGCACGATCCAGTCGGAGGCGGCGGACGTGCGCTTGAGGATGAACCGTTCGGGGCCACGCTGGAGCGCGGTCAGCCTGGATCCCGACCACCCGTCGTGTTCGAACGACTCCTCTGGGACATCGGCCAGCCCGTGTCGCTCCAGCATCTGGCGCAGGGTGCGCGTGGCCTAGTGCCTCAGCATGGTGCCGGCGTATCGTCGGCGCCATCCGGGCCGCCGTCGAGGTAGACCACGTGCGAATCCGGGCAGTTGCGCGTCAGGACGACGACGAGCGACTCGGTCTCCGACGCATTCGCCTCGACGTGGATCTCGCCGGCCGGGATGTAGACGAAGTCACCGGCCGACGCCTCGAACGCGTGCTCCAGGCCGGTCGGCCCGAAGGTGTAGGACGCCGAGCCCGACAGGATGTAGATCGAGGTCTCGCAGTCGCCGTGGTGATGGATCCGCGTCCGGTCGCCGGGCGCGGTCGAGACGATCGACGAATACAGCCGCGCAGACCCGACCGTCGGGTGCGAGATCGCGATCGAGCGCTCCATGCCGGGATGCTGACCGACCGTGGTGCGCCGGTCGGCCGGGGTGACGCGGACGGCCATGGGCCGATGATACGAGCGGGTACCATCGCCCGCGTGCCCCGCTGGACGCCCGATCCGGACCGCTTCCCGCGTTTCCCGCTGCTCGACGGACCGTCGCCGCTGGCACCACTGCCGCGCCTGTCGGCCGCCCTCGGTGGCCGCGCCGAGCTGTGGATCAAGCGCGAGGACCTGCTCCCGCTCGCATTCGGGGGCAACAAGCTGCGGAACCTCGAGTTCCTGGTCGGGGCGGCGCTGGCCGACGGTGCGGACACGCCTCGTCACGGTGGGCCGGCGCTGGTCGAACCACGCGCGGCTGACGGCGGCGGCCGGGGCGCGCGCCGGGCTGAACGTCCATCTCGTCCTGTCCGGGCCGCCGACCGACCCGCCCAACCCGGGCGTCCGCCTGGACGAGCTCCTCGGCGCGACGGTCCATCTGGCGGCGACTGACGCCCGAGCGGACCGGACGGCCCTGCTCGAGCGCGTGGTCGCCGAGCTGCGGGCGGCCGGTCGTCGCCCGGCCGTCATCGAGGTGGGCGGGTCCGGCGCGGTCGGCGCGATCGGCCAGGTCGTCGCCGCGCTCGAGCTCGTCGACCAGCTCGAGGCACGCGGCCTCGCGGCGGACGACGTCGTCGTGCCGACCGCGACCGGCGGCACCCATGCCGGCCTGCTCGTCGGCCTGCGCACGGCAGGTGCCTCCACGACCGTCCACGGTGTCGCCGTCACGCCACCCGACGACCTGCGTGCCCCGATCGAGGCGATGCTCGCGGGACTCGGCGCCGTGGACGGCCTCGCCGCCGTCGCGGCCGGCGAGGTCATCCTCGATCGGCACGCAGCTCGGTCCGGGCTACGGCCGCAGGACGGCCGAGGCGGACGAGGCGACCGGCCTGCTGGCCAGGACCGAGGGGATCCTCGTCGACCCGATCTACACGGCCAAGGCCCTGGCCGGCCTGATCGCGCTCGTCCGCGACGGGCGCCTCGACGGCCACCGCGTAGTCTTCTGGCACGCCGGCGGCACACCCGGCCTGTTCGAGCCGCTCGACGACATGGGCTGACTCGCCGGCTTGTGCGGGCTCAGCCCCCGTCGAACGTCCGTGTCGCCAGGAGCGCGGCGGCGCCGAGCTGCTCGAACGGTTCGAGCGAGAAGATCGCCTCGACCGGCAAACCGAAGAAGATCGCCAGCCGCAGCGCGAGATTCAGGCTTGGCGCGTACTCGCCGCGCTCGATATAGCCGACTGTCTGGTAATGGATCCCCAGCGCCTCGGCAAGGTCGCCGCGCGAGAGCCCCCGGTCGGCGCGGAGGAGAGGGATACGGTTGAAGACGACCTCACGCTCGGGCGGTCGGGCCGGTGCTGCCATCTCGGTCGCTACCGGACCGGCTCGTCGCCGGGCGCGTCAGGCTCGATCCAGGCGAGCGCGGCGAAGGGAAGCAACGGCACGTACACGCCGATGGCGATGAACCACGGCGTCAGGGCAGTCATCTCCAGCACGATCGGACCGACGAGGCTGAGATACGTCGCCAACAAGCCGGCGATCACCACGATGACGATCGTCAGCACGCCATAGCTGACGACCAGCGCGCGATCGACCATCGAGCGCTGCCGTTCGTCCAGGAGATCGCGTCGGCCCATCCGGCCCTGGCCATAGCCGTAGAGCGCGAACGCGCCGACGATGGTGGCCGAGAAAAGAGCGATCGAGACCGGCCCCCAGATCGCCGACAGGACCTCCCCGGTCGCAAAGCGCCAGCCGACGATCTGGAGCGGGAAGCCGGTGAATGCCGCGATCACGAGGATCCGCCTGGAACGTTGCCGTGCTTCCGGCATCCGACGGTAGAGAGAGGACGGGGTGACCATCACGATGCTACTCCGAGACGTTTTATCAGTCGGTCGTAACATAGTAGTAATGCTATATCTTGTCAAGCGTGAAGATGGCGGACACGATGAAGCCCCGACCGTTCCGGTCGGGGCTTCGGTGCCTGGAGGGGTCGAGCCCTACTCGACGGTGAGCGTGCCTTTCATGTCCGGATGCACCTCACAGATGAAGCTGTATGTGCCGGCTGCCAGCGCGGGGACCGCATAGGCCACCTTCTGGCGGGTGACGATGTCGCCCTTGAACACCTTGGCCCCGGACGCGTCCGAGATCGCGATGTTGTGCGGGGCGCCATCCTGGTTGTCGAAGGTCAGGATGATCGGGCTGCCAGCCTTGGCGCTGACGGCCGGGGTGGCGAACTGGATGTCCTTGGCCACGACCGTGACGCTGTTGCCGGATGGGCTGCCGGCCGGGGCCGGGTCTCCGCTGGCGGGTGCCGCCGCCGCGCCCGAGCAGGCGGCCAGCACGGCGGCCAGGGCGACCATGCCGAGGGTGAGGGTCAGGCGCTTCATGTCGACGGGACTCCTTCGGATGTCGGATCGAGGGGATGGAGGCTAGGCGCCGGCGGCGACGACGCCGCGGCGGGTGACGAGGCTGGTGAAGGCGGCGAGCTCGCGGCGGACGACGGTGACGGGGTTGCCGTCCTGGCGGGCGAAGTCGACGGCGAGGGTCACGATCAGCGCGACCTCGATGGCCTTGGCGACGTACGCGGTGCTGAAGTACGGACCCATGATCGCCCAGGCGACGATCGCGGTCGCCGCGTAGCCCATGAGGCCGATGCGGACGATCCAGCGGAACCGGACGGCGATGGCGAGCGGGATGATCATCGCGACCGCGGCGACGACATAGCCGATGGCGTTGAGGGTGAACAGCGGGCCGCCCAGCGTCGAGTGGATGTAGGCGGTCGACAGGGTCAGCGCGACGATCGCCGCGCGGATCGCGACGTCGGCCGGGCGGAGGGTGGTGCGGGTGGCGAACATCGGACGGTAGACCTCACTTGGCGTCTTGGCCGGTCGGTGTGCCGGCGTCGGGCCGCATCGTCGGCCGGTGGCCGCATCGGTCGCGCTGGTCAAGCGCCCTCGAATCGGGGGGTCTGCCGTCGAGCCAGCCGGCTGGTCGCGCGACGGCGGTGGCATCGGCCGGATGACGTAGCCGCCATCGGCGAACGGCGATGCCGCAGCACGAAGGGGACGGGTATCCTCGGTCCGTGACCTCTCCGACCCGGGCGCCCCGCCGGTCGCGTGCCGGCGCCCCGTCCGCCCCGCCCACCACGTCCACCACGCCCGCGACTCCGACCGACGCGTCGCGCGACGCCTCGACAGAGTCGCCTGCCAGCGGCCCGAGCCCTCGCCGCGCCAACGCTCGACAGCTCGGCTGGGACCCCGACGGTGGCCACGGCGAGATCCACGACCTGCTGGTCGCGGCCGTCGCCGAGGCCGCCCGCCTGCTCGACGCGGACGGGGCGATGGTCTACCTGGTCGACCCGGCGACCGGTCACCTCCGGTTCGCCCACGACGCCGGCATCAAGAGCCGGCGCAGCCGCGCCTGGGTGCGCTCGCTCGATCTGCCGGTCGGCGTCGGGATCTTCGGCCGGGCGGTGGCCGAAGGCGCGGTGGTCCGCACCAGCGACTACCTGGCGGACACCGCCTTCGACCACGCGCCGGAGACCGACCGCGTGGTCGAGGACCTCGGCATCCGCTCGATGGTCGCCGCGCCTCTGACAGCGGGCGGCACGGTCATCGGCGCACTGGGCACATTCTCGTCTCGCGAGGACGCGTTCAGCCCCGCCCAGATCGGGCTCGTCCGCGCGCTGGCCGACCACGCCGCCGCCGCGATGCACAACGTCCGGCTCATCGAGGCGCTCGATGCCTCCCGGTCCGAGCTGGCCAAGGTCGCCGACCGGGAGCGGTCGTTGCGCGAGATCGGTGCTCGGATCAGCGCCGCCGTCGACTTCCCGGCCGTCATCCAGCTCGCGGTCGACGAGGCGGCCCGGCTGTTCGACGCCGACGGCTCCCGCATCGAGCTCATCGACCACGAGTCGGGGCGGCTCGTGGGCGCGTACGCATCGGGTGCGCTCGACTCGAGCCTGACGATCGAGATCGAGCCCGAGGATGGCGACTCGGAGTTCTACGGCGTCGCCGGCCAGGCGGTCCTGACCGGTCGCCCGTATTGGACCGGCGCGTACGTCACGGACCGGCGGTTTCGGCGGTTGCGCAGCGTGGACCGGCACCTCGCGTCCATCGGCATCCAGTCGGTGATGGCCGCGCCGTTGACCGACGACAACGGGCCGTTCGGGGCGATCATCGTGTCGACCGTCCGCCCCGACGCGTGGGACGACGGCGACGCCGGCCTGCTCGAGACCATCGCCGACCAGGCCGCCATCACCATCCGGACGACCCGCCTGATCGAGGAGCTCGACCGGTCGCGCGACGCCCTCGGCCGGCGGGCGCAGGCCGAGCAGGCGCTCCGCGAGATCGCCGCCCGGATCACCGTCCTCCGCGAGCCGAGTGACATCCTGCGCGACGTCGTCACCCAGGCCGGGCGCCTCGTCCGGGCGGACGGGGTGATCCTCGACCTGCTCGATCCGACCGACGGCAACCTGCACTGGGCGATGGACGACGGGCTGTCGGAGGTCTTCAGCGACGAGGAGCGGGCGACCCTGTGGATCTCGGTCGGGGTGGGCGCGACCGGCATCGCGGTGGCCGAGGGCCGGGTCATCCTCGCCGACGACGACCTCGCGTCCCAGTTCCCGCCGTCACCCGAATCGACCGAGTTCTACGACCGCACGGGCTTCCGCTCGATGATCGCTGCGCCGATCACCGGCGACGGCGGTCCGCTCGGGGTCATCGAGGTCTACTCGAAGCAGGTCGCCGCGTTCACCGAGACCGACGCCGGCCTCGTCGGTGCGCTGGCCAGCCAGGCGGCCATCGCCATCACCAACGCCCGCCTCATCGAGGAGCTCGACCGGTCGCGGGGTGACCTGGCCCGGACCGCCGACGCCGAGCGGACACTGCGCGAGATCGCCGGTCGGGTGACTGCGACGCACGACCAGGACGAGATCCTCCAGGCCGTCATCGACGCGTCCGTCCGGCTTCTCGGCGCGGCCGGGGCGATGATCGACCTCCTCGACGACGCCGGGGCCGCCGACGCCTGGTCGAGTCGCGAGGCCGGGCTGCGCGGGAGCGCCAGCATGGGGCTGCTGAGCGAGGTCAGCCTCGACCTCGACGCGGGCGTGTCCGGGCGAGCGATCCGGAGCGGCCAGGTCGAATGGACCGGCGCCTATCTCGAGGACGACCGGTTCGAGCACACACCCGAGCGTGATGCGTTCGTTCGCGAGGCCGGCATCCGATCGGTCATCTCGGCGCCGCTCGTCCACCACGACGTGGCGGTCGGCGCGATCACCGTGTACGGCGACCGCCCGAACGCGTTCGATGCTGCCGGCGCGGCCCTGCTCGGCGCGCTCGCCGACCACGCTGCGGTCGCCATCGTCAACGCGCGGCTGGTCGAGGCGCTCGAGCGATCCCGAACGGAGGTCGCCCGCCAGGCTGATTCCGAAAAGACCTTGCGCGAGATCGCGGCGCGCGTGTCGGCCATCCTCGAGCCCGACGAGGTCCTTCAGCAGATCGTCGAGGAGGCGACCCGCCTGCTCGAGTCCGACGGCGCACGGATCGACCTGTACGTGCCGGAGATCGACGCGCTGCGCTGGTCGTACGCGGCCGGCGACGCGATGTCGGTCGTGCCCGACTGGGCGTTGAAGATCGGGCTCAAGTCCGGCCAGGCCGTCGCCGGCACCGCCTTCGCCGAGCAGCGCCCGGCGCGCACCGACGACTACCTCGCCGACGAGCGCTTCCTGCGCGATGACCTGGCCCGCGACTTCGTCGACACATCGGGGATCCGCTCCGTGGTCGCGGTGCCGCTGGCCGGCGACGGTGCCCCGCTCGGCACCCTGTCCGTCGTGTCGCGCCAGCAGGCGGCCTTCGATGACGCCGATGCCGAGACCCTGACCGCCCTCGCCACGCAGGCCTCGATCGCGATCCGCAACGCCCGGCTCATCGAGGAGCTGGCCCGTTCGCGTGCGGTCATCGAACGGCGGGCCGAGGCCGAGCAGGCCTTGCGCGAGATCGCCACCCGGATCACCGCCATCCGCGAGCCGGGCGACCTGCTCCAGCGGATCGTCGACGAGGCGCGCCGGCTGCTGCGGGCCGATGGCGCTGTGATCGACGAGTACGACCGCGACGAAGACGCCCTCGACACACGCATACGACGCCGGCCTGACCGACGAGCAGCGGACGGCCGTCCGCGCCTCGCGCCTTCGGATCGGTGAGGGCCTGGCGGGCAAGGCCATGGCCGAGGGCCGGGTCATCGCCGCGGGTGACTACCTCGAGGGAGAGTTCCAGCACCTCGAGCACACCGACGAGATGGCCCGGGCGACCGGTATCGGCGACCTCATCGTCGCTCCGATCATCGGCGACGACGGGCCGCTCGGGGCGATCGAGGTCTACCGCCGTGATCGCCACACGTTCGACGACATCGACGCCGCCGTCCTCGGTGGCCTGGCCGACCAGGCGGCCATCGCCATCACCAACGCCCGGCTGATCGAGGCCCTCGAGCACTCCCAGGCGGCCGTCGCCCGGCGGGCGGACACCGAGCGGGCGCTGCGTGACATCACCGCCCGGATCGCAGCGCTGCGCGAGCCCGACGTCATCCTCGACAGGGTCGTCGAGGAGGCCCGCCGTCTGCTCGGGACCGACGGCGCGCACCTCACCCGTCTCGCCGAGGACGGGACCTATCTCGTGCCGGTGGTCGTCGCCGGCGCGACCGACCCCGAGACCCAGCGCTGGCTGCTCGGCATGCGCTTCCGGCTCGGTGGCGGGATCAACGGCCTGGCCGCCGAGACCGGCGTGCCGGTCTGGACCGAGGACTACACCGCCGACCCGCGCATCCCGCACGAGGGCAACGACGACGAGGTGGCGGAGCGGCTCGGGCTGTGCGGGATGGCGGCCGCACCGCTGCGCGCCCCGGGCGGCGAGGTCATCGGCACGCTCGCGATCTCGACCGCGCAGCCACGCACGCTTCGCGGCCGAGGAGCTCGACCTCCTCCAGGGCCTCGCCGACCAGGCGGCGATCGCCATCACCAACTCGACCCTGCTGCTGCGCCTGACCGAATCCGAGGACCGCTACCGGTTCCTGGTCGAAAACTCGCCGGACGTCGTGTTCGCGACCGATGCGGACGGCAACTTCACGTTCATGTCCGACGCGATGGAGCGAGTCTCGGGCTGGAAGCCCGAGGAGATCATCGGCGAGCACTTCTCCCGCGTCGTGGACCCGGCCAGCCACGCCGAGGCGCGTGCGCGCTGGACGGCGCTCATCGCCGACCCGCACCTGGAACAGGTCGCCAACATCGATCTCCTCGGCCCGGACGGCCGGCTGATCCCGGTCGAGGTCAGCTCGATCGGCATCGTCGACGCCGACGGCACCTTCCAGGGCATCCACGGCGCCACCCGCGACGTCAGTGAGCGAGCACGACTGGAACGCGAGCTGCGCGCCTCCGAGGAGCGCTACCGCTACCTGGTCGCCTCGTCGCCCGACCTCGTCTGGCTGACCGACGCCGATGGCACGCTCACCTTCCTGAGCGACGCGACCCGGACGATGCTCGGTGTCGAGCCCGGCGAGCTGATCGGCCGGCCCTACGCCGAGATCTTCGCGCCCGAGGCGCGCCGCGACGCGTCGGTCCGCTTCCGCTGGCTGGCACGCCACCCGAGCGCGGTCCATCGCATGCGGCTCCCCTTCCGGCATGCCGACGGCCGTGACGTCATGGTCGAGATCAACGGGACCGGGATGACCACCGATGGCCGGTTCATCGGCGCCCACGGTGCGGCGCGCGACGTGAGCGACCGCGACCGGCTGGAGCGCGACCTGCGACGGCAGGCGGGCGAGCTGGCAGCGGGGGAGGAGCGGGCGCACCTCGCCCGCGAGCTGCACGACTCGGTGACCCAGGCGCTGTTCTCGATGACGCTCGTGTCGCGCTCGGTCGAGCTCCTGCTCGATCGAGACGTCGGCAGCCGCCCGTGGACAGCTCGCCCAGCTGCGCGACCTGCAACGCGAGGCGCTGGCCGAGATGCGCGCGCTCATCTTCGAGCTCCGGCCCGGCAACCTCGAACAGGACGGGCTGGCTCGCGCGCTGCGGACCCACACGGCGGCGCTCCAGGGCCGGATCGGGCTGCCCATCGTGGTCGAGAGCGCGCTCGACGATCGGCTGCCGCTGGCGATCGAGGAGGTCCTGTACCGGATCTCGCAGGAGGCGCTCCACAACGTGGTCAAGCACGCCAGCGCCCGGCAGGTCCGTCTCGAGGTGGGGCGGACGACGACCGGCGTCCGGCTCAACGTCCACGACGACGGCAAGGGCTTCGACCCGACGCGCGTCCCGGACGGCCACCTCGGCCTGGCCGGGATGCGGGCCCGTGCCGACAAGATCGGGGCGAAGTTCACCGTCTGGAGCGTCCCAGGCGAGGGCACCCGGATCGAGGTCCTCGTCCCGGAGTCGGCGATCGCGGCGGGCGGAGCAGCCCCGATCTCCGCCGGACCGTCGCCGATCCGCGACGCATGACGTAGCCGACGGTCGACGTTCGGCCGAGGCCGGCCATGGGCGATGGTCCGTTCCGGCCAGGTCCGCGGCACGCCACCATGGGGTCATGCAGTCCGATGCGGGCCAGCCTGGTCATCTTCGGGTCGTCGTCATCGACGCCGACGACCGGGTCCGGGAGAGCCTCGTCGGGCTGTTGTGCATCGGCGACCGCCTCGTTGTGGTCGGTGACGCCGGCCAGGCCGGTGCCGGACTCGATGTCGTCCTTGCCACCAAGCCCGACATCGTCGTCATCGACCCTCGATTGCCCGAGCTGGACGGGGGCCTGTCGCTGATCGAGCGGGTCCGGGCCGCTGCGCCGCAGGTCCGCATCCTGGTCATCGGCGCATCGGCCCTCGAAGGGACCGATCTGCAGCGTGCCGCAGACGGCTTCGTGCGCAAGACGTTCAGGCCGAGCGACCTGGTGGCCGCGGTCGTCGCCGCCGCCATCCCGCTCGCCAGCTGAACCCGGGTCGGATCTCGTTTGCTAGACTCGACCGCGCCCAGCCCGGCAGCCGCTCGCCGCGATGGCGCATCGCCTGAGGGAGCCGATGTGACCGAGCCGTCAAAGATCCGCGTGCTCATCGTCGACGACCATTCCGTCGTCCGGATGGGGCTGCGCATGTTCTTCGACCACCAGCCCGATATCGAGGTCGTCGGTGAGGCGACCGACGGCTCCGAGGGCGTGGCGATGGCCCGCCGGCTCGAGCCCGACGTGGTGCTGATGGACCTCCTGATGCCGAACATGGACGGCGTCACCGCCATCGGTCGGATCAAGGCCGAGCGCCCGGTGACCGAGATCGTGACGATGACCTCGTTCATCGAGGAGGAGCAGGTCACCGCCGCCCTGGAGGCCGGGGCCTCGGGCTACGTGCTCAAGGACGCCGAGGCCGAAGAGGTCGCCGCCGCCGTGCGCGCCGCGTACAACGGCGAGGTCCACCTCGACCCGGCCGTGGCGCGCCTCCTCGCCCAGCGGATGCGCAACAAGAAGTCCCCGGACGACGCGCTCGTCGAGCCGCTGACGGACCGCGAGAAGGACGTCCTGAGCCTGCTCGGCCAAGGGATGAGCAACAAGGAGATCGGCACGGCGCTGTTCATCACCGAGCGGACCGCCCGGACCTACGTCTCGAACATCCTGGGCAAGCTCGGGCTGGCGTCGCGGACGCAGGCCGCCCTCTACGCGGTCGAGCACAAGCTGGTGGAGCCGCCGAAGCACTGACCCGGCGCGGGACGGCGGCCGCGGCCCGGACCCGGGGCGATGTTCCTCCCAGGCGCACGATCTCGATATCTGAGCGTGGCCGCAGCTCAAGACGTCCAGGGATCGTCAGAAATCGCCGTCGATCACGCTCGAATATCGCGGGTCCGCGCCTGACAGGAACATCCGCGCCGCTCGCAGGCTCGACACAGGCCCACGGACCCCACGCCCACGCGCCCTAGCCGACCTCCAGGATCCGGTAGCGCCGTTCGCCTGCGGGCGTCACGACGATCACCTCGTCGCCCGTGTTCCGACCCACCAGCGCCCGGCCGACCGGCGACGACGACGAGATCCGCCCGCGCGTCGGGTCCGACTCGTCGGCGCCGACGATCGTGTACGACGACGGTCTCACCGTCGTCGTCGACGGTCACCACCGACCCCAGCCCGACGTGCGAACCGGCCGCCGGCGCGTCGACGATGACCGCCGAGCGAAGCCGCGCCTCGATCGCCTGGACGCGACCCTCGAGGAACGACTGCTCCTCGCGTGCCGCGTGGTACTCGGCGTTCTCCTTGAGGTCGCCGTGCTCCTTGGCGGTGCGGATGCGCGCGATGACCTGCGGGCGCTTGACCAGGGTCAGCTCGTCGAGCTCGGCGCGCAGACGTGCCTCGCCCTCGGGCGTGAGCGCCACGGCGCCGGTGCGTCGCCGGCGACACGGTCGAGGAGGTCCTCGGCGACACGAGCGGCGGCGCCTTCGGGACCGTCCTCGATCCGCTCGATCCGCCCGATGCGGCCGCCACCCGTCGCTTCGGGGCCGGCGGCTCGCCTCGGGCCCCGTCGGCGTCTCCGTCGGGCACCGTGACGATGCGCGTCGGTGGCGGGGACGGCTCGACCGGTTCGACGATCAGCGACCCGGTCAACCCGGTCGCGCGTCGAGCACCTGCCGGGTAGCGCAGGTTGGCCCACGGCAGGACGACGCTCGCATCCGGGAGCCGGGCTCGATCCGCCGCCGGCACGCCGCCCTCGAATGCCGCCAACAGCGCGTCCTCGTATTCCTCGGTGGCGGACGCGGCCGCCCACCAGACCTTGACGCCCTCGAGCGAGCGAAGCGTCTTGAGCCAGTGGCCGCCCGACGCCGGCCGGCGATCGCCGAGCTCGGTCCGCCCGATCGCCGCGACCCGCCGCCCGATCGAGACGTCCGTGGCGCCGACGTAGATGACGGTCTGCGACGGCAGCCAGTACGACGCCAGCCGGGCCGCCAACCCCTTGGATGTGGGTCGCTCGCCATCGAGACGGAGCGTCTCGACCCGTTCGATCCACTTGCCGATGCGGGTCAGCTCGATCGGCGCCGAGGCGAGAGGAGCCGGCAGCTCGAGGACGAAGACCCCCGGTCCCTGGGCCGGCACGGGTCGTCCCCAGACGGTCGGACCGTCCGCCATCAGCCCGACGGAGCGAAGGAGCGAGGCGGCGCTGGCGTCTTGGGTCATCGGCCGATGGTACAGGTGAGCGGCTCGCGCTATGGTGCGGCCATCATGTCGCGCCAGATCCACGGGTGATCCGTCCCGGTCGCCGTCCCGTCATCGCCCTCGCCCTGGCGTCCGCCGTGGTCGCGGGCTGGCTGGCCCTGCCGTCCTCAGCCGCGCTGATCGAATCCCCGACGACCGCGACGGTCCTCGGGTCGGGCGCCGCAGGATCCCCGATCGCGAGCCCCACCCGAGCCCAGCCGTCGGCGGCCCCCCAGTCGACAGCCCCGAGCTCGGCTGCTCCGCTGAGCACGACCCAGCCGGCACGACCCTCAGCGCCCACCTCGAACCAGCCGCCGCGGACACCCGCCGAGCTGGCCGCGACGAAGCCGTACTCGATCCCGCACCACGGCCTGACGACCGCCACCCCGATGCTCCGGGCGGCACTCGACGCCCGGCTCAAGGCCATCCGGACGAAGACGGGCATCCCGGGGATCTCGGTCGCCATCGTCTTTCCCGATGGGTCGACGTGGCGCGGCGTCGCCGGGCTGGCCGACGTGGCCGCCGCCCGAGCGGTCACGCCCGACACCGCATTCCCGGTCGCCAGCGTCTCGAAGACATTCACCGCCGCCCTCATCCTCAGTCTCGTCCAGGACGGCCGGCTGGGCCTCGACACCTCCGCCCGCTCCTACCTGCCGAGCCTGCCGATCGACCCCGCGATCACCATCCGCGAGCTGCTCGACCACACCAGCGGGCTGCGCGACTTCTTCTTCGGCGCCGGGGTCGATCACGCGCTCCTGAGCAAGCCGGCACGGGTCTGGGATCCGGCGCGCTCGCTCAAGTACCTCGGCAAGCCATTCTCGAAGCCGGGCGTGTCGTGGCACTACTCGAACACGAACTACCTGGTCCTCGGCATGGTCGCCGAGGCCGTCGGCCACGACACCGTCGCCGACCAGCTGCGCGGGCGGTTCCTCGGCCCGCTCGGGCTCGATCACACGTACTACCAGGCCGTCGAGGGACCGCGCGGCCCGGTCGTCCACGACTACCGCTTCCTCGGCACCTCGCCCAAGCTGCCGGCGATCGACCTGTCGGACGGGACCGCGGTCGTGCCGTTCACCTCGGTCGTCACGGCCGCCGGCGCCGCCGGCTCGATCGCGACGACCGCCACCGACCTCGCGCATTGGGCACAAGCGCTCTACGCCGGCCCGGCCCTCGATCGGCCGACGCGCGACGCGATGGTCGACGATGCCCTCAGGACGGCGAAGCTCAAGGCGGCCATCGGCTACGGGCTGGGGGTCCAGGAGGAGGTCGTCGACGGTGTCCCGACCCTCGGCCACTCGGGCCGCTATCTCGGTGCCCGGGCCGCGTTTCGCTGGCTGCCGGATCAGCGGATCGCGATCGCGGTGCTGACCAACCAGAGCCGCACCGACGTGAACCCGATCGTGGCCAGCCTGCTCAAGGTGGCCCTTGCCCCGCAGCGCGACTGCACGACCTGCGCCATCCTTCCGTAGGGCGCCCCAAGGGGGCTATCGGCGTCCGGTACCGAAGGGGTCTTCCGTCGGACGCGCTCGGAGGGGATACTCGGGCGACGCCGGGAAGGGACGAACATGGCGATCCGTGTCGATGCCTACACGAGCGGGGGGATGGCCAGCGGCACCCTCGCACGCCCCGGGACGCTCCGGGACGCCCTCGAAGAGGGCGACGCGCTGCGGCTCGACGGTGCCGCCTGGCAGGGCATCGACGATCCCGCGGCTGCTCCCGCCGGCTCCCTGTCGATCCCGAGCGACGATGTCCTGATCGCGGTCGCCGACGACGACCCCGGCGGCCCGGTCCACGCCGCCTGGCATCGCATCCACATCGAAACGGGGCCTTATGTACTCGAGGGTGAGCTGCCGACGCTGCCCGGCTTCGACCCGGGCCGGGCCCTCACGCGGCCGTCGGGCGAGTTCCTGATGCTGCGCGACATCCGGCTGTCCGTCCGGGATCGACCCGAGGCGGGCGTCTCGCTCGGCGACCACGCCCTGGTCAACCGCTACGCCGTCGACCGGATCCGGGCCGACCTGCAGCTCGGCTTCTTCTTCCCGGGCGCGACGGTCGATCCGATCGGGACCGCCGGCGGTCTCGCCTGACCGCGCTGACTGACTAGCTCGCGGCGGTCAGCCGCCGCTCCCCGCGCCCGCGCGACGACGGACCGGCTTGCGGTGCGCGTGATGGTCGGTGCTCACGCGGGCATGACCGATCCGCGCGCCGAGCGGCCGCGGCTCGACGTCGCGGTCGGGGATGAAGCCCTCCTCGACCGTCCACGGGATCGCCTGCTTGAGCATCCGCTGGACCGCTCGGAGGAGGTCGGTCTCGTCGATGCACACGAGCGAGATGGCCTCACCCGTCGCCCCGGCGCGACCCGTCCGGCCGATCCGATGGATGTAGTCCTGCGGGTTCCACGGCAGCTCGAAGTTGACGACGGCCGGCAGGTCCTCGATGTCGAGGCCGCGGGCCGCGACGTCGGTCGCCACGAGGACCCGGATCTCGCCGGTCTTGAAGCCCTCCAGCGCACGCGTCCGCTCGGGCTGCGAGCGGTCGGAGTGGATCGCCACCGCGTCGAGGCCTTCGCGGTCCAGCCGGTTGGCCAGCCGCGTCGCGGCGAGCTTCGTCCGCGTGAAGACCAGCACCTGGCGCATGTCGTTCTTGCGGATGAGATGCGCCAGCAAGGCTTCCTTGCGGTCGCGATCGACCGGGTAGACGAGCTGGTGGATCGCCTCGAGCGTCGTGTTGCGTGGCGCGACCTCGACCGTGGCCGGGTCCGTCAGGATCCCGCCCGACAGCCGCCGGATGTCGTCCGAGAAGGTGGCCGAGAACATCAGGTTCTGCCGCTTTGCCGGAAGCAGGGCGATGATCCGCTGGATGTCCGGCAGGAAGCCCATGTCGAGCATCCGGTCGGCCTCGTCGAGGACGAGGATCTCGACCTGGCCGAGGTTGGCGACCCGCTGGCCGACGAGGTCGAGCAGCCGGCCCGGCGTCGCGACCAGGATCTCGATGCCACCACGAAGCGCCTTGATCTGCGGATCCATCGGGATCCCGCCGTAGACCACCGTGGAGCGCAGCGGCACCGTCCGGCCGTAGGTGTGGACGCTCTCGTCGACCTGCATCGCGAGCTCGCGCGTCGGGACGAGGATGAGGACGCGCACCGGGTGTCGTGCGGGCGAGAAGCTGGTGTTCGCGTGGCCGCGCAGCCGGTCGAGGATCGGCAGCACGAACGCGGCGGTCTTGCCCGTCCCCGTCTGTGCGGCGGCGAGGACGTCGCGCCCGGCCAGCACGAGCGGGATGGCAGCGGTCTGGACGGGTGTCGGGGTCTCGTACCCCTCCTCGGCGACCATGCGCACGAGGTCGGCCGACAGGCCGAGTGAATCGAAGGTCAAGCGGTCGCTCCTGAAATGTGTCCCGCCGCGGGCACCGATCAGGGGCGCGCCAGCGGCCAGTCACCGTGCGTCGATGGACGCGGTCGGCTGACAGGCACTCCGAGCATAGCCGAAATGGCTACGATCGGACCGTGACCGCTGCAGCGACCCGCGCGCTCGAGGTCGTGACGCGGGCCGGTGTCGACCACCGGGTCCATCCGTATGCCCTGCCCGAACGCCACGGTCGTGCGCGCGACGAGCGCCCGAACTACGGCCTCGAGGCGGCGGCCGCCCTCGGCGTCGAACCCGCACGCGTGTTCAAGACACTGGTCGCGTCGGTCGATGACGAGCTCGTGCTGGCGGTCGTCCCGGTCGATCGCGACCTCGACCTGAAGCGACTCGCGGCCGCGACCGGCGGTCGCCGGGCGGTGATGGCGGACCCCGCCGAGGCTGAGCGGGCGACCGGTTCCGTGGTCGGCGGGATCAGCCCGCTGGGCTCCCGGCGGCGGCTCCCGGTCGTCATCGACAGCTCCGCATCCGACCACGACACGGTCTTCGTCTCGGCCGGACGGCGTGGGCTCCAGCTGGAGATCGCCGCCACCGACCTGGTGCGTCTGGCCGGCGCGACGTCGGCCCGGATCGCCCGCGACGATGAGGTGGCCTGACAGACGGCGTCGCCGGGTGCCATACTCGTCGCGCTTACCCGGCCACCCCCGAAGACAGGGCTAACAGAAGAACGCCGCCCCCCAACGGCAGACACCTGTCCCCGCGGCCGGGTTCCCAGACCCAGCCAACCCCGGATCGACCCCCCTTTCGATCCACCCCCACCACGGATACGCACGTCGTCGTGCGTGCGTCCGCTCGCGACCTCGGTCGCCTCCAATCTGCCGTCGGCGGCACCACCCACCGTCATCGCGCGTGCCCGCGCGATGTTCCGGCGGAGAGGAGGCACGAGCGTTGCCAGTGCAGAACGGCGCCCAGCGGGCGTCCAGTCATCGATCGACCCGGTCCGTGGTCCTCGGTCTCGCATTCGTGCTGACGACCGCGCTCGGGCTCGCGAACCCGATCCCGGCGGCCGCCGCGGGGCTCAAGGTCGTGATCATCGTCGGGCCCGTCGAATCCAACACCGCGAACTACATCGTAGAACGCGAAGCGCTACGCCGCGCAGGCTCGCTCCTACGGTGCCACCGTGGTCGAGATCTACAGCCCGAACGCGACGTGGAGCCGGGTCAAGGCGGCGGTCCAGGGCGCCAAGGTGGTCATCTACCTCGGCCATGGCAACGGCTCGCCAAGCCCCTACGGTCCGTGGAACAAGTACACCAAGGACGGCTTCGGGCTCAACGCGATCGCCGGCCACGGCAACAGCAACCGCAAGTATTACGGCGAGTACTACATCGACACCCAGCTCCACCTGGCGCGCAACGCGGTCGTCATCCTCAACCGCCTGTGCTACGCGTCGGGCAACTCGGAATGGGGCTCGCCCAATCCGACCAAGACGGCTGCCAAGACCCGCGTCGACAACTTCGCCAGCGGGTTCCTGCGCGCCAACGCGCGGGCCGTCTTCGCCGAGGGCATCACCAGCGCTTCGTACATCCTGTACGGCCTGTTCAAGACGAACCGCTCGATCGGCTCGATCTTCCAGAGCTCGTCGCACTGGGACACGACGGTACGACTTCCAGTTCCAGTCGCCGCGCAACCCGGCATTCCGCGACTGGATGGATCCCTCGTCTCCCGGTCGCTACTACCGGTCGGTCGCCGGCAACCTCGGCCTGACCGCGGCCACGTTCCGCGGCGAGCTGACCCGCCTTCGTCCGCTTGTCCGCGCGTGACGCGGAGGCCCCGGTCGGGATCGTCGATCCCGCCGGGGCCGTTGTTTGCGTGGTGAGGTGTCGGGTCAGACGGTCGCCACTGCCGCGACGACCCCGAGCATCGCCAGGATCGTCAGCAGGACCACGAGCACGGCCGGGATGACGCCGAACACGTCGGATCCGGACATCGCGATCTGAGTCGTCATCGGCCTGTGCTCCTTTCTTCCAGGACTCCTCCGGCGGGCGCATCCGGCCAGCCGTTGACGCCAGTCTCCGGCACGTCGGCTCGCGCGCCAGCGGACCGGCGTGGCCTTTCATCCTCGACGAACGACCAGCGCGAGCGTGGGCAAATGACGACTGGTGATCCGAAGATACAACAAAGTGAACGTAGATATTGACAAAGTGATAGGTGACTTGCTATAACACGACCCATCAACCAACGACAGGTAGGCAGGGCGTGCATCATGTTCGATCTGAACCTTCACTACATCGCCCAGGCGGAGCGCGAACGACGGGTCGAGTCCGACCTGCGGCGCCGCGAGCTGCTCCAGTCGGCGAGCGCGACGATCGCGCACGACAAGCCGGCCCACGCGCGGACGGCTGACCGCCGCCAGGGCGTCGGCCCCGTCCGCGCATTCGGGCGGTAAGGGACTGCCATGGCGCACGACGTCATCTCCACCTGCCCGATCTGCTCGGGCGAGCTGGCGGTCACCCGGCTCCACTGCGCGAGCTGCGGCACGACCCTCGAGGGCGACTTCAGCGTTGGCCGGTTCGGCAGGCTCACCCGCGAGCAGCTCACCCTCCTCGAGAGCTTCCTCCGATCGCGCGGCAACCTGCGCGAGATGGAGCGCGAGCTCGGGATCAGCTACCCGACCGTCCGGTCGCGCGTCGAGGCACTCGTCCGGGCGCTCGGCTTCGGGCCACGTCCCGATGACGACGGCGCCGACGAGCCGGGGACCGCGACAGTCCCCAGCCCGACCACGGCGCGGACGCGCGACGAGATCCTGCAGGCCCTGGCCCGCCACGAGATGAGCGCCGAGGACGCGGCCACCGCGATCCGGGCGCTTGGGAGGACCGCATCGTGACCACGAAGACACAGTCGAGCCTTGACCACACCATCGGCGCCGAGGGGTTCGTCGTCGTCAGCCTGGTCAGCGGCACCATCCGCCTCCACGCGATCGACGGCGAGGCGGTCCGCGTTCGCGACGCCGCGGGGCATGACCTGCAGAAGACGTTCTCGATCGAGCTCGGCCCGGGGAGTGCCACGCTTCGGTCGGACCGCGGCCTGGGGATCCCGGGTCTTCGCGGCGGGGGAGCCGCGGACATCGAGATCGACCTCCCGCGGCGGGCGTCGGTGGTCATCGACGGCACGAGCACCGAGATCGACGCCGACGGTCTGTCGGGCGACCAGCAGTACAAGACGGTGTCGGGCGACATCACCTTGCGCGCCGTGACCGGTCGGATCCGCGTCGACGGTGTTTCGGGCGACGTCGACGTCACGGCCGGCGGCCAGGCGGTGATGACCGTCCGGACGGTGTCGGGTGACCTCGACCTGCGTGCGGCGACCCTGTCGGGGCTCGATGTCACCTCGATGAGCGGTGACATCAAGGTCGCGGGCCGGCTGGCCGGCGATGGGCCGTTCCGAGTCGAGACCGTCAGCGGCGACGCCGTCCTCGCACCGGCGGGTGACGTGCGGATCGAGATGACGACCGTCTCGGGCGACCTGCGCTCCGAGATCGGCGGGACCGCACAGGGAGGTCGGGGCCGTCGATCGCTGATCGTCGGCGACCGAGGACCGACGGTCTCGTTCCGCTCGATGTCGGGCGACCTGCGTGTCGTGCGCGCCATCCGGGTCGCGACGGACGAGGCGGGTCCTGCGCCCACTCCGCCCCCAGCGCCGCCGCGCCCGCCGCGCCGCGCCGGTCGCGCCCGCGCGAGGCGTCGACCGCGACGACACCGAGCGCGTGCCGGTCGCCGTGGCACAGGCGTCAGAACACGGTACAGCGGTCGAGGGGGCCGCCCCTTCCACGGCCGAGCCGGACGACGACCCAGCCGGCGCGGACCCGACAGCCGAGGATGAAGCCCGGATCGCGATCCTGCGCGCACTCGAGCACGGTGAGATCGACGTGACCGAGGCCGGCCAGCGCCTCGAGGCCCTCGATGACCGATGACGCCCTGGCCGAGGTCCTCCGACTCGTCGCCGACGGTCGGCTGACTGCCGAGGAGGCCGCACCGCTCCTCGACGCGCTCGAGCGTGCCTCGCAGGTCACCGACGAGCCGGGATCGGCCGGATCGCGGGCTGACGCCGCGTCCCGACCGGCGTCCGACGACCGCGCCCCGCGTGCGCTCCGCGTCCAGGTCTCCGACAAGGGCAGGAGCGTGCTCAACCTGCGCATCCCGCTGTCGCTCGGCCGGGCAGCCATCGCCCAGATCCCGGGCATCTCGCAGGCGACGTCCGATCGCATCAGCGAGGCGGTCGCGGCCGGCATCAAGGGCCCGATCGTCGACCTCGAGGACGGCGGCGACGGGGTCCGGATCTCGATCGAATGAATGCCTTCGGCGCTGTCGGACGGCCGTTCGCACGTGCCGCCCGGCTGCCGCTCCTGGCTCCGCTCCTCGGCCGGGACTTCCGCCTCGTCTGGTTCGGCGAGGGCGTCTCACTCCTGGGTGACCAGTTCCATCTCATCGCGTTGTCGTGGCTCGTGCTCGGGATGACCGGCTCCGGGCTCGCGCTCGGGTCCATCCTCATCGCGGCCGCGATCCCGCGTGGGGTGTTCATGCTGCTGGGAGGCGTGCTGTCGGACCGGTTCTCGCCGCGCGACCTCGCCCTGGTCTCCAACGTCGTGCGCTGCGTCCTGTCCACGACCGTCGCTGCCCTCGTCCTGGGCGCGCGCGTGGAGCTCTGGCAGCTCGCCGCCGTCGGCGTGGCGTTCGGGACCGTTGGCGCGGTCTTCCTCCCGGCGATCAACACGCTCGTCCCCCGGCTCGTCCCGCCGGCCCGCCTGGCCGCGGCCAACGCGGTGATGCAGGGCACGGCCCAGCTGACCGGGACGGTCGGACCGGCCGTGGCCGGGTTCGCGGTCGCGCTCATCGGCGTGGGCGCCGCCTTCGCCTTCGACGCGCTGACGTTCGCGGTCGCCGCCGTCTCGCTGTGGCTGGTCCACTCTGACACCAGGTCCGGGCGTCCGACGGAGCCACGGGGCGACGCGGCGCCGGACGTGGCCCCCCCAGTCGCTCCGGCGATCACGCCGACCGACGGGGTCGCCCAGCAGTCGCTGCTCCGAGCGCTGGTGGCCGGCGCCCGCGAGATCCTCGGTGACCCGGTCATGCGCTCGATCGTCATCGTGTCGAGCGTCGCCAACCTCGCCTTCACGGGGCAGCTGGTGGTGGGGCTTCCGTGGCTCGTCCTCGTCCATTTCGGCGCTGGCGCGCCGGAGTTGGGGCTCCTCTACGCGGCCTGGGGAGCCGGCTCGGTCGGCGGTGTGCTGGTGGCCGGCTCGATGCCCCGTCCTCGGCGGTTCGGGTCGGTCGTGGTCGGCCTGATCGTGACGATGGGCTTCGGTCTCGCGGCGATCGGCATCGCTCCGAGCCTTGCCGTCATCGGTCTGATCGCGCTCGGTCTCGGGGCGACGAACGGCTATATCAACGTCGTCGTGATCGCCTGGGTCCAGGGTCGCACCGATCCGGCGATGCTCGGACGGACGATGAGCTTCCTGATGCTCGGCTCGGCGATCGCGGCTCCACTGTCACTCGCCCTCTCGGGAGTCGTGGTCGACAGCCACGCGACGGCGTTGTTCGGCGCGGCCGGTCTCCTCCTCGTCGCGTCGGGTGTCATCGCCTATGCCAGCGGCCTCCCGCGCCAGATGGTCTGACAGCCGTACTACCATGCGTCGATGACCGATTCGACGACGACCCCGACCTCGCTCCCGTTCACCGGCGACCCGGAGGCCGACCGCCTCCTCGCCGAGGACCCGCTGGCCCTGCTGATCGGCTTCGCGCTCGACCAGCAGGTCACCGTCCAGAAGGCGTTCAGCGGCCCGGCCGACCTCAAGCGACGGCTCGGCCATCTCGACGCGGCGCGGATCGCCGCGATGGACCCGGCCGCGCTCGACGCGGTGTTCCGCGAGCGCCCCGCGCTCCACCGGTTCCCGGGCTCGATGGCGGGCAAGGTCCAGGCCCTGGCGGCCGCGATCGCGACCGACTACGGCAACGACGCGTCGCGGGTCTGGCGCGATGCGGTGGACGGGCCCGGATCTCGAGCGCCGGTTGCTCGGCCTGCCGGGCATCGGCGAGATGAAGGCGAAGTCGATCATCGCGGTCCTCGGCAACCGGTTCGGCGTCCGGCCACCCGGCTACGAGGACGTCGCCCCCGACTGGCCGACCCTCGGCGACGTCGACTCGGCCGAGGCGCTCGCCGCCTACCAGGCGGGCAAGCGGGCGCACAAGGCAGCGATGCGCGCCGAAGCCGGAGGCTGATCGCCGCGTTTGCGCGGCCCGTGCGGCGGGTGTACCGTTCGTTGCGGTAGCAACGATATGTCGGGAGCCCACATGGATGACCAGACCCGCCGCGAGCTGAGCCGCGGCCACACCATCGACATCACCACGACCGGCCGCCGTACCGGCGAGCCGCGCCGCATCGAGATCGTCTTCCACAACTTCGATGGGCGGCTCTACATCAGCGGCACGCCACGGGCCGACCGGACAGCGCGCGTGGCTGCTCAACCTCGAGGCCGACCCGCACTTCACGTTCCACCTCAAGGGCTCGCACGCGGCGGATCTGCCGGCGACCGCCCGGGTGATCACTGACGAGGCGGAGCGACGTGCAGTCCTCGCCGGCGTGGCCCGCGCGTGGCGGCGTGACGATCTCGACGACATGGTCCGCTACAGCCCGCTCATCGAGGTCACGCTGGACGAGCTCGCGGCCTGACGACCTCCGGGGCGCTAGACTTGGTGCCCGTGCCCGACCCCGCAGACCCAGCCGCCCCGGCACCGCCGGCGAAGCCGCCCAAACCGCGCCGATCGCGCAAATTCGTCCTGCCCGACCACCACCACGACGAACAGGGCGACGAGCGCGCAGCCGAGCGCATCGAGGCGTTCCTCGATGGCCGTGGCGCGACCCGGAGCCGGCCCGTCGCGGTCGAGCGTGAGCGCCGCCCGGTCGAGCTCGAGACGCGTCCGGACTGGACGAAGGCGTTCCGCCACGAGAGCGCGCGACATGCCCGCTACGGCCGGTCCGCCTCGGTCGTCCTGATCGACCTGTCGGGTCCGCTGGCGGGTGACGCGACGGACCGGGTCGCCCGCCGCCTGGCCGACGCGATCCGGAGCGAGGCGCGCGAGACGGACCGTGCGGTCCGGATCGGTGCCCTGAGCTTCCGCGTGCTTCTGCCCGAGACCGGTGGGAGCGCCGCCCGGCGGTTCGCCGAGCGCCTCGACACGACGTTCCGGACGAGACCCGCCGGAGAGGCCGGCACGGACGCGCGTCGACCTGTGCGTCGAGATCGCGACCCCGGCGCGCACCGCATCGCTCGAGGACGCGCTGGCCGAGGCGGAGGCACGCCTGCAGGCGAGGACCGTGGGCGGTCCGACGCGGCTAGTCGACCAGCGTCGCGACCAGGTGGTCGAGCTCGTCGGCCGGGTCGTCGCACAGCCCGGTGTGGACCTCGGACGGCTGGATCATCGTGCTCGACGGCGCCACCAGCCAGTGGAACCGCTCGGCCGGTCCCGAGGCGGGCGATCGGTCCGGCCGTCGGATCGCCGGCCGCGATCCGCACGATGGCGTCGAGATGCGGCCGGATGGACGCCGGGTCGAGGCCGGGCGCGAGCGCCGCCAGGCGTCCCTCGTCGAGGACCGTCCGGGCCGCCAGGAACCGCCGCGGCCGGCAGAGCAGGATCACCCCGACGTTGAGGCACTCCCCGCGCTCGACTCGCGGGACGACCCGCACGATCGCGTACTGGAAGATGTTAGGCGGCGGGTCGGACACGTTCCGCCTCCGTGACGAAGGCCCGCGGCGCGTCGAGCCGCCGATGCAGGTAGCGGACGTAGGCCCTGCGCTGGGCCGCCGCGTCGCCGACCGCCGCATCGTCGGGCAGCCACGCATCGGGGATCGCGTCGGTGAGCGCGGTCAGCAGCGCGTCGTCGATCCGGGCGGCGTGGCGCTCGTCCGCGGCTGCGATCGAGCCGGCGAACGGGAGCAGCACGTGGCTCGGCGATCCGCTCGAACGGCCGACGGGCGTGCTCGTCCGGGTCGCGCCAGGTGTGGTGGATGTACAGCGCGGCGCCGTGGTCGATCAGCCACGGCCGGCCGTGCCAGACGAGCAGGTTCGGGTTCTGGGCTGTCCGGTCGGGGTTGGTCACGAGGCCGTCGAGCCACACGACGTCGGCCGCGAACTCCGGGTCGATGACCGCACTGGCCGTCGTCGCGGCCGGGTTGAACGACAGCGCGCCGGGCAGGAAGTCCATCCCGAGGTTGAGGCCGCCGCTGGCGTTGACGAGGTCGTGGATCTCCTCGTCGGGCTCGGCGTCGCCCAGCGCCGGATCGACGTCGATGCCGACGAGGTCCGGGACGGGCAGTCCGATCGCCCGCGCCAGCTCGCCCGCCAGCCACTCGGCGACGAGCGCCCGCGGGCCTTGCCCGGCGCCGCGGAACTTGACCACGTACAGCCCGTCGTCGTCCGCCTCGACCAGGCCGGGCAGCGACCCGCCCTCGCGGAGCGGGGTCACGTAGCGCGTCGCGATCACGGTCCGCATCACCGGCAGAGCGTAGCCGACGGCCGGATGGTCGCGTTCCCGATGCAGGCGCGCACAGGTCGCACGCTGGTCGGGACGCGAACGCGACTAGGCTTCCGCGATGACCGACTATGACCAGCGATCCCTGCTCAACGAGCTCGAGCCGGAGGCGGCCCGCCTGTTCGACCGTCATGCCGCCGTCGCCCAGGAATGGTTCCCCCACGACTACATCCCGTATCGGCTCGGGCGCGACTTCGACAAGGAGCCCTGGACGCCGGACCAGCCGCGGCTGACCGGGGTCGCCCAGACCGCGTTCGAGATCGGCCTGCTGACCGAGGACAACCTGCCGAGCTATCACCGGCTGATCCACGGCATGTTCGGCGCCGGCGATGGGGCCTGGATCAACTGGGTCGGGCGCTGGACGGCGGAGGAGGGGCGCCACGCGATCGTGCTGCGCGACTACCTGACGGTCACCCGCAACATCGACCCGGTCGCGCTCGAGCGCGGCCGGATGACCCAGCTCCAGGCAGGGCTACGACCACGAGTCGCCGGACACGCTGCGCGGCCTCGCCTACGTGACGTTCCAGGAGCTGGCGACCCGGATCGCCCACCGCAACACCGGACGCTACTCGGACGATCCGGTCGCGGACCGGATCATGGTCCGGATCGCGGCCGACGAGAACCTGCACATGGTCTTCTACCGCGACATCATCTCCGCCGCGCTCGTGCTCGAGCCGTCGGCGGCGGTGTGCGCCATCGTCGACGAGGTGCTCGCGTTCAAGATGCCCGGCGCCGGGATCCCGGGCTTCGTGCGCAAGGCCGCCCAGATCGCCAAGGCGGGGATCTACGACATCCGCGTCCATCGCGACGAGGTGCTGCTGCCGATCCTGCGGCACTGGAAGATCTTCGAGCTGACGAACCTCGACGCGGCCGCCGAGGCCGCGCGGTCGCGGCTGGCCGAGCACCTTGCCGCCCTCGACGAGGCGGCTCGCCGGTTCGAGGAGCGGCTGGCCGGCTCGAGCGTGCCGCGGATGTCGATCGGCGGCTGATCCTGGGCGTCTTCGCCCTTTCCTGACAGGTTCTGGCAGGTATGGCTGGTACGGTCAAGGCACGCGATCGGGGGAGATCGTGGACCGAGACGGAGGACCCGCCGTGTACCTGGAGACATCCGCCATGTATCTGTTGGAGCTCCACCGCAGCCCGTGAAGCGGACCTGCGGCGCGAGTTGCGTGAGGCCGTGCGGCGCGGTGCCCATCTCGAGGCGTTGGCGCGCCGCGAGTCGGCGTCAGACGACGTCGTCGGCGTAGCGCTCGGCGATCGCACGGGCGGTGCTGGCGACCCGAGCCCGGACCTCGGGCGGGCCAAGGACCTCCACCCAGCGTCCCGCGCGGAGCAACACGACCGGCGCCTCGTCCGGCCAGTCGAGGCGCAGCCGAAGCCGTAGCCAGCCGTCCGGATCGGTCCCGGGGAGCGGTTCGGCGGCCTCCACCGTGGCATGGCCGACCGCCGCGCGCAGCTGGTCCAGGCGATCGGGTCGGACCCGCACGTCGACCGCGATCGCGCGGCGCCTCGCGCTCGAATGCCTCCGCGGCGTCGGCCCAGTAGCCGGCCGAGGTCGAAGCCGGCCGGCCGCTCGAACCGCTCGCCGCCGGGCTCGACGCCGACGACCCGCGAGACGCGATACGTGCGGACCTGGCCGCCATCGGTGCCTGCGACCACGTACCAGATGCCGGCCTTCAGGACGAGCCCGAGCGGCTCGATCTCGCGACGGGCAGGCCCGTTCGCCGCGGTCGTAGTCGATGGCGATCCGGGTGGCGTTCCAGACGGCGTCCGACAAGGGCGCCAGGTACGGCACCGGCTCGCTGGTGTGGAACCACTCGCCGGCATCGAGGTGGAACCGTTCGACCAGGCGTGAGGCGCGGGTCCGCAGCTCCGGCGGCAGCGAGGCGAGGACCTTGAGCTGCGCGGCGGCGACCACCGTGCCGAGCCCGAGCTCGGCAGCCGGTCCCGGCAGTCCCGCCAGGAAGAGCGCCTCGGCCTCGTCGCCGGTCATCCCCGTCAGCCGCGTGCGGTAGCCGTCGACCAGCCGGATGCCGCCATGGGCGCCGCGCTCCGCGTAGATCGGGACGCCCGACGCGCTGAGCGCCTCGACGTCGCGATGGACGGTCCGCTCGGAGACCTCGAGCTCCTGGGCGAGCTCGCCGGCGGTCAGCTGGCCGCGCGTCTGCAGCAGCAGGAGGAGCGAGACGAGGCGTGACGCGCGCACGCCGCCACGATAGCCTGAATTCCTGCCAGGTGATGTCATGTTCAGTGCGCGTCGGTCGCGATGCGAGCAGGTCGAGCCGGGCGATCGAGGCGTCGATCCGCGCCTCGGTGACGTGACCGGCCGCGACGAGGCGCTCGATGGTATCGACGAGACGGGTGGCAAGGTCGGGCACGTAGGTCGCCTGGTTGGCGAAGACGAGCAGGTCGTTGCCGGCTCCGAGCGCCCGCGCGACCGCATCGGCCTGCTTGTAGCGCGAGGTGATCGCCACGGCGCCGAGGTCGTCGGTGACGATCGCGCCGGTCCAGCCGAGCTGGCCGCGGAGCGAGCCCTGGATGATCGGCGCGGAGAGCGACGCCGGGACGCCGTCGGGGTCGAGCTTCCTGTTCACGATGTTGCCGCTCATCACCGCGTCCAGGACCCCGGCCGCGATGAGCGTCCGGTACGGCTCGAGCTCGGCCGCGGACCACGTCTTCGTCACGTCGACGACCGCGAAATCGGTGTTGGCCGCGGCGCTGCCGAGCCCCGGGAAGTGCTTGACGACCGAGCGCACGCCGGCCGCATGGAGGCCACGGATCTCGGCCTCGGCCATCGCCGCCACGACCGCGGGATCGGCCGAGAAGCTTCGATCCAGCGCGCCGATGGCCGGGTTCCTCGGGTTCACGTTCACGTCCACGACGGGCGCCAGGTCGAGGTCGATGCCTGCGGCCTGCATCGTCGTGCCCATCGCCTTGCCGGCCGCACGGGCGTTGGCCGGGTCGCCGGTCGCACCGATCGCGGCCTGGGTCCGGGTCGCCGGGAAGCCCTTCGCGGGGTTGAGCCGCGACACCTTCCCACCCTCCTGGTCGATGCCGATGAGGATCGGGCCGGGTGCGGCGGCTCGCAGGGCGGCGGTCAGCTTCGCCAGCTGCTTCGGCGAGGCGATGTTCCGCTGGCCGCCGGTGATCTGGTCGCGGTCGAACAGGATCACGCCGCCGAGACCGGCCGCCAGCGCCTTCGTGATGTCGGTCGTCGGGTCCGATCTCGAGCCCGCGGAAACCGACCATCAGCAACCGCGCGATCTTGGCGCGGAGCGCGGCCGGGTCGGTCGAGGGCGCGGCCGAGGTCGCAGTCGACGGGCTCGGCACCGGCGTCGCCGGTGGCGCGGTCGGCGCCGGGCTGCCGCCGCTCGGGCTGGATGCCGGAGCGCTCGAGGAGGAGCTCGGAGCCGGCGTCACCTGGACGCCACACGCCGCGAGGCCGGCCGCGATCGAACCCGCCGCCATCGCCCGGAGCAGCGCGCGGCGGGAGATCGGTCGCTCGCTCGTCACGAGCCCACGATAGCCGGGTGTGGCGGATAGGGCCGTCGGCGCCGCCTTCAGATCGCGCCGCTGAACGTGTCGCAGGCGTTCGGGTCGCCGCTCTGGTCGCCCGTCTTGAACCACTTCTGGCGCTGGGCGGCCGAGCCGTGGGTCCACGTGTCGGGGTTCACCTGCCCGCTCGTCTCCTTCTGGATCCGGTCGTCGCCGACGGCGGCTGCCGCGTCGAGCGCGTCGGCGATCTGGGCATCGGTGACCGGCTGGAGGAAGCCCGTGCTGCGCCGCGTGGTTCGCCCACACGCCCGCGAAGCAGTCGGCCTGCAGCTCGGTGCGCACCGACTGGCTCTGGGCGCCGGTGTCGCCGTTGTCGCCGCCGAGGGTCCCGAGCAGGTCCTGGACGTGATGTCCGTACTCGTGGGCGATGACGTAGCCCTCGGCGAGCGGGCCACCCTGCGCGCCGAGCTGTGTCCGGAGCTCGTCGAAGAAGCCGAGGTCGAGGTAGACGAGCCGGTCGGTCGGGCAGTAGAACGGCCCGGACGCGGCGCTCGCCGAGCCGCAGCCGGTGTCGGTCGCGTCGGTGAACAGCACGGTGTTGACCGGCTCGTATGTCTCGCCCGCGCTCGCGAACTCGTCGGTCCAGTACTTCTGCACGCTGTTGACGTAGCCGAGGATGCGGCAGTCGTCGCGGGCGTTGGCGTCCTGGCCGGTCTTGCAGTCGGTGGCGAGCGCCGTGCTGCCCGGACCCGTCACCGCACCCGGCTGGAGGATCGGGCCGAGGTCGTTCGGGTTGCCGCCGAGCAGCGTGTAGGCGAGCAGCAGGACCAGGCCGATCGCGCCACCGCCACCGATGGCGACGCCGCGGCCGCCCATCCCGCGGCGGTCGGTGATCTGGCCTGGGTCGAGCTGGGAGCCTGGGTTGAAGGTCATGGTCGTCTCTTCTCCTGGGTGAGAGCGCGATCGTACGGGACGTGGCATGGCGCGCCCGCTCGGGTCGCCGCGCGGCGCCGTCGCAACGACGTTGCGAACGGATGCATGGACATCCGTCCATGTCGCTTTGGCGACGGATGGCAGGTCCCGGCCGATGGGAGCGGCGCCTACTGTGACGGACGTCGAGAACGGACCGCCGGACACTGAGACTCTCGTCCGGCCACGCGTCGACCCCCCGGCGGGATGCCGGGCGGCGGCGGTACCGGCAATCCTGCCTCCGCGGCGGTCCGTCGACGACCCTCGCTGCACCGACACGGCCATCTGCGGCTTCACCCGCGGATGGCCGTTCCTCGCGCCTAGGGGCGAGACGTCAGTTCGGGAGGCCGCCGCCGGGCATGTTCCGGCCCTGGTCGCGCAGGAACCGCTCGATGTCCGAGATGAGATCGTCGCCCGACGGCAGGCGCTGCTCGTCGTACAGGACCTCGAGTCGCTCCACGTATCCGCGCGTCGTCTCGTCGAGCCCGGCCGCCGTGTCGAGCCGGGCGCGCAGCTCGCGCGCCTCCTCGACCAGCTCCCCGGCCGGGATGTCGACGCCGAGATGCGTCCCGAGCGCCCGCAAGAGCTCGACCGCCGCGGTCGCGTACGGCCCCGAGACGTAGTGGGGGACCTGCGCGAAGTAGCCGAGTGCCGGGATGCCCGCCGCCGACGCCTCGATCTCGAGCGCCGACACGAGCGCCGACGGGACCCGCAGCGTGCCCGACGGCCCGGCCACGACCGTCGCCGCGGAGCAGCCCGGGCGACGCCTCGGTGCCGATGATCGGGACGGGCCGGGTATGTGGCACCGCCGCAGGGATCGCGCCGAGGCTGATCCACTGGACGACGCCGAGCCGGCCCGCCAGCGCGACGATCTCGGTCGTGAAGGCGCGCCAGCGGTAGTCCGGCTCCGGACCGACGAGGATCAGCAGGTCGCGCTCGTCGAGTCGGGTCCGGCGCAGCACCAGCTCGGGCCAGGTCAGCTCGGTCAGCCGCCCGTCGACGATCTCGAGCGGCGGCCGGCGCGCGCGGTAGTCGAACAGCTGGTCCGGGTCGAAGGTGGCCACCGGATCCGCGTCGTCGGCCAGGATGCCGAGGGCCGTCGTCGCCGCGGTGCCCGCATCGACCCAGCCGTCGAACGCGGCGATCATCGTCGGGGCGATCAGCTCTCGGCGGTCGTCGAGGGTGTACAGGCTCACCCGCGAAGGATAGGCGACGGACCGGGCGGGCGGTCCCGGCGTCCACCTCGGGTACACTCGTGCGAGGCACCCACTGGCGGTGCAACGAAAGGACGGACCGTGGCGAGGCATTCCAAGTTCGAGCGTGAGCGCCGCAGCGCCGAGACCGAGCGCGTCAAGCAGATCGAGGCCGCCTGGCTGGGCAGCCTGCCATCGGCCGCCGCGAAGGCCTTCGCCGAATCGGTCGCGGTCGCGCGAGCCCGCGGTCCCGAGGCGAAGCGACCAGACATGGCGCCCGGCACCGCGCCGCGCCCGCCGCGACCCGGCCATGAGCCCAAGCCGCCCAAGGACGAGCGGCCGCGCCGCGGATCCAACCGGGACTAGCGTCCGCCCATCGCGCGCCGTGGCTTCGAACGACTACCACTTCGTCACGGTCTGGCGCATCCCGGCGACGCCCGACGAGATCACCGAGGTCCTGGCTGACGCGCCCGCCCTTGCCCGCTGGTGGCCGTCGGTCTACCTGACCGTCACGGAGGTGTCGCCCGGCGACGAGCGCGGGGTCGGCAAGGTCGTGGACCTGTACACCAAGGGCTTCCTGCCGTACACGCTGCGCTGGCGTTTCACTGTCACCGAATCGGAGCCGCCCACAGGCTTCCGGCTCGAGGCGACCGGCGATTTCGTCGGACACGGGATCTGGACGCTCGTGGCGGAGCGCGGCACGGACGACGCGCGCGGCCCCTTGACCACGGTCACCTACGACTGGACCGTGCTGGCCGAGAAAGGCATCCTCAAGGACCTGTCGGTGATCATGAAGCCGATCTTCAGTGCGAACCACCACTGGGCGATGGCCCGCGGCGAGGAGAGCCTCACGCTCGAGCTCGCGCGGCGCCACGCGACGAACGACCCGACCATCCTGGCGGCTCTTCCACGACCACCGGGCGCGACGTTCCCGCACAACCTCCGGCGGTTCCGCGGGAGCTGAGCCGAGCTACGACGAGGGCGAGCTCGAGGGCGCGGCGCTCGGAGCGGCCGAGGACGACGGGGCCGACGACGCCGCGGGCGGCGCTCGACGCTCCTGGGACCGGCAGGGCGGCCAGGGCAGCTGTCGCGATCGATTCGTCGCTCGTGTAGATCTCGTACACCACGTTGTCGCGGACGTACAGGTAGCTGAACGGGTAGTCGGTACCGTCGTCGCCCTTGGTGACCTTCTTGTCGCCCAGCGTGATGTCGCTGACCTTGACCGTCGGGGCGAGCCCCTTCCAGCCCTCGACCAGCGCGTCATGGAGCGGAGCAGCCGCGACGCCGTTCACGCGATAGACGCCGATGCTGATGTCCGTGTTCTCCGTCGGGTCGGACGCGAACGCATAGCCGAGATCGGCCGGCTGCTTCGACTCCGCGGTCAGGAATTTCGTCATCGCGGTGCTCCACTCGTCGCCGGCGATGAGGCCGTCGTCGCCGGTCACGCTTTGGACGTCGAGCGCGGTGCCGTTCAGCGAGGTGGGCAGGTAGGTCTCGAGATCGGGCACGTCGTGGCTCGGGACGTCGGGCGGCGTGCTCTCGTCTGCCGCGGCGTTCGGGTCGCTGCTGTCGGTCGCGACCGCGGTCCCGGCCGGGCGGAGGGCGAGGACGCCGACCGTCGTCCAGCCTGCGGTGGCGGCGATCAACGCGATGATCGCGAGCGCCTGCCAGAAGTTGACACCGTTCCGCTTCGGTGGGGTCGAGCGGCGAGCCGGTTCGACCGGCCCGGCCTTCACCCGACGTGACTGGACGCCTCGTTCGCGCACGCTACCTCCTGGGTCCGGCCATGGACGGCCGTCGGCCGATCGTGCCCCACATTCCTGAGAATCGGTTGAGAACCATCAGGCGGGTGCGAACCGCGGCGGCCGGGTCTGTCGACCTCGCTGCATTGTCCTACCGACACCGGAAACGCGCCCCGGGAGGGGTCATGCCGGGCCGAGGCGCGGGTCGTCTCAGTCGCGAGCCGGCCAGATGGGCGTCGATGGCGGCTCGCTCGGCAGGTCGTCCCAGTCGGTGCGGACGGGCGCGAAGATGTCGATGACGACCGCGCCGGCCGGCCCGACCGACACCTGGTGAGGCGTGTCCGATGGGATCCGCCACGTGCCGCCCGGCCCGAGCTCCCGCCGCTCGTCACCGATCGTGAACGTGATCGTCCCGGTGATGACCATCCCGAGCTGCTCGTTCTCGTGGCGATGGCCCGGCACGATCGCGTCGGGCGCAAGCTCGACGACCGACAGGGTCGCCCGCTCGCCGTCGATCTTGCGGGCGCGAACGCCTCCGCCACCCCATACGTCGATGACCGGCCGGGTCTCGATGTCAACCAGGTTGCTCACCCGTTCCTCCTTCGCGCTACGGCTCCGATGATAGGGAGCCGGCCGTGCGAAAGGGGAGGGGAGGGGCGGGCAACGTGGAGGCAGGTGGCCCGTCGGTCAGGCTCGCGGCCACCTCGGTCAGCATCAGGCATCGCTCGATCCCGAAGCGCGGCAGCAAGGCCCTCTGGATCGCGCTGAAGGCGGCCATCGCCTCGGCGGCAGGGACGATCCGCGGATCGGTGACCCGGTAGACCCGACCCGCCCAGCGGATCGACGCGCCACCGGCCGCGACCACGTTGTTGGCCCAGTTCGTCCGTTCGCCGAACGGCATCGGGATGACGAACCCGTCGCCGTAGCGGCGGACGACGATCGGCGTGGCATAGGCCGTGCCGGACTTCCGGCCGGTGTGCTGGACGACGCCCCACAGCCGGAACCAGCGCGTCCCGGCGAACGGGCGCAGGAACGGGTTGGTGGCTGCGATCAGGCGGCGGATGGGGTCGCGTCGGCGTGGTGCGGCGGGGTCGGCGATCGGGACGGTCATGGCGGATGGAGCCTCGAGACAGGTTGCTGGATCGAGGCCAGTGTGCGCCCGGCGCCGGCTCGTTGCCATCCCGGGCGACCGTGGAACGGCGCCTCACGGGAATCCACCAGTCGCGAGCGTCAGGCCACTCCACGACGGATGGCCCAGGCCGTGGCGTCGGCCCGGCCGCGGGCGTCGATCTTGCGATAGACGTTGCCGACGTGGCGCTCGATGGTGTTCACCGACAGACCGAGATCGCCGGCGATCTCGGCGTTGGTCTGGCCGCCGGCCAGCAGGCGGAGGACCTCGAGCTCGCGCGCGGTCAGCCCGGCCACCCCGGTCGCCGTCGCCGCCCCGCGTGCGGGCCGGGCGGGACGACGCCGGTCGTCGCCCCGGTCACGAACCGGACCAGCTCGCCGACCACCTCGTCCGTGCGCTCGAAGAACAGGGCCGCAGACGAGCCGTCGAGCACGCGCAGGGTCGCGTGCGGGATCGCCTCGACCAGGCGTTCCGACAGCTCGAGCGGGATGACCGTCGCGTCCCGCCGGTGGAGGACCAGCGTCTCGCAGCGGACCGCCGCCGCGTCGCGGGTGACGTCGACGGCCGAGGCTTCGCGCAGGACGCGACCCGCGATCTCGGGCGTCGACGACGTCCGGAACCAGGCCGCGGCGAGCCGGCCCTGGTCGTCGTCGGGCCAGCCCAGCCAGGCGTGCGCGATCGACTCGGCGAACGTGTCCCAGTCGCGGTCGATCAGGCTCAGCAGCGCCTGGGTGCCGGTGCCGCTCATCGGTTCCCAGCCGCGCAACGCGCCGCCGAACAGGACCAGCCGCGTGACACGGTCCGGGTGGCGGGCCGCGTACGCGATGGCGTGGAGCGCCGAGTGGTAGAAGCCGAACAGCGCGAACCGGTCCATCCCGGCCGCGTCCACCACGGCGTCGACGTCGAGCAGCATCGCGTCGAGCGAGAGGTCGTCGACGACGCGCTGCGAATGACCGGTCACCGCGTCCGTCGTACTGGACGATCCGCATCCGGTCGGCCAGGCCGAGATAGGCCCGACGGAGGACCGGGATCTGCCACTCGGCGACGACGTTGCTGAACGGGACACCCGGCATGAGCACGAAGCCGGGACCCGATCCCTGGGCGAGATAGGCGATGCTCACGCCGTCCGCGGTGCGGGCATAGGCGACGCTCGGGTCCACGGCGCAAGGATACCGGCGCCTGGGCGAACCCCAGACGCCGGTCGGGATGTCGGATCGGGCGGTCAGGTCAGCGGTTGCGCAGGATCACGAACGGGTTCTGGAGCGGGTGGTGGCCGCCGCGACCGATCCAGATCCGCCCGATCGGGAGCTTCGCCCCGGACATCGAGCCCTTGATCCGGAGATGCGTCGCGCACGCGGTCCTGAAGTCGAGGCCGTCGATGTGGCCGTAGTTGGCGACGTGATAGGTCAGGGTGAGCTTGTCGGCGCTCAACGTGAACGCTGTCGCCCCGCTCGAGCTTGTAGCCGGTCACGGTCAGCGGCTTGTTCGACACGATGGTGCCGCTGAACGTGACCCGCGACGAGCCCGGGTGGGTCAGCCGCAGGTGCCAGCCGGTCCCGCTGTGCCACAGGTAGTCGCCGGCTCGGGCGCCGGCGTGGTACGCCAGCGGCTGACCCTGCGCCGAGGCCGGCCATCGGCCCTCGTCACAGGTCGTGGTCGTAGCTGACGGTCGCCGTGGCGCCCTCGGTCGAGGCGGCGAGCGTGGCATTCGGGGCGATGATCGCGGTGGCGATCGACCCGAACCCGAGGACGAGGGAGAGGGCGAGCTGTCGGCTGCGGTCGCGCATGGGTCGGACTCCTTCGACGAGTTGTCGAGCTCCGACGATGGCGCGCGTGTCGAAGCCGAGTCACGACGATGGCGACGCAGGACTGTGAAGAGCGCGAGTGGAAGGCGCGACGCACGGATCGGCGCCCTGTCGGCGACCAAAGTGACCGCCACGGAAAAGACAAGACCCGGGTCGACTGACGACCCGGGTCGGATCACGCTGGTTCAGGCGGGCCGGCGACCGGCCCACACCGAGAGGACTAGGTCAGCCGCCGCGCTGGCTGCGGAAGCAATCGCTGCAGTAGACCGGCTTGCCGCTGGTCGGGCGGAACGGGACCTGGGCTTCCTTGCCGCAGGACGAGCAGGTGGCCGAGAACATCTCGCGGGGACCGCGATCGTACCCACCACCGCCGTAGCTGCCGGCGCCGCTCGAATAGCCGCCACCGGAGCTGTACCCACCGCCGGAGCTGTACGAGCTGCCACCACCGTCCGCGTTGCGCGCAGCCTTGCGGCTTGCACGACACGACGGGCAGCGGCGGGGCTCGGTGAAGCCACGCTGCGAGTAAAAATCCTGCTCGGACGCAGTGAACACGAATTCCTGTCCACAATCCGCACAGGTCAGATTCTTGTCGTTGTACACGAAAACGAAAACTCCTCTCGATAGCCAACGCGATCCTTTCGGATTCTCGCGTCAGTCGTGAGAGGAGTCCGAGATTGGGCGTCGAGCTACGTTCTTGGCCACGGACGATTCCATGGCCTTTACATAGCCTATGGTAGACGCTCGAATCGGATCTGCATAGTCCTAACGTCTGTCCACCCGCGAGGAGCCGAGCGCGATGAGCCTGATCGACGCGTACCTGGATCGCACGCCGCGCTCGCGCGCCCTGTTCGAACGCGCGACGACGTCGCTGCCGGGGGGCTCGACGCGGACGACCGTCTATGCCGCGCCGTATCCGCCATACATCGAGTCGGGCGCCGGGCTGCAGCTCCGGGACATCGACGGCAACGTCTACCGTGACTTCCTCGGCAACTACACCTCGCTGATCCTGGGCCACGCCCATCCGGCCGTCGTGGCCGCGGTCGAGGCGCAGGTCCGCCGCGGATCCGCGTTCGCCGCGCCGACCGAGACCGAGGTCGAGCTGGCCGAGGAGATCCGCCGGCGCGTCCCGTCGGTCGAGCGGTTGCGCTTCACCTCGTCGGGCACCGAGGCGACGATGTTCGCGATCCGTGCCGCACGCGCGTTCACCGGACGCCCGCTGATCGGGCGGTTCGATCGCTCGTACCACGGCACCCACGACGGCGTGATGGTCGGGACCGCCGGCGTGCCCGGCGTGATGTCGAGCCTCATCGTCGACCTGCCGTGGGGCGACCCGGATGGCATCGAGGCGGCCCTTCGCGGACGCGAGGGCGACCTCGCCGCGATCATCATCGAGCCCGTCCAGGGCGCCGGCGGCGTCCGCGCGCCCGAGCCGGAGTTCCTGCCCTTCCTGCGCTCGTTCACGGACCGCCACGGAGCGCTGCTGATCTTCGACGAGATCATCTCGTTCCGGGTCTCGCCCGGCGGGGCGCAGGCGCTGTTCGGCGTCCGGCCCGACCTGACGACGCTCGGCAAGATCATCGCCGGCGGCTATCCGCTGGCCGCGTTCGGCGGCCGGGCGGACGTGATGGACATCTTCGACCAGCGGCGGACCGGGCGCCGTCAGCCACGGCGGGACGTTCAACGGCAGCCCCGTCGCGGCCGCGGCCGGCCTGGCGACGCTCGCGCGAGCTGACGCCCGAGACCTACGTCCGGCTCGACGCGCTGGGCGCGCGGCTCCGGACGCGCTCACGCGAGGTCATCGAGCGCGACGGCCTGGACGCGCGGGTCGCCACTGTCGGCTCGCTGTTCCAGGTCTTCTCGGGCGAGGGCGTGACCGCGTTCGCGACGGGCGTCAGCGGTGGCGCATCGCTGTTCCTGGGCATGCTCCTCGAGGGGTTCTATCTCGCGCCACGCGGGATGGGCGCGATCCCGGCCATCGCCGACGAGTCCGACATCGACGACCTGGCCGCCGCGGTCGGGCGTGTCCTCGTCGCGCTCGACCGGGTGCGGGAGCCGGCGACCGCCTGACGGGTGGCCGGTCGGCCCCCGCGGTTCGCGCACGGATGGTGGAGATCTCGGCGGTCACTGCACGCCGCTACGTCATGGGCCGGAGCGGGCTGTGGCCGGGTCGCCGCTGGCAGGGTCTCGAGGGCGCCGGCGATGCGATGCGCGCGATGGAGGACCTCCAGCTCGATCCGCTGGTCGTCGTCGCCCGCGCCCACGATCTCGCGCTCCACAGCCGAGTCGACGGACTACGCCATCGACGACTGGGCGATCCTGACCTACGGTCGTCGCGAGTTCTTCGAGTGGGGCGGCTGGCTGGCGGTCCGGCCGATGGACGAGCTGCCGATCTATCGGGTGCTGATGCGGCGCGAGCGCCAGCACGGCCACTGGCTCGAGGTCGAACGGGAGCATGGCCCCGCGATCGAGGAGATGCGGGGCATCCTGCGCAGCGGGCGCGAGGTGAGCAACCGCGACTTCGAGATGCGTCACCGAACGCGGATCGACGACTATCGGGGTCGCAAGGACAGCGCGCTCGCCCTCCACTACCTGTGGCGGGTCGGAGAGGCGATGGTCACGCGTCGCGATCGGTTCGAGCGGGTCTACGCATTGACCGAGGCCGTCGCACCGGCCTGGGCGCTGCGCGACATCGACCCCGCCGAGGCCGACGACCGGCTGATGCTCAAGACGATCGCGGGCGACGGGTTGGGACAGGGGCTCATCGGCATCAACAGCATGCTCCGACGACCCATGACCGCGGCCGAATCCGCGGCATGGAGGTCCCGCCTGCTGGCCGACGGCTCGCTCGTCGAGGTGCGGGTCGAGGGCTGGAGGCGGCCCCAGCTCGCGATCGGATCCGATGCGGGCGTCATCCGCGACCTCGAGCGCGGGATCGTGCCGGCGGCGTGGGCGCCGATCGGGCCGACGACGACCGACGAGGCGACCTTCCTGTCGCCGCTCGACCCGGTCAGCGCCCGCGGGCGGGCCAAGCCGCTGTTCGGCTTCGACTACGTCTGGGAGGTCTACAAGCCCCTGGCGCAGCGCACGTTCGGCTACTACACGATGCCGATCCTGTGGGGCGACCGGCTGGTCGGGCGGTTCGATCCGAAGCTGGACCGGTCGAGCGGCACGCTGATGATCCTCGGGCTGTGGTTGGAGGACACGGGCACGGCCAAGGACGCCGCGTTCGGCGACGCGCTGGCGGCCGGGATGCGGCGGTTCATGACGCTCCTCGGCGTCGCCCGGATCGACGTGGCGGCCGTGTCGCAACCGGCGCTCCGACGATCCCTCGCGCGGTTGGGCAAGCGCCGCCGAGCCAGTCGCTGACCCGGTCAGAGCGAGGGCGCGATCCGTTCGGCGGCCTCGCCCGAGGTCATCACCTCGTAGATCTCGAAGTCGACGAGGTCATCCCACGCCGCCATCCACGCGTCGAGCAGGGCCCGATCGTCCGCCTCCATCAGCTGGAAACAGATCCGCATGTCCTCGTCGACCCAGCTCGTGCGATAGGTCAGTCCGGCTGGTGCCAGCCGTCCGCGATCCCGGAAGCGCCGATAGACGGGGACCGCGTCACCGTCGCGGAAATGTTCGACCACCATGTAGGCGGTCACGCGGCGACGCCTTCGCGGATCACCGCTGGTCGGCGCGCCACCAGCGCCAGGACCACGCCGCACGCGAAGACGAGCGCTGCGGCGCCGAGCATCGCGACCCCGAGCCCGGCCCCGACCGACACGAAGCCCATGAGCGGCGGATAGATGATCGCGCCGATCACCGCGATCCCCGCCAGGAAGCCGCTGACCGCCGAGGATCGCGCCGGATAGCGGTCGCCCGCGACGGCCATGATCAGTGGGTAGACCGGGCCGAACGCGAACCCGACCACGCCGAACAGCACGATCGACAGTTCGAGCGACTGGACCGCGACCGCGGCCACCAAAGCGACGGCCGAGGCGATCGCTGATGCCGCCGCGAACGTCGCATGGTCGAACCGGTCGCCGAGGCGCGCGCTGACGAGGCGTCCGAGGGCGAGACACCCCCAGAACAGCGCGAGGGCCGATGTCGCCAGCGTCAGCGAGGCCGCCTGGAGATAGCGGACGAGCCAGTTGCTGACACCGATCTCGGCTCCGACATAGAAGGCGATGGCGACCGCCAGCATCACGAGTGGCAGAGCGAGGCCCGTCCGGATCGCGCTCGCGCCCGGGGCGTGCTCGTGACGTCCCGACGGTAGCCGGACGACCGCGAACAGGATCGCCAGCGGGACGGCCGCGACCGCGCTGGCGAAGACGACCGCCTGCCACGGCACGCCGGCGTCGACGACGCGGCCGACGACCAGCGGCGACGCCAGCGCGCCAAGACTGAAGCACAGGTGGAGCAGGTTGAGCGCCCGACCCCGACCGGCCGGGTACAGATCGAGGACGAGTCCGTTCATCCCGCCATCGATCCCACCCATGCCGACGCCGAACGGGATCGCCGCCACGAGGAACAGCGTCCAGTTCGGGGCCACCGATAGGAGCGCCATCGCCAGGGCGAGGAGCGAGACGGCGGTCGTGAGCACGACCCGCCGGCCGACCCGCTCGGTGAGCAGGCCACCGCCCATCGACCCGACCACCGATCCGAGCGCGCCGACGAAGAAGTAGACGCCGATGCCGGCGTCGGTCTGCCCGAACGCGGGTTCGATCTGGCGGATCAGCGACGGGACGAGGAGACCCGTCCAGCCGACCAGCGCGAGGCCGGTCCCGGCGAGGATCGCGGCAGGTTCGATCCGGGGCGGAGTCAGGGAGGTCACCCCGTGATGCTAGCGGTCGCGCCCGGCGTGTATGGTCGCGGCATGGCAACGCCGGCCCCGAGCGGGATCCTGTTCTTCGTCCACGGTGCCGCGGAGACGTCCGAAGGGCTGGCCGCCAACGTGGCCCGGCTCGAGGACCAGGTCCGGGCGCGCGGCTGGGACGTGACGGTCGTCGCGCCGGAGTGGCGCCGTCGGTCCGACCTGCGTCTCGGGAGCTGGAAGAAGGCGATCCATCGCCGCGGCCGCCCGTCGCCGATGCCGGTCCCGATCCTGCGCGCGGGCATTCGCAAGGACGTCGTGATGAAGATCGCGACGAACTACTTCGAGGACCGGCGCGAGGCGCTGTTCGAGATCCTGGGGCCGCAGATGATGGCCGACGTCATCGGCTACCACCAGCACCGTTCGTCCATCCAGCAGGTGCTCCGGACCGAGCTGACCGCCGCAGCACGGGCGGCCAAGGGCCGGCCGGTCCTGCCGGTCGCGCTGAGCCTCGGTGGGATCGCGCTAGTCGACCTGCTGGCAAGCTGGCCGGACGCCCCGGTCGAGGCCTGCGTCACGGTCGGTTCGCAGGCGCCGCTGCTGTACACGTTCGATGCCATCCCGTCGATGCCCTACGACGAGGCCGATCCACCGTACCTGCCGGTCCCGTGGCTCAACGTCTACGACACGCGCGACTTCCTGTCGTTCCTCGCCGAGCCGCTCTTCCGTCGGACGGACGGCCTGGCCAGCGTCGTCGACCTGCGGGTCCGCTCGGGCGCGGACTTCCCGAAGTCGCACGGCGCGTACTGGGAGCTCGATCCCGTCTGGGATGCGATCGCCACGGCCTTCGGCTGGAAGCGGATGGAGCCGCTGACGGTGCGCGAGGCGCGCAAGCTCGGGTTCGAGGCACGCAAGGCGCCGGTCCCGAAGGACTCGACCGCGGACGGATAGAGTGCGGCCGCCGGACGATGTGACGTCCGGCGGCCGGTTCCTCAGCGGTGGAGATCGGCGGCTGCGGCGAGCAGCACGGCGAGGACCGCCCCGAGGGTCAAGGTCGCGTGCGCGAGGGTACGCACGCGCGAGTAGCGCTGGGCCTCCATGGCCCACCTCCTGTTCGGCAGCCCGGCTACCTGCGTGAGGCCCGTGGCTTTGCGTCCCCGCCTCGCGACGGGTTTGCCATTTATCGGTCGGTCGACGCCGGGACGACGTTGACCGATGGCAACAGGCTACGGCCGCATGGGTCGCGGACGCGAGAGGCCAACTTGGATGGGTCAGGACCGTACCTCCGGCGCCGGTCGGGCGACCCTGGCGTGTCATGGGCAAGGGGTGACAGCCGTCATGGACGGTTCACGACGGCCGTGACTGGAGACTGACCCGCCGCGCCCCGAGACTGTGGCATGACCACACCGCATGCCGAGGTTCTCCGATGACGATCCTGACGCCTGCCTCCAGGCGCACCCGCGTACGCTCGGCACGCCGGCCCGAGTCGATCGCCGTTCGATTCGAGGCGGTCACCCGGCGTTTCGGTGCCGTGACCGCTCTCGACGGCATCGACCTGTCGATCGCGACGGGCGAGACCGTCGCGCTCCTCGGCCCGAACGGCGCCGGTAAGTCGACCGCCATCGGCCTCCTGCTCGGCCTCATCGAGCCGACGTCCGGGAGCGTCGAGGTGCTCGGCCTGACGCCGGCCGCCGCCGTGGCGAGCGGGCGCATCGGCTCGATGCTCCAGGGCGCCGGACTGCCCGCCAACGCCCGCGTCGGCGAGCTCGTCGAGTTCGCCCGACGGCTCTACCCGCACCCGCTCCCGCGCGCCACGATCGTCGAGCGAGCCGGTCTGACCGCACTGACCGGGCGCTCCGTCGAGACTCTGTCCGGCGGCGAGGCCCAGCGCGTGCGCTTCGCCATCGCCATCGCCGGCGACCCGGACCTTGTCTTCCTGGACGAGCCGACGGTCGCGATGGACGTCGAGACCCGGCGTGCCTTCTGGGCCGACATGCGTCGCTCGGCCGGCGAAGGTCGGACCATCCTGTTCGCGACCCACTACCTCGAGGAAGCCGACCAGGTCGCCGACCGCGTCGTCGTCCTTGATCGAGGCCGGATCGTGGCCGACGGCACCAGCCGCTCGATCCGGGCGCGCATCCAGGGGCGAACCGTCCGGTTCGACAGCGTGGAGCCCGACGAGACGCTCCTCGCGACCTTGCCCGGCGTCACGGCGGTCGACGTCCGCGGGACGACCGTCTCGCTGTCGACGACCGACGCGGACGCGACCGTCGCGGCCCTGGTGACCCTCCGCGTGCCGATCCGCGACCTGGAGGTGACCGGCGCCGACCTCGAGGATGCCTTCGTCGCCCTGACCACCGCATCCGATCGTTCCAAGGAGTCCGCCCGATGATCGCCATCAGCCACGTCACTCGCTCATCGACCGCGTTCGGTGCGTTTGCCGCATTCGTCACCATCGAGATCCGCCGCGCGCTGCGTAACCGCCGCTACGTGATGTTCTCCGTCGCGTTCCCGACCGCCTTCTACCTCCTGTATACCGGCGTCCTGTCGGCCGGCTCGCCCGCCGACAGCACCGATCGCGGCACGACCTGGGGCGCCTACTTCATGGTCTCGATGGCGACCTACGCGGCCATGATCGCGGCGCTCGGTGGCGCGATCGTCATCGCCCGCGAGCGGAGCTCCGGCTGGACCCGCCAGCTGCGCGTGACGCCGTTGCCGGCGGCCGGGTACGTCGCCGGCAAGCTGCTCGTCGCCTACGTCGTGACGCTGCCGGCGATCGCCGCCGTCGTCGCCGCGGGGATCGCCGTCAACCACGTGTCGCTGCCGACGGCTCGCTGGTCCAGATGTTCGTGTCGATCGCCCTCGGGGTCCTGCCGTTCGCGGCGCTCGGCCTGCTCATCGGCTACCTGTTCGATGCCGACAGCGCGCAGGGCGCGATGATGGTCTCGCTGTTCGGCCTCGCCATCCTCGGCGGGCTGTGGGCGCCCATCTCGTCCTTCCCGGACACGTTGGCTACCATCGGTCGCATGCTCCCGTCCTTCCGGCTGGCCGACCTGGGTCGTGCGGCCCTCACCGGCGGCGCGCCCGACCTCGCCGACATCGCCGTCCTGGCCGTCTACGCGACAGTCATCGGAGCGCTCGCGGCGTGGCGCTACCGGGCGTCCGAGCAGCGCGCCAGTGGGTGACCACCGCAGCCGCGACCCAGACCGACGCCCCTGCCGCAGGGACGTCGGTCTCCGGCGTCTTCGGCGCGCCCGACGGGCGCGAGGGCTCCTGGATCCCGGCCTGGCGGGTCGCGGGTGCGGCGTTCATCGCCTATCCGATCGTTCGCGATCATCGGCCAGCCGCCGGAACCCGTTGTCGCGGCGCTGGTGCTCGCCGCGACAGCCTGCTTCACGCTCCTTCTGTGGGCGGTCGCCCGGCGGGATCCGATCGACCCTCGGCGGGCGAGCCCGTGGCTGGCCGCGTCTCGATGTCGCGATCCTCGGTCTCGTGGCCGCAGCCGAGGTCCGCGCTCCCGGGCAGGGCTGGTTCGCGCTGTTCTACTACGCATCGACCGCGGCCAGCACGCTCCTGCCCGAACGACGCGCGCTGGCGCTCATCGTCACGGCCGGGATCGTCGCGGCGCTCACCCTGACCCTGTCGGTCGATCTGGCGAGCGCGCTGATCCAGGGTCTGTCGGTGTCGATCATCGGGGTCACGGTCTTCGCGATGACCGCACTGCGCCGGACGAACGTGAAGCTCCACGTGGCGCGCCAGGAGCTCGCCACGCTGGCCGTCGCCGAGGAGCGCAACCGGATCGCCCGCGACCTGCACGACGTTCTTGGCCATAGCCTCTCGCTGATCGCCATCAAGAGCGAGCTTGCCGGCCGTCTCCTGCCGGGGGAACCCGACCGGGCGCGGGCCGAGATCGCCGACGTGGAGCAGGTCGCCCGCGAGGCGCTCGCGTCGGTGCGCGAGACCGTTGGCGGCTATCGACAGCCGAGTCTCGATCGCGAGCTCGCGAGCGCCAAGGTCGTCCTCGATGCGTCCGGGATCGATGCCACGATCGAACACGGTGTCGGCCCGCTCCCGTCATCACAGGACGTCGTCCTTGCCTGGGCGGTTCGCGAGGCCGTGACCAACGTCGTGCGGCACAGCGCGGCGAGCCACGCGACGATCCGCACATCGCGGCACGGGACCCAGGCAGAGCTCGAGGTCGTCGACGACGGCGCGCCCGAGCCGGCGAGTGCGGACGCCGCCCGCTCGGGAGTACAGGCAAGCGACGGGACCGGCCTGCAGGGTCTGCGCGAACGCCTCGAGGGGGCAGGCGGACGTCTCGACGCCGGCCCCGGTGTCGGCGGCGGGTATCGGGTGATCGCGACCGTGCCCATCGCCGCCGGCAACGGCGAGTCGGCATGACCGGCTCGCCCATCCGGGTGCTGCTGGCCGAGGACCAGGCCATGGTCCGCGGCGCGATGGCAGCGCTGCTGTCGATGGAGGACGACCTCGACGTCGTCGGACAGGTCGCCAGCGGCGACGTCGTGGTGGCCGAGGCACTGCGCGTCCACCCCGACGTGGCAGTCCTCGATATCGAGATGCCCGGGCTGGACGGGCTGTCGGCGGCCGCGGCGTTGCGGTCGGCCGTCCCCGCCTGCCGGGTGCTCATCGTGACGACGTTCGGACGGCCCGGCTATCTCCGTCAGGCGATGGAGGCCGGCGCGACAGGCTTCGTGCTGAAGGATTCGCCCGCGACCGAGCTCGCCTCTGCGATCCGGCGTGTCGCCGCGGGACGGCGAGTCGTGGACCCGGGCCTCGCGCTGGACGCCCTGGCCGAGGGCACCAACCCGCTGACCGAACGGGAGCGCGAGATCCTCGCGGCGACGACCGAGCAGGCGACCGTCGCCGACATCGCCGCGGCGGTATCGCTGAGCGAGGGGACCGTCCGAAACCACCTGTCGTCGGCCATCCAGAAGGTCGGCGCTCGCAACCGCGCGGAGGCGGCGCGGATCGCGCGCGACAAGGGCTGGCTCGGCCCGCCGGCCTGATGGGCGGCACGGAAGGGGTCGCGCGCGACGGATGACACCATCCGTGCGACCCTTTCGGAGAACCGATGCTCGACCGCCGCCCGCCCAGCCGAGGCGGCCGCATGGAGGCCCACCATGACGACCACCGATATCACAGGCACCGCCGCGACCCTCTCGATCGAGGACCTGCGGCCCAGCGTCCTCGGCAGGGTGATCGGCCCCGACGATCCCGACTTCGACCGCGCGCGGATGGTCATGCCCGGCGGCCTCGGCGACGACCGGCCGGCGGTGATCGTCAAGGTCGCCAACGCGGACGACGTGGTCCGGGTGATCGAGCTTGCCCGGCAGACGGGCCTCGATCTTGCCGTCCGGAGCGGGGGCCATAGCGCGGCCGGCTACGGCGTCGTCGAGGGCGGCATCGTGCTCGACGTCTCGGACCTGAAGTCGATCGACATCGACGTCGACGGGCGCACGGTCTGGGCAGGCTCCGGGCTGACGGCCGCCGAGCTGGCCACCGCGCTCGACGAGCACGGTCTCGGGGTCGGCTTTGGCGACACCGGCTCGGTCGGGATCGCCGGGATCACGCTCGGCGGCGGTGTCGGCTACCTCGGCCGCAAGTACGGCCTGACGATCGACGACCTGATCGCGGCCGAGATCGTGACCGCCGACGGCGCGATCCTCCAGGTCGACGCGGACAACGAGCCCGACCTGTTCTGGGCGATCCGTGGCGGCGGCGGCAACTTCGGCGTCGTCACGCGGTTCCGCTATCGCGTCCACGAGGTCGGCCAGATCGTCGGCGGGCTGCTCATCCTGCCCGCCACGGTCGACACGGTCGCCGGCTACATCGCGGCCGCCGAGGCGGCGCCCGAGGAGCTGTCGACCATCGCCAACGTGATGCCCTGCCCGCCGCTGCCGTTCATCCCGGCGGAGCACCACGGCGAAGTGGTCATCTTCGGGATCCTCGCCTGCGTCGGCGAGCCCGAGGCCGCGGAGCGGGCGATCGCCCCGTTCCGCGAGCTCGCGACGCCGGTGGCGGACTTCGTCCACCCGATGCGGTACCCGGAGATCTACCCGCCCGAGGACCCCGCCTACCACCCGATGGCGATCTCGCGGACGATGTTCATCGATCACGTCGACCGGCCGGTCGCGGCGCTGATCCTCGACCAGCTCGCCGCCTCGGACGCGAAGATGCGGGCGGCCCAGCTGCGCGTGCTCGGTGGCGCGATCGCGCGGGTGCCGGCCGACGCCACGGCATACGCCCATCGGTCCAGCAAGATCATGGTCAACGTGGCGGTGTTCTACGAGGGCCCCGACGACAAGCCCCGCCGCGAGGCGTGGGTGACCGCGTTCACGCGGGCACTCCACCAGGGTGACGACGGCGCGTACGTCAACTTCGTCGGCGACGAGGGCGACGAGCGGGTCCACGCGGCGTACCCGGGCGCGACCTGGGATCGCCTCGCCTCGGTCAAGGCGCGTTACGACCCGACCAACCTGTTCCACCGCAACCAGAACATCCCGCCTGCGTCCTGAGAGGCCGGTGGCGTGTCGTATCCGGAGTTCCCCGACTATCCGGCGCCCGTGTACCTCGGCAAGCCGGGCCTGGTCAACGGCACCTTCCGAGCGGCCGGGCACGAGCCCGAGCTGACATATCCGAACGGCGGCACCGTCCACTACCTCGCGACCGGCGAGTCGACTGACGGGCGGTTCGGGCTCTACCGTTGGGAGATGTCGGCCGCGCAGAGCGGACCCGGCCCGCACTTCCACCGCTCGATCTCGGAGGCCTTCTACGTCCTGTCCGGGACGATCCGCCTGTTCGACGGCGCGAACTGGCTTGACGGCAAGCCGGGCGACTTCCTGTACGTGCCCGACGGTGGCATCCACGCCTTCCGGAACGAGTCAGGCGAACCTGCGTCGATGCTCATCCACTTCTCGCCGGGGGCCCCACGCGAGGATTACTTCGAGACGCTGGCGCGCGTGGCAGAGGGGATGACCCTCTCGGACGAGGAGAAGACGGCGTTCTACCTGCGCCACGACACGTTCTGGACCTGATCGGTTCGCTCCGTCAGGCGAGCTCCACGCCCGCCGCGCGCGCATCCTCGGCCAGCGACCCGAGTGCCTCGTCGCTGTCGGTCGATGCCCGGACGAGGCCCATCACCCGGCTGACACCCGCCTCGCGGAAGGCGACCAGGCGGTCGACCCGGGCAGCTCCCGGCTGGTTGATCGTCTGGCTCCACAGATGGACCGAGATGGCAAGGCTGGCCGGGTCGCGGCCGATCTCCTCGCAGCGCGACGCGATGACCGGGAGTGCCGCGACGACGTCAGCCGGCTCCATCCCGTCGAGGTTCAGCTCGTCGGCATGGCGGGCGGCCAGGCGCCAGGTCACGTTCGGTCCGTTGCCGCCGACCATGATCGGGACGCGCGGGCGCTGGATCGGCTTCGGGATGTTGCGCGCGTCGCGGACGCTCGTATAGCGGCCCTCGAACGTCGCGTGCTCGTGCTTGTCTCCGGCGAGCATGGCGGTGATCACGCCGAGGTCGTCACCGAGACGGGCCAGCCGCTCGGGCGTCTCCGGAAAGCCGTAGCCGTAGGCCAGCCATTCGTCGCGCTTCCAGCCGGCCCCGATACCGAGCTCCATCCGACCGCCGCTGATGGTGTCCATGGTCGAGATCATCTTGGCCGTGAGGGCCGGGTTGCGGAACGCGGTGCAGATGACGATGTGGCCGAGACGCACCCGTTCGGTCACCGCGGCCAGCGCCGCGAGCGACGTGAACGACTCGAAGGTGATCTCGTCGGTCGGGCGGGGGACGGTGTGGAAATGGTCGAACAGCCAGATCGACTCGAAGCCGAGCTGCTCCGCCTGCCGGGCGACCGCCGTCGTCCGGCGCCACGCGTCGAGCGGGTCCCAGCCGTCATATTCGCCGACCCAGCCCTGGGGAACGATCGCGCCGATCTTCACCGTTTCACTCCTTCGATCAAACCTCTTCACAGCCGGATCAGGCGGACCGATACTGCGCGGGTGACCGTCGCAGATAGCTTCTCGATCGTCGTCCTGGTCGCCCTCACGGCCTATCTCGTGCTGGTCTTCCTGATCGGTTGGGTGGCCCAGCAGCGTGGCCAGAACGGTGCGCTCTGGTTCCTGCTGGCCGTGTTCACCTCGCCGATCGTCGCCGGTCTGCTGCTGCTGATCATCACGTCGCCGCGCCGGGTCGACTGACCTTCGAGGACCGCCGACCCGGGATCAGCCGGTGACGCCCAGGGCCTCGATGGTCTCGCCGCCGAACGCCTGTGCGCCGCCCACCTGATACGCGTCGGCGATCTCGTTCCATGCCTTGAAGCCCGGGTGGCCGTCGTGGGCGTGATGGCCTTCGCCGGTCGCGAAGATGCAGGCCACCAGGTACTGGATCGCGCCCGCGACCGGGACCGTCGAGATGTCCAGCCGGCTGAGGGTCGCGGTGATCAGCAGGCCGCGGTCCTGGAGGTCGCGCCAGACCGGCAATTCGTGCTCGCGGAAACCCGTCTCGAACGCGTCGACCCTGTCTCGGCCGACGCTCAACACCACCGTCACCGTCTCCATCGCGCCACCTCCGGGACCATCATCGTCGATGGTCGGGTGCGCCGCCCGTCACCTCGACCGTCGCACCTCGTCGGGCGACGCCGCGGCGCACAGCAGCGTGACCGCAAGCTCGACCGCCTCGTCTTCGCGGAGGTCCTGCTCGACCACGAGGGAGCGCCAGGTCATGAGCCCGACGAGATGTCCGGCGGCGGCGCGCAGAGCTCGCCGCGCGGCCGGCTCGACCGTGAGGCCCTCGAGGAGGGCGTCGGCGACCGCGGCCCACTGGGCGCGGACCTCGGTCTGCGCCGTCAGCGGCATCGACGCCATGTCGCGATAGATCGGGTAGAGCGCATCGCCGCGGTCGCGGAACCAGGCATACAGCTCGGTGAAGGCGCGGCGCGCCCGGTCCTCGAGGACGGGGATGGAGCCCCAGGCCGCCGTATCCGGCAGCGGGTTCTGCACATACCAGTGTCGCCGACACGCGTCGAACAGCTCGTCCTGGTCGCGGAAATGGCGGTAGACCGTCAACCGCGTCACGCCGGCCTCGTCGGCGACGGTGCTGATGGTCGTGTTCGACGGCCCGACCGTCGTGTGCAGCCGGACCGCCGCCTCGGTGATCCGCAGGCGCGTCTGGTCGACCGACTCCGCGCGGCGCCGCATCCGATACGGTCGCGATTTCGTAGAACGGACTTGCTCACTCAAACTTGACAGTCACCTCCCTGCCATTCAGTATACAGCCCTGTTTACCGGACTTGCAGGAGGATCCGAGCCATGACGAGCCAGGCAACCATCGGCGTCGCGACGCGGGTCAAGGCGGTCCAGCCCGGCGCGGGCCGGGTCGGCGTCCTTGCCCCCGGGGTCGGGGTCATCTTCAAGATCGAGGGCGAGGACAGTGGCGGCGCGCTGTCGATCGTCGAGCACACCTTCGAGCCGGGTGCCCTGGTGCCGCCGCATCTGCATCACCTCGAGGACGAGTATTCGATCGTGCTCGATGGCGCGATCGGCTTCCGCTCCGACGACCAGGAGGTGGTCCTGGAGCCGGGCGGCTACATCATCAAGCCGCGCGGCCAGGTCCACGCGATGTGGAATGCCGGTTCGACGCGCGCCCGCATGATCGAGGTCATCACGCCAGCCGGCTTCGAGCGCTTCTTCCACGAGTTCGCCGACATGACCGACGCCGGCCCGCCCGATTTCGCCGATATCGCCGCCCTGGCCGCGCGCTACGAGCTCCCGTTCAGCCGGCCCGACTGGCTGCCCGGGGTCATCGCCCGCTACGGCCTGATCCCGCCACCCGGCTGATCCGGCGTCGAGGCACACGTCCGTCTCAACGGACGACCGCCAGGCGGGCGATCAGGTCCCGCAGCTCGCGTTCGAGCGAGCGGTGCGCCGGCCGCCAGCACGTTCGCGACGGCGTGCCCGGCGTCGGCCGTGGCCGGGATCGCGACCGTCACGCGGTCGTCCGCGAGGCACCAGCGCAGGAGCGCCTCCGGCCAGCCGCTGAGGCCGGCCTCGGCCAGCTCCGGCGGGAACGGGCGGCGCAGGAGGCCGCCTTCGCCGTACGGGCGCATGACGAGGACACCCAGCCCGAGCTCGGCGGCGATCGGGAGGATCCGCGTCTCGGCGGCGCGCTCGCGCGGGTTGAGTGGCACCTGGATCGCCTGGATGCGGCCGGTCCGCATGACCTTCTCGAGCTCGGGGAAGGTCGCCGGGTCGTAGGTCGTGGCGCCGATCGTCCGGACGGTGCCGACACCTCGTTCCGCCTCCATCCAGCCGAGATGCTCCTGCCAGCGGAGCAGGTTGTGGATCTGGAGGAGGTCCACGCGGCCACCGAACCAGCCGAGCTGGCGCGCGAAATGGCTGCGACCCTCCTGCCCCGAGTTCGCCCAGACCTTGGTCGCCACGAACGCGTCGCGCCGCCGTTCGCCGAGCGCGTGCGACAGGACCGCCTCCGCGCGGCCATACATCGGCGAGGAATCGACGACGCGCGCGCCGGCCTCGAAAGCGGCAGCCACGACCGCGTCGGCCTCGGCCTGACGAGCCGCCGGCAGGTCGAACACGCGCCACGTCCCGAGCCCGACGGCCGGGACGTCGACGCCGCTGCGGCCGAGCCTGCGCATCTCCACGCGTCCACAGTACCGAACGGCAGCCACGCCACGAGCACGACTTGACCGCCGGGAGGACGATAGAGACATGCCCGGCCACCCGCAGCGTCGCCGGTCGATCGTCCGGCTGGTGCTCGCCGCCGCCCTTGCCTCGGTCCTCATCGGCGGGTCCGCGTCGCTCCCGGGTGCCACGGCCAACGCCCTGTCGCGCTGGACCGGCGGCATCGACCTCTACCGCTCGGGCGTGTTCACGACCCAGAAGACCTGGCTGTGGTGCACCGCCGCGGACGTCCAGATCATCCGCAACATCGTCCGCCACACGACCGACCACACGCGCGCGAACCAGTCGCGCTATTTCAGCTACATGCGCGCCCACGACCGCTACGCGATCCCCGTCTCCGACGGCACCGATCCCGGCGGCTGGGCGGCCGGGCTGCGTCACTACGTCGACAGCCGCTATCGCGTGGTGGCGAGCAGCAGCTTCAGCAAGGCGGTCCGGTCGGCCGTGACGAACCTGCGCAAGACCAACCTGCCGGTCGCGATCGCGGTCGACCACGGCAACCACGGCTGGGTGCTGACCGGCTTCACCGCGACCGCCGACCCGGCACGCACGACCAACTTCACCGTCACCAGCCTCCGCGTCGTCGGGCCGCTCTACGGGCTCCAGAGCCGGTCGTACGGCTATGACATGCGGCCCGACAGGCGGCTCACGCCGAGCCAGTTCAAGTCGTTCTTCACGCCGTGGCACTACGGCCGGGTCCGGATGGCCTGGGAAGGCGACTGGGTCTCGATCCAGGCGATCGCGACGACATCGACCGTCGGCGAAGACCACCGTCGACGTCGACGTCGACGTCGACAGCTCAGGCGAAGACGGCGGTTCGCGTCGCACCCGCCACCGCCGCGCCACATCCGGCAGCCCGCAGCGACGCCGCGCCCGACCCCGACTCCGACGTCGACCGCCGAGGTCCAGGCCACTCCGGCGCCGACCGCCGCCGTCGTCGCGATCGCCGGTGGTCCGGTCTCGGGCGCCCAGCCACCGCGCGCCGGCCGCCACGACCCCGGCCGGAGCGAGTCCGGCTGGGATCCGTGGGCGATCGTCGGACTCGCCGCCGCCGCCCTCCTGGTCCTCGCCGCCGCGCTTGCTTGGTGGCCCGCGGTCGTCAGGCGCGATCTGCTCACGCGACGGCCTCGTCGCGCTTGACCTGCCTGACGACCCAGTCGCGCTTGACCTCCTGGACGAGCCAGGTGTTGCCGTCGAGGTCGTGGAAGCTCACGAACGTCTCGTAGCCGCGTCGCTCCGGGCTGAGACCGGGAGTCCGGCCCTGCTTCGCCGAAATGGAACGGCTCGCTGACGTCGACGCCGTGCTCGACGAGCTGGCGATGGGCGGCTTCGATGTCGTCGACGCACAGCTGCAGGCCGTGGAGGGTGCCCGGCGCCGTCTCGCTCAACCCCTTCCCGATGGCGATCGAGCAGGCCGAGCCCGGCGGCGTCAGCTGGACGACGCGGAAGTCGGGTCCGCTCGCCATATCGACGTCGAGGCCGAAGCCGAGCTGGTCGACGTAGAAGGCCTTGGCGCGGTCGACGTCGCTGACCGGGACGACGACCAGTTCGAGGGTCCAATCCATGGTTCGAGCCTCCTGCGTGGCGTTGGCGCTCGATGTCAGAGCGGCTTGGCCATGATCTGGACGACCAGCGGCGAGCCGTCGCGCAACGGGAACCGCTCACCGATGTCCGCGTAGCCCTTCGCCGTGTACAGGCGGATCGCCGGCCCGTTGGTCATCGTCACCCCGAGGCCGATGTCGCCGTAGCCGGCCTCGCGCGCCCAGCCCTCGAGGGCGTCCATCAGCGAACCGCCGACACCCTGCCCACGCGCCTCGGGCGCCACCCACATACCGTAGACGGCCGCGATCCCGGGCCGTTCCGGGGCCGGACCGACGGATCCCATCCCGACGAACCCGGCGTCCGTCACGGCGACGAAGGTCACCGTCTCCGTCGACGCGGCACGCGACTGCCACTCCGCGTCGGGCTTGGTCAGCGACTCGGCGAGCGTCCCGCCGAATGCGTCCGGGTCCGTCTCGAGGCCGCGCAGACGCAGCTCGCGGAGGGCTTGCCACTCGTCGGGTCGGACGCGTCGGATGTGCATGTCTGCGAGTGTAGGTTCCGATGCGGCACACTCGTTCCGAGATGAACGAGCAGGACAAGCCCGAGGTCGCGGACGATGCGCCGACCGAGACGACCGCGCCCGAGTTCGTCGCGGACCACGGCCGAAGCGCGATCGAGATCATCCGCGCCGGGGTCGCCAGCGCACGCGACCCGATCGTGGGTCGCGTCGGGCAGGCGCGCGACGGTGTCGTCGGGACGTGGAACGAGCGACCGGGCGCGCGCGTCCGCCGAGTCCGCCGGATGGCCGGCCAGCCGCTGGAGTTCGTGTACGACGTCCACCCGGAGGCACGCCTGGCGCGGCCGGTCGAGGTCGGGCTGCAGACGATCGATGTCGACCGGATCGCCGGCACGGCCGTCGGTGGCGGTGCACAGCGCGGCGGGGATTTCCTCCCGCTCAAGTCGTTCCGTGGCGGGAACTGGAACACGCGATGGCAGCGGCTGCGCACGGCCCAGGACGGCCTGGCCGTCCTGCCGCCGATCGATGTCGTGAAATCCGGCGATCGCTACTGGGTCGTCGACGGCCACAACCGGGTCGGCCTCGCGCTGTACGGCGGCCAGGCCGCCATCGATGCCGACGTGACCGAGCTCGTCCCGCTCGGCGGCCATCGGACCGAGCCGATCGGCTCGCTGGCCAGCATCGTTCGCCGCATCCCGCGCGCTCCGGACGGCCGGCAGCGGCCAGCGACCGAGTGACGCCTTGGGCCACGAGGACGACGCGGCGCCGGAGTCGGAGCCGCTGGACGACGACCGATGACGCGGACGCTGTCGGTCGTGTGGCCCGATGCGAGACCGTTCGCGGCGCGCGAGGGCGCGCCGATCCGGTTGCTCGCGGTGTCGGACGCTCCCGATCCGGCCCTCGAGTACGAGATCAACCGAGCCGGCCTCGGGCTGATCGACGCTGTCGTCGGGTGCGGCGACCTCGAGCCCGGCTACCTCGGCTTCCTCGGCGATGCGTTCGGCGTGCCAGTGGCCTTCGTCCGTGGCAATCACGACCGCGGCGGGCAGTGGGCGGAGTCGGCGGCCGATGCGCCCGCAACACCTGGCGAGCGGCCATCTCGTCCAGATCGACGGCATCACGATCGCGCCGTTCGAGTGGCCCGGGCTCAAGCCGGGCACGGCCCAGCGCGACGAGACGCGGGCATGGCTCGACGTCGTCCGGGTCTCGACAGGTCTCCTTGGGCGCCGTCTGAGCGGCCGGTCGTCACCGGTCCTCGTCGTCAGCCACGCGCCGCCGCGTGGGGTGGGGGACTGCGATTCGGACCCGTATCACGTCGGGTTCGCCGGCTACCGCTGGCTCCTCGAGCGCGTCCGGCCGCCGCTCTGGCTGCACGGCCACACGACGCCCGCGAGCGTGGCCGACTGGCGCGACCGGCTCGGCCCGTCGGTCGTCGCCAACGTCACCGGCTCGGTCGTCGTCGAGCTCGTGCCACCCTCGACCGGCGCGGTCAGCAGCTCGCGATGAACGTCTCGAGCAGGGCCAAAAGCGTTCGGGGGCGTCCTTCCACGGGAAGTGGCCGGCACCCTCGATGACCTCGAGGCGCCCGACGCCCGGCGCCAGCCCGTCGACGATCTCGCGCGAAGCCCCGACCGGCGTGACGGGATCGAGCGCACCGACGCAGACGAGGGTCGGGCAGTCGATCCGGGGGAGCTGGTCGACGATGTCGACTGCCCGCAGCCGGTCCATCCCGGTCGCGGCCACGTCCCGGTTCGCGATCCGCCGGGCCAGCTGGTCGCGGTCGGGGACGACGGGGCCGTAGGCCGCGAAGACCCGCGCCCACTCGGCGTCGCTGACGGGATCGCCACTGAAGTCGCGCTCCGCCAGCCGGGCGACGTCGTCCCCCGCGATGTCCCGAAACCCGGCGACCAGGCGGCCGAGATCGAACCGCGCGAACGTCGACTGAAGGATCAGACCGCCCGCGCGACCCGGATGACGGCTGCCGACCAGCATCGCGACGATCCCACCCATCGAGTGTCCGAAGACGATCGGTCGCTCGATGCCGAGGACGTCGCAGAACGCGTCGACGTCATCGGCGCAGGTCTCGAAGCTCCAAGCGGCGGCATCGTGTCGCGCCGACCGACCATGGTCGCGAAGGTCCAGGTAGACGACCTGCGCCCGACGCGTGAGCGGGTCGAAGTCGGGCTTGAAGTACGAGTGGTCGTAGGTGCCGGGCCCGCCGTGGATCAGGATGACCGTGGGTCGATCGCGCATCACCCGCCCGGCGGGCTCGAGTGCCGGCCCGTCGACATCGAACCAGAGACGTGTCCCGTTGACCTCGACGTGCATCGACTCGGCGGCTACGAGGCCGCTCGGTAGGTCAGGCCACTCCCGTCGGCGTCGATGGTCAGGACATCCGCCTGGATCGCGTACGTGACTGTCCCGTCAAGCACCTTGACGACCGCCGATTCGACGGACGACTGCGCCTCGGGGCAGGCCATCCTCGTCAAGGCCATCGGCCCGAACGTCAGCGTGTCGGCGGTGACCTGGACCGTCGCCGATCCGGTATTGCAGCCGGTGTCGACTGCGGCGCGCCCGGCGGTGATCAGGAGCGTGGAGGTGACGCCGGCCGGGACGCTCGAGGCGGCGTCGCCGGTCACGATCGCGTTGAGCACCCACTTCGTGCCCTCGAGCGGACGGTCGGGGTCGGCGACCTCGCGGTCGAGGAAGGTGACCTTGATCGTCCCGTCGTCGAGCGTCATCTCGTCTCCCGCGATGGTGATGGCTGAATTGCCGAGGAGTCCGGCGAGCCATCGATCCTGCTGCATCAACGGCTGAGCGCAACCCATGTCGGTCGAGACCAACGCCGTCGTCTTCAGCCGGCCGTCCTCGATCGTAGCGGTGCCACCCATCGAGTTGCACCCGCCGTTGGCGTTGACGCTGCCATCATCGAACGAGAGCGAGATCCTCGATCCCGGCACGAGCGTCGCTCCGGTGACCGAGGTCGACAGGTACGTCTTGCCGTCGAGCGTGCCCGCGCTGGCGGCGGGACTCGGACTCGCGCTGGCGCTGGGACCGGCAGTGGCGCCTGCGGTCGAGGAGGGGACTGTGCTCGGCACGGCGGCGACCGAGCAGGCGGCGAGCAGCGCCATCGCCGTCAGCGCCAGGACCACGAGGGAGAAGCCGCGGGCAGGTCGTGTCATGTGGCAGTGACGCGATCGTACGCGGCTGGTTCCCTCAGCGCGGGCTCGCCGGCACCGCACCGGGCGTCAGCAGCCCCGTCATCGAGAGCTGTTCGCCGGCGAACACATCGGCAGCTGTCGGCCGCAACGGCCGGAGCCGCCTGTCCGACACGCCCGCCTGGACGGCCAGCAGGCGCACCCGAGTGCGAACTGGCTCGAGCACGTCCTTCGTCACGTACGCGCGTCCGCCCGCGTAGAGCCGCTCGTACATCGGCAGCAGCGACGGCCAATCGCGGGCGAGGTTGTCGAGGAAGTGCTCGCGTGTCCCCGGACGCAGGTAGAGGACATTGGTCCAGACGACGTCGCGCCCGGCATCGCGTGCGGCCCGCACCACGTCGGCCATCTTCGCCGGGTCGTCCGACAGGCCCGGCAGGATCGGCGCCATGCCGACGCTTGCATCGATCCCCGCGTCGACCAACGTGCGAAGCGCCCGCAGTCGCTGCCTCGGCGGGGCCGTCCCGGGCTCGGTCAGGCGCCAGATCTCCGGGTCGAGCGTCGGCACCGAGAACGTGACGCCGACCTCGGCGCGCTCGCTGGCGTATGCAAGGACGTCCACGTCGCGGACGATCATCGGGCCGCGGGTGATGATGCCGATCGGCGTGCGTGCCTCGGCCAGCGCCTCGAGCGCGCCGCGGGTCAGGCGGAAGTGGCCCTCGGCCGGCTGGTACGGGTCGGTCGCGGTGCCGACGACGACCTGCTCGCGCTTCCAGGTCCGCCGGGCGAGCTCTCGGCGAAGGACCTCGACCAGGTTCGTCTTGACCCGGATCGACGTGCCGTAGCGCGTGTCCGACGGCCGGTCGGCGAGACGCTCGAACGCACGGACGAAGCAGAACGTGCACTGGTGGGCGCAGCCCATGTACGGGTTGAGCGACCAGTGGAACGACATGTTCCGAACGCGGGTCAGCGCGGTCCGGCACGGCTCGTCGCGATACTCGGGACGCATGCCGCAGTATAGAACGTCTGTTCTATCTTCGGAGCGGGAACGGTACCAGGAAGAAGATCGCGATGACCAGGTAGCCGAAGATGGCGACGAGAGGCAGGAGCAGCCCCAGCACGATGATGAACAGATATCCCACCAGGCCCGGCGTGAGGCGTTTGGTCAGGATGTCGACCTCTTCGTCCGTTGATTTCGGGGCGGACGAGCTTCGCCCGGACCGCATGGCGCCACAGGACGGCGATGAGGCTCGATGCGAGGAGCAGGGTCACGCCGTAGAGCGTGGTTGCCACGCGCTCGGCGCTCTCCGCCGCGATGTTCTCGGCGAGGAGTCGTGTCGGGAACGGGAAGAACGAGACGACCAGCAGGAGGAACAGGTTCAGTCGCACGAACGTGGCATCGACACGGTCGATGTATTCGGTGACGGCGTTGTGCGTCAGCCAGATCGCGCCGATCGTCGCGAAGCTGACGACGTAGGCAAGGAACGACGGCCATTGGGCGGCGATCGCCCCGAGCAGGTCGTTGGAGGAGCCCTCCCGGACACCAAGGTCAAGGACGAGCAGCGTGATGGCGATGGCGAAGACGCCATCGCTGAATGCCTCGAGCCGTTGTGATCGATATCTGCGTCGCAGGATCGAGGGTTCGTCGACGCGTTCAGTGGGGCGCACGTTCGTCAGCATATCCACCGCTCTGCGTCGCCGGACGTCGGGTCGCCTTCCGGGACCGACCCCGCCGTACACTGAACACCCGTCACGGAGGAGCCCACAGTTGAAGGCGGTCGTCTACTCCGCGCCGCGCGACTTCGACGTCGTCGAGGTACCGACGCCGGTGCCGGGCCCGGGTGAGGTCCGCGTCCGGATCGAGCTGGCCGGCGTGTGCAGCACCGACCTCCAGATCCACGACGGGAAATACGCCGCGACCTTCCCGCTGACGCCGGGCCACGAGATGGTCGGTATCGTCGAGTCGATGGGGCCGGGCGTGACCGGCGTCGCGCTCGGCAAGCGGGTCGTCGTCAACGGCAATGCGGCCTGCGGCAAGTGCGCCTTCTGCAACGAGGGCCGGCCGTTGCAATGCGCGGCGATGTCGGCGCTCGGTGTGACCGGCCCGGGTGGTTTCGCCGAAGCGGTCCTGACGCCCGCGAGCCGGTGCGTCAACGTCGGCGACCTCGATCCCGCGATCGCCGTCTTCGCCGAGCCCGCGGCCTGCGCCATCCACGGGATGGAGACCCTTCGGCCACGCCCGGGATCGACCGCACTCGTCCTCGGCGCGGGTCCGAATGGCCTGCTCCTCGCGCAGCTTCTGATGCACGACGGTGCCGCCCGGGTGACGGTCGCCGCGCCGACCCACTTCAAGCTCGAGATCGCGCGCCAGCTCGGCATCGATGAGGTCATCCAGATCCCACGCGAACCCGCCGAAGCGTTCGCGCTGCTGCACGCGGTCCGGCCCGAGGGCTTCGACAACGTGGTCGTGGCGACGGGGGTGCCCGGCGTGTTCGAGATCGCCACGCCGCTCACCCGCGATGGCGGCACGGTCCTGTGGTACGGCATCGCGACCCCTGACGACCGCGTGGCGGTGAGCCCGTACGACGTGTATCGCCGCGAGATCAAGATCAAGGGCTCGTTCGCCCAGGTGACCAGCTTTCGCCAGGCGGTCCTCGCCCTCCAGCACGGCCGCATCTTCACCGAAGGGTTGCTGACGCACGTGTTCGCGCTCGACGACTTCGGCCGGGCGCTCGGAGCGGTCCGGCGCGAGCGGTCGTGCCTCAAGGCGGTCGTCGATCCGAAGCTCAAAGCTGCCCGGCAACCGACATCGTCCGAGCGTTTTTCCTGACACGTCCTGTCAGGTTTCGGCGGTACAACGGACGCGAACCGACCGCCGACACAGGGAGACGACGATGACGACGAGCACCGCCGCCGGGATCGCCCCGGACGTGATCGAGGCCGGCCCGGCCGTCCACGACTTCGACTTCTACATGGGCACCTGGCGCGTCCACCACCGCCGGCTGCGCGAGCGCCTCGCCGGCAGCGACGACTGGGACGAGTTCGAGGGCACCTCCCGAGCGTGGCCGATCCTCGATGGCGCCGGCAACATCGACGACAACGTCCTCGAGCTGCCGACCGGCACCTACCGGGCGATCTCGCTGCGGACCTTCGATCCGGCCACCGACCAGTGGTCGATCTGGTGGCTCGACGGCCGGAACCCGGGTCGTCTCGACCCGCCGGTCGTCGGCGGCTTCAAGGACGGTGTCGGGACGTTCCTCGCGGCCGACACGTTCAACGGCCGCCGCATCCTCGTGCGCTTCCTGTGGTCGGACATCACCGACACCACGTGCCGCTGGGAGCAGGCCTTCTCGACCGACGGTGGCACGACCTGGGAGGTCAACTGGATCATGGAGTCGACCCGGGTCGATTGATACGGGGCAGATCGGCCCGGCCGGACCTCAGTAGGTGATGGTGCGGTCGGCCTCGAACACGAGCTCGACGAGCCGCTTCGGGGTCGTCAGCTCGACCGGCAGACCGGCCAGCGATTCGGTGGTGATCCCGCGTGCATTGCTCGACAGCCGCGACGCGAAGAATCGAGCGCCGCCTGCGACCAGCGCGTCCACGTGCTCGCGGATGCTGCCTGTCCCGATCCCGTTCGCGAGCTCGAGCGTCTCGGGGCGGAGGACCGACACACCGTCGCCGGCGATGAACACGTCGACCTCGTGACCTGAATCGAGCGCGCCACGGGCCACCAGCAGCGCGAGGGCGATTCGCGTCGGGTTCTCCGGGCCGGTCGCGATGTGGACGAACAGACGGCTCATGTCGGGTCTCCTGTGCGTAGGCCTGGGCAGGGCATGGTCTTCCGATGGGCTTCGAACGCTACAGTAGGGCGGTGGAGGTCTATCCGCGACCAGAGGCAGCCGAGCGCGCGGGGGTCAGCGTCGAGGAGCTGGACCGCCTGGTCGAGCTCGAGATCCTGAAGCCCGATGCCGAGGATCACCCCGACAAGCGTTCTTCCACGCGTCTGTCGTGAATCGCGGAGACTGCTCCACGTGGAGCACGCATCCCCGGATCCCATGGACGAGCGCCCGCCCGGCGAGGCCGCGTTCACGGCGGTCAGGCCGGTCACGACGCGCCGTCGGAGAGGCCCGATCGCGGTGGCCATCGTCGCCATCGCGTTCCTGGCCGGGACGGTCCTGATCAAGGGCATCGATCCGGGGCCAGGCCTGCCGGTCCCGACCGCGCCGCCACGTGCCGCCGTCCATGTCGCGTCATTCGGACCGACCGCGTCCCCGACCGCGTCACCGACACAGGACCCGCCAAGCCGCGACCCGACGGTCACGCCTCATCCGGCTGTCGTCAGTGTCCCGGCCCAGGCCGGCACGGTGCAGCTCGTCCCGCCGGATCCGACCACCGCCCGCCTGACCATCACGCTGCCCGCCGGGTGGCGGAAGTCGAGCCCCGGCCTCTACCTCAAGCCAGACCGGTCCGGGCCGGTCGGCCTGTCGATCGGCACGTACAGCATCGAGCACGTGAACACGTTCCCGTGCCGCTGGGCCAGCGGCTCCTACACGGACACCGCCTTCCCGCGCACGGCCGAGGGACAGGCCCTCGCCCTGTCGGCCTTCTGGGGGCAGGATCCCAACCTGACACCGTTCTTCTCGAACTCCGGCATCGCGCCGATCGCGACCAAGCCTCGCCAGACGGCGATCGAAGAGACCCCAGCATGGGCTCTCCAGATCCTGATCCCGAGCACCCTCGATCTCCGCACCTGCGACGGCGATCAGCTCGTCCTGTGGCAATCGGCGGACGGCACTGTCCGCTCCGGCTTCGGGCCCGGCGAGATCGACCAGCTCTGGGTCCTCGATCTCGACGGCGAGCCGGTCGTCATCGATGCCGCGCGGCCGTTGCTGGCCACGGCGAGCCAGCAGGCGGAGCTTCAGGCCGTCATCGATTCGATCGCCATCCGACCCTGAATGGCCTTGGGTGGTCGTCAGGCGGGCGGTTCGTACGGCGTGGTCAGCTGGAAGAGATTGCCGTCGGGGTCCTCGAACGTCGCGATCCAGAAGCCCGGCGAACCCTCGAAGTCGTAGGGTTCGCGGACGACGATCCCGCCGGCCGCCTTGAACTTCTCGAAGGTGCCCTTCACGTCGGCTTCCTCGATGTTCCAGATCAGGCGGCCGGGACTTTCGTTGCGTCCGTGGACCTCCGAGTGCGCGCCGATCGCGATGAAGCCCTCGCCGATCTGCCAGCCGGTGAAGCCGCTGTCTTCCATCGTCGGCTCGCCGAACAGCTTGGTGTAGTACTGGACCAGACGCGGCGCGTCGGCGGACCCGATGAGGATGTTGTTGAAGTTCACGGCTCGTCCTCCTGCGGACGTCCAGTATCGGCGCCCGGGTGTTACAGGCGCATCACGTCTGCGTCATCAAGCCGCGCTCGGCCGACGCGGCCCGCTACCATCGGGGGGCAGCACAAAGGAGTGGACCGATGTTCAAGGACAGTCCCGTCTTTGCCAGCTTCGCCGTTCGCGACACGGCGGCAGCCAAGGCGTTCTACGGCGACACGCTCGGCCTCGACGTCCGCGGAGGCGGCGAGGAGGGCATCCTCGAGATCCACAGCGCGGGCGGCACGGTCAACGTCTACCCGAAGCCGGACCATGAGCCCGCCGTCTTCACCGTCCTCAACATCGTCGTGCCGGATGTCGACACAGCAGTGGACCAGCTGACCGCCGCCGGCGTGGCGATGGAGCATTACGACCAGCCAGAGATCCAGACCGACGCGAAGGGCATCGCCCGCGGCAACGGCCCGTCGATCGCCTGGTTCAAGGACCCTGACGGCAACATCCTGTCGGTGCTCCAGCCCGGCGCGTGACCGGGCGGCCACCTGTGACCGACACGGTCCGCTCAAGGGACGGCACCGCGATCGCCTTCGAGCGCTACGGCGACGGGCCGCCGCTCATCCTCATCGGCGGCGCGACGGGTCAGAGGATCCACTCCGTCCCACTCGCTGAGCAGCTCGCGCCGTCGTTCACGGCCATCGCGTACGACCGCCGCGGTCGTGGCGACAGTGGCGACACCCTGCCGTACGCCATCGAGCGCGAGATCGAGGATCTCGAGGCGCTGATCGGAGCATCGGGCGGTTCGGCCTTCGTCTTCGGTCATTCATCGGGGGCGGTGCTCGCGCTCCGCGCCGCGGCCGCCGGGCTGGATATCCCGAGGCTCGCCCTGCATGAGCCGCCGTTCATCGTCGACGACAGCCGCCCGCCGGTGCTCGGCGACTTCGGCAAGCACCTCGACGAGCTGCTCGCCGCCGGCCAGCGCGACGAGGCGGTCGCCTCCTTCATGACCGACTCGGTCGGGATGCCAGCCGAGACTGTGGCGGGCATGCGCCAGAGCCCCGCGTGGCCGCGGATGGTGGCGCTCGCCCCGACGCTCGCCTACGACACCCGGATCATGGCCGACACCACCTGCGGTGATCCGGCGCCGCTAAGGCAGTGGGCGTCGGTTCTGACCCCGACCCTGATCATCGATGGGACGGCGACCTTCCCGTTCATGCACGCGTCGGCCGACGCGCTCGCGGCCGTGCTGCCCAACGCGGAACGCGCGACGCTCGAGGGGCAGGACCACGGCCCGGCACCAGAGGTGCTCGCGCCGGTCCTGGTCGAATTCTTCGGCCGCTGAGGAGCGGCTCTACGGCGTCATCCGATAGAGGCGGAGCGCGTCGAGCTCCGGTTCATCCAGGCGCTCGACATCGCGGAACCCGGCCTCGATGCCGAGACGACGCATCGTGTCGGCGCGCATGACGGTCCCGATCGCGGCCGTCGGTTGGTCGGTCATGGCGGCCGGCAGACAGGTCAGGATGCTGAAGCCGTAGTACAGGCGCTCGGCGTCGCCGGCCGGGGCGGTGAACGCGTCCTCGGTCTTCTCGTCGGCGATCAGCGCGACGCCATCGGGTCGCAGCATCCGACGCAGCGAGGCGAGCACGCCGACCGGCTGGGTCATGTCGTGGACCGCCTCGATGATCACCGCGAAGTCGTAGGCGCCCGCGTCGGCGTCGGCGACGTCGCGGACCTGGAACGTGACCCGATCGCTCAGCCCATCATCCCGGGCGTTCTGGCGCGCAAGCGCGATCGACGATTCGTCGAGATCGAAGCCGTCGACACGCACCTTCGGATAGGCGCGCGCGATCGCGATCGACGCCCAGCCCACGCCGCAGGCGACATCCGCGACGCGTGCCGGTGGATCCGCGTTGAGCCGTTCGTGGATGCCCGGGATCGCCGGCAGGATCTCCGTCCCGAACGAGCCGACGAGCCAAGGCCGGTTGAAGTCGCCCTGCGATTCGATCATGTCGGCGCCGTAGTCTGCCCACGCCACGCCTCCGCCGGTCCGGTACGCGTCGAGGAGCTGTGGCATCACCGAGCCGATCGAGGCGACGGCCCTTGTCATCGGTGCGATCGACCACAGGCTGTCGCGGTCGAGCAGGGGAGCCGCATAGGCCTCGGGGAGGCTGAACCGCCGCGCGTCGGCGGACGCCGTGACGTCATCGACGTCGAGGATCCCCGTCGCGGCCTGCTGCTCGAGCCACTCGAGGGCATAGCGCGGGTGGATCCCCGCGCGGGCGGCAAGGTCCGCGGCGGTGGCCGGACCACCGTCGCGCAGCGCGCGATACAGGCCCAACCGGTCACCGACGTAGACGGTGAGCACGTCCATCGACCCGAGCGTCGCCTCGATGAGGCGCCCGACCAGCGCATCCGCGGTCCGCTCGGTGACTTCCTGGGTCGTCATTTCCAGGTCCCCTCCATGCTGACGATCAGCCCCGGACTTGCCCGAGCCACGATGATGCTGCGACCATCGACCCCCGGTCAATTTGGAAGGAGGATCAACGTGGGTTCATGGGTCAAGGGCATCGATGCCATCACGCTGTTCGTCGAGGACCTGCCCGCGGCGCGGCAGTTCTACCAGGATGTCTTCGGGCTGCCGGTGGCCTTCGAGGACCCGAACTCGGCCGTGTTCATGTTCGGAGAGACCGCGATCAACCTGTTGGATGTCCGCCAGGCGCCGGATCTGATCGACCCGGCCGCCGTTGCGTCGCCCGAGGCCGGCTCGCGCTCGGTCTTCACCCTTCCGGTGGAGGACGTCGACGCGATGTGCGAAACGCTCCGGGCGAAGGGAGTCGATCTCATCAACGGCCCGATGGACCGTCCGTGGGGCATCCGGACCGCCAGCTTCCGCGACCCGGGCGGCCACATCTGGGAGATCGCCAAGAGCAACAAGTAGCCGGTACGAACCCCTAGATCCGTCCCAGCAGGTGGGCCCGCAGGGCGGTCGCGAGCCACGCCTCGTATGCGTCGGCTGACCAGCCGCGGGCCAGCAGCTCGAGGTAGATCTCGAGGAGCGTCAGCGCAAGCACGAGATCGTGGGCCTTCTTCACGGTCAGCCCCGCGGCGAGATGCGGACCGAGCGGCCGCACGACCTCGAACAGGCCGCGTGCCCGCGTTTCGAGGATCGAGGTGACGTCGGCTGCCGCGACGGGATCCACGCGCATGGCGTCCCGCTGGATCGACAGGGCGGCCGCCCCGGACTCCCACTGGTTCCGCATGAACGCGGCGAAGGCATCCAGCCGCGCGGCGGGCTCGTCGATCGCGAGGACCTGGCCCATCCGCTCGCTCGTCCGGGCCGAGGCGAACCAGGCGTCGCGGATCTCGCGGACCAACCCGGCCTTCGAGCCGAACGCCCAGTAGACCGTCTGCGGCGCGACGTCAGCAAGGCGGGCGATGTCGGCGATGGTCGTCCGAGCGTACCCCTGCTCCACGAACAGGTCGCGCGCGGCGTCCACGATCCGAGCGCGCGTGGCGTCGCGGTCGCGTTTGCGATTCGGCTTGACAGGACTCACGGAACTAGAGTATCACTCTAGTATCAACTAGAGTCGCACTCCAGTAGCGAGGTTCCGGAGCCATGGCGATCGAGACATCCACCACCGAGACGAACGAGCAGATCTGCCGAGCCCTCATCGAGCGCGGTTTCAACAACGGCGACCTCGACTGTCTCGAGGAGTTGGTCGCCCACGACAGCGTCGAACACCAGGAAGGCTCGACCTCCGGCATCGATGGCCTGCGTGCGCTCATCACCGAGCTGCGCAGCCAGTTCTCGGACCTGCACCTCGAGATCCAGGACGCCTCGACCTCGGGCGACAAGGTGTGGTTCCGCATCCGTTCGACTGGCACCAACGACGGCCCGCTGTGGGGTCGCCCGGCGACCGGCCGCCCGATCGACATCACCGTCATGGACGTCATGCGAGTCGCCGACGGCCGCATTGTCGAGCACTGGGGCGTCGCCGATCGGCTGGCGGTGCTCAAGCAGACCGGTGCGATGGGTCGGGGAGGCCGCTGACGGGCGCTCAGCCTTTGACCGAGCAAGCGATCAACACGGGCTGATGCACGGGGTTGCGACCCGGGCAGAACTCACTGAGTTGACCGCCGGATACCAGGCGTGAGGCTTACTCCGAGCTGACGCCGGGATGCCGACCTGCGTCCCTGCATCCGCCTGGGGCCCCTCGAGCCGCTCGCGGACGTGACGGAGGGCCCGTCTCGTCCTGGTCTTGACCGTTCCGATCGGCCAACCCAGCTGCGCGGCGATCTCGGACTGGGACAGGCCCGCGCCATAGGCGAGCTCGATCACGCTCCGCTCCAACGGCGACAGAGACGCGACCGCGTCCTGGATCGCTTCGCGCGTCTCCTTGTCGGCCAGCGCCACCTCCGGACCGGGCTCCGGCCCGGCCGCACCGACGAGGTCACCGGTCGACGTGAGCCACTCGACGGTCGAATGATCATCGGCCTCGGCGCCACCGAACGACGAGAAGGTCGCCGCCCGGTCGTGGCGGCCCGCGGCCCGGAGCCGATCGATCGCCCGGTTTCGCGCGATCGACGTCAACCAGCTCGAGAGGGCGCCGCGGGACGGGTCGAAGAGCTCCGCGCGGTTCCACAGGGTGAGGAACGTGTCCTGGACGACTTCCGCGGCGATCTCGCGATCCCGGCTGACTCGGAGGGCGGTCGCGAAGACCGCTTGGGCATGTCTGTCGTAGAGCCCTTCAAGCGCGTCGTGGGATCCCTCGATGAGCCGGCGCAGCAGGCTCGAGTCGGACGGGATCTCACGGTTCGGGTCTGGGAGCGCATCTAGCGCGAAACCTTCGATCGCCACGGAACTTACCCCTGGGCATCTACGAGGAAGATAAGTAACTCGCGAGTAAGATACTAATGTGAAGGAATGTAGTTGGGCTACAATGGACAAATGTCAGATGACACGACGGATCGATTGCTCAGCGGCTGGGACGAGACGCGCCCGGACCTTGACGTGGGCACGCTGCAGGTGACGGCTCGCCTCAGCCGCATCGGGCCACACCTCGCCAGGCGGCAGGACGAAGTCTTCAGCCGCTTCGGCCTGAGCCGCGGGGAGGTCGGTGCGCTGAGCGCCCTGCGCATCTCGGGGCCGCCCTATCGGCTCTCCCCGACCCGTCTCGCCAAGGGCCTCATGCTGTCGTCGGCGGGCATCACCAGTCGCATCGACCGACTCGAACGCCGCGGACTACGTGCGTCGACTCGACGACCCCGACGATCGCCGCGGCGTGATCATCGAGCTGACGGACCAGGGCCGCGAGATCGTCGATGCCGCCGTCGAGGCAAACACGATCAGTGATCGCCAGCTCCTGGAGCGGCTCGATCCAGGGGAGGTCGAACAGCTCGAGGGCCTCCTGCGGAAGGTCCTTGCCCTGCTGGAGCTACCCGAGTAGGTCGGCTCGGATCCCGCCGACGAAAGGTTGAAACCTGTCGCGACCGTACCGGCGTATGGCCTTGGCACGGTCTTCCCCGATCCGGTCATTTGCGGCCGCAGACTCGAAGCGGAAGCGAAGGCAGGAGATGGAACATGACCAGGAAGACATTGCTTGGCGGCGTTGCGCTGACCGCCTTCGCAGCCTCGATCGCGGCGGCGCCCGTCGCGGCAGCCGGGCCGGGCGTCAGGGCCGCCGTGACCGACGGCACCCTGCGCATCGAGGGCAGCCCACACTCGGACGACATCGCCCTCCGCGTGAGTCGGGACGATCGGACCCAGCTCCAGGTCGACATCGGCGACGACGGCTCAGCGGACCAGACGTTCGACCTCAACACGTTCGACGCCATCGATGTCGAGGCCGGCAACGGCAACGACACCGTCAAGATCGACGATGTCAACGGCGCCTTCACGAACAGCAAGGCGACGCGGATCGACGGCCAGAACGGCGACGACACGCTCCTCGGCGGAAGCGGCAACGAGGTCCTCGTCGGTGGTCGCGGCGACGACGTCATCGACGGCAACGGTGGCACCGACACGGCGTTCCTCGGCCAGGGTGACGACACGTTCGTCTGGGATCCGGGCGACGGCTCCGACGTCGTCGAGGGTGGCGCCGGCTTCGACACGATGGTCTTCAACGGGAACGGCGGCAACGAGATCATGGCTGCCACCGCGAACTTCGGCCGGGTGTCGTTCACCCGCAACCTCGGCGGCATCGTGATGGACCTCAACGGCGTCGAGGCGATCGACGTCAATGCCCTCGGCGGGACCGACTCGGTCACGGTCAACAACGTGAGCGGGACGGACCTCAGGCGCGTCAACGTCGATCTCGCGGCCGCCCTCGGCGGCTCGACAAGCGACGGCCAGGCCGACACGGTGACCGTCGCCGGCACGAAGGGGGACGACTCGATCGCTGCGAATGCGGACGGCTCCGCCATCGATGTCAGCGGCCTGGCCGCGTTCGTCCAGATCACCCACGCCGACCCCGCCAAGGACTCGCTGGTCATCGACCCGGTCACCGGCGACGATCACGTCGCGATCGACCCGGCAGTCCAGGCGCTGATCCAGGCCTCAGTCCTGCCGTAGGACCGTTCCAGATCGGTGGGGGCCAAGCCAGGCTCCCACCGATCTCTTGCGCCCGCGCTCAGGGCTTGACCGAGATCCAGACCGTCTTCTTCTCGGTGTACTGGTCGAACGCCTCGAGGCCCTTGTCGCGGCCGCCGAAGCCCGACTCCTTGAAGCCGCCGAACGGCGTCGTGATGTCGCCCTCGGAGTAGGCGTTGACCGACACCGTCCCGGCACGCAACGTGCGCGCGGCACGGATCGCCGTGTCGAGGTCGTTCGTGTAGACAGCGGCGTGGAGGCCGTAGTTGGTGTCGTTCGCGATCGCCAGGCCCTCCTCCTCGCTGTCGAACGCGATGGTCGAGATGACCGGCCCGAAGATCTCCTCGCGCGCGATCTTCATCGAGTTGTCGACGCCATCGAAGACCGTCGGCTCGACGAAGTAGCCGCCGCTCTCCGGCAGCGCCCGCCCGCCACCGACGACGACGCGCGCCCCCTGCTCGCGCCCGCTCTCGATGTAGCCGAGCACCTTGTCGAGGTGCGGCGCCTCGATCATCGGGCCGATCCGGGTCGCCGGGTCCTGCGGGTCGCCGACCGGCCACTCGGCCGTCTTGGCGACGATCCGCTCGAGGAGCTCGTCGCGCACGCTGCGATGGACGATGAGCCGCGAGCCGCAGGTGCAGTTCTCGCCCATGTTCGCGAAGCCGGCGTAGACGACGTTCTCGGCGACCAGGTCGAGGTCGGCCGCGTCGGCCATGACGACCTGCGGGCTCTTGCCGCCGCACTCGAGGACGACGCGCTTGAGGTTGCTCTCCGCCGAGTAGCGGAGGAACAGCGCGCCCGACCTCGGTCGAGCCCGTGAACGACAGGACGTTGACGTCCGGGTGGCGGCCGAGCGCCTGGCCGGCCGTCTCGCCGAGTCCCGGGACGACGTTGAAGACGCCGTCCGGGAGGCCGGCCTCCGAGGCGAGCTCGGCGAGCCGGATGCGTCGAGAGCGAGGTGAGCTCGGCCGGCTTGATGACCAGCGAGTTGCCGGCGGTGAGCGCCGGCGCCGCCTTCCAGGCCGCCATCATGATCGGGAAGTTCCACGGCAGGACGGCCCCGACCACCCCGATCGGCTCGCGGATGATCATGCCGAGCGCGTCGCGCCCCGTCGGCGCGATCGAGTCGTACAGCTTGTCCGCGGCCTCGGCGTACCAGCGGAACGTCTTGATCGTCTCCGGCAGATCCGTCTCGCGACAATCCGTGATCGGCTTGCCCGCCTCGAGCGAATCGAGCAGCGCCAGCTCCTCGGCGTTCGCCTCGATCAGGTCGGCGAGGCGCAGCAGGACGGCCTTGCGCTCGGCGGGGGAGCGGTGCGACCAGCGGCCGTCGTCGAAGGCGCGGCGCGCGGAGCGCGACCGCGAGGTCGATGTCGGCGGCGTCGCCGGCGGCGACGGTGTCCAGCGACTCGCCGGTGGCGGGGTTCTCGGTCGCGAATCGCTCGCCGCTCAGCGCCGGCCGGAATGCCCCGTCGATGAACGCGTCGGTCCGGAACGTCGGCTTTGCCGCGATGACCACAACACCACCTCACTCGCTGTTCGAGCTTCGATGATACGGGCGCTCATCAGCCGTGAGCCCGTTGTCTCATCTAGGTGAACCAGCATCCTCTGTGCCGTACGCTTCGGCCATGTCGACGAGCCCAAGCGCGACGGTATCTCTGCGACCCTCCGTGAAGGTCCGATATCGATCGTTTGTCGAGCGTCACGAGGTCGCGTGGGAACTCTTCTTCGCGGCTCTCGCCGTCGTCTTTGTCAGCCTGGCTTTTGTGCCGGCCGACCCAGGCTCCGAGGAAGAGGCCACGCTGTACCTGATCGAGTGGTTGATCACCGGCATCTTCATCGTCGAATTCGGTTCGCGTCTTTGGGCTGCACCCGTTCGTCCCGTCTACGTTCGGGAGCACATCGTCGACCTCATCAGCTGTATCCCGCCGATCCGCTGGCTCCGGTGGTTCCGGCTTCTTCGACTCCTTCGGCTCATCCGCGCGTTCGCGGGGGTCGGTCGGGCGATGACGCACGTCAATCGCCTTGCCCAACACCGCGGACTCTTGTGGCTCGTCGTCGCCTGGGCCGCTGTCATGCTCTTGTGCTCCATCGGGCTGTACGCCGCCGAGAACGGCGTCAACGAGGCGATCAAGAGTCCGCTCGATGCCCTGTGGTGGGGGCTCACAACGATGACGACGGTCGGGTACGGCGACATCATCCCGGTCACCACGGAGGGTCGGATCGCGGCCGGGATCCTGATGATCCTCGGATCGGTCTTTACTCGGCGATTACGGCGACGGTGACGAGCTTCCTCATCAGCACGAACCGCCCGACAGACCTCGCAGATCAGCTCGAGCGGTTGGCGACGCTGCACGCCGACGGGCGACTGGATGACAGCGAGTACCTGCGGGCAAAGGCGCGGTTGATCGAACCGTCCGCGGAAATACCTTCGACCTAGGGTCGTCCGGCAGCCTCCCAGGCCGCCACCCAATCGTCGGCAAACATTCGTTGGGCTTCATCGAGCGCGAGCTTGCCGGCGCAGACGCGCGCGTGGAGGGCATCTTCGAGCGCGTCCTTCTGCTTGCTGCCAACGGGCGTGCTATCGGGAAGAACCGCGACATTCGGCTCCGGCCACAGGTTTCGCCGATCGCGTGGAGCGCCCCCCAGTTCCAGCGGCACAAGGTGGTCTTCCTGGTAGTGGCTCGGGTTTCGATCGGCGTACCCGAATTGCACGATCTGCACCAGCTTTAGGGCCGAGGTGTAGGCCGACGGAGGCCGGACGCTCCTGGCCCATCCCGATTTGCACACGGTCGTTGAGAGGTTGGATTGGGTCGCGGCAGGGTTGACCGCGCCGGGCGTCAGACTGCTGTTCGGGAGTCCGATCCTTGACCCGCTCGGCTGCGGCGTGCTCGCGAACGACGGACTTGCCACCGTCGCAGCGCTCGCCGTCGCACGCGGGGGGACGATCGCCGTCGGGACCGGGGCGCCGCCGGTTGTCAGACGTTGAAAGCTGAAGGCCACGACGAACGCGATCGTGCCGAGGACGATTGCGAGGCCGGCGAGCCGTCTGGTAGTCAGTGGATGACCGTGCGGCTAGCGGACCGTGAAGGACGTATCGACACCGCCGGAGCGGCTTCCGAGATCACAGTTGACGGATATCGGCCACGTCCCGCGCGTCGTGTTGCTTCCGACCTTCCACGACCAGGAGACGGCGCCTGTCGAGCTCGCGGTCTTGTCCCCTAGTCCGGCCGCCGTCGACGGACCCGACTTGTATTCGACATCGATCGAGCAGCGAGCCTTCGGGGACGTCTTGATCGACACGGTCGCGGTGCTGTTCCGCGGCACGGAAGCTGTGCGGGAGCTGACCGTGACCGGCAGCTTGGTCGACGCAGGCGCCGACGTCGCCTTCGACCTTGGCTTGGCTGTGGGCTTAGGCGTCTTCGTCGGCTTCCTGGTCGGGGCCGGAGTATTTGCCGACGCGGTTGGCGGAGTGGTCGCGGTAGGAGCGGTCGTTGCCTCGAACGGGTTGGCAGCTCTGGCCTGCCAACCCCAATCCCAGGCCGAGTCCGGCAGGTGGAGCACTCGGAGATTGGCCGGCGGAGTTGCCCCCCATCGAGGATCCGATCGCCGCGGCAAGGATCACTACCGCGATCAGGATGCCGATCCACGTTCGCGGCCTCAAACCGGAGTTCGTCGAGGAACCTGGGGCAACTGCCGGCGGCGGGGGTTCGGGCGAGGCGGCCTTTGGGCTCGAGAGCGAGGTGTAGTACATCCCCGTTCCGGGATGCCCACGGTCTTTCGGACGCCGCGCTTCCCGACCGTGACCTTGGCGCCCCTGGGTCCGAACGACGTCGACAGGCCCGACTTGCTCAGATTGATCGTCACGCCCGGCGCGATCTTGATCCGGCGAAACAGGCGGAAGTACCCCATCGCTCGCAGGATGGACCGAATGTCAAGCGGGCGTTGCTTGGCTCAATCGACCGCGGCGCGCATCTTCCTCGATGTGTTCGTGCCCCGGCCGCTGCACTGGATGACCGTCGCGCTGGCGCCGACGTTAGGGGTCGATGCGAAGGTGCTCGAACCCGCCCTCTGCAGCTGAGATTTCGGCGCCGAATCACTCAGGTTGACTCGCTTACGAGAGGCGGCCACGTCTCACCCGATCAGAGTCGGCTGTCTCAAGCGCATTGACCAGGATGTCCATCAGCGCCGAGTAAAGGTTGACTGTTTCGCGCGCGCGTTCTGCGGGGATCACGTTTGAGTGCATCGCCGCGATTCGCGGCATTAGGAGTTGGTTAATGAGACCCGCGACCTTGCGGGCGTTACCGAGGTACGGCTTGTAGACCCGTCCAACACCGACGGTCGAGGACGATTAATTCCAGATCAGCGAGTTGGAGGTACTCGAGCGGAGAATCCGGCAGGGGCCAATCACTGTATGTGCGCTCCTTGGAGGAGCGCGCCTCAGCAGCGACGCGTTCGAGGGTCTTCTGCCCCGGTCGGGTGATGAGCTTCACGTGATCCCACCAATCCCGACCAATGGCAACTGCGAGGGCCGCCGCAATCAAGGTCCGCAGCGACCGCTCCACAACTATTGTCAGCTGTGCAACGAGCATCGCGTTTTCCACGTCGGACGCGATCCAGCGCGGAATCGAGATCACGACGTCTAGCGCATCGGACCGGACGGTGGAGGCCGCGGACGGTCGGTGCGCCCCCAGGTCCCCACGGGCGGTTAGCTTGAGTCCGACCTCACGACGATAGGCAAAGATGGCGTCCGATTGATCCCCGAATCGCGGACATGAAGGATTTCGGCCTGGAGCTCCGCGTACCGCTTGGCGATTCCGTCCAGAGCAGCGAACTTGATGGCAGGCCGTGGAGCTCCGCGTACCGCTGCTCATCCCGTCCAGAGCAGCGAACTTGATGGCAGGGCCGGCCTGGAGTTCCGCGTACCGCTTGGCCATCCCGTCCAGAGCAGCGAACTTGATGGCAGGGCCGGCCTGGAGCTCCGCGTACCGCTTGGCCATCCCGTCCAGAGCAGCGAACTTGATGGCAGGGCCGGCCTGGAGCTCCGCGTACCGCTTGGCCATCCCGTCCAGAGCAGCGAACTTGATCGGCCGGGCCGGCCTGGACTCCGCGTACCGCTTGCGCATCCCGTCCAGAGCAGCGAACTTGATGGCAGGCCGGCCTGGAGCTCCGCGACCCGCTCTGGCCATCCCGTCCAGAGCAGCGAACTTGATGGCAGGGCCGGTCAGTGACCGATCAACGACACTGGTCGGTCCAGTCGATGACGGGACCTTCACGCTATCCATGGCATCAGGAACAGCCGCTGGTGCGCCCGCAGTTGAGGCACTTGTAGCAGCTGCCGTTGCGGACCATGATCGAGCCGCAGTCCATGCAGCTGGGGGCGTCGGCCTGGGTCTGGAAGCTGACCTTGGTGGCGCCGAGGTTGAGGGTGATCGGGGCGGTCGAGCCGCCGCTGCTGCCGTTCGCGGGCTTGCTGTGGCCGTTGGCCGCGTGACCGTTCGCCAGCGCGCCGTTGGTGGCGATGACGGCCAGCGGCTCGGGCGCCGGTGACGCGACCGGGTCGGCGGCGACAGCGGTCGCCTTCGGGGCATCGGACTCCGCGGCCTTGGGCTCCGGAGCTGACTCCGAGACGGGAGCGGGCTCAGCGGCGGAGGACACCGCCGAGCCCTGGGTCCCGCCGCTGTAAGCGAACGGAGTGGCAGCGGCGCCCTCTTCCGAGATGCGCTCCTGGAGGCCAAGGTTGATCTTTTCCTCGTCCGACAGGAACCGCGAGCCGAGCCAGCGGAAGATGTAGTCGACGATCGACTTGGCGATCGGGATCTCCTGGTTGCCGGTGAAGCCCGACGGCTCGAACCGGACGTGGGCGAACTTGTTGACGAGGTCCTTGAGCGGCACGCCGTACTGGAGCGCCACCGAGATCGTCGTCGCCAGGGTGTCCATCAGGCCCGACACGGTCGAGCCCTCCTTGGCCATCTTGAGGAAGATCTCGCCGGGCTGGCCGTCGGGATAGAGCCCGACCGTGATGTAGCCCTCGTGCCCGGCGATGTCGAACTTGTGGGTGATCGCCGAGCGCTCGGCCGGGAGCCGGCGTCGATGGGGGAGGCGAGCCTCGACCTCGGCCTTGGCGAGCTGTCGTCGAAGCTTCTCGACCTCTTCGGAGTCGATGGCGTCGGCGCCCGTGTCGCCCGTCTTCTTGCCGGTCGACAGCGGCTGGCTGCGCTTCGAGTTGTCGCGGTAGACCGCGATCGCCTTGAGGCCGAGCTTCCAGCCCTCGAGGTAGACCTTCTCGATCTCCTCGGCCGTGGCGGCCTCGGGCATGTTGACGGTCTTGCTGATGGCGCCGGTGATGAACGGCTGGATGGCGCCCATCATCCGGACGTGGCCCATGTAGTGGATGGACCGCTCGCCGTTGGCCGGCTTGAACGCGCAGTCGAAGACCGGCAGGTGCTGTGGCTTGAGGTGCGGCGCGCCCTCGATGGTCTCGTGCTCGGTCAGGTAGGCGAGGATCTCATCGACTTCCTCGGCGCCGTAGCCGAGCTTGCGCAGCGCGGCCGGGACGGTCTGGTTGACGATCTTGAGGAAGCCCTCGCCGACCAGCTTCTTGTACTTGATGAGCGCGATGTCGGGCTCGACCCCGGTCGTATCGCAATCCATCATGAAGGCGATCGTCCCGGTCGGGGCGAGGACGGTGACCTGGGCGTTGCGGTAGCCGGACTCGGTGCCGAGCGCGAGCGCCTCGTCGAAGACGGTCGTGGCGGCCTTGAGCATCGACTTCGGGACGCCGCTGGTCGGGATCCGGTAGGCGGCGTCGCGGTGCTTGCCGATGACCCGCAGGAACGGCTCGCGGTTCTCGTCGTAGGCGAAGAACGGGCCGCCGTGGTCGCGGGCGATCTCGGCCGACTGGCGATACGCCTCGCCGTGCATGATCGCGGTCAGCGCGGCCGCGTAGTTGCGCCCCTCGTCGGAGTCGTAGGCGAGGCCGCGTGACATCAACAGCGCGCCGAGGTTGGCGTAGCCGAGGCCGAGCGGTCGGAACTTGTGGCTGTTCTCCTCGATCCGCGGGGTCGGGTAGGAGGCGTTGTCGACCAGGATCTCCTGGGCCGTGAGCGTCACCTTGGCCGCGAACCGGTAGGCATCGACGTCGAACTCGCCATCGGCGCCGACGAACGTCATGAGGTTGAGGCTAGGCCAGGTTGCACGCGGTGTCGTTGAGGAACATGTACTCGGAGCACGGGTTGGAGGCGTGGATCCGGTCCGTGTTGGCCGAGGTGTGCCACTCGTTGATGGTCGTGTCGTACTGGATGCCCGGGTCGCCGCACAGGTGGGCGGCATCGGCCATGCTGCGGAAGATGTCGCGGGCCTTGTAGGTGTCCATCACCTCGTGCGGGGCGACGACCGCGTGGGTCTGCCACTCCCCGTCGTCGATGACGGCCTGCATGAACGCGTCGGTCACGCGGACCGAGTGGTTGGCGTTCTGGAAGAAGACGCTCCCGTAGGCCTCGCCGGTGAAGGACGGGTCGTAGCCGGCCTCGATCAGCGCCCAGGCCTTCTGCTCCTCGTGCGCCTTCGAGTCGATGAACTCCATGACGTCCGGGTGGCCGGCGTCGAGGATGACCATCTTGGCCGCGCGCCGGGTCTTGCCACCCGACTTGACCACGCCGGCGAAGGCGTCATAGCCCTTCATGAACGAGACGGGGCCCTGAGGCCGTGCCGCCACCGGCCATCTTCTCCTTGGAGGAGCGGATGGTGCTGAGGTTGCTGCCGGCGCCCGAGCCGAACTTGAACAGCATGGCCTCGGTCTTGGCCAGGTCCATGATCGAGGACATCGTGTCGTCGACCGAGTTGATGAAGCAGGCGCTGCACTGGGGCTTGGCCTCGATGCCGACGTTGAACCAGACCGGCGAGTTGAAGGCCATCTTCTGGTGGAGGATCAGATGGGTCAGCTCGGCCTTGAAGGTCTGGAGGTCCGCGTCGGTCGCGAAGTAGTGCTGGGTCTCGGCCCAGCCGGTGATCGTGTTGACGACGCGGTCGATCAGCTGGCGGACGGAGGTCTCGCGCTCGGGCGTGCCGAGGTGGCCGCGGAAGTACTTGCTGACCACGACGTTGGTGGCGAGCTGGCTCCAGGACTCGGGGACCTCGACGTCCTTCTGCTCGAAGACGCTCTTGCCGGATTCGTTGGCGATGCCGGCGGTGCGGTACTCCCAGGTGACCTCGTCGTAGGGGTGGATCCCCGGGGTCGTCCAGCGGCGCTCGAAGGTCAGGCCGCGGGTGCCCTCGCCGGTGAAGCTGGCACCGTACGGGCCCGCGAGACGGCGGCGGGCGGGCGCGGCGGCCTTCCTGCTCTTGGTGCTTCGCCGATCCATGACCTGGGCCTGGGCCGCTTCGCCGGTGACTGCCATCTGTTCGCTCTCCTCAACCCCAGTCGTGCCGATGGCGGTAGCTGCCACCGGATCGTGTCGTCGGTGTTCCGAGTGTCTTGGGGGCCGCCACTCCGGACGGTGGATGCAGCCGTCGGGTCGGGCGTCTATGGGCTTCTCGGTCGATCTGGCGACCCCAAGAACGATACCGGGTCGGATGGGCGGAGTCAAGCGAAAAACACAAGATGTTGTGGTTGGTCGGTCGCAGGGTATCGCTACATGTGGTGGTTGAGCGTGATCCGTGCTTGGGCCGTGGATCGTCCACGCTCGGGGCTGGGTCGTCCACCGTGCGGAGGAGGTTGTCCACGGGTCGGGGTGGGGTTGTCCACGGGCCTGGGTGGGGTTATGAACAGAACGGGCGGTCGGTTTGTGGCCCTTGGCGGGTCGGAGCCGGCCGCGCACAGGCCGGACGCTCTGACCGTCCGTCGTTGACGCATCCGGCGAGCGGCCGGACCATTGACGTGATGGGCATCGAGCTGCAGCGGGTCCACGGGTCGGTCTCGGCACCGATCCTGGACGCGAGCGCACCTCCGGACGATCTCCCGATCGAGGCCACGCCCGCGATCGAGATCCCGTGGCCGCACCTGCGCCATGTCTCGATCCATCCGGTCGACTTCGTCGCGCCCGTCGTCGCCGGGTCGGCGGCCGTCCTCGCGACCGGGAACCCCAGCATCGGCGCGGGTTCGGGTCTCGTCGTCGGGGCCGTCGTGCTGGCCAGGTCGGTCTCGCTCCATGTGTCGTTCTCGTTCGGCGAGGGGTTCGTCGGCTATCGGTCGGACCCGGCCTGGCCGCAAGGCGTGCAGGAGGACGACGACGTCCACTGGGACTGGCAGGCCCACCCCGCCGAGCCTGACGACGTCGAGACGTCGATCCAGGACGGCTAGGCCGCGTGCCTGCATCCGGCGCGCCAGCCCTGTCGGTCGATGGCCTGTCGAAGCGGTTCGGCGAGCGCATCGCCTTCGCGGACCTGTCGTTCGAGGTGGGCCAGGGCGAGGTCTTCGGGTTCCTCGGGCCGAACGGCGCGGGCAAGACCACGACGGTCCGGACGCTCGGCACGCTCATCGCCCCGACAACGGGATCGGCGACGGTGGCCGGGATCCCGCTCACGCCCGAGAACGGCGTGGAGATCCGGCGGCGGATCTCGATCATGCCCGAGTCGCCCGGCCTGTACCTGAAGCTGACGGTCCGCGAGAACCTCGAATGCTTCGCGGACCTGTACGAGGTGCCCGAGCCGCGCGCCCGGATCGACAGCGCGCTGGCCGCGGTCAAGCTGGCCGACCGCGCCGGCGATGCCTGCGGCACGCTGTCGAAAGGCCTTCGCCAGCGGGTCGCCCTGGCGCGGGCGTTGCTCAGCGATCCGCAGGTGCTGTTCCTCGATGAGCCGACCTCAGGGCTGGATCCGGTCGCGTCGCGCGACGTCCACGAGCTGATCGACGGGCTCCGCCAGCGGGGCGTCACGATCTTCCTGACCACGCATCGGCTCGAGGAGGCCGAGCGCCTGTGCGATCGGGTCGCGATCCTGAACCGCACGCTGCAGACGATCGGCCGACCCGATGAGCTCCGCGAGCAGCTGTTCTCGAAGGCGCTCATCGTCAGGACCCTGGTCCCGCTGACGGATCCGGGCCGCGTGTTCGACGGGCTTCCCGGTGTCGAGGGCTGGCGTCTCGATGGCTTCGGCGAGCGCGACGGCGTGGCCGGCTACGTCCTCCCGGTCTCCGACGCGCGGGCGGCCGCACCCGCTGTGACCCGGGCGCTCGTCGGCGTCGATGCCGACGTGCTCTCGATCAGCGAGTCGCGCCATTCGCTCGAGGACGTCTATCTCGAGCTGATCGACGAGGACGTGGAGGGTCGCAGGCCGTGAGCGGCCGAAGGGTCCGCGCCATCGTCCGCAAGGAGCTGCGCGAATTCCGGCACAACAGCTCGATCGTGCTGGCGATGGCGGTCATCCCGTTGCTGTTCGTCGTCCCACCGCTCATCCAGATCTTCGCGCTGCCACCCGAGGCGGCGAGTGCCCTCGCGGGGAGCAATGCCCTCCTCTACATGCTGGGCATCCCGGCCATCGTCCCGGCCCTGGTCGCCGCGTACTCGATCGTCGGCGAGCGGCAGCAGGACACCCTCGAGCCGGTCCTGACCACGCCGATCCGCCAGGAGGAGCTGCTGGTCGGCAAGGCTCTGGCGGCGCTCGTGCCGTCGCTCGCCATCGCGTACGCGGTGTATGTCTTCGTGTTGGTCTGCGTGGAGCTGTTCGCGCGTCCGGAGATCGCGTCGGCTCTGCTCCAGCCGTCGGCGCTGATCGCCCAGGTCGTGTTCACGCCGCTGCTCGCGGCGTGGTCGATCTGGGTGGCGATCGCGATCTCGACGCGATCGAGCGACGTCCGGGTCGCGCAACAGCTCGGGATGCTGGCGTGCCTGCCGTCGGTGGCGGTGACGACGCTTGCTCGCCTACGAGGTGATCCCGCCGACGCCGGAGCTGGCGCTGGGCCTGTTCGCGCTGCTGGTGGTCCTGGACCTGTCGGGCTGGCGGTTCGTGTCGGCGATGTTCGATCGGGAGCGACTGATCACCGCTTCGAGGTAAGGCGCGGCTACATCGCTGATAAGCGGTCGGTGAGCGCTCGAGCGCAGATTTCGAGCCGATGGACGACTTCCGCGTCGGGTCGGCGATCCGTGTCGTTCGGCAACGGCGCGGCTGGCGTCAGCGCGACCTCGAGGAACAGTCGGGCGTCTCGCAGACGGTCATCTCGCGGATGGAGCGTGGCCATCTCGGTGGGCAGTCGCTCGATGACATCCGCGCCGTCGCGGCGGCGCTCGACATGCGGATCGACCTCGTGGCTCGGTGGCGCGCAGGTGACCTTGACCGGCTGCTCAACGGCGGGCATTCCGCGTTGCACGAATTCGTGGCCCGGATGTTCCGCGACAAGGTACCGGCGTGGGTGCTGGCGCCCGAGGTCTCGTTCGCGATCTACGGCGAACGAGGAGTCATCGACATCCTTGCGTGGCACCCGGGCCGGCGGGCCTTGCTCGTCATCGAGCTCAAGACGGACCTCGCCGACATGAACGAGATGGTCGGCACGTTCGACCGGAAGCGCCGCCTCGCGCGGCAAGTCGCCCTTGAGCGAGGATGGGATCCCGTCGCGATTTCGGCGTGGCTGATCATCGTCGACAGCCGGACCAACCGTCGGCGGGTCGGAGCCCACGAGACGATGCTGCGCGCGGCGTTGCCTGATGACGGCCGAACGATGGCTCGGTGGCTGCGGGACCCGTCGCGACCCGTCGCGGCATTGTCGTTCTGGACGGGTGGGGCGACTACGCGGCAGAGATCCGGCCCGAGCCGGCGAGTCCGGCTTGCGAACCAGGCGGCGGCCCCCGGTTTCTGACATATAGGCTGGGAGAGACTGGTAGGCCGACTTCGGGCCCGATTCGGAGCCGGGGACGGGCCCTTCAGTGGCAGATCGAGCGTGGAATACAGCTGAAAGCGGCCTAGCGAGCGCCGGATCTGTGCCTAGTAGTCCGGGGGAGGGTATTTGGCAGGGATCGCGCGAGGTTTCTGACAAATAGGCTCGGGGAGGGTAGGTGGCCAGCGCGGCGCCACCTAACGCCGCTCACGGGACATCGTTCCCCTCACTCGGCGACGGTTTCGCGAGGCGACCCGGGTGGCGACGACCCTCCCGGCGCCCGGCCCAGGGAATCTTTGTCAAGGGTATGGACAAAGCGGTGACGGCTCGCTAGGATGCCGCCGTATCGGCTTTGCCAACTGTCTGGACAAAGTCGGGCCGGGGGGCTGGAGGAGTCGAACGACGCCCGTGGCGCGCACCGAGTTCCCGACCAAGGCGACGCATGCCCAGACGCGAGCCCATAACGCGAGCCTGGTCCTGCGCGCGGTGTACGACCTCGGTCCGATCAGTCGCGCAGAGATCGCCCGCCTCACCGGCCTGACCCGGACATCGGTCGGCGAGCTGGTCGGCGAGCTCGAGCACGACGGCCTCGCCCGCGAGGTCGGCCGCGGCCCGAGCACCGGCGGCAAGCAGCCGACCCTCGTCTCGCTCGTCGACGATGCCCGCCACGTCGTCACCCTCGACCTCGGCGAGCGCACGTTCACTGCGGCCCTCCTCGACCTGCGCGGCGACGTCAGCGAGCGGATCACCCGCGACCTGCACGGAACAGACGGCGACGCGGCCCTCGCCCTCGTCTACGACCTGGTCGATGAGCTCCTCGCGCGCCCGCACCAGCCGATCCTCGGCATCGGGGTCGGGGCGCCGGGCATCGTCGACGCCGATGGCACGATCCGCTGGGCGGTCAACCTGTCGTGGACCGACCTGCCGCTCGGCAACCTGCTGCATGCCCGCTACGGCTACCCGACGATCGTCGCCAACGACAGCCGCGCGGCGGCGCTCGCGACGTTCCTGTTCGACGGCGACGACCGGCCGGCAAACCTCGTGGCGATCAAGATCGGCCGCGGCATCGGCGCCGGGCTCGTCCTCGAAGGCGAGCTGTTCGGTGGCGACGGCGACGGCGCCGGCGAGATCGGCCACATCGTCGTCGAGCCTGACGGCGCCGAGTGCCATTGCGGCCGGTTCGGCTGCCTCGAGACCATCGCCTCGGCGCCGGCCATCCTCCGCGCCGCCGCGGCGGCGGGCCTGCCGTACACGACCCTCCCCGGATTGGCCGCCGCGGCCGAGGCCGGCGACGACACCGCGCTGGCCGTCGAGCGCGCCGCGGGCCGGGCGATCGGCACGGCCGTCGCGAACCTCATCGGCATCCTCGATGTCCGCGACATCGTCCTTCACGGCTCGGTCACGGTCCTCGGCGAGCCATGGTTCGAGGCCATCCGCGACGAGGCCACGCGCCGGTCGCTCGGACCGCTCGCACGCGAGACCCGCATCGTCGATGGCGGGACCGGCGAGGACCTGACGCTCCTCGGCGCATGCGCGCTGCTGCTGACCCGCGAGCTCGGTCTGACGGTGCATCGATGACCGACGCCACGCGCCCGACCGAGACCGAGCCCGCTGCGCGGGTCCCGCTCGGCCCGATCGCCGAAGCGCTCGAGACCGACGGCCGCGACCGGCCGCTCCTCGTCGGCGTGGATGTCGGCGGCAGCAAGATCGCGGTCCTCGTGGTCGATCGTGACGAGCGCGTCCTCGGCCGGCAGGTCGCCCAGACGATCGCCGTCGACCCGGACCGCGCGCCGGACGAGATCGTCGCCGTCGTCAACGACGCGCTGCTGGCGGCCGGCGCCCGGACCGACGACGTCGCCGCGATCGGCGTCGGCGTCCCCGGGCGCGTGGACCCGGCGACCGGCACCGTGACGCTCGCGGTCAACCTGGGCTGGTCCGACCTGCCGCTCGGGCCGCGTCTCGAGGCCCGGCTCGGTCGCCCGTGCGTCGTCGAGAACGACGTCCGTGCCGCGGCGCTCGGCCTCCACCGGCGCAGGGTCCTCGGCCCGGTCGACGACCTCGCGTACCTCGCGATCGGGACCGGGGTCTCGGCCGGGGTCATCCTCGACGGTCACCTCCATCGTGGCGCGCGCGGGCTGGCCGGCGAGATCGGCCATGTCATCGTCGACCCGAACGGCGCCCGCTGCGCGTGCGGGCAGGACGGCTGTCTCGAGACCCTCGTCTCGGGCTCGGCCATCGCGCGGCTCGCGCGCGAAGCCATCGAGGCCGGCCGCGCGACCACCCTCGCGACCGGGACCTCGACCCCCGGCGCCCCGACCGCGGTCGACGTCTACCGCGCCGCAGCGAGCGGCGATCCCCTGGCCACCGAGATCGCCGACGCCGTCGGCCGCCGGCTGGCCTGGGCGGTCCATCTGCTGGTGATGACCTACGACGTCGAGCGAGTCGTGCTCGGCGGCGGGGTCAGCCATGCGGGCGAGACCTTCGTGCAGCCGATCCGGCGCGAGCTGGACCGGATGCGCGACGCGTCGGCGCTCGCGCGGGAACAGCTCACCGAGGGGATCGAGGAGCTGTTGCCACCCGGCGCCGATGCCGGGGCATGGGGGGCGGTGACCATCGCCGCCGCGAGACATGCCGGGATCGGTGCCGGCCAAGGATGGGAGGAGGTGGGCCACGTACGGGAGACGTGACGGCCTGCCACCTGAGAGGAGTCCCATGGTCAATCTGAAAGGAGCACCCGGGAGCATGAGAACACATCGATACCTGGCCCTGACCGCCCTGTTGGCGATCGTCGTGGGGGCATGTTCGAGTTCATCGTCGCCGGCGCCGAGCGCGGCGTCCGCGCCCCCCGCCGCGACCGCCACGCCGGCCGCGAGCACCGCCGCATCGACCGAGCCCTCCGCCTCCGCCTCCGCGGCCGCGGCAAGCCCAAGCCCGCTCGCGCCGGATCCGGCCGAGGCGGTCATCCCGAACGTCGAGCAGAACGCGCAGATCACGTTCTGGACGTTCTACCTGTCACCGACGTTCGACCAGTACATCAAGGACACGATCGCCCGCTTCCAGGCGACGTATCCGACCGTCACGGTCAAGTGGGAAGACCACCAGGCCACGTTCAAGGACGACCTGAACAACGCGTTCGCCGCGAACATCGCGCCGGACGTCATCAACCTGTCGGTCAGCGAGGGCTGGGTCAGCGAGTACGCGGCCAAGGGCCTGCTGCTCCCGCTCGACACCGCCGTCCCGAAGACGGTCCAGGACATCTACTTCCCGGGCCTGTGGAAGGAACAGCTGATCAACGGCACGAACTACCAGTTCCCCTGGTACCAGGGCCTCAACGTCGAGCTGATCAACCACGCCATCTATGACAAGACCGGCCTCACCGTCGACCAGTTCCCGAAGAAGGTCCAGGACCTGCCGGCCCTGTGCAAGACCATCCTCGACAAGACCTCGACCGTGTGCGACATCCGCCTGACCGTCAGCGACCTGCTCGCCCAGATGGTCTACGAGGGTGGCGTCAAGGTCTACAACGCCGACAACACCGCCTTCGCGTTCAACTCGCCGGAAGGCGTCGCCTGGCTGCAGATGTACGTCGACATGGTCAAGGCCGGCACCGTCGACAACACCGTCCTGACCACCAACGACGACCGCGTCGGCCTCAATGCCTTCTCGGCCGGCGCCGCGGCGTTCTACGCCACCGGCCCGAACCTGGCCCGCTCGGTCAAGGACACCAACGCCACCCTGTACAGCAACCTGGCCATGACCCCGGCCCCGATCGGCCTGTCCAACGTGACCGGCAAGGGCCTGATGTCGATCTCGGTCAGGAAGGACACCAAGTTCCCGAACGCCTCCATGGCGCTCGCCCAGTACTTCACCAATCCCCGCAGCATGGTCGAGTTCTCCAAGCAGGTCGCGATCTACCCGTCGTCGGCCGAGGCGTACAAGGATCCGTTCTTCTCGACCCCGGCCACCGCGGTCGAGGACAGCGCCCGGTCGCTCGCCGGCGGCATCGTCGCCACCTACGCGGACATCGTCCCCACCGTCGTCAAGAAGGCCGACGTCAACGACATCGTCCTGAAGGCCGTTGAGTCGGCGCTGTTCAACAACGTCCCTGCCCAGCAGGCGCTGGACAAGGCCGTGGCAGACGCCAACAAGATCATCAAGTAGCACACAGCGCGAACCCTGGCCCCCAGGGGTTCGCATCCCAGCGCTGGCCCGCTCTTCCTCCAGGGCGGGCCAGCCCATCTCCAGCCGACGCGCCGGCATCCGTGGCGCTGCGGCGCGGCATCATGACGGGACATGACGATGACCAGGAAGCGCTCGATCACGCCCTACACGTTCCTCCTCCCGGCGCTCGTGTTGCTGGGCATCTTCGTCGTGTATCCGATCATCGCGGTCGTCTACTACAGCTTCACCGACTACGACATCGCCACGCCGCCGGTGTGGGTCGGCCTCGACAACTACACCAAGCTGCTGGGTGACGACACGTTCCGACTGGCCCTCATCCACTCCTTCGTCTACCTGCTCGTCACACCGATCCTGATCTTCCTGTCGATCTGCCTGGCCATCATCGTCAACCGCCGGATGCGCGGCATCCACATCTTCCGGGCGCTCTATTTCGTGCCCGCCGTCAGCGGCAGCATCGCCATCGGCCTTGCCTGGAAGTGGCTGTTCGACCGGAATGGCCTCATCAACAGCGTCCTCCAGTCCTGGGGCGTCATCACCGTCCCGATCCAGTGGCTGGCCACGCCGTCGCTCGTCCTGCCGATCGCGATGCTGTTGACGATCTGGGCGGGGGTCGGGTTCTACTCGGTCATCTTCCTGGCCGGGCTCCAGAACATCCCCGAGGAGCTGTACGACGCGGCGCTGATCGACGGCTGCACGAACTTCCAGAAGCACCGCTACGTGAGCATCCCCGGCCTGCGACCACAGATCGTCTTCGTGGCCATCATCTCGAGCCTCGCCGCGCTCAAGGTGTTCGACGAGATCTACGTCCTGACCAACCGGACCGGCGGCATCCTCGACAGCGGCGTGACGATGGTGTTCTACCTGTGGAAGGAGGCGTTCCAGCTCAGCAATGCGGGCTACGCCTCGGCCATCGCCATCGCCCTGCTGGCGATCACCCTGGTCTTCTCGATCTTCAACGTGCGGATCCTCGAACGCGGTCAGGACGGTGCGGCATGAGCCAGGCGGCGATGGCCAACGTCATCGAGCCGGTCGCAACGCTCCAGCGGACCCGCCGGCGACCCCGCCGCAGACAGGTCGTGTCGAGCGGGCTCTGGTACATCGTGCTGATCCTGTTGGCGGTCATCACGGTCTTCCCGTTCTTCTGGATGCTGATGACCTCGCTCAAGGGCCCGGGTGACCCGGTCTACTCGATCCCGCCGCAGTTCATCCCGACCGACCCGAGCCTGGGCGCCTATCAGCGGGTGCTCGCCGCCCTGCCGATCCCGACCTTCTTCCTGAACAGCCTGATCGTGGCGGTCTCGGTCGGGCTGCTCAACGTGCTGGTCGCCGCGATGGCGGCCTATCCGCTGGCCAAGATGCGGTTCTTCGGCCGCGACGCGATCTTCTACGCGCTGCTGGCGACGCTCATCGTGCCCGCACAGCTGACCTACATCCCGAGCTTCGTGCTGTCGGTCAACGTCTTCCACTACTACGACACGCTGGCCGCGCTGATCTTCCCGAACCTCGTCAGCGCGTTCAACATCTTCCTGCTGCGCCAGGCGTTCCGCGGCGTCCCCAACGACCTGATCGAGGCGGCCCGCATCGACGGCGCCGGGGAGTGGCGGATCTGGCGGTCGATCCTGCTGCCGATCGTCCGGCCGTCCCTGGCCGCGGTCGCGATCTTCACCTTCGTCACGTCGTGGAACGACTTCCTGTGGCCGTCGCTGATGCTCCACACCAAGGACGGGCTGACGCTGCCGGTCGGCCTGGCCGCGCTGCAGAGCTTCTTCCAGTCGGACTTCCGGTCGATCGCGGCCGGCGTCACCATCACGGTCGTGCCGATCCTGCTGTTCTTCATCGTCGTCCAGCGCTACTTCGTCAGGGGCCTGGCGGGCGCCGTGAAGGGGTGACCGACGCGCGGATCCTCGAGCGGGTGATGCTCGCCTTCGAGGGCGAGCGGGTGCCGCGCTGGGTCGAGCGCCGGCTTGCTGCAGCCCCGGCGGCCGGGGTCACGCTGTTCCGGGCGTTCAACGTCCGCGAGCCGGGTCAGGTCCGAGAGCTCGCGGCGGCGTTCCAGCGGGCGGGAGCGTCGGGGGCGGAGAAGCGGGCCCAGGGCGGTGGCGACAGCGGCGCGGACGGGGCCGCGGGGCCGACCGGGCCCCTCCTCGTCGCCGCCGACCAGGAGACCGGCCAGCTCATGGCGCTCGGTGACGGGGCGACCGGGTTCGCCGGGAACATGGCCCTCGGAGCGGTCGGCGACGAGGACCTGGCCGAACGGGTGGGCACCGCCATCGGGCGCGAGGCGCGGGCGATGGGGATCAACGTCACCTACACGCCGGTCCTCGACCTGGCGACCGAACCCGGCAACGCGGCCATGGGGATCCGGTCGTTCGGCGACGACCCAGCGGCCGTGGGGAGGCTCGGTGCGGCGATGATCCGCGGTCTCCAGGCGGCCGGGGTGGCCGCCACGATGAAGCACTTCCCGGGCCTGGGCGCCGTCGACCAGGACACCCACCACGAGCTGGCGGTGGTCCGCAGCGACCGCCGGACGCTCGATGCGGCGAGCTCGTCCCGTTCCGGGCGGCGATCGCGGCCGGGGCCAAGCTGGCGATGTCGGCCCATGTCGCGGTGCCCGCGCTGAACGGCGACCCGACCCTGCCGGCGACCCTGTCCCGGACCGTGATGACCGGCACGCTCCGCGACGAGCTCGGCTTCGCCGGCGTGTCCATCAGCGACGCGCTCGACATGCGCGCCCTCGCCCAGGGGGCCGCCCAGGCGGTCGAGGTGATCGCCGCGATCCGTGCCGGGGACGACCTGCTGCTCACGACCGCCGACGCGACCGCCCGCCGGCGGATCGAGGCGACGCTTCTCGCCGCGGCTGCACGCCACCTGTTCGAGCCGGCCGACCTCGACGCCTCGCGTGCCAGGCTCGCCGACCTCCGCCGCTGGCTGGGCGGCACGACGCCGCAGCCCGACCTCGACGTCATCGGCTCGGCCGCGCACGTCGCCCTGTCGCGTGAGCTGGCGGAGCGGGCGCTGACGAGGACCGACCGAGCACCCGACGGCGCCGAGCCGGCGCCGATCTCCGTACCGCCCTCGGCGCGGATCCTCGCGATCATGCCCGAGCCGGCCGACCTGACCCCTGCCGATACGTCGTCGCTGGTGGCGCCGGGACTCGGCCGTGCCCTGCGGACCCGGTTCTCCTCGGTCGAGGAGGTCGTCATCCCGGGCTGGCCTCTCGACGACGACATCGCCGCTCTCCGGACGCGCGCGATGTCGTTCGACGTCGTCGTCATCGGGACCATCGAAGCCCACCGTCGGCCGGCCCAGGCAGCCCTCGTCCAGGCCATCGCAGCGAGCGGGATCCCGGTCATCGCGGTCGCGCTGCGGACTCCCTGGGACGCCGCCGTCTACCCGCCGGCCGTACCCGCCATCTGCACCTACTCGATCCTGCCCGACCCGCTCGAGGCGCTGGCGCGGGCGCTCGCCGGCGAGATCGGGTTCCCGGGGCGGCTGCCCGTGGCGGTCGCCATCCCGACCCGATGACCCTGCGCGACGAGATCCGCGAACAGCCCGACGTCGCGGCGCGGCTCCTGGCCGACCAGGCCGACGCGGTCGAGGCCATCGCCGCGTCCCTGCGCGACCGCCCGGTCCGGCACGTGGTCATCGCCGCGCGCGGCACGTCGGACCATGCCGCCATCTACGCCCAGTACGTGCTCGGGGTCCGGCATCGGCTGTCGGTCGGGCTCGGGACGCCGTCGATCGTGTCGCTGTACGGCGCCGCGCCGGATGTCGCGGACGCGCTCGTGATCGGGATCAGCCAGTCGGGCGCCTCGCCGGACATCGTTGCGGTCATCGCCGAGGCCCGTGTCCAGGGCGCCCCGACGATCGCCATCACGAACGAGCCCGGGTCGGCGCTGGCCGCGGCGGCGGACCGGACGATCGCTCTCGGAGCCGGCACGGAACGGGCGATCGCCGCGACCAAGACGTACACGGCCGAGCTGCTCGCGATCGCGATGCTGTCGGCGGCCCTGGCCGACGACCCGGCCGACCGTGCCGCGCTCGCGGCCGTCCCCGAGGCGCTTGCCCTGGCTCTCGAGCTCGAACCGGACATCGAGCGCATCGCCGCCGACCAGGCGTCCGCGACCCGCGCGCTCGTGATCGCCCGCGGCTACGAGTACGCGACGGCGCGCGAGTGGGCCCTCAAGCTCAAGGAGCTCGCCCGGGTGTTCGCGGACCCGTACTCCTCGGCCGATTTCCAGCACGGTCCACTGGCCCTGGTCGAGCCGGGCGTCCCGGTCCTGGCCGTGGCCCGGGCGGGCGCGCCGGCGGCGGACCTCGTCGCGCTCCTCGCCAGACTTCGGGCCGATCTCGGTGCCGAGATCCTCGTCGCGTCGGACCAGCCCGCCGCCCTCGAGCTCGCGACCTGGCCGGTCGCCCTGCCGGCGGGGACGCCGGAGTGGCTCGGACCGATCGTCTCGATCGTCGCGGGGCAGCTCCACGCGTACCACCTGACACGCGCCCGCGGCCTCGACCCGGATGCGCCGCGCAACCTCAGCAAGGTCACGCGCACGACCTGAGGCGCCGTGGCGGCCGGACGGCCGAGTCGCTAGGGCGTCAGAGCCCGCTGTAGGCGTGCAGGCCGCTGAACCACAGCGAGCCGGAATAGGTCACCAGGACCATCCCGAACCCGACGACGAGCAGGAGCGCCGCCGGCCGACCGGCCCATGAGCGCTGGTTGCGAGCGTGGAGGTAGACCGCGTAGGTCAGCCAGGTGACGAGCGCCGCGGTCTCCTTGGGATCCCAGCCCCAGTAGCGCGACCAGGCGATCGACGCCCACCAGCGAGCCCAGGATGATCATCGTGGCGAAGATCGGGAAGCCGATGATGACCGCCCGGTAGGCGACCTCGTCGAGGACCTTGTGCGACGGCAGCCAGGCGAACCGGTCGCCCTGGCCCTGGATGAGATAGCCGACGCCGGCCGCGAAGCTCGTCGCGAAGATGCCGTAGGCGATCATGGCCATCCCGACGTGGATGGTCAGCAGCGGCGCGTTCTGGAGCGCCGGCACGAGCGGCTCGATCTCGCCGGGCAGGCTCGAGGCGTACAGCAGGATGGCCAGGGCGACGCCGACCGGGATGAACCCGATCGAGCGGATCGGGTAGCGCCGCTGCAGGAACAGGTAGCCGCCGAGCATCGAGAACGCGAACGCCACGCTGAACTCGTACAGGCTGCCCCACGGCCCACGCCCGACGACGATGGCGCGGGCCAGCATCGAGCCGCCGAGCGACAGGAAGGCCAGGAACGTCAGGCCGATCGCGGCGCTCGACAGCGGGCTCGGCGAGGCGTACGTCTCGAGCCCGGAGGAGGCCGCGCGGGTCTGCTCGGTCACGAACGAGCCGGTCACGACGCCCGCGTAGGCCGGCTGGCGGCCGGTCGCCCGGCGGTCGCCAGGCTTGGCATCAGGCGTCTGCCGTTGGCCAGCATCACGGCGTGGCCGACGTGGGCGGCGAAGCCCAGCGCGACGAGGATGACGCCGAGCGAGAACAGGTTCGACGAGAGGAGGGGCATGGTCAGCGCCTCGGGTCAGGCGGCGGCAGCGCCACCGGGTTTGGGTCCGGCCGTCGTCCGGACGGCCACGGCCTTGGTCTTGACCTTCAGGACGAGACCGCAGTTCGTGCACGTGTCGATGAGCGCCGAGCGGCCGAGGCCGCACATCGGACAGATGACCGCCAGCTCGTCGTGGCAGGTCCCACAGCGGAGCGTCCCCGACGGATAGACGAGACCGTCGCGCCGGCAGTGGGGGAGGCCGACCGGGAAGACCGGGTCGCCGCCGGGACCGATCTCGGCGATGCGCGGCCCCTCCTCGAAGGCGACCTTGGTCCGCGGCTTGGCGATCTGGTAGGCGCCGGTCCCGAGCACCAGCCCGGTCAGGAACGGCATGACCAGTCCGAGCAGGACGATGACCGGCAGCAGGCCGATCAGGAAGCCCCAGTCGGGGGTCACGAAGAGCGCCGTGACCTGCAGGATCTGCGTCCAGATCTGGTTCAGGTACTCGACGAGGTTCACGGCGGCATCCTACCAGTCCCGCTTCCTTTGGGCGCCTTGCGCGGGTTGCCCTTCTTCGTCGTCGCGCCCCGGCCGGGAGCCCAGCCGCGACGGTCGGCCTCGTCCTCGTCGCGGTCCGTTGCGGTTGCGCTCGTCGACGCCTTCGTCGGGCGCGGAGGCCGCGGATTGCCGATCGACGGCGACGCCAGGCGACCGCTCCCGAGACGGCCGAGCAGCCACGCCGAGCCGGCCGTCCGCGCTCCGCGCAATCGCGTGCTGTGACGCAGGTCGCGATCGTCCGTGACGACCAGGAGGCTGGCGGTGCCGTCGGCACCGTCGACGAGGCGGACGTCCTCGACCATCGTCAGGATCACGCTGTCGGCGGTCCGCGCGCCGCTGTAGCGGACGACCAGGCCGGAGGCGATCCGCTCGTTCCGGAGGCCCCGCTCGGCCGGGCCGTCGAACACGAGCTCGATGGTCACCGCGGCCGGGATCGCGCCGCGGAGCCGGCCGATCAGTGCGGCCGGCGGAGCTGCCCCGGTCCCGCCCGATGCCTTCGAGATGGCGTGGAGCAGGTTGTTCCCGTCGATCAGGAGCCGCCGGGTCGCGGCGAGCGGGTCGCGGTCGGGCTGCGGCATCGATGCCATCGTACGCGCCGGGGAGCGCGCGGCTACGATCGGGCGATGGGACTGCTGCTGCTCGTCGACCTCGATGGCGTCGTCTATCGCGGCGCGGATCCCGTCCCGGGCGTGGCGGCCGTCCTGGCCGACCGGGCGGCGCGCGGCGACGACGTCGTCTACGTCACGAACAACTCGATGCACTACCGGGCCGACTATCAGACGCGCCTCGCGGCGATGGGCGCGCCGGTCTCGCCGGACACCGTCGTGTCGTCCGCGCGGGCGACCGCGGCCTATCTCCGGGACCACGACCCGGACATCCGGCGCGTGCTGGTCCTCGGTGGTGGCGGGCTCGAGCGCGAGCTGCGCGACGTGGGCTACGACGTGGTCACCGCCGGGGCCGCCGCCACCCGGATGAGCCAGGAAGGCGATCGACGGCTTTGCGGCGGCCGGCGAGCCCGACGCGGTCGTGGTCGGGCTCGACCCGAACCTCACCTACGCCCGGCTGGTGGTCGCCAACGACAGCATCCGCGCCGGCGCGCATTTCATCGCGACCAACCGCGACCCGGTCTACCCGACCGAGCGCGGGCTGCGGCCCGGTGCCGGGTTCGATCGTCGTCCTGCTCGAGGCGGCGACCGGTGTCGTGCCGGTGTCGATCGGGAAGCCCGCGCCGTTCCTGCTCGAGGCGGCCGCCCACGCGGTCGGTCGCGAGGCCGGCGAGGCGGTCATGATCGGCGACGGCATCGCGACCGACCTGGCCGCCGCCCAGGCGGTCGGGGCGCGCTGCGTGTTCATGCTGACCGGGGTCACGACACGGGCCGAGGTCGAGGCACTCCCCGCCGACCAGCAGCCCGACGCGATCGCCGCCGACGCCGCGGAGCTGGCGGCGGCCCTCGAGCGCCTCGCCTCCGGCTGAAGCTGGTCGCGCGATGACGCGCGACTCAGTCGTCCGCCAGGTCGGAGATCCCGGCCGCCCAGGCGTCGAACTCGGCGCGCAGCGGCTCGAGGGCCGCCTCCTCGGCGAAGGCGACATCGAGCGCACGCCGGTCCATCGCCCACAGCTCGGGGACGGTCAGGCCGATGGTCGTCACGGCCTTGAGGTACTCCTCGGACAGGGTGATGTCCGAGACCGTCGTGTCGTCGGTGTTGAGGGTGACCGACACGCCGACCCGATCGAGCCGGGCGAGCGGATGGTCGGCCACGGACGGGACGATCCCGGCCTGCCAGTTCGAGGTCGGGCACAGGTCGAGCGTGACGCGCGCGGGCGATCAGCTCGGCGCACAGGTCCGGATCGTCGGCGGCGCCGGGGCCGTGCGCGATCCGCTCCGGGTCGATCTCGAGCGCGCGCCGCACCTGGGCCGCGCCGCCCCACTCGCCGGCGTGGATGGTGATGCGCAGGCCGCCCTCGCGCGCAGCCGCGAACGACGCGGCGTGGATCAGTCGGATCCGGGAACGCCTGCTTCGGGGCCGGCCAGGTCCCAGCCGACGAGGCCCTGGTCGCGGAACCGCGCGGCGGTCTCGGCGAGGGTCAGGTTGGCCTCGGGCTCGTGCGAGCGAAGCGCCGTCGCAGATCAGCCGGACCGTCGTCCCGGTCCGGTGGCGCCGCGTCCTGCGCACCGCGGCAGACGGCGGCGATCCCGTCGGCCAGCGACAGCCCGCCCGACACGTGGAGAAGCGGTCCCCAGCGGATCTCGACGTAGCGCACGCCGTCGGCCGCCTTGGTCTCGACCAGCTCGCCGGTGATCCGCTCGAGCGCCTCGGCGTCCTGCATCAGCGCGATCGGCAGGTCGAACGCCCGCAGCAGCTCGGCCTGCGACGCGCACGGCATCGGCGCGATGAGCGCCGCCGACATGCCCGCCCAGTCGCGCGGTGCGTCGATGCCGCGCGTGCGCGCGAGCTCGAGCGCGGTGTCGACCCGGAGCGAGCCATCGAGGTGGAGATGGAGCTCGGCCTTGGGCATCGCCTCGATGAGGCGGCGGAGCGGAGCGCCGTCGAGCGGCGCCGTCACGGGGTGTTCCATGCGGTCGATGCTACGATTCCGGCGCCATGTCCACCATCCTGGTCACCGGCGCGAGCGGTTTCGTCGGCAGCCACACCGTTCCGACGCTGCTCGCCGCCGGTCATCGCGTCGTTGCGCTGTGCAGGACGCCGACCTCGGGCGAGATGGTCATCGGCCGTCTGCCGGTCGCCCAGCGCTCGAACGTCGAGGTCCGGATCGGCGACCTGACGCGTCCCGCGACGCTCGGTCCGGCACTCGACGGCGTCGAGGCCGTGGTCCACCTCGTCGCCCTGCCGCGCGACCTCAACGGCGGTGCCGACCTTCGACTCGTCAACACCGAGGGGACCCGCGCACTGGTCGTGGCGATGCAGGCGGCCGGCGTCCGGCGGCTCGTCCACATGGGCGCGATGGGCGTCACCGACGACCCGGCCCTCCACTACGCGAGCTCCAAGGCCAAGGCCGAGGCGCTGGTCCAGCGCGTCGCGATCTCGACTGGACGATCCTCAAGCCGTCGCTCCAGTTCGGCGAGGGTGACGGGTTCTTCAACATCGTCGCCGGACTCGTCCGGATCTCGCCGGGGATCGTCCCGGTCCCGGGCGACGGTTCGGCGCGCTTCCAGCCGATCCACGTCGACGACGTGGCGACGGTGGTCGCCCGTGCCCTGGCGGACCCGACGACGATCGGCGGCGTCTTCGAGCTGGGCGGCCCGCGCTACTGGACATACCGCGAGATCACCCGCGAGGTCGTCACGGCGCTCGGCAAGCGGCGGGCGATCGTCCCGATGCCCGTGCCGCTCATCCGCCTCGTCGCCGGCACGGCCGAGCGCCTGCGCATCCCGTTCCCGGTCGCCACCGACCAGCTGCGCCAGCTGCGTCTCGACAACATCGGGCCGCTCGACCTGATCCCGACCCGGTTCGGTTTCGAGCCCCGCGCGATGGAGGGCCGGCTCGGGTACCTGAGGGCGAAGCCGCGCGACCAGGTCGCCCAGCCCGCATGACCGGCCGGATCGGGAGCAGGGCGTGAGACGCCTGCGCACGCTCGTCGGCGCGCTCATCTGGCTGGCGGTCATCGTCGTCATCGCGTTCGGTGCGGCCGGCATCGTGGCCGGCACCGACCATCCACCGGGATCGGACGGGCGGCCCGACGTGACCGCTGCCGGCGACGCCGAGGTCACCCCGATGCTCGACGCGGCGAACGCCGACCTCTCGGCGCTGGCCGACCAGGTCGAGGCGCTCTCGACCCAGGCCCGGGGCGCATTGGCCGCCCTCAACAGCGCCGACCCGACGACCGGCGAGGCGGCCATCGCCGACGGCGACAAGCTGGTCGCCGACGTCATCGCCCGGACCGCCGCGCTGCGCCGTGAGCTCGTCGGCGGTGCCCTACGTCGGGACGCCGATCGCCGGGCTCCACGTGTCGGACGCGGTCGTCCAGCGCCACGACCGCCTCGTGGCGGCCCTCGACGCCACCCAGGGTCTCGACTTCGCCTGGGCCCGCCTGACCATCGGAGCCGTCGCCGCGACCAAGATGAGCGCCCTGCTGGCGAAACACGACAGTCTCGTCGGCCAGGCCGCCGACAGCGGCGTGCACGCCAAGTACGCCGCGGCGCTCAAGCTGCTCGGCCAGGCGACGGCCCAGCTCGATGCCGCGCGGGTGATCCGGGACCAGCTGGTCGAGACCGTCGACGTCTCCGTCCTCGACGAATGGGTCAGCCGCAACGCCGACCTACGACACCGCGCTCGGCAACCTGTACAAGGAGATCTCCAAGGTCAAGGGCAAGGTCACCGCCGCCACCCGCGCCGCGGTCAAGGCGGAGGCCGCGGCACGCGCTCGGCTGCCACCGGACACCCGGGGCCTCGTGATCATCATGGCCGACATCGGCCGCGGCGGGATGAACGGGGCGGTCATTGCGATCGAGGAAGCCAAGGGGAAGCTGAGCGACGCCCTCGACAGCGATGCGGCGACGCCCGGCGATGCGCCCGGCCCCAGCGGGACGCCGGACGCCACGGACAGCCCGCCGCCGACGAGCGCGCCCTGACCGCCGCCCGGTGGCTACACTGAGTCACTCACCCCAGCCCGGCCGAGCGAACCGTTGACGGCGCCCGGCGGCTCACCTCCGGAGGACCAGGACCCGTGCAGCTTCGTGTCGCCACCGACCAGCCGTGGGACGTTCCCGCGGACGTCCTCGTCGTCCCCATCGCCGCCAAACCGGCCTTCGACGGCCCGCTCGGCGAGCTCGATCGGCGCGCCGGCGGCGAGCTCCAGGCGCTCGTCGCGTTCGGCGAGCTGACCGGCAAGCGCTATGCGGGCGCGCTCGCGGCCGGCGGGGAGACGGCGAGCGGGCGGCTGCTGGCGGTCGGCCTGGGCGACGCGGCCACGCTCGATCGCGAAACCGTGCTGCGCGTCGCGGCCTCGGCCGAGCGTCGACTCGGCGGTCGCACCGTCCATCGCCTCGCGATCTGGCTGACGCCGCTGGCCGACGCGCTCGGCGGTGACGCGAGCGCCGCCGCGGAGCTGGTCGCGCGCGGCGTCATCGAGGGCTCGTACGACCCACGGACCATCTACCGCGACGAGGTCGATACCGCGCCGCCGATCCTCGACGAGCTGATCCTCGTCGCGCCCGGCGCGGACGCCGCCGCCCTGACCAAGGCGGCCGAACGCGGGCTCGATCATCGCCGACGGCGCGAACCTCGCCCGGACGCTGTCGAACCGCGCGTCGAACGACGTCAGCCCGATGGTCCTCGCCGACGAGGCGCGCGCCATCGCCGAGCGCCACGGCCTGTGGATCGACGTCATCGAGCCGGAGCAGGCGACCGAGATGGGGATGGGCATGTTCATGGCCGTCGGCCGTGGCAGCGACAACCCGCCCCAGATGATCGTCATGCGCTCGGGCGAGGAAGGGGAGCACGACGCGCTCGACCGCCACCTCGCGATCGTCGGCAAGGGCGTCTGCTTCGACTCCGGCGGCATCAGCATCAAGCCGGCCGACCGGATGGAAGAGATGAAGATGGACAAGACCGGTGCGTGCACCGTGATCTCGGCCATCGCGACCGTCGCCCAGCTGGCGCCCGGGACGCCGCTGCTGGCGGTCGCCCCGGCCGTCGAGAACATGCCCGGCCCGCACTCGACCCGGCCCGGCGACATCGTCAAGGCGCTCAACGGCAAGATGGTCGACATCATCAACACCGACGCCGAGGGCCGCCTGATCCTGGGCGACGCGATGACCTACGCCGAGCGGCTCGGGGCGACCCACCTGGTCGACGTCGCGACGCTGACCGGTGCCGTCTCGCGCGCGCTCGGCCACCTGGTCACCGGTGCATTCGGGCGGCCGCAGGACTTCTACGACCAGGTGGTCGCCGCCGGCCAGCGGGCGGGTGAGCGCTACTGGCAGCTGCCGCTCATCGACGACTACGTCCCCGAGATGGACAGCTGGTACGGCGACCTGACGAACTCCGGCTCGGCCGAGGGATCGCTCGTGAAGAGCGGCCTGTTCCTGCGCGAGTTCGTGACCGTGCCGTGGGTCCACCTCGACATCGCCGGCACGGCCTACTTCCGCAAGGCGCTGCCGTTCGCGCCGCGTGGCGCGACCGGGGCCTCGCACGCGACCCTGGTCGAGCTGGCGCTCGCGGGCGCGCGGGCCGGCTGACCGGCCACCCGGCGCACCGACCCAGCCGGCCGCACCTGTCCGATGGAGCCGCTGGCCGTCCTGCTCGGCGCCGCCGGCCTCGTCCTCGGTCTGGCCGCCGACCGCCTGGCGACCCGCTGGCCGGAGCACGACGAGGAGCACCCCGCGGGGCGTGCCATCGACTGGCGGACGGCCACGATCGCATTGGTCGGGGCGATCGCGTTCGGGCTGCTGCCGATCCGGTTCAGCACCGATCCGGTCGCGTTCGCCATCTTCGGCGCGTGGTTCGTGACGCTCGTGATCGGACTGGCGACCGACCTCGACCAGCGGCTCCTGCCCGACGTCCTGACCCTGCCGGTGATCCCGGTCGCCCTGGTCTACGCGCTCACCGGCACGAACCCGCTGGTCGGCGACGAGATCATCCTGGCCATCGTGGCCGCGGTGGCCATCCCGGCCGTGCTGTACCTGCCGTCCATCCCGTTCGGTGCCGGCGCGTTCGGCCTCGGTGACGTGAAGCTCCTGATCGGGGTCGGGCTGCTGGTCGGCGGCAGCCGGGCGCTCGGCTCGGTGTTCGTCGCGCTCATCCTCGGCGGCGTCGTCATCGGCGTCCTGCTGGCGACCCACCGGATCGGGCGGCGGACATACATCCCGTTCGGGCCGTTCTTCATCATCGGAGCGCTGTGGGCCGTGCTCATCCGGTCGTGAGCGGCGAGTCGCGGAGCGGGACTATCGGGCTATCCTCACAAAGGCCTAGCAAAGCTAGCCTTTTTCGGTATCATCCCCGTAACGCGAAGCGACGTTACCGAGGCCCCATCCTCGTGACGCCGTAGCCATCGGGGGATCGGGCGGCCCATGCGAGGTCGCGCGATGTGGCGACCAAGGGAGTCTGCTCGCACGATGACATCGCCTTCGTGAAGCACAGCCACGCCGATCGCGCGGTCCGTCCGTCTTCAGGCGGATGGGAGTCGACCCCCCGACCGGCATCGAGGCAACGGCGCTTCAGCCGGCGTCTCGGGACCCTCCTCCTTCTCCTACCGCTCGTCGTAGGCGTGCTCGGCGCGCCCGCGGCCCCGTCGGGCGTGCGGGCCGACGAGCTGTCGGACGCCAAGGCGCGCGCGGCGCAGCTCAAGAAGGACATGGCGGCCCAGCAGGCACAGGTCGCCCAGATCAACGCCCTCCAGAGCGACCTGGCATCCGCGATCAAGAACACGACACTCCAGCTCAAGGGCATCAACACCGACCTGACCACGGTCAAGCACAACATCAACGACATGCAGGGCAAGATCGACGTGATCAAGGCCGATTACGCCGACCTGGTCGCGCAGGTCCAGGGCCTCGACGCGACCTTGATGGTCGTCGCCGCCCGCGAGGAGGCCAAGCGCGGCCAGCTCGCCGATCGCAAGGCACTCCTCGCCGAGCGCATGCGCAGCGCCTACGACACCGACCGGACCTCGCTGCTCGAGATCGTTCCTGTCGGGCGGGACGTTCACCGACCTCCTGTCCGAGATGAGCGACTACATCGACGTCGGCGAGCAGGACAAGGCGCTGGCCGACCAGATCACCCTCGACCAGGCGACGCTGGCCTCGCTCCACCAGACGACCCAGGACACCCGCGCCCGGGTGGACGACCTGCGGCTCCAGACAGCGGCCCAGAAGCGTGCGCTCGACAAGAGCCTGGCCGCGCTCAACGTGGCGAAGGCCCAGCTCAAGGCGCTCGAGAAGCGAGTGGCCGCGTCGCTCGCGCAGCAGAAGAGGGACTTCCTGACCCTCGAACGGAACAAGGCGGCGGCCAAGAAGGCGCTCGCCAAGGCCGCTGCCGCGAAGAAGAGGCTGCAGTCCCAGATCGCCTCGCTGATCGCCAAGCAGATGCAGAGCGGCAGCATCCCGTCGCAGTACAACGGCACGCTCCGGTGGCCGATGGCGGGCGACGTCACCCAGCCGTTCGGGTGCACCGGGTTCTCATGGGAGCCCCCCTACGGGTCGTGCGCCCACTACCACCAGGGCATCGACATCGTGGCGCCGTACGGCTCGCCGATCCACGCGTCCGGTGACGGCACGGTCGTCTACATCGGCTGGAACTACGCCGACGGCGCGGACCCGGCCTGGATCGTCATCATCGCCCACAGCCAGGGCATGCAGACCTGGTACGCCCACATGTCGCCGCAGTACCCGGGCGGGATCCACGCCGGCAGCCACGTCAGCGCGGGCCAGGTCATCGGCTACGAGGGCGCCACCGGGCACGCCACCGGCGCGCACCTCCACTGGGCGGTCATGCTCAACGGCAACTTCGTGAACCCGAGGCTGTTCCTCTAGGTTTGGGACCCAACGCGCGGCTCGGCCGTGCCAGGGCAAGGCGCCGGAGAGCACCGAAACGAGCGCACCTCAAGGTCGTGAGCGAGGAGCGGAGCCGGCAACGCCGCCATGGTGCGGCCGAGCCGCGCGTTGATCGTCCGTTCATCGACCGGGTCATGACCGCGTGCTAGCATCGACCGCGTGAAGCGGACGATGGCGGTGATCCTCGCGGGCGGCGAGGGTGAGCGCCTCTCGATCCTGTCCCAGGAGCGGGCCAAGCCGGCGGTGCCGTTCGGCGGCAAGTACCGGATCATCGACTTCACGCTGTCCAACTGCGTCAACTCGGACATCGACGACGTCGTCGTGCTGACCCAGTACAACCCGCGGTCGCTCAACGACCACATCGGCCTGGGCCGGCCGTGGGACCTCGACCGCAACAGGGGCGGCGTCAAGCTCCTCCAGCCGTACATCGAGCGCGGCAAGCTCGCCGAGTGGTACCGCGGCACGGCCGACGCGGTGCTGCGCAACATCGACGTCCTCGAGCACGACCCGGCGGACATCGTCCTCGTCCTGGCCGGCGACCACATCTACAAGATGGACTACGCGCCGTTCGTGGCCGCCCATCGCCGCCATCGGGCCGACGTGACCATCGCCGTCCGGCGTGTGCCCGCTCGCCGAGGCGTCGCGGATGGGCATCCTCGCGCTCGACGAGAACGACCGTGTCATCGAGTGGCAGGAGAAGCCCAAGCAGCCCAAGAGCGACCTCGCCTCGATGGGCGTCTACGTCTTCTCGAAGAAGACGCTCCGACGCTGGCTGTCCGAGGACCGGGTCGACTTCGGGGCGCACGTCATCCCGGCCATGCTCGAGGCCGGCGCCCGCGTGTTCGGCTATCGCTACAACGGCTACTGGCAGGACGTCGGCACGATCCAGTCGTTCTGGGAAGCCAACATGCGGCTGCTCGACGACGACCCCGACCTCGACCTGTACGACCCCGACTGGGTCATCCACACCCGATCCGAGGAGCGCGCGCCGGCCAAGGTCGGCCCGACCGCGCAGGTCCACCGCAGCCTCATCAGCCACGGCTGCGTGATCGCCGGGACCGTCGTCAACTCGCGTGCTGTCGCCCGGGCGTCCGGGTCGACGTCGGAGCTGTCGTGCGCGACTCGATCGTGATGTTCGACTCGGTCATCCGCTCGGGTGCCGTCGTCGACCGGGCCATCCTCGACAAGGAGGTCGTCATCGGCCAGGGCGCGATCGTCGGGGAAGGCCCGTACGACGACCGGCCGAACAAGCAGGAGCCCGGCCGGCTCAACACCGGGATCACGGTCATCGGCAAGCGCGCGGTCGTGCCGCGCGGCGCCCGCATCGGGCGCAACGTCAAGGTCGCGGCCGACGTCCGCTCGTCCGACTTCGCGGGCCGCGTCGTCAGAGCGGCGAGTCGGTCGAGCCCAAGCGCATCACCCGTGCCCCGCGCGCCCGCACGGCCGTGGCGGCCCCGGCCACGGTGCCGGCCGAGCGACCGCTGGTGGCCGCGGTCGTCGGCGGATCCGGCAGCCGCGGCAAACGCGCCGTCACGGACGCCTGACCGCCGGATCGGATCGTCCGACGGTCGCTACGAGCGAACTCGGCTAGACTCCGCGGGCCATGTCATCCGCCGAGAGGCGGCCCCCTCCCGTGCGTCCGGCCGATGTCGAAGGCTGGTTGGTGGAGCTGGGCCTCGCCCCGACCGACCGAGCCGACCGCGATGGGATCGCCAGCTGGGACCTCGTCCTCGATGGACGACGCCGGTTCGACCTGCGCATGACGGTCATCCTCGATCCGGCGTTCGCGATCATCTGCTGGGCGCAGTACGCGCCGCCGATCAGCGACATGTTCCGCAAGTCCTACCGCAAGCTGCTGCGCTGGAACGACGAGTTCCCGTTCGCCAAGTTCTCGGTCGCCGAGGACGAGCGGCCGCTGCTGGCGGTCGAGCTGCCGATCGCCGACGCCTCGGCCGACTCCCTGGGTCTGGCCATCGCGCGCATCCTCGGCATCGCCGACCGCCTGCTCGACGAATCGGGCGACTGGCTGTGGCATGGCGGTCCGATGCCCGATCCGGGTGACAGGACGTCGGGCAACCGGGCGTTCCTCGATCGCTACGCGACGCGCCTGCCGGAGCTCCTGGAGCCGTGACCCGAAGGTTCGCCGGGGTCCTGCTGGCATTCATCGCCGCGGCCGGCCTGCTGGCCACTCCGATGGGCGCGGGCCGAGGTCCGCGCCGCCGCCCCGGACCTGACGATCGTCACCGACGCCCGCTACGACGTGCAGCCGGCCCAGCATCGGGTCCACGTGACGCTCGACATGGTCGCTGACCAATCACCTGCACGACACGTCGACCAAGCGGTTCTACTTCGACCGCGCGTTCATCTCGGTCCTGCCGGCGACCTCGGGTTTCAAGCTCACATGGTCGGGTTCCGGCACGCCGAAGGCGACCGTGTCGAAGAAGACGGCGACCTACTCGGTCGTTCAGCTCGACCTCGCCGCGAAGCTGTATCAGCGGCAAGTCGGCGTCCTATCGGCTGGCCTTCGACGTGGTCGACCCGGGCGGCGATGCGTCGCGCGACGTCCGGATCGGCACGTCGCTGGCGTCCTTCCCGGTCTGGGCCTTCGCCACCGACTCGACGCCCGGCAGCACCGTCACGGTCGCCTTCCCGGCCGGCTACCAGGTCGAGGTCGAATCGGGCGACATCCCGGCACCGACCACGAGCACGGACGGCGTCACGACCTTCCGGACCGGCAAGCTGCCGACACCACTGACGTTCTTCGCCTACCTCGTCGCCGACCGCGCCGGCTCGTACGCGGACCGGAGCGTGTCGACCACGGTCGGCTCCCGCCCGGTCGGGCTGACCATCCGGTCGTGGGCCGACGATCCCGCCTGGTCGACGGCGGGTGGGCGACCTGATGGTCCGCGGCCTGCCTGCCATCGCGACCCAGGTCGGGCTGCCGTGGCCGCGCGATGGCGGCCTCACCGTCCGCGAATCGGTCAGTCGCACGACGGGTGGCTACGCCGGGTTGTTCGATCCGAGCCAGGGCACCATCGATGTCGCCTACTACGCCGACGATTTCGTCGTTCTCCACGAGTCGGCGCATGCCTGGTTCAACGGCTCGCTGCTGGCCGACCGGTGGGCCGACGAGGGGTTCGCGTCGTACTACGGGCTCGCAGGCGGCCAAGGCGCTCGGGATCAAGGCGGCGGCCGATCCGCTGACCGACGCGCTCAAGGCGTCCGCGGATCCCGCTCAACGCGTGGGGCGCGATCGGGCGTGAGGACGACAAGACCGAGGACTACGCCTACGCCGCGACGGTCGTGCTCGCCCAGGCCATCGCCGACCGGGCGGGTCCGCAGGCGCTCAAGGATGTGTGGGCGGACGCGGCCGGAAACGTGGGTGCGTACCAGCCGCCGGTGAGCGCCGGCGCGTCGGCCGCGGGATCGGCCACGCCCGAGACGGTGTCCGGACCGCCCGATTGGCGCGGCCTGCTCGATCTCCTCGAGGAGCACACGGGCACGTCGTTCGACGACCTCTGGCGGACCTGGGTGGCGCGCCCCACCGACCTGCCGCTTCTCGACGACCGGGCGGCGGCCCGCGCGGACTACGACGCGGTCGTCGCGCAGGCGGGCGACTGGCAGCTCCCGCGCAAGGTGCGCGACGCGATGCGTGCGTGGCAGTTCGGCCAGGCGACCGACCTGCTGACCGGCGCGAAGGCGATCCTGGCGCAGCGGACTGCCATCGCGACCCAGGCGGCGGCGGCCGGACTGACCGCCCCGCCGACGCTCGAGACGGCGTTCGAGGCGAATGACGGCTTCGCCACGGCCACCACCGAGGCCACGTCCGAGCTCGACGCCATCGGGCGGTATCGCGACTGCGGTGGCCGCCCGGCCCGTCGACCTTGATCCGATCCAGGAAATCGGCGTGTGGGGGACCGCGCCCGAGGCCGACCTTGCTCGTGCCCGCGCGTTGTTCGCGAGCGGCGACCTGGCCGGTTCGACGACCGCATCTGCCGCGGCCGCATCGAGCTGGTCCGATGCCGAGGCGGTCGGACAGACGCGACTCTTCGGTGTCGGAGCGGCGCGCGCTCGGAGCTGCTCGTCGCGCTCGGGCTGTTCGGCTACTGGCTTGTGCGGCGGCGCCGCCAGCCCGGGCTTTCCGCTGCGCCCGATACGTACGCTACACTCGCCGCCACTCCGGACCCGGTCGGACCGGCCGAGCCGGCAGGACGGTTCGAGGCGCCTGACGCGCCCGAAGCGGTCGATGCAGGGTCTGGCTCGGGAGGCGTAGGACCGGACTGATGGGGCTGACGCGTTCGCGGCCGTCGCACGAGATCCTGTCGGGCGACTCGGCCGATGTCTACTTCGCGCGCGCCGAGAGCATCCTCGCCTCGGAGGGCCGCGATCCGCTCGTCACGATGGAGGTCTTCGCGCGCGAGACCGGGATCCTGTGCGGCGTCGACGAGGCACGCAACCTGCTGGGCCACGTCCTGGCCAGCGCCGACCCGACCGAGACGCGGCTCGAGTCGCTCAACGACGGCGACACCATCGAGCCCAAGGAGATCGTCCTCCGGATCCGCGCCCGCTACCGGCGTTTCGGGCTGTACGAGACGGCCTTCCTCGGGATGCTGGCCCAATCGACCGGCTGGGCGACCGCGGCGCGCGCCTGCGTCGAGGTCGCGGCGCCCGATCCGGTGATCAGCTTCGGCGCGCGGCACATCCATCCGGACATCACCGACGTGCTCGACTACGCGGCCATCGTCGGCGGCTGCGTCGGGGCGTCGACGCCGGCCGGAGCGCGGCTGGCCGGCCTGGCACCGACCGGGACGATGCCCCACTCGCTGGTGCTGATCTTCGGCGACACGGTCGAGGCGGCCCTCGCGTTCGACCGGCACGTGGCGCCGGACGTGCCGCGGATCGTGCTCGTCGACACGTTCAAGGACGAGGCCGAGGAGGCGCTGCGGGTCGCCCACGCGCTCGGCGACCGGCTGTACGGCGTGCGCCTCGACACGCCAGCGGAACGTGGCCGCGTCACCGCCGACCTGGTCCACGAGGTCCGCGCCCGGCTCGACCAGGCGGGCTTCCAGCACGTCAAGATCACCGTCTCCGGCGGGCTGAACCCGGAGCGGATCGCCTACTTCAAGGAGGCGGGCGCGCCGGTCGACTCGTTCGCGGTCGGGTCGTACATCAGCGGTGCGACGCCGATCGACTTCACCGGCGACATCAAGGAGATCGACGGCCAGCCGATCGCCAAGCGCGGCCGGATCCCGGGCCTGACCGATTCCCCGCGGCTCGAGCCGGTGGACCTGGCGCCCTACCGCGAGGGATAGGTCCGTTCTCGGCGGCACGCCGGTGGCGCCGGGAGGCGCTCCGTGCCACCATCGGGGCATGCAGTCCTCGCGATCCGACGACGCCGCCGACGACGACCGGCAACCCGAGACGGCGTACGACCTCTTCCAGCGCGGCCACCAGCTCCTCGATCGGCGACACCACGCGCAAGCCGCGATCGTGCTCGAGCGGGCGGATCGGCTCGAGCCGGGCAAGGGCTCGATCATCGAAGCGCTCGGGCGAGCCTACTTCAACTCCGGCCAGGCCGAGCGAGCGCGCGAGACGTTCGAGCGGCTGCTCGAGGTCGACCCGTCATCGCATTACGGCCATTTCGCGCTGGGCCAGAGCCTGAAGCGGCTCGGCCGCCGCGAGCGAGGCTCGCACGCACCTGCGGCTGGCGGTCGCGCTCAGTCCGGGAACCGCCCTCTACGCGGACGCGCTGGCGCGACTCGGATAGGCGGCCGCCCTAGTCGTGCCGCAGGCCGGCCAGCCAGAGCAGGGCCACCAGCGTCTTGCCGTCGCGCATCTCGCCGCGTTCGGCAGCGGCGACGGCGTCGCGCCATGACATCCGTTCGACCGACAGCCGCTCGTCCTCGTCGGGCGTGAGGCGGTCGCCGTCGGCCGGTCGCAGATCCGTGGCGAGGTACAGGTGCATGAGCTCGGACGCGAAGCCGGGCGCCGTATAGAACCGGGCGATCTTGCGCCACGACCCGGCCCGCATCCCGGTCTCCTCCTCGAGCTCGCGCGGCGCCGCCTCGTCGGGGTCCTCGATCGAGCCGTCGTCGGCCACGTCGAGCGTCCCGGCCGGGATCTCGAGCAGGAGCCTCGCCGACGGCCACCCGATACTGCCGGACGAACAGGACCCGGTCCTCGTCGTCGATGGCGAGGATCGCGACCGCACCCGGGTGGCCGGCGATCTCGCGGGTCGCGCGCGTCCCGTCCGCGCGCTCGATGGTGTCGATGCGGAAGGTCAGGTATCGCCCCTTGTGGAGCACCTCCGAGCCGACGACGCGCTCGACGAGATCGGCCCCGGAGGATCCCTCCGGGGCCGTCGTGTCGTCGTCAGGCGAGTCGCCGTTCAGGCGGCCACCGCCACGACGTCGGGCGCCAGCGTCAGGCCGCTCTCGCCGTCGAACAGGTGAAGCTTGTCGAGCGGAAGGACCATCGTGAGGATGTCGCCCGGTCGCACGTTGTGCGAGGAGTCGACGATGCCCACGACGTCCTGGTCGGCGGCGTTGAGGTGGAGCAGCTCCTCGTTGCCGAGATACTCGACCACCTCGGCCCGGGCCTGGAACGACGCGACACCCGAGCCCGCATTCGCCGATCTCGAGGTGCTCGGGCCGGAAGCCCGCCACCAGCGTCTTGCCCGCCTTGGGCGTCGCCGCCTCGCGATAGCGGACGGGGATCGGGATCGACCAGTCGGCCGGGCCGACCAGCCGGGCGGCTTCGCCCGTGCCTTCCATGTGGACCTCGACGAAGTTCATCGACGGGCTGCCGATGAAGCCCGCCACGAACCGGTTGACCGGCGTGTCGTACAGGACCTGGGGCGTGCCGACCTGCTGGAGCAGGCCCTCGTTCATGACCGCGATCCGCGAGCCCATCGTCATCGCCTCGACCTGGTCGTGGGTGACGTAGACGATCGTGGTCTGGAGGCGCTGGTGGATCCGCGCGATCTCGGCACGGGTCTGGACGCGCAGCTTGGCGTCGAGGTTGGACAGCGGCTCGTCCATCAGGAACACGGCCGGCTCGCGGACGATCGCCCGGCCGAGCGCGACGCGCTGGCGCTGGCCGCCGGACAGCTCCTTCGGCTTGCGATCCAGCAGCTTGTCGAGCTGGATGGTCGCCGCCGTCTCCTTGACCCGCCGGTCGATCTCGGCCTTGGGGACCTTGCGCAGCTTGAGCCCGAACGCGAGGTTGTCCCGGACGGTCATGTGCGGGTAGAGCGCGTAGCTCTGGAAGACCATCGCGATGTCGCGATCCTTGGGCGGGACGTCGTTGACGACCCGATCGCCGATCCGCAGCGTGCCGCTGCTGATCTCCTCGAGTCCGGCGATCATCCGCAGGCTGGTCGTCTTGCCGCAGCCCGATGGTCCGACCAGGACCATGAACTCGCCGTCACCGATCTCGAGGTTGAGATCCTTCACGGCGTGGAACTCGCCGTACATCTTGTTGACGTTCTCGAACGTCACGGTCGCCATGGCGAAACCTCCGTTCCGGCGGTCCTTCGCGGGCCCATGCATCCAGTCGCCGAGGCGAACGTGGACGGGCCCCGTACGAGGGCTGCTCGGGGTTCGGCCATCGTAGGTGCGCGGCGGACGCCACGCAAGGCCGATCACGCAGGGCGCAGCGAGTACGCCTGTGTCGGTTCGGCGCGACCTTTGACGGTGATCGACCCGAGCGGCGAGAGCTCGAACCGTCCGTCGAGGTCGGCGGCTGTCACCGGCCCGATGACGATCTCGCCGGGTTTGGCGATGCTCCCGAGTCTCGCGGCAAGATTCGTCGTATCGCCGATGGCGGTGAAGTTCTGGTAAGCGTCGCTCCCGATATTGCCCACCAGGGCGGGCCCGGAGTTGATCCCGATGTGGAAGCGCGGACCCGGGAGCGTGCCGGTGGCCAGCGCCTCGGTGCGTTCGACGATGGCAAGGGCAGCAGCGCAGGCACGCGAACGTTGATCAGCCTGGGGCTTCGGAGCTCCGAAGACGGCCATGACAGCGTCGCCCGCCAGCTGAGTCGGCAGTCCGCCCTGCTCGAGGATCGCCGGCAAAGCGATGCCGAAGTACTGGTTCAGCATGCCGACGACTTCGGACGGCGCCCGCGACTCTGCGTAGGTCGAGTAGCTGCTGAGGTCGGCGAAGAGCACGGTCACAAGCGCAAGTTCGCCGCCGAGCTCGGCCCGCCGCGGGTCCGTCAGGAGGAGTGCGGCGAGGTCCGGCGAGAAGTAGCGCCGAACGATCCGACGAACCGACGTGAGCGAACCCTCGCGACTGCCGCTGAACAGCCAGACCAGCACCATCGCAAGCACGGGGACCCCTGTGAGATTGAGCGGAAACATGCCGTCCCTGAGCCACGCTGGCAGCGTCGGCGGTGCCGGCGTCGGGACGATCGCGGACGCCGCCATCAGGCCGGCGTATGTCATCGCGAGGACGACGGCGGCTCGGCGATGGCCGAGCAGGAGGGCGGTGACCGGTCCGAGGCCGGCCCAGACCGCGACGACGCTGCCGGCCACGAAACCGCCCAGGATCCACATGAGGACGAACGGGAGGGTCATGTACGGGACGAACTGGCCGATGGCGAACCACCGATAGCTGCGCGTCAGTCCGAAAGCGATCAGGCTCGCGAGCGAGACGCCGACGTAGAGCCACGGGATGGCAGCCGCGCCTGTGGCCCCCACGGTCCAATAGAGCGCACCCCAGGCCACCGCGAGCGGCGTGATGATCAGGGCCGCGACGAGGAGGAGCACCTTCCGCAGCCGGGTGTCCTCGTCATCGTCGGGTTCGGCCCCGATGGTCAGCAGCCGGCCGAGGGTTTCACCCATGCCGGGGATGCTACGACTCCCGGGCGTCCCCGGAACGTCGTCTGGGAGCCGATCTGTCGCAGCAGGTCGTTTCGAGGCGCGCCCGGGCGGGGTCGCCGATCAGGAGGTGGGGTGGCCTACGGGGCTCGAACCCGTAACCTTCGGAGCCACAATCCGATGCTCTGCCATTGAGCTAAGGCCACCGCGGTGCTCGTGCGTGGCGGACCCGCGCCTCGTGGCGGGACGAGCGACGGGAGTATAGCGGCTCACCCGCCGCCGAGCGCCCAGGCCGCCGCCGAGATGTCGGCCGCGACCCCGGACCACACCCCACCGCACCCTGCCAGACGCTGCCCCAGCGGACCCTACCGGACCCGCCGGTACCTGGGAGCCAAGGCCGTCGGGACCTTCGCGCCGCGGACATCCACCCATTCCCACCGTACGGTCACCAGGACGCCACAACACCCCCGGACAACCCCGGAGTACGCAGCGCTCATGTCCCTGGTCGACCGTTCCATGCCCCGCCCCCTGACAAGCCCGAGCCGCTGGGCTGCTCTCTCACCGACGCGCCGGCTCGTGCTCGCGGTCGCCGTGCTGTTCGCCGTCACATCGCTGGCCACCTTCGTGGCCCCGAGCCGGATCTTCGCCTGGGACCCCGACTCGTTCAGCTCGTCGTCCGAGGCCCAGCTCGTGACTCTCACCAATCGCGCTCGCGCCAGTGCCGGCCTTCGCGCGCTCAAGGTCGATTCGACGTTGACGTCGGTCGCCCGCTGGCGCAGCAAGGACATGATCGAGCGCGACTACTTCAGCCACACGATCCCGGGCTACGGCAAGGTCTGGGACAAGCTCGCGGCGATCCACTACTGCTACCACGGGGCCGGCGAGAACATCGGCTGGAACAACTACCCCGACGACCTGGCCACGTCCGCGATCCAGAGCTCGTTCATGGGCTCGCCGGACCACAAGGCGAACATCATGGGCAGCACCTGGGACGTCATCGGCGTCGGCGCCTACAAGGGCTCGGACGGCCGGAAGATGTGGACCGTCCTGTTCGCCGACAAGTGCGGCTCGACCACGAGCGCGACACCCAAGCCCACTCCCAAGCCGACGCCCCGGCCGACCCCGCGACCGACGCCGCACCGGACCCCGCGACCGACACCCGCGCCGCAGGCGACGACCCGAGCCGCGACCACGGCCCGGCCGACGCCGAAGCCGACCCGCACGCCGACCCCGACCCCGACGCCGAGTCCGACGACCAGGCGCCACCGACGATCCGGGCGCGCCCATCTCGTCCGCTGATCTCCTCGCCGGGTCGGACGATCCCGGCACGCCGGCGAGCGACGCCCCGTCACTCGCTCCGACCCCCACCCCCACCGGCGGGATCGGCACCACGGACGATCCCATCGGGATGCGCGTCGTCGACAGCGGCGCGAGCGGCGGACTGCTCGAAACCATCGTCGGCGGTGTCGCCGGCTTCTTCTTCGGAGGCTGACCCATGGCTATCGCGACACGTTTCCCGCAGACTCGACCGCCTCTCGAGGTCGATCCGACGATCGCCACAGCCGGCCGCCGGTGAGTCGCCGACGACCAGGCTGCCGCAGCCGCCGATCCTCGAGGCGCACGAGCTGACCAAGTCATACCCGCTCGGGTCGACGGTCGTCGAGGCCCTGCGCGGCGTGTCGCTGTCGGTCGCACCCGGCGAGTTCGTCGCGCTGATGGGGCCGTCGGGCTCGGGCAAATCGACGCTGCTCCAGGTGCTCGGCGGCCTCGATCGGCCGACGTCCGGCGAGGTGACCCTCGAGGGCCAGTCGATCGCCCAGCTGTCGGACGACGACGCGACCCGGCTGCGGCGCGACCGGACTGGCTTCGTCTTCCAGTCGTTCAACCTGATCCCGCTGCTCGACGTCACCGAGAACGTGGCGCTGCCGTTCACGATCGCCGGTGGTGATCCGTCCCGCGGCGAGATCCGCGACCGGATCCGCGACGTCATCGCGCTGGTCGACCTGACCGGCAAGGAGAAGCACAAGCCCGACCAGCTGTCGGCCGGCGAACAGCAGCGGGTCGCGATCGCCCGAGCGCTCGTGACCCGACCGGCGCTCCTGTTCGCCGACGAGCCGACCGGCAACCTCGACTACACCACCGGCACGGAGATCCTCGACTCGCTCTGGCGCTCGTGCGTCGAGCGCGGCCAGACGGTCGTCCTCGTCACCCACGACTCGAAGGCGGCGGCCTACGCCGATCGCGTCCTCGTCGTCGGTGACGGCCGGATCCGGGACACGATCGAGCTCGGGCGGCGCGACAGCCACGACGCCACGCCGCTCATCGCCCGGCTGGCCGAGCTCGGGCTGTAGGGGCCGACCACCGATGTCGCTGACGACCCTGGCCGTCCGCAGCCTGCGCGCCCGTCCCGCTCGGATCGGGCTGAGCATGCTCGGCGTGGCCCTCGGGGTCGCGGTCCTGTTCGCCGGGTTGGCCACGAATGCCGGGGTCGACACCTCGGTCGGGACCACGGTCGGCGACCTGGTCGGCCGCGCGGACCTGCGCGTGGCGGCCTTCAGCGAGACCGGGCTCTCGGCCGGGACGGTCGCGGCGATCGCCGGGACGCCCGGTGTCGCGGTCGCCGCTCCCGCCCTGGAGCGTCGCACCTACCTCGAGCCGGCGGTGTCGGCCACGACCACGCTGCCGCCGCCTGTCACGGTCCTGGGGATCGATCCGACGATCGACGGCCGGCTGCACGACCTGTCCCTCGCCGCCGGGTCCGCGCTCGCCGACCCGACCGAGCACAGCGCGCTCATCACCGAGCGTCTGGCCGCCGAGGACGGGCTCACCCTCGGCTCGCCGCTCCGGATGCAGGGTGCCGGTGACGAGATCACCTACCGGGTGATCGGGATCGTGGCCGGCGATGGACCGCTCAACGGGGCCGTCGGGCGGACGGTCATCGTGCCCCTGGCGACCGCCCAGGCAGTCTTCGGGACGAGCGGCGTCAGCCGCGTCGACATCGGCCTTGCACAGGGGGCCGACCCCGCGGTCGTGTCGTCAGCGCTCGAGACGCGCCTCGTCAGCGAGCCGTACGTGCTGTCGTCGCCCACGGACCTGGCCGCCGCGCTGCGGGCATCCACCAGCGACTTCCAGGCGACGACCGCACTGATCGCCGCCGTCGCCCTGTTCGCCGGCGCGTTCCTGATCTTCAACACGCTGTCGATGACCGTCACCGAGCGGATCCGCGAGGTCGGGCTGCTCCGCGCAGCCGGGGCGCGCCGTGGGCAGGTGATGTCGTTCATGCTCACCCAGGCGCTCGCCATCGGGATCGTCGGCTCGCTGGTCGGCCTTGCTCTCGGCGCCCTCCTGGCGGTCGTCATGGTCGCCTTCGTCGGGACGATCGGGTCGGTCACGCTCGACCGACCGACCTTCCCGCCCGACGCGCTCGCCATCGCGTTCGTCGTCGGGGTGTCCGTGACGCTTGCAGCGGCGCTCGAACCGGCGCGTCGCGCGAGCCGGATCCAGCCGGTCGAGGCCCTCAAGGCGCGGCTCGATGCGCCCGGCACGAGGACCGCGCGGCTGCGCTGGCTGACGGTCGTCTTCGTGGTCGTGGCGCTCGTCGGGCTTCTCGTCCTCCCGCGCCCGGCCGGTGACGCCGGCGTCGATCGAGGCTCTGCTCGTGTACGGGGCGCTGCTCGTCGGCACGCTGCTGATCCCGTTCCTGCTGCCCGCCATGGCCCGTATCGCCGGCGCGCCGTTCGCGCTGCTGCTCCGCCTCGAGGCACGGATCGCACGCAGCTCCATGGTCCGCGATCGGAGCCGCACGGCGCTGACGCTCGGCGGGCTGACGATCGGGCTGGCGATGATCGTCGCGCTCGGCGGCGTCGGGCAGAACGCGCGCGCCGCCGCCGCGGGCTGGATCGCCGACGTCGTCCCGGGCGAGGTCGTGGTGACGTCGATCCGGCCGATCGCCGCCGACGAGGGCGTCGCCGAGCAGATCCGGTCCGACGTCCCATCGATCACCCGGGTCAGCCCGATCGCGACCTTCGATGTCGCGCTGAACGGCGTGCGGACCGATGCCGCAGCCGTCGTCGGCGCCGACATGCTGGCCGACGGCCGTCTCCGCTTCGTGTCCGGCGACCGCGCCAGCGCGCTGGCCGCCCTCGATGCCGGCGGTGCGACGATCGTGCCCGCGGCGCTGGCGGAACGGCTCGGGCTGACGGTCGGCATGACCATCGCGGTCCCGGCGGACGATGGCAGCCATCTCGACCTGACGGTGGCGGGCATCGTCGAACGATCGATCCCGGGCAAGACCGGCGAGGCGATGCTCGTCGGCTGGCCCGACGCGACGAGCCACCTTGGCGTCGCCGGTGCCGACCTGTTCGCGGTCCGCTTCGCGCCCGATGCCCCGGCCTCGGCCCACGCGGCGCTGCAGTCGTCGGCCGATGAGCTGGCGCTCGAGGTCGTCCCGCTCGACCGGATCGAGGGCGCCATCAGCGATGCACTCGGCCGGATCTTCGGTCTGTTCGATGCGCTGGCGGCGGTCGCGGTCGTGATCGCCGCGCTCGGCATCGTCAACACGCTGACCATGAACGTCATCGAACGGGTGCGCGAGATCGGCATCCTGCGCGCCGCCGGGATGACCCGCCGGCAGGTGTGGCGCTCGGTCGTCGTCGAAGCCGGCGTGCTTGGCCTCGCCGGAGCCATCCTCGGGATCGTCCTCGGTCTCGTGGTCGGCGCGCTGATGACGATGGTGACCGGGGGACGACCCGATCTGACCGACGGCGTCCCGTGGCCGGTCGTCGGGTTGGCACTCGTCCTTGGGGTCGCGGTCGCCATGCTTGCGGCGGCCTATCCGGCTCGGATCGCGAGCCGGCTCTCTATCGTGCGGGCCGTCCAGTACGAGTGACGCGATGCTAGACTCGGGTCGTCGGTCGCCACCCGTGTGACCCCCGATCCGGAGTCCAGATGACCCTCGCCATCCCCAGGCTCGACCGCTCGACTGCCGCGGATCGGGGCCTCACCATCGCCGATTTCCTCGTCCCGATCCGTGTCGGCGAACGGCTCAACACCCGGGCTCGCGACATCGCCCTCGTCGCGGCGGGCGCACTGGTCATCTTCCTGGCAGCGCAGGTCTACATCGCGCGGGAACCCGTGCCCTTGACCGGCCAGACATTCGGGGTGCTCGTCGTCGGCGGCGCTCTCGGCGCCCGACGCGGCTTCGCGGCCGTCGCGCTGTACGTGCTGCTCGGCCTGGTCGGCCTCCCGTTCTTCGCCCAAGGCACGGGTGGCACGAGCGTCCTCCTCGGGGTGACGGGCGGATACCTCATCGGGTTCGTGCTGGCAGGCGCCCTCGTCGGTCGGCTCGCCGAGCTGGGCTGGGATCGCCATATCGGCGGGGCGATCGGGATGATGCTCCTCGGCAGCGTGGTGATCTACGCCATCGGCCTGCCGTGGCTGGCCGTCGTCGGGAAACTGTCGTTCCAGGACATGATCGCGTTCGGCCTGACCCCGTTCGTCGTCTGGGACGCGGCCAAGCTCGCGGTCGCGGCGGGCATCTTCCCCGCCGCGTGGTGGCTCGTCGGGCGGCGTCCGGACGACCGCTGACGACGTTCAGGCCGACGGCTCGGCCGTCGTGCGTGGCGCGGCAGTCGCTGCCGCGTTCGCGGCGAGATTGACGCTGAGGCTCCTGTACGAATCGCGGAGCAGCCTCGCAACCTCGGGCCAGTAGGCCGCACCCAGTCCCGTCGGCCCGTTCGGATCGTCGGTGGCACCCCGGTCGCGGACCTCGGCCGCGATCCCGCGCAGCCGGCCGGCCTCCGCGACCAGCTCGCGCGGCACGTCGTACAGGCTGGCATACAGGTCGGTGATGGCCTCGCCCGCGGCAGTACCGGCGGCCAGGCCGATCTCCCGACGGACGACCCACCAGCGAAGCTCGTTCCGGGCGACCGCCTCGACATCGACGTGGTCGGGCAGCCGGAGCGCCCGGTATCCCCGCCCGATGTCGGGCGCGAAGCGCTCGTAGTCGCCGGTCGCGCGGGCGAACCCGGCGGCGGCGCGGGTGAGGAGCAGGCTCGCCCACAGGGCTCGCGGCCAGGACACGTGGGCCTGTTCGCGGATCGCCTTCACGAGCAGGCCGAACAGGCGCGCCGGCTGTCGGCGGTAGTAGGCCTTCCACATCTGCGTCTCGACCCGGGCGAGTCGGTCGGGGTCGAAGTCGGTGCCCCAGCGCGTCCCGGTGGCCATCGGCGGCGTCCCTCCAGCGTGTCCGATATCGTGCTCCGGTGGATACGCGAGCGGGGAGCGATCGGATGAACACCGTACCCGCTTCGCCGGATGCCGGGCTGTACGGGCCGGCCTCGGAGGCGTGGCGGTTCAATCGCGAGGCGATGCTCCTGCTCGGTGCGGGACCTCGGGCGCTGCTGCTCCAGATCGCGCACCCGCTGGTTGCAGCCGGGGTCGCCGACCACTCCGACTTCCGATCGGACCCGTGGCGCCGGCTCGCCGGCACCCTCCGGAGCTACCTGACCATCGTGTACGGCACGGGCGCCGCGGCGCGCGGTGAGATCCGGCGGTTGAACGCGCTCCATCGCGGCGATCACGGGGCCGGGCTACGCGGCGCGTGACCCGGAGCTCTCGTTGTGGGTGCACGCGACCCTGATCGACTCGACGATCGCCGTCGCCGACGCCTGGCTCGAACCGATCGGGCGTGATCGGCGGGCGGCCTTCTACGCCGAGACGCGGCCGATCGGGCGGGCATTCGGCGTGCCCGAGGCGCTGCTGCCGTCCGACCTCGAGGCGTTCGACGGGTACGTGGCCGGGATGCTCGCGCCATCCGGGCCGGTGCGGGTATCGGCGACCGCACGCGAGCTGGCGGAGGCCGTGCTCCGACCGCCCTTGGCGCCGATCGCACCGTTCCTCCGCGGGGTGCCGCCCGGGGCGTATGCCTGGACGCTGTGGCCGTCCGTCGGACTGCTGCCGCCATCGGTACGGGAGGAGTACGGCCTGCCGTGGGGGGCACGTGAGCGGCTCGTGTCGGCCTGGCTGGTGGCGGGCTGGCGAGCATGGCGCCCGCTCCTGCCCGAGTCCTTCCGCCAGATGCCCAAGTCCCTCGCCGCGGACCGGCGCATCGCCCGCGGGTAGACTGCGCCGCGTGACCACTGAGCACGTCGAGGACTCGGGCCGCGTCGATCCATCCGCGACCGATCGTCTGGCGGCCGCGATCCGTGCCCGCCTCCCCGGCATCAGGCTCATGACCGACCAGCTCGACCGCGAGAGCCATCGCTACGACGAGACGGCCTACAACAAGGCCGGCCTGCCCGGCGCGGTCGTCTTCCCGACCACCACCGAGCAGGTCGCCGAGCTCGTCCGGATCGCCGCCGAGCTGCGCATCCCGGTCGTCCCGCGCGGCGCGGGCACGGGCCTGTCGGGGGGCGCGGCCGGTATCGAGGGCGGCCTGACCATCGTCTTCACCGCGATGGACCGGATCATCGAGATCGACCGCGAGAACCTCGTGGCGGTCGTGCAGCCCGGCGTCATCAACGCCCATCTCAAGGCCGCGGTCGCGGCCGAGGGGCTGTTCTATCCGCCCGACCCCGCCAGCTACGAGCTGTGCTCGATCGGCGGCAACCTCGGGCACCAATGCCGGCGGCCTGTGCTGCGTCAAGTACGGCCAGACCCGCGACTCGGTCCTCGCCCTCGAAGTCGTGATGGCCGACGGCACGGTCATCCGGACCGGCGGCAAGAACGTCAAGGACGTCGCCGGCTACTCCCTGACGCACCTCTTCGTCGGCAGCCAGGGGACGCTCGCGATCACCACCGAGGCGACCCTCCGCCTTCGCCCGGCGCCTCCGCCGCGGGCGACGATGCTGGCCTTCTTCCCGACCCTCGACGGCGCCGGTGACGCGGTCGCCGGGATCGCGGCCGCCGGCCTGTCGCCGGTCACCCTCGAGCTGCTCGACCGGTTCACCATCGCCGCCGTCGACGACATGAACAACCTCGGCCTCGATCGGACGGCCGCAGCGATGCTCATGATCGAATCCGACCTGCCCGGCGTGGCCGCGACCGACGAGCTCGAACGCGCCGAGGCCGCCTGCCGCGTCGCCGGCGCGACCGACGTCATCCGCGCGGCCGATGCCCAGGAGGCCGACTGGCTGCGCCAGGCGCGGCGGGCCGCCCACTACGCGCTCGAACGCCTCGGCGAGGTGCGCATGGAGGACATCGGCGTGCCGCGTTCGCGCGTGCCGGACATGCTTCGCGAGATCGAGCGCATCGCGGCCCGGCACGACGTCCGCATCGGGACGTTCGGTCACGCCGGCGACGGCAACCTCCACCCGGACCTCGTGTTCGAGCGCGGCGACCCGACCGCCGAGGCCAAGACCGAGGCGGTCAAGAAGGACCTCTATCGCGCTGCGCTCGACCTTGGCGGCACGGTGACCGCCGAGCACGGCATCGGCAGTGCCCGGCGCGACTGGCTCGAGATCCAGCGCGGCCCCGACGCGATGCGGGTGATGCGCGCGATCAAGACCGCGCTCGACCCGCTCGGCACCCTCAATCCGGGACGCGTCGTCTAGGCCGAGCAGGCCGAGCTCCTCTCCGCGGCGCCGAGCTGCAGCCTGCGCACCGGACCGCCCCAGAGTCGATTCATCCGAAGGGCGCGGGCCGACGCATACCCGGCGTATCGGTCGATGGACCTCGCGATCCCGTCGACGGTGCGCCCATCCGGGTCGGCCGGTCTCCGCGGGGACCGGTGCGCTCGTCAGCCCCAAGGATCCAGGAGAGGATCGGCAATGAAACGTCCAATCAAGATCACCGCGTTCGGGGCGGCACTCGTCGTGCTGACCGTCGGCGCGGCACCACTGCTGTCGAGCGCGGCCGACCACATCGACGCCTCGGCATTCGGCAGCCTCGGCAGCTCAGGCGGCCCGTTCACGCCGACGTCGGTCAATGGCGAGCGCGACATCAATGACATCTACGCGTTCCAGGGCGCGAACGCGTCACGGACCGTCCTCGCGATGACCACCAATCCGGCGATCAACGCGTTCGGGGGCAAGTTCGGCGCGAACGTCCGCTACATCATCAACGTCGATCGCGACGGCGACGCTGTCCAGGATCTGGCCTTCGTCATCCGCTTCGACGACGGAGCGCCGGGGCACCAGAAGTACACGGTCACGCGCTACACCGGCGCGAATGCCGTGTCGCTCAGCCACGGCAACGAGCGCGGTTCGTGGCTCGACGGCCGGCAACGGGATGTCGACGCTCAAGGGCGACGGCCGGGTCTTTGCCGGTGTCCGCTCCGACCCGTTCTTCTTCGACCTCACGGGCTTCGTCGGGACGTTGTTCCACATCGGAAGCGACGCGCTCGGGGACCATCCGACCGACTTCTTCAGTGGCCTCAACGCCAACGCCATCGTGATCGAGGTGCCGGACGATCAGCTCGGCGGCAAGATCGGCGTCTGGGGACAGACGACCTGGTGGAACGGCAGCACATGGATGCCCGGCGACCAGATGGGCCGCCCGGCGATCAACACGGTCTTCAACAACAAGCTCGTCGACCCGAACGCGGCGACGACCAAGAACCTGTTCAATGCCGCGCCTCCGTCCAAGCAACGGACGGCCGACGGCGGACAGTTCCGGACCAACATCATCACCACGCTGACCAACATCAACGCGGTGCTGGGGACAGGGCACGCCGACTACACGACGGCCCAGGCCCAGGGTCTGGCCGACTTCCTCCTTCCCGACATCCTGACGTACGACACCTCGACCAAGGCCGGGGGCCTCAACGGACGCGCATTGTCCGATGACGTCATCGACATCGAGCTCGGGATCACCACCAACGGGGCGGTGACCTCCGACGGCGTCGGGCCGCACAGGACTACCAGGGCTCGTTCCCGTACCTCGGGAACCCGCATCCCTGATCCATCCAGGGAGGCGGTCCGACGGGCCGCCTCCCGATCCTTCAGCCACAAGGGGCGCATCCCATGAGCACCGCGACCACACCGGCTCCCGATCCGCCTCGGTCTCCCTCGCCCGCGTGATCCTCGGCATCCTCGTCGCCGCCCTCCTCATCGCGGCGGTCAGCTACGTCTGGACCGGGGCGCACCCCGCAAAGCCGAGCACGCCTGCCGCTCCTGCGGGCCTCTGCGGATCCGGCGACCATCGATCCGGTCGGTGGCGCGGCGGGCCTGATCGCGGCGTCGACTGCCCAGATCGACCAGGGCATCAAGGTCTGGTCCGCCAACCTCGCCAAGGAACCGCGCGACTTCTTCTCGGCCACGACGCTCGCCTCGCTCTACTACTCGCGTGGGCGGCTGAGCGGCGACCTGGCCGATGAGCAGAAGGCGCTCCAGTTCGCCCAGACCGCGGTCCGGTCGCGCCGACCGAGGCGGGCGGTCGTGCGATGGAGGCCGCGATCCTCTACTACCTGCATGACTTCACCGGCGCCCAGTCGAAGGCGGCGGCCCTCTACAAGCGACGATCCGACCCAGCTCGGTGCCCTCGCGACGATGGCCGACGCGACGCTCGAGCTCGGCGACATCGCCGGTGCCCGCGCCGACTACGACGCGCTCGGGAGCCACGCCTCGGGCGACCGCGGTCGACATCCGCCTGGCTCGCCTCGCATACGTGACCGGCGGCGCCGGCGAGGCCCTGGCCCTGGCGCAGAAGGCGCACGACGAGGCGGTCAAGGACGTGGCCACTGGCGGCACGGACGATCTCGGGTTCTACGACTACGCGGTCGGCGAATACGCGCGGACGGCCGGAGACGCGACCACGGCCGCTGGCCGCCTTCAAGGCTGCGCTGGCCGTCCGATCAACCGACCTCGGCTCGCTCGTCGGGCTCGCCCGGATCGACGCCTACCAGGGCGATACCAAGGCAGCCATCACATCCCTCCAGACGGCGGCCGCCATCGCGCCGCAACCCGAGACGGTCGGGCTGCTGGGCGACCTCCTGGCCGCGACCGGCGACGCGACGGGTGCCGCCAAGCAGTTCGCGACGGTCCGCTTCATCGAGAAGCTGGGCGAGATCCAGAGCACGGTCTACGACCGCGTGATCCTCCGCTTCGAGCTCGACCATGGCGGCGCCTCCGACGCGCTCCTGGCGCAGGCGCAGACGTCGCTGGCCGCCCGACCCGACTACACCGGCTACGACACCGTCGCCTGGGCGCTCTATCGCCTCGGGCGCTACGACGAAGCCGCCGCCCAGATGACGTCGGCGATGGCGAATGGCTCGGCCGACGCCCGCCTGCTCTTCCACAAGGGCGCGATCGAGCTCGGTCAGGGCAACGCGGCCGCCGGTCGCGCGGACCTGCAGCGGGCACTGGCGCTCGGGCCGGCGCTCGACCCGAACGAGCGCGCGGAGGCACAGCACCTGCTCGGGCAGTAGGGGTCGCCACGTTCACGAACGGCCCGGGTCTCGCGCCCGGGTCGTCCCATGTCCGTCGTCGTTGACAGCGGCCGCGTCCTGCCCGGATGATGGGCGGGCGATGGATGCACATCTGTTCAGTACATCTGTACATTGAGCGACTTCGACCAGCTGGTGCGGGCCAGTCGGCTGTATTACGAGCTCGGTGAGACGCAGAACGCGATCGCCAGCCGGCTGGGCGTGACCCGGCCGCAGGTCTCGCGGCTGCTCAAGCGGGCGCGCGCCGAGGGCATCGTCGAGATCCGGATCGTCGACCGGACGGCGGTGGACAGCCCGGCGGCCGCGACCCTCGAGCAGCGGTTCGGGCTCGATGCCGTCCACCTGGCCCCGACGATCGCCGGTCCCGAGGACCTGACCCGCCGGATGGTCGGCCGGCTCGCCGCCGAGGTGCTGCGGGGGCGATCCGCGACGGCGCGACGGTCGGGATCGGTGACGGCGCATCCGTGTCGGCGATGGCGGCGGCGCTCGACGAGGCCGCCACGCCGGTCGCGGTCACGGTCGTGCCGCTGTGCGGCGGCTATTGGTCGACGGGACCGGAGCGCGAGCCGTATCGCCGCGTCGCGGAGGCACTCGGCGGGCAGGCCCGCGGGCTCATGTCGCCCGGTCTGGTGGACGACGCGGCCACGCAACGGGCGCTCGTCGCGCACGCGGGCGTGCAGATCGATCATCGGCCTGTGGGAGCAGCTCGACGTCGCCCTGTTCGGGATCGGCGGTCCCGCCTGGAGCGCGGCACGTGTCGGCGACAAGGTCGAGCGCGAGCTCGAGGCGGCGTCCGCGGTCGGCGAGGTGCTGGTCGCCCCGTTCGACATCGATGGACACCTTCGTCTGCCCAGCCCTGCGCAAGCGGGTCATCGCGTTCGACGCTCGCCGGCTCGGTCGGCTCCCGGTCTCGATCGGGGTCGCGTCGGGCGAGGCCAAGGTCCGGCCGATCCTCGGCGCCCTGCGGGCGGGCGTCGTCCGAACGCTGGTGACCGACGTCGCATCGGCCGAGGCCGTCGTCGCCCTGGATGCCGCACGATGAGCGCGCGACGGCCCGCCTTCCTCGGTCTCGACCTGGGCACGACCGAGGTCAAGGCCGGGCTGGTCGGATGGTGACGGTCGCCTCCTCGGCCTTGCCCGGAGTGGGTACGCGCTGGATGTCTCTGCTGGCCGCGGCTGGGCGGAACAGGACCCGGGTTCGTGGTGGTCGGCGGTGGTCGGCGCCGTTCGTGCCCTCCACGTGTCGGACACGACCGAGGTCGTCGCGATCGGCGTGGACGGCCACGGGCCGACCCTCGTCGCCGTCGACGCTCGCGGCGAGGCGACCCGACCGGCCATCACCTTCCTCGACACCCGGGCGGTCGCGGAGGGCGACGCGCTCACCGCCGCGACCGGGATCCGCGGCTGGTCGCTCGGCGGACTGCCGGCCGCGTTGTGGGTCGAGCGGCACGAGCCCGACATCGCCGCCGCGACCCGCTGGTACCTGTCGACCTGGGAGTGGCTGGCGCTGCGTCTGAGCGGGGTCGCGGCCACGTCACTCGTGCCCGATGAGGTCGTCGCCGATCGGGGGCTCGTCGAGGCCGCCGGGTTGCCGCTCGACCGGTTGCCGCCGCTGGCGGCGATGGGCGAGGTGGTCGGCGGTCTGACCGCCGCCGCGGCCGACGCACTCGGGCTGCGTCCTGGCACGCCGGTCGTCGGGGGCACGGTCGACGCGTTCGCGAGCTATATCGGCGCCGGGCTTGCTCGAGCCGGGTGACGCATACGATCCCGGCGGATCGGCCGGCGGGTTCGGCGTCTACTGGGACCGGCCGCTCGACGTCGCCGGGGCATTCGTGACCCCGGCGCCGCTGGCCGGGCGCTTCAGCGTCGGCGCGGCGATGGCCGCCACCGGCCGTGCGCTCGACTGGTACCGCGACGCGATCCTCGGCGGAACGATCACCACCGACGCCCTGCTGGCCGAGGCTGCGAGCACGCCGCCCGGCGCCGACGGCCTGGTCTTCCTGCCGTACCTCGCCGGCGAGCGCTCGCCGATCTGGGACCCCGACGCACGCGGCGTCCTGGCCGGGCTGACCCTGGCGCACCGCCGCGGGCATGTCGCGCGCGCCATCGTGGAGGCATCGGCGCTGGCCATCCGCCACGTCGCCACGCCGATGCTGGCCGCGGGCGTGCAGGTGACGGCCATGCGCGCATGCGGTGGACCTGCCCGGAGCGCGTTCTGGAACGCGGTCAAGGCCGACGTGACCGGGTTCCCGGTCCTCGTCCCCGACGTGCTCGAGACCGCCGTGCTCGGTTCGGCGATCGTGGCGGCCGTGGGGACGGGCGCGCAGCCGGACCTGCCGGCCGCGATCACGGCGATGACCCACGTCACCGAGCGGATCGAGCCGCGACGCGAGCTCGCACCGGTCTACGACCGGCTGTTCGAGGCATACCGCGAGCTGTATCCGGCCACCGCCCCGGTGCTCCGCCCGCTCGTGCGAGGTCCAGTCGTGAGCGCGACGGCCATCGGCAGCGGCACCGGCGCCATCCGCGTCGACGATCTGTCGTTCGCCTTCCCGACCCGTTCGGGCCCACCGCTGCCGGTCCTCGACCGGCATCGACCTCACGATCCCCGATGGCGGGATCGTCGCCCTGATCGGCCCGAACGGCTGCGGCAAGTCCACGTTGCTTCGAGTCCTTGCCGGGCTTGCTCACGCCGGCGACCGGCGCCGCGCTCCTCGACGGCGGCCCGGATCGAGGGTCCGGATCCGCGGATCGGACTCGTCTTCCAGGAGCCGCGCCTGCTGCCCTGGCGCTCGGCCGCCGACAACATCACCTACCCGCTCGAGCTGGCCGGCTGGTCGCTCGAGACGACGGACCGAGCGCCTCGCAGCTGCTGGCAGCACTCGTCGGTCTCGACCCGGCGCTCACTGACGGCGCGTCCGGCGGAGCTGTCGGGCGGGACCAGCCAGCGGGTGGCGCTCGCCCGGGCGCTGGCACTCGAGCCGGCGGTCCTGCTTCTCGACGAGCCGTTCAGCGCGCTCGATGCGCTGACCCGGGAACGGTTCGACCTCGAGCTGCTGCGGCTGTGGGAGCGGGCCGCGACCACGATCGTCCTGGTCACGCACAGCATCCCCGAGGCGATCCTCATCGCCGACCGCGTCGTGGTCCTGTCGCCGCGGCCCGGCCGTGTCGTCGCCGACGTCCCGGTCGATCTCGCGCGGCCGCGAACCATCGCCGATCTCGACGACGGGGCGGCATCGAGGATCGCGCGCGAGATCCGCACCCATCTTGGCGATCCGGAGGCCGTCGACACGACCGGGCCGGCGCCGATCGTCGGGCCTGCGTGCCCGCGGCCCGGAGCTCGCGTCATGACCCGAACCGCCTGGTTCCCGGTCGTCGCGGCGTTCGTCGTCTTCGTCGTCGCCTGGAAGCTGGTCGTCGTGCTGACCGGGCTGCCGGTGTACGTGCTTCCCGCTCCGGAGACGGTCGGCGAGCGGTTCGTGTCGGCGTGGCTCGATGGCACCGTCTGGCCGCATTTCGTGACGACGATGGTCGAGATCCTCCTCGGCTTCGTCGTCGGGGCCGGGCTGGCGCGTGGTGGTCGGCTACGGGCTCGCCCGAAGCGTCCTGTTCGAGCGGCTCGCGTCGCCGTACCTCGTCGCCGCCCAGGCGATCCCGATCCTCGTCCTCGCGCCGCTGTTCGTGGTGTGGTTCGGGTCCGGCCTGCTCAGCAAGATCACTGATCTGCGCGCTGATCGTCTTCTTCCCGGTCGCCATCGCCACGATGGTCGGCATCCGCTCGGTCGACCCACGGCTCCTCGAGCTCGGACGGAGCCTGCGGGCGACCTCGCGCCAGATCCTGACCACGCTCGAGATCCCGGCCGCGCTGCCGAACATCTTCGGCGGGCTGCGGGTCGGGGTCACCCTCGCGGTCGTCGGCGCGATCGTCAGCGAGTGGGCCGGCGCGAACAAGGGCCTCGCCGTGCTGATCAACCTCGCGCGGGGATCGCTGTTCGACATCCCGCTGATGTTCGCCACGCTCCTGACGATCGCCCTCGTCGGCATCGTCCTGTACCTGTTGGTCGTCGTCGTCGAGCACCGGCTCGTCGGCGCGCGCTGATCCTTCCCATCCGATCGGAGGTTCCTCTCGTGTCCGCATCGCCTCTCAACCGCCAGCTTGCCGCCCCCGTCGCCGTCGTCATCGCGTTGCTCGTGGCGGCCTGCGGCGGGCGGAGGCTCGACGGCTGCCCCATCTCCGTCGAGCGCTCCGTCATCGGCCGCGTCGGGGACGGCCGCTACGCCGTCGCCGTCGCCGTCGGGAGCCGCCGAGAGCCTCGCCCCGACCAAGCTCGTCGTCGGGCTCGGCTACATCCCGAGCGTCCAGTTCGCCCAGTTCTACCTCGCCCAGCAGCGCGGCTACTACGCCGACGCCGGGCTCGACGTCGAATTCCAGAACAAGATCGACGAGAACCTGATCCCGCTCGTCGGACAGGGCGCGATCGACATCGGGATCGGCGACGGCACGAGCGTCATCCCGGCGGCCAGCAACGGCATCCCGATCGAGTACGTCGCGACCATCTACGGCAAGTTCCCGAACATCGTGTTCGCCAAGGCGTCGTCGGGGATCAAGACCGCGGCCGACCTCAAGGGCAAGAAGATCGGCATCCCGGGCCGCTACGGCTCGGGCTGGATCATGCTCCAGGCGCTGCTGGCGTCGGCCGGCCTGACGCCCGACGACGTCGACATCGTCGAATACCCGGACTTCACGCAGGAGATCGCGGTCGAGCAGGGCGCGGTCGACGCCGCGACCGGCTTCACCAACAACGAGCCGGTCCAGCTCCAGCTGCATGGCGGGACGCCGGTCGTCCTGACCATCGATGACATCACGCCGCTGCCTGGGCCGGGGCTGATCGCGTCGAGCGCGACCATCGACGCCAAGCACGACGCGATCGCCGGCGTTCGTGGCTGCGACCCTCCACGCCATGGCCGACATCAAGGCCGACCCGACCGTCGGTCTGGACGCCGCGATCAAGGCCGTCCCCGAGCTGGCGTCGGCCCGTGACGCGCAGGCGGCCATCCTGGCGGCCACCATCGCGACGTGGTCGGGCCCGGTCCAGGACGGGCGCGCCCTCGGCGCGATCGACCGGGACGGCTGGACGAGCTCGATCGCGTATCTGGGCAAGCTCGGCCTCGTCAAGAACCCGGTCACGACCGACCAGCTCGTGCGCGACGACCTCCTGCCGCCGGGCGACTGACGAGGCCCCCGGCGGCCGGTGGCCGGAGCGGAGATCGGCGTTTTCGGGTAGGATGAGTGTACCCCAGTCGCACCTCGCGTCGAGGTCCCCGTTCGCGCAGGAGTCCGAGTGAACAGTCGCCCGCCGGTCAAGCCCTCGACCACCGTCGAGCCGTTCAAGCACGTCATCGACGAGTACAAGCACCAGGCGCAGACGATCACCTGCACCTGCGGCTGGCACGGTAGCTCGGCGACCCTGGATCGCGGCGGGTCGGAGTGGACGGCCCACCTCTTCGAGGTTCGCGGCAAAAAGCGCTAGTCGCGCCGCGGGGGCGGCGCATCCGTGCGTTGCTCGCTCCGCCGGTCGCTCACGCACCTTGGGGTGCGCTCGCTCCCTTGCTCACTCGCGCCTTCGCCTCCGCGCGTGCATCCGTCCGTCGCGGCGGCGCTCGTCGTTCCGCCGGTCGCTCAGACCTCGGGGCGCCGTCCGCTATCGCGCCTTCGCTGCCACGGTCGCGCGGCCGTGTTCCTGTAGGGCGCGCATCTCGCCCCACTCATGTTCCTGTCAGGCCGATGTCCGATATCTGAGCGTGGTTGCGCGAGTTCTTACAGATCGTGTCGGGATTCGGGTGTGGCCACGCTCGAATATCCGGAACGTGTTCCTGCCAGGAACCTCGAGTCGGGTGGCGCCTCGCGCCGATGGGGCCGTGCTAGCCTCCGACGATGCCTGGCCGCGAGCTTCCTGAGCGACCGCCGTTCGCGCTTCGGGCGCGGCTGCTGACGCCGCTGGCGGCGGGTGGCGTGAGCCACGAACCGGACGCGCTCATCGACATCGACGCCGCCGGCCGGATCGCCTGGGTCGGACCGGCGGCCGCGGCGCCACGGGACGTGCTGGTCGCCGCGATCGACGTTCGGCCATGGGTCCTCCTGCCCGGCATGGTCGACACCCACGCCCACCTGCCGCAGATGCCGAACGCCGGGGTCGGCTTCGCGCTCGACCTCCTGACCTGGCTGGACCGGATCACGTTCCCGACCGAGCGATCGTGGTCGGATCCGGCCGTCGCCGAGCGGCTCGCACCGGCCATCTTCGAGGCGTTCGCGGCCGCCGGCACGACGACCGTGCTGGCCTACGGCGTCGTCTACCAGGCCGCCATGGACGCGGCGTTCCGGGCCGCCGAGGCGCACGGCATCCGGGCGATCCTCGGCAAGGTGATGATGGATCGCGTCACCTACGACCCGACGATCGACCCGAAGACGATCCTCAAGCGCTCGCTGCGCGAGTCCGAGGAGCTCATCGAGCGCTGGCACGGCGCCGATCGCGGCCGGCTCGGCTACGCGGTGACGCCCCGGTTCGCGATCTCGTGCAGCACCGACATGCTCCGCGAATCGGCGTCGCTCGCCCGGTCGACCGGCACCTGGTGGCAGACCCATCTGGCCGAGGACCCGTTCGAGATCGCCGAAGTGCGGCGGCTCTTCCCCGACGCCATCGACTACGTCGACGTCTACGACCGCGCCGGCGGCCTCGGGCCGCGGACCGTCCTGGCGCACGCCGTCCACCTCTCCGACCGCGAGCTCGACCGCCTGGTCGAGACCGGGACCCACGTCGCGCACTGCGCCGCCTCGAACCTGTTCATCGGCGCCGGCGTGATGCCGCTCGGGCGCTACCGTCGGGCGAAGCTGTCGATCGGGCTGGGCTCGGACGTGTCGGGTGGTCCTGACGCGTCGATCTTCTCGGTCATGCGCGTCGCCGCCTATTCGCAGATGGCGCGTCGAGCGCTCACCGACGACGACGCGGCGGTGCTCACGCCGCTCGACTGGCTGCGGCTGGGGACGCTCGACGGGGCACGAACGCTCGGCCTGGACGACGTCATCGGGTCGCTCGAGACCGGCAAGGAAGCCGACCTCATCGTCGTCGACCCGGCATACGTCATGGCGCTCGGGGGGCAGGCGCCTGACGACGACCCAGCCGACCTCGCCTCGCGACTGATCTTCCGGGCCCATCCCGACATGGTCAGGGGAGCCTGGGTGCGTGGGCGCCGGCTACCCGGGGCGCAGACCGTCGTCCGGTGACGGATCAAGCTGCCCATCCGGCCTGGAATGTCGCCGGTCTGTCGCCGAGGATCGCGACCTGGCTGGCGGCGAACGGCGTCCCCGCTCCGCGGTCCACCCGGGAGATCGGTTCATCGCGGGCACGACGGCTCTTCGTCGTCGACGATCACGTCCTTCGGTGGTACGGCGATGGCGCGTTCCTCGAGGAAGAGCCGGACGCGATCGACCGCGAGGTGGCTGCGCTCACAGCATTGGCCCCGACGGCCGTCCCGGCGCCACGCCTCGTCGCCTGGAGTCGCGAGCCGCCGGCCGTCCTCCAGACCCGCATGCCTGGTGAGCCGCTGGTCGATCTGCCCGACCCCGGCGCAGTCGACGCGGTGCTGGATGCGATCCACGGCGTCGATCCCGCGCCGCTGCGCGCCTGGAGCTACCGCGGCTACCACGAAGGCGTCGACCTCGTCCGGCCCGCCTGGTGGCGCGACCCGACCGCGTGGGCGCGCGCCGTGCGCCAGACGGAGACCGCCCGCCCGACGGCCGAGGCGGTCGTCATCCACCGCGACTTCCACCCCGGAAACCTGCTGTGGCTCGATGGACGTCTGAGTGGCGTGGTCGATTGGGTCGACGCCTGTCTCGGGCCGGCGGCATTCGACAGGGCGCATCTGAGAGTGAACCTTGCGGTCCTGCACGGCTCGGATGCCGAGGATCGCGTTCGCGAAGGGGACCCGGCGTGGGACATCGAGGCGGCATTCGGCCTCCTGGATTGGCCCTCGCGCGCGGCGGTCGACGGTTGGCCCGGTCCATGGGCTCACCTCGCACCGGGCACGGCCCGCGCGCGGCTCGAGGCATTCGTGGGACGAGCTCTCGCCCGCCTCGGATCGTCCGGTATCGTCGTCTCGTGACGGAGCACGCCGACCTGCGGATCGTCGGCGGGACCGTCGTGGACGGCACGGGCGCCCCGGGCCGGCCGGGCACGGTCGAGGTCGTCGACGGGCGGATCCGGCTCGTCGAGGGCGCGGCTGACCTCACGACGCCGGCCGGCCGGACGATCGACGCGACCGGCAAGGTGGTCGCGCCCGGCTTCATCGACCTGCACAGCCACGGCGGCCTGATGATCCTGGCCGACGGGCGGCACGAACCGAAGGTCCGCCAGGGGGTCACGACAGAGCTCGATCGGCGTGGACGGCAACGGCTTCGCGCCGTTCGCGCGACAGCGAGGACCTCGAGGCCTTCGTCGAGCTCGACGCGGGGCTCGATGGCCGCCCGGCCATCGACTACGACTGGCGCTCGGTCGGCGACTTCCTCGCGCGCTTCGACGGCGCGGTCAGCCTCAACGTCGCGACGCTCATCGGCAACTCGCAGCTCCGCATCGGCGCGCTCGGTTGGGACGACGTGCCCGCCGACGCAGGCGCACTGGACACGATGCGCGGGCTGCTGCGCGACGGGATGGCCGAGGGCGCGTTCGGGCTCAGCACGGGTCTCGACTACCCGCCCGGCTCGTTCGCCACGACCGACGAGCTGGCGGTGCTCACCGCCGAGGCCGGGCGCCACGGCGGCTTCTACCACACGCATGTCCGCTACCCGCTCGGCGACCGCTATCTCGACCCGTTCCGCGAGGCGATCGAGATCGGCCGGCGGGCCGGCGCGCCGGCCCACATCACGCACTTCTACCATCGGGCGACGCATCCCGGTGGCCCGGAGCCGATGCTCGCGCTCGTCGACGACGCGCGCGCCGAGGGGCTCGACGTGACGTTCGACACGTACCCGTCCGAATGGGCGTCCACGCGCCTGCTCATCCAGCTGCCGCAGTGGATCCAGGCGGGCGGTCCGGGGCCGCTCAAGGAACGGCTTGGCGGATCGGGCCGCGCGCGACCGCGTCCGTGCCGAGTTCACCGCCCGCGGCGCCTCGTACGCCAGCGCGGCCGGCTGGGCGGACGTCCGGCTGGGTGCCTTCCGACGGCCCGAGAACCTGCGCTGGGAGAGCCGGACGGTAGCGGATGTCATGGCCGAGACCGGCCACGACGCCCTTGACGTCATCTGCGACCTGCTGCTGGCCGAGGACCTCGGCGTGAGCCAGGTGACGAGCGGGCCTGCGGCGGACACGCTGCCGCTGTTCGTCGCCCACCGGTCGGGATGGTCGGCACCGACAGCACGTTCCTCGGCGCCAAGCCGAGCCCGCGGACCTACGGCAGCTTCCCGCGCATCCTCGGCCAGTTCGTCCGCGACGAGGCGCTGCTCAGCCTCGAGGAGGCGATCCGCAAGATGACCTCCGCGCCGGCGGCTCGGCTGGGCCTGCGCGATCGCGGCGTGATCCGCGACGGCGCCGTGGCCGACCTTGTCGTCTTCGACCCGGCGACGGTGCGCTCGACGGCGACCTACGACGCGCCGCGGAGCTATCCGGTCGGCATCGAGCAGGTCGTCGTGGCCGGTACCCTCGTCGTCGCCGACGGCGTCCACACCGGCGCGTCGCCCGGCCGGGCATTGCGCCACGGGGTTGACTGACCGGCGGTCAGCATCGCCGGGCTCGTCTCAAGCCGGCGAGGGCGAGCCCCCGAGATCACGGATCGCCGGACCCTCCGGCGCGAGATTGGCCGCGCGCCGCTGGCTACGGCGAAGCTCGGTGAACATCCGGTCCTGGGCCAGCATGAAGGCATCGCTCGAGGCTGCCGTCCAGGGGTGGAGCGGCCCAGCCGAAGGCCAGTCGCATCGCGATCGCGCCGGATTCGAGCCACAGCTCGCACGCCGCACGGACCCGCTCGACGTAGTTGACCGCCTCGACTTCGCCCGTCTCCGTCAGCAGGATCCCGAAGCGACCTGCACCGAGGCGGGCAACGTAGTCGGCGCCGCGGGCCTGCCGGCCGAGGACGTCCGCCAGGGCCGGGAGGACGCGGTCGGCCGCTCCAGGTCCGAGCACGCCGGTGAGCCGTTCGAGGCCGTCGAGCTCGACGAACACGACCGTCGCCGGCCGTCCGTAGCGGTCGATCCGAGCCGCCTCGTCGATGAGGACGCGGTTCCACTCGGCCTGGAGCAGCAGCCCGGTCAGCGTGTCGGTCCGGGGCGCCACCGTCGCGTCGCGGGTGGCGGCCAGGATCGGACCGTCGTCGGCGCCCGGGGCCGCGGCGACCGGACTGTCAGCAGGAGGGTTCGCCACGCTGGTCATCGGTCGTGACGTGCTCGCCGGCGGCACCGTCGCGCCGTGGTTGGCGCGGCGCCGGCGGGTCATGGAGCGTGCGATGGCCACCCCCATCAACAGCACGTTCGCCACGATGAGGATCGCCAGGAGGTAGAGGATGCTGTCGGTCATCTCGTCGTCGGATGTCGGTGATCGAAGTGCGAGATGCACCTCGGACGCGGAGCATAGCGGCCGACCCCGAGGTCTCGGCAAGAGTCCCAGGGGCCCCCGGACCAGTTGGTGGTGCTGGCAATCACCGGCCCGATGCGGTCCGGTGCGGTGCGGTGACGAAGGTGGTCCGGACGCCCGGCGACGCCACGGCCGGGATCGAGCCGGTGCTAGAGTCCGGAGCCATGGAGGACGGCCCTTGCCCGAGCTGACCACCCGTACCGAGCCGCCCGGCGCCGTCGTGATCCAGCCCGGCACCATCGCGCCCGGGCGAGCCCGCGGCGCCGCGCCGCTGCGCCGCGAGGGGCCGGCCAAGCTGACCGGTGCCGCGAAGTACGCCGACGACCTCGTCTTCCCGGGCGCCTGGTACGGGGCCACGATCCGCTCGACCGACGCGCACGCGACCTTCGCCGCGCTCGAGCTGGACCCGGCGTTCGACTGGTCGACGGTCGTGGTGGTCACCTCGGCCGACATCCCCGGCGACAACGTCGTCAGCTCGATCAAGGCCGACCAGCCGATCCTGGTCCCGATCGGTGGCGAGATCCAGCACCACGCGGAGCCGCTCGCGCTCATCGCGGCCCCCGACCGCGCGACGCTCCGGGCCGCGCGCCGTGCCACCAGGATCGTCAGCGAGCCGCTTCCCGCCGTCTTCGACCCGCTCGTGGCCGACACCTTCTTCGCGGCCTACGAGCTGGCGTCCGGCGACCCCGACGCGGCGTTCGCGGCCGCCGACCTCGTCCTCGAGGGCGAGTACCGGGTCGGCCACCAGGAGCAGCTGTACATCGAGAACAACGCGATGATCGCGGTCCCGTCGGCGGACGGCGGGGTCACCGTCCACGGCTCGCTCCAGTGCCCGTACTACATCCACACCGCGCTCAAGCGTGGCCTCGCCATCGACGACCGGCAGGCGCGCGTCGTCCAGGCGGAGACCGGCGGCGGGTTCGGCGGCAAGGAGGAGTACCCGTCGATGATCGCGCTGCACGCGGCGCTGCTGGCGGGGAAGGCCGGTCGGCCGGTGCGGATGATCTACGACCGCCACGAGGACCTCGCGGCCACGACGAAGCGCCACCCGGCGATCGTCCGCCACCGGACCGGCGTGACCCGGGACGGCCGGCTCATCGCCCAGGACATCGAGGTCGTGATGGACGGCGGCGCCTACTGCACGCTGACGCCCGTGGTCCTGTCGCGCGGCGCGATCCATGCCGGCGGCCCGTATCGCTGCCCGAACGTCCGGATCCGCGCCCGCGCGGCGCGCACGAACACGCCGCCGAACGGCGCGTTCCGTGGGTTTGGCGCGCCACAGACCGAGTTCGCCGCCGAGACGCACCTCAACCGGATCGCCGAGGCGCTCGGGATCAGCCCGCTCGACATCCGGCGGCGGAACGTCTACGTGGTCGGCGACACGACGCCGACCGGCCAGGTCCTCCGCAGCAGCGTGGCCGGCGAGGAGGTCCTCGAGCGGGCGGCCGAGGCGGGCGAGTTCGAGCGGCTCCGCGCGCGTCATACCACGGCCCGCGGGCGTCGGGCCGGCGCCGGGATCGTGCCGGATTCACCGTTGCGGACCGGGCGCGATCGGCTGGCCAGCGGGATCGGGCTGGCACTGGCCTGGCATGGCGCGGGGTTCACGGGATCGGGCGAGGTCCACCTCGCCTCGGTGGCGTCGGTCGAGCTGACGGCCGACGGCCGGATCGACATCCTGGTGGCCTCGACCGAGATGGGGCAGGGGACCAAGACGATCTTCCCGCAGATCGTCGCGGATGCCCTCGACGTGCCGTTCGAGGCGGTCGACATCGCGCCGCAGGACACGGCATACGTGCCGGACTCGGGGCCGACGGTCGCCTCCCGCACCGCGATGGTCGTCGGGGGGTTGCTCATCCAGGCGGCCGGCCGTCTTCGAAGCGAGGTCGAGCAGGCGACCGGCGGCTCGTTCGCCGAGACATACCGCGCGTTCGCCCGGGAGCACGGCGCGCTCCGCATCGACCAGAGGTTCGAGCCCTACCCGGGCGTCGGCTTCGACGACACGACCTACCGCGGCGATGCGTACCCGGCGTTCGGCTGGGCGGCCTGCGTGGCGAATGTCGAGGTCGACCTCGACACCGGCGAGGTCACGGTCCGCGACGTGGTCGCCGCCGACGACGTCGGACGGGTCATCCACCCCGTCCTGGCCGAGGGACAGGTCGAGGGCGGGACGCTCCAGGCGGTCGGCTACGCCACGATCGAGGAGATCAAGCTGCGCGACGGCCGCTACCTCAACGACCGGCTGGCGACGTACATCATCCCGACCTCGCTCGACGCGCCGCGGATCACGACGATCCTGGTCGAGGCGCCGTTCGACGGCGTGCCGCACGGCGCGAAGGGGATCGGCGAGCTGCCGATGGACGTCGGAGCGCCGGCCGTCATCGCGGCGATCGCGGATGCGACCGGGGTGTGGATCAGCGACCTGCCGGCCAGCCCCGAACGGATCCTCGCCGCGCTCGCCGGTGTCCCGGCCGCCGCTCCGCTCCCGCCGGGTGCCTCGGAGCCGGCGCGACCATGACGACGGTGCGTTTCACGGTCAACGCGACCCCGGTCGAGGTCGACGTGCCCGGGATGCGCCGCCTGCTCGACGTCCTGCGCGAGGAGCTGGCGCTGACCGGCACGAAGGAGGGCTGCGGCGAGGGCGAGTGCGGCGCCTGCACGGTCCTGCTCGACGGCCTCCCGGTCGACTCGTGCCTGGTGCCCGTCTGCCAGGTCGACGGCGCGACGATCGCCACGGTCGAGGGCCTGGCGCCGAGCCGCCGGAGCGCTCGATCCGCTCCAGACGGCCTTCCTCGAGACGGGCGGCGCCCAGTGCGGGATCTGCACGCCCGGGATGCTGATGGCGGCGCGTGCGTATCTCGACGCCGGCGGCGGCCCGGACGACGCCACCATCCGCGACGCGATCGCCGGCAACCTGTGCCGCTGCACCGGCTACACCAAGATCGTCGAGGCGATCGCCCGGGTCGCAGCCGGCCCGGCGGCCATGAGCGGATCAGCGATCAGGAGGCGCCGCATGAGCTCCGACCCGGACCGCATCGCGGTCCCGACGAACGGCCGACGCCCCCATCCGGTCCCGGCAGCGACGGCCACCGCCGCCCCGGCCGCTGACGATCCCACCGCGCCCGCCTTGCCCGGCGGGCTGTCGCCGCAGCAGCTGGTGGTCGGGTTCGGGATCGTCGCCTCGCTGGTCGCCCTCGCGGCCGGGCTGGCCCGCCGCCGCGTCCGGCGCTGACCCGCCGATGCCGGTCGAGCCACCCGTCTCGAGCCCGCGCGACCTCGCCGAGGCGTACGCGATCCTGGCCGATGGCCCGGCCCGGCCGATCGCCGGCGGCACAGACCTGATGGTCGCGCTCACGGGCGAGCTGGGCGAGCCACCGGACCGGCATCGTCGACCTGTGGGGGCTCGATGCACTGCGCGGCATCGCCTTCGACGGCGACGCGATCAGCCTCGGAGCCCTGACGACCTACACCGAGATCCGGCGGTCGGCGGTCTGTCGCGAGCATCTCCCCGGGCTGGTCGAGGCGGCCGCGACGATCGGTGCGGCCCAGATCCAGAACCGCGGGACGCTCGGCGGCAACGTCGTCAACGCCTCGCCCGCGGGCGACACGCTGCCGGTCCTGCTCGCCGCCGACGCGTCGTTCATCGCTCGGCTCGGCACGCGGCGAGCGGACGGTCCCGGCGAACGAGTTCTGGCCCGCCTATCGGCGCACGGCGCTGGCCCCCGACGAGCTGCTGCTGCGCATCCGGATCCCGCTGATGGCCGGCCGGGAGCTGCGGTTCCGCAAGGTCGGGACCCGGCGCGCGCAGTCGATCAGCAAGGTCGTGCATCGCGCTCGGCTGGCGGGACGGCGGTGGAGCGGCGCCATGGACCGACGTGCGGCTGGCGCTCGGTTCCGTGGCCGCGACGCCGATCCGTGCCGACCGCCACGGAGGCAGTCCTCGACGGCCGGTCGCCGACCCCCGAGACCGCCGACCGGGCCGCGGAGACCCTCGCCGGCGAGCTCCATCCGATCGACGACGTCCGCTCCACGGCGGAGTACCGGCGGCTGGTCGCCGCGCGGGTCCTGCACCGCCTCATCCGCGAGGCGGGTGGCTGGTGATGTCGGCCGAGCCGGCCGCCTCGCTCGACATCGACGAGCTCGATGTCATCGCCCCCGGTGCGTTCGCCGCGGCGGTCGCGCCCTTGTTCGAGGGCGCGCGCGGCTTCCTCGGCCGGCTGGCGCTCGCGCGCCCGTTCGATGCGGTGGACGTCATGTTCGACGCGGGCGCGCGAGATCGCCCACGCGATGCCGCTCGGACGAGCAGCTCGAGCTCATCGATGCCCATCCGCGGCTCGGCGCGCGCTCCGGCGGCCGTGTCGGACCTGTCGCGCGTCGAGCAGGCGTCCGGCGCCGACGACGCGAGCCGTGGCCGCCGAGCTCGACCGCCTCAACGCCGCGTACGAGGCCCGGTTCGGGTTCCGCTACTGCGTCTTCGTCGCCGGGCGGTCGCGGGCGGCCCTGCTGCCCGAGTTTCGGGCCGCGCTCGAGGCGGACCGCGGGGCCGAGATCCAGCGCGCCCTCGATGCCGTCGTCGACATCGCCCGGGCTCGATATGCGACCCTGACGGCATGATCGAGCTCAGCGCGAACCGCTACGGCAAGGCGGCCATCCGGCTGGTCCGGGTCGCGCACCGGGACGACGGCGACACCGTCCGCGACCTGACCGTGGCGGTCGCCCTCGAGGGCGCGTTCGAGGCGGCCCACACCGACGGCGACAACAGCGCGGTCATCGCCACCGACACGATGAAGAACACGGCCTACGCGTTCGCCAAGGACCATCTCGACGGCGCCATCGAGGCATACGGGCGAGCGCTCGCCGAGCACTTCCTCGGGGACGACCAGGTCGACACGGCCGCGGTCGAACATCCGCGCCCACCAGCTGGCGCCCGATCGACGTCGACGGCCAGCCGGCCGGGGCGTTCGTGCGCGGCGGCGAGGGGACGCGCGTGGCGACGGTGACCGCGACCCGTGGCGGGACCACGGTCGAGGCCGGCGTCGAGGACCTCGTCGTGATGAAGACCACGCCGCTCGGCGTTCAGCGGCTTCCCGCGCGACCGCTACACGACGCTGCCCGAGACCGACGATCGGCTGATGGCCACCAAGCTCACCGCCATCTGGCGCTATGGCTCGCCCGACCTCGACGCCGATGCGACGTTCGAGGCCGTCCGCTGCGACGCTCCTCGAGGTCTTCGCCGAGCACGACAGCCCGTCGGTGCAGGCGTCGATCTGGATCATGGCCCGAGCGATCCTCGAGCGCCACGACGAGGTCGACGACGGTCCGGATGGTGCTCCCGAACCTCCACCACTGGCTGGTGGACCTGTCGCCGTTCGGGCTCGACAACGACCACGAGATCTACACGCCGACGACCGAGCCGCACGGGCTGATCGAGGCGACCGTCCGTCGCGGCGAGGGCTGACCATGACGCCGTCGGGGGTCGAGCTGCGCCGCGATCCCGTCCCGGGCCAGGACCGCGTCCTGACCGAGGACGCCCTGGCGTTCATCGCCGACCTCAACCGACGGTTCGGGACCGTCGCGGATCGCGCTCATCGAGCGGCGCCAGGAGCGCCAGCGCGAGCTGGACGCCGGCGTCCGGCCCGATTTCCTGGTCGCCACCCGCGAGGTCCGCGAATCGGCCTGGACCGTCGCCCCGGCACCGGCCGACTTCGACGACCGGCGGGTCGAGATCACCGGGCCGGCCGAGCCCAAGATGCTGATCAACGCGCTCAACTCGGGCGCACGGGTGTTCATGGCCGATCTCGAGGATTCGCTGTCGCCGACGTGGGCCAACGTCGTCGGCGGCCAGGCCGCGCTCATCGACGCCGTTCGGCGCACGCTCGACCTTCGATTCGCCCGAGGGCAAGGCCTATCGGCTGGCCGACGCGACGGCGACCCTGGTCGTTCGGCCGCGTGGCTGGCACCTCGTCGAGTCGGGGATGCTGGTCGATGGCGTGCCGGTCTCGGCCAGCCTGTTCGACTTCGGGCTGTACCTGTTCCACAACGGCGCCGAGCTGACCCGACGCGGCAGCGGCCCGTACTTCTACCTCGCCAAGCTCGAATCGCACCACGAGGCGCGGCTCTGGAACGAGGTGTTCATCCACGGCCAGACCGCGCTCGGGATCCCGCGCGGGACGATCCGGGCGACCGTGCTGATCGAGACCATCCTCGCGGCGTTCGAGATGGACGAGATCCTGTACGAGCTGCGCGAGCACGCCGCCGGGCTCAACGCCGGGTCGCTGGGACTACCTGTTCAGCGGCATCAAGAAGCTCCGGTCGCGGCCCGACCTGGCCGTACCCGACCGCTCGCAGCTGACGATGACCGTGCCGTTCATGCGTGCCTACACGGAGCTGCTGGTCCGGACGTGCCACCGGCGCGGCGCACACGCGATCGGCGGGATGGCAGCGTTCATCCCGAACCGGCGCGACCCGGCGGTGACCGAGGTCGCCATGGCCCGCGTCCGCGACGACAAGGAGCGCGAGAGCCGCGACGGCTTCGATGGGACGTGGGTGGCGCATCCGGATCTCGTGCCGCTGGCGACCGAGATCTTCGACGGTGTCCTCGGTGCGGCGCCGAACCAGAAGGGACGGCTGCGCGAGGAGGTCGTCGGTCACCAGCGACCAGCTCCTTGACTTGGACGTGCCGGGCGGCGCCGTCACCGAGACCGGGGTCCGAGCGAACGTGCGCGTCGCGCTGGCGTACCTTGATTCGTGGCTGCGAGGTGTCGGCGCGGCCGCCATCGACAACCTCATGGAGGATGCCGCGACGGCCGAGATCTCGCGTTCGCAGCTGTGGCTGTGGCGGACGCGCGGCGTCGCGCTGGCCGATGGGCGCGTGTTCTCGGCGACCCTCTACGCGACGGTCCGGGACGAGGAGCTGGCGCGGCTCGGTGGCGCAGGGGAGGGGCGACTGGCCGAGGCGGCCGCGTTGCTCGATCGGCTCGTGCTCGACGACGAGTTCGCCGAGTTCCTGACCCTGCGGGCGTACGCGTCGCTGGACTAGCGGCTCGGATCTCGAAGCGACCCTTCGCGGCTGATGTCACTCGAGAGCATCAGGCCGTGGACGAGCGGGCCGGACCGGCTGCCTGGACGAGACCCGGTCGCGCGATGCACGTGGACTGCATCAACCGCTGAGGCCGCTCCGTTCGACGAACCGACCGGCCCCGCGGGTTCCCACGAAGCTGCCGTGGCGGATGACCGCTCGGCCACGCACGAACACGTCCCGAACGGCCCCGGCGACCGGCATCCCCTCGTACGGCGTGTAGTCGCTCGTGTGGTGGAGGTCGGCGGCACGGATCGTGCGGCGCGCGGCGGGATCGAACAGGACGATGTCGGCGTCGCGGCCGACCTCGAGGGCGCCCTTCGACCCGAGGCCGAACCGGCGTGCCGGCGTCGTCGCCAGGAGATCGACCATCCGCTCGAGGGTGATCCGACCGGCCGCCGACGCCCTCGCTGTAGAGGATCGTCAGCAGCGTCTCGATGCCGGGGGCGCCGTTGCTGATCTGGTTGAACGGCACGCCGTCGGCCGCGGCAGCCTTCTCGGTGTCGAGCCGATCGGCGACGTGGTCGGTGGCGACGAGGTCGAGCGAGCCGTCAGCGAGACCGGCCCACAGGGCGTCGCGGTCGGACGCCGGCCGCAGCGGTGGGGAGATCACGAACCGTGCGCACGAGACCGGGTCGGGGTCGTCGTAGCGTTCCTCGGTCAGGACCAGGTAGTGCGGGCAGGTCTCGGCGGAGACACGGACGCCCGCCGCCTTCGCGCGGCGGACCTCGTCGAGCGCGGCCGCCGACGAGAGGTGGACGACGTGGACCGGGGCCCCGCTCATCCGTGCGAAGGCGAGCGCCCGGGCCGTCGCGACCGCCTCGACGTAGCTTGGTCGCGTTGTAGCGTGGTAGCGCGGTAATACGTCACCATGCTGCAACGCTGAAGCGACGGCGGCGTCGAGCAGGACGGGGTCCTCGCAGTGGACCTGGAGCATGCCGCCGTGGCGGCCCATCACCCGCATCGCCTCGAACAGGCGCTCGTCCGGGAGCCGGAAGTCGAACACCATGAACGCCTTCGAGGTCGCGACGCCGGCGTCGATGGTCGCGGGCAGCTCGGAGATCGGGTCGTCGGCGTGACCGCTGACGGCCAGGCTCAGCCCGATGTCGATGGCGCTGTCGGCGTCGGTCGCAGCGCGCCACTCCCGGACGCCGGTCCGCAGCGATCGTTCGGCCGCGGGCGACGACCCGGTGCCCGGGTTGTTGAACGACAGGAACGTCGTCGTGCCACCGAACGCGGCGGCGACGGAGTCCTGGAAGAAGCGATCGGGGTGGTCGTCGTTCGCGACGCGCGTGTGGGTGTGGACGTCGACCGCCCCGGGGAGGATGAGCATCCCGGTCGCGTCGACCACGTCATCGGCCGTCGCGGCCGAACGCCGACAGGTCGCCCTCGATGGCCGCGATCCGCCCGCCGTCGACGGCGATGTCTGCCGGCCGCGAGCCCGACGCAGTGACGACCGTCCCGCCGATGAAGACGGGGCCGGTCACGGCCGACGGATCCTGATGCTCTCGAGTGACATCAGCGAAGGAGGGTGGCGTCGAGCACGCCGCCGCCCGTCACTCCACCTCGCGGATCGAGATCGGCTGGGCGCCCTCCCACAGGCAGCGCCGGCCCACCTCGCGCAGTCGGTCGTCCCAGCCGTCATCGGCGACCACCGAGGCGAACACGTTCGCGGCGAGCTGGCCGACCTTGGACGCCGTCGTGCAGCCGCCATAGGGGAAGAAGATCTCGCACTCGCTGATGCCGCCCGGATAGATCGCCAGCTGGCCCGGCGCCGGATGCGAGGTGTGGTTCTCGTACTCGAGCCCGGGCCGGAAGTCGCCGAACGGGATCCAGGTCGATTCGCCGGTCCAGCGACAGTGGATGAGCTTCGCCTCGATCGGCAGCATGTGCCGGATCGCCTCGATGGTGCGGGGCGCCCCGGCCTCCCATCGAGCGCTAAAGTGGAGGTCACCGACGTCGATCTGCAGGGTTCCCATCCGTGGAGGATAGCGTGGCGCAGGGCGCGACTCAGCCGGTCCCGACCATCTCGACCCACGTCCTCGACACCGAGACGGGTCGACCGGCGGCCGGCGTCCACGTGACCCTCTACCGGCTCGTCGACGACGGCCGCCCGATGCGGCTCACCCAGGCGATGACCGACGACGACGGCCGCATCCACGACCTGCTCGAACGGCCGTTGACGGCCGGTGACTATCGACTCGAGTTCGGGCTGGGGCGCGGCGGGTTCTTCGAGCGGATCAGCCTCGACCTGCACATCGCCGATGTGTCGCGCAGCTACCACGTCCCGCTCCTGATGGCCCCGTTCTCGGTGACGACCTACCGCGGGAGCTGAGCCGCCCAAGAAGCCGTCGTGACACGCTAGGTGACACGACCGCCTGTCACGGTTCGGCTCATGGAAGCCCTCACTCTCCCGCCACTGACCGTCGTTGCCGGCAGCGATGCCTCGCCCGCGACCCCGCGCGTGCGCGTCGACGGCGACCGCATCGTCATCGAGCGGCTTGTCGTCGTCCGACACGCAGCTGGCGGCGTTCCTCGCCGAGCGGCCCGCGGACGATCGGCCGGACCTCGTCGGGCGGGCGCTTCGGATCGGCCTGCTCGCGCTCCAGGACGCCGGCGTCACGGTCAACGTCGACGTCGTGCGGGCCGAGTTCGAGAAGCTCGTCCGCCAGGCCGAATCGGTCAACGAGAAGGCCGCCCTGGCGCTCGAGCAGACGCTCCGCTCGAACTTCGCCGACGGCGACGGCCGGCTGCCACGCACGCTCGAGAAGTTCCTCGGCGATCGGGGCGCCCTGCGCACGATGGTCGACGAGCTGTTCGACGAGTCCAAGCGCGACAGCGCGATCGGCCGCATCGGCTCGATGCTCGAGCGCTACTTCGACGGCGACGCCTCGAAGCTCGCCATCCTGCTCGACCCGACCCGGCTCCACTCGCCGATGCACCAGTTCCGCCAGGAGATGACCGACGGCTTCCGGTCGCTCGAGGAGCGTCTCGTGGCGATCGAGGCCGCCGCCGCGGCGCGCGGCGCCGAGCGCGCCAGGTCGGCCGCCAAGGGCGGCGATTTCGAGGACCTGCTCGAGGGCATGCTGGCCGACCTCGCCCGCGGCACCGGCGACCTCCTCGACCGGACCGGGCACCGAGGCGGGCGCCGTGATGAAGTCGAAGAAGGGCGATTTCGTGCTGACGCTCGACCCGCGGATCGCGCGCGGCTGCGATGTCCGGGTGGTCATCGAGGCCAAGGACCGGCCGATGTCGATGCGGGCGATGCGCGACGAGCTGCGCGAGGCCCGCGAGAACCGCGGCGCGGCCGTGGCGCTGGTCGTCTTCACGCCCGACCATGCACCGTCCGGGGTCGCCCCGTTCCACCTCGTCGGCGACGACGTCTACTGCGTCATCGATCCCGAGCGATCCGGACGCGGCCACGCTCGAGGCCGCGGTCCGGCTCGCGCGCCTGCTGGCGCTCGCCTCGCTCGTGGAACACGAAGTCGAGGTCGACGCCGCGGCCATCGGGTCCGCGCTCACCGCCATCCGGGAGCAGCTCGAGGTCGTCCGCACGCTGAAGTCCCAGCTGACCTCGATCATGACCAGCACGAAGGCCGTCTGGACGGGCCTCGACACGATGCGCGCGAGCATCCTGGCCCGGGTCGGCGAGGCGGAATCGGAGCTTCGCACGCGGTCCGGGTAGGGCCGATCGCCATGCCGGACGCCCTGGCCAGGACGTCTGGGACCTTCGGGGTGTAGGCGTGCTGGACAGGCTGGTGCAGGATGGACCGATGCACCGCGTCCTCGCGTCGCTGGCGCTGGCCGTGCTGTTGGCCCTTTCCGCAGCCCTCCAGGTCAGCGCCGCCGGTCCCGCCGCATCGTCCCCGCCAGACAATTCGACGACGGCCGGCGGGCTCGACGCGACCGATCGCTACATCGTCATGCTGCGCAAAGGCGCCGACACGACGGCAGTCGTCGACAAGGCCAGCAAGCGCGACGGCGTCAAGGCCGACCGCAAGTTCAGCAAGGCCGTCCACGGCTTCTCGGCCAAGCTCGATCCGAAGCAAAAGGCCGACCTCATGCCGACCCGAACGTCCTGGCGGTCGTCCCCGACGAGGTCATCCACATGGCCTCCCAGACCGTGCCGACGGGTGTCTCACGGATCTTCGGCAAGCTGAACCCGATCGCCAAGATCGACGGCGTGGACCAGCGGGTCGACGCGGACGTGGCCATCGTCGACACGGGGATCGCGCTTCACCCCGACCTCAACGTCGCGGGCGGCTACAACTGCTCGACCTCCGACCACACCGCCTGGCGTGACGTGGAGGACCACGGCACCCACGTCGCGGGCACGGTCGGCGCGATCGACAACGGGACAGGCGTCGTGGGCGTCGCACCCGGCGTCCGCCTGTGGGCGGTCAAGATCCTCAACGACCACGGTGACGGCCTGATCTCGTGGTACGTCTGCGGTCTCGACTGGATCCTGGCCCAGCGCGACCCGAAGGACCCGAGCCGACCGCTGTTCGAGGCGGTCAACATGAGCGTCACGAAGGCCGGCTCCGACGATCACAACTGCGGCCTCACCAACAACGACCTGCTCCATCAGGCGATCTGTCGCGTCGTCGCCGGCGGCATCACGGTCGTCGCGGCGGCGGCCAACGACTCGCACAACGCCGCGAAGAACATCCCGGCGAGCTACGACGAGGTGATCACGGTGTCGGCGCTCGCCGACACGGACGGCAAGCCGGGCGGCCTCGGTGGCAACGCCTGCTTACTCGTGGGGCGGCTACGACAAGGACGACACGTTCGCCGACTTCAGCAACTACGGCGCCGACGTCGACATCATCGCTCCGGGCAAGTGCATCCGGTCGACCATCCCCGGTGGCTACGGCACGATGTCCGGGACCTCCATGGCCGCCCCCGCGGTGACCGGCGCCGTCGCCCTCTACAAGTCGAGCAGACCGAACGCCACGCCGGCCGAGGTCAGGGAGGCGCTCCGCTACCTCGGCAACATGAACTGGAAGACCTCGACCGACCCCGATTCGATCCACGAACCGCTGCTCGACGTCTCGCGGCTCGGGCGATCTCGGGACGTTCGCGCTTCAGGCGTCGTCGACGCCGAGGAACGTCGAGGCGGGGACGACCGCCCAGGTGCCGGTCACGATCACGCGCACCTCGACCTTCTTCGAGCGGGTCCAGTTCAAGCCCACGTCGCTGCCCGATGGCTGGACCGGCGCACCGGGGTCCAGCGCCTTCGGCTGGACCGACGACACCGGCAGCGTGGCCGTCACGATCCCAGCGGGGACGCCCCTGGGCGACTACCAGGTCGGCGTGGAGGCCAGCAACCAGGGTCGGACGGACGAGACCGTCGTGCCGGTGAAGGTCGTCGAGGACGACCCCACGGCGTTCGCTCCCAAGGCCGTCCCGCAATCCGGCGCGGCGATCGGTCCGGCCAACCTGCCGGTCCTCATCCAATGGCCGGCTGCGACCGATCCGACGAGCGGGATCGGCGGATACCAGTGGGAGGTCAGCGTCAACGGCGGCGGGTTCCACGGGACCACGAACATCCCCGGCTCCACGCACGAGATCGTCAGAAGCCTGGCCTACAACGTGTCGTACCGGTTCCGGATGCGCGCCGAGGACTCGGCCGGTCACTGGAGTCCGTGGGTCGTCGGGCCGATCGTCCGGATGGCACCCGTCGACGATCGCAGCAGCTCCATCGTTCGAAATGGCCCATGGACCGGGATCCCGTCGGGCGACGCCTGGGCTCGGACCCTCTCGAGCTCCGAGACGGCCGGCGCCACGGTGTCGCTGACCTTCACCGGGTCGTCGATCTCGTTCGTCGCCGCGAAGGACCCGCGGCGCGGCTCGGCGCAGATCCTCATCGACGGGGCTTCGGTCGGGACGGTCAGTCTCACGGCCGGTTCGTGGCACGGCCGGATCGTGAGCTTCATCCGAACGTTCGCCACGCCCGGCAAGCACACGATCACCGTCAAGGTCGTGGGCACGGGAAAGTACCGCGACGTGCTGGTAGATGCATTCGTCGTGTCGAGGTAGCCGGCGGCAACGTCCCTGCTTGCCCCGGTACGCTATGGTCATCGTCCTGACGTCCCCGGCCGGGTAAACCGGGAACGATCGGCGAGAGCAATCGAGGTCGGCATGGCGCGTGCGATGTGGAAGGGGGCCATCCAGTTCGGATTGGTCACCATCCCGGTCAAGCTCTATCTCGCGACGGAGTCCAAGGGCATCAGCTTCAACATGCTCCACAAGACGGACCTGTCCCGGATCCAGATGAAGGTCTGGTGTCCGGTGGAGGACGAGCCCATCTCGCGCGCCGACACGGTCAAGGGCTACGAATACGCCCCCGGCGAGTACGTCGTCATCACCGACGAGGACCTCGAGAACGTCCCGCTCAAGACCGTCCGCTCCATCGAGATCGAGCAGTTCACCAAGGCCGAGCGCGACGACGCCGCAGTCCGCTTCGTCAAGAGCGCCTACTACCTCGAGCCCGACAAGATCGGCCGCAAGGCGTTCAACCTCCTGAAGTCGGTCCTCGAGGAGGACGGCCTGACGGCGATCTGCAAGGTCGTCATCAAGGACCGTGAGGCCCTCGCCGCGCTCGACCCGCTCGGTGACACGATGCTCCTGACCACGCTCCACTGGCCCGACGAGATCCGCTCGACGTCCGAGCTCGAGCTCGGCGACGAGACCTACGAGTTCAAGCCGGCCGAGCTGGCGATGGCCAAGCAGCTGGTCTCGGCGATGACCGGCGAGTTCGATCCGGCGCAGTACAAGGACGAGTACCGCGAGGCGCTCGAGACCATCATCCAGGCCAAGGTCGAGGGCCGTGAGACGGTCGCCGTCGAGGCGCCGGAGGAGAGCGGCAAGCTCATCGACCTGATGGCCGCCCTCGAGGCATCGGTCAACGCGGCCAAGGCGGCCCGCGAGGCGAGCCCATCGAAGCCGGTGTCGGTGTCCGAGGCGAAGGCCGCAAAGGCCGACAAGGCCTCGAAGTCCGCCTCGACTGCCGCCAAGGCCAAGGCCGACGACGAGGAAGCCGACGAAGAGACGCCCGCCAAGCCGGCACGCAAGCGCAAGACCGCCTGAGGGCTCAGGCCGGCGGTCGGTCGTCGGTCAGTACGGACGCGCGGCCAGCACCCCGCCGTCGACGACCAGGTTCTGGCCGGTGATCCAGCGCGCCGCCGGCGACGCCAGGAACAGGCACGCGTCGGCGATGTCCTCGGGCTCGCCCAGCCGCCCCAGCGGCACCCGGGCCAGCCAGCGCTCGACACCCTCCGGCCAGGCGTTCTCGATGCCCGCCTTGTGGATGAGTCCGGGCGAGACCGCATTGACCCGGATGCCTGATGGCCCGAGCTCCTGGGCACATGACCGGGTGAACGCGAGGACCGCGGCCTTCGCGCTGTTGTAATGGCTGTGGTCGCTGGCCGGGTTCGACGCCGAGATCGAGCCGATGTTCACGATCGCCCCGCCGCCGCGCCCGCGCATCACCGCCGCCGCTGCCTGCGTGCACAGGAACGTCGACTCGATGTTGTCGCGGAACATCGCCTGCCATTCGACCAGGGAGATCTCGGCGAGCGGGTGAAGCGGGAAGTTCTGGCCCGCGTTGTTGATCAGGATATCGACCGGTCCGAGCCGGTCGTCAGCCTCGGCGAAGAATTGCGTCACACCCGCTTCGGTATCGAGCTTGGCGCCGATCGCGACCGCTGTGCCCCCGCTGGCCTTGATCCTGGCGACCACGTGCTTTGCGGACTGCCGGTCCCGACGGTAGTGCACGACCACCCTCGCCCCCGCCGTCGCGAACCGCACGGCGATCCCGGCTCCGATCCCTTGCGAAGCCCCGGTCACGATGGCGACGCGACCGGTCAGGTCGTGGAGGTCCCGCAGATGCGGAATGTCGGATGCCATGGCCTCGAAGTATGCGGCCCCGACCCTGCCGCGCTTCGGGCACACTCACCCTGATGCCGCTCGAGGAATACCGCCGCAAGCGCGACTTCGCCAAGACCCCGGAACCGGCACCGGCCGTGGTGACCGGCTCGACCGGGCGGTTCGTGGTCCAGCGCCACCGGGCGACCCGCCTGCACTACGACTTCCGCCTCGAGATCGAGGGCGTGCTCGTCTCCTGGGCGGTCCCGAAGGGCCCGACCCTCGACTCGTCGATCCGCCGGATGGCCGTCCACGTCGAGGACCACCCCATCGAGTACTTCGACTTCGAGGGCGTCATCCCGTCGAAGCAGTACGGCGCCGGCGACGTCATCGTCTGGGACTGGGGCACCTGGGTCCCGGAGGCGCCGACGCTCGACCCGCGCAAGGCCGTGGCGGACGGCGAGCTCAAGTTCGTGCTCGACGGCCAGAAGCTCAAGGGTCGTTTCACGATCGTCCGAACCAGCGGCCGCCGGCGCAAGGGCGACGACCCGTCGGCTCGCGCGTTCGAGGACGACCAGGGCGACCAGTGGCTGCTCATCCACAAGGCCGATGCGGCCGCGGTCAAGGGCTGGGACGCCGAGGACCACCCGCAGAGCGTCAAGACCGGCCGCACCAACGACGACGTCAAGGCCGACCGCGACGCGATCTGGAACGGCCAGGCGCCAGCGGCCAACGCCGAGATCGACCTGACCGGCGCCGTCCAGGGACCCATGCCCCAGAACGTCGATCCGATGCTCGCGACCCTCGCCTCAAAACCGTTCTCCGACCCGGACTGGCTGTACGAGATCAAGTGGGACGGCTTTCGCGTCCAGGCCGTCGTCGAGAACGGCAAGGTCCGGACCTGGACCCGCAGCCTCAAGGACGCCGAGACCTACTTCCCGCACCTGCTCTCGCCGCCATCCTGGATCGACGCCCGGCAGGCCATCGTCGACGGCGAGGTCGTCGCCATCGACGACGACGGCCGCCCAGACTTCTCGCTCCTCCAGACCAAGCTCGGCCAGCCGGGTGTCGGGGGGCTCGTCTACCAGCCGTTCGACCTGCTCTATCTCGACGGCCGCTCGCTGCTCGACGTCCCGCTCGAGGATCGCAAGCGCCTGCTCAAGAGCGTCATCCGCGACCACCCGCGGGTCCGCTACGCGTCGCACGTCGAGGGCGAGGGCCTCGCCTTCTTCGAGGCGGCCAAGGCCCGCGGTCTCGAGGGGATGGTCGCCAAGCTCCGGCGCAGCCGCTACGAGCCCGGCCGCCGCTCGAACGCCTGGCTCAAGTTCAAGATCCGGCCCGAGCAGGAGCTGGTCATCGGCGGCTGGACGCCGGGGGAGGGGAACGCCCGCGACCTCGGTGCGCTGGCGGTCGGCTACTACGAGGACGGCAAGCTGCGGTTCGCCGGCAAGGTCGGGGCAGGGTTCACCGGCGCCGGCCGCAAGGAGCTGCTCAACCGGCTGTGGCCGCTCGGTCCAGGACGACCCGCCGTTCGACCCGCCGCCGCCGAAGGACTACAAGGGCCGCTGGGGCGGCGACCTCGGGCGCGGTGACCTGGGTCCGGCCGGAGCTCGTGATGCGGGCAGAGCTCGGCGGCTGGACGCGCGACGGCGTCGTCCGGCAGGCCGCCTACAAGGGTCTCGAGACGGACCGCGACCCGACGACCGTCCGGCGTGAGAGCGCGGTCGCCACGACCAGCGCGGTCCGTGCCGCCGAGGCTGCAACGCCCGCGACACCAGATCCGGCCCAAGATATCGGCATGCCCACCGAAGCCGAACGACGAAGAAGCCATCGAAGGCGAAGGCCGCCGCCGGCCGCGCGCCCGCCGAGGTCCCCGACGCCTGGCGTGTCACCGAGGCCGAGCTGAAGGCGCTCGAGACGCTCGGCAAGGAGGGCAACTGGCGCGTCGGTGGCGACGAGCTCAAGCTGACCAACCTCGACAAGCCGCTGTTCGACGCCGAGCCGCCGGTCACCAAGCGCGAGCTGATCGGCTACTTCGCCCGGATCGCGCCGACGATGCTGCGGCACCTCGCCGACCGGCCGCTGAACCTCCAGCGCTTCCCGAACGGCGCCGGCGCCCCCGGCTTCTGGCAGAAGGACATCCCCGACGACCGCGCCGACCTGGCTGACCCGCTGGCACGAGACAGGCGTGGAGGGGCGCCCGGACCGCGACGCCAACGACCACCTCATCGCCGACCGCGCCGCGACGCTGTGCTGGCTCGGCAACCAGGCCAGCTTCGAGATCCACGCCTGGACCGGGAAGCTGCCCGAACCGTGGCGCCCGACCTTCGCCTACATCGACATCGACCCGGGCGAGACGACGACCCTCGAGGAGACGCTCGTCCTCGCCCGGCTCTACCGGACCGCGCTCGGCCACCTCGGCGTCCGCGGCTATCCGAAGACGACCGGCAAGCGCGGCATCCAGATCTGGATCCCGATCGAGCCGCGCTACACGTTCGAGGACACCAGCGGCTGGGTCGAGCGGGTCAGCCGCGCCGTCGGCTCGACCGTGCCCGATCTCGTCTCGTGGGAATGGGCCAAGGGCGCGCGCAAGGGCAAGGCCCGGCTCGACTACACCCAGAACGCGAGCATCAAGACGCTGGTGGCTCCGTACGCTGTAAGGCCCGCGCCGGGCGCTCCGGTCTCGGCCCCGATCGCCTGGGACGAGCTGGACGACCCCGACCTCCGACCCGATCGGTGGTCGATCCGGACCATCGTCGAGCGCGTCGCGGAGAAGGGCGACCTGTTCGCCGAAGCGCAGACCGATCTCCAGGCGCTGCCCACCGTCTGACTCGCGGTCCGCGCGCGTGGCAGGATGCCGCCATGCACGACGACACCATCGAGATCCGGCAACCGACCGCCGATCCGGAAACGCTGCGCGCGTTCCTTCATCCCGTGGCGGTCGCCTTCGGCGACGACTACACCGACGAGATGTTCGAGCTCGATCGGCAGCTCTTCGAGATGGACCGGCTCATCGGCGCCGTCGACGGCGACACCTGGGTCGGAGGCGCCACCGGCGAGTCGAGGCGGCTGACCGTCCCCGGCGGCGCCGAGGTCCGGGCCGCCGCCGTCAGCGGCGTCGGGGTGCTGCCCACCCATCGACGGCGCGGCATCCTGACGTCGTTGATGCGCTGGCTGCTCGAGCAGGCCGCCGAGCGCGGGGAGCCGGTGTCGGTCCTGCACGCCTCCGAGGGCGCGATCTACCCGCACTTCGGGTACGGGATGGCGACCCTCCAGGGCTCGATCGACGTCGATCGGTCGGCGTTTCGCTTCAGTCGGCCGGCGGGGCCGCTCGGGCAGGTGCGACTGGTGGACGTCGACGAGGCGATGCGAACGATCCCGGCGATCTACGAGCAGGTCCGCGCCGGCCGACCCGGCGAGGTGTCGCGCTCACCGAACGTCTGGCGGCTTCAGCTCCTGTCCGACAGCAGCTGGCGGCGATCGGCCATGGGTCCCAAGTCGAACGCGGTCCTGACCGTCGACGGCGAGCCGCGCGGCTACGCCCTCTACCGGGTCAAGGCCGAATGGGGCGACCGCGGCCCGAAGAACACGCTGAACGTGCTGGAGGTGACCGCCCTCGATCCCGCCGCCGAGCAGGCGCTGTGGGAATGGCTGGTCGGCATCGACCTCGTCACCCAGGTCAAGGCGTGGCGAACGCCCGTCCACAACCCGCTGCTGCTGCAGGTCGTCGAGCCCCAGCGACTCGGGCTGACGATCCGCGACGGCATCTGGCTGCGGCTGGTCGACGTGCGGGCGGCGCTCGAGGCGCGGACCTATGCCGGGCCGGGTCGTCTGACCCTGGACGTCACCGACGCGTTCCTGCCGTCGAACGCCGGCCGGTGGACGCTGGACGTGCCGGGCGACCGGGGAGCGGCGTTCCGTGGCGCCTGCCGCGGACGGCGTCGCCGCCGACATCGTGCTCGACATCGCCGACCTCGCGACCGTCTACCTCGGCGCCTTCACGTTCGCCGACCTGGTCCGCGCCGGCCGAGCCCGGGAGTGCCGCGACGGCGCGGCCGCGGCCGCCGACGCCCTATTCGCCGCGGCCGGCGCGCCGTGGTGCTCGACGATGTTCTGAGGTTCGCGGCACGGCGGATTGGCGGTTTTCGTCGATCGACGATCAGGATCGATCCTGCTAGCGTCGAGACATGGGATCGGCGAGCCGACGCTGGGCACTCAATCTCGTCATCCATGCGTACGGCGACGAGCTCCGCGATGAGGTCGCCCACGGCCTCCCGACCATCGTGAAGCTCGTCCTCGAAGGCATCGAACTGCGCCCCGGCGACACCGAACTCCTCGCCGACGCCGTCATCACCGACCTCGACGGCACCGAAGCCCGCCTGGGCGTCGCCACCTTCACCCTCGATGAGCTCGCCGAGCGCTACCCGAACCTGGGACTGGCCTGGTGAGCTGGATGGTACGTGACACGCCTATACCTGGGCCGATGGGCGAAAACGATACCCGGAGGTGGGTCGGCTGGAGTTCGACCTTTCCGACTTTCCGTGACCGGCTCCGTAATTCGCGACTCGCCGGCGGATCCTTTCGACGTCTCGTGCCGGAACACGCATGGACGATCAATCGCGCCGTTGCAGAGCAGGTCCGAGGTCCTGAGTCCGCGATGCGGCCAGCGAAATTCAGAACATCGCTCCCGACATCGCCTACAGCGCAATCCGTGGGATCCGCGCGCTGAGTTAGTGCAAGAACATGCCGAGCCGCCGATCGCCAGTCCGTTTGCGGATCGAGCGTAACCGCATCGCGAGCCCGTCAGGCGGCCTCGTCCTACCCGCCAAGGCCGACACCGAGGACTGGCGGAGTTTCCGTGCGTCGACCGACGCGCATCGACGATCGGCCATCGAAGTAGCCGATCCGCCATCCGGATTTCGCACCTCCCGACCGGTCTTCGGCCGTTGCCGTCTTTGGTCGACGTCGGGCTAGGAGACGCTCGTCGATCAACCGAGCATATGCGGAAACGCAGCCAACTCCGACCTTCACCGACTCGGTCGAGAAGCCGCCGGAGTCGGCCTCATCCTGCTCCTTACACGGTCTTCGTCGCGAACCGATATGAGATGGCGAGACCCGATCAGTCGACGCCTACATAAGTGGCGCAGTCGAACATGGGCTGACCTGGCGCACCGGTAAGACTGGGGAACTGCCGACATTCACGGTTGATAAGTGGGAAACGTCTCCGGCGGAACCTAGCCGATACGTTCACGAGGGTGACACTCTCGGATGTTGGTTACTTCGGGGTCGGAAAGCGAGGACGTATTCCTCCAGCCGATTGAGATCTTGCAGTTTCTTCTGCGGACCAGAACAGCGGTTGGGTATCTGCGGACGCGCCTAGGCGCCCCGGATCTCGACATCGAGGTATCCCTGAGAGTCGTTGAATTGGACACGTCGGTTCACGACATCTCCGTGCCGTTCGATTTCCTGTGGCCCGACTCGTTGCTCACGTCTTCTTCCGACGTGGTTCTCCTCGAAGATTTCGAAGAAACGCGCGGCGCTACTCGGGGACAAGCAGAAGGCACTGGAGCTCGCCGGCAAGGCGTTGCTCAAGATTGGGTCAGAAGTTCGAGCTGGTCGCGAGATCCGTTACTACGCATTCTTTGCTCCATCCCGTGGTCTATGGCGTGACATGAGTTCGAAGAACGGCCTCGTGCGCAAAGACGAGGACGGAAACGAGGAGTACTTGTTGGAAGGCGGGATCTACGTCGGGACGCGTGGGATGCCCACGGGCGTGGAGATAGAACATCCATCGACTGGGTACGCTGGATACTGGCCCAATTTCTTCATCCTGCTCGAGGATGACTCGATCACATTCGACGTGGGGCGCAAAGCCGTCCCTGGCAGAACCAAAGGAATGCTTCGTCAGATGGCGAAGGATCTGTTCAACGAGATCCAGCCGTTCTCTGTCTATGCGACTAAGGATCCGGCGACGACTGGCGGATTGATCTCGACCCTTCAGGCAAACGCCAAGAGCGCAGTATTTGTCGAACTAGAAAAATTGTCGCCATTAAACATCGGGTCGATTGGGTACTTGAAGCATCCCGACGGTCAAGAGGCCGCGGTTGTGGCCCTCTTTCATGAGTTGGTTGGCGCCGGGATCCTGCCCTACTACAAGACGCTCCGGACTGGCTACAAAGAGACTTACGACCTATGGGGCCGCTACATCGCTCCCGTCGATCATATTGGGCTCCACCACCGCGGCAACTTCAGTGGCTCAACGGTGGACATTCCGATGGTGGCCGAATTCAAGTTCAAGGCTGAGAGCATCCTTGCGGACCTCGACAAGGACATCAAGTTCTTTTCCGACATGGACTTGTTGATCTGCTGGGATCTCGACCCCGCCCAGTTCAAGAAGCAAAACGTCACAGTCGAAGTTCTGAAAGCCGACGACGTGCTCTTTGTCGGAAGCAACTACATCCTCTCCTGGCCAGGGGCGTACAACCTTGGATCTGCTTCGCAGAAGTACGTCTTGGCGCTTCGACCCTTTGTGGAAGGACTGGCCAAGGCGCTGGGTTGACCTCGAGGCAGCGGAACTTTCCCATCCCTGAGCGATCCCTGGGATCAGGAACCGAGGCTTCACTCGGTCCTCGACGGAGTTAACCCAGATCCAGCAGCCCGAACAACGTTTCGTTGGTCGATTGCGAGATCGCCGTCGGGCCGACCGTGATCGTCACGTCGTCCCGGTTTGGCCAGTTCGGGTCGCAGATGCGGAGGGTCGTGGTGTCGCCATCGGCCTCATAGGCGTAGGCGAGGACCTGGTGGTTGCGCGTGAGGCCGAGGGGGTTCCAGCCGGTCGCGCGGACGAGGCCGAGCATCGCGAGGTTGCCCTTGTCGATGTCGGCGCGGATGTTGGGGATCTCGACGGATCGCGTGCGCTGCAGCGCGCTCGCGGCACCGACGGCGCCCATCCACCAGATGTTGGCCGGCGTCCGGAACCAGTCGAGCGACAGGACCTGACGCCGCACGAGCGCCTGGAACAGGGGCGATCCGTTGGCCGGCGGCACGGTGTCGGGCGGGATGGGGAGCTTGGCCACGAACCGCTCGCGGACGTACCAGCTCATCCCGCCGCACAGGCCCGACGACGCGTCACCGATGCCGAAGACCCGCGGGTCGAACGGGCCGAAGGTCACCGTCGGGCCCGGCGGGAAGCTGTTCGCGAAGTGCAGCCCGTTCGTGCTCGGCAGGAAGCTCGGGACCGCGTTGGAGTCGACCATGACAATGCGAACGATACGACTCTCGGACGCACATGCTGCGTACGAGGATTCGGTGACCTGGCCGGACTCGGCGTTCCTCGCCAAGCTGCGCGCGGAGGCGGCGGGTCCGTCCTAGCGGTCGGCACTACCATCGATGCGATGGCTGAGCGGAAGAGCGCGGGGATCCTGCTGTATCGGCGGGTCGGCGGACCTGATGGGCCGCTCGAGGTCCTGCTGGCGCACCCCGGTGGACCGTATTTCGCCAAGCGCGATCTCGGCGACTGGACGATCCCGAAGGGCGAGCCCGACGGCGACGAGACCGACCTGATGGCCGTCGCGCGGCGCGAGTTCGAAGAGGAGACCGGGACGCCGATCGACCCGGCGGCACCGACCATCGAGCTCGGGTCGATCGTCCAGAAGGGCGGCAAGATCGTCCACGCCTGGGCGGTCGAGGGCGACCTGGACCCGACAACCGCCCACTCCAACGAATTCGAGGTCGAGTGGCCGCCGCGCTCGGGCCAGCGGGTCCGGTTCGCGGAGATCGACCGGGTCGCATGGTTCGACCCGGACGAGGCTCGACGACGGCTCAAGCCGACCCAGGTGCCGTTGGTCGACCGCCTCGAGGACGCGCTCGCGGGGCGTTCCTGAGCGGTCGCGTCCAGGGGTGTTGACTCCGAGTCAACGATTTCGACCGTTGGCGGCCGTTCCGGCGGGACCGTCGCTCCAGCGTTGACCCGCAGTCAACGATTTGGGCCGCAACGGGTCGCAGGGGTAGGGCGACCGCTTCATCGTTGCCCCCGGGTCAACGATTCGGGCGGCTCGGTGCGTTCGGCGGTCCGTTGATGATCGAATCGTTGACCACCGGTCGACGGCGCGAACGATGTAGTCGTCTGGCGCCCCCAAACTGTCGAAAACGTTGACCGCGGGTCAACAGGGCCGTTTGCGGGACTGCTCGCCGGCGGGACAGCGCTCGTGGCGTCGCGACGGGACGACATGCCGGCGCGATGCGATTCGGGCACGATCAATCCACCGCCTCGAGGACGCGCTCCGACGTTGAGGGCGCGGGGCGCGGACGCCGTCTGTGCCGCCGGCGGCCGCGCGACGCGCTACGGCGTTGGCGCCGCCGACACGGTGACGCGGATCAATGTCGGGTCCGCGCCCGAGGCAACGAGCGAGCCGCGATCGGGAGTATCGATGTCGAGCAGCAGCAGGTAGTCACCGGCAGCCGGGGGAGTGAGCGCCTGGATGTCGACCGCGGCCTTGGCACCCGACTTGAGGCCGAGAGGCAGCGCCGCCCCGATGACCTGGGCCGTTGGGTCTGTCTGCAGGCTCGCGCCGACCGACAACGGGATCCAGCGGGCGACGACATACGCAGCCGATGCCGGTGCCGTGCCCGAAGGGATCTGCTCGATGCCATGGCCCCAGGCTGTCTGGCCGAGGTTCGTGACCTTGAGGCCGAACGTGACGGTTGTGTTGGCGGTCACTGCAGCCGTCGGAGCCGCCGAGATGGCGCCGTCGAAGTCACCGGTCACGCGGACGATCAGCGACGGGATCATCGCCTGGGTCGCGGCGTCGTACGCCACGCCGTCCTTGTCGTGGAGCGAGATCGTCAGGCGGTAGCGGCCGGGCACGCTCGGGTAGGTCACCGGCACGCTCAGCGCCTTCTTGCCGACCGTGATGCCAGCAGGCGCGACGACATCGCCGACCTGCTCCGGGACGACGAGCGTGAAGCCGCGTCAGCCGGCGCATCGAAGCGCTGGCCGGTCAACGGATCGGCCGCGACGGGCGTGGTCGTCGACGCCGTCTGACCGTTGGGCAGGTCGTGCTGGACGTCGGTGTCTGTGGTCGTCGGCGCCGGTGTCGTGGCACCCGACGCGCCGGTCGCTCCCGTGGCGCCCGTGGCACCCGTCGCGCCCGTGGCACCCGTCGCGCCCGTGGCGCCGGTAGCTCCAGTGGCACCGGTGGCGCCCGTCGCACCACCGACCTCGGTCGCCGGATCGACCGGTGCGAGCACGTCGATGGGATCCCAGCGAACGCTCGCCTCGAGGCCCTTGAGAGCGGCCTTGTTCTTGATCGTGAACGGCACGTCGATGTGGCCGCTCGTTCCGGCAGCCGGCAGCTTCGCGATCGTCGGGGTTCCGAGCGTCACGTCCGTCGACGCCAGGCTCGGTTCGAGCTGGATGGCCGGCGTCGACATGAACGACGCCCCGGTGGCGCCGGCGAGGACGTCCTTCGGTGCCAGACCCGCTCTTCATCACGATCGAGCGGGTGAAGCCGGCAGCTCGCCGTCTCGGTGTCCATCTGGTCCACGTAGCCCGGGCTGCGCGTGCTCGGGAAGGCCGATCGATTGCCGTTGGCGCTCGGGGCGCCCTGCCAGGCGGCCTGGATCGAGCGGCCGCCGCCCAGGACGGCAGCGACCATGTAGGACGGGCTCGACCACGCCTCGGCCACGACCGCGGCCGCGCCGGCCTTGATGAAGCCCGGCCGCGTAATTGTCGATCCGCTGCTGCGCCTGGTCGAGCGTGCCCTCCGGCAGGCCCGGCTCCGACAGGCCGCTGGCGTAGCACAGGTGGTTGAGCAGGACGACGGCGTTCTTGGCCAGCTTGACCTGCGCCGCGATCGTCGGCCTCACCGAAGTACTGGTGGGTCGAGTCGTCGCCGCCGGCCGCGGGATTGAGGCCGAAGCCGTCCTCGCTCGGCGTGTACAGCGCGTCGCGGTAGATGCTCGGCCAGCCGTTGCCGTGGCCCATGTAGACGACCAGTGATGCGCCGGCGAGCGCCTGCTTGACGGCGGGCCAGGTCGCGTTCGGGGAGTACAGCTCGACGACGTTCGGCGTGTATCGGCGGGCGACCTTGGCGGCTGCGCGCGCCTCTGCCCGATAGCCGTCCGTGGCGTCGCCGGCAGGTCCGACGATGAACACGACCTTCGGCGAGGCAGCCGCAAAGGTCGCGGGCGCGATCAGCCCGACGAGGAGCAGGGCCGCGAAGATGGCAACGCCGAGTCGTCTCACGACAGAGGGCACACTCCGTGGTGGGGTGGAAAAGAGTACTCCCGTGATGTCGGGCGCACCATATCCATTTCGGCTTCACCGGGCCGTTATCCGAGCCTGATGGTGCCTCGGCGCACCGTCCTCTACCATCGGGAGCATGCCCAACCGCCTCGCCGGGGAGACCAGCCCGTACCTGCTCCAGCACGCGCACAACCCGGTCGACTGGTATCCGTGGGGTCCCGAGGCTCTCGCGGCTGCCCGCTCGCTCGACCGGCCCGATCTTCCTGTCGATCGGCTACGCGGCCTGCCATTGGTGTCACGTGATGGAACGCGAGTCGTTCGAGCACGAGCCGACGGCCCGCTACCTCAACGACCATTTCGTCGCGATCAAGGTCGATCGCGAGGAGCGGCCCGACCTCGACCAGGTCTACATGGCGGCCGTCCAGTCGATGACCGGGGGTGGCGGCTGGCCGATGTCGGTGTTCCTGACGCCCGACGGCCGGCCGTTCTACGGCGGGACGTACTTCCCGGACGAGCCGCGGCACGGGATGCCGTCATTCCGGCAGGTGCTCGAGGGCGTCGAGCGCGCCTGGCGCGAGCAGCGCGACGAGGTCGAGGCGGCGGGCGGCCGGCTCGTCCAGAACCTGGTCGAGCAGGGCCGGCTCGAGGCGGGCACCGACGATCCTTCGCCCGCGCTGCTCGAGGCGGCGACGGCCGCGATCGAGAACGCGTTCGACACGGCCAACGGCGGCTGGGGGCGCGCCCCGAAGTTCCCGCAGCCGATGACGATCGAGTTCCTGCTCCGCCGCCACGTCGCGACCGGCGATGCGCGCGCACTGGCGGTCGCCCGGCGCTCGCTCGACGCGATGGCCGACGGCGGGCTGCGCGACCAGCTGGGTGGTGGCTTCCACCGGTACTCGACCGACGCGGTCTGGCTGGTGCCGCACTTCGAGCAGATGCTGTACGACAACGCGCAGCTCGCCCGGGTGTACCTGCACGCATGGGCACTGACCGGTGACGCGCGGTATCGCGCGGTCGCGACCGGGACGCTCGACTACATGCTCCGCGAACTGACGACCGAGGACGGCGCCTTCGCCGCCAGCCAGGACGCCGACACCGACGGCATCGAAGGCCTCACGTTCACCTGGCGGGCGCCCGAGATCCGCGATGTCCTCGGCGACGCGACGGCGCTGTTCGCGGCGGCCTACGGCGTCACCGACGACGGCAACTGGGAGGGCGTCACGATCCTGTCCCGGCGTGGTGCCCGACGAGGCGCTGGCCGGCCGGTTCGGGATCCCGGTCCCCGAGGTCGCGGCACGACTGGCCGATGCGCGCGCTCTCCTGCTCGCCCGGCGCGGCGAACGGCCGCAGCCCGCGCGCGACGACAAGGCGCTGGCGGCCTGGAACGGGCTGGCGATCGCCGCGTTCGCGGATGCGGCGGTCGCGCTGGCAGCCTCCGATCCTGATGCCGCGGCGCGCTATCGGTCGGCCGCGGAACGGGCGGCCGGCGCCATCGTCGGCGGGCTGCTCGCGCCGGACGGATCGCTCGGCCGGTCGTGGAAGGACGGTCGGGCGGTCGGCCGTGGCGTGCTCGAGGACTACACCCACCTCGCCGACGGGCTCCTGGCGCTGTACGAGGCGACCTTCGACGAGCGCTGGTTCGAGATCGCGCGAGCCTTGATGGATCGGGTGCTGGAGCACTTCGCCGATCCGGCCGGCGGGTTCTTCGACACCGCCGACGACCACGAGCGGCTCGTGACCCGGCCGAAGGACGTCCAGGACAACGCGGTCCCGTCGGGGAATGCCATGGCGGCCCGCGTCCTGCTTCGTCTGGCGGCCTGGACGGGTGTCGGGACCTACCGGGACGCGGCTGAGGCGACGATCCGGACGGTCGTCCCGTACGTCGTGCGCTACGCGACCGGGTTCGCTCAGTGGCTGTCGGCGATGGATCTCGCGCTGGCGCCGGCCATCGAGGTCGCGATCGTCGGCGCGCCCGACGACGCGGCGACGGCCGCTCTCCTGGCCGAGGTGCGGCGCGGCTACCGACCGAACCAGGTCGTGTCGGTGGCGGCCGACGTCGCCGCGAGCGTGGTCCCGTTGCTGGCCGAACGGGTCGCGCTCGATGGCCGTCCGACCGCGTACGTCTGCCGCGGCTTCGTCTGTCGCCTGCCGGTCACCGAGACCGCGGCTCTCGCCGCGCAGCTCGAGGCTCCGTGACCGAGCGCGAGGTCGAGGCGCGTCCGGCGGCGACCGTCGTCCTGCTCCGGTCGGGGACCCAGGGGCTCGAGGCGCTGCTCACGCACCGCCCGCCGTCGATGGCGTTCGCCGGCGGTGCGCATGTCTTCCCGGGCGGGCGGGTGGACGCCGCCGACTCCGATCCGGGGCTCGCCGCGCGGTCGGCGGTCTCGGGGGAGGACGCGGCGCGGGCGCTCGGTGGCGACCTCGCGCCCGAGACCGCGCTGGCCGCGTATCTCGCCGCACTCCGTGAGCTGTTCGAAGAGGCCGGCGTGTTGCTCGCCGATACGGATGCGCCGGTGGCGCGCGTCGCAGAGGCGCGGACCGCGTTGCTCGCCGGTGACGCCACGCTCGCGACCGTCGCCGACGCGCTCGACCTTCGTCTTCGCACCGACCTGCTCGTCCCGCTGTCGCGCTGGGTGACCCCGCGCGGGTACCCGCGGCGGTTCGATGCGCGGTTCTTCGCAGCGGCGCTCCCGGATGGAGCGATCCCGTCGTTCGAGGGCGGCGAGGTCGCGGCCCACGTCTGGCTTCGCCCTGGCGACGCGCTCGAGGCGATGGCGGGTGGTGCGATGACGCTCTGGCTGCCGACGAGCACCACGCTCCAGCAGCTCGAGCACGTCGGTTCGATCGACGAGATCCGGGCCAGGCTCGCGCCCGGCCCGCTTGGGGCCGTGCTCGAGGAGGAGATCGCGCCCGGTGTGACCAGGATCGTCATGCCAGCCGGCGGTGGCGTCGCGGGCCAGCCGGTCTGCGCCTATCTCGTCGGTCGTCGCCGGTTCGTCCTCGTGGACCCGGGCGACCCGACCGGACCTGGTCTCGACCTGGCCATCGGCCTCGCCGCCGGGCGGGGCGGCGGGATCGAGGCAGTCGCCTTGACCCACGTCGATGCCGACCATGCGGCCGGTGCGGAGGGCCTCGCAGAGAACCTCGGGATCGAGGTGCTGACGGGTCCGGGCGGTGGCCGGCCGCTGCCGTATCCGGTCCGGGAGCTGGCCGACCTCGAGGTGCTGGACGCGGGCGACATCCCGCTCCGGGTGATCCACACGCCCGGTCCACGCCCGGACCACCTCGCATTCCTGGGTGTCGGAGACGATGGCGACGCCTTCGTCCTGACCGGCGATCTCGATGGTGTCCGCGGCGCCCGATCGGTCCTGGGTCCGCCCGATCCGTCCGCCTGGTCGGCGTCGCTCGAGCGGGTCGCGGCCCTTGCGCCTGGCGCTCGTCGCCTGTCCGGCCACCCGTCATCGGAGGATCCCGCTTGACGCTGCCGGTCGTGGACCCCGAGGCTGCGCGGATGCGTCGAACGATATGGCGGACTGCTGCGTCGCCTCCACCCGCTCGCCTGGCTGTTCATCGCGCTGGCCATCGCCGACGTCGTCTGGTATGCGATCAATGCCAACTTCGACTCGACGACCGGAGTCGGCGATCGAGTCGTCTATGCCATCCAGATCGTTCCGTCGGTGTCGGTGTTCCTGATGCCGGCGGTGTTCCTGATCCGGCACCCCGATGCGACCTGGCAGGCCCGGACGCTCACAGTCGGACTGTTCCTGGTGGCCATCAGCCAGGCCCTGCTGATCGTGTCGACGCCACTCCAGCCGGTCTTCGCCGCGCTCACCCCTGCCACGGCAGAGCTGCCGATCATCTGGTCGTCGGCCCTGTTCGACGACATCACGAGCGTGATCTTCGCGTTCGGCCTGGCGTACATGGCACTCGGGCTGACCCGGACGCGCCGGTACGAGGGTCGCGCGCGGTCGGCGACGCTGCTGTTCGTGACGGTGCTGGCGATCTTCGGGACCGTCGTCGGGATCGTGTCCGTGGCCCGGATCGACCTCAGCACGCTGACGATGTCATTGGGCCTGGCCTTCTATCTCGGTTCGATCGTTGTGTTCGGGGTCGTGCGGATCGTCGCGTGGGGCTACCTGACCGCTGCAGCAGCGGGCGGGGCGGCAGCCGGTGAGGAGCCTCAGGCCGGCTGGCGGCTGGCGACGCTCGGTGGGGCCCTGGTCCTGCTGGCGCTCTTGCTCGTCAACATCGGCGGACTCTTCGAGATCCCGGACCAGACGCTCGACACGCTGTACGGGTACGTCACGATCGTCCTGTACGCCCTTGGGTTGCTGTTCCTCCTCCTGGCCTTCGTCGTGCGGTTGCCGGCGCTCGATGACGCGACGCGGGACGACGACGACGCTGGCGACGACGACGACGCGGAAGAAGACGAAGAAGACGAGGACGACTAGGCCGCCGGTTTCGGCTCAGGCGCGGTCGGTCGGCAGGGCGGCGACCAGGTTGCGCAGGAAGTTGAGGCCCTCGTCGACCTGCTCGATCGGCGCGTACGGGCCGGGCATCAGGACGCACGGGCGCCCGGCCAGGGCGACGCCCGGCAGGTGACCCCACGGTTCATCGAGGGCGCGACCCGCGCAGATGGTCGCCACGCGCTTGTAGATGAACACGATCGCTGCCGGCCGCCAGATGGCGATCTTCTGCCACAGCGGGCCGACCCCGGCGGTGAGCTCCGCGTCGGTCGCGACATCGCGTGCCGTCGGGACCTTGAGCAGGTCGGTGATGCCGTGGCCGGCCGCCATCAGGGCGTCATCGGCGGTCTCGACCGGGGTGCCGGTCGGGATGACGCCTGCGGTCATGAGCCGTCGGAGGAACGTCCGGCCGAGCTGGCCCTGGTGGTAGTGGCCGGCGGTCACGCTGACCGGCGACGGATTGAGGCCGACGAACAGGAGCCGATCGCGCAGAGGTGGCAGGTCCTCGAGGGTCTCGACCGCGTTGCCATCGACGAGGATCGTCGTGCGATGGAGGCCTGGCGCCGGTCGACGGGTCAGGGCATCCAGCTCTTCGGGGGTCATCCGTGGGCGGGTCGGGTCGATGAGGCGGCGATGCCCGGCCGGGTCGTCAGCTTCGGCTCAGGCCGGCCGGTCGTCGCCGGTGTCGGTCGGCTCGGACGGGCCGCTGGCGCGGGCCTGGATCTCGGCCTGCGCCTTGGCCGCCTCGGTCTTTGCCTCGCGGACGCCGCGGCCGAGGGTGGCGCCCCATTTCGGCAGCGTCTTCGGACCGCGCACGACCAGCACGCCGACCAGGACGATGATGAGGACGATCAGGACGTCGGATCCCATCGGGCGATGGTACAGCGGCCGGCGTGGCCGGGCGTCACGGCCAGGCCGCACGGCCGACCGCGCGGTCAGCGCTAGCGGCGGGCGACCGGGATGACGAGCCGGATGGCGGTGTGGGTCGCCGAGAACGAGCAGACCTTGTTGTCGACCAGGCGGGCGACCTTCCCGGCCTCGATGACATCGACATCGCGGAGCGTCCTGCTCTTGCCCTTGCGCGAGACGACCCAGATCGCGCCGTTCGGCCGGATCCGCCCGGCGAGCTCGCGAAGCGGGGCGAGTGCCTCCCACGTCTCGGCGCCGAACAGGACGACGTCGGTGTCGGGCTCGGGCCAGCCGTCGATGACGTCGGTCGTTCGTTCGGCGATCTGAGCTCGGACATCGGGATCGTCGACGTCGACCAGCGCGACGCGCATCCCCGGCCGGATGCCGAGCTTGTCGAGCAGTGGTGTGGTGTAGACCCGTTCCATCGCCGCTATCGTGCCATGCGATGTTGCTCGTCTTCGGGCCGCGGTCGCCGACATACGACTTCGGGCCCGGGCATCCGCTCACACCGCGACGGTTCGGACCCGGGCTGGACCTGCTGCGGGCGGTCGGGGCGGAGCCGGGGTTGGCGCCGGAGCCGGCCCCCGACGACGAGCTGGAGTGGTGCCACGAGCGCCGCTACATCGCGACCGTCAGGCGGTTCTCGGCCGATCCGTTCGGGTTTCCCGAGGCGGGCATCGGCGTCGGTGGCGACGATCCGCCGTTCGCCGGGATGCATGATGCCGCGGCAGCGGTCGCAGGCGGCTCGCTGCGGGCGATGGAGGCGGTCCTGCGCGGTGATGTGGAGCACGCCTTCCATCCGGGTGGCGGCCTTCACCATGCGATGCGGGACCACGCCTCCGGGTTCTGCATCTACGACGACCCGGCGCTCGCGATCGCACGGGCGCGGCGCGACGGCCTGCGGGTGCTGTACATCGATCTCGACGTCCACCACGGCGACGGCGTCCAGGCGATCCACGCCGCGGATCCGGGCGTGCTGACGGTGTCGTTCCACGAGTCCGGGCGATACCTCTTCCCGGGGACCGGCGGGGTCGGGGAGCTGGGTGACGGAGCGGCGGCCGGGACGTCGGTCAACGTGCCGCTCGAGCCGGGGACGGGTGAGGGGGCGTGGCTGGCGGCGGTGCGCGGGCTCCTCCCCGAGCTGGCCGCCGCGTTCGGGCCGGACCTGATCGTGTCGCAGCACGGCGCCGATTCGCACGCGTGGGACCCGCTCGCGCACCTGCTCGTGACCACGACCGCGATGGGCGCGGCGGCGCGACTCGTGGACTCCCTTGCCCACCGGTTCGCCGGGGGCCGCTGGCTGGCGACCGGGGGTGGTGGCTACGACGCCTACCGGGTCGTGCCGCGGACCTGGAGCCTCGTCTGGCTGGCCGGGGCACATCGCGACGTCCCGGAGTCGACGCCCGCCGCGTGGCGCGAGCGTTGGGCTTCCGAGGGCGCCCGGTACGGCCAGGCGCCGCTCCCCGAGACGTTCGACGACGCCCCGAACGCCGGGCTCGCGTTCGACGGGTCGCAGGCGTCGGCCGAGGCGCGCTCGCTCGAGACGGCGGCGGTCGCGCGGCGGCTGGTCGTCCCGCGGCTGCTGCAGGTCGCGCGCGACCGCGGCTGGTGGGATCCGCTCGGAGGCGAGGTCGAGCGGGCCATCCGGTCGTCGCGACTGGGGACGACTCGCCGACGATCATCGCCGACGTCGACGCCGAGACGTGGGATCGACTGACGCTCGCGAGCCGGTGTCGTCACGCCCGCCGACCCTCGTGTCGGCCATGCCCTGATCCTGGCCGCGATCCGCGACGGCGCGACGGTGACGGCGGCCGTCGCCGACGGCGACGACCGTCGTCGGTGTGGCGGTCGCCGGGCCGCCCGACGATCGCGGCCGGCGCGAGATCCTCGCCGTCGGCGTCGCACCGTCGTTCCGTCGTCGGCGGCCTGGCCGGCTCGTTGCTCGGCGCGTGCGTCGCCGGTGACGCCGTCCTTCGTCGCCGACGTCACCCTCGCCGAGCGCGATCCCATCGATCCCCTCCCACGCGACGTCCGATCCCTTGTCGCCCGTCGCCTCCTCGAACGTGCCGGCTTCGAGATCGGTTCACCGAACGCGCCCGTCCGCGCTGCCGACCCGGGCGCGATCGCCGCAGTTCGGCTTAAGCGCTAGGCCGCCTCGCTCAACTTGACGCGTCGTGGCCGGCGATCGAGGACACGCGCGACGTCACCGTCGACCTCGGCCCAAATGAGGGCCGAGCCGGGCCACGAGGCGTCGGGAGTGCTCAGCGCTCGATACACCTCGTCAGGACTCGCGGGATAGGCGACCCGAAGCGTTTCGGCAAATCGCTCCGCGAGGTGGCGATTGGTTCGCGTCGAGCGGAGGACGAGGAGCCGGTCGATGCGTGGTGTGCCATCCACGAACCGCCAGAGATCCGCAGACGGCAGTGACTCGGCCTTCTCGTTCGACCATCGAACCTGCTGCTCGAGGCGCCGGAGTTCGGACTGGACCTCGGTGGCAACGATGATCCCCGCAGCCTGGTCGTGGAGCACCGCATCGATGACGCCTCGCGCCGGCCGGTGGACCGGCACCTCCACAGATCGCGTCCAGCGCGGGTCAAGGATCCGAAGAAGCGCCTCGGTGATCCGTGCCTGGATCGGATCGCGGAGCCTCGGCCCTGTGCCCGGATAGAGGCGAACGCTGAGACTGCCGCCGAGCGCGTCTGCGATCGCCGTGAGCACAACGAGACTGGGCTCACGAAGACCTCGTTCGATCAGTGACAGATGTCCGTGATTGAGGCTCGCGGACTCGGCAAGACGGCGCTGCGACAGACCCGCAGTCGAGTCGCAAGCGCCGAATCTCGGTCCCGATCGAAACGCGCATCGAACGGCAGATCCGACCGGTGTTCGTCCTCGCCGACTTGCGTGGTGTGATGAGCCGGCGTTCAACCATGGGCCGAGCATGGCAGGCCGCGCATGGCCGTCGATAAACGGCGGATCAGTAGCTGTCGGGGCGCTCGTCCCGTGCGTGTTGACCGCGAGTCAACGATTTCGGGACTTCTGGTCGCCTTCACGCCTCGTCGCGTTGGGTCGTCGACCGGTGGTCAACGAATCGCGCAGGTGGGCGCGGTCGGAGGGGCTCGAACCGCCGTGGCGTTGACCGCGGGTCGACGAAGAGGCTCGGCGAGGGAGCTTCGGACCACGAAACGCCGGAATCGTTGACCGCCGGTCAACACGAACTGCCGGGCGGGGCGGAGAACAAGATCGTCGCGGGGATCGTTGACCTCGGGCAAACATGGGCCGGGCGCGGCGCTGCGCGACACGACACGAGCGCGGGGGCAGCGCCGACCGACGGTGAATCGGAAAGCCCCCGGTCCGTGGACGGACCGGGGGCGAAGGTTCCCGTCGGGCGGGCTGGGGCCCGCCGGGGATGAGGTGGATCAGGCGGTCGCTGCCTGCGGTGTCGTGTCCTTGCCCTTGATCGCTCCCGGGTGCCACGGGGTGCCGAGCATCGGGAGGAGGTAGCGGTCGACGCCGTAGTAGCCGGCGACCTTCCAGCCGAGGATCAGCCCGACTGCGAGGGTGAACAGGACCGGGTTGACCGATGCCGAGCCCGCGAGCAGGAACGACATGTTCATGAAGGCCCCGAAGAAGGCCGCGAAGCCGGTCAGGACGCCGAGGAGGAGGCCGAGCCCGACGGCCATCTCACCGAACACGATGAGGGGCGCGAACCAGGTGTAGGCGTGACTGTCGAGGAGGGTCTGGAGGAACGCGCGGTACCACTCGAAGGTGATCGCCGGGCTGCCTGCGCCGGCCGCGGGGATCGCGACGGCGTGCTGCCAATAGCCCTGGAGCGCGGAGCCGCCATCAAGCCAACCGGCGCCGCTGAACTTGTGGTAGCCGGCCTCCAGGAAGGTGAAGCCCACGAACAGGCGGATCGGGAGCCAGAACAGGCCGGAGCGCGAATTGCCGGTCAGGAACCGGGTGAAGGCCGGGCCTTCGATGTCGATGGTCTCGCCGCCCGGTTCCTTGCGCATCTCGAAGAGGACCACGAGCAGAGCGATGAACGACACCCAGAAGGTCACGGTCACGATCTGATCGGCCGTGCTCTTCGGGTCGACTGCGAACCATGGATTGACGATGAGGAACAGCGCGACCGCGGCGATGCCGCCGAGGACCGCTGCGATGTTCCGCTTGGTTGTCATGAGATTTGCCTTCCCTTCCATTCCGACCGCCGTCCACGTGACGGTTGTCATTGCCGTGTCTGTATTCAAGCCAGACCTGTCCGGCCACAGAAGCGCCAAGCGGCCCCCTCGACAGGCCATTCGGCCCCTTCTGGGCGTGACCTGTCGTCGTTGTGAACATCTGGTCGAAATGGTGCCCACGCGCTACACTCCGTGACCCGTGGTCACCGCCGCTGTCACCGACCCGCTCGCCCCGTTCTCACCGGCCGTCCGCGACTGGTTCCGGTCCAGCTTCGAGGCGCCGACCGACGCCCAGGTGCGCGGCTGGGCGGCGATCTCGACCGGTCAGCACACGCTCGTCCACGCTCCGACCGGCAGCGGCAAGACCCTGACCGCATTCCTCTGGACGCTGGACCGCCTCGCGACCCACCCCAGCCCGCCGCCGACGCGCGAGGCGCCCGGCCTCGTCCGTGTCCTGTACATCTCGCCGCTCAAGGCACTGACCTACGACATCGAGCGCAACCTCCGGGCGCCGCTGACCGGGATCGCCCTGGCCGCGGAGCGCCTTGGTGAACCCGTGCCGCACATCACCGTCGCCAGCCGGACGGGCGACACGCCGGCCGAGGACCGGCGCGACATCGCCCGCCACCCGCCCGACATCCTGATCACCACGCCCGAGTCGCTCTACCTGATGCTGACCAGCGCGGCCCGCGATGTGCTGCGCGGCGTCGAGCACGTCATCGTCGACGAGGTCCATGCCATCGCCGGCTCCAAGAGAGGCGCCCACCTCGCGCTCAGCCTCGAGCGCCTCGAGGCACTCCGCGACGCCGCGAACCCCGACGCACCGCCGATGCAGCGCATCGGCCTGTCGGCCACGCAGCGGCCGCTCGATGTGATCGCGCGGTTCCTGGGCGGGGTCGGTCCGGGGCGCGACGTGGCGATCGTCGATGCCGGCACGCGCAAGCCGCTCGACCTCCAGGTCGTCGTTCCCGTCGACGACATGTCGGCCCTCGGCGAGGTGCTGCCGCTCGAGGAGCAACCGGGTGGCCCCGCTGCCGGTCGAGGCGACATGCGGACCAGCATCTGGCCATCGATCCACCCGCGCATCCTCGAGCTCATCCGCAGTCACCGGAGCACGATCGTGTTCACGAACAGCCGGCGGCTGTCCGAGCGGCTCGCCCAGCGGCTCAACGAGCTGGCCGGCGAGGAGCTGGTCCGCGCCCACCACGGCAGCATCGCCCGCGAGCAACGGCTCGAGATCGAGGAGGAGCTCAAGGCCGGCCGGCTCCCCGCGCTGGTCGCCACGTCCAGCCTCGAGCTCGGCATCGACATGGGCGCCGTGGACCTGGTCATCCAGGTCGAGAGCCCGACCAGCGTGGCCCGCGGGCTCCAGCGCATCGGCCGGGCCGGGCACCAGGTCGGCGCGCCGAGCAAGGGCGTCATCTTCCCGAAGTACCGCGGCGACCTGCTCGAATGCGCGGTCGTGACCCGCCGGATGCACGAGGGCGCCATCGAGTCGACCCAGATCCCGCGCAACCCGCTCGACGTGCTCGCCCAGCAGCTGGTGGCGATGACGGTCATGGATCGCTGGTCGGTGGACGACCTGCTCGCCGTGGCCCGACGCGCATCGCCGTACGAGACGCTGACCCGCGAGGTCCTCGAGGGCGTGCTCGGGATGCTGGCCGGCGCCTACCCGTCGGACGAGTTCGCGGAGCTCAAGCCGCGGGTGGTGTGGGACCGTGTGTCCGACACGGTCGAGGGCCGCCGCGACGCGCGCGTCGTGGCGGTGACCAGCGGCGGCACCATCCCGGACCGAGGGCTGTTCGGTGTGTTCATGGTCGGCGAGGCGGGGACGCCCGGGCGACGCGTCGGCGAGCTCGACGAGGAGATGGTCTACGAGCTGCGGGCCGGGATGCACGGCGACGTCATCGTTCTCGGTGCGAGCAGCTGGCGGGTCGAGGAGATCGGCCACGACCGGGTGACGGTCAGCCCGGCGCCCGGCGTCCCTGGCAAGCTTCCGTTCTGGAAGGGCGACGCGGTCGGTCGGCCGGCCGAGCTCGGTCGGGCGCTCGGCGCCTTCGTCGGCGAGCTGGAGGGAGACCTCGCTCGTGGGGCCGCAGGCCGGCGCGCGGCGACGACCCGCCTGCGCGAGACGCACGACCTCGACGAGCTGGCGGCGGCCAACCTGCTCGCCTATCTCGACGACGAGCGTGAGGCGACGGGCGCCCTGCCGACCGACAAGCGGATCGTCGTCGAGCGCTTTCGTGACGAGCTCGGCGACTGGCGCCTGTGCATCCTGAGCCCGTTCGGGGGCCGGGTCCACGCGCCGTGGTCGCTGGCGCTGGAGGCGCGGATCGGCGAGCGGCTCGGACTCGAGGTCCAGACGATCTGGTCCGACGACGGGATCGCCATCCGGCTGCCCGAGGGCGATGCACCGCTCGATGGCATCGAGGCGCTGCTCTTCCCCGAGCCCGACGAGGTCGAGGATCTCGTCGTCGGCCAGCTGTCGACCTCGGCGTTGTTCGCCAGCCGGTTCCGTGAGAACGCAGCCCGAGCCCTCTTGCTGCCACGCCGCCGGCCGGGGACGCGAACGCCGCTCTGGCAGCAGCGCCAGCGCTCGGCAGACCTGTTGGCGGTGGCGTCACGCTACGGCTCGTTCCCGATCCTGGTCGAGACCTACCGGGAATGCCTGTCGGACGTGTTCGACCTGCCCGGTCTGCGCGACATCCTGGGCGGGGTCGCCCGCCGCGAGATCGCCGTGCACGGCGTCGAGACGATCCGCGCCTCCCCGTTCGCGGGCAGCCTGATGTTCGACTACGTGGCCGCCTACATGTACGACGGCGACACCCCGATCGCCGAGCGCCGGGCCGGCGCGCTGACGCTCGACCGCGACCTGCTGCGCGAGCTGTTGGGACAGGAGGAGCTGCGCGAGCTGCTCGACCCGGACGCGCTGGCCGATCTCGAGCTGAGCCTGCAGGCTCTCGCCGAGGATCGCCGCGCGGCGACGCTCGACGGCGTCCACGACCTGCTCCGCCGGCTGGGGGACCTGTCGGCGGCCGAGGTCGCGGCACGGACCGAGGGCGGCGCGGCGGCTGCGGGACCGTGGCTCGAGGAGCTGGCGACCGCCCGCCGAGCCGTCCGGACCCGGATCGCCGGGCGACGACCGCTGGATCGCCATCGAGGACGTGGCGCGCTACCGCGATGGGGTCGGGATCACGGCGCCGGTCGGCGTTCCCGCGGCATTTCTCGGGCCGGCGACGGGCGCACTCGACGGGCTGCTGTCGCGCTACGCCCGGACCCACGGCCCGTTCCTGACGCCCGACCCCGCGCACCGCTGGGGGCTGCCGATCGGCGTCGTCACCGATGCGCTCGAGCGGCTGCTCGCCGCCGGCACGATCCTGCGTGGCGAGTTCCGGCCGGGCGGCGCCGAACGCGAATGGTGCGATCCCGAGGTCCTGCGGCTGCTCCGCCGTCGCTCGCTCGCCCGGCTGCGGCGCGAGGTCGAGCCGGTGGACCCGGCGGCGCTCGCGCGCTTCCTGCCCGACTGGCAGGGTGTCGCCCCGCTCGGCCAGGCCCGCCCGCCGCTGCGTTCCACGGCCGCGCTCGAACGACTCGCCGAGGTGATCGACCAGCTCGCCGGGCTCCCGATCCCGGCCTCCGTCCTCGAGCGCGACGTCCTGCCGGCGCGGGTCCCGGGCTACCAGCCGCGCCTGCTCGATGAGCTGGGCGCGCTCGGCGAGGTGGCCTGGGTGGGTCGAGGAAGCCTCGGGCGCGACGACGGGCGGATCGCCCTGGTCCGGCCCGGGCGCGAGATCCTGCGACCGCTGGGCGTGCTCGACGCGTCGGAGCCGCCATCCGAGCCGCGTCACCTCGCGATCCGCGAGCACCTGGCCGCACGAGGCGCCTCGTTCTACCGCGAGCTCTTCACGGCGGCACGCGGGACGTCCGACCGGGAGGTGCTCGACGCGCTGTGGGACCTCGTGTGGGCCGGTGAGGTCACCAACGACACCTTCGCGCCGCTGCGGGCGCTGCGCTGGAAGCGCTCGGGGAGCGGGCCCCGGCGCGCCGGCGGCGGACGCGGGCGGCTGACCGCGCTCGGTCCACCGGAGGCTGCCGGGCCGCTGGTCGCTCGTCGGCGCCGAGTCCGGCCGGGCGACCGCCACCGAACGGCTCCACGCGCAGAGCCTCGCGCTGCTCGACCGCCACGGCGTCCTGACCCGGGAGGCGGTGGCGACCGAGGGCATCGAGGGCGGCTTCGCGGCGGTCTACCCGGTCCTGCGGGCCATGGAGGAGGCCGGCCGGATCCGGCGCGGCTACTTCGTGGACGGTCTGGGTGCGGCCCAGTTCGCGCTGGCCGGGGCGCTCGACCGGCTGCGGGCGGCTCGCGACCCCGCCGATCCACCGACGACGGGTGCGATCCACCTGCTGGCCGCCGCGGACCCGGCGAACCCGTATGGAGCTGCGCTCGCCTGGCCGCGTCGCGGCGAGACAGATCGGCGACCGCTCCAGCGCGCGGCCGGCGCGTACGTCGTGCTCGTGGACGGCGTCGCCGCGCTCTATCTCGAACGCGGCGGGTCCACCATCCAGACGCTCCCCGCCGCCGACGACCCGGCCGTCGCGGTCACCTCGTTCCGTGCCCTCGCTGCCCTCGTCGCCGACGGTCGCATCCGCGAGCTCGTCATCCGCAAGGTCGACGGCGAGGAGGTCGGTGCGTCGCCGTTCCGGCCGTTGCTCCTCGAGGCGGGCTTCGTCGGCTGGCTACCGCGGGCTCGTCCTGCGACCGCCGCGGACCGGGAGCTGAGCGCCCGACCGTGCCCGAAGGCGACACGCTCTTCCGGACCGCGGCAGGACTCCGGCCGTACCTGGTCGGCCGGACGGTCACCGCGGCGCGGACCGGCGGCCCGGGCCCGGTCCCGCAGGTGGCGCGCATCGTCGGCCGGGAGATCACCGCGGTCGAGGCGTTCGGCAAGAACCTCCTGATCCGGTTCGATGGCGGGCTCGAGATCCGGACGCACCTGCGGATGAACGGTTCGTGGCACCGCTACCGCCCGGGTGAGGCGTGGCGGCGACCGGCGGCCCGGGCGCGGCTCGTGCTCGAGGTCCCGGGTGCGGTCGCGGTCTGCTTCGACGCCCCGGTCGTCGAGCTCCTCGAGCAGCGCGCCGAGGCGCTCCACCCGTCGCTCGGGCGGCTCGGGCCGGACCTGCTTGCGCCCGACTTCGATGCCGACGAGGCCGTGCGCCGGCTGCGCGACCCGTCCCGGGCGGGCACGGCGATCGGCGAGGCGCTCATCGACCAGCGCGCGCTGGCCGGCATCGGCAACGTCTACAAGAGCGAGATCCTGTGGATCGAGCGGGTCTCACCGTTCGCCACCGTGGCCGACCTCGACGATGAAACGCTGCAGAGGCTGGTCGAGACCGCCCACCGGCTGCTGGTCGCGAATGCCACGACGACCCGGGGTCCGGAGCGCGTCACGACGATGGGCGATCGCGGCGCGCCGGGTCCGCTCTACGTCTACGGTCGCACCGGCCGACCATGCCGCCGCTGTCGGACGCCCATCGTCAGCGCTCAGCAGGGCTCGGACATCCCGCGCACGACCTACTGGTGCCCGACCTGCCAGGTCGCGCCGAGCTGACCGCCGCGCCCGAGGTCAGTCGAAGATGCCCAGCGGGCAGTAGGCCGTCACGATGAAGTTCGGGACGTCCACGATCTCGCTGATCCGCAGGTCGATGGCGACGCTGCACAGGAGGTACGCCTGGATCGGCGACAACCCGTGCTCGCGGCCGAGCCAGTCGATCATCCGCCGGACGGCGTCGCGGCCGGCGACCAACAGGTCGGGCCCGATGCCGTCGGTCGCATAGCGCCGGCCGGATCGGAGCGCGGCGTTCGGGTCCGGGGCGGCCAGGAACTCCGGACCGGTCACGTGGACGTCCTTGCGAACGGTCAACCGGACCGATCGCTCGCATCGGGGTCTCGATGGCCGTGCCGCTGACCTCGCCGTCGCCCTGGGTCGCGTGGCCGTCGCCGATCGAGAACCGGGCGCCGGGCACGAACACGGGCAGGAAGAGCGTGGATCCCGCGACCAGGTGCCGGGTGTCCATGTTGCCGCCGTGCGTGTCGGGCGGGATCGTGCTGCGCGGACCGTCGACCGGCGCCACGCCCATCTCGCCGCAGAACGGCGCGAGTGGGATGCGGATCCCCGGCCAGAACTCAGCGCGCCCGGCGGGGTCGGGCACGGCCGTGACCTTGTAGAACGGATCGGGGAAGTCGTCGGCCAGCAGCCCGAACCCCGGGATGCTCGCGGTCCAGCCCCAGTCGGCGGGCGCGAGCTCGAGGATGTCGACCTGGAGCGTGTCGCCGGGCTCGGCGCCCGCGACCTCGACCGGGCCGCTGACCTGGTCGACGCGGCTGAAGTCGAGCCCCTCGAGGTCGGCCAGCGTGGACGTGGCGGTGAGCTGGCCGTTCGAGGCGTCCATGCAGTCGAACTCCGCGACCTCGCCCGACGACACCGTCGCCACCGGCGGGATCGCCGGGTCCCAGGCCAGATGGGTCTGGTCGCGACCGACGTGGATGGTCGGGACAGGGAGCACCGTCGTCCTCCGGGCGAGTCAGCGTCGAAGGGGCATGGTAGGCACACACGCGTCGTCAACGGAAGGGGCGACACGAACGCGGCCGCGTATCATCGCGCCCGATGTGTGAGCACTTCATCGCCCGCTCCGCGCGAGCCGTTCCGGCTCGACGATCTGTGGCCGTTCGTCGAGCGACTCGAGCGGTTCGGGCTCGCCGGGTTCGGCTGGGGTGCTGCCTGGCTCGGTGGCGATGGGCGGCTCGCCTCGTACCGCGACATCCGCGCGTTCCGCGACGACCCTGGTCGCGAGGCGGTCGGCGGCGCCGAGACGACGGTCGCGCTCGTCCACCTGCGCCGTCCCTCGCGTCTGTCGACGCTCACCCTGGCCGACACGCAGCCGTTCGACGACCCGGCCGGCCGGTTCGCCTTCAGCCACAACGGCGACCTGCGCGACTACCGGCGGCTGCGCGCGCAGTACCGCGCCGAGGGCCGGATCCACGGCCGGGCCGACACCGAGGTGGGGGAGCGCTGGCTCGAGGACGCGTGGCGCGAGGACATGCCGGTCGGGCAGCTGCTGTGTGCGCTGCACGAACGGTTCGGCGGCGAGGCCAACCTGGCCGTCCTTGCCGCAGACGGCACCCCGTATCACTACGCCGGGAACGACGAGAACCCGGTCTTCTCGTTCCGCCTCGGGCGCGTGGGCATCGTGTCGACCGGGCTCTACTCGCTCGACCGGTCGGTCTTCCGGTTCGCAGCCCCGGGCGCGACCGAGCGCCGGCTCGTCCGACCGGGCACGTCCGTGTCGCTGGATCCCGACGGGAGCGCCACGAGCGCGGCGTAGGATAGGCAGACGGTGGCGTCTCCCTGACACGATGACGAGACCGCGTCGGAGCCCAGACCGATGACAGACGCCACGTCCCCCGCGACCCAGGGCACGGACGCCGTCACCGGACGCCCGACGACGTTCCTGCCGATGCGCGAGCTCGTCCGGATCTCGCTCTACTGGCTCGGGCTGTCATCGATCTTCGCCGGGCTGTCCACGATCATGGCCGGCCGGCTCGAGTTCACCGGTCTCGTGGACCACGATGACGCCGGGCGCGCCCTGTTCCTGGTCTCGATCAGCGGCGCGATCATCGCGATGATCGTCCAGCCGACCGTCGGCTCGATCTCCGACTACACGATGACCCGCTGGGGCCGGCGCAAGCCGTACATCTTCATCGGCTCGCTGCTCGACCTCGTCTTCCTCATCGGGATCGCCTCGAGCGACACGCTGGTCTCGATCGCGGCCTTCGTCGCGCTCCTGCAGTTCAGCTCGAACTTCGCGCAGGGGCCGTTCCAGGGCTACGTCCCGGACCTCGTGCCCGGGCCGCAGGTCGGTACCGCCAGCGCCCTCGTCGGGCTGATGCAGGTGCTCGGCGTCGTGTCGGGCTTCATCATCGGCTCGCTCGCCGTGGCGACCCACGATTACGGGCTCGGGCTGGTCGCGCTCGGCGTCCTCGAGGTCGCCACCATGCTCTCGGTGGTCATCCGGGTCCGGGAAGGCCCGACGGCCAAGTCACGCGGTGGGCGCCCGTGGCGTTCGATCGCCGCCGAGGCGTGGGGTTCGGACATCCTCAAGGAGCACAGCTTCCTGTGGCTCGTCGCATCGCGCCTCGCGATCCTGATGGCCGGCTCCGTGCTGACCTCGCTGGCCGTGTTCTACCTGGCGCGCTCGATGGGACTCGACGAGCACACGACCGGCCTGGTCGAGATCCCGCTGGTCGCGCTCGTCGCCGTCGGCACCGTCGCGTCGGTCGTTCCGGCTGCCCGGCTGTCCGACCGGGTCGGGCGCAAGCGGGTGATCTGGATCAGCTGCGCGCTCGGCGCGATCGGCCTGTCGATCGTCGCGGCCGCCCCGATCCTGCCGATCGCCTTCGCGGGCGCCCTGCTGTACGGGATCTCGGCCGGGACCTTCCTGGCGGTCGACTGGGCGCTGATGACCGACATCATCCCGAAGTCCGCCTCGGGCCGATACATGGGCCTGTCGAACGTGGCGACCGCGTCGGCCGGCGTCCTCGCCCTCGCGGTCGGCGGGACGATCATGGACCTCGTCGGTGGGGGCGACGGTCCGCGCGCGGCGTTGTGGATGGCCGTCGCGCTGTTCGGCGTCGGTGCGCTGCTGCTGCGACCGGTCGATGAGCGGCGTCGGGAGGACTTCCCGACGACGTCGGCGGCGGAGGTGCAGGACGCCTCGCGGCCCGCGATCGCCTAGGCGGCGCTACTGGGCGGGCGCAGCCGAGCACGCGCTCCCGCCAGCCATAGCCGCCAGGTGGCCGGCCTGAGGAAGTCGAACGGGTCTGCCTTCCGGTAGAACCACGGCACCGTCGCCCACAGGTAGACGACGTAATCGAGCCGGACCGGGCGAGCCCCGAACCCGAAGAGCGACCTGGAGCTGGATGATCGTGAGCGGCAGCATCAGCACGCTGAGCCCGACCGAGACGGCCAGCCAGATCAGTCCCCACGGCCATGTCGCGGCGCGGCAGGATCGGCAGGAAGACGACCGGCACCCACTTCATCCAGGTGGCGAGCGCCCACAGCAGGCCACCCAGCCGCGGACCCGTGAACTGTGCCGCCCAGAGCATGAGCGTGAGCTGCAGGTTGATGTTGCCGGTGTCGAGGTTCGCGGCGAACGGGAAGGCAAGCGCGGCGACGATGACCGCCGTCGTCAGCGGCCGGCGGCGGTACGCCCAGTGGATCGTCCAGAGCAGCAGCAGGATCGTCCCGACCCGCCACACGAACCAGGCGACGTCCCACGGCAGGATCGCCCACGGCGCGAACATCGGGAGCATCCACGGGGCGTAGACGTAGGGCAGGAACGGGCCGGTCGGGTGGTACGGATCGCCGCCGTTGATCCAGATCCGGACGCCGGCCCAGTAGGCCCGCGCGTCGGCGCCGCCGGCGTCGCCCCGGGCGATCAGCCCCGACAGGATGATCGCGAACGTGATGCTGAGCAGGAGGACCGCGGCGATCCGGCGCGGGTCGCGCAGCCGCGAGACCTCGCGTCGCAGCGCCCGCCGGAAGACGCCGGCACGACGGCGCGTCCCGCGGTCGACGACGTCGGACAGGTCCACCCGGATGCGACCGCGACCACGAGCCGTACCCGGGACGGGCTGCAGGCCGGGTGGCGGCGCAGGCTCGGTCATGTCGTCGCATTCTCGCACGGGATGTCGCGCGGTCCGGGCGGCGCCGGCGCGGCCACGACGCGGGCACTTCGGGCCGACGGCGCGACGCCGGGACGGCCCCGAGGCGGCCGGGTCGGCTATCCTCTCCGGAAGCTCGCGAGGGAGAACCGGCGTCTGTGGCCGACGGGACCGTCATCATCATCGGTGGCGCGGAGGACAAGGTCCGCGACCGCGTCATCCTGAGCCGCTTCGTCGCGCTGGCCGGTGGGTCGGACGCGACGATCGCGGTCATCAGCACCGCGTCCTCGCTCGGGCTCGAGGCGGGCGAGCGCTACCGCGCCGTCTTCGGTGAGCTCGGGGTCAAGACCGTCCGCCCGCTCCATGCCGTCACGCGGCCGCAGGCCAACGACGAGACCGCGGTCCTCGCGGTCCGCGACGCGACCGGTGTCTTCCTGACCGGCGGCAACCAGCTGCGGCTGTCGTCGACGATCGGCGGCACGCTGCTCGCCGACGCGATCCTCGACCGGTTCCAGCACGGCGCGGTCGTCGCCGGCACGTCGGCGGGGGCGTCGGCGATGTCGAGCCACATGATCGCGTTCGGGACGTCGGGCGCGACGCCCAAGCACCGGATGGCCCAGATCGCGGCCGGCCTCGGCGTCCTGCCGGGGGTCATCATCGACCAGCACTTCCAGCAGCGGAACCGGCTCGGCCGGCTGCTCAGCCTCATCGCCCAGAACCCGAGCCTGCTCGGGCTCGGGGTCGACGAGGACACCGCCGGCGTGGTCGGGCCGGACCACGTCATGGAGGTCATCGGTCGCGGCGTCGATCACGGTCGTCGACGGCTCGCGCTCGGAGACCGACGCGTGGGAGATCCACGGCCATCGGCCGCTGATGATCAGCGGGGTGGTCCTCCATTCGCTGCCGGCCGGCTATCGGTTCGACCTGCGCCGGCGCGAACGCGTCGCGACCCCGGCCCTGCACGCGCTCCCCGGCGGCGAGGCCGCGTCAAGCTAGCGGAGGTTCCCGTGACCGATACCGTGGCCGGCAGCACGCCCGCGACGCGCTCGAAGCGCGGAAGACGACGCGCCGACGCGGCCACCAGCGGTCCGGCGCCGACCCTGCGCATCCTCGAGACGCGCGTCCTGCGCGGTCCCAACTACTGGGCGCGCGAGCCGGTCATCCGGCTGCTGGTCGACCTCGGCGTGCTGGAGCAGTACCCCTCCAACCTGCTGCCGAACTTCACCGACGCGCTGGTCGCCCTGCTGCCGACGCTCGAGGACCACGCCTGCTCGCTGGGCCGCCGCGGCGGCTTCATCACCCGGCTGCGCGAGGGGACGTGGGTCGGCCACATCGCCGAGCACGTCGCGCTCGAGTTCCAGAACCTCGCCGGCACCGACGTCCGCCACGGCAAGACGCGCGGCGCCGGCAAGCCCGGCCAGTACAACTGCATCTACGAGTACCGCGAGGAGGCGGTCGGGCTCGAGGCCGGCCGGATGGCCGTCGCGCTGGTCAACCACCTCGTCGCGCCCGACGACCCCGATGTCTTCTTCGACTTCGCGCCCGAGCTCGAGCGGCTCATCCGGCTCGCCGAGCGGCAGGCGTTCGGGCCGTCCACGCAGGCGCTCATCGACGAGGCGGTCAGCCGCGACATCCCGTTCATCCGGCTCGACCGCCACTCGCTCGTCCAGTTCGGCCACGGCGTCCACCAGCAGCGCATCCGCGCCACGATGACCTCGCAGACGTCGGCGATCGGCGTCGACATCGCCTCCGACAAGAGCCTGACCAACCGGCTCCTCGACTCGGCCGGGCTGCCGGTCCCGCGCAGCGAGGTCGTCGACACCGAGGACGGCGCGGTCTCGGCGTCGCGCCGGCTCGGCTATCCGTGCGTCGTCAAGCCGCTCGACGGCAACCACGGCCGTGGCGTCCACCTCGACCTGCGCTCCGAGGAGGCCGTCCGCGCTGCGTACCACGGGGCCGTCGCCCAGAGCCGTGCCGGCGACGTCGTGGTCGAGACGTACGTGGCCGGCAACGACTACCGCTGCCTGGTCATCGGCGGCAAGGTCGCGGCCATCGCCGAGCGCGTGCCGGCGTCCGTGACCGGCGACGGCGAGCACACCGTCCGCGAGCTGGTCGACATCGCCAACAGCGACCCGCGGCGCGGGATCGGCCACGAGAAGGTCCTGACCCGGATCAAGGTCGACGAGGCGGCCGAGGCGCTCGTCGCGGCCCAGGGCCACGCGATGGACGAGGTCCTCGCCGACCGGGACGTGGGTCAAGCTCGCGCTGACCGGCAACATGTCGACCGGCGGCACCTCGATCGACCGGACGATCGAGGCGCACCCCGACAACGTCGAGATCGCCGAGACGGCGGCCCAGATCGTCGGGCTCGACGTGGCCGGCATCGACTTCATCTGCCCCGACATCACGACCCCGGTCCGCGAGACGGGCGGCGCCATCGTCGAGGTCAACGCCGCGCCCGGCTTCCGGATGCACACCCACCCGACCGAGGGCGAGCCGCAGTACGTCGCCCGGCCGGTCATCGACTCGCTGTTCCCGGCCGGGTCGTCGGCACGGATCCCGATCGTGGCCGTGACCGGGACCAACGGCAAGACCACGACGGTCCGGATGATCGCCCACATCCTGAAGCTGATGGGCCGGCGCGTCGGGATGACCTCGACCGACGGCATCGTCGTCGACGGCCGGCTGATCAAGAAGGGCGACATGTCGGGGCCGAAGTCGGCGCTGATGGTGCTGCAGAACCCGACCGTCGATACCGGCGGTGTTCGAGGTCGCGCGCGGCGGGATCCTGCGCGAGGGCCTCGGCTACGACCGGAACGATGTGGCCGTCGTGACCAACGTCACCGGCGACCACCTCGGCCTGGGCGGCATCGACTCGATCGGCCAGCTGGCCAACGTCAAGGGCGTCGTCGTCGAGGCCGTGCCGCGGTCGGGAACCGCGGTCCTCAACGCCGACGACAGCCACGTCTACCGGATGGGCCGCCACTGCGCCGGCCGGGTGGTGCTGTTCAGCATGGCCACCGCCAAGGGCGAGGACGGCTACGACCGGGTCGACGGCCACACCTCGCGCGGTGGCGCCGCGTTCCGGCTCGAGACCACGCCCGAGGGCGAGCTGATCGTGCTCCGACTCGGCTCGCGGACGATGCCGGTGCTGTACACGCACCTCATCCCGGCCACGTTCGGCGGGCGGGCGCGGATGAACGTCGCGAACGCCCTTGCCGCGGCGGCCGCAGCGTGGGCTGCCGGCGCGCATCTGCACGACATCCGGCAGGGCCTGCGGACGTTCTCGACGTCGTTCTTCCAGGCGCCGGGCCGGCTCAACCTCATCGACGTCGGCGGGGTGCGCGTCGTCATCGACTACTGCCACAACGTCGACGGGATGCGCCAGCTGGCCGACTTCGTCAGCCGGATGATGGTCGAGGCGCCGACCAAGCACGGCCGGATCGGCGTGGCTGCCACGGGCGTCCGGTCGGGCCGGGCGATCGGCGTCATCGGCATCCCGGGCGACCGGCGTGACGAGGATCAGCGCCAGTACGGCGCGATCGCGGCCGGCGCCTTCGACGAGATCATCGTGCGCGAGGACAAGAACCTGCGCGGTCGAGCGCCGGGCGAGACCGCGACCAACGTCATCGAAGGGGTGCGGGCGGCCAAGGGCGAGGGCGCCGGGCGTGTGGTCCGCTTCGAGAAGGTCCTCGACGAGATGACCGCGGTCCGGACGGCGCTCCGCCGAGCGATCCCGGGCGACCTCGTCGTGTGCTGCGTGGACGATGCGATCCGGGTCTACCGCGAGGCGATGGCCGCCGCCGGCACGACGCGCGGCGGGACGGCCTTCGCGGATCCGGGCGAGCTGGAGGCCCCGGAGGGCTGATCTGCGCCGGGTCCCGAGGCAACCCCTCGCGAGCATCCGTTGCGGCGACGCACCGTTTGCAACGTCCGTGCAAGGCCCTCGACGGAACCCCTGTAGTACAGTCGCCGCTTCCCGGGGGTCCCATCTCAAACGCACTGGAGGATGTAGCGTGAGAGTGTCAGTTCAGCGCGCCGCCGTCGCGGCCGTCGCAGGGATGTTGATCGCCGGCCTCGCTGGCGGGACAGTCAGCGCCGCATCGGGCGGCCGAGCCGTGATGTCCGGCCAGGTTCCATCGTGGGCCAAGGCCGCCAACTTCAAGTCCGCCACGGCCGGTTCGGACCGGCTCGGTTTCCGGGTCTATCTCGGCTGGTCCGATCCGGCCGGTGCCGCAGCAGTGGCGGCGGCTGTGTCCAACCCGAAGAGCGCCTCGTACGGCAAGTACCTGACCCCGGCCCAGTTCCAGCAGCGCTTCAGCCCGACCAAAGCCCAGGCTCAGGCCGTCGAGGTGTGGCTGCGAAGCCAAGGCTTCACCGTCGACTACACCCCGTCGAACCGGTTGTACGTGGCCGCCGAGGGCACCGTCGCCCAGGCCACGGCCGCCTTCAAGGTGTCGTTCGCGAACTATCGCGTCGATGGGCTGACGCTCCGCTCGCCGAAGAGTGCGCTCAGCATCCCGGCGAGCCTTGCCGGGACGGTCCAGGCCATCGCCGGACTCGATGAGAGCGCCGCCTTGGTGCGGCCGACCAGCAAGCCCGCCGCGCCGCCGCCCGACGTGTTCGTGAATGGCACGCCATGCTCCACCTACTGGGACCAGATCGATACCAGCACGCCGGCCAACGGGACCTCGTTGCCCAACATCTATGGCAGCCCGACACCATACGCACCATGCGGCTACACGCCGCAGCAGGTTCGCGGCGCATACGGCGTGCCCAGCGGCCTCACCGGGAATGGCGTGACCGTCGCGATCATCGACGCCTATGCGTCGCCGACGATCGTGAACGACGTCCAGACCTGGTCGGCCAAGCGGGGGATCGCCCCGTTCAAGCCCGGCCAGTTCAGCCAGGTCGTCGCCCCCGGCACGTATCACCGGCCCCAGAACAAGAAGCAGGATCCGCAGGGCTGGTCCGGTGAGGAGACCCTGGATATCGAGGCCGTGCATGGCATGGCGCCCGATGCCAAGGTCGTCTACGTCGGCGCCCCGAACAACTACCAGGACCTCGACGCCGCGCTCAATCACGTCGTGAATGGGCACCTCGCCGACATCGTGACGAACTCCTACGGCTGGGCCGGTGAGGCCATCCCGAACGGTTTCGTCAAGCCCGTCGATGACATCCTCGTCCAGGCCGCGGCCGAAGGGATCGGGGTCTACTTCTCGTCCGGCGACAGCGGAGACGAGACCGGTGGCGATCCGGCCAACGCGGCTGCCGCGACCGCCGATTTCCCGGCATCCGACCCGTGGGTCACCGCGGTCGGCGGGACGAGCATCGGAATCGACCAGACCAACCACATCGCACTCGAGACGGGCTGGGAGTCCGGCACCAGCACGTACGACGCGGACACGAACGCGTGGACGCCCGCGCCTCCCGGTAGCTACCTGTACGGCGGCGGCGGTGGGACGAGCCATCGGTTCACCCAGCCCGCCTACCAGGCCGGCAAGGTGCCGGATTCGATGTCGAAGGCCTATGGCTCGACGAAGATGCGGGTCGTCCCGGACGTGTCCGCTCTGGGCGATCCGAACACCGGCTTCCTGGTCGGGCAGACGCAGACGTTCCCGGATGGGAGCGCCAAATACTCCGAGTATCGGATCGGTGGCACGAGCCTCTCGTCGCCGATCTTCGCCGGCATGATGGCCGACCTCCAGCAGCACAAGGGAACCGTGATCGGCTTCGCCAATCCGCTCCTCTACAGCATGCCGGCATCGGCCTTCCACGACATCACCCACGTCGCCAACGCGGGGGTCGTCCGGTCCAACTTCGTCAACTCGGTCGACGCGAGTGACGGGTTCGCCTACATCTTCCGGTCGTTCGACTTCACGACCGGTCTGACGATCCACACGGTCCCGGGCTATGACAACGTCACCGGCCGCGGGACCGTCAACGGAGCCAGCTTCTTCCAGTAGTCCGACGCATCCCACGGGATACAAGAAGAGAGCCGGGCCAAACCAGCCCGGCTCTCTCGCTGTCCGGGGGCGGCGGCATGGAGCCGCGGTCTGGAGCCGCGGGCTGAGCCGCTGCTTGGAGCCGCGGTCTGGGTCCGCGAATGTTCCTCCCAGGCACACATTCGCGATATCTGAGCGTGGTGGGCAACGAGTTCTGACAGTTCTGGTCAGATTTGACGGGCGTTCACGCTCGAATATGCGAAAAGTGCGCCTGACAGGAACATCGGCGAGTGCCGCCGCGCCGCCACGGGCCGCCGCCGGCCGCGCCGCCCGGGCCGCCGCCCCGCCACAGGCCGCCGCGCCTGCCCCGCCGCGCTTACGCCGACCGCGGCCGCCCCTGCAGCCGCGGGACCAGCTGCGTCAACTCGGTCGCGACATCGACCGGGCGCGCCCCGAGGCGCGTGAGGAGCGCGAAGACACCGTCGCGATCCTCGTGGCACATCAGGACGATGACCCGCGGCGCGTCCGGTCGGCCGCCATGGGCACCGGTCGCGGACGCCCCTCCGAGCTCGGCCTGTAGCGCTTCGGTCTCCGAGTCGTAGATCGGCACGTCCTCGGCCGAGATGCCGCCGGCCACCACGCCGACCATGAGCTCGCCGACCACGGATGGGGCCGTCCGGCCGCGCAGGTACTTGAGGGTCTGCTTGATGGCCACCCGCTGCGACGCGTTCGGCGGCGATCCGGCCGATCCCGCGCAGCGTGTCGTCGGGCCGGTCGCCCGCGGTCCCGATGATCGTGGTGATCGGCGCCATACGGCCGGCTGCGCCCGCGGCGATCCCCTCCGCGACGTCGAGCACGGCCCCGACGCCGGCCTCGTTGTGGGCGAAGTCCACGATGATCACCTTCGCCCCGAGGCGGAACAGGTTGAGCCTCCCGGGCGACCGTTCCGTGCTGGGCGCGAAGTCCGCCAGTCCGCGGCCGACCTGCTCGATGGTCGCCCCGAGACCGCGCGCACCACCGGCCGCCGCCAGCGCGTTGGCGACGTTGTGGCGCGCCAGCCCGCCGATCGCGATCGGCACCGCGGCGACCTCGACGATCCGGGTCTCACGGTCGCCATCGGCCTCGACGATGAACCCGTCGCGGACGAGGTACGCCCGGCCACCGCGCGCGCGATGGCGGCGCACGACCCCGGAGTCGTCCCCGAGCAAGGTGAACAACGCGACCCGCGCCCGGACCCGGCGGGCGACCGCCGCGACCAGCGGGTCGTCGGCGTTGAGCACGACCCAGCCGTCGGGCCGGGTGATGCGGCAGATCGTCGACTTGACCTCGGCCAGCTCGGGCAGCGTGTGGATGCCCTGCAGGTCGAGGTGGTCCGAGGAGACGTTGGTCAGCACGCTCGCGTCGTTCGATTCGTAGCCGACGCCGCGCAGGACGATCCCGCCGCGGGCGGTCTCGAGGACCGCGACGTCGATGTCGCTCCGAACGAGGACCTGGCGCGCTCCGCCCGGACCGGTCCAGTCGCCCGGCTCGACCATCCGCTCGTCATAGAGGACCCCGTCCGAGGTCGTCGTCCCGACGTGGCGGCCGGCCAGCAGGAGCACGTGGGTGATCAGCCGGGTGACGGTGCTCTTGCCGTTCGTTCCCGAGATGGACACCGCCGGCACGCGGCGGTCGGCGTCGCGCAACCACTCGGGCGGCGTCGCGCGCGCGGCCGCGATCCGCTCGGTCATCCGGGCCAGCAGCCGTTCCTGGGCGCCCGTCAGGCGGGCGGTCCGTGACGGCGACACGTCGCGCTCGACCAGCGCCAGGGCCGCCTCGGTCAGGGTCTGGGCACGCTCTGCACCGATCCACGGAAACGTGACGATCCAGTGGCCCGGATCGGACGAGCGGTGGACGGCCAGCCCGCCGCGGCCCTCGCCGTGGTCGGCGCGCAGGCGCCGGATCCAGGCCACGGTCGCAGCGACGGCATCGGGCCACTCGCGGCTCGGAACGGAGGCTCCGAGATGGACCAGCGCGTGCCGGCCGGGATCGCGCTGGCCGTACCACGTTCGCCGCCGGCCGATGGCGACCTCGAGCTTGACCACCGGCTCGAGCCGGTAGACGTTCGGGCCCTCGAGCAGGCGGGTCTCGACCAGTCGCACGGTCCGGGCAGGATAGCAAGGTGTCAGCGGCTAGACTGGACCCATGACCGCCTCGACCGAGACGCTCCCGACCCCGTCGGCCGTCGAGCTCGACGCTCTGCGCGCCTCGGTCACCGCCGACCTGCCGGCCTACCTGGCCGATCTCGCAGCGTCTCGTGGACATCGATTGCGGGAGCTACACGCCGGCCGGCGTCGACGAGGTCGGTGGCTGGGTCGCCGCCTTCCTCGCGGGGCTGGGTGCGGAGGTCGAGACCCGGCCCGATCCGGCCGGCCGCCTCGGCGCCACGGTGATCGCGACCTTCCACGGTCGGGCTGGCGGTCCGCGCGTCCTGCTCATCGGGCACATGGACACGGTGTTCGACCCGGGAACCGCCGCCGAGCGGCCGTTCCGCGTGGACGACGGCGTCGCCTACGGGCCCGGCGTGACCGACATGAAGTCCGGGCTGCTGGCCGGGCTGTACGGGCTCAAGGCGATCATCACCGAGCGCGGCGGCCTGCCGTTCGAGCGCCTCGTCTTCATCGCCAACCCCGACGAGGAGATCGGCTCGCCGACCTCCACCCCGCACATCCGTGAGATCGCCGTCGACAGCGACGTCGCGCTGGTGCTCGAGTGCGCCCGCGCGAACGGCGACATCGTGTCGGCGCGCAAGGGCATCCTCGACCTGCGGATCGTCGTCCACGGCCGGGCGGCACACGCCGGGGTCGAGCCCGAGAAGGGACGCAGCGCCATCCTCGAGGCCGCCCGGATCGTGCGCGACCTGCACGAGCTCAACGGGCGCTGGCCGGGCGTGACGGTGAACGTCGGGCTCATCGCCGGCGGGACACGGCCCAACGTGGTCGCCGAGCGGTGCTCGCTCGAGGTCGACGTCCGGGCGGTGACCCGCGAGGCGCTCGAGACCGCCGAGGCGGAGGTCCGGCGCATCGCCGAGGCGACCGAGATCCCGGACACGACGGTCGACTTCGAGCCGATGGCCCGCTGGTGGCCGATGGAGAAGCTCGAACGGAGCGGCCGGCTCGTCGACCACGCCCAGGCGGTCTCGGCCGCGCTCGGCTTCACGGTCGGCGATGCCTCGACCGGCGGCGCGTCCGACGCCAACACGACGTCCGGGCTGGGGATCCCGAGCCTCGACGGGCTCGGTCCGATCGGCGGCAACGACCATTCGCCGGCGGAGTACCTCGACGTCGACTCGATCGTGCCGCGGACGACGCTGCTGGCCGGCCTGCTGCTCGCCATCGCCGGCGACCCGGAGGTCATCGCCTGGCGGACCGAGGCTGCCGCGGGCGCGGCGGCCGGCGACGCGGCGGACGACGCCCCCGACCGGGGATGACCGAGCGTCGCCGGATCTCCTCGGGTGGTCCGTGGGAGGCCGCCGGCGGGTACAGCCGGGCGATCGTGGTCGGCGATTCGTGCTGGGTCGCGGGCACGACCGACGCCGGCGCCGACGGCCGGTCACGGCATCCCGGTGACATCGCCGCCCAGGCGCGGGCGACCCTCGCGATCATCGAGGCCGCCCTGGTCGAGGCCGGGTTCTCGCTCGCGCGACGTCGTGCGCACCCGGATGTTCGTCACGGACATCGCCCGCTCGGCCGAGGTCCTCGCGGTCCACGGCGAGGCGTTCGGCGAGATCCGGCCGGCCGCCACGATGGTCGAGGTCGGCGCGCTGATCGACCCGAGCCTGCTGGTCGAGATCGAGGTCGACGCCCGCAGGAGCTGAGCGTCAGGCAGGCGAGCGCGGCGAGCCCGGCAGCCCGCGCGATGGCCACGATCGCGACTGCCGCGACCAGACCCAGGAGCAGGTTCCGCCGGCGGGCGACGATGACCAGGCAGACGAACACCGCCACCCACTCGATGCCGATGTGGAACGACGGCACATCGTCGTCGCCGACGACGACCATGACGCTGACCGCCGCCAGCGCCGCGAGGACGGCCGGCCCGACCAGCTGCAGGTAGTCGAACGCGACCTTCGGCAGCCGGTCGAGACCTGGTGTCAGCAGACCCAGCGCCCGCGACGGGTAGGTGACGGCGAACATCAGCACGGCCAGCAGGACGAGGTTCGTGCTCATGGGCCGGGCGGTCCTGCGGTCGCGATGTCGATCGGCGCGGTCTCGTGGGCGAGCGACGCAGGGACGAGCAACCCGACCAGCGGCCCGATGACGCCGCCCGACACGATCCCGATGGCCGGACTCGTGGCAAGGGCGACCACGACCGCGACCGCCGCCCCGACGATCGCTGCGACCAGCTCGCGCCGCCCGGTGATGAGGCCGACCGCCAGACCGATCATCGCGGCCGGGAAGATGACGTCGATGCCGAACCGGGCCGGGTCGGGGATCTGCGCGCCGAGGAGGACACCGGCCAGCGTCGCGAGGTTCCACGGGATGAACGTCGAGCCGATGGCCGCCAACCAGTAGCCGCGCTCGTCGGCCCGGCCAAGCCGTCGGAAGTGGCTGATCGACAGGGCGAACGCCTCGTCGGTCAGCAGGTGGGCCATCCCCGCGCGCCGGGCGAACGGCACCGACCGGAGCCACGGTGCGAGCGCCGCGGAGTAGAGCAGGTGGCGCGCGTTGAGGAGCGCGGTCAGCAGGATGATCCCGGGCCAGGCCAGCCCGCTCGCGATGTAGCCGACGGCGGCGAACTGGGCCGCCCCGGCGAACACGATCGTGCTCATCGCCATCGCCTCGACCGGCGACAGCCCGGCCTCCCGCGCCGACAGGCCGTAGACGAAGCCGAAGCCGGCCGCCGAGACGCCGATGCCGATGGCGTCGGTCGCGAGCCGGCGGCGACTCGCCCGGGCCGCCGCCGCATCGACGGCCGGGTCGGCGCTCGGCGGTGGGGGAGGGCCCGCGCCCGGTCCGCCCGAGATGTCCGCGGTCAGCGCAGGAACGTCTTGCCGCAGGTCCCGTCGCAGACGACGTAGACGGCGTGATTGTCGATCGCGTAGCCCGCGACGTGGAGGAGGCCCGCGCAGCCAGTCGTCGGGCACTTCCAGACCCACCAGCGCTCGTTGCCGTCGAGCGGTGAGGCCTCGGCCGCGATCTTGGCGGCCAGCCCGTCGCGCTCGGCGACGAGCGAGGCGATCGCCGCCTTCCGGTCGCGCCTCGGTCTCGCTCGTGTACGGGTAGCTCTGGCTGACGTTCGAGGTCACGTGTCGCTCCGCGCTGCGTGCTCTGCCGGCGGGACCGGTGGCGGCGTCGTGTGAGCGCAGCCCGCCACCGGCGGCGCGAGTATCGCACAAGGCCCGGCGGGCCTCCGGTCAGGTCGACGCCTGGCTGGCGAGACCTCCCGGACCGGAGTCGGTGAGGGTGTGCTCCTGCGCCCGGAGCCGCGACAGCGGCACGGTCGCGACGCCGATCAGGACCAGCGTGGCGATGAACATCCCGTCGATCCCGAGCCAGTCGGCGGCGATCCCGCCGATCAGCGACCCGGTGATCTGGCCCGTCGCCAGGAAGACCGAGTAGAGACCCATGATCGCGCCGCGGTCTGTCGGGAACCGCTCGGACATGTCGGCCAGCAGGCCGATGGCCGCCGGTGTCGCGCCGGCCAGCACGAACAGGCCGCCGGCCGCCACGATCCCGGCCACGATCGCCAGCACGGGCTGCGTCGTGGCGAAGTGGTTGACGACGATGCCCGACACCACGAGGGCGGCACCGCCGATCACGCCGTACCCGATGATCGTCGTCCGCCGGTACGTCTTGAACCGGTTGCCCCAGTACAGCAGGCCCGCGCCGAAGATCGCGGCGATGATGATCGCCCCGATGGTGATCTGGTTGGCCGTGAAGCCGCCCATCAGCACCTGGTTCGGGAACCTCTCGTCACCCTTCGCGAGCTGGAAGACCGACTGGCTGAGCCACACGCCGAGCGCCGCGTTGATGGCGATCCAGGTCGGGGCCAGCAGCAGGACGTGCGACGACCGGATCAGGGCGAGATAGCGGTCGACGTGGACGTGCTCGCCGGCCCGCGCCTCGGCCTCGCCGGGCGGATCGCTGACCCCGAACGTGTAGATCAGGAACGACACGCCGTAGAACGCGGCATTGAGGAAGAAGGCCGCCGGCCCGATCCCGAGGTTCTCGAAGAACTCGAACAGCTTGACCCCGACGATCGCGCCGAGACCGAGGCCGGCCAGCGTGGCCGCCTCGAAGCGGGCCGAGGTCTTGCCGCGCAGGACCTCGTCGCCGGCGGTCGCCATCGCGATGTAGCCCAGGATCGACGGCACGCTCGCGGCGCTCGAGGCGCCCTCGAGCACGCGGGTCGCGGCGAGGATCACGAGCATGACGATCGCGCCGAACACCAGGAAGGCTGGGGCGAGGCCCGTGAGGATGACCGCGGTGGCGCCGAAGACCGGCCCGAAGACCATGATCCGGTGGTGGCCGTAGCGGTCGGAGATGATGCCGAACAGCGGCGACAGGACCAGCTCGGCCAGGTAGAACGTCGCGGAATAGAGGCCGACGACGAACCCGTCGACCGACGGTCCGCCGTGGTCCTGGAGGTGGGCCAGGTAGAACGCCAGCATCGAGCCGGTCAGGCCCGTGCTGAAGCGGAGCGTGAACGTTCCGAGCAGGACGGCTCGCAGCGATCGATCCATGCGCAAAGGGTAGCGGCTCGACGTCACCACCGGACCCGCCGCACGGACGCGCCCGTATCATGCCCACGACATCCCAGGGTGGGCGAAGGTCCGGCTGGAGGAGGGAACAGCGTTGCGCCAGGTCGCGATCTTCACCGATTCCGCCTCGGACTTCGACCCGGCGACGCGCGGCAGCCGAGGGGATCTCGATCGTGCCGCTGCTGGTGACCTTCGGCGCGGACACCTACAAGGCCGGCGTCGACATGTCCACCGTCGAGTTCTGGGACCGGATGATCGCTCCGGACGCACCGTTCCCGAAGACCGCAGCCGCCTCGCCGGGTGACTACAAGGAGGCGTACGAGGCCGCCTTCGAGGCGGGCGCCGAGTCGATCGTCCTGGTCAGCGTCGCGGGCACGCTGTCGGGAGCGATCAAGAGCGCCCAGATCGCACGCGACATGCTGCCCGACCGCGAGATCCACGTCATCGACTCGCAGGGCGCGTCGATGGAGGAGGGGATCCTCGCGCGGATGGCCGTCGAGCTCGCCGACGACGGCGTGCCGGCCGCGGAGATCGCCCAGCGCCTGGAGGCGCGGACCGGCGACCTGCGCGTGTACCTCGCCCTCGAGACGCTCGACTACCTCAAGAAGGGCGGCCGGATCAGCGGCACCCAGGCGGCGATCGGCACGCTGCTGTCGGTCAAGCCGATCATCGCGGTCATGAACGGCGAGGTCGAGACCGTCGACAAGGTCCGGACCCGCTCCAAGGCGCGCGAACGGCTGATCGAGCTGATCACCGAGCGCCCCATCGAGCGGCTGGCCATCCTCCACACCGTCAGTCCCGACGTCGAGGCGTTCCGCGACGAGATCCTGGCGCGGATGCCCGGTCTGGACGCGTCCGGGGTCACCATCGGGCTCGTCGGCGCCTCGGTCGGACCGCACGTCGGGCCGGGCTGCGTCGGCGCCGCGATCCTGTACCGGGCGGGGTCCTAGCGCGTCGGACGTTGCCGCATGGTTGCGATGACGTTGCGGACCGGTACCATTCGGCCGGTGCCGAAACGGCGACCTTGGCTATACTCCGGTCGCAGATGAAGTCGCGCGCCAGCCGATCACGGGTCGCATGACCCCGCAGCGCGCCCCGTGGAGTCGTCCGGGAGACGGCCCGAACCGACGGCGGTCAACGCGCCGCCCGAACACGTGAGGACAACCATCCCATGACCACCGAGCACGTCGCCGCGCGCATCAGCGCCTGGGAAGTCGCGCAGCGTCAGTTCGATCTCGCCGCAGATCGCCTGGGGTTGGACGAGGGCATGCGCCGCGTCCTGCGCGAGCCGCGTCGCGAGCTGACCGTCCATTTCCCGGTCCACATGGACGACGGGTCCGTCCAGGTCTTCACCGGCTACCGGATCCAGCACAACCTGGGTCGCGGACCGGCCAAGGGCGGCATCCGCTACCACCAGGACGTGTCCCTCGACGAGGTCAAGGCCCTCGCCATGTGGATGACCTGGAAGTGCGCCGTCGTGGGCATCCCGTATGGCGGCGGCAAGGGCGGCGTCATCGTCGATCCGAAGAAGCTCTCGCAGAAGGAGCTCGAGGGGCTCAGCCGGCGCTTCTTCACCGAGATCGAGGTCCTCATCGGTCCCGAGAAGGACATCCCCGCCCCGGACGTCAACACCAACGCCCAGGTGATGGCCTGGTTCATGGACACCTACTCGATGCACCAGGGCTATACGGTGCCGGGCGTCGTCACCGGCAAGCCGATCAGCCTCGGCGGGTCGGAGGGGCGCAACGAGGCCACGGCACGCGGCTGCGTCTACACGATCGTGGAGGCGGCGGATCACCTCGGCATGGACCTGACCAAGGCGCGTGTCGCGGTGCAGGGCTTCGGCAACGCCGGCTCGATCGCGGCGCGGCTGATCGCGGAGGAGGGCTCGACCGTCGTCGCCGTGTCCGACTCGACCGGCGGCATCCACAACCCGGCCGGGCTCGACATCGCGAAGGTCGTCGCCTGGAAGAGCGAGCACGGCACCGTCCAGGGTTTCCCGGGCGCGACCGACGTCACCAACGCCGACGTGCTCGAGGTCGACTGCGACATCCTCATCCCGGCCGCGCTCGAGAACCAGATCACGGAGCGCAATGCCGGCCGGGTCAAGGCCAAGCTCGTCGCCGAGGCCGCCAACGGCCCGACGACCCCCGACGCGGACGTGATCTTCGCCAGGAACGGCGTGTTCATGATCCCGGACATCCTGTGCAATGCCGGTGGCGTGACCGTCAGCTACTTCGAGTGGGTCCAGGACCTCAACCGCGACCAGTGGAGCGAGGCCGAGGTGAACGAGAAGCTCCGCGGCATCATGACGAAGGCCTTCGGCGAGACCCTGTCGATCGCGAAGCGCGAGGATTGCGACATGCGGACGGCCGCCTACCTGCTCGCCGTCGAGCGGGTCGCCGACGCGATGGCGATGCGCGGCCTCTACCCGTAGGTCGCCATCGCTACCCAAAGGAAACCCCGCGGCGGTTGCCCGTTCGTCACCGAGACGGGTATGGTCAATGGGTGAAGACCCGTCGGTTCGACGCACGCACGGTGAGCCAACCCGGCTGCTGTTGTCCCGGGCGGCCCCGCCGTTCCGAGGCGCGCGTCTGACGCTCCTTCGACCACGCCGGTCGAGACCGAAGTCGACGCCAGGACAGGGCCGTAGTTCCAGGAGGAGCTGCGGCCTTTTCGTTTGCTCCGGAGACGGCGGTCGTCGCAGACTCGATCGGGCCTGGTGGTCGACCGGCCGGACCCGACATCGTCCCGGCCGAACCCCGATGTCGACCCAGGAGTGCACACCGATGTCCCAGATCCTCAGGGAAGTCCTCGCCGCCAACGCCGCGTATGCCGACGCCTTCGGTGCGAAGGCCGACCTTGCGCTGCCGCCCGCACGGCGGTTCGCGATCCTGACCTGCATGGACGCCCGGCTCGATCCGGCCAAGTACGCCGGCCTCGCCGAGGGCGACGCGCACGTCATCCGGAACGCCGGAGGCCGGGCCAGCGACGACGCGATCCGCTCGCTGGTCATCTCCTACAAGCTGCTCGGCACCGCCGAGTGGTTCGTCATCCATCACACGCGACTGCGGGATGGAGTTCTTCACCGACGAGGTGATCCGAGGCCTGCTCGCCAACAGCCTCGAGACCGCGGCGCTCGGCGCAGACGGCTTCCACGATGTCGGCACCGGGCCGGGGTCGCCGGAGGCCGCCTACATCGACTGGCTCACCATCGCCGACCAGACCGGGGCGTCGAGAACGACGTCAACCGGATCCGGAGCCATCCGCTGGTGCCCCAGAGCATCGCCATCTACGGCTACATCTATGACGTCAAGACCGGTCGCCTCGTCGAGGTGCCCCAGGCGAAGCGGGTCGGCCGCGCCGCGTAGGGGTCCAGATCCGCACCCGAACCCCCGGTCAGATCGGCTGGGGGTTCGATCCTGTTCGGTGCATCAAAGCCTGCCAAGTCGATGCAGCCGGGGCCGGTGCTACCATCCGCGCCATGCTCGATCACGAAGAGAAGTTCCTGTTCAAGGAGGAGATCCTCCACCTGTCGAACGCGGTCGCCGAGCCGGGCGTCCTCGACAACGTGGAGGACCTGCTGACCGACGTCATCACCAGCCCGCGCTTCGATTCGGAGGTGTTCACCCTCGAGCGGAGCCTCCAGGTCATGCTCGGGCCGCGGGCCGGGACGACGCTGGTCGGGCCTCCTGACCGTGGCGCCCGAGGTGTTCGACGAGGTCGCCGAGGTGCGCATCCCGTCCGAGGTCCACGAGCGGCTCGTCGCCTGGCGGGCGCGGTTCGGGCTGGCCATCGACAACGCGCTGAACTTCCTCAACAACCCCGACGGCATCCAGGGCCACAACTTCGCGACGCAGATCGCCCACGTCGAGGACCGGCGCGTGCTGCAGGGTCGGCTGACGCTCGTCCGCTACAACAACGAGCCGCAGTTCTTCGTCGCCGACGCGAGCGTCTTCCTCAGCCTCGTCGCCGACATCATGGAACGCCTCGGGCCGTACCTCGAACCCGACGCGGTCGAGGCCGACACGCTCGCCCGCCTGCGCGACGCGATCCAGCTGATCGAACGCAAGACCGCCAGCCGCCCGATCGGCCGATGCGCGCCTCGGACGAGCGCGGGGCCGATCGCCGAGCGCCGTGCGGCACGTCTATCTGGCCGCGACCGGGCAGAACCGCGGCAAGACCACGGTCAGCCTCGGCGTCCTCGATGGGTTCCAGCGGCGCGGGCTGTCGACCTCGTTCCTGAAGCCGGTCGGCCAGCGGACGATCATCGAGGACGGCGTCCCCGCCGACGAGGACGCCGTGCTGATGAAGCAGGTCTTCGGCCTGCGCGAGCCGCTCCGCCAGATGAGCCCGGTCCACATCCCGCGCGGGTTCACCCAGTCGTACATCGAGGGAGAGGTCGTCGAGGACCTGCCGGCGCGGATCCTGGCCGCCCACGCGGCATTCGCCGACCGCGACATCCTGCTCATCGAGGGGACCGGGCACGCCGGTGTCGGCGCGGTGATCGGCCTGTCGAACGCGACCGTGGCCGGGATGCTCGGTGCGCCGGCCGTGATCGTGTCCGAGGGCGGCGTCGGGCGCCCGATCGACGAGATCGTGCTCAACGCCTCGCTGTTCGAGCGGTTCGGGGTGACGGTCGCCGGGGCGATCGTCAACAAGGTCGATCTCGACGCCAAGCCGGGGCTGGCCCGGACGCTCGAGCGGGGTCTCGCCCGCCACGGGATCCCGCTGCTCGGCGTGCTGCCGTACCGCCCGATCCTGTCCAACCCGACCCTGGCGATGGTGGTCGAGGCGCTCCACGGCGAGACGATCCATGCCGGGCCGGACCTCGACCAGGTCATCGGCGGCATCGCGATCGGGGCCATGGAGCCCGAGCACATGCTCGAGCGGATCGGACCGCGCAGCCTGGTCATCGTGCCGGGTGACCGGGTCGACGTCATCGGCGCCCTCGTCGACGCCCGGGTCGGACGGTGCCGTCGACGCCGACCGGGCACTCGGGATCGTCCTGACCGGCGGCTATCGGCCGGCGCCCGCGATCCTCGACGCGATCCGCCGCGCCGACCTGTTCGCGATGCTCGTCCGCGAGGACACCTACGCGGTCGCCTCGGAGCTCCACGACCTGCTGGTCAAGACGCACCCGGCCGACGCGGGCAAGATCGCCGAGATCAAGGCCCTGCTGTGGGAGTACCTGTTCATCGACCGGGTGCTGGACGTGGCGCGCGAGGCACGATTCGACTGACGGCGCGACCTGTGAATGCGCCTCATGTGGCTCGGACCTCGCGACCCGGCGGTGGGATCCGCCCTGTGCCCGGGCCGAGGAGCGCGATCCCGGCGATCCCGGTGCCGGCCAGGCTGACCGCTGCGCACACGAGGAACAGCGCCGGGATCGACAGCGCGCCCGCGATCGCCCCACCGACGATCGACCCGATGATCGTGGCGAGCCCGCTGCAGGCGGCGAAGGTTCCCTGTGCTGTCCCCTGGAGGCCGGCCGGCGCGTGTGCCGCGAGCACCGTGACCCCACCCACGAAGACGCTGGCGAAGCCGAGCCCTTCGAGCGGAGCGATGACCACGAGTGCGACCGGGTCGACCGCCAGCGCAGCCAGCAGGGCGCGGAGCGCAAAGGCGAGCGAACCCACGACCAGCAGACGTTCCGTGCCGATCCGCCCGGCGACCCGCGGAAACGCGTACATGTACGGCACCTCGATCACGGCCCCGATGGCCCACGCGATGCCGACCAGGCCCGGATCGCCGCCGAGCGCGATGACCTCGATCGAGTAAAAGGCCGTGACGGCAGCCAACGCCGACCAGATCACGGTGAAGCCGACAAGGAAGAGACCGACCCCACCCGTCGTCAGGAACTGCCCGACGCCGCGAATGAGGCTGACCGAACGGGTCGTTCCGCCACGTCGCGGGATCGTCGCCGTCACGACGGCGGTCGCCACGAGGAACGGCAGATAGGCCCAGAAGAGCGATCGCGCCCCGTCCGCGTCGAGGAGGAATCCGACGGCCACGGTCGAGACCACGAAAGCCAGCGAGCCGAAGGCGCGGACCTCGCCGAACCGGCCCCTGCGCGCCGGTCCGAGCGTCTCGAGCGTCCGCGCATCGAGCGTCGGCCCGATGCCGGACAGGCCGCCGTAGAGGACGAGCGAACCCGCCAGGACCGCCTGGAAGCCCGACGCGAGGAACAGGATGGTCGCTCCGATCGTGGCCACGACGACGGCCAGGGGCAGCGTCAGTCGTGTCCGCGGGAAACGGTCGGCGAGGCCGCCCCAGACCGGCGCCAGAAGGAGCTGGACGGCCGCCTGGATCGCCGTCAGGGCACCGATCTGGGCCAGCCCGAGCCCGAGTTCGCGATAGAAGACCGGCAGGTAGGGATAGGCCGCGCCGATCGCGGCGTAGTAGACGAGGTAGGCGAGGAGGATGCGTCGCCCGGCGGCCATGCCCGGGCCGTCAGGACGCGGCAGGCGGATCGCCCAGCGGCTCGTTGTCGATGAGACGGGTGGTCCCGAACCGGACGGCGAGCGACAAGAGCGCCGGGCCGTCGACCCGGTCGAGCTCGGCCAGCGTCCCGCCGTCGGCCACCGACACGTAGTCGATCGAGGCCAGCGGCTCCCGGGCGAGCTCGTCGCGCATCACCGCGCGCAATGCGCCGGCGGACCGCTCGCCCGCATCCCAGCGCGAGCGCGCCGCGAGGAGGGCGCGATGCAGGACCGGGGCCGCCGCACGCTCCGCCGGCGACAGGTGGACGTTCCGTGACGACAGGGCAAGGCCATCCGGTTCGCGCACGGTCGGGCAGGCGATGACCTCGGTCCCGATCGCCAGGTCGAGCGCCATCCGGCGGATGACCATCACCTGCTGCGCGTCCTTCTGGCCGAAGTAGGCGTGATCGGCGCCGACGAGGTCGAACAGGATGGCGACGACGGTCGCCACGCCGTCGAAATGGCCGGGCCGGGCGGCGCCCTCGAGCGGGCGGGCCACCGCGCCGACGGTCACGACCGTGTCGAAGCCGGGCGGGTAGACCTCGGATGCGTCGGGCGCGAACACGATGTCGATGCCCTCGGCCTCGCAGATGGCGAGGTCGCGCGCCTCGTTGCGCGGGTACTGCATGAAGTCGGCGGCGACGTTGAACTGCCGCGGGTTGACGAAGATCGTGGCGACGGTCGTGGCGTCCGCCGCACGCGCCCGAGCCATCAGCGCGCGATGGCCGTCATGGAGCCAGCCCATCGTCGGCACGAGGCCGATCGGTCGGGGAACGTGGCGCAGCGCGTCCCGCAGCTCCGCGCGGGTCCGGACGATCCGGGTCACGCGGGCAGGCGGGCAGGCAGAACGGTGCTCAGAGGTCGCGGTCGAGCGGGATGCCGCCGGCTGGGATCGTGCCGGCCGGTCGATCGGGGCTGCCGCGGCCGAGGATCTCGTCGAGCACGCCCTCGTCCATCCGGACGGTCTGCTCGGCGGCCGGGAACGTGCCCGCCTCGACATCGGTCGCGTAGGCGCGTGCCGCCTCGAGGATCGTCCCCCGCAGGTCCGCATACGCCCTCGCGTGTCGTGGGCGCCACGCGTCGAGCCCGAGCAGGTCGGTCACGACCTGGACCTGGCCGCTGCAGCCGGCGCCCGCCCCGATCCCGATGGTCGGGATGTGGAGCCGTTCGGTGATGGCCGCGGCGAGCTGCTCGGGGACGAGCTCGAGGACGATGGCGAAGGCTCCCGCCTCCTGGACGGCGAGGGCATCGGCGAGGAGCGCCCGGCCCTGGTCGCGGGTCTTGCCAAGCACGCGGACCTTGCCCGCCGCGTTCGCCGCCTGCGGCGTCCAGCCGATGTGGCCCATGACCGGGATGCCCGCCTTGACGACGGCCTCCATCATCCGGCCGCTGCGGACGCCGCCCTCGAGCTTGACCGCCTGCGCCCCGGCCTCGGCCAGGAAGCGACCGGCGTTGGCGACTGCCGTGTCGGGAGTCGCGTACGACAGGAACGGCATGTCGCCGATGACCAGCGCGTGCTTCGCGCCGCGGACCACGGCCGCGGTGTGGTGGAGCATGTCGGCCATCGAGACCGGGATCTCGTTCTCGTAGCCGAGCATCACCCGGCCGAGCGAATCGCCGACCAGCAGGATGGGGATGCCGGCCTCATCGAGGAGCTTGGCGGTCGGGTAGTCGTAGGCGGTCAGCATCGCGATCCGCTGGCCGTCGGCGTACAGCTTGCCGATGTCGTTGACGGTCAGGCGGCGGATGGTGTCGTCGGTGGCGCTCATGCTGGCTCCCGTTCGGGCTCGGTCGTGGCACCAGTCTGCGCGGCGGCGTCGCGCTCGTCCAGCAGGCGAGCGACCCGGTCGAGCAGCTCATCCGCGACGGCCCGCTTCGACTGGAGCGGCAGCTCGTCGCGTGAACCGTCCGCGGCGAAGATCGTGACCCGGTTGGTGTCGGTCCCGAACCCGGAGCCGGCCTCGGCCACGTCGTTGGCGACCAGCAGGTCGACGCCCTTGCGGCGCAGCTTGTCGGCCGCGCGCTCGAGGTCGCCGGTCTCGGCCGCGAACCCGACCAGGACCGGGGCGGGCCGGAGCGGTTCGCCGGTCGGGGCGCCTGCCAGATCGTGACCCGCGACGATGCGAGCGATCGCGGCGAGCAGGTCGGGCGTCGTCTCCAGATCGAGAGACACGCCCTCCTCGCGGGGCACCTTGGTGTCGGACCGGGCGACCGGCCGAAAGTCGGCGACGGCCGCGGCCATCACCAGGGCATCGAAACCGGCCGAGCCGTCGGGCGAGCGAGTCGTGGCGCGCAGGGCGGCGTCGAGATCCGCGGTGGAGACGACCTCGACCACGTCCGCACCCGGCGGCAGCGGAACCTCGACGTTGGACGCGATGACCGTGACCCGGGCGCCGCGATCGAGCGCGGCCGCCGCGATGGCCGCGCCCATCCGTCCGGTCGAGCGATTGCCGATGAAGCGGACCGGGTCGATGGCCTCGCGCGTGCCACCGGCCGTCACCACGACGTGGCGGCCGGCGAGGTCGGCGTCGCGGGCGGGCGCGACGAGCGGCGGCCGGGCGGCCGGGTCGGGGGCACGGATCGGGCGATCGGCGACGGCCGCCGCCGACCGCGTCCACGATCGACGCGAGCTCGGCAAGCCGCCCGACACCCGACTGCCCCGACGCCAGCGCCCCGGACTCGGGCTCGACGATCGTGTAGCCGAACTCGCGCAGCCGCTCGACGTTGGCGACGGTCGCCGGGTGGGTCCACATGTCGCCGTCCATCGCCGGCGCGACGACGACCGGCGCAGACGTCGCCAGGCAGGTCGCGGTCACCACGTCGCCCGCCAGCCCGTTGGCCATCGCTCCCAGCCAGTGGGCGGTCGCTGGTGCGACGACGATCGCGTCGGCCGTGTCGCCGACCACGATGTGACCGATCCTGCCGTCGTCCATCAGCTCGAGCAGCTCGGTCTCGACCGGGTGGCGCGACAGCGCGGCGAATGTCAGCGGGCCGACGAAGCGGGTGGCGGACGGGGTCAGCATCACCGCGACATCGGCGCCTTCGGCACGCAGCAGGCGCAGGAGCTCGACGGCCTTGTAGGCCGCGATCGAGCCGGTGACGCCGAGCCCGATCAACCGACCGGCCAGCCGACCGGACTGCTCGTCGCTGGGTCCGGTCACGCGAGGCCCAGCTCGAGCGGCTCGCCGCCGCCGACCTCCGCGTGGAGGATGGCCAGGCCCTTGAGCGTGAGGTCAGGGTCGACCGCCTCGACGCCGTCGAGGCCCCGGACCCATGGGGCGGCCGACAGGCCGCCGGTCAGGATGGCGTGGACATCGGCCGGCCTGATCCCGTTCGCGTCGGCCAGCTCGCGCCGGATGCGCTCGAGCAGGCCCGCCGTGAGCGCCTGATAGCCGAGGACAGCACCTGACTGGATGGCCGACACGGTGTCCCGTCCGATCGCGCGGTCGGGGGCGCGCAGCTCGACCCGCGGCAGCTTCGCGGTCCGCTCGGCGAGCGCGTCAAGACCGAGCTCGAGACCCGGCGCGATGGCGCCCCCGACGTAGGCGCCGTCGGCGGCGACGCAATCGAACGTGGTCGCGGTCCCGAAGTCGACGATGACCGCCGGGGTCCCATGGAGCCGCGCGGCGGCCAGCGCATTGACCAGGCGATCGGGCCCGACCTCGTCGGGCCGGTCGACCCGGACCGCGATCGGCATCGTCCCAGCGGTTGCGACCAGCAGTGGGATGTCACGCCGCGCGGCGATCGTCTCGACCGCGGCCGTCAGCGCCGGGACGACCGAGACGAGCGCGATGGCGTCGAGGTCCGAGGTGGCGATGCCGTCGAGCCGGAGCAGGCCGTCGATCAGCAGCTCGACCTCGTCGGCCGTCGCCCGATCGTCCGTGGCGGCCCGCCGCGTGCCGAGCAACGCCCCGGCGCGGAACAGCGCGGTCTTCAGGTTCGTGTTGCCGATGTCGATCGCGAGCAGCATGGCGAGGATGATACGCGGCCCGGATGCCGGATCCGCGTGGCCGGAACGTCGCTGATTCGGGCTGTCCGTGGCCCTCGGCGTGCGGTACCATCGGCGCGTTCGTCCCCCTTTTGCCCACCGAGGAGACGCCGGGTGCCCAGCTCACCCCCAGCCAAGTTCTTCGTGAATCAGGGCGTCGTCACGAGCCGGACGGACATGCTCCATCTCCTCCGTCCCCTGCTCAAGCAGACGGTCACCTACCGGTACCTCCGCGGTCGCGACGTCGTCGCCCACGGCACCGGCTGGATGGAGCGCATCGTCGTCGACGCCGACGACATCTCGACCTACTTCACCCCGCTCGCCATCACCCTCAACATCGACTCGTTCGAGCACCTCGAGTTCGAGACGCGGCCGGATCAGCTGCTCGTCTACACCCTTGTCCAGGGCGACGAGCGGGTGATCGTGGAGTTCGCCCCGATCGGTCCGGCCGGGACCGACGAATCGCCATTCGCCCCACGCCAGCTGTCGTTCGACACCAGCGGATTCGTCCAGATGGAGCTGCTCGGCCTCGAAGCCCGCGAGGACGAGTAGACGAGATCCGGAGGACCGGGCCGCGTCCCGGTCCCGGGGGGAGCTAGAGGCGTGCGACCGCGTGGGAGGGTCGCATGTCGGACAGGCGTGCTCCGAGCGCGCGTGCGTTTCGGCGCGTCCCAGCGGGCGAGGAGGATCGGAACCAGGTGACCGCCGAAGCGCAGCCCAGCTCGTCACCGCAGCCCGCCCCGTCCACTAGCGCCTTGGCCGGGTTCTTCAAGTTCGAGGAGCGCGGCACCAACATCGCGACCGAGACGCGAGCCGGCCTGACGACGTTCTTCGTCATGGTCTACATCATCTTCGTCAACGCGGCGATCCTCGGCGCCGGGTTCAAGCTCGATCCAGCCGGCATCGCGGCGGTCTCGGCGGGGACGGCCCTCATCGCCGGGATCATGACCATCGTCATGGGGCTCGTCGGGAACTACCCGCTGGCGATCGCGGCGGGCCTCGGCATCGACGCCATCGTGGCCTTCTCGCTGACGGCGCGCGGCCTGACGCCCCAGGGCGCCATGGGCGTGATCGTGCTCGAGGGTATCGTCGTCACCCTGCTCGTCCTCGTCGGCTTCCGGGAGGCGGTCATGAACGCCGTCCCGCTCGCCCTCAAGCGCGCCATCGGGGCCGGCATCGGCCTGTTCATCCTGTTCATCGGCTTCGTCAACGGCGGGTTCATCGCGACACCGGCCGGCGGGGCCCCGATCGTGGGACCGGTCTTCCCGACGACGACCGCCCAGTTCCTGTTCCTCGCCGGCCTCCTCTTCACGATCGTGCTCTGGGTGCTCAAGGTGAGAGGCGCCCTGATCATCTCGATCGTCGTCATCACCATCGTCGCGCTGATCCTCGGCGTCGCGTCCGTGCCCAAGGAGTTCTCCGCCACGCCGAGCTTCTCGACGCTGGGCCAGTTCGACGTCACCAACGTCTGGACGGTGCTCGGGCCGGTCGCCGCCGCGCTGACGATCTTCGCCATCATGCTGACCGACTTCTTCGACACGATGGGGACCGTGACGGGCGTCGCGTCCGAAGCGGGCCTCGCCAACGAGGATGGTTCGGTGCCCGGCGTCGGGCGCCTGCTGCTCGTCGACAGCATCGCCGCCATCGCCGGCGGCGTCGGCGGGGTCAGCTCGAACACGACCTTCATCGAGAGTGCGGCCGGCGTCGCGGAAGGCGGCCGGACCGGGTTCGCCTCGATCGTCACCGGCGTCCTCTTCCTGTTCGCGATCTTCCTGTCACCCCTGGCCAGCATCATCCCGAACGCGGCCACCGCCCCGGCGCTGGTCCTCGTCGGCTACCTGATGTTCACCCAGGTCAAGGACATCGACGTCGGCAATGTCGAGGACGGCATCCCTGCGATGCTGACGATGATCCTGATGCCGCTGACCTACGACATCACCATCGGCATCGGGGCCGGGTTCATCACCTGGGTGGTCATCAAGCTTGCCCGCGGCAAGTTGGCCGAGATCCATCCGCTGATGTGGGTGATCTCGGCGATGTTCATCGTCTACTTCCTGCAGGACTGGATCAACACCCTGATCGCGACGCCGGCGTCCTGACGTCGATCGAGTTCGCCGTGCCCTGGTCGTCCGACCGGGGCACGGTCCCAATTCCGGTACCATCGCCCGGATGTTCGAACGGACGGCGTTGCCAGCCGGACCACGCGTGATCAGCGCCCGGCTCCCCGCGGCGCGGTCGGTGTCGATCGCGGCGTATGTGCTCGCGGGCTCCCGGCTCGAGACCGCCGGCCAGGTCGGGGTCGCCCATTTCATGGAGCACCTCACGTTCAAGGGCACCCGCGCCTATCCCACGACACGCTCCATCAGCGAGGCGATCGAGGGTGTCGGTGGCTCGTTCAACGCCGCCACCGACCGCGAATCGACCGTCTACTGGGTCCGCGTCCCGCTCCGCGAGGTCGAGCGCGCGATGGACGTCATCGGTGAGCTGATCGTCCGGCCGCGGCTCGAGGGCACCGACATCGAGAGCGAGCGGACGGTCATCATCGAGGAGATCCGCTCGTACCTCGACGACCCGTCCGAGTACTGCCAGATCCTGTTCCAGACCGCGATGTTCGGCGACGGCCCGCTCGGTCGCGAGATCTGTGGCGAGGAGTCCGACATCCTGGCGCTTCCCGAGACCGCCATCCGCGACTTCTGGCGGAGCGTCTACCGGCCGGCCAACACCGTCGTGGCTGTCGTCGGCGATCTCGGTCACGCGGAGGCGCTCGACCTTGCCGGCACGGCGTTCGGGACCGGCAACGGCTCCATCCCGGGCTACGCGCCGGCGCCGGTGCTGCCGGCAGGCAAGCGGGTCCGGACCGGCAAGCGCGCCACGAGCCAGGCGCAGGTCTGCCTCGGTGTCCCCGCGCTCCATCGCGATCACCCCGACAGCTGGACGCTGGCGGTCCTCAACACCGTCCTCGGCGACGGCATGAGCAGCCGGCTGTTCCTGTCGGTCCGCGAAGAGCTCGGGCTCGCCTACGACGTCTCGTCGGGGATCGTCGACTACGCCGACGCCGGCGCCCTGGAAGTATCGGCCGGGGTCGATCCCGAAGGGCTCCCGGCGGCCATCGAGGCGATCCTGGCGGAGCTGGCGCGGCTCCGCGACGAGCTCGTGCCGGACGCCGAGCTGGACAAGGCCAAGCGCTATCTGGCCGGCGGCCTCGAGCTGCGGATGGATGACACCCGCCACGTCGCCTCGTGGATCGGCGGCCAGGAGGCGCTCCACGATCGCGTCCTGACCCTTGACGAGGCGCTCGCGGCGGTCGAGGCGGTCGACGCGCCGGCGGTCCAGCGTCTCGCCGCGCAGCTGTTCCGGGATGAGGCGCTGCGGCTTGCGGTCGTCGCGCCGGCACGCTTCCTGCGCGGCCTCGATGCGCGCCTGCGGTTGCCGGCATGACGGCCACGGCCACGATGCTCCGGACGGACCGGCCGCGGACCCGGACGACCGAGCTGGTCCTTGCCCACGCGCACCTGCGCCTCGGTGCACTGGCGCTCGCCCGGGTCGAGCTCGAAACGATGGCCACGCTCGGGGCCCTTGACGAGCAGGGCCTGGTCGACCTTGCCGAGGTGCGCTGGCGGACCGGCGACCTGTCCCGGGCGGGCGAGGCGGCGACGGCCTCGCTGCGCGGCGAGGTGGACGACCCGGTCGCGCTGGTGATCGCATCGGAGGCGGCCGCATCGGTCGGTCGCCCGGGCGAGGCTCGCCGCTACGCGCAACGTGCGATGGCGATGGCCGGCGGCACGATCGACGCGATCTTCGCCGGGATGCCGCGCTCCGGCGTCTGGCCGCCCGATGCCGACGAACCCCCGCCCACGGCGCCGACGCTGTTCGACCGCGGACCGGACATCGCGCAGCCGGCCGAGACCCAGGAGCCCGCGCCTCCGGAGCCGTCACCCGCCGCTGCGGCTGCCGCCGCAAAGCCGCCGGCCGGCCCGATGACCCTCGGCTTCTGGGACGACGAGGAGACGGTCGATCCCGGACCTGCGGACCTGCCCGATCCCGGCGCTGCGCTCGAGGCCGGTCGGGCAGCGCTCGTGGCCGGATCGCCCGAGGTCGCGGCGCTCCACTTCGGCCTCGCACTCCGGCTGGCGCCGGCCCTCGCGCCGGCGATCCTCGAGGCGATCGGCGGGGCGCGCGGTCCGGCCATCGCCATCGTTCGAGGCGACGCCTATCGCGCCGCGGGCCACGAGCTCGAGGCGCGCAACGCCTATGCCGAAGCGGCACGCGGCGGTCCGCCCGAACGCCGCAAGCGGACGAGGGTCAGGGAGGCGGCGCCGCTCTCGGCAGCCCTGGTCGACGACACGGACGACCCCGAGGACACGGACGACACGGAAGCGACCGAGGACGCGGTCGTCGCCTCCGCCGAGTCGCCGGACGTCGACACGAAGGTCGTCACCGATGAGCCGACCGACGGGACGGCCGGCGCACCAACCGAACAGGCAGAGGCCGCTCCGCGCGACGATCCGGAAGCGCCGGACGAGGCAGCCGCCGACGCAGCCGCCGACGGTGGCCCGATCGCCTGATCCGCGGCCGCTATCCGATACAATCCCGGACCCGACTCGACCCGCAGCCCAAGGAAGACATGTCAGGCACCGAACGGACCCTCGTCCTCATCAAGCCCGACGGCGTCCAGCGCCAGCTGGTCGGCCGCATCCTCGCCCGCTACGAGGACCGCGGTCTTCGCCTCGTCGGGCTCAAGCTCGTCCACGTCGATCGCGACCTCGCGGAGCGGCACTACGCCGCCCATCGTGAGAAGCCGTTCTTCGCGGGGCTCGTGGAGTTCATCATCTCCGCGCCTCTGGTGGCAGCCGCATTCGACGGCCCGAACGCCATCGCCGTGGTCCGCGCGATCAACGGCGCCACGCGGCCCCACGAGGCGGCGCCCGGGACGATCCGCGGCGACTTCGCGCTCGAGACCGCGCAGAACATCGTCCACGCCTCCGACAGCCCCGAGGCCGCGGCCACCGAGCTCGCGCTGTGGTTCAGCCCCGACCAGCTGCTCGACTACGAGCGTGACATCGACCGCTGGGTGCTCGCTCCCGGGGACTGATCCGGCCGCGCGTTACGGACTCGGCGTCGGCAGGTCGGATGCCGCCGGCGCGAAGCTGGCGGACGGCGGGCTGCCCGACGGCGCGGGCGCACCGATGCCGGCCGGGCCGGCCAGGACCGGGGGCGCCTCCGCCGCAGCCTCCGGGCCACCGAACGCGCCACTGGCGGTCGCCAGCGCGAGGATCGCCAGGGCGAACGCGATGAGCCCCGTGCTGAACGCCCGGTTCGCATCCCACGTCGTGGTGGCCCATGCCCGGATCGAGGTCAGGTCGAGGCGGGTGACGACCGGCCGCCAGGCGTCTGCCGGTTCGAGGAGGCGGTCCGGCGGCAGGAGCCCGATGACCAGCAGCCGCCCGTAGTAGGCGATCGGCGCCAGGACCGCGATCAGTGCGACCGTCGAGATCGGTCCGACCAGGGTGTCGTTGACGATGGCGGTGCGGGCGTCGAATGCCGCCATCCCCGGGACTCCGATGCTGGCGATGGCGATCAGGCCGAAGGTGACGGTGAGCAACGGGGAGCGCCGGACCCAGCCACGGAGGTCGGCGACCCGGCCGGTCCAGAACCCGACGCGCACGCCGGCCACCCACGCCGCGAACGCGCTGCGGGCGACGACGAACGCGAGGACCCACATCCGGGTCGGTCCCCACGCATCCGGACCGAGGGCGGCGAGCGCCAGGACGATCACCCCCGCGTCGCCGACGATCGAGTAGCCGAGGACGTGCTCGATGTCGTCCTGGACGAATGCCGCGACCGCAGCCAGCACGATCGACGCCAGGGCGATGCCGACGACGATGAGGCGGTCGATGCCGAGGTCCGTGGCGAACGGCGTCACCGACGTGTCGATCCACGCGACGGCCACGAGGGCCAGTGACGCCGGCGCGTAGGCGGTCAGGATCGGCAGCGCGGTCTCGGGCACGACGTCGGCCAGGCGGGCGGCCCACAGATGGAACGGGATCTCGCCGAATCGCAGCGCGACCGCGATCGCGAAGGCGAGGTAGGCCAGGCCGAACACGACCGGCTGGGCGTCGAGCCCGCTCAGGTCGCGCCCGAACCAGGCCGTCGCGGCGATCGCCAGCGCTCCGGCAACGCCGACCGCGCGTGATTCGCGCACGCCGACGGTCGCCCCGACGCGGCCCCCGTTCGGGACGAGGGTCACCAGGACACCGAACAGTCCGCCGGCCGTCGCGACCAGGACGGCCGCTCGCGGATCGAGCACGCCGAGGGTCAACGCCGCCGTCGCCAGGATGCCCAGGGTCACGGTCGGTGCATCGCGTCGCGAGCCGCCGGCCTGGCCCGAGATCGCCAGCGCCAGCCCGAGGACCGAGCCCAGCAGGAGGAAGAGCCGGACGTAGGCGGTCGTCGCGATCGCCCCGCCACCGATGACCACGATCTGGCCGGGAACAAGAGCGAACGCGAGCGCGACCGCCAGCAGCAGGCCGACGATGCCGATCCCGGTCGACAGCGGTGGGCGGGCACGCGTTCCGAGGGCCAGGGCCGTGAACGCTCCGGTGACGACGACGAACAGGACGAGGCTCATCGATGCCCGGGCGGCTCAGGTTCGGCGACGTGGCTCGACCGGTGCGGCGTCGTCGGACTCATCTCGAAGTCCGCGCGACCGTCGGATCGGGCCGCGATGGCGAGGATCGCGATGGCCCCGCCGAGGGTCGCGACCAGCCCGGCCGTGAGCAGCTCCTCGAGCTCGTCGGGGGTGCCGCCGAGGCCGGTCCGCACGAGCAGTGCGCCGCTGATGAGCAGGCCGAGCCCGATCCCCACCCGCAGGACGTCGCGTCCGGTCGAAAGCGGCACGAGGGCGAGCGCCGCCAGCGCGAAGCCCGCCGCCGACGCGAGCGCCGGTCCGGCCGCCGGCGCCCCGAGGCCGTGGCTGCCGTAGCCGACGACCGCCGCGGCTGCCGCGAGGAACGCGTCGGTCGGCCAGCCGACCAGCGAGCCGCCGGTCCGCAGCCGCGGTCCGCGCGTCGCGACCCACAGGAGGTAGCCGGCGAGGATGGCGGCCACCAGGCGAGCGGCGAGGCCGAGCGACCCCGGCAGGGGATCGGCCAGGACCGGGGCGGCGACCAGTGTCACGACAAGGCCGAGGATCGCGGTCCGGGCATTCCGGGCGGAGCCGGCCACGAGGGCTCCGACCGCGACCGCGAGCGCGACCCCCAGGAGGGCCGGGTTCACGGCAGCGCACTCATTGGGCGGTGGGAGCCAGCTCCGGGTAGGTGGGCGTCGGAAGGATGCCGAAATCGGCCAGCGGCCAGTAGCGCAGCCATGCACGGCCGATGATCTTGTCGACCGCCACCTCGCCGAACGTCCGTGAATCCTCGGAGTTCTCGCGATGGTCGCCCATCAGGAACACGTCGCCCTCGGACACGACCCAGCGGTGCGTGTCACCGGGCACGGTCGTCGGCTGGGTCGGCCCGCCGGGCGTCTCGGAGTAGAGGTACGGCTCATCGAGCTTGGTGCCGTTGATGAACACGCTGCCGTCGTGGATGTCCACGGTGTCGCCGGCCAGGCCGATGACGCGCTTGATGAACGGCGTGCCGTCGGCCTGGACCCAGTCGGGCGGTGGCGTGAACACGACGATGTCGCCGCGCTTGTACGTGTCGAAGCGCGGCGTCAACTTGTCCACCAGGACGTACTGGTCGGGCTCCAGCGTGTGCTCCATCGACTGCTGCTGGACCTTGTACGGTTGGGCGACGAACGTCTGGATGACGAAGAAGATGATGAGTGTGAGGACGAGTGTCTCGACGATCTCGACGAGGCAGCCGAACATGGGTCTGCGGGTCACAAGACGCGCAGTATAGGGGCTGCATCCCTGAGCCGCCGCCGGGCCTCGACGGGCCCGCGCCGAGTGCATATCACGCCTGACCGGCGGGTTTGACCCGGCTTCTCGCGCCTTGTTACACTCGCCGCCGACCTGGCGGTCCCGCCCCAGGAACACGCGCCAGAGGGACCAGACAGGCATTCCCCGGTCGTCCGCACCGAAGCGGCGCACGCCACGCGCCGGGTCGGAACCCGGTCAACAGCCCAAGGTGGAGGACCCCCTGTCCTGATGGACGCCAGTCAGCTCCAGTTGATCATCCTGCCTGCCGGCATCATCGCCATCCTGTTCGCGATCTACCTTGCGCGCGACGTGCTGTCCCGCGATACCGGGACGGCGGCGATGGAAGACGTCGCCGGCACGATCTACGAGGGCGCGACGGCCTTCATCCGCCGCCAGTACACGACCATCGGGATCCTCGCGGTCGTCGGCGCGGTCGTCATCGGCGTCGTCATCGGCATCGTCGAGACGGCCGCCGTCGCCGACGTGCCGAAGCTCGCCGGTCTGCCCATCGGGGTGTTGACGGGCATCGCCTTCCTCATCGGCGCCGCGTGCTCGATGGCGTCGGGGATCATCGGCATGCTCGTCGCCGTCAAGGCCAACGTCCGGACGGCATCGGCGGCTCGCCGCAGCCTCGTCGAGGCGGTCCAGGTGGCGATGCGCGGTGGCGCGGTGTCCGGCTTCCTCGTCGTCGCCCTGTCGCTCCTCGGGGTGTGGGGCATCTTCACCGCCTATTCGACCTTCGTCGGCGAGGTGACCGTCGACCAGGCGCCGTTCCTCATCGTCGGCTTCGGCTTCGGGGCGTCGTTCGTGGCGCTCTTCGCCCAGCTCGGCGGCGGCATCTACACCAAGGCCGCCGACGTCGGCTCCGATCTCGTCGGCAAGGTCGAGAAGGGCATCCCCGAGGACGACCCGCGCAACGCGGGCGTCATCGCCGACCTCGTCGGCGACAACGTCGGCGACTGCGCAGGCCGTGGTGCGGACCTGTTCGAATCGACCGCCGCCGAGAACATCGGCGCGATGATCCTGGGCGTCGCCGTGTTCGCGATCGCGGAGAAGGCCGGCTGGCCGAACCCGCAGGCCTGGATCTTCTTCCCGCTCGTCGTCCGCGCCTTCGGGCTCCTGGCGACGATCGTCGCGATCTTCTTCGTCCGCGGCAAGGAAGACGAAGACCCGATGAACATGCTCAACCGCGGCTACTGGGTCACGACGCTGCTTTCCGTCGTGGGCCTGTTGATCACGACCAACATCATGATGCAGACCAACGGCGGCACCGGAAACGGCGGCTTCCCGACCTGGGTCTACTTCTTCGCCGCCGGGATCGTCGGTCTCGCGACCAGCGTCGCGTTCGTCTACATCACCCAGTACTACACCGCGGGCTCATACCGTCCCGTGCGCGACATCGCTGAGGCGTCCAAGACCGGCCCGGCGACCAACATCATCGCGGGCACCGCCGATCGGCTTCGAGACCACCGCGGTGACCGCGATCACGATCGCCATCGCCCTGTTCACCAGCTTCTGGCTCGGCACGCAGGCGAACCTGTTGTCGTCGACCGGTGTCAACGTCGGCGGCATCTTCGGGACCGCGGTCGCGACGATGGGCATGCTCATGACCACCGCCTACATCCTGGCGATGGACACGTTCGGCCCGATCACGGACAACGCAGGCGGCATCGCCGAGTTCAGCCGGATCGAGGAAGGCGCGCGCCACATCACCGACCGGCTTGACGCCGTCGGGAATACGACCAAGGCGCTGACCAAGGGCTACGCCATCGCTTCGGCGTCGCTCGCTGCGTTCCTGCTGTTCAGCGCCTACATCGACAAGATCAACCTGATCCAGGGCCGGCGGATCGAAGCCGGCGTGCCCGGTGCCGAGCTGCTCAACTCGGTCAACCTCGCCAACGTCAACGTGTTCATCGCGGCGCTGCTTGCGGCGACGCTGGTCTACTTCTTCAGCTCGCTGGCGATCAAGGCGGTCGGCAAGACGGCCCAGACGATCATCGTCGAGGTCCGCCGCCAGTTCCGCGAGATGCCCGGGATCATGGATTACAGCCAGCGCCCGGACTACGCCCGGGTCGTCGACATCACGACCGCGGCCGCTCTTCGCCAGATGATCCTGCCGGGCCTCGTGGCGGTCGCCACGCCGATCGCCATCGGGGTCATCCTCGGGTTCGAGGCGGTCGCCGGCATGCTGATGGTCGGCACGATCTCGGGCGTCCTGCTCGCGACCGTGCTGAACAACGGCGGCGGTGCCTGGGACAACGCCAAGAAGTACATCGAGTCGGGCAACCTCAAGGACGACCAGGGCAACGTCCTCGGCAAGGGCTCCGAGGCGCACGCCGCGGCCGTCGTCGGCGACACGGTCGGCGACCCGTTCAAGGACACGGCCGGCCCGTCACTGCACGTGTTGGTCAAGCTTCTGGCCACGATCTCGCTGGTTCTCGCTCCGCTCTTCATCCGTTAGGTTGGGGCGCGAGCGAGTCGGGCCGGCCGTCACGGGCGGCGCATAGATGGATACGACGATCCAGGCTCTGGTGATGGGCATCGTGCAGGGGCTCACGGAGTTCCTGCCGGTGTCATCGTCCGGGCACCTCATCATCGTCCCGTTCCTGTTCGGCTGGACGGACCCGTTCATCACGTCGGTCGCGTTCAGCGTGATGCTCCATGTCGGGACGCTGCTGGCGCTGCTGATCTATTTCCGGGCCGAGTGGTTCCGCCTGGTTCCGGCCGGGCTGGCGGCAATCCGCGACCGAACGCTGGCGGGTGATCCGGACCGCCGGCTGGCCTGGCTGCTGGTCGCCGCGACCATCCCGGCCGCGCTGGCGGGCTTCCTGCTCAACGACTTCCTCGAGAAGACCGTCCGGGAGCCTGGTCTCGTGGCGGTGATGCTGATCGTCGGAGCAGTCATCCTGTGGCTTGCCGACCGCTGGGGCGGCCTGACCAAGGGGGTCGGTGACGTCACGTTCCCGCTCGCTTTCGGCATCGGGGCGGCACAGGCTCTCGCGCTCATCCCGGGCATCAGCCGGTCGGGCGTCTCCATCTCGGCCGGTCGATTCGCCGGCCTGGCGCGCGAGCCTGCGGCTCGGTTCTCGTTCCTGATGGCGACCCCGGTCATCGCCGGAGCGGCGATCTTCGAGGCTCGCAAGCTCGCGACCGGCGACGCCGGCGTCACGGTCGAGCTGGTGCCGCTGCTGGTCGGCATGATCGCCTCGTTCGCGACCGGCGTGCTGGCGATCCGGTTCATGCTCCGCTATCTGCAGACGCGCTCGCTGACCGTCTTCGTGGTCTATCGGCTGGTGGTCGCAGCCGTCGTCATCATCGTCTGGCTGCGCTGACAGCCGCGGTGCGCTGACCGATGGAGGTCATGAAGCAGCTCCGCCAGCGAGCGATCCGCGACCTCGTGGAGCAGCGCCCGATCCGCACCCAGCAGGAGCTCGCCGCCGCCCTTCGCGAGCGTGGCTTCCGAACCACGCAGGCGACGATCTCGCGCGACGTCGCCGAGCTCGGCCTGATCAAGGTCACCCGCGAGGGCACCGCCGCCTACGCCCTCCCGCCGCGCCTGGTCGAGGCGGAGACGTCGGGCGAGGACCGGCTGCGCAAGCTCCTGGCCGATCTGCCGATCGAGATGCGCGAGGCGGGGCTGCTGCTCGTCCTCCGCACCCTGCCTGGCTCCGCCCATGCCATCGCGGCCGCGCTCGACCGCGCGCGCTGGCCGGAGGTCGCGGGATCGGTGGCGGGCGATGACACGGTCTTCGTCGCCTTCGCCGACCGCGGCTCGCTCGTGCGGATCAAGCGACGCCTGGGCGGGCTGACCGGCGGCACGGCGGGTGAGTGACGAGGGAACGGTCGGCTCGTCGGCGGTGGCGTTCGGGCCTCGCTCGGCGTCTTTGACAGCCCATCGGCCCACCGCTACCATTCGCCGACGGTCGGAACTTCAGGTGCGCGGCTTGGCCGCGGAGCGCCTGGAGTTCTTTCCTTTATCGAAGACCGCCCCGCTCGGTCTGCCCACATCCGACCACCTGAAAGACGGGGGCCAGAGACCGTGAACAACAAGCCCACCTATCTCTCCCGAGATGGCCTCGAGAAGCTCCGCTCCGAGCTCGACGAGATGGTGTCCGTCAAGCGGCCCGAGGTCGCCAACCGGATCCACGACGCCAAGGAGCATGGCGACCTCTCGGAGAACGCCGAGTACGAGGACGCCAAGAACGAGCAGGCATTCGTCGAGGGTCGGATCCAGACCCTCGAGGCGTTGATCAAGAACGCCACGATCATCGACGAGAACCACTCGACCGACCATGTCCAGATCGGGTCGACCGTGGCGGTCGAGAGCCCCGACGGCAAGGAGGCGTTCACCATCGTCGGCTCAGCCGAGGCGAAGCCGGCCGAAGGCCGGATCTCGAACGAGAGCCCGGTCGGACGCGCCCTGCTCGGCAAGAAGAAGGGCGAGAAGGTCGTGGTCAAGGTGCCGGCCGGCGACTTCACCTACAAGATCGTCGGCATCAGCTAGAGCCTCGGGAGGTCCGCATGGACTGGGCGGACGAGCTCGCGTCCCGGGTCAGCGGCCCGCAGGTCGTCAACGACTCGAAGACGCCGTCCGGGACGGTCCACGTCGGCAGCCTGCGCGGGCCGGTCATCCTCGACGTCATCACCCGGGCTCTGCGCGCCAACGGCCTGGAGACGACGCTGCTGTATGGCGTCGATGACATGGACCCGATGGACGCCCAGGCGCTGCTGACGCCCGACGCCATCGATCGCGAGATGGGCCGGCCGCTCGCCCACGTCCCCGACCCGGCCGGTGATGGCCACGCCAGCTACGCCCGCCATTTCGCGGGGATCTTCATCGACGTGTTCGCCGGTCTCGGGATCCAGCCCGACCGCTATTACTGGATGAGCGACATCTACCCGACGGGCGCGATGGACCCATACATCCGGCTCGCGCTCGATCGCGCTCCGCTGGTCCGTGAGATCTACCGGCGCGTGGCCAACGTCCAGCATCCCGAGGTCTGGCACCCGCTCGCGGTGGTCTGCCCCACGTGCGGCAAGGTCGGCACGACGATCGTGACCAAGTGGGACGGCGAGCGCGTCTTCTTCGAGTGTCGGGCGGATCTGGTGACGTGGGCGCAGGGCTGCGGGACGACCGGCTGGCTGAGCCCGTTCGGCGGGACGGCCAAGCTGCCGTGGAACCTCGAATGGGCGGCCCAGTGGTCGCTGTTCGGCGTGACCATCGAGCCCGGCGGCAAGGATCTGTCGACGGCCGGCGGGTCGCGCGACCGGAGCGACGCCATCGCCCGCGAGGTGTTCGAGCGCGAGCCGCCGCTCAACGTCCCGTACGAGTTCCTCAACATCGGTGGCAAGAAGATGTCCACCTCGAAGGGTCAGGGCGCCGCGGCCCACACCATCGCCGAGGTGATCCCCGCCGAGCAGCTCCGCTTCCTGTTCCTGCGGCCGCGCCCCAACCAGGCGATCGAGTTCGACCCGGACGGGACCGACGCGATCCCGCGGCTGTTCGACGAGTTCGACAAGTTCGCGGCGGCCACCGCCGGTCGTGAGGTCAAGGGCGAGATCGCGCCGGGGTACGACGCCACCTTCCGGTATTCGCTTCTGGACCCGGCTGCAGACGTCGCGGCCGAGGCGGCGCTGTTCCGACCGGCATTCGCGCATCTTGCGTTACTCGTCCAGGTCCCGGGAGTCGACGCCGGTGCCCGGGTCGAGACCGAGAAGGGCAGCGAGCTGACGGAACGCGAGATGGCGATCCTGACGGAACGTGTCGCAGCCGCGCAGGCCTGGCTCAAGACCTACGCCCCGGAGTCGGCGAGGATCGCCATCCACGATGAGCTGCCGGCGGCCGCCTCGGAGACTGACCGACGACATGCGTCGCTATCTCCGCGCCGTCGCGATCGCAGCCGAGACGCTGCCACCATATCCCGGTGGCGCGGAGTGGCAGAACCTCTTGTTCGACGCGGCCGTCGGGCTGGACATGCGAACGAATCGGCGTTCGTTCGCCGCCATCTATCTCGCGTTCATCGGCCGCGACAGCGGCCCGCGAGCTGGCTGGCTCCTCGCATCCCTCGACAAGGATTTCGTGGTGCGACGGCTCCTCGAGGCCGCGGACGCCACGCCGGCGACGACCGGCGGGCCCTGCATGAGCGTCGGACTCCAGCGTCTCCGCGAGGACGCCGACACGATCCGCGACGGCGCCATCCGCAAGGGCGAGGACCCGGCGCTCGTCGACCGTGCCCTCGGTCTCGACGCCGAGCGGCGTCGTCTCCTGGCCGAGACCGAGGCGCTCAAGGCCGAGCGCAACGCCGCCTCCAAGCGGATCGGCGAGGCGATCAAGGGCGGTGCCGCACCCGGACGGCCCGGAGGTCGCGGACCTGCGGACGTCGTCCACGGCCGCCGGCGAGCGGATCAAGGCGCTCGACGCCGCCCTCGCCGAGACCGAAGGCGACCTCGACGACCTGCTCCTCCGGATCCCGAACCCGCCCGACCCCGACATCCCGGTCGGTGGCGAGGAAGCCAACGTCACGATCAGGCTGTGGGGCGAGCAGCTGCCGCGCGACCAGCCGCTGGTCGGCGAGGTCGGCGCCGACACCCCGGTCGGCGGCGCGACCTGGACCCGCAAGCCGCACTGGGAGCTCGGTGAGGCGCTCGACATCCTCGACAACGCCCGCGGCGCGAAGATCGCGGGCTCGGGCTTCCCGGTCTACAAGGGCGCGGGCTCGGCCCTCCAGAGGGCGCTCATCAACTGGTTCCTCGACGTCCACACCCGCGAGAACGGGATGACCGAGGTGTGGCCGCCGGCCGTCGTCAACACCGCCAGCGCGACCGGCACGGGCCAGATCCCGGACAAGGAAGACCAGATGTACGTCGTCACCCGCGACGAGCTGTACCTGGTCCCGACCGCCGAGGTCCCGGTCACCAACCTGCACCGCGACGAGATCCTCGAGGCGTCCGAGCTGCCCATCCGCTACGCGGCGTACACGCCCTGCTTCCGGCGCGAGGCCGGGGCCGCCGGCAAGGACACCCGCGGGATCCTGCGCGTCCACCAGTTCGACAAGGTCGAGATGGTCCTGTTCGAGAAGCCCGAGTCGTCCGCGGAGGCACTCGAATGGATGACCGCGCGCGCCGAGATCCTCCTCCAGCGCCTCGGCCTGGCGTACCGCGTGCTGCTGATGAGCACCCGGGAGATGGGCTTCACGCAGGCGCGCAAGTACGACCTCGAGGTCTGGGCACCGGGCGTGGAACGCTGGCTCGAAGTCAGCTCGTGTTCGAACTTCCGCGACTACCAGTCACGCCGGATGGCCATCCGCTACCGGCCGGAACCGGGCGCCAAGCCGGAGCTCGTCCACACCCTCAACGGCTCAGGTCTGGCGCTGGCGCGCGTCGTCGCGGCCATCCTCGAGACCTACCAGCAGCCCGACGGCACGATCGCGGTCCCGGAGCCGCTGCGGCCCTACCTGGGACGCGACGCGATCGGGCCCTCCACGGGCGCCTGACCTGCCCTGTCGCGGTATCCTCCCGTCCGGAGAGGTGGCCGAGCGGTTGATGGCGGCGCTCTTGAAAAGCGCTGAGTCGAAAGACTTCGTGGGTTCGAATCCCACCCTCTCCGCCAGATGACGGAGCGCGAGACGCCGCGCGGTCGCTGGCGAGGCGACGCCCGGCCTGTGTGGGACGTGCCGCTACTCCCGCCGGATCGTGACAGCCCGCGATTCGGTCTTCCGGCTGTGCGAACGCTCCGTGACCGATCCGCGCTACCCACGCTATCCGCCGCTCCCCGTGGTCCGCTGCGCCGGGTACGAACCTGTCGACACGATGGGATAGGGCCCTGGTGCGCCCGGACACATGGGCCGGTCGACGACCCCGGCGTGGGACCTTCAGCGGCTGGGTCAGGGTGGGCTGACCAAGCACACTCGACGGACCATCGAGCAGGAGGGGTCCGCGCGTCTTGGTTCACATGCTCCGTCCGGCCCGGGTCGGCGCGGCGACCGTCGGGTTCGCGCTCGCCCTCGCGCTGGCGCCGGTCGCCCTTGCCTCACCACGGCTCCTGGGGGTCGGTGTCCCGCTCGGCGTCGCGGACTCGTACACCACGCCCGGGCATACGACGCTCGTGGTCGCGACCCCCGGTGTGCTCGCCAACGATATCGACGTCCTCGGGACGGACCTGACGGCTCGACTGGGGAGCAAGCCGACGCACGGCAACCTGACGCTCGCGACAGACGGCGGATTCCGATACCAGCCGGACGGCGGGTTCAGCGGCACCGACACGTTCACGTACGAGGCGGTCGATGGGCTGCTGCAGTCGTTGCCGACGACCGTCTCGATCACGGTCACCGCCCGGATCCCCTCCGCCACGCCGAGCCCCACTCCACGACCGACGCCGACCGCACAGCCGACGCCGACTCCGACGCCGACGGCCACTGCGACGGCCACCCCGACGCCGCTGCCGACGGCAGGTGCGACACCCTCACCGGCACCGATCCTGCCGATCCCGACGCTGGCCCTCCCCACGTTGCCGCTCCCGACCCTGCAGGTCCCGACCGGGCCGCTCGCGACGCCGCAGTCGCCGTCCGACCCCGGCCCCACGCTCGGTCCCACCCCGGCCCCGCCCACGGCCTCGAGCGTTCCCGCGAGCGCACCGCCGTCCAGCAGTCCGGCGCCTTCCGGCGGCCTCGCGCTGGGGACCGTCTCGGTGCCGCCAGGCCCAGGGACCGGCGGCCCGGCCGGTGGTGGTGGCGTACCGACCACAGGCGGGACGGATGTCGCCCCGGACCTGCTGGCGATCGGTCCGGCCGCCGGCACGGTCTCGACGGGATCCCTCGGTGACATCGGCATCGGCATCGAATGGATCGTCCCGAGTGTCTTGGTCACGCTGCCCGGTCTGCTGCTGATCGTCGTCGCCCTGGTCCAGGCACTCGGCGGGTTCGTCTGGCTTCCCGTCGCCCGGCGATGGCTGCGCGGCGATGGCCGGCGGGTCGCGCCACCTGCCGGACGGGCGCCGTCCTGATGCACCTCCCCGCCGCCTTCGGTTCCCCGACCCGCGCCCCGCGGCCGGTCCTGTTCGTGCTCGTCTACGGGATCTTCCTCGTCATCGTGGGCGTGACTGCCACGGCGCAGACGATGATGGTCTCGGCGAACTTCACGTCGTCGACCATGCAGTCGATCGTCGGGACGGACGCTGCCCTGGTCCGCAGCGTGGTCAACACCTACGTCCAGGCCGGCGATCTGGACGCCGGCGGTCCGAGCGCCGCACGTCGGGCCGAGCTCGAAGCGGACTTCGCTCGTCTCGTCCGGCGAGCCGAGATCCTGCGCGTCGAGCTTCGTCGCCCCGACGGGACGGTCATCGTCGGCGATCGTCCGGACGTGACCGGCTTGACCACCGCCGCGTCAGCGGAGTTTCGGTCCGCGGTCGACGGTCAGACCGTCGAGGCCGCGTTCAGCACGGCCGATCTCAGCCAGGCTGCCGGGGCTCCGCTCACCAGCCCCAGCGTCCTGCGCGAGTACTTTCCGCTCCAGGCCGATGGCCGCGTCCAGGCGGTCCTCGCCGTCTGGCGTGACGCTGTCCCGATCCTCGCCGAGCTCGACCGGCTGCGCTGGGACGTCGTGATCGCGACCCTCGTCGCGGCGCTCATCGCCGCCGTCGTGCTGACCCTGGTCTTCCGCTCCGCCCAGGGCCGGATCACGCGCCAGACGGTCGCCCTGATCGAGGCCGCTCGGCGCGACCCGCTCACCGGGCAGCTCAACCACGGAGCCCTCGTCGACGAGCTGGCTGTGGCCGTCGAGGGGGCGCGGACGGCCGGCCATCCGATCGGCATCGCGCTGATCGACATCGACGGGTTCCGCCTGCTCAACGAGACGTACGGTCACGCGGCCGGCGATCGTGCCCTGGTGATGGTCGCCGACGTCCTCGCATCGGAGCTGCCGGCGTCGATCGCGCGCGGTCGCTACGGGCCCGACGAGTTCCTCCTGATCGCCTCCGCGGCAGACGTCGTCCAGCTTCGGCCGATCCTCGACCGGGTGCGGTCCGTGCTCGCCGATCGAGCCTTGCAGTTCGACGCGTCCGAGCGACTGCCGGTCACGGTCAGCGCGGGCATCTGCGTCTATCCGGAACACGCCGACTCGGTGATCGGCCTCCTGACGACCGCAGCCGTGACGTTGCTGGAGGCCAAGGCCAGCGGTGGCGATGCGATCCGGTTCGCGGGGCGGGCGAGCGAGGTCACCGGCGAGCGTCAGCCGTTCGACATCTTCCAGGGCCTGATCCTCGCGGTCGACACCAAGGACCGCTACACGAAGCGTCATTCCGAGGATGTCGCGCGTTACGCGGTCTTCCTGGGCGCGCTGCCTCGAGCTCGACGACGACGCGATCCACATCCTTCGCGTGACCGGGCTGCTCCACGACGTGGGCAAGATCGGGATCCCGGACCACATCCTGCGCAAGCCCGGTGCGCTCACCGACGCCGAGACCCAGATCGTCAGGCAGCACGTCGCGCTCGGCGACGTCATCGTCCGAGACCTTCCCGACATCGATCAGATCCGGGCCGGCGTCCGTCATCACCACGAGCGCTGGGACGGCGCGGGCTACCTCGATGGGCTGGCCGGCGACGATATCCCGCTGGTGGCGCGGATCCTGGCGGTCGGCGATGCCTTCTCGGCGATGACGACGACCCGGCCGTATCGCAAGGCGCTCAGCGTCAGCGAGGCCCTCCGACGACTCGAGGATGCCGCAGGGACGCAGCTCGAGGAACGGCTCGTCGTGGCCTTCGTCGCCGGTCTCGAATCCGATGCGGATGCCCCGCTGCCAAGCGACGAGGGCCGCGTCAGTCTCTGGACGCCACGGCGGCAGGTCGCCTAGCGCACCCGATCGATCGCGAGCGCCCTCGCCCGCGGGCGCTTGACGCCTTCGCGAGCCGCCGCCCATACTCCGCGGACATCACGAATGAGCGGGCTGTGAACGGGACGAGTACCCGTCGCACGTCGACCCAGAGATCCGGCGGTTGGTGCGAAGCCGGAGCGACGACGACAGGGAATGGACCCGGGAGCCTCCGGACCGAACGCGAGGCGGCGCAGGCCGCGGTCGCCAGTAGGCTCCGGCGCAGAGCGCCAGCGATACAGGGCAGCGCCGATCGGCGGCGGTGGGTTCGACCCACAGTCGTCCCGTCGGTCAGAAGAGTGCGGCATCGCCGAATGAGGGTGGCACCGCGGAAGGCACGACCTTTCGTCCCGGAGACGAACGGTCGTTCTTGATTCTCCGAGGCAACCAGCGATGACGACCGCCGACCCGATCAGCCTGGCGCAGGCCCAGCGCCTCGCCGCCAACGCCGACACGATCCTGCTGCGCGCGACGCGGCCGGCCGACCTCGAGACGCCGATCGGGGCATTCCTGCGTCTCGACGACGGCGGGCCGGCCTACCTGCTCGAGTCGGTCGAGGGCGGCGAGCGGCTCGGGCGCTACTCGTTCCTGGGTGTCGGCCCGCGGCGGCTCCTCGAGGTCCGCGACGGCGTCGCCCGCATCCAGACCCGACCCGGTCACCGAGCCGACCTACTCGCCGGACCTGCCGATCGACACCGTCCCGGCCGCCGACCCGCTGGCCGCGATCCGGTCGTTCGTGCCGCGCCGCCGCGTCCAGCCGACCGAGGGGATGCCGCGCTTCACCGGCGGGTGCGGTCGGAGCGCTGGCGTACGACGCGGTGTCGGCCTTCGAGCCGACCGTCCCGCTGCCCGAGCGCGACCCGGTCGGCGTGCCCGACGGCCGCCTTCATCGAGACCGACCTCGTCCTCGTGTTCGACCACCTGACCCACACGCTGTCGGCGATCGCCTCGCTCCACACCGAGGCGCCGGACCTCGAGGGTCGCTACCGGATCGCCGAGACGGCGATCTTCGAGGCGCTCGAGCGCACCTCGCGACCGAGCGCGGCCGAGCTGGCCGGGTCGTCCCGGTCGACGAACGGCGCGAGCCCGGCCGACCTCGGGCGACCCATCGAAACGAGCCTCGGCCGCGACGAGTACATCCACGCGGTCGAGGTCGCCAAGGACGCCATCGCGGCGGGCGAGGCGATCCAGGTCGTGCTCGCCCGGCGGCAGTCGTTCGGGCTGCCCGTCGATCCAGCCACCGGCGTCGCGCTCGACGGGATCGGGCTCTACCGCGCGCTCCGTCGCGTCAACCCGAGCCCGTACCTGTTCTTCACTCGGACGCCCACGTTCGAGGTCGTCGGCGCCTCGCCGGAGCTCCTGCTCCAGGTCGAGGGCGACCGCCTGACGACCCACCCGATCGCCGGGACGCGGCCGCGTGGCGCCGACGCGAAGGAGGACGCCCTGCTGGCCGAGGAGCTCCAGGCCGACCCGAAGGAGCGGGCCGAGCACGTGATGCTGGTCGACCTCGGCCGCAACGACCTCGGGCGGGTCGCCCGGCCGGGCACCGTCACCGTCAGCAAGTACATGGAGGTCGAGCGCTACAGCCACGTCCTCCACCTGGTGTCGCACGTCGAGGGCCGCCTCAAGCCCGAGCTCGACGCGCTCGATGCGCTCCGCTCCGTCTTCCCGGCCGGCACGCTGTCGGGAGCGCCCAAGGTCCGGGCGATGCAGCTCATCTCCGCGGCCGAGGGGGAGCGCCGCGGGCTGTACGGCGGCGCCGTCGGCTATCTCGGCTACGACGGCAACCTCGACACGGCGATCACCATCCGGAGCGCCGTCCTGAAGGACGGCCAGGCGCATGTCCACACCGGCGCCGGGATCGTCGCCGGCTCCGTCCCGGAGCGCGAGTTCGAGGAGACCGAGCACAAGGCGGCGGCGCTCCGGCGCGCCATCGAGCTGGCAGCCGGTCTGCCGGAGATGACCCGCGCGGAGGGGACGTCGCCCGTTCCCGAGACCGCACCCGGGGTGCGGCCGTGATCCTCGTCATCGATAACTACGACAGCTTCACGTTCAACCTCGTCCAGGCGCTCCAGGCCGCCGGGGCGGAGGTCCACGTCGTCCGCAACGACGCGATCGATGTCGGCGCGGTCGCGGCGATGGCCGACGATCCGGCCGCGGACCTGCGGGGCATCGTCATCTCGCCCGGTCCGGGCGATCCCGACGATGCCGGGATCTCGGTCGGGGCGGTCGGGCGTCGCCGCGGAACGCGGCCTGCCGCTGCTCGGCGTGTGCCTCGGCATGCAGGCGATGGCCGCGGCATACGGGGCATCGATCGTCCGCGCCCCGACGCTCGTCCACGGCGAGGCATCCGAGGTCACGCACGATGGTGCCGGCCTGCTCGCGGGGCTGCCGCCATCGTTCATGGCCGCCCGCTATCACTCGCTGTCGATCGACCCGGCCACGCTGCCGCCGGAGCTGCGCGTGACCGCGATGAGCGAGGCGGACCGGGTGATCATGGGCATCCGCCACGTCTCGCTTCCGCTCGAGGGCGTCCAGTTCCACCCCGAGTCCGTCCTGACGCCGGAGGGCCCACACCTGCTCGCCAACTTCCTGCGCCAGGCCGGCGAGGGCGAGGCGTCGCGGCTCGACGACGCAGCCGGATCGTTCGCGACGTCAGGCATGGCCGAGCCGGTCATCCCATGAGCGATCTGGTCCGGGCCGCGCTCAACACGATCGTCGACGGCGGCACGCTGTCGATGGACGAAGCGCACCGCGCGATGGGCGCGGTCATGGACGGCGAGGCGACACCGGCCCAGCTGGCGGCCCTGCTGATGGGCCTGCGCATGCGCGGCGAGACCGTCGACGAGCTGGCCGGCTTCGCCCAGGCGATGCGCGATCGGGTCGTCAGGGTCGACGCGCCCGAGGGCGCGATCGACGTGGTCGGCACCGGCGGCGACGGGAGCGGCACGTTCAACATCTCGACCACGGCCGCGCTGGTGGCAGCGGCGGCCGGGGTGCCGGTCGCGAAGCACGGCAACCGCGCGATGACGTCACGATCGGGTTCTGCGGACGTGCTCGACGCGCTCGGGATCCGGATCGACCACGACGCGGTGTCCGCGGGTGCAGCCCTGCGGGACCTCGGCTTCGCCTTCCTGTTCGCCGCGAACTTCCATCCGGCGATGCGCTACGCGGGTCCGACCCGGCGCGAGATCGGCGTCCGGACGGCGTTCAACCTGCTCGGTCCGCTGACCAACCCGGCCGGCACGCGGCGCCAGCTGCTCGGCGTCGGCGACGCGGCCCTCGCGGCCCGGATGGCCGAGGTCGTCCAGCGCCTCGGAACGGAACGGACCTTCGTGATCCACGGCGACGGCGTCGACGAGCTGCCGCTCGACGGCAGCGGCGTCCTCTACGTGATCGCCGACGACGACATCGAACGGCACGTGATCGACGCGTCGGCGCTCGGCTTCAAGCGGGCCGCGACGTCGAAGCTGGCCGGCGGCACGCCCGACGAGAACGCGCGACTGACCGAGGCCGTCCTCCGCGGCGAGCCGGGCATCCGGCGCGACGTCGTGCTGCTCAACGCCGGCGCCGCGCTGCTCGTGGCGGGCGTCGTCGGGCAGCTCGAGGAGGGGATCGAGCGCGCGGCGCTGACCATCGACGCCGGTCTCGCGGCCGAGCTGCTGGAGGCCCTGCGCGCCGAGCGGCGGACGGCCGAGACGGCCGGAGCGCCGGCATGACCGTCGCCACGCGCCGCAGCCGCCGCCGCCGCGCCGCAACGTCGTCGTCGAGATCGCCGAGCGGCGCCGCGCCGACATCCTGGCCGAGGTCGCCGCGACGGATGCTGGGGCGCGCGCCGACCGGGGCGACCGCGACGACGGCCCACGTCCGATCGTCGACCGCCTGGCGGCTCCCGGCCTGCACCTCATCGCCGAGATCAAGCGCTCGTCGCCGTCGGCCGGCCGGATCGCCGCCGACGGCGGAGGACATCGTCGCCCGGGCGCGTGCCTACGAGGCCGGTGGCGCGGCGGCCATCTCGGTCCTGTGCGAGCCGCACTGGTTCGGCGGCTCGGTCGACGACCTGCGCGCGGTGCGGGCGGCGGTCGCGGTCCCGGTGCTCGCCAAGGACTTCGTGGTCGAGGACGTCCAGCTGCCGACTGCTGCGGGCCGCGGGCGCGGACCTCGTGCTGCTGCTCGCGGTCCTGCATCCGGCCAAGCGGCTGGCGCGTCTCGTGGAGCGGGCGCTCGAGACTCGGCCTCGAGCCGCTGGTCGAGGTCCACGACGCGCGCGAGCTCGATGCCGCGCTCGGCACGAGCGCGCGGATCATCGGGCTCAACAACCGCGACCTCCGGACCCTCGAGGTCGACGTCGAGCGCGCCGCGCGGCTCCGCGAGCTCGTCCCCGACGACCGGCTCGTCATCGCCGAATCGGGCGTCCGCGAGCCCGCGACCGTCGCGCGCTGGCGGGCGCTCGGGTTCGACGGCGCGCTCGTCGGCGAGGCGCTGGTCCGCGCCGGCGGATCCGGCCGCGGCGGTCCGGGCGTTCGTGGCTGCCGGTGCCGTGCCCGCCGACCCGGCCAACGTCGCACGCCGGCCGTTCGTCAAGATCTGCGGCGTCACCGACAGTGCCGGCGTCCTGGCCGCGGTCGCGCGCCGGAGCCGACGCCATCGGGCTCAACGTGGTCGCCGGGCACGCCGCGCGAGCTGACCCTCGACGAGGCCGCCGAGCTCGCCCGGCTCGCCCGAACGGCCGGGGCCGGCGACCACCGTCCGGACATCGTGGCCATCACCGCCGACGCCGGTCCGGACCGGATCGCGGCGATCGTCGCCGCCTTGGACCCGGACGTCGTCCAGCTCGCCGGCACCGAGTCGATCGCCGCGGCCCGAGCCGTGGGGCGGCGGACCTGGAAGGTGCTGCAGGTGCCGCCGACGGAGCCGGCCGACCTCGCCGGCGCCGTCGCCGACCTCGTCTCGCGCGGCCGCGCCTACCTGGCGGCCGGCGTCGACCGGATCATGCTCGACGCGGCCGGCGGCCCGCACCCCGGTGGCACCGGCACGCGGGCATCGGAACGGGTCGCCGCCGCGGTCGCGCGCGAGCTGCCGGTCGTCCTCGCCGGCGGGCTCGACGCCGGCCAACGTCGCCACCGCCCTCCGAGCGGTGCCGGCGACGGCGGTCGATGTCGCCTCGGGCGTCGAGCGCGCCGCGGGTGCCCGGCCGACGCCCGACCAAGGACCCGCTCCGCGTCGCCCTGTTCGTCAAGCGAGCCCGCGCCGCCCGCGACGACCGGCCGAACATCCCGTTCGGGCCGACCCCGGTCCACGCCGGCCTGCTCGACGCCGACGGCGCCGGGCGATGGGGGATGGAGCGCGACTTCGGCGGCCGCTACGTCCCCGAGACCCTGATGGCCGCCCTCGAGCAGCTCGAGGAGGCGTACGACGCGCTTCGCCAGGACCCGGTCTTCTGGGCCGAGCTGCGCGAGCTCCTCGGGTCGTTCGCCGGCCGACCGACCGCCCTGTACCGCGCCGATCGCCTGGCCGACGCCGTGCGCCTCGAGGCGACCCGCCTCGCCGGTGACGGGCCGAAGGCGCCGCGGATCCCGCGTCTGCGGCTCTACCTCAAGCGCGAGGACCTCGCCCACACCGGCGCGCACAAGATCAACAACGCGCTCGGCCAGGCGCTGCTGACGCGCCGCCTGGGCAAGACCCGGGTGATCGCCGAGACCGGCGCCGGCCAGCACGGCGTGGCGACCGCGACCGCCTGCGCGCTGCTCGACCTGCCGTGCGTCGTCTACATGGGCGCCGAGGACATCGAGCGCCAGGGCCCGAACGTGCTGCGGATGCGCGCGCTCGGCGCCGAGGTGCGCTCGGTCACGTCCGGCACGGCGACGCTCAAGGACGCGGTCAACGAGGCGATGCGCGACTGGGTCACCAACGTCCAGACGACCCACTACGTCCTCGGCTCGGCGATGGGCCCGCATCCGTACCCGACGATCGTGCGCGACCTCCAGCGGCGGATCGGCGACGAGGCCGCGGCGCAGCTCTTCGCGGTCGAGGGACGGCTGCCGGACCTCGCCCTCGCCTGCGTCGGTGGCGGCTCGAACGCGATCGGGCTGCTCGCGCGGTTCATCGGCGAGCCGGCGGTCCGGCTGGCGGTCGTCGAGGCGGCCGGCGACGGCATCGAGACCGGGCGGCACGCCGCGGCCATCCTGGGCGGCACGCCCGGCATCCTCCACGGGTCGCGCTCGCTGATGCTCCAGGACGCCGACGGCCAGGTGATCGAGGCGCATTCCGCGTCGGCCGGTCTCGACTATCCCGGGATCGGCCCGCAGCTCGCGGCGCTCGCCGAGGGCGGCCGGATCGAGGTCGCCGCCGCCACCGATCGCGAGGCCGTCGCGGCGATGAAGACGACGACCCGGACCGAGGGCATCCTGCCGGCGCTCGAGACGGCCCACGCGGTCGCGGCGCTCCCCAAGCTGCTGGCCGGTGTCGGCGGGGTCGGGGGCTCGTGGCCCGACGACGTCCTCGTCCTGCTCGGCTTCTCGGGGCGCGGCGACAAGGACCTCGCGGCGCTCGAGCGGTTCGCCGATGTCGAGCCGTGGGAGGGTGCGCGGTGACGCCGCCGCCGTCCGCGAACACCGTGACGGTCGGGGCGGCCTCGCAGCCAGCCGAGACCGGGACCAACGCCACCGCTGGCGCCCGGCGCATCGCCGCGGCCTTCGCGCGCGCCCGGAGCGACGGTCGGGCGGCGCTCATCCCGTACGTCGTCGCCGGCTACCCCGACGCCGACACGAGCTTCGACATCGCCCTTGCAGCGGCCGATGCCGGCGCCGACCTGCTCGAGGTCGGGCTGCCGTACTCGGATCCGCTGGCCGACGGTGCCACGCTCCAGCGCGCGTCGGGAGTGGCGCTGGCCGCCGGCGCCACGCTCGAGCGCTCGCTCCGGCTCATCGAGCGGATCGGCGCCGCCCGGCCCGACCTCCCGCTCGTCCCGATGGGCTACGCCAACCAGGTCATCGGCGGCGGTGACGGCGAGGCGGTGGCGCGGCGACTGGCCGGTGCCGGGGCGGCCGGCCTGATCGTGGTCGACCTGACGCCCGACGAGGGCGCGCCCTTCGAAGCCGTCGCCCGCGACGTCGGGCCTTGCCGTCGTCTACCTCGTGGCGCCGACGACGCCGCCGGACCGGCGTGCCGCGGTCGCCGTCGCGGAGCGGCGGCTTCCTGTACTGCGTCTCGCTCGTCGGCGTGACCGGCGCCCGCACGTCGCTGCCGGCGACCGTCGGACGCCTGGTCCGCGACGTCAAGGCCGTGTCGCCGGTGCCGGTCGCCGTCGGCTTCGGGGTCAGCCGACCGGCCCACGTCCGGGCGATCGCTCGGGCCGGCGCCGACGGTGTCGTCGTCGGCGTCGGCGCTCGTCGATGCGCTCGGTCCGGACGGTCGCGACGTCGGCGGTCTCGCCCGGCTCGTCGGTCGGCTCCGGGCTGCCACCGACGCCCGCAGGCCACTCCGATCGCGATGAGCACCTTCGACGAGAAGGCTCGCGACTGGGACACGCCCGAGCGCCAGGCTCGCGCCGAGCTCATCGCCGCGACCATCGGCGACGCCGTGCCGCTCTCGGCGGACACCCGCGCGATCGATATCGGGGCGGGCACCGGGCTGCTCGGGATCGCCATGGCGCGGCATGTCGGAGAGGTCGTGCTCGCCGAGCCGTCCGCCGGGATGCTCGAGGTCGCGAACGGGAAGCTGGCTGCCGGTGGTCCGGCCAACGTCACAGCCGTCCGCTTCGATCTCGTCGCCGACCCGCCGCCCGGTGAGCCCTTCGACCTGGTCGTCTCGCTCCTCGTGCTCCACCACCTCGAGGACACGGCCTCGGCGCTGGCGGCGATCGCACGGCTCCTGCGCCCGGGCGGACACCTGGCCCTGGCCGACCTCGACACCGAGGACGGCACGTTCCACTCGGCCGACGCCGAGGGGATCCATCACCACGGGTTCGATCGGGCGACGCTCGGCGACCTCGCGCGGGCCGCCGGCTTCGGGGAGGTCGAGTTTCGGACCGCGGTGACCATCGAGGACGAAGGACGCCACTACCCGCTCTTCCTGCTCGTGGCCAGCCGCCGCTGAGGCGGCGCCGCCTGGCCGATACTGGGTCGATGCCGACGGAGAAGACCGCGCGACCGGTCCGGGTGTCGCTCGAGGTGTCGCCCAAGAAGGCGTTCGCGACCGCCATCGACTGGCCGGGCTGGTCGCGCTCGGGCAAGACGGAGGAGGCCGCGCTCGACACGCTCGCCGGCTACGCGCCCCGCTACGCCGTCGTCGCGGCCGAGGCCGGCGAGTCGTTCGATCCCGGCGACTACGACATCGTCGAGCGGACCGGTGGCGGTGGCGGGACCGACTTCGGCGTCCCGTCCGCGATCACCGATCTCGATCGCCGTCCCGTCACGGCGGACGAGGCCGAGCGGTCGGCGCGGCTGGTCGCGGCCGCCTGGACCGTCTTCGATCGAGTCGCAGCCGGCGCTCCCGCGGAGCTGCGCAAGGGCCCCCGCGGCGGCGGCCGCGACCGCGACAAGATGATCGCCCACCACGTCGAGGCTGACTGGAACTATGCCGGCGTGCTCGGGATCCGCGCGCGGCAGCCCGACTGGAACGATCGTCCGGCGATCGAGGCGGTGCGGTCGGCCATCCTCGACATCCTCCGGTCGCCATCGGACGGCTCGCCTATCGCGGATCGGAAATGGCCGCCGCGCTACGCGGCCCGCCGGATCGCGTGGCATGCGCTCGATCACGCCTGGGAGATCGAAGACCGCTCCGAGTCGATCTGAAGGGTCGTTCAGCGACGCGTCCGGCCGCTGTTCGGGTCGCTTGCGTAGCCGATCGCGGCGGCCGCCATGGACACCACATCGTCGGCGGTGTGGCCGGCCTCACGAAGGTCGCGGACGCCCGTGTCGCCGGCCGCCTTCGAGAGCTTCGAGCCGTCCGGGCGACGGACCAGCGGGTGGTGCCCGAAGATCACCGCCGGCTCGCGTCCAAGCACACGGCCGAGCCGGATCTGGTCGGGTGTGGCGGCCAGCAGGTCGCGGCCGCGGACGACCAGGTCGATGCCCTGGCGAAGGTCGTCGACCACGACCGAGAAGCCATACGTCCAGTTGCCCTCGCGGTCCCGGACCGGGAGGTCGCCATCGGCGCCGACCTCGTCCGCACACGGCCCGACGATGACGTCCATCCACCGCTCGGATCCGCCACCGAGCGCGGCGCGGAGGACGGGTCCGTCGAGGCCTCGTGCACGGCAGCCGCCAGGACAGCCCGGACCGTGCCAGCGACGGCCGTGCTCGCGCGCCCAGGTCTCGAATGTCGAACGCGAGCAGTCGCAGCCGTACACGAGGTCATCGCCGCGGAGCCGCTCGAGCGCGTCGAGGTAGGGGGTCGGATCGTCGGACTGGCGGACGGGCCCGGCGTCGGGGACGAAGCCGAGCCACGCGAGATCCTCGCGCAGCGCCGCGTCGAACTCGGGTCGGGAACGCGTCCGGTCGTGGTCTTCGATCCGCAGCAGCACGCGGCGGTCCGTCGCGGCCGCCTGGCCCCACACCGAGATGGCATTGGCGACGTGGCCGAGGTGGAGGTAGCCCGTCGGCGCCGGGGCGAAGCGGGTCCAGCCGGCAGCGGCCGGGGCAGCGTCGTCAGTCGGCGTCGCTGCGCCCTCGGGAACGCCCGCGATCCCGGGCGCGATCGATCGACTCGAGCGCCCGGGTCGCCGCCATCAGCCGGCGGTAGAGCGCGAGCAGGTCCGCCTGCGGCAGCGGGCCGGTGTTGGCCATCGTCACCCGGAGCAGGACCTCGCGTTCGCGCTCCGCGTCGCGGATGGCGCGGCGTCCGCCCGCGGTCTTGGCCCGGCCGGCCTCGCGGGCCAGCTCGGCGCGCTCGTTGAGCAACCCGACGATGCGCCGATCGAGCGCGTCGATCCGATGGCGCAGGCGGCGCAGCTCGGGCGTCTCGGAGGTCTTGGCGGCCCGTCGGGCGGACGCCGGGCGGTCCGTCGGATCAGCCATCGCCGCCACCGAACCGCTGGGCGATCGACTCGAGCGCGAGGTGATAACCCCGTGCACCCTGGCCGACGATCGACTCGAGCGCGATGTCGTGGAGGAAGTTGACCTGCCGGAAGGCCTCGCGCGCCGCCGGGTCGGACAGGTGGACCTCGATGAACGGCCGGTCGATCGCCAGCAGCGCGTCGCGCAGGGCGACGCTGGTGTGGGTCAGGCCGCCGGCGTTGACGATCGAGACGTCGAAGTCGCGGCGGTGCAGCCGGTCGATCAGGGCGCCCTCGTGGTTCGACTGGAAGAAGTCGATGGTCAGACCGAGCTCGGCCGCCTGGGTCGCCAATCCCGCATGGATCTCGTCGAGCGTCTGGCGCCCGTAGATCTCGGGCTCACGCGTCCCGACGAGGTTGAGGTTCGGCCCTTCCAGCACGAGCACGGCTGTCATCGCGGTGCTCCGCTGGTGAGGTGGCCGGCCGTGCCATCCCCCAGGAGGCTCGCCGTCGCGCGCTCGACGACCGCCGGATCGATGTCGTCGCGGACGACCACGCCGTCGGCCGTCGGCAGGACGAGCCGCAGGTGCCCGGCGGCATGCTTCTTGTCGGTGGCGAGGTGGTCGAGGATGGCCGCCAGCGGGTAGGGGAGCGGCTCGGTCGCGAGCTCGCAGGTGGTCCAGAAGCCGGCCGATGCGCTCGGCCCGGTCCGGCGGTGTCACGCCGGCCTCGAGACCGATCCGGAGAGCCGCGCGGAGGCCGTAGGCGACGGCTTCACCGTGCAGCAGCCCGCCGTAGCCGGCCGCCGCCTCGATGGCGTGCCCGACCGAGTGGCCGAGGTTGAGCGTGATCCGGCCGCCGCCCGGGTTCCGCTCGCGCTCATCGGCAAGCACCACCTCGACCTTTGCCCAGCCGGCGCGTTCGACGAGCTCCGCGACGGCCCCGGACGCGAAGGTGTCCGGGTCGCCCCGTGCGATCGACCGCACCATCGGCCTCGAGCAGCTCGAACAGCCGCTCGTCGCCCAGCGCGGCCATCTTGACCGCCTCGCCCAGCGCGGCCCGGAGCTGGCGTTCGGGCAGCGTCTGGAGCAGCCCGACGTCGATGACGATGGCGCTCGGCTGATGGAAGGCCCCGACCAGGTTCTTGCCTTCGGGGAGGTCGACCCCGGTCTTGCCGCCGATCGACGAGTCGATCTGGGCGACGAGCGTCGTCGGGACCGCGATGAACCCGATGCCGCGCAGGTAGACCGCGGCAAGGAACCCGGCCGCGTCCCCGAGCGCCCCGCCACCGACGGCCACCAGCACCTCTGAGCGGTCGACCCGGAGCGCCGCCAGCTCGCGTGCCGCGGTCTCCACGACCGCGAGGCGCTTGGCGTCCTCCCCCTGCGGCAGCAGGACCCGGACGACCTCGCGGCCGGCGACGGCCAGCTCGGCGGCGAGCCGCTCGCCGACGGCGCCCCACGCGCCCGGCTCGCTGACGAGGATGGCTCGGCGGGCGCGGACGCGGTCGAGCTCGGCGGCGAGCGTCTCGGCCGCGATCCCCGTGCCCAGCACGATCCGGCCGATCGGCGTCTCCGCGCGGAGGAGGACGGTCCCGCCCCGAAGCGCGGCGTCACGCGCCCCGAGCTGCTGCTCGACGGCCTCGACGACACCCTGCACCTCGCCGACCCCGAACTGGGCGACCGGTGCGGCCGCGTAGAAGCGCTGCCGTTTCGCGGCAAGGTCGCGCAGGGTCCCGATCGGGTCACGCCCGGTGACGAGCGGACGGACGTTCGGCGAGCGGCGCAGGCGCTGGGCGAGGACCTCCGGCCGGCCGTCGAGCCAGACCGCTGTCCGGTCGCGGTAGAGCGACCAGCGGTTGCGCGGGTCGACCACGGCCCCGCCGCCGGTCGCGATCACGCGCCGGATATCCGGCGCGGTGTCGGCCGGTCCGAGGTCGGCGATGGCGGCCCGTTCGAGGCCGCGGAAGGCGGCCTCGCCGTCGTCGGCGAAGACCTCCGGGATCGACCGGCCGGCCGCCGCCTCGATCCGCTCGTCGAGGTCGATGAAGGCAGCGGCATGGTTCTTGGCGAGCCGTCGCCCGACGACGCTCTTGCCACTCCCCGGCAGCCCGACCAGCACGACATCCATCGGCCGGCCTCAGTCGTCTCCGCCGGAGCCGGCTTCGTCCGTGCCGGTCAGGCCGTGCGGCTGGGTGGTCGCTGTCGCGGCGGCACGCCGTCCGCCGGCGACGGGTGCGTCTGGCGCCGTCGCGATCCGGGCGCGGTAGTGCTCGAGCGCGGCGCGCACATCGTCCACGGTGTCGCCGCCGAACTTCTCGAGCACGGAGCCGGCCAGGGTGAGCAGGACCATGGCCTCGGCGACGACGCCCGCCGCCGGGACCACGCTGATGTCGCTCCGCTCGTAGTGCGCCTTGTCGACGGCCTCGCCGGTGATCAGGTCGGCCGACGGCAGCGGCCGGGCGAGCGTCGAGATCGGCTTGACGGCGCCTCGAACGACGAGCGGCTCGCCGTTGGTGACGCCGCCGGTCAGCCCGCCGGCGTTGTTGGTGCGGTGGACCCAGTGCCCGGTGCCGTCGCGCCCCTCGATCACGTCGTGGACCCCGGACCCGAACCGCCGCGTCTGCTCGAAGCCGAGCCCGAACTCGACGCCCTTGACGATGTTGATGCTCATCACCGCGGCCGCCAGCGCCGCGTCCAGCCGGCGGTCCCAGTGGACGTACGACCCGAGCCCGATCGGCAGCCCGTGGACGACGACCTCGAACACGCCGCCGACGGTGTCACCGGCCGACCGCGCCTCGTCGATCCGCGCCATCATCGCCACCTCGGCGTCGGGATCGGGGCAGCGCAGCGGCGAGTCGTCCGCCTCGTCGCGCGAGCGGGTGCAGTTGGCCGGATCCAGCGCGACCCCGCCGACCTCCGCGGTGAACGACCAGGCCTCGATCCCGAGCTCGCGCAGGAACGCGCGGGCGACCCCGCCGGCCGCGACCCGCGCCGCGGTCTCGCGCGCCGAGGCGCGCTCGAGGACGTCGCGGACGTCGTTGAAGTCGTACTTCAGGGCACCGGCCAGGTCGGCGTGGCCGGGCCGCACGCGGGTGACCGGGGTGGCGCGCTTGTTGCCCTCGGCTGCTGCTGCCTCGAGCGCGGCCGCGGCCTCGGCGTCGAGCGGCTCGACGGCCATGACCTGGGTCCAGTTCTCCCAGTCGCGGTTGCGGACGAGCAGGAGGATCGGCGAGCCGAGCGTCGTCCCATGGCGGACGCCCGACAGGATCTCGGCGCGGTCGTGCTCGATCGTCTGGCGCGCGCCCCGGCCATAGCCCCGCTGGCGACGGGCGAGATCGACGGCCAGTGCATCGGAGGTCAGGGCGAGCCCGGCCGGCACCCCCTCGACGATCGCGCCGAGCGCCTGGCCGTGGGACTCGCCGGCGGTCAGGAATCGGAAGGCACCCATCGCCGTGCGGTCGCCTCTGTCGACCGGCCGGTCAGTCGGCCGCGGTCGCGGCGGCGACGTCGGCCGCGGTGGCGCCGGTCGGCTCGCCCTCGGCGGAGCGCAGCCCGCCGGCGCGCGCCTCGGCGAGCTTCGCCTGCATCAGCTCGAGCGGGGCCTGCTGACCGGTCCACAGCGTGAACGCGGCGGCGCCCTGGTGGAGGAGCATGAGCTCGCCGTCGGCGACGGTCGCCCCGGCCGCGGCGGCGTCGCGCAGCAGGCGCGTCCGGGCGTAGATGAGGTCGAGCACGAGCAGGTCGCCGTGGAGCGACTCGGCCGGGATCGGACTCGAGTCGTCGGTCAGCCCGATCGAGGTCGCATTGACGAGCACCCGCGTCTTGGCCAGCTCGGACTCGATGATCGAGTCGTGCCACGGCATCGCGCGCAGCTCCATGTGCGCCGCGCTCCGCCCGAAATGCTTGACCAGGCCTTCGGCGCGGTGGAGGTGGCGGTTGAAGACGACGATCCGCTGGAACCCCTCGGTGATGAGCCCGTAGACGACCGCGCGGGCGCCGCCGCCGGCGCCCAGGACGACGGCCTGGCGCGGCATCTTCTGCTTGCCGACGAGTCGGTCGAGGGCGACCTTGAAGCCCGGCACGTCCGTGTTGTGGCCGATCAGCCGTCGGCCCTCGCGGGTGAGCGTGTTGACCGCGCCGGTGATGTGAGCGTCGTCGGTCTGGCGGTCGACCATCGGCACGACCCGCTCCTTGTGCGGGATCGTCACGTTCGCCCCGAGGAAGTCGTCGCCGCGGAGCTCCGCGATGGCGTCGGCGAGCTCGAGCGACGTCTTGTCCCACAGCTCGTAGGTCGCATCGATCCCGAGCGAGTCGAAGGCGGCCTGCTGCATCGCGCCCGACAGCGAGTGGGCGACCGGATGACCGATGAGGACAACGCGCTTGGTCATGCTCGAACCCTTTCGAGGTCGTCGAAGAAACCGGGATAGGAGATCGCCGCCGAGCCCGGCCGACCGATCGTCGTGACGTCGCCGGCGACGAGCCCGGCGATGGCGAAGGTCATCGCCAGACGGTGGTCGTCGAGGCTGTCGGTGGCGGCGCCGTGCAGGGTCGTGCCGCCCGTGATGTGGATATCGTCGCCGTCGACCTCGACCCGCGCGCCGAGGGCGCGCAGGCCGGCGGCGATACCGTCGATCCGGTCGGATTCCTTGTGGCGCAGCTCGCCCGCTCCGCGGATGACGGTGGTGCCGATCGCCTGGGTCGCGGCCAGGCAGAGGACCGGGATCTCGTCGATCGCGGCGGCCACGTCGGCCGGACCGAGCTCGACGGCGCGCAGCCGTGACGAGCGGACGACGAGGTCGGCGGTCGGCTCCCCGACGCCGTCGTCGGGTCGCTGCCGCGCTCTCCTCGATATCGGCGCCCATCGAGCGCAGGATGTCGATGATCGCGCGCCGGGTCGGGTTGACGCCGACGCCCGTCAGGCGAAGCTCGGCGTCCGGGATGGATGGCGCCCGCGACGAGCCAGAACGCCGCCGCCGAGACGTCACCCGGGACCCGTTCGTTCACCGTCTGCACCGCCAACCCTCCCTGGATCGTCCAGGCCACCGACCCGTCCGGCGCATCCGACCGCTCGACCGGCACGCCGCGGGCACGCAGCATGCGTTCCGTGTGGTCGCGCGTCGCGACCGACTCCCGAACCGTCGTCATCCCATCGGCCCGCAGCCCCGCCAGCAGGATCGCCGACTTCACCTGAGCGCTCGGCACGGACGTCGTGACGTCGACCGCCCGGAGCGGGGTGTGACCGATCACGGTCAGTGGTGGTAGGGAGTCGTTCCGGCGGGCGTGAAGCTCGGCGCCCATCGAGCGCAGCGGTTCGATGATACGAGCGACCGGACGGCCACGCAACGAGTCGTCGCCGTCGAGCGTGCAGGTCATCGGCAGGCCGGCGAGCATGCCGGTGATCAGGCGCAGGCTCGTCCCGGAGTTGCCGCAGTCGAGGGTGCGCGGCCGGCTCGGCGCAGGCCGTCCGCGCCGGGCGACACGACGCGGTAGTCCACGCCGCGGCCCGCGCCGGCCGTGCGGCTCGACGGTCGCCCCGAGCGCGGCGACGATCCCGGCGGTCGACCGGATGTCGGCGCCGTCGCCGGCGCCCTCGATGCGGCTCTCGCCGGCGGCCAGCGCGGCGAGGATCAGTGCGCGATGGCTGATCGACTTGTCGCCGGGCAGGCGCAGCTCGCCGCGCAGGCGAGCGCTCGCCCGGACGCGGGCGACGGGCGGCTCGGGCACGGCGGCAGCGGTCATCGCGGTCCTCAGGCGCCGGCCTGGTAGAGCCCGCGGACGTGCTCGTGGACGGGCACGATGGCCGCCATCAGGTCGCGGAACTGGTCGAGGTCGAGCTGCTGCTCCGAGTCGGACAGGGCCTCGTCCGGGTTCGGGTGGACCTCGACCATGACGCCGTCGGCACCGACCGCGACGCCGCCGATCGCCAGCGGCTTGACCAGCCAGCGCTTGCCGGTGGCATGGCTCGGGTCGACGATCACGGGCAGGTGGGTCAGGACGTTGAGCAGCGGGACCGCGGCGAGATCCATCGTGTTGCGCGTGTACGTCTCGAACGTGCGGATGCCGCGCTCGCACAGGATGACGTTCGGGTTGCCCGAGCTGACGATGTACTCGGCGGCCATCAGCCATTCCTCGACGGTGGCGCCGTAGCCGCGCTTGAGCATGACCGGGCGCGCGACCCGCCCGACGTCGCGCAGCAGCGAGTAGTTCTGCATGTTCCGGGTGCCGATCTGGAGGATGTCCGCGTACTCGGCGACGATGTCGACCTGGTTCGACTCCATCACCTCGGTGATGACCGGCAGGCCGGTCCGTTCGCGGGCCTCGGCCAGGAAGCGCAGGCCCTGGACGCCGAGCCCCTGGAACGCGTACGGCGATGTCCGCGGCTTGAACGCGCCGCCGCGCAGGATCGTGGCCCCGGCCGCGGCGACCGCATCGGCCGTCTCGAACAGCTGGTCGCGGCTCTCGATCGAGCACGGCCCGGCCATCATCGTCAGCGACCCGTCACCGATGACCGCGTCGAGGACGCGGATGACGGTGTCCTCCGGGTGGAACTCGCGCGAGGTCAGCTTGAACGGCCGGCTGATCGGCGTGACCGAGGCGACCCCCGCGAGCTTGGCGAAGCGCTCGAGCAGGGCGGGCTTTCGTGAGCCGATCTCGCCGACGACCGCGATCACCGTCCGCTCGGGACCGACGTGGTCGAACGGCGTCAGGCCCTCGGCCAGGATCTGGCTCTTGACGCCGAGGATCTCGGCCTCGCTGGCGCCGGCGGTCATCACCACGAACATCGTGCTGGTGTCTCCTCTGTCGGCCGGTCGGGAAAAGAAAAAAGCAGAGGTCTAGCCTCTGCTTCGTTTGCCCGACACGACCCGTGCCCCTTGGTCTCAGCGACCTCGGAGTGTCATGCCGGGCATCGAAAGTAGAAGGTGTGGCTCATATCTGTGCTCCGGACGGTATCGATTGCCGCGCTCGATGTCAACGGACCTCGGGGTCACCGCGGTCGGCCAGGGCTCGCCCGGTGATGGCCTCGATGACCTCGGTCTTGGCGTCAGCGTAGTCCTGGACGTAGATCCAGTCGCGTGCCGCCAGCTCGCGCTTGGCGGTCTCGTAGCGCATCCGCTCGTCGTCGTGGGTGCGCAGGCGGTCGCGGAACGCGAGCATCCGGTCGATCTCGGGACAGCCCTCGCCGAACACGTGGATGTTGGCGCCCAGGTCAGGCGGCTTGAACAGCCGGTGCTCGAACCAGTCCGGTTCGCGGATTCGCAGGACGTAACCGGCGGCCTCCATCGGCGGGACGTACGCGGGCTCGTCGGTCGGATCGGCGACCGCAAGGATGATGTCGATGATCGGTTTTGCGGCCAGCCCCGGCACCGAGGTGGAGCCCGCATGCTCCAGGAGTCGCACCCGGCTGCCCAGCGCCGAGCGGATGCGGACGGCCTCCCGGACGTACCGATCGGGCCAGCCCGAATCGTACTCGGCGAGCTGGATCTGGCCGTCGGCGCGCGTCGGTTCGCCGATGTTGACCGCGCGAAGTCGGTCGTCGCGGCCTGTCATCCCGGGTGCTGGATCCATCGCTCGCTCCTTCGGTCGCATCATACGGGTCACGCTGAGGCGCCCGATGTAACGGGATCGCCGTCGCGCGCCATGTACAGGCGAACCATCCGCACGGAGACCTGCATGGCGACAGATCACGCTCTCGAAACCACCACCGATGCCGACCTGCTGGCACGAGCACGCCGGGATCCGGCCGCGTTTCGCGTCCTGTACGACCGGCACGCCGGCCGGATCCACGCCTTCCATCTGCGACGAAGCCGCGACCCGGGTGCCGCGATGGAACTCACCGCCGAGACCTTTGCCCAGGCCTGGCTCTCGCGCGAGCGATACGTCGATCACGCCGAAGGGACGGCAGCACCGTGGCTGTTCGGGATCGCCCGGAACGTCCTCGCCGCGTCGGTCCGGCGGCGGGCCGTCGAACGGACCGCGCTGGAACGCCTGTCTCTCCAGATCCAGCCCACGGCCGCGACCGTCGATGCGACGTGGCTCGACGGCCTCGATGGCGACCTGGCGTCGGCCCTGGCCGAGCTACCCGACGGCCAGCGCCGCGCCATCGAGCTCCGGGTCCTGGCCGACCAGGCCTACGACGACGTCGCCCGCGAGCTCGATTGCACGCCCGAGACGGCGCGGGTGCGGGTCCACCGGGGCCTGCGTTCGATCCGCCAGCGACTTAGCCCGACGTCGAACAGTTGACTGCCGCCCCGCCGCCCACGGCCCTTCGATACCGACACCGATAAGGAGTCCGACCATGGCCACGACCAACGACAACACCGACCTTCGAGCGCTGGGTGACGCGCTCAGCGCCTCGACCGAGCGCGACCTTCGCCGCGGACGCCAGCGGCCGCTCCGCCGAGTGGCGCTTGCGGTGGCGCTCGTCGCCATCATCGGGACCGGGACGGTCGCCGCAGCGACCCTCCTCACGCCGAAACAGGTCGCACACGCGATGCCGGCCGGCGCCGTCATCTTCGACCAGACCGATCCGACCTGTGCGGTCGGCGCCGCCGGCAAGGTCTTCCACTGCACGCTGGGATCCGCGCCCGCCCCCGAGGTGTCGGACTACACCGGGTCGAAGCAGCTTCTCGTCGTCGCCGGCAAGGTCGCCGGTGGGTGCATCGGCCAGGATGTCTCGGGGATGCATTGGGACTGCTACGTCGGCCAGGACGCCGTCGACATGGAGATCGTGACCCAGGACTTCCTGGGCCAGCCCGCCGGACCCGGTCGCGGCTGATCGGCACTCGCTACGCACGCGCTTGGCACGCTGTCGGCGTCATTCGGAGGCGGCCGGACCGTCACGTCGCCCGTGATAGGATTCCGGCCGCCGTCGCGACGGAGAGGTCGCATAGAGGTCTAGTGCAGCGGTTTGCTAAACCGCCATGTGGGGTAACCTGCATCGAGGGTTCGAATCCCTCCCTCTCCGCCAGCCATCCCCGGCACATGCGCCCGTAGCTCAGTGGATAGAGCGTTAGGTTGCGGACCTAAAGGTCGTGGGTTCGAGTCCCGCCGGGCGCGCCACTCTCATCGTCGACCGCCTGACGCGACGGGCTCGGCGTGTGTCCCGGACGGCTAGCCTGCTAGGCTTCGGACCGGGCCCGGGACGCGGAGGCGTTGCCGGCGACCCTCATCGCGAGGTCGCTTCCGTGAGTTCGTCGCGCCCGATCCTCCGCCGTCTCGCGGCCGCGATGCTCGCCGTCGGACTGGTGGCCGCCCTCATGGCCGTCCCGACGTCGGCGGCCACGACCGCCGTCACCGGGACGCTGTCCTACGCGGAGAGCGTCACGCTCACGCCGAGCGCGGTCGCCGTCGTGACCATCGTCGACCAGACCGCGGCCGCCGATGCCGGGGCCATCGTCGGCGAGGAGTGGATCGGGGCCCCGCCGACCATCCCGATCGATTTCTCCGTGCTCATCGACAGCGCGACGCTCGACCCGACCCACGCCTACGCCCTGTTCGCGACCATCACCGACGGCACGAACGTCTGGCAGAACCCCCACGGCGAGCCGGTCATCACGGGCGGTCCGGTCAGCGGCATCGACCTCGTCCTGCCCGCCGTGCCCGCCACGGCGCCGGCGTCCATCACCGGGACCATCGTGCCCCCGGCCGACGCGGCGTACGGACCCGGGGCCGTCGAGATCGCCTCCCTCGTCAAGGTCGAGACCGGCACGCTCGTCTCGCGCCAGGTCCGGCCGATCACCGGCCCGGCCGACCTCGCCTTCACCATCGGCTTCGACCCGGCGCTGATCGACCCGACCGCGACCTACGTGGTCAAGGGCGCCATCGTCGACGGCGCCGCCGTCTGGGAGAACAAGGAGGGCGCGCCGATCATCCAGGGCGGCAAGGCCGGCGGTCCGGTCTCCCTGTCCGTCACCCGCGTCGCGACGGACCTGCCGGTCGTCACGCCGGCGCCGAGCGCCGTTCCCGAGCGGATCGGCCGTCCCGTCCTCGTCGCCGAGCGGCGAGCCGAGCGCCAGTCCGAGCGAGTCGGCGGCCTCGTCGTCCACGCCCGGCCCGACCGAGACGCCGACGGCCACTCCGACAGCGACTGCGACGCCCACGCCGACACCGACGCCGACCGCGACTCCGACGCCGACCCCGACGCCGACTCCGACGCCCACGCCCACGCCGACGCCGACCCCGACACCGACGCCCACGCCGACGCCGAGTCCGACCGCGACGCCCAGCCCGACCGCGTCGCCGACGGCCGCGCCATCCGGCGCCCCGACCCCGACCCCGGTCACCGCGATCACCGGGACGCTGACCTATCACGAGCCGTACAAGCTGACCAGCGACGCGTTCGCCGTGGTCGCGCTCGTCCGCGGCTCGGCTCGGGCCACCGAGAGCTCGATCGTCGCCTCGGAGATCGATCGCGACGTCAGCGCCGTGCCCGATCTCGTTCTCGCTCGGCTTCGACCCCGCCGACATCGACTCATCGGTGACCTACACGCTCCAGGCGACGATCGTCGACGGAGCGAACGCCTGGGTCACCGGCAAGGGCGTTCCCGTCCTGACCAAGGGCAACCCATCGGACGTCGACATCACGCTGGCGTATCGCCCCGACCTGCTCAAGGGCGCCGTCAGCGGGCAGATCAGCGCGGTCGGCCTCCACCCGTCGACGAGCGCCTACTCGATGACGGTCGTGGTCGATCCGGCCACCGGTGACTCGCTCGGCATCGACGTCCAGACCGTCGCGAACGGGCTCCCGCAGGCGTTCGCGGTCCCGTACACCATCACCGACGTCGACCCGGCAAAGGACTACGTCGTGACCGCCGAGGTCGTCGACAGCGGTCAGTCGTGGCGGAACGATGCTGGCGTCCCGGTCCTGACCAAGGGCAATCCGAAGACCGCGGTCCAGGTCGTCGTCACGCCGGTCGTGTTCGCCAGCCCGAGCCCGACCGCCACCCCCGCGCCGAGCGCGGCCCCGGAACCGACCGGGCGCGACAGCGGCAACCTCCTCGGGATCATCATCCTGATCGTCATCATCGGAGCGATCGCCGCGTTCTTCATCGCCCGCGGGCGTGACCAGGGTGGCACCGGCGGCAGGGGCAGCCGCTGCGGCCGGGGCAGCCGGCGCGACCGAGGGCGCCGACGACGACGGAGAGCGCCGAGGCGCGCCGAGGCAGGGGAACCGCCGAGCGACGCGGCGCCCCAGCCATGACCGCAGAGCCATCGCCGGTCCGCGGCCGGGTCGCCTTCCTCGGCCTGGGCACGATGGGGGCGGCGATGGCCGCCAACCTGGCCCGCGGCGGGTTCGAGGTCGTCGGCTGGAACCGGACGCCCGGCCGTGCCCCGGAGCTGGCCGATCTCGGGGTCACGTTCGCCGACAGCCCGTCCGACGCGGTCGCCGGCGTCGACATCGCGGTCATCTGCGTCTCGGACACGCCCGACGTCGAGGCCGTCCTGTTCGGGGCCGGCGGCGTCGTCGAGGGCGCGGCGGCCGGCACGCTCATCGTCGACTGCTCGACCATCGCCCCGTCCGGCAGCTGGGACTTCGCGGCGCGTCTCGCCGAGCGCGGCCTGCGGATGGTCGACGCACCCGTCTCGGGCGGGAGCGAGGGCGCCCGCAACGCGACCCTGACGATCTTCGTCGGTGGCGACGCGGCCGACGTCGAGCACGCCCGGCCCGTCCTGGCGGCGATGGGCCGGACGATCACCCATGTCGGTCCGATCGGCGCCGGCCAGGCGGTCAAGGCCGTCAACCAGGTCATCCTGGCCGGGACCTACCTCGGGGTCGCGGAGGGGATCGTCCTCGCCATCAAGGCCGGTCTCGACGTCGAGCAGGTCGTCGGCGCCCTCGGCGGCGGGAGCCGCCCAGAGCTGGGTCCTCGCCAACCGGAGCGGCCGGATGATCGACAACGACTACCCGCTCGGGTTCAAGCTCGCGCTCCACCGCAAGGATCTGGGGATCGCCCTCGAGCTGGCCGCCCAGCTCGGCGCTGTCCTCCCGGTCAGCGCCCTGGCAGCCCAGCTGGAGACCGGCCTGATCGCCGCAGGCCACGGCGACGACGACATGTCCGCCCTCGCCCGCGCGATCCGCTCCCTGTCAGCCCTCGACGGCTGAGAGCTCAGTCGAGGCCGACCAGGAGCATCGGGTCGCCGAGCTTGCCGTTGTAGCGCGGCCGGAAGCGCTCGACGTTGTACATCGCCGGCACGTCCACCCGGCGCGGGCCGAGCGTCGGGTCGGGCAGCGAGGTATGGGCGTACTTGCCGTCCTGGATCGCCATCATCCGGCCGGTCACGCCGCTTTCGACGAGGTCCATCGCGATGTTCGCGAACGTGGTCGCCACGAGCGCGTCGAGCGAATCCGGCTCGCCGCTCCGCAGGTCGTAGGTCAGCTCGGAGGCGAGCGTCTCGATGCCCGTCCGCTCGCGCAGCTCGGCCGCCAGCGCCTCGCCGATGTTGGCCTTGTGCCGATGGCCGAAGGCATCGGTGTCGCCGACATCGGTCATGTGCGCCCCGTTCCAGATCGCACCCTCCGCGGTGATGACGAACGCGTAGTGGCTCGGGTTGGCGGCGTGGTCGGCGGCCAGCAGCGCGGACAGCGCATCGAGGTCGTAGGGCGCCTCCGGGATGACGCAGCGCGCCGACGTCACGTACGCCGTGTACAGCGCCGAGAACCCGGCGTCGCGGCCGAAGATCCGGAAGACGCCGATGCGCTCGTGGCTGCCGAGCGTCGTCCGCTGCCGGTTGATCGCCTCCTTGGCCCGGGTGATCGCCGTCGAGAAGCCGATGCAGTACTCGGTGCCCTGGACGTCGTTGTCCATCGTCTTCGGGATCGCCAGCAGCGGGATCCCGGCGTTGACCAGGACCTGCGAGTACGACAGCGTGTCGTCGCCGCCGATGGTGACGAGGACGTCGATGCCGAGCGCCGCGAGGTTGTCGAGGACGAGCGGCGTCAGGTCGAAGACGCCGTCGCCGACGGCATGGCGGGCTCGCTCGGCCGCGTCCATCCAGGGCGGCATGCCGGCCAGCGGCATCTTCCGCGGGTTCGTCCGCGAGGTGTGCAGGATCGTGCCGCCGGTCCGCTCGATGGTCCGCGTGTTGATCCGGTCGAGCGGCCGCAGGTAGCCGTCGCCCGAGCTCGTGGCCGGGTCGGACGTGGGTCAGCCCCTCCCACCCGCGACGGATGCCGAGGACCGTGTAGCCGACCTCGGTGGCGCGGTAGACGACGCTCTTGATGACGGCGTTGAGACCGGGGACGTCGCCGCCGCCGGTGAGGATCGCGATGCGCTTCGGGCCTGTCATGACGGTCGGTATCCTACCGCCACGGACCGACCGGTCCCGGGTTGCGATTCGGCGTCGCGCGACCCGACTAGGGGCCGGTCCGCCCGAATCGGTCTGCTAGCATCGCGTCATGAACTACGAGCTGTTCATGGGCGAGGCCCTCGCCGAGGCACGGGCCGCCCTCGCGAACGGCGAGCGGCCGAACGCCGCGGTCGCCGTGGTCGACGAGGCGATGGTCGTCCGCGCCCATGACCGGGTCTTCGAGACGAACGACCCGACGGCACACGCGGTCATCGTGGTCCTGCGCGAGGCCGCCCGGAAGCTCGGCACCGTCCGCCTCGCGGACGCGACCATCTTCGCCACCGAGGAACCCTGCGCGATGTGCGTCGGCGCGCTGCTCGAAAGTGATGTCGAGGCGCTCGTGTTCGCCGTCGCCAACACCCACGACGGCGCCGCCGGCACCATCATCCAGCTCGCCCAGCACCCCAGCCTGCCACGGCGGATCAAGGTCGTCAGCGGCATCCGGCGCGACGAGGCCGAGGCTCTGTTCACGCCCCTGGCAACCGGCTGAACGCCGGCCGGGCGGCCGTCGGGGGCGCGTTTGGTATCCTCTCCCGCGGAGAGGTGTCCGAGTGGTTGATGGTGCCGCTCTCGAAAAGCGGTGTGCGAAAGCACCGCGGGTTCGAATCCCGCCCTCTCCGCCATCGTTCACCGATCTGACGGCCCCTGGCCGCGTTGGCGCCTCCGCTCCTCGCTTACGCACCTCCGGGTGCGCTCGCTCCGGTGCTCGGTGCCGCCTTGCCAGGAACCGCCATATCGGCGAACGACGTGGCACGAAGGTCTGGCACGATCGACGTGGGAGCCACGGATCGTCTCTCGGAGAGGTCGCCTAGTGGACTATGGCGCCGCACTGGAAATGCGGTTCGGGGCAACCCGTCGCGGGTTCGAATCCCGCCCTCTCCGCCATCTCCGCGCACCGCGTGGATCGGCCGCTGGCCGCGTTGGCGCCTCCGCTCCTCGCTCACGCACCTTGGGGTGCGCTCGCTTCGGTCCTCGGCGCCGCCTTGCCAGCGACCGCCCACGCGGCGCGCTCGGTTCCCGCAAGACCGCCGACCGCGGCCGGCGTCGGTGAAGTCGTAGGTTGCCCGAGATCATCGCGATGGAGCTTGGGACGTTCCGGTTTCCTGAGCCGGAGCTGGCTCATCGGCAGGGCGTGGTGATGGGCTATGCGATCCGGCACCAGGGTGGGGTGTTCCTGTTCGACACCGGGCTCGGGTTCGGCAACGAGGAGCTCGACGAGCGGTATCACCCGGTCGCCAAGCGGATCGGGGACGCATTGGCCGATGCCGGCATCGCGATCGAGGACGTCACCGCCGTCGCCAACTGCCACCTCCACGCCGACCATGCCGGTCAGAACGCCGCATTCCGGGACGTGCCCATCTATGTCCAGCGAACCGAGTGGGAGCTCGCCCACACGACCGACCACACCATCCTCGAGTGGATCGATTTCCCCTCCGCCAGCTACCTCCAGCTCAGGGGCGACCACGAGCCGTTCGAAGGGCTCCGGATCGTGGCGACTCCGGGCCACACCGCCGGCCACCAGTCGCTCGCTGTCGAGACCGACCACGGCCTCGTGCTGCTCGCCGGCCAGGCCGTCTACACGGTCGACGAATGGGCTGGCGAGCCGGACGAGCTCGAAGGTCGGAGCGGTGCTCCGGATCGCGAGGCATACGACCGCTCTGTCGATCGCCTCCACGGGCTCGAGCCGGCGCTCGTCCATTTCGGCCACGATCGGCGGTCCTGGGACCGAGCCACGGCCTGACGTGGCGCGGTCCCATCCGCGGTATCCTTCCGGAGCCGTGCTAGGCGGGGAACTAGCGGTGCCCTGTACCTGCAATCCGCTATAGCAGGGCTGAATCCCCTCCCGAGGTCTCCGTTCTCGAACGCCGCCCGACGCGTGACGTTGAGGACCGGGTCCCGCGCAGCGGCGAACCGCGAACCGTGTCAGGTCCGGAAGGAAGCAGCACTAAGCGACCATCGTCGGGTGCCGCGGAACGGCCTGGTCTGAGCCGCTCGTCATGGTGGGCACGGGACCGTTCTGGTCGACGGAGGGTGCACGGCATTCAGCTTCGATCAACCGCCGACAGTCCGAGGAGGCCGTGACGCCGACCGTCCCGCACCAGGCGCTCTACCGGCGCTGGCGTGCGCAGACATTCAGCGAGATCCTCGGTCAGGAAGCCGTCGTCGAGACGCTTCGCAACGCCGTCCGCACCGACCGGGTGAGCCACGCCGTCCTGTTCGTCGGGCCGCGCGGCACCGGCAAGACGTCGCTGGCCCGCATCCTTGCGAAGGCGGTCAACTGCACGGACCTGCAGGACGGCGACGCGTGCGACAGGTGCCCGTCGTGCGTCTCGATCCGTGAGGGGACGTCATTCGACCTGGTCGAGATCGACGCCGCCAGCAACCGTGGCATCGACGACGTCCGCGGCCTGCGTGAGCGTCTCGCCTATCCGCCCGGCCAGCTCAAGCGCAAGGTCTACATCCTCGACGAGGCGCACCAGATCACCGGTCCCGCCTGGAACGCGCTCCTGAAATCGATCGAGGAACCACCCGACTTCGTGATGTTCATGTTCGCCTCGACCGAACCGTCGGCGTTCCCGCCGGCCATCCTGTCGCGGCTCCAGCGCTACGACGTCCGGCGGCTGACCGTCGGCGAGATCGAGGGCAAGCTCGCGCGGATCCTGGCGGCCGACGGTCGCGAGGCTGATCCCGCCGCGATCCACCTCATCGCCCGGCTAGCGGCCGGCGGCATGCGCGACGCCGAATCGATGCTCGACCAGCTGCTGTCCGCCGCACCCGACCGGATCGACGAAGCCCACGTCCGCGACCTGCTCGGCCTGGCCGACGCTGAGGTCGTCGAGACGTTCGTCGATGACCTGGTCCGCGGTGACGGGGCGGCCGGCGTCGCCCTGCTCGACTCGCTCGAGGAACGCGGGCGGGACCTGCGGGCCCTCCTCGACCAGGCGGTCGAAGCCATCCGGGCCGAGCTGATCGCCGGCTTCGCCGACCCCACGGCCGCCCGTCACGATCCGACAGCGCTGGTCGCCGCCGCCCGGCGCCTTGCCGCCATCGACCCGAACCGGAGCGGCATCGGCGGGCTCCGGTTCGGCCTCGAGCTCGCGATGTTCGCC
>CAWEYB010000001.1:0-2196031 GCA_963813225.1 uncultured Chloroflexia bacterium | reverse complement strand
ATGAAGGCCGCCGCCAAGCAGCTCGAGTTCGAGCGCGCAGCGGCCCTTCGCGACGAGATCCAGCAGATTCGGCTGCGCGTCCTTGAGCAGGACGCGTCGATCACGGTCGGTCGTGCCGCCGAGCGGGCGGGCCGCGCGGCGTCCGACGGACGCGGGCTGACCGGCGCTGCGGACCGAGCGCGCGGTCGGCGGTCTGCGGCCGCGCTGCTCGAGGCCGGGCCGATGATGGAGGTGACCAGCGTCACGGTCCTGCCCGCCGACGAGGAGCCGGCCGAGAACCTCGACGGCGTCCCGGGTGAACCCGACATCGACGAGGGGACCGTCGCGGACTGGCTGCCCGGCATCCGCGACGAGCACGACGACGAGGCCGGCTGGCAGGCCCGCTGGCTCGACCGACCGACCTGGGACCACACCGTGACGCCCAACATCCGGAAGCGGACCGGGCAACGGTCGGGTCGCCGCCGGTAGCCGGGCCAAACGGAACGCCTGTTCGACTGCGTACACATCAGGTAAACTTGGAACGTGCCCCAGGATCGCCTCGTCGTGCGCGGAGCGCGCGAACACAACCTCAAGAACGTCGACGTCGCGTTCCCGCGCGACCGGCTCGTGGTCATCACCGGTCTGTCGGGCAGCGGCAAGTCGAGCCTCGCGTTCGACACCATCTACGCCGAGGGGCAGCGCCGCTACGTCGAGAGCCTGAGCGCCTACGCTCGCCAGTTCCTCGGCCAGATGGAGAAGCCGGACGTCGACCAGATCGACGGCCTGTCGCCGGCCATCTCGATCGACCAGAAGGGCGCGTCGCGCAACCCGCGCTCGACGGTCGGCACCGTCACCGAGATCTACGACCACGTGCGGCTGCTGTTCGCCCGCATCGGCATCCCGCACTGCCCGAACGGCCACGCCATCGAGCGTCAGACCGTCCAGCAGATCGTCGACCAGGTGCTGGCGCTGCCCGAAGGGACCCGCCTCCTCGTCCTCGGCCCGCTCATCAAGGACCGCAAGACCGAGGGCGACCGGGTCATCGACGGCGCCCGGCGTCAGGGCTTCGTCCGCGTGCGGGTCGACGGCGAGATCCACGACATCGGCGACGCCCCGACCCTCGACAAGTACAAGCGTCACTCGATCGAGGTCGTGGTCGACCGCTACATCGTCCGACATGCCGACGCGCCCGACGGCGCCATGCGGGCACCGGACGGTCGTCCGATCGACGCCGAGACGGGCCTGCCGATCCCGGATCCCGATGCCGGCCGGCTGGCCGATTCGATCGAGACCGCCCTCCGTCTCGGCGAGGGGATCGTGCTGATCGCACCCGCGCCGCGCGACGGGGAGCCGCCCTCGTTCGAGGAGCGTCGCTACAGCGAGAAGTACAGCTGCCCGTACGACGGTTTCACGGTCGACGAGCTCGAGCCGCGCAGCTTCTCGTTCAACTCGCCGCACGGGGCGTGCCCGGCCTGCACCGGGCTCGGGACGAAGCTCGAGATCGACCCGGCTCTGGTCATCCCGGACCGGTCCAGGAGCCTCGCCAACGGAGCGCTCGTGCCGTGGGCACGGATGCCGACCGACGCGTCCTGGCGGCTGAAGATCCTCGAGGCCATCTGCGCATCCCACGGCTGGGACTACCACGCGCCCATCCGCGACCTGCCGCCCGAGGCGATCGACTACGTCCTGTACGCCAAGAAGGACGAGAAGGTCATCGTCCGCTACCGGACCGACCGCGGCGAGAACACCTACAAGGCGACCTTCGAGGGCGTCGTCACCAACCTCGAGCGCCGCTATCGCGAGACGGACTCGGACTACATCAAGGCCGAGCTCGAGAAGTTCATGGTCACCCGGCCGTGCCCGGTCTGCGGCGGCAAGCGGCTGCGGCCGGAGATCCTGGCGGTGACCATCGGTGACCGGAACGTGTGGGACGTCTCGACGCTGTCCATCACCGATGCGCTCGCCTGGGCGACCGGGCTGTCCGCCACCCTCAGCGAGCGGGAGCGGACGATCGCCTTCCAGCTGCTCAAGGAGATCGTCGCGCGGCTCGGCTTCCTGGTCGACGTCGGGCTCGACTACCTGACCCTCGACCGGACCAGCGTCACGCTGTCCGGGGGCGAGGCCCAGCGGATCCGCCTGGCCACCCAGATCGGGACGACCCTGATGGGCGTCCTGTACATCCTCGACGAGCCGTCGATCGGGCTCCACCAGCGCGACAACGCGAAGCTCATCGCGACGCTGACCCGGCTGCGCGACCTGGGCAACACGGTGCTCGTCGTCGAGCACGACGAGGAGACCATCCGGACCGCCGACTGGGTCGTCGACATCGGCCCCGGCGCCGGCGAGCACGGCGGCGAGATCATCGCCAACGGTCCGCTCGAGCAGCTGCTCGCCGAGCCACGCTCGATCACCGGGGCGTTCCTGCGCGGCGAACGAGCGGTGCCCGATCCCCGCGTCGCGGCGGGCCGGCAACGGCAAGGCCCTCGTCGTGCGCGGCGCGCGCGAGCACAACCTGCGCGACCTCGACCTGCGGCGTCCCGCTCGGGACGTTCGTCGCGGTGACCGGGGTGTCGGGCAGCGGCAAGAGCACGCTCGTCACCGAAGTCCTGTACCGCGCGTTGGCACGCGAGCTCAACGGGTCGCGGGAACCGGTCGGTGCGCACGACTCGCTCGAGGGCGCCGAGCACGTCGACAAGATCATCGAGATCGACCAGAGCCCGATCGGGCGGACGCCGCGCTCGAACCCGGCGACCTACGTCGGGCTGTTCACGCCGATCCGCGAGCTGTTCGCCGGCGTCCCCGAGGCGCGCCTGCGCGGCTACACGCCCGGGCGGTTCAGCTTCAACGTCAAGGGCGGCCGCTGCGAGAACTGCAAGGGCGACGGGATCCTCAAGATCGAGATGCAGTTCCTCCCGGACGTCTACGTCCCGTGCGAGGTCTGCAAGGGCAAGCGCTACAACCGCGAGGCGCTCGAGATCCACTTCAAGGGCAAGTCGATCGCCGACGTGCTCGAGATGACGATCGCCGAGGCGCTCGATTTCTTCGCCGCCGTGCCGAACGTCCGGGCCAAGCTCCAGACGCTGAACGACGTCGGACTCGGCTACGTCCACCTCGGCCAGCCGGCCACGACGCTGTCGGGCGGCGAGGCGCAGCGGGTCAAGCTGTCGACCGAGCTCTCGCGGCGGGCGACCGGCCGGACCCTGTACGTCCTCGACGAGCCGACGACCGGTCTCCATTTCGCCGACGTCGAGAAGCTGCTCGAGGTCCTCCACCGCCTGGTCGACGGCGGCAACACGGTCCTCGTCATCGAGCACAACCTCGATGTCATCAAGACCGCCGACTGGATCGTCGACCTCGGCCCGGAGGGCGGCGACCGCGGCGGCCGGATCATCGCCGAGGGGACGCCCGAGAAGGTCGCCCGGGCCAAGGGCTCGGCCACCGGGGAGTACCTGGCGCGCGTCCTGCGTGGCGAGCCACTGGTGCCGCTGTCGGACGTCACGTTCGCCGACGAGGCCGGCCGGGGCTCGCGCGCCAGTGGCAACGGGCACGAGCTGTCGCCCGCGCTGCGGATCACGCCGTCGCGGAAACGCGCCGCGGCAGCCGCCAAGTCGCGCTGAGCACATCTCGTTCAGGCCGCGGCCAGCGGCTAGAGTAGGCGCGTGCCGGACATCGACTTCGCCTTCCTGGCCGACGCGGCCGAGACCATCCCGGGCCAGAAGTTCCACGTCCTCGGGGGCGGGGTCGCGCGTATCGGCGGGCGTCGGTTCCCGCTCCGGCATCCGCACCTGGCCCTGGTGATCGGTCTGCAGGTGACGGCGCCCGAGACCGACCGGGAGCACGAGATCCGGTTCGTCCTGCTCGACCCCGACGGCGGCGAGGTCGCCGGCGCCACCGGCAGCCTCGTGGCCCGCAGCCAGCGCGACGGCCGCGACGCCGTCCTGACGTTCTCGATCGACCTGTGGAACCTCACCTTCCCGGCACCGGGCGATTACTCGTTCCGGATCCTCGTCAACGGCTCCGAGCGCAAGCGGCTGCCACTCCTCCTCCTCGCTCCGCCGGACCCCGCCTGCCGACGCCGAGATGATGGGGACCAAGCCGGGCGACGACTGAGCGAGGGACGGGCCGCAGACGATGAAGCCCGGATGACCGAGGCGCGGATCGGTGGTCCGTCGCGACGGCCCGCCCGACACGAACGCCCGGCGATCGACGAGGCCGGGCTGGTCGCGGCGCGCCACGCGGACCGGCTGCTGGCCGGTGCGCGCGAAGTCGGGTCGGCTCGCTGGGTGGCCTATCTCGAGCCGCTCCCGGACCGACTGCGCGACGACGATCCGCCCGCCTTGCGCGCCACGGCGACACGCTGCCGTGCCGCGTACGGCGTCAAGGATTCGATCCGCGACGTCGCTGCCGGCCGAGCTGACCGAGCCATTCCTCGACGCGATCGACCGGCTCATCCGCGAGCTCAATCGCGCCGACCTCGATCGACCGAAGGGTTGACGAGTCCGAGCTCGTCCGGACCGAACGCCTCGAGCAGGAACGGCGACGGGACGGCTGGGTCGTAGAGCAGCGTCAGCGACCGGCGCGCCCGGGTCCAGGCGACGTAGGCGAGACGTCGCTCCTCCTCGTAGGCGCGTCCGTGATCCTCGGCCTCGCCGACGGCGCGAGCGCTCGGGAACCGGCCGGCTTCCATCCCGGTGACGACGACGTGGTCGAACTCGAGGCCCTTGGTGGCGTGGGCGGTCGCGAGCGTCAAGGCGGCGTCGTCGCGTCTCAGATCCGCCAGCAGCGCTCGGCTCTCGTCGACGGCCGCTTGCAGGCCCGCCACGTCCGAGACATCCGGTAAGCCCGGCCGCCCAGCCGAGGACCGCCGTCGCGACATCGGTCGCCTCGGGGTCGCCGGTGACCTCATCACGGACGCGGCCCAGGACGACCAGGAGAGGAGCGCCGTCTGCCGCCAGCGCCGCCGCGCGCTCGAGCGCCGCATCCACGAGCGGAGAGTCGAGCAGGAGCTCGATCCGGGGCGCCCGGAAGGGCAGGCCGAGGCGGAGCGCGACGACGACCGCCGGCAGAAGCTCGCGGTTGGTCCGGGCCAGGACGGCGCGGGTCGTGTCATCGTCGGGCCACGACCGGATCGCACGCTCGAGCCGGACCGTCTCGTCCGAGGCGTCGGCCGCGAGGACCAGTCGCCCGGTCGCATCCGGACGCGCGCGGATCGTCTTGGCGAATCGCTCGCCGTTGTGTTCGATCAGCCGGACCGCCCGGGCGACGACCGGGCTCGGGCAGCGGTAGTTGACCTCGAGGTCGACCCGCCGAAGTCCCGGCAGGCGATCCTCGAGCGACAGGATCCGTCGGACGTCGGCGAGGCGCCAGCCATAGATCGACTGGTCGTCGTCGCCGACCAGGCAGATGTCGTTCCCCGGTGCGGCAAGCAGCAGGGCGAGGTCGAGCTGCAGCCGGTCGACGTCCTGGGCCTCGTCCACCAGGAGCGTCGCGGTCCGCGTTCGCCAGCGGGCGAGGAGCGCCGGGTCGGAGGTCAGGCAGCCGACCGCCCGGACGACGAGGTCGTCGAAGTCGACGCCGCCCGACGCACGGATCGCACGCTCATAGGCGACGAAGGCGCGCGCGAGCGGACCGGGCTCCGGATCGGCGGCGACATCGTCCGCGGTGACCTGGAGGTCCAGCTTCAACCTCGAGAAGGCGAGGTCGAGACGCCCACGCTCGCCGGCCGACGCCTCCGGGAACAGCGAGCGGAGCAGCTCGTCGCGATCGATCAGCGGATCGACGGACACGCCGGCGTCGACCAGGATCTCGCGCCCCAGCGCGTGGAAGGTGCGCACGCGCACGGCCCCGGCCGCCACCCCGAGTGGCGCCAGCGCGGCATCGAGCCGCTCGGTCAGCTCCTCCGCCGCGCGCTTGTTGAACGCGACGACCGTGATCGTCCCCGGATCGACGCCGCCATCCACGAGCCACGCCACGCGCGCGACGAGGGTCGTCGTCTTGCCGGAGCCGGCGGGAGCGACGACCAGGAGCGGCCCCGGCGGGAGCGGTCGCCGCAGCGCGCTGGTCGGGCGCCAGTCGCGACAGGCGCTCGACGATGGACGGATGGGGCATCGAGCCGATCGTGCGCTGTCGGGATCACCCGCGGCTTACCATCCGGAGGCCGCCCGGTGCATCAGCGCACCGGGAATCGAGTCGTGCCGGGGGAACGCCGTGTGAGGTTTCGCGGGACCCCACGGACGGCCAAGAAATAGCATTCACATGACGTTCACAGGCTGCTATCGTCGTGCGCCCCAAGGTGGTCCCCGCGGGCCCCGACATCGCGCTCGACACGCCCGCCGCGACCAATGGTTTTCGACCGCCCGCGCGACGCGGGTGGAGGCGCAGGAGGATGAGACGTGATGGTGCCCACACGTTCGAATTCGCCCAGGCCGACGCTCCATCGCATGCTGGTCACGATCGCGACCGGGGTCCTGATCGCCGCTTCTCTGGTCGATCGCGCCAGTGGCATCGGCGGCCCCGCCGGCACCCGCCGGTCCACCGACCGGCTCGTGCGATCTCCAGTCGAAGGGCGACAAGATCCAGCACGTCATCTACCTCCAGTTCGACAACGTGCACTTCGAGCGGGACAACCCGAACGTTCCCGTCGGATATCGAGCAGATGCCGCACCTGTACGACTTCCTCAAGGACAACGGGACGTTCGACACGAACGACCACACGATCCTGATCTCGCACACCGGCGGCGGGATCCTGAGCCTCGCTGACCGGTCTCTATCCGGACCGGCACGGGCAGGGTGTCTCGAACGCGTACGGCTACTTCAACCCGGCCGCGCAGCCCGCCGGTGTCGGCTTCTCGTCGTCGTTCAAGTACTGGACCGACAACACCGACGGAGGCAACCCGGCGAACAACCCGCCGACGCCGTCCGCCGACCCGAACTACAACATGGTCAACGCCGACCCGGCCTCGCTCGGCGGCACCGGCGCGGCGCGCAACGCGCCCGCGCCGTGGGTGCCGTACACGCGGGCCGGCTGCGACGTCGGCAACGTCGGCGCTCGCCAACACCGTGCTCGAGAACAACAACTGCGATCATCCTCCGCAACCGCCGGCGCGACACGACGCTCGCCGCGGCATCTGCGGTCGGCGACACGAACATCAAGGTCGAACAGCCGTCGCCGGACTCGTCGGCCGGGCAGACGGTCGTCCTCGAGACCGGGAGCGTTCGTGCCGAGCTCGCGACGATCCCGAGCGTCGGTGCGTCCGGCGGGCGACGGCTCCGGCGCAGTCGACCTGACCGCTCCGCTGGCGAACGCGCACAACAGCAACGGCGCAGTCACCGTCGTACACCGCCGACCCGACCGGCGACATGACCAAGGTCTTCGGCGCCGGCTCGCCGGAGTGGAACGAGGGCCGCGACTCGCAGATCGCGCCGAGCGGCACGGCGGCGCGCACGCTCGCGCAGACCGACTTCGTCGGCATCGCGATCCACTGCGCCGCCGGCGGCGGGATCTGCGCGAGCAACGCGCGAACACGGCCAACGCGCGGCACGGACTCGCTGCCGGACGAGCAGGGCGGCTACGCCGGCTTCAAGGGCTCTTCGGCGCGAAGTACGTCAACCCGGCGATCAACGGCGGCTCGGCGACGCGTCAACGGCGACCGACGGGCGGCCGATCCAGGATCCAGTTCGGCCAGTGCGGCTTCCCCGGCTTCGACGGGATGTTCGCCGAGAACACCCTGGGCGAGGTCGCCCAGATGCAGGAGGCCGGCATCCCGGTCACCTTCGGCTACATCTCGGACGCGCACGACTTCCATGGCGTCTCCGGAAGATGCACACATCGCCTACGGGCCGGGTGAGGCCGGCTACGTCCAGCAGCTCAAGGACTACGACAAGGCGTTCGACGACTTCTTCACGCGCCTGAAGAACGACGGGATCACCAAGGCCAACACCCTGTTCGTGGTCACCGTCGAGGAAGGCGACCACTTCGCCGGCACCGCGCCCGACGCGCCGTGCGACGGCGTCACGACGGCGTGCACCTATGCCAACGGTCACGTCACCGAGGTGAACGGCGACCTGCGCCGGATCATCGCCAAGTACAACGCCGACAACGGCACGACCGCGACGACGGACTTCAGCGTCCACGCGACATGGCGCCGAACGTCTACATCAAGGGCAACCCGGCTCGCGACTCGGCGACGACACGGAACCTCGAGAAGGCGATGCTCGACGTGCAACGTGACCAATCCGCTGTCGGGCGACGCCGCAGAAGCTGATGGTCGCGACGGCCGATCCGGTCGAGGAGAAGCTCCTCCACATGGTCACGGCCGATCCGCTGCGGACGCCGACGTTCACGCCGTTCGCGCCAGGGGACTACTTCCTGAGCGCCGGATCGCTCAGCACGCCGGCGGTCCCGTGCAACGACAGCGATCGCCGTGGTCACGAACCACTGCGTCTTCCTGCCCAACATCGACGCCGCCGGCGAACCAGACGTTCGCCTGGAACCACGGTGGCATCCAGCCCGAGGTCCGCTCGACGTGGATCGGCTGGGTCGGACCGGGGGTCGCGGAGAACGGCCAGACCGACAAGGTCTGGACCGACCACACCGACATCCGACCGACGATGCTGGCGCTGCTCGGGCTGAAGGACGACTACGTGTCCGATGGCCGCGTCGTGACGGAGTTCCTCAAGTCGAACGCGATCCCGACGTCGCTCAACGGCAACAAGACGCAGGTCGAGGATCTCGGCGCGATATGGAAGCAGATCAACGCGTCGTTCGGCCAGTTCTCGCTGGACACGCTCTGCGCGTCGACCGGGGCCCTCGCGAGCAACACGCTCGGCGACTCGACGTACACGGCCACCGAGAACGCGCTCGCGTCGCTCGGTGCCCAGCGTGACGCGCTCGCCGACCAGATCCGGCTGGCGCTCTGGAACGCCGAGTTCGGGAACCAGAAGATCGACCAGAAGAAGGCCAAGGACTGGATCAATCAGGGCCAGGGCTATCTGGACCAGGCGGCCGCTCTGTGCGGCACGTTCTCCTCGTCGCCGGCGAACGCCAAGGCGCTCGACAAGGTCAACCACATCGTCGTCATCTACGAGGAGAACCACAGCTTCGACAACCTGTACGGCGGCTGGGAGGGCGTGAACGGGCTCGCCAACGCCGATGCCGCGCACACCACGCAGGTCAACCAGGCCGGCAACGCCTACACGTGCCTCAAGCAGAACGACGTGAACCTCCACGATGCGCCGCCGCTTCCCGCAGACATGCGTCGACGCGACGCCCGGAACCCCGAACGGCCCGTTCACGAGCGCCTTCCCGAACGCCCCGTTCCAGGATCGACGACTTACATCGCACCGACCGACGACCACGTGTCCTCCGAACCCGCCGGTCGCATTCGGGCCGGCCGAACGGGTGGCTCGAACGGGACCGGATCGGCCGGGCGGCTGCACCCGCGACCTGGTCCACCGCTTCTACCACGAGCAGTACCAGCTCGATGGCGGCGCCCAGGACCGCTACGTCACCGGCAGCGACGCGATCGGCCTGTCGATGGGCGTCTACGACACCAAGGCCCTGCCGATCTACACAGTACCTGCACAGCGCCGGACACCCGGACTACGCGATCGAGGACAACTTCTTCCAGGCGGCGTTCGGTGGATCGTTCCTCAACCACCAGTGGCTGATCGCGGCGGCCTCGCCGGTCTGGTCCGGGGGGCGCAACGAGCGGCGCCAATGCCACGACCTGCACTCGGTCCTCGACGCCAACGGGATGCCGAACAAGCTCCTCTGCTCGTACGACCATCCCGCCGACTGGGACACCGCCGTCGATCCCGCCCGACCGCAGCTGACCGCAGTCCTGTGCCCGGTCGCGACCCGCGCCGCCCCTGCAACCGGCTTCGCCTGCGGCAACTACGCGCGTCAACACGACGCAGCCGCCTTCCAGCCGTACTCCCGGGCACTGCCTCGACGCGGCGGCTGCCGCGCACAGACCGCGCCGACCATCGGCGACCGCGCTGACCGGCGCCGGCGTCGACTGGGCCTGGTACTCGGGCGGCTGGGACAACGCCAACGGCAACACGATCGGGCCCGGGCTGGACGAACGGCTCGTCCGCGTCGGCCACGCCGACCGGGTGCAGCGACCCGAACGTCGATCCGAGGCGACAGCCACTGTGCCCGTACTGCCCGGACAACCTGTTCCAGTATCCACCACCAGCCGTTCAACTACTTCGCCAACTTCTCGACCGCACTCCGGCCGGGCAGGCGAACCGGGCGGCACACCTCCAGGACGAGTCGTCTTCGAGCAGGCTGCTGCCTCGTCGAGCTCGAGACTGCAACCTCAAGCCGGTCAGCTTCATCAAGCCGATCGGCGAGGAGAACGAGCATCCGGGCTACGCAAGCGAACCCGACGGCAGCGACCACCTGGTCGACCTGCTCTCGTCGATCGAGGGCAGTGCGTGCGCGAAGGACACGATGATCATCGTCACCTACGACGAGTTCGGCGGGCAGTGGGATCACGTCTCGCCGCCCGGCCAGGGCAACAACGATGGTCCGCACGACATCTGGGGGCCCGGGCACGCGGATCCCGGCCTGGTCATCGCCCCGCACCTGAAGGGATCGTTCGTGGTCGACAGCAGCGAGCACGACACGACGTCGATCCTCAGCACTATCGAGCACCGCTACGGGCTGACCCCGCTCGGCACCCGCGACGCGGCGGTCAACGACCTGTCGACCGTCTTCGACGCCAAGAAGCCCAAGAGCTGAACCGGCCCTGACGGGGCCTGACGGGCTCGACCGACCGCACCACGACGGCCCCTCGCGACGCGGGGGGCCGTTCGGCGTCCCCGGCGTCCCGGCCCTCGTCGCGCTAGCATCGGACGGTGACCCCAGAACTCGCGTCAGCGCTGGCCAAGCTGCCCGACAAGCCCGGCGTCTACCTGATGAAGGACGCGCGCGGCGACGTCGTCTATGTCGGCAAGGCGCAGAGCCTGCGCAACCGGGTGCGCTCGTACTGGCAGAAGCAGGCGCCCGGTGGCGAGATCCACCGCATCCGGAGCGTCATCGACCGCGTCGTCGACGTCGAGGTGACCCAGACCGATTCGGTCTCCGAGGCTCTGCTCCTCGAGGCGAACCTCATCAAGCGCTACCGGCCGCGGTTCAATGTCCGGCTCAAGGACGACAAGAGCTATCCGTACATCAAGGTGACGCTGGGCGACGAGTTCCCGCGAGTCGAGCGCACGCGCAAGCTGGTCAACGACGGCAGCCGCTACTTCGGGCCGTATGCCTCGGCATCGAGCGTGGACGAGTCGATGAACCTCGTCCGCCGCCTGTTCCCGTTCCGCACGTGCACCATCGACATCAAGGACGGCGTCCGGGCCCTCCAGCGGCCATGCCTGCTGTACCACATCAAGCGCTGCCAGGGTCCGTGCATCACGGCCATCTCGGCGGAGGCGTATCGGCAGGACATCGAACAGGTCGAGCTGTTCCTCGAGGGCCGCCAGGAGACGCTGGTCAAGGCGCTCGAACGGGACATGTCGGCGGCGGCGGAGCGGACCGAGTACGAGCGGGCCGCCGTCCTGCGCGACAAGATCCGGGCCATCGAGCGGACGATGGAGAGCCAGAAGATGGCCGCCTTCGCGCGGACCGAGCTGGACCTCCTCGGCCTGGCCCGGCAGGACAACCAGGCTGCCATGCAGCTGTTCGTCATCCGCGACGGCAAGATGATCGGGCGCGACGTGTTCCTGCTCGAGGCCGAACGCGAGGCGACCGACGACGAGGTGCTCACCAGCTTCATCGAGCAGTACTACGCGCGCGCCGGTTCGATCCCGCGCGAGGTGTACCTGCCCGCCAGGATCGCCGACACGGCCGTCGTCGAAGCCTTCCTCGCCGAGCGTCGCGGAGGCCCGGTCCACCTCCGCGTCCCGCAGCGCGGCGAGAAGCGCGAGCTGCTGGCGCTCGCCACCCGGAACGCGGCCGAGACACTGGCCCGCGAGCAGGCCCGCTGGCTGGCGGACCACGGCAAGACCCTGGCCGCGCTCGAGGAGCTCGCCGAGGCGCTCGGGCTGGCGGGTCCGCCGCTGCGGATCGAGTGCTACGACATCAGCAACTTCCAGGGCAGCGAGTCCGTCGGGAGCATGGTCGTGTTCGAGGACGGCAAGCCGCGCTCGGGGGAGTACCGCCGGTTCCGGATCAAGACGGTCCAGGGCCCCAACGACTTCGCCAGCCACCAGGAGGTCCTCCGGCGGCGGTTCCGCTCTGCCCGCGCCGGCGAGGAGGGCGTCGAGGAGGCGCGCCGCTGGGCGATGCCCGATCTCGTCATCGTCGACGGCGGCAAGGGCCAGGTCAGCGCGGCGAAGGAGGTCCTCGACGAGCTCGGCCTGCACGACCTGCCGCTCGCCGGCCTGGCCAAGGAGCGCGAGGAGCTGTTCCTCCCGGACCGGACCGACCCGATCGTGCTGCCGGCGACGTCACCCGCGCTCTACCTGGTCCAGCGCCTGCGTGACGAGGCGCATCGGTTCGCGATCACCTACCACCGCGACCTGCGCGCGCGCCGGGCCGTCCGCTCCGCGTTCGACGACCTGCCCGGCGTCGGACCGAAGCGCAAGCGCGAGCTGCTCAAGGTGTTCGGCTCGATCAAGCGGGTGCGCGACGCGCCGGTCGAGCAGATCGCGGCCGTGCCCGGCATCGGTCCGGCGCTGGCGACCCGGATCAAGGCGACGCTCGAGGCCTGACCTGCGCGGCCCGACACGCCCGATAGCGACTTCTTCATCATTCCGTCCACCAGACCGCTACCGACGGGCCGTAAGGTCATCGGAACGGCCCGCTGATGGGTCGCGCCGCCCGAAGGACATGCCGCCCGATGCCTCCCGATCGCCCAGTTGACCGGCCGTCACCGGTCGTCCTTACCACCTTCGGCGTGAGCCGACCCCCCCGACGCGGTGGCGCGTCGTTCCGTGTAACATCCCGCCTCGATGCGTAGAGCCGGTCCGATCCTGATCCTGATCATCGGGGTGCTCGCCCTGGTGATCAACTTCTTCCCGGGCCTCATGGTGCCCGACACCTCGAGCGCGGACGGGTCCTGGCGCACGATCGAGACCAAGCTCGGGCTCGACCTGTCGGGTGGCCTGCGCGTCGAGTACCAGGCCCAGCCGGTCGACGGCAAGACGCCGACCCCCGGCGACATGGGCGTCATCAAGGACATCGTCGAGCGGCGCGTCAACACGACCGGCGTGTCGGAGCCACTCGTCACGACCCAGGGTTCCGACCGGGTCGTCGTCGAGCTGCCGGGCGTCACCGACCCGGAGGCGGTCCGCAAGCTCGTCGGCCAGACCGGCCAGCTCGACTTCGTGCCGCTGGGCTCGACCCAGGTCACCGAGGGACAGGTCCTCGACCTCACCCAGTACCCACCGCTGTTCGGTGGCGACCAGGTCTCGTCGGCCACGGTCGGCACCGACCAGAACGGCCGCCCGGCGGTCGACTTCGTGCTCAAGTCCGACGGCGCCCAGAAGTTCAGTGACTACACGGCGGGCCACATCGGCAGCTACTTCGCGATCACCCTCGACGGCTCGGTCGTGTCGGCACCGGTCATCCAGAACGCCATCCCGAACGGCAATGTCCAGATCACGGGCGGCGGGCTGGCCGGCTTCAACGCCACCGATGCGACCAACCTCGTGACCATCCTCAAGTACGGCTCGCTGCCGTTCCCGATCACCGCCCTGTCGAGCCAGACCATCAGCGCCACGCTCGGCAGCCAGTTCCTCACCCAGACGGTGCTGGCAGGCCTGATCGGCATCGGCCTGGTCCTCGCCTTCATGCTCATCTACTACCGGCTGCCCGGCGCCGTGGCGAGCTTCGCGCTCATCTATTACACGCTGGTGATGATCGCCATCTTCCGGCTGATCCCGGTGACCCTGACGCTGGCCGGCATCGCGGGCTTCGTGCTCTCGGTGGGCATGGCGGTCGATGCCAACATCCTGATCTTCGAGCGGATGAAGGAGGAGCTGCGGGTCGGCAAGTCGCTGCCCGCCGCGGTCGAGGCCGGCTTCAACCGGGCCTGGAACTCCATCCTCGACTCGAACGTGTCGAGCCTGATCACCGCGACCATCCTGTACGCCCTCGGCTCGTCGGTGATCCGGGGCTTCGCCCTGGTCCTGATCCTCGGCGTCCTCGTCTCGATGTTCAGCGCGATCGTCGTCACCCGGACCATCCTGCGCTGGGTCGTCCGCCAGGAGTGGGCGCGCAAGCCGTCGCTGTGGGGCCTGCGCGACGACGAGTTCGTCGCCCTCGGTGCCGTGCGGCCATCCTCCAGGCGCGAGGCGCGCGGGCGTGTTTGACGTCATCGGGAAGAGGCGCTGGTTCTATCTCATCTCGCTGGCGATCACGATCCCGGGCCTGTTCTTCATCCTCCTGACCCCGTTCACCAAGGCGGGGCTCCAGTTCACCATCGACTACACCGGTGGCACGACCTGGGAGATCCGCTTCGAAGACAAGAACGTCACCCCCGACCAGGTCGAGGCCGTCTTCAAGTCCCAGGGCCTCGAGGCCACCGCCGTCACGACCGGTGACGGCTTCATCGCCATCAAGACCGAGCAGATCGCCGGCGTCGATGCCGGTGTCCCGGCGGCCTCGCCGTCGCCGTCCGCGTCGGCTCCCGCCGCCAGCGGGTCCCCGGGCGCCAGCGCGAGTGCCGGCGCCAGCGCAAGCGCCTCCCCGCAGCCCGAGCGCGAGCCCGTCCGCCAGCCCCTCGCCGTCCGCGTCGGGATCGGCCGCCCCGTCCGGCTCGCCGGGAGCGTCGCCGAGCGCCTCGGCGTCACCTCCTGTGGCGACCGGCAACACCAAGATCCCGACGCAGGGCAAGCTCGGTGAGGTCGCGGCCGCGCTCGAGAGCGAGCTCGGCCCCATCGCCGAGCAGCGCAGCCTGACGACGATCGGGGCGGTCGTGAGCTCGGACCTCATCTTCGTCGCCGTCCAGCTGATCATCGTCGGCTCGATCGGGATCATGATCTGGATCACCTACCGCTTCCGCGACGTCAAGTTCGGCGTGACCGCGCTCGTCGCCCTCCTGCACGACGTCATCGTCGTCATCGGGATCTTCGCCATCCTCGGGACGTTCTTCAACGTCCAGATCGACGCCCTGTTCGTGACCGCGATGCTGACCGTGATCGGCTTCTCCGTGCACGACACGATCGTCGTGTTCGACCGGATCCGCGAGAACAAGGCCCGCCATGCCGGCGAGCCGTTCGCCGACATCGTCAACCACTCGATCCTGCAGACCTTCGGCCGCTCGATCATGACCAGCCTGACCGTGGTCCTGACGCTGCTGGCGCTGCTGCTGTTCGGCGGCGCGGCGATCAGCGACTTCGTGCTGGCGCTGCTGATCGGGATCATCTCGGGGACCTACTCATCGATCTTCGTCGCCTCGCCACTGCTGGTCGATTGGCACCTCTGGGACGACCGACGCCACGGTCGGATCACGACGACCCGCAGCCCGCGAGTCCGGCGAACGGCATCCTGAGGCCCAAGACGCACCCGGCCGGTAGATCCGTGGTGCAGCCCCGCATGGCATCCTGAGCCGTGGTCGAACCGCGCTTCCGCTGGACCTTCCCACCCGTCGCCGGGCCGTCCGACGCCGTCCCCGCGGTCTCGGATCTCGGCATCTCGGTACGGCTTGCCGGCCTGCTGGCAGCTCGCGGCGTCGTGAGCCGCGACGAACAGATCGCCTGGTTCGCCGCTCCGCTGGCGGGCCTGCATGACCCAGCGCTCCTGCCCGATGCGGACGTCCTCCTCGCCCGGGTCCGGGCCGCGCGCGACCGGCACGAGCTGGTCATGGTCTTCGGTGACTTCGACGCCGACGGGCTGACCGGGCTCACGATCATGACGTTGGCGCTGCGTCGCTTCGGGGTCACGGTCACGCCGTACGTGCCGAGTCGCCTCGACGAGGGGCACGGACTGTCGCTGGCGGCGGTCGACGCCGCAGTCACGAGCGGAGCCGCGCTGATCATCACGGTCGACTGCGGCACGACGAGCGTTGCCGAGATCGCCGCTGCGAGGACGCGCGGGATCGACGTCATCGTCACCGACCATCACCGCGTCCCCGCAGTCCTGCCCGACGCGATCGCCATCGTGAACCCTCATCGTCCGGACGCCACGTATCCGGACCGACGCCTGGCGGGGAGCGGCGTTGCCTTCAAGATCGCGCAACTGCTCCTCGCGGACGAGCCCGGCGGACCGGCGGCGGCGCTCGACCTGGCCGACCTCGCGACCATCGGATCCGTCGCCGACGTGGCGCCCATCGTCGGGGAGAACAGGGCGATCGCCCGCCTCGGCCTCGACCGCCTGCGAACGGCGACCCGGCCGGGGATCGCCGCCCTGCTCGAGCGCGCCCGGATCGCGCCCGCCGCCGTGGATCTCGAGACCGTCGCGTTCGCCATCGCCCCCCGGCTGAACGCGGCCGGCCGGGTGGGGGAGGCCCTCGAGGCGGCCGATCTGCTGCTGTCGGAGGACCCGGCGACCGCCGCGACGCATGCTGACGCGCTCGAGGCCGCGAACCTCACCCGGCGCGACCTGATGAAGGTCGCCGTCGCCGAGGCACGGGCCGCGGTCGCCGATGGTGGCGGCGAGCCGGCGACGGTGGTGCGCGGCCCGTGGAGCGTCGGGATCGTCGGCCTCGTGGCGGCTCGCCTGGTCGAGGATCGCGGGCGGCCCGCGGTCGTCGGGGCGGACCTCGGCGACGTCGTGCGTGCCTCGTGCCGGAGCGATGGCTCGCTGGACCTGGGCGCGGCACTCGAGCAGTGCGGCGACCTGTTCATCCGCTATGGCGGGCATGCCGGCGCGGCCGGCTTCGAGCTGCCCACCGAGCGCTGGGACGCGTTCCGTGAGCGTTTCCTCCGTCTGGCGGCCGAGACGGCGCCGCCCGATCCGCGCGTCTCGATCGCGATCGACCTGGCGCTGCCGGCGGGCGAGGTCGACTACGGCCTATATCGCGAGCTGGCGGGACTCGCGCCGTGCGGTCCGGGCAACCCCGATCCGCTGGTGGCGGTCCTCGGCCTGACGGTCACGCGCGTCCGCGCGGCGGCCGGCGGCCACAGCCAGCTCACGCTCCGACGCGAGCGCGACGTGCTCGACGGCATCGCGTTCGGCCGATCGGACATCGCCGAGGTCGTCCGCGAAGGCGACCGGCTCGACGTCGTCGCGCGGCTGACGAGCCGGCGGTTCGGCGGCTTCGAATCGCTCCAGCTCGATATCCGCGACGTCGCGACCTCGGGGAGTCAGCCCGGATCCGCCGCGGTCCTCGGCGCCTCGGACGTCGGAGCCGTGCTCGCGGGGAACCTCTCGTGACGCCGCCCGTGGCGCCCGGTCCGCGGCCGGCCATCCCGGTCCGACTCGGCCCCATCGGTCGCTGGCTCGCGCCCACACTGGCCATCGCCGGGCTCCTGATCATCGCCCTCGTGACGCTCGATCTGCTGCAGGGCGGGGTGCCGTTCGTCGGCACCCGGCTCGGTGGAGGCGGTGGCGGCGGTGGCGGTGGTGGCGGCGGCATCGTCGGGCCGCTCGAGACCGCGACGCCGTCGAACGTGGTCGTCGTGCCACCAGATGTCGTGTCGGTCCCGGGCACCATCGTCTACGCGAAGGACGGCAACATCTGGGTCCAGAAGGACAAGGACGCCAAGCAGCTGACGACGAGCGGCAACGACGCCATGCCCTCGTTCTCGCCGGACGGGAAGACCGTCTACTTCGTGCGGACCGTCAACGGCATCGGGCACTGGCCATCGGGCGGGATCGTGCGCGACTACCAGATGACGATCCCGAACGTGATGAAGGTGCCGACCGATGGCAGCAGCAACCCCGTCCAGGTCCTCAGCGGCAAGGTCAGCAAGAACGGCTGGACCTGGCAGTCGTGGATCCGCGAGCCGGTCCTCTCGCCGGACGGCGAGACGCTGGCGATGGTCTCGGATCGGCCCGACCCGTCACGCAGCGACGTCGTCCTGCAGTTCTACGACCTGACCACCAAGAAGTCGACGGTCCCGAAGCTCGCCGAGGAGGCGCCGCTCGGTCACCAGGATCCGACCTGGCGATCCGACGGCAAGGTCCTGCTGTACGTCCACAACGGCCGAGACGGCGCGCGCGGCGCGCCGGCCATCTACCGCTGGGACGCGACCAAGGGCAAGGCCACGGCCCTCACGGGTCCGGGCTACCTCGAGCCGTCGTTCTCGCCGGATGGGCGCTACGTGGCGGCGACCAAGACCAGCAGCTTCGGCAACGACATCGTCATCCTCGATGCATCGAACGGGCGCGAGCTCGCTGCGCCTGACCAACGACGGATCGTCGTGGGCGCCGGTCTGGTCGCCGCGTCGGCGACTCGATCGCCTTCCTCCACATCGCGGGCCAGATCGTCGACCTCGATCTCATCCGGCTCGATGGCGACGCTCCGAACTGGACGGTCAAGGACGTCATCCCGCTGACCGCAGGCGGCGGGTCTCGACGGAGAGTCGAGGCCGGGCTGGTTCGTCCCCGCCGACCAGCTGCCGGCTCCGACGCGCGACGCCTGCCAGCAGCGCCGCCCCGAGCTCGTCGGGCGCGCCCGCTCAGTGACCGCGACCTATCTCGAGCGGCTGGCCGAGCGGACGTCGGCCGTCGGGACGGTGCTGTGCCTGGGCCTCGACCCGGACCCCGCTGCGCTGCCGCGCGGCTTCTCGCGCGACGTGGCCGGCGTCGAGCGGTTCGTCGACCTCATGGTCGAAGCCGCCGGACCGTACGCCGCGGCGATCAAGCCGAACCTCGCGTTCTACGAATCGCTCGGGTCGGCCGGGCTGGCCGCCCTCGAGCGGATCCGGGGCCGGATCCCGGCCGGGATCCCGGTCGTCATCGACGCAAAGCGGGCCGACATCGGTTCGACGGCGGCACATCACGCCGTCGCGCTGTTCGACCGACTGGGCGCCGACGCGGTCACCGTCAATCCGTATCCCGGCGGTGAGGCGATCGCGCCGCTATTCGAGCGGCTCGACCGCTACGCCTACGTCCTGTGCCGGACCTCGAACCCGGCCGCGGCCGAGTTCCAGAACCTGATGGTCGAGCGCCGACCCGACGACCGACGCGCCGGCCGAACCGCTCCACCTGCGGGTCGCCCGGCACGTCGCGGGCTGGGGACCGGGCGGCACCGTCGGGCTCGTCGTGGGCGCCACCGCGCCCGACGAGCTGCGCGCGATCCGGACGGTCGCGCCCGGGCTGGGCTTCCTCGTGCCGGGCATCGGAGCGCAGGGTGGCGAGATCGAGCCCGTCCTCCGCGACGGCCCGGCCACCGCGGCGCCGGCCGGATCCGGGACCGGCCGCGGACTCCTCGTCAACGTCTCGCGCGCGATCAGCGCGGCCGCGCTCGGTGAGGCGTCCGGCGGTGTGCCGGGCGACCCCGGTGAGCGGTTGGCGGCGGCTGCCCGCGACTGGGCTCGGCGGCTTCCTGTGCTACCCTAGCCGCCGCAAAGCCGCTCCTCGAGCCTCGGTCCCAGCGGGGATCGACACGAACGCGCGACCGCTATCGACAGGAGCATCGTGATGCCGAACATCGGAGCCCCAGAGCTCATCATCATCCTCGTGATCGCACTCCTGATCCTCGGGCCAGGCAAGCTGCCCGAGGTCGGGGCCTCGCTCGGCAAGAGCCTTCGCGAGTTCCGCAAGGCCTCGACGGACCTGCAGGACTCGGTCAACGTGAACGTCGATACCTCGCCGCTGCCGGCCGCCGCCCCGGCCGCCGCCGCTCCGATCGCTGCCGCACCGGTCGCGGCGGCGCCGGTCGCGCCTGCGCCGGCCGGTCGCGCCCGTCCCGCCGGTGTCCCCGGTCGACGTGCCGGCCGGTGGTCTCGACGCCGGACCAGCCACCACGGCACCGGCCGTCCCCGCCTCCGACTCGACCACGGTCGCGAGCTAGCCGGGCGCCCGCAACCAGACCATGGCCGACGCCGACGCCCTGCTCGAGCCGGGTGTCAGCGGCATCCCCGCGGCGCCCGATCCCGCACCCGCGACCCCGCCCGCCGTCCCGCCAGCCGATGAGTCGATCATGTCGCTCGTCGACCACCTCGGCGAGCTTCGATCCCGGCTGTTCAAGGCGCTGATCGCGATCGGCGCCGGCTCCGCCGTCGGCTACTATTTCGCGACCGACATCCGCAAATTCCTCCAGCTGCCGCTCGGCCCGCTCCCGCTCCAGGTCCTCGGCGTCGGGGATGCCTTCGTCATCCAGATCAAGATCTCGCTGGTCGTCGGGATCATCCTCGCGATGCCGGTGCTGCTCTACCAGATCTGGGCGTTCGTCGCGCCCGGCCTGACCACGGCGGAGCGCAAGACGATCCGACCGTGGATCCCGCTCGCCCTGGTGTTCTTCGTGATCGGCGTGGTCATCGCGTATGTGATCCTGCCGTTCGCGTTGGCGTTCCTGTTCAGCTTCACGGATGACACCCTCCAGGCGCATCCGGCGGCAGGTCCGTACTTCGACTTCGTGACGACGCTGTTCCTGGTGTTCGGTCTGATCATGGAGTTCCCGATCCTGCTCGTCGGCCTGTCGAAGGTCGGCATCGTCACGTCCGAACGGCTGAGCGGACAGCGGCGGATGATCATCCTCGGCATCGCGATCTTCGCCGCGGTCGTGACGCCCGGCGGCGACATCGTCAGCCCGATCGTCCTCGGCACGACGATGTACATCCTGTTCGAGCTGACGGCCCTGTTCATCAAGCGCACCGGCAGGTGACCGACGAGGCCGAGGTCCGACCACCCTCGGACGGGGTGACCGAGCCCGCGGTCGTGATCGTCAGCGGGCTGTCCGGTGGCGGCAAGACCGCCGCCGCGAAGCTGTTCGAGGACCTCGGCTACACCGTCGTCGACAACCTGCCCGGCGAGCTCCTGCCCGGACCTGGCCGAGCTCGTGTCGGCCGATCGGAAGCGGTTCGCGCGGGTGGCGATCGTGCTCGACGTCCGCGCCGGCGACGCGACGCTGGCGCTGGCCGCGATGCGTGGCGCGCTCGAGGGCCGCGGGATCCGGCCGCGCGTCGTCTTCCTCGAGGCCAGCGACGACGTCCTCATCCGGCGCTTCAGCGAGACCCGTCACCGCCATCCGCTCGGCGAGGACCGCGGCATCGCCAACTCGATCGCGGAGGAACGCCGCCGGCTCGACGCGGTGCGGGCCGACTCGGACGTCGTGCTCGACACGTCGGACCTGTCGCTCCGCCAGCTGCGCGAGCGGCTGTTCGCGGCCCTGGCGACCGACGTCCGCTCCGACCAGCTCGCGTTCCAGCTCATCAGCTTCGGGTTCAAGTTCGGGATCCCGCTCGAATCGGACCTCGTGTTCGACGTCCGCTTCATGCAGAACCCCTACTACGTCGCCGACGCTGCGGCGGCAGTCGGGCCTGACCGAGCCCGTCCGGGCCTTCGTCCTCGAGCAGCCCGTCGCGACCCGCTTCCTGGCCTACCTCCAGGAGTTCCTGTCGTTCACGGTCCCGGCCTACATCGGCGAGGGCAAGACGCGACTGACGATCGCCATCGGCTGCACCGGCGGCTTCCACCGCTCGATCGTGATCGCCGAGGAGGTCGCCGCGTGGCTGCGCGAGCAGGACTTCGGTCCGGTCTCGGTCTTCCATCGCGAGCTCGACCGGACGTGAACCTGCGGCGCTGGCTGACGCCCGGGATCGGGATCAAGCGCTGGCTGCTGGTCGTGTTCGCGGGCCTCCTGCTGCTGGCGGTCGCGTTCGCCCATTTCCTGCGCCAGGTCACGCGCGACCTCGAGCCGACCGGCGTCGCCGGCGGGATGATCGACCTGCTGACGCTCCAGTTCCTGCCGTTCGAGCTGCGAGGATTCGCCGCGGCCTCGGTCGGGATCGCCCTCGTCGCATTCGGCGCCTACCGGCTGGTCCACGTCCTGACCGATCCGCTCCGGGCGACCGATCCGGACCAGCCGCTCGTCGAGCTCATCTACCAGAAGCGGTTCCTAGCCCGCGGGCCGCGGATCGTGGCGATCGGTGGCGGGACCGGCCTGTCGACGCTTCTGCGCGGTCTCAAGGAGCACACCAGCAACCTGACCGCGATCGTGACCGTCGCCGACGACGGTGGATCGTCGGGCGTTCTGCGCGAGGAGCTGGGGATCCCGCCCGTCGGCGACATCCGCAACTGCATCGTGGCGCTGGCCGACGCCGAGCCGCTGATGAGCGAGGTCCTCCAGTATCGCTTCCCGGGCACGGACGGGCGCCGCGAACGGACTCGCCGGACATGCCCTCGGGAACCTGCTCATCGCGGCCATGACCGCCGTCGAGGGTGGCGACTTCGAGGACGGCATCCGGCTGATGAACCGCATCCTGGCCGTGCGCGGCCAGGTCCTGCCGGTCTCGCCGACGCCGATCACCCTGCACGCGCTGACCACGGATGGCCACATCGTCGATGGGCAATCGCATGTCATGCGCACGAGGGACATCGAGCGGGTCTGGATCACGCCCAGCGAGGTCCGCGCCTCCGAGGACGCCCTCTCCGCGATCGCCGATGCCGAGCTGATCGTGCTCGGTCCGGGCAGCCTCTACACCAGCCTGCTGCCCAGCCTCCTGATCCCGGCCATCCGCGACGCGGTCCTGGCGGCCAGCGCGCCGCGGATCTTCGTCTGCAACGTGGCGACCCAGGAGGGCGAGACGACCGGCTTCGACCTGGCGGCGCACGTCGACGCGCTCGTCGCGCACACGAGCCCGAACCTGGTCGACCTCGTCCTCGCCAACAACCGCCTGATCGAGTTCGTCGGCGGCGACGGCGACGTGGGGGACGACGAGTCGCCCGACGCGCCGCGACCGGTCCGGCTCCGGTGGCCTCCGGCGGTCGTCCCGGCGCCGCGGCTCATCCTCGACGAGGTCGTCGACACCGACGACACCCACCACCACGATCCCGCTCGACTGGCGAGCGCGGTCATCGCCGCGCTCGAGGGCGAGGTCGCGCTGCGGCGGCGGCACGCCGGCCGGTCGGCCAGCCGGACCGCCTGACATGAGCCGCTCCGAGCGGGACCTCGTGACGGCGCTGCGCGACGAGCTTGCCGCCATCGACCCGTCGCGGCCGTGCGACGTCGTGGCCGAGGTCGACGGGCTGGGGCCCGAGCCGACGGGTCGCGAAGCGTCGGTCGCCCGGCTGGCTCACCGTCTGCGTCGGTCCGGCGAGGGGACGGTCGGCGGCGTCGGGTTCACGTGGGCGACCGCCGGCGAGCACTGCCGCGCGGCCTGGCTTCGCGGCCGGTTCCTGTCGCGCGGTTCGCTGAGCCTTGCCGGCGGGCGAACCCATCTCGAGTTCGTCGTCGGACCGGACGACGCGCCAGAGCTGGCCGCCCGGCTGGCGGCCTTCGGGCTCCCGGTGTCGTGGCGGATCCGTCGCGGCCGTGGGGTCGTGACATCCAAGAACGGGGAGGCGGTCGGCACGTTCCTGCGCCGCATCGGGGCCTCCGGGACGCTTCTCGAGATCGAGGCGCGGCAGGTCTCGCGGGCACTGCGGGGCGAGCTCAACCGCGTGCTCAATGCCGAATCGGCCAACCTCCAGCGGGCGGTCAGCGCGGCCGGCCGCCAGCTCGACGCGATCGACACGCTCGATGCCGACGGGCGCCTGCAGCAGCAGCCGTACACGGTCCGCCTGGTCGCCGACGCGCGGCGCGAGACGCCCGAGGCGAGCCTGAGCGAGCTCGCCGAGCGTCTCGAGCTCCATCGCTCGGCCGTGCAGCGGGCCCTCGAGCGCCTCGAACGCCTGGCGGAGGCGGAGCCGGCGCGGCCCGACGGATCGGTTCGCGGACGGGACCGCTCTGGCATGATGGGTCGATGCGCGACGTCATCGTGGCCGGCAATTGGAAGATGCACACGACGCCCTCGGATGCCGGCGACCTCGCGTCCACGATCGCGGCGCGGACCCGCGTCGCCGGTGTCACCCGGGTCATCTGCCCGCCGTTCGTGAGCCTGGCGGTCGTCCGCGACGCGCTGGCCACCTCGGATCCCGACGTCGGCGTCGGCGCGCAGAACGTCCATCACGAGCTGCAGGGCGCATACACCGGCGAGATCGCCGCACCGATGCTGGTCGGGCTCGCCAGCTGGGTCATCGTCGGCCACTCGGAGCGGCGGCGCGACGCGGCCGAGACCGACGAGCTCATCGGGCGCAAGCTCGGCCGGGCCGTCGACGCGGGCCTGCGTCCCGATCCTGTGCGTCGGCGAGCAGCTCGAGGAACGCGAGGCCGGGAGCCAGGACGCCGTCGTCCATCGCCAGCTCGCCGGGGCGCTCGCCGGACACGACCCGGCGGCCCTGCTGGCGGGCGGGATGGTCATCGCCTACGAGCCGGTCTGGGCGATCGGCACGGGCCGCAACGCCAGCGGCCGCGACGCCGCCGCGATGTCGGCGGCCATCCGCGACGCGCTGGCCGGGCTCGGCTGGGCGTCTGCCGCCGGTGACGTGCCCGGTCCTCTACGGCGGCAGCGTCACGTCGTCCAACATCGCGCGAGTTCCTGGCCGAGCCCTCGATCGACGGCGCCCTCGTCGGTGGCGCGTCGCTCAAGCCCGACGAGATGGCCGGGATCGTGGCACGGGCCGGACTGACGGCCGCCGCCCGCGCCGCCGCGTGACCGACGCCCCCCGGCCGCGTCCGCGCCCGATCGTGCTGGTCGTGCTCGATGGGTTCGGCATCGGCCTCGATCCGGCAGTCGACGCCATCGCGGCCGCGCGGATGCCGACCTGGCGGGGGCTGTGGCGCGACTGGCCGCACGCCACGCTCCGCGCCTCGGAGGACGCCGTCGGGCTGCCGCGCCGGCCAGATGGGCAACTCGGAGGTCGGCCACCTCAACCTCGGTGCCGGGCGTCCCGTGCTCCAGGACCTGCCTCGGATCGACGCGGCCATCGCCGACGGCTCGTTCTTCGAACGCCCGGCCCTGCTCGAGGCGTGCGCGCGTGCGGCACGGCCCGACGGGCGACTCCACCTCGTCAGTCTCATCGGCCCGGGTGGCGTCCACGCCAACGACCGGCACCTGGTCGCGCTGGTCGAGCTGGCGGCGCGGCAGGGGGTGCCCGCGGTCCGCGTCCACGCGCTGCTCGACGGACGCGACACGCCGCCGCGCTCCGCGCTGGCGTTCATCGCCGATCTCGAGGCGCGGCTCGCCGTGGCGCACCCGGACGCGCGGATCGCGTCGGTCGGCGGTCGCTACTGGGCGATGGACCGCGACAGCCGCTGGGACCGGGTCGAACGTGGCTATGACGCCATCGTCCACGGGGTGGGGGAGCACGCCCCGAGCGCGACGGCGGCGGTCGAGGCCGCCTACGCCCGCGGCGAGAACGACGAGTTCGTGGCACCCACCGTCATCGATGGCGTCGACGGCATCGTCCGCTCCGGCGACCCCATCATCCACGCCAACTTCCGCGCCGACCGCGCCCGACAGCTGACCCACGCGCTGGCCGACCGCGCGTTCGACGGATTCGATCGGGCGGCCCCTGACGGCCGCCCGGCCCCGACCGACCTGCTGGTGGTCACGCTGACCGAGTACGAGGCGGGCCTGCCGGTCGCGGTCGCGTTCCCGCCAGAGGAGGCTCGGTCGCTGGCGCAGACGTTCTCGGAGGCGGGCTGGCGACAGTTCCACGTCGCGGAGACCGAGAAGTACGCCCACGTCACCTACTTCTTCAATGGCGGTGTCGAGGCGCCCTACCCGGGCGAGGAGCGCCGCCTCATCCCGAGCCCCAGGGTCGCGACGTACGACCTCGAACCTGCGATGAGCGCGGTCGGGGTGACCGACGCGCTGGTCGAGGCGATCGGCTCGGGCCGCTACGACTTCATCGTCGCGAACTATGCCAACCCGGACATGGTCGGCCACACGGGCGTGTGGGACGCGACGATCGCCGGCCTGGAGGTCCTCGACGGCTGCCTCGCCCGGGTCGTCGCGGCGATCGACGCCGTCGACGCCGACGACCCGGACGCGCCGGGTGCCCTGCTGGCGGTGACCGCGGACCACGGCAACGCGGACGAGCTGCGCGATCCGGACGGTCACGCGGTCACCGCCCATTCGCTCAACCCGGTGCCGCTGGTCCTGGTCGGTCGCGCGGCACGTGGCCTGACCCTCGCCGACGGCGTGCTCGCCGACGTCGCGCCGACGCTCCTGGCCTTCGCGGGTCTCCCGCCTTGGGAGGGGATGACCGGTCGCTCCCGGATCTTGTGATAGCATCCGTCGGCTAGCGTTCAAGAGGAGTCCTACGTCGTGAACCCGCTCCTGGCCATCGGCCAGATCCTGGTGAGCATCGCGCTCATCATCGCGATCCTGCTGCAGGCCCGGGGTGTCGGCCTGTCGGGGACCTTCGGCGGCGATTCGGCCGTCTACCGCAGCCGCCGGGGCGTCGAGCGCCGGCTGTGGCAGTTCACGATCATCCTCCTCGTCCTGTTCATCGTCTTCTCGCTGGCGGCGTTCATCCTCGCCCCGGTCGCCACAACCTGAACCCGGATCGCGGCGATCCGCCGCGACCGATCGTTCACACGGAGCTCGATGACCCGTACTGATTCGTTCGTCGTCGGGACCCTCGTCGTCCTGCTCGCCCTGATCGCGGGCCTCGTCGGGATCCCGTCCGTCCTGCCCGGCGCCGCCACGGCAGCCCTCGCCACCCCCGGTCCGGGCACGCCGGCTGCCCGACCGTATCGCGAGGGCGTCCTCAGCCGCCCTGTCTCGGTCAGCCCGTTCTCGGCCCGGACCCAGGCCGACCGCGACCTGGTCGCGCTGGTGTTCTCTGGGCTCGTCCGGAATGGCCCGTCGGGGACGATCGTCCCGGACCTCGCCGAGCGCTGGTCGGTCGACCCGTCGGGTTCGATCTGGACGTTCGTGCTCAGAAGCGACGCCCGCTGGCAGGACGGCGAGCCGGTCACCGCGGAGGACGTCGCGTTCACCATCCGCGTGCTCCAGGACCCGTCCTACACCGGTCCGGGCGCCGGGTCGTGGAACGAGGTCGCGGTCCACACCGTCGACTCGCGCACCGTCGTGTTCACGCTGGCCACGCCCCTCGGCGGCTTCCTGCAGGCTGCGACCCAGCCGATCGCCCCGGCGCACCTGCTGGCCGACGTCCCCATCCCGGATCTCGCAGCCGCGCCGTTCGGCCACCAGCCGGTCGGATCCGGGCCGTTCGCGGTGGCCAGCCTGGACCACGACACCGCCGAGCTCATCCCGGCCGCGACCGTGCTCGACACACCGGATGCGTCCGCCTCGCCGGCGCCCACGAACGACTCGCTGGCCCAGCCGGCCCCCACGCAACGCCCAGGTATCCCGGTGCCGTACCTCGCCGGTATCGAGTTCCGCTTCTTCGACGACCCGGGGGCCCTCGCCCAGGCGTACAGCGCGGGGGCGATCGACGCAGCCTCGGGGCTGACGCCGGCGACGACCAGCCAGCTCGCCTCCGAGCCCGACAGCCACGCCCTTCACTACCCGGGCTCGACCCTGACGGCCGTCTTGCTCAATCTCCGGCCCGGCCACCCCGAATTCGCCGACCCGGCGGTCCGCGCGGCGCTCCTGGCCGCCATCGATCGCCCGACGATGGTCCGCGGGGCCTTCTCGATGGCGGCCGGCCTCGCGACGAGCCCGATCCCGCCATCGTCGCCGTTGTTCGATCGGGCGGCGGGCAGCCCCGTCCCATACGACCCGGTCGCTGCGGCGGCCGCGCTCAAGGCGGCGGGCTGGTCGCTGGCGAGCGATGGCTGGCATCTGCCCAAGGTCAAGACGCCGATCGACATCGAGCTGATCAGCCCGTCTCGCGCGTCGAACTCGACCGCGTTCGACGCGGCCGAGGCGGTCGCCCACGACTGGAAGGCCATCGGGATCGGCGTCCACCACGTCGCGCTCGCTCCCGGCGAGTTCGCCAATGACCGGCTTGCGACGGGCAAGTTCAGCGCCGCGGTCGGTGACATGACGATCGGCCTCGATCCCGACCTCTACCCGTTGCTGGCGTCGAGCCAGACCGTCCGTGGCGCGTCGAACATCATCGGCCTCCAGGATCCGACACTCGACGCGCTGCTGGTCGCGGCTCGGAAGCCCGGCTCGATGGCCGACCGCGAGGCCGCCTACGCGGCCCTCCAGCAGCAGCTCGTCAAGGGCGTCTATCTCCTCCCGTTGGCCTTCGCCGACGAGTCCGTCGTGGTCCGCGACATCGTCCAGGGACCGTCGGTCCGGGAAGTCGCGGACCCGGCTGATCGATTCTGGGACGTGCTGACGTGGCGTCTCGGTCAGCCGTAGTGGCCACCTGACGTCCTTACGGCTCGCGTCGTCGCGCGACTCCAGGTAGCGCTGGTACGCCTCCGGCGTTCGGATGCCGTGGTCGAGGACCGCTTCGTAGATGCCGTAGCTCGGCCCCCGCGGCCGGGACGTGTCCGCGTGACCGCTTCCTTGATCCGGAGGATCGCGGCCCGGGTCTCGGGTGTCAGGCGGCCAGGCAGCGTCTTCACGTGCTCGAGATCCCACTGGGTCGTCCCTTCGGCCAGGAACCACAGGTCGAGCGTCCAGGCGACATCCGGATCCGCCACGTACTCGACCAGCCAATAGATCCCGTCCGGATAGACGGCGTGGGTGTTCCAGCGGCCGGTGTCCTTGCGGAAGGTCAGACGACGGACGCGCGGGTGACGCGCCAGCTGGCGACCGATCTCGAACGCGGGCCCCGGTTCGAGCGACGGGCACAGCGTCGTGATGTCGATGTCGCGCGCGACCATCAGCCCGAGGGCCGAGCTTCCGACCCGTGTCGGCTCTCCGACAGTGCGGAGGAGCGCGAGGGCGTCGAGGTCGGCGAGGACGGCCTGAGCCTGCGCCTGGAGCGCGTCCTGTCGCGCGAACAGCTCGATGTCCGACATGCGCAAATTCTGACGGAGTGCTGTCGCTCCGGACAGGCCGTGCTACCATGGCGCCTCGCCGCGGCCGGTAGGCCGGTCGTGCACGGTCCACGCCGAGGTGGCGGAACTGGTAGACGCGCTAGCTTCAGGAGCTAGTGTCCGCAAGGGCGTATGGGTTCAAATCCCTTCCTCGGTACCACCCTCTCCGTGGATCCAGCGAGTCGGCGACACCTCTAGCCCAGGTGGCGGAATTGGTATACGCGTACGTTTGAGGGGCGTATGAGGCAACTCATCCGGGTTCAAGTCCCGGCCTGGGCACCACACCTGCACTCGTTGACGGCCGTCGCACAAGCGACGGCCGTTATGCTGTCATTCGGGCGGTTAGCTCAGCTGGTCAGAGCGCCTCGCTTACACCGAGGAAGTCACAGGTTCGAACCCTGTACCGCCCACCAGGCGCCTCCATGTCGCCTGTCCGACCCTTATCGGAGCCCGGCGACGGCTTTGCGCGGCGCCTGAACGGCATCGGCGAGAGCCTGGTTGGTATCGCCCGCTCGCTCCCATGGGCCCTCGGCCGTCCGTCCGAATCGAAACCGGGTGAGCGTCATCCGCGTAGCCCTTGCCAGGAACCAGACCGCTCGACCCTCGATCGGTGCGACGGCTCCGAAACGAGGTGGATGATGAAATCAAGGAATGTGATGGTCGCGACCATCGTCGTCGTTGCGGGCCTGGCGGCCGGCTGTTCCAGCGCCGCGACGCGTCTCGCCCCCTGCGAGTATCGCGACGACCGCCGTCCCGACCGCTGCCCCAGTGGCCAGTGTGCCGGCTGCGACGCCGGGCGCCTCGTCGGCAGCCACGACCGCTGCCCCGTCCGCGAGTGGCGCGGCCGCCGGAGGGGCCACCACGATCATGACTGCGACCGTGGGATCCAAGGGCACACTCGTGGTGGCCGGCAATGGGATGACCGTCTACACGTTTACGAAGGACACGGCGAACAGCGGCAAGAGTGAATGCACCGGCGCGTGCCTCGCGACGTGGCCGGCGGTGACCGTTCCGGCCGGCTCGACGCCATCGGCCGGGACCGGCGCGGGCGGGAAGCTCGGGACGATCACCCGGGCTGATGACGGCACGCTCCAGGTGACGTACAACGGACTGCCGCTCTACTTCTTCTCCGGGGATCACGCCGCGGGCGATTCGAACGGGGTGTACACCGGTTGGCTGGCGGTCAAGCCATGACTGACCGTGTGATCGCTTTCGGGACACGAGCGGCGGTGCGCCGCGTCGGGTGGCTGCTCCTGATCGGCCTGCCGATCGTCCTCGCCGCCTGCGGCAACAACGGGACGGGCGGCTATTAGAGGCCCCGGCTGACGGGCGGGCATAGTGTTCCTGGCACCATCGCGACGGCGGTCGAACGCCGCCTCGCGACCCGCCCGCAGCCAAGGAGGTCACTATGAACCCGGACGACTTTCCGGCTCCGACGGAGGGCTTTGTCATCACGCAATTCCTGGTCGTCTCCGACCAGGACCGATCGCGGGACTTCTATCAGACGCTGTTCGACGGGACGGTCGTCCTCGAACGCGATCCGGTCATCCTCAGGGTCGCGAACACCTGGCTGATCCTCAATGAAGGCGGTGGCCCGACCGACGACAAGCCCACCGTCACGTTGACGACCCCGCCCGACCCCGACAGGTCAAGCGGATTCCTCAATGTTCGCGTGGCGGACATCGCGAAGGTCTACGAGGACTGGACGGCCAAGGGCGTGCCGTTCGTGACCGAGCCGAAGGATCATGGACGTGAGATCCGCGCCTATGTCCGAGACCCTGACGGTCACCTGATCGAGGTGGGGCAGTCGACTCGAGCGTCGGGCTGAACGCATCGGCGAGGGGTCGCCCGCCTCGGGTCATCCCGTAGCGGATCGATCCACGGTGCTCGCCGACAGCGCTGCTAGACTCATGTGGTACGGGTCGGAGACATCGACCCCATCGGAGGACCTGCATGGATCCAGCGCTGATCATCGTCATCGTGATCGTCATCGCCCTGGTCATCCTGTTCGTCGCGCTGTACAACGGGCTGGTCCAGAAGCGGTTGCGCATCGATGAGGCCTTCGCGCAGATCGAAGTCCAGCTGAAGCGCCGCCACGACCTCATCCCGAACCTCGTGAACGCGGTCAAGGGCTACATGGGGTTCGAGCAGAAGGTCCTGACCGACGTCACCAATGCCCGCGCCGCGGCCGTCGCCGCCGGCGCCCAGGGACCGACCCAGCAGGCGGCCGCCGAGAATGCCCTGACCGGCACCCTGCGCTCACTGTTCGCGGTCGTCGAGAACTACCCGGAGCTCAAGGCGAACGAGAACGTCCTGGCCCTCCAGGAGCAGCTGACCACCACCGAGAACCAGATCTCGTTCTCGCGCCAGCACTACAACGCCACCGTGCTCGACTACAACACCAACATCCAGACGTTCCCATCGGTCCTGATCGCCGGGATGCTGGGCTTCGTCAAGCGCGACTTCTTCGACGCCGAGCCTGAGGCCGAGACGGTGCCCAACGTCGACCTCAGTCTGAGCTGACGGGTCGCCGCGGGACCAGACCGTGGCAACAGAGTCGTTCTACGGCCAGATATCGGCGAACAAGCGGCAGTCATTCCTGCTCGCGGCGTTCGTCATCCTCGTGTTCGCCCTGCTCGGCTTCACGATCGGCTACGCGATCACGGGGAGCGCCGCCGGCGCGGCCGGCGTGACCGCGTTCGCCCTGGGGATCGGTGCGCTGACCGGCGTCGGCAGCTACTTCAGCGGCGACAAGCTGGTGCTCGCCGTGAGCCAGGCGCGCCCGGTCGACGCGACCAGCGCGCCGCAGCTCATGAACGTCGTCCAGGAGTTGGCGCTGGCGGCCAACGTGCCGATGCCGGCCGTCTACGTCATCGACGACACCGCCCCCAACGCCTTCGCGACGGGCCGGGACCCGGCGCACGCGTCGATCGCGATCACGAGCGGCCTGCTCGAGAAGCTCGATCGGGAGGAGCTCCAGGGGGTCATCGGCCACGAGCTGTCGCACGTCCGCAACTTCGACATCCGGTTCTCGCTGATCGTCGGTGTCATGGTCGGGAGCATCGCGCTGCTGGCCGACTTCTTCCTGCGCTTCACGTTCTGGGGCGGCATGTCCGGTCGCCGCTCGTCGAACCGGGACAGCGGCGGCAACGGCCTCCAGGCGGTGATCATGGTCGTCGCCATCGTGCTGGCCATCCTGGCGCCCGATCATCAGCCGGTTCATCCAGCTCGCCGTGTCGCGCCAGCGCGAGTACCTCGCCGATGCGTCGTCGGTCGAGCTGACCCGCGATCCGTACGGGCTCGAGCGGGCGCTGGCGAAGATCGGCGGCGACCAGGAGGTCCTCGAGGTCGCCAACCGGGGGACCCAGCACATGTACTTCACCAACCCGATCAAGAAGTTCGAGGCCCGTTCGTCGGGCCTGATGGACACCCATCCGCCGATCCTCGACCGGATCAATCGACTGCGCCAGCTGACCGGCGATCCGCCGCTGGACGCGGCGGATTCGGCGCCGCTCGCCGGGCTGGACTAGGCGCGCGACCGGGCCTCGTCGTTGATGATCCTTCGAGGCCCGTGGTATCCTCCGACCCGCCGACGGGCAGCCGACGGCTGGTTGACCATCGGGCCGAGATAGCTCAGTTGGTAGAGCACGCGACTGAAAATCGCGGTGTCGCCAGTTCGAATCTGGCTCTCGGCACCACCTAGCGGTGGAAGGATCTTTTCGAGCGGAAGTGGCTCAGCTGGTAGAGCGCAACCTTGCCAAGGTTGAGGTCGCGGGTTCGAACCCCGTCTTCCGCTCCAACTCCTCCGTCTCTCGGACCCGCTGCCCCTTCGTCTAGCGGTAGGACAGCGGACTTTGGATCCGTGAACCGAGGTTCGAATCCTCGAGGGGCAGCCAGCATCCGTTCGGTCCCGCGGGCGAACCGCATATGGCGACGTGGTGAAGTGGCTCAACACGGAGGTCTGCAAAACCTCTATTCACCGGTTCGAATCCGGTCGTCGCCTCCACTTCCTGAGCACGAGACCGGCCCTCTGGGCCGGTTTCGTCATGTCTGGATGACGCATACGACGTCACGAACGCTGCAGCAGACAGTCGTACTCGATGACTCGCCCGTGGTCATGCGTGATCGGAAGGAGGCTGACCACGCCGAACCCGGACGTTTCGTACTCCGCGATGCTGTCCGTCCAGTGAGGCATGCCGTCATAGATCGGGATCAGGGATACCTCGGATCAGCAGGGCCACGACGTCGTTGACCCTGGAGCCAAGACCGCGGAAGACGTTCAGGTCGTAGCCCTGCGTGTCGATCTTCAGGAACACCCGCCGGCCCTGCACCGTGTCCGCCAGCTCATCGAGCACGTCGTCGAGGCGCCTGACCGAGACCACTTCCTCCCGCGTTGCCTCCGACCCGCTGCCGAACCGAGCGGTGAGGTACTCGATTCGCGGACAGCATGGAGCTGAACTCGGTTCGCTCCGCCACGTGCATCGTCATCTCGGCCGCGTGGTCGCCCAGCGCCAGCTTCCGGACATGCCAGTCGCGATCCGCCGCGGAAACGCTGGAGAGCGTGTCGAACGCTACCGACACGGGCTCGAACGACAGGATCGGGCCGGCGTAGAAGCGGCGGATAGACGCAGCGAATTGCCCGCGATTGGCGCCGACATCGATGACGAGGTCGACGCCGAAGTCGCGGATGAGGCGCTGCATCTGGATGCGTTGCGAATACCACGCGTCGTCGAGGTTGGCCGTCCTGGCCAACGCGAACGACCCGGCTCCCAGGCCGACGAACTGTCGGCGGAGGACCGTCTCCGCGAGAGACTGGACGGCCCGCTTGGCGTCGCTCACGTCGGACAGCACCCTCCGGAAGGACCCGCGATGGATCGGCGCAGTCTACCCGGTCGGCGCCTGCGGTCTCCTCGCACGGACCCGGGCCGACCCAGGGTCGTGTTGACGGCCGAACCACCGTGCGCAAGCGGCGTACACTCTCAGTCCGCATTGGCCGCCCTTCTCGTGGCCAGCGTACCGGGAGGATCGTCCATGGCGAAAAACACAGTCGTCCTTGGATTCTTTCAGAGCGAGGCCGAGGCAGACGACGCGGTCGCGCAGATGAAGGAATGGGACAAGTGGGACGACGACGTCAAGCTGAACGCGATCGGCGTCATGGCTCTCGACGATAAGGGCAAGATCAAGACGCACAAGCTCGGCAAGCGAAGCGTCGGCAAGGGTGCGGGCATCGGCCTCGTCCTGGCCATCATCGCTCCGCCGACCCTGCTCGCCGGCGTCATCGGCGGCGGCGTCCTCGGTGCCCTTCATCACCAAGGGACTCGGCATCAAGGACGCGGATCGCGAGCGGATCGCTGCGCACCTGGCCGGTGGCCGCGCCGCGGTCGGCATCCTCGTCAAGGAAGACCAGGCGGCAGCCGTCTCCACCCGGCTCACGGAGCTCGGCGCGACGACCGAATCGCATCCGGTCGACGAGGAAGTCGAAGCCGAGGCAGCGGAGGCCGCTCCCGCGGTCGAGGCCGCGGAGGCCGAGGCCGGCGACGACCTGACCATCGTCGACGGGATCGGGCCATCGTATGCCGCAGCACTCAAGGGTGCGGGCGTCAAGACCTTCGCCCAGCTCAGCGAGCAGACGCCGGAGGGCATCGCGGACACGCTGGCCAAGGGCGAACGCGCCGCTCATCGCCGGGCACAACGCCGACACCTGGCCCCGCCAGGCGAAGCTTGCCGCCGCCGGCGACTGGTCCGGACTTCGCCGCTACATCGACTCGAAGAAGTAGGGTCCGCGGCCTTCGCCGGAACCACCGACGAAGGCTTCATCGCTCGGATCGGGACCCGTCGCCGAGAGGCGACGGGTCCTTCTTCTTCGTCGGACGCCGAGGCCGGCTCGCTAGCCCGCAGTCGCGTGGCCGCGGTCGCGCTCCTGCCAGTCGCCGACGCGCATCTCCCAATGCTCGGCGTGGAACATGCCGAGGCGACCATCGGCGCCGGCGTCCTGGAGGCCGAGCAGCGTCGTGCCGTCGCTTTCCTGCCCGAGCACGACCGGCTCACCGGGCTCGATCGGCTTCCCGCAGACCTCGCAGATCGGCTGGGGATCCGCTGACATCGGTCTCGCCTCCTTCGCGTGCGTCCGTGCCGCCAGGGGCGACCCGTCCATCGTAGGGCGGCGACCCGATCCGGGATCGACGGCCAAGCCTCGGGTACGCTGTCCGCGACGGCCGGAGTGGTGGAATTGGCAGACGCGGCGAACTTAAAATCCGCTGCCCGAAAGGGCGTCCGAGTTCGAATCTCGGCTCCGGCACCAGCCTCCTGGATGCAGCCGCCTCAGCGGCGACGCCGGAACAGGCCGCCGGACTTCTTGGTTTCGACGCCGGCCGGGACCTGGTACTGACCATCGCCGAACGCGATCGCGCTGAGCTTGACCAGCCGTTCGGCCGCGATCGAGTGGGCGGCGCCCGTCACGATCGGCACGCCTTCGTTGACCGCCTTGAGGTAGAGGAACGGGTCGTACGGCAGCTCGACCGCCATCTTGGCGCCGAGGAAGCTCTCCACGTCGCGCAGCTTGAGGATCTCGCGCGCGAAGAGGGTGTTGAGCACGAACGTCGACTTGGTGGCGATGGTCCCCGCCTCGCCCATGTACTCGAGCAACGCGTGCATCGACTTGAGCGCCCCGATCTCGGGGGTGATCGGCAGCAGGACGCTCTCGGCCTTCTCGAAGATCGTCAGCACCCGCTCGTCGAGCGTCGAGCCGGCGTCGATGACCACAAGGTCGTAGCTCTCGAGCAGGGTCGTCAGGATCTGGGTGACATGCTCGGGCGTGATCGTCTCGGCGGCCTCGGGAGCGGCGGGAGCGGCCAGCACGTGCAGCCCGCTGTCGTGGCGCATCGCGTACGTTCGGAGGAGGTCTGGCTCGCGCGCCACGTCGTCCCGCACGACATCGGCGATGGTCTGCTTGGGGTCGAGGTTGAGGAGGACGGCCACGCCACCGAACTGGAGGGCGAAGTCCACCAGGATGACCTTGTCGGGGCGATGCTCGGCGGCGGCGATGGCGATGTTCGTCGCGACCGTGGTCGTGCCGACACCGCCCTTCGGGCTGTAGACGGCCACCATCCGACGGGCGCGCGTGAGGGTCAGCCCGTCCGCGGAGATCACCGGCGCGAGGTCTCGCGACCGCTGGAAGCGGAGCAGCAGCGCCTCGACCCGCGCCTCCAACTCCCGGGCGTCGAACGGTCGCGCCATCACGTCGTCGGCGCCGGCCTCGAGGAAGTGGATCCGCTCCTCGACGTCCTGGGTGGCACTCACGCACATGACGGGGATCGCGGACAGCGCCGGCGTCGCCCGGATCTCGCGGCAGATGTCGACCGCGGACCGCGGCCCGCTCGCGACGTCGATGACGATCAGCTGTTGATCCGTCGCCTTGGCGAAGGCCTCGTCGGGGTCCGCCGTCCTGGTGACGGTATAGCCAGCCCGCGTCAGGATCGAGGCGATGGCCTCGCCGGCATCGGCGTCCGAATCGAGGAGCAGGATGGTGCTCGCCGGCAAGTGATGTCCCCCGTGGTCGATGGATGGGTCGCGTTCCGTGCGGATCGGCCAAGAGGATACAACGAGCCCTGCCAAGCGCGAGGGCCGCGGGTCGGGCTCGGCCGGAACTCGTGCTAGACTGCCGTCCTCGTCCTTTCCGCTCCGTACCGGTCGTCCGGCAACGGGGCATACCCATTGGAAGGAGTCGCGCGTATGCGCCGCTATGAACTCATGCTCGTCCTCCGCCCGGACGTCGCGGATGACAAGAGCCAGGCGATCGTCGATCGCACCACCCGCGGCATCGTGGCTGCCGGCGGCCAGATCGTGAAGGTCGCGCCGTGGGGCCGCCGCCGCCTGGCCTATCCGATCGACCGCCACCGCGAGGGCTCGTACCACATCATCCTGTTCGAGGCGCCGTCCGACGCCATCGTCGAGCTCGAGCACACCCTCCTCATCACCGAAGAGGTCCTCCGCCACCTGGTGACCCGCGTCGATCGCCCGGCGAAGGCCTCGCAGGGCGACGAGGAGGACTTCGACGGGCTCGACGTCGAGGACCTCGCGCCGAACATGGACGAGGTCGACGAGGACGATCAGCCGGACGCGTTCATCGACGAGTCCGAGAGCGAGGCGGCTCCGGCCGCCATCGACTGACGGGAGGTCAGCATCATGGCGTTCTGCAAGGTCATGATCATCGGCAACCTCGGACGCGATCCCGAGATGCGCTACACGCCGACCGGCAAGCCCGTCACGCAGTTCAGCGTGGCCGTCAACCAGTCGACCAAGAACCAGCAGACCGGCGAATGGATCGAGGAGACGGACTGGTTCCGCGTCAGCGTCTTCGGTGACCGCGCCGAGCGCGCCGCCGAGCAGCTCCGCAAGGGCAACCGCGTCTTCGTCGAGGGCCGCTTCCGGACCCGCGAGTTCGAGGGCCAGGATGGCCAGAAGCGGACCTCGCTCGACCTGACCGCCGACAACGTCATCAGCCTCGAGCGCCGGCCGCGCGAGGATGAGGCCGGCTTCACCGGCGCACCGGCCGCGGTCGGCGCGCCCTCCGGCGGCTTCTCCGGCGGTGGCGGTCGCGCCCGCCAGCCGACGACGCCGACCTCGACGACCTTCCCTTCTGATCAGGAGATCTGCCACCGATGCCCCCCGCAATCCGTTCCAAGAAGCGCGACGACTTCTACCGCGATCGCCGTCGCCGCAAGGTCTGCGCGTTCTGCGCGGACAAGACCGTCCAGATCGACTACAAGGAGGTCAACCGCCTCCGCCGCTACCTGTCGGAGCGCGCCAAGATCGAGCCGCGGCGCAAGACCGGCACGTGCGCCGGACACCAGCGCGAGCTGGCCGTCGCCCTCAAGCGGGCCCGGCACGTCGCCCTGCTCCCGTACGCGCCGCAGCACCTCCGCCCCTGATCCGCGTGGCGGTGGGCGGACGATCCGGCATCTCGCTCGCATCGCCCGCCGCCTGACGTGGTCGTCGGGCTGCTGATGCTCGGTAGTGGCGTGGCAGCGGGCGCCTTCGGGTCGCTCCTCGGGCTGGGCGGCGGCGTCCTGATCGTGCCGCTGCTGACCCTGGGCTTCGGTCTCCCGCTGCGTGAGGCCGTCGGGGTCTCGCTGATCTGCGTGATCATGACCAGCAGCGCGGCGGCCGGGGTCTACCTCGAGCGACACGTGGCGAACCTGCGACTCGGCATGACCCTCGAGCTGTTCACCGCGACCGGGGCGCTCATCGGCGGGTCGATCGCGTTCCTGCTCGACGAGCGGCTGCTGGCGTTCCTGTTCGCGGTCCTGCTGCTGTACGTGGCGGTCACGATGGCTCGCGCGGGCACGCCGGAGCCCGTCCTCGATCCTGGCCGAGGACGCGCCGGACGACGTCGCCGCCCGATCGCGCTGGCGCCGGCCGCGGCCGCCATCCCACCCGACCTCCGCCGACACTCCTCGAAGGCCTGTCCGGCCCGGGCTACCGCGTGCGCAACCTCGGCCGCGGCGTCGTGGTCGCGACCGGCGCCGGGGTCGTGTCGGCCCTGCTCGGGATCGGCGGCGGGATCATCAAGGTGCCGCTGATGAACCTCGCCATGGGCGTGCCGCTCCGGGTGGCGACCGCCACCAGCAACATGATGATCGGCATCACCGCCGCGGCCAGCGCCCTCATCTACGCCATCCACGGCGGCCTCGACGTGTACGTCGCCGGGCCGACCGCCATCGGCGTGTTCATCGGAGCGACCGCCGGCTCGCGGCTCGGGCATCGGGTCGAGCTGCGCTACCTGCGCCTGCTGTTCGTGGTGGTCATGGTCTACACCGCGATCGAGATGCTGCTGCGGGTCGTCGCGTGAGCACGAGCGCGGACACGACGGCGTCTGCCGCGCGGGCGGCCTCGGCGGCCCGCGCCCTCGCGGCCGAGCGGTTGATCGGCCAGCTGCTGATCGGCGTGACCTACGTCTCGGTCGGGCTGCTGGCCATCGGCGTCGTGCTGATGATCGCGGACACGATCTCGCCGACGTCGGGCGGGCCGCCGCTCGACCTGGCGACCCTCGGAGCGCAGCTGGTCGCCTTCGAGCCGGCCGCCTTCCTGTGGCTCGGGATGCTGGCGGTGGTCGCCGCGCCGATCGGACGGGTGATCGTCGCCGCGGTCGCCTACGCGCGCGAGTCCGACTGGCTGATGCTCGGCGTGTCGATCGCGATCCTCGTCGTCATCGCGATCGGCGTCATCAGCTCGCTGACGCTTCGCGGCCTGAGCCGATGGACGTCCTCATCCTCGCCCTGGCGTTCGTGGTCATCCTGATGGGCGCCGAGCTGTTCACCAACGGCATCGAGTGGGTCGGGCGCAAGCTGGAGCTCGCGGAGGGCGCCGTCGGGTCGGTCCTGGCGGCGGTCGGGACCGCGCTCCCCGAGACGATGATCCCGATCATCGCGATCCTGTTCGCGACCGGCGAGTCATCGCACGAGGTCGGCGTCGGGGCGATCCTGGGCGCGCCGTTCATGCTGTCGACGCTGGCCATGTTCGTGACCGGCATCGCCGTCCTGTGGGCGGGTCGGCGGCGGCCGACCGGCGACCGGATGCTGGTCGACACGGGCGTCCTCGCCCACGACATGCGCTACTTCGCGATCGCCTACGCGATCGCGATCGGTGCCGCGTTCCTGCCGGTCGACCCGGTCTGGCTCAAGTGGATCGTGGCCGTCGTCCTGATCGGCATCTACGCGCTGGTACGTCCGCGGCCATCTGCGCGAGGAGGCGACGAACACCGGCGAGGAGCTCGCCCCGCTGCGCTTCCACCGGCTGGACCGCGGGGCGCACCGCGAGGATCCCCACACGCCGCGCCTGCGGATCGTCAACGCCCAGGTCCTCACGGCGCTCGGGCTGATCGTCGTCGGGGCGGCGTTCTTCGTCGGGGCCGTGTCGGACCTGTCGACGCAGCTCGGCGTCGATCCGGCGTTGCTGGCGCTCGTCATCGCGCCGATCGCCACCGAGCTGCCCGAGAAGTTCAACTCGATCATCTGGGTCCACCACGACAAGGACACGCTGGCGATGGGCAACATCACCGGCGCCATGGTCTTCCAGTCGACGATCCCGACCGTCGTCGCGCTCGTGTTCGCGTCCGACACGTGGGTCGCAACCGAGGGCTCGTACGTCGTCTTCGCGTCGGCCGGCATCGCGTTCCTGTCGTCGGCGGTCATCTTCATCCCGATGGCCCGCCGCGGCGTGCTCCACGGCCGCCTGCTGCTGGCGGGCGGCGCCTTCTACGTCGCCTACCTCGTGCTCGTCGTCGGGGTCGTCAGCGGCGCCATCGGCGGAGGCTCCGGGGGCCACTGATATACTCGGGCGACCGCTACGAGGGTGTCCGAAGCATGCTGACCGAGAAGTCCGACGCAAAGTCCGGCGCCGCGCCGTCCGTCCATCACGCCCCGACCCAGGCCTCGCTCGACGACCTGATCTGCTACTTCGAGGGTGACTGGGTCCCGATGCGCGACGCCAAGGTCAGCATCATGACCCACGCCTTCATGTACGGGACCGCCACGTTCGAGGGCATCCGCGCCTACTGGAACCCCGACCAGAAGCGGCTGTACGGGCTCAAGATCGCCGAGCACGCGGCGCGCCTCCGCCAGTCGTGTCGGATCCTGATGATGGAGAACGTCCCGTCGGTCGACGAGCTGAGCGGGCTCATCATCGAGACGGTCCGCCGCAACGGCTTCACCGAGGACGCCTACATCCGGCCGTCGTTCTACAAGTCGACCCGCGCGATCGGCGTCCGCCTGCACCACCTCGACAACGAGATGTACATCGTGGCGCTTCCGTTCGGCAACTACATCGACACCGATTCCGGCTGCCGGGTCATGACGTCCTCGTGGCGGCGGAACGCCGACGAGGCGCTGCCTGCCCGCGGCAAGATCGTCGGCGGCTACGTCAACATGGCCTTCCAGAAGTCGGAGGCCGAGCTCAACGGCTTCGACGAGGCGGTCGTGCTGACCGCCGACGGGCACGTCAACGAGGCTTCGGCCGCGAACCTGTTCGTCGTCCGCGACGGCGTCGCGCTGACCCCGCCGGTCACCGACGACATCCTCGAGGGCGTCACCCGCAAGGCGATCATCGAGATGCTCGGCAACGAGGGGATCCCGCTCGAGGTCCGCTCGATCGACCGGTCAGAGCTGTACGTGGCCGACGAGATGTTCCTGTGCGGAACGGGCGTCCAGATCTCCCCGGTCATCGAGATCGACCACCGTCCGGTCGGGGCGGGCACGATCGGTCCGATCGGGCGCCTGATCCGCGACCGCTACTTCGACGCCGTCCGCGGCCGCCTTCCCGAATACGCCCACTGGCTGACCCCGATCGAATAGGGGACCGGGCCCGGCGATCCGGCGCCGGGTCAGGGTCCAGGCCCGGCGGGCGCCTCGAGGACGGGCGTCCCCTTGCCGATGGTGATGACGACGTCGGCGGCCATCGCCGGGTCGGTCTTGGTCGTGACCGTCACCCCGAACGTCTTCTGCAGATAGTCGATCGTGTCGGGCATGTTCGCCTCGGCGCCGTTGTAGACGACGATCGTCGTGTCGGCCGGGACGGGTCCCGGCCGGTCTCTGGCGCGGTGCGGACGCGGCCAGGCCGTGGTAGTCGAGATAGTCCGCGATCGCGGTCCCGCGACCCGAGTCGCTCGTCCCGTTGAGCACCCACACCGCGGCTCCCTCGGACGCCAGGTCCTGGCGCTGCGCCTCGTCGGCCGGGTCGGTCGTGAACGCGTTGCGGACCGCGGCCCGGATCTTCGACACCTTGGCCTGGATCGAGTAGACGGGCGCGCCGGCGGCGGCTCTCGGTCCCGTACAGCGGCGGCGCGAAGACGTACGAGCGGATGTTCTTGGTGTCGATCTGCGACGCGAGCCCGAGCAGCGGCGCGATCTGGTCGGGCGGGATGTCGGTCGAGACGGCCGAGCCGATCGCGTCGATGAGCTGGGGCAGCTTCGGGATCAGCGACTGCGGGATCGGCCTGCTCGCGCATCGACAGCAGGACCCGCTGCTGCCGCGCGCCGCGATCGAAGTCGTTCGAGCCGTGTCGCGAGCGGGCGTAGCGGAGCGCCTCGGCGCCGTTCATGTGCTGGATGCCGGTCGGGATGTAGACCCGCCGGAGACCGCCGTTGATCGACGGGAAGCGGTCGTCCGAGACCGGGACCTGGACGTTGACCGTGACCCCGCCCATCGTGTCGACGACCTTCTGGAAGCCGTCGAAGTTGACCTCGACGAAGTACTTGATGTCGAGCCCGTAGAGGTAGCCCATGATCGCCTTGAGCCCGTTGTAGCCGACCGTCCCGTTCTTGACCGAGCCCGGGAAGAGGTCGGTGCGGCGATGGATGTTCGTCCACCAGGCGTTGATCTTGCCGCTGTAGACCGAGCCGAACACGTTGCGCGCCGGGCCGGGCGGGATGGGCACGCCCTCGGTGTCGCGCGGCAGGCTGAACATCGCGACCTGCTTGCTGACCGGGTCGATCGACACGACGATCAGGGTGTCGGTGTTGAACGTGCCCTCGCCCGGCCGCTGGTCCGCCCCGATGAGCAGGATGTTGAGGCGCTCCTTGCCGTCCCACGGCGGGATCGAGACCTGCGGCAGGGCGCTGCCGGCCGGCGTCTCCTCGGGGACCGGCGAGTCGGTCGGCCCGGCGGCCGTGCCCTCGTCGTCGCTCGGCGTGGGCGTCGCGGCCTGGCCGGGCGACGGCGTGGCGTCGAGGGCGCACTCCTTGTCCGGGTCGCTGATGAAGATGCAGCCGTTGTCGAGGAAGCCCTGGGCCAGCATGTCGTAGCGCGCGACCACGACGTGGCTGCCGGCCATCACCAGCACGATCGCGATGAGACCGGCGATCGACAGCGGGTTGCGGCCGATCCGCGCCCGGCCGGCGCGGCCGTCGCCCGAGGCGTCGGCGGCGTTGAGGAACTCGGCCACGCGGTAGGCGTCGACGATCGCGACCAGCCGGTAGACGAGGATCGCGAGGTTGACGACGAAGACCGCGTCGAGCACGGTCGGGTCGATGAGGAACCCGAGCAGGGCGATCCGGTCGACGCGGAGGATGGTCCCGGCCGCGAGCGCCAGCAGGAGGATCGGCCCGGCCGCGAACGCCAGCGCGCGCAGGGGCGCACCGGCGTACAGCTGACCGAGACCGGGGAAGATCAGGGAGAGGAAGGCAGCCGCGAAAGGCGACCGCGCGCGCGGTCGCGCGCCCTCAGGTTCGTGCATCGCGGGTAGGATACTCGGACCCGCCGAAACGCACCCGGACGGCGCCCGGCCCCGGGTGCGCGACCCACCCCAGTCCCGAGGCCGAATGTTCCGACCCGTCAACTCGAAGCCCGACCTTGTCGCCCAGGAGTACGAGATCCTGGATCTGTGGCGCGAGCGTCGGACGTTCGCGCGGCTGCGCGCCCAGAACGCGGCGGGCCGCGCTGGAGCTTCCTCGACGGGCCGATCACCGCCAACAACCCGATGGGCGTCCATCACGCCTGGGGCCGCGCCTACAAGGACCTGTACCAGCGGTTCCACGCCATGCTCGGGCGAGGACGAGCGCTACCAGAACGGGTTCGACTGCCAGGGCCTGTGGGTCGAGGTCAACGTCGAGCGCGAGCTCGGGTTCACCTCGAAGCGCGACATCGAGGCGTTCGGGATCGCCCGTTTCGTGACGCTGTGCAAGCAGCGCGTCCTGACCTACGCCGCCCGCCAGACCGAGCAGTCGATCCGGCTCGGGATGTGGATGGACTGGAACGACCCGGACGAGCTGCGCCGTCTGGGCGAGCTGCTCGGGGCCGACCCGTCCGCGATCGCCACCATCGACGGCGTCGACGGCCCGGTCACCGACACCGTCGAGATGCTCGTCGGGCGGCTCGGCACGAAGGACGTCGGCGGCAGCTACTTCACCTTCAGCAACGAGAACAACGACCTGATCTGGGGCTTCCTGGCCGAATGCCACCGGCGCGGCTGGATCTACAAGGGCCACGACACGATGCCGTGGTGCGCGCGCTGCGGGACGGGCATCTCCCAGACCGAGATGAACGAGGGCTACCAGGATCGGGACGACCCCGGGCTGACGGTCACGTTCCCGCTCCGTGACCGGCCGGGCGAGTCGCTCCTGGTCTGGACGACGACGCCGTGGACGCTGACCTCGAACGTGGCCGCCGCCGTCGGCCCGACCATCCGCTACGTCCAGGTCCGCCAGGGTGACCGGGTCTACTGGCTGGGGAAGGGGACGCTCAAGACCGCGCTCACCGGCCCGTTCGAGGTGCTCGACGAGGTGTCCGGCGCGGACATGGTCGGCTGGCGCTACGACGGGCCGTTCGACGACCTGGCGGCGGTCAGGCACGCGTTCGCCGCCGGGCACGGCCGATGCCCCGGAGACGCCCTACGAGCACCGGGTCGTCCCGTGGGCCGACGTCGGCGAGGACGAGGGGACCGGCATCGTCCACATCGCCCCGGGCTGCGGCGCCGAGGACTTCCAGCTCGGCAAGGCGCTCGGGCTGCCGGTCGTCGCACCGCTCGACGAGGGCGGCATCTTCGTCGACGGGTTCGGGTCGCTGTCGGGGCGCGACGTGCGCGACGTGACCGAGCCGATCGTCGAGCACCTCAAGCGCGAGGGCCGCTTCTACCGGCTCGAGACGATCAACCACCGCTACCCGCACTGCTGGCGGTGCGGGACGCCGCTCGTCTTCCGTCTCGTCGACGAGTGGTTCATCAACATGGGACCGCTGTACGACCAGCCGCGCGAGACGCTGACCGCGGAGCAGGTCGACGCCAGCCTGCGCTACCAGATCATGGACGTGGTCGACACGATCCGGTGGATCCCGGACTTCGGCTACGAGCGCGAGCTCGACTGGCTGCGCAACATGCACGACTGGATGATCAGCAAGAAGCGCTACTGGGGCCTGGCGCTGCCGATCTACGACTGCGCGGCGTGCGGCACGGTCGAGGTCATCGGTGGCCGCGAGGAGCTGCACGAGCGCGCGGTGTCGGGCTGGGACGAGTTCGAGGGCCACACGCCGCACCGGCCGTACGTGGACGCTGTCCGCATCGCCTGTCCCGGCTGCGGCGCGCCGGTCGAGCGGATCCGGGACGTCGGCAACCCCTGGCTGGACGCCGGGATCGTGCCGTTCTCGACGCTCCACTTCCGCGAGGACCCCGACTACTGGCGGGAGTGGTTCCCGGCCGACTTCATCACCGAGAGCTTCCCCGGCCAGTTCCGCAACTGGTTCTACTCGATGCTCGCGATGTCGACCGTCCTCCGCCGCGAGCCGCCGTTCAAGACGATCTTCGGCTATGCGCTCGTCTTCGCCGAGGACGGCCGGCAGATGCACAAGAGCTGGGGCAACGCCATCGAGTTCGACGACGCCGCCGACCGGATGGGCGTCGACGTCATGCGCTGGATGTTCGCCAAGGCGCGGCCCGAGGACAACATCCTGTTCGGCTGGCACGCGGCCGACGAGGCGCGCCGCGAGCTGCTCATCCTGTGGAACGTCTACTCGTTCTTCATCACCTATGCGCGGCTGGCCGGCTGGACACCGGCCGACGGCGCGCCGCCGCCGGCCGAGCGCGCGATCCTCGACCGCTGGATCCTGTCGCGCGCGGCAGGGACCGCCGCGGCCGTCGAGGAGCGCCTGGCCGACTACGACGCGCTGGGGGCCGCGCGGGTCCTGTCCGCGTATCTCGACGGGCTGTCGACCTGGTACCTGCGCCTGTCGCGCCGGCGCTTCTCCCGGTCGGACGCGGGGGCCGACCGGTCGGCGGCGTTCGCGTCGCTCCACGAGGCGCTCGTGGCGACCGCCCGGATGCTCGCCCCGATCCTGCCGTTCCTCGCCGAGACCGCTGTACGGCAACCTCGTCACGGCGGTCACGGCCGATGCTCCCGACAGCGTCCACCTCACGCATTGGCCGACGGACGACCTGGCCGCCCATCGCGACGAGCCGCTCGAGGCCTCGATGGCCGTGGCGCAGCAGGTGGTCGACCTGGCGCGCACGCTCCGGAGCACTGCGCACCTCAAGACCCGGCAGCCGCTGGCGACCGCCTGGATCGCCCTCCCGGACCGCGGGCTGGCGATCGGTCCGGACCTCCTGCAGCTCATCGCGGGCGAGATCAACGTCAAGCGGGTCGAGGTCATCGCCGACGACTCCGCGATGGTCGAGCGGCGGGTCAAGCCGCTGCTCCCCAAGATCGGCAAGCGGCTGGGTGGCGACGATCCCCGCGGTGATGGCCGCGGCGCGCGACGGTGACGTCCAGTTCGAGGCCGACGGCTCGGTGACGCTGGCCGGCGTCACGCTCGCCCCGGACGAGGTCGAGATCCAGGCCACGCCGCGACCCGGGACCGCCGTCGCGCACCACGACGGGCTGGTCGTCGTCCTCGACACCGCAGCTGACCCCCGAGCTGGTGGCCGAGGGCGACGCCCGCGAGCTGGTCCGCGCCGTCCAGGACCTGCGCCGCGATGCGAGCCTCGAGCTCGACGACCGGATCGAGCTGTGGATCCGACCGCTGCCCGACGGCGTCGGCGCACACCTGCCGGCCGTCGCCGCCGACACGCTCGCCGATATCGCCGCCGGCGACCCACCGCCGGACGCCTCCACCGCCGAGGTCGAGCTCGACGGTTGCCGGGTCACGATCGCGCTTCGCCGTCGAGCGGTCGGGGCGTGAGCGAGTCGCCGGTGGGCGAGGCGGGCGGGACCGCCGGCATGACGACGGCCGCGCGATCGCCCGCCCACTGGCTCGTCTTCGGGAGCGTCGCGGTGGCCGTCGTGATCGTCGACCAGCTGACCAAGGCGTGGCTCGTCGCGAATGTCTCGGCGGGCGATGTCGTCAACGTCATCGGCGACTACGTCAGGCTGATCCTCAGCCAGAACTCGGGCGCCCTGTTCGGGATGTTCTCGCAGAACGCGGTCGTCTTCGGGATCGCCTCGCTGATCGTGATCGGGCTGATCGTCGGGTACCACGCCAGGTCCGGGCGGAGCCTCTACCTGTCGATCGCGCTCGGGCTGCTGCTCGGCGGTGCGCGTCGGCAACCTGCTCGACCGGCTGCGGCTCGGATACGTCGTCGATTTCGTGGATATCGGCATCGGCGGCATCCGCTTCTACACGTTCAACATGGCCGACGCCGCCATCAGCACCGCGATCGTCATGCTCATCGGCGCGGCCCTCTTCCCGGCCTTGATCGGCTGGCGCGAGAGGCGGTCGGATGGTTGACCCGTCCTACGCCCCCGGCGTCCGCGTCCTGCGCGTGCCCGACGGACCCGGTGGCCGGGTGGATCGGTACGTCGCCGATGCGACGGGCCTGTCGCGCAGCTTCGTCCAGAAGCTCATCTCCGACGGGCGGCTGACGACCGGCGGTGCGGCGCTCAAGGCGAACGCGATCGTCGGCGCGGGAACGGAGCTGCGACTCGACGTGCCCGAGGTGGTCGCCCTCGACCTCGCGCCCGCGCCCGAGATCCCGCTCCGGATCGTGTACGAGGACGACGACCTGCTGATCCTCGACAAGCCGGCCGGCCTGGTCGTCCACCCGTCGCCGGGGCACGCCGGCGGCACGCTGGTCAACGCCCTGCTGGCGCACGGCGACGGGTCGACGTGGGGCGGCATCGCCGGCGTCCAGCGTCCCGGGATCGTCCATCGCCTCGACCGCGACACGAGCGGGCTGCTGATGGTCGCGCGGCACGACGCGGCGCAGGCGTCGATCATGGCCCAGCTCAAGGCGCGCCGGGTCAAGAAGACCTACCAGGCGCTCGTCCTCGGGAACGTCGCCGCCGCCGTGGGCCGGATCGAGGCGCCGATCGGTCGCGACCCGAAGCACCGCACCCGGATGGCCGTCGTCCCGGACGGGCGGCCGTCGGTGACCGGCTATCGGGTCCGCGAGCGCTTCCCCGACTGGACGCTGCTCGACCTCGACCTGGTGACCGGGCGGACACATCAGATCCGCGTCCATCTCGACGCCATCGGCCACCCGGTCGCGGGCGATCCGGTCTACGGCACGGGCACGTCGCGCCGCGGTCCGGCCGGGCTCGACCGGCTGTTCCTGCATGCCTGGCGGCTCGAGCTGACCTCGCCCTCCGATGGTCACCTGATCCGAGCGACCGCGCCGCTGCCACCGGAGCTGACGCTCGGTCCTCGACCGGTTGCGCGAGGTCGTGCGGTGACCGACGCCGATCGCGACGGGACCGGGATGGGCGCCGCTACGGGCGCCATGCTCGTGATCATCTCGGGACCGAGCGGGGTCGGCAAGGACACCATCATCGACGCCTTGAAGCTGCGCACCCACGACCCGGAATACCACTACGTCGTGACGTGCACGACGCGGTCCAGGCGGCCGGGCGAGGTCGACGGCCGGGATTACCAGTTCCTCGACAAGTCGAGGTTCGCCGCGCTGCGCGCGGCGGGCGAGTTCCTCGAGGCGAACAACGTCCACGGCAACTGGTATGGCACCCCGCGCGGCCAGGTGCGCGAGGCGCTCGCGGGTGGTCGCGACGTCATCCTCAAGATCGATGTCCAGGGCGCCCAGGTCGTCAAGGAGAAGATCCCGGGCGCGCTCCTCGTGTTCCTGATCCCGCCGTCCCTCGAGGACCTGTTCGTGCGACTGCGCAGCCGGGCGACCGAGACCGCCGACGAGCTCGAGCTCCGACAGCGCAACGCCGCCATCGAGCTCGCCCGCCAGGAGGACTACGACTACGTGGTCACCAACGAGACCGGGCAGGTCGAGCGGACCGCCGAACGGATCGACGAGATCATCGCCGAGGAGCATCGACGTCACCCGGACCGCCGGGTCGATGTCTACCCGCGGTCGCCGTGACCCTGCCCGAGACGCTCTGGCTCGAGCCGCAGCCGGCGGCCGAGCCGGCCCGAGCCGGCGGCGGCCGCGTGCGGGTCGGGCGGTCGAGGTGGCGGTCGATGCGGCGGGCGGCGACCGGACCTACACCTACCTCGTGCCGGAGCGGCTGCGCGATCTCGAGCTCGGCGAGGCCGTCCTGGTCGAGTTCGGCCGGCGCCAGGCGCTGGGGATCGTGCTGGCCGAGGCGAGCGGTCTCCCGACCGCCACGGCCAAGCCGATCGTCGATCGCGTCCGAGCCGACGGGCCGCTGCTGCCGCCGCTCGGTCTCCGGCTGGCGCGCTGGATCGCCGACCGCTACCTGGCGCCGCCGGCCCTCGTCCTGCGGTCGATGCTGCCGCCCGGGCTTCTCGAGCGTCTCGAGCTGGTCGCCGAGCTTGCGCCCGGACCAGAGCCAGGCGGGCTCGATGCCGCCCGTCCGGCCGGACTCGCGGTCGACGCGACCGTCGAGGATCTCCTCGCCCAGCTCGAGGCCGGCCCGCGACCCGTCCGTGACCTCGCCGGACCCGATGGGCGGGCCGGGCTCCTCCGGCGCCTGCGTGCACTCGAGGCGGACGGGAGGGTCAGCCTCGAATGGGTGCTCCTCGGTGCCGGGGCAGGACCGCGCTACGAGCGCTGGATCCGCCTGACCGAGGCCGGCCACGCCGCTGCCGGCGCCGCTCGCGGGGGGCGGCAGGCCGTCGGGACGCCCGCTCGGGCCGCGCCAGGTCGCGGCACTCACCGAGCTGGCCGGCACGCCCGGGGACGAGCGTCCCGCCGCCGAGCTCTCGGCGTCATCACGGGACGGCGGCCGTGGCCGGGCTCGTCCGTCGCGGTCTGGCCATGGCCGAGGTCCGGGAGCGCCCCCGCCGGCCGCTGGCCGCTCGGCCGGCCGGGCGCCGTGGCGGGCGCCCGCCGAGCAGCGATCTCCTGCCGGCCCAGGCCGAGGCCGTCGCCCGCGTCACGGCCGCGATCGCCGCGCGGCGATCCGCGACCGCTCCTTCTCGACGGCGTCACGGGTGGCGGCAAGACGGCCATCTACGTCGACGCGATCGCGGCCTCCCTCGAAGCCGGCCGAACCGCCCTCGTCCTCGTCCCCGAGATCGCCCTTGCGCTGCCGCTCGTCGATCGGCTGCGCGCGGATCTCGACGCGCGGGTCGCGTTGCTCCATTCGGGGCTCGGTGACGGCGAGCGGGCCGACGAATGGCGGCGGATCCGTGCCGGCGACGTCGATATCGTCGTCGGGACGCGGCTCGCGGTCGTCGCGCCCCTCGCCGACGTCGGGCTGATCATCGTCGACGAGGAGCACGACCCGGCCTACAAGAGCGACCGGACGCCCAGGCTCCAGGCGCGCGACACGGCGGTCGCCCTGGCCGGCCTGGCCGGCGCGGCGGTCGTCCTCGGATCGGCGACACCGGCGGTGGAGACCGTCGGCCGGGCGCGCACCGGCGAGTTCGATCGCGTCGCGCTGCCCGCCCGGCCGGTGGGCGCCGCCCCGACGGTCGAGGTCGTCGACCTGCGCGAGGAGCTGGCCGCCGGCGAGCGCGGCCTGCTGTCGCGATCGCTGGCCGCCGCCCTCGCGGCGCTGGACACGACGCATGGCGAGCAGGCCATCCTCGTCCTGAACCGTCGCGGCACCGCATCGGTCGTGCTGTGCCGCGACTGCGGTCATGTCCAGGCCTGCCCCGACTGTGAGCGGCCGCTCGTCTACCACCAGGCCGGGACCACGCTGCGCTGCCACCACTGCGGCCGGGCCACGCCGCTCGCATCGCGCTGCCCGGCCTGCGAGTCGCCGCGGATCCGCTATCTCGGCGGCGGAACCGAGCGCGTCGAACGCGAGGTCCGCACGTCGTTCCCGGCCCTCCGGGTGGCGCGGCTCGACCGCGACGTCGTCGAGCACCGCGGTGCGGCCGAGCGCGTGGTCGACGCGTTCGCGGACGGCCGGACCGACGTCCTGGTCGGGACGAGCCTCGTCGCCAAGGGACTCGACATCCCGTCGGTGACCCTGGTCGGGGTCGTCTCGTCGGACGTCGCGCTCAACCTGCCGGACGAGCGTGCCGCGGAACGGACGTACCAGCTGCTCGTCCAGGCGATCGGCCGGGCGGGTCGCGGCGACCGGCCCGGCCACGCGATCATCCAGACCTACCAGCCCGACCATCCGGCGATCACGGCCGCCGCCAGCGGCGACCGGACGGCCTTCTATGACGCGGAGCTGGCGCTGCGCGAGCGGTTCGGGTCGCCGCCCTTCGGGCGGCTGGTCAAGCTCACCGTCGGGCTGGCCGACCCGGCCGCCGCGGACCGCGAGGCGCACTCGATGGCCGACCGGCTGCGCGACCGGGCCACGGAACGGGGAGCCGCGGTGACCGTGGTCGGGCCCGCGCCGGCCTACATCGCCCGGCGGGCCGATCGCTGGCGCTGGAACCTCGTGTTGCGTGGCGCCGACCCGGCCGCGCTGCTCGATGGCGGGGTCGACGCCCCGTGGTCGGTGGACGTCGACCCCGAATCGCTCCTGTAAGGCTGCGTTGTCGCGGCCTGGTCATGGCGGCACATGCCCGGTAGGCCTGTTCGTGCGAGGATTAGCGCACCAGTCCCTCGAGGAGCACCACGACGATGACCGAACCGCTCGATCCCACCAACCCCCAGCAGCCGAACCCCGACGAGAGCTTCACCTGGACCGGCGAACCGGGCTCCGGGACGGGCTCGGCCGGCGACACCGGCTCCTCGACCTCCGGAGGCTCGACCGGTTCGAGCGAGTCCTCCTCCGGCGCGAGCGCCGCGACCGCGATCCTCGATTCGATCCGGGAAGCGATCGACGACCTGGCCGGGCGCGCGACGCCGACCGTCCGCGAGTTCTCCGCCCGGGCGGCCGAGTTCGCCGCGGACACAGCGGACAAGGCGGCGCCCTTTGCCAAGCGCGCGGGCGAGGTCACGTCGGACGCCAGCGGCAAGCTGGCCTCGCGGTCGCGCTCGTGGGCATCGGACGTGCGCGCCTCGATCGCCACGGACGCCGGATCGGCCGCACCGGACGCCGGGTCGCCGGCCGCCCACGACGTCCCGCCGCCGCCGGCGCCCGACGCCGGCACCGGGACATCCGACAGCGCGACGCCGGGCTGACCGAGCCGCTCCTATACTCCGCCCATGAGCGTCCGCCCCATCGTCCTGCTCGGCGATCCGCGCCTACGACTCAAGGGCAAGCCGGTCGACAGCTTCGGGAAGTACCTGCACGAGCTGCTCGATGACCTCGCCCACACCATGCGGGACGCGCCCGGCGTCGGTCTCGCCGCGCCCCAGCTCGGCGAGGCCATGCAGGCGTGCGTCATCGAGGTCGAAGACCAGCTGTACGAGCTGGTGAACCCGAAGATCGTCCGCTCGGCCGGTGACGACCGCGACCTCGAAGGCTGCCTGTCGATCCCGGGCTACGTCGCCTACGTCACCCGCCGCGAGCGGGTCTGGGTCGTCGCCCAGGACCGCCACGGCAAGAAGTTCAAGGTCGCCGGGTCCGGGCTGCTCGGGCGTGCGCTCCAGCACGAGCTCGACCACCTCGACGGCAAGCTGTACATCGACTATCTCGAGTCGATGGACGAGCTGCTGGCGGTCGGCGACGGCAACGAGGACGACGCCGACGTCCGCGAGGCGACGAGCGCCCTGGCGTGAGCGGGCGGCGAGCCCGCGGCCCGCGCGTGAGGACGGTCTTCATCGGCAGTGGCGGCTTCGGCCTCCCAGCGTTCCGGGCCCTGGCGATCCACCCCTCGATCGACCTCGTCGGCGCCGTCACGGCGCCTCCGCGGCCGGCCGGGTCGCGGTCTCACGCCGGCTCGGACGCCGATCACGTACGCGGCGACCGCGCTCGGGGTCGCCCCTGTCCTGACGCCCGCCGCGCCTCCGCGAGGTCGACGCGGTCCAGGAGGTGCTGGACCTCCGTCCGTCGCTGATCGTCCTCGCCGACTACGGCCGGATCGTGCCGGCGGGGCTGCTCGGGCTGCCGCACGGCGCCCTGAACCTCCATCCGTCTCTGCTGCCGCGGCATCGCGGGGCCACGCCGGTCCCGGCCACCATCCTGGCCGGTGACGAGATGACCGGGGTCAGCCTGATCCGGATGGACGAAGGTGTCGACACGGGTCCGCTGGTGGCCCAGGCGCGGACCGAGGTCGGTCCCGAAGAGACGGCCCCGGAGCTCGAGACGCGCCTCGCAGATGTCGCCGGGGCACTGCTCACGACCTCGCTCGGCCCGTGGCTCGCCGGTGATCTCCCGCCCGAGCCTCAGGCGGAGGCCTTCGCGACGATGACGAAGCCGCTCCGGCGCGAGGATGGCCGTCTCGACCCGGCGCGATCGGCGGTCGAGCTCGAACGACAGGTGCGCGCCTACCAGCCGTGGCCCGGGTCGTTCCTCGATACGTCCCGGGGCCGGCTGACCGTGTGGCACGCCAGCGCCGGCCCGAGCGAGCACGAGCCGGCCGGCCGGTTCGGGCCGCGCGGCGTGTCGACCCGCGACGGCATGCTCGTTCTCCACGAGGTCCAGCCTGCGGGCGGGCGGCGGATGCCGTGGGTCGAGTACCTGCGCGGCCGGAGCGCGATCGTCGGATCATTTGCCCACGAGCCGGTCCATGAAGCCTGACGCGAAGCCCGAGGCGAACCCGGTGCTGCGGCCCGGCCTGTCCGGACTGACCCCGGAGCAGCTCGCGTCGTGGCTGGCGGAACGCGGCGTGCCCGCCTACCGGGCTCGCCAGGTCGGCGACGCGGTGTGGGGCGGAGCGATCGGCTCGATCGACGAGATCACGACGCTGCCGGCGGCCCTCCGTGCCGAGCTCGCCGAGGCCTTCCTGTTCGACACGGTCGCCGACACGGACCTGCGCGAGGCCGACGGCGGCCTGACCGAGAAGGCGCTCCACCGCCTCGCCGACGGCGCGCTGATCGAGTCGGTTCTGATGCACTACCCGGCCCGGCCTGGCTCGCGCGAGCGGCACACGCTGTGCATCTCGAGCCAGGCGGGCTGTGCGGTCGGCTGCCCGTTCTGCGCCACGGGCGAGCTCGGTTTCGGGCGCGACCTCGAGGTCGCCGAGATCGTGGACCAGGTGCGCTTCGCATCGCGCCGGCTCGTCGCGGCGGACCGGAGGCTGACGAACATCGTGTTCATGGGGATGGGCGAGCCGCTGCTCAACCTCGACCGGGTTTTGGCAGCCATCGAGGCGCTCAACGACCGTCGCCGGTTCGGACTGGGTGCCCGGCACATCACGGTCTCGACGTCGGGAGTCGTGCCGGGCATCCGGCGGCTGACCGCGCTCGGCCCACAGTTCACCCTGGCCGTGTCGCTCCACGCGGCACGTGATCCATTGCGCGACGTGCTCGTTCCACTCAACCGGCGCTGGCCGGTCGCCGAGGTGGTGGCTGCGGCGCGCGACCACAGCGCCACGACGGGCCGCCGCATCAGCTACGAGGTGACGATGATCGGCGGCGTCAACGACACGGAAGCCGACGCGACCGCGATGGCCGACCTGTTGCGCGGCGATCACGCCCACGTCAACCTGATCCCGATGAACCCGGTCGCGCATACCCCCTGGCAGGCGAGCTCGATGCCCGTCATCGAACGGTTTGCGAGCACGCTGCGTGCGGCCGGCATCCAGACCACCATCCGACGCAACCGGGGCCAGGAGGTCGGCGCCGCATGCGGCCAGCTCGCCGCAGAGCGGGCAGGCGAGCCGCCGGCGCCGGCGGTGGCTCGCCGGCGCGCGAGGCTCGAGGCGGAGAGCGCCGCCGCTCTTCTGGGCGAACGCAGCCACGACCCGGTCCCGGCCGGGGTGGGGGAGTAAGGCGTGGCCGGCGGTCGGGCGCGGGTGGCGGCCAGCATCCTCGACGCGGACCTCTCCAACCTGGCCTACGCCGTCCGGCGGGTCCAGGCGGCCGGCGCAGATCGGATCCATCTCGACGTGATGGACGCCCACTTCGTCCCGAACCTGACGTTCGGTCCGCGGACCATCAGGAACCTCCGGCCGCGGACCGAGCTCCCGCTCGACGCCCACCTGATGGTCGACGAGCCGGGCCGCTACATCGACGAGTACCTCGACGCCGGCTGCGACTCGATCACCTTCCACGTCGAGATCGAGGAGGAGATCGCTCCGACGTTGCGCAAGATCCGGGCGGCCGGCCGCGCCGCCGGGCTGGCCGTCAAGCCCGCGACGCCGCTGTCCGCGCTCGAGCCGTACCAGGAGCTGCTCGACATCGTCCTGGTGATGACCGTCGAGCCGGGCTTCGGTGGCCAGGAGTTCATGAAGGACGTCGCCCGGGCGAAGCTGCTCGCGGCGCGCGACCTGCTCCGCCACAAGTCGTTCGGCGGCGAGGTGCACGTCGACGGCGGCGTCAACCGCGAGACCGCGGAGCTGGCCGGCGGGCTCGGCGTCGACGTCCTCGTCGTCGGTTCGGTGCTGTGGAGGAAGAACCACGACATGGGCCGCGAGATACGGCTCATCCGGGCGCTCGCCGACGAAGGCTACCAGTACACCCTCAACGACGGCGTGCCGCCGATCCCGCGCGACAGGATGGTCACCTTCACCTCGCTCCCACTGCATCTCGCGAAGCGGTTGATGGGCGACATCGAGGGCGGCGGCGTGCCCGTGGTCATGCTGCGCGGCGACGGCCAGATGAACCCCGATGGCGTCCGCGACTACGACCTGCTGGTGCCGGCGTCGGTCGAGGCGCTCGTCGTCGAGCGACACGCCGAGGCGCGGACCGCCTTCGCCCGCGAGGCCGAGGCCTGGCGCGGAGCGTTCGTCGCCGAACATGGGGTCATCCCGCCGCCCAGCCATCCGTGAGGGCTCTCCTCCAGCGGACGACGGGGGCCGAGGTCCGGGTCGACGGTGAGGTCGTCGGGGCGATCGGCCCCGGGCTCGTCATCCTGCTCGGTGTCGGGCCGGGCGACGATGAGGCGACGACCGATGACCTCGCGCGCAAGGCGGCCGAGCTCCGGATCTTCCGCGACGAAGAGGGCCGGACGAACCGCGCGCTGCTCGACGTGGGCGGTGCCGCGCTCGTCGTATCGCAGTTCACGCTGTTCGCAGACACGCGGCGGGGTCGCCGGCCGGGGTTCACCGCCGCCGCGCCACCGGATCTCGCCGAGCGGCTCTACCTCCGGTTCGCGGCGTCGCTCGCGTCACTCGGCGTGACCGTGGCGACCGGTCGGTTCGGTGCCGAGATGGCGGTCCAGCTCGTCAACGACGGGCCGTTCACCATCTGGCTCGACACCGACCAGCGGTAGCAGGTGTCGGCCGGCCAGCCATTGATTTCGGCCCGCCCCGCGGATGACACTGGACCGATGGAAGTGGTCGTCGTCGGCGCGATCGCGGTGGCCGCATTCGTCTGCCTTCGGATCGTCGCGGCTCGACGGATCGCATCGGGCGACGGCCGGTTCGTCTGGGTCGTCTTCGCCCCAACCCTCGTCGGATCCATGGTGATCCTCTGGGCGGGCGCGAGCGAGCTGACAACGATGCCGGTCGTCGGCGTGCCGCTCGCGCTCGGAGCGGTCGTCTATCTGCTTGGAAGCCTCCGCTTCCTCGCCCGGGCGAAGACGGGCGTCGACCATGCGCGAACGCCGGATGAGGTCGCTTCCGCGGTGACGGACCCGTTCGTCGAGTGGATGACTCTATTGATCGTGCTCGTCCTGATCGGCGGCCTGATCGCCGTCATGGGGCTGATCGCCTGGGGCGTCGGCCGCGCAGGCGGTTGACCGTGGAAGCGCGCGGGAGGCCGGTGGCAGGGGATGGACATCCGTCGTCGGCGGCCGATCGACGCCGCGGTCCGGAGCGTCTCGAGGCCTTCAGCGATGGCGTCTTCGCGATCGCCATCACGCTTGCTCGTGCTCGAGATCCGGGTGCCGTCGGGCGATCAGCTGACCGATCCGGACGAGCTGATCAAGGCCCTCGGTGGGCTCTGGCCCAGCTACGTCGGCTACCTCATCAGCTTCGTGACGATCGGGATCATCTGGGCGAACCACCACAACCTGTTCCGCCTCGTGGCGAGGGTCAGCCACGGCCTGGTCCTGGCGAACCTGCTGCTCCTGTTGACCGTCGGGTTCGTCCCGTTCCCGACGGCCTTGCTGGCTGCGACGCTCGAGACGCCGAGCGCCCAGATCGGGGTGTTGGTCTACGCCGCGACGTTCATCGCGGTCGCGATCGCGTTCAACGTGCTGTGGTACGAGATCCGCACACGACCGGGCGTCCTCCGTCCAGACGTGGAAGCGTGGTCGATCGCGGCGATCAGCCGAAGCTACCGGCTCGGTCCGCCCGGCTACCTCGTCGCCTTCGTCGGGGCGCTGATCAGCCCGGTGCTGGGGATGACCGTGATCGTGGTGCTGACCCTGCTCTACCTGCTGCCGTCGTCGTCGGGCGCCTAGTCGCGCGGCTGCAGGCGGTGGCTGGTGCTGATCTCGACGCGACCGCGTTCGTCGGCGGCGGGATGCTCGACGAGGGCGATCAGCCGGTTGGCCATGAAGCGGCCTGTGCGGACCGGGATACCGGTGCGGGTGACCTCGCGGACCTCGACGACGCCGCGCGAGGTGACGACCTCGATCCGGCGGCCGGCCTTGGTCGCCACGATGTCGAATGTCTGGACGCCCTGGCCGGTGTCGACCATGGCCTCGACGCGATCGCCCTTCACACGGGCATGCTAGTCCTGCGCCGGCCAGCCCATATCAGGGATGTGCTCCTGAGAGGCGCGCCGCGACGGAACGGAGACCGGCCCGAGCGGCTACTTGGACGACTTCAGCAGGGTGCGGCGGCAGCGCGTGCAGACCAGCGTCCTGGTCGGGATGCCCTTCTGGTCGATGACCAGCGGCTGGAGATTCGGCTTCATGCGGCGGTGGGCTCGAACGCGGTTCATCCCCGACGACTGCGGGTTGAAACCGCCCATCGACACCTTGCCGCAGATCGCGCAGGAGCGGGCCATGCGTGGTCCTCAGGTTGGTCGAGATGGAGGTGTCCACGCCCGGAAGGGCGCGAACGGAGCGGTAGAATAGCACACGGCCCTCAGACGGCCTCGTCCGGACGACGCCCGATCCCAACCACGAGGACTTCGCCCGCGTGCCGATCCGATCAACCCCCGGCCGCTCACTCGTCACGCGTCGCACCGTGGTCGACCTCGTGCGGACGGCGACGCTCGGGTCATACGGTGTCACCGGGTTCGCCGGTCGTCCGCTCGACCGCTTCCTCGGTCGTCTCGGGCTGACCCAGCCGGGGATCGCCGTCCACGTCGAGGATGAGATCGACATCGAGCTCGACCTGCTGGTGGCGTTCGGGGTCCCGATCGCGGAGGTCGCGCGCCAGGTCGATTCGGCCGTCCGCTACGCGCTGCGGCGAGCGCTCGGTCGTGAGGTGCGCCGGCTGACGATCCATGTCGGCGGGCTGCGGTTCGGTCCGGGCGGAGCGCCGCCCACCGTGGTTCGCCCGGCAGGCGACGCGATCGGGCCGCGCGATCTCGCGGACAGTGGGACGGACGTGGCCTGATGGTCCGTCGCGCGTGCGACGGCGATGGTCTGCTGGGCGCCTTCCGCGCCGCGGTCATGAACCTCGAGGCTCACGTCGACGAGATCAACGCGCTCAACGTCTATCCGGTCCCCGACGGCGACACCGGCTCGAACATGCTGGCGACGGTGCGGGCCGCGCTGATCGAGGCGGAAGCCGCGGCCGGCCAGCCCGCCGAGCGGATCGCCGCGGCCATCAGCTTCGGCGCCCTGATGGGTGCCCGCGGGAACTCCGGGGTCATCACCAGTCAGATCTTCCGCGGCATGGCCGAGGGCCTGGGCGGCAAGAGCCGGTTCAACGGCCTGGATCTGGCGCACGCCCTGACCCAGGGAGCACGGACCGCATATGGCGCGGTCGCCAAGCCGGTCGAAGGGACGATCCTGACGGTCATCCGCGAGTCGGCCGACGCCGCGGTCGCCGCCGCCGAGCGCAGCGACGACATCGAGACCGTCCTTGCGGCGACCGTCGATGCGGCCGAGAAGTCGGTCGCCCGGACTCCGAGCCTGCTCACGGTCCTGCGCGAGGCCGGCGTCGTGGATTCGGGCGGCCAGGGCCTGTATCGACTCTTCCAGGGTGCGCTCCTGCACCTCGTCGGACGGGCACCGGCGTCGGGCGCGCGCGACAGCACGCGGGCGGCCGGACCCAAGGCTTCCGCGCTCATCGCGCACGCCGACGAGGGCTTCGGCTACGAGACGATGTTCCTCCTCCAGCCCAACGGCAGTGGCAGCCTCGATGTCGATGGCATCCGGGACCACCTCGAGTCGATCGGCGAGTCCGTGCTCGTGGCGGGCGACGCGCGGGCGCTCAAGGTCCACGTCCACAACGAGCGCCCCGACCTTGTCGTCGGCTACGGTCTGAGCCTCGGGACGATCAGCCGGATCAGCATCGAGAACCTCGACAACCAGGCGCGCGACGTCCGGGAGACGCGGGCCGCTGCGTTCACCGCGGACGTCGACGGCGCGCCAGAGCCACGGGCGGCCGACGCGACGACTCCGGCGACCGAGGCGCCCACTCTCGGGGTGGTCAGCGTCGTGGCCGGTGACGGCCTGGCCGCGATCTTCGAGGACTTCGGCGTCGCGGCAGTCGTTCGTGGCGGTCAGACCGCGAACCCGAGCACGGGCGAGCTCCTCGCGGCCATCACCCGGGTGGAGGCGCGACAGATCATCGTCCTGCCCAACAACCCGAACGTCGTCCTGGCCGCCCGGCAGGTCGCCGCCATGGCCGATCGCCCGGTCGTGGTCGTCCCGACCCGAAACGCGGCAGAGGGATTCGCCGCGCTGCTCGCGCTCGACCCGAAGCTCGACGCGGCCGCGAACGAACGGCCGATGACGGAGGCGAGCCGGTCGATCCAGACGCTGCTGGTGACCGAAGCCGTGCGCGACGCGACCATCGGCGGGCGAAAGGTCAAGCACGGCCACACCATCGCGCTCGGCCCCGACGACGGGCTGGTCGCGACGGACGGCGACCGCGAGAAGACCGTCCTGGCTGCGGTGAAAGCCCTGACGCCGGGGTTCGAGCTGTTGACCCTCTTCTACGGCGACGGTGCGGACCTCGAGGAGGCCGAGGGGATGGCCCGCCGGATCGGTGCGACCGTCCCCGGTGTCGAGGTCGAGGTCCGCCACGGCGGGCAGCCGTTCTACCGGTATCTGATCTCCGCCGAGTAGGCGTGGCCAAGGCGACGAGCCCGACGACGGCACCGACCGATCCGGTCGCCCTGCTGTCGACGCCGCTGGCCGGTTCCGGCCTGGCCGCCGGCGCGCTGCTGCGACGGTCCGGCATCAAGCTCGACTTCTACACGGTCCGCGACCTGCTCTTCCACCTGCCGCGGCGCTACGACGACCTGCGCGAGATGCGCTCGCTCGGCGACCTCGTCTGGGCGGGCGACGGCGAGGTCGTGTCCGCGCGGGCACGCGTCGGCGACGTCCGGGTCGAGGCGGGCTTTCGCGGCCGGACGCAACGGACGATCGCCCGGCTCGAGGACGACACCGGCTCGATCGAGGCGACGTGGTTCGGGCGGCGGTTCATCGAGCGACGGCTCCACGTGGGCGCCGACGTCGTCGTGTCCGGCAAGATCAAGCACTTCGGGCGCCGTCTGACCCTCGACAACCCGGAGTTCCAGGTGCTCGCGGGCGAGCCGGGCGAGACCGAGCTGCTCCACGCCGGCCGGATCGTGCCGGTCTACCCGTTGACGGCCGGTCTGACGGCGATCCGTCTCCGGACCGCGATCCGCGAGGCGCTCGACAAGGCCGGCTACGCCTACCCGGAATACCTGCCGGTCGACATCTCGGCCGAGGAGGGCCTGGTGCCGATCGCCCGCGCGATCGAGGAGGCGCATTTCCCGGCGTCGTTCCCAGGGCGTGATGCAGCCCTCCGCCGCCTGGCCTTCGACGAGCTGCTCGCACTCCAGCTGGGCATGGTCGCCCGGCGCCGGCAGCGGGTCCGGGACGCGGCCGCGGAGATCCCCCTCGAGCCGGCGGCCGACGGAGCGGTCCGCTCGGCCATCGTCGCGGCGATCGGAGCGCGGGTCGGCGAGCCTATCGAACTGACGACCGACCAGGTGGTCGCGATCGATGCGATCCGTGCGGACATCGCCCGCCCGACGCCGATGCTCCGCCTCCTCCAGGGCGATGTCGGATCGGGCAAGACGGCGGTCGCGGCCTATGCGCTGGCCGCGACGGCGCGGGCCGGGCTCCAGGGCGCGCTGCTGGCGCCGACCGACCTGCTGGCGCGCCAGCACCTGGAGACCGTCGGCGCCCTGCTCGACGGCGTCGGCATCGGCGTGACGCTGCTGACCGGATCGCTCAAGGCGGACGTGAAGGCCAAGTCCCTGGAGGCCATCGCCTCGGGCCAGGCGCTCGTCGTGGTCGGCACGCACGCGCTCATCCAGGACGCAGTCTCGTTCGCCGACCTCGGGCTGGTCGTCATCGACGAGCAGCACCGCTTCGGCGTCGACCAGCGCGGCGCGCTCGAGGCGAAGGCCGGTGGCCGCTCGCCACATGTCCTGCTGATGACCGCGACGCCGATCCCGCGGACGCTGGGCCAGGTGCTGTACGCCGACCTCGACGTGTCGGACCTGCGGACGCCGCCGGCCGGCCGGGTCAAGATCCGGACCGGGGTCAAGCGGCCGGGCGACCTCGACGGGACGTGGCAGAAGGTCCGCGCCGAGGCCGCCCTTGGCCACCGGACGTTCGTCGTCGTGCCGCTCATCGAAGAGGGCGCAGACGACGGTGACGGCGCGGTCGCGGCCGAGAGCGAGGCGGTCCGGCTGGCCGCGCTGCTCGATCCGCTGCGTGTCGGGATGGTCCACGGCCGGCTCAAGCCCGCGGAGCGCGACGCCGAGATGACGCGGTTCCGCGACGGCGAGCTCGACGTCCTTGTCGGGACGACCGTGGTCGAGGTCGGGGTCGACGTCCCGGCAGCGACGATGATGGTCATCGAGGGGGCCGATCGGTTCGGGCTCGCACAGCTCCACCAGCTCCGCGGCCGGGTCGGCCGCGGCAGCGTCGAGTCGTTCTGCGTGCTCGTCACGGATTCGACCGACGAGGTCGCGATGGCCCGCCTGCGCGCGGTGGTCGAGTCGAACGACGGGTTCGCCCTTGCCGAGAAGGACTTCGAGCTGCGCAAGGAGGGCGACGTCCTCGGCCTCGCCCAGAGTGGCTTCCCGCGGCTGCGGATCGCGTCGCTCCAGGTCGCCGAGCATCGCGACCTCGCGGTCCGGGCGCGTGCGCACGCCGAGGCGCTCCTCGATGCCGCGGGCATCATGGCGCCGGCCCGGCCTGCCCTGGCGGCCGAGCTCGCGGAGGGCTGGCTACGGCGCGTCGCTGCGGGCGAGCCCGCGAGCGGGGCGTGACCGCGGGCGACGCCGGTCGGGTCATCGCGGGGACGGCCCGCGGCATCCGGCTCGAGGCACCCGGTCCCGGGACGAGGCCGCTGTCCGACCGGGTCAAGGAGACGCTGTTCGCGATCCTCGAGCCGGACCTCCGCGGTGCCGTCGTGGCCGACCTGTTCGCGGGTTCGGGCGCGGCCGGCATCGAGGCGCTGTCGCGCGGCGCGGCGCGGGCCGTCTTCGTCGAGCGCGACCGGGGCGCGGCTGCGGTGATCGCCGCCAACCTCGCCCGGACCCATCTCGGCGGCGAGCGGGCCCGGATCGTGCGCGCGGACGCGGTCGCGTGGCTGGGTGGACCCGAGGCAGCCACGGCCGCGCCGTTCGATATCGTCATCGCCGATCCGCCATACGCCGAGACCGCCCTGCTCCTGGACGCGCTCGAGGCGCTCGAGCCTCGCCTTGCGCCCCGCGCCCGGGTCGTCGCCAAGCACTTCTGGCGCGACGCCCCGCCGGCCCGCATCGGGCTGCTAGCATCCGAGCGCGAGCGTCGCTTCGGCGAGACGATGCTGACCTTCTATCGACGAGCGGAGGATCGATGAACACCGTCGCGGTCTACCCCGGCTCGTTCGATCCGATCACCAACGGGCACCTCGACATCGTCGCCCGCGCGCTGGCGGTGTTCGACTCGGTCGTCGTCGCCGTCCTCGCCAATCCGCGCAAGACACCTCTGTTCACGGCGGACGAGCGAATCGCGATCATCCGCGAGGCTCTCCTGGCCGACGTCGCCGGGTCCCAGCACGACAGGCTCGATGTCGTCGCGTTCGACGGGCTGACCGTGGACTTCGCCCGAGCCCGTCACGCCGGCGCGATCGTCCGCGGCCTGCGCGCGATCAGCGACTTCGAGACCGAGATGCAGCTCGCCCACAACAATCGCGTCCTGGCACCCGAGGTCGACACGGTCTTCTTCATGACCGCGGTGGAGCACGGCTACGTCAGCTCGAGCCTGGTCAAGGAGATCGCCGGCTTCGGGGGCGACGTGTCGGGGATGATCCCGGTGGCAGCCCGCGAGGCCCTCGCGAAGGCGCTCGGGGGACGCTGACCGAGGCATCCGCGTGCGATACTTGTGGCCAGCCTGCACCACCGAGCCTCGCCAGCCTGGAGGGCACTCCGATCGACATCATCTTCCTCGTCGAGCGCCTCGAATCGCTGATCGCCAACGGCAAGAAGCTGCCGCTGACGACGAACGTCGTGGTCGACCAGAACGCGGCTCTCGGACTCATCGATGAGCTGCGCGTCGCCGTCCCGGAGGAGGTCCGTGCTGCCAAGCGCATCAACGCCGAGGGCGAGCGGATCATCGAGAAGGCACAGGACGAAGCCGAGCGGATCGTCGCCCGAGCCCAGGAGCAGGCCGCCTTCCTGATCGACGAGCGTGGCCTGACCCAGTCGGCCGAGGCGCAGAGCCGGGTGATCATCGGCGACGCCCACCGCGACGCCGATGACATCCGCAAGGGCGCCGACGAGTACGCCGTCGGCGTGCTGGTCGGTCTCGAGGCCGACGTCACCAGGACCCTCGAGAGCATCCGGAACGGGATCGACCTCCTCGACGGACGCCGCGCGTCGTTGGACGGCGCGGGCGACGGCCACGCGGACGGCGGCGAGCGTGCCATGGACGAGACGGGGGAGCCCTCCCACTCGACCCGGTGACCTCGAGCGGGCCGCTCGAGGCCGCCCTTGCCTGGAACGTCGCCGGCCTGCTCACGGACGAGTCCGGCGCCGAGCGCATCCTCGACGTCGCCGACGCCAGGATCGACCTTGGCGATGACCTCCGGCTGGCCGAGCCGATCGCCGGCCGCGTCCGACTGGTGCGGACCAACCGCGGGATCCTGGCGACCGCCGACCTGCGGACCGCGCTCGACCTCGAGTGCAGCCGCTGCCTCCGCCAGGTGATCCTCCCCGTCGACATCCGCTTCCAGGAGGAATACCTGCCGAGCCTCGACCTCGCGACCGGGCGCCCGCTGGCGACCGACGACGAGCCCGACGTCGGCCGCCTGACCGATCATCACGAGCTCGATCTCGAACCCTCGGTCCGCGACGCGATCCTGCTGGCCGAGCCGATCGCACCGCTCTGCCGTCCGGACTGCCCCGGTCTGTGCATCGTCTGCGGGCTCCGGCTCGACGAAGGCCAGCACGACCATCCCGACGACGACATCGACCCGCGGCTCGAGGCGCTCCGCGGCTTTCGCGCGGACGAGGGCTGATCCTCAGGGGAGCGGATGCGCCCCAGGCAGCAGGACCGTCACGTTTCCCTGGTCGACCACCACGGGCAGCTCGTCGGCGATCTCCTCGCGCGTCGCGGGGTCGAGACCATCCGCCGTCCCTCGGGCGAACAGTGCCGCGTTGCTGTCGTCGTACCACTCCTCCATCGCGAACTGATAGCCGGGGGCGCCGAGGCGCGCCTTCCCGACCGGTCCGGCAGCGAGGCGTCCGCGGTCGGTCTCGTACGAGGTCCCGGTCGGGTCGACGATCAGCTGGCAGCCATCGCGCAGGTCGCGCTTGAGGGCAGATGTCTCGATCAGCAGCTCCGGGTCGTCTGCCGAGACGCAGCGGGCGTTGCGGATGTCGACCTCGAGGGCCGTGCGCTCGATGATGGTCCCCTGCTGGCGCGGCACGGCGATGGCCATGGCGGCCACGACCGCGACGGCACCGACCCGCGCCAGCGTGACGAGTGGCCGTGACCGCTCGACCGCACGGATCGCCAGCGACGCGGCCGTTCCGAGAACGATGGCCGCGGCCGGCGCCAACCACGCCGAGTAGTGCGTGAAGAAGTTCGGCGCGACGAGGAGATAGCCGGCCTCGATCGTGACGAGCGCACACCACATCCGCGCGGCCGGGACCCGGCGGGCCACGATCACGACCGCAAGCGCGCCAAGGATCGCGAGAGCGACGACCACCACGAACGCCAGCAGGCCCTTGCCGCCGGCCAGGCTGAACCCCTCGAGCACGCGCAGGCGCGTCAGCAGGCCGATGTCCAGGCTCGGCCGGGCGAGCTGGTCGATGAGCACGTAGCGGACGAACTGGGCCGGTGCGGCCACGAAGAAGGGAACGCAGACCACCGCGAGTGCCGCCGCCGCCCCACCGAGCAGGCCGAGCGTCGCTCGCCATCGATCGCCCGAGACGCCCAGCCAGCCGAGGAAGATGGCCGCGCCAACCACCGCCACCGGCACCACCGCCCACACCTGGATCGCCACCGCGGCGCCGAGGCAGGCGCCCGCGACCGCAGCACGGCGAGTGCGGAGCGGGTGTCCCGTCAGGAGGATGACCACAGCGATCAGCAGGAGCGTGGTCTGCGGGCCGATGAGGATCGTCGTCCGTTCGGCGCGAGCCGCGGCATACCAGACCGCGTACAGGCCGCCGCTGACAAGCGCGGCACGCCGCCCGAAGCGGCCGGCCACGACCGTCACCAGGCCGGCATTGACTGCGCCGATCGCCATGAACGCGAGCCGGGCGGCGGCGAACCCGGTGGCGCTGTCGGTCACGCCGGCGAGCAGCGCGAACGGCGAGAGCAGCACGGCGATCCCGGGCGGATGCAGCAGCAGGAAGTCGCGATAGGGGAGGACGCCGTCGACCAGCGCCGTGGCGGCAGCGAAATAGACCCCGTCGTCGTAGCCGAGGTAGCCCTCGAGCCCACCACCCCGGATGACCGGGACGGCACGGACGAGGAACGCGACGAGCACGATCCCGAGGACGAGCAGCCAGTCCGACCGGGTCCGCGGGACCCAGCGCTCTTCTGGCATCGACCCACCGACCTCCGCCTGTACCATCGCTTCCCAGCCCGGCATGCGGCAGCGTGACAGATTCCTCGCCGAAGGGCTTTCGGCGCGATGCCCGTGACGAGGGCGACCGATTCGCGCTACACTCCGCCGTCGGTCCGAGATCCTCCGCCCGAGGTTCCGGCACCGCCCCACTGCCAGCCAGCGCATCGCCGCGGCGATGACCCGAAGGAGCCCCCGACGTCATGGGTGTACCCAAGCGACGCGTCTCGCATGCCCGCCAGGGCGAGCGCCGCGCGCACCTCGCCATCAGCCTGCCGGCACTCGAAGAGTGCTCGCATTGCCACGAGATGAAGCAGCCGCATCACGTCTGCCCGAACTGCGGCTACTACCAGGGCCGCCAGGCGGTCGAGCTGAAGCCTGCCGCCGACGACGCCGCGCGCTGACGCGGAGTCCTCGAGCGTGACCGAGCCGGCGGGACTTGCCGGCACCGGCGTCCGGCTTGCCGTCGACGCCATGGGCGGTGACCACGGTGCGGCCGAGGTCGTCCCGGGCGCCCTCGATCACGCCCGGGCGCACCCCGAGGACCGGATCATCCTCGTCGGCGACGAGGCGGTCATCCGCGGGCTCGCCGGCACGCTGCCGGCCAACGTCACGATCGTCCCCGCCAGCCAGGTCGTCGGGATGGACGAGCATCCGGCACTGGCCCTCCGCGAGAAGAAGGATTCGTCGATCCTCGTCGCGGTCGACCTGGTCAAGCGTGGCGAGGCGGATGCGGTCGTGACCGCCGGGCACACCGGCGCGGGCATGGCGGCCGCGGTGCTGCGGCTCGGGCGCCTGCCGGGCGTGGACCGCCCGGCCCTCGCCGTCCAGATGATCACGGGCACCGGCCCGATGGTCCTGCTCGATATCGGCGCCAACCCCGATTCGACCGGCGAGAACCTCGCCCAGTACGCGCGGATGGGCGCGATCTTCGCCGAGCGGGTTCTCGGCGTTGCGAACCCCCGGGTCGCGCTGCTGTCGATCGGCGAGGAGAAGGGCAAGGGCGACGCCCGGATCCAGCGCGCGACCGAGCTGCTCGACGCCTCGGACCTTCACTTCGAAGGCAACATCGAAGGCAAGGACCTGACCAACCATCCGGCCGACGTGGTGGTCTGCGACGCGGTCCTCGGCAATGTCGTGATCAAGTTCTTCGAGGGCCTGTCGACGTTCATCTTCGACCTGTGGCGCGACGAGTTCGGTGGCTCCCTCCGCGGCCGGCTCGCCTACCTGCTGATGCGCCCCGGTATCGGCCGGATCCGCGGCATCTTCGACTACGAGAAGGTCGGCGGCTCGCCGCTTCTCGGTGTCCGCGGCACGGTCATCATCACCCACGGCCGGGCACGCCGGCGGATGGTCACGTTCGCCTGCGAGGTCGCGGCGACCACGGCGCGGACGGGCGTCCCGGCGCTCATCGCCGAGTCCCTCGCGACCTCCGCCGCGGCCGCCAGGGAGGCCTCGTGAGCGGGCCGGAGCTGACCGTGGGTCGTGCGGTGATCGCCGAGCTCGTCCGGCTCGCCGCCCTCGAGGTGCCGGGGGTCGTCCGCGTCGGCCGTGGTGGACCGCCCTGGCGCGGGCTGTTCTCCGGACCGGCCGTCAGGATCCGCATCCATGACGAACGCGTCCTCGTCCGGCTCTGGCTGGTTGCCCGCCCCGGCCAGCCCCTGGCGCCGCTGGCCGGCCAGGTCCGGACGACGGTCGCCGCCACCGTGGAGCGTCTGCTCGGTCTCGAGCTCGGGTCGGTGACCGTGCTGGTCGATGGCGTCGGGGCCTGATCGCGTCCGCGGGCGGCGGACCGGCCGCCGGCTGGCCCTTGCGGCAGTCTTCGAGGCCGATTTCGGACAGCGCACCGCCGACGCCGTCCTCGAGCGCCACCTTGCCGAGGAGGAGCGCGATCCGAATGCCGCGGCGCTGGCCCGCGAGCTCGTCGCCGCCGAGATCGAACATCGCGACTCGATCGACGCCGAGATCACCCGCCGGGCGCCCCAATACCCAGTCACAGGGCTCGCCATGATGGACCGCGCGCTGCTCCGTTGCGCCATATCCGAGGTGCTACACTCGGCCACGCCGGCCCGGGTGGCCATCGCCGAGTGGGTCGAGCTGGCACGCACGTACAGTGGAGAACCGATGCGACGCCTCATGAACGGCGTCCTCGGGAACATCGCAGCGGAGCCCAGCGGCACCCGGCCGACGGCACCAGCACCCAACTCCGAGGAGGGAGTCAGTGGCAACAACGTACGAGCGCCTCAAGAAGATCGTCGTCGAGCAGCTCGGCGCCGACGAGGATGAGGTCAAGCCCGAGGCGTCGTTCGTCGACGACCTGAATGCCGACTCCCTCGATCTGGTCGAGCTCATCATGAGCCTCGAGGAAGAGTTCGGGACGGAGATCTCGGACGAGGATGCGGAAAAGATCCGCACGGTCCAGGACGCCGTCGACTACATCGACGAGCGCGCGTCCTAGCGCTCTCCCCGGGCGTCGGCCGGACCTCCGGGTTGATGCGTCCCGCCGAGGCCTTCGCGGCGCGGCTCGGGCTCCCGGTCCACGACCTCGATCTCCTCGAACAGGCACTCGTCCATTCGAGCTGGCACCACGAACACCCCGACGTCGCACGCGGGCACAACGAGCGGCTCGAGTTCCTCGGTGATTCGGTGGTCAGCCTGGCCATCTCGGAGGCCCTCTATGCCCGCCACCCCGACGACGACGAGGGCTACCTGAGCGCCCGTCGTGCCGCCATCGTGTCGTCGACCGGGCTCGCCCGCCTGGCCGCCCGGATCGATCTCGGCGAGTACCTGATGCTTGGCGAGGGCGAGTCCCAGCGGAGCGGTCGTCGCCGGCCCCTGCTCCTCGCGTCGACCTTCGAAGCGGTCGCCGGCGCGCTCTATCTCGACCTCGGGTTCGAGATCGTCCGTGCCTGGCTGGTCGGGCTGGCGGCTCCCGAGCTCGCTGCCGCAGCCCCGATCGGCACGCTCAAGAGCCCCAAGAGCCGGCTCCAGGAGTTCACCCAGCGGACGACCGGCGACCGGCCGACGTACCACTTGGCCGACGCGAGCGGCCCCGACCACGAGAAGTCGTTCCGGATCGAGGTCTGGGTCGCCGGTGACCTGCTCGGGCATCGGCGAAGGCCCGTCCCGACGAGCGGCCGAGACCGCAGCCGCGGCCCAGGCGCTGGAGCGGCTTCGAGGCGCGACCGGTGCCGGGAGCGTGGGGAGTCGACCCGGTGCCGACGGCGTGACGGCATGACCGAGCGCGCCGGCGCGAGCGAGCCACGGCTCCTTGCCCTCCGTCTGCAGGGCTTCAAATCGTTCGCCGAACGGACCAGCGTCGAGTTCGGCCCGGGGATCAGCGCGGTCGTGGGTCCGAACGGTTCAGGCAAGAGCAACCTGGCGGACGCCCTGCGCTGGGCGCTCGGCGAGCAGGGGCGGGCCCTGCGATCGCGCAAGTCGGAGGACGTCATCTGGGCAGGCTCGGAGAAGCGGGCCGCGCAGGGGATGGCCGACGTGACGCTCGTCCTCGACAATGCCGACGGCCTGCTGCCGGTGGACTTCCAGGTCCTCGAGCTCGGGCGGCGCCTGTATCGCTCCGGCGAGAACGACTACCTCCTCAACAAGAGCCGGATCCGGCTGCGCGACCTCGTCGACCTGCTTGACTCGGCACACCTGGCCGACAACGCGTTCCTGTTCATCGGCCAGGGGATGGTCGACCAGGCGCTCGCCCTGCGACCGGAGGAGCGTCGTCCGCTGTTCGAGGAGGTCGCCGGGGTCCGCCGCCATGAGCGCCGGCGCCGCCGCGCGGAGGAGCAGCTGGTCGAGTCCGAATCCAACCTGGCGCGCGTCGAGGACATCCTCGGCGAGCTCCGTCCACAGGCCCGCCGCCTTGCCGCCCAGGCCGAACAGCAGGCGACGCGCGAGTCGACGGCGGAGGAGCTGGCCGGCGCCCTGCTCCTCGCCATGCACGCACGCTGGCATGAGACCGCCGGCCGGCTCACGGTCGCAGCCGCGGGTCGTGCACGGGCGCGCGATGCCGTCGATGGCGCGATGAGGGAGCTGTCCGCCGCCGAGGCTGCGGTCGCCGGGCTGTCCGCCGCGCGGAGCGAACGGGCCAGGATCGAACGCGAGCACCGGGAGACGCATGACGCCGCCAGAGCCGCGTCGACCGCCGCGCAGATGCGCGACGCGCGACTCACCTCGGATCTCGAGGCGCTCGAGCGCGACCGGCGGCGGCTGCTGGACGAGCGGGCGGCGGCCGAGGCCGAGCTGACGACCGGGCGGCGTGCGCTCGCAGCGCCCGTCCCCGCACGCGATCTCGACCTGGAGGCCGCGCTCGGCGAGGCCGATCGGGAGCTCGCCCATGCGCTGGCCGAGCTGGGGACCCTGCGGAGCGCGAGCCGAGCGCACGGCGAGGAGCTCGCGGCGTTGCGACGTGCATCTGCCGCCCGCCAGGCCGAGGCCGAGACCGCCCGGCGCCGACTGGCGGAGATCGAGCGCCGGACCGCGGACGCCGCCGCCGAGACCATGTCGGCCACGGAGCGCCGCGAGGCTCTCGAGGCGCAGCTGACCGTGGCACGGACGGCTCTGTCCGACGCGATCGAGGCAGAGCGTCTGGCGGCCGCGCGTCGCGAGACGGCTCGTGCGCACGCGGACGCCGCCGACGCCGAGCGCGCCGCCGCGCATGAACGGGCGGTCGCCGCCAGCGCCGCGGCCGCGGACATCAGGGTCCGCCTCGACGGGCTGCAGGCCCGCTTGGCGGAAGAGGAGATGCGCGGCATCGCGCGGGCGGCTCGGCGGTCCGGCGGCCGCCGCGTCGATGAGGACCTGTCGATCGACCCGCCGCTGCGCGCGGCCGCCGAGGCCGCCCTGGCCGGGGCGACACGCGCCTACGTCGTCCCGGCCGACGCCATCCCGGGTCTGGCCACCGAGCGAGGCTCGCTCGTCGTGGCGGAGCGAGCCGCCGGGCCGGCGGCCGCCGACGACGTCCGCGAACGCCGCTTCCGCGAGGCGGTCGCCGGGGCCGGTGGCGGGATCCTCGACGCGGCCGTCCGCCGCGACGTGACGGGCGCTGCTCGGCGGATCCTCGCCAAGGCGGCATGGCTGCCGGATCTGGCGGCCTGTCTCGCCATCCAGGCCGCCGTGCCACCTGGCTGGGTGGCGGTGACACGCGACGGCGGTGCGATCGTGACCGAGCTCGGCGTCGTGCTGGGTGCACCCGAGTCGGTCCTCGAACGGCGATCGGAGGCGGAGCGGCTGGCGGGCGAGTCAGCGACGGCGGAGGCGGAGGTCGCCAAGGTTCGCGGCATCGCCGTGCGACTGGCCGGTGCCGCAAAGGAAGCTGCCGACGACTTCGAGACCGCGCGGAACGACGAGAGCCGGGCAGCCGGCGTCCGTCGCGCCGCCGAGGAGGCGGAACGGCTGGCCGCGCGGCAGCACGAGGCCGTCGTTCGCGAGAGTGCCTGGCACGACGCCCAGGCCGAACGCCTCATGGCGGACCTCGAGCGAGCCCGGCTCGCGGCCGCTGCTTCGGACGCGAGCGAGCCGGCGACCGGCGACCCGGACGTGGCGGCCACACCGGTCGATGGCGAGGCGCTGGCCGCCTGGGAGACCCGCGCGACAGAGCTACGGGCGCGACGCGATCGACTGGCCGAGGAGTCGGGGACCCGCGAGGCCACCCGACGCGACGCAGAGAACCGGCGGGCACGAGCAGAAGCATCGACGGTGATCGCGGAGGAACGGATGGCTCGCGCCGATCGCGATGCGTCTGCCCTCGGCGAACGCGAGCGGATCCTCGTCGTCGAGCGCGACGGGCTGCGGGCCGAGATCGCGACCACGGCCGCCGCCGAGGCCGGGGCGCGCGAGGCTCTGCGCGAGGTGGAGGCGGCCGATGCCGAGGACCGCGACCGCCTGACCGCGGCCGAACGCGACACGACCGCCGCCCGCGAGCGCCTTCGCGTCGCCGACACGACATTGCGTGCCGCGGACCACGCCGAGCTCGAGGCTCGGCTCGGTCTCGAGGCGCTTCACGAGGGGATCGTGGTCGAGCTCGCCGGTCTCGGCGAGCTCGGGGTCGCGGGGCTGGAAGGCGTCGCCGGCGTGCGGCCGGGGTCGGCCCGCATCGCGGCGGCGCTTGACACGCGGGCCGTCGGGGCGCTGGGCGAGATGGCCTCGGCCGACGACGAGGTCGTCTCCGACGAGGCCGCCACCCTCGAGGCTGCGCTCGCCCTCGTGACGCCGATCTGGGCTGCCGGACCTCCCGCATCGGCGGCTCCCAGCCCGGCCCGCCTCGGTCAGCTGCGGCGGCGGTTCCACGAGCTCGGCGCGGTCAACCCGTACGCAGTGGACGAATACGCGGCGCTCAAGGAGCGGCTCGAGACGCTCGAGACCCAGGCGTCCGACCTGCGGACCGCCATCGTCAAGACCCGGGACCTGATCGTCGAGCTCGACACGATGATCGCGGACCGCTTCCGGACGACATTCGCGGCCCTGGAGGCGGCCTTCTCGACCCGTTTCGAGCAGCTGTTCGGGGGCGGCTTCGCCAAGCTGTCGTTGACCGACCCGACGGACCTCGGTGCGACCGGCATCGAGATCGTCGCTCGACCGCCGGGCAAGAAGGCGCAGGCGCTCGCGATGCTCTCGGGCGGGGAGCGGGCCCTCACCGCGGTCGCCCTGCTGTTCGCCATGCTCGAGGTCCGGCCGGTCCCGTTCTGCGTCCTCGACGAGGTCGACGCCGCGCTGGACGAGGCGAACATCGGCCGCTTCGCCGACGCCCTGCGCAGCCTCGCGCACGGCACGCAGTTCATCGTCATCACCCACAACCGGGGCACGATCGAAGCGGCCGACGCGCTCTATGGCGTGACCGTCGGCGACGACTCGGTCAGTCGCGTCATCAGTCTCCGGCTCGACGAGGCCCAGGCGCTCGCCGCCCGCGATCGGGACCGAACGGCCATGGCGGGGTAGGCTTCGGGCCCATGCCCTTCTGGCGACGCAACCGAGAAGCCCAGGCGCCCGAACGTGAGGTCGACGAGCCGGTCGACCCCGACTTCGTCGATCCGTCCTGGGAGCCCGATCCCGCCGACTTCGAGGACGCGGCCGGCACGATCGACGCCCCTGAGGCGCCGGCCGACCCCGTCGCTGACTCCGCCACCGATCCGGTCTTCCCGTTCGACGCGTCGCCCGCGTCCGTCGTGACCATCGAGATCCCAAGTCCCGTGCCACCCCCCGAACGGCCGGTGCCGACCTGGGCCGAGCCGGTGCGCGAGCCCGAGCCGGTCGCCGCACCGTCCGTCGCGCCGCCCGACGCCAACGCTGCCCTCGATGCCGGTCTCGAGCGCACACGCGGCGGCTTCATGTCGCGGCTGCGCGGCGCGCTCGTCCCCGAGGGCGCCGAGGGACCGTCATGGGACGACGTCGAGGAGACGCTCATCGCCGGCGACGTCGGCGCCGCGCTGGCCATCGAGCTCGTCGATCGCGCCCGGCGCAGCCGTGCCCCCGGTGGACCCGAGGCCGCCATCCGCACCGAGCTGGCGGCGCTCCTCGTCGCACGCGACCTCGTCTGGGACCCTCGTTCGTCCGTGCCAGACGGCCCGGCCGTGGTCCTGGTCGTCGGGGTCAACGGGACGGGCAAGACCACGACGATCGGCAAGCTTGCCAGCCGGTTCAAGGGCCAGGGCCGGTCGGTCATCCTCGCCGCGGCCGACACGTTTCGCGCGGCAGCCATCGACCAGCTCCGGATCTGGGCCGATCGAGCAGCTGTGCCGATGATCGCCCACGCCCCGGGCGCGGATCCGGGCGCGGTCGTCTACGACGCGCTCGACGCGGCGGTGGCCCGGGGCGCGGACCTCGTCATCGCCGACACGGCCGGCCGGCTGCACACCCGCACGAACCTGATGGACGAGCTGGCCAAGGTCCGCCGCATCATCGACAAGCGGCTGCCCGGCGCCGAGCCCGAGACCATCTTCGTGCTCGACGCCACGACGGGCCAGAACGGTCTCACCCAGGCCAAGGCGTTCCATGAGGCCGTCGGGCTGACCGGCATCGTCCTGACCAAGCTCGATTCCACGGCCAAGGGCGGGATCATCTTCGCCATCGAGGACGCCCTCCACATCCCGGTCCGCTTCGTCGGGGTGGGGGAGAAGGTCGACGACCTCATCCCGTTCGACCCCGACGCGTTCGTGGCTGCCCTGTTCGCCTGACGTCGCGGTCCCGCGATCGCCTCAGACGCCTGGTGGCTGCTCCAGGTGGGCCGCACGCGCGGCCTCGATCGGGTCGATCTCGACCTCGCCGACCTGCGGCGGCAGGGCGCGCAGGTGGCGTACCGGCGAGGACCACAGCACGGCCGCGCCGATCAGCCCACCGACGGGTGCCAGCCAAGCCGTCGCCCGAACGCCGATGAGCTCGCCGAGCACGCCGGCGATCAGGGTCGCGGCGAGCTGCGCGATCATCGCCGCGACATGGAAGGTCGACGTGACCCGCCCGAGCGCCCGGTCGTGGACGAGCGTCTGGCGGACCGAGACCTCGGTGATGTCGTACACGGTCGCCGCCGAATCCCCGACGATCTGGGCCATCACGAGACAGCCGATGGCGATGATCGGGAACGCGGCTGGGGCGATCGGGATGAAGGCGTTGCCGAGCGACGTCCCGAGCAGTCCCGCGATGGCCACCGGTCCGATCCCCCAGCGGCGCGCCGCACGCGACGCCACGATCGCTCCGACGAAGCCAGACACGCCACCGACCGCGGCGATCACCCCGAGGACCGCCGCGCTGATGTGCAGGTCCTCGAGGACGAACAGGAACCAGACCGCGCCGAACACGCCGAACATCGCCGCGATCGACATCTGCGCGAAGGCGAACGCGCGCAGGACCGGATCGTGGCGGACGAGCCGGATGCCCTCGCGGATCTCGGCCAGCACGGGCTCGCGGTCCGCGCGCGGTGGTGGCGGTGGCTCCGGTTGTCGGATCGTGGCGAGGAGGACCGCCGACACGACATAGCTCACCGAGTCGATGGCGATCGCGATCGGCGCCGTCAACAGCTGGACCAGGAAGCCGGTGATCCCGAACGCGGCGAACTCCGACACGGACCCGCTGGCCGACAGCGCCGCGTTCGCGTCCACCAGCTGGTCGCGTTCGACGATCGTCGGCAGGTAGGCCGTGTCCGCCGAGTCGAAGAAGGTGGTCAGGATCGCGGTCAGTCCGGACACGACCAGGAGCTGCGGGAAGGTCAGGACGTCGAGCGCGAACGCGACCGGGATCGATGCGAGGAGGACCGCGCGTCCGAGGTCCGCCCAGATGAGCACGGGGCGCCGGCGCAGCCGATCGACCCAGGCGCCCGCCACGAGACCGAAGATGAGCGCCGCGACGAGCTCGGCGCCGCGCAGCAGGGCCACTTCGATGGCACCCGACCCGAGCACAAGGATGGCCGCGAACGGCAGCGCCAAGCCGGGTGATCAGCGAGCCGAAGATCGAGATCGACGCCGCCGTCCAGACCCGGACGAAGGACGGGTTGCGCCAGAGGGCGGAGGCGAACGGGCTGCGCACGGGAGGCGGAGCATAGTGCCCGTCGGAGGCCTGCGGTACACTCCCGCTGCCCGGTGCGTCAGAACTCGCGCACCACCCTGGGTCGGCGTTCGCTGATCCCGGTCACCCCACACGACGGAGTCCCACCCGAACCATGTTCGACAGCCTCAGCGACCGGTTGCGCAAGACGCTCGGCAACCTGACCGGCCGCGGCCGGATCAGCGAAGCCGACGTCGATGCCGCCATGCGTGAGGTCCGGCTGGCCCTGCTCGAGGCGGACGTCAACTTCAAGGTCGTCAAGGACTTCGTCGCGCGCGTCCGCGAGAGGGCCATCGGCCACGAGGTCCTCGACAGCCTGTCGGCCGGCCAGCAGGTGGTCAAGATCGTCAATGACGAGCTGGTCGCGCTGCTGTCGGCCGGCGACCGGACCTTCCACCTGTCGGGCAATCCCGCGGTGGTCGCGATGGTCGGCCTGCAGGGCTCGGGCAAGACGACCTCGAGCGCCAAGCTCGCTCGTCACGTCGTCAAGCTCGGTCGCCGGCCCCTGCTCGTGGCCGCCGACCCGTATCGTCCGGCCGCCGCCGACCAGCTCGAGACGCTCGGGCGGACGCTCGACATCCCGGTCTACCGCGCGCCGGTCGGCACGCCGGTCGTGGACATCGTCCGAGGCGGCGTGGCCGCGGCCAAGCGCCAGGTCCGCGACGTGGTCATCCTCGACACGGCCGGCCGCCTGTCGGTCGACGAGGCCCTGATGGCCGAGATCGCCGCGGTCGACGCCGCCGTCCATCCGATCGAGACGCTCCTCGTCGTCGACGCGATGACCGGCCAGGAGGCGGTCGCGGTCGCCCAGGCGTTCGTCGCCGCGGTGCCGGTCAGCGGGCTGATCCTGACCAAGATCGACGGCGACGCCCGTGGCGGCGCCGCGCTGTCGATCTCGGCCGTCACCGGCGTTCCGGTCAAGTTCCTCGGCACCGGCGAGAAGACCGACGCCCTGGAGGTCTTCCACCCCGACCGACTGGCGGGCCGGATCCTCGGCATGGGCGACATCATGACCCTCGTCGAGCGCGCACAGGAGCACGTCGACCAGAAGCAGGCGGCGCAGCTCGAGGAGAAGATGCGCAAGGGCGCCTTCACCCTCGACGACATGCTCGATTCGATGCAGCAGATGCAGAAGATGGGACCGCTCGGCCAGGTCATGTCGATGATCCCCGGGATGGGGAACCTGGCGGGCGAGGCCCAGGCTGCGGTCGACCGCGGCGATCTCAAGCGGACCGAGGCGATCATCCGGGCGATGACCCGCTCCGAACGCCGCGATCCGACCGTCCTCAACAGCTCTCGCCGGCGGCGGATCGCGGCCGGATCGGGAACGACCCTGCCGGACGTCAACCGGCTCGTGAAGCAATTTCTCGAGATGCAGAAACTGATGAAGCAGCTCTCCGGTGGCGGCAAGCGCGCAGCCCTCGGTGCGTTGACGGGCCGGCGTTGAGCCGGCAGAGGGGACCACGATGACCGACGACCTCGAACCCACCAAGGACACGACCCCGGACCCAGCCGACCCGACGGCGCGGGTCGAGACGATCGAGACGCAGGCGACGCCGCTGACGCCGGCGACCCCGACCGCTCCGCTCACCTCGGTCGTGGCGACCAAACCGCCGCGACGCCCGCGCAGCCGCTTCCGCTGGGCGATCAGCATCGCCGTCGTCGCGTTGATCATCGCCACGACGGCCGCGGTCGCCGCGGTCATCACGGGCCGCTCGACCGACGCGGTGGTCCTCGGCTATGTCCCGGAACAGACCGTCTCGTACACCGAAGTTCGCCTCGACCTGCCGGGTGACCAGCGCCGCGCGGTCGGCGAGTTCCTCTCGAAGTTCCCGGGCTTCGCCGACCAGTCCGCCCTCGAGAGCAAGCTCGACCAGGTCCTCGACGACCTGGTCAAGAAGGCCACTGACGGCGCGCAGACCTACACGACCGATATCAAGCCGTGGTTCGGCGGCGAGCTCGCGCTCGCGATCGGTCCGCTCCCGCCGGCCTCGTCGCTCAAGGGCGATGACGCCGCGGCGATGGGCTCGTTCCGTGGTCTGACACTGCTGTCCGTCACGGACCCGGTGGCCGCCCAGGCCTGGTTCGACGCCGCGATCGCCAAGAACGGCGCCACGACGACGAAGCAGTCGTACGACGGCGCGACGCTGACCCTGTTCGACAAGAGCGGCGGGCTCCAGCCGGCGTTCGCCATCGTCGACGGCAAGGTCGCCGTCGCGGGTGACCTCGTCTCGGTCAAGGCGGCGATCGACACGCAGGGCAGCGGCGGCTTCGCCAAGGAACCCGGTCCGAAGGCCGCGCTGGACTCGATGTCCGACGACCACGTCGGGTTCTCGTACATCGCGCTCCACCCGTTGCTCGACTGGTCGAACGAGCTGGCCAAGTCGCTGGGCACCGCCGGCGGGGTCAATTCGACCTCGTTGTACGACACCCTCGAGAAGGCGCTCCCGGACTGGGGCGCCTACTCGCTCCGGTTCCAGAGCGATGCCATCGTCATGGAAGCCACCAGCCCTGTGCCCGAGACGCGCTTCGGCCCGACCGAGAACCGTCGCTCGGCGATCGCAGAGCACATCCCCGGGACAGCCCTCGTCGCGGCGATGTCGAACGACCTCGGGACCACCCTCAAGCAGACGCTCGCGCTGTACCGCGGCGACGCGTCGTTCAAGCCGATCATGGACCAGGTCGACCAGGCGCTCGGCCTGATCGGCGGCGCGGACGCCGCGTTCGGCTGGGCCGGCGACAGCGCGGTCGTCGTCACCGCCCCGGACGGGACGCCCGAAGGCGGCGCGGTCATCGTCCCGAATGACAAAGCCGCCGCACAGCACCTGTTCACCGCGTTGCGCTCCTTCATCGCGATCGGTGGTGCCCAGCAGGGGATCACCGTCAGCGACGAGGCCTACGACGGGAACACGATCACGGTCATCGACCTCGGCGACCTGTCCAAGCTCGAGGGGATGGCCGGAGCCGGGGGCGCGACCGGCTCGGCGACCCTGCCGGCATTGCCGACCGGGCACGTCCAGATCGCCTACGCGGTGACCGACGACGTCGTCGTCATCGGCTCCGGCTCGGCCTTCGTCAAGGAGGTCCTCGACACGACGAAGGACACCTCGCTCGCCTCGAACGATCGCTATTCGAGCCTGGCCGACCGAGCCGGCAACGGCACCGGCTCGACATGGGTCGACATCGCGGCGATCCGCGGCCTCATCGAGAAGGCGGCTGCCGGGTCCGGAGCCGACGCGTCCGCGATCACCAAGTACCAGACCGACATCAAGCCATTCCTCGCCCCGTTCGACGCGATCTACGCGTCGAGCTCGACCGGGAACGACCTGAACCGGTCGGTCATCTACGTCACCGTCAAGTAGCGGGCCGCACCCAGCGCGCCCGACCCAGAGGAGGAAGAGCACCACTCATGGCAGTCCGCATCAGGCTGACGCGCGTCGGCGCGACCAAGCAGCCGACCTATCGAGTCGTCGTCGCCGACGGCCGCAGTGCCCGCGATGGGCGCGCGATCCAGATCATCGGTCACTACAACCCGCGCTCCGAGCCGGTCGAGTTCGAGGTCGACGCCGAGGCCGCCAAGGCCTGGATGGCCAAGGGTGCCCAGCCGTCCGACACGGTCCTGCGGCTGTTCCGCAACGCGGGCATCGTGCCCGCAGCCAAGTAGAGGGGTCGCGACCATGGCAGCCAAGGATCTGGTCGAATACGTCGCCAAGTCGCTGGTCGACGACCCGTCCGCGGTGACCGTCGAGGTCGTCGAGGAAGATGGCGCGACGGTCATCGAGCTCCACGTCGCTGAGGACGACATGGGCAAGGTGATCGGGCGCAACGGCAGCGTCGCCAAGGCGCTCCGGACCCTGCTCAAGGTGACGGCGGCGCGCGACGGCGAGCCGGTCCAGCTCGAGATCCTCTGAGCGTCGACGAGCGGCTCGTGGTCGCCCTCGTCCGGGGCGTCCACGGCCTGCACGGAGCGATCCGGGTCGAGGTCCTGACCGATCGACCCGAGGATCGCTTCGTGGCCGGCGCTGTCCTCTTCCGCGAGGGCGAAGACCGGCCGCTGACGATCGCAGCCGCCGAGGCCGTCGCCGACGGACCGGGCTGGCGGATCCGCTTCCGCGAGGTCACCAGCCGGGACGCGGCGGACACGCTCCGCGGCGCCTATCTCGAGTCGGTCGTCCGTCCCGAGGAGGACCTCGGCCGGGGCAGCTACTACTGGCACGAGGTCATCGGCACGACCGTCCGCGGCGTGGACGGCACCGAGCTCGGCACGGTGCGCGACATCTATCGCATCGGCGAGACCGAGGTGTTCTCCGTCGAGGGCGGGCCGTTCGGCAGCTTCGACCTGCCGGCGGTGCGGGCGTTCATCCGCATCTTCGCGCCACGCCGGGGCGAGATCGTGGTCGACGCCGAGTCGCTCGACCTGCGCGCGCCGCGCTCACGAACGCCCGACCCGGATCGTCCGAAGGCGCCCCGCCGCCGGACCCGACGAAAGGTAGGGACACAGCCAGCCTCCGATCCGCCGTCGACACCCGAGGCCCCCGCGTGACCCTCGACATCGACATCCTGACCCTCTTTCCCGCGATGGTCACCGGACCGCTCCAGGAGAGCATCCCGGGACGGATCCAGGAACGCGGGCTCGCGTCCATCCGCGTCCACGACCTGCGCGACTGGGGGCTCGGTCGTCACCGCTCGGTCGATGACGCGCCGTACGGCGGGGGAGCGGGGATGATCCTGCGACCCGAGCCGGCGGCGGCCGCCATCGACGCCCTGCGGCGCCCCGACTCGACGGTCATCCTGCTCGAACCGGTCGGCGAGGTCTTCCGCCAGGCGCGGGCAGCCGACCTCGCCGCGCGATCGCATCTCATCTTCTTGTGCCCTCGCTACGAGGGCGTCGACGAGCGGATCCGGTCGCTGGTCGACCTCGAGCTGTCGATCGGCGACTACGTCCTCACCGGCGGCGAGCTGCCGGCACTGGTCGTCATCGATGCCGTCATCCGCCTGCTGCCGGGCGCCATCGAAGAGGCGTCGATCGCCGACGAATCCTTCTCGGCCGGTCTGCTCGAGTACCCGCAGTACACCCGGCCCGCGGTCTTCCGCGGCATGGACGTGCCGGCGATCCTGACATCGGGCGACCACGGTGCCGTCGAGCGCTGGCGACGTGAGCAGGCCATCGAGCGCACACGGACGCGCCGGCCGGACCTCGTCGCCGATGACTGACCCACGGCGAGCCCGTGCTATACTCCGCCGCCGACGCCCGTCCGCGTCCCACCCGAACGCCCTCCGCAGCCTCGGCTGCCCAGAACAGTCAGGAACCGAACCGTGACCGTGCTCGACGAGATCGTCCAGGACCAGCTTCGCACCGACCTCCCCGTACTTGCCACGGGTGACACCGTGAAGGTGTCGGCCAAGGTCGTCGAGGGCAACCGCGAGCGCATCCAGGTGTTCGAAGGGACCATCATGCGGCTGCGCGGTGGCGGCATCACCCGCTCGATCACCGTCCGGCGGATCGCCTCGGGCGTGGGTGTCGAGCGCACGTTCAAGGTCAACAGCCCGCGGATCGAGAAGATCGAGGTCGTGCGCCACGGGGTCGCCCGCCGCGCCCAGCTGTACTTCCTGCGCGACCGCGTCGGCAAGGCAGCCACCCTCCGCGAGCGGCGCACGAACGGCTGATCCCGGCGCGACGCGCGCCTCGACGACGCTTCGACTGACCCGACCCCGCCCGACCGGCGGGGTCGTTCGATTCCGGTACGCTATGGGTCGATGGCTCCGATCGTCCCGACCCTCCGCCACGAGCGCCGTCTCTGGAACGAAGGCCTCGTGCGGGTCGTCGGCGTGGACGAGGTCGGTGTGGCACCGACATGCGGCGCCGTCGTCGCGGCCGCGGTCATCATGCGACCCGGCTGCCATCGCATCCCTGGCGTCCGCGATTCCAAGACGCTCTCGGCCGCACAGCGCGAGCGCCTTGCGCCGATCATCCGGTCGCGGGCGGTGGCGGTCGGGATCGGCGCAGCATCGGTCCGCGAGATCGACCAGCTGAACATCTACCACGCAACGCATCTCGCGATGCGCCGCGCGATCGCGCACGTCGGCGGTCACGAGCACGTTCTCGTTGACGGCAACCGGATCGCGGGGTTCGAGACGCACGTCGGGCCGTACACGCACATCGTCGACGGCGACGCGCGGGTCTATTCGATCGCGTGCGCGTCGGTCGTCGCCAAGGTCGTCCGCGACCGGATGATGGAGCTGCTGGCCGCGCGCTACCCGGGCTACGGCTGGGAGCACAACCAGGGCTATGCGACGTTGGACCATCGAACGGCGATCCGCCGCCTGGGCCTGACGCCGTTCCATCGCCGCTCGTTCCTCGCGCTCCAGCGGACGCTTGCCGGCGACCAGCTCGAGCTCGACCTGCTTGCCGATCCGGCCGCGTCGGCCGACACCCACGAGCTGCTGGCGCGCGAGCTGACGCCGGTGATGGCGGACGACGCGATGCTCGATGCGCTCGACCTGGCGGTGCTGGAGTCGGGCGTCGGGGTCTGAACCCGGCCGCCCGAGTGCGCGACCGGCGTCGATACGTGGCCGATAAGCGGCGCCTGCGACGATCCCCGTCATGGCGGATCAGCCCGGCCGACCGGGACGGACGGCGGCGCAGCAGGCGGGTGATGCCGCCGAGACGGCGGTCGCGGACCGACTCGCGGAGGCTGGCTGGCTCGTCCTGGCCCGGAACGTCCATGTCGGTCGCCACGAGCTCGACCTCGTGGCGGTCGACCCGGGTCCGCCGCAGGCGCTCGTCGTGATCGAGGTCCGCTGGCGGGCCGACCGAGCGTATGGACTGCCCGAGGAGACGGTCGACCACCGCAAGCGAGCACGGGTCCGGGCCGCCGCCTATGGCCTGCTCGATCGCGGGACGTTGCCGGACGGCGCGCCGCTCCCTCGCCTGCCGCTCCGGTTCGATCTCGTCGTCGTCGAGCCGGGCGGCCGGATGCGCCACCACCGCCACGCGATGTGAGCTCGTGTCGCGCGTCCGAGACTCCCAGTCTCGGATCCGGCGGTCATGGGCGTCCATCAACGTCCCGGACCAGTTCCGCGACCTAGATCGAGACCCCCAGACTCCGAAATCGGCGGTCGGACGCGATTGGGGCCCGACCCGCTCGGCCGCGACCACATGCGAGACTCTGGGTCTCGGGAGCGCCCACTCCCGCGACGAGCCGGCCCCCGGGGCTCCCGGGGCGAACGCGTGCTACACTCCCGCCCGGTCCGGGGCCCGACCCCGAGCCACCAGACAGATCCGACGCCCACGTCACAAGGCGTGGAGCACACACGCGGACCGTTCCGACCGGGACGGTGCCGGCAAGGCCCAAAGCCAAGCCGGCCCCCGGCGACGAGGTCCGCGGAGGAATGAACCGACAGGAGGTCGCCACCGTGCCGTCCGTTTCGATGCGGCAGCTGCTCGAGGCCGGAGTCCACTTCGGCCACCAGACCCGGCGCTGGAACCCCAAGATGAAGCCGTTCATCTTCGCGGAGCGCAACGGGATCCACATCATCGACCTGGCGCAGACTGTCCAGCGCCTGGACGTCGCGCTCGCGTTCGTCACCGAGACCGTGGCCCGGGGCGACCAGGTCCTGTTCGTCGGCACCAAGAAGCAGGCCCAGGAGCCGGTCGCCCAGGAGGCCACCCGCGCCAACCAGCCGTACGTCAACAAGCGCTGGCTCGGCGGCATGCTCACCAACTTCGTGACCATCAAGAAGCGGATCGGCCTGCTCGAGCAGCTCGAAGCCCGCCAGGCCAACGGCGACTTCGAGCGGATGACCAAGAAGGAAGCCGCCAAGCTGACCGAGGAGATGGTCAAGCTCCAGGGGACGCTCGGCGGGATGCGCAAGATGAAGCGTCTCCCGGGCGCCATCTTCATCGTCGACCCGCACCGCGAGCGGATCGGCGTGACCGAGGCGAACAAGCTCGAGATCCCGGTCGTCGGCACCGGCGACACGAACGTCGACCCCGACGAGCTCGACTACATCATCCCGGCCAACGACGACGCCATCCGCGCCATCCGGCTGCTGTGCACGCTCGTCGCCGACGCCGCCATCGAAGGCGCCCGCGAGCGCTCGGCCCGCAGCTCGACCGAGCCCGACCAGATCGAGGCGATGGCGATGCCCGAGGCAGAGGACGAGGAAGTCCCCGGCGCGACCGACGAGCTCGTGGCAGCCCTCGCGGGTGGCGCGGCACTCTCGTTCGAGCCCGACGCCGACGACGACGACCTGCTCCCCGGCGACCGCGTCGCCAGGGCAGAGGCGGCTGTCGCCGAGCCCCCGGCCGAGGCCTCCCCGGAGGAGATCGCCGCGGAGCTCGCCCGCGAGGAAGCCGAGAAGAACGCCGACGAGCCCGGCGCGGCGACCCCGGCGAGCTAGCGCGCCGGTCGCGACCGGCATCGACCACAGGACCACATCCAGCCGGCGAGCCCGAGCGGCCGCTGCGAGACAGGAGAACAAACAGGCATGGCGGAAATCACGGCGGAGCTCGTCAAGGAGCTCCGCGAACGGACCGGCGCGGGCTTCATGGACTGCAAGCGCGCGCTGACCGAAGCGGACGGCGACATCGACAAGGCGATCGTCCTCCTTCGCGAGAAGGGTCTCGCGGCCGCGGCCAAGAAGGCCGACCGTGACGCCCGCGAGGGACTCGTCTCGAGCTACATCCACACCGGCGGGCGCGTCGGGGTCCTCATCGAGGTCAACTGCGAGACCGACTTCGTCGCGCGTACCGACGAGTTCCAGAAGCTCGTCCGCGACCTGGCGGTGCAGGTGGCCGGCCTCGATCCGCAGTACGTGGACGCGGAGCACATCCCGGCCGACGTCCTCGAGGCGAAGCGCGCCGAGCTGCTGGCCGACGAGGCCACCCAGAAGAAGCCCGAGAACATCCGGGCGCAGATCGTGGACGGTCAGCTCAAGAAGTGGTACTCGCAGGTCTGCCTGTATGACCAGCCGTTCCGCGACGAGGAGCGGACCGTGCGCGAGCTGATCACCGAACGGATCTCCACGATCGGCGAGAACATCCGCGTCCGCCGCTTCACCCGCTACGCGCTCGGGGAGGAGATGTGACGGGGACCGCGACCGACGCGGCATCCGAGGCGAAGCCCCTGCGCTACCGCCGGATCCTCCTCAAGCTGTCGGGCGAGGCTCTTCTCGGCGACCGCCAATATGGTGTTGACCCGGCCGTCTGCGTGTTCATCGCCCGGCAGGTCGCCGAGATCCACGGTCTCGGCGTCCAGATCGGCATCGTCGTCGGGGGCGGCAACATCTTCCGCGGGCTGGCTGCCTCGGCGCGCGGGATGGACCGCGCCACCGGCGACTACATCGGCATGCTCGCCACGGTCATGAACGGGCTCGCTCTCCAGGATGCCCTCGAGCGGGCCGGCGTGCCGACCAGGGTGATGACCGCGATCGCGATGAACGAGGTCGCCGAGCCGTACATCCGGCGGCGCGCGATCCGCCACCTCGAGAAGGGCCGCGTCACGCTGTTCGTGGCGGGCACCGGCAACCCGTACTTCACGACCGACACCGCGGCCGCCCTGCGGGCCGTCGAGATCAACGCCGAGGTCCTGCTCAAGGCGACCAAGGTCGACGGCGTGTACGACAAAGACCCGATGGCGCACCCCGATGCGCGGCGTTACGCTCGTCTCGGACTACGCGGACCTGTTGCGCGACCAGCTCAAGGTCCTCGACGCGACGGCCGTGAGCCTGTGCATGGAGAACGACCTGCCCATCGTCGTCTTCGACCTCAACCGACCCGACAACATCACCAAGGTCGCCGCCGGCGAGCCGGTCGGGACCCTCATCTCGGGCGCTTCGAGCGCAGCCGGAGGTGCGCCAGCATGAGCAGCGAGATCATCGCCGATGCCGACCACAAGATGGCGCGTGCGGTCGAGGCCATGGAGCGCGACTTCCAGGGCATCCGGACAGGTCGCGCGTCGACCGCCCTCGTCGAACGCATCCACGTCGAGTACTACGGGACATCCACGCCGCTCAACCAGCTTGCCGGGATCAGCGTCCCGGAGCCGCATCAGATCGTCATCCAGCCGTGGGACCGCGGCGTCCTGGGCGCGATCGAGAAGGCCATCACCAAGAGCGACATCGGGTTGATGCCCAACGTCGACGGGACGGTCGTGCGCCTCAACATCCCGCCCCTCACCGAGGAACGTCGCAAGGACCTCGTCCGCGTCGTCCACAAGCGGATGGAGGACGCCCGGGTCGAGATCCGCAACCTGCGCCGCGAGGCCGCCGACCAGCTCAAGAAGGAAGAGCGCGACGGTGGCGTCGGGACGGACGAGGCGCATCGTCAGCTCGAGTCCCTCCAGCACACGACCGACCGCCACATCGCCGAGGTCGACCGGCTCGGCGGGTCGAAGGAACAGGAGGTCCTCGAGGTCTAGTGGCCCGCTCCGCGCATCTCGCCCGACCGACCGACGCGCCGCCCGCGGCACATGACGCGTCCGTCGACACCGAGGGCGGTCCCGGGCCGGCCGTCCCAGCAGGCGAAGCTCCGCTCCTCCCGCCGGACGAGCTGCCACGGCACGTCGCCATCATCATGGACGGCAACCGCCGCTGGGCGCGCCTCCGTGACCTGCCGGAGCTCGATGGTCACGCGGCCGGCGTCGAGGCCATCCGCGCGCTCCTCCGCCACGCTGTCCGCCGCGGCGTCCCGGTGATGACGCTGTACGCCTTCAGCCGCGAGAACTGGGCCCGCTCGGACGACGAGGTCACCGGCCTGTTCGGTCTGCTCGAGGCGGCCATCCGCAGCGAGACGGCTGAGCTCTGCGCGCAGGGCGTTCGCATCCGCCTCCTCGGACGTGTCGAGGAGCTGCCCGACGACACCCGCCGATCGATCGGCGAGGCCCTCGACGCGACGGCCGGCGGCGACCGGCTGCTCCTCAACATCGCGTTCAACTATGCCGGTCGGACCGAGCTGGTGGACGCGTTCCGTCGGTTGGCGGCCAGTGGTGTCCAGCCCGGACGAGATCGACGAGGCCGCCATCAGCGCCGCCCTGTACACGGCCGGCCTGCCCGACCCCGACCTCGTCATCCGGACCGGCGGCGAGCAGCGGCTCTCCAACTTCCTGATCTGGCAGTCGGCCTACGCCGAGTTCTACGGCTGCGACGCGCTGTGGCCCGACTTCGGACCCGACGCGTTCGACGCCGCCCTCCTCGAGTTCGCGAGCCGCCATCGCCGGTTCGGTCGCTGACGGCCGAGGGTCGGGACTGAGATGCGGCAACGAGCGGTCAGCGCGGTCGTGCTCGTCCCGGTCCTGCTGATCGTCCTCGCCATCGGCGGTCCGGTCCTGGCCGCGGGTGTCGCGCTGCTGACGGTCCTCGCCGGGATCGAGGTCTTCCGTCTCCTCAAGAGCGCCGGATACGCGCCGTTCGCCGCGCTCGGCTGCGTCCTGGCGCTGGCGATCGTGCTCGAGGCGGCGTTCCCGGAGCAGCTCGAGGGCAGTGGCATCCTTCTCGCCGCGATCGGCATCGTGTTGATCGGGGTCGCGGGGTTCACCAAGGTCGAGCCGCGTGACGGCCTGCAGGCCTGGATGGCGACGGTGTTCGGAGCGTTCTACGTCTCGCTGCTGTCGTTCATCATCCGACTCGGCAACGCCGCGCCGGACGTCCCGGCCAACGCGCCGTTGTCCGCGCTCGGCGCGGAGCGCGGTTGGATCCTGCTGCTCATCCTCGCGGTCTGGTCGTTCGACACCGGGGCGTACCTGACCGGCAGGAGCATCGGTCGGACCCATTTCATCACCCACATCTCGCCGGCCAAGACGGTCGAGGGCGTCATCGGTGGCGTCGTCGCCTCGACCGTCGTCGTCGCGTTGATGCTCTGGGGACTGGGCTCCAACCCGCGTCCACGCCCTGGTGCTCGGGCCATTGGTCGCGCTCGCCGCACAGGCCGGCGACCTCGCCGAATCGGTCATCAAGCGCGCCGCCGGCGCCAAGGATTCGGGGACGCTCATCCCCGGTCATGGCGGGATCCTCGACCGGGTCGACTCGTTCGTGTTCGCGGCGCCGGTCCTGACACTGTATGTCGTCGCCGTCCTCCGCTGATCCGGGCGGGAGGGGGAAGCGCGCGCCGCAGCGGGTCGCCCTCATCGGCTCGACCGGCTCGATCGGACGCCAGACCGTCGACGTCCTGGCCGCCCTCCCGGATGCGTTCCGAGTCATTGCCCTCGCCGCCGGCGCCAACGCCGCGCTCCTCGCAGAGCAGGCTGACCGCCTGCGGCCGGCCGCGATCGCCCTCGCCGACGCCGATGACATGGCCGCCTGGACCTGCCGCCCGGCACGGAACGGATCGGCGGACCGGATGCCCTCGTCGAGCTTGCCACGCGGGACGACGTCGACATCGTGGTCATCGGAACCGGCGGCGTCGTGAGCCTCCGGCCGGTGCTCGCCGCCTTGCGCGCCGGCAAGGTCGTCGCCACGGCCAACAAGGAGACCCTGGTCGCCGGCGGTCATCTCGTGATGCCGCTGGCGCGGGCGCTGGCGGAGCGGCATCGCGATCACGCGTCCCGGTGACCCGTACGCGAGCCCGCTGGCCTGGCTGCGCCCGATCGACTCGGAGCATTCGGCCATCTGGCAGTCGCTCGTCGGCGAGTCCATGGCCGGGGTCGCCGCGCTGATCCTGACCGCATCCGGCGGCCCGTTCCTCGACGCGACGGCGGCCGAGCTCGAGGCCGTGACGCCGGCGCAGGCCCTGCGTCACCCGACCTGGACGATGGGCGCCAAGATCACCATCGACTCGGCGACCCTCGCCAACAAGGGCCTGGAGGTCATCGAGGCACACTGGCTGTACGATGTCGACTACGACGCCATCGAGGTCGTCATCCACCCGCAGAGCGTCGTCCACTCGGCCGTCCGCTTCGTGGACGGTTCGCTGAAGGCCCAGCTGGGCACGCCCGACATGAGACTTCCCATCCAGTACGCCTTGACCTATCCCGACCGCCGGCCGTCGCCGGCGACACCGCCCGACCTGATCGCGGCGGCCCGGCTCGACTTCCGCGCCCCCGACCCGGTGCGCTTTCCCGGCCCTGCGCATCGCCCGCGAGGCGGGCCGTCTCGGTCCTCGCGCCTCGGCCGCGCTGATCGCCGCCGACGAGGTCGCCGTGCGGCGATTCCTCGACGGGACGCTCGGCTTCACCGGCATCCCGGCCCTGCTCGAGGCGGCCGTCACCCGGTTCGGGGGAACCGGCGACCCGGCCCCCGACGTCGAGGACCTCGTCCAGCTCGACACCGACGTTCGCGCGGCCTTCGCGACCACCCGCTTCGGAGCACCCGCGTGACCGCATTCGTCCAGTCGATCATCACGATCGCCCTGTTCATCTTCATCCTCGGCGCGCTCGTGATCATCCACGAGCTCGGTCACTTCCTGACCGCCCGCGCCTTCCGCGTCCGCGTCCTCGAGTTCGGGATCGGCTTCCCGCCGCGGGCGAAGGTGATGCGGTCGAAGGGCGAGACCCTGTACACCCTCAACTGGCTGCCGATCGGCGGTTTCGTCAAGCTCGAGGGCGAGGACGGTGCCGAGGCCGACGACCCACGCTCGTTCGCCGCCCAGCGCTACCTGACCAAGATGGCGATCCTGGTCGCCGGGGTCGTGATGAACATCCTGCTGGCGTTCGTGATCTTCACGGGCATCGCCCTGTACGGCGACCCGACGATCGGCGCCAACATCACGACCGTGCAACCGGGCTCGCCCGCGGCGGCCGCCGGTCTGCAGCCGGGCGACGTCATCGTCAGCGTCAACGGCAAGGTCTACAACGCGTTCGCCTCGACCGGCCCGACCGGCGACCTCCAGACGATGCCCGGTCAGACCGTCGTGCTCGGGGTCAAGCATCCCGACGGCACCACGTCCGACCTGTCACGCCACGCTCAGGACCACCGAGGAGCTCCAGACCAACAAGGGCGCGCTCGGGATCGTCACGCTCGGCAGCCGTCCTCGAGCACCGCAGACCTACTCGCCGCTCGAGGCCGTCAGGATCGGCGCCGAGCGGACGGTCGATGCCCTCGGACTGATCGTCGGCGGTCTCGGCCAGCTCGTCGATTCGATCGTGAACCATCCGACCGAGGCGCCGCCCGTCCAGGGCCCGGTCGGCATCGCCACCCAGATCGGCGACATCTTCTGGCAGCTCGGACCGCTCTTCACGCTGTACGTCGCGGGCATCCTGTCGGCCAACCTCGCGGTCGTCAACATCCTGCCGTTCCCGCCGCTCGACGGCGGCCGGATGCTGATCATCACGCTCAAGCGCGTGTTCGGGAGCCGGATCAGCGTCCGCGCCGAGCAGCTGACCTACATGGTCGGCTTCGTGTTCCTGTTCGCGTTCCTCATCTGGATCACCGGCTTCGACATCGTCCGCCTCGGCGGCTCGTAGGGTCCGCGTGAGCTCGCCCGATTCGCTTCGGCCGCGGCGGCGGCCGACGGTCAGCGTCGACGTCGGCGGCGTCCTCGTCGGCTCGGCGCATCCGGTCGTCGTCCAGTCGATGACCAACACCGACACCGCCGACGCCGACGGCGACCGCGATCCAGGTCGCGCGCCTGGCGCACGCCGGCTCGCAGCTCGTGCGGGTGACGGTCAACAACGAGGAGGCGGCTGCGGCCGTCCCCGAGATGGTCCGCAAGGTCCGCGGCCTGGGCGTCGACGTGCCGATCATCGGCGACTTCCACTACAACGGCCACAAGCTGCTGGCCGACTACCCGGAGATGGCGGCCGCGCTCGCCAAGTACCGGATCAACCCCGGCAACGTCGGCGCCAAGCGCCACGACGAGCACTTCGCCACGATCATCCGGATCGCCAACGACAACGGCAAGCCGGTCCGCATCGGGGTCAACTGGGGCTCGCTCGACCAGGCGATCCTGACCGAGCTGATGGACGTCAACGCGATCGCCGCCGAGCCGCGCGACGCCCGCGACGTGATGATCGACGCGATGCTCGAGTCGGCGATGCGCTCGGCCGAGCTGGCCGAGGCGACCGGCATGCCGCACGACCGGATCATCCTGTCGGCGAAGGTGTCGGGCGTCCGCGACCTGGTCGACGTCTACCGCCTGCTGGCGACGCGGAGCGACTACCCGCTCCATCTCGGGCTGACCGAGGCCGGGATGGGCGACAAGGGGATCGTCGCCTCGACCGCGGGGCTGGCCATCCTGCTCAACGAGGGGATCGGCGACACGATCCGGGTCTCGCTCACGCCCGAGCCCGGCGCGCCGCGCGAGCGCGAGGTCGAGATCGCCCAGCAGGTCCTCCAGTCGATGGGCCTGCGCTCGTTCCTGCCGCAGGTGTCGGCCTGCCCGGGCTGCGGCCGGACGACCTCGACGTTCTTCCAGGAGATGGCCCAGCAGATCCAGGGCTACCTCAAGGACCAGATGCCGGTCTGGCGCGAGACGCACCCGGGTGCGGAGGACCTGCGCGTCGCGGTCATGGGCTGCGTCGTCAACGGACCGGGCGAGATCCAAGCACGCCGACATCGGCATCAGCCTGCCCGGCACGTTCGAGGAGCCGGTCGCGCCGGTGTTCATCGACGGCCGTCTCGATCGCACGTTGCGTGGCGACGGCCTCGTCGCCGAGTTCATCGACATCCTCGAGGACTACGTCGCGGAGCGCTTCCCGACACCCGCCGTTTGAGGCGTCCACGCTCCCGGGTGTATAGTTGATGTCAACTGAACGGCCGCTCCGCGACGTGGGTGACCCCCACGTTTCTTTTTGAGCGCCACAAGACATCTGCACAGCGAACGGAGGACATCGTGAGTCGAGACTTCGTCGGTGCCCTCCTCCAGCTCAACGCCGAGAAGCAGATCTCGCGAGAGCAGCTCATCGGAGCCGTCGAGGACGGCATCCAGTCCGCCTATCGGCGCGTCGCCGGTGACGAGGACATCCACGTCCGGATCGACGCCGAGACGGGCAAGATCCGCGTGTTCCGCGCGCGCCGCGTCGTCGGCGAGATCGAGGACGAGTTCACCGAGATGACCGTCGAGCAGGCCAAGGCCTTCGAGTCCGGGCGCCGACGTCGGCGACCTCGTCGAGACCGAGCAGCTCGATGGCGACGTCTTCGGCCGGATCGGCGCCCAGACGGCCAAGCAGATCGTCCTCCAGCGCATCCGCGAGGTCGAGCGCGACCAGGTCTTCGACCAGTTCGCCAGCCGCGAGGGCGAGCTGATGACCGGCACCGTCAACCGGGTCGAGCCGCGGGCGATCATCCTCGACGTCGGCAAGAACGTCGAGGCGATCCTGGCGACGACCGAGCAGAGCGCCCTCGAGCACTACCGGATCGGCCAGAACGTCAAGGCATTCGTGCTCGAGGTCCGTCGCTCGACCAAGGGCCCGCAGATCTTCGTCAGCCGGACCCACAAGGGCTTCCTCAAGCGCCTGTTCGAGCTCGAGGTCCCCGAGATCCACAGCGGGACGGTCGAGATCAAGGCCATCGCACGCGAGGCCGGCAGCCGCTCGAAGGTCGCCGTCGCGTCGCGCCAGGAGGGCCTCGATCCGGTCGGTGCGACGGTCGGCCAGCGCGGGGCCCGCGTCCAGGCCGTCGTCGCCGAGCTGTCCGGCGAGAAGATCGACGTCATCCCGTGGAGCGACGACGCGAGCCTGTTCGTCGCCAACGCCCTGAGCCCGGCCCAGGTCATCTCCGTCGACATCGACGAGGAGCACCGCATCGCCAGCGTCACCGTCCCCGAGCGGATGCTGTCGCTGGCCATCGGCCGCGAGGGCCAGAACGCCCGGCTGGCCGCGCGGCTGACCGGCTGGCGGATCGACATCCGGAGCGACGTGTCGGTGGCCGAGGCGAAGGCCGCCGCCGACGCGGTCGCCAGCGGCCCGTCTGCCGAGGCGGAGGCAGCCCCGTGCCGAGGGCGCCGTACCCGATGCCTCGGTCGCCGTCGATGCCCCGAAGCCCAAGCGCGTCACCAAGAAGGCGGCCGCAGCTGAGGCAACGGCAGACGTCGCCGACACCACAGCCGCCGATCCGCAGCCGGACGCGGTCGCGGAGACCGACGCCAAGCCCAAGCCCAAGCGCGCGACGAAGGCGCACGGCCAAGACGGCCCCGCTCGAGCCCGAGGTCACGGCCACCGACGGCGTGGCAGCCGCTCCATCCGACGAACCAGCCGCCAAGCCGAAGCGGGCCGCCAAGAAGGCCGCCGCCGTCCCATCGGGAGAGGTGGCGTCGTAGACCGGCAGGCGAGGACCGGCGCCCCGCGGCACGCCCCCGATCGCACCTGCGTCGCCTGTCGGACGGTGCGCCCGAAGCGCGACCTGATGCGTATCGTGCGGACTCCGACCGGAGACGTCCGGCTTGACGAGACCGGCCGGGCGGCCGGCCGTGGCGCGTACGTGTGCCGCACTTCAGACTGCCTCGACAAGGCGATCACGAAGGGCGCCCTCAGCCGGGCGCTCAAGACCCCGCTCCCAGCCGACCTGCGCGAGACGCTGGCAGGGAGCCTCGAACCCACGAACATGACCATCGAAGGAGGAGCCCGTGGCCAGGAGTAGGAGCGGCACGCGCGGCCGGCGCGGGCCCCGCAAGCCGCCGCGTCGCGACGGCGCATTCAACGGCGCCGGCGTCCAGACGCTGGATCCGCGCGAGCGGGGCGCCATCGAGCTGCCCGGCACGATCACCGTCAAGGAGCTCGCCGAGCTGCTGGGCGTCAACCCGGCGGACATCATCCGCGAGCTGATCAAGAGCGGGATCTTCGCCACCATCAACCAGCTGGTCGACCGCGACACCGCGTCGCTCGTCGCCGGCGAGCTCGGCTACGAGGTCGCCGAGACCGAGGCCGTGCACCACTCCGGCGTGCTCGACGAGACGGACGGCCAGGTCGCCGAGGCGACCAAGGAAGTCCTGTTCGAGGAGGACGATCCGTCGCTGCTCCAGCCGCGCGCCCCGATCGTGACCGTCATGGGCCACGTCGACCACGGCAAGACGAGCCTGCTCGACGCGATCCGGACGACCGAGGTGGCGGCCGGCGAGCGCGGCGGCATCACCCAGCACATCGGTGCCAGCGAGGTGGTCAAGGACGGCAAGCGCGTCGTCTTCCTCGACACGCCGGGTCACGAGGCGTTCACCGCGATGCGTGCCCGCGGCGCGCGCGTGACCGATATCGCGGTCGTGGTCGTCGCGGCCGACGACGGCGTCATGCCCCAGACGCTCGAGGCGATCAGCCACGCCAAGGCGGCCAAGGTCCCGATCATCATCGCGCTCAACAAGATCGACAAGCCCGACGCGAATGCCGAGCGGGTCAAGACGGAGCTGACCGAGGCGGGCATCGTCGTCGAGGAGTACGGCGGCGACGTGCCGCTCGTCCCGGTCTCGGCGAAGACCCGGATCGGGCTCGACGAGCTGATCGAGATGATCCTGCTGGTCGCCGACCTGCAGGAGCTCAAGGCGAACCCGAAGCGGTCCGCCGTCGGCACGATCGTCGAGGCAAAGCTCGACAAGGGCCGCGGCCCGGTCGCGACGGCGCTGGTCCAGACCGGCACGCTCAACGTCGGCGACATCATCGTGGTCGGTGAGACCTTCGGGCGCGTCCGCGCGCTCGAGAACGACCTCGGCAAGCGCGTCACCAAGGCCGGACCGTCGACCGCCGTCGTCATCCTCGGCCTCTCCGACGTGCCGATGGCCGGCGACATCCTGCGCGTCGTCGGCGACGAGAAGGAAGCCCGGACCCTGGTCGAGACCCGCAAGGCTGCCTCGGCGGCCAAGAGCGGGGAGGGGAGTGGCCGCGCCACCCTCGAGGACCTCTACAGCCAGATCCAGGCGGGTCAGGCCAAGGAGCTCCGGATCATCCTCAAGGCCGACGTGTCGGGCTCGCTCGGTGCGATCACCCACGCGCTGGAGCAGCTCGACCAGGACGAGATCCGGCTCAACGTCCTGCTCGAGGGGGCCGGCGACATCACCGACAACGACATCATGCTGGCGGCCGCCTCGGACGCCATCGTCATCGGCTTCAACACCAAGATCACCGAGACCGCTCGGCGCGCCGCCGAGAGCGAAGGCGTCGACGTCAGGCTGTACGACATCATCTACAAGCTCACCGACGACGTGGATGCTGCCCTCAAGGGTCTGCTCGAGCCCGAGATCGTCGAGGTCGTCGAGGGTCGGGCGGAGGTCCGCCAGGTCATCCGCGTCGGCAAGAGCACAGTCATCGCCGGCTCGTTCGTGACCGACGGCCGGATCGTCCGCGGCGGCAACGCCCGGGTGTGGCGCAGCTCGAAGGTCATCGCGACCGACCGGATCGAGTCCCTGCGCCGCTTCCGCGACGACGTCCGCGAGGTCCAGCAGAACTACGAGTGCGGCATCGGTCTGGCCAACTTCCACGACATCGTGGAGGGCGACATCATCGAATGCTTCACGTCTCAGACCCAGTCGCGGGTCTCGGCCAACTGACCCTGGCCGCCCACATGAACGCCCCGGCGCGCGTTGCGCCCTCCGCGCCGTCGCTCACGCACCTTGGGGTGCGCTCGCTCCGGTGCTCGGTCGCGCCTTCGCCGGAACGCCCCTGTGGGCGGCAAAGCAGTTCGATGACGTGAGCCAGCGAACGGATCGGGTCGACGAGCTCCTGAGGCAGGAGATCGGGGTGATCGTGACGCGCGACGTGGCTGACCCCCGCGTCGGGATTCGCGACGATCACGTCGGTCGAGACCACGCCCGATCTGCGCCATGCGCGGGTCTGGGTCAGCGTCATCGGCCAGCCGGCGGAGCGCGACGCGGCCGTGGCCGCGCTCCAGCACGCGATGCCGTTCATCCGTCACGAGCTCGGCAGGACGCTCCGGCTCAAACGGATCCCGGACCTGCACGTGCACCTCGACGAGACCGCCGACCGGGGCACGCGGATCCTCCGCCTGCTCGACGAGATCGAGACCGGTGCGGTCCCGGAGGCGGACGTCCCGATCGCGGAGTCACTGCCGACGCCGGTCGCCCGCGTCCACCAGACCGATGACCTCCCCGAGGAGCCGCCGTCGGCCGTGCGGCCACCGACGCCGTCGCGGCCGCGATCGCGTCGGACGGCGGCGAGCGGACCACACGGGCACGGCACGGGCAAGACGACCGGACGACGACCCCGATGACGGTCGACCTGTCGCCGTACCTCGACGCGGTCCCGCAGCAGGTGGTCGATCGTCTGCGCGGCGCGCGACGCGTGCTGGCGGTCAGCCACGAGAACCCTGACGCGGACACGATCGGAGCGACGCTCGCCGTCGTGCGCCTCGTCGAGGCGATGGGCGGCCGCGCCGACCCGGTCTGCAGCGACCCCGTGCCGCCTCTCTACGACTTCCTCGAGGGTGTCGAACGGTTCGCGCTCGACCCCGATCCCGATGCCTCGTACGACCTGCTGGTGCTGTCCGACTGCGCCACGGTCGAGCGGGTCGGCGAGGTCGGCGCGCGGCACGCGGAGCTGTTCGATCGACTGCCGCGGGTCATCATCGACCACCACGCCTCGAACGACGCGAGCGGCGAGGCCGACTGGATCGATCCGCTCGCGGCGGCGACATGCGAGATGTCGGCGTTGCTGGCGGTCCGCCTCGGCATCGACCTTGCCGCGGACGGCGGGGCGCTGGCGACCGGCCTGATGGCCGGCATCGTGATGGACACCGCGACATTCGCCCACCCGAACGCGACCCCGCGAACGCTGGTGGTGTCGGCGGCCCTCGTCGAGGCCGGCGCGCCGCTATCGGACATCTCGCGCCGCCTCTACCGCACCAAGCCCGACGCGCAGCTGCGGCTGTTCGGGGTCGTCCTCGACCGGCTCGAGAGCGCCGACGACGGGCGTGTCGTGTGGTCGAGCATCACCGAAGCGGACCTGGCCGCGACCGGTTCCGAGCGCGCCTATTCGGAGGGGATCATCGACCTGCTGTCGCAGGCCGAGGCGGCCGAGGTGGCGATCCTGTTCAAGGAGGCGGGCCGCGCGACCCGGGTCAGCGTCCGGACCAAGCCGGGTGGCGTGGACGCGACGGTCCTGACCGGCCGGTTCGGTGGTGGTGGACATGCGCGGGCGGCCGGCGCGTCGATCGACGCGCCGCTCGACGAAGCACGACCGCCGGTCCTCGCCGAGGCGAACCGGCTCGTGGCGCAGTTGGCTCGCTGAGCGTGGCGCGCTCGTCGCTGGGACCAGGTCTCGATGGCATCCTCATCATCGCCAAGTCCACCGGCCCGACCTCGCATGACGTGGTCGCCCTGGTACGCCGGCTCGCGGCGACCAAGCGTGTCGGTCATGGGGGCACCCTCGATCCGTTCGCATCGGGCGTCCTGCCGGTCTTCCTCGGTCACGCCACGCGGGTCGTCGAGTACCACCTGGGTGATCGCAAGGCGTATCGCGCGACAATCTGCTTCGGGGCGTCGTCGACGACGGATGATCTCGAGGGGGAGCTGACGCCGGCCAGCGGACCGGCTCCGACGCGTGAGGCGGTCGAAGCGGCGCTCCCCGCGCTCACCGGCCCGATCTCGCAGCGCCCGCCGGCGTACAGCGCGGTCAAGGTGGCCGGTCGTCGCGCCTACGCGATGGCTCGTGCCGGTGAGACCGTCGAGCTCGCGGAGCGTGCGGTGACGATCCACGCGCTCGACATCGTGTCGTGGGACGCGACCGATCCGGATCGGCCGGTCGCGGTCGTGGACGTCGTCTGCTCCGCCGGGACGTACGTGCGGGCGCTGGCGCGCGACATGGGCGAGCACCTCGGGAGCGCCGCCTATCTCGGGGCGCTGACGCGAACCGCGTCCGGGCCATTCACGCTCGAGGCGGCACGCACTCTCGACGCCGTCCGCGCGGCCGCCGCCGAGGACCCGTCCGGCCTGATCCCGCTGCTGCGACCGATCGACGATGGACTCGACGCCTTCCCGGTCGTGACCCTGTCGCCCGACGAGGTCGCCGCGATCGCTCGCGGCCAGTTCGTCCGTCCTGCGTCCGGCCTGCCCGGACCCGCCGACCACTATCGCCTGCGGGACGAGACCGGTTCGTTGATCGCGATCGCGACCGCGACCGGCGGCCGGCTCGCTCCCGACAAGGTCTTCGTCGCTCCGACAGCGGCGCCGACGGCCGAGCCGGTCGCCTGACACCACGATGGATGTCATCGAGGGCGTGGACGCGCTTCGGCCCGAGCTCGGCCCGGCATTCGTGGTCGTCGGGGTGTTCGATGGCCTCCACCTCGGCCACGCCTACCTGCTCCGGCACCTGGTCAGCGAGGCAGAGGCACGCGCCGCGCGGCCCGTGGTCATCACCTTCGACCATCATCCCGACGAAGTGCTCGTCGGAAAGGCGCCGCCGCTCCTGCTCGACCCGGCCGAGCGGCTCGAGCGACTCGAGGCGGCCGGCGTCGAGGTGACGGTCGTCCAGCACTTCGATGCTGCCCTCCGATCGACGCCGTACGACGTCTTCGTGGAGCGCATCCGCGCACGCATCGCCGTCAAGGGCTTCCTGATGACGCCAGATGCGGCGTTCGGCTTCGAGCGGCGCGGGACCCCGCTTGCCCTGGCGTCGCTCGGGGCACGCGATGGCTTCGAGGTCGTCGTCGTCCAGCCGTTCACGATCGACGACGAGGAGGTCCGAAGCTCGACCATCCGGACGGCGATCGCGAACGGCGACCTGGCCACGGCTGCCCGGCTGCTCGGTCGGCCGGTCACGGTCTCCGGGAATGCGGGCGATCCATCCGACGGCGCTGCGCGCGTCGCATTCGAGCTGCCGATGGCCCTCCCGCCCGATGGCGACTATCCGGCGGACGTCGATGGCGTCGCGCTGACCCTGAGGCTGGCCGGCGGCGAGGCGTCACTCATCGGCCCGATCGCGAACCGGCGGGTCACCGTCGCGCTGTCTGCCTGAGGCGCCCGCGACGGGACGCCCGTCAGCCGCCCAGGATCTCGGGCGCCCTGTCGGCATCGTCCGCACCGGAGGCATCGGGCTCCTTGACCCGATCGGATGCCTCCCATGCCGGTTCACCGGTCTCGTGATGCCGCTCGCGCCCGGCCGCCCGACGGTCATGCCGGGAGGCGTGCTCGCCTGCAGCGTCGTCCTCGCCACCTGCCGGCGACGTGGACGGGCTCCCTCCGAAGGCGGACTTGATCCGCGACAGCAGCGACATCAGGCACCCGGCTTCCACAGCGGCTCGGCGACGCCACGCTCGTGGTTCTCGTAGCGGGCCATGACGAACAGGGCATCGGACAATCGATTGAGATAGGGGAGGACGGTCGGGCCGATGGCCTCCTCGCGGGCGAGCGTGGTCGCCTGGCGCTCGGCACGGCGGCACACGGTCCGGGCGACGTGGAGCTGGGCCGCGCCGCCCGACCCGCCCGGCAACAGGAAGTTCGTCAGCGGCCCGACGATCGCGTTCAGCTCGTCGATCAGCGTCTCGAGGTGCTCGATGTGGCGCGGCTGGACCGTCGGCACCGGGTGGCGCTCCTGGCTGGTGGCCGGCGTGGCCAGGTCCGAGCCGAGGTCGAACAGCTGGTTCTGGATCGGCGGCAGCTCGGCGTCCAGCCGCTGGCACAGCCCAAGCGCCAGCGCCACGCCGATCTGCGAGTTGAGCTCGTCCACCGTCCCGTACGTCTCGACCCGACGCGAATCCTTGGGGACCCGCTGGCCGCCGCCGAGACCGGTCATGCCCTCGTCACCGCTCTTCGTGTAGATCCTGTCGAGCTTCGGCATGACGCCATTGTCCCCTAGGCGGCTTGGTGGTGCGGGGCTCTTGGGGCCGGGGTGTACGCTGCAGGCATGGCATTCGGCAACAATCCTGGTATCTGGGGGGAGTCCGTCCGAAAGGCTCTCAACCCAGACGAAGAGCAGGCCGCCCGCGAGCACGCGACGGGCGTCGAGCAGGACGTGATCGACACGGCGGAGCTTCAGGAAGTGGAACGATCCGGGTCGCTCGGTGCGACGACCCCGACCCATCCGCCGTCAGGACTCCAGGGGATCGTCGACCGGCTGTTCCGTCGCTCCCGCTAGCCCTGGTCCGGCCGCAGACGGGATCGATCCGTTTGCCGCTTCGGCGCGAGCCTGCTACCATCCGCCGGTCATAGATGGAAGACATCACGTCACACGTCGTGTTCGGAGGAACGAGTGCCGCTCGCGCGGGAACAGAAGCAGGAGATCATCACCGGGTTCGCCACCAAGGAAGGTGACACCGGATCGCCGGAAGTCCAGGTCGCGCTCCTGACGGAGCGGATCAAGGAGCTGACCGGGCATCTCAAGAGCTTCCCCAAGGATAATCATTCGCGCCGCGGCCTCCTCAAGCTCGTCGGCCAGCGCCGCCGCCTTCTCGCCTACCTGATGAAGAAGGACAGCGCGCGCTACCGGGTCGTCATCGGACGACTCGGACTCCGCCGCTAGGCGTCGCAGCTCGGGGCCCCGGCACAGACCGGGGTCCTCTCGCATCCGGCGCCCAAGGCCCAGTCGGCCGACCTGCAGCAGGTCGTCGCCCTCCTCCGCGACCCAAGGAGGAACCATTCCCTTGTCTCACACATTCGAGACGCAATTCGGTGGTCGAACGCTGACCGTCGAGACCGGCAAGCTCGCACGCCTCGCCGGCGGCGCCGTCACCGTCCGCTACGGCGACACCCTCGTGCTCGGCACGGCCAACCGGAGCGACCCCCGCCCCGGCCTCGACTTCTTCCCCCTGACGGTGGAGTTCGAGGAGCGGATGTACGCCGCGGGCAAGATCCCGGGCGGCTTCATCAAGCGCGAGGCACGTGCCTCCGAGGCGGCCACGCTGGCCGCCCGCCTGACCGACCGCCCGATCCGACCCCTCTTCCCCGAGGGCTACAAGGACGATATCCAGCTCGTCATCACGGTCCTCTCGACCGACCAGGAGAACGAGCCCGACGTCCTCGGCACGGTCGCCGCGTCGGCCGCGCTCACGATCAGCGAGATCCCGTTCGCGGGCCCGGTCGGCGCCGTCCGCATCGGCCGGATCGGCGGCGAGTTCGTCGTCAATCCGACCTACAGCCAGCTCGAGGAGTCGGAGCTCGACCTCGTCGTCTCCGGTACGCGCGACGCGATCATGATGGTCGAGGCGGGCGCCAAGCTCCTGCCCGAAGCCGTCATGGCCGAGGCCATCCTGTTCGGGCATCGCGCCCTCCAGCCGCTCATCGACATCCAGGAGCAGCTCCGGGACGCGGTCGGCAAGCCCAAGAGCACGCCGTTCCTCGAGGCCGGCCTCGGCACGGTCCTCGACTTCGCGTCCGCCGCGGACGCGGGCAAGGAGTTCGTCGTCGTCGACGTCGAGACGACCGGCACCGACCCGAAGATGGCCGACCTCGTCGAGATCGCCGCCGTCAAAGTCAAGGGTGGCAAGATCACCGACCGCTGGTCGACCCTCGTCAACCCGGGTCGGCCGATCGTCGGCAACCAGATGCACGGTATCCACGACGCCGACGTCAAGAAGGCGCCGAGCCCGGCCGAGGCGGCCAAGCAGGCCCTGAAGTTCATCGGTGACTCGACCATCGTCGGTCATTCGGTCGGCTTCGACCTCGGCTTCATCGAGGCGGCCCTGGCCGACGGCACCCACATCGAGTCGGGCCGTTATCTCGACACTCTGACAATCGCTCGCGAGGGCTATCCGGACCTCGAGAACTACAAGCTGCCGACGCTATCGAACTTCTTCGGCATCGAGCTCGCTCAGGCCCATCGGGCCGGTCCCGACGCCGAGGCGACCGCCAACCTGCTGATCTGGTTCGGCAACGACCTCCCGAAGCGCATCACCGGCCTCAAAAGCGGCATCGCCGACGCGATCCGCGCCACGCGGACCGGTGGCGACAGCAAGGGCCTCCAGGAGGCCGCCAAGCGCGAGGCGAGGGTCAGCAAGGGTCTGTTTAACCTCATCCACAAGAAGGTCGCCCGCCAGCTCGCCCTCGACGAGGGCATCCGGATGGACGGCCGTGGCCTGACGGAGCTCCGCCAGATCTCGGTCGAGGTCGGTGTCCTGCCGCGGGCGCACGGCACCGGGCTCTTCACCCGCGGTGAGACCCAGGTCATGACGATCGCGACGCTCGGCTCGTCCTCGGACGTGCAGCGCATCGACACGATCAGCCCCAAGACCGAGAAGCGCTACATCCACCACTACAACTTCCCCCCGTACAGCACCGGCGAGAACAAGCCGATGCGTGGCCCCAGCCGTCGTGACATCGGACACGGCAACCTGGCCGAGCGGGCGCTCATCCCCGTCCTGCCGAGCCACGAGGACTTCCCGTACGTCATCCGGCTCGTGTCGGAGTGCATGTCGTCCAATGGCTCGACATCGATGGCCTCGACCTGCGGCTCGACACTCGCGCTCATGGATGCCGGAGTGCCGATCTCGGCGCCGGTGGCCGGCGCGGCGATGGGCCTCATCAGCGAGCCCGACGGCCGGTTCGTCGTGCTGACCGACATCCTCGGCAAGGAGGACTCGGTCGGTGACATGGACTTCAAGGTGACCGGTACGCGGGACGGCATCACCGCCCTGCAGATGGACATCAAGGTCCAGGGCATCAACGAGGCGATCATCCGCGGCGGCCTGGCCCAGGCGCTGGCGGCCCGGCTCGAGATCCTCGACAAGATGACCGAGGTCATGCCCGAGGCCCGCTCCGACATGAGCGACTTCGCCCCGCGCATCACGACCATCAAGATCAACCCCGAGAAGATCCGCGAGATCATCGGCAAGGGCGGATCGATGATCCGCAAGATCCAGGAAGAGACCTCGACCGAGATCAACGTCGAAGACGATGGGACCGTCGAGATCGCAGCCGTGTCGGGCGAGAACGCTCGTAAGGCCATCGACTGGATCAACAGCCTGACCCGCGAGGTCGAGGTGGGCGCGCTCTACATGGGCAAGGTCACCCGGATCATGGGCTTTGGCGCCTTCGTCGAGATCCTGCCGGGCAAGGAAGGCCTCGTCCGTATCGGCGAGCTGGCCGACTATCACGTCCCGACCGTCGAGGACGTCGTGTCCGTCGGCGACGAGATCATGGTGGTCGTCCTCGAAGTCGACCGGCAGGGCCGCGTCAACCTCTCGCGCAAGGCCGCGATGCAGCGCCACCTGGCCAAGGATCCGGTCTGACCCGGGTCGTCACTCCGTAACTGGCACGAGCCGCCGGGCGACCGGCGGCTCGTCCGATTCCGCGTGGCGAGGCGTCGTTTCGGCCCGGCGAGGCGTCCCCAGGTCTCGGCCCGGAAATGGCCGCTGCTATACTCCGAACGTGCCCGTCCGAGCGACAGAGCGAGCGGAGCCAAGCCCCTTATGAACCGTCAACCCCTGACCGTTGCCGTCGTCGGAGCCACCGGCGTCGTGGGACGGACGATGATCCAGATCCTCAACGAACGGGAATTCCCGGTCGGTGAGTTGCGGCTGCTCGCCTCCGGGCGATCGGCCGGTCGGACGGTGTCCATCGACGGTCGGACGCTCGAGATCGGTGAGGCCATCCCCGACGCGTTCGAGGGCGTGGACATCGCGCTGTTCTCCGCCGGCGCCGATATCTCGCACGATCTCGCGCCCGCAGCGGTCGCCCACGGGGCGACCGTCATCGACAACTCGTCGGCGTGGCGGATGGACACGGCCATCCCGCTGGTCGTCTCGCAGGTCAATCCGGACGACCTCGAGGGCCACCCGGGCATCATCGCCAACCCGAACTGTTCGACGATGCAGCTCGCGCCCGTCCTGATGGCGCTGCGAGACACGGTCGGCATCGAGCGGGTCGTGGTCGACACGTACCAGTCGGTCTCCGGGACGGGTGCCGACGCCCTGGCGGAGCTCGAGGGCCAGATCCGCGCGCACGTCTCCGGCGAGGCGCCGACCGCGTCCGTCTACCCGCATCCGATCGCGTTCAACGCGCTCCCCGAGATCGACGTCTTCCTCCCGAACGGCTACACCAAGGAGGAGTGGAAGCTCGTCAGCGAGAACCGCAAGATCCTGCACCTGCCGGACCTGCGCATCTCGTGCACGGCGGTCCGGATCCCGGTCTTCGTCAGCCATTCGGAAGCCGTCCATGTCGAGACGCGCGAGCCGTTGACGCCCGATCGGGCACGCCGGCTGTTCGCCGCAGTCCCGGGCGTCATCGTCGATGACGACCCGGCCGAGCATCGCTACCCGCTGGCGACCGAGGCGGCCGGCCGCGACGAGATCTTCGTCGGGCGCGTCCGCCGCGACGTGTCGGTCGCGGACGACCGTGGGCTCGCCTTCTGGGTCGTGTCGGACAACCTGCGCAAGGGCGCTGCGACCAACGCCGTCGAGCTGGCCGAGGTCCTCCGCGAGCGCGACTGGATCCGCCCCGCGGCGGTCCGCGGCGCCAGCCCGTACGTCGGGCCCGAGGCCCCCGAGGCCACGGCGTGACCGAAGCCGAGCGCCGTGCAGCGCTCGAGGTCATCGCCGCGGAAGTCCGGGTCTGCACGAACTGCCGGCTGCACGCGACACGGACCCGCGCGGTCCCGGGTGAGGGCGACCCCGAGACCGAGGTCGTGTTCGTCGGCGAGGGCCCGGGCTTCAACGAAGACCGCCAGGGCCGGCCGTTCGTCGGTCGGGCCGGCGACCTGCTGGTCAAGCTCCTCGCGCACATCGGCTGGCGTCGCGAGGACGTGTTCATCACGAACGTCGTGAAGTGCCGGCCGCCCGACAATCGCGACCCGCAACCCGACGAGATCGCCGCCTGCGCGCCCTACCTGCGCCGCCAGCTCGAGGTCCTCGACCCGGCGGTCGTGGTCACCCTCGGACGCTTTTCCATGGCCACCTTCATGCCCGGCGCGCGGATCTCGCAGGCGCACGGGACCGTCCGGCCGGTTGATCCGGCCACCGGGGCGAGCTCCGCACTCGCCTTCGCGATGTATCACCCGGCGGCCGCGCTCCGAACGCCCGCTATCGAACGCGAGAGCTACGCCGACATCGCCAACGTCCCGCTGACCCTGCTCGACGCGCGTCGACGCCGCGAGCCCGCGCCACTCGAGGTGGCGGCGGTGGCGGTCACCATCGAAGCCACACAGGCACCCGATATCCCCGAGCGACCCGGAGACGTGGACGCCCCATCCGAGGCGACCGAGCCTCTCGAATTGACCCTCTTCTGACCCATGCCAAGGACACCCATGCCCCAGACCAACGACCAGCCGCTCCGCATCATCCCGCTCGGCGGGGTGGGGGAGATCGGCAAGAACATGTACGTCTTCGAGTACCGCGACGAGATCGTGGTCATCGACTGCGGCCTCATGTTCCCCGACGAGGAGATGTTCGGCATCGACCTCGTCATCCCCGACATCACCTACCTCAAGGAACGCCGCGCGAACGTCAAGGCGTTCCTCATCACCCACGCCCACGAGGACCACGTCGGCGCGCTGCCGTACGTCCTGCCCGAGTTCCCGGGCGTGCCCGTCTACGCCTCGACGCTGGCGCGCGGCCTGCTCGGCAACAAGATCAAGGAGCACAAGCTCCACAACAACCCGCTGATCGCGCTCGAACCGGGCGATGAGATCGATATCGGGGCATTCCACGTGATGCCCTTCCGGGTCGGTCACTCCATCCCCGACGCGATGGGCATCGCGCTGCGCACACCGGTCGGCACGATCGTCCACACCGGCGACTTCAAGTTCGACCACACCCCGGTCGACGGCAAGCTGTCCGACTTCGCGATCCTCGCCCGGCTCGGCCAGGAGGGCGTCCTCTGCCTCCTGTCCGACTCGACCCGCGCCGAGAACCCGGGTTACACGCCCTCCGAGCGCACCGTCGGCGAGGCCTTCCGCGAGATCATGGAGCCGCTCGAGGGCCGGGTGATCGTGGCCACCTTCGCGAGCAACATCGCGCGGGTCCAGCAGGTCCTCGATGCCGCTGCCGACATGCATCGCAGCGTGTCGGTCATCGGGCGCTCGATGGAGCAGAACTTCCGGATCGCGACCGACCTCGGCTACCTCACCTACGACGCGTCGACGATCGTGCCGAAGGACAAGATCCGCGACCATCCGGATCCCCGCCTCGTCATCGCCACGACCGGCGCCCAGGGCGAGCCGATGGCCGGCCTGGCGCGGATGGCCAACCGCGACCACCGCTTCGTCGAGATCCAGCCCGGCGACACGGTCATCGTCAGCGCCAGCCCGATCCCCGGCAACGAGGAATCGGTGTCCAGGACCATCGACAACCTGTTCAAGGCCGGCGCGAACGTGTACTACCACACGATCAAGCGCGCGCACGTCTCAGGCCATGCCAGCCAGGAAGAGCTCAAGCTCATGCTCGGACTGACCAAGCCCAAGCACTTCATCCCGATGCACGGCGAGTTCCGCATGCAGGTCCAGCACGGCAAGCTCGCGATCGAGACCGGCGTCGCGCCGGAGAACGTGTTCATCATCGAGAACGGCACGCCGATCGAGTTCTCCGCCGACGGCAGCGCGCGCCGCGCGGCCCCGGTGTCGGCCGGCTATGTCTACGTCGATGGGTTGTCGGTCGGCGACGTCGGCGACATCGTCCTGCGCGACCGGCGGGCGCTCGCCAACGACGGCATGTTCATGATCGTGGTGACGGTCGACAAGCAGACCGGCTCCGTCGTCGGCCGGCCCGAGATCATCACCCGCGGCTTCGTCCACCTCAACGAGCAGGACCCGATCATGAAGGAGGCCCTCGAGCGAGTGATCGAATCGATCCACACGCCGGGCGACCACATCAGCGAGATCGCACTGCTCAAGACGCAGATCAAGGACGGCGTGTCGCGCTTCCTGTACGAGCAGACGAAGCGCCGGCCGATGGTCTTCCCGGTCGTCGTCGAGGTCTGAGATGGCGACCCGTCGGCGAGCGACGACCAGAAAGGCTGCGCCCCGCTCGCGGCGATCGCGTGGGCTCGCGCTGCCGAATGTCGACCTTGGACTGTCGCCGGCGGCGGCGCGATCGATCGTTGGCATCGTCTTGCTGGTGCTCGGCGCGGTCACCCTCGTCGCCCTGTCCCTGCCGGGACAAGGACGTCTGACGGACTGGTGGCGCGACTCGATCGTGCCGTTCTTCGGTGCCGGCCAATTCATCCTGCCGTTCGCGCTCCTGGTGGCGGGCTGGTACGTCGAATGGGGTCCGGGTAAGGAGGCGACGGCGCCGTGGCGGCGGATCCTCGTCGGCATGGCGGTAACGTTCGTCGGCTTCCTCGGGGTCATCCAGCTGCTCGGGTTCTCCGGCGCAGGACCGCGATACCGGGGGTCGGATCGGCCACGCGCTCGAATCCGTCCTCGTCCCCCTCGTGACCAACCCCGGGGCCTTCATCATCGTCCTCGCCATGTTCGTCGTGGGTCTGCTGGTGATGTTCGACACGACCCTTCGGACGGTTCTCGCGCCCGTGGCGAAGGCGGTCACGGCGTTCGTGGCGTCACTCGGCGCGACGGACGCTGACAAGGCCGAAACCGGGGCGTCCAGTGATCGAGCCCGGCACGGACGCGCAGCGCAAGGCAAATGCCAAGGTCGTTGCGGTCGGCCCGTCTCCTGGCCAGACCGGCGCGTGGGGCGACGACGACGCCTCGATCCCGGCCGCCGTCCCGAGCAAGGGCCAGACCTCGAACACGTTCGCCCCGTCGCGTGGCGCTACCGCCACGGCCTCGGCCACGCTCGTGGCGCCGGTCCGCCCCGTCCGCGACCCCTACGACGTGACCGACGCCGGTGACTCGCCGCTGACCAAGGACCGCATCGAGTACGTCCTGCCGCCGATCTCGGTGCTCGAGGACAGCGCGGCTCCGCTCAACGCCGGCGGCGACGAGGCGGTCCACGCGCGCAACGAGGAGATCATCGTCAAGAAGCTGGCCGGGTTCGGGATCCCGGCCCGGATCGTCGGTCGCAATGCGGGGCCGGTGGTGACCCAGTACGAGGTCAACCCGGCGCCCGATATCAAGCTCAGCCGGATCGAGGCGCTGTCCGACGACCTGGCGATGGCCCTGGCTGCCCACTCCCTCCGGATCGAGGCCCCGATCGCCGGCAAGAGCGCGGTCGGCATCGAGGTGCCCAACAAGGACTTCAACGCGGTCCCGCTGCGGCGGGTGCTCGAGGAGGTCGAGTTCACGGCCTCGGAATCGAAGCTGACCTTCGCGCTCGGACGGGACGTGGCGGGCGTCGCCAAGGCGGTCGACCTGGCCAAGATGCCGCACCTGCTCATCGCCGGGGCGACCGGGTCGGGCAAGAGCGTGATGGTCAACGCGGTCATCACCAGCCTGCTCTGCAAGGCGACCCCGGACGACGTGCGGATGATCCTGATGGACCTCAAGCGGGTCGAGCTGGCGGCCTACAACGGGCTGCCCCACCTGCTCGTCCCGGTCATCACCGAGCCCGAGCGGGCCAAGGCCGCGCTCAAGTGGGCGGTCAACGAGATGGAGGCGCGCTACCGGCGGCTGGCCGGTGCTGCGGCACGCAACATCCGCTCGTTCAACGACACCCGGACCGATCCCGAGGACCGGATGCCGTACATCGTCATCATCATCGACGAGCTGGCCGACCTGATGATGCGCGAGGGCAAGAACGTCGAGGACCCGATCGTCCGGCTCGCCCAGAAGGCCCGCGCGACGGGCATCCACATGGTCCTCGCCACGCAGCGGCCGTCGGTCAATGTCGTGACCGGCCTGATCAAAGCCAACTTCCCGAGCCGGATCGCGTTCGCGATGGCATCGCAGATCGACAGCCGCACGATCCTCGATCAGCCCGGCGCCGAGGACCTGATCGGACGCGGCGACATGCTCTACCAGCCGTCGGACCTGCCGCGACCGATGCGTCTCCAGGGCGTGTTCGTGTCCGACGCCGAGATCGGCCGTGTCGTCGACCACTGGAAGGCGCAGATCGACGACCCGCATTACGACATGCAGATCATCGATACCGCCGACGAGGGAACGGGTTCCGCCGACGACCTGTCCGACGAGGACGCCGACCGATTGCTGCCCGATGCCATCGACGTCATCCGGGAGTACGATCGCGCTTCAGCGTCGCTCCTCCAGCGACGTCTCAAGGTCGGGTATGCGCGGGCCGCCCGGATGATCGACCAGCTGGAGGCGCGCGGATACATCGGGGCGTTCGACGGCTCGAACGCACGGCAGGTGCTCCGCCGGGACGAGGGCGCTGGAGCAGGCGAGCTTCACGACGGGCTCGACGGGGATGACTGATGGCGACGCGCGAGCAGCTCAAGCGGGTCGTGGGGGTGGATCGGTCCGACGCCGCGCGCGGCGTCGCCGCTGAGCCCACGGCCAGCCTTCCCGAGCGCCTCTACGCCGCTCGAGAGCGCAAGGGCGTCGACCTCTACCGGGCCGAGCGCGACACGAAGATCCGGGCGCGCTATCTCGGCGCCCTCGAGCGTGGCGACTACAAGGAGCTGCCCGGGCGCCGTCTACACCAAGGGTTTCCTGCGCAACTACGCGCTCTACCTCGGGCTCGACCCGGACGAGGTCCTGCTGCAATGGCGACGCGAGCGCGGCGAGGTCAAGGAAGCCGCACCGGCGATCGTCGTACCCAAGCCGATCGCGGTGCCGCGCAAGGGTCTGACGTTCTCACCGAGCATCGTCGTCGTCGCCCTGCTGACGGTGGTCATCCTCGCCTTCGGTGCCTACCTGGCGATCCAGGTGCTCCGCTTCACCAAGCCGCCGACCGTGTCGGTCACGCAGCCCTCCGTCGCCGTCATCGATGTCGACGACACGACGACGACGTACACCCTCGAAGGGACGTCGCTCCCGGGCGCCACGGTCTCGATCGCCACGCCGGGCCGCGACCCGCTGCTGGTGACCGCCGGCTCGACCGGGGCGTGGGCGGCCGACGTCGATCTCCGTCGCGGGAGGAACCAGTTCGACGTGAGTGCCCGGGACCCGGACACGGGCAAGACGTCGGAGGAGACGATCCACCTGTTCATCACTGTGCCGTTCCTCGTCATCGAGGCGCCGACGCTGACGGTCGACCAGCCGGCCGAGGGCGCGTCATTCGAGAACGGGGCGATCCCGGTCGGCGGGCACGCGACGAACGCCACGTCGGTCGTCGTCAGCGCCAAGTACGTGAGCCCGTCTGGGCCGCCTCCCGGGGCAGGCGGCGCGACTCCGGCACCGCCCCCGACGCCGCCGTCGGTCACGGTCCCGGTCGCCGATGACGGCACCTACAGCACGCCATACGAGCTGACAGCCGGGCACTGGACGATCACGGTCACGGCCTCGAGCCCCGAGGGCAAGACCGTCTCGCTGACGCGCAACGTCACGGTCGCCTACAAGGGGGTCACCCTGGTCGTCACGATCAAGGGTGGCAGCCGGGCCTGGGTCAAGGTCTGGGTCGACGGCAAGATCGACCAGGGCGTCGGTGCCGCGGGGCAGGTCCTGTCGAACGGCAAGGCGCTGACCTTCACCGGGCGGAGCTCGATCGAGGTCCGGACCGGGTCGTCCGGCGTCACGTCCTTCACGCTGAACGGCACCTCCCTCGGCGCGCTCGGGAAGTCGGGCGTGCCCGAGACATGGCTGTTCGCGCCGCCGAACCCACCGCAAAAGACGCAGCGGCGCTGAGGCGTGGCGGACGATCGGTCGGCAGAGCCGGTGGGCGCGGTCGAGACAGCCGATGATGACGACATCGACGACCTGGTGGCGACGGCCGCCCGCCTCGGCGAGCGTTGCCTTGCTCTCGACCGCCGGGTCGCCACGGTCGAGTCGTGCACCGGGGGCCTGGTCGCGCATCTGATCACCGAGATCCCGGGGTCGAGCGATTGGTTCGTCGGCGGCTTCGTGACCTACTCGAACGCGCTCAAGTCCGATGCGGTCGGCGTCCCGGCCGAGGTGCTTGCCTCGCATGGCGCGGTCTCTGCCCAGGTCGCGATGGCGATGGCGACCGGTGGCCGCGAGCGAACCGGCGCGGATCTCGCCGTCGCGGTCACCGGCATCGCCGGACCCGATGGCGGCACGCCGTCCAAGCCGGTCGGGCTGACCTACGTCGCGGTCGCGGACGCGGTCGGGGTCGCCGTCAAGCGCCACGTCTGGAGCGGTGACCGGAGCGCCAACAAGCGACGCAGCGCGGGCGCGGCGCTGTCGCTCCTGCTCGATCGGGTCGAGGCATCGGCGTGACCTCTGCCGCGGACCGGGTCGGGGCCGGCCTCGCGGCGTCGCGGACCGCCCGGCCGATCCGCCCTGGCGAACGGATCCACGTGGTCGGTGCGGCGGGCGCCGGGGCGAGTGCGGCAGCCCTGCTCGGCGCGCGGGCGAGGGCCGTGGTGTCGGGCTGTGACCCGGCCGCCCCGTCGCCCTACACGCCCGCGCTCGAGTCCCTGGGTATCGAGGTCGCGCCGCAGCACGACCCCGCCCACGTCACGCACGTGCCGCATCCGGACCGCCTCGCAGTCACCAAGGCGCTCACCGCGATCGACCCCGACCATCCGGAGCTGCATGCGGCTCGCGCGGCCGGCATCCCGCGTCGAGCCCTGGCAGCAGGTCGTCGCCGACGCCGCCTATGGGCGAACGCTCGTCGGGGTGGCCGGGACCCACGGCAAGAGCACGACCGCGGGCTGGCTCGTCCACACGCTGGTCTCGGCCGGCGCCGATCCCGCGGCGTTCGTCGGCGCGCTCATGCCCACGTCGATCACCGGCGGGCCACCGGCGACGGCGCGCTGGGGTCATGGCGACGCGTTCGTTGTCGAGGCCGACGAGTACGCGGGCAACTTCGACGCCTACCGCCCCGGACGTCATCGTCCTGACGTCGCTCGAGTGGGACCATCCGGACGTCTTCGCGGACGTCGAGGCCGTCAGCGCAGCGTTCGAAGGCTGGATCCGGGCCGCCGCGGACGGTGGGCGCTGGCCGGTCCTCATCGCCAACGTCGGCGACCCGAACGTGGCGGCCCTGTGTCAGCGGCTGCGGCGCGACTGGCCGGGCAACCTGGTCGTCACGGCGGTCGTCGACGCCGATACCCAGCGGATGAACGGGTTCCTGCGGGGGATGGCCGACGAGTTCGGCCGGCCGGAGACCCACGATGTCGTCTATCCGGCCGACGTGATCCTCGGCCGGATCGTCGCCTCGACGCCGGCCGGCACGACGGTCCAGGTCTTCAGCCAGACGCACGTGGCTGAACCCCTCACGATCCCGCTGCCGACCGCCGGCCGGCACAACGCGGCGAACGCCCTGGGCGTCTTCGGGGCCGCCCGAACGCTCGACCTGCCACCCGAGATCGCGGCCGCGGGGCTGGCCTCATTCGAGGGGATCGGGCGGCGCCTGGAACGCAAGGGGGAGGTGGCGGGGGTGGTGGTCTACGACGATTACGGCCATCATCCGACGGCGATCCGCGAGACGCTGGCAGCGGTCCGCCAACGTGAGCCCGGGCGGCGCGTTTGGGCCGTCTACGAGCCACTCACGTTCCACCGGACCGCGGCGATGCTCGGACGGTTCGCTGAGGTCCTGTCCGGGGCGGATGCCGTGGCCATCGCCGATGTCTGGGCGAGTCGGGACCCGGACACGAGCGTCGCGTCCGCGACGGCCCTTGCCGACGCGATCGCGATCCGCCGGCCCGGCATCCCGGTCTTCGCCCCGGGTTCTGTCGAGGCGACCGCCGACCGGCTCGCCGCGGAGGTCATCGTCGGCGACGTCGTGCTGGTCATGGGCGGCGGCGCGAGCTATCGAATCGGTGACCGGCTACTGCGACGACTGGAGGCACGCGGATGATCGACTACGCGGCAGCGGGGGAGTGGCTGGACGGGTACGGCCGGGCCTGGGAGACGTTCGGCGGTGACGCCTGGGTCGGGCTGTTCACCGACGATGCCGAGTACCATGAGGACCCGTTCGGCGCGCCGCTCGTCGGCCACAACGCCCTGCGGGCATACTTGCTGGAAGCCGCGGCGTCCGAACGCGACGTCGAGTTCACGGTGGAGCGGCACTGGGTCTCGGGCACGACCGTGCTCGCAGCCTGGCACGCCACGTTCGTCAGGCAGCCTGGTGGCGAGCATGCTCGGCTTGCGGGGTTCCTGACCGCTGAGATCGCGGCCGACGGTCGCGCAAGCCGCTTCCGGGAGTGGACGGTGGGCGCGCCGGCGACGGCAGGGTAGGGAAGGGAGGAGCGGTGGCTGGAGATCAGTCGTTCGACGTCGTCAGCGACTTCGACGAGCAGGAGCTGCGGAACGCGCTCGACCAGGTCCGCCGTGAGGTCGGCACGCGGTTCGACTTCAAGGGCGTGACCGTCGACCTGACCCAGGCCAAGGACGAGCTCATCCTGATCACAGACGATGAGCATCGGGCCGCGGCGGTCAAGGACCTCATCGAGTCGAAAGCCATCCGGCGCAGCCTGTCGCTCAAGATCTTCGATTGGGGAAAGGTGGAGGAGGCCGGCGGCAACAAGGTCCGCCAGCGGATCGGGCTGCGTCGTGGCCTGACCGATGAGAACGCCAAGAAGATCACCAAGCTGATCCGGGACGAGTTCCCGAAGGTCAAGTCACAGATCCAGGGTGACGCTGTCCGCGTCTCGGGCAAGAGCCGGGACGACCTCCAGCGCGTCATGGGTCGCCTGCGCGAGCTCGACCTGGCGGTCCCGCTCCAGTTCGAGAACTACCGCTGACCATCCCCATCCGGGGCCACCATCGACCGAAGGAGCGCAGTCGCCATGACCGAGCTCGACACCACACCCGCGCCCGACGAGCTGCCCAGCGAGGCACCGATCACGACGCCGGAGCCATCGCTGGAGCCGACCGCGGAGCCCCCCGGCGCGACCGAGGCCGATGCCCAGCCCGTCGCCGAGGTACAGACAGAGCCCGACGCGCCCGACGGAGACCACGGCGCCGAACGTGAGCCGTCGGCCGAGACGGCGATGGAACCAGGAGTGATGGAACCCGAGGCGGAGCCTGCGACGGTCGCCGAGCCTGCGGCCGAGCCCCCCGCGGAGGTGTCCGAGCCCATCGTCGACGCCGGGCCGCGCACCGTCGGCCGCTACATCGCCGACCAGCTGCGCGCAGCCGGCGTCCGTTACGCATTCACCGTCCCGGGCGAGTCGTTCCTCGGGCTCCTCGACGCACTCGAGGGTGCCGGGATCCGCGTCGTCACGACCCGCCACGAGGGTGCGGCGGCGTTCATGGCAGAGGCGCACGGACAGCTCACCGGACGGCCCGCCGCGTGCCTGGCGACGCGTGCGCCGGGTGGCACGAACCTCGGCATCGGGATCCACACGGCTCGCCAGGATTCGACGCCGATGTTCGTGCTCATCGGCCAGGTCAGCCGGGACGTCAAGGGTTTCGAGGCGTTCCAGGAGATCGACCAGGTCGCCACGCTCGGCGGCCTTGCCAAGTGGTCCGCGGAGCCCCGCACGGCCGACGAGGTGGTCGAGGCGATGTCCGAGGCAAGCCGCCAGGCGCTCGGCGGACGGCCCGGTCCGGTCGTCCTGTCGCTGCCCGAGGACCTGCTCGACGAGACGATGCCGGACGACGTGCGCGCCGACGCAGGGCGCGCGGCCACGCCGCGTCCGACCGACGACGAGATCCGCGCGGTCATCGAGCTGCTGGCCTCGGCCGAACGACCGGTCATCCTGGCCGGCTCCGGGGTCCTCCGCGCACGGACCTCGACCGAGCTCCTTCGCTTCGCCGAGCTGCTCCAGGTCCCGATCATCGCCGGCTGGCGCCGCCCGGACGTCGTCTCCAACGACAACCCGCTGTACCTGGGCATGGCCGGCCTCGGTGCCGCGAAGACGGTCGCGCAGCGGCTTGCCACGGCCGACGCACTGCTGGTCATCGGGTCACGGCTCAGCGAGCCGACGACGTTCGGCTACACGATGCCGAGGGCCGGCCTGCCGTGGGCGCATGTCGACCTGGCACCGGGCCAGTCGCCCGGCTCGCCGGCACCGACCATCACGGTGGCCGCGGACGCCAAGGCGTTCCTCAAGGCCGCCAACGAACGCCTGCTCGGTCGGGCCGTGCTCGACGCGGGCCGGGTCGCGACGCGCCAGGCGGGCAATCGCGACGACCGCGCCGCCTGGGAGGCCGCGTCGGTCGTCGATGCCACGCCGTGGGAGGGGCCGGGCGTCCATCCCGGCCGGACCATCGCGACGCTGCGTCGCGTCCTTGCCGACGACGCCATCCTGACCACCGACGCCGGGAACTTCGCGAGCTGGGCCGGCCGCGGATTCCGCTTCCGTCGCCCCGGCACGTTCCTCGGGCCGACCTCGGGGGCGATGGGCTACGGCCTGCCTGCCGCTATCGCCGCGGCCCTCGTGCATCGCGATCGTCCGGTCGTCGCGCTCATCGGGGACGGCGGCATGGCGATGACGATGGCCGAGCTCGAGACGGCGGTCCGCACAGGAGCGCGGGTCGTCGCCATCGTGTTCGACAACGAGCGCTTCGGGACGATCCGGATGTGGCAGGAGCGCCGCGGCACCGGGGTCGGCGTGGGGACCGAGCTTGGTCCCGTCGATTTCGCCGCGATCGCCCGCGCCTGCGGGGCCCGCGGGGCGCGTGTCGAGCGGGACGACGATTTCGAGCCCGCGCTACGCGCCGCGCTTGCCGCCGACCGGACGACGGTCATCCAGCTGGCCCTCGACCGCGCCTGGCTGTCGATCGACGACCGGCCGGCGTGACGCGTCCGACCTTCCATCTCGTGCCGGTCGAGGTGTGGGCCGCGTCGGACCCGTCGGTCGCGTACGAGGCGGTCGGCTATGCCCGGGAAGGGTTCATCCACTGCACCGATGGGGTCGAGGCGCTCGGCGCGACCTTCGACCGCCACTACGGTTCGGACCCCAGGCCGTTCCTCGCGCTGACGATCGACCTCGACGCGCTCCAGGCCCCGTGGCGATTCGACGTCCCCGGCTCGCCGTACCCGCACATCTACGGGCTCGTCGAGCGTCGGGCGATCACGGCGGTCCAACATGTCGATCGTGGACCCGACGGCCGGTTCGTGGGGCTCGCGCCCTCCTGAGCCGTCCTGCGACGCCCCTGAGGCCGCATCAGGCGCGCTTGCCGCCGACCACCGAGAACGACAACGGGATCCGACCGCGATCCGCGGGGCGGACGTCGGCGTGGCCGCCCCACCAGTCGATCGGATGCTCGGCCACGGCGTCGAGCCGCAGCCCGGCGCCCAGCAACGCCGTGATGACCTCGCCGAGCGTCCACGCACGGGCGAACTTCCAGTGCTGGTCGTCCTCGGGGATCGACAGCCGGTCGATGTACTCGGGCGCCCAGCCTTTCGAGGCTTCGGCACCCCCGAAGTAGTCGTAGTCGGTGGCGATCCAGCGGCCATCCTCGTCGACGTCGAACAGCCACTCGGCGGGATGTCCCTCGAACAGCACGAACCGCCCGGTCGGGGAGAGGAGTCGGGCGATGACCGCGGCCCACGCGTCGAGGTCCTGCAGCCAGATGAGCGAGCCGCGCCCGGTGTAGACGAGGTCGGCCGTGTCATCGAGCTCGGCCGGGACGTCGAGGACGTCGGACAGGATCCAGCGCGCGGGTGCACCGGTCGCCTCGGTGAGCCGCTGCGCGAGATCGAGCATCCGCGGGCTGAAGTCGATGCCGACGACCTCGTCGGCGCCCTGGTTCCAGAGCGACAACGTGTCGCGGCCGGCCGCGCATTGGAGATGGACCGCGCGCCGGCAGCGGCCGCGGAGGTCGCCGATCAGCTGGGTCTCGACGCCGAACAGGTTTGTCCCGCCCGACCGGATCAGGGCCACGGCCTCGTCGAACCAGCCCTCGTACCGCTCGGCCGCCTCGTCCCAGGCCGCCCGGTTGGCGGCGTGCATCGAGGCGACATCGGCGAGCTCATCCGGGGTCGCCGGCCGGACCAGCTCGCCATCACCCGCCATCGGGTGAGCCTAGCGTCAGGCGGCGGCCGTTGCGGCCTTGCGCTGCAGGACGATGACCGGGATGACGCGCTCGGTCCGCGTCTCGTACTCGGCGAAGCCCGGGTGCACCGCGACATGCCCGTCATACAGGCGCCGGCGCTCGTCGCCCGTCGCGACCGTGGCTGTCGCCTCGAAGCGGTCGCCATCCAGCTCGACGGTCACGTTCGGGTTGGCGACCACGTTGTGGTACCAGGCCGGGTGGCTCGGCGCGCCGCCCTTCGAGGCGACGATCACGACCCGGTCGCCGTCGAGGGTGTAGGCGAGCGGTGACTCGCGCTTCTCGCCCGTCTTCGCGCCGGTCGTCGTCAGGATGAGGACTTGGCGGCCGACGAAGTTGCCGCTGGTGGCGTGGCCACCATGCGCGCGCAGGTCGTCGATGAGGCTCGAGTTGTAGTTGTGCATGGCTGACTCCTTGGTCGCTGGATCTGCACGAAACGCTAGCACCGATACCGTTGCGTAGTCAACTAACAGGATGCTATGCTGCGTCGCAGAGACAAGGAGTCCATGCCACATGCCAGCCGTCGTCGTCGAAGACATCACCGTCCTGCCGCGGATCGCCGAACCCGATCCGGCCGTCGCCCGCCAGCGTCCCGTCCGTGGCGTGACCTCGGCCCCACACGGCTTCGAGGGTGAGGGGTTCCCGGTCCGGCGCGCGTTCGCCGGCGTCGACCTCGCCGACCTCGACCCGTTCATCCACCTCGACCAGATGGGGGAGGTGGACTACGCGCCAGGCGAGCCGAAGGGCACGCCGTGGCATCCGCATCGCGGCTTCGAGACCGTCACCTACATGATCGACGGCGTGTTCGAGCACGCCGACTCGAACGGCGGCGGCGGGGTCATCACCAATGGCGACACCCAGTGGATGACGGCCGGCGCCGGCATCCTCCACATCGAGAAGCCGCCCGAGTGGCTCGTCGTCAGCGGCGGGCTGTTCCACGGGCTGCAGCTGTGGGTGAACCTGCCGGCGGCGCAGAAGCTGACCGCGCCGCGCTACCAGGACCTGCGCGCCAGCCAGGTCGCGCTCGTGTCGTCGCCCGACGGCGGTGCGCTCATCCGGGTCATCGCCGGCGATGTCGCCGGCCACGCCGGCCCCGGTTCGACGTATTCGCCGATGACGATGGTCCACGCGACCATCAGCCCGGGCGCGCGACTGAACCTGCCGTGGCGACCCGACTACAACGCGCTCGTCTACGTGCTGGCGGGGCAGGGGATCGTCGGCGCCGAGGGCAAGCCCATCGGGACGGGCCAGCTCGCCCTGTTCGGCCAGGGGAACGCGATCACCGTCGCCGCCTCGCCGACTCAGGAGAGTCGTCATCCGAACCTGGAGGTCATCGTCCTGGGCGGCCGCCCGATCCGCGAGCCGGTGGCGTGGATGGGGCCGTTCGTGATGAACACCCGCGACGAGGTCATGCAGGCGGTGGTCGACTACCAGGCCGGCCGCCTCGGCTCGATCCCGGCCGTCCACAACGCACCGACGACGATCGTGGAGGCGCGTCAGCCGTCCGATCCCGGCTGAGGACGGATAGCTCGGCGAGGCGCCCGCGCCCCAGATGTGACCGAACGGAAACCCTCGGCGGACGGCGGCCTCTTGCCATGTGAGACGGCGGCCACTTACCATCCGGGAACGATGACGTCGATCTCGTACGCCATGTGCTCGCTGTCTCTGTCCCACTGCCATGCAGGGCAGGTGGTGTCGTTAGGCGTGCGTTCCTGATCCGTCGCACGCCCGGACCCTCACCCGAACCCCTGCACCGGCAGGGGTCTTTTGTTACCCGTCCGACCGTCACCACCATGAGGACGCACCGATGACAACTCTCACCACCAGCGAGCTCCAGCAACGCCTCGGGGACCCGCAGCTCACCATCGTCGACATCCGCCCCCTCGCCGCCTACAACGGCTGGCGACTTGGCGGTGAGACGCGTGGCGGCCACATCCCGGGCGCCGTCGCGTTCCCGGCGGTATGGCTGCACTCCGTCGACGAACAGGAGGTCGGGCGCCTGCTCGACGCCAAGCGGATCACCGCCGATCGCGAGATCGTCGTGTACGGCGCCGGGCCGGACGATGCGACCGAGTTTGCGGCAGCTCTTCGGGCGCGCGGGCTCGACGCCGTCCAGACCCTCGATGATGGCGCCGCGGCGTGGGCCTCCGACGAGACGCTGCCGCTCGAGCGTCTGACGCGCTACGAGTCGCTCGTCCACATCCCGTGGCTCCGCGACGTGCTGGCGGGTCGCCGACCGGAGGCGCCGCCCAACCCGTCGTTCCTGCTCCTGCACGTCAACTTCGGCGTGCCCGAGGAGTACGCCGAGGGGCACATCCCCGGCGCGCACTACCTCGACACGAACTGGCTCGAGGATCCGGCCGACTGGAACCGCCGCTCGCCCGACGCGATCGAGACGGCACTGGCGGCACTCGGGATCACCCGCGACACCACGGTGGTGCTGTACGGCCGCGACACCGAGGGCGACGCGAACGAGAAGTGGCCGGGCCGACGAGCCGGCCAGATCGCCGCGACCAGGGCGCTCATGATCCTGCGCTACGCGGGCGTGGACGACGTCCGCCTGCTCGACGGCGGCTACGACTGGTGGGTCCAGGGCGGCAACCCCGTCGAAACCACCGAGAACGTCCCGGTGCCGGTCGCCTCGTTCGGGGCCGCTGTCCCCGTCCGGCCCGAGGTCATCGTCGACATCGACGAGGCCAAGGAGATCCTGGCCGACCACGACGGCGCGGCGCTCGTCAGCGTCCGCACGTGGCGCGAGCATATCGGCAACGTCAGCGGCTACAACTACATCGGCCCGGCCGGGCGGATCAAGGGCGACGTGTGGGGCAACTGCGGCACCGACGCCTACCACATGCAGCACTACCGGAACATCGACAACACGATGCGCGCCTACCCGGAGATCACGGCCAACTGGGCCGAGGCCGGGATCACGCCCGACAAGTGGGTGGCCTTCTATTGCGGCACCGGCTGGCGCGCGAGCGAGACCTGGTTCTACGCCTACCTGCAGGGCTGGGAGCGGATCGCCGTCTACGACGGTGGCTGGTTCGAATGGAGCCAGGACCCGATCAACAACCCGATCGAGATCGGCGAGCCCACCGACGAGGCGGCTGCCTGACCGCGATTTCGCGATGCGCCTGTGATGGTTTGCCGCGCGGCCGTCATCCCGGCGGCCGCCGGTCAGGCGTTACAGTCGACTGGCTCGAAGGAGCCTCGAACATCTAGTGATCCGGTCGTTGTCTTGCAGTGACTGGAACAGCTCGTGATCGGTGGTTCCTTCGAGCGTTTCCGTTCGTGGTCCCTGCGCGGCTACGGGATGAGGACCTTGCTGAAGTTGGTCCCGTTGTAGCGGTTCAGGTCCACTCGACCGCTGATCCCCGGCACGACACCGTCCGAGGTGTACTGCCAGAACGTCCAGCCGTCGCCTCCCCAGTTGACGCCCGGTACGGTCGGCCCCGATGCCGACGTCCAGTGCGCCACCCAGAGCACGTCGTAGCCGTTGAGCGAGAACCAGGTCGTGTCGCCCATGTAGTTCTTCCAGAAGGTCGGCGACACGTAGATCACCGCGTGGACGCCGGTCCGCTGCAGGATCTCGCCCATGTAGGCCTGGACCCATGCGGTCAAGGCGCCTGACGAGAGCCCGCCACTCCGTTCGAGGTCGAGGACGGGAAGCAGGTCACCCTTGGCCGGTGCGGCGACCGCGATGAAGTGGTCCGCCTCGGCCACCGCGTCGCCGGGGGTCGTGGTCGGCTGGGCGAAGTGGTACGCGCCCACGTACAGGCCGGCGGCCCGCGCCTGGGCTCGGTTCTGGGCGTACAGCGGATCGACGAAGTCCGTGCTCTCCGAGGCCTTGATGTAGGCGAACCGCTTGCCCGACGCGGCGACCTTGGTCCAGTCGATGGTGTTCTGCCAATGGCTGACGTCGATGCCCTCGGCGATCTTGGGTGTCGGGGTGGGTGTCGGGGTCGGGGTCGCCGTGGGCTTCGCGGTCGGTGTGGGTGTCGGCGTCGGCGTCGGAGTGGGGGTCGGGGTCGGCTTCGCCGTCGGCGTCGGAGTCGGCGTCGGAGTCGGGTCGGCGTTGGAGTGGGCGTCGGCGTGGGCTTCGGCGTCGGGGTCGGCGTCGGCGTCGGCGCGGGAGGCTTGGCTGCGGTCTCGACCGTCGCGGTCGTCCTGAACAGGCCGCTAGCTGCATACAGTGAGGCGAGGCCATAGAGAGAGCTCGTGCTCACCCCATTGATCGCCGTGATGCGGTACCAGGTGTGCCCCGCCGCCGGAGCGCCGGCGCAGGTCGTGCTGTAGCTCGACCCGGCGACGGAGCCTGTGACAGTCACCTTCGTGTCCGTCTTGATCAATACCCTGGCCGAGACCGTCTGTGACGCGGCCCTCCGGAGGTACGCGGAGCAAGCGGCGTAGCGGGTGTACGTGGTGACCGTCGGGGTGGACTTGAACAGCCCTGAAGCGGCGTACACGTAGGTGACGCCATACAGCGACCGGGCGCTCTTCCCGTTGACGGCGCTGATCCGCACCCACGACGTCCCGTGCTTGACGACACCGGCGCACGTCGTTCGCCAGCTGGAGCCGGTGACGGTCGCGGCGACGGTCACGTTGGCGCCCGTCCGGATGACGATCAGGACACGCGCACTCGTCGAAGGGGTCGCGCGGAGGTTGACGTGGCACAAGGTCGTCTTCGCCGTGGTTGCGCCGAGGACCTCGCCGGGCATCGACACCGAGCTGACGACGAAGCAGAACAGGGCAGCCATGACCGCGGCGGCGATGAGAGTGGTGCGCGAGGCGCGGGCGGCGTGACTGTTGGGCGCATGGGACATGGCGGGCGAAACCTCAGTCTGGCAGGACCCAGAGGCTCCCGTAAACCCCCGTCCCGCGCTATGGCCCCATGGGGCCAATCGTCACCGGCCCCGATGGGTCAGGGACCGTGGGACCGATGGACCCTGGTCAGACGGGCAGCGACGCCGGGACCTGGATGGCGAGCACGTCGAGGGTCGCCTCGCGACCGCGGACGTCGACCGTCCGACGCTCCAGCGATGTCGCGTCGAGCTCGGCACCTTCAGCTGCGGCCACGGACACGAGGAGCTCTCCGGCTCTGGCGAGCGACGCGAGCCGCGCGGTGGTGTTCACCGGGTCACCCAGTGCCGTGAAGTCGGAGATCTCCTCGCTCGACCCGACGGTCCCGACGAAGGCGATACCCATATGCACCCCGGCCCCGACCGGGATCGGGCCCTCGCTCGATGCATCCGATCGGCCTGCCCGTTCGAGGAGGGTGCGGGCCGCAGCCACGGCCTTGCGTGCGTGATCGGGTCCGGAATAAGCCGGGATGAACAGCCCGATCGCCTCGTCGCCGACGAACTTGTCGACGACGCCGTCGTTGTCGATGATCGACTCAGCCGCCACCCGGTAGAACGAATGCAACAGCGCGGAGAACTCGGCCGGCCTCAGCCGCTCGCCGAGGCCGGTCGAGCCGCGGATGTCCGCGAACAGGAGCGAGATCTCGATCTCTGCGCCGCCGACGCCCTGCTTCGTCAGGTGCTTCATGCAGTTCTTGCACAGTTGCGGGTTTCGTTCCCACGGGCCGAACCAGGGTCCGAGCACCAGCCCACCGACGCCTTTGAACGGCGCGTAGCAGAGCTTGCAGCGAGGTGACGACGGGAGGCCACGGAACGTCGCCCGGAGCTTGAGCATCCCTTGGTGCTGCCCGGTGAGGATCGCGCGCCACTCGTCTTCGGGCGTCTCGTAGGCCATGCCCGGAGTGTAGGCGGTTCCCTTCGGGCGTCTAGACGCCTGCTTCGGGAGGACGGAGTGCGTACACGCGGCCCTGCCGATGGTCGAGGTCCTCAAGCTCGGTCGTCGTCCGCACGTCGTACGAGCGGAGCTCGACCAGGGCATCGGTCGGCAGGTAGCGACGGCCGGGGTCCCCGACGAGGACGTCGATTCCGCGAGCACGTGCCTGTTGCAGCCAGGGCAGCACCCGCTCGGCCAGGCGAGCGTCGTACCAGCAGTCACCAGCAAGGATGACATCGACGTCGGGTGGCGGGTCGCCGAGCACGTCACGCTCGACGGCCGTCACGCGCTGCCGGTTCGCCCGTGCGTTGAGCGCGACGGCCGCCACCGCGAACGGGTCGATGTCCGCCGCGGTGACGGCCGCGGCGCCGGCCTGCATCGCGGCGATGGCGCACAGTCCGGATCCCGTCGCCAGATCGAACACCCGCCGACCCCGGACAGCCTCGGGCGCATCCCGCAGGTACCGCCCGATCGCGAGGCCGCCGCCCCACGCGAAGGCCCAGTACGGCAGCGCTGTCTCGCGGTCGCCGGTCTCGACCTGCACGTCGTGCCATAGCGCGAGCGCGTCATCGGCCAGGTGGAGGCGAACGGTCTCGAGCCCGGGCACCGGTCGAAGAGCGGTGTGGTGGAGGATGAAGGCGCGTGGCGAAGGACTTATCCGATCGGTCTCGAGCGGATGACCCACGCCTCGAGGGCTGCCGGATCGTTACCGGCTGTCGGCTCGATGACGTTGACCCACAACCCGACCGTCCCGGCGGTGACGACGGCACTCCCGGCGACCTGGTGCCCGGTCATCCGGTCTGACGGACAATCGAAGTCGCTCCCGCACAGGAGTGATGCCCAGACGTCGACCTGGGACGGCCACGGGAGCGACGGGTCGGCCGCCACCGCCAGCGCGGCCCGGGCGACCTCAGCGCAGCGTCCTCCCGCGACGTCGTGACAGACCACACGCGGGGCCGGTCCGGTCCGGGCGAGCGCGGTGGCTGTCGGCAGGGGCGTGGCAGTCGGCGTGGCGATCACGGCCGGTGGGGTCCCCTGTGTCGTGGTTGCGACCGCGACACCGGGTCTCGCATCGTCGAGCGTGACCGCCCCGATGACGGCCACCAGAGCGATGGCGACGATCGCCGTCGCGGCCAGGATCCGTCGGCTGCGGCGCCTGCTGAGCGGTGTCGGCTCGACCCGGAACTCCACCCGGACAGCCTACTCGCGAAGCCCCTCGACAGCCTTGTCGATGCGGCGCTGCCGGGTCTCGGGCGCCTTCGCGTCCACGATCGGCTCCACGATCCGCCGTTTGTTGCTGTACGACAGGGCCTCGAACGCGCGCCTGGCCGCATCGTCGGCGGCGAGTGCGGCTGCCAGGTCGGGCGGGACCTCGATCTCGCGCGGCTCGGTGTCGAGCTCGAGGTCGACATCGATCTCCTGGCCGGCCTCGACGCCCGCGGCGCGACGGACGTCGTTGCTGACGCCGAGCATGAACACGCCACCCATGAACGCGACGCTGCTCCGGTAGGTGTAGCCGTTGATCGTCGCGCGCACGGCCGGCTTGCGGCTCGTTCCGAGGGCCGCAACGACCTCGTCAGGGACCTGGATGCCGGCCGCGGTCTTGCCCGTCGCCAGGATCGTCGTTCGGAAACGCATCAGGCCGAGTATGCCCGATGGAGGCAGGGCTGACCCGACCCGGCGGCCGACATCCGATACTGGAAGCCGATGGACACCCCACGCGTGCGCCGGCTGGCGACGATCGAGCTGACCGCCACGGAGATCGCCGCGATCCGTTCGATCATGGATGACGCGTTCGGGCCGGACGAGGACGAGCGGTTCACCGACGACGACTGGGATCACGCGCTCGGGGGCGTCCATTTCGTGCTCGATGTCGACGGCGTCATCGTCACCCACGCCGCCGTGGTCGAGCGTTCGCTGTGGATCGCCGATCGTCCACTGCGGACCGGCTACGTCGAGGCGGTCGCGACGGCGCCGGCGCGTCAGGGCGCCGGCCACGGGACGCAGGTCATGACCGATGTGACCGCCTGGATCCGCGAGCGGTTCGAGCTTGGCTGTCTCGGCACCGGCCGTCACGCCTTCTACGAACGCCTGGGCTGGCGGACCTGGCTGGGACCGTCCGCGGTCCGGACGGCTGAGGGACCCAGACCGACGCCCGACGACGACGGATACCTGATGGTCCTCGCGACGCCATCCTCGCCGCCGCTCGACCTCACGGTGCCGATCTCGTGCGAGTGGCGCCCCGGCGACGTCTGGTAGCTGTCGTCAGGACGCGACGGGGATGACCGCCCAGGGCATCAGCGGGGGAAGATCGAACGTGGAACCGACCTCGACCGGTCGCCCGTCATCGGCGATGGACGCCATCGCCGCGTCGAGGATGTCCACGATATGGGCCGCCTGCTCGGCACTGGCGCGATGCGGCCGGTCCTCCGCGATGGCAGCGGCCATCTCGGCGACGCCCCGTGCCCAGGCGGTGCCGCGGAAGCCCGGCCGGACCAGCTCGACCGGCTCGAATGACCCGCCGTACGGTCCGACCTCGACCACGGCATCGAACTCCTGGAAGCTCGAGATCGACAGCGAGGCATCGTCGCCGTGGAACTCCAATCCGCCGCGTCGGCGGGCGGGCGGGCCGACATAGAAGCTCGTCGTCAGCCGCAGGATCGGGCCGCCGTCGAGCTCGACGGCCGCGACGATGAGGTCGGGACGGCCGATCCGGAACGGTGTCCCGTCGATCGCCGTGCGGTCTGGTTTGAGATCCCAGCCCCACGCCCGGACCGAGCGCGCAGGCCCGAGGATCGTCGTCGCGAGCGTGAGTGGATAGACGCCGACATCGAACAGGACGCCGACGTCGTAGAACGGCTTCGGTGCCGGATGCCACGTCTCGATGCGGCCCCAGTCGACCTCCGCGTAGATCGCGCGGACGGTTCCGAGGCGCCCGGACCGCACCAGGGCGGTGGCCGTTTGCTGCGCTTCGCCAAGGAACGTGGAGGGCGAGCAGCCGAGACGGAGACCGCGCGACCGAGCGAGCTCGACCAGGGCTCGCGCCTCGCTCGGCTGGAGCGCCATCGGCTTCTCGCTGTAGACGTGACGGCCAGCCTCGAGCGCCCGGGTCGTCACCTCGGCGTGGGCCTGCTGAACGGTCAGGTTGACCACGACGTCCACATCAGGATCGGCCAACAGGTCGTCGAGCGTGAGGTGTGCCCGGCAGCCGTATTCGGCGGCGAACGCCGACGCCCTGTCGGAGTCCAGGTCGGTGGCGGCGACCAGCCGGATCTCGGGATGGGTCAGCGCGTCACGGGCGTAGCCGCCCGCGATGTTGCCGGTCCCGACGATGCCGATGCCCAACGGTGTCATGAGGGGAGAAGGCTACGGCATCGACCGGGGTCGCCGTCGGTCGTCCGTGGGCTCGGGGTCCTTGAGCTTCCCATCGATCGCCGCGGACCCATCAGGCCCCGCGGGGGCTCGGCGGAAGCGTCGACGCGCCGCATCCTGGACGCGCCGGACGAAGTCGACGATGCGTGGGTCGGGCGGCTTCCACTCGAGCATCCGCCCGATGATACGTACGCAGTCCCGGACTCGCCATCCCGGTCAGCCGGCCCAGGGGTCTCCGCTGGGATGGCACCACGCGGCGCCGTCGATGACCTATCGTCGGAGGATGCACGCTGACCAGATCGCCCTCCAGCTGTACACCGTGCGCCGGCTCGCGGCGGACGACCTCCCGCGGACGCTCGCGGCGGTCGCCGCGGCCGGCTATCGATCCGTCGAGGTGGCCGGGTTGCCCCCGATAGACCCCGCCGATCTGGCGCGCCTGCTCGACGACGCTGGGTTGTCGGCGATCGCGGCCCACGATTCGGTCGAGTCTCTGCGACGCGACTGGGAGGCCGTCGCCGACCGGCTCGCCGCGATCGACTGCACGCGGGCGATCGTGCCGTGGCTGCCCGAGGAGGAGCGGCAGACGGTCGATGGGGTCCGGCGCTTCGCGGGCGACCTCGCCGAGTTCGGCGGGCATCTCGCCGGCCGCGGGATCCGACTCGGCTATCACAATCACGCGTTCGAGTTCGCGCCGCTCGAGGCGACGACCGTGTGGGCGGTCCTGCTCGAGACCCTGCCCCCCGAGATCGAGATCGAGCTCGACGTCTACTGGGCGGCCATCGGGGGGCGCGACCCGGTCGCCGAGATCGAGGCGACCGCGGGCCGCGTCCGCCTCCTGCACATGAAGGATCGATCGCCGGGGCCCGATCCTCATGACGAGCCGCCCGGCGAGGGGGACCTGCCGTTCCCGGCGATCGTGGCTGCGGGCCGGGCCGCCGGTGTCGAGTGGTACATCGTCGAGCAGGACGAGCCGCGCGACGCTCTCGCCGACATCGCGACGGGACGCCGCTACCTCGAGACGCTCGCCGACTGAGGCGCAGATCCCACAGTCGCTTCGGACGACGGCTACAGGATCTTGGACAGGAAGCTCTTGGTCCGTTCGTGCGTCGGGTTCTGAAAGAAATGCTCGGGTGTCCCGGCCTCGATGATCTGGCCGTCGTCCATCATCACGACGCGATCGGCGACTTCGCGGGCGAAGCCCATCTCATGGCTGACGACGATCATCGTCATCCCTTCGCGGGCGAGCTCCTTCATGACCTCGAGGACCTCGCCGATCATCTCCGGGTCGAGGGCGCTGGTCGGCTCGTCGAACAGCATCAGGGCCGGCTTCATCGCGAGCGCGCGGGCGATCGCGACGCGCTGCTGCTGACCGCCGGAGAGCTGGCCGGGATAGACGTCGGCCTTGTGAGCGAGGCCGACTCGCTCGAGCAGAGCCCGGGCTGTTTCGGTCGCCTCCTTCTCGGGAAAGTTGCGGACGCGGATCGGCGCCTCGCGGATGTTGTCCAGGGCGGTCATGTGGGGGAAGAGGTTGAAGCGCTGGAAGACCATCCCGATGTCCTGGCGCTGGCGAGCGATGTTCTGCTCGCGATCCTCGACGAGCCGGCCGTCCACCTCGCGGTAGCCGATGAGGTGGCCGTTCACGAGGATCCGTCCGGCCTGGATCTTCTCGAGATGGTTGATGCAGCGGATGAACGTGGTCTTGCCCGAGCCGGACGGCCCGATGACGACGACGACCTCACGCCGCGAGACCGTCAGCGAGACCTTCTTGAGCACCTGGAGGCGGCCAAACGACTTCTCGACGTCGGTCGCGACCACGACGTGATCGGTCACGACGTCCGGTGCACCACCGATCGCGTCGAGGATCGCGCCGCTCATCGCAGGCCGCCCGCGCCCGCGGGGTTGCGAAGGCCGGTCAGACGGGCGAGGAAACCCTTATCGCCTGTGGCGCGGGCATCGGACACACCCAGCCGGCGCTCGATCCGGCCCTGGATCAACGTCCAGACGGTCGTGAGGAGCAGGTACCACAGGGCAAGCGCGAAGTAGATCTCGAAGTATTTGAACGTCGCGGACGCCTGGGCCTGGGCTACGCGCAGCATCTCCTGGACCGCGATGATCGTGAGCAGCGAGGTCGTCTTGAGCATGTTGTTGAACTCATTGCCGAGTGGCGGGATGATCACGCGTAACGCCTGCGGCAGCACGATCCGCGTCATCGTCAGCCGATAGGTCATCCCGAGCGACTTCGCTGCCTCGGCCTGACCCGAATCGATCGACTGGATACCCGCCCGGACGATCTCACTCATGTACGCGCCCTCGTTGAGCGAGAACGCCAGGATCCCCGCGAGGACGGCTCCACGAAGCGAGATGAAGCCGATATCCGCGTTCGCCGGGAAGAGGTCGATCCCGAGGAGATACGGCGTGCCGAAGTAGACCAGCACCAGTTGGACGAGGAGTGGGGTGCCGCGGAAGAACCAGACGTACACCGCGCTGATGGTCCGGAGAAGCCGATTGCGCGACAACCCGGCAAGGGCCGACAGGACGCCCAGGAGGGACCCAGCTGTCTGCGAGATGATCGCGACGTAGAGCGTCAGCGCGACCGCGCCGAGGAATGCGCCGTTCGGCTGGAACAGGAAAGCGAGGAAGACCGCGAGGTCGAACTGCGGTTGCGCCGTGGTCGCCAGGATGGGCCAGTGCATCGCGCGACCTCCGAGGGACGACCTGGGCGAACGCCGCGCCCGCCCAGGTCGTGACGGCTACTGGAGGAGCACCACCGAGTCCGTCATCCCCCACGTGGCGAGGATCGACGTCATCGTCCCGTCAGCGTACATGCCGTCGATCGCGGCTTTCACCGCGGCCTGCAAATCGGTGTCCGTCAGGCGCATGGCGATACCGATCGGGATCGGCTGGATGGGAGAGCCGCCGACGACGAACTTGCCGTTGCTCTGCGACGCGTAATAGGCGCACACGGGCGAATCGCCCGAATACGCGTCCACGCGTCCAAGGCTGAGCTGCTGGAATGCGTCCGTGTCCTGCTCGAAGGTCTGGATGTCGATCTTTGGCTTGTTGGCCGCGGCCAGGGCCGTGTTGGTCGCATCGAGCGCGTCCTTGTTGGTCGTGCCCAGCTGCACGGCGACGGCCAGACCCGACAGGTCGGTGAGCTGGGTGATGTTCTTGGGATTGCCGGCCGGGACGAGCAGCCCCTGGCCGACCTTCAGGTAGTCGACGAACGCGACCTGCTTGGCCCGATCCGGCGTGTCGTTCATGCCGCTGATGATCAGGTCGCACTTCTTGGCCAGGAGAGCCGGGATGATCCCGGAGAAGCCTGTGTTGTCGATCTCGGTCGTGACCCCGAAGCGCTTGCCGACATCGGTGGCGATGTCGATGTCGCTACCCTGCGCCGTCGTGCCGTCGGCCTTGAACGACTCCTCCGGCGGATAGCTCACGTCGACGCACCACACGAGCTTGCCGGCGGTCTTGATGGCGTCCGGCACGACGATGGCGGGGGCCGATGGCGCAGCGGAGGCGGACGCCGACGGCTCGGTCGACGCTGCCGCCGACGGTGCGGTCGTCGGTGCCGCGGTCGCTGCCACCGAAGGCTCGGTCGAAGGCGCGGTCGAAGCGCCGCTCGACGAGCAGGCACTCACGAGGAAAAGTGCGACGCCGGCGAGCGCGCCGGCGCGACGATGGATCACTGTCATGGTCGCTGCCTTTCGAAATGCGTCCCTGGTGGGCGGTCCGATCCTCCCGGTCGGACGCTGGCCGGCATCCCTCGCCGACCGGCGACAGCCTACGCCGCCCGACCCAAGCGCGCTTGACGACGCCCGCCCCGCGCGACGGGACCGGTGGACGCTCGTGTCGTCAGCCGGCGGTCCAGCTGACGGGCAACGTCCGCGGCTTGCGGAAGATGAGGCCGGTCGGGGCGGTGGCGCCACCGTCGAGCCGCAGGTCGGGCCACGCATCGAGAGCCACGTCGAGGGCGGACAGGGTCTCGAGCCTGGCGAGGTGGATCCCGACACAGGCGTGCGGACCCTGGGCGAAGGCGAGGTGGGTGCGTGCATTCGACCGCGACAGGTCGAAAGCGTCCGGGTCAGGATATGCGGCTGGATCGCGGTTGGCCGCGGTCAGCGACACGATGACCAGGTCCCCACGCCGGATGGTCGCGCCGGCCAGCTCGACGTCCTCGGTCGCATAGCGGTCCACCCGTGCCGCCGCCGGTTCGAGGCGGAGCGACTCCTCGACGGCCTGCACGCCGAGCGACCGATCGGTGCGCAGGGCCGCCAGCTGCGTGGGGTTGGTCAGCAGGTGCCAGAACAGGGTGGTGGTCATGCCTTCCCCGGTCTCGATCCCGCCGAACAGCATCACCGCGGCGTTCGACGCGATCTCGGGGCGCGACAGCGTGCTCGTGGCGGACGACAGCGGACCGGCGCCGCCGTCGATCGAGGCGTCCACGTGACGATCGAGCGCTTCGACAGCCGCACGAGCCGCCGGCCCGATCTCACCACCCGTGGAGACCCTGTCCACCGCCGCGACGATCTCGTCGTACCAGCCGAGCATCACCGTCGGCGTCACGTCGAGCAGCTCCAGCGCACCGACGACCACGTTGACGGCCAACGGACCGGCAAGGTCGCGACGGATCTCTGCACGGCCGACGGGCGTGAGGCGCTCGACGAGCGTGCGAGCCTCACGTTCGACCTGACCGGCGAAGCGGGTTCGGGCGTCGGGTCCGAGGAATGCGCGGGCGAACGGGTCGCGGTGACGTCGGTGCTCGTCGCCGTCCAGCGACAGCATGCTCGGCCCGACGACCTGGGCGGTCGAGAACCGCGGATCGTCGACGGTGAACAGGGCCGCGTCGCGCATGACCTCGATGCACAGGTCGCGCCGGGTCACCAGCCAACCGTCGAGGACCGGCACCCACGACACGGGCTCGCGCTCGCGAAGACGCGCCAGGGCAGCGTGCGGATCGGTGTCGAGCTCGGCCAGGGTCAGCTCGGCGCCGAGCAGGGATCCGGCATGGTTCACGGTCGACGTCATCGTCCCTCGTCCGGGGCAGGATGTAGGCAGTATGGAAACACACGCTTCGACATGACGAGGTATCGCAGATGACCGACGACGCCCGACCGTCCGGCGAGCGGACCTATCGCGTCCCCGGCGCGATCCTGACCGAACGCGAGCACGCCGTCCCGCTCGACCACGACGATCCGACCGGGCCGACGATCACGGTCTTCACCCGCGAGGTGGCCGCACCCGACGGCACCGACCGCCCCTATCTCATCTACCTCCAGGGCGGCCCGGGCTTCGAGGCCGTCCGGCCGACCAGCCCGCCCAGCGGCTGGATGAAGCGGGCGGTCCGCGACTACCGGGTCCTGCTCCTCGACCAGCGCGGGACGGGTCGGTCCACCCCGGTCGGGTCGGACATCCCGGGCGAATCGCCCGAGGCCCAGGCCGACTACCTGACCCACTTCCGTGCCGACTCGATCGTCCGTGACGCAGAGCGCATCCGCGCCGAGCTGGGCGTCGAGCGCTGGAGCGTCCTCGGCCAGAGCTTCGGCGGGTTCACCACGATGACCTACCTGTCGATGGCACCCGATAGCCTGGCCGAGGCGCTGCTCACCGGCGGGCTGGCGCCGATCGGCCGCCCGGTCGATGACGTCTACGGGGCCACGTACCGGCGCCTGATCAAGGCCAATCGTCGCTATTTCGAGCGCTATCCGGACGACCGGGCGCGGGTCCGCGAGATCCGGCGCCGGCTGGACGTCGAGGATGTCCGCCTGCCGTCGGGCGACCGGCTGACCGCCCGGCGATTCGGCCAGCTGGGGATGTGGCTCGGCGACAGCGCCGGCTTCGAGCTGCTCCACCACGTCATCGAGCTGCCGTTCGGGTCGCTCGCGTTCCTCCACGACGTCGAGCACGGCTCGCCCTTCAGCCGCAACCCCATCTACGCCACGCTCCACGAGTCGTCGTACGCCGACGGCGTCGCCACGCGCTGGTCATCCGAGCGGCTGATGCCCGATGAGGTGCGCGACGAGGGGTATTTCACAGCGGAGCACGTCTTCCCCTGGATGTGGGAGGAGTACGGGGAGCTGCGGCCACAGCGGGCCGCTGCCGAGATCCTCGCCGAACATGAGTGGCCGGCGTTGTTCGACGCGGCGCAGCTCGGCCGCAACGAGGTCCCTGCCGCGGGCACCATCTACAGCAACGACCTGTACGTCGAGCGCGACTTCGCGGTGGAGACCGCTGCAGCGATCCGCGGGCTGCGTCCGTGGGAGACCAATGAGTACGAGCACAACGGTCTCCGGGCCGACGGCGAGCGGGTCCTCGACCGGTTGATCGACCTCGTTCGCGGACGGGTCTGACCGCACCGTTCCGGGCCGGACCGGTCTGCTCTGCGCCGGACCGCAACGGGGTCCGGGGACTTCCGTACGACACCTGACCGCGGACCGCTGACCGAATCGGGTGATGGCCGCGACCGACGCCGCCCGGGAGCATCCGGGACACGGTTCGCGATGGCCTCGACATCCTCCACGAGGGCCCTCCGCCGGTCATCGGAGAGCTCCAATCGATGCAGCCATCGGTCCGTCCGATGTCGATCTGGGCACGGCCGCTCCTCGTCGGCATCCTCGCCGTCGGACTGCTCGCCACCGCCCGCGTGGCGGTCGCGGCACCTCAGCCGAGCCAGGGCCCTGTCCCAGGTGTCGTCCCGGCGCCCGTCGCGCAAGGCATCCCGTCTGTCGCATCGGTGTCCTCCACCCAGCACGTGCCGCTCGTCTTCGAGCCCGATCGACGAAACCTGGCCGGCGCCGCGGCGCTGCCTCCCGCCACCCGTCCGCAGGTCGCGCCCAAGCCCAAGACCGTCGAGGCGGCACCGAAGCAGCACGCGATCGCCCCCAAGCCCAGGACGATCTCGACGCCCAAGGCCATCGGCTACCACGGCACCTACCACCTCTGGATACCGGCGCTCGGGCTCAGCCACGAGATCTACGACTGGGGTTGCAACGGCGGATTGATCCCGAACCGCGTCGAGTACTGGGGCTGCGTCGGGAAGAACAACCTCTACCTGCTCGGCCATGCCTGGGGCGTCTTCAAGGCCGTCCACGATGGCTACCATTCGGGGGCCCTCCATGTCGGCCTGACCGCCTGGTATGCGGACAAGTCCGGGTCCATCCACCGCTACCGGATCAGCTGGATCCGCCACGTCGCCAACAAGGACTACGACAGCTGGAGCCAGTGGGCGATGGCGACGACGTCGACCAGGGTGATCACTCTCCAGACGTGCGACGGTGCGACGTCCGCCTACAGGATCCTCGTCCGCCTGGTCCCTGCCTGAGATGGAGCATCGCCGGCGCGTTCCGTTCGCCTCGTTCGCACTTGGCGTCCTGGCGGTCGCAACGCTGATCTCCCCGGTCCTCGGCTGGGCGAACGGCCCGAACGAAGGCAACGGCTACGGCACCCACGACTGGATCGTCGGCCAGGCGGTCAAGGTCTTCGACGGCAGCCCACCGGCGTGGTTCGACCTCGACGCCGCGCTCCTGGCGACCGACGACCCCGATACCCAGTTCCGGGCGATCAACGAGCACGTCTTCAACGAGAAGGGCTACGGTCGCGGCGCCGTCGACCGGATCACCACGTTCTATCACGAGGCGCTCGTCGCCCACCAGGCAGGCGACGACCTGACGGCCTCGATCAGGTTCGGCTGGATGGCCCATTACCTCGGTGACATCCTCCAGCCGTTCCACACGAACTACGCCGCCATCGACCTGGACTCGTCACACCTCGCCTACGAGCTGCTCGTCGACAAGCAGACGCGGACGGCCGACATGTCGCCGGCCTGGATGACTCCCGACCGGACGCCGAAGGCGGTCGCGGACGTCAGGACGACGGCGATCGCCGCGGCCGCCTATTCGCGCGCGTTCTTCCCGGAGCTGTACCGCCAGTTCCATGCCGACGAGACGGTCCTCAACACGCGCGTCTCCGAGATCACCGGTCTCCTCCTGCAACGCGCCTCAGCCGACCTCGCCGACATGCTCTTCTCGCTCGATCAGGGGGTCGGGGACGCCGCGCCGGCTGCGACGGTGACGGCGTCGGTCCCGTATCACTACGTCGGGCGCAACTCGACCGAGCCGGTGACGGTGACGGTCAAGGACGCGACGGGCCGACCGCTCGAAGGCGTGCGGGTCGACGTCGCGTTCCCGGCACCGGCCGGCGGCACCACTCTGCTGCGCCGCTATACGACGGCGGCCGGCACGGTCACGGCGTACGGGTCGGTCGGCACGAGCCCGTTCGGCCAGCGGCGCACCATCGTCGTGACGGTCACGACGGGCGATGTGACCAAGACGCCGACGACGTGGTTCATCCCGACGCATCGGCTCGCTTCGGGCAAGGCCGGGTTCAGCTCGCACGTCAACGACGGGACGGTCAAGCCCGGGCAGACGATCCGTGTCGCATCCGTGGCTCGCGACACGAAGGGACACCCGGTGGCGAACCTCGTCGTCCACTGGACGTGGACGTTCAGCAACGGCCGGGTGGTCAAGACGACCGCCACCACGAACGCGCTTGGCAAGGCCGTGTCATGGCTTCCGGTCACGACGAGCATGCCGAAGGGGCTGGTTCACATCACCGCCCATGTCCAGTCCGGGAGCTCCAACCGGACCTCGACGACGAGCTTCCGTCGCTACTGACGCTGTCCCGGCCGGTCGCGGCCGAAGGCGCTCGGTACGATGTCGCGGATGCGCGCCGTGCCACCGCTCCCGACTCGGATCGCCGGCATCGATGTCCCACGGGACGCCATCTCGGCCGCGACCTGGGGATGGGCTCATCGCTCCCTGCCGCATTACCTGCTGACGCACTCGGTCCGGGCGTACTGCTGGGGCGCGGCCATCGCGACGGAGGAGGGTTGGTCGTTCGATCGGCAGATCCTGTGGACGGCGTCGTTGATGCATGACTTCGGGCTCACCAGGATCCCGCGCAACACGTCCTGCTTCGAGGTCGAAGGCGGCGACATCGCCCGGCGCTTCCTGGAACGGCATGGGATGCCGCTCGATCGCGCCGAGACCGTGGAGCGGGCGATCGTGCTCCACATGCAGCCGTCGGTCTTGATGGCGGACGGTGTCGAGGCCGTGCTGCTCGACCGGGCGACGAGTCTCGACGTCCGCGGCGTGGGCTATGACGTGGTGGACGGCGTCCGGCCGGCCGTGATCGCTCGAGTTCCCGCGCCGCTCGTTCGACCGTCATTTCCTCGCGGCCATCACGCGCGAGGCGTCGATCCGGCCGACCTGTCAGAGCGCGCGTCTCCGCAACGAGGCGGACCTGGCCGGCTGGATGGCCCGGTCGCCGTGGGCGAAGGCCGGCTGACCCGGCGACTCGTCCGTTCCCGATCGGGCTTTTGTCTCGTGGCACGAGTGTCGGACGGTACACTCACCCGCGACCACTCGATGCCCGGAGCAGGGGAGCGGACCTTGGCCTCGTCGCCCCCGCCGCCGCGGACCCGTCGCGCACGGCTGACCGTGGCCGTGGCCATGGTCCTCGCGGCTGCCGCCTGCGGTGGTCCGACGACGTCGCCGCCGGCGGCGTCGACGACCGCCACGACGCCGGGTGCGACGTCTTCTGCATCAGCAGGGATCGACTGGCACGACGCGACCCGGACACCCTCTGCGCGGGCGGCCGCGCTCCTGTCCGCGATGACCCTCGACGAGAAGATCGGCCAGATGACACAGCTCGAGAACGGGTCGGTCGACCCATCCGGCGTCACCGACCTGCTGCTCGGGTCGGTCCTGAGCGGTGGCGACGGCGCCCCGACGCCGAACCGACCTGACGCGTGGTACGCGATGGTCGCGGCCTACCAGGACGCTGCCCTCAAGACGCGACTCGGGATCCCGATCCTGTATGGCGTGGACGCCGTGCATGGCGCCAGCAACGTCGTCGGGTCCACGATCTTTCCGCACAACGTCGGGCTGGGAGCCACGGCGGACCCGGCGCTCGTCGGGAAGATCGGCCGCGCGACCGCCGTCGAGCTGGCTGCGACGGGCATCCGCTGGGACTTCGGGCCGGTCGTGGCCGTGCCGCAGGATGTTCGCTGGGGCCGCACCTACGAGGGCTACGGCGAGGATCCTGCCCAGGTCAGCACGCTCGCCTCGGCGTTCATCACCGGGCTCCAGGGGCCCGATCTGACCGCCACCGACGCGGCGGCCGCGACCGCCAAGCACTTCCTTGGCGATGGTGGCACGGCCTTCGGGTCGTCGACCACGAACGACTACCTGATCGACCAGGGTGTCAACACGGCCGACGATGCGACCCTGCGCGCGGTCCACCTGCCACCCTACGAGGCGTCGATGAAGGCGGGCGCGCGGATCGTCATGGCCTCGTTCTCGAGCACGACCGCGGGCAAGGTGCACGGCGATCGCCATCTGCTGACCGACCTGCTCAAGGGGGAGCTCGGGTTCAGCGGCTTCGTCGTTTCCGACTGGGCCGGCGTCGACCAGATCGAGCCCGACTACACCGCCGCCGTCGCCAAGGCGATCGGGGCGGGCATCGACATGGTCATGGTCCCGACGGATGGCCTGCGCTTCCAGTCGGCCGTCCGGGCCGGGCTCGCGTCGGGGGCGATCGAGCAGTCGCGGATCGATGACGCCGTGTCCCGGATCCTCCGGGTCAAGTTCGAGCTGGGACTGTTCGAGCATCCGATGCCGCCCGACGGACAGTCGGCGGCCGTCGGCTCCGCGGCCGACCGTGCGCTCGCCCGCAGGGCCGTCGCCGAGTCGCTGGTCCTGCTCAAGACGTCGTCCGGTGCGCTGCCGATCGGCGCGAGCGACACGGTCATGCTGACCGGTCCGGGTGCGGACGACATCGGCGTGCAGTCGGGCGGCTGGACCGTCTCGTGGCAGGGAGGCAGCGGCGACACGACGCCCGGGACGACCATCGCCGACGCCCTCGGGCAGCGTCTCGACGACCGGCTGTCGACCTACCCGGACGCGCAGGCGATCCCGGCGGACGCACACGCGAACGTCGGCATCGTCGTCCTGGCCGAGCCTCCGTATGCGGAGGGCAAGGGCGATTCGGCGAACCTGGCACTGACCGTCGGCGATCTGCTGACCACGGTCCGGCCGAAGGTCGATCGCCTGATCGTCGTGATCCTGTCCGGGCGCCCGATGATGCTGGACGCGATCCTGTCGGCCGCCGACGCGGTCGTCGAAGCCTGGCTGCCGGGCACGGAAGGTGCCGGCGTTGCGGACGTCCTGTTCGGCGACCAGCCGTTCACGGGAACGACGCCGTACACGTGGCCCGATGCCCCCGAGCACGCACCGCGGACCGGCAAGGCAGCGTGCGCCGGGGCCGTCTTCCCGCGCGGCTACGGGCTGACTGCCACCGGAGCGCTGCTCGGGCCGCCGGCCTGTCCCGCCAGTCCGTAGGCGGGCTCCCGGGCGCGCCCTATGCTGCGGGTGTGTTCCGGCGCATCGTGCCCCCGCTTCGCAGCAGCGACGGACCGCTCTTCCTCGAGAGCTTCGTCGTCGCGGCGGTCATCTCGTTCCTCGGCATCCGCGCGTTCCTGACCGTGACCGGCTTCCCGCAGGTCGGTGGCGGCGAGCTCCACATCGCGCACATGCTGTGGGGCGGCGCCCTGATGCTCGTCGCCCTGGTCCTGCTGCTGACCTATCTCGATCGGACGGTCCAGCACGTGGCCGCGGTCATCGCGGGCCTCGGGTTCGGCACATTCGTCGACGAGATCGGCAAGTTCGTCACGGCCGACAACGACTACTTCTTCCGGCCCGCGGTCGCGCATCATCTACGTCATCTTCGTGGTCGTCTTCCTCATCGGGCGGGCGGTCGCCGGCCGGCGCGCCCTGTCGCAGACCGAGGCGCTCGCCAACGCGCTCGACCTGCTCGAGGGCACGCTGGGCGAACGCCTGGAGCCGCGAGGATCGCGCCCGGATCGTCGTCCTGCTCGACGCGTCCGCACCGGACTCGGCGCTCGCGGCGGCCGTCAGGTCCTATCTCGCGACGGTTCCCGAGCCGGCCCGACGAAGAGGCGTGGTGGGAGCGGATCCCGCGCTGGGCTGCGCAGCGGTACGACGGAGCTGGCCGGTGACCCCGGGTTCGATCGCGTGGTCACGATCGCCGTCATCGTCTACGCCGGCGCCGCGGTCCTTGGCAGCCTGCTCGTGATCGCGACTGCTCGCAGCGCGGACGCGACCCAGCCGCTCACCGTGGCGACCCTGGGCCAGGTCGATCTCCACCCTTGCCGGTGCGGCGCTCATCGCACGTGGCGTGATCGCCCTGCCGCGGTCGCATATCGAGGCGTACCGCTGGTTCCTGCGTGGCGTCCTCGTCTGGATCCTCATCACCCAGGTGTTCGTGTTCTACGACTCGCAGCTGGCGGGACTCAGCGGTCTTGCCTTCGACCTGGCGGTCTACGGGATCCTGCGCTACGCGATCCGTCGCGAGGCGGCGCCGGTCACGCCTCGGGCGCCGTAGGGTCGTCGGAGCGGACCTCGAGTCCGAGCTGCTCGGCGAGGATCGGCGCGAGATCGACCAGTTGCTGCGTGGCTGACCATCGCGCCCTTGAGGCTCTCGACCCCGACGAGCGAGCGCAGCCGCGCACCCGACAGATCCACCTTGCGGAGCGTGGCGCCCGACACGTTGAGCTCGTCGAGCGTGCAGTCGACGAAGGTGACGGAGGCCAGGTCGGCCGTCCGGACGTCGAGGCTCCCGATCTCGCACGCCCTCGAAGAGGACATCCTCGAGGTGCGAACCCGCGAGGTTGAGGAACCCGAGGTGGCAGCCACGGACGCGGACACCCGTCCAGGTCGCGCCGATCAGCGAGACGGCACCGAGGCGCCCGCCCGAGATGTGGCTGTCCCGCCAGGTCGAGTCGTCGAGATCGATGCTCGCGCCGTCGACGTCGGCGATGACCGACTCGAGGATCCGCGCTCGGCGGAACGAGACGCCATCGAGCCTGCAGCGGGTCGAGCCGACATTCGAGGAAGCGGGTGTCGCTCGCATCCTGGCCGGCGAGGTCGAGCTCGACGAAGTCGATCGCCACGTAGTCCCCGTGGGCTTCCAGCCGATCGCCGCTCGAACCGGGCGAGCTCGGGCAGCGAGGGCTCGCGCCCTTCGATGCGCCTCGGACTGGTCTAGGCATCGCCGGCGCCGTCGCGTGTCGCCTTCGACGGGGGTCGGCTGCGGCCGCGGCCGCCGCGGACCGGCGTCCTGTGTCAGCACCATCCGGCCACGCACGGCGATCTCGATCCCGTGCGCCTGGAAGGCGGCGAGGAGGCGCTTGCGGAGCTCGCCCGGAGCGACGAACCGGTCCGAGGCGCGGACGCGGCCGGCCACCCGGAGCGTCATCCCCAGCTCGCCGAGCGCGTCGACACGCGAAGCAGGTACGGCGCCTCGAGCAGGCGAGCGCTCCAGGCCGGGTCGGCGTAGCATCGCGGCGCCGACGTCGTTGACGATCGCCGTCGCGCGGTCGATGTCGGTGTCGTAGGCGATCGTGACGTCGACCAGCATCCGCGCGAAGATGCGGGTGAGATTGGAGGCGATCCGCGTCTCCCCGTTCGAGACGCTGTGGACCGTGCCGGTGCCGTCGCGGATGACCGTCCGGCGCATCCCGACCTCCTCGACCTCGCCCTCGACGCCGCCGATCTGGACCCAGTCGCCCTTGTAATACGGTCCCTCGAGGACGATCAGGATGCCCATCAGGTAGTCGAGGACGATGCTCTGGCCGGCCAGCGTGAGCGCCACGGCGATCAGGCCCAGCCCGGCGATGACCGGGCAGCAGGTCGAACATGGTCAGGATCACCAGGGTCGCGACGATCAGGACCGTGACCTTGAGGATCGTCGCGACGAGGTCCTCGAGCGTCGTGACGCGCTTGAGGCTCTCCTCGGCCATGAGCTGCGCGACCTCCGCGTCGGCGTCGACGGCCGCGGCATGCCGCGCGGCCCGATGCTGGAGCAGCGCGCGTGATGAGTCGATGGGCGAGCGGGCGCATCACCCGGAAGGCGATCAGCGTCACGACCAGGATGATGAGCAGCGGCAGGCCGCGCTCCTGGAGGAACGTGGTCAGACCGCTCAGGTCGGGCGTCGTCGTCGGCATCGTGCGCGGGCAAGCCTAGCCGAGACGCGACACGGGTGATTCGCCGGGGCAGGCGGCGAGGTGGTCGCCTACAGCGGGCAGCAGGGCGCGGACGGCGTCGGCCACCTCGACCGGTGTGAAGCCCAATGTCGCGTCGCCGACGGTCAGCTCGACGCGTCGATAGCCCGGCGTCTCGGTCGGTGACGAACCGCCCCACGTCCACAGTCGCTGCTCGGTCGCCATCCGTCGGATGCCAGCCGTCACGGCGGCCTCCGTCGTTCGCAGGTGGAGATGCATCATCGGCGTCTGGGGCGGGTCCGGGACGACGAGGACGCCGTCCATCTCGGCGAGCTCCGCGGCGATCGCCCGAGCGTGCGCGACATAGGCGCCCATCTTCGGCAGGCGCAGCCGGAGTCCGGCGAGCCCGGCCGCGGCGTACGGCCACAGCCGGTAGAGCGTGCCGCCGTGCCGCTTGCGCCACAGGCGCGCCTCGGCGATGACGTCCTCCTCGCCGAGCAGCATGCTGCCGGCCAGCCCGCCGAGTCCCTTGTAGAACGAGACGTAGACGGTGTCGAACAGCGCGGCGATGTCCGACAGCGGGCGATCGTAGAACGGCGCCCGACTCCCACAGTCGGGCGCCATCGAGGTGGACTGCCGCGCCGCGCTCACGCGCGTAGGCGACCTGGGCGACGAGATCGTCCCAGGCAGGAAGCTGGCCGCCGATCTCGCGCTGCGGGAGCTCGATCAGGAGCGCGGCGAGCGGCTCGCGGACCGCTTCGAGGTCGGCCACGGTCAGCAGCTCACGCCCGTCGCCGAGCGTCCGCCCGACGAGGCCGTGGAGCCGCTGGTAGGCCTTGTCCTCGTGGAGCTCGAGGTGGCAGGTCGGGTGGAACGCGACGACATGCCGGCCGCGTCGGTCGGCGTGGATCCGCAGCGCGATCTGCTGGGCCATCGTGCCGCTCGGCATGAACGCCGCCGCCGGCTTGCCGAGCAGGTCGCGGACCTCGGCCTCGAGGATCGCCACCGTGCCGCCCTCGCCGTATTCGTCGACGGCGAGGTCGTCGGGCGGAAGGGTTGCGAGCTCGGCGAGCGCCTCGGACGGCACTCCGAGGCCGTGACCCTGGTCAGCGCGCGATCGCAGCTGTCGCGAAGCGATCGGCGCTCGTCGTCAGAGAGGGTGTCCGCGGATCGCATGGTGTGTAGTGTGCGTCCGGACGAGGGGTGCGATGGACACGGTCTTGCGCGAGCTGCGCTACCCGACGCTGGTGTTCGGCCGTGCGCTGATCCTGATCGTCATCGTCTGGTTCGTCATCGCGTGCGTGCGCCTCCGACGGATGGAGACGCGTCGTGCCGTCGTCCTGTCGTTCGCAGAGGCGCTTCTTGCCGCGAGCCTCGCTGCGATCTACGCGTTCACGATCGTTCAGGTCAGGATCCTGTTTCCCGGCGAGAGGCGCTGATGCGATGGTCGCCAACCTGATCCCGGTCATCCCCGATCCTCCAGGGGCTCGCGTCGTCCGAGGCTGACATCACGGCGTTCAACGCCGCTCGGCAACGTCGTGCTGTTCGTCCCGCTCGGGGCTGCGCTCGTGTGGCGGTTCGGGCTGCAGCACCACGCATCGTCGTCGTGATCGCACTCGTCGGAAGCGTCGCCATCGAAGTGCTTCCAGGCGGTCGCTGCGCTGGGTCGCAGCGTCGACATCGACGACGTCCTGCTGAACGCATGCGGCGCCTTCGATCGGAGCGCTCGTCATGCGATGCGATCCTTGGGACGTCGTCGGTGACTGCGGATCGACCCATTTCGCGGCCAGCCGCTACGACGCCTTCTTGAGCACCCCGGTGGCCGCGTACAGGTAGGTCCGTCCGTACAGGCTGCTGACGCTCCTGCCGTTGATCGCGCTGATCCGGTACCAGGTCGAGCCCGACTTCGCGCCTGGGCAGGTCGCGCTCCAGTGCGACCCGCTGACGGTCGCGACCACGGTGAGCTTCGCGCTCGTCGCCAGTCGCGTCCGTGATCGCCGCCGTCGTCGACGCGCCCGTCCGGACGTTCACGCCCGAGCACGCCGGGACCATCGCGGTCGAGGCGGGGGAGTGGGTCGTGGCCGGCGTCGGCGGAGCCGTGGCCGGGCCGCCGTCGGCGAACAGGCACGCGAAGTAGGTCCGACCGCCGCCCTTTGCCGACGCACAGCCCGACCCGCTGGTACGAGTTCAGCTCCGCGGCCCGATGTGGCGCCGAGCTCATGAAGTTGCGCTGGGCGAGGGTGACGGTGTACGGCGCGGTCGTCGTCCCGCCGGCGCAATGGGCGCCGTTGATGTCGCAGCCGAGGCGATACGAGGTGGTCGCCGTCCCGTACCCGTTCCAGTGGAGGATCTCGCTCCGGGCCAGCGTGTAGCCGAACACGGACCGCACGATCGCGATCGAGCGGAACGGCGTCGTGCCCGAGCGAGTAGCAGCCGGGCACGGTGTGCGAGAAGTAGTGGCGGTCGGCGAGGTCCTGCGCGCGACCGCGGAGATGCAGCGACGGGTTCGTCGGGCAGGTGAACGGCGCGTTGCGGGCGATCTGGGCGAGTCCGCGCGTCGACCAGGTACGGCTTCTTCCCGAGCGCGACGCGATCGAGGTTGAGAAGGCGCGTCAGGTCGGTCGCCGAGGACGTCCGTCGTGGCCGGGGTCGGCGCTCGGGAGCGCGCCCAGCACACCGGTCGCGGCGTACAGGTACGCCTGTCCGTACGCGCTGCTGACGCTCTTGCCGTTGATGGCGCTGATCCGATACCAGCTGGAGCCGGACTTGGCGCTCGGGCAGGTCGTGCTCCAGTGGGATCCGCTGACCGTTGCGACGACCGTCACCGTCGCGCTCGGGGCGAGGTGCGTCCTGACCGCCGCCGACGTCGACGGCCCGGTCCGGACGTTCACGCCCGAGCAGCCGGGGATCATCGTGGTCGAGCTGGCGGCCGCGGCCTGCGACGACCGCGAACGAGGAGCCCGGCCGAGCACGCCGAGGAGCGCGGCAAGAAGCCAGACGAGCGCTCGCTGCGAGTGGGGCCGTACGAGACGTCCGGGGCTGTGCCTGGGGGGAGGCCATGCCGGTCACTATCCGTCGCGGCGATGCGTGCACGCAACGGCTCGATGGGGCCATACGGCCGGGCTCGATGGGGCCATCTGCCGCGCAGACACGAACGAGGGCCGGAGCGTCCGTCCGGCCCTCGTTCGGTGTGTGCCGTCCCGGTCGGCGCGATGGTTGCCAGCGAAGATCGTCCTCAGGCCCTGGATGTCGTCGTAGCGGTATCGACGGTCGCTGCGCGTTGCGGCCTGGAGCCGTGTCGGCGGAGTCGTGCCCGGGTCTTGACGTTCAGACCGGGCACGAGTGGTACCCGCCGCGCATGGTGCCGCGCAGGGTCTGGAAGTCGTCGCTCGCGCGGGTCCACGAACGGGACGGTGCCGCGGAGCTGCTCGATCGTGTCGTAGCTGTGATCAGCCGGACGCGGCAGAGAAGTTCGCGCCGCGCCCGCAGGGTCTCGATCTGGTCGTAGCTGCGGTCCGCGGCCGGACCTGCGGTCGTCGTCTTCGACGCGATGATGAACGAGGTGGCCATCACGATCGCAGCCGTGACGACGACGACCAGGAGCGCCTGCCACAGGCCCTTGTGCCCGCTCGGGAGCCGAGATCGCCGGCCGGGTGGCGAGATCGCTTGGTGTGCCCGCGTGTGCCATCTGAGAACCTCCGTTCCTCTTTGACCTCGTGATCGAGGTCGCTGAGGACACGCTAGGTGTCGGCCATGGCCCGGCACATCGGGCGACCTCTCAGCGATCGCCGGGTCGGCTCTTCATTTCGCAGCCGTCTGTTCGACCCGACCCTTTAGTGGCGAACGTACGGCCGGAGTTACGATCGGGACGATGCGCCACCTGCCGACGATCCTGCTGGTCCTGTCGTTTCCCGTGGGGATCGTCGGCTACACGCTCGCGGCGGACGTCCTCGAAGGCATGACCCTGCCGCCCGACGCCCGATCGTTCGTGATCCTGTTCGTCCCGCTCTTCGTCGCCGGTCTGGTCATGATGCCGTTCCTCATCCCGTTCATCGACCGGAAGGCCAAGGCCGACCTCGCCGCGTATCGCGCGACCCAGCCGATCGCCGACGCGCGGCGACGCGGCTTCACCCGACGGCGATGCCACACCGCCGGACGACGACCCGGAGTAGCCGCGACGGCCGCGAGCCGGTTCGACGCGACGGTCTAGCGCGTCGCGTCGAGCGGTTCGTTGTCGGTCGGACCCATGGCGACGCCGGTCCGACGCCATTCCGCGTAGGCGGCGACGAGCCCGTCGTCGTCGACCGTCAGCTCGGCCTCGAACGTGGCCGCTCGCGTAGCGGTACGTGAACTCGTCGAGCCGCGTGTAGGTCTGTGCCGACTTCACGACGACCAGCTCGGGAAACCGGACCCACGCGGCCTGGATCGTCTGCGCCTTGCCGATCGCCAGACGGAGTCGCCGGATCGGCAGCGTGTTCGTCGACGGGCTGCAGCCGAGGTCGACATCGGTGCAGCCCTTGAGCCCGCGCGACCACGACACCATCCACGCGTCCAGTTGCCCTTCGGGTCGCGTTCGAGCGTGATCGTCCGCGTCTCGAAGCCGCGCAGGTCGCGGACGTGGGCCGCGGTCGTCAGCCCGGCCGCGTCGGCGAACACCCGGTACTCGATCCGGACCGGCACGCCGCCGTCCGCGCCGAGGACCGTGCCGACGAGCGACAGCCCGACGTCGCGGACGGCCAGCGTGCAGTGCTCATCGGTCTCGACCTCGTCGGACCGTCGCCACGCCACGCGCCGCGTCGTCATGCCGCTCACCTCGCTCCCGGGAGGGTAGCGCGATGGGAACCGCGGTGCCAGCTCGGAGCAGCCGCCCTCGAGCAGTGGACGGGTGCGGCGTCGGGTGCGACGCCGCGTACGTCGTCTTGAGCGTCTTGTAGCGGTACGCCTCGACGATGAGCTTCGGGTAGCTCGTAGTTCGGGCCCGTCGACGTCTGAAGCCACAGCCGCTCGGTCGTCAGCGTCGTAACGCCGGCAGTCGCATTCGAGGTCTTCCGCACCTTGTCGATCTTGTAGTAGCTGACATACGCTGTCATTCGTGTAGACCTTGACGTACCGACCAAGCAGACCGGCGGCGCCGTGCAACCTGTACTGCGTCAGCAGCGGCAGGAACATCCCGGTCCGGGCGTGGGCGAAGATGTAGGTGATGCCCGGCTCACGCGGCTGCGCATTCGCCGACAGGTACATCGCCACGTGGCAATACGGGTAGCCGGATGGTCCTCGCACGATCGGCAGGTTGATGCCGAGGCTGGAGATCACGATCCGGGTCGCCTTGTGGAACGTGAACCCGGCGCAACGGACGCTCGAGCCGCTCACGAGCCTGATCGCGAAGCTCGTCCCGCGTGCAGCCGGCCAGATCGCTCTCATCTGCGACGGAAACACCGTCACCGTGCGGGCCACCGAGCCTGTCGAGGACGTGTGGACCGAGGCGAGCTTCTGCACGACCGTGCCGAGATGGGCGCACGACCCCTTGCGGATCTGGACGGCGTAGCTCGAGTTGGCCCGCAGCTTCCTGAGGGCGTACGAGATCGAGCCGACGCCGTTCGTGTAGGCCTTCAACGTGACCTTCCCGTTGGTGCCGGAGCTGACGTTGGCCCACCAGGTGCGCTGGAGGGTGATGGCGCCGGCGGGCGCGGGGGCGAGTGCCAGGAGGATCGCGAAGGCGAGGAGGATCGGGATCCCGGCCCGTGACGTGTGTCGCATCGGCGTGTGTCGCATCGGTGTGTCCTCGTGGGGGCGAGGGTCTGGGCCGTCGTCCCGCCCGGACCGCGAGGGTACGGGGCGCTGTCCGGGGACCACAAGGGGAGACCGACGGTTCGCGTTGACGTGCGTCAACCAGGTCAGGGTACCTCACGAGGGAACCCGTCGGCTTCGCCGACTACCATCGATCCGCTACGTCGACGAGGGTCACGCCCGTGGGAAGGGCATGTCAGCTCGACGAGGAGGTCGCACCCTTGCGCCCGGCTCGAGCCGACTGACGCGCCGCGATGGCGGCCATGATGTAGGGCTGGGCGATGAGCACGGCAGCCACGGCGAGGACGATCAGTGCGGTGAGCTCCGCACTGGCCTGGAGCATCACGACGGTCAGCAGGATGACCATGAACGGTGCCTTGAACAGGACCACCAGGAAGCCGGCCATCACGCCGCCGATGAGCACGTCCACACGGACGGCCGGCATCAGCAGGCTGAGACCGAGCGCGACGCAGACCGACGCGAAGATGGCCGGGAACGTCGGGCCGCCCAGGAAACCGCTCTTGAACGCGACGGCGAGGAGCGCCAGCTTCACCAGGGCCATCGCAAAGAGGACCAGCGCGCCGTAGCCGGCCGCATCGGCCACCACGGTCTGGATCTGCGTCTCGCCCGAGAAGAGCACGATCGGCGCGAAGACCCCGACCGCGCTGAACACGACTCCGGCAGCCAGGGCCCGCTCCACCTCGCGTCCCTCGAACCGCCCGAACAGGGCCGCGGCGACCCGGAACATCGCGCCGGCGATGAGTGCAAGGATCAGGCCGAGCAATCCGAAGAGGATCACCAGCACGACGTCGAGCGGCTCGTACGGCTGCGTCGGTGACAGGTGGAGGTAGTTCTCGAGGCCCGAGTATCCGAAGGCGAAGAAGATGAGGTACCCGATCGAGCCGCCGATCAGGTTGGCCGGTAGGGTCCGGCTTCGCGCATCCGGGTCTGGGATCAGCTCGCTGCCGAGGACACCCGTGAACAGCGGATTGGCGATCAGGCCGTTGTAGGCCGACGCGAGCGTCGAGAAGACCAGCTGGGCTCGATGCGCCTGTGGGATCCCGACCTTCTCGTTGTACATCGCGGCCAGCCGCGAGGCGATGCCGCCGATGCCGCCTTCGGGCCCGATGACGGCACCCGCCAGCAGACAGACGAGGGGCATCACTACCGCGATCGGCAGGCGCCGCCAGTCGATCTTCGACACGTCGCCGCCCAGACTGTCGAGCATCGACCCCTCGAGGTTGGTCGGGGCGTGCTGGTACTTGACGAGGAGCCCGACGACCAGCGACAGCGGCAGGCAGATGACCGGGAAGATCCACGGGTTCGCGACGACGAAATCGTTCTCCCAGAGCGCCCTGTTCAGCGTCTCGAATACGGTCAGCCAGGCGAGCACCACGACGGCGCCGATGACCGCCACCACGACCACGTGGACATACGGGTGGACCGGTTGCGCCGCGGTGACCGCCGTCTCATCGTCATCGCGAGACGATCCGGAGCCGGTGACGGACCCCAAGGTCCCTCCGGTGTCGCTGGCCCGATCGGCCATGTCCGCCCTCCCGAGTCGCACTAGGTACGAAGTGTCGCAGCATCGTGGGTGGTGGTGCGCGCCAGCGGCGCGATGATCTGCTCCGCGACGCGCTCCATCTGCCCGACCTCGTCCTGCATCGGCCAGATCAGGACGCGTCGGAGCCCGGCGTCGCGGTACCGCCCGAACAGGTCCAGGCAGGCTGCCCCTGAGCCGACCGGCAGCCGGCCCTCGATCTCGTCGAGCGGACGGCGGAGCATCCGGCTCAGCCGCTCGTTGACGGCTCGTCTCTCACGATCGTCGTCGGTGACGAACAGCCAGGTCGTGGCCAGCGTGGTCGGAAAACCGGACGGGTCGCGTCCAGCCGCGGCCAGCAGGTCCCGCAGCGTCGCCAGTCCGGACGCGAAGGTCTCTGGCGTCGTGTTGTAACCCGACGCCAGCCAGCCGTCGCCGAGCCGCGCGACGCGGCGCATCCCCGCCGCCGAGCCCCAGCTACCGACCCAGATCGGGGGACCGTCCGGCTGCGCCGGGCGCGGCAAGAGGCTGACCCCGGTCGTGTCGTAGAACTGCCCGACGAACGGCGTGGCCTCGCTCGCCCACAGGGCCCGGATGGCCGCCACGGCCTCGTCGAATCGAGCCCAGCGTTCGGCCAGCGGGATGCCGACCACGGCGTAGTCGGCACCTGACGAGCCCGGTCCGAGTCCGGCGTCGACGCGACCGCCGGACAGCAGGTCGATGGCGGCCAGCGTCTTGGCGAGCGCGAACGGTCCGCGAACCACCGGCAATGCGACGCTGGTCATGAGCCGGACGGTGGGAGCGGCTGCCATGACGGCGGCGAGGGCCGTTGGCCCGTCGAGCCACGGACGGCCGTACACGAGATGGTCGTTCGCGGTGACCGTCGAGAAGCCGAGTCGCTCCGCCGCGGTCGCGACGCCCATCACGCGGACGAGATCGACCGGCTCACCGCCCTCCCACTCGATCTGCGGCAGATGGACCCCGAATTCCAAGCGGCTCCTCCCGACTCCGGATCGTGATGGTGGACCGGGCTATCCGACCGCCGCGAAGACCTGCCACGCGTCGTCGATGCCCTTGAGCATGTGCGCTCCGCGCGGCTCGAAGACGATCCCGGACCCGGTCACCAGGTCCTTGACCGTGTTCGAGGTCAGGACCTCGCCGGCAGAGGCGAGAGCGCTGATCCGCGCTGCGATATGGACGGCGATGCCCGCGATGTCGTTGCCGGCGAGCTCGACTTCGCCGGTATGGAGGCCCGACCGGACCTCGAAGCCTTGCTCGGCCAGGGCGTCACGGATCGCCATCGCCGCGCGGATGCCGCGCGCAGGTCCATCGAAGGTCGCCAGGAAGCCGTCGCCGGTCGTCTTGATCTCGCGGCCGCGGAAGCGCTCGAGGACCTGGCGGATGGCCCGGTCGTGCCCTGCCAGGGCCTCGCGCCAGCGTGCGTCACCAAGCTCGGCGGCCCGCCGTGTCGAATCGACGATATCCGTGAAGAGGACCGTCGCCAGCACCCGGTCCGGCTCGACGATCGGCGATGCGCCGGTCAGGAACTCCTGGATGTGGCGCAGCATCGGCGCGGTGTCGCCGACCCACGTGTAGTTGTCCGCGCCGGACAGCTCCACGAAGCGCGCACCCGGCACCCGTTCCGCGATGTATCGACCGTGGACGGGCGCGACCCGCGTCGCTTCGGCGTGGCTGAGCAGCAGCGTCGGAACGGTGATCGAGGGCAGGACGTGACGGACGTCGACGTCGTACAGCCAGCCGATCATCGCCTTAGCCACGCCCGGGCTCGCCGAGTGGCGTTCGTAGCGGATGAACGCGGTGGACAGCGCTCGATCGGCCAGCAGGTCCGGCGCCAGGAAGATCATCGTGCCGCCGGTCCGGCCCCAGACGGCGCGAAGACGCTCCACGTCATCGGGCACCCGTTCGACGCGTTGGCCCCACGGATAGTCGTCCGCCCAGGCAAGGCGGCTACAGCCATCGACCATGACCAGCGATGACGTCCGTTCCGGGTAGGTCGCAGCGAAGACCAGCGCCATCACCGACGCGCCGATCCCGGACAAGAGGGCGGTCCGCTCGGAGCCGATGTCGTCGAGGACCCCGCGAAGGTCGTCGATCCACTCCTCGATGGTGGGCAGCTCGCCGACGCCGATCGGGTCCGACAGGCCCGTCCCGCGCTTGTCGAAGACGATCACCCGGCTGAACGACGCCAGCTGGTTCAGCAGGCGGGCGAGGGGAGGGAAGTCCCACATGGCGTCGACGTTGCTGAACCACTGGTCGACGAAGACCAGGTCGATCGGACCGTCCCCGAACACCTGGTATGCGATGTCGAGCTCGCCGACGCGCGCGTAGCGCGTCTGCGGCAGGGGTATCGGATCGAGGGTCACGTCACGAGTGTGGGCGCGTCGTTGGTGGCTCGCAAGGCGCCGGCGCCCGTCCGGTCCCATCACCGGGCACGCGTTGCGTCACCATGAGCCTCCGATGACCGATGAGCGACCGCGCCGCATGTCCGAGAGCAGTCGGGTCGAGGCATTCAGCGACGGCGTGTTCTCGATCGCGATCACCCTCCTCGTGCTCGAGCTGGCGATCCCGGCCATCCGCGGCGGCTTCACGACCCAGCTGGCGGACGAATGGGTGAGCTACGTCGCATACCTCGCGGCATTCGGCTCGATCGGGGTGCTGTGGATGGGACATCACACCGCGTTCTCGCGGATCCGCGCGGTCGATGCCGGGCTGCTGTGGCGCAACCTCGTGCTGCTCCTGACCGTGTCGGTCGTTCCGTTCCCGACGGCCGTCATCGCAAGCGCATTCCGTGTCGGGACCGTCACGGACCAGGGGGCCGCTGTGGTCGCCTATGCCGTCGTCGGGATGGCGTCGGGTGTCGCCTGGCTGCTGCTCTTCAGCTACCTGCGTGGCCATCCCAACCTGGTCGATCCCAACACCCAGATGCAGTTCTTCCGGCTCAAGGAACCGGTCCTGACGATCGTCGGCTACGGGCTGGCGGCGCTGATCGGCTGGTTCGTCAGCCCGCCGGTCGCGCTGGCCATCTTCGTGATCTTTCCGGTCGTCTACGTGATCCGAGTCCGGAGTGCCGAGTTCTGACGAATAGTCGGATGATGGGGGAAACACGAAAGGAGCACGACATGGCACTCACTGTTGGAGTCCTGGCCCTGGTCGAGGCGAAGCCCGGCAAGGAGGCCGAGGTCGAGGCCTTCGTCAAGGCCGGTCAGGGGATCGTCGAGGAGGAGCCGGGCACGCGCGTGTGGTACGGCTTCCGCGTCGACGACAAGACGTTCGGGATCTTCGATGCGTTCGAGGACGAGGCGGCCCGGCAGGCCCATCTCAACGGGCGGATCCCGGCGGCACTCGCCCAGGTCGGCTCGCAGGTCCTGGCCAAGGACGCCGACATCCGCCTGGTCGACGTCCTCGCGGTCAAGGGCGGCTGAGCCTCAGGACCCGATCCGGTACGACCCGATCACCGATAGCTCGGTGACGACCGGAGGCTCGTCGCAGCGATCCTCGATGTCGCCGACGAAGGCCTTGAATGCAGCCGTCTCACCGAGGATCCGACCCGGCTCCTCAGTGTCGAACACGACGTGCATGAAGCTGACGCCATCGGGCAGCCTGAAGGTCACGTAGTGCAGGCCGTCCGGCCGACCTTGACCGAGCTCCTCGTAGACGGCCTGGACGAGCGAGGCGTTCTCGTCGGCCCGCTCCGGGCGGACCTTGTAGCGGACCATCGAGCTGCCCATCGCTGACTCCTCGTGCCGGGGCGATCACCGTGCCCGCCGCTATGAGCGGGCAGGCGGCTACGGTAACACATCTGTTACCGATTGGGAGTCGGACGAGCCGGTCAGAGGCGCGCGAGGAAGTCGAGCACCCGCCGCGTGAGCAGCGCCGTCGCGGCCGCGTCGTAGGACGGCAGCGAGCTGTCAGCGAAGTAGTGCTGGTCGCCTGGGTACAGGAAGAGTTCGGCGTCCTTGACGTTCGCCACGATCTCGCGAGCCGCCTCGACGTCGCCCTCGCCGACGAAGATCGGGTCGTTGTCCATGCCGTGGATCTGGACCGGGACACCGTCCGGCCACGGCCCGAACGCCCAGTCCCCGCTGATCGGGATGCACGAATAGAACAGCAGCGCGCCGCGGGCGCCGGGCCGGGTCTGGGCGAGCTTCTGCGCCACCATCTCGCCGAACGAGAACCCGGCGTAGACCAGCCCGCTCGGCAGATCGTCGGCGGTGCGCTCGCCACGCTCGACCATGTCTTCCATGCCGCTGCTCTGGATGAAGGCCATGCCCTCGTCGATCGACCCGAACGTGCGCCCGTCGAACAGGTCCGGCGTGTGCACGGTGTGCCCAGCGTCGCGCAGCTCGTCGGCGAAGGCGTGGACCCCCGGGGTCAGCCCCTGGGCGTGGTGGAACAGAAGGACCTCAGCCATCGGAACCCTCCCCGGTCGTCGTGGATGCGGTGATTCTATCGGTCGCCCTCGCCCGCGTGCCTCGCACGCGCGGTGGCGAGCCGGTCATGGGCCTCGGTCAGCAGCGGCATGACGTCGTCGCGGAACGTGGCGTCGCTCGGGTTGAGGATCGAGATCCAGAGCTGCTTCGCGTACACGGGGTGGGGGAAGAACCGATCGAGCGTCGCGTAGTCCGGGTCGCCACCCGACGAGACGATACGCTCGAACGACTCGCGCCCGACACCGATGTTCAGCCGGAACACACCCGGCCGCACCAGGTTCGACGGCGCGCCCTCGTCATGCTCGTCGGTGGTGACGATCGTCGCGAAGTTCGGGAAATGGCGCTCCGGGTCCAGCGAGAAGAAGCTGGCGCCCAGCGCGGTCACCATGTCGGTGTCGGGCCAGGTCTCGAGGATGGTGCGCGTGATCGCCTCCGGGTCGGGCCCGGTCGGCAGCGGTTCGATCGTCATGCCACGAGCCTACCGTCCGCATGTCAAGCCCCCGCGCCTCCCGCATGCGAGGATGCGTCGATGTCAGCCATCACGCTCACCATCGAGCCGGACGACGTCGCTTCCGTGCGGGGTCTGCTGCTCAAGATCCGCGCTGCCGAGCTCTCCGACCTGCGCCGGGCCGAGACCCAGCTGTCGGTCTATGGCGAGCGACGCGCCTCGATGGCAGGCGAGCCGGCCGCCATCGGCGCCCGGCTCGATCTCCTGACCCGACTGTTGGATCAGCTCGAACAACAGTCGTAGGAGCCTGACTCAACCCTGGTCGAGGACCTCGCGCAGCTTGGCGGCGAAGCCATCCGGGTCGCCCGGCATCCCGTATTCGTTGCCGAGGAATCCACCATGACCGCTCGGGAACTCGACGGGTGTCGTGCCGAGCCGCTCGGCCGCCGCTTCCGCACCGCGGTGTGCCATCTGTCCGACCGACTCGACGCCCGCGCCGAGGACGATCCGGGTGGACGACGCACGCAAGGCGTCGAAGTCGGGCTGAAAATGCGTGCACGTGATGATGTTCTGGAACAGGAGCGCGTCTGTGCGGGTGCCGTCATCCGCGGCCGGCATGCCGAACATGGCCGGGTCCGGACCGGGCTGGGCGGCGAACTCCGCCGTCATCGGACCGGTGAAGGCGGTGACGGCGATGAAGTGCGCCATCCCTGCCCCGAACCCGCTGCGCTGGTAGGTCCGGCCGATCGCCTCGCAGGCTGCCAGGGCAGCCTCGCTGTCGGGCAGGATCGCGGCCAGCGGGGGCTCGTGCGCGACGAGCGTGCGTACCTGGTCCGAGTGCCTGGCCACGAGCGCGAGCGCGTTCACCGCGCCGCCGCTGCTCGCGAAGATGTCCACGGGACCGCCCGCGCCGATGGCGTCGATGACCCGGTGGACGTCGTCGGCGTGCTGCTCGGGCGTGGACTCGGTGGCCGGATCGGCCTTCGTGCTGCGCTCCACGCCACGCGGATCGTAGGTGACGACCGTGCGGTCGTTGAAGTGGCCCGCGAGCGTCCCGAAACCGGACGCGCCCATCGGCGAGCCGATGACGAGCAGCACCGGGGCGCCGGTGTCCGTCTGTGCCGGTCGGATGTCGTAGGTGATCGTCGCGCCCGGGGCGTCCAGCGTCTGCGTGGTCGGCTCGGTCATCGTGGTCATGCCGTGACTCCTTCTGCCAGGATGGCGTCGATCTGGCCGACGGCCTGCGTGAGGCCTTCCTCCATGCCCATGGCGAGGACCTGTTCCATCGCCTCGGTGCTCGGGAAATGGCTTTCGATCCGCATCCGTGTGTGGGCGCCATCGATCGGCTCGATGGTGACGCGTCCCTCGTTGCGCGGGAACGCGTCGTTCGGCGTCCCGTCGTCATTGGCAAAGCCGTCGAGGAAGACGAGCCGGCGCGGCGGATCGACTTCGAGCACGTCCCAGTAGCCGCGCGGCTGGTCGCCGCTGGGACCGGTCATGTGGTACTCGACGCGGCTGCCGGGCGCCAGGTCGTGGGTCGTGAAGGTTGCCGGGTAGGACGGCGGACCCCACCAGCGCTCGAGCTTGCGCGGGTCGGCCCACAGATCCCAGACACGCTCGGGCGAGGCGTCGAACTCGGCGGTCAGGGTCAGCGTCAGCGCGTTGGGGTCCTTGCGGACGGACGTGACAGTCATGGACGGATCTCCTTGCTGCTGCTGAGGATGTCGGTCATGCGATCGATCCGACCGCGCCACAGCGACTCGTACTGGTCGAGCAGACCGCGCGCCATGCGCAGGCTCTCGATGTTGGTGCGCACGACCTTGCGGCGGCCGGAGCGCTCCTTGGTGATCAGGCCGGCCCGTTCGAGCACCGCGACGTGCTTCTGCACGGCGGCGAAGCTCATCGGGTAGTGCCCGGCCAGCTCGGCGACGCCCTCATCGCCGTTGAGTGCACGCAGGACGATGTCGCGCCGGGTGGCGTCCGCGAGGGCGGCGAATACCTGATCGGCGTTGAACATGGCCTGCATTGATACAACCATACGGTTGTATGTCAGTCATGTCAAGTGGCGACGGACGGGGAGGGGGATCGCCCACAGATGGGGGTGTTCGCCCCTTTCGTCGCGCGTCACGCGAGCCGTACGGTCCGAGTCGATGGACCGCGATCACGCCAGGAAGGGGACATGATGAACTCGAAGCTCGCACGCCTCGCGTTGCTTGGGATGACGTTCACGCTCGGCGCCTGTTCGACGACCGGGGGAACGGGCACGAGCGCCCCGACGTTGCCTCTGGGCGCCGTGTTGCCCTCGCTCGGAGTGCCCATCCTTGCCTCGGCGCCGGCGGCGACGCCATCGCCGACCCCGGAGCCATCGGCGACCCCAGAGCCAAGCTCGTCCGATGAGGCCGACGCGTCGGCCACGCCTGGTCCGATCAATCCGTGCACGCTCCTGACGCAGGACGAGGCGTCGGGGTACATCGGCACCACGCTCGGGCCGGGCAAGCTCGAGAACGTGACCCCGCTGATGGTGTGCACGTGGGCGAAGGGCGCCACCAAGCTCAAGATCTTCCTGGCGCCGCCGACCGACCCCGTCGCCGCCAAGGCCTACTACGAGGCGAACAAGTCCAGGGTCCCCGAGGGGGGCGTGATCTCGGAGCTGCCGAACTTCTTCGATGGGGCGCTCATCGCGAGCGGGAAGACGCCCATCGGGACACTCGACGGGATCTTCGTCCTCGACAAGAACGAATTCTTCGAGCTGTACTGCGAGTTTCCCGCATGCGACGGCCAGAAGCTCATGGATGGGGCAAACCTCATCGCCGGACGCCTGTGACATGAGGGTGGACACGACCACGCCCTCGTGGCGATACTCGGACCAGGACCGAGTCGCGCCGCAAGGAGGCATCCGATGGGGAACCTGGTCGTCCACTTCGAGATCCATGCGTCGGAGCCGCAGAAGCTCGTCGACTTCTACTCGGCGCTCCTCGGCTGGACGTTCGATCGATACGGCGAGACCCCGTACTGGGTGATCAACACCGGCGAGGGGGCCATCGGCAACGTCGCCGGAACGGCCGGCCACGGCATCAACGGCGGTCTCGTCGAGCGACAGGGCCCGAAGCCCGAGGTCGGCGCGAGCGTGAACGGCTGCAACATCGTCGTCGGCGTCGACGACGTCGACGGGCTGATGCGTCGCGGGATCGAGCTCGGCGGCACCGAGGCGCTGGCGGCCCAGGACTGGCCGGGCGTCGGTCGTGGCGGCTACCTTCTCGACCCCGACAACAACGTGTTCGGCCTGATCTCGCCGATCTTGTCGGACGGCACGAGAGGGATGGGCGGCGGCGGGTAGGCGGCGATCACCGTGGTCCAGACGCCCACTGGACTGACCGCCGACGAAGTGCGGCGTCTCCGCGACTCGTTCGCCGGGGACATCGTCCTGCCGTCCGACGACGCCTACGACGACGCCCGGCGGCTGTGGAACTCGGTCTTCGACCTGCGACCTGCCGTCATCGTCCGGCCCGCGTCGCGCACGGATGTCGCGACCGCGATCCGGTTCGCCCGCGACCACGACCTTCCGCTGGCCGTCCGCTCCGGCGGCCACAGCGCCTCGGGTCATTCGAGCTGCGACGGTGGCCTCGTCGTCGACATGTCCCGGATGCGCGGCGTGTCGGTGGATCCGGCGACGCGCCTGGCGCGGGTGAACGGCGGCGCCCTCCTCGGTGAGCTCGATGTCGCGGCTCAGGCGCACGGGCTCGTCTGCCCGACCGGCGTCATCGGCCACACGGGCGTTGCGGGGCTGACGCTCGGTGGCGGTGTCGGTCGGCTCCAACGGAACTTCGGCCTGACGATCGACAACCTGCGGGCCGTCGAGCTCGTGACCGCCGATGGCCGGTTCGTGCGCACCAGCGAGACCGAGGAGCCGGACCTGTTCTGGGGGATGCGCGGCGCCGGCTGGAACTTCGGGATCGCCACGGCCTTCGAGTTCGAGCTCCAGCCGTTCGGCCCCGACCTGCATCGGGGCGTCCGGATCTACCCGGCGTCGGCCGCTCGCGAGGTCTGGGAGGCCTTCGACGACTACGCCGCCACGGCACCAGACGCGGTCTCGCTGATCTACGGGATCTCGCCGCCCGAGGCGTCCGGCGGCGACCCGGTCGTCGTCGTCTCGTACAACCACAGCGGCGCCGCCGACGCGGTCGAGCGCGACACGGCCGGCCTGCGCCGCGGCCCCGAGCCGTCGTCGGTCAGCACCACCAGCGAGCCGTACCTGGAGGTCCAGACCGCGCACGACCTCGTCCTCGGTTGGGGTGGGCGCTCGCACATCAGCGGCCTGTACGCCGACGTGTTCCGACCAGAGGCGCTGGACGCCATCGTGGACCACGTCGCCGATGGATCCGCCGGTGGGGACTTCTCGGTCACGCTCCAGGGCGGAGCGATCGCCCGGGTCGACGAGGATGCGATGGCGTTCGCCGGCCGCGCCGCGAGGTTCGACCTGAGCGCGAACGCCAACTGGGTCGACGCCGGCGACGACGGGCCGGGCGGGCCTGGGTCCGCGAGGCGATGGCGATCGTCGAGCCCGACGCCATCGAGGGCCGCTACGCGAACGAGAACTCGGACGACGGGCCGGATGCGACGCGATCGATCTACGGCGTCGACCAAGATGGCCCGGCTCGCGGCGCTCAAGCGGACCTGGGATCCGGACAACGTGTTCCGGCTGAACCACAACGTCGAGCCCGCGGGGACCGGAGAGCCCGCGTGACCGTCCTCGGCTGGCTGCTCGACGGCGATCCCGCGATCCGCTGGCAGGTCATGCGCGACCTGACCGACGAGCCGGCCGATGTCGTCGCCGCCGAACGCACACGGGTCGCGACCGAGGGCTGGGGAGCCGAGGTGCTCGCGCTCCAGACCCCCGACGGGCTGTGGGCGGGGAACGCGTTCTCGCAGGACCGGACCGACACCTTCCACGCCATGGAGCTCCTGCGCCGTCTCGGACTGGATCCGGCGGGCCCGGCGGCGCAACGCGCGCTGGGGCTGGTCCTCGAGCACGTCACCTGGGGCGACGGCGCGTGGTGGGATCCGCCGTGGAAGGACAACGGCTTCTTCGAGGGCGAGGTCGAGCCGTGCATCAACGGCAATGTCGTGGCGACCGGCGCGTACTTCGGCATCGACATGGCGCCACTCGTCGAACGGCTCCTCGGTGAGCAGCTGGCCGACGGCGGCTGGAACTGCGAGGTCGAACGCGGGGCCACGGTGTCGTCGTTCGGGACGACCATCAACGTCGTCGAGGGTCTGCTGGCGTACGAGCGCGCGATCGGCGGCTCGGACAGGGTGGCCGACGCACGTCGCCGTGGCGAGGAGTACATGCTCGAGCGCCGGTTGTTCCGGCGGAAGACCACCGGCGAGGTGATCGACCCTGATTTCCTTCTCTTCGCATACCCGACGTGGTGGCACTACGACGTCCTGCGGGGGCTCGACCATCTGCGCGACGCCGGGTTCGAGCCCGACGAGCGCACGGCTGAAGCCGTCGGTCTCGTGGCAGCGAGACGCGATCCGGACGGTCGGTGGCCGCTCGACATCGTCCACGAGGGAACTGTGTACTTCGCGATGGACGGTGGCGTGGGCAAGCCGAGCCGTTGGCTGACACTCATCGCGCTGCGCGTCCTCGACTGGTTCGCCCCCGGGCAGGCCAGGGGGTCCTAGGCGTCCATCTCCGCGCCGATCCGGAGCACGGCCTCCAGCATGCCGTCGACGTCCGCCACGACCGTCCGCGGATTGATGAAGCACGGTCGGATGGCCACGTGGCCGCGGACGCGCGTGCTCGTCGGCATGAACGGCGTCTCGCGGCGCACCCGGGCGAGCAGCCGGTCGTTGAACGTATCGATGTCGCTGTCCGCGCGCACCGGGCGGTACCGGAAGCAGGCGATCGACAGGGTCGGCTCGAGGAGGAGCTCGAGGTGCTCGTCCTCGCGCGCCCGCTCCGCGACCCGCTGGGCGAACGCGACGTGGCGCTCGACTCGGCGTGCGACTCCTGCCCGCCCGATCTCCCGCAGCACCGACCAGACGAGGACGCCACGCGGAGGCGCCGAGAGCTCGACCGCCTGGTCGGCCCACAGCCCGCCGATCTGGTCGTACTGAGCCTCGGGCGTGGACTCCTCGTCGAACGATCCCTCGAGGTAGGCCGCCTCGCCCTCCGCGAAGGCACGCGTGAGCAGGCCCTCATCGCGAATGAACGTCGCACCGACACCAAGCCCGGTCGCCAGCCATTTGTGCGGGTCGACGATCCAGGAGTCGGCGTCCTGCACGCCGTCGAACAGCGGGGCGAACTCGGGCGAGGCATGGGCGACGAGCCCGTATGCGCCGTCGACGTGGACCCAGCTGCCATACCGCCGGGCGATGGCGATCACGTCGGCGATCGGATCGACCATCCCCGTGTCGGTCGACCCGGCGACCGCCACCGTCGCGATCGGGATGACACCCCGATCGGCATCGGCACGAAGGGCGGCTTCGAGCGCGCCCAGGTCGATGCGGTCGTCGTCGTCGGTCGGGATCGCGACTACGGCGTTGCGACCCAGGCCGAGCACGGCGGCGGCCCGGTCGATCGTCCGGTGCGCCCGGACCGACGCGTAGATCCGGCCCGTGACGTCCGTCGGGAGCCCGTCCTGGGCCGCGTCCACGCCCAGGCGTTCGAACGCCGCTTGGCGGGCGGTCCCGAGCGCGACGAGGTTGGCGGTCGAGCCGCCGCTGACGAAGACGCCCGGGGTATCGGCCGGAAGGCCGCACAGCTCGGCCAGCCAGCGGAGGCCCGTGCGCTCGAGCGCATTGAACGCATGCAGGCCGTAGCGCTGGCCCCCCGCTGCGCCGACTGCCGCGTGAGCCGCCGCTGGGCCCGTCGTCGCTCCGGTGGTGATGAACCCGAAGAAGCCGGGCGCCGCCACGCGCGAGCCCGCCTCGATCGCGATCCCGAGCTCGTCGAGCGTGGCGTCCAGGCCGACACCGTCGTCGGGGAGGGCCAACGAATCGGATGGCACCGTCCCGGCCTGGTAGACGGGGTACACACCGGCCCGCTCGGTGGCCCGATAGCGCTCGATCGCGGGCATGAGCCGCTCGTAGATCGCGATGCCGTCATCAAGTGCGGCGTCATCGGTGGTGTCGACTGCGAGCGGCCTCGTGGCGTCCATCGCTGTGCCTCGATCGTCCACGGCTCCCGGCGCAACCCCCGCACCGGCGACCGTCGGACCGCATCGTAACGGTCGGACGTCAGGGGCGACCCGCCCTGAGACGCGCAGCCCTCGTCGCCAGGTAGCGCTGTTCGGGGAGGTTCGTCGTCAGCCGAGCGGCGGCCCGGTAGTGCTCGATCGCTCCGTCGGTATCGCCCGCCATCTCGAGCAGATGAGCCCGCACGGCCTCGAACCGATGGCTCCCGACAAGGACGCCGTCCATCCCATCGAGGATCGCCAGGCCGGCGGTGGGTCCGTCGGCCATGCCCGCGGCGACGGCCCGGTTGAGCGTCACGACCGGGTTGCCGGTCATCCGCTCGAGCAGCCCGTACAGCGCCAGGATCTGTGGCCAATCGGTGTCCGCGGCGCGTGGAGCGTGGTCGTGGATGGCAGCGATCGCCGCCTGGACCTGGTACTCGCCGACGCGGCCGCGACCCATCGCCGTGTCGAGGAGGGCCGTGCCGTGCGCGATCTGTTCGCTGTCCCAGCGGTTTCGATCCTGGTCGGCGAGCGGGATGACGTCGCCATCGGCATCGACCCGCGCCGGCCGCCGCGCATCGATCAGGAGCATCAGGGCGAGGAGGCCGGTCGCCTCGGGGTCGTCGGGCAGCTGCGCGTGGACCATCGTCGCGAGCCGGATCGCCTCGCCCGACAGGTCGACCCGCTGGAGCTCGCGTCCGCCGCTGCTGGCGTACCCCTCATTGAAGATCAGATAGAGGACATGGAGCACGGACCGCACCGCCGCCGCCTGGTCGTCGGGGGAGGGGAGTCGGAAGGCGACACCGGACTCCGTGATGGTCCGTTTCGCCCGCGAGATCCGCTGGGCCATCGTCGCCTCGGGGACCATGAAGGCCTTCGCGATCTCGGCCGTCGTCAGGCCGCCCACAGCGCGCAAGGTGAGCGCGATCGACGACGCCGGTGTCAGCGCCGGGTGGACGCACATAAAGAACAGGGCGAGGGTGTCGTCGTCCTCGGCAGGGGACGCGACATCCGGCTCGAGCACGCGCGCCACGAGCTCGCGGTTGGTCCGAGCCTGCTCGCTCCGCCGCTGGTCGATCAGCCTCCGCCCAGCTGTCGTCAGGAGCCAGGCGCGCGGGTTCGGCGGGATGCCATCGTCGGGCCAGTGCTCGGCCGCGGCGATGAGCGCCTCCTGGACGGCATCGTCGGCTGCGTCGAAGTCGCCCGATCGACGTGTGAGCGCGCCGAGGACCTGCGGCGCCAGGGCGCGAAGCAGGTCCTCGACCGGACTCGGAGCGGTCAGCGAACGGTCCCGCGCGCCGTCTCGAGGTATCCCTCCATCTCGGGAACGGACCGGGGCGAGACCTCCATCAGCTGGCGGACGATGATCGGCTGCTGCGTGGCGCGGCCGGCCTGGCCTGGCACCGCCGAGATCTTGCCCGCGATCTCGATCGCCCGCGCCTCCGACTCGACGTCGACGATCTGGTAGCCGGCGATCCACTCCTTGAACTCCTGGAACGGACCGTCGGTCACTACCGGCGCCGACTGGCCGTCGGACGTGACGATCTTGGCCAGATCTGGCCCGGCCAAGACCTCCGATCCGACGAGCTCGCCTGTCGCCAGGAGCTCCTCCTGGAGCGACGAGTAGTAGTCGAGGTGGGCCTTGATCTCCTCGGGCTTCCATTCGTCCATCGGCGTCTCGGCGACCCCGGGCTGGAAGTTGACGATCAGGACGTACTTCATGGCTTCGTTCCTCCGTGTGCGTTCGCAAGGCTGACTGCCCTGTCACCCTGGAAACGGAGCAGGTCCTGGATTCTCGACATGGCCGCCGCGATCCGGTTCAGCCTACGGCTTCGGGTGCGCCTCGAGGAAGTCGAGGACGGCCCCGGGGAACGAGTCCGAGACCGTCGGCGTGTGACTGCCGCCCGGCACGGTCCAGAGTTCGACCGCCCCGCCGGGTCGGCAACCCGCCCAGCGCGTCACGGTCGCCTCGGCCGGCGAGGCGGCGGTACCCAGCGTGGCATCGACGTCGACATGCTCGTCCATGTCAGCTGACGTCTTGCAGCCGTCGTACTTCGCCCAGGTCGCCACGGTCGCTCGTACGCCGGGGTACGCCCCCATCGAGTGGCCGCCGGGCAGCGTGATCACCCCGCCATCGAAGTAGATCGTGTCGTCGGTCGTGCCGTGGATCTCGAGGACCGCAACGGGAGTCTTCGGCGCGCAGGCCGCCGGGTCCTTGAAGGTCGCGCCTGCCAGGCTGACGATGGCGGCGATCGTATCGGCGTGGGTGCAGGCCATCGCGTAGCTCATGAACGCCCCGTTCGAATGCCCGACGACGTCGATGCGCTTGGGGTCGACCGCAAACTTCGTCTCGATCTCCTTGATGACGCCCTCGAGATAGGTCGCGTCGTCGACCCCGGCGCCATCGAAATCGCAGCAGGCGTCGGTCGCGTTCCAGAACCGGCTCACCGTCGAATCGAGGGTCCCCTCCGGCGCGACGTAGAGGTAGCCGCGCTGCGCCGCCGCATCGCCGATACGGAGCTCCGACACGATGTCCTGGCCCGAACCGCCATAGCCGTGGAGGAGGACGAGGAGGGGAGCCGGCCTGGCCGGGTCGTAGCCCGCCGGGACGTGGACGGTCACCGGCCGATCGCCGCCGACCACGACGCCGCCGCCGACGGGGCAGGGGACACGGCCGGAGCACTCGGAGCGGTCGACGGCGCGACTGTCGGAGCCGCGGTCGTGGTCGCGGTCGGAGCGGTCGTCGCCGACGCTGGGACCTGGCTCACCGTCGCGCTATTCGAGCACGCACCAAGCAAGACCGCAGACAGCCCAAGCAGCACTCGGAGTCGATCCATTCGAGGCGACTCTACCTTGCGGAGTCACCCCGGGACGTCAGACGAGTTCGTGGATCGCCCGGACGCGCGAGAGCCCGAGAGCGAACACCGTGAGCAGGATGCCGCTGGTGGCCAAGGCAGCCGGAGCACCGACCACGTTCGCCGCGGCCCCAAGGGCGACAAGCCCGACCGGACCGAATCCGATCGCGAAGAACCAGATCCCCACCGCCGACCCACGCTCGGAGTCCTCGACGTTTCGCTGGAGGAGCGACTGACCAAGGGTGTCGCTGCTCGCCATCGCCGCACCGACCACGACGAGCAGGAGGAACGAGAGCGCGAACGACGTGCTCAGTGCGAAGGCCATGAGGCCGAGGCCCATCGTGAACGTGGCCAACAGGACCAGACGGCCCCCGCGGGACCCCGCGAGACCCGCCCGCGCGAGGAGGAGCAGGCCTGCGATCGCCCCGATCTGCCTCGCGGTGGCGAGTGCGCCGAGCCCGGCCGCGTCCGAGCCCAGCACATCGCGGGCGAACGTCGGGAAGACGGTCAGGCTCGAGAACCCGAGGACCTCGCACGTCACCACGACCAGGGCGATGAGAGCCGCTCGTCGGTTCCGAAGGATCAGCGTCATCGATCGCGACAGGCTCGGGACGAGGTGCGGTGGGGGCCGATCCCGCCGTGCGTGAGCGCCGCCCATCACGAGGCAGATGGCAGCCACGACAGCCATCACGGCCGACAGGATGAACGGCGAAGCGAGCCCGATACGGTCGAGGACGATGCCGGCCACGATCGACCCGACAGCGCCGGCCAGGTACACCCCGAGATTGCCAAGCGCGATCGCATTGGTGGCCCCACTCGTCCCGACGAGATCGACCGAGTACGTCTGCGTGGCTGTCCCGGTGATCGTGTCGACGACCCCGAGGGCCAGGCTCAACACGAGCAATCCGCTCACGCCGAGCGTGCCGGCACCGGCGACGACAGCTGCCAAGAGCAACGGGATCGTCGCAACGAGGTTGACGAGGATCAGCGTTGCCCGTCGGTCGTACCTGTCGACGAGGCCACCGAGCGGGATGCCGAGCAGGAGGGACGGGACCAAGCGGATCGCGAACGTGGCGCCCACGACCAGGACCGAGTCGGTCGCGACCAGGGCGATCCACCCGACCGCCACCAGCGTGGCCGACCGGCCGAACCCAGCGGCTGCACCGCTCAGCCAGAGTGCCGGATACCCCGCGACGCGGAAGGCGGCGAGCGTGGCGCTCGACCCAAAGGCCGCCACCGATCGTGTGCGCAGACCGCTCCTTGTCATCCGGACCCACGCTAGATGATTTCGTTGCGTCCGCCTCGGCGATCCTTGGCCGCTACGGCCTGACAGGTGACCAAGGAAAGTCAGCATCGCGATCACGCCGTCGAGTTCTACGTCTGGGCGTCCCGGTGTCCCCGTGATCTTGATCGTCACCTTGCGGGACACCGTCGTCGCGTAATTCCTGGTCCACACAAGTCGCTGAGGCTGCGCCGCCAGCGCGTACAGATCAACCGTGGCCACCAAGGTGCTGTTCACGTAGACCTCGGCCTTTCCTTGGGTCGGGCCTTTTGACGCCAACCAGGCGAATGATTTTCCGGTGAAGGTCCGACTCACCGACTTACCCTGCACGGACGCGGCCTTCGCGCGGCCACCTCTATATGCGCTGGATGAGCGGAGCGCCCAAGTCCCCCCGTAGTGGAGTGTCGAGCTCGTCTCGCTTGCGCTCGAAAGCGAGAACGTCCGATCCGTATGCCCACGATCCGACGTTGCCGACATGGTCGGTCGCCCGGACGCGGAATCGATATGCATGGCCGCTACTCAGCAGTCGTTCGCTCGATGGGGCGTGAAGCCCGGTCGCCACCGTCGTCCATGCGCCGCCGTCGGTGCTCTGGGCTAGCGTGTATCCGTCGACGCCGGTCTGGCTGTCGGAACCGGTCCATCTGACCATCACCGGGATCCTGCCGCCCGAGAGGGCGTGTCCTGCGACAAGCGAACGCGTGGGAGCGGTCGCGGTCGGCGCCGTGTGATCTTGGCCCACCTTGATCGACAGCGTCGCGTCATGGATCACCATGCTTGGCGCTGGACCTCCGCTCGCGTGGAACGTCAGGATCGAGCCTGACGCTGCGTTGACGACGACGTCGAATGAGTACGAGGACGTTGGCTCGAACGATGCTGGCCGATCGATGTAGTGAGCGGGAGGCCAGTACGTCGCATCGGCCGGGAGGTTGGTCGGCGCGTCGACGCCCGCTGGGAGATCGACGTGGAGGTTCGCGAAGTGGAACCACGACGAGTCGGTCGTGGCGCGAGCGGTGATATGGAGCGTCGACCCCGTCACGACCTGTCCAGCGGCTGACCACGTGAGCTCCGACGTGACGTTCGCGAAACCAACATCGAGCCTAGCCGGACAGACTCCGTAGCAAGCGACATCGCCTTGTGAGATCGAAACCACGCCAAAGGTGATGTAGGTCTGCGTCGTCATCGGCGGTGTCGTAAAGGTGACGATCCGTGTCCCCGTCAGAGTCGGAAAGTCCCAGATGGGACCATGCATCGTTAGGTGACAAGACGCGACGGGTTCGCACGAACTGTCACCGAGGAACGATCCCTGGAACGGGGCCATGCCGAGCTCCACGTTGGTCGGCGAGCCTTGCAACACGTATACCGTGCCCGTATAGGTGATGTTCCCGTCGGCAGGGTGAGGTGTCGCCGCGAGCATGACCGCGAACCTCGGCGCAGCGGCGAGCGCGGGACCGGCGACACCGAGGGAGACGCCGACCGTCGCGGCGAACGCGAAGAGAAGGACCGCCAACGGACGGCGGGGCGACCAGGCCGGCATTCGTGATCTCCTGGGTGCGGGCGATCGTAGCCGCGATGAAGTCGTCCCCGGTAGGCGGACAGTAGCGGAACCAGCGAAGGCAACTCTCGCGATTTGTGCGAGACCGGTGCACATGGGCACCATCCCTCAGTGATCGGACGCTCGAGCCTGGAACAGCTCCCACCCCGCCGGGCCGCCACGCAGCTCCGTGATGCCACCGCACGCGCGCGGCGATGTGGACGCCGATGCCACCGACCGGCAAACTACCGCGCCGAGGCGACTCCAGAATCGAAACGGCGCCACGCGGGCCGGCGGTTCCGGACCCGAGTGGCGCCGTGATCGGCGCGTCAGTTCGTGACGATCTTCCGCATCGAATAGTCGAAGGCGAAGCCGTTCGGATCGTTCTCACCCTGGTTCGTGCTGTCGAACACACAGACCTGGATGAAGGCAGTCCCTCGCGACAGCGCGGGCGCGGTCGGGTTGCCGAGCGCGAAGAACGGGTCCGGCTTGACGGTGAACTGCTGGTTCTGCTGCTTCCCGTCGCACGTCAACGCGTTCCCTGGGCCATCAGCATTCCAGTTCGTGCTGTAGAACGTCTCGGCGAACTGACTGCTCGTGTGATCGGTCGCATTGACGTCCGGTCCCTGCTTGACGCCGATGAACGCATGCGTCCCGACGCTACCGCCCCAGCAGGTGTAGTGGACATGGACGGTGGCGGTGCCATCCGCATGTGCGACGACGGTCGGCTGGACCCAGCTGACGACCGGCGGCTGGTAGGCGCTCGATGGCTTGGCCGCGGCGACGGGGCCGGCCGCGATGACCGCGATGGCGGCGGAAACGATAAGGGCGGCGGGGAGCTTTGCGCGCACGGAATCGACCTCCTTCAGGGGCGGCTGGGGGACGTCTTTATCATCGCCGATTTCGGCGGTCACGTGTCTCGCGAAGGGCGTCGCGGACGCCATGTGCCTCGGGTACTGTGTGCCGCATGCCACCACCCCGCCTGATCGCGCGAGCCGCGCTAGCCTGTGCGGCGGTCGTGCTCGTCGCCGGCTGCAGCTCTACGGCGTCACCGTCGACGATCGCCGATGCGACCCACGACGCGCTGGCCAAGATCCACGCCCGCGGCACCCTGCTGCTGCCGACCGACCCGGCGTATCCGCCGTCCTCGTTCGCCGTCAAGGGCGCGTCGAGGTCAGGCGGGAGCACGTGCACGCCGAATCAGATGACGCGCGCGGAGCTCGATGGCTACGACGTCGCGGTCGGAAACCTGATCGCGGACACGATCGGTGTCGAGCCCTGTTACGTGGTCCCGACCTGGAACGAGATGCTCGCCGGCCACTGGGCCGGCCGCTGGGACATCGCGTTCGCCTCGATCGGCGTGGAGCAGGACCGGATGGCGCAGCTCTATTTCACCAAGCCGTACATCGGGTCTCCCGAGCGCCTGTGGGTACGGACGGACGCGGCCGCGCGCCAGATGAGCGATCTGGATGGCAAACGGATCGGTGTCTGCACGGCATGCTGGGCGGACCTGTACCTGCAGAAGAAGCTCACCGTCCCGGGGATGAACATCGAGTACAAGGTGGATGACGCCAAGATCGTCGGCTATGCCGTCGAAGTATCCGGGTTGCAGGATGTCGTGGATCGCAAGCTTGACGCGTTCCTGTGCGCCGACACGGTCGCCCAGGGACTCATCGATTCGGGCGCGCCGCTCCGCGGCATCGAGCCGGCCGCCTACGTGGGCATCCCGGCCGGTGCCCTCGACCGGTCATCCGGCCTGACCGTGAAGCCGTTGTACGACCTGGTCAACAGCACACTCGCGGCGCGCTTCGCGGACGGAACCCTGAAGCAGCTGTCGATGAAGTATTTCGGCCACGACCTCGCGACCGCGGCGGCCGACATCGACCCGGCCGCCTTCGGGCAGGAGGTCCACTGATGAAGCTGATCGCGTCGATGATGTTGACTCTGGACGGCGTCTACCAGGGTCCCGGAGGCCCCGACGAGGACCGCCGCGGCGGGTTCGACCGCGGGGGTTGGACCGCGGCCTACGGCGACGAGGAGGGCTGGCAGTTCCTCCTGTCCCTGTTCGGGCGTGCGGATGCGCTGCTGCTCGGACGCAAGACCTTCGAGATCTGGGAACCGTACTGGCCGCTCCACGATGGTGGCGACGCCGTCTCCCACGGCATCAACGTCCTGCCCAAGTACGTGCCCTCGACGACCCGCACGGACTCGACGTGGCAGAACACCCACTTCGTCGACGGCGACCTCGAGGCTGCCGTGCGCGAGCTCAAGGCGAAACCCGGCCGGGAGCTCCAGCTCCACGGGAGCGGCGAGCTGCTCCGCTGGCTCCTCGAGCGCGACCTCGTCGACGAGCTCAACCTGCGGATCTACCCGGTCATCGTCGGCGACGGGCTGCGGCTGTTCCCGGAGAAGGGGCAGACGCACGGCATGGCCATGGTCGAAACGCTCTCGACGAAGTCCGGCGTGATGTTCCAGACCTATCGTCCGATCGGGCGGGCGACGTTCGGCAACGCCGGGGAGTGAACCGAGCGCCCTCGGGTCGCCGTTGACGCAGCCGGACCTGTCACACTCGACTTCCGCCGGGGTCGACCACGAGGTGAGCATGTCGGTCGTACGGGTGTTCACGTTCCGCACGGTTCGCCCGGGATTCGACTCCGTCCTCCGTGATGAGCTGATGCCGGAGATGCGGGCGATGCCCGGGCTCGTCGAGGTCTTCTTCGGCCGCCAGGGCCCAGACGACGTCGGGCCACGGATCACCGTGTCGATCTGGTCGTCCGGGGAGGCGATGGTCGCCGGTGTGAGCGATCGCCTGGGTGTGTTCCACCCCGAACACCTCGCGGCGACGAGCGACCACGTTCTCGAGGTGTTCGAGGAACGGATCGGCGATCGCGTCGAAGGACCGCCATCGACCATCCTGCGGGTCTTTCGAGGTGTCGTCCGGCCAGGCGAGCTCGGCGCGTACGTCGATGAGGTGCGGGACGGCGTCGAGCTCGACCGACGCAACGGGGTCGGCCCGATCGCGCTCTACCTGGGGGCGACCGACGACGGTCCGTTCATCACGGCGTCGGCGTGGCGTGAGTGGGATGACATCGCCCGCGCCACCGGGGGCGACATCCGGGAGCCCAACAAGACCCGCCATCCCGAGCGACTCGAATCGTGGTCGATCGAGCACTACGAGATCGTGCGTTAGGGCGCCGCCCGTTCGCGGATCCCTAGAGCCCGAACAGCCGGAGGGCGTTCGCGCCGCGGATCGCGTCCCGCTGATCCACCGGGAGGGCTGCCGTGTTCGCGAGCGAGCCCGCGACATCGTGGACCTGGTGCGGCCAGTCCGTGCCGAACAGGACGCGGTCCGCGCCGACCACGCTGATCAGGTACCGCAGCGCGCCAGGGTCGTACGTGATGCAGTCGTACCAGATCCGGCGGAGATACTCGGTCGGTGTCGCGGTCATCCGGCGCCGCTCGGGCAGCTCGACCGCGTTGCCCTTCTCCATCCGGCCGACGAGGTAGGGGAGTGCACCGCCGCCGTGGGCCGCGATGATCTTGAGGTGCTGGTATCGGTCGAGGAACCCGTCGAAGATCATCCGCTCGATGGCGAGGGTCGTGTCGAACATGAAGCCGACGAGCCAGGACAGGTCGTACGAGCCCATGTCCATCAGGTCCGAGCCGGGCGGTTCGCCCGGGTGGACGAGGACCGGCAAGGCCCGACGGTCGATCTCTGCCCAGATCGGCGCAAAGGCGGGCTCGGTCAGGCTCCGGCCCGCGACGTTCGCGATGACCATGACCCCGATCGCACCTTCGTCGCACGCGCGAGCGAGCTCCTCCACCGCCCGCACCGGGTACTCCCACGGCAGCGAGGCGAACCACTGGATCCGGTCCCGGTAGGTCCGCTGCGCCTCGGCCATCGAGGCGTTCGACTCGCGCGCGGCATCCGCGCTGACCGCCTCACCGCCCCAGTACACGTTCGGACACGTGAGCGACACGATCGAGACGTCGATGCGGGCCGCGTCCATCGCCGCGATGCGCAGGTCGTAGTCGAAGTGGCCTGGCTGCGGGAACACGACCGGCGTCGCCCCGCGGTAGATCTCGTCGCGCCCGTCCGGACGGACCCGGACGCTGTAGGGGTCGCCATGCGCGCGCAGGAGCTCGAGCCAGCGGCGCGTGAACATGTGCGTGTGGACGTCGACGATCTGCATCGGGCGAGTATCCGCCGCGGGCGCCGTTCCGCGCCGACGCCGCGACGATGCGCGACGCGATCGAGACGACGCCGAGCCGTCCGCACAAACGCTGAGGACCTACTGGCTGGACAGGCGTCCTCGAACCGACCAAGCGCGTGCTTCGAGGTGGATCGAGCCGTCCGGCTCGGCGGTGATCGATCGGCGGAGCTCTTCTCGGATGGCGTTGCGATGGACGTCATCGAGCGTCGCGAGATATCCCGGGGCTCCGCCTGTCCCGCCGAGGAAGGGGAGCCAGTAGTCGTCGAAGTCTGCGAAGACCATCGGGATGGTGATCGCGCCACCCTCGACGTCATGGAATCCCGCCTCTCGAAAGGCGGCCTGCAGATGGCCGGCGTCACCGATGCTTGTCTGGCCACCCTGATCCAGCGCGGCCGCAGCACGATCGACGGCCACGGCCGCGTCCCAGAACAGACGGATGGATGCCATGCCGTGGGCGTAGTCCCAGACACAGGCGGCGACCACACCGCCGGGTGCGAGCACACGCCGCCATTCGGCCAGCGCGGCACCGACGTCGGGAAGGAAGTTCAGGACGAAGCCGGCGACCACGACGTCGATCGCGCCATCCGGGAGCCCGGTTTCGATCGCGGATCCGAGCCGGAACGACGCGCGCGGGTCCGTCAGCGTCGAGGAGGCGCGCTCGATGAACGGCTCCGCCGGATCGATGCCGATGACCGCGCTCGGCTCGGATCGCCTCAGGACCGCCTCGGTCAGGGCGCCTGTCCCGCAGCCGACATCCAGCCATCGTCGCCCGGGCGGCACGTCGAGCCAGCCCACGAACTGGTCGGCGACCAACCGACTCCAGCGACCGTTGTATCGCTCGTAGGCGTCGCTGTTAGCCCATTTCCGATCGTACCCAGATACCAATCGGGTCGGCCTCTAGCGCGCCCCGACCGGCGCCTCGCTCGCGACAAGCTTCAGAAGATCCCCGAGCCGCTCGATCTGCTCGGGCGTCTTGTACAGGTTGTTGTTGAACGTGAAGCCCGTGAACCCGGCCTCGATGTACGGACGGATCGCCTCGGCCGCCTGCTCGACGGTCCCCACGTTGACGTACGGTCGCCGTTCAGCCGGGATCCGCTCGAGGAGTGCCTTGCCGGCCTCTTCCGAGTCCACGACCATCACCGGCGCGCCGACCGTCCGCTCGATCGTCGACGGGTCGCGACCGATCTCCTCGCAGTAGCGCTCGAGGACCTCGGTCTTGTGCTTGAGCCCGGGGAGTCCCAGGGAGAACCAGTGCGTCATGTCGGCGTGCTTCGCCGCGATCCGCAGCGTTCGCTGCTCGCCGCCGCCGCCGACCAGGATCTTCGGACCGCCCGGCTGGACGGGTCGCGGCACGTTGTACGCCTGGTCGATCCGGTAATACGTCCCGGTGAACGTCGGACGCTCCTCGGTGAACATCGCCTTGATGATCGTGAGGGCTTCCTCCAGCCGATCCATCCGTTCGCGGATCGGCGGGAAGTCGTAGCCGTAGCCCTCGTGCTCGACGTCGTTCCAGGCGGCACCAAGGCCGAGGATCGCGCGCCCGCCTGAGATGGTGTCGAGCGTCGTGACCTGCTTGGCCAGCAGCGCCGGATTGCGGTAGGTCACGCCCGTCACGAGCGTGCCCAATCGAACGCGCGTGGTCTCGCGCGCGAGCGCGGCGAGCACCGACCAGCCCTCGAGCATCGGCTCGTCCGGGCCGCCGATCCCCTGTATCTGGTACAGGTGGTCCATCACGGTGACGACATCGAATCCGGCCGCCTCGGCCGCCTTCGCCTGTTCGACGACGCGGTCGAACAGCCGCTCCGGCGGTGTATCTGGGTGGGTGTAGGAGGGCAGGTGAAGACCGAACCAAACGCTCATCGGGACAGCCTAATCCGATGTCGCCGAGCCCGCGTTGCAGCCGCTACGGCTCGGGTGCCTCCATGCGCTCGAGAAGGGCCATCGTCGTCGCCCAGCTGCGGATCGTCATCGACTTGTAGGCCGGGGTGCCGACGATCTTGCCGAGGCGGCTCTTCGTCCGTTGCGCGCTCAGTCGCTGCGAGTAGATCACGCCGTTGCCCGGCCACACCGCGTCGACGCCCGGTCGCGGGTCGAAGACCTTCATCGCCGTCGGCGCGTCGATCCCCATGAGGAAGATCGCATCGCTGTGATACGTGTCCGGCTGGTCGCCGAAGCCCTTCGGCCGATCCCGGACGACGGCCCGGAGCTGCGCTCGCGTCAGGACCAGGACCGCGATCAGCTCGCTGTCGAGCTTGAAGGTCTTGGGGAGCGCGTCCTCGAGCTCGCGCTTGATCGTGGCCGCCGACGCATCGGAGCTCAGGATGACGTTGCCACTGGCGATGTAGGTGGAGACCTTCGTGTGGCCGTGCGACTCGAGGAGCTCGCGCAGGGCCGCCATCGGCAGCTTGTTCCGGCCGCCGACGTTGATGCCGCGCAGCAGGATGAGGTATCGGGTCACGATCAGACGTGCGGTGCGACGCCTTCAGCAAGCTGCTGCATGACCTCGATCTGGGCGTCGTACTCGAGGAACGGCAGGTGGCTGCGCGCCACGAACTCGACCGGGACGGGAACCTGTCGCCGGACCTCGAGCAGCACCTCGACGAGCTCATCGGGCGTCCCGGCGTGCGCCGTCCGCCGCGCGAGGAGCCGCTCGGCGTCGCCCTCGAACGGGGGAGGGGAGGCCGGCGGGAGCGGTCGGGTCGCCGAGGCCTCCATGTCCGAGTACTTCCAGTTCAGCGCCCAGACCGCGTCGCGGTAGCGTGCGAGCGCGTCAGCGCGGGACGCGCCGGGCAGCAGGATCGCGTAGTGGATGAACCGGAACGTCGAGGGGTCGCGACCGGCCTTCTCGAGCTCGTCGAGCACCCACCCGACCTGCTCGCCGAACTGCTCCGCCGGCGCATTCGAGAAGATGCCGTCCGCGAGTCGGGCGGCCCGACGGAGGGCCGGCTCGGCGCCACCGCCGACGAGGATCGGGATCCGGGTCGACGGCGTCGGACGGACGGCAAGGGTCGGGAGCTGGTAGACCGACGCCTTCATGGGTGAACGGCTCGCCACTCCACGCCTGCGGCAGGATCCGGAGGGTCTCCTCCATCGCCGCGCCGCGACGGCGCATGTCGGCGCCCAGCCCGGCGTACTCGACCTCCGACCACCCGAGCCCGAGCCCGAGCGCGAGCCGCCCGTGGCTCAGCAGCTGGACCGTCGCCGCGTCCTCGGCCAGGCGCAGCGGGTGGTGCATCGGCGCGAGGATGACGCCGGTGCCGATCTCGATCCGTGACGTCGCCTGGGCGAGGGCCGCGCTGACGACGAGGAGCGAGGGCATGTAGCCGTCGTCGACGAAGTGGTGCTCCGTCGTCCAGACCGAGCTGAAGCCGAGCCGTTCAGCCTCGACGGCCAGGCGCACCGTGTCGTCGTAGGCACGTGTCCAGTCCGTCTCGCCGGGTCGGACCTGGGCGCTGAGGAGTCCGAATCCGAGGGTCATGCCTGCAAGGCTACCGCCTTGGACGGCTCCGGGTCGCCCGAAACGATATCGTGCGCCGCGAAACGTCCGGGGGCCGTCCCGCGTCCCAGTCCCGGCGGCCGAGACGGCCGTCGCGTGACAAATTCGCGCGCACACGCGAAGATGACGCGGCTGCCGGGGACGAGTCTCGGCGCCGGCCGACCTCGTATGAGTACCTGATGACCGACCTGCCCAACCCCGCAGCCACACCCGACGGCGAGGCGTCCGTCGCCGATCCCGAGCTCGCGGCGCTCGTCCAGCGCCGCGTCCCGTCTGCGGTGGACGAGACGACGGACATCGCCACGGCGGACGCGTCGGCGACCTCCGAGCCCGTCGATGCCGTGCCGGTCCAGCCCCTCGCACCCATCGTGACCGACGTCGAGCCCCCGGCCCGGCCTCGGCGCCGACGCTCGCTCGCCACCCGCTTCGGCGTCGCGTTCGTCCTGGGCTTTCTGCTCGCCCTCGGCGTCGGTGTCGGCGGCCTGTACGCCTGGGGCCAGCAGTACGACGGTCGGGTGCTGCCCGGCGTCCACGTCGGCAGCACGGACCTCAGCGGGCTCACCCGCGAGCAGGCGGAGGCGGAGATCGCGAACGCCTATGGGTCGCTCGGGACCGGGCAGATCACGCTCACCGGCCCGGACGGCCAGGCGACGACCATCAGCTACGCCGACGTCGGCCGCGGCCCCGACACCTCGGCATTGGTCGACGCGGCACTCGCGGTCGGCCGGCAGGGCGAGCCCCTCGCCGACCTCATCAGCGCACCCCAGGCCGCGATCCACGGCGTGACCCTCGACTCCGGCGTCGCCTACGACCACGACAAGCTGACGGCCGCCGTCGAGACCCTCGCCACGACGATCGACCAGACCCCCGTGGACGCCTCCGTGTCGGCCGGCCAGGGCGGGACGTTCAGCGTCTCCCCGGCGAAGGAGGTCGCGCCGTGGACAAGGCGGCCCTGCTGACCGCGCTCGACCAGCAGCTCTCGGCGCTCGATACGCCGGATCGATCGCGATGACCGTGCCGGTCGTGCCATTGGCACCCGCCGTCGCCACGGCCTCGGCCGAGGCGGCAAAGGCGGCCGCGGATCGGATGGCCGCCGACGTGGTCGTCACCCGGGGCAAGGACACCTGGACGATCGCCGGCACGAGCCTCGCGCCGCTGATCTCGTTCTCGACCGCGGCCGACGGGAGCGTCACCCCGGTCATCGACGAGTCGGGCCTCGACCCGCTCCTCACGACGCTGGCCAAGGATGTCAACCAGACCGCGAAGGACGCGGGCCTCAAGCTGGTCGGCGGACACATCCTCGCCACCGGCGCCAGCCGCGAGGGCCGAACGCTCATCGCTGACGGCATGAAGGCCGCGCTCGTCAACGAGATCCATGCCCGCCAGGCGGGCGCGGCGGCATCGCCGGTCGCGGCCGTCGTCAAGGCCGTCGACCCGAAGCTGACGACGGAGGACGCCAAGGCCTTCGCCCCGAAGATGAAGGCCATCAGCTCGTACAGCGTCTACTACTTCGTCATCGTCAACAACCACTTCGGCGGGAACATCGAGGCGCCGGCGACGAAGATCAACGGCACGGTCGTGCCGGCAGGCACGAAGTTCGACTTCTGGAAGGTCGTCGGCGACCTGCACAAGCTCCCGGGCGAGGGCCCGGGCAACGCGATCGAGGGCGGGAAGATCACCGTCACCGGCGCGTTCGGCGGCGGCATCTGCACCACGTCCACGACGCTGTTCAACGCGGCGTTCCGGGCAGGCATGGTGCCGCTCGCCCGACAGAACCACAACGAGTTCATCAACCGGTATCCGCCGGGCCTCGATGCCACCGTGTGGATCGTCGGCAACACCAAGCAGACCATGAGCTTCAAGAACGACACCAAGTACCCGATCCTGATCTCACGGACCATCAGGGACGCCGGCAGCAGGCGATGGATCACGTTCAAGATCTGGAGCGTGCCGAACGGACGGAAGGCCACGGTCACCAACACGGTCATCCAGCCCGGCGAGCGCGCGGTCAACAAGACCGTCAAGGATCCGACCAAGCCAGTGGGGTATCGCTTCTTCAACAACGCCGCGGTGAACGGCGCCAAGGTGTGGACCACCGTGACGATCTACGACCACGGCAAGGTCCACTGGAGCAAGCGCTACTTCTCGAACTACCCGGCCGTGGACGGCGTCACCGTGGTGGGGACCAAGACCTGACGCGGGCCTAGTCGCGGCGTGGCATGAAGATGGAACCACGAGTCGCCGTCGCGCCGATGCCCCTCGAATCGACCGACGGGACGTTCCTCATCGGTCGGGACGCCTTCCCGGATTTCGGCCGCCTGGCGCGCCTTGGCGTGCACATCCAGTCCGATCGGGTGCGTGTCGCCCACCCGGATCCGGCGTACGTCCAGGCGGCACTCGACGCACTGGACGAGGCATGTCGGCAGCTCAGCATCCCAGAGGCGTCGATCGTCTTCGTCGACACGGTCGAGCCGCCGCCGGCGGTCGGGTTGCGCTACGGCTTCAAGGGCTCGTACACGACCGACTACCCGACGATCATCTGGATCTTCGCGAACTGGACGCGTCTCGACGAGCTCCGGGAGGTCGTCCGCCACGAGGCCGCCCATCTCGCGTTCGCGCGGACCCACACGGCCGAGGAGTCAGCGGGTCACGCCGGACCCTCGGAGGACTTCGCCTTGGCGTTCGAGCGGGATCGCGAGCCTCGGTCGCCGTAGCCGAAACCGCCCGCAGGCGATCGAGCGGCTCATCGTTTCCCGAACCCGGGGATCGCCGCGGCCTGTGTCATCCACGACGCGATCTGGCGTTCGTCCAGGTCGTCCAGCGATTCGAGGTCCACGCCGCGCGAGGTCTTGCCCATCCCGATCGGCGTGACCGGCGGCACGGGCGTGAGGGACGTGCCGCGCCCGAACGTGAGCTTGACGTGGCCGGCGAAGCCGCCGCACGAGAAGCACCAGCCGTCGCCGACGCCATACCACGCCATGCCCCACTTCACGGAGCGCTGCAGGGCCGGCAGCGTCTCGGCCGCCAGGGCATCGACGCGTTCGGCGATGGAGCGTTGCGGCTGCGGCAAGCTGCCGATGTAGGCAAAGACCGGCTTGTCGCCGACCGCGGCCTTCGCGGGGCTTGCCCTGCCAGTCATGGCGGCCGGCAGCGTCGTCAGGACGTCACCTTGATCGGCGCCGACCTTTGGCGTTTTGTCGTTGTCAGGCGATGTCATGTCTGAACCCCACGAGATGCTTCGCGAATCCAGCTGAAAGGATGCGGCAAGCGAGCGGCAAGGATGGCGCGCCAGTGTGTCGGTTGGCCCCGGACGCGGGGCCGTGACGCTATTCGGGAGTTGCCCATGCCATGAGGCGCGCGACGACCAGTTGTGCTGTGAGAAAGAGGTGATGCATGCGACGACTCATTGCGATCCTGGTGGCGATGGCAGGCCTGGCCGCCTTCGTCACGCCGGCGGCGGCGGTCCAGCCGACCCGAACCCCGGAGAACCTGGAAGGGTTCCTGTTCGAGGGACTCTGCGGCTTTGACGTGCAGCTCGACGTCCTCGTTGATCGATCCTATGCCGTGGACTACTACGACAGGCATGGCAACCTGCTCCGGACGCAGTACCACGGCAGCATCGTGATCCGGCTGACGAATACCGATAACGGCTCGTCGATCGATCTCAACGTCGGCGGCCCCGCGCGCGATACGTACAACGCGGACGGGACCATCACCACCGTCTTCCTGGGCCTGGGCTGGCCGCTGGCCACGAATACAAACGCGACCCGTGGGCAATTCGAGTTCACCTACTCCGCCGACTTCTCGGAGGTCATCGGCGTGGGTGACGCGCACGGGTTCAGCCAGGACGTCTGCCCGATGCTGGCCTGACCCGGTCGCCAATGGGGACTACGTCGGCCGGGGCCTCCCGCCTCGGCCGGCCGACGCTCGGAGCATCGTTGCGCTTGGCCTGCCGCCGCGTCTCGCAGCCGATCGGGTCAGTTCACCTCGGCACGGATCGCCTCGAGGTCCATGGCCTGTCCCGCGCGGTGGGCCTCCTCGAACGCGCGGACACCGATGGCTGCCTCGGCCCGAGTGGAAACCGATTCGAGCTCGGCGGGATCCCAGAAGCTGATGCGCGTCTCGGCTCGCGCCCGCTCCGCCATCCCGAGCGTGCGCGCGGCGGCCGTGGGATCGGCTTCCACCAGCGCCGCCGCGAGGCCGGCCAGCGCGTTCACGAAAACGATCCGGACGTCGAGGGCGGCAGCGTCCCGGGCTACACAGCGGTACTGCTTGCCCGCCTCCGCGCTCCGGCCAGCGAGGAGGAGCGCTCGGGCCTCGATCTCGTCGGTCTGCACTGCCCACCCCACCGGCAGGTTGAAGCTTCCTTCCACCCGCCGGATCTCCTCGAGTAGCTCCAGCGCGGCATTGGCATCCCGGCAGCGGAGGTGCACCTCCGCCTTTGCGGAAAGTGAATGGGCCAGCCCCTGTGGATCGTTTGTGGTCCGGCGGCAGATGGCCAGCGCCTCATCCACGGCCGCCAGAGCCTCGTCCACCTGGCCCATGGCCGCCAGCGACGAGGACATATCGTCGAGCAGGGTGGCCAGGCGCTCCTCGTCCCCGGCAGCGCGGGCAAGCGCCACCGCCTCTCGGCGGAGCGCGACCGCGCGGGGATGGTCGCCGGACCAGCGTGGATACTCGGCAAGCAGCAGGAGGCTCCGGCCCCGTTCCTGGACGTCGTCCGGTCCTGCGAGGTCCACGAGCGCCTGCGCCCAGCGTTCGCCTTCGTCGAGGGCGCCGACCATCAGCCAGTAGACGCCCACGCCCCGGACCAGCGTCCGGACGGACGGTAGATCACCTGCGGCGAGCGCGTGGTCGAAAGCGCGGCGCAGGTTGTCGCCCTCGCGGGCGCACACCTCCATCCACGGCGCCCCACCGGGCGATCCGTCGGCACCCAATGGCATCATCTCGACGAAATGCACGGCGTGCCGCTCGCGGAGGGCCGCGGTCTCCCCGTGCCGCTCCGCCTCATCCGCCGCGAACTCGCGAAGGGTCTCGAGCATTGCGAAGCGGCTATCGTCCCGGCGCAGGAGGCTCGTCTCCATGAGCTGGCCGAGCTGTTCCCGGCCAGCACCTGCCACGTCCGCGGCGGCATCCGCGTCGAAGCCGCCGGCGAAGACCGACAGCCGGCGGAAGGCCGTTTGGGTCGCATCCGGCAGCAACTCGTAGCTCCAGGCGATCGTGTCGCGCAAGGTCCGGTGGCGGGTCGGCGCATCCCGGCGCCCGCCGTGGTGCTGAGCCGCGGGGCCGGTCAGCTGGACCAGCAGGTCCCCCGGGAAGACCCGAACCTGCGCCGCTGCGATCTCGATCGCCAGAGGCAGGTGATCGAGCCGCATCACCACGTCGGTCACGGCCGCCGTGGGCTCCCAGCGCCGGAGCGACTCGCGCGCCCGCTGCACGAACAGCGCGGCCGCGTCTGGTGGGGCGAGTGGCTCCACGTCGAACAGCTGCTCACCCTCGACACGCAGGGGCACCCGGCTGGTGACGAGCGCCTGAAGGCCAGGGCACTGCCGCAGCAGTTGGCTCACGAGCGGCCCAGCGCTCACGATCTGCTCGAAGTTGTCGAGAACCAGGAGCATCCGTCGATCGGCTATCACGTCGGCCGGCCGATCCCCGCCGCCGGTCTCGCGCCCGATGGTCCCGAGGACGAGCTGCTCGTTGCGGACCGGGGCCAGGTCCACGAACAGCGTGCCGTCCGCGTACGTGGCGACCGCCCGCGTCGCGGCCTCGACGGCGAGGCGGGTCTTCCCCACGCCACCCGGGCCGACGAGCGTCACCAAACGATGGCTGCCGAGCAGAGCCGCAATCTCGGCTACGTCCTCGTCGCGGCCGACCAGGGCGGTCAGCGCACGCGGGAGCCGAACCCGTCGCTCGTCGCTGGCAACTGGCTGAACGGCGTCGAGGATCGGATCCTGGCGCAGCATCTGGCCTTCCAGCGCCTGCAGCTCCGGCGACGGATCGATCCCCAGCTCGTCACGAAGGAGGTTGCGCAGCGTGTGGTAGGCGGCGAGCGCGTCCGCCTGGCGGCGTGATCGATACAGCGCCAGGATGAGCAGGCGGCATAAGCCCTCGCGGAGAGGGTGGCAGGCCACGAGCATCTCGAGCTCGTCCACTACCTCTGCGTGCCGGCCAAGCCGAAGGTCGATCTCGATCCGCTCCTCGAGGACGCCGAGCCGAAGGTCGTCGAGCCGGTGGGCGTGGGGCCCCGCGAACGGCTCGCCGCCCAGGCCGCTGAGCGCCGGCCCGCGCCACTCATTGAGCGCCGCGCCGAAGTCGTCGCGTGCCGTCGTCCAGTCGCCACGCCGCACGGCCCGTCGAGCTCGAGCAATGAGGTCCTCCGCGACCGCGACGTCGAGCTCTCCGGCCGCGACCGCCACCTGGTAGCCGGGTGCCCAGGTGACGATGGCGCCGGCCGGCAACTCTCGGCGGAGGCGCGAAATGTGGGCCTGGAGGGATTCGCGGGCCGCGGGGGGTGGCTCCTCGCCCCACATGGCCTCTATCAACTCGCTGCTGGCGACCGCTTGGCCCGCGTGGAGGAGCAGGTAGGCAAGGATCGCGCGGCGGCGGGGTGCGGCGACGCGCAGAGGTCGTCCGTCATCGGCCGTTGCCTCCACCGGGCCTAGCAGCCGATAGCGCATGGCTTCCCTCCGACCGTGCACCTGGGTTGCGGCGCGAGTATCCCCGAGTGGTGTACCCGTGACAAGAGGTCGGCTAGGGGTCGGCCGCGCGGTTCCCTATAGTGGGTCAATGAGCACGGCTCGATGCGCGAACTGCTCGACGCTGCGCCCTGCGAATGCTGCGTTCTGCCCAAAATGCGGCGCCGCATTCCAGGGTGGGGCACCGGCACGATCGGCTGCCGCCGGGGCGTCGACAGCCATCGACGATGCGTCTGACCTCGGGCAGCTCGGCTTCGGGCCTGCTCGGATGGACGTGGACCTCTCGGTGTGGACGGGAGTGAAACTGGGAGTGGGGTTCGCGATCGGCGCCACGCTGGTCGTGTTCCTTCTCGCGGCGATCGCCGTCGTCGTATTCGGGCAAACGATCAACTCGCTTCTGCGCTGACCTGATGCACCTCTACCAAGGCACCTCGCGAGCAGTTCATCGCGGACGCGGTCCAGGCACGTCTCGCGAACCAGCTCGCCGATCGGTTCTTCGACGAGTTCCGGTACCGGCCGGCGCTTGTCCGAGGTCAACTCCTGGCGCAACTCGCTCGGCGCGATGGCGCATGTCCTCCAGGTCGCCGACCTGCCGATCAGGGGATCCTCGTCGAGCTGAAGCTGCCGCTCTCGTCCAAGCGCCTCGACGTGATGATCACCGGCTCGAACCCGACCACCGGCGACTCGGCGGTCATCGTCGAGCTCAAGCAGTGGACCGAGGTCGGCCGCTCGAACATCACCGACTGCGTGACGGTCGACTACGGCGGCAGGCCGCGCGACACGCCTGCATCCGTCGAGCCAGGTCGCCCAGTACCAGCGCTACCTGCTCGACACGCATCCGGCGTTCAGCGACGACCCGATGATCTCGCTCGATGCGTGCGCCTACCTGCACAACGCCCAGCACGACCCGAAGTCGCCGCTCTACCTGCCGACTTCGCGTCGCTCCTGGCGACGAACCCGGCGTTCACGGGCGACCAACGGAGCGCCCTCGATCGACTTCCTCGAGGCGCGCGTCGTCGGCCCCGACGACGGCTCCGATCCTCGAGCGCGTCGCCGACACGGCGTTCCGCCCGCACAAGCGCCTGCTCGACCACGTCGCCCGCGTGATCCGCAACGAGCCGGTCTTCACGCTCCTCGACGAACAGCAGGTCGCCTACAACGCGATCATGGATTCGGTCCGCGGCGCCGGCCAGAACCAGCAGAAGGTCGCCTTCATCGTCGAGGGCGGGCCGGGCACCGGCAAGTCGGTCATCGCCGTCAACCTCGTCGCCGAGCTGTCGGCGCTCGGCCTCCGGACGCTCCACGTCACCGGCTCGAAGGCGTTCACCGAGAACCTGCGCAAGATCGTCGGCGACCCGCGCCAGCGCGATGTTCAAGTACTTCCGCGACACCGCGAACGTCGACGAGCCGCTCGACGTCGTCGATCCTCGACGAGGCCCACCGCATCCGGACGATCAGCACGAACCGCTTCACGCCCGCGAAGGCGCGCACGGGCAAGGCCCAGATCGACGACATCCTCGACGCCAGCCGCGTGTCCGTCTTCTTCATCGACGACCTGCAGGTCGTGCGCCCGGGCGAGGTCGGCAGCACCGACCTCATCCGCGAGGCCGCCGCCAAGCGCTCGCTCGAGGTCCGCGAGTTCGAGCTCGAGGCGCAGTTCCGCTCGAACGGCTCCGACTCGTTCATCCAGTGGGTCGACAACACGCTCGAGCTGGACCGGACGCCGCAGGTCCTCTGGCCGACCGACGACGACTTCGACTTCCGGATCGTCGGCTCGGTCAAGGAGCTCGACCGCCTGATCCGCGGCAGGGCGGGGAGGGGGCGACCGCTCGGCTCGTGGCCGGCTTCTGCTGGCCGTGGTCGGACCCCGACGACGCCGGCGAGCTCGAGCCCGACGTGAGGGTAGGGGACTGGTCGATGCCCTGGAACGCCAAGGCCGACGCCGGCCGCCTGGCGCCCGGCATCCCGAAGTCCGACTTCTGGGCGAGCGACCCGGAGGGGATCGACCAGGTCGGCTGCGTCTACACCGCGCAGGGCTTCGAGTTCGACTACGTCGGCGTCATCTTCGGCCCCGATCTCGTCTACCGGACGCTCGATGGGGGATGGGTCGGCCAGCGCGACCAGTCGCACGACCGCGTCGTCCGCAGCGGTGTCACCGACCAGCGAGTTCACCGACTTCGTCAAGAGCACCTACCGCGTCCTCCTGACCCGCGGCCTCCGCGGCTGCTACGTCTACTTCATGGACGCGCCGACGCGGGACTTCGTCCTGAGCCGGATCGAGAAACGTGCGTTCTTGCGATCGAGAGCGGCCGAGGATCGGGGCCATACCCGCTGTCTAGACGACCGCGTGGGCGGCCACGCAATTTCGCTCAGCCACACGACCTCGCCGAGGTGCTTCTTCATGAACTGGAGCGCAGGCGCATCCGACGACCGCCGCAGAGGGACATCGTCAGGCTCTTCGATGCGCTCTTTCGCCGTGAGCTTGCTGACGGAAGAAGGGACCCGCATCAGGCTTCAGGCGACCTGGATCGACCCATCGAGACCCGACCCTTCACCGCCAATTCGAATCAGGCGCCACAGGTGGAAATGGGTTCCCTTTGCACATCCCATACCTGCGGACGCGAGGTCCTTCGCAAAGGTCGCCATGGCGACGGACCCGCGAAGCTCGTGGCTCGGCGTCTATTCCACCGGGGGGGAGCTGGCGGTTCATCGATTCGTCGACCTTCAAACGGTTACGGATGAATTTGCCAATCAGGAAAGCAATTCGGCTTTCCCCCCACCGGGATTATTCCAACTCCGCGTGGGCGGAATCGGACACCTCGAGTTGATGATGGGTCACGTCACGGTGGGCGAGCTGCGCGCCGGGGTTTTGACCGGTCCATCAATCGACGTCTTTGCGTCTGGGGTCATTGGAGAAAAGTACGTGTGGGTCGCGATCGCCATGTCCGCGCGGTCGAGGCGAGGCTCGCCGGACAACATCGACTAACCCACATTCGCGAGCTCACGTCGACCTTCCGCGAAGACTGGTATCGCGGGTTGCGGCGCATCCTTCTTCAGACTGATCGATACGGCCATGGAGGCGCGTACCTAGTCACGACGATACCGGACGACCCCGAACTTGAGATCAAGTATCCAATCGACTATCGGCGACTTCCCGATGCGCTACTCCACGAGGCTGAGTACACGTTCCGGCGGTACGCAATCGGGGACTACATCATCGAGAGATACCTACACGAGAACCGCCGGACGATGGATGTTGCCGACTACCTTGAGGCTTCGATCGCGGATGACGAACTTCGGGATAGCGCAAGTGAGCTTGCGGGTGTCATTCGGTTCATCTCCCTCCTGTCACGAGTTGATGGTGCCGTAGTGCTAGGTACGAGTCTCGAAGTGCTGGGGTTTGGTGCCGAAATCAAGCACGCGGCTGCCCCAAATCATGTCTTCCGCGCGACGCGCGCTTCAGCAGGCAGGTCATCGCTCGACAAGCTGACTACTTCCACTTTGGAACCAGGCATCGCTCGATGATGCGCTATTGCTGGGCTGTCCCGGAGAGTGTTGGGTTCGTCGTGTCGCAAGACGGCGGCGTCCGTGCAATGACACGCGTAGACGACACCGTCGTCCTATGGGAAGACGTTCAACTTCTCCATTGACGGGACACATCGATGTTCGAACGACAGGCTCGAGCTCGGCGAGCCCGCCAGGCACGAGATAGGCAGATATGAAGCAACGAGCGAGGAAACCACGGTCCGCGACCGCAAGCCGCGAGCTGGGACCCTGACGGCGCAAGATGTGGCGCAACGATTGACCGAGAAGGCCGCCGACATATTCGCGCAGATCGTTGAGCGGGGGCAGCTCTGGCCATTGGAGAGTCCACTTGGCCGACCTTGACCCGAGCACAGCGATCGAGGCCCTCGGGGCTCTCCTCAACGAGGTTGCAGATTCGCGTTCCCTTATCGGGAAGGTGACAAGGCGCAAGCGTCGTGGAAATCGCGGGTGGTGTCGGTGTTGTCCCGCTCCCTCGGCCCCGATGCCGAATTGACGGACAAAGTCAGGAAGAACCGGTATGGGTTGATGGCATTCTCCGATTCGACACCCGAATCGGCTTGGGTGGAGGCACATGCTCATGGCGTGGAACGCGCCAAGGGTTGTGTCGAGGCGGCTATTTTCGAACTTGGTCTGCAGATGGACTCTCAGCGTCGTCGAGGATTACAAGCGCGGGCCGCGACTGAGTCGGAGGCGGCTACCGGCCCGACGACGATTGCGCCTCCGAACACTCGGGTCGTGATGGTCGTTCACGGTCGAAACGAAGCTGCTCGGGACGCCATTTTTGAGTTCCTCCGCTCCCTAGATTTGCTACCAATCGAATGGAATCAGGCGAGGGCCGCGACGGGTCGACCGAATCCATACATCGGCGGGATCGCCGACGCGGCTTTCAAGGCGGCTCAGGCGGTAGTGGTTCTGCTCACTCCGGACGACGAGGCCCAGCTTCGAACCCAGTTCCGCGGCCCCTCAGATCCGGCACATGAAGTCACTCTGACACCGCAGCCACGGGCAAATGTGCTCTTCGAGGCCGGGATGGCGATGGCATGGAATGAGAACAGGACGGTGCTGGTTGAACTCGGACACGGCCGACCCTTCTCAGACGTTGCTGGTCGACACCTGCTTCGGCTCGACGACACGACGCAGCGACGCCAAGAATTGGCGCTAAGACTATCTAGCGCAGGTCTCGCAGTAAATATGACCGGGGTCGACTGGCACACCGCTGGAGAATTCGAAGCGTCGGTAGTCTAGTAGACATAACTCACCTTATCGGAAGTAGTATCGAAAGAGATGTTGGGCGCGGCCGACCGCTGGTGAGGCCTGCCGGCCCCGCCGATCGCGTCGATGGCTCGCAGTGCGGGAGCGTTCGGCTTACAAAGACGGTCATCGCGGGCCGCGCGCGTTCGGTCAGGAGCGCCGGGGACGGCGCACCTAGGGGTTCGGTGTCACGGCTTCGAGGGCGATCGCCGCGTCGACAGCGTCCTCGACGTCGTCGCCGCCCTCGTCGCCACCTTCCGGGATGTCCACGTCCGGGTCGACATCCAGCTCGGCGGCCGTGAACTCCTCGGGGGCGAGATCGTCGTCCCGGATATCCTGTGGCAGGTCCTCGGCGCCTTCGACGAGGTCCTCGTCGCCGGTGTCGGCGGCCGGCTCGACGGGCCCGGTCTGCGGATCGGTCATGACGCGCCGCCGATGTGCCGGAGACCGCTCTCGTGGATCCACTCGGTGCCGTCCTGGTTGCCATACCAGGTGCGAGACGTCGAGCCTCCGGGCTTCGCGCCGGAGTCGAGCGTCTGGAAGGCCACGAACAGCGCGCCATCGGACAGGCGATCGACGATGTCGTCCGGGTCCAGGCTATGCGGGTCGCGCCGGACATTGACGCGCCGGCCGGCCGGTGGGTCGGCTCGCTGGCGGTCCGGGAACGGCGTCGTCCGCTTCGCGCCGGCCAGCAGGATCACGTCCGGGTGGGCGGAGACCAGCCGCGACGCAGCCTCGGACGACGGGAGCGGAACGAACCCGGCATACAGCTTGCCCGCCCCGATCCGGTGTCCGGCGTCGTCGCGGAGGGACGCACCGAACGCCAGGACCGTCTCCCACGGCCACCACGACGGGCCTTTGACCGCCGTTCCCCATGGCGCGTGGCGGCCGTCGGCGGCCGGGTCGAACACGCGCGCCTCCTTGGGCCGGCCGGCGGTCCCGCCGCGGACCCGGTTGACCCAGACCGCGTGGTTGACCGCTCCCTTGGTCGAGCGGAACGGCGTGTTCACCAGCACGTCGGCGTTGCCCTGCAGCACGAACCCGCGACCGAGGCTGGCCTGCTGCCAGGCCTTGTCGGGCGCGATCGCATGGCGGCCTGTCCGGACCGTGACGCGCACCCCGTACTTGTCGGTGGCCACCGTCGCGACCTGGCTCAGGGTCAGGCCCTTCTTGAAGTCCTTTGTGAACGCGCGGAGCTCGCAGCCGGTCGGGGTCACCGCCCCGTTCGTCCAGGCGTCGACGCCCATCGCCATCGCGTACGCCGTGCACGACACCCAGCCGAGCTCGATCGCGTGGTGCTTGCATCGCCAGTTCGGGCCCTGGTTCTGGAACCTCGGCCGCTTCGTCGCCATCGACGCACCCTCCCCGGCCAATACTGCCGCAGCCCGGTGCGCCCGGACAATCCCCTCAGCGGCGGCCACTTCGGGCGAGCAGCTCGTCAAGGATCTCGGGCTCGTTGTGGTATGGCGTCAGGTGGCCGGCATCCGGCCAGACGTGGAGCCGGGCGCTTGGCAGCGCATCGACCACCCGCCTCGCGGCCGACAACGGCGCGTTGCTGTCGCTATCGCCGTGCCACCAGGTCACGTCGGTGCTGATCGCGGCAAAGTCGATCCCCCACGGTCCTTCGACAGCCAGGTCCTCGTCATACCAGCCACCCGGACCCTGCCGCAGCGCTTCGCTGACGCCGATGACGAAGGCCCGTTGCCACGCCGGATCCTCCATGATCGCCCGGTCGGCGTCGGGTGCCGACGCCATCATCTCGCGGAAGCTGCCGAGCGGATCGGCGAGGACTGCCTCTCTGACCTCCGTCGTGATGGTCAGGATCTCCTCGAACTTGCCCTCGTGGAAGAGCCTGTACCCGAGCGCGTTGAGGTCGATCATCCGGGCCGCCTCGGCGGCATCGACCGGGGCCGCGCCGACCATGATCGTCACTGCCTGGACACGCTCCGGATGTCGCGCCGCGAAGTCGAGGATGTGTGGGCTGGCGCCACTCCCGCCATAGACCGGCAGCGCGTCGATGCCGAGCTGGTCGAGGATCGCTGCGGTGTCGTCGGAATGCTCGACGAACGCCCGGCCCACGAGCCGGGTGGACGCGCCGAACCCGGGGCGCTCGGTCGTGATGACGCGCAGTCCTCGCTCGATCCATGCAGATCGATCGGCGCGAAGCGAGAGCCGCGAGCCGGGCGTGCCCGGGAGGCGGAGGATCGGTCGGCCGGTGGGCGACGCCCGATTCGCTCCACGCCACGATGCGACCGTCCGGTCGGGTCAGTCGATGATCGGTGACATCGCTTCCGAGGTCGGCGAGGAGACCGGGCGGCTCGGGCGTGGTCATGTGTTGCTGCCGGTGATGACCAGCAGGACCGGACCGTCCGGCGGTGGACCGACGAGGAGGCCCGCCCAGGTCGCCGCGGCCGCACCCTCGACGGTGATTCCGAGCTCGTCCGTGAGGAGCGTCTGGGCCTCGTGCAGGGCCGCCTCGGAGACGGTCCGCATCTCGTCCACCCGTCCGGTCATCAGCGTCACGGCGCGCGGGATGGCGACCCGGGTGGCGATCCCGTCGGCGTAGGTGTCGGCGGCGTCGGTGTCGATCGGGCGACCGGCGGCGAAGCTGCGGGCCATCGCGTCGGCGCGCTCGGCCTGGATGCCGACGACCCGGCAGCCCGGGAGCGTCGCGTGGAGCCACGAGCCGACGCCGTTGATGAGGGCACCGTTGCCGACCGGGATCGACGCGAGGACCGGCGCCGGCAGACGACCCGCCGCGACGGCGTCGGTCACCTCCTGGGCGAGCGTGGCCGCGCCGGCCGCGATCCGTGGGTCGTCGCCATCGACCAGGAGCTCGACCGGGTGGCCGATCGCGTACTCCTCCGAGGCGGCACGGGCGGTGTCGAAGTCCTCCCCCGCCGCGATGACCTCGGCGCCGAGCGCGCGCATCCGCTCGATCTTGCGCGGGTTCGCGTGGTGCGAGGTGAAGACGATGGCCGGGATGCCGAGAGCGCGGGCCGCGTGGGCCACTCCCTGGCCGAAGTTGCCGGCCGACACGCAGGCGATCGGGCGGTCGGGGCCGATCCTCCCCTCCCCCGCCAGGGCCCGCACGGCGACCGACGTCCCGCGCCCCTTGAACGAGCGGATCGGGTTGGCCGTCTCGACCTTGACGATGACCGGGACGCCGAGCCGCGCCGACAATCCGTCGTGGACGTACTGCGGTGAGTCGAGGAAGGCGGGATCGATCGAGGCGCGCGCCGCGCGGATGGCGTCGGGGCTGAGGGCCGGCTCCGGGACGATCACCGGTCGATCATGCCATGCGCCGATCCGGCCGGAGAAAGAGAAACGCCCGAAGGAACCGCTGGTCCGTAGTCAGCACCGCTGATTTGCATCCGCGACACTGCTTTCGGTCCAAGGCCCCTTCGAGCAAGGCCTACGATAGCCGCCGGGCAAGAGGTCTGGCTACGGACTTATCCACGAGTTTCGGACGAACTTCGCGTCGTCCGAGCACGTTGTCCACAGGCCGTCCACGAAGGAGGGCCAGATCAGCGGTGGCCGACCGCGGATGAGGGGCCTCAGGCCGCATGATGGAGGGCCGCACGTCGTGCGCTGGCCTCCGGAGATGCTGCACATGCCCCGCCTGCAAGCAAAGAACTTCGCGACTCCGGACGGCATCCGCTCGATGCCGGGGATGACCGTCGAGACGGTCGCCCTTGACGACGCGAGGGTCGGTCGGTGCGCGTTCGAACCCGGCTGGCGCTGGTCGACCGATGTCGCGCCGCTCGTCGGGACCGTGTCGTGCCAGGTCCGCCACGTCGGATACACGATCTCGGGTGGCCTGCGGATCGTCATGGATGGCGGAGAGGCGCTGGAGATCGGGGCGGGCTCGGTCTTCGAGATCCCGCCGGGCCACGACAAATGGGTGATCGGGGACGAGCCGTGGGTGTCGCTCGACTGGGGCGCCAGCGGGAGGGCCATGGAGGCCTCGCTCCAGGACACGTCCAATCGATCGCTGGCCACGGTGATGTTCACCGACATCGTGGCCTCGACCGCCACCCTCGAGCGGATCGGAGACGCCGCGTGGCACGACCTGTTGGCGACCCACAACGCGCGGCTCCGCGTCGAGCTCAGTGTCTTCCGGGGACGCGAGGTGAAGACGACGGGCGACGGGTTCCTGGCGGTGTTCGACAGCGCCACACGAGCCGTGAGCTGTGCAGCCGCGATGATCAGGTCCGCGAAAGCCATGGATCTGCCCATCCGGGTCGGTGTCAACACCGGGGAGGTCGAGTTCGTGGGTGACGACGTTCGAGGCATCGCCGTCCACGCGGCAGCACGCATGCTTGATCACGCCGGTCCGAACGAGGTCCTCATCTCCACGACGACGCGTGATCTTCTTGAGGGTTCGGCTGTGACCCTCGAGGACGCTGGGACGTATGAGCTGAGGGGGCTGACTGGCGCGCGGCAGCTGTTCAGGCTCGCCTCAGTCGTCTGATCCGTAGGGCGTCCGCCCGGCGTCGGACGCCGTCAGTCGACCTCGAGCGGGCGCGTCGACCCGCCGGCGAGCAACGGCAGCCCGGCCGGATCGAGCTCGAACGGCGGCGCCTCACCCACCCGCCAGCCCGTCGCTGAGAGGCGCTCGACACGGAGTGCGGGCACCGGTTCGAGTGCGCCGTCGCCCCCGATGACGACGGCCGCGACGTCGACGCTCGACCCGACCGCCATCGACGAGGCCCGTGACCAGGCGATGGCGGCGAGGCTGATCACCGAGTCCTCGATGAGGATCGCGTCGTCGGGAGCGAACGGCCAGCCCGTCACGTGCCGGACGTCGACCTCGCCGCGGCCGACATGGTTGCCGTGGAGCGTGCCGTCGGGCTCGGGGTGGAACGTCCAGAGGCCGTCGCCGCGGGCGAGCTCGAGGTGGCTGAACCGGCCGTCGGGCGCGGTCTCGAGCAGCAGCGCATGCGCGACGGCCCCGTCGCGGCTGACGACCTCGCGCCAGCGCCGGCCGCGCCGACCCTCGGCGACGGTCCAGGTCACCTCGGATCCGTCGGCGGCGACGCCCCAGCCCGCGGCGCGCGTCGGCTCGGTCATCCGTCGACGCCGGAGCGCGCCTCCGCTGGGGCCGCAGCATCGATGGTCGCTGCTGCCCAGCGTGCGGCGGCCGCGGTCAGCTCGCCTGCCAGCGCCGGCGCCACCCGGCCCTTGACGCGGACCTCGCGCTCGCCGTAGTCGAGCTCGATCGTCCCGCGCTCGCGGACCCGCGCCAGAAGCTCGCCCGCGGTGTACGGCAGGCAGACGTCGACGTCCACCCACAGCGACGCCAGCAGCGCCGCGATCTCGGCGCGCAGCGTCTCCATGCCGTAGCCGGTCAGCGCCGACACGAACACGGCGCCCGCGATGGCCGGCGCCGGCGTCGAGCCGTCGCGCGCGGCCGCGTCGAGCAGGTCCGCCTTGTTGAACGCCAGCAGCCGCGGCTTCTCGCCCGCGCCCGAGCTCGTCGAGCACGGTCTGGACGGTCGCGCGGTGCTCCTCGAAGTGGCTGTCGGACGCATCGACGACCTCGACCAGCACGTCGGCCCGGTTGACCTCCTCGAGCGTCGCCCGGAACGCGTCGACCAGCTGGTGCGGCAGCTTGTGGATGAACCCGACGGTGTCGGTCACGATCGCGGTCTGGCCGTCGCCGAGCTTCACCTGGCGGCTGGTCGGGTCGAGCGTGGCGAACAGCTTGTCCTCGGCGTGCGCGACGTCCGAGCCGACCAGCGCGTTGAGCAGCGTGGACTTGCCGGCGTTCGTGTAGCCGACGATGCCGACGGTCGGCCACAGCCGGCGGTCGCGCCCGCGGGCGGCCGTCTCGCGCTGCTGGCGGACCTGCTCGACGCGCTCCTTCATCTTCGAGATCCGCGTCCGGATGATCCGCCGGTCGGTCTCGAGCTGGCTCTCGCCGGGACCGCGCGAGCCGATGCCGCCCTGGGTCCGCGACAGGTGGGTCCACAGCTTGGTCAGGCGCGGCAGCTGGTACTCGAGCTGGGCGAGCTCGACCTGGAGCCGGCCCTCGTGGGTCTGCGCGTGGAGCGCGAAGATGTCGAGGATCAGCCGGCTGCGATCGATGACCTTGACGTTGAGCAGGCCCTCGAGCGCGCGCTGCTGAGCCGGCGACAGCTCGTCGTCGGCGACCAGCAGGTCGAAGCCGGTCTCGCGCTTGGCCGCGACGAGCTCCTCGGCCTTGCCCTTGCCGATGTACCAGTTGGGGTCGACGTGGCGGCGGTTCTGCCACTCGGCCCCGACCACGTCGGCTCCGGCGGTCGAGGCCAGGTTGGCGAGCTCCGCGAGCGAGTCCTCGGCGGTCCAGCCGTCCTCGGTGCCGACGTCGACGGCCACCAGGAACGCCTTCTCGACGGGTGGCGCGAGATCGATCAGGTCGTTGGGCACCGCCGAAGGATAGCGCGCCCTCTCGGACGGACCCCGTGCGACCCGATCCGACCGACGCTCGTACACCACGCAATCAGTTGCCGTGTGTCGCTATCCTGTGTGAAGCGGAACTGCCTCCGATCGGAGGCGGGAACTGATGGAGGGCTGCACCTGTATGAAGCGACCGATCGGCGTCACGCTCCTCGCGCTGGGCGCGGGGCTCGCCGGACTCTACGAGATCTGGAGGACGCTCGTCTTCCTGGGGATCGTCAACTTCAACTTCGTCGGCAAGGAAGTCTCGTTCAGCGACCCGCAGTGGGGCCAGGCCATCTGGGCCGTCCTGCTCGCCGCGATCTGGTTCTGGGTCGCTGAGGGGTTCTGGAACATCCGCGCCTACGCGTGGCAGTTCGGCATCTTCATCAGCATCTTCACCGTGATCTTCGGCTTCTTCGCGCTTCTCGGCGGTGCCGGGACGATGGAGTCCGAGTTCATCGGCTGGCTGCTGGCGTTCGCCATCTTCATGTACCTCAACTACCCGGGCGTCCGCGACGTGTTCATGGAGCACGAGCTGTCGATGCTGACCCCGGAGCAGCGCGCTGCTGTCGAGAAGGCACAGGCCGCGCAGCTCGCCGCCGCCCAGGCCATGCGACCGGGGACGCCCCCGCCCGCGGCTCCCCCGGCGCCGCCTGCGGCTCCCCCGCCGCCGCCGGCCCCGAGCGCCTAGCGTCTGGAGCTTCGCGGCCCCGCCGCGGAGACGATCAGTCCGAACCGAAGCCGGTCCGCATCGCGCGGGCCGGCTTCATCGTTTCCGCGATCCGTCGGTCGCCTCCAGCAGAGCGCGGACGCGGTCGAGCGCGGCGTCGATCGGTAGCGCGTCGGTGGCGTCGAGCCAGTCGATGTCGGGCTCCGCGCGGAACCAGGTGCGCTGGCGCTTGGCGAACGCCACGTTGCGGCGGGCGTCGAGATCGATGGCAGCCTCGCGGGTCAGCTCGCCGTCGAGCACGGACCACGCCTCGCGGTAGCCGATGGCCGAGAAGGCCGGCAGCGTCGGATCGAACCGCTCGCGGAGCGTCTGCGCCTCGTCGAGGAGTCCGGCATCGAACTGCGCGCGGGCGCGTGCTGGCGATCCGCTCGGCGTGCGCGGGCGGCTCGACCGTGAGGCCGAGCCAGGCGATCGGCCCGGGGTAGCCGCGCAGCGGTGGCGGCGGTGCGTCGCCGCCGATCTCGGCGACTCTCGAGGGCCCGGACGACGCGTCGCGGATTGTGCGTGTCGATGCGCTCGGCCGCGGCGGGCGCGAGCGTCGCGCAGGCGCTCGACCGAGGGCTCGAGACCGTCGGCGATGAGGTCGGCCTCGAGCCGGGCGCGGATGGCCGGATCGCTGGGCAGCGCCGTCGGTGTCGAGACCGCGCCCGACGGCCCGGAGGTACAGGCCCGTGCCGCCGGCGAGGATCGCCACGCCGTCCTCCGCGGCGATGGCGGCCAGGACCGTGCGGGCGTGAGCGACGAAGTCGGCGACGCTGAACGGCTCGTCGGGCTCGACGAGGTCGAGGCCGTGGTGCGGGACCCGCGCCCGGTCCGCGGCGGTCGCCTTGGCCGTGCCGATGTCGAGGCCGCGGAAGACCTGGCGCGAGTCGGCCGAGATGACCGACGCCGGCCGTCCGGCCGCCCGGATCGCCTCGCCGAGTCGGATCGCGAGCTCGGTCTTGCCCGTCGCGGTCGCGCCGGCGAGGACGACGAGGGGCGGTGCCTCGGTCACGCGCCGACGAGAGCGCCGCGGAGGGCGTACGGGCCGGCGTGGTCGATGCGGACGACGACCTCGCGCCCGACCAGTGCCGGGTCGCCGCTCAGGTGGACCAGCTTGTTGCCACGGGTCCGCCCGGACAGCCGGCTCCCCTCCCCCGCCGGGCGCTTCGGGACCCGTCGTGGCTCGTGCGACCGCGGCGGCGTTGACCGTGTCGACGAGGACGCTCGACCTCGCGACCGAGCCACGCCTGGTTGCGCTCGAGCCCGATCCCCTCCTGGAGCGCGAGCAGCTCGTTGAGCCGGCGGCGCTTGACGTCGGGCGGGACGTCGTCGGCGAGCTTCGTGGCCGGCGTCCCGGGCCGCGGCGAGTAGGCCGCCGCGAAGACCTGGTCGTAGCGGACGGTGCTCGAGGAGCGCGAGCGTCTCCTCGAACTGCGCCTCGGTCTCGCCGCAGAAGCCGACGATGATGTCGGTCGAGATCGCGATGCCCGGGACGGCCTCGCGGATCCGGTCGAGCCGCTCGCGGTAGTGCTCGATCGTGTACTGGCGGCCCATCCGGCGGAGGACGGCGTCCGAGCCCGACTGGACCGGCAGGTGGAGGTGCTCGCAGACCGACGCGCAGTCGGCGAGCGCGGCGATCAGCCGGTCCGACAGGTCCCACGGGTGCGACGTGACGAAGCGCAGGCGTCCGATCGCCCGGTGGCCATCGGCGGTCCGCAGCGCGTCGATGGCGCGGATGAGCTCGGCCAGGTCCGGGCGCCCGGCGAGGTCGAGCCGGTGGCCGGCCCAGCGCTCGGCGTCCACGTGGGCGAACCGCTCCTCGGGCGCCAGGTCGTGGCCGTACGAGTTGACGTTCTGGCCGAGCAGCGTGACCTCGCGATAGCCGGCGGCACCAAGGGCGCGCGCCTCGTCGACGATGTCGTCGAACGGACGGCTGCGCTCCGGGCCCCGGCTGAACGGGACGATGCAGTAGGTGCAGGTCTTGTCGCAGCCGTAGATGATCGGCAGCCAGGCCGCGATCGTCGAGCCGCGGGCCACGGTCCCGGTCCGCGACCGCCGCGGCGCGGGTGCCGGCCAGGTGGTCCGCGACACCGACGACGGTCCGCCCGACGGTCGTGGTGGCGCCGACCGTTCCAGCGCCGATCGGGTGCCTGCGCCGACGCCAGCCCGAGCCGGTCGACCAGCTCGGGCTCCTCGTCCGGGCCGCAGGAAGAGGTCCACCGCCGGGTAGCGGCGCCGCAGCCCGGCCCGGTCGGGCTCGCGGACCGAGCAGCCGGTCAGCACGACCCGCATCGCGGGGTTGGCGGTCTTGAGCCGCGCCAGCTGGCCCATCCGGCCGATGACCTTCTGCTCGGCGCCCTCCCGGATCGCGCAGGTGTTGATGACGACCAGGTCGGCGGTCTCGAGGCTCGACGGCCTCCTCGCAGCCGGCGGTCAGCAGGCGTCCGGCCATCTCCTCCGAATCGCTCCGGTTCATCTGGCAGCCGAGCGTCCAGAGATGGAACCGCGGCAGCGTCCGCGCCTCGGGCAGGTACTCCGCGAGGCGCTCGTCGTCGGGCGCGACCGGGCGGCGCGGGGCGTCCGGCGTCGCCGCCGGGGCGAACTCCAGCATCGGCAGGGCGCGGGTCGTGGTCGATCGATCGGTCATGGCTGTGTCGGCGAGCCTACTACGACGCCGGAGCCCGGGATCCCGGCGGCGACCTCGGGCGGGACCCACAGGGCGGCGTGCGCCTCCGCGTACGACCCCGTGTCGCCGTGGTAGTCGCTGCCGCCGGTCGGCACCAGGTCGAGCGACCGGGCGACCTCGCCGACTGCCTCGACGGTCGCGACGTCGAACGAGCGGTAGTAGACCTCGAGCCCGCCGAGCCCGGCATCGACCAGCTCGCGGACGATGTCGACGCGCGACGGCGCCTCGCCGAAATGGGCGAGCACCGGGAGGCCCGTCGGCGGCCCGGATCGCCTCGATCGCGCCGATCGGCCCGAGCCCGGTCCGCGGCACGTAGGCCGGCTTGCCCCAGCCGAGCAGCCGGCTGAAGGCATCCTCGACGCTCCGTGCGTGCCCGGCCGCCATGAGGGCGCGGGCGACGGTCGGGCGACCGAGCGCGTTGTCGGTCGAGTCGGTGATGTCGGGCAGCTGGGCGTCGATCGACAGGCCGAGCTCGCGCAGGAGCGCGACCGTCCGCACGAACCGCTCGCGGCGTCGGGCCCGCTGGCCGGCCAGCACCTCCTCGAAGGCGTCATCGGCCGGGATCCATCCCGAAGCCGAGGACGTGGAGCTCGCCCTCCCACAGGCCGAGGTCGCGGGTGACGATCGCGTTGATCTCGACGCCCGGGACGAGGGTCAGCCCCTCCGGGACCGTGCCGGCGTCGACGACCTCGCGGTACCCGGCGAGCGTGTCGTGGTCGGTCAGGGCGAACAGCCGGACGCCGACGTCGGCCGCCGCCCGGAGCAGGACGGCGGGTTCCAGGACGCCGTCGGAGCGGGTCGTGTGGGTGTGCAGGTCGATCGTCGAGGGCGACGGCGGCTCGACCCGACCCGACCCGGCCGGCGCCAGCGGGTCGTGGCGGCGCCGCCGTGGCCCGGCCGTCACGTCACGCCTCGATGAGCCGCTGGATCCGCTCCATCGCGAGGGCGCGACCGGTCGCCGGATCGATGTCGACCTGGAGGGCGTTGAAGACGACGGTCCCCTGCCCCACCTCGAAGCGCGTCGGCAGCGCGTTGATGAAGCGCGGGATGACGGTCCGCGGCTCGAACCCGATGACGCTCCAGACCGGGCCGGTCATCCCGAGGTCGGTCTGGTAGGCGGTGCCGTTGGGGAGGATCCGCTCGTCGCCGGTGACGACGTGGGTGTGCGTCCCGACGACCACGCTGACGCGCCCGTCGAGGTACAGCCCGAGCGCGTTCTTCTCCGAGGTCAGCTCGCAGTGGAAGTCGACCAGGCGGACCGGTGGCAGCGGCTCCGACGATTCGTCGAGCAGTCGGTCGGCGTCGGTGAACGGGTTCTCGATCTGCTGCATGTACGTCCGGCCCTGGAGGTTGATGACCGCGAGGTCGGTGCCGTCGAGCGCCTGGTAGGTGCCCCAGCCGCGGCCGGGGACCTCGTGCGAGCCGTAGTTGAGCGGCCGCAGGACGCGGTCGTTGGACTCGAGGTAGGCGTAGATCTCGCGCTTGTCCCAGATGTGGTTGCCCGACGTGATGACGTCGACGCCCGCCGCGAGGAGGGTGTCGGCGGTCGACGGCGTGAGGCCCATCCCGCCCGCCACGTTCTCGCCGTTCGCGGTCACGAAGTCGATGCCGCGCTCATCGCGCAGTCGCCGGCAGCAGCTCCTCGACGGCGATCCGGCCGGGCTTGCCGATCATGTCGCCGATCATCAGGACGCGGCACGCGCCCGAGCGGGCGCGGGGCGTTGCCGTTGGCCGGATTGCCGAGGCGCGTCCGGCCGACGGCGCCGCGATCGAGATCGGTATTCACGTCCGCATCGTAACGGCGACGCGCGGCCTCGATGGTCCGGTACCATCGCCCACGATGATCCGCGACATCCTGGGGACCAGCCGGTTCCTCATCATCCTGGCGGTGCTGGGGACGTTCATCGCGTCGGCCACGCTCCAGGTCTTTGGTCTGATGCGCGTCGCCGCCGTGATCATCGACCTGGTCAGCGCCGGTGACGTGTCCTCCACAGCGGCCAAGGGCCTGATCGCGAACACGGTCGCCATCATCGACATCTTCCTGATCGGGACCGTCCTGTTCGTGATCTCCGCCGGGCTCTACCAGCTGTTCGTGCAGCGCGATGTCGGGCTGCCGACGTGGCTGAAGATCGAATCGCTCGACGACCTCAAGGACAACCTGACCGAGGTCATCATCGTGGCCCTGCTGGTGGCGTTCCTCGGGCAGGCGATCGAGTGGACCGGCGGCTTCGAGATCCTCGGCTTCGGGATCGCGATCGGGGTCGGTGATCATCCGCCGTCGGCATCCTGATGCTCGCGACGAGGGCCCGTCGCCCGCGGTCGGAGGACTGACCGGCCCCACTTCGCGCAGCTTCGCTGCGCCCCGGGCGCCCGGACGAGCGCCCTACCGCCGGACGCCGAACTCCATGAACGTCGCCCAGCGGGATTGACGCACGCGCAGGTTCTCGAGATCGAGCGACGTGGTGAAGTCCTCGAAGAGACGCTTGCCGCCGCCGAGGATGACCGGCGCGACGATGATATGAAGCTCGTCCACGATGCCGGCTTCGAGGCCCTGCCGGATCACGTCGCCGCCGCCGCCGATGCTCACCGCCTTGCTCCCGGCGACCGCTTTGGCGCGATCGATCGCCTCTTCGAAGCCTCCGACAAAACGGAATTCGCCGGTCTCTGGCTCTTCCTCAGGCCGGTGTGTGACCACGAAGACGGGCATGCCGAACGGGTTCTTGTCGCCCCAGTGCCCCGCGGCCTCGTACATATTGCGCCCGACCACGATCGCGCCGGCCAGCGCCCTCATCTCGTTCAGGTAGTCGGCATCAGTGCCTTCGGGCTCGCCCGTCGGTTCCTTGGCGTAGCTCCAGGGGCCGCCGAAGACCCAGTAGTGCAGGCGCTCACCGCCTTCGCCGAGTCCCTTGTCCGGGCCGTCGTCCGGCCCGGTGATGTAGCCGTCCACCGACATCGTGATCGCCGCCGTGACCTTCGGCATCGCCGACCTCCTTCCTGGTGTCAGGCGCCGCGCGGCCGTGCACCGACGCGGTCGTCAGCGCCGGGAGTGGCGCACGCTCGCTGGTCGGCCGAAGCCTGTCGAACGACTCGAACACGTTCGCGGCGCAGGTCGGCCCGAACCGTCATTTCGCGTACTCGACCGCGCGCGTCTCGCGGATGACGGTGACCTTGATCTGGCCCGGGTAGGTCAGCTGCTCCTCGATCTTCTTGACGATGTCGCGGGCGAGCCGGCTGGCGGTCAGGTCGTCGATCTCCTCGGGCCGGACCAGGATCCGGACCTCGCGGCCGGCCTGGACCGCGAACGAGCGCTCGACGCCGCCGAAGCTCTCGGCGATCGCCTGCAGGTCCTCGAGGCGCTTGACGTACGTGTCCATCGACTCGCCGCGGGCGCCCGGCCGCGAGGCGCTGATGGCGTCGGCGATCTGGACGATCGGTGCCTCCAGGCAGGTGTACTCGACCTCCTGGTGGTGGGCCGCGATCGCGTTGATGACCTTGGGCGACAGGTTGTGGCGCTGGGCGATCGAGGCGCCGATGGCGGCGTGCGGGCCTTCGACCTCGTGGTCGACCGCCTTGCCGATGTCGTGGAGCAGGCCGCCCATCTTGGCGACCTGGACGTCGGCGCCGATCTCGGCCGCGATGACCGCGGCCAGGTGGCTCGTCTCGACGACGTGGTTGAGCACGTTCTGGCCGTAGCTGGTCCGGAACTTGAGCCGGCCGAGGGTCTTGATGATGTCCGCCGGGAGACCCGGGACGCCGGCCTCGTAGGCGGCCTGCTCGCCGGCCTGGCGCATGATCACGTCGACCTCGGCGCGCGCCTTGGCGACGACCTCCTCGATGCGGCCGGGGTGGATGCGGCCGTCGGCGATGAGCTTGGTGATCGCCATCCGGGCGATCTCGCGGCGGACCGGGTCGAAGCCCGACAGGATGACCGTCTCGGGCGTGTCGTCGATGATCAGGTCGATGCCGGTGGCCTGCTCGAGCGCCCGGATGTTGCGACCCTCGCGGCCGATGATCCGGCCCTTCATCTCGTCCGACGGCAGGTGCACGACCGACACGGTGTGCTCGGCGGTGTGGTCCGCGGCCACGCGCTGGATCGCGGTGATGACGATGTCGCGGGCCTTGTCCTGGGCGTCCTCGCGGGCGCTGCGCTCGATCGCCCGGGCGATCTTGACGGCGTCGTGCTCGGCTTCCTCGCGGACGGCCTCGATCAGGATGCGCTTGGCGTCCTCGGCCGACATGTTGGCGACGCGTTCGAGGGCCGCGACCTGCTCGCCGTGGGCGCGTGCCAGGTCCTCGCGGGTCTTGTCGAGCTCGCGCTCGCGCTCCAGGAGCTTCCGGTCGCGCTGCTCGAGCATGTCCGTGCGCTGGTCGAGCTGCTCGTCGCGCTGGAGCAGCCGGCGTCTCGAGTCCGGCGAGCTCGGCGCGTCGCGCCCGGGCCTCCTCCTCGGCCTCGCGCTGCATGCGCAGCTTCTCGTCCTTGGCCTCGAGGATGAGCTCCTTCTGGCGGGCCCGGGCCTCGGCCTCGATGCGGCGAGCCTCGGACGTGGCCGCCTTCATCGTCTGGGATGCCCAGAGGCTCCGGACGAAGACGCCGACGACGGCTCCGCCGACGGCCGCCACCACGGCTACCGCCAGGATGATCACGGGATCCATATTCTGTTCCTCCCATCCGGCCGATTGCGGGCCGGACGTGCCTCATGTGCCAGGTGACTCGGTCGCTCGATGGGCTGGGCGGTCGCTGCGAGCGAGGCGCCCACCCTGGGCTGCGATCGGGCCACAGCGGTGACTCGTGCCATGGAAAACCGGCACGTGATGTATCTGTTGCGTAGCCTACGGCTCGGGTCCCCGAGGGTCAACCGAGCGTTAACCGGGCGGCAACCTGAGCAGGCTAGGCGTGGCTTCGTTCCTCGAAGCGGCGCCGATCGGCGGTCTCGAGCTGGAACGTCGAATGCTCGATGTCGAAGTCGTCCGACAGGCACGCACACAGTGCATCGAGCGTGAGCGCCGGATCGGCGCCCTCGGCCAGGATGACATGGGCCGAGAGCACGTTGACACCCGAGGTGATGGTCCAGGCGTGGAGGTCGTGGCAGTCGACAACGCCGGGCGCCTCGAGGATGTGTCGCCGGACGTGGGTCATATCGAGGTCCTTGGGTGTCGCCTCGAGCAGGACGTCCGTTGCATCGCGGAGGAGGGCAAAGGTCCGTGGCAGGATCAGGAGGGCGATGGCCACCGATGCGACAGCGTCGGCCGCGATCCAGCCGGTCCACGTGATGATCACGGCCGCCACGATGACCGCTGCCGATCCGGCGAGGTCGCCCATGACCTCGAGATAGGCGCCGCGCATGTTCAGGCTCGTACGCTGGGCATCGCGCAGGACGAATAGCGAGACGGCGTTCAGCGCGAGCCCGACCAGCGCGACGCCGAGCATCAGGCCCGAGGCGACCTCCGGCGGCGCCGACAGCCGTTGCCAGGCCTCGACCAGGATGAACGCGGCCACCCCGAAGAGAAGCACTGCGTTCGCGACGGCCGCGAAGATCTCGAGCCGCAGGTAGCCGAACGAACGTTCCGTCGTCGGGCGACGACCCGCGAACCAGATGGCGAGAAGTGACAACCCGATGCCCGAGACGTCGGTGAGCATGTGGCCGGCGTCGGCCAGGAGCGCGAGGCTGTTCGAGGCGATACCACCGACGACCTCGACAAGCAGCACGAACAGGCTGAGCCCGAGGACGGCCAGCAGCCGGTCGCGGTTGGCGGCCGCCGCGGAGACGTGGGTGTGCGAGATCGACCGGGACCCCGGCGTTGAACGCTCGGTCACGCTCGCAGTGTCGCACGAGGCGATCGAGACGAGCTGTGGCGTCCGACGAGACTCACGCCTCTGATCCGTGTCAGACGCACGCCACTCCCCCGGGCGCCGCGCCTCCCGCCGCGTCACTCCTCAGCCAGCGAAGCCCCGTCGTCGCCCGCGTCCGCGACCGCGCGCCACCGTGCGGCACACCTCGGGGTCGAAGCCGTTGCGGGCGAGCAACGCGTACGCACGCTGACGGCGCTGCCGCGGATCCGCGACGCGCGCCAGCGTCCGAGCGTTCCGCGCGATCAGCCGCTCCGCGGCGGCCTCATCGGCCGACACCGGGGCGCCGTCGCCTTCCTCGTCGCCCGGCACGCCGGCCGCGGCCTCGCGACGCTCGCCGAGCACGAGATCGACCGTGGTCCGGTCGACGCCCTTCTGGCCAAGCTCCACGCGGATCGCCCGCTCGCCGCGCGGCCGCGCCCGATCGCGCGATTCGATCCATGCCCGCGCGAACGCCTCGTCGTCGAGCATGCCGAGCTCGAGCATGCGCTCGATCGCGCCGTCGACCAGGTCGGTCCGATAGCCGGCGCCGGTCAGCCGCCGGCGCACCTCGGCGACGGACCGCGCTCGAGGCTCGAGGAACCGCGCGGCCGCCTCGAGGACGACGGCTCGGATCGTCGACCGCGGCCCGCCGTTCGCGACGCTCGGCGAAGGACGCCCGTCGACCGCGGCCGCCAGGGGCGCCGCCGTCGGCCGTCACTACGCCTCTTCGATGCCCTCGACCGGGATCGGCACGTCGTTGATCTTGGCCCGGATGAGCCGGTCGATCTCGGCGGCGATCGGCGGGTTCGACTTCAGGAAGTCCTTGGACGCCTCGCGACCCTGGCCGAGCCGCGTCTCGCCGAACGTGAACCAGGCACCGGTCTTGGTGACCGTGTCCATCGCCACGCCGACGTCGAGCAGGCCGCCCTCCTTCGAGATGCCCTCGCCGTACATGATGTCGAACTCGGCGACCCGGAACGGTGCCGCGACCTTGTTCTTGACGACCTTGACCCGGACCCGGTTGCCGACCGACTCGGTGCCGGTCTTGATCGTCTCGATGCGCCGGATGTCCAGCCGGACCGAGGCGTAGAACTTCATCGCCCGGCCGCCCGGGCGTGGTCTCCGGGTTGCCGAACATGACGCCGATCTTCTCGCGCAGCTGGTTGGTGAAGACGAGCGCGGTGTTCGAGCGAGAGACGGCACCGGTCAGCTTGCGCAGGGCCTGGCTCATCAGCCGGGCCTGGACGCCCATGAACGAGTCGCCCATCTCGCCTTCGATCTCGGCGCGCGGCACGAGCGCCGCCACCGAGTCGACGACGACGCAGTCGATGCCGCCCGAGCGGATCAGCGTCTCGGTGATCTCGAGCGCCTGCTCGCCGGTGTCCGGCTGGCTGACGAGGAGCTCGTCGACGTTGACGCCGCAGGCCCGCGCGTAGCCCGGATCGAGCGCGTGCTCGACGTCGATGAACGCCACGACCCCGCCGCGTGCCTGCGCCTCGGCCAGGACGTGCTGGCAGACCGTCGTCTTGCCCGACGACTCGGGGCCGAAGATCTCGGTGATCCGGCCACGCGGGATGCCGCCGACCCCGAGCGCCAGGTCGAGCGCGATCGAGCCCGTCGGGATCGTGTCGAGGACGAGCTTCTCCCGCGACCCGAGCTTCATGATCGCGCCGCGCCCGAACTGCTTCTCGATCGTGGCCAGCGCGGCGTCGACCGCCTTGCTCCGCTCCGCGGTGTTGCGCTCGGCCGCTCGCTCTTCGGTCATCGCCATCTGTCCGTCACGCTCCTCATCCGATCCATCGGACCGCTCGCCGGAGCGGACGTTGGCTCCGCCGGTCGATCAGGCCTGCTCCGTGTCGTCCTCGACGACCGTCCGTTCCTTGCGCGGCTTGCGGATCACCTCGACGTTCTGCGGTGGTTCCGACATCGGCGACAGACTGGGCTGGGCGCTCTTCGCCTTCGGCTTCTTCTTGGCCTCTTTGCTGGGGCCGATCTCGAGAGCCCATCGCTTCGCCTCCGCGTCGTCGAGCAGCCTACCGACCGATCCTTCACGCCGACTTCCCGGCGACTTCACCGCCGCTTATCCGGCCCGCGCGAAGGCGCAGTTCGGACATCGAAGCGGGGAACGTTCCGGCCCGGATCGCGGCTCGGATCCTGGCCATGAAGTCTAGGGTGAAGGTCAGGTTGTGACAAGTCGCGAGACGGTATGCGAGCAGCTCCTTCGCCCGGAAGAGATGGGCGAGGTAGGCCCGCGAGAACGTCGCGCAGGCGAGGCACGGACAGTCGTCCTGGATCGGCGCCGGGTCGTCGAGATAGCGCTGGTTGCGGAGGTTGAGGCGGCCGCCCGGGACCCACACCTGGCCGTTCCGCGCGACCCGCGCCGGCAGCACCGAGTCGAACAGGTCGACGCCCGCGGTGGACGGCCTCGAGCAGGTCCGCCGGCGAGCCGAGGCCCATCAGGTAGCGCGGCCGCGGGTCGTCGGCCAGGAGCGGGATCGCCACGTCGAGCGTCGCGTCGCGCTGGGCCGGCGTCTCGTCGCCGGCCAGCCCGCCGATGCAGATGCCGTCGAACGGCATGCTCGCGATGGACCGCGTCGACGCTGCCCGCAGGTCCGGCTCGAGGCCGCCCTGGACGATCCCGAACATCGCCTGGTCCGCCCGGCTGTGGGCGGCCAGCGAGCGCTCGGCCCAGCGATGCGTCCGCTCGGTCGCGTCGGCGACGACCGCGCGCGGCGAGCTCGGGAAGACCGGCTGGTCGAAGGCGACCGCGATGTCCGCGCCGAGCGCCTCCTGGACCTCGATCGAGACCTCCGGCGTGAACCGGTGGAGCGAGCCGTCGAGGTGGCTGCGGAACGTGACGCCGTCATCGTCGACGACCCGCAGATCGCCGAGCGAGACGACCTGGAAGCCGCCCGAATCGGTCAGGATCGGCCCGTCCCAGCCCATGAACGCGTGCAGGCCGCCGAGCCGGGCGATCCGCTCGTGGCCCGGGCGCAGGTACAGGTGGTAGGTGTTCGACAGGATGATCGAGGCGCCGACCTCGCGCAGGTCGTCCGGGGTGAGCGCCTTGACCGTCGCGTTCGTCCCGACCGGCATGAACTGCGGCGTCTCGACCGTGCCGTGGGTCAGTGCCAGTCGCCCGGTCCGTGCCCGGGTCGAGCCATCGGCCGGAGCGCGGCGTCGTGACGTCGTACTGGGCGGCGCCGCTCACGCGTCCGGCGTCTCGGGTGGATCGATGACGGCCGGCAGGTCCCACAGTCCGGGCATCCCGGGCTCCGTCCGGCGCGGTGGCGGGATCTCGTAGCCGAGGGCGGACAGGTGGGCACGGGCGAGGTCGGTGGCGATCCGGCCCTGCGGCGTCCGGTCGATGAACCCGAGCCGCAGCAGGAACGGCTCGTACACGTCCTCGATCGTCTCGACCTCCTCGGACAGGACGGCCGCCAGCGCGGCAACCCCGACCGGGCCGGACTGGAACTTCTGGACGATCGCGGCCAGCAGCTTGCGGTCGGTCGAGTCCAGGCCCTCGTCGTCGATCTCCATGGCGCGCATCGCCGCGGTGGCGGTCGCCTCGTCGACGTGGCCGTTGCCGTGCACCTGGGCGTGGTCGCGGGTCCGCTTGAGCAGCCGGTTGACGATCCGCGGCGTGCCGCGTCCGCGTCGCGCGATGGCCCGGATGGCGGCGTCATCGATGCCGACCCCGAGGATCACCGCCGAGCGTTCGACGATCGCAGCCAGCTCCTCGTCGGTGTAGAAGTCGAGCCGGTAGGTCGCCCCGAAACGGTCGCGCAACGGGCTGCTGATGCGCCCCGCGCGGGTCGTCGCGCCGACCACGGTGAACGGCTTGAGGCTGAGCCGGAGCGACCGCGCCGATGGGCCCTTGCCGATCATGACGTCGAGCGCGTAGTCCTCCATCGCCGGGTAGAGGATCTCCTCGACCGCCCGATTGAGCCGGTGGATCTCGTCGATGAACAGGACGTCGCGCTCCTCGAGCGAGGTCAGGATCGCGGCCAGGTCGCCGGCGCGCTCGATGGCGGGGCCGGAGGCGTACTTCACGTTGACCCCGAGCTCGCGGGCGATGATCGTCGCGAGCGTCGTCTTGCCAAGGCCGGGCGGTCCGTAGAGCAGGACGTGGTCGGCGGCCTCTCCCCTCCCCCGGGCCGCGGTCAGCAGCACCGACAGGTTGGCCTTGACCTCGCGCTGGCCGATGTACTCGTCGAGCGTGCGCGGTCGGAGCGTGCCCTCGATCACGAGGTCGCCGTCGTCCTCGAGGTCCGCCGAGAGGATGCGTGACAGGTCGTCGGCCATCGGGCGCGAGGATAGCACGTCGGCGGCCATATCGCACGGATGTTCGATGTGCCGGCGACCGCGCTGGCGACCGCGCCGAGCCGAAATCCCACCCACCGACTAGGTCTTCGAGACTAGGATGCGCGCATGCGCCTCTCCCGCCGCTCCGAATACGGCCTCCGCGCGCTGACGGACCTCGTGCGCCACGAGGGTGAGGGACCGATCCCCCTGGCCACCCTCGCCGAGCGGAACCGGCTCCCGGCCAAGTTCCTCGAGCAGATCATGGCCAGCCTCAAGCACGGCGGCATCGTCCGCAGCACGCTCGGGGCGCATGGCGGCTATGCGCTCGCGGCGGACCCGTCGACCGTGTCGCTCGGGCGGGTCATCCGCCTGCTCGATGGCGCCCTGGCGCCGCTCGGCTGCGTCTCGCTGCGCTACTACGAGCCGTGCTCGTGCGTCGACGAGGCGACCTGCTCGCTTGCGCGACGTGATGATCGACGTCCGGGACGCGATGCTCGAGATCCTCGACGAGCAGACCCTGGCGGACCTGGCGGCCCGTCCCGGTCGTGCCTCGATCGACCCGCGCGGCCGGCACGCGGACGCGCTCGCCGGGCGCCGCCCGTAGTCGTCGCGGCCTGAAGACGTCGTCGAGGACGTAAAGGCCGGGACACACGCCCTGCTCGCGAAATGAAGGGTTCACGCGGGCCAGGATGGGCAGAACGCACGATGCGCCGCCGTGACCCTCCCCGCCACTGTGTCATCAACGACCTCGGCACATGGATCGAGGCACAGGCACGAGGAGCACCGCCGTGCACATGGATCCCGACACCTACCTTTGGATGATCGAGCAGGATCGCGAGCGCGCGATGACCAAGCGTGCGCTCGAGCGGGCGGCCCGCGAGGGTGGCCAGCAAAACCCGGGCCTCGAGCGAGGCGGCATCAGCGGCTTCGTCCGCGTCCTTCGCGAGACCGCCGCCACGACGATCCACTTCGGGTCCACTGGGCCCGGTCGGAATGCCCGAGCTGAGTGGGCCCACAGGCGCATGACCCCAGGACCGGCGTCGTCTCTCTTCTGGGGAAAGAGGGACGACGCCCGGCCCTATCATTCCGAGCATGGCTCGGCGGCTGTCCAGCCCGGTCTTCGTCGGTCGCAGGAACGAGCTTCAGACCCTCGTCGCGGCGGCCGACGTTGCCGCGTCCGGGCGGAGCCGCCCTGGTCCTCGTCGGCGGTGAAGCGGGTGTCGGCAAGAGCCGTCTGATCGCCGAGGCGGCGGCCGCCTTGCGGAACGGCGACTGGCTCGTCCTCGAGGGTGGGACGGTGGCGCTCGGTGACGACGGGCTCCCGTTCGGACCGATCGTCCAGGCGCTCCGGGCGCTCGTCCGCGACGTCGACCATGAGCGGATCGCGGCAGCGGCCGGCCCCACCCTCCCGGAGCTTGCCCGGCTCGTCCCGGAGCTGTCGACGGTCGGCGGCGATGGTGCCGGGGCATCCGATCACGGCGAATGGCTCCAGACCCGCATCTTCGAGGGGATCCTGCGGCTGCTGGGACGACTGGGCGAGGCATCACCCGTCCTGCTGGTCATCGAGGACCTCCACTGGGCCGATCGCTCCACCCGCGACCTGCTCGCGTTCCTCGCCCGCAACGCCCGCGACGAGCGGCTGCTGATCGTCGGGACCTTCCGGACCGACGAGCTCCATCGGCGTCATCCGCTGACCAGCTGGCTGGCCGAGGCCGAACGGCAGGCCGCGCGTCGAACGCATCGATCGTCCAACGTTTCGAGCGCGACGAGCTGGTCGAGCTGCTGGCCGCCATCACCGGCGCGACACCGTCCCAGACGCTGGTCGACTCGGTCGCCCGCCGGTCCGATGGCAACGCGTTCTTCGCCGAGGAGCTGGTCGCCGCGGTCGACGAGACGGGCCAGCGGCGCGAGCGCCTGCCCGAGACGTTGCGCGGCGTGCTGCTGGTCCATCTGTCCGCGGCCTCGGAACGTGCGCGCCGGCTCGTCGAGATCGCCGCGGTCGCCGGCCGCGTGGTCGACCACGAGATCCTGGCCGAGGTGTGCGGCCTGTCCGACGCCGATATGGGGACGGCGCTCCACGAGGCGGTCGACGCCCAGCTCCTCGTCATCGGCGTCGATGACGCGGTCGCGCAGTACGGCTTCCGGCACGCGCTCGTCCAGGAAGCCGCCTACGACGAGCTGCTGCCGTCGGAGCGGCGCGTGTTCCACGGCGCCTACGCGCGGGCGATCGAGGCGCGACCGGCCGGCGGTGGGGCCGCTGCGGCCAGCCGGCTGGTGGAGCTCGCGCACCACTGGACGGCGGCCCACGAACCCGCACGTGCCCTCATGGCCGCGATCGAAGCCGGCGAGGCGTCGCGGGCCGCCTACGCCTACGCCGACGCCGCCCGCCAGTACGAGCGCGCGATCGAGCTGTGGGACATCGTGCCGGTCGTCGACCGACCGGCCGACCGCGACCTGGTCGACCTGTACGACGCCGCGAGCTCCGCCGCGACCCTGGTCGGTGATGCGGCATGGGCGGTGACCCTGGCACGACGCGCGATCGAGCTGGTCGATAGCGCCGAGGGGGCCGGCGGCGATCCCGAGCGCCGGGCGCGCGCGCGCGAGCAGGGCGGTCGCGCCGCCTGGCTCGCCGGTGACACGGCCACCTCGATCAAGCTTCTCGAGGAGGCCGTCGAGCTCCTCGAAGGCACGCCGCCCTCGACCCTCCAGGCGCGGGTGCTGGCGGGCCTGTCGCAGAATCTGATGCTGGCCGCACGGTCGGGCGAATCCGTTGCGTTCGCCGAGCGGGCCATCGAGACCGCGCGGGCGATCGGCGACCCAGGGATCGAGTCGCGGGCGACGAACACGCTCGGGGTCGATCGGGCGGCGCTTGGCAACGTCGCGGCCGGCATCGACCTGCTGCGGCATGCCCTGGCGATCGCGCTGCCGGCCGATGACCCGACCGAGGTGCCGCGCGCCTACGCCAACCTTGGCAGCGTGCTCGAGATGGGCGGCTTCGTCGAGGAGGCGCTCGAGGTCACCCTGACCGGCGCGGCGAGCGCCCGGCGGTACAGCACGGAGCTGAGCTTCGGGACGTTCCTCGAGGTCAACGCGGCGGGCATGCTGATCGAGCTCGGCCGCTATCCAGAGGCAGCCATCCTGCTCGACCGGAACGCCAGCCGCGTGCTACCCGGCGTGACCACCATCCACCTGAACGTGACGATGGCGCACCTGTACCTCCAGACCGGTGACCTGGCCGCGGCCCGCCGGGACCTCGAGATCGCGCGAGCAGAGGCCGTCGGCTTGGCCGATGCCCAGTTCGTCATCGACTTCTACGCGTTCGGGACCGAGATCGAGCAGTGGAGCGGCGATTTCGCGACGGCGCTCGCGATCGCACGCGACGGCTTCGACCGGCTGGTCGACATGGACGACGCGATCATCCTCGGCCAGCTGGCGATCCCGGGCGTGCGTGCGGCCGCGGACCTGGCGGTCCGTGCCCGAGCGGGTCGCGATCTTCCAGCAGCCGAGACGGCCGTCGAAGCTGCGCGCGACGTGATCGAGCGCTACCGGGCAGCCACCGACCGGCTGGCGCAGCGCGACGACCTCGCGGAGCGAGAGCTCGGATGGCGGATGGCGCTGTGCGAGGCGGAGCTCGCCCGAGCGGCCGGCGCAGACGCCGCCGCGAACTGGGAGGCCGTGCGCCCCGCGCTCTCGGTGCGACCCGCGCCGTTCCTCGAAGCGTATGTCCTGTGGCGGACCGCCGAGGCGGTCGCGGGAGCGGGCGGGTCCGAGGGGCTGGCGGCTGCTGCCGAGCCGCTCCGCGACGCCCATGCGATCGCAACCCGGATCGGCGCCGGCATGCTCGTCGCGCAGATCGAGAGCCTGGCACGACGGATGCGGATCGACCTCGTGCGGGCGGAGCAGATCCCACGCGGTGGACCGAGCGGCGCCGAGGAGACATCACCGCTCCCGGACGAACCCGCCGACCCGTTCGGCCTCACGACCCGCGAGCGGGAGGTCCTGGCGCTCGTGGCCGAGGGCTACACCAACCGACGTATCGCCGACAGCCTGTTCATCAGCGAGAGCACGGCCGGGGTGCACGTCTCGCACATCCTCGGCAAGCTCGGCGTCGAGACGCGGACCGAGGCGGCGGCGGTCGCGGTCAGGCTCGGGCTGGACCGGGACGCCGTCGGCTGACGGCCGCCAGCTCCAGGAGGCCGGTCAGTCGCGCAGCAGGCTTCGCAGCGCCGCCTTGACCCGCTCCTCGAGCGTGCTCTCGACGCCGACGTCGGCGAGGGCCGTGCGCGAAGCCTCCCGAGCCTCGGCCAGCGAGTAGCCAAGCGCCTGCAGCGCGGCGACGATCTCGCCCTCGCTCGCCGCGGCACCAGGAGCCGACGGCCCCGACACCGACACGCCGGCCGCGGTGACCTTCTCCTTGAGCTCGAAGATGATCCGCTCGGCCAGCCGCTTGCCGATCCCGGGGATGGCCACCAGAACGGCCTGGTCCTGGGCCATGATCGCGAGCTGGAGGTCGGCCGTCGGGCGGCTGCCGACGATCGCCAGCGCGACCTTGGGGCCGACCCCGTTCACCGTCAGCAGCAGGTTGAAGAAGCCGAGCTCCTCCGCGGTCCGGAACCCGTACAGCGCCTGCTGGTCCTCGCGGACGAGGTGGTAGGTGTGGAGCTTGAGCCGCCCGCCTGGCTGGGCCGAGGCGAGGACCGCGGGCGCCGCGAACACGCGATAGCCGAGCCCGCCGACCTCGATGACCAGCGAATCGGCCGCGACCGCGCCGACCACCCCCTCGACCGAGGCGATCACCGGGTCACGCTAGGAGGCGCTCTTCTCGGCGTTCGCGCTCGCTGGCCAGCGCCTCGCGGACGGCGCGTTCGTAGCCGGTCTCGCCGCGCGTGATGGGCGCGACGGCAGCCCGGTCGCGGACGGCAGCCGTGCCGACCGCCGCACCGCGGTCCGTGTTGGCCACCCAGGTCGCGATCGCGAGGGCGTCGGCCGCGTCGTCGGGTCGCGGCCGGTCGCTCATCCCGAGCACGAGCTGGACCATCCGCTGGACCTGCTCCTTGTCGGCCGCGCCGTAGCCCGTGATCGCGCTCTTGACCTCGTTCGGGGTCGCCTCGCGGACCGGCGTGCCGTGCTGGGCCGCCGCCAGCAACACGACCCCGCGCGCCTGCCCGACGCCGAGCGCGGTCTGGACGTTGCGCGAGAAGAACAGTCGCTCGACGCCCATCAGGTCCGGGCGGTGGAGTGCCAGCAGCTCCTCGACCAGCGAGTGGATGGCCAGCAGCCGCTCCGGCATCGACAGGTCGGGGCTGGTCACGAGGCAGCCGTGGTCGACCTCGCGCAGGCGACCGCCCGTCCGTTCGACGATCCCGTAGCCGAGTGCGGCTGTCCCCGGGTCGATCCCGAGGACCTTCATCCAGCGACCTCGGCGTAGACATCCTCGGGGATGTCGAAGTTGGCCGTCACCCGCGACACGTCATCGAGGTCCTCGAGCAGCTCGACGAGCCGGAGGGCCTGGCGCGCCTTCGACGAATCGAGCTCGACCGTCTGCTTGGCGACCATCGTCGACTCGGCCGACTCGACCGTGACGCCGGCCGCCTCGAGCGCCTGGCGGATCGCCTCGAGATCGCCGGGCGAGGTGTAGATGTCGATGGTCTCGTCGCCGTCGGTGTCGACGTCCTCGGCACCCGCGTCGATCGCGGTCAGCGCGACCTCGTCGGCGTCCACGCCGTTCCGCGGCACGGCGATCAGGCCGCGCGGCTCGAACTGCCAGGCGACCGCACCGGAGCCGGCCAGCTGGCCCCCGCTCTTGGTGAACATCGAGCGGACCTCGGCCGCGGTCCGATTGCGGTTGTCGGTCTGCGCCTCGACGAGGACCGCCACGCCGCCCGGGCCGTAGCCCTCGTAGACGATCTCCTCGTACTGCTCGGCCTCGCCGCCGCCGGTCGCCTTGTCGATCGTCCGCTTGATGTTGTCGGCGGGCATGTTGACCGAGCGCGCCTTCTCGATCGCGAGGCGGAGCCGGTAGTTGGCGTCGGGGTCACCGCCACCCTGGCGCGCCGCCACGCTGATCTCGCGGGCGACCTTGGTGAACAGTGCTCCGCGCTTGGCGTCGGTGATGCCCTTGGCGCGCTTGATCGTGGACCATTTGGAATGACCTGACATCGCGGGCCGGAGTATAGCCGACTATGATGGCCGGACCCGCGCTCCACCCGGACGTCCCCTCTGGCCCCCGCTGAAGAAGGACCGACGAACCGATGACGATGAAGAGCGTCGACCTCCCCCACCTTCGGAGCGTCGTCCTGGCCGGCCACGCCGGCGCCGGCAAGACGACGCTCGCGGAACAGCTGTTGCACCGGGCCGGTGCGATCCCGCGCCTGGGGCGCGTCGACGACGGGACGGCTCATCTCGATTTCGAGCCCGAGGAGCAGAAGCGGCACGAGTCGCTGAGCCTCGCGGTCGGGACGTTCGAGGCCGACGGGACGCGGATCTCGCTGGTCGACACGCCCGGCTATCCGGACTTCTTCGCCGACGTCGTCGAGGGCTTCGCGGCGGCCGACGGCGCGATCTTCGTGATGGACGCGTCCGACCGGGTCGAGGCCGGCCTCGAGCACGCCGTGGCGATCGCACGCGAGACCAACACCGCCGCCTGCTTCTTCATCAACAAGAGCGAGCGCGAGAACGCCGACCCGACGGCGGCCCTCGACGCGCTGCGGGCGACCTTCGGCGACAAGATCGCGCCGCTCCAGCTGGCCATCGGCGCCGCCGAGTCGTTCGAGGGCTACGTCGACCTCGTCCACCGCAAGGCCTGGACCTGGGACGGCACGACCGAGGTCGAGATCCCGATCCCGGCCGACCTCGAGGCCGAGGTGTCCCGCCGCCGGGACCAGCTGCTCGAGGCGGCCGCCGAGGCCGACGACGACGTCCTGACCAAGTACCTCGAGGGCGAGGAGATCGCCGACCCGGAGCTCGAGGCGTGCCTGCGCAAGGGCGTCAAGGAGTCGATCCTGGCGCCGGTCCTCGTCGGCAGCGCCGTCAAGGGCATCGGCCTGCGCGGCCTGCTCGACGCGATCGTCCGCTACCTCCCCTCCCCGGCCGACGAGCCGCCGACGACGGCGGCGAACAAGTCGGGCGGGACGGTCGAGGTCGCCGCCGACGAGAGCGGCCCGCTGCTCGTGCGCGTGTTCAAGACGACCGCCGACCCGTTCGTCGGCCGGCTGACCTACCTGCGCGTGCTGTCGGGGACGCTCCACTCGCAGGCCCACGTCTGGAACGGCAGCCGCGACGAGGACGAGCGCATCGGCCAGCTGCTGCTGCTCCACGGCAAGGAGCAGGAGCCGATCGGCGAGCTCAAGGCGGGCGAGATCGGCGCGGTCGCCAAGCTGGCCGTGACCGAGACCGGCGACACGCTGTCCGCCGCGCGAGAAGCCGCTGGTCCTGCCGCCACTGGGGTTCCCCGAGCCGTCGCTGATGGTCGCCATCGAGCCGCAGAGCAAGGGCGACCTCGACAAGATGGGCCCGGCCCTCGCCCGGATGCTCGAGGAGGAGCCGACGGTCCGGCTCGAGCGGTCGGCGACGGGCGAGCAGGTCCTGCGCACGATGGGCGAGGCGCACAACGCGGTCATCATCGAGCGGCTCAAGCGCAAGTTCGGCGCGGCCATCGTGACCCACACGCCGCGGGTCCCGTACAAGGAGACGATCCGGGGCAAGACCCAGGTCCACGGTCGCTACAAGAAGCAGACCGGCGGGCACGGGATGTTCGGCGACGTCTGGATCGAGCTCGAGCCGAACCCCGACGGCGGCGTCGAGTTCGCCGAGCGGGTCGTCGGCGGGTCGGTCCCCAAGGGCTTCTTCCCCGGTGTCGAGAAGGGCATCCGCGAGGCCGCCGCGGAGGGCGTCCTGGCCGGCTATCCCCTGTCCGACTTCCGCGCGACGCTGTACGACGGCTCGTTCCACACGGTCGACTCGAACGAGCTGTCGTTCAAGATCGCCGCCTCGATGGCGCTCAAGGACGGCGTCCACCAGGCCAAGCCGGCCCTGCTCGAGCCGATCATGGTGGTCGAGATCCGCATCCCCGAGGCCTACATGGGCGAGGTCAACCGCGACCTGAACGGCCGGCGCGGCCGGGTGCTCGGCATGGACACCGATGGCGACATGCAGATCATCAGCGCCCACGTCCCGCAGGCCGAGCTGTTCAGCTACGCCACCGAGCTGCGCTCGCTGGCGCAGGGCCGCGGCTCGTTCACGGCGACGCTCGATCACTACGAGGACGTCCCGTCGCACATCGCGGAGAAGGTCATCGAGTCGCACCGCAAGCAGCTCGAAGCGACCGGCGGGCACGGCACAGGACACTGATCGCGCGCGAGCGCCTCGGGTGGCTGGTAGCCGCGGTCCTGGCGGTCGGGGTCGCGCTGGTCCTTCTTCGCGCGATCGACCACGACCCGGCGAGCGGCGTCACCTTCTCGAACTCGCCATTCAGCGACGAGGCATGGCGCGCCCTCAACGCCCGCAACCTCGTGCTGTTCGGGTCGTGGACGACGTCGGACGACTATGCGATCCACCTGGTCCAGCTGCCACTGAGTGTCGCCCAGGCGATCGTCTTCAGCCTGTTCGGCGTCGGACTCGTCCAGGCGCGGCTGATCTCGGTGGCCGCGACCGTCGCGATGGGGGTCGTCCTCCTGCTCGGGCTGCGGCGGCCACTCGGGCTTGCGGGCGCGACGGTTGCGGCGGTCGGGGCGTCGTTCTCGGCGCTCACGCTCTACTACGGTCGGCTCGCGCTGCTCGAGCCGGGCGTCGCGCTGGCGCTGTCGGTCGCGGCGATCGCGGCGGTCGCCGTCGAGCGCGGGTCGGTCCGCCGCTGGGCGGTCATCTGCGGGATCGCGCTCGCGGTGGCGATGGGTCTCAAGGTCAGTGCGCTGCCGAGCGCGGTCGGGATCCTGCTGGCGATCGGCGTCCGAGGCATCCGGGAGCCGACACTGCGACCGTTTCCTGTGATCGCGGCGGGCATCGTTGCGGTGGCCGGTGTGGCCTGGCTCGTCCTCGTCGAACGGCCTGCTGCCGTTGTGCCGGGTGGAGCGCTGGCCCTGTTGCCGACCGGAACATTTCCTCGAAGCGTCGCGGAGTGGGTGGCGGACGTCGTCCTGTACCTCAGGTCGAACGATGGTGCCGCACGCCTGGCCCGACCGCTGATCGTCGGTGCGATCGCCGGGCTGGTGATCGTCCTGACCGACGTCGTGTGGCGGGCTCGGCGCCGGGACACAGCTACTGCCGAAACCAAGAGGCCCGCAGGCGAGCTGTCGGCGGCAACAGATGAGCCGCGGGCGATGGCCGGCCCGACCCGCGTCGCGATCGTCGGGCTGATGTGGGTGGCGTTCGGGCTGCTCGGCGTCGCCTCGAACTCATACCAGCCCAACCGATACGTCGTGCCGATCCTGCCCGGACTGGCGTTGATCGCCGGGGCGGGTGTCGCGGTGCTTGCTGCACGGACGATGGACCGCCCGCAGGTGCTGCGCATGTCCGGCCTCGCACTCGTCCTCGTCCTGCTGACGGCGCCGGGCCTCGCCGCGGCGGCAGGCTGGGCCGCGTCGACCGGACGCGAGACGCTCGACGGTCAGGCGGCGGTCGAACGGATGGTGCCGCCGGGTATGACCCTCGCCGGCGGCTATGCGCCGCTTTTCGGGATGCGGGCGCCTGTCGTCACGAGTCTCGTGATCTCGCAGATGCAGGCAGATGTCCCCGATCTCTACGCCAAGGGCGTGCGCTGGGCGGTCGAACCGACCGATCACATCCCGGCGTGGGCTGCAGCGCACCCTTCTGCGTGGGCCGCGAGGCGAGAGCTGTGGTGCACGGACTGGGGCCGGCCCGTCGCCCGCGTCTGTCTCGTCGAGCTGCCGTAACCGGCCGTCAGTCGTCGAGGCAAAGAAGGTCGATGGCCTGACGGAGGTCGAGTCGATCCTCGTACAGGGCTCGCCCGACGATGGCGCCGGCGCACCCCGTGTCGCGGATCGCGCGAAGGTCCTCGACCGTCGCGACGCCGCCGGACGCGATGATCGCGCCGCGGCCGAGGGCGAGCAGTCGCGCATACAGGCGTAGGTCCGGACCGTCGAGCAGGCCGTCGCGTTCGATGGCCGTCACCTCGAAGGTGTGGATGCCCATGTTCGCGAGACGTTCGATCGCCGCCGCGACCTCGACGCCGGGGGTCCCGGGGATCCAGCCCTGGCCGACGGCGAGGCCGTCGCGGACATCGATCGCGACCGCCACCCGGTCGGCGCCGTGGCGTTGGACCAGGCGCCCGACGAACGGCGGATCGGCGAGCGCCGCCGTGCCGACGACGGCGCGCCTGGCACCCGCTGCCAGGACGGCCGCGACCGACTCCTCGTCCCGGAGGCCGCCCGCGACCTCGACTCCTGCCCCGTCCCCGACCGCCGCGACGATCGCCTCGATCTCGCGACGGTGGGTCCGCTCGCCGGCTCGTGCGCCGTCAAGGTCGACGACATGCAGCCATCGAGCTCCAGCTTCGACGAACCCGGCCGCGACCGTCGCAGGATCCGTTGCATAGACCGTCTCGCGCGCGAAGTCGCCCTGCTGCAGCCGCACGACGCTGACCACCGCGCAGGTCGATCGCGGGCAGGATCTCGAAGGCCATTGCCACCTCCATGTCATCATGCTATCGTAGTAGCACGCTAATACGCTACCACGGTGGAGCGAGGCGTGGACGAGCGGGTGACGGCACGATGGCCGACGACTGGAAGACCGACGACGTCGAGGCTCTGTTCAACGCAGTCCGCAGCCTCGAGGCGCTCGACGAGACCGAGCGATTCTTCCGCGACCTGTGCACGCTGAAGGAGCTCCGCGACATCGCTCAGCGCTGGGCGGTCGTCCGGATGCTCGATAGCGGGATGCACTACGCCGAGATCTCGCGGGAGACCGGCGCCAGCACGGCCACCATCACGCGCATCGCGTCCTGGCTGAACCACGGCGAGGGCGGCTACCGAGCGATGCTCGACAAGCTCGAGACGGCCTCCCGGGCGGGCACGGTCCCCTACCCCGTCGCCGGCGAGCGATGAGCCGTACATGACCCGCCGCCTTCGTCTTGCGATCCCGAACAAGGGCCGGCTCGTCGAGCCGACCCTGAGGCTCCTGCACGACGCCGGCCTCGTCTTCGAGGAGCACGATCGGAGCCTCGTAGCGCTGGTGCAGAACTACGCGCTGGACATCCTGTTCGTCCGCACCAACGACATCATCGAATTCGTCGGCGACGGCGTCGCCGATCTCGGGATCACGGGCGAAGACCTCCTCAGTGAGACAGGCGCCGACCTGCCACGCATCCGCTCGCTCGGGTACGGCCGATGCCGTCTCGCGGCGGCGGTCCCGAACGACACCCGCTACCAGACCGTCGAGGACCTGGCCGGCTGCCGCGTCGCGACGGCGCACCCGAATACAGCACGCCGGTTCTTCGAGGACCGGGCGATCCCTGTCGAGATCATCCCGATCTCGGGCGCCGTCGAGGTCGCGCCCCGACTCGGGCTCGCCGAGGGGATCGTCGATCTCGTGTCGACGGGCTCCACGCTGGCGATGAACGGCCTGCGCCAGGTCGGTGACGTCCTCGCGTCGGAGGCGATCCTCATCGCCAACCCCGCGGCACACCGCGAACGAGGTGCCGAGGTCGCCGCGGTCGAGACGATGCTCAGCGCGGTCATCGCCGCGCGGGGCCGCAAGTACGTGATGATGAACGCCCCGGCGGACACGCTGCCCGAGCTCGAGCGCCTCCTGCCCGCCCTCGAATCCCCGACCATCATCCCGTTGGCCCATGCCGGGATGATCGCGATCCACTCGGTCGTGGGCGCCGACGACGTGTGGGGGCTGCTGCCCCGGCTCAAGTCGGCAGGTGCGTCGGGGATCCTCGTCCTGCCCATCGAGAAGATCGTCCCGTGAGCGCGACGCGACCAGCTGACATCGACGACCTCGGCGAACCCGACGCCCAGACCACGACGTTCCGCCTCCGTCGGCTCGACCTCGGCGCCGTAGCAGCCGGGGACGCCGACGCTCGCCGCGACCACCACGCCCTCGTCCGCCGTGGCGCCGTGCCGGATCCTGCCGTGCGAGACGCCGCCCGCGCGACCCTGGCCGACGTTCGTGCCCGCGGCGACACGGCGGTCCGCGCCGCCAATGCGCAGGTCGGCGGCGGTCGCCTCGACGGCCGGCTCGTCCTCGATCCCGATGACCTCCGCGTCGCCGTCGACCGCCTCGAGCCACGCATCCGCAAGGCCCTCGACCAGGCCATCGACCACGTCCGGCGCTTCGCCGAGACCCAGCGCCCGTCATCGGTCACCACGACCATCGCCCTAGGCATCGAGATCGAGCGGCGCTGGACTCCGCTTGCCAGCGTCGGCGCCTACGTCCCGGGCGGCTCCGCGCCCTACCCGTCGTCGTTGGTGATGACCGTCGTCCCAGCACATGTTGCGGGGGTCGAGCGGGTCGTCGTCGCCTCGCCGGCCGACCGCGACGGTCGCACGAACCCGGTCCTCCTCGCCGCCGCCGGCCTGCTCGACGTCGACTGCTTCGTCGTCGCCGGCGGGGCACAGGCCATCGGCGCTCTCGCGTACGGGCTTCCGGAGGCCGGTCTGGCGCCGGTGGACCGGATCGTCGGCCCCGGCAATGCGTGGGTCACCGCGGCCAAGATCGAGGTCTCGGGCGAGGTCGGGATCGACCTCCCGGCGGGCCCGTCGGAGGGGATGGTCCTTGCCGCCCCGCCGGCGGACGCCCACCGTGTGGCCGCCGATCTCATCACCCAGGCCGAGCATGGGCCGGATTCCCCGGCCATCCTCGTCACCACGGACGCAGCTTTCGCCGACGCCGTCGAGGCGGCCGTCACCCGCCAGCTCGGTGCCGCGGCACGCCGCGACGTCCTGACGGCCGCGCTACGCGACCACGGCCGGATCGTGCTTGCACCGACGCTCGACCGCGCCATCGAGTTCGTGAACGCCTACGCCCCGGAGCACCTGTCGGTCGACGTCGAGCCGCTCGAGCCGACCGTCGCCCGCCTGCGCAACGCGGGCTCGCTGTTCGTCGGCCCGTGGGCGCCCGAGTCCGCGGGTGACTACGCGACCGGCGCCAACCACGTCCTGCCGACCGGCGGGCTCGCCCGCGCGTCGAGCGGCCTGTCCGTGGAGGCGTACGGCAAGTTCGTCCAGGTCCAGCGCATCGATCGCGAGGGTCTGGCCTCGATCCGTGCGACCATCGCCGCGCTGGCCGAGACCGAGGGGCTGCTCGCCCATCGCGACGCCGTCGAGATCCGTTTCGAGGACCCGACCCGATGAGCCCGACGCCCGTCACCTTCACGACGCCGAACGCCCCGGCGACATACAGCTGGGAGGCGACCGACGAGGAGGTCGCGGCGCGGTACGGCATCGACCAGGCCACCATCGTCCGGTTCGACCTCAACACCTCCCCCACCCCACCGGCGCTCGTCGGCCAGCTGCTGGCAGCCGGCCGGTTCGAGGTCCCGCTGTCGGAGTACCCGCCGACCGACTACCGGAGGCTCGTCGACGCGGCGGCCGCGCGCTATGGCGTGAGCCCGGCCGAGATCCTGGTCGGTGCTGGGGCGGACGAGATCCTCGACATCGTGGCCAAGGTCTTCATCCCGGCCGGCGGTGCGGCCGTGGTCCCGACACCGACGTATGCGATGTACCGCGTCCTGACCGAGCAGCGGCGAGCGACCGTCATCGCAGTCCCGCGGCTGGGCGAGGCGGCCGGCTGGGCGCTCGATCCGGCCGCCGTCCGGGCTGCGGTCCAGGATCACCAGGCGGCCGTCGTCTGGCTGTGCAGCCCGAACAATCCGACCGCACTCGCCGAGCCCGACGGAACCATCGACGCCCTCCTGGTCGGCCTGGCGGCCGACGCCGCGGCTGTCGGGCACGAGTCACCGATCGTGGTCCTCGACGAGGCCTATGCCGAGTTCGTCGGGTCCTCGCTGGTCGGCCTGTGCGCCACGTACCCGAACCTCGTCGTCGTCCGGACCGCGAGCAAGGCCTACGCCCTCGCCGGGCTGCGGGTCGGGTTCGCGATCGCGCGGCCGGAGGTGATCGCGCGGCTCAATCCGTTCCGACCGCCCGGCTCGGTCTCGACCGTGTCGGTCACCCTCGTCACCGAGGCTCTCCTCGATCCGGACATCCTCGACGCCAACCTCGACCGCGTCGCGCGCGAGCGCGGGCGCCTGACCGAGGCCCTCCGCGCGATCGGCTGGTCGGTCGGTCCGTCGGTGACGAACTTCGTCCTGGTCGACTTCGGGAGCGTCGAGCGCGCAGCGTCGGTCGCGGAGACGCTCCTGTCGCACGGTCTGGTGCCCCGCACGTTCGGGGAGGGCCACCCGCTGGCCGACCACCTGCGGCTGACCGTCCGCGACCCCGATGAGAACGATCGCCTGATCGCCGCCGCGAAGGAGACCGCACGATGACGACGCCACTCGGATCCATCGAGATCGGTCCGCGCGAGGGTCGGCGGGTCACCGTCGCCCGAACCACGGGCGAGACCGACATCACGGTCACGCTCGGCCTCGACGGCTCGGGCCACACCGCCATCGACACCGGGATCGGCTTCTACGACCACCTCCTGGGCTCGCTTGCCCATCACGGGCTGTTCGACCTGGCGATCCACGCCGACGGGGATCTCCAGGTCGACGAGCACCACACGGTCGAGGACACGGCGCTGGTGCTCGGGGCCGCGTTCGCAGAGGCCCTCGGTGATCGGGCCGGGATCGCGCGGTTCGGGTCGAGCTCGGTGCCGATGGACGAGTCGCTCGCCACGGTCGTCCTCGACATCGGCGGGCGTCCGTATGCCGTCGTCGATCTCCCGTTCCACGGCTTGCATGCGGGTGGCCTCCCGCTCCAGCTGGTCGAGCACGCGCTCGAGTCGTTCGCTCGGACGGCCGGAGCGACGCTCCACGTGACCGGCGCGGGTCGCAACGACCATCACCTGGCCGAGGCCGCGTTCAAGGCGCTCGGGCGGGCGCTCCGCGTCGCCTGCGAGATCGATCCCCGGCGCGACGGCGTCGCCTCGACCAAGGGCGTCCTGGAGTGATCGGGTGACGACCCGCCCGCGGATCGCGGTCGTCGACTACGGTGCCGGCAACCTTGTCAGCATCGACCAGGCGCTCCGGACAGTCGGCGCCGAGGTCGAGGTCGCGCGCGACGGCGAGGGCCTGCGCGGCGCAGACGCGGTGATCGTCCCGGGCGTCGGCGCAGCGGCCCCAGCCATGTCGCGGCTCGCACGGCACGACCTGACCGGCCCGCTGCGAGCCTGGATCGCCGCCGACCGGCCGTACCTCGGGATCTGTCTCGGGCTCCAGCTCCTGTTCGACGGGAGCGACGAGGATGGCGCGACCACCCTCGGGGTCATCGCCGGGCGCACGGTCCGCCTCGAGGCCGCCCCGACCCTGCCGCACATCGGCTGGAACCAGGTCGCGCGAACGCGCCCCCACCCCGTGTTCGACGGGATCGCGCCCGATGCCGACTTCTATTTCGTCCACTCGTACGCGGGCGCTGTGGATCCCGCCGATGGATCCCTCGTCCTCGCCACCACCGAGCACGGCCGCCCGTTCACGTCGGCGGTCGCGCGCGGAGCATTGGTCGGGGTCCAGTTCCACCCGGAACGCAGCGGCGACGACGGCCTCCGCCTGCTGGCCAACTTCGTCGATCTCGTGCGAGCGGCCTGATGCTTCGCCGCCGGGTGATCCCGTGCCTCGACGTCGCCGACGGGCGCGTGGTCAAGGGCACCCACTTCGTCGACCTCGTCGACGAAGGCGACCCGCCCGAGCTCGCCGAACGGTACGCCGCGGAGGGCGCCGACGAGCTCGTGTTCCTTGACATCACCGCCGCCCCGGAACGCCGCGCGACGCTGCTCGACATCGTCGAGCGGACCGCGCGCCGGGCGTTCATCCCGCTCACCGTCGGCGGCGGCGTGCGGACCGTCCACGAGATGCGCGACGTGCTGCGCGCCGGCGCCGACAAGGTCTCGCTCAACACCGCGGCCGTCGCCGACCCGATGCTGATCGCGCGCTGTGCCGGCCGGTTCGGTCGCCAGGCGGTCGTCGTCGCCATCGACGCGCGAGCGACCGTGCCGGGCGCCTGGGAGGTCGTGGTCAAGGGCGGCCGGGAGGCGACCGGGCTCGACGCGGTGGCCTGGGCGGAGCGGGCCGTGGATGTCGGCGCGGGCGAGCTGCTGGTCACGTCGATCGATCGCGACGGGACCGGGGCCGGGTTCGACGTCGCGTTGCTCCGTGCGATCACCTCGCGCGTCGGTGTCCCGGTCATCGCGTCAGGCGGCGCCGGCGGCCCGGCCGATCTTGTCGCCGCGATCCGTGACGGCGGCGCCGACGCCGTGCTCGCGGCATCGATCTTCCATCGCCGTCTCCACTCGATCGCCGACGTGAAAGCCGCGATGGCGGCGGCCGGGCTCCCGGTCCGGCTCGTGCCCGAGCGTGTCGCGTGACGGCCGGCCATCCCGGACGTCCGGTTCGGCCCGGATGGGCTGGTGCCTGCGGTCGTCCAGGACGCCGCCGATGGTCGGGTGCTGATGGTCGCCTGGATGGACGCCGAGGCGCTGGCGGCCACCGTGTCGACCGGCGAGGTCCACTTCCACTCCCGGTCGCGCGAGCGGCTGTGGCGCAAGGGCGAGACGAGCGGCAACGTCCTGCGGCTGGTCGATCTGGCGGTCGATTGCGATGGCGACGCCCTGCTCGTCACCGCCGATCCGGTCGGCCCGACCTGTCATCGCGGGACGCGCAGCTGCTTCGACCCCGATGACGCGCCGGCCGGACGCTCGACACAGGGGTTCGCCTGGCTCGAGACGCTGTGGGCGACGATCGCCGAGCGCAGAGCGACGCGACCCGACGGCTCATATACGACCGCGCTGCTGGACGGTGGCGTCGACGCCGCCGGCCGAAAGGTCACCGAAGAGGCGACCGAGGTCCTGATCGCGGCCAAGGACGATGCCGCGGCCGAGGCGACCGGGTTCGTCCGTGACGCGACCCGCACGGCCCTCGCGGGCGAGACGGCCGACCTTCTGTATCACACCCTCGTGCTGCTCGCCGAGCGTGATCTCGAACCGGGCACTGTCATCGAGGCGCTCCGCGCTCGTCATCGACGCTGACGTCGTGCGCGGTCCGGCCGGGGACCGCGCCAACCCGCCTACCCTCGGGCGCGTCCGATCTCGCGGCGACGCTTGCCGATCCGGACATCGAACCACTCCCCGGCGATCGGCGCGGGACGGGCGTCCGGGTCGTTGACCCGTTCGCCGTTGACCGTCACCCCGCCACCCGCGATCATCCGGCGCGCCTCACCCCGCGAGGTGAACAGCCCGGCCTCTGCCAGCAGGACCGCGATCCCGGAGCGCCAGCCAAGCGCGATCGAACTCGAACCCGCCGGCGGACGCGTACAGCGACGCGAGGACCGCCGGATCGTCGACTGGCCCGGACGCGAACGCCACCGCCGAATCGGCCACCGCACGCTCGGCCGCCGCGGTCCCGTGGGTCCGGGCGGTGATGTCGTACGCCAGCGCGAGCTGGGCGGCGCGCGCCTCGGGATGGGCCGCGGTCTCGGCCTCGAGCGCCTCGATCTGCTCGCGCGGGAACTCGGTGAACCAGCGCAGGTACGTGCCGACGTCGCGATCGTCGAGGTTGCGCCAGTACTGGTAGAAGTCGAATGGGCTGGTGCGCGCCGGGTCGAGCCAGACCGACTCGCCGCCCTCGCTCTTCCCGAACTTCGAGCCGGACGGCGACAGGAGCAGCCGGTACGCGAGGCCATGTGCGGGCTCGGTCTCGGCGCCCGTCTCCGCGCCGGCCCCGGCACCAGTCGTCCGCCGGATCAGCTCGAGACCGGCGGTGATGTTGCCCCACTGGTCGGCGCCGCCCATCTGCAGCTCGACACCCATCGTCCGGTACATGTGGGCGAAGTCGTATGCCTGCAGCAGCATGTAGCTGAACTCGGTGAACGACAGGCCGCGCGACAGCCTGACCTGGACCGAGTCCTTGTCGAGCATGTACGGGATCGTGAAGTGCTTGCCGGTGTCGCGCAGGAAGTCGACCAGCGACAGCTGTCCGAGCCAGTCGAGGTTGTTGACCAGGATCGCCCCGTTCGTGCCCGGCGCGAAGTCGAGGAAGCGCCCGAGCTGGTCGCGGATCGCGGCGACGTTGGCCGCCAGCGTGTCGCGGTCGAGCAGGTTCCGCTCGCTCGAGCGCCCCGACGGGTCACCGATCATCCCTGTGCCGCCGCCGACGAGGGCCACCGGCCTGCCGCCGAACCGCTGCAGCCGGATCAGGCCGAAGATCGGCACCAGGTGGCCGACATGGAGCGAATCGGCGGTCGGGTCGAAGCCGATGTAACCGGCGATCGACCGGCCCGTGGCGAGCCTCGCCGCGAGTCCGGGCGTCGTCTCCTGGAGGATGCCCCGCCACTCGAGCTCGGCCAGCAGCCCGCCGAGGTCGGTGGCCGTCTCGGTCGCCCTCGTCACAGGCTCGCGCGTCGAGTCGTCTCGACCCGATGGGAGGCTAGCGTCCGTTCGCTCGACCGTTCGATCACGCCCCCTATGCTATCGTGCGGCCACTCATGCAGACCAGTCTCGCGCGTCGTCAGCGCCACCGTCGGGCGCTCGGACGTCGACCGCAAGCTCGCTCGGGAAACATGCTCGGACGGATCGCCGCCGTCGTCCTGGTGGTGATGCTCCTCACCGTTGGCCTGGTGACGGCCAGCGGAGCACTCCTCGTGGCAGCCGCGTACAACCAGTACTCCGCGGGTCTCCCCGACCCTGTCGCCGCGCTCACGAACATCCCGTTCGAGCAGCAGACGATCATCTACGACCGGACCGGCAAGATCGAGCTTGCCCGCCTCGGCGACCTCAAGCGCGAGCTGGTCACCTTCGACCAGCTGCCGGGCGAGATCGTCGACGCCACGACGGCCATCGAGGACAAGGATTTCTGGATCAACCCCGGGTTCGACCCGGCAGGCATCGTCTCGGCGGGCCTCGACACCCTGTCCGGCCGGCCCCGCGGTGCGTCCACCATCACCCAGCAGCTCGTCCGCGCGCGGCTGCTCCCGCCGGAGGCGTTCGCGGGCTCGACCTATGAGCGCAAGGCGCGCGAGATCATCCAGTCGATCCGGCTGACCCAGGCCTATCCGGGCGAGGAAGGCAAGCAGCAGATCATCACCGCCTACCTCAACCAGAACTTCTACGGCAACCAGAGCTACGGCGTGAAGGCGGCCGCCAAGGGCTACTTCGGCAAGTCCCTCGACCAGCTCACCCTCGCGCAGGACGCCATCCTGGCCGCCATCCCGCAGTCACCGACGGCCTATGACCTGGTGCGCAACGCCAACGAGGTCTGCCTCGACAAGAACATCGCCGACGGCCAGGAGTGCACCAACTTCAAGCTCGTCGTCCCGCAGGACTCCGAGATCGTCCAGCGGCGCAACAAGGTCCTCGACCTGATGGAGACGCGCAGTCCGCTGACCGGCAACAAGCACACCGTGGCCGAGTACGAAGCGGCCAAGCAGGAACCGGTCGTGCTGGTCCCCCAGGTCTCGGCCGCCTGGAAGGCGCCGCAGTTCGTGTGGCAGGTCCGTAGCGAGCTCGGGCAGATGCTCTGCCCCGACACCCCGACCGACTGCCCGAAGGTCGACACCGGCGGCTACCGGGTCATCACCACGCTCGACTACGACATGCAGAAGACCGTCGAGAAGTGGGTCTATGTCGCCGCCCGCGGCCCGAATTCGAAGGACCCGTCGGCGATCCTCGCCAGCCGCAAGATCCCTGCCAAGGCGCGATCGTGGATCCTCGGACTGCGCGGTCACAACATCAACAATGCCGCGAGCGCGGTGATGGACTACCGCACCGGCGAGGTGTTGGCCTACGTCGGCTCGGCGAGCTACACGTCCAAGGGCAACAAGAAGTTCCAGCCCCAGTTCGACGTCCTGTCCGACGGCTGGCGGCAGCCGGGGTCGTCGGTCAAGCCGATCGACTACCTCGATCGGCATCGACGACAAGACGCTGACGGCCGCGACGATGCTGATGGACGTCACCACGAACTTCGGTGGCGGCTTCATCCCGACCCAGGCCGACAAGCTCGAGCGCGGCCCGGTCCGTGTTCGCGAGGCGCTCGAGTTCTCGCTCAACATCCCGGCCATCAAGGCGACCATCATGAGCGGCCTGGACCATGTGTTCGACCGGACCAAGGACTTCGGCCTGTCGTATCCGAGCGGCGTGGTCCCGGTCCTGTCGGAAGGGATCGGCACGCTCGAGACCCATCCGATCGACATGCTCGGGGCGTACGGCACGATCGCCAACGGCGGGCAGCGGATGCCCGAGCGGATGATCGGCACGATCCTCAATCCCGACGGCAGCACCTTGTGGCCGACCCCGACGGATACGCCGAAGCCCATCCGCGTGACGAGCCCCGAGGCCGCCTATGTCATGACCGATATCCTGGCCGGGAACACGCAGGTCAGCGTCAACCCGTTCTGGGGCAAATGGGCGATCTACGACGGCAAGACGCGACGACCGGCGGCCTACAAGACCGGCACCACCAGTGACAACCGCGACGTCGCCGCGTACGGCTATCTCGCACCACCGTCCGACCCCAACGCCCCCGCGCTCGCGGTCGGAGTCTGGATGGGCAACAGCGACAACAGCCCCAACGACGGCAAGCTTTCGCTCGACACCTCGGCGCCGCTGTGGTCGGCGATCCTGACCGAGGTCAGCAAGGGCGAGAAGATCGCCCAGTTCAAGCCACCCGCCCACATCGTCAAGGCCAAGGTCGACGCCTTCACCGGGCTCAAGCCGGGCCCGTTCACGAAGAAGACCATCACCGAGTTCTTCGTTCCGGGGACCGTCCCGACCCAGACGAACGCCCTCCGCGTGGCGGTCACCGTCGACGCCGCGAGCGGCCTGCTGTGGCAGGACGGGTGCGTCGGCCCGAAGGTCACCCGCGGCTTCTTCAACATGTCCGACGTCGAGGCCAACTTCCCCGCCTGGCAGAGGGCCGATATCGCATGGGCCGCCCGGGCGGCTCGCGGCTCCGGCGTCGGTGGCGGACCGAAGGGCACGCGCACGTCGTACTTCTACAACAACCAATTCGCCCCGTTCGGTCGGACATGGGGAGCGCCATTCGCGCCGAAGGCGCTCTGTCCCATCGCCGCGCCGGTCATCTGCGACCCGTTCGCCCCGACGCCGGATCCGGGGCTCCCGCCCGGCCCAGGCTGCGTCCCGTTGCCGACCCCGCCGCCGACCGGGCCGACCTTCTCGCCGAAGCCGCACCCGTTCCCGACCCGGACGCCGCGGCCGACCTTCAAGCACTAGAACTCGACGATCGTCGCCCCGTCGCCGCCTTCACCGCGCTGACCGGCACGGACCGACTTGACCAGCGGGTGGTCCGCAGCGGCCGACCGCACGGCGTCACGGAGGGCTCCGGTGCCCATCCCGTGGATGATCAGCGCCTTGTCGAGCCCGGCCAGCCCGGCGTCGTCCAGATAGCGGCTGAGAGCCTCGAGCGCCTCGTCGACGCGCGCGCCGCGAAGGTCGAGCGATGACGCGACCGACCGCGCTCGATCGAGACGAAGCTCTCCGGCGTTGGTCGCTGCAGCGCCGGCTCCGCCCGCCGAGCCAGACCCGTCGCGGGGCCCGGCGCCGGACCCATCGCTGGCCGCCGGGACGAGGTCGTCGGCGTCGACCGTGACGCGCATGCCGCCTGCCTCGAGGGTGGCCCGCCGGCCACCACGCTCCAGCGCCGCGATACGCCCCTCCCAGCCACCGGACCGGCTCCGTGCTCGTTCCCCGAGACGCCAGGTGCGGGCCTCGACCGGCGCTTCGACGGGGGCCGGCTCGCCCTCGGGCAGGCGCCCGAGCTCCTGTTCCGCACGAGCGACCGCGTCGTCGATGGCGGGGGCCGTGATGGTCTCTCGCTCGAGCGCAGCGCGGGTCGAGCGGACCTCGTCGCGCAGGCCCTCGACGATCCGTTCCGCCTCGGTCCGGGCCGCGCTGACAGCCTCGTCGCGTTCGCGCCGAGCCCGACGTCGCTCCTCCTGGGCCAGCCGCAACGCCTCGGCCGCGCGCAGGTCCGCGTCGCGCGCGCGGTCGAGCGCGGCATTCGTCTCGCCCTCGGTCGCCTTGATCGACGCGAGGGTGGCCTCGAACGACCGTTGCGATTCGGTCAGTCGCGAGCGGGCATCGTCGACGATGTCCTCGGGCAGCCCGAGTCGCTCGGCGATGGCGAACGCCTGGCTTCCACCGGGCAGGCCGATCGTCAGCCGGTAGGTCGGCGTCAGCGTCTCGAGGTCGAACTCGACCGCGGCGTTGCGCGCGCCGCTCGTCGTGTGGGCGTACGCCTTGAGCTCGGCGTAATGGGTCGTGGCCGCCACCAGGGCGCCGGCCCGGATGAAGTGGTCGAGCAGCGCCTGGGCCAGCGCCGAGCCCTCGGTCGGGTCCGTCCCGGCGCCGAGCTCGTCGAGCAGGACGAGCGTGCCCGGCCCGGCCGACTCGACGATCCGGATGATCGAGCGCAGGTGCCCCGAGAAGGTCGACAGCGACTGTGCGATCGACTGCTCGTCACCGATGTCCGCGAAGACGTCGCGCCAGACGGGCAGCCGGCTGCCTGGCTCGGCCGGGATGTGCAGCCCTGCCTGGTGCATGAGGCTGAGCAGCCCGAGCGTACGCAGCGTGACGGTCTTGCCGCCGGTGTTCGGGCCGGTCACGACGAGCGCCGTGTAGCCGTCGCCCAGCCGGATGTCGATGGGCACGACGCGTCCGCTCAGCCCAGGGTGGCGGGCCGACAACAGGATCGCCTCGGGCCGGTCGCTGGTCTCGGGGCGGCTGGCACGCATCTCGGCCGCCGAGCGACGCCTTCGCGGCCCACAGGTCGAAGCGCGCCAGCGCGCCGAGGGTCTCGCGCAGGGCCTCGGTGTTGGCGGCGACGAAGGCAGACAGCTCGTCGAGGATGCGGGCGACCTCCTCGGCCTCCGCGATCTGCGCCTCGCGCCAGGCGTTCCCGAGCTCGACCACCACCAGCGGCTCGATGAACAGCGTTTGGCCGCTCCCCGACGCGTCGTGGACGATGCCCTTGACCCGCGACCGGGCCTCGGCCTTGACCGGGACCACATAGCGACCGTTGCGCAACGTGATGATCGGCTCCTGGAGCGCATTCCCGAGCTCCGAGCCGACGAGGGAGTCGAGCCGCCGGCGGAGCCGCTCGTAGGCGACCCGGACGGCCGAGCGCAGGCCTCCGAGGCGAGGCGAGGCAGTGTCCAGCAGCTCGCCCACGGGGTCGAAGCTGCGAGAGAGCGTGGACCGCAGGGCCGGCAAGGCGTGAAGGTCGTGGCCGAGCTCGCGCAGGAGCGGCCGGCGGTCATCGGCGAGCAGGGTTCCCAGCCGCGCGGTCGCATCGAGCGTCTGGCCGATCTCGAGGAACTGGACGGGTTCGAGGCGACCTCCTCGGGCCGCCCGTTCGACCGCGGGCCCGATGTCGGCCGCCCCGCCGATGCCGGCGCCCGGTCGCTCCTCGATGAACGCGCGCGCCTGATCGGTCTCGTCGAGCCCGCGCGCGACGATGACCGGGTCGCTCGACGGCTCGAGTGTCTCGGCGAGGCGTCGCGACGGCGGGAAGCCGGTCGCGTCGGCCAGCCGGGCCCGGATGGCCGGGAACTCGAGCAGCGCGAGTGAACGCTCGTCCAACGTGTGGCTGCCCGTCAGCGGGCCGGCGTGGCGGAGCCGGACACGGCGCGGCTCCCGCGCTCCACGAAGCGCCACGGCCGGGTGCTCCAGGGCTCGCCCGCGTAGGCGACGCCGATCCGTGCCGTTGCCACGATGTCCGGCTCCGGCTCGCCCGCCACCGCGCTCTCGAGCCGAAGCGGCGACGACGGGGCACACAGGTCAACGCCGGTCCAGCCGGTGTCGAGACCGTACGCCGCCGCGACGAGCCCCGGCCCGCTCGCCAGCCGTGCGACGGGCAGCGATGCCACGCGATCGGCCTCACTCGCTGCGCGCTCGGGCGACGACCGTCGCCGCGTGGTCGCGCGGACCACGCGATCGACCCGCATGGCGTCGATCCCTTCGAGCGGCTCCACCGCGCGGACGAGCACGGCGGCGGGCGTGCCGGAGTGTTCGGTCACCACGTTCAGACAGTCGTACATCCCGTAGACAAGGTACACGTAGGCATGGCCGGCCGGCCCGAACATGATCCGGTTCCGGGCGGTCTCGCCGAACCTCGCGTGGGACGCCCGGTCGTCAGGACCGAGGTATGCCTCCACCTCGACGATCCGCCCGACGCGGCGGCCGGTCGCGTCGTCCCGCACCAGGCGCGTCCCGATCAGGCCGCGGGCAGCCTCGAGGGTCGGACCGGCCAGGAGCCCGCGATCGACGACGCTCAGAGGCTCGCGTACTTCGACTGGATGCTGTCCGGGACGAACAGGCCGGTCAGCGCGAAGAAGGCGGGGATCAGCGTGTCCCGGAAGACGTCGGTGATCTTGGCGCTGTCCATGGCGCCCCAGATCTCGCGCAGGAACGGCAGCTCGTTCGGATTCTGGGGGATGCCCGGGATCCGGAAGAACGAGTCGAGGATGATCAGGAACGCGCCGTAGATGATGGCCGCCTCGACGAGGCCGAGGATGCCGCCCAGGATCTCATCGGCGAAGCGCGCGTTCTTGAACAGCGGCTGCGGCTTGTAGAACCCCTGGGCGATGAGAGCGAAGGCGATGCAGGCGGCGATGAAAACGGTCAGGAACCCGACCATGTAGCTGTACTCGGGCGGGAACTGCGTCCAGTTCTCGCCGAGGAACGTCCCGAGCGGCGCGGCGACGTTGGCGGCGAGGAACCAGGAGAACAGGATCGAGCCGATGCCGATCAGGCGGCGGATCGTGCCCTGGGCGAAGCCGAGCACGAAGAAACCCATGAAGTAGAGGACGATCAACAGGTCGACGGTCCCCACCCCGCTCAGATCCACTCGGTCATGCCTCCGTCATCGTGCTCCGACGGGCGCCGAAGCCGCGCAAGGGTAGCAGCGGCCATCCGCGACTCGCAAGGGATTTCGCAGGCCCCCGCCAACGGTCGGGTCGGTGCGGTGCGGTCCGGGCGGGTCAGCTGCGGATCCGCGCGCCAAGGTCGGCCGCCAGACCGGTCACGACGGTCGCGATGGTGGCGTCGAGCTCTGCGTCGGTCAGGGTCTTGTCGTCGTCGCGCAGCGTCAGCCGGTAGGCCAGGCTCTTGTCGCCGTCGGCGAGCGGCCGCCCGCGATAGATGTCGAACAGGGTCACGTCGCGCAACAAGGCCCCGCCATGGTGTCGGATCGTGGCCTCGACGTTGCCGGCCGGCGTCTCGACGGGCACGACGACCGCCAGATCACGGTCGACCGACGGGAAGCGTGACGGGGCCGCGACCCGGAACTCGGCCGGCTGGCCGCCGGCCAGGCCCGCGACCGCCAGCTCGGCGACGTAGATGCGCTCGGCGCGCAGGTCGAGCGACTCGACCACGGCCGGGTGCAGCTCGCCGACACGACCGACCAGATCGCCTCCGGCGCGCACGAGGGCCGCTCGGCCAGGGTGAAGGTTCGGATCGTCGGTGAGCGGGGTGAACGCAGGGTTTCCGAACCGCAGACGGCGGCACAGGAGCGCGATGACGCCCTTCGCGTCGGCGAGGTCGTACGGCCTTGCGGGCCGATCGGGCGATGCGGTCTGGGCCGCGCCGGTCAGCGCGATGCCGAGGCGCCACCACTCGTGGCTGGGCCGATCGGTCGGCGCCCCGTAGCCCTTGCCGACCTCGAAGATCGCGACGTCGTCGCGACCGTGGCGCAGGTTCGTCGACACGACCTCGAGCAGACTGCCGGTCAGGCTCTGGCGCATGACCGAGTGTTGGCTCGACAGCGGGTTGGTCACCACGATCGCCCGCCCGGCCGGTCGTTGGTCGGGCTCGTCGTCGAGGGGGCCGTCGTCGTGCCACCCGAAGCGCTCGACCATCTGGGGCGAGACCAGGGCGGAGGTCACGACTTCGGACAACCCGGCCCCGACCATGGTCTCGCGGATCTCCGTCCGGAGGGCCAGCGGATCGGGGCGCCAGGGCGGCATCGGGGTATGGGGGGTGACGCTCGGGACGAGGTCGTAGCCGTGGACCCGGATGATCTCCTCGGCGATGTCCGCCTCGACGGCGAGGTCGCGGCGCCAGGTGGGGACGGTCGCGTCGATGACCGCCTCGTCACCAGCCGGCGTCGACCTCGAGCGGCTGCGTCCCGGCGGCGACCCGGACCCGTGAGGCGGTCGAGGCCGGCCTCGTCTCGATCCCGACCCGGGTCAGCAGCGCGCGCTGCTCATCGGCGTCGATCGTGGTCCCGAGCAGGCGGTTGACGCGTGCCGGTCGGAAGGTGACGTGGTGAGGGCTGGGCTCGACCGGGTCGGTGTCCACCGCGCCCGGAGCCACAGCGCCGCCGGCCCACTCGGCGATCAGGCGCGCCGTCCGGTCCGCGCCGATGCGTGCCAGGCGCGACTCCTGGCCCTTCTCGAAACGCAGGCTCGCCTCGGACCGAAGCGCATAGCGAAAGGCCGTGCGCCGGATGCTGACCGGATCGAAGATCGCGGACTCCACGACGACCTCGGTGGTGGCCTCGTCGACCTCGGAGCTCGCTCCGCCCATGACGCCGGCGATGCCGATCGGACCGTGCGGGTCGGCGATGACGAGCGTCTCCGGGTCGAGCTCGCGGTCGACATGGTCGAGCGTCTCGATCCGCTCGCCGGCGGTCGCGCGGCGGACGATGATCCGGCCGTCGTGGACGGCGGCGGCGTCGAAGGTGTGGGTCGGCTTGCCGAGCTCGAGCATGACGTAGTTGGAGGCGTCCACGACGTTGCTGACCGGGCGCTGACCGGCCGCCAGCAGGCGCATCTGGATCCTGTCGGGCGATGGGCCGATGTGGACGCCGCTGACCCAGCGCCCGACGAACCGCGGGCACAGGCCGGGGTCGAGCACCTCGACGTGGAGGCGCTCCGCTGCCGGCCGGCCCGACTCCGTCACATCGCTCGGCGGCAGGCGGAGGGTCGCGCCGGTCAGCGCGGCTACCTCGCGGGCGAGCCCGACCATCGACAGCGCGTCGCCCCGGTTCGGCTTGACATCGACGTCGAGGATCGTGTCACCGAACAGCTCTGCCAGCGGACGTCCGAGCGGCGTGTCGGCAGGCAGGATCAGGATGCCGTCGGCGTCGGCGGTCAGGCCGAGCTCGTCGCCCGAGCAGAGCATCCCGTTGCTGACGACGCCCATCTTCTCGGTACGCTCGATCCGCCGGTCGCCAGGCAGGACCGCGCCGGGCAGGGCGACCGGCACGCGCTGGCCGGCCGCGATATTGGTCGCGCCGCAGACGATCTCGAGCGGCTCGCCCCCATCGACCGTGACGCGGGTCAGTGACAGCCGGTCGGCACGCGGGTGGCGCTCGACCGACAGCAGCTCCCCGACGACGACGTTGCGCCAGTCCTCGCCCCACGCCACGATCGACTTGACCTCCATGCCCAGCATGGTCAGCCGGGCGGCCAGGGCCTCGGCGGTCAGCTCGACGTCGACGTAATCGCGGAGCCAGCTGAGCGGCACTCTCATCGGAACTGGTCCAGGAAGCGCAGGTCGTCCTCGAGGAAGAGACGGATGTCGGTGATGCCGTGCTTGAGCATCTTGATCCGCTCCGGTCCCATCCCGAAGGCGAAGCCCTGGTAGCGCTCGGGGTCGAGGCCGCCGTACTGGAGCACGACCGGGTGGACCATGCCGGCCCCGAGGATCGTCATCCAGCCCGTCCGTCCGCAGGCCGGACAGCCCGAGCCGCCGCACACCAGGCATTCGATGTCGAAGGCGACCGACGGTTCGGTGAACGGGTAGTAGCCGGGTCGGAAACGTGTCTTCTTGTCGGCGCCGTACATCGCCCGGGCGAACTGGTCGAGCAGGCCCTTGAGATCGGCCATGGTCGTGCCCTCGTCGACCATCAGGCCCTCGACCTGGAAGAACTCGGTCGCATGCGACGCGTCGATCGCCTCGTAGCGGAAGCAGCGGCCCGGCAGGAGCGCCCGGATCGGCGGCGGCGTCGAGCGCATCACGTGGATCTGCCCGGGCGACGTATGCGTCCGCAGGAGCCGGCCCTCGACATCGAGGTACAGCGTGTCCCACAGGTCTCGCGCGGGGTGATCCGGCGGGATGTTGAGCATCTGGAAGTTGGTCAGGTCGTCCTCGATCTCGGGGCTCTCGTAGGTGACGAACCCGAACTGGCCGAAGATGTCGGCGATCTGGCCCATCGCCTCGATGCTCGGGTGGAGGCTGCCGCGCCGGATCGGCCGGCCGGGGGTCGTGACGTCGAGCGTCTCCGCGGCCAGGCGCCCGGTCAAGGCCGCGCCACGGAGGGTCGTGCCGCGTTCGGCGAGCGCCGTCTCGATCGAGCCGCGGACCGTGTTCGCCACGGCCCCGACCCGTGGCCGGTCGTCGGGCGGCAATGCCCCGATCCCGCGCAGGACCGTCGTCAGACGGCCCTTCTTGCCGAGGATGTCGACCTCGAGCGCCTCGAGCGCGGGGACGTCCGAGGACGCGGCGATCGACCCCAGGGCGTCGTCACGAAGGGCTTCGAGGTCGCGCGTCAGGTCGGCGAGGTCCACGTCTTCCTCGGCGTCACGAACGGTCGACAGCGGCGACGGCAGACGCGTCGGCGATCAACCCTCGGAGGGCTGAGGCGACGCTCCGCGAGCCATCAGCCCGAGGATTCGCTCTTGGCGAGCTCGGCGATCTTGCCGAAGGTCGCGGCGTCGCGAACGGCGAGGTCGGCCAGGATCTTGCGGTCGATCTCGACGTCGGCCTTCTTCAGGCCGGCGATGAACTGGCCGTAGGTCAGGCCGTTCTGCCGCGCGGCCGCGTTGATGCGGACGATCCACAGCTGGCGGAACTGGCGCTTGCGCTGCTTGCGGTCGCGGGTCGCGTAGGCCATGGCATGGAGGAGCGCCTCGCGTGCCGGCTTGACCAGGCGCGACTTGGTGCCCTTGCGGCCCTCGGCGTCCTGCATGAGGCGCTTGTGACGCCGGTGGGACGTGACGCCCCGCTTGACTCGTGCCATGTGGTCGACCTGCTCCTAGAGGTACGGCAGCAGGCGACGGACCTGCTTCGTGTGTTCCTTCCCGATCAGCGAGACCCCGGCGTAGCGTCGGGTCCGGCGGGAAGACTTGATCTCGAGATGGTGGCCACTCCAGGCGTTGACGCGCTTGAACTTGCCGCTCCCGGTCACACCGAGGCGCTTCTGGGCCGCCTTGTGGCTCTTCATCTTGGGCACGGTGGCCTCACTCTCCTGACGTCACCGGCTCCGGGGCCGGCGTGCTCTGCGTGATCTTCTTCGGTTCGACGGGCGCCGCCGGGGCAGGAGCCGGGGCTTCGGCCTTCGCCGGAGCTTCGGCCTTCGCCGGAGCCACGGTCTCGACCGGAGCCGGTGCCTCAGCCTGAGCCGGGGTCTCGGCCGGAGCCGTCGCTGCCGGTGTCGGCGGGGCGGCTTGTCCGTCCGTGGCCTCGGCAGGCCGCGGGCTCGTCGCGTCGTGCGTCTTCGGTTTGTGGAGCGATGCCATCGTGATGTGCATCGATTTGCCTTCGAGGAGCGGCGTCCGCTCCGCGACCCCATGGTCCTTGACCCGTTCCACGAACCTCGCCAGGAGGTTCCGGCCGAGCTCCGGGTGGGTCAGCTCCCTGCCGCGGAAGCGAACCGTCACCTTGATCCGGTCGCCCTCCTCGAGGAACTCGATGGCGCGATGGACCTTGGTGTCGAAGTCCCCCACCCCGATCTTCGGGGAGAGGCGGACTTCCTTGAAGGTCACCGAACGCTGCTTGCGCTTGGCTTCCTTCTCCCGCTTGGTGAGGTCGTACTTGTACTGGCCGAAGTCCAGGAACTTGACGACCGGCGGGGCGGCCATCGGAGCGACCTCGACGAGGTCGAGGCCTCGTTCCTGCGCCATCTCGAGCGCCCGGGGCGTGGGCATGACCCCAAGCTGGGCACCTTCTTCATCGACGACCCGAACCTGTGGGATGCGGATCATCTGGTTGACGCGCAGGTCTCGACTGATGGTCTATCCCCTTCGTGTGAACGGTTCCATTCGACCGGCGCGGACAGACGGCGACCCGGCTCCGGCCGAAGCGGGAGGATAGCACAGGCCGTTCCGGGGCGACAATCGGTGCCCTCGCCGACGGCGCGGGTGGCGGCCCTCTGGCGCCCGAGACTCCCAGTCTCGTTTTCGGCCGCGGCACTTCGCGGATCGGCCGCCTCCGGAGGATTGGATGACTCCTGGTCTCGGAAACGGGCGCTTGAGCTCGGTCGGCGCCCTTGACGCCTCAGAACGAGACCCCGAGTCTCGGCCGGGCGCGACTTAGACCGTCCGTGCCCGGGATTCCTCGGCCAGGCGATCGGCCAGGTCGTCCCAGGCGACCGCCTCCTGCTGCTCCCCGCGGGCTGCGTTCCGGGCTCGCGGGGCGACCGTCCGCGCCTCGACCTCGCGATCACCCAGGACGAGCATGTACGGCACCTTCTGCTCCTGCGCGATCCGGATCTTGTTCTGCATCCGGTTGTCGGAGGTGTCGACCTCGACCCGGAGACCACGCGCGCGCAGGACCCCGGCGAACTCCTGGGCGGCGTCGATGTGTCGGTCGGCGATCGGGATGACGACCGCCTGGACCGGGGCGAGCCACAACGGGAACGCACCAGCGAAGTGCTCGACCAGGATGCCGATGAACCGCTCGAGCGACCCATAGATGGCGCGGTGGATGGCGATCGGGCGCTGCGGCTGGCCGTTCTCGTCGATGTAGGTCAGGTCGAACCGCTCGGGCAGCATCACGAGGTCGACCTGGATGGTCGCCATCTGCCATTCGCGACCCAGCGCGTCGTCGATGTAGATGTCGATCTTGGGCGCATAGAACGTGCCGTCCTTCGGCTTCAGGTCGTAGCTGATGTCGGCGGCCGCGAATGCCTCGCGGATGAGCTGCTCGGCACGTTCCCAGAGCGCCGGGTCGCCGAGCGCCTTGTCGGGCTTGGTCGCGAAGGCGAAACGCGGCTCGAGGCCGACCCACGAGTACGCCTCGCGGACCTCGCCGAGCAGCGCCTGGATCTCGTCCATCAGCTGATCCGGACGAACGTACAGATGCGCGTCGTCCTGGATGAACTGCCGAACCCGGGTGAGCCCGCTGAGCGTCCCCGACCGCTCGTTGCGGTGGAGCCGGCCGTACTCGTTGAAGCGCAACGGGAGATCGCGATACGAGCGCAGATGGCTCCGGTAGATGAACGTCGATTCCGGGCAGTTCATCGGCTTGAGGCTGAACAGCTGGTTCTCGGACTCGACCAGGAACATGTTCTCCTTGTACAGGTCCCAGTGGCCCGACTGTCGCCACAGCCGCTCGGACACGAGGATCGGGGTGCTGATCTCCTGGTAGCCGCGCCGGGCCTGCAGCTCGCGCATCGCGCCTTCGAGCGTGCGCCAGATCGAGCTGGCCCTTCGGGTGCCAGAAGGCCGAACCCGGCGAGACGTCGTGGAAGCTGAACAGGTCGAGCTGCACGCCGAGCCGTCGATGGTCGCGCTTCTTCGCCTCCTCGCGCCGCCACAGGTAGGCGTCGAGGTCCTCCTGGGTCGCCCAGGCCGTGCCGTAGACGCGCTGCAGCATCGGCCGCTTCTCGTCGCCGCGCCAATACGCCCCGGCTGTGCCAAGCAGCTTGAACGGGCCGATCTTGCCGGTGCTCGCCACGTGCGGCCCACGGCACAGATCGATGAACGGCCCCTGGCGGTAGAAGGTCGTCGGCGGCATCGGCGTGCCGTCGCGCTCGGCGGCGGCTGCCAGGTCGTCGATGATCTCGACCTTGAACGGCTGGTCGCGCTCGACCATGAAGGCGCGAGCCTCGGCCGGCGTCATCTCGCTGAGCTCGAACGGGTAGTCGGCCGCGATGCTCTCGCGCATCCGCTCCTCGATCCGGGGCAGATCGTCGGGCGTGAGCGGGCGGGGTAGCAGCAGGTCGTAGTAGAACCCGTCGGTGATGACGGGTCCGATACCGAGCTTGGTGCCGGGGAACAGGTCCATGACCGCCTCGGCGAGAACGTGCGCTGCCGAGTGGCGCATCGGGCCGAGCTCGCCGCCGGCGCCGTGGTCCATCAGCTCGGCGGCCGAGCCGCGTTCGGGCGCCTCGAGGCCGATCTCTGCCTCGACCGCCTCGTCGATCGCAGCCGCGCCGCTGTCTTGGTTCTTGTCCATCGCCTCGACGTCCTCCCGAGAATCACGAAACCCCTCGTCCATCGACAGGACGAGAGGCTTCCTCTCGCGGTCCCACCCGCCTTCGCCACCGATCGGCGGCGCACTCGTGGTCGCGCTAACGGGCGACTCCCGGGCCGGTTCGCCGGCCACTCACGGGTGGTACCGATGCGGAGACGATCGTCGGGCTTTCAGCCGAGGCCCGGCTCTCTGGGGATCCGCTCCGCGCGGCGCGTCCCGCTCGACGCTCTTTGGGCCGGCCCGTGGCCGGGAGATGTGGTGGGCGACACTGGACTCGAACCAGTGACCTCTTGCATGTCAAGCAAGTGCTCTAACCAGCTGAGCTAGCCGCCCCGGGTTTCGGCCGCGACTATACCAACGATCCCGGACCGAGTCACCCCGGGCAGACACGCCAGATCGACCAGAGGGGCCGCTCGCCGGTGCGAGGACCCCTCCGATCGCGTGTCTATGGAACGCCGATCGACCCTAGCTGGTCAGGACGGGCGCGCTTTCCGAGTCCGCGACCAGCTCGGACGGCGAACCGGCCGGCAGTGCCGAGACGTCGAAGCCATGGATGGCCGAGGCGCGCTCGATGAACCAGGTCGTGAACTCGTCCTTGGCGCTCATCATCTGGCCGAACGCGGACGCCGGATCGTCACCCTCGAGGGTCACGATCACGAGGTCGCCCATCGGGGTCGACTGCAGGAACGTGCGCTCATGGACACCCGCGCGTCGGCGCGATTCGGCGAACTCCTCGCTGCGGGCACCAGTCAGCTCGTCCATCCAGGCTCGCCACTCGGCGGTCTTTCCTGGCAGGATCGGGAATGCGACTGCCATCAGCGGCATGGGACCTCCATGGGCACGTGCGTGCCCGGCGACGGTGGGTCGGACTCGCCATTGGCCCTGCGCGACGGTCGTGGCGACCGTGTGGTGACGCCGCACTGGTGAGAGCCCGCAGGCTCCCATGCCTCCCATCGATGCCCTGAGTATGCGCGCGCGCCGGCGATCACGGATCTGCATGGCGGAGCCGCTCAGCGCGGCCGTGGCATCGCGGTCAGACTGGGCGGCCGGACCAGACACGGCAGCACTCGATGGAGTCCGGAGGCAGCACTTGGAAACCGGGATCGCGGTCTTCGCGCTCCTCCTGGCCGGCTACGCGCTCATCGCCAATCGCCTGGACGACCTGTCGATCGGACCCGCACTCGCGTTCGTCGTGGTCGGGTTCGTCATCGGACCGGCGGTCCTGGACGTCTTGCCGGTCGGCCTCGAGTCCACGTCGGTCCGACACCTGGCCGAGGTCACGCTCGCTCTCGTCCTGTTCACCGATGCCTCCACGGTCCACGTTGCCGGCCTCAGGCGGGACACGAGCCTGATCGGTCGCCTGCTCGTGATCGGGCTGCTCCTGACCATCGTCGCCGGCGGCCTGGCTGCGACGCTGGTCTTCCCGGAGCTCCCGCTGTCGATGGCATTGCTTGTCGGGGCGATCCTGGCCCCGACCGACGCCGCGCTCGGACTCCCTGTCATCACCAACCCGGCCGTGCCGACCCGGATCCGGCGCATCCTGAACGTCGAGAGCGGCCTCAACGACGGCATCGCGACGCCGTTCGTGCTCCTGTTCATCGCGCTGGCGACCGCTGCGGGTGGAGCGGAAGGCGGTCATCTCGAGGACGCGATCGTCGAGATCGCCATCGCCGTCGTCGTCGGGCTCACGGTCGGCGGGGTCGGTGGCTTCCTGCTGACGCAGGCCGACAAGCGCAACCTGACGTCCGAGCTCTCGCGACAGATCGCGGTCCTGGCCCTTGCCATCGGTGGCTACTTCGCCTCGGTCGCCCTCGGTGGGAACGGCTTCGTGGCCGCCTTCCTCGCCGGGCCTGGCCTTCGGCTCGACGACGCGACACACCGAGGAGAGAGCCGAACTCTTCAGCGAGGGCGCCGGGATCCTGCTGTCGATCGGGGTCTGGACGATCTTCGGCGCGACATTCGTCGGCACGCTCATCCATGACATGGGAGACCTTCGACCGATCGTGTACGCCATCCTCAGCCTGACCGTGATCCGGGTGATCCCGGTCGCGATCGCGCTGGTCGGCAGCCGGCTGGCCCTTCCGACCGTCGCCTTCATCGGCTGGTTCGGACCCCGGGGGCTGGCATCGATCGTGTTCGGCATCCTTGCCGTCGACGCGTTGGCCCAGGCCGGAGTGCCGGCGGGTCCCATCGCCAGCACGGTCGCCTGGACCGTCCTGTTGTCGGTCGTCGCCCACGGGTTGACGGCCGGCGCACTCGCCGCCCGATACGGGCGATGGATCGATCTGCGCCAGCAGACCAGCGCGGATCCCCTGCCCGAGCTGGAGGAACGATCCGAACCGCGGCCCACGACCAGGTCGACCTGGATCCGCCGCCGGGAACCGACGCAGGGTGCTCGGTAGTCGCGTCCGGTCGGCCATCCGTCGAGCGTGGTACACATGATCCGAGCACCGGAAAGGACGTCGAATGGTCTTGATCTTCGGGTGGGGTGCCGGGAAGGCACAGGATCTCGGCGAGGTCGCCCCGACCACGTGCCCGACCTGTCACAACGAGGTCTTCCTGCACCAGGTCAAGTCCGACAAGAGCTTCAGCCTGTACTTCATCCCGTTGGCGTCATACGGCTCGGACGAGTACCTGGTCTGTCCGATCTGTCACAACGGACTCCAGCTCGATCCGGCGAAACGGCCGGCGATCGGCCGGATGCACGCCGCGACACGGGCATTCCGCAAGCGGACCATGCCACTCGAGGCGTATCAGTCGACGGTGGAGCGGTTCTGGCGGGAGATCGGCGTCGACACCTCGGGCTCCCAGATCCTCCGAGCTGCGTCGACCGTCCCGGCGCCCGCGGACCCTGCAGAGGTGTCGGCAACGGCGCTGGCGGGACGGCTCGAGGGCCTCGGCAAGCTCCACGCTGAGGGCGTGCTGACCGACGAGGAATTCGCCGCCGCGAAGCGACATCTCCTCGAGACGTGACGAACGGAGGTCGAGCGGGCTGTAGAGTGGCAGCGTCAAGCGCAGTCGTGCTTCGCTAGAAGAGGCAGATCCCATCGACAGGGCACGTCAACTTCGTAACCGGCCCAACGTATGACACTGATCACGGAGGGACTCTTGTGAAGAACCCGCCCATCCTCATCTCCGTCCTCGGCTTCTTCGCGATGCTCGCGGGGTTCGGATTCTTGTTCTACGGCCTGCGCGTCATCGGCTTCGACTGGTTCGGGCTGTTCGGCGATCTCCCGGCGACTGAGCATGTCGGGATCTGGGGATGGCTCGCGGCCATCACCGGCATCATCTGGATCTTCGCGGCGCTGAGCCTCTGGGCGCTCCAGCCGTGGGCACGCCTGTTCGCCATGTTCATGTGCGGCCTGGCCCTGTTCGAGGCGGTCCTCGCCTTCTTCCAGTTCCCGGGCACCGGCGTCGGGTTCGGGATGGCGGTCATGCCTGCCCTGATCCTGTGGTACCTCAGCACCGGCGAGGTCAAGGCGGCCTTCGAAGACGGCGCTCCCTCGACCGGGATCTGACCCGGCCTCCACTAAACGGTCGCTGACGCCGGCTCGAGACCGCGGAGGTCCTCGGACACAGCCGGCGTCCAGCGGTCTCTCCTTGGACGCCCGGACGCAGCACGGTCGCCGATGGACGTCGTCACATCGCGCGGCTGGGGGTCCGGTATTCGTCGGGATGGTCGACTCGGTCCTTGGACGAGGTCCGGACGATGGTCGCCAGCTGTTCCTCGACGGTCGAACCGTTCGCGTCGGCCGCCTTCCTGACGTCCTCGTAGGTGATGTTCACGCCGGGCTTGCCCATGTCGTCGTGGGCCTGCATGCAGCCGCAGTTGAGACACATCGAGGTGGTCCTCCGTGGGCGGATCCCGGTGGCGATCCTCCGGGTCGCTCCCGAGGCTGACCCCTCGAGCCACGCAGCGGCGTGCACCGATGAGCGACGACGGCTCACAACCAGGTGACAACGGAGGCGATCGCCGCTGGGCGCCTTCGCGGTGATACGAACGTTGCAATCCGCCGACCAGCGGGTGTTATGCGAACTCGCGCTCGCCACGCGCACCGTCTCGTCATCAGCAGTGGTGGAGGCCCGGACGGATGACCGATCAGAGCGATCCAGGGCGAGACGGTTTGCGCGGCACCACAGGGGATGTCGCCGCGGGCGACATTCCGACGGCTGCGCGTCTGCGGATTGTCCGCTCAAGAGGCTGGGAACCTGACGGCTCGGCTCGAAGGGCTACGCCCCGTCCGCGATGGATGGACCGTCCTCGAGATCGAGCGGCTCGTCTTCCTGCGCTGGCTCGTCGACCGAGGGCGGTTCGCCGACGACGAGCGCCCGGTGGACCTCGACGGGTGGCTCAGCGACGTGCCGGCGACGGCCTGAGAGCCCTCACTCCCCTGTCGTTCGCGCGAGGGCGCGAGGGCCCATGGCCTCACGATGAGCCGCGACCTGGACGGCCATCAGGCACTCGCTGCCGGGATGGTGGCCGGAGTCCCCGCACCGTTGTCGAGGTAGCGCCGATGCGCCTTGTCGATCGCGCGCAACGCCGTCCGCGGGCCGGCTGGTGCGATGACGCGAAAGCCGTTGCCGTCGAGACGGTGGTAGTCCACGAAGAAGGCGCCGATCGCCTCGAGCAGGATGCGATCGACATCGGCGATCGTCCGGATCCCGGCATGGATCCGCGAGGCCTGCGCCACCGCCAGCAGGCGATCATTCCGCTCCCATGGACCGTGGCCGTCGCGCTGCTCGGCCTTGAGGTCACCGATGACTCGTGCCGGCACGATGCAGCCGGGATAGACCGGCGCGTCGAGCAGGACGATGACGTCCAGTGGGTCGCCGTCGTCGGCGAGGGTCTGCGGGACGAACCCGTAATCGAATGGGAACGACATCCCGGCCGGCAGCACCCGGTCAAGCCGGAACGCGCCAAGCCCGGTGTCGTACTTGAGCTTGTTGGCAGAGCCGCGCGGCGTCTCGATGACCAGCAGCGCGTCGTCGCCCTGCCAGATCGGCATCTCCACCACGTCTCGCGGACCCGTTGTCGACATCGGCCGCCTCCTCCGGGATTGGGGAGCCCGGCACTGTCAGGGACGGGCCGGGCTCAAGGGTCGACGTCCGAGCCGGGAGGATCGAGCGGAGCGTCGCCGGCAACAAGGATTGCGCGACACACGGGTCAGTCCACCAGTCCGGTTCGATCGTCCCGCATTGCAGGCGCATGACGGCGAAGCGGACAGCGGGTCGCTCACGCCCCGGTGGACGCCCAGCCTCAGCCGCCGAAGACCTGCCCGCCGTCGCCGACCGCGTTCATGTCGGTGTCCGGAGGCGACGCCGCGTCGGGAGTGCCCCCGTACAACCGCCGACCGATCATCGCCAGCGCCTGGCCGACCGCCTCGTACTGCTCCGGCGGGATCGACAGCACCTGCGGCCGGTCGGCCGGATGCTCGGGGACGATCACCAGGACGGCGGGTCGAGTTCGCTCGATATCGAACTGGACGCGACGCAAGCCATCGAACGGGATGTCGAGATCGAAGCGATCCGCGCGCGTCGCGACCACCAATCGCTTGTCGGTCACCAGGACGACCGCTTCAGCGGCCCGCGCTTCGACGTGGACGGACTCGCTCGGGTCAAGCAGCCGCCGAGGGACGGCTGGGTCGAGCGCCCGGTCGGATTCGGTCATGGCTAGCCCTCGATCTCCGGTGATGCCATGACGAGCGTACTCGCCGTGCCGGAGCGTCGAGCGTCAAACACCGCCTTCGTGGCGTTTCGGTGGCATGTCGACCGCCGGGACAGAGCAAGGCCCACGACGTCACCGCCGTGGGCTTCGTTCTTCGTCGCTCGCTCGGCCGCCGGCCACGCCTCCGCTTGGTTCACGGGTGTTCCACGTCCGTGCCGGAGATGCGGCCGCCGATCGAGGACCAGCGACGAGCGCGCATCATACCGCGTCGTGCTAGCCTCGGGCGGTTTGCAACCCGGAGGAGCCGACAACCGATGGCCGTCACGGCGCCCATGGACACGCGCACGGCGTCGATCGACCGCGTCCGCGAGCGGGTCAGCCCGGCCAGCCTTGCCGCCCTCGCATCCTTCGCGATCGCGGCCGTCGTCTACGTCCGGACGCTCCTGCCCGGCGTCAGCTTCGGTGACTGGGCCGAGTCCGAGCTCCTGCTGTCGCGCTTCGGCGTCCTCCACCCGACGGGCTATCCGCTCTACTCGCTGATCGGCAAGGCGTTCAGCCTGATCCCGATCGCCTCGGTCGCCTGGCGAGCGAACGCGCTTGTCGGCGACCGCGGCGGCTGCGGCCGTCGGTGTCGCCGTGCTGATCGCCGTTCGACTCGGCGTGCGACCCGCGATCGCGATGGCCGCGCGCTCGCCCTGGCCTTCACCGGGACGCTCTGGGAAGAGGCGACCTTCTCGGAGATGAACACGCTCCATCTGCTGCTCGTCGCGTTGCTGCTCCACCGCGCCCTGGTCTGGCGCGACGAGCGACGGACGCGCGACCTGCTGATCGGTGCCCTCATCGCCGGCCTGTGCGTCTCGAACCATGCGCTCGCCATCAGCGTCGTCCCGATCGTCATCGTGTTCGTGCTGATCGACGCCCGCCGGGAGATCGTGGCGCACCCCGGTCGTGCTCCTGAAGGCGATCGCTGGCGTTCGTGGTGGGCTTGCTGCCCTACCTGTACATCCCCCTGCGGGCCCTCGCCGGCCCGGCCGACGTGTACGGCCCGCTCCTCACCTGGAAGGGTTTCTTCGATCTCGTCAGCGGCGCCGATGTTCCGCCGGGACATGCACTTCCTGTCGGTCCAGAGCGCCACGGCGGCATGGACCGCCCTTCCCCATGTCCTCGACCAGCTGGTCGGGCTGTCGGACGTCGTGTTCGTCGCCGCAGGCATCGTCGGGTTGGTCGTCCTCCTTGTCCGCGATCGCTGGTTCGGTCTCCTGCTGGCCCTGCTGGCCGCCGTCAACGTCTACATCTACGCCAACTACCTCGGGGACCTTCCGCACTACCTGCTGACGACGTGGCTGATCCTCGCGATCGGGGTGGCGATCGGCGCGGAAGCCCTGCGTACGGGCTGTGATCGCTCAGGTTCGGTGACCGCGCGGCTGTGGCCCAGGTCCTTGTCTTCCTGCTGCCCATCGCCCTGCTCGCCGCGAACTGGCCGGCGCACGATCAATCGGCCAATCGTGACGGCGAGAAGTTCGCCGCCGAGGTCTTCGCGCAGCTGCCGCCGAACGCGGTCCTGATCACCTACTGGGACGCGCTCACGACCTTGAGCTACGAGCACTGCAACGAGGGCGTCCGACCCGACGTGAGCCTGCGCGCCTACGACACGTACGCGCTGGTCACGTGCGACAAGGTCGAGCCTCCGCTGACATCGATCGCCGAGGGCCGCCCGGTGTTCGCGCTGCAGGTCGAGGACGCAGGATCTCGCGGACGATCACCGGGTCTCCAACCGGTCGTGGTGTCGACCATCACGGTCCCGTGGGGCGATCGCTTCCCGTCGATCGACCGCCCGCTGTACCAGCTGGTCGTGCCCGGCACGGCGCCCTGACGTGCCCTCGGGTCATCGCCTGCTCGACGTCGGTGGCGCGGCGCGGCTCGAACGGTTCGCGACGCGGGTGATCGACCGGCCGCTGCCGACCGCGCTCGGGGCGCGGCGCGATCCCGATGCGTGGCGGGCTGCCGACCTGCGCTTCGACCGCGATCGGGGCTGGAGCGGCGAGGCAGAGGCCCGCCGACCGTGGCCGATCGAGATCGATGGCGTCACGCTCGAGCTGCGGCCGACCGAGGCGGGACAGGTCGGGCTCTTCCCGGAGCACGCGGCGATGCTGCCGTGGCTGCGGGCCGAAGTGGCGGCACGGAACGAGGTGGGCGAGGCGCCCGCCGTCCTGCATCTCTTCGCCTATACGGGCCTCGTCACCCTCGCGCTGGCCGCCGCCGGCGCCCGGGTGACGCACGTCGACGCGGCCCGCCCGACGGTCGGCTGGGCGCGCCACAACGCCGCGCTGTCCGGCTCGAGGATCGGCCGATCCGCTGGATCGTCGACGACGCCGCGGCGTTCACCGGCCGCGAGGTCCGGCGCGGGCGACGGTACGCCGGGGTCGTCCTCGACCCGCCGTCGTACGGCCACGGTCCGGGCGCCCGGCGCGTGGCGGATCGGTGACGACCTGGCGCCGCTGCTCGACGCGATGTGCGGAGCTGCTCATCCCGGGCGGGTTCCTGCTGCTGACCGCGCACACGCCCGGAGCTCGGGCCGGAGCGCCTGGCCGGTGCCGTCGCGCGGGCCCTCGGCAGGCCCAGCGCGTCGATCGAACCCGGCGACCTTGGGCTCACGACTCCCGATGGCCGGCGCGCCGAGCTGGGGGCATTCGCCCGGTCGTCCGGCACGGCATGATGACCGCATGCCCTCCCCGACCCCGCCGATCCTGACGAGCCTCGCGAACCCACGGATCAAGGCGGCCGCGGCGCTGCGCGATCGACGCGAGCGCGATCGGACGGGTCTCACGGTGATCGACGGCGCCCGCGAGGTCAGGCGGGCGATCGACGCCGGCGCCGACATCGTCGAAGTCTTCGTCTGCGAGCCGCTGCTGGCCGGTCCCGACGCGCGCGCCGCCCTCGACGGCCTGCGTGATCGCCGCGTCCCGGCCCAGGCGACCAGCGAGGTCGTCTTCGCAAAGCTCGCCTTCGGCGAGCGGTCGGAGGGGCTCGTGGCCATCGTCCGGATCCCGTCGCTCGATCTCGGGGCGTTGTCGCTACCGGAAGACCCCCTCGTGGCGGTCGTCGAGGGGGTCGAGAAGCCGGGCAATATCGGCGCGATCCTGCGGAGCGCCGATGGTGCCGCGGTCGACGCGGTCGTCGCTGCGTCGCCGCGAACCGACCTGTTCAACCCGAACGCGATCCGGGCGAGCGCCGGGACCATCTTCACGGTCCCCCTGGCGGCCGCTTCGACCGCGGACGTGCTCGCCGTGGCTGCGCGAGCGGGGTCTGCGGATCGTCGCCGCCCGGGTGGACGGCGCGGCGCGCTACACCGACGTGGACCTGACCGGGCCGCTGGCGCTCGTCGTCGGGGCGGAGGCCGAGGGCCTCGGCGATGCGTGGTCGGCCGGCGGACGTCGTGGCGGTCCGCCTGCCGATGCTCGGCGTCGCCGACAGCCTGAACGTGTCGGTCAGTGCCGCCATCCTGTTCTATGAGGCACGCCGCCAACGCGGCGAGCCGGCCCGCACGACCAGGGGGTGACCGTGGACACGTTCGATTTCGTGATCATCGGGGCCGGGCCGGCCGGCGAGGCCGCCGCGTTCAAGGCTCGCGAGCTCGGGGCGTCGGTCGCGATCGTCGACCGGCGCTGGTTCGGTGGCAGCTGCCCGCACATCGGCTGCCTGCCCTCGAAGTCGCTCCTCGCCAGCGCGGCTCGGCACCACGCCAACCCGGCCACGTACGACTGGGCAGCGGCGTCGAAGGCCCGCGACTACATGGTCAACCGGCCACCGGGCGCGGCAGAACCCGACGACTCGAGCCACTTCGATGCGCTCGTCGCAGCCGGCGTCGTCGCCTATCGCGGAACGGGCACGATCGAAGGTCACGGGCGGGTCGTCGTGCGCCACGATGCCGCCGCGCACGAGCTGACCGCCACGAACGTCGTCGTCGCGGTCGGATCGACCTCGAAGAGGCCACCCGTCGACGGCATCGATGCGATCCCGGTGTGGACCAACCGCGACGCGACGCTTGCCCGCGAGCTGCCGGCCAGCCTGCTCGTCCTCGGCGGTGGGCCGACCGGCTGCGAGCTCGCCCAGGTCTACGTCCGGTTCGGCGTGCCGACCACCATCGTCCAGTCGGGCCCGCGACTGGCCCCGACCGACCATCCACGCAACTCCGAGGTCATCCGGGCAACGCTCGAGCGGGACGGCGTGACCGTGCGGACCGGTGTCCGAGCGCTGCGGGCGCGGGCCGGCGGTGGTCGCGACGGCGCCCACGTGATCGAGCTCGACGATGGATCCGCAGTCGAGGGCCACGCCGTGCTCCTGGCCGTCGGTCGCGCCTTTCCGATCGACGATCTGGGGCTCGAGCACTACGAGCATCGACACGTCCGGGCGGACGCCGTTCCCGCGCGATGGGCGGCTGCGCATCGCCGACGGGCTGTGGGTGATCGGCGATCCGGCCGGTCCCGAGCTGCACACCCATCAGGCCCACTACCAGGGCGAGCTGGCCGTCCGGATGGCGCTGGGCGAACCGGTCGTCCCCGACTACCGGGCGCTCCCCCGCGCGACCTACACCGATCCGGAGGCGTCGTCGGTCGGCCTGACCCTCGAGGGCGCGCTCGAGGCCGGGCTCGACGCCTTCGAGAAGGTGGCCGACTTCGCGAAGAGCGCGAAAGGCTACGCGATCCAGGCGACCCTCGGGCACGTGACCATCGTCGTCGACCGCGGCACGCGCGAGCTCGTCGGGGCGGCGATGGCCTGCCCGGACGCGTCGGCTGCGATCCACGAGTGCGTCGTCGCGATCAAGGCTCATCTCACGATCGACGTCCTGGCCGAGACCATCCACGCCTTCCCGTCGACGTCGCGGATCTTCAACGGCCTGTTCGCGGACGCGAGGCGCGAGCTCGACAAGGGCGGCTGAGGGGCGTCGCTCGGATCGCCTCGCGATCACACATCGCCCACAGACGCACATTGCCGATGGTTCCACCCAAGCGGAACGACCACGTCATGGGGCGGCTCAGAAGTCGACGACTCGACCCGAATCGTCGACGCGCATGGTGATCGGCCGACGGAGATCGATGCCTGCAAGCCACGCGGTGATCCGTCCGTGCTGGTCCGTGGAGATCATGTAGAGCCGGACACGACCATCCAGCATCGAGCCGTGGGCCTCGATGAGGCCGGCTTCGCGGAGGAGGCGGAGCTGCCGGGTCGTGGCCGGTCGACTCAGCCCGAGCTCGGTCGCGAGGCCAGATGGCCGCCGGGGCGAGATCGCAAGCGCGGCGATGATCCGTCGTCGGGTCGGATCAGCGAGAAGTTCGATCCCAGGTCCGTTGCGTTTAGGCATGACACATCGAGCATGCCAGTCCGCCCTTCGCTGGCGCTTTGTCGGACGGGCGAGAACGGCTCCGTTTCGTTTCGTTTGATCGGAACCATGCGCATTCCGGCCGGCGCGGGGCGCGCCACGGCGTGTGCGGGAGCGCGTGGGCGAGCTCGGGCGTCGCCCCGAAGCCAGGACGTTCCGCTTGATCGGAACTTGTTCACAAAGGCCTTCCTCCGCGACGTCGCGTCGCGGCCTGACCGTCCGCCGGCCTGACGTCCCGCGGGCGCGATCGCGGAGGCGCGCCGCCCTACGCCTCGAATGCCACGCGACCATCCATCACGACCATCGACGGCCGGGCGGTCGCCAGGGCTCCACCGGTCTCGACGGGTTCGAGCACGGCCGCCAAGGGCAGGACGACGAGGTCGGCCCTCTGGCCGACGGTGAGGCGGCCGCGGTCGGTCTCGCGCGCGGAGGTGGCCGGATCGAGGCAGGCGCTCCGGATCGCGCGCGTCAGCGGCAGCGCCTCATGCGGCCCGAACGGGGGCGTCCCGGCGGGCCAGCGCGGGTCCTCGCGGGTGACGGACAGTGCGATCCCGGGCCACGGGTCGAACGGCTCGACCGGAGCGTCGGTGCCGAACGCGAGGACGGCGCCGGTGGCCGCGATCGATTCCCACGTGTAGCCGTTGGCCTCAGCTCGGGCGCCCCAGAGCCGGCGTGCCTGGGCCGCGTCACTGCCCAGGTGGATCGGCTGGACGCTGGCCGCGATGCCGCCGGCGGCGAACCGGCCGCGGTCGGCGGGGTCGAGCAGCTGGACGTGCTCGATCCGGGGCATGAACGGGGTGCTGCGAGCCGTCGGCTCCAGCACGTCGAGCGCGGCCCGGACCGCGGCGTCACCGATGGCATGGATCTGGGCCGTGATGCCGCCCGATGCCGCGCGGTCGACGAGCTCGCGTAGGCGGTCGGCGGTGGTGTTCCAGACGCCACGTCGGAGCTCGGGCGCGAGCGGCCGGTCGGGCTCGGCTTCGATGTCCGCGAGCAGGGCGGCGGTCCGCGACCCGAGCGAACCGTCGGCGAAGCATTTCAGCCAGCCGACGCGGGCCCGGCCCGCCGGATCGCCGCCGAGGACCGCGCCACTCCGGAGACCCTGCTCGAGCGCGGTGTCGAGCGACTCGGGCCGCAGTGATGCCAGGACGCGCAGCGGCAGACGACCTGTCTCGGCCAGATGGGTGTAGGCCGCGAACGACCAGCCGAGGTCCGTATCCTCCACGACGCCGCCCGGATCGTGGACGCCGACGATACCGAGCGCCAGAAGCTCGTTGGCGACTTCGACCAGGGCGGTCTCCAGATCGTCCACGGACATGTGCGGGACATGCGTGGCCACGAGCCCGGCGGCACCCTCGAGAAGCACTCCCTCGGGCTCGCCGTCCGCGTCGTGACGGATGACCCCGCCGGCTGGATCGGCAGTCGTCCGGTCGATCCCCGCGGTCACCATGGCGGCCCGGCTCGTGAGCAGCGCGTGGTGGTCATGTGCCCAGAGCACGCACCGCCGGCCCGGGGCGACGCGTTCGAGATCCTCGGCTGTCGGCCAGCGGCCCCACCGGTCGGAGTCCCAGCCGTGCCCTCCGAGCCACGCCGATGGATCGGCCAGGGCGACGTGCGCGGCGTGGATCCTCGCCATCCCGTCCTCGATGGTCGTGGCGTTCGACAGGTCCACGTCACGTGTCGCGACAGCACTGCCGGCGAGATGGAGGTGCGCGTCGGTCAGTCCGGGGAGTGCCACCTGGTCCGGATCCAGCGCGATCCGCTCGGTGAACGGATCCGCCCGCGTCTCGAGCGCGACCTCGGAGCCGGCGAAGGCGACCCGCCCGTCGCGGATCCCGATGGCCTCCACCCAGCCGAAGCCGCGGTCGCCGGCGAGCGTCGCGATCCGGCCGGTGATCAGGGTGTCGAGGGGCACCCCGTCAGGGTAGCGGGTCGGCCAGCAGGGCGGCCAGCCCGGCGCGATCAAGCCCGGCGCCCAACTCCCAGCGCGAGGGCGACGCGCGCCTTGACCGCGCACAGGTTGCCGACCGGCAGCGCCCCGGCCTTCACCCACGTGGCACCGCCACCGGGGAAGGCATACGCGGTCCCGGCGCGTCCGGCGATGCAGCGGCTGGCCAAGGCGACCGGGATGCCCACCGCCATCGCCCGTTCCGCGGCCGCCAGCAGCGCCGGATCGGTGTTCCCGGCACCGGTCGCAGCGACGACGACGCCATCCGCTCCGGACGCCATGGCCGCATCCAGCAGCGACCCATCCATCGCGACCGTGGCCGTGATGAGATGGACCCGCTCCGCCGCGCGAGCCGCGTCGACGTGCCGCCGAGCTGCCCGACGCCGGAAGACGGTCACGCCCGAGCCATCGACGCGCCCGAGCGAGCCGCCGTTCGGGCTGGCGAACGTGTCGAGCGCCGACGCATGCATCTTGACCACGTCATCGGCCGGCTCGATGGTCCCTGCCAGGCAGACGACGACCCCCGCACCGCGCATCGACGGCGACGGCGGCCACACGGACCGCGTCGCGCAGGTTCGCCGGGCCGTCGAAGCCCGGCCTCGTCGGAGGCGCGCATCGCACCGGTCACGACGACCGGCTTGGCGCCGTCGAGGACGAGATCCCAGCAGAAGGCCGTCTCCTCGATGGTGTCGGTGCCCTGGACGACGACCGCGCCGTCGATCATCGGGTCGGCCAACGCGTCGCGCAGGACGGCTGCGATCTCGAGCAGTGCCGCGAAGGTGAAGTGGCTGGCCGGCGTCCGTCCGCGATCGATGGCGACGACATCCGCGATCGCGTCGAGCCCCGGCGTCCGGGCGAGGATGCCGGCACCGTCGAGCACCGGGACGTAGCCGCCGGCGGCCGCATCGAAGGCCGTGCTGATCGTGCCACCGGTGAAGACGACGGCCACGCGCGCCATCGCGGCCTCAGGCGGGATCGGGCGGGTCACCCGGATCCGGATCGGCCGGCGGGTCGGCGGTGAGCACCGGGTCGACGCCGAACGGCGGCTCAGGCCCGAGCGGCTGGTCGACGCCGAGCGCCGACGCGATCGGATCCGGCGCGTTCGGGTCGGACGCCGGCCGCGCGTCGGACGCCGCCAGCGGCCCGCGGGTCAGCACGGACACGAGCCCGATGACCACGACCGCGATCGCCAACGCGAAGATGACAACCGTCGTGCCAGTCAACGTCGAGAGCGGCCCGACGATCAGGATCGGCAGGAAGCTTGCGACCGAGACGAGCATCCCCAGCACGCCGAAGACACGACCGCGGACGTCCTCCGGCAGGTCCTCCTGGAGCTGGGTCTGCGACGGGATCGCCACCAGGCCGTAAGCGATGCCGGCGAAAAAGGCGATGACCACGACGACCGCCAGGAGCGATGTCACGCCGGACAGGTCGAGCCCGCCGGGCGCATCGGCCTTCTCCAGCAAGCGGCTGATCGGTCCCGCCGCCGACAGCGCGCCAAGGAGGATCCCGAGCGCGATCATCCCGCCCTCGATCACTCGCCGGCGCGGGAAGTAGCGGCCGTACGAGTTGAGCAGCAGGATGCCGGTCACGATCCCGAAACCGAGCGGCAGGACCACGACCGCGAAGTCCTCGGCCTTGAGCCCCAGGGTCTGTTGCGCGAAGGCCGGACCGAGGACGCCGAGGACACCGACCAGCGACGCCGTGACGCCGAGGTAGATCAACGACCATCCGATCGAGCGGTTCGCGCGGATGAACGAGAACCCTTCACGGAGCTGCGTGATCGTGGTGCCGATGGCATGCTCCGCCTCCCCCACCCCGAGCCCGCGGTGTGGCTCTTCCTCGGTCGATGGTTCCGGCGGCGACGACGGCAGCGTCACGCAGAACACGGCGGCGAGGAAGTACAGCGACGCCACGACCAGGATGACCGTCTCGGCGCCGGCGACCTTGACCACCAATGGACCGAGCAGCGCGAACCCGACCGCGAAGGCGGCGTTCAGGGTCAGCGTGAAGATCCCGTTCGCCGCGAGCAGCTGGGAGCGCGGGACGAGGCGCGGGATCATCGCGAGCTCGGCCGGGGCGAAGAAGACGGTGATGGTCGAGACGGCGACGTTGAGCAGGAGGATCAGCGCGAGGTTGCCGCCCACGAGGTAGAGCGCGACGAACGCCACACCGCGGAGCAGGTTCGTGGCGATGAGGATGAGCCGTCGATCGATCCGGTCGACGTACACGCCGGCGACCGCCGAGAAGAGCACCGCCGGCACCAGGAAGGTCAGGATCAGCAGGCTGACCGCGGTGTTCGAATTGGTCGAGTTGAAGACGATGACGGTCAGTCCGAAGAGGACCATGTTGCCGCCGATCTGGGTCGCCGCCTGCGACAGCCAGAGGCGCAGGAAACCGCCGTTGCTGAAGACCGCGAGCGGACCTGTGGCGGCGGTTTCGGGGGCGGTCGCGACGTCCGTCACGCAGCCGGACCGCGGGTCGAGGGCGCGAGCGCGGCGGTCATCGCCGCGTCGCCGCGGCTGACGAACTCGACCAGCCGGCGTTCCAGCGTCGGGCGTTCGAGCAGGACGTGCCGGCCGCAACCCTGGCAGCGCAACCCGATGTCCGCGCCAAGCCGATCGACCAGCCAGGTGCTCCCACCACACGGATGCGGGCGTCGCAACCGGACGACGTCGCCAAGGAGCAGCGTGAGGACGGGCTGGGCTGGCATCGGCGCGTCAGGGTATCAAAGCCGGGGCCGCCCGTGCTCCGGGACGAGGCTCCGGGTGGTCGCCGGCAGCTCGAGCCGGTCGACCGGGGTGACCGTGACGGTGACGTCGGGCTGGGTCGCGGCCAGCTGGGCGATGACGCCGCCGGATCGCGTCAGCGAGCCGGTGAGCTTGTCCGGGGCGCCGATGGCGTCGATGTCGAAGCCGTCGCTCAGCGCCACGTCCCCGATCCGGGCTGCGCCGGACGCGCCGGTCACGACGTCCCCGGCCACGACCCGGATGTGGTCGATGGCGATGGCCTCCGCGCCGGCGTTGCGCAGCTCGTTGAACAGCTCCTCGACGCCCGCCCCGTCGATCGGGCCGTTGACCGTGATCATCACCCCGGGGCCGGTGACGGGTTCGAGGCCGGCGTAGGCGCGGACGCGCTGCAGGTCGGCGGTGATCTCGTCGACCGATGCGTCGCCACGCGACTGGTTGGCGGTCAGCGTCGCCAGCTCGCTCTCGAGGCTCGAGCTCTCCTGGCGGAGCTGGTCGTTGCGCGCATTCAGGTTGGCGACGAGGACGGTCAGATCCTGTGCCGACAGCTGCCCGAGCCCGCTGTTGCCGGCCTCGGAGCGCAGCTGGATGACGACGAGGACGCCGAGGATCACCGCGACCGCGGCGATCGTGAGCTGGCTCGATCGGCGATGCACGTCAGGGACCCGGACTGCTGCTCGGCCCGCCCGACGGCGAGGCGGACGGCGACGGGATCGGCCGCGAATAGCGAAGGGTGACTGTCCCGACGAACGCGGGGACGTCGACCGAGCCCGGGTCGGCCAGCGAGACCTGGATGCCGTAGCCCTCGCTGCGCGCCCGGACGAAGTCGATGAACCCCTGCGACTTGCTCAGGCGGTCGTACAGGTCGGGCGCGCCGAGCGCAGTGATCTGGTATGGCGGCGCGAGGTAGGCCGAGTTGACCAGCAGCGATGTCCCGACGTCGATGATCGCCGAGGTCGGGGTGATCCGCTCGCCGTTGACCGCGATGGCCTCGGCGCCGGCGCCCCACAGCTCGTCGACCACGACCCGGATGTCCCGCGACCCGACGAGGTAGTCCGACTCGCTCCCGTCCGGCGGGACCGGCGTCTTCGAGTCCTCGAGCTGGATGACGATGCCGGTGCCCGTCAGCGCGATCAGCCCGCCCGAGATGCGGGCCTGCTCGAGCTCCGCGTTGAGCTGCTTGACCAGCGAGGCCGAGCCCTCGCCCTGGCTCTCGATCGTCTGGATCTTCGACCGCAGGTCGAGGATCCGCGCCTTGAGTCCGTCCTGCTGGGACTGCAGCTCGTTGGCGGTCTCCACCAGCGGCGTCCGTTCCTGGGTCGTGTACTGCACGCGCGGCCCCTCGGACGCCAGCTGTGCGGCGATGAGGAAGCCGAGCGCCAGAAGGGCGACGCCGAGGGTGACCTGCCAGCTCGGGATCGCCCGGATATGGCGCATCACGGTCATGGCGCGTCGCCGCTCCCACCGCGACGCCCACGCGATGCCAGCAGCCCGAGTCCCACCAGCCCGATCGCGACGGCGATCAATCCGAGGACGAGCCACCCGGGCATCCCGCCGTCGCTCGCCGGACTCGCGGGTGTCGGTGCCGCCGAGGTCGAGGCCGTCGCGCCGGGGGCGGCCGGCGCGCCCGGCGCGGCCGATCCGACCGCACCGCCGGGCGCGGCCCCGGTCCAGGCGGACGGGACCGGGCCGGCCGGCGCCGGCTGCGGCCCGTATTTCGGCTTGGGCGTCGCGTTGACGCTCTGGAACCAGGCCGTGCTGAAAGCGGTCATGTCCAGTCCGAGCGCCGCCGTGAATGCCTCGTCGTTCGTCCGACCGTTCGCATACGAGCGGACGAGCGAGACGAGGGCGTCGCTGCCGTGGGTCCGGATCATGTAGTCGACCGCGGCCACGCTCTCCGAGTAGGCCAGGAAGAAGTCGTTGCCGTTGGGGAACTGGCCGGTCAGTCCATCGAGCGGGATCAACGAGCCACTCTTCGCGGCGTCCTCGACCGCCGCCCGGTCCGACGCGCCGTAGCCCTCGCTCTGGTAGACGGCCAGACCCTCGTTGAGCCAGCGGGGCGGGCTGTGATACGGGTTCTTCGACGCGGTGTCGAACACCATGTGGACGAACTCGTGCGGGATGCGGACGGCCACCTCCGGATCGTCGATCTGGTCCGGCGGGATGAGCCCGATCAGGGTCCGGATGTTCGCGTAGGCCGAGCCCGCGACGTTCTCGTGGGCTCCCGGCCCGAGCGCGTCATAGAACTTGTCGTTGTCGGCGTAGACGAAGAAGTCGATCGGCTGGGTCTCGGTCACGCCGAGCAGCTCGGACGTCTTCTTGACCTCGTCCTCGCCGAGCTTGAGCGCCTTGGCACCGAACGTCGCGTCGCCCTCGTACCAGTGGACGCGGACGAGCTCGCCCGACGCGGTCTGCCAATCGAACCGGTCGTCGGCATAGACCACGTGCAGCTCGGGGCCGAGAGCCACCGCCGACGACCCGTCGGCCGGGAACAGCCGCCAGCGCGCGACGATCGGCGTGTTCGGGATCAGGTGCCCGGTGCCGGAGGTGTCGAGCGTGTAGGTCAGCGTGGCCGAACCCGACCCGGGTGGGTTCGGGACCTCGGTGATGTTCGGGCCGATGGCGTCGGCGATGGTCAGCAGCAGCTCGACCCGCCCGATCGGCGCGGTGACGGTCACCGGCTGGTCGAAGACGATGCCCGTCCCGAACGTGGATTTGGCGGTCGGGGTACCGAACGTCGCGGGGTCTGCCGCCGTCGCGACCGGCGCAAGACCGGCCAGCAATGCGATCCCGAGCAGCAGCGGCGCGACCCGGCGCGCGGGCCCGAGCCGACGCGAACTGATCATGGCGCCCATGCCAGACCCGCCATCCGGATGATCCCCAGGCCGTTCTGGCCCGCGCCCAGCAGCCCGGTCCGCGACAGGGCCCAGCCCGGGCCGTAGACGACCGGCACGACCGGGACCTGGTCGCGGACCACGGTCTCGGCACGATCGTAGGCGGCACCCGCGGCGGTCGGATCGGCCGTCGAGACGGCCTCGGCGATCGCCGCGTCGAAGTCCGGCGAGCTCCAGTGGCCGTAGTTGTTCGACTCCCCGGTCCCGAGCAGGACGCCCAGGAAGTCGTTGCGGCCCGGGTAGTCGGCGACCCAGCCGAGCGCCCACATCTGCGGCGGATCTGTCGACAGGCGATCGAAGTAGCCGTCGCCCATCGTCTCGGCCGAGAGGGTGATGCCCAGCTCGCGCTTGACCTCGCCGACGACCGCCGCGTCGAACCCGGAGCCACCGGTCAACAGGGTCGTCGCCGGGAACCCGGCGCCGCCCGGGTAGCCCGCGTCGGCGAGCAGCTTGCGCGCGTCGGCCGGGTCGTACTTCGGGACGTAATCGGCGTCGCTCCGCCCCGGGATGCCGGGTGGGACCATCGAGTTGGCCACCTGCGCTGTCCCGTCGTCGCCGCTCAACGCGGCCATCCGGCGCCAGTCGACCGCCTCGCCGAATGCCTTGCGTACCTCGGCCTTGTCGAACGGCGGCTTGGTCGTGTCGAACCCGTAGTACTCCGTCGACAGCGACGCGACCGACCGGAGCTGCGGGCCGAGCGTCTGGTCGTAGCCGAGCCAGGTGGCGTCGATGCTCGCGACGGGCGTGTAGTCGAGGGCGCCCGCCGAGAACGCATCGACCGGCCCCTGACCGGCGAGGTCGGTGACCAGGTCGATGGTGTGGACGGCCGGCGTGCCCGCCCAGTAGTGGGTGTTGGCCGTCAGCTCGAGTGCCGTGTCGGTCTTGCCCGTCGCCACGTATCCGCCACTCGCCACGAAGCCCGGCCCGGGCGTCAGGGCCGCCCCGCCTGCATCGATCCCGGGCGGGACGACCGAGAACGACGGCCCGGACACGACGTTGACGAAGTCGGTCGCCGGATGGACGAGATCGACGGTGAGGTTGCCAGCCGCGTCATCGGCGTGGAGTCCGACCGAGGCAGGGTCGGTCGACGTGCCGTGGAGGTATGCGTCGGCACCCTTGACATCGAGGATCAGCGACGCCAGGGGCGATGGGTGGGTCGAGTCGATCAGTCGCAGCCAGCTGCGGACGACGTCGGAGGCGCGGAGCGGGCTCCCGTCGGAGAAGGTCAGGCTTGGTCGGAGATGGAACGTCACCTGCTGACCACCGTCGGCGAACTGCCAGGATTCCGCCAGAGCGGGGCGGACCTGGAGGTCCGCGTCGAAGCTCGTCAGAGACTCGAACAGCTGTGCCGTGATGGCCGCGCTCCCGGCGTCGCCCTGGGCCGCCGGGTCGAGCGTCGTCGGTTCCCCGGTCAGGATCCGGACGGGCTTGTCCGGGCTCGCACCGGTCGTTCCTGCGCAGGAGACGAGCAGCGTCGCGAGCGCAAGGAAGGCGAGGAATCGGCGCATCGGGCGGAGTATAGGGCCGGTCGGCCGCGAGCCCCCGCGACCGCCCCAGACATGAAGACGAGGCCTCGCAGACCCACACCGCCGGGGGAACGATGGGATCGGGACCGCGAGGCCTCTGCTGGGATAACGAGGTTTTCGAGGAACCGTTAGGGGCCATCTTCGGGCGACCCGCGAATCGGGCGGATAGCATGGACGACATGGCCCTTCGACTCCGGAACACGTTGACCCGCCGCGTCGAACAGGTCGAGCCGATCGAGCCCGGCCGCGTCCGGATGTACACCTGCGGACCGACCGTCTACCGCTACGCCCATGTCGGGAACCTGCGCAGCAACCTGCTCGCCGACCTGATCCGGCGCGTGCTCCTCTACCACGGCATCGACGTCTTCCACGTCAAGAACATCACCGACGTCGGCCACCTGCGCGACGAGGGCTTCGATCGCGGCCAGGACCCGATGCTGGTGGCCGCCGGCCTCGAGCACAAGACGCCGGCCGAGATCGCCGACGCGTACGAAGCTGCATTCCATGCCGACGAGGCGGCCGTCAACATCCTCCCCGCCCATGTCTTCCCCCGGGCGACCGACCACATCCCCGAGATGCTGACGCTTGCCGAGGCACTCGAAGACCTCGGCTACGCCTACGCCACCCCGGAAGGGAACGTCTACTACGACGTCGGCCGGTTCGACGGCTACGGGCGGTTGTCGGGCAATACCCTGGCCGACCTGCGCGCCGGTCATCGTGGCGACATCGAGCCCGACAAGCACGATCCGGCCGATTTCGCGCTGTGGAAGGCCGCCGGCCCCGGCCGCATCCTCAAGTGGCCGAGCGAGCGATGGGGCGAAGGCTTCCCAGGCTGGCACATCGAATGCTCGGCGATGGCGATGCGCTACCTCGGCCCGCAGTTCGATATCCACACCGGCGGCATCGACAACGTCTTTCCGCACCACGAGGACGAGATCGCGCAGTCCGCGCCGATCGTCGGCGGCCCGCCTGCCCGGACCTGGGTCCACGGCGAGTTCCTGCTGATGGATGGCCGGAAGATGGCCAAGTCGGCGGGCAACTTCCAGCGCGTCACCGAGCTTGCCGATCGTGGCATCGACCCGCTGGCGCTGCGCTACCTGGCGCTGACATCGCGCTACTCGCGCAAGCTCGAGTACTCCGATCGGTCCATCGAGGCGGCCGCTGCGGCGCTCGGGTCGCTGCGGGCCGGGCTCAGCGGCCTGGGTCCGCCGCCGGCCGACGGGCCGTGGTCCGCGCCGCCGGTCCTCCGCGCCGGCACGGCCGGGGATCGCCCGATCGGGGTCGCGCGCGGGGTCGCCGGGCACGGAACGGGCGACGCCGAGGCGATCTCGGTGGCGGATCGCGCCGACGCACCGAGCGTCCCGTTGTCGGCGGAAGGCCTCGCCCTCCATGACCGGTTCGTCGCGGCCATCGACAACGACCTCGACATGCCGGTCGCGCTGGCGCTCCTGCGCGAGATCCTGCGCGCGCCCCTGTCCGAGCCGACGAACGGCGCTGGCTGATCCTCGACGCCGATCTCGTCCTGGGACTCGACCTGGACCGCGTCTGGGCGGAGGCCGACGCATCCGCGTCGCAGTCCGCAGCGATCCCCGCCGAAGCGGTGGCGCTCCTCGCGGCACGCGACCGCGCACGGGCCGAGAAGGCCTACGCGCGTGCCGACACGTTGCGTGACGAATTGGCCGGCATGGGTTGGGATGTCATCGACGGTCCGGCCGGCAGCCGGTTGACCCGACGCGAGGTGGACACCCCCGGCTAGCATCCTGCGGTGCGACGCCCACCCCTGCCGACCTTCCTGACCGACCTCGCGCTCGAACCCGGCGCGGTGCAGACGCTGGTCGCCGCGTCGTTGGCCCTGCTGGCGGCCGGTCTGGCGCCGCGGATCTTCTCGCCGGGTCTTGCCTCCGTGCAGTCGGCGGTTCGGGAGCGCCCTGAGATCGAGACGTTGCTGCTGGTCGCGTCGATCGTGACCACCGGGATGCTTCTTGTCGGCGGCGTCCTCGGCGACGCCGACGGACGGAGACGGGTCATGCTCGTGGCACTCGGCACCCTGATCGTGACGGGCATCGGGGGCCTCTTCTTCGCCGATGGCCCCCTGTTCGTGGTCGGACGGTTCCTCGACGTCGGTGCGGCGAGCATCGTCCTGCCGGTGGCCCTGGCGGGGGTCGCGACGACGTACCAGGGCGTGAACCGCGCCACCGCCATCGGTCTCGCCTACGGCGCGTATGGAGCCGCAGGCGCCGCCGGCCCGGTGCTGCTGACCCTGTTCGGGCCGACCGGATCGCGCGCCCCCGCATTTGCCGCCGCGGCCGCAGCTGCCGTGGTCGCGTTCGTCTATGGCCGCCGGCACTGGCACGACCTACCGACGGCCGGACCGGCGCAGCGGCACGCGGTCATGGTGACGGCCGTCTGGGCGTTCGGCATCGTCATCATCACGGCCGGCCTGATCGGGTTCCAGTCCAAGGACGCGGATGGCGCCCGCATCGGCCTCGTCATCGTCGGGCTCATCCTGGTCGGCGCGGGGTTGTCCGTCGAACGCCGGCGAAGTCGCGCGGGCAAGACATCCGCGAGGGTCCAGCGTCGACCCGTGGCGATCGCGCTGTTCGTCGGGTTCGTCATCGCCTACGCCCAGACCGCCGCGCTCTTCGAGGTCCCGGTCTACTTCCAGGTCGTCCTCGGCTATGGGGCCATCCTGTCCGTGATCGCGACGATCCCGTTCATGGTGGCACTCGCCGCGGCCGGTCCCGTGGCTGGGATCCTGCTGGTCCGGTTCTCGCCTCGGACCCTCATCGTGGGCGGGATCCTGGCGGTCGGGCTGGGCAGCATCGTCATCGCCGCCATCCTCCGGCCCGGTGCCAGCTACCTCGGGTTCGCGATCTCGTTCGCGATGATCGGGGCGGGTTTCGTCATCGCGACGACTGTCCGGACAGCGATCATCTTCGCCAGCGTGCCGCGCGGGCTGCCAGCCACCGCTGCGGCCCTCAACGAGGCGTCGGTCGCACTCGGCAGCCGAGCGGCCCTGGTCGTCGTCACGGTCGTGGTCACGACCCTCGCCCTCGACAGCTACGCCGCATCGTTGGTCGGCCAGACCGCAGGGCCAGGTCGACGCCGCGGTCGCTGCGTTCCGCACACTGCTGTCGGCCATCAACATGCCGACCTACGGCGTCCTGGTCGGCGGTATCGAGCCGAGTGATGCCGCGGCGTACGCCGCGGCCTACACCGAGGCGGTGCGGACGGTGATGTTCAGCACCGGCATCCTGACCCTGCTGGCCGCACCCGTCGCCTGGTTCCTCATCGGTCGGCGCGACCCGCTCGCTGACCGTTTGGCAGCACCAGGACGAACGGGACCCGACCCCCGTCGAGATCAACGGAGGACGGTGACCGGGTACGGCATGACCTCGTTGATCATGTAGGTGCCGCGGTCGTCGTCGCGGGTCATCGGTTGGGCGCGCCCACGATCGTCATGGCAGCGAACGAGGAGCTCGCGCTGCTCCGGCACGATCCGGGCACCACTCGTACTCCCATCGAGTCCACAGGCACGGCCGCGGCTCGTCCAGCAACCGGACCGGGCCGACCAGCGGGCGCCACCGTCGTCGCTGAACGTCGACATGGGCGACGGATGCCTCCCCGGCCCACGCGAACCCGCGGACGACGACGCGACTCGCCGCGTCGGATGGACGCGCCCGGGAGCGGGCTCGGTGATCTGCGCCTTGGGCAGCATCTCCCTCACCGGGACGCGGGTCCGGGCACCGTCGCCGCGTCGGCTCGACGTAGGCGTACTCGACGGTCTCCCAGAAGCCGGCGGGCGCCTGGCGCGTGACCGTGATCCGCGTCAGCCACTTGACCGAGGCCATGCCGTACCAGCCGCCGACGACCGCGCGGACCGGTCCGCCATGCTCGAGCGGCAGCGTCTCACCGTCCATCTCGGTGACGATCAGGACCTCCGGCGCGAGCGCCTTCTCGAGCGGGAGGCTCCGCTCGAATTGGACGGACTGCCGCCCGCCCGCGCCGTCCGGCACCTCACCGTTGTCGGCGCCGCGCAGCAGGACGCCGTCGGCGCCGTCCTGGACGCCGGCCATCGCCAGCAGACGGCCGAGCGGCACCCCCGCCAGACCGCTGTGCTCACGGCGCCGGCGACCCACTGCACCCCGTTGACCGGCGGTTCGAGCTGGGCGCGCGAATTGCCGGCGCATTCGATCGTCGTCGTGACGGTCTCGGCCGCCATCGCCCGCAGGTCCGCCAGAGCGATGGAGACCTCGCGCTCGACCTCGCCGTCGATCATGAGCCCGCCGTCGAGGCCTTCCGGTATCGCGAAATGCGACCGGATGAAATGCCGGCCGGCCGGGGTCAGCAGGTCGTGCCCGATCGACAGGTCCGCCTCGACGTTGAGCGGGACATCCGTCCGCACGGGCGGTCGCCCGTATCCCGTCACCTGGCCCCTCCAGGCCGGATGGGAGCCGCGCCCGTCAGCAGGTCCCGACGCGAGCCGAAGCGGTCGATGATCCGGTAGAAGTTGCGCTTGCTCTGCCGGTCGCGCTCGGCATCGGGGAGGCTGGCGTAGCCGCGGTGCTCGTGGCGGACCGCGGGCAGGCCGGCCAGGCTGACCGCCCGGCGCGGGAGCGTCCCCTCCCCTTCGTCGCGGAGCACGAGGCTCCACCAGATGTCGAGGTTCCGGTAGAAGCGGAAATGCTCGTCCAGCGGCCCGCGGCCGAGGACGTCGTCCCGCCGGAAGGCGAGCAGGTAGCCCTCGATCGCGTCGACGTCGCCGGGCGGCGCGTCCTCGAACGTGCGCAGGTCCGCCGACACGATCCCCCATCCCCCGGCGACCGCGACCGTCGGGTCGTCGAGCGCGTGCGCCAGCGGCGTCACGATGTCGCCGCCCGGCTCGACGCTCGTGTCGAGCACGATCACGATCGGCGCCGTCGCCCGGCGCAGGCCGACGTCCAGCGCGGTCGCGTGGCCGAGGCGCTCGCTCGTCCAGACGACCTCGACCGGCAGGCCGTCCGACGGCTCCCGTGCCTCGATCGCCTCCAGGGCCTCGGCCTGCTCCGCCGACGGTCGCGTTCGCGACGACGACCACCGAGGTCCCGGCCGGTGATCCCGCATCCAGCCCTGCCATCGCCCGGGCGAGGTCTTCCGGCCAGTCCGTCGCGATGACGACGACCGTGGCGAGCCCGGTCGCGGGCTCGTCGAGTCGCGACGGCACGCTCGCGCTCGAGCCGTATCGGACGCGTTCGCCCTCGGTCATGTCCGGCGGCGCGATGGGGCTCAAGCGCGAAGTCGATGCCATGGTCGACGACCTTCCAGCCGGCCGCCTCGATCTCGGCGCGGAGCCGATCGGCCTCGGCCCAGTCGCGCGCGGCCCGTGCCCGCGATCGCTCGTGGGCGGCGGCGAGCACGGCGTCGGGGATGCGCTGGCGGCGGGTCACCCCGGCAGGATAGCCCGGAGGATGCCCGGCACGGTCGCGGCCAGCTCGGACGGATCGTCGATCGCCGGCAGGATCCGCTCGGCATACAGCGCCACGCGGTGGACCGGCAGCACCATGCGAGCCTGCGCGAGCGCGTCCATGCCGGCCTTCGCGGTCAGGCCCAGGCCGGCCGACAGCCACGGACCCAGGTAGGCCGTCGCCAGCTCGTCCGTGACCGCCTTCGTGCCCGCGCGGTCGGCCAACAATGCCGCCGCCGACAGGAACGGATGCGTGATCGACCCGTCCGACCAGTCGAGGAAGACCGGGCCCATCGCGCCGATGATCACCTCGTCGGCGGCCAGGTCACCGTGATCGAGACTATCCGGGATGCCGCTGGCCGCGAGCCCGCGACAGGCCTCGACCAGCGCCGGGATCCGCTGGCGGATGGCCGCGGCCTCGTCGCCGGTCAGGCCGCCTGGCAGATCCACCATCAACAGGTCGTCGTCGGCGAGCAGCGTTGGCAGCGCCGTCGCCAGCCGGTCCATCGGGGCAGCGACCGTGCCGGCCGCCACCATCTCGCCTGGTTCGCTGGCGAGCACACGCTGGATCTCGGCCAACCGCGACATCGTCGCGGCCCAGACGACCGGCTCGCCGTCGAGTGCCGACAGGGCCGGACCGTCCACGTGCTCGGTGATGATCCGTCCGAGCGCCCGATCGGCGGCCACGACCGGCGGGACGATCCCCGGGTCGATGTCGGCGAGCAGCTCGGTCAGCGCGACCTCGTGGGCGAAGACGGGCGGTACGGCCTTCGCCCACATCCGTCCGCGGTCGGTCTCGAGCGACAGGAGCGCGGCGCGCGGTCGCAACCAGATCTCGGCAAGCTCGCTCCGGCGGCGGATCCCCGCGTCCGCGAGCCGGGCGTCGACCCAGCTCGCCATCTCGACCAGCCACGCCGGGTCGTGCCACGGGGCTCGCGGCGCGTCGGGCTCGACGCTCACGTGCGGTCCACGCTGGAGGGTCGTCGCATCAGTCACTCCCGTCCGGTCAGTCGCCGTGAGTGTAGGGCGGGACGCAGCGTCGAGCCGTCAGGCGCGACCGCTCAGAGTCCGGGGCCGGCGTGACTCCGCTCGCGCACCTCGGTGATCAGGTCGATGGCGGCGTCGACCTGCGCGCGCGTCAGGAAGACGCTGGCCGACCGATCGTAGCGGCTGACGATCAGTCGATGCCGGGCTCCGGGCGCCATGCGGATCCGGCTCTCGGGATCGAGCGGCCAGTCGCGCACGCCGCTCTTCGGCCGGAAGGCCGCGCCGTCGCGGACGATGAGGAGGCGCTCGTTCGTCAGCACCAGCGCACAGCCGACCGCGGGAACGACTCGATCGACGCGCTCGGCGGGGCCGAGGAACGCTGCGACCGCGTTCCGCACCGCCTCGGTTCCGGGATCCATCGACGACTCAGGGAGGGTCTGGCGCGCGCTCCAGCCACGCTGGATTCTACGCGGCGCTGCGGCCATATGTAGGTTTCCGCCGCGAACCGTCCCCGGCCGGTCGGCGGCGCACGCACACGCTACGCTGCACGCCGACGACATTCGCCCCTGGACGAGACATGACGCTGAACGCCCAGACTCCTCGACTGCGCTTCCGATCCCGCTGGTCTTCGTCGCCTTCGCGGTCGTCGCGATGCTGTTCTACGAAGCCGGGTTCAGGCTCGGGCGGTGGTGGCAGGATCGGACGCCCGGCGAACAGGAGGGTCCGACGGGCATGCTCGTCGGCTCCATCCTGGCGCTGCTCGCGTTCCTGCTCGCGGTGACCATGGGGATGGCCGCCGATCGGTTCGATGCGCGGCGAGCGCTTGTCCTTGCCGAGGCGAATGCGATCGGGACCGCCTACCTGCGGGCCGGCTACCTTGCCACAGCCGGCCTCCGATCAAGTCCGGGAGCTGCTCCGCGAGTACGTTCCCCTCGCATCGTCCTGACCAAGCTCGACCGACATCCACGGCGAGATCGCCAAGTCGGTCACGATCCAGAACGAGATCTGGGCCGTCACCGAGCAGGTGGCCCGCGACAACGGATCCGACGTCGTCGCGCTGTTCGTCGAATTGGTCAACGACGTGATCGACCTGCACGAGAGCCGGGTCACGGCCGGCAGCGCGCGAGTCCCCGAGACGATCCTCCTTCTCCTGGTCGGAGGCGCCGCCTTGAGCCTCGGCATGGTCGGCTACAACGCCGGCCTGACGGGACGTCGCAGCCTGCTGAGCGCCGTCGTCCTGATCGTCGCGCTCGGCGCGGTGATCACGATCGTGGTCGATCTCGATCGGCCGCGCGAGGGCTTCATCCAGGTCAGCCAACAGCCGCTGATCGACCTCCAGCAACAGATCGGACCACCGACCTCCTGACATACGCGCCATCACGCCCATCAACCTGTCCCTCAGGGAGGCAAGACCGTGCCCATCCGACGTCTTCGCGGCGCCATCCTGCCAGTCGCGGCACTCAGCACCGCATTCGTCCTCGTCGCCTGTTCCTCCACGACCGGGCAGTCGGGGTCGCCCACGGCATCGGCCGCGACGTCGACCGCCGGCGCTTCGGCCGCCAGCGGCTCCGGCCTCGAGGGGACGCTCTGGCGGCTCACCCAGTACCTCGGCCCGGACGGGACCGCGGTCTCCGTCCCGCAGGCGGTCAGCGCGTCCACGACATTCACGGACGGGATCGTGTCGGGCAACGCCGGGTGCAACGACTACACGGGCAGCTACACCGTCGACGGTGACAAGCTGACCATCGGGCCGCTTGCGGTGACCAAGAAGGCCTGCGGGCCCGCCGAGACGGCCGTCGAGACGGTGTTCCTGACCGCCATGGGGAGGGTCACGACCTACACCGTCAGCGGCGACTCGCTCGAACTCAGGACCGCCGACGCCAAGGTGGGCCTCACATTCGCCGCGACGACACCGGCGGGTCTGTCGAAGACGCGCTGGGTCGCGACAGGCGTCAACAACGGCAAGAACGCCGTGTCGAGCGTGGTCGCCGGCACGACGCTCACGGCCACCTTCGCTGACGCCGGGACCGTCGCTGGATCGGGCGGCTGCAACGACTACAGCGGGCCGTACACGAGCGATACCTCGACGATCAAGATCGGGCCTCTCGCGGCGACCAAGAAGCTGTGTAACGACCCGGCCGGCATCGACGAGCAGGAAACGCAGTTCCTCATCGCGATGCAGGCGGCAACGAGATACACGATCGCGGGCTCGACGCTCGAGCTTCGCGACGACGGCGGGGCGCTCCAGGTGTCCTTCCGCGCCAGCCTTGGCGGAGGGTGACGGCGGCTTCGTCCATGGACTACGAGATCGTGGTCGAAGAGGTCGACGCCCGCCCGATGGCGGCCGTGCACGCCCGCGTCCCGGTCGGTCACGTCGCCCGAGCATGGCGCCCTGCCCTCGACACGGTCTGGGCATTCCTGCGCCGCAACGTCGGCCTGCGAACGGACGGCCACAACATCTTCGTGTATCGCCATCCCGTCGAACCCGGCGCGCCGCTGGAGGTCGACTTCGGCGTCGAGGTCAGCCGCGCCTTCGCCGGCGATGACGAGATCGTCTTCACGCACACGCCTGCCGGCCTGGCCGCCACGACGATGCACCGGGGGCGGCTCGATCAGTTGGCAGCCGCCAACGCCGCCATCGAGGAGTGGTGCCGCACGAACCGCCGCTCGCTCGCCGGGGTCTCGTGGGAGATCTACGGCGATCCCGGCGACGATCCGGCGACACTCGAGGTGGAGGTCTTCTACCTGCTCGGCTGAGTGGGCCTCTCCAGAATCAGCGGATGAAGAAGATCGGATTCCTCTCGTTCGGGCACTGGTCGGCCTCACCGTATTCGCAGGTCCGGTCGGGCTCGGACGCGCTCATCCAGTCGATCGAGCTTGCCGAGGCCGTCGAGGAGCTGGGTGCCGACGGCGCCTATTTCCGCGTCCACCATTTCGCCCAGCAGCTCGCCTCGCCATTCCCGCTCCTTGCGGCGATCGGCGCCCGGACCAAGCGGATCGAGATCGGCACGGCCGTCATCGACATGCGCTACGAGAACCCGCTCTACATGGTCGAGGACGCCGGTGCCGCCGATCTCATCGCGGGAGGCCGTCTGCAGCTCGGCATCAGCCGCGGCTCACCCGAGCAGGTCATCGACGGCTTCCGCTACTTCGGGTTCGTCCCGGCGGACGGACAGACGGACGCCGACATGGCCCGCCAACACGCTGAGGTCTTCCTGCAGGCCCTGTCGGGCGTCGGGTTCGCCCAGCCCAACCCCACCCCGATGTTCGCGAACCCGCCCGGCCTCCTCCGCCCCGAGCCACACGCCCCGGGACTGCGCGACCGGATCTGGTGGGGTGCCGGATCGCGCGCGACCGCGGAATGGGCAGGCCAACAGGGTCTGAACCTGATGTCCTCGACGCTGCTGACCGAGGATGCCGGGGTGCCGTTCCACGAGCTCCAGGCCGAGCAGATCCGGCTGTTCCGCGAGGCGTGGACGGCGGCCGGACACGACTCGCGAGCCGCGAGTGTCGGTCAGCCGGAGCATCTTTGCGCTGGTCGACGACCGCGACCGGGCGTACTTCGGTCGGGGCAACCAGGGATCGGACCAGGTCGGCTACCTCGACGCGCAGACCAAGGCGATCTTCGGACGTTCGTACGCGGCCGAGCCCGACGTCCTCGTCCGCGAGCTCGCCGGCGACACGGCGATCCAGGCAGCGGACACCCTGTTGCTGACCGTCCCGAACCAGCTCGGCGTCGAGTACAACGCCCACGCCGTCGAGAGCATCCTCAAGTACGTGGCCCCGGAGCTCGGCTGGCGCTAGCGCCCGGGAGCCCAGCTCAATCGGCGGAATCGGCCTCTATCCGAGCCTCGGCCCGGCGGACGACATCGTCCGGCGTCTCACGGTCGCGCGGACTGGCCCAGCCGAAGGCCAACCGGACCGACTCCGCACCTGGCGGCAGCGACCGAGAACAGCCTTCGCGGACCCGTTCCACGAAGTTGATCGCTTCGATCTCACCCGTCTCGGTCAGCAGGATGCCGAAGCGTGTCGCGGCGATCCTCGTGCAGTAGTCGCTCGTGCGGGCCATGCGACGAAGGACCTGCGCGGTCTCCCGGAGCGTTCGACGGGTCACCTGCCGGCCCCAGGCGTCCAGGACCTCCTGAAGGCCATCGATTTCGAGCAGGACGACCGTCAGCGGGCGACCGTAGCGCGCGCTCCTGGCGACTTCCGCGACGAGCAGACGGCGCCAGAAATCAGGCCCCTCGAGGCCCGTTTCTCCGTCGGTCCAGCCTAGCGGCTCTGGACCCAGGATCTCGGCCTGCCAGTCTGCGACGTCATTGGCGGTCACAACGAGTCCTTCGGTCCTGTGGTGGGTGTCATGGATCCCCCGTAGCAACCATCATCCTGGTGCCTCGGTGCATCACCAACCAGATGACCATGGTCCCATCGATTCGTACCTAGGTCCCCTCGACCACAACGCTGCACACTGCCGCAAACTTGCACGCCACTGCATGTTCTGTTATCGTGTGGGCATGCAAGAAGTCACGAGCCTCCGCGAGCGCAAGAAGGCGGAAACGCGCACAGCTCTCAGCCAGGCCGTCCTGCGCCTGGCCCTCGAACGCGGGCTGGACGCGGTGACGGCCGACGACATCGCGGCGGCCGCCAACGTGTCCGTGCGGACGTTCCACAACTACTTCGGGACCAAGGAGGAAGCGCTCGTCGCGGCCTGGCGGTCGGAGTTCCAGGTCTACGTGGACGCGCTCCGCGACCGGCCCGCCGACGAGCCCATCCTTGCGTCGCTCGAACACGTCTTCTCGCGCATCGCATCCAGCGTCGCGGAAGGTGGGGACGGTATCGCGGTCCACACCGACCTCCTCTGGACGAGCCTGGCGATGGCGCGCTATCGCTCGACGCTTCTCGATGAGGGCATCCGCATGATCACCGACATCGTCGCAGCCCGAACGGGCACCGATGCCGCGACCGACGTCTATCCACACCTGGTGACTGCAGCGGCCATCTCGGCCATCGTCACCAGCTTCCAGTTCCCGGGATCCGGCAGCGCGACGTCCGTCGGAGCGTGAACGCCTGCTCCACGAGTGCTTCGACCTGCTGCGCGCAGGTTTCGAGCGTCCAGAGGCGGTGGCCACCTGATCGACTGCCGCGGCGCCGGCTGAGCTCCGGCCTCCACCCTCTCCCCCAGATCCTCAACCCCGTCCGTGGTCTGGCGTGCTTCGACGCGCCCGCGGACGGTCACGTCAACACGAACTGGAGCTACGACATGGCAGCATTTCTCTATCGGATCGGCGGGTTCGCGAGCCGACGAAGCGGCATCGTGATCGTCGCCTGGGTCGCGATCCTCGCTCTCGCCGGGGTCGCCTTCACGATCGGAGGCGGGCACCTGGCGAACGGGCTCTCGATCCCGGGCACGCCGACCGCGCAGGTCACCGAGCGCCTCGCCGCCGAGTTCCCCGCGGCAGCCGGCGGCAGTGGCACGATCGTCTTCCGAACGGAGGACGGCAAGCCCTTCACCGATGCCCAGAAGGCCGCGATCACCGCCCGGATCGGCGCGGCCTCGAACATCGACGGCGTCACGCAGGTCGTCGACCCGTTCGCGACCCAGGCCGCCCGCGCCGCCCAGGACGCAGCAGATCTCCGCCGGGCAGGCGCAGCTCGAACAGGCGTCGAGCCCAGCTCGACCAGGGTCAGGCCCAGCTCGACGCCGCGCGCGCGCAGGCCGAGGCGTCCGGAACGCTCGACCAGGCCGCAGCCGGCCTGGCCGCCAAGCAGGCGGAGCTCGATCAGGGCAAGGCGCAGCTCGATGCGCAGCGCAGCAAGCTCGAGCGACGGAGCGTCCCTGCTCCAGATGTCGTCCGGCATCCGACTCGTGTCGGAGGACGGCAGTGCCGCGGTGGCACCCGTCATGTTCACCGAGACCCAGTTCGACGTGACCCCCGCCACCAAGAGCGCCGTCCAGGATGCGTTCGGCACGCAGCCGATCCCGGGCGTCGTGGTCGACTTCTCGACGGAGATCGCCTCGGGCATCCCGTCCATCCTCGGCGGCGGTGAATTGGTCGGCCTCGTCATCGCGGCGATCGTCCTGATCGTCATGCTCGGCACGCTCGTCGGCGCCGGGCTCCCGATCCTGAGCGCGCTCGTCGGCGTCGGCATCGGCGTCCTCGCGGCGCTGTCGCTCTCGGGCGTCGTCGAGATGGTGTCGGTCACCCCGGTGCTCGGCGTCATGCTCGGCCTCGCGGTCGGCATCGACTACTCGCTGTTCATCGTCAATCGCCACCGCCGGCAGCTGAAGGAAGGCTACGGCCTGCGCGAGTCGATCAGCCTCGCGACGGGCACCTCCGGGAACGCCGTCGTCTTCGCCGGGATGACCGTCTTCATCGCACTGCTCGGGCTCAACGTGACCGGGATCCCCTTCCTGGGCGTGATGGGCACCGTCGGCGCCGTCTGCGTCGCCATCGCCGTGCTCATCGCGGTGACCTTCACGCCGGCGATGCTCGGGCTCATGGGCGAGCGCGTCCTCAACGGTCGCGAGCGCGCCGCGCGCGTGTCGCACGCGGCCCGGCCGTCGCAAAGCCGGTCCGCGCCGATGTCGACCCGTCGGGCGATCGGAAGCGTTCTGCTCGGCGTCGCCGTGCTCGGCGCGCTGGCCGTTCCCGCGATGTCGATGCGGCTCGGCCTGCCCGACGGCTCATCGGAGGCCACCGGGTCGACGCAGTATCAGGCGTACACGACCGTCGCCGAGAAGTTCGGCGCCGGGCGTCAACGGCCCGCTGCTCGTCGTCGCCGACCTCCCGGGGTCCCCGACCCAGGACGAGGTCCTCGCCCAGCAGGTCAGCATCGGGCGGCAGCTCTCCGCGTTCGACGACGTCGTCGCGGTCGCCCCGATCGGGACGTCGGCCGACGGGACCACGATCGCCTTCCAGGTCGTCCCCTCCGACGGACCGTCGAGCGTCTCCACCGAACAGCTGGTCAAGGAGCTCCGGGCGCGTCGCCTCTCGACGGGCGGCGTCCAGATCGCCGTGGCCGGGCAGGCCAGTGGGAACATCGACATCTCGCAGAAGCTGGCGGACGCCCTCCCGCTCTACCTCGCGCTCGTCGTCGGACTGTCGCTGCTGATCATGGTCGTGGTGTTCCGATCGATCTTCGTCCCGTTGATCGCGACCGGCGGGTTCATCCTGTCGCTGTTCGCGGCCTTCGGCGCGGTCGTCGCGATCTTCCAGTGGGGCTGGCTCGGCGGGATCCTCGGGATCCACACCGGCCCGATCCTGAACTTCCTGCCAACGATCCTGGTCGGCATCCTGTTCGGACTCGCGATGGACTACATGCTCTTCCTCACCACCGGGATGCGGGAGGCATACGTCCACGGTGCGCCGGCCCGGACGGCCGTCGTCCTGGGCGTCCGCGCCGGGCGATCCGTCGTCACGGCGGCGGCGATCATCATGGTCTCGGTCTTCGGAGGGTTCATCTTCTCCGAGAGCGCGATCATCCCGCCCATCGGTTTCGCGCTCGCCATCGGCGTCCTGCTCGACGCGTTCGTCGTGCGCATGTTCATCGTCCCGTCGCTGATGCACCTTGCCGGCGACTGGGCGTGGTGGCTGCCGAAGTGGCTCGACCGCCTCATCCCGAACGTCGACGTCGAGGGCGCGTCCCTCGAGCGGCGACATCCGCACGTGGTCATCGGAGCACACCGCATCCGGAAACGGGTCGATCGAGCCGGCGGGTTCAGCGGCCGGGCCGGCCCAAGCGGGAGCCGGGTGATCGCCGACGAGGACTGATGCATCGGGCCGCAACAGAACAGGGGCGCAGGGATGCGCCCCTGTTGCGATTCCTACGGATTCACGCGTGCATCCGCCGACGATGCAGCACGCCGAGACCGGGGATGAGCTGCGGCACGCGTTCGCGGTAGGCCGGGTACTCGTCGGGAAAGTTCGCCAGGAGGAGCCGCTCCTCCGCGTGGATCTTGACCGCGAACACGATCAGGCCTGCCACGACGGCCAGGATCGCCTGCCCGAGCCCGGCAAGCAGCGCGGTGCCGACGATCATCCCCAGCAAGCCCGTGTAGATCGGATGCCGCGTCACCGCATACGGCCCCTGGGTACGGAGCCGGCGATCGCCGCCGACCTCCGGTGCGATGCTCCATGACGTCCCCAGTGAGAACCTGGCCCACAGGGCGAAGGCAGTCGACGCGATCAGGACTGCGAGGCCGAGGAACCGCACCCACGCCGCGTCCACGACCAGGTCCTGCACGAAGCCGCGGCCCACGAACAGGACGATGGAGCACGCCAGGAACGTGGCCACGGCCAGCGTGACCGGCCTCGACTCGGCGCGGATCCGTTCCTTGGGTGCGCGCGTTGCGTTGTACAGCGCCCCGGCGAGCCACACGATCAGGACGGTGCCCCAACAGGCGACACTCGCCGCGATCACGATCTGGTCGTTCATATCCACGACCGTTATAGCGCGCCGTCTCGTCTTCCGTGCGTAGTGCTAACGTCCCCGGCATGCAAGTACCCCGCCGTGATCGAGGACGTCGACATCGTCGGGTCCGGCTACACGTTGCCCTCGACGATCAGTCTGCCGGCGCGCGATGGCGCCGCGCCGTGCGTCGTGTTCTTCGCCGGGAGCGGGCCGACCGACCGCGACTGGACGTCGCCGCTCCTGCCCGGCACGAATGGCAGCGGCGCGCAGCTCGCGCTCGCCCTGCAGGCGCGCGGTGTCGGATCGATCCGCTTCGACAAGGTCGGCTCCGGCGTCAACATGCCGAAGAGCAACGCACCGGCCGACCTGAAGATGCTCGACGTGTTGTCGCTGGCCCACTACGTCGACGAAGCCGAGGCGGCGTTCGACGAGCTCGCGGACCGGGATGGATGCGGCACGATCTTCCTGCTCGGCCACAGCGAAGGATCGATCCACGCGTCGTCGGCGGCCATCGCGAAGCAGGCGGATCCACGCTTCGGCGGCTTCATCAGCCTGTCCGGGCCCTCGCGCTCGATCCTCGACACGGCGATCGAGCAGATCCGGGCGATCCACATCAAGGCCGGGAGCGACGCCGCGGTCGTGGACAAGGCGCTCGAGGACTTTCGCGTCGGCGATGCAGGAGCCGGACGCACCGGCGCCCGATCTGTCGGCGCTCCCCGAGGCCGCGGGCTTGTGGCAAGCGACGCACTCGCCGCTGCAACAGAGGGTCGCGCGCGAATTGGTCTTCGCGGACCCGCTCGCGGCGCTGCACGCCTATCACGGTCGCGCCCTCGTGGTCTCGGCTGCCAACGACGCCCAGGTGCCCGGGTCCGACGCGGACAGGATCTTCGCGGCCCTGGGGAGCGACGCGAAGGACAAGGAGCGGGTGACGATCGCCGACGCCAACCACGTCTACAAGTCGGAGACGCGGGCGCCGTCCACGATCAGCCAGGCCGAGATCGCCGCCGGCTACGCCGACGAGAACCACCCATTGGCCGACGGCCTCGTCGACGCGATCGTGGGCTTCGTCACGACCCGGTGATCCCAACCCCGGCCGGCGAGATGGCGCAAACCACCGATCTGTGGGATGTTGCGGACGCGACCGAATGCGCCGCTGAGCCCGAGGATCTCCGATGACCGACTACGCCGACTGGACGAACAACCTGATCGCCGACATCCGCGCCAACGGGCGCCCCACGAGCGGCTACTTCGAAGGGCGTCCCGTGATGGTCCTCACGACGACCGGGAGGAAGAGCGGCCAACCGAGAACGTCCGTCGTCAGCTTCTCGCGCGATGGGGACGACTACATCGTGGTCGGATCGAAGAGCGGCGAACCGGAGGACCCATGGTGGTTCACGAACCTCGTCGCGAACCCGGTCGTGACGATCGAAACCGACGGCAAGACCCTCCAGGCAAGGGCGACGGTCGCCGAAGGGGCCGACCGCGACGCGCTGTGGGACCGGCACGTGGCGGAACACCCCCAGTTCGCCGAGTACCCGTCCAAGACCGACCGGATCATCCCGATCGCACGGCTGACCCCGCTCGGCTGACCCGGGCCCGGAACGCCCCGGACTGAGCGTAGTTGGCGCCCCCGGACGGACTCGAACCGCCGACGCAGGCCTTAGGACGGCCTCGCTCTGTCCACTGAGCTACGGGGGCGCGGGCTTCATCGTACCTTGCGGTCCCACGGGCGCTAGTGTGTCGAGCATGACCGACCACATCGAACACCGCGTCACGACCCCCGATGGCCGCACGCTCGCGGCGGCCGAATGGGGCGATCCCGCGGGCGTGCCGCTCATCGCCATCCACGGGACACCGGGCGGTCGGCTCAGCTCGCTGGCGCGACGCGTCCATCTACGCGCGAGGCGGCGTCCGCCGGATCACCTTCGACCGTGCCGGTTACGGCCTGTCCACGCGGCGACCGGGACGGCGCGTCGCGGACATCGCCGAGGACGTGGCGGCCATCGCCGACGCCCTCGGGATCGACCGGTTCGCGGTGACCGGACGATCCGGCGGCGGGCCCCACACCCTGGCCTGCGCCGCCCTCCTCGGCGATCGGGTCATCCGCTGCGCGGCAGTCGTCGCGGTGGCTCCCTTCGACGCCGAGGGTCTCGACTGGTTCGCGGGCCAGACGCCCGGCAACGTGTCCGAAGGCCAGCTCGCCCTGGCGGGCGAGGACGCCTTGCGCGCGAAGCTCGAGCCTGATCGCCGAACGATCCTGGACCGCATCGCGAGCGGCGCGACGGACACCCTTCCGGACGACTACGAGCTGTCGGACAGCGACAAGGTCCAGCAGGCCAAGGACCGGGCCGTCCTCGGCGAGGTCCTGCCGGACGCGCTGCAGAACGGCGTCGATGGTTGGATCGACGACGACATCGCGTTCGTCTCGCCGTGGGGCTTCGACGTCGGCTCGATCGCGGTGCCGACCTCGCTCTGGTACGGCCGCGCTGACACGCTCGTCCCGGGCGCGCACGGGGATTGGCTGGCGGCGCACATCCCGGGCGTCGAGGTCCACGCCAGCGAGTTCGGCCACTTCGGCGAGGATGCCGACGCCGAGCGGGAGCTGTCGTGGCTGGCGGGGCGACCCGTCTGACGGACGTGATGACCCGTATCCCTCGATGGTCGCGGCTCGCGGTCCTGATCCTCGCTTCCGTGGCCGTCGTCGCCTGCGGTTCGTCGGGCACGCCGTCGGATAGCGCCGTGCCGTCCGACACCACGGCCGGCGCCTCGCCATCCGGCACGCCGGCCCCGGACGGCTGCACCTACATGACGATCGCCCAGGCGACCGAAGCGCTCGGAGCGCAGATCGATACGGCCACGCCGCTCACGGATGCGGTCGGTTGCACGTATGAGATCACCGGCTCATCGACGCTGATCGGCTTCCAGTTCGCGGACGAGGCGTACTGGAACGAGGCGAAGGCCGGCGATCACACCGCCATCGACGTGGGCGACGAGGCGTTCTACGTCACCGACGCGGGCTTCACGACCCTTGCCGTCCGCAAGGGCTCGACCTATTTCTCGGTCGTCGTGAACATCCCGAGCGGTTCGGCCAAGTCCGCGGTGGATGTCGGGACGTCGGTCGCGAACCACGTGCTGGCTGGTCTTCCCTGACCGCACTGGCGGTCCACCGGGCCGTTCGGCGAGCCTCGCCTACAATCTGCCGCGACATGGACGCTCCCTCCGCCCCCCTCCCCGACCTCGTGCTGTACGGCCGCGAGGGCTGCCACCTGTGCGACGAGACGCACGAGACGCTGACCGCCCTGCTCGACGAACGGCGACGGACCGGGCGCCCGGCACCGAGCCTGCAGGTTCGCGACATCGATGCGGACCCAGCGTGGCAGACCGCGTTCTCGGCCACGATCCCCGTCGTCGAGCTCGGCGACCGGCGGCTCGAGCTGGTCACCAGCGCAGCCCGTCTGCGCCGCCTCCTGGCCGACGTCCTGGACGCCTGACCGACCCCGATGACCGGCACCGACCTGACGATCCTCGTCGCCCTCGCCGCCGGCGTCATCAGCTTCCTGTCGCCGTGCGTGCTGCCGCTGGTGCCGGCCTATCTCGGCCAGCTGACGGCCATCGCGGTCGCCGGGTCAGCCGCCGGCGTCCCTCCGTCGCGCTGGCTGGCGATGCGCCATGCGATCGCGTTCGTCGCGGGCTTCGGGTCCGTCTTCACGTTGCTCGGGATCACGGCCACGTTCGTCGCGGGTCCGCTGGCGGACTACCTGCCGGCCCTCCGGGTGATCGGCGGGGTCGTGCTGATCGTGCTCGGCCTCGAGCTCGCCGGGCTGTTGCACGTGCCGGGGTTGCAGCGCACCTGGCGACCGCTGGACGCCGGCGCCGCCGGTTCGCTGGCGGCCGCCACCGGCTCGACCGCGCTGGCCACCGGCGGCGGTGGGTCGAGCTTCGGTGACCGCGTCGGCGGCCGGTTCGTGAGCTCGCGTGGCGGGTGGCTGGCGTCGTTCGGGCTGGGCGCGATCTTCGCCATCGGCTGGAGCCCGTGCATCGGCATCATCCTCGGCGGGATCCTGACGATGGCCGCCACGTCGGGGACGGTCGTCCAGGGCACCGTCCTGCTGATCGCCTACACGCTGGGGCTCGGGCTGCCGTTCCTGCTCATCGCGGCCGTCTACGATCGCGCGCCACGGTTGATGGCACCGCTCATCCGGCATGGCCGGACCGTGTCGCTGATCGGCGGGCTGCTGGTCGTGTTCATCGGCCTTGCGATGGTCTTCGACTGGCTCGTGCTCTTCCCGCGCTACTTCAACTTCAACACCCAGATCTGATGGCAGAACGACCCGAGTTCAACCACCGCCGCGAGCGTCACGGAGTCGTCGGTCCGTTCAGCGGCCGCCAGCTCGTGTTCGTGTTCGTGGCCGTGCTGATGGCAGGGGTCGTGCTGATCGGCATCACGACACCGCTCGGGAACACCGCGGACGGACCGGCGGCGGTCGATCCCAAGGCGACCGCGTACCTCATCTCGTCGCCGCCACCGGTCGGCCTGAAGATCGGCGCCACCGCCCCCGAGTTCGCGGTCACCAACGCGGATGGCTCGACGTACCAGCTGACGGACCTGAACGGTGCGCCGATCCGGTTGGCCGACCTGCGGGGCAAGGCCGTCTGGATCAACTTCTGGACGACGTGGTGCCCGCCGTGCCAATCGGAGGTGCCGATCCTCCGCGACGTGGCGGCGAAGTACAAGGACCAGGGGCTGGTCGTTGTCGGGATCTCGGTCCAGGAGACGTCACCCGCCGACGTCGCCGCGTATGCCGCGCAGTACCAGCTCGGCTACACGATCGGCTTCGATGGCGACGGCCAGATCTTCCACGCGTACAAGGCATATGGGTTGCCGACCCAGGTGTTCATCGATCCGAATGGGGTGATCGCTTCGATCGTCGCGTCGCCGCTGGACGAGGCCGGTGCCGAGGCACAGGTCAAGGCCATCCTGCCGACCGCGTCGGCAGCGAGTCCCAGTCCCTAGTCTGTTACTCCGGCTCGAACCGGAACCGATCGCGATCGCGGACGAGCCGGCCGATCGGGCGCTTCGCCTCGTGCGACAGCGCGACGAGCCAGCCCTCGTCGGCGGCCTGGGCGAACAGCTCGGCCTTCCGGACGACCGAATCCAGCGGGAAGTCGTCGAACGACGTGACCCAGCGCGGGTTCGCGCCCCACGACCGCATCAGCAGGTCACCGAAGAACGCCAGGGTCCGGCCGCCGGCTCCCCCACCCCGGACGATGACGGCCTGGTGGCCGCTCGAGTGCCCGCCGGTCGGGACGACCGTCACGCCCGGCAGGATCTCGCGTTCGCCATCGGCCCAGCCCTCGGCGCCCCAGTCTCGGACGAGGCGCAGCTCGGGCTGGACGTAGGAGGCCACCAGCCGCGGGTTGTCGCCGAGCGCGACCTCCCACTCGGCCTTCTGGGCGACGATCGTCGCGCGCGGGAAGGTCCGCGTGCCGTCCGTCCGCAGCAGCCCGCCGGCGTGATCGAAGTGCAGGTGGCTCATCGCGACGACATCCACGCTGTCCGGCGCGAAGCCGGCTGCCTCGAGCGCGGCTCCGATCCACGGACCCTCGACGTCTCGCTGCTCACGCGTCTTGTCATCGAACCGCTCGCCGATGCCGGTCTCGACGAGCACGCGACCGGCCGGCGTCTCGATCAGCAGGCAGTTGAGCGCCTGGAGCAGCCGCCGCTTGTCATCGACCTCGTCGCCGACGAGACCGCCCCACAGGACCCACGGCACCGGCCCGAACAGCGTCCCGGCATCCGACCGGAAGGTCCCGGCCTGGACGAGCGCCACGCGGACCCCGCCGCCGAGGTCGGTCGACCAATCCACCGCGTCGTTCAGCGACATCGCCTCACTCGCGGGCCATCACGGGCAACGGGTCCGGCCTCGATTCCGGGACGAGGCGAAGCGGGCTCTGGTCGAGCTTCCTGCGCGGGCCGGCGCGGGGCACACCCATCCGCTCGGCGCGGAACTGCCGCCCGAGAGCGAGACCCTGCCGCTGGTATCGAGATCCGAGACCGTCGCCATACAGCACATCGGGCCGTGCGGCCATCCGCTCGAACGTGAGCTTGCAGAGTCTCTGTCCGTGCTCGAGTGAGAACGGGACGTCATGCGCCCGGACCTCGAGCACAGCCGGAGTGCCGGGCGTGCCATCGGACACGTCGCCGAAACCGGGATCGAAGAACCCCGCGTAGTGCGTCCTGAGCTCGCCCGCCGTCGGGTCGTAGGCGGCCATCTCGGCCGCGAAGTCCGGTGGGATCCGGACCCGTTCCCTCGACACGAGCAGGTAGAACTCACCGGCGCCGAGGATGAGCTTCCCGCCCGACGGTTCGACGCGCTCCCAGTAGTCACCGACCTCGTAGGCGTTCTTGAGGTCGAGATCGAGGAGCCCGGTGCTCTTCTTGGCTCGATAGCCGACGAAGGACCGGCCGGCGAGGTCGACACTGAGGAACAGTCCGTCCGAGACGACGGCGCGGTCGCCGGGTTCCGACGACGCGCCCGGATAGATGATCGGATCGCGCTCGCTCAGGTCGAGCAGCTCGGTGTCGGACAGACGGGCGATGCCCGACATCAGGCGAAGCTGGTTCAGGGTGATCCCGGATCGCACCTTGACCGTGAAGGACATCGGCACGACCTCGAGGAAGAGCTCACCCTCGTATCCATCTCGGACTTCGTCGAAGTGGGCGCCTTCGTCGGTGATGACCCGGGTGAAGACGTCGAGCCTGCCGGTCGAGCTGCGCGGGTTCGTCCGGCCACGGATCCCCACAGGTAGACGCAGCCGCTCTCGAAGCGGGATCAGGTACGGCCTGTTCTGTTCGAGGACCGCTCCGTCATCGGTCAGGTCGAGCTCGCCCATGCCATATTCGCGCAGCTTGTCGCGCACCGGGCTGGTTCCCGGGCAGGAAGCTGCAGCGGAGCCTGTAGGCGACGTCCCCGAGTGTCAGGTCGAGACTGGCCGGCTGGATGTTGCGTTCCGGTACGCCGGCCGACGAGCTGATGGAGCCATCGGCGACGAGCGCCCGCAGGTCCTGTCTTGGGAGGACGCCCTTGCTCTGCGGGCCGGAGGTCACCGCGCCGCCCGGATGTCGCGGTCGGACAGGACGCTCATCGGCCCGAACGCGCCGCGGTCTTGGGACGAAGGTCGATGGCGACGGTGTCGCCGCGCTCCGCGTACAGGGTGTCGACCTCGCGCTTGAGGGCCTCGAGGTCCTCGAAGCTCTGGTAGACGCTGGCGAAGCGGATGTAGGCGATCTGGTCGATGCCACGGAGCTGTTCCATCGCGAGGGCGCCGATCCGCGATGACGGGATCTCGGTGACACCGGCGGCTCGCAGCTCGGCCTCGATGGCATCGGCTGCGGCCTCGGCGGCGCCGTCGGCGACGGGCCGACGGGTCAGGGCCTTGCGCAGACCGGACACCAGACGGTCGCGGTCGAACTCCTGGCGCGACCCGTCACGCTTGGTGACGACCAGTCGGGCTGCCTCGACCCGTTCGTAGGTCGTGAACCGCATCGAGCATGCGGCGCACTCTCGGCGCCGCCGGATGGTGGCCGAATCATCCAGGTCGCGCGAATCGACGACGCGGGTCTCCCGCTCGCCGCATTGGGGGCAGCGCATCGCTCTCCTGATGTCTCGCACCACAAGGGATAGTGGTGCGAGAGGAGGATACCACTAGATGGTGTGGTCTCGCCGACCATCGTCGGCCTCCGGCGAAGGCCTCAGGCGCTCCACGGACCGGCCTTGGCCGCCGTCTCGTCGGTCTCGAGGTCCTGCGCCTCCAGGGCATGTCGCGCGAAGGCCTCGCGGGCGTGGATCAGATTCAGGTAGCCGCGCTTGATCGATGTCTGCGCCTCGAGCTCGCGCGGTCCCCGCCCGGCCATGAGCATCATCGATGCGCCGTGCTCGACCATCTCGAGGGCCCGTCGGGCCCGCTCCAGCTCGCCGACGAGATCCTGTCGGATGGTCTGCGCCTTGCGCGGTCCGCGGAGGGCCTTGGCCTCGTCGGCGTAGCGATCGACCGCGTCCGTGGCGGCCACGATGGTGTCGACGATCGTGTCCGGGCCGATCTGTCGTCGACGGACGGCGTCGATCTGGCCGGCCGCTGCGCCGAGCGATGCGTCGACCCGAGCGGCGAGATCGCGGACGGAACCGCGGAAGTGTTCGAGCTCGCGAGTGCGCTTGACGATCCGCCCGGTGCCTCGGAGCACGACCGCCAGGCCCGCCGCGAGCGCGATGAACGCCGCGATCGGCAGGAGGACGGCCAATTCCATGGTGTCGGTGGTCCCCGCGGGCCGCGCTCAGCCGGACCGGGCGCGGAGGCGCTCGAGGAGGGCGCTGCCGACCTCGAACAGGTCGCCCACCACGAACAGGTCGGCGAACTCCGCGATGGGCGCGTCGGCGTCGCGATTGACCGCGACGATGGCACCCGACGTCCGCATCCCCACCTTGTGCTGGATCGCGCCGCTGATGCCGAGCGCGAGGTACAGCTCGGGCTTGACGATCTTGCCGGTCTGCCCGATCTGCTGGCTGTAGGGGATCCAGCCCGAATCGACCGCCGCGCGGGTCGCGCCGACGGCGCCGCCGAGCGCCTCCGCGAGCTGCTCGACGATGCCGAAGCCGTCCGGCCCTCCGACCCCGCGGCCGCCGGCCACGATGATCCGAGCCTCCTCGATCGGACGCCTGGGCGCCGGCCTCGGTGATGCGTTCGACGACCCGGACGGCTGGCAAGGCCGCCGCGGCGGGCGCGTCGAGCGCCTCGATCGTTCCCGCGGCGTCGGTCGCGGCCGCCGTCGTCACGTTCGGTCGGACCGTGACGATCCCGCGGCCGTCCGTGAACCCGGACGTCGTGATGAGCTTCCCGCCGAACACGTTCATCTCGACCGACGGGCCACCGTCGGTCCACTCGACGGCGACGGCGTTGACCAGGACGCCCAGGCCGGTCAGGGCCGAGACCGCACCGGCCAGGTCACGGCCGTCGGCGCCCGCCCCGACGAAGATCGCATCGGGCGCATCGCTCGCCGACCAGCGCGGCCACGTGTGCCGCCGCGACGGCGGACCAGGCATTGGCCGCCGCGGCCGGGTCCGTGATCGTCCGGACCGTCGGGACATAGGTTGCGAGATCGGCGGCTGCCGCCGCTCGGGTCGGCGGCGATGACGAGTCCGACGACCTCGCGCCCGGTCCGGTCGCCGAGCCCACGCGCGAGCGTGGCGGCCTCAGCGCTGATGCGCGCCAGGCCGCCATCGGGACCCGGCTCGGCGACGACCCATAGCGCGCCCATCAGATGATCCGCCGTTCGACGAGGAAGTCGACGATCCGGACGGCACCCTCGGCCGGGGTGCCGCGGACGATCTCGGTGGCGGCCCGCGCCGGAGGCATCCGGCTGTCGAGCACCTTCGTCGTCGCGACCGCGCCGCCGACCGTCGCCGCATCCAGCCCGAGATCGGCCAGCGAGCGCGTGACGATCTCCTTGTTCCGCGCCGCCATGATCCCCTTGAGCGACGGGTAGCGTGGCTCGCCGAGCGCCTGGGTCCCGCCGATGACCACCGGGCAGCGGCGCCTCGAGCACGTCGTATCCGGTCGCGCTGATGCGCCGGACGCGGACGGTGCGTGCGTCCATATCGGGCTCGATCCGCGCCGCGTACGACAGGTACGGCAGGCCGAGCAGGGCGGCGACGCCGGCCGGGACGACGCCGCCGACACCGTCAGAGCTGTCGATGCCGGCGAAGACCATGTCGAACTCGAGCTCGCGGAGGGCCGAGGCGAGAACCCTGGCGGTCGAGACGGTGCACGAGCCGGCGAGCGCCGGGTCGGTCACGTGGACGCCGCGGGTGGCGCCCATCGCGAGCGCCTTGCGCAGGGTCTCGGGCGCGTTCGTCGGGCGCCATCGACAGCAGCGTGATCTCGCCCTCGCCGGCGGCCTCGATCGAGCTTGAGCGCCGCCTCGAGCACGTACTCGTCGTTGCCGTTGACCACGGCCGGCACGGCAGCGCGGTCCAGCCGGCCATCCGGGCCCAGCCGCTCACCGGCGGATGCCGGATCCGGCACGGGTTTGACGAGGACGACGATGCGCACGAGCGGTTCTCTGCCTCCGTCTCGCGGTCAGGTGCCCTTGCCGAGCAACGCCCGCGCGATGACCGATCGCTGGATCTGCTGGGTGCCTTCGTAGAGCTGGGTGATCTTCGCGTCGCGCATCATCCGCTCCACTGGGAACTCGTCGATGTAGCCGTACCCTCCGAGCACCTGGACGGCGTCGGTGGTGACCCGCATCGCGGCGTCCCCGGCCACGAGTTTACACATCGCCGCCCAGCGAGCGGCGTCCGGCTGAGCCGGCTTCGATCTCGACGCAGGCCTTGTACAGCAGCTGGCGCGCGGCCTCGGTCGCGGCGTCCATGTCGGCGAGCATCGCCCCGACCATCTGGAAGTCGCCGATCCGCTGTCCGAACTGGCGGCGGTCCTTGGCGTAGGCGGTCGGCGACCTCGAGCGCACCCTGGGCGATGCCGACCGCCTGGGCCGCGATTCCCGGCCGGCTCCGCTCGAACGTCTTCATCGCGATCGCGAAGCCATCGCCCTCCTCGCCGAGGCGGTTGGCGACCGGCACGCGCATGTCGTCGAAGGCGAGCTCGGCCGTCGGGCTGCCGCGGATCCCCATCTTGTGCTCGATGCGGCTGACCGAGAAACCCGGCGACGGGACTTCGACCACGAAGCACGACAGTCGCCGGTGCCGAGGCGTGGACGCGTCCGCGTCGGTGACGGCGAAGACCGTGATGCGGCCCGCGACCGAGCCGTGGGTGATGAACCGCTTCGAGCCGTTGATGACGTAGGCGTCGCCGTCGCGGACCGCGCGGGTACGCACGCCGGCGACGTCGGATGCCGGCCTCTGCCTCGGTCAGGGCGAACGCGGCCAGGTGCTTCCCGGCGGCGAGGTCGGGAAGCCAGCGGGCCTTCTGCTCGTCGCTCCCGAACCCGATGACGGGGAGCGATCCAAGCTCGTGCGCGGCGAGGATGAGGCCGGTCGTCGCGCACGCCCGGCTGAGCTGCTCGACCGCAAGGCAGACCGTGAGCAGCTCCCCGCCGAGACCGCCGTATTCCGTCGGGAACGGCAGCGCGAGGATGTCCTGGTCGGCCAGCAGCTGACGCAGGTCCTCGGGGAACTCGCCCGTCCGGTCGATGTCGGCGGCCCGCGGTGCGACCCGCGTCGTCGGCGAGGGTGCGGACGGCGTCGCGAAGGAGGGTCTGCTCCTCGGTCAGGCGGTAGGTGGGCAGCGTGGACTCGGTCACCGCGGCCATCGTAGCAGCGGCATTCAGGCGTCAGTCTTGCTCGGACGTCGCCAGCTCCTCGACCCGGATGGCAACGACCCGGCTGACCAGGTCCAGCGGGACGGGCACGCCGGCCGGGAACCTGATCGTCGCCTTGCCAGCCAGGTATGGCGCGAGCTCATCGCCGAGCCGGTCGATCACGACCGCGCTGGCCGGGAACAGGCTGTAGTGCTTCGTGAACGCCGCGAAGGACACCAGGAATCGCCCGTCGACGCGATAGGCGGGCATGTCGTACGCGATCGACTCGATCGCGCCGGGGGCAGCCGCCGAGATGGTCTCCCGGAGCGACTCGACGACCGCGCGGCGCGCCGCTGGTTGGGCTGCGACGTAGTCGTCGACGGTCGCCACGACGGGCATCAGCCTCGGTCGACCCGGTCGATGGCGACCGCGGCGAGGTCGGCGACGGCTTCGAGCGTCGGCCTCCCGTCGATGTCGATCGGGTGGTCGTAGGCGAGCGCGAGGACGCCGACGGTCCGATCGACACCATCTCGCCGAACGACCAGCGGCAGGTGGCTCCGAAGCGCCGGGCCGCCCGGGTTCATCGGCGTGACGTCGTAGGTCGGGGTCGGGTCGGAGAACGTCCGCGCCACGGGATGATCCGGACGGCGCATGGCTTCGGTGAGCCCGGCAGCCGCCGCGTCGTCCAGGCCGAGCGACGACGCGATCTCCAGGGAGACGGAGCCGGTAGCGGGAACGACGACCGCCCCGGAGGCCACCTCGAAGGTGTCCGAGATGGCTGCGAGCATGGTCCGCAGCGTCGGCTCGAGCCCGTCGCCGTGAGCCAGCACCCGTGCGCATGTGATCAGGATCATCAGGGCGAGTATGCGCCGCTGGAGAGGTTTCGAGGTCCTCTGCGGCACCTCCGGCACCGTGGTCGGGCGGTGCATGAATGCGCCTCCCCATCTGCCGCGAGGCCGTGGCCGGATGGTCAGGCTGGCCAGATCCAGCCCGGTTGGGGATACTAGGGCGACCCCCAGGGCAGGCCGGGATACCGGCACACCCACCATGCCGCCCCAACGGCAAGGCTCAGCTCACCGGTCCGTCCACGCGGGAATCCCCTGTGCCTCGGGTCGGCTGACAGCTCGTCTTCTCGCGGGTGGCACACCGTCGTCGCGCTCTCACGTGCGGCGTTCCGGCAGAGAGGAGACGATCTTGCAGGTTCTCAAGAACGGCGCCCAGCGGGCGTCTGGCCATCATGTCAACCGCGTCGCAGTACTCCTGATCCTCGCACTCATCATCGGGTCCGTCGGTCTGGCGGCTCACCCGACATCCATCGCCGCGGGCTCGCCGGTCAAGGTCGTGATCGTCGTCGGGCCGGTCGAGGGCAATACGGCGAAGTACATCTCGATCGCGCGGGGCTACGCGGCACTTGCCCGCTCGTACGGCGCCTCCGTGACCGAGGTCTACAGCCCGAAGGCCACCTATACCCAGGTCACCAAGGCCGCGGTCGGCGCGAACATCTTCATCTACCTCGGTCACGGCAACGGCTATCCGAGCCCCTACGGAGCGTTCTCGTCCCTCCGCAAGAACGGCATGGGCCTCAACAGCTCGTCCGGGCACGGCAACTCGAACGTCAAGTACTGGGGCCAGACCTACATGCGGACAGGTCTGCACCTCGCGACCAACTCGGTCGTCCTGCTCAACCACCTGTGCTATGCCTCGGGCGATTCCGAGCCCGGTCGGGCCAACCCGTCCAAGTCGGTGGCGTCGCAGCGCGCTGACGGATACGGCACGGGCTTCCTGCGCACGGGCGCCAAGGCCGTGTTCGCCAACGGCAACGGCAGCCTGTCGTCCATCATCACGAACCTGTTCACGACCGACAAGACGGTCGGGCAGATCTTCCAGAGCGACTATTCGTTCAGCGGAGCGCGCGACTTCTCGTTCAAGTCGAAGCACACGTCATGGGCGACCGTCTGGTTGGACCCGAAGGCACCGGGTCGGTACTACCACTCGGTCAACGGCAGGCTCACCCTGACCGCCGCGCAGGTGCGCGCCGGCTGAACCTGCTAGACGACCGGCAGCTGCCGGTCGGCGGGCGCCGCGGCGATCCGCGCCGCAAGAACCTCGCTGATATCCATGGCCGTGACCGAGGTCCCGCCCTCGGTCGCGGCCAGCCCGTCGCTCATCATCACCATGCAGAACGGGCATGAGGTGGCGACGGTCTCGGCCCCGGTCGCCAGGACCTGGCGCGTCCGGTTCTCGTTGATGCGCGTCCCGCGAGTCTCCTCCATCCACATCCGGCCACCGCCCGCCCCGCAGCAGAACGTGTTCTTGCCCGACTTCTCCATCTCGGTGATCGAGACGCCCGCCGCGCCCAGCACGTCCCGTGGCGCGGCGATCACGTTGTTGTAGCGGGCGAGATAGCACGAGTCGTGGACGGTGACGCTGCCCGGCCGGTGGTCGCCGGTCTCAGACTCGGCATCCTCGGGCACTGTCGCCAGCCGGCCCGATGACACCAGCCCGGCCAGGTACGTCGAATGGTGGACGATCGAGTACGACCCGCCCAGCTGCCCGTACTCGTTGCCGATCGTGTTGAAGCAGTGCGGGCAGGCGGTCACGATCGTCCGTTCGCGCATCCCGTACCGGTCGAGGGTCTCGACGTTGCCCGTCGCCAGCATCTGGAAGACGTAGTCGTTGCCCATCCGGCGCGCAGGGTCGCCGGTGCAGGACTCCTCCTGGCCCAGGATCGCGAACGTCACGCCGGCGGCGTGGAGGCAGGTCGCGACCGCGCGGGCGACCTTCTGGTTGCGCGTGTCGAACGCCGCGGCGCAGCCGACCCAGTACAGCACGTCGAGCTCGTCGAGCCGGCCATCCGCAGCCATCTGGGCCACCGTCGGGACCTCGAACGGCAGCGGCTTCGTCCAGTCGAGCCGTGACGATGCCGGCTGGCCCCACGGATTGCCCTGGTTCTCCATCGACCGGAAGGCGTTCGTCAGCTCGGACGGGAAGCGGCTCTCCTCGAGGACCAGGTTCCGCCGCAGACCGACGATCTTGTCGACGTGCTCGATGAGGACCGGGCAGGCCTCCACGCACGCTCCGCATGTCACGCAATCCCACACCGCGTCGTACGGGATCGCGTCATCGACGATCGGCCTGGCCAGCGTCTTGGCCGGGATCGTCGTGTCATCGAGGCCGTACGTCTCGCGCACGATCGGCGAGTTCGGGATGATGTCGATGCCGTGCTCGGCGTTCACCGACATGTGGCGGATGCCCATGATCAGTTCCTTGGGGTTGAGCGGCTTGCCGGTGTTGTAGGCGGGGCAGGCCTCCTGGCAACGGCCGCACTCGGTGCAGGTGAACCCGTCGAGCAGGTCCTTCCAGCCGAGGTCCTGGAGCGTCTTGAGCCCGAACGTCGCGTTCTCGTCCTCGAGGTCGAGCTTGGGCAGCTCGCCGCGCGGGGCGAGCTTGCGGAAGAAGATGTTCGGGAAGGCGGTCGCGATGTGCAGGTGCTTGCTGAACGGCAGGTAGCACAGGAACGCCGCGACGAGCGCGATGTGCGCCCACCACAGGAACGTGAAGATGCCCTGGAGGACGTCGGGCGACAGGTTCCGCAATGGGACAGCGACCGCGTTGGAGACGAAGGCGCCCGGGATGTCGCCATGGGCCGCGACCTGGAAGAACTGTGCGAACAGCTCGGTCGCAACGACCCCACCGATCATCCCGAGGATCAGCAGCGCATCGCGGTTGAGCGTCAGGCGCCGCGGCTTGACCACCAGCCGCCGGTAGTACGCCCAGGCGATCGCCGCCAGCACGATGACCGCGACGGCGTTCTGCATCGCGCTGACGAGCGCCCAGATGATCCCGTCGGCCGGGATCTTGAGGACGGTCTGGATGATCCCGCCGGTGACGATGTCGGCCGTGCCGATGGTCAGCAGGACGAACCCCCAGAAGATCCCGGCGTGCATCACCGCGGCGCCCGGATCCTTGAACATCTTCGTCTGGACGAACGCGTACTCGACCAGCCCGACGACGCGCGCCGGGACGTTGGCGAACGGCCGTGACGGCCGGGCGACCGCGAACACCCGCAGGTGCCGGAGCATCACGAGGACGAAGAACAGCGCCGAGCCCCAGAAGATGACGAACACGAGCGGATAGCCGGGGACGTCCTGCGTACGGCGGGAACATCAGCGGTCGGGACCTCCGTCGTCGATGCGCTCGGGCGTGCTCCCGTGATCGTACGGTCCCGCGAGCGTCTCCAGAGCGTGATCCAGCACGGGCACGATCGCCTCGAGCGATTCGAGAGCGCCCTTCGGGCTGCCGGGCACGTTGACGATGAGCGTCCGACCACGGACACCGACCACGCCACGCGACAGGTCGGCGAGCGGCGTCTTCGTCCGGCCGGCCGCGCGCATCGCCTCGCCCAGGCCCGGGACCTCGTAGTCGATGACGGCCGCGGTCGCCTGGGGAGTCACGTCGCGCGGCGTCAGCCCGGTCCCGCCGGTCGTGACGATGAGCGGATGGTTCGCCGCGCCGTCGACGAGCGCAGCCTCGATGGCCCACTGCTCGTCGGGGATCAGCAGACGCTCGACGCTGAAGCCGAGGGTCGCCAGTCGCTCCTCGACTCGGGCGCCCGAGGTGTCCTCGCGCGCACCGGCGGAGGCGCCGTCGCTGGCGGTGATGACGAGCGCGGTGCGTCCGACCGTCCGGCCCTGCGTGCCGCTCATCGGCGGCTCACGCGTGGCCCTTGCGCTTCGACCCCACGCGTCCTGCGACTCGCGCGCCCGGTCGCGGCTTGGCGTGCTGCGCGGCCTCGGATGGTGGCGCCTGCCGCACCCACGTGCCGCTCTTGCCGCCGGTCTTGGACACGAGACGGACGCCTCGGATCTCGACGCCGCGCTCCACGCCCTTGACCATGTCATAGATCGTCAAGGCCGCGACCGACGCGGCGGTCATGGCCTCCATCTCGACGCCGGTCTGCGCGGTCGTGGCGGCCTCGGCGCGGATCCGCAGGAGACCCGCGGCACGGTCCGGCGTGATCGACACGACGAGGTCCGACAGCCCCAGCGTGTGGCACAGCGGGATCAGCTCGCTCGTCCGCTTGCCACCCATGACACCGGCCAGCTCGGCGACGCTCAGCACATCGCCCTTCGACCCGCCGCCATCGATGACCAGGCTCATGGTGTCGGGCGAGACGGCAACCGACGCCTCGGCGATCGCACGGCGTGCCGTCACCGGCTTATCGGAGACGTCCACCATCCGAGGCCGGCCGGCACGGTCCAGGTGGGAGAGCCGACGCCGTTCGGCGCGTGGCTGGGGTCGCTGGTCCATGGGTTCCTCCGAGGTGGGTCAGCCGGGCGCCACCATCATGCCCGGTCGAGCCACCACAGCGCGACCTCTGCGCCCGCCGGGAGCTCGTCGTCGGCCTCCGGGATGACCGCCAAGGCGTCCGCAGCGGCCAGGGCCGAGATCACGTGACTCCCCTGCCCGCCCGCGAGGTGCACCTGGACGCGGCCGCGCGGATCGCGGACGGGCGAGCCGGCATCGTCTCGCTCGGCCTGCACGCGGATGAACGCGCGTCGCCCGTGGCTCTTGTCGACCGCCTCGCCGAGGATCGCACGATCGACCGGGCGAAGGAGGTCGTGCCGGCCCGCGAGGGCCCGCAGCGCAGGTCGAACGAAGAGCTCGAATGTCACCGCCGACGACACCGGATTGCCCGGAAGCCCGAACAGGAGGACCGGAGCGTCCTGGCCACCTCCGCCCGGCCTCTCGGCGGTGCCGAACGCGAACGGCTTGCCCGGCTGGACGGCGACCCGCCAGAGGTCGATCCGGCCGATCGCCTCGATGGCGGTCTTGACGACGTCGTATGGGCCGACCGATACGCCACCCGACACGATGAGGGCGTCGGCTCCGGCATCGAGGCCACGGCGAAGCCGGGCGAGCACGTCGTCGAGGTCGTCGGTGGCGATGCCGAGGTCGATGGCCTCGCCGCCCGAGGCGATGACCAGGGCCCGCAGCCCAGGGCCGTTCGCATCTGGGATGCCCGCCGGCCCGAGGGGCTGACCTGGCCCGCGGACCTCGTCGCCCGTCGCAAGGACCGCGACCCGGGGCCGGCGATGCACCCGGACCCGCGCGACGCCGGCACCGGCGATGAGTGCCACAGCGGCCGCGGTGATCGCTACGCCCGGTCCGAGGAGCGTCGCGCCGGCGACGAGGTCGCTGCCGGCAAGGCGCACCGATCCGCCGACCTCGACCACCTCGTGGACGAGGCACGCCGCCGGGACCGGCCCGCTTGCGTCGCGTCCGCGAGGTCCGGCGGTTGCCGGCCGCATCGAGCGGCGTCGTCGACTCGACCGCGACGACCGCGTCGGCGCCGTCCGGGAGGCGCGCACCGGTCGCGATCCGGGCCGCGCTGCCCGACGTGACCGTGACGGTCGGCGCAGCTCCGGCTGCGATGTCGCCGATGACGCGGAGGGTGACCGGGGTACCCTCGCCGGCTGACGCGGTGTCGGCCGCGACGATCGCGTAGCCGTCCATCGCGGAGTTCGCCCAGGGTGGCAGCGAGACAAGGGCCGTGACGGTCTCGGCGGTCACCCGGCCGAGTGCGTCGGCCGTCGCGATGGTCTCCGCCTCGACCGGTTCCGCGACGGCGAGCACGGCGTCGCGCGCGGCCTCGACGCTCAGCAGTCCCGCAGGGGCGAGGCTCACGACCTGGATCTCGGAACCGGCGATCGGCGTGAGACCACCCACGAATGCGGTCGTTGATGTCCGTGCGGCACGACGACCGGCCACGAACTGCGACGACGATGGCGACGACGATGATCACGCCCCCGACGACGAGCGCCGTCTCCTGCCAGAAGTCGAACGGGAAGAGCTGGACGAGCTTGTCGGTGCGCGGGTCGAACAGGAACGATCCGGGCGGGAAGAAGATCTCGTGGAACGTCTCGAACAGCTGGTCGAACGCGACCAGCCCGACGACGCCGAGCGCGACGATCGCGACCGCCAGGACGCGGGCGCCGTTGCGGACCGAGCGCCACATGCGCCCGCGGTCCGGCCGGCGGGACGCGACGATCAGCACCCCGAACGAGATGATCGCCAGGATCCACAGGCCGCGGAAGACGGTCCGGACGTCGGACATGTGCGCCTGCTCGCGGGGCTCGAGCACGGTCTGGCCGTTGACCTGGACGTCGAATGCGCCGCCAAGGACAAGGGCCGACAGGATCGGATCGGTGGCCGCGCGGAGCTCCTGGGTCGTGTAGCCCGTCCATGCAGTCGCCTCCGCGCGGCCCTGCTCGAACGCGACCCACTGGGGGGTCAGGAACGGGAGGATCGCGAGGGCGACGATGACGATCGCTGTCGCGATCCCGGTCAGGACGGAGGCGACCTTGCCGCCGATGGCGTTCACGCGGTCATCCTAGCCCGTCCGACGCCCGGGGCCAGGTTTCGTCGATGGGCTGATCAGGGCGCGACGGTCAACGTCGTGGGAGGGACGCGTTCGATCAGGCCCTGCAGACCGAGCTCCAGCCAGACGGATCCGAAGGCGACCAGCAGGTCGTCGGGCGTGCCATCGGCCACGCTGAGGTGGTCGACGACGACATCGGTCGCCGGATCGATGGCCAGCACCTCGCCCGCCTTACCCGCCGTGTGGCGAAGCACCGGCACCCAGGCGACGCCGTCACTGACGACTCCACCGTAGCCGGGCACGCCCCCAAGGTCGATCGTTCCGGTCACGGTGCCAGACGCCTGGTCGAGCATCGCGATGCCCCCGTTTTCGGCTGTGTAGAAGGCCCACACGCGCCCCTTCGCCGGCTCGAACGGCACGCCGTTCTCGGCAGGCAGAGTGAACGTGGACGTCACCTTGCCGGCTGCAGCGTCGACGCGATCGATCACCGGTTGACCCCCGAAGCCGACCCACAGGCTGCCGTCGATCGATTTGATCGAGGTGGGTCCCCCGGGTCCGTACTCCCCCACCATGATGGTCGCGACGATCCGGTTGGTGGCTGGGTCGATACGACTGATGCTGCCGGCGTGGTGCTCTCCCACCCAGACGGCGCCGTCGATGACGGAGATGACACCGGGACCCGGCCGTGTCTTGATCGTTGCGATGCGATCGCCGGTCGCTGGGTCCATCCGGTAGACGACATCGTGATCGAAGTCACTGACCCAGATTGCGTCATCGCTCACCCCGAGACCGTAACCGTCGGAGGTGACTGGGAGCGGGTACGACGCGGCCACGGTGTTCGTCGTCGGGTCGACGCGGACGACGCCCCCGTCAGTGATCGCCCAGATACCCGTCTTGCCCGCCCTGATGGACCCCACGAGACGCCCGACCTGGACCGAGGTGATCGGATGGACGGGTCGTCCGGCCGCCGCCGCGCTCGGTGAAGGCGACGGTCGCGCGCTCGCCGGCGATCTCTGGACACCCTGGTCACCCGCCGTCGAGGACGGCCCTGCGGCGCCGGAGCACGACGTCGCGACGAGTGCGATCGTCCCGACCGTCAGCAGCCGGACGCCGAAGCCGATCATCGGACGAGCCTCACGAGATGGCTTCCATATGAGTGGTAACGACCCAGGGCATCCGTTCGTCTCGCCTACGATGCTTGCGTACGATCGACCATTGAGTGGCCCCGTTTCGTGTGAGATGATCGGCGCATGGTCGAATATGGCAATGGCGTCGGACAGGTCGCGGGCCGGGCCGGTGGGGGGAATGGAGGCGGCGCGTCGTCCGACATCGGCGCATCGCTCGGACAGCTCGTCAACGACTCCGCGCATACGATCTCGACGCTGCCGCCTGCGGCGCTCCTGGCGGGGATCGTGATCATCTTCCTCGGCCTGATGGTGCTCAAGCGCGTCTTCTGATCGTCGCATCAGCGCTCGACATCGGGGCCCCGGGGCCGGTCACTCGTCCTCGAGCGTCCTCGCCTGGTCCCACCACCCTTCGAGCGTCAGGTCTGACGGGGCTTCGACGCCGAGCTCGCGGGCTCCCCGCTGGACGCGCTTTCGGAACGCATCGAGATCGAGCTCGAGGATGTCGCGCAGCCCTTCGATGCCGGCCTGGATCATCAGCTGGTGCTCGTCCGGGCCGAAGCTCGCGAGGTTGAGCATCAGCGCCTCGTCGCGCCACATCAGGACGTCGGTGGTGTCGGCGGCGACCTGGTCGGCCAGCGTCTGACGCCGGGTCGGCGTCTCGGAGCGCTCGATGAGCAGCCCGGTGGTGAAGATGCCCTGGTGGTCGAGCCGGTCGAGATGGGCGGGCTCGATGCGGGTCAGCTCATTGATCGGTGGCATGTCGCGATGATGCCATGCTCGATGCCCGTCGCGCCCATCCACACCGAAGACCCACGTCAGGGCCCCGCGTCGATCCCGCATCGGATCGAGCCGGAGACAAGGAAGTGGTCGTTCGGGTCGGCGGGGTCGTAGCAGACCTTTGGATCATGCGCGGCCACCTTGCTCCAGCGCCGGAAATCGTAGCCGGAGTACGTCGTCCCATCGACGGTGTAGGTGTATCGGAGCCATGTTCCCGAGGGCGACTGCTCGAAGGGGCTCGGCAGCTGGAATGACGTCGCAACGACGTCGATCGCGGTCGACCCTGTGCGGCGCATCGTTTCCATGCGCTGGACGATGATCAACCACGCCAACCCGACGATCGTCACTGCAAGAAGGAACGCGATCGTGCGTGCGCCATTCGGATGCTGCAGGACGCTCTGGTAACCGTGATGGCGTGGTTTCATCGCCCGAAGCGGCGCGCCCGTTGCTGGTAGGTCCGGATCGCACGCAGGAAGTCGATCTCGCGGAAGGCCGGCCAGTACGCGTCCGTGAAGTGGTACTCGCTGTACACGCTCTGCCATGGCAGGAACCCCGACAGCCGGATCTCGCCCGAGGTCCGGATGATCAGGTCGGGATCCGACGAGCCGTGGGTATACAGATGGGTCGCCAGCGAGTCGGCGGTGATCGCGTCGGCAAGCTCGTCCACGGGGGTCCCGGCAGCGACCTCGTCGCGGACCGTCGCGCGGAAGGCCTCGAGGAGCTCGTCGCGACCGCTGTAGGCGATGGCGATCGTCACCCGGATCGACCCCTCCGGCTTCGACAACGCGGCCGACTGTTCGACCGTCTCCGCGAGGCCCGGCGGCAGCAGGTCGCGTCGCCCGATGACGTGCAGATCGACGGGCACGCTCGTCCGCCGCCGACCCGACGACAGGGCCGCGATCGCCTCGGCGGCGACGTCGGTGATGGTCGCCACCTCGTCCGACGGTCGTTCGAGGTTCTCGATCGAGAGCGCCCACAGCGTCAGCTCGTGGATCCCGACGCCGACGCACCAATCGATGAGATCGAGCGCCTTCTCCGCTCCGCGACGGTGGCCGGCGCCCGGCTCGCGCCCCTCAGCGATCGCCCAGCGCCGGTTGCCGTCCATGATCACCGCGACGTGGCCGGGACGGGGTCGCGATGAGGACCGCTGCCCGGAGGCGCGCTGTGTAGAACCGGTAGGCGGGGGCGAGGGCCAGCTGCACGGTCCGTCGATATGCCCGGCCGTGGCGGCCACCGGCCAGGAGGTCAGGACGTCTGGCATCAGCCGTCGACGGGTCGCAGGTGCGTGGTCACGCCGTACGTCTCGCCCGTCTCGGGATCCCGCCGCGGGACGACGACCAGGCGCCGCGGACCGGCCGCGGTCGTGACGCGACAGGCACCGGGCTTGCCCGTGGCGAAGACGAGATCCATCAGCTCGAACGCCTTTGGCGGAAGCCCGATGAGCGCCTCGCGAGCGGGCTGACCGACGACCTGGGCGCCGAAGGCATCGATGAAGGCCGGGTTGCCGTGCATGATCATGTGGCCCGCCCCGTAGTGGAAGGCGGCCGGCGACGCCGAGGCGGACGGTGGCCGACCGCTCCGGCCCCATCGCCATCACGACCTGCGCGCTCGGTCGAGCACGGCGCGCGCGAACCCGGTCAGGGCCACGTCTTCGAGCGGCGGGTTGATCAGCCCCGCACGGGCGTCACGGAACGCTCGCTCGAGGCGACCGGACAGGAAGCCCGGGCCGCCGGCGATCCGCAACGCCTCATCGGTCGCGGAGACGGCGGCGCGGGTGGCGATGAGCTTGGCGAGCGGCACGTCCGACGGCCGCGGCCGCCAGCCCTCGGTGTCGCCTGTCGCGGTCGCCTCGTCCCAGCGCCGCGCGACGTCGAGGACGACGATCCGCGCCGCCCGGAGCTCCGCGTCCAGCCGGCCGAGCCGGACCTGGACGCTGCGCGAGGTCCGCGACCGACGTCGAGCCGTCGCCCGGCCGCCGGTCGAGCGCCCACCGCGCGACGTCGGCCCGGGCGCCCTCCCCCACCCCGAGATAGGTCGCCGCGACCGCGATCCCGAACCACGCCCCGGGGGCGGGTCCGCGCGGGTCGGGCTCCGTGGCGAGCCGGCGGACGAGCAGCGCATCGGCCGGGACCAGGACGCCATCGAGCGCGAGGCGGCCGGACGCGGAGCCGCGCATCCCAAGAGCTTCGAACCCCGGGCGGCGTTCGACACCCTCCGCGGCGAGGTCCACGAGCCAGTAGCCCACCTCGACAGGATCCGAGCCCTCGATCCGGGCCGACACGAACGCGTGGGTCAGGTTGGGAAGCCAGGTCGTCCAGGTCTTCTCCCCGGTGAGCCGCCACGCTCCGTCCGGGTCGGCGACGGCGATCGTGCCGGGGATGGCGCCGCGGGACGGCGACCCGCCGCCCTCCTCGGTCCCGGCATTGTTCAGGAGCGCGCCGTCCTCGACGATCGACCGGATAGACCGCGTCGCGCAGGTCCGTCCGGCACGCCCACCGAATCGATCAATGCACCGACCACGTGCACCTGCATCGCGAACCCGAGCGCGGTCGAGCCGTCGAGCGCTCCAAGTGCCATCAGCACCGTCGCCGACTCGACCATCCGTGCCCCGAGTCCGCCCGCCGCGACCGGTACGACCAGCCGGTGCAGCCCGCTCGCCACGACAGCCTCGGCCGCCCTGGGGTCGAAGACGTCGCCCAGATCGAGCACGCGAAGCCGTCCAAGGGCGTCCGCCAGCGCGTCGTCGATCGCGCTCATGCGCTCTTCCGGTTCCAGGTGTACTGCTTGAGCAGCCGTCCGGCGTGTGAATCCTCGATCAGCGTCGTGAGCCTCCGTTCGCGGGTCGTGGCCTGCTTGGCGCTGGTGATCCAGTACGTCGCCTGGCGGCGGTAGGACGGCGGCCGTCGCTCCCAGTCGGCCCAGGCGGCTTCGTCGGCCTGGAACCGCGCGAGCTCCTCGTCGCTCAGGTTGCTCGGCGCCTGTTCGTACGCGTAGATGGCGGTGTTGCCCTCGGTGCGTGCCTCGAACGCCGCGAGTCCGGCCGGACGCATCCGGCCCTCCGCGATCAGCCGCTCGACATTGGCGACGTTCCGCGCGCTCCAGGTGCTGCCCTTCCGTCGCGGCGTCATGCGCTGGACGCTGACCTCGTCGTCGACTCCCTTGCGGACGCTGTCGACCCAGCCGACGCAGAGCGCTTCGTCGACGACCTGCGACCACTCGACGCTCGGGCGACCGCTGGCCTTCTTGTAGTAGCCGAGCCACAGCTCATCGGCGGTGGCGTGGTTCGCGTCGAACCAGTCGCGCAGCTCGTCGGGCGTCGCGAAGAAGATGACGTCGTGCGGTTCCATGCTCACCATGCCGCCGGCCGCCTCGCGCAGCAGCGCCCATGTCCGCTCGACGTGGCGCGGCTCGGTCCGCAGGTTGCCGATCGCGACCCGGATCGTGAACCGGCCCGCCGAGCCGGGTGTGCGACAGGAAGACCTCGCCGGTCCGGTTGACCGCATCCATGATCGCGGCGTTGGCCTCGTCGAGCGCCGCGTCGTCGAGGTCGCGACCGGCCGGCCGCCAGCGGAAGCAGACCGTCGAGAACGGGACCGGCGCCAGCAGCTCCCAGTCGCGGTCCGCCTCGACCCAGCCGGCGAACTCCTCGGCCATCGCCAGGTGCGCCGCGATCCGCTCGCGCAGGCCCTCGAGCCCGAACCAGCGCAGCAGGATCCACAGCTTGAGCGCCCGGAACCGTCGCCCGAGCTGCGGGATGTACTCGTTGTAGTCGTGGACCGGCGTCTCGCGGTCGAGCGTCCGCAGGTACTCCGGCACGAGGCTGAACGCGGCCCGCAGCGACCCCATCCGGCGGGTCAGCAGGAGCGACGCGTCGAGCGGCGTGAACAGCCACTTGTGCGGGTTGACGACGATCGAATCGGCGCGCTCCCAGCCCGCGAACGGCGCCCGGCGCTCGGGCAGGAGCGCGACCGATCCGGCGTAGGCCGCGTCCACGTGGAGCCACAGCGCCCTCGCGCTCGGCGATGTCGGCGATGGCCGCGACCGGATCGACCGAGGTCGACGACGTCGTGCCGAGCGTCGCCACGATGGCGATCGGCAGCAGGCCCGCCTCGCGGTCCGCGGCGATCGAGGCGGCCAGCGCGCCGGGCAGCATCTCGTACCGCTCGTTGACGGGGATGTGGACCAGCGACGCACGCCCGAGCCCGAGCGTCATGCACGCCTTGTCGACCGACGAATGCGCCTCGGCCGAGGCGTACACGCGGACGCCCGCGCCGAGGTCGGCACGTCCCGCCAGGCCGCGCGAGGCGGCGTCGGTGCCGGCCGCCTCGCGCGCCGCGGCGAGGGCGATGAGCGTCGAGATCGAGGCGGTGTCGGTCAGCAGGCCGTCGAACGTCGCCGGGCAGCCCGAGCGCCTCGCGCAGCCAGCCGACGACGACCTCCTCGAGCTCGGTGCCGATCGGCGACGTCCGCCACAGCATCGCGTTCTGGCCGATCGCCGCGGTCAGCATCTCGCCGAGGATCCCCGGGCCCGACGCGGTCGTCGCGAAATAGGCCAGGAAGCCCGGGTGCTGCCAGTGCGTGGCGTTCGGCTCGATCAAGCGGCCGTAGTCGGCCAGGATCGCCTCGATCGATTCGGGCCCTTCGGGCGCCGACGCCGGGAAGAGCGGGCGCAGCGAGCCGGGCTCGATCGCCGGGAAGACCGCGCGCGCCTCGATGCCCTCGAGATAGTCGGCCATGAGGTCGGCCACGGCGTGGGCCGCCGCCCGGAACGCGGCCGGGTCCATGTCGAGCAAGGGCGCCTCCGGGTCGGCGGCCGACTCGCGCTCTGGGGTCATGCCGCCAAGTCTATGGGCCAGCATCGTCGGTAGCCCGCCTGGCGGCCCGTCAGATCGAGTTGCCGATCTGCGACAGGATCTGGGCGACCTGGTCGCTGACCATGAACAGGGTGATGATCGGCAGCACGATGAACACGAACACGACCAGGATCAGGCACGTCGCGAAGGCCAGCCCCGACCCGCCCGGCGCAGGCTGGACCACGACCGATCGGGCCCATCGATCGTGCAGGCCCTGGTGCAGCGGGTTCAACGCGGTCGTGCCCAGCAGGACGACCAGCCAGACGAGCGACAGCGAGCCCGATGAACCCGCTCACGCCTGGGACGAGGGTCAGGATCGCGACCGCGCCGCTCAGCGCCAGCCAGCGCAGGACGGCGTCGTTGATCGACATGGTGGCTGCCGAGGATCGCGGCGACGACGCGCAGCCGCAGCATCCGCATCCCGAGCGTCGCCTGCAGGCCGCTGGTCCAGAGGCCGACGAAGTAGAGGAAGTCGACGCCGACGAGGACGCCGCCGACGAGCAGCGCGACGTTCGCATCCCGACCGACCTCGAACAGGCCGAGCGCTCCGTCGACGATGAGGCCGATCGCGCCCAGCAACAGGAGGTCCGCGACGTACGCGACCACTCGCGTGAAGGTGCCCGCGATGACCAGGCCCTCGGTGACCGGCACGGCGGTCGGGCCGGTCGGAGCGGCCCAGGCGACGAGCGGTGCGCCGGGCGGCGCCGCCTGGTCACCGAACGTACGCGGTCGGCTGGGCCGAGATGAGACCCGCGGAGGGGGCCGGCGGGGTGTCGGCGGCGCGGTCCTGCGGCGGAGTCGTCTCGGGCGCGCCCTGCGTCGGATCGACCGGGACGCGTGCGGTCTCGGCGTCGGGCTCGGGCGGCGCGGGCTCGGGCGGCGGCTCGCCGCTGGGCGTCTGCGAGCTCATCGGGTCTCCCTCGTCGTGGGGTCCCTATCCTAGCCGTCCGAGATCCGCCGGCGCGGAATGCCCGTATCATCGGGCGCATGGAGGATCGATGACGCCCGACGGAGATCCAGACATCGCCCACACCCATACCCACGTCGTCCGGCGCAACGCCCAGGACGTCGACCGCGAGATGGAACCGCGGCTACGACCCGATACGCCGCGCTCCGTCTCGCCCGAGGACGTCCTTCGCTACGAGGGCTACCTCGCCGAGATCCTGACCGCGCTCGGGCTCGACCTGAACACGCCAGGCACCGAGGCGACGCCGCGACGCTTCCTGCGGGCGCTGTTCGACACGACCGCCGGATACGAAGGCGATCCGAAGGTCATGACGGCCTTCCCGACCGAGTGTCACGGCGGCGCGAACTGCGAGATCGCCCAGGTCGTCGAGGGACCGATCCCGTTCTTCGCCCTGTGCGAGCACCACGCACTGCCGTTCTTCGGCGACGTCTACGTCGGGTACGTCGCGCACGAAGGGATCATCGGCATCAGCAAGCTGACCCGGCTGGTCCGCGTCGTGACCCGCCGCTTCGGCGTCCAGGAGCGGATGACCTTCCAGATCGCCGACGAGCTCGACCGGATGATGAACCCGCACGGTGTCGCGGTGTACGTCGAGGCACATCACCTGTGCACCCAGATGCGCGGCGTGCGCGAGCTGCACCCGAAGACCCGGACGACGTCGTATCGCGGCGTCTACGTCGACAGCCCGCAGCTGCGTGGCGAGTTCTACGACGTGAGCGGCCTGCGCCGCACGGGGTCGTGACCGGGACGGATCCCGACAGGGTCGACGGACCGCAGTCACGGTCCCCGGCTCGAACGCCTCTGGGGAGCCTCCGATGGGCCGGCCTCGGGCGACGGGAGCGCGCGTGATATCCGCGGCGGCCGCTTCCCCGCCGATCTGCGTGACCGGTACGACGGCGAGCTGTGGGTGCCCCTGCGCCCCGACCGGCCGACGATCATCTCGAACTTCGTCTCGACGATCGACGGCGTGGTCGCCTTCGACACGGATGGCAGCTCGGGCGGTGGCGAGGTCAGCGGGTTCTTCGATCCGGACCGCTTCGTGATGGGCCTGCTGCGCGCGATGGCGGACGTCGTGCTGGTCGGGGCCGGCACCGTGCGTGCGGCACCGACCCACGAGTGGACGCCGCGGCGCGTCCACAAGCCCTCGGCCGCGTCGTTCGAAGCGTGGCGGCGGACGCTCGGCATCGCGACCGCGCAACCGACGACCATCGTCGCGACGGCGAGCGGCGACCTCGATCTCGCGCACCCGGGATTGTCCGCGCCCGACGTGCCGGTGATCCTCGCGACGACAACGTCGGGCGCGGAGCGACTCCGGGCGGCCGGGCCGCGGCCGAACGCGACGGATCGAGACCGTCGGGAGCGGTCGCCAGGTCCCGGCCGAAGACCTCGTCGCTCTCGCCGCGTCCACTGGAGCGCGACTCGTCCTGTGCGAGGGCGGTCCACATCTCATCGGTGACCTGCTGGCAGCCGGCCTGCTCGACGAGGTGTTCCTCACCATCGCGCCGCAGCTTGCCGGTCGGGACGAGGCGAAACCGCGGCTGGGGCTCGTCGAGGGCACGGGATTCGCGCTGTCGGATGCGCCGTGGACCACGCTCGGGTCGGTCCGTCGGTCGAGCGACCACCTGTTCCTTCGTTACGTGGTCAGACCTGCGAGCGACTGACCTGTGGCCGGCGACGGGGCCGTCGCCGTCCTGAAGCAGCCGCGGTGAGATCCGCCGTCGCTCGGCCGTCGTAGTACCTCGCAGGCGCCCAGGTACGACATCGGGCGTTCTGAAACGGGGGGATATCGTGCTCGGTGACATCTTTGCCGCCGTCCTGGTGGTCGGCGCCCTGCTGGGTCCGCTTGCGGCGTTCGGATGGGCAGCCGTCATGTTCGGCGTGGACTCACGACCCGGCCTCGGCGAACGCGACCCACGTCCATGGCTGTAGCCGGGTCGTCTCAAGGTCCACATACCTAGGTTCCGGCGCTTTGGAGGCGTGACTTCGGTACGGCCGCACGCTAGGCTTTCGTCGGAGGTGGCTCGATGACGATGCAGAAGGCCCTGGACGAGGCCATGCGGCACGAAACCCCGGACAAGGTGATGAACTCGCTCATCCAGCAGGGCGTCTGGATGGCTGACGAGGACACCATGACGGCGGCGATCCACAACGTGTATTGCGGGATCATGGCCGACCACGAGCATCCCAACGACAAGGACCGCGAGCAGGCACGTCAGCTGATCGCGGCCATCGGACAGTCCATGAGCGGCGGAACCACGGCAGCCACCGGGTAGCATCGCCGGCCGGATCGTGAACAGCCTGTTCGAGACCGAGATCCGTGGGCACCACCGCCTGCGGGACCAGCTGCTGACTGTCGTCTCCGATGCCGATCTTGCCTACAGGCTCCCGGGCCAGAACCCGACCCTCGGCGAGCTGCTCATCGAGATGGGTGACATCGAGGGCGTCTACACGCATTCCTTCGAGACGTTCACCCTCGATTGGACGCACCGCGAGCTGCCGCCGCCGCAGATGACGACCGCCGGCCTGCGAGCCTGGTTCGACGCGCAGGACGACGCGATGTCCAAGGCGCTCGAGCCGCTTCACGGACGACGAGCTCCAGGTCGACAGGATCGATCGAGGGCACGGCTTCATCGCCTCCCCGTTCGTCCAATACGAGGTCTACAGAGAAGCGGTCTACATCTTCTACGGCAAGCTGAGCGTGTATCTGAAGGCGCTCGAACGCGATGCCGGTGAGGAGTGGGCTGTGGGCGTCGGCTGAGAGACGCAGCCCTGTGGATCGACCGACGACCGGAGGGTTATCGCGCGATCTTGGCCGAGAGGTCATCCCTGATCGCGTCGGTCAGATCCTGGGGGTCCTTCGTCGGCCAGCCTCGGCGTTCCAGGATCGCAAACGTGTTCTCGCAGAGCACATAGCCGATCTCCGCCGCCGTCATCACAGCGTCAGCGCTGTGGTCACCGACAGGAAGTTCTCGCCGGTCCATGGCCTCGATCGTCGAATAGCACCTCGACACGACGACGAATTCACCAGGAGGCAGGAGCCGGGCGAGCGCGGGTCGAGTGATCTCCCACGTCGACGTCGAAAGCTGTCTGTACTGACCGTCCTGGCGGATCCGATCGAGGACGGCGGCATTCGAGACGAGCTCCAGTCGAGTCGCGCGCGCCGCGGCCTCGTCGTCTCGTCGATGGTGTCGCCACTGGATGCCGAAGGCCCCACCGGCGCTGATGGCCCAGCCGATGAGCACCCCCACGAGCAGCGCGAGGAGGGTGTCGACCTGCATGGGCGGCAGTATGAGGTCCCGATCGGGGAACCCGAGGTTTGTCACGAAGACAGCGGCGCCTCGAGCGGCGGTCAGCGCACGGTCGGCAGCGGGCGCAGGTGTACCGTGGGTCCTCATCCCGAAACGACCCAAGGACTGGAGGCGCCGACATGGCGGCCGGACAGGACCACGACGGATTGACGACAGAGCAGGCTCTCGACATGTGGCGCGAGGCCGAAAGCACGGCCGCGGTCGCCCGCCGCGGTCACGTGGCGGCGGAAGCCGCCGTACGGGCCGCTACCCTGGCCATCGAGGCCGCCACGGCGACCGCCGAGGCGGCGATGGCCGCCCTGGAAGCGGCGACGCTCGCCGCGACATCTGCGACCACGGTCGCCAAAGCCGCTCGCGTCGTGGCCCTGGCCGCGAGCGGTGACGCCATCGGCACGGCCTCCGATGTCACGAAGTCAGACCTCGCAGAAGTCGAGGCCCAGGAGTCCTATCGACAGGCAGTCGCCAGGGCAGAGCTGGCCGACATCACGTAGCCTTCCCCGTCGCTGACGGGCGACTCCGACGCCGGCCGGTCAGTGGCCAGCCACGTTCGGGGGGACACGGCCGGCACGTCCTGGGGGTCCGACGTCGGAGCCCGAACATCGTAGCGAATGGGGAAACGGCCGGTGGCTGCGACCGCGCGAATGCGTCGAACATGGCCTGCCCTGCATGACACGGCCCGTGCCTGTTAGGACGCCGTCCGTCCGGAGGAGTCTGGCCGGGCGAGGTTGACCCGGTCGCCTGAAGCGCGATCGCGAGTCCGGGACCAAGCCGAGGCAGCTCTGAGACTACGGCTCAAGGCTTACGTCGCGCTTACCCCCAGTCGCAGATGCGACCCCGATGCCAACGATCACGATGTAGCCGATAGCAGGGATGGACAAGTTCTGGACCTTGGGCTGGCTGCAGGCGGCCGCCTGTGCGTCCACATCGGCCTGGGACATCGTCGGGATAGGGCCGGGAGGAAAACCGCCCGGCGGGATCGTACGGAGGATGTGACAGGGGCTCGTCCCCACGGTCAGGGCGAGATACCAGGCGGACACCAACGTCCAGCCCAAGCCGCAGAGCGCGGCCACTCGCATCGCCGCCGGCCCCCTGGACAACCCCCACCAGAACGCCACCCACCCAGCGATTGCCACGGTGAGGACGAAAGGCCACGGCACGCCCCGGAGTATGCGCCTTGGGCAGTCGTGCCCGCGCGCAAGCGGCTCAGGTGGGCGTCCTGTCTCTGGACGGACAACAACGTCACGCCGCCGCGCTACACCTCGCGGCCCGAACGCCAGTCTCGCATTCGCAATATGGTCGGGGCGCGTCATCAGCGCGCTCACGCTCGTCGGGGAGCACCGTCATCAGGCGTTGCCGGTCGACCACCCTGACACCGGGCGGCACTGGGAGTACGTGCCGGGCCCGACGAACAGCTTCGGCCGGTTCTCGGTCGGATCGAACACGATCCGGCGCGCGCCTTACGACTGGACTTAGCCGGCCGTCGACCGGGCTGGACATAGAGCGACGCCCGGAAAGCGCAGGGGGTGTGCTTCCGGGCGTTCGAGTGGACTCTAGTGGGGTCAGGTTCCGGACCGCCATAGGGCGGGTGACCTAGTGCGGCGGTTTCGCCGATCACGACGGCCGCGGGAGGATGCCCGTGTTACCGGTCGGCAGGAATAGGGGCAGGACCACCAAGCTGATGAAGGCGATGAGAACGATGACCACGAGCACACGTCCGAGCTTGGAGTCCATCCGCCGAGTCTAGTCGTCAGCCGAGACAGCGAAACGCCCCGGCGACGGAATGGCCTACCGAGGCGTCGCGCTGCCTCCCGGACGGACTGGCCGCCTGACGCGAGATCGCGAGTCCGGGACCGGATCCGAGGCCGTCAGCCCGGTAGCGCGGCCCCGCAGCTAATGCAGCGGTAGTCGGTCGACTGATTGCCCATACCGCACTGCGGACAGAGCTTCTCGCCCTCCGAAGAGGCTGCGAACGGCGATTCGCGGGGAGGCTCCAAGGCACGTCGTTGCCTGCGGAGGATCAGGAATGTCGCGAGCAGCCCGATAGACGCCGCGAGAATCAGCGCGAGGAGTTGCTGCGCTTGGTCCATCGCAAATGCCCTCCGGCACTTTCTGCCGAGGTCACGGCTGACCATCGAGCGCAGCCTACTCCGCCACCCAACCCGACACGGCGCAGTCGCAGAATGGCGCCATGACCGACCGGGAAGCCGCCTGGGACGCCGTGCACGAGGCGCTGCCGGCTGGCTGGACCGTCGGTCCACCGCTTTCGACCCCGGCGTCCCGGGCTGGTCCGTGACAGCTCGCTCAGGCCAGTAGAGCCGCAATCGGCTACATCAGACCGTCAGAGGCACCGGAGACGGCGAAACGGCGGCCCTGCGCCCTTGGACGACCGTCTCCGCGGCGTGCCACAGCCGAACGGGTCACAGATGGCAGACGCGAGCGCCGGATCCGGCTCGCCTACCTCGGCGACGCCGAGGAAAGGTCCAGGAGCGAAGACCACGGATGGCGATGGCGCGACTCAGCCGGCTCAGCAGGTGGTCATCATCTCTTCGTCCGTATCCAAAGGATTGATGCCGACACCATAAGCACGACTGAACCGGCGACAACAACAAGCCCTGGAAGATGGAGGTAGTTACCCGGTTCTGTTGCGAGAAAAGTCAAACCTCCGAAGAGGACTCCGAAGGCGCCGACGCAGATCCTAAGCGCGAACTCGCCTGGCGTCTGGTCGTGGTCGCTCATTCCCTGCCTCAAATCGATTGGACCGAGGTGAAGTGGCCGATCGTCCGTAACGAAAAGCCCTCGGGGTCGCGTCGGACTGTGCGAGCGGCTGGCTGCTGGCAAAGAAGGGTCCGAACGTCATCGCCAAGGTCGACCATCCGTGCGCGGGGACGACCTGGACGATCGATCCGTCGAGCGCGAGCTAACGTTCCGCCCACAGAGTGGAGACGTTCAGCGATGCAGTTTGCCGGAGGGCAGATCAGTCGGTCGAGCCGGCCTCACTCACCCAGGAGTTGCACTCCATGTCCCGAGGTCCGCGGTGACCGAAAGCAGGAACGACCCTGAGGGCAGCAATACCTGGCCCTTGAAGTTGTCGACCTCATTGGCTAGCAGACTGCCGCCGTCGTCCGAATAGGACTCGACCGCGAAGTTGCCCTGACCCTTGAATTCCAGATCGAGAGTCACGAGTCCACTCGATGCGGGTGAGATGCGGACGACGTCATCACCCGCCCCTTTCAGCACAGACGTCCCGTTCCACGCGCTGGCGCTCGTGACCGGTTTGATGACGATCGTCCACGAGCCGTCCGCCTCGACCTTGAATGCCACCGAATGCTCGCCGGCGTCGACATCGAACAGGACTGTTCCTTTGTAGATGCCGATCGTGTTCACGAGTAGGTCGTTCTGGCTCCCATCGGCAGCGATCGAAGTCACCGCGAAGTTGCTCGATCCGGTGTGCGTCGCCGTCTCGATCGCCGCCACGCCGTCTGGGATCTTGAACTTGGCGACCTTCTTGCCCTTGCCTTCAAGTGTGATCGGGCTGAAGGTCGCAGCGGGCGCGTCGGTCTCTGCCGGGGCGTCTGTCGCCTCGGTTCCCCCGATCGCGGTCGGAGACGGATTGGAACCATCGATCGTGCCGGTGGCCGGTTCAGATCGGTCTGCTCAGCGCACCCGCCGACTAGTAGAACCACCGCCAACACGACGACCGGTCTCATACACGCAGCCTACTCCGCCACCTAACCCGTCAAGGCGCGGTCGCACAATGCAACCATGACCGAACCGCGAAGCCGCCTGGGACGCCGTCCACGAGACACTTACCGCCGGGTCGACGGTCGGTCCACCAACGTATTACCCCGGTGTCCTGGGTCGGCCCGAACAGGCTGGCCGCATTAGGGGATCATTTTCGAGGTGGTCGCGGTGTGCCTACCTGACCACGACATCGCGGATCTGCATGATCGCCCCTGGGTTCTGCCGACGTGATCTCGAACACAGCCTTGGCCATCACTTGTTCCACACCTGGCCGCCACCCATGCTCGTAGATGTTCGAGAACGGTGGCCCCCCATCGAGCGACTCGATCACGAGCCGAACGCCGTCTTCGGTCGTCGACCACGTGGTCGGATGCACGTCAGCCAGACTGAATGACGCATCCGTGAGGATCCCGTTGGCAAGGGTGGCGTTGCCAAGATCGACCGAATAGGTGCCGACCCGATCAAGCGGTATGTCCATCGCCTTCACGAGGAGCGGTCGAGCATCCGAAATAGCGGTGGGGTCGATCGTGGGGACGGGCGAGGCGCAACCCGACGGCGGGTCACCCGTACACGGGATGTCGTGGTAGCCGTTGTGCATCAGGTCGGCGGACACCTGGACCTCGGGCGACTCCGTACACAGGATGGAGTACTGGCCCCCGACTCCGCAGAAGTCTGATTCCTCGAACGCGGTCCCATCGGGCATGTGGAAGCGGACGCGGACGACGAATGAGTTCGATCTCATGCATATGACGCCGGGACCGGTGCCGCACCCCGGGTCGCCGAGCAATTCGATGGACGTCGCATCGGTCGGCCTGATCTTGAACTCCGCGGCCAGGGCATCGACGATCGCATCGCACCGATGCGCCGAGAGGTCGAATGTGGCGCAGCCTCCGGGGTAAGGCAGCGGCGACTCCGTGGCCTCAGTCGGCGACCCGGTCACCTGCGGCGCCACCGTAACGGAGGCCGGCCTCACGGTCGGCTGTGTTGCAGCTGCGGTAGCCCCATTGTCCAGCCGTGAGCAGCCAGCGACGACCGCCACCCCGATGAGGATGCTGGCCAAGAAACGTCCGTGCATGACTGGGATGGTAGAGGGTTAAGCGGTCGTCGCGGCTACCACGGAGGCGTCTATCCACGACCGCCATGGAGCGTTGACACCCCGATGGCTCGGTCCGTATCGTTCGCGCCCCCCGCCGTACACGCACATCGAAGCCGCGTTACAACGACGACGCCGCCGCTCGATGCTCGCTGCCCGGAACTGCCGAGAACGGTTTAGCGCCGGCGGCAGTCTATAGGGTGTGATGCTTGCCACGGCGAGCGGCCGCTCGGTGTTCATGACAGGAGGGTGCGCTGGCCAACAGGGACGCGACCGATGCCACCGAACGGGTCCTCCGCCTCGCCGACGGGGAGCTCGACCGAGCCTACCGACTGGCGGGCCTGATCCTCGGCGATGGGCACGAGGCACAGGACGCGACGCAGGACGCCCTCCTGCGCGCCTGGCGGTCCGCCGCCTCGCTCCGCGACCCGGCCGGCTTCCAGGCGTGGTTCGACAAGATCCTCGTCAACGTCTGCCGCGATCGACTCCGCGCCCGCGGCAAGGTGCGTCTGCTGGCGATCGACGATGCGGCCTCGGTCGGCGCGTCCCGCGACCCGTTCCGGGACGTCCTTGACCGCGACGAGGTCCTGCGGGCGATGGCCTCGCTCGACGACGACCACCGGATCGTCATCGTCCTCCACTACTGGGCCGACCTGACGCTCGAGGGAGTGGCCGAGCGCGTCGGCTGGCCGATCGGGACGGTCAAGTCGCGGCTCCACCGGGCATTGACGACGATGCGCGGACGGATGGACGCAGCGGCGCTCGCGGAGGACGGTCGATGATCGACGACGTCGACACCCGCCTGCGCGACGGTCTTGGCAGCGTCCAGCTGCCGGTGGCGCCCACGGCCCTGCGCGACTACCTCGCCGACCTGGGTCAGCAGCCGCCGCGGCCAATCGGCGCAGACGCGGTCCCTGTTGATCGTCCTGGTCCCGCTTGCGGCGGTCCTTGTCGGCATCATCGCGCTGATGGGAGGATCGTCCCCAAAGCCTTCGCCGACATCCAGACCCGCGGCCTCGACAACATCGACCTCGGCGGCGCCTACCTCACCCGGCTATGGGTTCACAAGGCCAGGCTTCGCCTTCGACCCACCGAGTGGCTGGACGGACCAGACTGCCGCCGTCTCGTATCCGGTGATGCCGGAGGTTCGAGTCGTCGGCTATTTCATCCGAGGCATGACGATCTGCCCGCAAGGATTCGGGAGCCAGCCGCCCACACCCGCCGGATGCGAGACGGACGCCACTCGACCCGGGACCGCGACTCTGGCGATCACCGAGGTGACCCACCAGTACCCGTGGGACCTGGCAACCCTCAAACCATCGACGATCGCCGGCTATCCGGGCGTATTCAGGCGGCACGGCGACACCCAGTCGGACTGGGCCATCGAGTCCCCCGATGGCGGGCTCTACGAGCTGGCGCTGAACTCGCCGAAGGACGAGATGGCCGCCAATGTCGCCGTCGTGTCGCGGGCACTTGACAGCCTCCACCTGACGAGCTGGGAGCAGCCACCCACGGTCGTCAATGGACTGATCCATGAAGATCCCGGACGCGGCTTCTCATTCGACTACCCGGCCGGCTGGGTCCACTACTACCCAGCAGACGGTGCGATGGGGAGCAGTCCCGTGGTGACCGTCGCCTCTTCGCCGCTCTTGTCGTCGTGTACCACCGACACGCGCCCAGTTGAATCTGGTGCGTCGCCGGCGCCCGTTTGCGGAAGCTCCGGGCACCGCCACCCGGGACGATCGAGATTGTCTTTCGCATCGGGGGAGGGTTCCTCACAGAGCCAGACTGGTCGAAGGCCAACACGACGATCGGCGGCCAGCCGGCATTCGGCCCCCAGAATGGGAAGCCCGACTACTCCGCGGGTGGCCTAGAGAGCTACGGCTGGGAGTTTCGGGTTCAGGACCCACTCGGCCAACAGGACAAGACGCCGGTGACCATCACCGCAAGCCTGAACGGACCCGGCCTTCCCGAGCTCCGAGCAGCCATGAACCAGCTGGTCGACAGCATCAAGATCACGCCGCCGTAGTCGCACACAGGGGACTGGCGGCAACTTCTGAGCCCTCTAACGACTACCCCGACCGGACATTCGACACCTCGATCGCTCGGTCCGTACTCGTTCGCGCCCTCGCCAACGTTCGACAGAAGAAACCGGCCCGAAGGCCGGTCTCACGCTCGGAATATGGTCGGGGCGGCGGGATTCGAACCCACGACCACCAGTCCCCCAGACTGGTGCGCTACCAGACTGCGCCACGCCCCGACGAACCGGAGTCTAGCACCCGCCCGGCGGCGGCCACGTCAGCCGGGACCGGCCTCCCCGCCCTCCTCGAAGCGGGCCATCCAGCGGCCGAAGTCGGCCAGCTCGTCCTTCGACTCGCGCGCGAGCAGGTCGACCAGGCAGCGCTGGACGCTCTTGCCCTCGAACAGCGCGCGCTCGACCTCGCGGGCGATCGGCATCTCGACGCCGTGCCGCTCAGCGAGCGCGAGCGCGGCGCGGACCGTGTAGGCGCCCTCGGCGACGCCGGGCAGCGTGGCCTCGATCTCGGCCCAGGACCGGCCCTTCGCCAGCTCCTCGCCGAGGCGGTGGTTGCGCGACAGATGCGAGCCGCAGGTCGCGATCAGGTCGCCCATCCCGGCGAGCCCGGCGAACGTCAGCGGATTGGCACCGGCGGCGATCCCGAGCCGCGTCATCTCGGCCAGGCCGCGGGTCAGCAGCCCGGCCTTGCCGTTGTCGCCGAAGCCGAGCCCGTCGGCGGCGCCGGCCGCGATGGCGACGACGTTCTTGAGCGCGCCGCACAGCTCGACGCCGAGGATGTCCTCGTTGACGTAGAGCCGGAACCGCCGCCGCGCGATCCGCTCGACGACGCGCTCGGCGAGCGCCGAGGTCCGCGGCCGCGACGACCGCCGACGCCGGCAGGTTGCGCGCCACCTCGGCGGCGAGGTTCGGTCCGGACAGCGCCGCGATCCGGCCGGCCTCGACGCCGGCCGCCTCGGCGATGACCTCGCTCATCCGGAGCAGCGTCCCGTGCTCGAGGCCCTTGACCACGGACAGCAGGTCCGCCCCGGGCGCGAGGAACGGCGCCACGGTCCCGACCATCGCCCGGAGGTGCGCCGACGGCGTCGCGAAGACGACGAGGTCGGTGGCGTCGAGGAGCGCCGCGGCATCGGCGGTGGCGCACGACGGCGGGCGGCAGGTCCACTCCCGGCAGTCGCGTCTCGTTGCGTCCGGTCGCCGCGATCCGTGCCGCCGTCTCCGGGGAGTGGCACAGCAGCGTGACCGGTTCCGACCGAGCCACGACCCGGGCGAGCGTCGTCCCCCACGCCCCGGCGCCGACGACCGCGACCCGCGGCCCGGCCATCAGTCCGTCGGCCTCAGCCTGGCTTGCGTGCCCGCGCAGCGCCGCCGCGACGCGGCCCCTTGCCCGACGTCGACGGGCGCGCTCCGGAGCTTCTTGCGACGCGGCAGCTTGACCGAGGCGCGGTCGCGGAAGACGAGCCGGATCGGCGTGCCGTCGAAGCCGAACCGCTCGCGCAGCTGGTTCTCGAGGTAGCGCCGGTAGCTGAAATGGACAGCCGAGGCGTCGCGGGCGAAGAACACGAACGTCGGCGGCGCGACGGCGGCCTGCGTCGCGTAGAACAGCTTCGGCCGGTGGCCGCGGACCGGCGGCGGCGGCGTCCGCTCGGTGGCGGCCGACACCACCCGGTTGAGCTCGCCGGTCGAGATCCGCTTGCGTCGCTCGCCCCAGATGTCGATGGCGGCCTCGAGGACGCGCCCGACGCGCTGGCCGGTCTTGGCGCTGATCGAGATGATCGGCGCGAAGTCGAGGAACGGCACGTCGTTGCGGATCCACTCGACGTACTGGTCGAAGGTGCTGTCGGTCTTGTCCTCGACGAGGTCCCACTTGTTGACCGCGATGACGAGGCCCTTGCCCTCCTCGACGACGTAGCCGGCGACGTGCGCGTCCTGCGAGGTCAGGCCCTCGACGGCGTCGATGACGAGGATCGCGACGTCCGCCCGCGACAGCGCATGGAGCGCACGCAGGGTCGAGTAGCGTTCGGCCGCCGGGCCGCCGGCGACCTTGCCGCGCCGCCGGATGCCGGCGGTGTCGATCAGCACGACCTCGCTCCGGCCCCACGCGAGCCGCGTGTCGATCGCGTCGCGCGTGGTGCCCGGGATGTCCGACACGATCGCCCGCTCCTCGCCGAGGAGCGCGTTGAGCAGGGTCGACTTGCCGACGTTCGGCCGGCCGACGATCGCGATCGCGGCCGGCTCGTCGGCGTCGGCCGCCATCGCGGCGTCCCACTTCGCGGCCTCGGCATCGACGCCGTCGAGATCGGGCGCTTCGGCGTCGTCCGAGTCGTCGGCGTCGCCCGCCTCGGGGTCGCCGACGACGAACGGCTCGAGCCGCCCGGCGGCGATGTCGTCGGCCCACGCCTCGGCCTCCGACTCGCGCGCCTTGCGGGCGAGCTCGGCCTCGCTCTCGGGCGGCAGCGCCCAGACGATCGCGTCGAGCAGGTCGCCCGTGCCGCGGCCGTGGGATGCGGAGATCGCGTAGGTCTCCTCCCAGCCGAGGGCGTGGAACTCGGCGCCCTCGAGCTCGCGCTTCTCGTTGTCGGCCTTGTTGACGACGACGATCACCGGCGCCGTCGCGCGGCGCAGGATGCGGGCGGCCTCGAGGTCGGCGGGCGTGGTGCCGGTCGTCGCGTCGACCACGAACAGGATGACGTCGGCCTCGGCGATGGCCAGCCGGGCCTGCTCCTGGACGCGCGCCTCGATCGGGTCGTCGGGGTCGAGCTCGAGGCCGCCGGTGTCGACGATGACGAACCGTCGGCCGTTCCAGTCGGCGTCGCCGTACAGGCGGTCACGGGTCGTCCGGGCGCGATCCTCGACGATCGCCGAGCGCTGGCCGAGGAACCGGTTGAACAGCGTGCTCTTGCCGACGTTCGGCGCCCGACGATGGCGACGACCGGGAGCCCGCCTGCTCCCCCGCTCACCACGGGTCAGGCGGCGCCGGCGATCGGCGCGGGCGGGGTCGGGAGCGACGTCGTGCGACCGGCCGGCGTCGCGGCGCGCGCGAGCGCGGCATGGGCGAGCTCGGCCGCGTTGCACGCGCCTCCGGCGTCCCGGCCATCACGAGGATCCGCTCGGCGACGTCGCGCAGGTCCTCGATCGGCGTCGAGGTGCCGCCGGTGACGCCGACGATCCGGGCGCCCTCGAACGGCGCGGCATCGGTCAGGTCGTGGACGCTCTCGATCTGGATGGCGGCGGTGCCGGCGATCTCGCACAGCCGCGTCAGCTCCTTGGTGTTGGCGCTCGAGCGGCCACCGACCACGACCATCAGGTCGACCTCGCCCGCGGTGTCGAGCGTGTCCTGCTGGCGGCGGATCGTGACCGGGCAGACGGTGTTGACGATCTTGAGCTCGTGCGCGCGGGAGACCATGAACGCGGCGAGCTTCTCGAACTTCCAGGGCGGCTGGGTGGACTGGCTGATGAGCGCCATCCGCTTCTTGCGCGGGATGGCGGTCTCCCATTCCTCCTCGTCGTCGACGACGATCGCGTCCGGCGCGAAGCCGAGCATCCCGACGACCTCGGCGTGGTTCGGCGTCCCGAGCAGGACGATCGTGTAGCCCTCCTCGACCAGCCTGGTCAGCTCGCGCTGCTCCTGGATCACCCACGTGCAGGTGCCGTCGATGACCTCGAGGCCGCGCTGCTCGGCGCGCTCCATGACGTCCGGGCGGACGCCGTGCGCGCGGATGACGACCGCCGCCCCGTGGTCGACGTCGTCGAGCGATTCGACCGTCTGGATGCCGAGGTCGAGGAGGTCGCGCACGACGCCCTCGTTGTGGACGACCTGGCCGAGGGTATGCGTCGCCTTGCCGGCGGCCGACGCCTCCTTGGCCTTGTCGATCGCCTCGCGCACGCCGTAGCAGAAGCCGGTGCGCTTCGCGATCCGGACTTCCTGGACGGTTCCCATGGCTCGATTATGGCACGGGGTGCGTCCTTACCCCGCCGTGCCACCCTCGCTCGTCGCAACGTCATGGCCATAGAAGCCGCGTTGGAGGGCGGCAGGAGCGCCGCGATGCGCTCCATGATCATGGTCGTGACGAGGCCCTTGGCGGTTCGCCGGTCGGTGCCAGCGGGGAGCAGGTCGGCCGGCTGGAACGGCTCGCCGACGCGGATCCTGACGTGGCCGCCCGGGTGCGGGATCTTCTGGCCCTTGGGCCAGACGCGGTTCGAGCCGGCGATCCCGATCGGGACGATGGGGGCCCCGGTCCGCATGGCGAGGACCGCGATCCCGTCCCGGGCTTCCTGGAGCGCGCCGTCCGGACTGCGTGTCCCCTCGGGGAAGACGAACAGGATCTGGCCGTCGTCGAGGATGCGCGTGGCGAGCCGGAAGGCCTCGATGTCGGCGGCGCCGCGATCGACCGGATGGACGCCGCCGTTCGCCGCGGTCCAGCCGATGATCGGCCAGGCGAACAGCTCCTTCTTGCCGAGCCAGTGGATCCGTCGGCCGAGGGTCGGGATCAGCCACGAGCCGATGACGACCGCGTCGAGGTTCGAGGCGTGGTTGGCGGCGAGGATGACCGGGCCCTCGCGCGGGATGTCGTCGATCGCGCCGGTCGCCTTGACCCGGCCCATGATGCTGCCGAAGACGCGGCCCCCGGCGGTGAGCCTCGCCAGGAACGGTGTGATCGAGCTGTCGATCGGCTCGGGGGCCTCGCTCATGTGCCGGCGCTGCTCGGCTCCGGCTCGCGGGCGTCGTCGTCGGCGGCGCGCCGTGCCTCGGCGTCGCGGATGGCATTGACCACGGCGTCGACCGTGTCCTCGAAGCGGTTGCCGTCGGTCGAGATGATCCTCGCGTCCGGGGCGGCCCGGAGCGGTGCCACGGCGCGGGTCGAGTCGAGCTCATCGCGCCGTCGGAGGGCATCGAGGATGGCCTCGGCCTCCGGCCCGTTCGGGTCGAGCCCGCGCTCCTGCGTGCGGCGACGCGCGCGCTCCTCGACCGAGGCCTCGAGGAAGATCTTGAGGTCGGCGTCGGGCAGGACGACGGTCCCGATGTCGCGACCGGCCATCACGATCCCGCCGGCCTCCGCCAGGGCACGCTGCCGCTCCAGCAACGCGGAGCGGAGCTCGGGGATGGCCGATACCGCGGAGACGGCCGCGTCCACGGCAGGGCCGCGCACGGCCTCGGTGTGATCGGTGCCGTCGACGAGGACGCGTGCCAGCCGGCCCTGTGCGTCGGGCGCCAGCTCGACCTCGTCGACCAGCCCGCGCATCGCGTGCGGGTAGCTCGCCGACACGCGGCGCGCGAGGGCGAGCCACGTCACCGCGCGGTAGAGCAAACCGGTGTCGCAGAACCGATAGCCGACCTCGAGCGCGGCCGCCGCGCCGACGCTGCTCTTGCCGGACGACCCCGGCCCGTCGAGCGCGACGATCAGCTTCTGGCGGGATCCGGCCTGCTGAGCGTCCATCCGGGCAGGATAACGGGTCGTCGGCGTGCCGACAGGGCGCCGTCCGATACGCCCAACCCCTCGGCTGCCCTACTTCCACGGCGACGGCAGGTGCGTCAGCGGCTCGCGGTCCGGCAGCACGTCCGCCTGGAGCGCCGGGTCGGCCGCCGCGATGTAGCGCTCCTCGAGCCCGAGCTCCTTGAGGACGATGTTCCGGCCCTGCGCGATCCCGGTCGCCTTGTAGAACGCGACGGTCCGGTTGAACCCCTGCCGGCCGAACCCGCAATCGGAGGACAGGATCAGCTTGTCGGCCGGGATCACCTCGAGCGCTCGCCGGATCCGGCCGGCCACGACCGGCGCCATGTCGGCCTGGAGCGTCCGGTGGCTGACCATGCCGACGGCGACCTTCTTCTTGAGGTCGCTGGCGTAGGGCTTGAACAGGTCGATCTCGGCCAGGTCGTTCTCGGTCGCCTCGACGGTCCACACGTCGCCCTTCAGCCGGTTGAGGTAGATGTCGATGGAGTTCGCGTAGGACTCCCCGGTGTAGACCTTCTGCATGTTCGGGTTGCCCCAGCAGGTATGGATCCACAGCTCGACGTCGTCGAGGCCGTCCACCTCGTGGTTGAAGGCATCGACCATGAAGTCGAGCAGCTCCGTCTCCTCCGGGTGGAAGGCGGCGGTGAAATGGATCGTCGGCTCCTCGATCTGGATCACCTTCGCCCCGGCGGCGGCCAGCTGACGCAGCTCGAGGTTCATGGCGCCGGCCATGTCCCAGATCAGCTGCTTCTTGTCGTCGAGGTCGTACGCGTCGGTGTGGCTGTCGAGGAAGATCGCGAGCACCTGAGACGAGCACGTCCCGAACTTGACGGGCTTGCCGGACGCGGCCCGCGCCTGGGCGATCCGCCACAGCTTGGCGTACTCGAGCGGGTTCTTCGGATCAGCCTCGACCTTGCCGACCACCCGCGGCCAGCGCCAGGTCGTCTCGATCTCGTTCATCAGCGTCCCGGGCGGGAACGCGAGCAGGCTGTCGCGCGACCCTTCGTACTGCAGCTCCTCGTGCTCGAAGCCCTTCCAGCGCTGCAGCGGGTAGTGGTGCCAGGAGCGGCCGGCGAAGTCCTCGTCGAGGTGGTAGTCGCCGTTGGTCAGGATGTCGAGCCCGGCGCGTTCCTGGTCCGCGATCACGGTCGCGTGCGCGTCGAGGAACTGCTCGCGGAAACGAACATCGAGCAGGGCCGTGTCGAGCGGCCGGCCCCACAGCCCGCCGTCGTACCAGCGCGGCCGCGGCCACGAGCCGGTCACGGTCGCGGGGAGCATCAGGTCCTTGGTTGCCGTGAGTGCCATCGCGCTACCCTCCTGCCGCTGCCGCGCCCGCGGCTGGGTTCCGCATCCGCGTCGTGAACACGTCGAGCAGGATACTGATGACCAGGATGCCGATCAGGGTCGCGATCGAGGCCGGCTCGTGGACCAGCGTCGTGAACACGAACGTGGCCAGCGTGATCCCGGTGGTCAGCAGGGCGAGGACGAGGATGCTCACGCGGGCGCCGGTCTCGGCCCGGACGCGCAGATGGCCGACGGTCACGAGGGCGAAGATCGTCAATGCGACCGCGCTGCCGATCGAGGCGACCGACGACAGGTCGAAGGCGACGACGAGGAGGATGATGCCGGCGGCCGCCACGACCAGTCCGACCGATGCCCGCTCGGCGATCCGGCCGGCCATCACCTTGGGGAACTGGCCGGTCGCGGCGAGCTCGTCGCTGAGCCCCGTTGCCGGGTACAGACCGGCGTTCGTGGCACCGGCCGTCGCGAACAGCGCCGTGATGCTCATCAGGTAGTAGCCGGCCTGGCCGAGCACCGGCTGGGCCGCGACCGCGATGGCCGTCGGTCCGGCGGCGATCACCTCCGGCACGGTCAGCGTCCCGAACACGCCGATGGCCACCGCGATGTAGATCGCCGTCGCGAGCCCGATGGCGATGGCCATCGCCCGTGGCAGCTGCGACGCCGGGTCGGCGAGATCCTTGGCGGTGAACGTGACGACACCGAACCCGAGGAATGCGAAGAAGGTCAGGGCGACACCGGACACGATGTCCTGGAGGCCGGGGTACGTCGACGGCGACAGGAGCGCCGGGTGCATGTTCGTGATCGTCACGGCGGCGAACACGGCGAGGATCCCGATCACCACGAAGACGACCAGGCTCTGCACCCGGGCCACCAGCGTCGAACCGGCCACGTTCAAGGCCGTCATGGCCAGGACGACGATGACCGCGAACGCCTTGACGGCCGCCGTGTTCCCGTCCGTCACGATGTCGGCGGCATAGCTCCCGAAGGACAACGCGACCATCGCGGTGACGATGATGTTCGCGGCATACACGAGCCACGCGGTCACCGTCGCGATGTGGCCCTCGCCGAACCCGCGGTTGACGTACTCGAGCATCCCGGCGGCGGACGGGTAGCGCGCGCCGAACTTCGCGAACGAGTAGCCCTGCAGCGCGGCGATCGCGCCGGCCAGCGCGAACGAGATCCAGACGGCCGAGCCGGCCACCTCGCCGGCCGCGCCCAGCAACGAGAAGATGCCGGCACCGACCATGGCGCCGACACCGATGAACGCCGCCTGGCGCGTGCTGACGTGCGGTCGTGCGGGGAGAGAAGGCGTGCCGGCGCCGACCGCCGTCACTGGATGAGCACCCCGACCGACAGGACGACGATGCACAGCACTGCGAGAAGGACGAGCAGCGGGAAGACGAACTTGAGCCACGTGCCGTACGGGACCCGCGCGATGGCCAGGCCGCCCATGACCACGGCAGAGGTCGGGGTGATGAGGTTGATCAGCCCGTTCCCTGCCTGGTAGGCGGTGACCACCAGCTGCGGCGGGACGTCGGCGAAGGTCGCAAGGGGCGCCATGATCGGCATCGCGACGGTCGCCAGCCCCGACGACGACGGGATGAGGAAGGACAGCGGCAGGAACAGCGCGAACATCAGGTTGATGAACGCGACACCACCGAGCCCGCTCACCGCCTGCTCGGCCCAGTTGAGGACCGTGTCGGTGATGAGCCCGTTGGTCATGACCACCGTGATGCCGCGGGCGACGCCGATGATCAGCGCCACGCCGAGCAGGTCGCGTGCGCCATCGACGAACGTCGTCGGTGAAGCCGGTCTCGCCCATCCGGCTGACGGCCCCGATGAGGATCGCGAAGAACAGGAACGACGCCGTCATCTCCGGGAACCACCACCACAGGGTCGGCAGCCCGATCCCGAGGTCCTCCCACGGGATGACGCCATAGATCATCACCGCGAAGGCCGCGAAGAACAGCGCCAGCACGGCCTTCTGCTGCCCGGTCAGCGCGACCTGCTCTCCCGACGCATCGGTCGCGGCCTTGAAGTGCGCCTCGTTGTCCGTCTTCATCGAGTAGACGAGCGACTTCGACGGGTCCGTCCGCACGCGGTCCGCGTAACGGGTCACGAACACGACGCCGATGACCGTCCCGACGATGAGGATGACCAGGCGGCCGAGCAGGCCCTGGTCGATGGAGACGCCGGCGAAGTTGGAGGCGATGCCGGTCGCGAACGGGTTCACCGTCGAGCCGAGGACGCCGATCCCGCAGCCGAGCATGATCAGCGCCGCGCCCGTCAGCGAATCGAAGCCTGCCGCGATCATGACCGTGACGACGAGCGCATAGAACGCCAGGCTCTCCTCGTTCATCCCGAACGTCGTCCCGCCGAGCGCGAAGACGGCCATCAGGATCGCGATCAACCATCGTTCGCGACCCTTGAGCCGGGCGACGATCCGCGCGATCCCGCCCTGGATCGAGCCGGTCTTCATCGTGACCCCGAGGAAGCCGCCGATGACGAGCACGAACAGCGCGACGTCGATCGCGCCGAACAGCTCGCCCGAGTTCCAGACGCTGACGCTGCCGTCACTGCCTTCGATCCCGTACAGGCCGTTGATCGGGGCCATCAGCGAGTCGGTGATGATCCGCTGCGGGTTCGATGGGACCTGCTGGTACGTCCCGGGGATCGGCTCCCCGTCGGCGTTGACCTGGTACTTGCCGGCCGGGATCACCCACGTCGCGATCGCGACGATGACGATGATGATGAACAGGATCGTGTAGGCGGACGGCAGCGCGAAGCCCTTCTTCGGCGCCGGCTCCTGGGTCGCGGCGGCTGTCACCTCGGTGCTCCTCCTCCTGTTGCGGCCGGGCCGTGAGCCGTCAGATCGCCTCCTCGATAGCCGCGATCGGGTGCGTCGGGTGAGCGCCGTTCTCGATCGGTCCGCGGGCGAACAGGATCAGGCCGACGATCGCCGCGATCGCGAAGAACCCGACGACGATGCGCCACAGAGCGTCCATCGCTCCCCTCCTCTAGATCGGATCGCGCACGACCGGGCAGGTCATGCAGTGTCCCCCGCCGCGCCCCTTGCCGAGCTCGAACCCGGCGATCTCGACGACCTCGACGCCCGCCTCGCGCATCTTGGAGATCGTGAACGTGTTCCGCTCGTAGGCGACGACCACGCCCGGCTCGAGCGCGACGACGTTGTTGCCGTCGTCCCACTGCTCGCGCTCCTGCTGGTACGCGTCGCCGCCGGTCGACACGACATGGAGCTTCTTCACGCCGAGCGCGTCGGCGACGGCCGACACGCAGGTCCTTGTCCTCCCGGACGTCGACCGTGCCGGGCTTCGAGCCGGGACGGAGGCTGATCGCCCGGATCCCGTCGACGACCTTGGAGTACGCCGTCGCCTTGTCGCGATCGAGCAGGGTGAACACCGTGTCGAGATGCATGTGGGCGCGATCCTTGGTCATGACCGCCGCGATGACCCGGTTCGCGGCGCCCTTCTCGAACAGCGCCCGGGCGATCTGCTCGATCATCCGCGCCGTCGTCCGCTCCGACATCCCGATCGCGACCGCGCCGTTGCCGATGATCTCGACATCGCCGCCCTCGAGCGACGCGAGCCCGAAGTCGTGGACGTTGAACCGGTCGTCGTCACCGAGCGGCGGGTACCAGAACTCGAAGTCCTGGCCGGCGAACATCGGGTGGGCCTTGTAGATCGCGGCCATGTTGAAGGCCTCGCGACGGCGGGCCGGCCAGTACATCGGGATTGACGGAGACGCCGCCGTAGATCCAGCACGACGAGTCGCGCGTGAACAGCGAGTTGGGCAGCGGCGGCAGGATGAACGTCGACTCGTCATCGAGCGCCGCCGCGATCAGCGACGACTTCTTCAGCCTGCCCAGGTCCAGGCCGGCCTCGCCGACGGTCAGCCCGCCGATGAGATGTCGCGCCAGCGCGTCGGGAGCGAGCTTGGCGAGGACCTCGCCGGACCGGCTCGACAAGCCCGATCCCGACGACGTATTCCGACGTGACGATGTCGGTCAGCCGCTGTCGCGCGTCCTGGCTCGCCGCGAGCGCCTCGCTCAGCAGGTCCTGGACGTAATGCACCTCGACGCCGCGCTCGCGCATCCGCGCGACGAACTGGTCGTGCTCCCACTGCGCGCGCTCGACCCACAGGACGTCGTCGAACAGGAGCTCGTCGTGGTTCTCGGGCGTGAGCCGCCGCAGGCTCAGGTCCGGCCGATGGACGATGACCGTGCGGAGCTTGCCGACCTCCGAATGGACCCCGAACGTGCTGGTCATCGTGCTCCCTCCAGGACGACGTTCGTCCCTGCCGTTCCTTCCACCATGCCACCGATCTCCTCGAGCGTCCCGATCGCCGAGCGCCGGCCCGTGAGCGCCACGAACTCGCTGGCGGCCGACACCTTCGGACCCATCGAGCCCGCCGGGAACGGGTACGACGCGAGCTCATCGGGCGTGACCCGATCGAGCCGTCGCTGGGTCGGCGCTCCCCAGTCGACGTAGACGCCGTCGACGTCGGTCGCCATCACGAACAGGTCGGCGTCGAGGTCGCGCGCCAGGAGCGAGCTCGCGAGGTCCTTGTCGACGACCGCCTCGACGCCGACCAGCCGGCGGTCGTCGCCGGGCTCGTACATGGTCGGCACGCCGCCGCCGCCGGCGCAGATGACGACGGCCCCGTGGTCGAGCAGCCAGCGCATCGGCCGGTGCTCGAAGATCCGAGTCGGGTCGGGGCGAGGGCACTACCCGACGCCACTTCGCCCCATCCGGCTTGACGACCCAGCCCTTGTCGGCGGCCAGGCGACGGGCCTCGGGTTCGTCGTAGACGGGCCCGACGAACTTGGTCGGATCGTCGAAGGCCGGGTCGGCCGGGTCGACCTCGACCATCGTCAGGATCGTCGCCAGTGGCTTCTCGAACGGCAGGCGGTTCCCCAGCTCCTGCTCGAGCATGTAGCCGATCATCCCCTGCGTCTCGGCGCCGAGGATGTCGAGCGGGTATGGCTCGACATCGGGATAGGCCGCCGCCTGGAGGGCGAGGAGGCCGACCTGCGGCCCGTTCCCGTGCGACACCACGAGCTCGTGGTCGGCCGCGATCGCAGCGAGCTGCTCGGCCGCGATGGCCACGTTGGCCCGCTGGCGCTCGGCCGTCATCGGCTCCCCACGCTTGAGGAGCGCATTGCCACCGAGTGCGACGACGATCCTCATCGTCGGTGCCTAGCTTCCGATCGTCGCGACCATGACGGCCTTGATCGTGTGCATCCGGTTCTCGGCCTGGTCCCAGACGATCGAGCGCTCCGACTCGAACACCTCGTTCGTGACCTCCATGCCGTCGAGCCCGAACCGCTGGAACATCTCCTCGCCCACCTCGGTGTTGCGATCGTGGAGGGCGGGCAGACAGTGCATGAACTTGACGGCGGGGTTGCCTGTCCGGTCGATGAGGTCAGCATTGACCTGATAGGGCTTGAGCAGCTTGACCCGCTCGTCCCACTTCTCCGTGGCCTCGCCCATCGACACCCAGACGTCGGTGTACAGGAAGTCGACGCCCTTGACGCCCTCGTCCGGGTCCTCGGTCAGGGTGATCCGGGCGCCGGTCCCCTTGGCGATCTCGCGGCACTTGGCCACCAGCTCGTCCTCCGGCCAGAGCGCCTTCGGGGCGCACAGGCGAACGTCCATCCCGAGCTTGCTGCCACCGATCAGGAGCGAGTCGCCCATGTTGTTGCGTGCATCGCCGAGATAGCAATACGCGATGTGCGCGAGCGGCTTGTCGCTGAACTCGGTCATGGTCAGGACGTCGGCCAGGATCTGGGTCGGGTGGAACTCGTCGGTCAGCCCATTCCAGACCGGGACCCCGGCATACGTCGCGAGATCCTCGACGGTCTCCTGCGCGAAGCCGCGATACTCGATGCCGTCGTACATCCGCCCGAGGACCCTGGCGGTGTCCTTCATCGACTCCTTGTGGCCGATCTGCGACCCGCTCGGGCCCAGGTACGTGACATGCGCTCCCTGGTCGTACGCGGCGACTTCGAACGACACGCGCGTCCGGGTCGAGGACTTCTCGAAGATGACCGCGATGTTCTTGCCCCGCATCCGCTGCTGCTCGTAGCCGGCGTACTTGGCGGCCTTGAGGTCTGCCGCGAGCTTCAGCAGGAAGCGGATCTCGCGCGGCGTGAAGTCGAGGAGCGTGGTGAAGCTCCGGTTCCTCAGGTTGTAGCCCATGCCTGCCTCCCTGGTGACCCCCGCCGCAGACGCGGCGCATCAGATGTTTCGCGCAGCATCGTCAGGTCATGTTGTCGGAATGTTGTCAGGTCGGCCGGGCCCACGCACGCCGCCGCTTCAGGTCGGATGCGTAGTCGACGAAGAAATCGAGCGCACGCGGGTCGGCGATCGCACCGGCGGCTGCGACCTCGTCGAGCGACCGACCGAGGAAGAGGCGCTTGACCGGGACCTCCATCTTCTTGCCGGTCAGCGTTCGCGGGACGGCCGGCACGGCGACGATCTCGTCTGGGACGTGACGCTGCGAGAGCGCGGTCCGGAGCGCGGCGCGGATGCGGCCGCGGAGATCGTCGTCCAGCTCCACTCCGTCGGCGAGGACCACGAACAGCGGCATCCAGTAGCCGCCGTCCGGTAGCTCGAGCCCGATGACCAGGCTGTCGAGCACCTCGGGCAGGCCCTCGACCACGCCGTACAGCTCGCTCGTCCCGAACCGGATGCCCTGCCGGTTGAGGGTCGAATCCGAGCGGCCCTCGATGACGGCGCTGCCCCGGTCCGTGATCCGGATCCAGTCGCCGTGGCGCCAGACGCCCGGGTACATCTCGAAGTAGGACTCCCGATAGCGCGCGCCGTCGGGGTCGTTCCAGAAGAAGAGCGGCATCGACGGCAGCGGAGCGGTCAGCACCAGCTCGCCGGTCCGGCCGACGACCGACCGGCCCGCCTCGTCGAAGGCTTCCACGCGCGCCCCGAGGGAACGCGCCTGGAGCTCGCCGGCGTGCACCGGCAGGAGCGGGCAGCCGCCGACGAAGGCCGACACGACGTCCGTCCCGCCGCTCATCGACGCCAGCCAGACGTCCGGCTTGACGGCGTCGTAGACCCAGCCGAAGGCCTCGACCGAGAGCGGCGAGCCGGTCGAGCCGATCGCCTCGAGATGGGACAGGTCGTTCGTGTCGCCCGGCCGGATGCCTGCCTTCATGCAGGCGGTCAGGAACGCCGCGCTCGTGCCGAACAGCTGGACCCGCGCCTCCGCGGCGAGGCCCCACAGGACGCCGAGGTCCGGATAGCCGGGACTGCCGTCGTAGAGCAGCGGGACGCCGCCGACGAGCATCGAGCCGACGAGGAAGTTCCACATCATCCAGCCGGTCGTCGTGTACCAGGACATCCGGTCGCCGTCGGCGATGTCGAACATCAGCCCGACCGCCTTGGCGTGCTCGAGGACGACCCCGCCGTGGCCGTGGACGATGGCCTTCGGGAGGCCGGTGGTGCCCGACGAGTAGAGCACCCACAGCGGGTGGTCGAACGGGACCGGCTCGAACCGCAGAGGCTCGGCGGGTCCGGCCAGGACGTCGGCCCACATGATCTCGGCCGGGTCGGTGACGCCGGCGGCCGGGTCGAGATACGGGATCAGCACGGTCCGTTCCACGGTCGGCAGGGCCGCGCGCAGCTCGGCGATGACCGGCGTCCGATCGAACGGCTTGCCGCCGTACGTGTAGCCGTCCACGACGACAGGATCCTGGGCGCGATCTGGGCGAAGCGGTCGACCAGGCTCTGCGTCCCGAAGTCGGGCGAGCAGCTCGACCAGATGGCACCGAGGCTCGCACAGGCGACCATCGCGATGACGGCCTCGGGGATGTTCGGGATCACTGCCGCGACCCGGTCGCCACGGCCGACGCCGAGCCGCCGGAACCCGGCCGCCGCCGCCGCGACGGCCGTCGTGAACTCGGCGCCGCTCATCTCGCGGAGCGGCTCGCGTTCCGAGGCGAACAGCAGGGCCGGATGGTCGGGCGCAAGACGTGTGACCAGCGCCTCGGCGTAGTTGAGCTCGGCGCCCTCGAACCAGCGCGCGCCGGGCATCGTCCGATCGCTCAGGACGCGGCTGCGGTCGCCACGCAACGGGATGTCGTAGTAGTCCGCGACGGACGTCCAGAACCCTTCGAGGTCGTCCACCGACCAGCGCCACAGCGCCGCGTAGTCATCGAACCTGAGGCCGCGCTGGCGGTCGAGCCAGTGCATGTAGTCGGTCATCGTCGAGGCTTCGCGGAATGCCTCCGACGGCTGCCAGAGCAGCGTGCCCTCCTCGAGTCGGTGCTCGCCGTTCACGCGATCGACCGCGTCGTCGGCCCGGTCCCCTCCCCGGCCACATCGCGCCCCGCCTGGAGCACGAGCCGGCGCCGTGCCGGATCGAGCAGGATGGCCGGATCCGCGAGCGGGTCGCCGTCGACCACCAGCAGGTCGGCGACCCGGCCGACCTCGACGGTGCCGACCTCGCCGGCGAGACCGAGCGCCTGCGCGGACCCCAGGGTCGCGGCGCGGATCGCGGCTGCCGCGCCGATGCCGCCCGCAGCCATCCGGACGAGCTCGGTCGCATTCGCGCCCGGCGGGCCGCTGTCATAGCCCATCGCGAGCGTGACGCCAGCGTCGTGGGCCGCCCGGAGCGTGGCGTGGGCGTCGTCCGCCTGCCGCTTCGCCTGCTCGACGAGCCTCGGCGGGAAGTCGTCGACGAATCGCTCGGCGAGGTCGACGAAGGTCGAGAGCGTGGGCACCAGCACGATGCCGCGCTCGGCCATCAGCGCGAGCAGCTCGGGCGCGCGGTGGAGCGACAGGCCGTGCTCGATGGTGTCGACGCCCTCCTCGACCGCGATCCGCGCGCCACCGAGGCCCTCGGCGTGGGCGGCCACGCGATAGCCCATCCGATGCGCCTCGTCGACGACGGCGGCGACCTCGTCGCGCGTCATCTGGGCGGGTTCGGGGTCCTCGCGCACGACCGACCGCGCGCCGGTGGCCATGATCTTGATGTAGTCGGCGCCGTCGCGGATCTGCTCGCGGACCGCCTTGCGCATCTCCCACGGACCGTCGGCGGCGCGGTACATCGTCCCGAAGACCACCGCGCCGGGCGACGTGGCCGACAGGATCCGGCCACACGACAGGATCCGCGGACCGGGGACGATGCCGAGATCGATGGCCTGGCGCAGGACGATCGCCTCGCCACCGTACCCGCCGACGTCGCGGACCGTCGTGATCCCGGCGTCCAGCAGGACGCGGGCCATCGCGGCCAGGACGAAGTAGCCGAGCTCGGGCGGCCGGGGATCGTCGCCGTGGAGCGCCGGCGGCGGCCCGAAGCCGGGACTGCGGTCCGTGTCGTGCGAGACGTGGGCATGGGCGTCGATCAGCCCGGGCATCACCGTCCGACCGGACAGGTCGATGGCGTCCGATGGCGGCTCGCCGGTCGCGTCCCCGATCGCCGTGATCCGACCGTCGTCGATCGTGATCGTCGTCCGCTCACGGGGTGGGCCGGCGAGCCCGTCGATGAGCCGCGCACCCCAGAGCGTGGTGGTCACCGCGGCCTCGTGCCAGGCTTCGGTCCCGCGCCCGGCTTCGGTCCCGCACCCGGGCTATCGTCGCCGCCACGCGACTTCGCGCCGGCTCGGCTCGTCCCTGCACCGGCCCCGAGACCGCGGACCTCCGGGGCCCGCAGGCGTCGCGCCCGGCCGCTCGCCAGGTCGTCGAGGCGGACCGGCCCGATCCGGACGCGGACGAGCCGCTCGACCGGCGCGCCGACGGCACCGAACATCCGGCGCAGCTGGCGCTTCCAGCCCTGGGCCAGGATCGCCCGGTACCAGACCAGCGGCCCGGGAGGCGGTGAGATCAGCTCGCCGAGCCGGCGCGTCTCGATGTCGGTCGTCGCTCGCAACCCGGTCAGCGTCGCCAGACCCTCGTCGAGCGGGATCCCCGCCTTGAGCGCCGCGGCCTGTTCCCGGGTCAGGGCCGACCGCAACCCGATGGCGTATTCGCGCTCGATGCCGTGCCGCGGATGCAGCACGCGGTCGGCCCACGCGCCGTCGTTGGTCAGGACGAGCAGGCCCTCCGAATCCTGGTCGAGACGCCCGACCGGGAACAGGCGCCCACCCTCCGGGACGAGCGCGGTCGGGATCATGTCGAGCACCGTCTTCGACGCGTGTCGGTCGCGCACGGTCGAGGTGACGCCGGCCGGCTTGTGGAGCAGCAGGTATTCGGGCGCCGACGCGGAGCCGATGACCCGACCGTCGACGGCGATGACGCTCGTGTCCGGGTCGACCTGCATCCCGAGCCGGGCCGGCTTCCCGTCCACCGTCACGCGACCGTTCGAGATCAGGACCTCGCTCGCCCGGCGCGACGCGACACCGGCCGCCGCGAGGACCTTCTGGAGCCGATCGACCGGCATCAGGACCCGTTCCCGGCCACCGGGCCACCGGCGCGCCCAGGACCGCCATCGGCCGGGAAGAGCGGCTCGGTGACCGGCTCGCCGCCTTCCTCTGCCAGACGCGCCGCGACATCGAGGTCGAGCAGCGGCAGCTCGTCGAGGCTGGTCAGCCCGAACCGTTCGAGGAACTCGAAGCCGGTCCCGTACAGGTATGGCCGGCCGGGCGCCTCGGACCGGCCGAGCTCGACGACGAGCCGCCGGTGGAGCAGCGTCCGGATCGTGTAGTCGGAGTCCACGCCACGGATGCGCTCGACCGCAGACTTCGTGACCGGCTGGCGATAGGCCACGATGGCGAGCGTCTCGAGCGACGCCGCCGACAGGCGGACCGCGTCGGCGCCGACGTAGCGGGCGACGAGCGCGCCACCCTCGGGTGCGGTCGCCAGCTCGACCCGGTCGCCGTCGATGAGCAGTCGCACGCCTCGCTCGCGGAGCGAGACCTCGAGGTCGCCGAGGCGGGCATCCACGGTCGCCCGGTCCGTGCCGGCGAGGGCCGCGATCTCGCGCCGCGACAGCGGCTTCTCGGCGACGAACAGGAGCGCCTCGAGGGCCGCCTCGGTCAGCTCGATCGGTGCCGGGGCGTCCGCCACGATCTCCGTCGACGGCGGTGCGGCATCGGCGGTCGGCTCGGCGTCGTCGAGCGGCCTCGATCAGGTCGCTCATGCGAACGACTCCAGCGACTCGTCGAGCGGCGTATCGATGCGTGGCCGCGACGCCCGCAGCGGCCCGTTCCTCGGCGGTCGTCGAGCGAGCCACGATCGGACCCCACGGCGCCGCCTGGTCGACCACGATCTCGCGTCGCTTCATCAGCTCGAGCATCGCCAGGAAGGTGATGGCGATGACGACACGGTCGCGGACCCCGGCCAGCAGGTCCTGGAGCACGAACGTCGGGGCGTCACGCAGCGCCGAGCGGATGATGTCGGCCCGCTCGGTGATGGTGATGGTCCGGCCGAGGACCTCGGTCGGCGGCTCGGGCGGCAAGGGTGAGCGCGGCGAGCCGATCGAGGGCCCGGACGAGCCGGGCCGGGTCGATGGCGGGGGCGTCGACTGGATCCGCTCCGGCCAGACCGGCCGCCCGGGCGGCGCCCGGCTCGCGCCGGAAGAGCCCGATCCGGCGCAGCGCGCCGTCGGCCAGCCGCTGGCCCGGCGTCCCGGTGAGCCCGGTAGACGATCAGCCGGGCGCGCAGCTCGGCCTCGGGGTCGATCCCGTCGTCGGATCACGTCGGTCGGGCCCGTGGCGTCGAGCCGGCGCGGCAGCATCGCCCGGCTCTTGATCAGGATCAGCTGGCTGGCGATCGCGACGAACGAGCTGACGTTGCCGAGCCGGTCGGCGTCCAGCCGGCCGAGGGCGTCGAGATAGGCCTCCGCGAGCGCCCCGAGCGGGACCGTCAGCACGTCGAGCTGGCGCGCCTCGATGAGCGACAGCAGGAGCCCGAGCGGCCCGTCGAACTCGGCCATCTGGACCTGCGTCCGGCTCTCGGGGCGGCGACCGTCACCGAACGTGACCGCTGTCGAGCGCGGCGCCGCGAGGGTCATCAGTTCGCCTCGTCGGCGAGCCGGAGCAGCTCGCCGAACTCGGGATCGGTCGGGGCGTCCTGATTGCGGATGAGCGCGACGGTGCGGGCCGAGCACCCGGCCGCGGTGGCAAGCACGGCCGAGGTGTCGGCGTGCGTCCGAAGTCGCGCGAGCGCCGGCCCGAACCCCGGCAGGATCACGGCGACCCGCCAGATCCACTCGCCATAGCGCTGCCCGAGCGAATACGCGATCCGCGGCCAGAGCCCGGTCTGACCCTTGCCCGCGTCGTGGAGCAGGCCGGCGACGAGCAGGTCCGGATCGGTCACGCCCTCGGCGCGAAGCGAGGCGACCACATCCAGCCCATGGCGCTGGTCGGCGACATGCATCCGGTCGAAGAGCGCGAGCTGGGCGGGCGTGGTCCAGGCCACCAGTCCCGCTCGCTCCCCCGGCCCGACGCTCGCCCGGAGGTGCGCGCGGAACTGGCGGACCTTACTGGCCCACCAGGAGCGTGAGGAAGGCATTCAGGATCGGATCGATGATCCGCAGCCCGATCGAGTCGCCGGGCGGGAAGAACAGGATCGACGATCAGGATGATGAACCCGTACTGCTCGAGGAACGGCCGGACCTGGTAGACGGTCCGCTGGTCCATGAACGCGAACAGCACCTTCGACCCGTCGAGCGGCGGGATCGGGATGAAGTTGAAGATCATCAGCAGCAGGTTGATCTGGACGAAGAAGAACAGCACGTTGATGAAGATGTCGCTGGGCCCGTAGAACTGCGGCTTGTCGATGATGTAGCGCAACGGGATCGCCGCGGCGGTCGCCAGGACGAGGTTCGACAGCGGCCCGGCGGCGGCGACGATCGCCTCGCCGCGTCGGCCGCCCTCGAGGTTCATCGGGTTGACCGGTGTCGGCTTGGCCCAGCCGAAGCCGAACGGTGTGCCGGTGGCGGCCGAGCCGATGAACGTGAGCGCCAGCAGCGTGCCACCGACGGGGTCGAAATGCGCGATCGGGTTGAGCGTCAGCCGGCCGAACAGCTTCGCCGTGCCGTCACCCAGCCGATAGGCCGCCAGGGCGTGGCTGAACTCGTGGACCGGCAACCCCACGAGCAGCATGATCGCCACGACGATCACGGCCGGGAGGAGGGTGGACGGGTCTATCTGCAAGCGGCACCTTGGCGTACGGGGGTGGCTCGTATCGTAGCGGGGCCGCGGGCAGCGGTCCTCACGCCGCCGCCACGACCGTCAGGCTCGACTAGAGCCGCGCGAGCAGATCGGCCTTCTTGGCCTCGTACTCCTCCGGAGTGATGGCCCCGCGATCGCGCAGGTCGGCGAGGTTGGCGAGGGTCCGGGTCACCTCATCGGGGTTCGCCTTCGGAGCGGGAGCCGCCGCGGCTACCGTCGGTGCGGTCGCCGGCGCCGGGGTGGCCGTCGCGGCCGCGACGCCCGGTGCGCCCGCGGCGACCGGTCCGGCGTCGCGGATCGGCGGGCTCGGTGCCCAGCCCTCGCGTTCCATGCCGACCTCGAACGTGTGCTTGGCGTCGAGCATCCGCTTCTTGAACTCGATCGGGCTGCGCAGCATCTTCATCGCGTCGACGCCGCTCTCGGACGCGGTCAGCACGGTCAGGTCGCCGTAGTCGAGCATCCGCCCGAAGAACGACTGCTTGAGCATCGCGTCGTTGATCTTCTCGAGCGAGCTGTCGGCGGCTTTGCGATTGAGGACGCCCGAGACCTGGATGACCCGTCGATTGGTCAGGACGTACTCCTGGTTGATGTAGCGAAGACCGGTCCAGATGGCGACGCCGATGCCGCCGATGAACAGGACCGCGGTCACCCAGCTGAGCAGGGTCCTGATCGTGCCGCTCAGTCCGTTCGGGTCCATCCCGCTGCCGAGCCACAGCAGGAGGCCCGCGATGATGACGGCCAGGATCGCGTAGCGGGCCCCGTAGACGAAGATCGCCGGGTGCTGCTTGGTGCGGTACTGGATCTGCTCGCCCGTCGACATCAGTTCGTCGGCGTAGCTCATAGGGGCGGTGCCTCCCTCTCAGGCCCGCGGATGGGCCCGGCTGTAGATGTCGCGGATCCGTTCGCCGGTGAGATGCGTGTACAGCTGCGTGGTGGAGATACTCGCATGACCGAGCAACTCCTGGACGATGCGCAGGTCGGCCCCGCCCTCGAGCAGGTGGGTCGCGAACGAATGACGGAGCGTGTGTGGGCTGACGCGGTCGGTGAGGCCGGCCGCGCCGGCCGCGCGCTTGACCGCGGCCCAGGCCTGCTGGCGGGCGAGACGCCCGCCTCGATCTCCCAGGAACAGGGGGCCGCCGCGGATCGGGGCGACGTGATGCCGCGCGAGCAGGACCGCGCGGGGGCCCGACGACCCACCGGCCGAGCCAGTCCAGCGCGACGTCGCCGACCGGCACGAGCCGCTCCTTGTCGCCCTTGCCGATGACGCGGACGAAGGCTCCGTCGACCGACAGGTCCTCGCGGTCGAGACCGATCGCCTCGCTGATCCGGAGACCCGCCGCGTAGAGCAGCTCGAGCAGCGCCCGATCCCGGAGGGCGTGGGCGGCATTCGGCGCGTCGGGGGCCTCGGGATCGTCGCCGCCGGCGGCCTCGAGCAGGCGGACGGTCTCGTCGGGAGTCAGGGTCTCGGGCAGGAGGCGGGATGGCTTCGGCAGGTCCAGGTGCGCGGCCACGTCGATGGGGATCAGTCCTTCGCCGTAGGCGAACCGGTAGAAGCCCTTGAGCGCGGCCGCCCGGCGTCGCAGGCTGCTGGGCGCGAGCCCGGGATCGCTCCGTCGGCCGCGACGGGTCCGCGCCGCGAGGTAGCCGACGGCCGCATCCGGGGATCCGGCCCAGGCCCGGCTCACGCCGCGCGACGCCTCGTAGTCGTGCAGGTCGCGCGCGATAGGCGCGGATGGTCGCGGGCGCCAGGCCACGTTCGACCCGCAGGTAGGTCAGGTAGTCGTCGATCGCGGCGTCGAGGGAGCGCACCAGGCGGTCGTCGGCTCAGCCGGTCTGGGCGACCTCGCCGCGCCAGGCCTCGGCGCGGTCGAGGAGCTCCCGGGCGCTGGCGAGCGTCGCCGCACCGCCCGCGTCGCCGCCGAGCATCTGGGCCAGCTCGACGATCCGGCCTTCCCGGTCCAGGCGTTCGACCTCGGTCACGGTCCGGCCGTCGCGCTCTCGCTTGGCGATGCGGTACTGGGCGTCGGCGTGAGCGGCGATCTGTGGCAGATGCGTCACGCACAGGACCTGATGCCGCCGGGCGAGCGCCCACAGGCTGCGTCCGACCGGGTCCGCGCTCCGGCCGCCGATGCCCGTGTCGACCTCGTCGAACACGAGGACGGGCGTGTCATCCGCTTCGGCCAGCACGCTCTTGATGGCCAGCGCCACGCGCGACAGCTCGCCGCCCGAGGCGATCCGCGCGAGCGGCCGGGCGGGCTCGCCGGGGTTCGGGGCGAGACGGTAGACGACCTGGTCGGCGCCGCTGGCATCGAACGCGACCGCATCGCCGTCGAGCTCGATCGCGGGCTCGTCCGCGCCCGGCGATCCGACGCCCGAGCGCGACCTCGAAGACACCGGCCGGAAAGCCCGAGCTCCTCGAGGACGAGTCCGACCGCACGCTCGAGCGCGTCGCCGGCGGTGCGTCTCGACTCCGACAGCGCGACCGCCGCGGCCGCCACGCCCTCGAGCAGCATCGCGTCCTCGCGCTCGCGGCGGGTGCGTTCCGCGTCGAGACCGCCGAGTCGCTCCAGCTCCTCGGCCGCCCGTCTCGCCGTGGGCGATGACCGCCGCCTCGCCGTCGCCGTAGCGTCGTTCGAGCGCGTAGATCGTGCCGAGTCGCTCCTCGAGAGCCGCCAGCGTCCCCGGGTCGTGCTCGATGCCGTCGGCGAGGTCGCGGATCTCGGTCGCGGCGTCGTCGAGCTCGGCCTCGAGGCCGGCCAGTCGCTCGGCGGCTGGTCTCGAAACGCGGGTCGAGGCGGGCCAGGCCGCGCACCTCGCGGACCGCCATCGCGGTGGCGTCGCGGGCGCCCGTCCCGTCGCCTGTCAGCGCCTCGTGGACCGCGGCCGCTCCCCGGGCGATCGCCTCGCCATGCTGGGCGGCCTGGAGGCGGGCACGGATCTCGTCCGCCTCGCCGGGGCGCAGCCGTGCGGCGTCGATCTCGGCCACCTCGTGCTCGAGCAGGTCCACGCGACGCGCCAGCTCGCGCGGATCGATCGCCAGCTCGGCCAGCGCCGAACGGTTCGCCCGCCAGCGTTCGACGACATCGGCCATCGCGTCCCGCGCCGGCCCGTGCCCGCCGAACGCGTCGAGCAGGTCGCGCTGCCACCGCTCGTCGAGCAGTCGCTGCTGGTCGTGCTGGCCGTGGATCTCGACCAGTGGCCCGACCTCGTCGGCCAGTCGCGCCGCGGTCGTGGCGAGGTCGTCGAGACGGGCAGTGGATCGGCCGCCGACCGTCACCTCGCGCACCGCGATCAGCGGTTCCGGCAGCCGGTCGAACAGGGCCTCGACCCGGGCGGTCTCCGTGCCGTGGCGGATGAGCCCGGTGTCGGCCCGCGAGCCGCGGACGAGCCCGAGCGCGTCGATCAGCAGGCTCTTGCCGGCGCCGGTCTCGCCGGTGATGACGTTGAGACCGGGCTCGAGCGTCAGGCGCAGCCGGTCGATGAGCGCGAGGTCGCTCACGGTCAGCTCGAGGAGGCGCCCGGCGGTCACGATGGCAGCAACGCCACCTTGTGCCGGAGCAGGTCCCAGAACGGCTGGGCGCCTTCGGGCTCGATGAGGCGGATCGGACGCTCCACGGCGCGGACCTCGACCACGTCGCCGACCCTGGCCGGGATGTCCTCGCGGCCATCGACCGACACGAGCACCTCGTATGCGTCGACCACGGCGCAGCGCACCGTCTGTTCCGGGCTGACGACCACCGAACGGATCGACGACAGGTAGGCGGCGATCGGCGTGACGACGAGGTTCCGGCTGACCGGGTCGAGGATCGGGCCGCCGGCCGAGAACGAATAGCCGGTCGAGCCGGTCGGGCTCGCCACCACCAGGCCGTCGGCGACGAACGTCGCGAGATGGGTGTCGTCGATCGAGACGTCGAGCCGGCACACGCGAGCGAGCGACCCGCGGGCGATGACGATGTCGTTGAGCGCGAAGTGGCGCTCCTCGTGGATCGGCTTGCCGTCGCGCAGGATGCGGCCGTCGAGCGCCATCCGCTCGTCGATCGCGTACCGCCCGGCGACGATCTTGGCCAGCACCGCGTCGAGCTCGCCGGCTTCGGCCTTCGACAGGAAGCCGACCTTGCCGAGGTTGATGCCGAGGATCGGAACGTCCACCTCGGCGACCGCGCGGACGGCGCGCAGGAACGTCCCGTCGCCGCCGAGGACGACGAGCGCGTCGGTCGTCCGGAGCTCGCCGACCAGCGCGTCGAGATCGCCCGACTGGAGCTGCCACTCGCCGATGCCGCGCATCTGGCACCAGCCGGCGGCGCGGGCGCTCAGCTCGACGGCGGCGTCGATCGTCGGGTTGTAGGCGAAGCCGATGCGCTCGATGGTCACCGGCCGACCGCCTCGTCGATCCGGTCGTCGATCTCGGCGCAGCCGGGCCCCGGGGCGAGGTGGACCAGAAACTCGCGGTTGCCCTCCGGGCCGAGGAGTGGCGAGGCGATCACCGCGCGCGTGCCGAGGCCGATGTCTCGCGGGCGACCGTCACGACGCGCTCAAGGACCTCGCGGTGGATCGCTGGGTCGCGCACGACCCCGTGGTCGGTCCTGCCGCGGCCGGCCTCGAACTGCGGCTTGACCAACGCGACGATGTGGCCGGGCGGCGTCGGGCGGAGCGTGGCAGCGATCGGTCCGAGGACGAGCGCGAGAGAGATGAACGAGACGTCGACCGTCGCGATGGCGATCGGTTCGGGAAGGGTCGTCGCCGTGAGCGTGCGCGCGTTGGTCCGCTCCATCGAGATGACCCGGGGATCGCTGCCGGAGCGACTCGGCCAGCTGGCCGCGACCGACATCGAGGGCGTAGACGCGGACGGCGCCGCGCTGGAGGAGGACATCGGTGAAGCCGCCGGTCGAGGCGCCGACATCGAGCGCGACCATCCCGCGCGGGTCGATCTCGAACGCATCCAGCGCCGCCGCCAGCTTGTGGCCACCGCGACTGACATAGGGCTCCGGTTCGGCCACCGCTGACGGTCGTGTCCGCGGCGACCATGTCGCCCGGCTTGCGGTCGTGCCGGGCAGCGTCGCCCTCCCCCACCCTGACCGCGCCGGCCAGCACGAGCGCCTGCGCACGGCTGCGCGTCTCGACCAGTCCACGCTCGACGAGCAGCTGATCGAGCCGGACGCGCTGGACCTTCGGTTTGGGCGTTGGCTTGGCGGCCGAGGCTGGGCTCACCCGCCTATCGTGGCACAGGCGGCTTCACGGGGAATCACCCGCGTGGTGCGCCTGGGGCCTCCGATGACCGACGGTGAAGGACCGTCTGCTTCCATAGGCGCATGTCGATCACCCGGACGCTCGTCGCGCGCGAGACCGCGCGTCGGATGCGGCGGCTGGATCTCCAACTCGGAGACGACGTCCGCCGTCTGCGCGTCGATGCGGGCCTGAACCTGACCGAGCTGGCAGCCGTCGTCGGCATCCATCGGACGTACCTGGCGCGGATCGAGCAGGGTCGTGCGCGAGCGAGCATCGAGGTTCTGACGGCACTCGGGGTGGCGCTGGGAGCAGATCTCAGCTTGCGCTACTTCGCGGGGTCAGGCCCGCGGTTGCACGACAGGTTCCAGGCGGCGATGGTCGAGACGCTTCTTCGCTCGCTGGACCCGCGATGGCGCATCGAGCTCGAGGTCCCCGTGTCGAACCCGGCGCGTGGGGTGATCGACCTCGTGCTCAGCGATCGCTCGAGTGCGGTGGTCGTCGCCGCAGAAGCCCAGTCGGAGCTCCGTCGACTCGAAGAGCAGATCCGCTGGGCCACCGAGAAAGCCGAGGGCCTCGGTCGACGTCTAGCCGAAGATCGACGCACCGGCCAGTCCGTCCCCGTCACGAGACTGCTGGTCCTCCGCTCGACGGTCGACACGCGCCAGATCGCCGGCCGATACGAGGCGTCCCTCACGGCGGCGTATCCGGCACGGACACGCGACGTGATCGCGGCATTGACCACGGCGGCGGCACCATGGCCGGGACCCGGCATCGTCTGGATCCAACTCCACGGCGAAACCCGAACGCTGATGCCGCTCCCTCCGCCGCGCGTCGCCCTGGGACGATGAGACTGCGAGTCTCGGATTCGTGCGCCACGGAGGCGAATCGCCGGATTCCGAGACTGGGAGGCTCGGATGAGGACACCGACGCCGTAGAACGGGCCGGGAATGGTCGTCGCGGCCGAATCCGAGCCTGGCAGTCTCGCGTGGGTCGGCGCGATAGGTCTCGCGCGCTGCGGCGCGGCGCGCGCCGCGCGCGCCGGCCCCGACCTACCCTGCCGGGACCTCCGACTCCGAACGCCCGGGTGTGGCCCGCAACGCCGTGAGTGCCTCGCGCACCTGGGCCGCCAGGCCCTCGGCGTCGAGCCGCAGCAGGTGCCGCAGGTCCGCCACGGAGCCGTGGTCCACGAATCGCTCGCCAGGGATGCCCAGGATCCGGATGGCGACGTCGCGGTATGCGGGATCGGCGAGGCGCACCTCCTCGACCAGCTCCAGCACGCCGCTGCCGAACCCGCCCGCGACGACGCTCTCCTCGAACGTGACGAGGAGCCGTTTGCCGCGCGCCTGGTCGAGGATCAGCTGGCGGTCCAGCGGCCGCGCGTAGCGGGCGTTGATGACGCCGATCGACCAGCCCTCGGCGGCCAGCAGGTCGGCCGCGGCGATCGCCCGCGCGACGATCGGCCCGAACCCGACGAACAGCAGGTCGCGCCCATCGCGCAGGACCTCGCCGCGCCCGACCGGGATGATCTCCGGCGCGACCGGCGGCAGGCCGAACCCCGCGTCGCGCGGATAGTGCAGCGCGAACGGATGGTCCTGCGACAGCGCGGTGTGCAGCAGCGAGCGCAGCTCCTGCTCGTCCTTGGGCGATGCGATCACCAGGTTCGGCAGCTGGCGCTGCGCCGGCAGGGTGAACATCCCCTGGTGGCTCGTGCCGTCCTCCCCGACGAGCCCGGCCCGGTCGACCGCGATCAGCACCGGCTGGTCGTTCTGGCAGACGTCGTGGACGGTCTGGTCGAATGCGCGCTGGAGGAAGGTCGAGTACAACGCGACGACCGGCCGCATGCCGCCCATCGCCAGCCCGGTCGCCATCGCCACCGAGTGCTGCTCGGCGATCCCGACGTCGAACATGCGGTCCGGGAACGCGGCCTGGAACTTCGACATCCCCGTGCCGGTCGGCATGCCGGCGGTGATCCCGACGATCCGCCGATCGGCCCGCGCGAGCTCGATCAGCTCGGCCGCGAAGACCGCGGTGTAGTTGGGGTTCTTCTTCGGCGCTTCGACCACAGCGGCCGGCGGCGCCGCGTCGTCGGCCATCGATTCGGTCGGCATCGATGCGTCGGCGCGCGCTCCGTCGTACGCATCGACCTCCGGCGCGGCCGTCATCGCGATCGGCGGCAACGCCGCCCCGTGGAACCCGACCTGGTCGGTCTCGGCCGGCCGGAAGCCGCGCCCCTTCTGGGTCCGCACGTGGACGATGGTCGGGCCCGGCAGCGTCAGCGCGCGGCTCAAGGTGACGAGCAGGGCGTGCAGGTCGTGGCCCGGCACCACGCCGATGTAGGTGATCCCCAGATCCTCGAAGAGCTGGCCCGGCTGGGCGAAGCTGACGACGGATTTTCGCAGCCGGCGGCTCAGCTCGAGGACGGTCCCGCCGACGACGGGGATCCGCTCGACGGTCCGGTCGTAGGCGCTCTTGCCCTGGCGCCAGGTGCGCGACAGCTTGATCTTCGACAGGTAGTCGGAGAACGCCCCGACGGTCGGGCTGATCGACATCTCGTTGTCGTTGACGACGATGAGCATCTGCGTCTGACGCTGGCCGATGTCGTTGAGCGCCTCGAGTGACAGCCCGCTCATCAGCGCCGCGTCTCCGACGACGACGGCGATGCGCTCGAGACCGTGGCGCAGGTCGCGTGCCTCGGCGAGACCCTCGGCGATCGACAGACCGGTCCCCGCGTGGCCGCCATCGAACACGTCGTGAGGCGACTCCGAGCGCCGCGGAAAGCCGCCGACGCCGTCGAGCTGGCGAAGGGTGCCGAACCGCTCGAGCCGGCCGGTCAGGAGCTTGTGCGGGTAGGCCTGGTGCCCCGTGTCCCAGACGATCCGATCGCGCGGCGATTCGAGCAGGCGGTGGAGCGCGATGGTCAGCTCGACCACGCCCAGCGACGATCCCAGGTGGCCGCCGGTGTGGGCGACGGTCCGGACGATCGTGTCGCGGATCTCGACCGCCAGCTGGGCGAGCTGGACCTCGTCGAGGCCGCGCAGGTCGGCAGGGTCCTGGATGGTCGGCAGGATCGACACGGTTGGAAGCAACTCCTGGGTGGTTGCGATCGAGACTGGTACGGTCGCCTGACGGCTCGAACGCCCCGCGTGTGATGATGGATTCGCACCGGCTCGCGCGCCGGATGGCATCGGCCAGAGTCTAAACCTGTCCCTTGCAGGTCGCTCGTATCCGGCGATCGAAGGCGACGAACGCGGGGAGCGGCATGGAGAGATTCGTCATCGACCGGCTGCGCGAGTCACTCGCTGACCGCGTCCTGACGGCCGCCGATGGGGAGTATGACGCGGCACGGACGACGTTCAACGCGACCGTCCAGCGCCGGCCCGCCGTGATCGTCCGGGTCCGCACCGACCAGGACGTGATCGCCGCGGTGGTGGCGGCCGCCGACCTGGGTCTGCCGATCGCCGTCCGTGGCGGCGGGCACAGCGTCGCCGGACACGCCATGGCCGATGGCGCGCTGGTCGTCGACCTGCGCGACCGCCGCGCCGTCGAGGTCGATCCCGAACGACGCCTCGTGCGTGCCGGCGGCGGCGCGTTGTGGGAAGACGTCGATCGCGGCAGCCTGGGCGCACCACCTCGCGGTCGTCGGCGGGACGTTCGGCGACACCGGTGTCGGCGGGCTGACGCTCGGCGGCGGGATCGGCTGGCTGTCGGGCATCCAGGGCTTCACCTGCGACAACCTCGTCCGCGCCGAGGTCGATCACGGCCGCCGGCGAGAAGGTCATCGCCGCACCCGAGAGTGACGGCGACGGCGACCCGGACCTGCTGTGGGCCCTTCGCGGTGGGGGCGGCAACTTCGGGGTCGTGACGTCCTTCACGTTCCGGGCCATCGACCCGGGGCCGATCCTGGCGGGCTACATCACCTACCCGTTCAGCGCCGTGAAGCAGGTCCTGCGCCGGGTCGCCGACGTGTCTGCCACGGCGCCGGATGCCCTCGAGCTGACGGTCGTCGTCGGTCCGGCGGAGGGCGCCGGCCCCGGCGGCGTCGACGACGAGATCTTCGTCCGCGTCGGCGTCTGCTGGCCGGGCGACCCGGATCTCGCGCACGACGTGCTTCGCCCGCTCACGGCGGCGCTGCCGGCGATCTCGGACGACCTCCGGCCGATGGAGTATCCCGACCTCCAGGCGATGAGCGGCACCCTGCCGTTCGGGTTGCGGCACTACTGGAAGGGACATTTCCTGCGCGCGCTCGACGAGCCGTCATCACCGGCATCGTGGACTCGATGGCGACGCGACCGGGCGGCCGGAGTGTGCTGCTGCTCGAGGCGATCAGGGGTGCCGCGCGGAAGGAACCCGAGGGCGGAGCGGCGTTCAGCCAGAGGATCGCGACCTGGAACGCGAGCGCGCTCGCGATCTGGGATGACCCGGTCAGTCGATGACGCGCAGATCGCGTGGGCGCGAGACGACGGCCGAACGGATCGCGGTCGGATCGCTCAACGGCGCCGGCTACGCGAACTACGCCTCGCACGACGAGACCAACGAACGGGTCCGGCTGTCCTTCGGCACCGAGAAGTTCGCCCGCCTCGCCAAGATCAAGGCCCGCTACGACCCGGGCAACCGGTTCCGGTTCAACCTGAACATCGCCCCGGGCTGAGCTCGAACCGCCGCCGAGCACGAGCAGCGAAGCCCGCCGGCGGCCCCGTCGCTACGCCCCGCCGGGATCCTCGGTCGCGTCCTCGGGGCGGACGTCGCGCGTCTCGAGCGCGCCGCCGGCGCGCGCAACGAGCTGCTGGACGCGCAGCTCGGCATCGCCGAGCAGTCGCTCGCAGCGGGCCTGCAGGGCCACGCCTCGCTCGTACAGGGCGATCGCCGCCTCGAGCGGCTGGCCGCCGGCCTCGAGCTCGGCCACCGTCCGCTGGAGCTCGGCGAGGGCGTCATCGAAGCTGAGGGCATCGATCGCCGGGTCAGTCGTCGTCGCCACCTGGCTCCTCTTCGGTGCGGTCGGTCAGCCGGTCGATGCGTGGGGCGAGGAGCATACCAAGCCGGATGCCGACGGCCGCCACGACCACCACCACGACCCCGAACACGACGACCGGGATCAGCGCGCCCATGGATGCCCCGCGCCGCGTGCTCCAGTCATCGATCGTCGGCGGTGGCCGGCACATCGCCCCGTGCCACGCGGAGGGCCAGCCGGGTCCCAGGCGGGGCGTCGGCGGGGTCGCGGACGATCCGGGCGTCATCGGCCCGCCGGACGATGGCGTAGCCACGGTCGAGGGTCGCCTGCGGCCCAAGGACCGCGAGCGCAGCGGCGGCCGTGCCGAGGTTCGCCCGGCCGCCGCGAGGCGCCGGCTGACCAACGGGTCGAGGGCATCGGCGCGCGCGAGCCGGGCACGCTCGCGGGCGAGACGCGCCGGCACGGTCGGCCCGAGACGGCCGGCAAGCCGCTCGGTGGTCGCCCGGCGGCCGCTGACCGCGCCCATGACGGCGCGCGTGCCGCGGTCCAGCAGCAATCCGACCCGCTCGCGGGCGCTGGCGAGCTGTGCCACGGGACTGAGCCGGTCGAGCGCCCGTCGCTCGGCGACGACTTCGCGGGCGACCGCGCGGAGACGAACGGTGGCCGCGCCGTCGAGTCGCCGTCCGGCGGCCCGGATGGCGACCTGGAACTCGGCACGATCTGGTACGACGACCTCGGCCGCCGCCGACGGCGTCGGAGCGCGGACATCCGCGGCGAAATCGGCCAGGGTGACATCGGCCTCGTGTCCGACCCCGCAGACGACCGGGATGCTGTGGCCGACGACGGCGCGCACGACCGCCTCGTCGTTGAATGCCCAGAGGTCCTCGAGCGACCCGCCGCCGCGGGCCAGGATCGTCACCGCGGGAGCCTCCTCGGGCAGTCCGGCGGACGCACGCTCGGCGGCGTAGCGCTCGACCTTGCGGAACGCCGCGACCAGGCTCCGTGGCGCTGCCTCGCCCTGGACCTGGGCCGCGACCAGGACGACGCGGGCCAGCGGCCAGCGACGTCCCGAGGACGTGACAGATGTCCTTCCAGACGGCGCCGGTCGGGCTGGTGATGACGGCGATGGTCGCCGGTCGTGCGGGCAGCGGCCGCTTGCGGGCCGCGTCGAACAGGCCCTCCGCGGCGAGCCGGGCCTTGAGCGCCTCGAACCGCAGGGTCAGGTCGCCGAGCCCCGCCGGCTGGATCGATTCGACGTAGAGCTGGAGCGCTCCCTGCGGCTCGAACAGGTCGATCCGTCCATGTGCCACGACGCGCAAGCCGGCCTGCGCCTCGAACGCCGAGCGAACGCGCTGATCACGGAACCAGACGCACTGCAGCTGGTTGCGCTCGTCCTTGAGCGCGAAGTAGGCATGCCCGGCCGAGGAGACCGTCACCCGGCCGATCTCGCCCTCGACCCACAGGTCCGCCAGTCGCGGGTCCGTCCGGACGGCGCCGCGGATCGCCCGGGTGACCTCGCTGACGGCCAGGATCCGGACGCCGAACGTACCGGGTGCCGCAGGTGCTGCCGGTGTCGTGGGCGCGCGGACGGCCGCTGGATCGCCGAGCGGACCGGGTCCCGGACCGACTGGGCGCAGCCGACCGGTCGGGTCGGCCGGATCGGCCGGGAGCGCGTCCCAGCTCGGGAGTGCCCAGTCGGGTGGCTCGCGGTCGTCGCCGCTCATCCGGGCTAGACCCTCGTCTGGTATTCCCCGGTCCGGGTGTCGATCCGGATCGTGTCGCCCGGCTCGACGAAGATCGGCACCTGGACGACGAGCCCCGACTCGGTCTGGGCCGGCTTGCGGGCGCCCGTCTGCGTGTCGCCGGCGAAGCCCGGCTCGGTCTCGACGACCTTGAGGTCGACGGTGACCGGCAGCTCGACGCCGATCGTCTCGCCCTGGTAGCTCGTCCGGTCGAGGGTCATCCCGTCCTTGAGGTACTGGGCGGTCTCGCCGAGCTGGTCGGACGACAGGATGAACTGGTCGTAGGTGTCGGTGTCCATGAAATGGAAGTCGTCGTCGTCGCGGTACAGGAACTGGACGGGGCGCTTCTCCATCGACGCGCGCGGCCACTTCGTGCCGGCCTGGAACGAGCGCTCGACCGTCTGCCCGCGCTTGATGTTGCGGAGCGTGATGCGGACCTGCGCCGAGCCGCGGCCCATCTTGATGTGGTGGTAGTCGAGGATCTGCCAGAGCTCGCCGTCGAGCTCGATGGCGACGCCTTTCCTGAGTTCACCGGTGCTGATCATGCGTAGTCGGGCTCCTGGGCGTGACGGCCGGTGGGTCCGAGATCGGGACGCGCGACCGGCGAGGTCAGATGAGGTGGATCGGGCCGATCGTAGCAGACGACCGGCCGTCAGCCGCCGGCCAAGACGAGCGGCTCGCGCGGGAAGTGCGTCAGCCGCTCGACCCGGCCGGCCGCCGCGTCGAACAGGACGAGGTCCTCGATCCGGACGCCCATCTCGCCGTCGAGGTAGACGCCCGGCTCGACGGAGAAGACCGTCGGGCTCGGCAGCGGGACGTCGGCCGCGAGCCGGCCGAGGGACGGCGCCTCGTGGGTGGCCAGCCCGATCCCGTGTCCGGTGCCGTGCCCGAAGTGGGCGTCGTGTCCGGCCGCGGCGATGACGTCGCGCGCGACGGCGTCGATGGCCCGACCGCTCGGGAGCGCGTCCGCGCCGCCGCCCGCGACGGCCGTCTCGAGCGCCGCGATGGCGGCGGCCTGGGCGCGGGCCACGAGCGCGTAGATCTCGAGGTCGCGCTCGGCCGGCGCGCCCACGAACAGCGTCCGGGTCATGTCGCTCCGGTAGCCGGCGACCTGGGCGCCGAAGTCGAACAGCAGGACGGCGCCATCGATGACCGGCCGATCGCCGGGCGAGCCGTGTGGCAGCGCCGCCTCGGGCCCCGACAGGCAGGCCACGTCGAAGGCGAGCGCCTCGGCGCCGCCGGTCCGGATCAGCCACTCGAGACGCAGCGCGAGCTCGGTCTCGGTGACCCCGGCGCGGATCTCGGGCAGCAGCGCGGCGAGCGCCCGGTCGGCGACGGCGCAGGCCGCGGCGATCCGCTCGACCTCGGCCGGCTCCTTGACCGCGCGGTCCGTCTCGACCCAGCCCTCGACCGGGACGAGCTCGACGTCCGGGGCGGCGGCCGCCAGCCGCGTCCACACCGCGTGCGGGACGAAGCCCGCCTCGACCGCGACCCGGCGGGCGCCGACCGACGCCATCAGGTCGGGCCAGCGCGCCGGCAGGTCGCCGTAGACCTCGACGATGCGGGCGTCCGGCGCCTCGCGGCGCGACCTGGATCGTGTAGCGCGAATCGGCCAGGACGGCCAGCGAGTCGCCCGCCAAGAGGAACTGCCCGGAGTTGCCGGCGACCTTCTCCTCGCCCTCGCCGAAGGCGAGCCCGGTCAGGTAGCGCATGTGCTCGGGCCGGACGCCGAAGTAGGCGTCGATGCCCGCGCCTGCGAAACGCGCCCGGACGCGCTCGAGCCGGGCCGGGCGCGCGGCGCGATCGGCCTCGAACCAGCGATCCAGGTCGGCGGCCGACGGTGGCGCCGCGAAATCCGCCGGGACCGGCAGCCCACCCGAGGCTGCTCGACTCACGGCTTGAGGTACTTCTTGACGTTCGCGGCGTGTTCCTTGGCCGTCTTGGCGAACGCCGACGTCCCGGTCCCGTCGCCCTTGGCGATGAAGTACAGGTAGCCGTCGGACGTGTCGGGATCGAGCGCTGCATCGATCGACGTCGGTCGTGGGCGTGGCAGATCGGGCCGGGCGGCAGCCCCTTGCTGGTGTACGTGTTGTAGCCGGCCAGCGCCGCCGGCAGGGCGTCCGAGGTCAGTCCGCCCTTGATCGGGGCCCAGAACACGTACGCGGGCCAGTCGGTCACCGGCTCCTTGGCCAGCTCGAGCGAATCGTGGAGGTAGAAGATCGTCGGGTCCGACTGGAGCAGGCCGAGCGGCCACTTCTTCGGGTCGAGCCGGTTGGCGTAGACCCCGGCGATGAGCGGCTTCTCCTCGTCGAGCATCGCCTCGCGCTCGACGATCGAGGCCAGGGTCAGCACCTGGTAGAAGGTCATGCCGCGCGCAGCCGGGACGTTCATCCGATCCTGCCCGACGTTCGCCGCGAACTTGTCGAGCATCAGCCGGACGAGCTCCTCGGGCGTCGTGTCCGGCAGCACCCGATAGGTCGCCGGCCAGAGGAAGCCTTCGAGCGAGGCGCCCTTGGGCGCGTCGGCCAGGATCTTCTTGAGCCACGGGTAGTCGTTGACCAGCTCGGCCGGCGGCGAGGTCACGATGTCGCAGAACTCGGACGCGTCCATCTGGAGCGGGAGCGTCTCGAGCTTGGCCGTGACCTGCTCGAGCCGGAGGCCGGTGCGCAGGGCGATGTCGACGAACTTGGGTCCGGGCGCCGGCGCGAGCAGCGCTTGCACGAGCTGGTCGGGGGTCATGTTCTTGCGCAGGATGAACGTCCCCTGCTGGAGCGATCCGGTCAGGTTCTGCTCGGTCGCGATGAACACGAATGCCCGGCTGTCGGCGATCAGGCCCGCCGCCTCGAGCTTGGTGGCGATCGACTTGGCCGTGTCGCCCTGCTCGACGAGGAACTCGACCTGCGTCGTGTCCTGCGAGACGGGGGTCGTCAGGGCCGTGCCGAGCTTCTCGGCGCACGATGTCCTTGACGAACGGCAGCTGGAGGGTCGCCGGATTGTCGTCGGCGATGCTCATGACCGCGTCGGCGACCGCCGGACGGAGCGCGGTCAGCGCGATCGCCAGGACGAGCGCGGCCAGGACGAGCGCGAAGACCAGGAACTTGAGCAGCCCGACGACGCTGCCGCCCCGTCCGCCACGGCCGCGCCGGCCGCCGGGCACGGGCTGCGAGAACTCCGGGATGGTTTCGGTCGCGTAGGCGTCGGGATCGTAGGGACGGGCCTCTGCGGCGCGCGAGTCCCGGGGGCGTCCGCCGGAGCGGATCGTCATCGGCTGGTCTCCTGGGGGTCTGGGGGTCGTGGCATGGACGAACGGCGTCCGGCGCGTGTGTCGAGCTCGTCCTGGAGGATGATGGCCGCCGCCTCGCGATCGACACGCGCGCGATAGGCGTCGCGCTGGGTCTTGCTCGGCGGTCCGCCCGACCGGCCCCGTTTCATGGGCCCGAGACGGGTCTCGGCGAGATGGCTGCTCAGCCGCTCGTCGTGGAACGTGACCGCGACGCGCAGTCTAGCGTGGATCGCCTCGGCCCACGCCCGGGTCAGGGCGCCTGCGGTCCCTCGTCGCCCGACGCCTCGAGCGGCAGCCCGACGACCAGCTCGCCGACGTCGTGGCGATCGACCACGGTCCGCAGCGCCGCCGCGTCGGCGTCGAGGTCGCGACCGCGCCTGAGCGTCGCCAGCGGCGGCCGGCATGTCGGCGTCGTCGGCCAGCGCCAGACCGACCCGGCGCTCGCCGAGATCGACCCCGAGCAGTCGCGTCACGGGGTCGTCGAGCTCGACGGTGACGGCGATGGCGACTCGATCGGGACGGGCTGCATCGACGGTCACGTCGACCCGGCTGTCGAAGCTCGGGACCGAACCCGTCCAGTCGGGCGAGACCGTGATCTCGACGTCGCCGAACGGCGCGAGGATCGCCTTCGCCTCGGGGATCGGCTTGCCGAGGACCATCTTCTCGAGCGTGGCCGGGTCGAGGTTCGCGATCTGCTTGGCGGTGGCGTGGACCGGGAACGCTGACCGTCTGGCCGACGACCACGGCATCGCCGACCGTCGACGTCGACCGAGCCCGGGACGAGCTCGTGGTCCGGCTTGACCGCGGCCTGCAACGCGGTCGTTCGCGATGCCGCTGACCGGCGCCGAATCGGCGGCGACGACCGTGCCCGTCGCCGACAGGCCGAGGTCGAAGGTGGCGACCTCCTGGCCGACGAGCGTGGCCGGATCGACGGTCGGCGTCGTCGGGCCGAGCACGCCCGTCGCCGGGAAGACCGTCGCGCCGTTGCTGGCCAGCGACGGATCGGCCATCGCCTCGGTGAACGCCTCGTGGAGCGATGCGTCGAGCGCGGCCAGCGCGCCGTCGACGTCGGCCTGGGTGACGCGGGTGAACGTCTGGCTCGTCCCGCCCGAGGTCGGCGCCGGGTTCGTGACCTTGAGGAACAGCCGCGTTCTCGCCGTTCGGCACGATGACGATCGTGCCCGGCGTCGACGTTGCTGTCCGGACCGCCCTCGACCGCGGTCACCGTGACGCTGATCCGCCCGGCGTCAGGGTGATCTGCGTGCCGATGGTGATGAGCTGGGCGCGCGGGACGGTGACCGTCCCGTCGGTCCGGAAGCGGATGCCCGCTGTTGGTCCGGACGACGCTCCCCGCGGCGATGCGGTTGGTGCTGGTCGGGTCGAGGTTCTGGAACCGGACCGTGCCGGTCGCGTTCGTCACCGCGACCCGCTTGCCGGTCGCGTTGAACGTGTCGTTGACCGAGACCGGGACGGGCACCTGCTCGGCGGGCACGACGAGCGCCGGCGGGGTCCGGCGCGGTCGCGGTGGTGTCGGCGGTCGACGGTCAGGTCGACCGGCCCGACCGGCTCCTGGCGTGGCGTCACCGCGATCGTGGCCGACGGCAGCAGCAGGTAGACGCCGACCCCGGCCACGAGCACGGCGAGGGCCAGGATCGCGGCGCCGATCAGCCATGGCGTGCGGGTCCGGCCGCCGCGGCGCGCGCCGGCGGCCGCCCCGGACGCACCCCGGCGCGCGACCGGGGCCGACGACGTCGCGCGGCACGCTGGTCCGGATCGGTGTCGCCGGGCGGCAGCGATCGGCGGCCGACGCCGTGCGGGACCATCGCGGCGCCGGCCGCCGCTGCCGGCGATCGCCGAGCCCGAGGGTGCCATCGGAACCGGCCGGACCCGATCGGCTGCGAGCGCGGTCCCGCGCCGGGCGCCGACGGGCGCGACGCGGCCGACGGCTGCGGCCGGCGGCCGGCCCGCGGTCCGCTCGGCGGCGTCCTCGATGCCCTCGAGCGACGACTCGTACTCGGCGACCGACGCGAAGACCGGCAGCCCGGCCGAGGCCGCCAGCGCCCGCGTCGCCGCGTCGCCGGACACGATCGACAGCCGCTTGTCGTGCGTCAGCGCGTCGCGCGACAGCAGCCGGAAGTTGATCCGCGACGTCGCGACGCGCGAGCCGTACGGCAGCACGACGGCGATCCGCGGCGCCTGCGACGTCGCGGATCCGGGCGGCGGCCGAGGTGATCTCGTCGTCGACCTCGAGGTAGATGATCCGTCCGGCCACGTCAGACCTTCATCGCGCGCAGGACGCGGCGCAGGGCCGCGTCGAGCGCATCCTCCGTCGTCTGGAGCTCGATCGCCTGGTAGGCCAGCCCGAGCGGCGTGACGTCCTGCTGGTCGACCAGCAGCTCGGTCGCGTCCGAGATCGTCTCGATCTGGCCGGGCTACATGACGATGACCTCGGGCGGCCGGGCGAACGGCAGGCGCTCGTAGAACGCCTGCGAGGCGAGCGCCTCGCGGATCTGCGGGCAGCCGCGAGCCACCGCCGCACAGGAAGATCCGACCGGGCAGCAGGTCGCCGCCGGACAGCTCCTCCATCACCAGCTCGACGCCGGCCGCCCAGACCGCGCACGTCGTCGGCGATGATCGTGGTGACGTTGTCGGCCTGGTCGACCTGCAGCCCGCGGGCGTAGTCGACCTTGAGCGACTCGGCGCGCGGGAACGGCAGGTCGAGCCGGTCGGCGAGGCTCTTGGTGAACGCCCGGCCGCCGAGCGCGAACATCCGCGTCCCCTCGATGCCGCCCTGGCGGACGAGCGCCACGTCGGTCGTCCCGCCGCCGACGTCGACGAACAGCGCGCCGGCCTGGCGGATGTGGTCGCTGCCCAGGACGCGCGCCACGGCGTACGGCTCGGCGACGATCTCGAGCAGCTCGAGGTCGAGCTGCGAGGCGACGCTCTGGAGCGCCCCGAGGTGGACGAGCGGCGCGAACGCGTTGAAGATCCCGATCTTGACGTGGCGGCCCTGGAAGCCGACCGGGTTGGTCAGCGCGTAGCCGTCGATCGAGGCGCCCGTCACCGCGGCGTGGACGAGCCGGACGTCGACGTGGGGCAGCCCCGTCTCCCAGGTGATCGCCCGCTCGGCCTCGTGGAGCGCCTCGCGCTGGACGGCGTCGATGAGCCGCTGGAGCTCGGCCTCGGTGATCGGCGTGTCGGGCTTCTTGCGTTCCTGGCTGTGGGTCGTGGTGAAGCCCTTGACCAGCTCACCGGCGATCCCGATGACGACCTGGGTCGGGCGAAAGCCGGCCATCTCCTCGGCTTCCTGGAGCGCGACCGCGCAGTTGTCGACGACGGCCGCGATGTCGGCGACGGTCCCCGACTGCATGTGCGACAGACCCTGCCGCTTGCGACCGACGCCGCGGACGGTCCCGTGCCCGCTCGGGTCGATGTCGAAGACGAGCGCCTTGGCGAACTCGGTCCCGACGTCGAGCGCCGTGCAGGCGGCCAGCGCTTCGCTCCCGTCGCGCTGCCAGATGCGGCGCCAGAATGCCATCAGGCCCCGGTCTCGAGATGGGCCCGGATCGCCGCCAGCGCGTCACCCAGTCCGTCGCGCCGGGTCCCCCGACCCTGCGCCATCCCCGGTCGTCCCCCGCCCCGTCCCTCGAGCGCGGGCATCGCCAGCGTGACCAGGTCGCCGGCCGAGATGCCGCGGGCCACGAGATCGTCGCTGACGGTCACGAACAGCTGTGGCTCGTCGGCGTCGAGTCCGAGCGCGACGACGCCCGACCCGAGCGTCCCGCTGACGTCCCGGGCCGCCGCCTTGAGCGCGTCCATCGAGGCGTAGGGCAGGGCCGCAGCGACGAGGCGGATCCCCGGCGCGACCTCTGCGGCGCTCGTCGCAAGCTCGCCGGGCTTGGGCAGGCTCGAACCGGCACCGGCCTTGAGACGCCGTTTCGTCTCGCGGAGCTCGTCCTGGAGGGCACCGATCCGGTCGCCGATGCCGTCGACCGACTGTGCACCGACCGCCGACGCGGCGGCTTCGAGGGCATCGAACCGCTCGCGGACGAGCGCGTCGGCGGCTGCGCCGGTGACCGCCTCGATGCGGCGCATCCCGGAGCCGATGCTCCGCTCCCCGGTGATGAGGAAGCCGCCGATCTGGCCGGTGGCGCGGCAGTGGGTGCCGCCGCACAGCTCGAAGCTGTAGCCCTCGACCCGGATGGTCCGGACGGTCTCGCCGTACTTCTCGTCGAAGAAGGCGTCGGCGCCGCCCTCGATCGCCTCGGTCATGCTCATGAACGCGATGGAGACGGGCCGGTCCTCGCGGATGATGCGGTGGACCTCGTCCTCGATGGCGCGGGTCTCGTCGCGGGTCAGCGCCCGGTCGAACGGGAAGTCGAAGCGCAGGTAGTCGGGCGTGACCAGCGAGCCCGCCTGGCGTGCCCGCTCCCCGACCACGTTCCGCAACGCGCGATGGAGCAGATGCGTGCCCGTGTGGTTGCGCATCGTGTGGGCGCGTCGCTCGGCGTCCACCACGGCCTCGACCGCCTCGCCGACACGCAGCCGGCCGTGGAGCATGCCGCGCTGGACGATCAGGCCGCCGAGCGGCTTCTGCGTGTCGGTCACGCTGAACAGCTCGCTGCCGCCGCCCGGCTCGCGCAGGACGCCGTGGTCGCCGACCTGGCCGCCGCCCTCGGCGTAGAACGGGGTCTGGTCGAGGACGACCTCGGCCTCGCCGTGTCCGGTCAGCTCGTCGAACTCCATCCCGTCGCGCAGGATGGCCAGCACGCGGCCCTCGGCGGTCGTCGTCTCGTAGCCGACGAACCGGGTGTCGCCGACGCGTCCCTGGATCGAGCCGTACAGCGCCACCAGCTCGGCGTGCTTCGACAGCTGGGCCTTGGTCCCCGACCGGCTGCGGTCGCGCTGCTCGGCGAGCGCCCGATCGAAGCCGTCGCGATCGACGGCGACGCCGTATTCGGCGGCGAGCTCGACGGTCAGGTCGATCGGGAAGCCATACGTGTCGTGGAGCTTGAACGCGATCTCGCCAGCGAGCGCCGGCGCGTCGGCCGGGAGGTCGTCCGGTGACCGGCCGACGACGCGCGCCGCGTCGGTCCCCACGACCTTGCCGATCTCGGTCTCGAGCAGCTTCGTCCCGGCGTCGAGCGTCCGGCCGAACTGCGCCTCCTCGCGGGCGATGACGCCGAGGATCTCGTCACGCCGCGCAACGAGGTGTGGGTACGCCTCGCCCATGACCTCGATGACGACCGCGGCAGCCTCGGCCATGAACGGCTCGCGCCGGCCGAGCAGCCGTCCGTGGCGGACCGCGCGCCGGAAGAGCTTGCGCAGGACGTAGCCGCGGCCCTCGTTCGACGGGAAGACGTCGTCGCCGATGAGGAACGTCACGGCGCGCGAGTGGTCGGCGATGACCTGGTAGCTGAACCGTTCGCTCTCGAACGCGTCCGGGTCGTGGCCGAGCAGCTCGCGCATCCGGGCGTGGATCGGCGTGAACAGGTCGGTGTCGTAGTTGGTCGGGACCTGCTGGAGGACGCTGGCCAGGCGCTCGAGGCCCATCCCGGTGTCGACGCTGGTGAACGGCAGCGGCACCCGGCCATCGGGCAGCTGGTCGAACTCCATGAACACGAGGTTCCAGATCTCGAGCCAGCGCGGGCAGGTCTCGCTGTGATCCGGGATGCAGCCCGGGCCCTCGGAGAACTGCAGGCCGCGATCGAAATGGATCTCGCTGCACGGCCCGCATGGTCCGGTGTCGGCCATCCGCCAGAAGTTGCTGTCGTCGCCGTGGTCGACGTCGCCCCAGCGCGCCATCCGCTCGGGCGGCAGGCCGATCTCGTCGCGCCAGATGTCCCAGGCGACCTGGTCGTCGGTGTAGGTCGTGGCGGCCAGTCGGTCCGGCAGGGATGCCGAACTCGCGGGTCAGCAGGTCCCATGCGAAGTGGATCGCCTCGCGCTTGAAGTAGTCGCCGAACGACCAGTTGCCGAGCATCTCGAAGAACGTGTGGTGGCGCGGCGTCCGGCCGACCTCCTCGAAGTCGTTGTGCTTGCCGGCGACGCGCAGGCAGCGCTGGTAGTCCACGGCCCGCGTGTACGAGCGCGTCTCGGCACCGATGAGCACGTCCTTGAACTGGACCATCCCCGAGTTGGTGAACAGAAGCGTCGCGTCGCCGGCCGGGACGAGGCTGGCGCTGGGCACGGGGGCGTGGCCGCGCTCGGCGAAGAACTCGACGAACCGGCGGCGGATCTCGGCGGCGGGCAACGCCACGATCCGGGGATCGGGGGTCTGGACGGGAGGCGGCATCGGAGGCAATGGTACTCAACCCATCGTGTATGGCGGCCGTAACGCGACGCCCGTCGCGTGCAGGCGCGACTGTCAGCCCTGCGTCCGGCATCCTGACCTGTCTCCGACAAGCAGTGGAGGATGGACCATGACTGTCGCCCGGAAGTGCGAAAGCTGCGGAAACGTCGACAAGCGCGTCACCTGGAAGTCCAGCGACGACGCCGCGAAGGACCCCGTGTTCGAGCGCTTCACCTGCCCGAACTGCGCCTGGACCGAGTTCGACCTGGTCGAGGCCGAGCCGGAGCCCGAGCCCGCGAACGCCTGATCCGCGCCCGACAGCCGGCGCGACCGCGCCGGCACGCCCGCCCATTGACAGCGCGGTAACCGTCCCGAATGCTTCGGCGATGGCCACCGTCGCCGCCGTCCTCGTCCTCGTCGTCGCGGCGATCCACGTCTACATCGTCATCCTCGAGATGTTCCTGTGGCGGACGCCGCGCGGGCTTCGCTCGTTCGGGACGACGCAGGCGTTCGCCGACGAATCGGCGACGCTGGCCGCCAACCAGGGCCTCTACAACGGCTTCCTCGTCGCCGGCCTCGTCTGGGGCCTCCTCGCGGCCGACCCGGTCGGCTTCCAGGTCAAGGTCTTCTTCCTGGCCTGCGTGATCGTCGCCGGCGTGTACGGCGCGGCGACCGTCAACCGGCGGATCCTGGTCGTCCAGGCGGTCCCTGCCGCCCTGGCCCTCGTCGCCGTCCTGGTCGCCGCGAACACCTGACCCGGGTCGGTCCTGGGCCGTCAGGTCCGTCTCAGGCCCGTCTCAGGCGTCTCTCAGGGACCTCGACGACGATCGGCTCACCCCCGATCCGAACTGGAGCCGCCCGATGACACCGATCCAGACCCCGACGACGGACCGCGAACCGCGATCTCCCGATCGGAGCACTCGCCCCGTTCGACCCCGATGACGACGACCGGCTCATCGGCCGGGTCCTGAGCCGGCGCGAGGTGCTGGCGCTGATGGGTGCCGTGTCGGTCTCGGCGGTGGCCGCGGCGTGCGCGCCCGGATCGGTCGCCGAGCGGACTCGTCTCGCCGTCAGCCTCGGTCGCGCCCGGCTCGACCGCCGGCGCGTCGGCGACGGCCTCGGCCTCCGCGGTCGCGGGTGCGAGCTCGCTCCCGTCGTGCGTCGTCGTCCCGGCGCTGACCGAGGGCCCGTACTACGTCGACGAGAAGCTCGAGCGCTCCGACATCCGCCCCGACACGTCGACCGGCAAGGCCGTCGACGGCGCGGTCCTCACCCTCGACTGGGTCGTCTCGAAGGTGGATGGCTCGGCCTGCGTGCCGCTCGAGGGCGTCCTCGTCGACGTCTGGCACTGCGACGCCGTCGGCGAGTACTCCGACGTCGGGTCCGAGCAGGGTCACGACTTCCTGCGCGGCTACCAGCACACCGACATGAACGGCCGGGCGACCATCACGACGGTCTACCCGGGCTGGTACCAGGGTCGCGCCGTCCACATCCACTTCAAGATCCGGACCGATCCGGCGGCGACGTCGGGCGGCTTCGAATTCACCTCGCAGCTGTTCTTCGACGACGCCTTCAGCGCCAAGGTCTACAGCAGCGGCGTGTACGCGTCGAAGGGCACGCCCGACACGCCCAACGCGTCCGACGGCATCTACCAGCAGAGCCAGGGGATGACCCTGCTCGACGTCGCGCAGGACGGCGACGGCTACAAGGCGACGTTCGAGCTGGCGATCCAGACCACCTGACGGCGGGCCACGTCGGGCTGCGCGGCGTCTAGCCCTCGGTCGAGCGCCGACGACGACGACGCCGCGACCAGAACGACGAACCCGCGAGGATCGCGCCGACGATCGCGCCGATCGTCAGCCCGCGCAGGAACGTCGCGGTCGAGCGGTCGTCGTCCGCGCTGCTCATGCCTTGCGCAGGGTGGGGCCGAGGATCGCCACGGCCGACGAGATCCCGATCCCGACCCAGGCGACGACGATCGCACCGACGAGGTGGAAGTCGCCGATCGTCAGCACGTCGAAGCCAAGCCGCCCGGCCAGCGCGTCGCCGGCCCACGCACCGAGGATCGCCGCGACGACGATGATCGGCAGCCGACCCCCGGCATTGCCGCGGATGAGGACGTACAGGGCGGCGTTGAAGACGCCGACCAGCACCGCCAGGATGAGCGCCGGTCCGATGCTCACGCTCGCGCGCCGACGAGGGTGCCGCGACCGCGCCCGAGCCGCGCGGACGGCGTGGTCGTCGCGGGTCGCGCGATCCGCCCGCCACCGAGGACGACGTCGCCGTCGTAGAGCACCGCCGCCTGGCCGGGCGCGGCGGCCCAGACCGGTCGGTCGGTCTCGACCAGCCATCGGCCCCCGCGGGCGGGTTCGTGGTCCGACGCGGGCGTCACGGTCGCCGCGATCGGGGTCGCGCGGTGCCGGATCCGGATCTCGGCACGGAACGCCGGCACGCCCGCCCGGGGCGTCGCCGGCGACGAAGCTGGCTCGCTCGAGGTCGATCCGGGTCGTCTCGAGGTCCTCGCGCCGCCCGAGCGTGATCGTGTTCGTCAGCGGATCGATGCGGCTCACGTAGCGCGGCTCGCCGAGCGCGACGCCCAGGCCCTGCCGCTGGCCGACCGTGTAGGCCGCGGTGCCGTGATGCTCCCCCACCCGCTCGCCGTCGGCGTCGAGCAGCGGTCCGGCCTCGGGCACCCAGCCGGCCCGCTCTCGCAGAGCATCGCGGTAGTCGCCTCCCGGGACGAAGCAGATCTCCTGGCTCTCGGGCTTGTCGGCGGTCACGAGGCCAAGCTCGCGCGCGACGGCCCGCACCTCGGGCTTCGTCAGCTCGCCGAGCGGGAACCGCGCATGCTCGAGCTGGTCCTGGCGCAGGCCGTACAGGAAGTAGGTCTGGTCCTTGTCGGTGTCGCGGGCGCGCAGCAGCCGCGCCTGCCCGTCCGGACCGACGTCGCGGCGCGCGTAGTGCCCGGTGGCGACCGCGTCGCAGTCGTACAGGTGCCGCGCCCGCCCGAGCAGCGCCCCGAACTTGACGTACGTGTTGCAGTCGACGCACGGCGACGGTGTCTCGCCACCGAGGTACGCGTCGAGGAACGGCTGGAGCACGCCGGCGTCGAACTCGCGCTCGAGGTTCATGACGTAGAACGGGATGTCGAGCTGGGCCGCGACCCGGCGCGCGTCGTCCGCGGCGTCGAGCGAGCAGCAGCTCTTCTTGAACTCGGAATAGGTGTCGGCGACGTCGTGGAGTCGCATCCAGACGCCGACCACCTCGTGCCCCTGGCCGTGCAGGAGCGCCGCCGCGACCGAGGAGTCCACCCCGCCCGACATCGCGACCAGGATCCGACTCACGCGGGCACGCTCTCGCCGAGCGGATCCGCCGCGACCGCCGCGCTCCCGATCCGCTCGAGGCGATGACCCGCGGCACGATGTCGGCCGCGGTCGGCCACCTCGTCGTCCGTGGTCGTCCGACCGAGCGACAGCCGCAGCGCGCCGTGTGCCTCCTCGTCCGGATAGCCCATCGCTGTCAGCACGTGGCTGACCTCGGTCGAGCCAGTGGTGCAGGCCGAGCCGACCGAGCAGGCGATGCCCTCGAGGTCGAGTGACATCGCGACCGACGCCCCGTCGGTGTCGCGGGCGACCAGCGACAGCAGGCCGGGCAGCCGATCCTTGGGATGGCCGGTCGGCCTCGACGCCTGGCTCCGCCATGACCGCCTCGGCCAACCGGTCTCGCTGCGCGCGCAGCTTCGCCACGGTCGACCGGGCGCTCGTCGCACGCGAGCTCGTATGCGGCGGCCAGACCGACCGCCCCGGCGACGTTCTCGGTGCCGGCGCGGCGGTGGCGCTCCTGGGTGCCACCCTGCTGCTGCGCCAGGATGTGCGTGCCGTGCCGGACATAGAGCGCTCCGACGCCCTTCGGCCCCTCGAACTTGTGCGCCCCGAGCGAGACGAGGTCTGCCCCGAGCGCCTCGACATCGATGTCGACGTACGGTGCCGCCTGGACCGCGTCGATGTGGAGGACGAGGCCCTTGCGCGATCGCACCCGGGCGGCGATCTCGGCGATCGGCTGGATCGTGCCCACCTCGTTGTTGGCGAGCATGATCGAGACGAGGATCGTCTTGTCGTTGAGCGCCGACTCGAGCTGGTCGGGGTCCACCCGGCCGTAGCGGTCGACCGGCAGCTCGACGACCTCGAAGCCGAACTTCTCGAGGTAGCGCAGCGTGTGCCCGACCGCGTGGTGCTCGATCGACGAGGTCACGATGCGATGGCCGCGCGCCTTGCCGGCCCACGCCGCGCCCTTGAGCGCGAGGTTGTTCGCCTCGGTGCCGCCGGACGTGAAGACGATCTCGCGGCCCTGCGCGTTGAGCTGCGCCAGCGACCTTGTCGTGTGCGTCGTCGAGCGCGGCCCGGGCGGTGCGCCCGAAGCTGTGCGACGAGCTCGGGTTGCCGAACGACTCGGTCAGGAACGGCAACATCGCGTCGAGGACCTCGCGCCGGAGTGGGGTCGTCGCGGCGTGGTCCAGGTAGATCGGCATCCGCCCGATCGTACACCCGACCCCTCGTCGCCAGCCCGGCCGCCTGTCGCGGTGCGACCAGCCGAATGTGACATACGTCCATCGTTTCCAGTGACAACCGGCAGTGGTCGAGGATGGGCCACCGGCGGGATGATTCGGGAGCACACACACCGCACGGAGTCCCGACCGATGACATTCCTCGTCGCAGCCCTCATCACTCTCCTCCCGCTGATCGTCCTGATCGGCGCCGCCGTCCTGACCGACCGGGTCAACGCGCGGACCGGCGGCCAGTCGATCGAGCTCACCTACCGGGCCTACGGCGCCTGACACGGCACCGAACGCGCGTGTCGCGTCGGCGCTGGACAGCGGTGAGAGCATCGGGGGCGTGACCCCCTTCACCATCGAACCGCTCGGACGGTTCTCGCTCGCGGCCGCGCAGGACTTCGCCGGCGGGTTCGCGGCCGGGATCGGCGCCCACGGGACGGCGACCGGCCTGCTGATGACGTTCCCTGTCGAGGGCTGGCGCGACAGCACCGCCGTCGACGTGTGGCAGACGCCCGATGGCAGGGTCCACGGAGAGGCCCACGGCTCCGAGGACGTCGACACCGTCCGACGGCAGGCGGCCCGCTCGCTCTCGATCGACCACGATGGCCGTGGATGGGCCGACGTCGGCGAGCGTGATCCAGTCCTCGGCGCCCTGCAGGCCCAGTACGACTGGCTCCGCCCGGTCTGCTTCTACTCGGCGTACGAGGCGGCCACCTCGTTCGTGATCGGCCAGCGCATCTCGATGCGCCAGGCGCGCGCCGTCAAGGACCGTCTCGCGGAGGCGTACGGCGACCCGGTCGAGATCGACGGGCGGACGGTCCGTCCCTTCCCACGCCCACAGCGCCTGCTCGAGGTGCCGTCCGTGACCGGTCTGGCGCAAGTCAAGGTCGAGCGGATGCACGACCTGGCCCGGGCGGCCATCGACGGCGTGCTCGACACCGAGCGGCTGCGGATGCTGCCGGAGGCCGAGGCGCTCGCCCAGCTCCAGGCACTCCCCGGGGTCGGGCCGTGGACCGCGTCCGGGATCCTGCTCCGCGGTTGCGGCGTCGCCGATGCCGTCCCGATGGTCGACGACATCAGCCGGAACGCTGTGGCCGCGATCTACGGCCTGCCGGAGCCGCCCGATGACGCGACCTGGACGACGATCTCCGACGTCTGGCGCCCGTACCGGATGTGGGCCACCGTCCTGCTCCACATGGCCTGGCGACGACAGCAGCCGGCCACGCCGAGCTACCGCCAGAAGGGCTGACCGCCGGTCAACCGGCTGTCGTGGCCTCGCGCTCTGCCGCGCGCCGCAGGTCGTCGGCCTGACCCGCCGCGCGCCGACGGTCGTGCTGGGCGAGCGCGCGCTTCCGCAGCCGGATCGACTGCGGGGTCACCTCGACCAGCTCGTCGGCGGCGATGAACTCGAGCGCGGTCTCGAGCGTGATCGGGCGTGCCGGCGTGAGCCGGAGCGACTCGTCGTGCGAGTGCGTCCGGATGTTGGTCAGCTTCTTCTCCTTGGTCGGGTTGACGTCCATGTCGCCCGACCGGCTGTTCTCGCCGACGACCATGCCCTCGTAGACCTCGACCCCGGCGCCGATGAACAGCTCGGCGCGCTGCTCGAGGTTGAACAGGCCGTACGCGTTCGAGGTGCCGGCGCGGTCCGACACGAGGACCCCGTTCGTGCGGTGCGTGACGTCGCCCGCCCACGGCCCGTAGCCCTCGCCGATCTGGTGCAGCAGCGCCGTGCCGCGGGTATCGGTCAGCAGCTGTCCGCGATAGCCGATCAGGCCGCGGACGGGCAGGACGAACTCCATCCGGACGCGGCCGTCGGTGTCGGTCGAGATCTGCTCGAGCCGGCCCTTCCGGCCGGCGATCGCGGTCTGGACGTCGCCGATGTACTCGGGCGGGATGTCGATGGTGATCCGCTCGTACGGCTCCTGGACCTCGCCACCGACCTCGCGCAGGAGGACCTCCGGGCGCGACGCCGTCAGCTCGTAGCCCTCGCGCCGCATCTGCTCGATGAGGACCGCCAGCTGGAGCTCGCCGCGACCGCGGACCTCGAACGCCTCGCTCGAATCGGACGGCCGGACCTCGATCGAGACGTTGCCGAGGACCTCCTTGTCGAGGCGTGCCTTGATCTGCCGGCTGGTGACGTACTTGCCCTCCCGGCCGGCGAGCGGCGAGGTATTCACCCCGAACGTCATCCGCAGGGTCGGGGCGTCGACGTCGAGGCGCGGCAGCGGACGCGGGTCGGCGGGGTCGGTCAGGGTGTCGCCGATGGTCACCTCGGGGAGCCCCGCGACCGACACGATGTCGCCCGGGCCGGCCTCCTCGATGTCGACGCGGTCGATGCCGTGAGCGGTCTGGAGGCTGGTCACCGTGCCGCTGAGCGTGACGGTCCGGCCGGGCTCGATGGTCCCGGCGGTGTCGTCGGCCTCCTCGCGCAGGACGGTGATGCGCTGGCCGGTCCGGATCGTGCCGTTCCAGATGCGACCGACCGCCATCCGCCCGACGTACTCGTTCGCCGACAGGTTGGTGACGAGCAGCTGGAGCGGGTGGCCCGGCGTGTAGGTGACCGGCGGGGTGACCTCCACGAGCAGGTCGAGGAGCGGCCGAAGGTCGGTGCCGGGATCGGCCAGGTCGCGGGTCGCCGTGCCGGCCTTGGCGTTGGTGTACACGATCGGGAACTCGATCTGGTGCTCGTCGGCGCCGAGGTCGATGAACAGCTCGTAGATCTCGTCGAGGACCTCGCCGGCGCGGGCGTCGCTGCGATCGATCTTGTTGATGGCGACCACGACCGGGAGGCGGCGGGCCATCGCCTTCTGCAGGACGTAGCGCGTCTGGGGCAGCGGGCCTTCGGCGGCGTCCACGAGCAGCAGCACCGAATCGACCATCAGCAGCGAGCGCTCGACCTCGCCGCCGAAGTCGGCGTGGCCGGGTGTGTCGACGATGTTGAGGCGGACGCCCGCGTGGTCGACGGTCGTCTGCTTGGCGAGGATCGTGATCCCCTTCTCGCGCTCGAGATCGCCCGAATCCATCACTCGGTCGACGACGGCCTGGTTGGAACGGAACGCGCCGGTCTGACGCAGCATCGCGTCCACGAGCGTGGTCTTGCCGTGGTCCACGTGCGCGACGATGGCGACGTTGCGGAGGTCGGCACGGATCGCGGTCGCGGTCGGGTCCTCGGGGTTCGAGGTGGGGCTCGGGGTCGTGGCGTCGGGCACGGGCAGATGGATCTCCAGGTCGAAGGGGACGCCCGATTGTGCCACGGATGGCTGGACCGCGGCGAACGCGGACCCCTATGCTGCGACGATGGCCCGCTACGACCTCTGTCCGAACTGCGAAGGGGAGATGCCCGTCGGCAATCTCCATTGCTTCGGGTGCGGTGCGGACATCCCGCCTCCGAGGCTCGATAGCGGATCGGTCCTGGTCCAGCTCTACCCTGCCGTGACGCAGGCCGCGGCCTTCGATTTCTACCGCGTCGAGGCCGTCCGCCTGGCCGCCGCGGGCTGGTATCCGGTCGCCCACAGCTGGGGCGACGAGCGCGCCGGCGTCGGCTTTGCGGCCGTCTTCGGTGACGTGGCGGCGACCCAGCTGTCCGGCACGTTGCTGGTCACCTATCGTCAAGGCGGCCGGGCGTGACGGTCGCCGCGGTGATCCTGTCGTCGATCGGTCGAGGGTGCGCTCGCCGACACGCTCGGACAGCCGCGCGTCCGTCGGCTGGCCGACCTCGCCTGGTCGGGCGGCGCCCTGCCGATCGTGGTCGTCGCGCCCGATCCGGATGGGTCGGTGGCGGCGGCGCTGGCTGGGTCCGAGGCGACCTACGGCTCCCCTGCCCCGCCCGAAGTCGGTCCGGTCGGCCAGATGGTCCGCGGCGCCGAGCTGGCCCTGGCCGAGGTCCACGACACGACCGCGGTCCTGCTCTGGCCGGGGCGGATGACGTGGGTCGGCCCCGAGACGATCACCTCGCTCATCGAGACGCACGGCATGGACCGCGGGACGGTGCTGCGGCCGGCATGGCACGGCGAGCCCGGCTGGCCGGTCCTGGTCCCGACCGCCTGGCTCGATGCGTTGCGCGGCGTCGCGCCCGACCGGATGCCGCCGCAGGTCATCGAGGATCTCATCGCGGTCGTCCCGGCGCGTGTGGTCGAGATGGGCGACCCGGGCGTCATCCACGACGTCGACACGCCCGAGTCGGACCTGCCCGCCTACGAGGGCCCGCCCGATCCGCCCGCCGGCCACAGCCACGAGTGGGGCGTCGACGTCGCCGCGGAGGCCGGCCTCACCGAGCCCTGATCGCTAGTCGGCCGTCGGCGCCGTCCTCGATCGCATCAACCCGTCACGAACCCGCGCGACCGGCACCGTCGCGCCGGCGATCCCGCCGATGACCAGTGCGACGCCGAACAGCTGAGTCGGTGACGGCGTCTCGCCGAGCAGCACGATCGCCAGCCCCATCGACATCACCGGCTGGCTCAGCAGGATGACCGAGGTGATGATCGCCGGCAGGCGCGGCAGCGAGATCGAGATCAGCAGGTAGCCGGCCGACTGCGACGTGATCCCGAGCATCGCCAGCCAGAAGAGGCTCTGCGGACCCGGCGTGAGATCGAGGTCGCCGACGAGCTGGCCGACCACGAACGACGCGACGACCACGACCGCCGTCGCCACGGCCACCGGACCGGCCGGGCGTCGTGCATCCCGGCCGCCCCAGCGGATGATCGAGCAGGTACCCCGAGTAGCACAGGGCGGTAGCGATGCCGAGGATGACCCCGAGCTGCGGCGCCGCCCCGTACGCACCGGTCCCGACCACGCCGGAGATGAGGATCACCCCGGCCAGCACGACCGGCAGCGCCAGCAGCGTGGCCCGCGACGGGCGCTCGCCGAGGAGCAGCCAGGCGAAGAAGCCGACGATGATGACCTGCAGGTTGCCCAGCACGGTCGCGAGGCCCGCACCGACCGCCTCGATGGCGTGGTGCCAGAACATCAGGTCGCCGGTGAAGAACAGCCCGGCGATGGCCGCCAGCTGGATCGTCTTGCGCGGCAGCGGGCCGTAGCGCCGCCACTCCCCGAACGCGACGAGCACGAGCAGCGGCAGGCCGAAGACCGCGCGATAGAACGTGCCGGTCGACGGCTGCACCGCGGCATAGATGTAGAACACGCCGGAGAACGAGATGCAGGTCGCGCCGAGCAAGCGCCGCAAGTCGTGGACGCTGCGCGAACCAGTCGAGCGGACCTGGCTGCGCGCTCAGGAGTACAGCTCGCCGACGAGGTACTTCAGCCCGGAGTCGACCTCGAGCTTGACCCAGACCTCGCCCATCCCGGCGTCCACCACCCGGCTCAGGCGTGCGATGGGCGAGCCGCCGATGGCCGCCAGCGCGCCGGGTCGATCGGTGACCACGTCTACGGCGCCTTTGCCGCCAGGCCCACGAAGCGCAGGCCGAGCTCCTCGTACTGCCCGGGCTCCGGCAGCGACGGCGCCTCGAGCATCGGGTCCGTGCCCGACTGGGTCTTCGGGAACGCCATCACCTCGCGGATGTTCGTCTGCTCGGCAAGGAGCGCTGCCCAGCGATCGATGCCGAGGGCGATCCCGCCGTGCGGCGGCGCGCCGTAGTCGAACGCGTCGAGGACGGCTCCGAACTTCTCGTGCATCGCCTCGAGCGAGTGACCCTGCAGCCGGAACGACCGCTCGAGCAGGTCGCGCCGGTGGATCCGGATCGAGCCACCACCCAGTTCCCAGCCGTTCAGAGCGAGGTCGTACTGGAGCGCCCGGGCACGGCCGGCAGGATCGTCGGGCGACGGCCGGTCGGGGTCGCCGGACGCGGTGACGAGCAGGGCCTCGTCCTCGGGCAGGACGCCGCTGAACGGGTTGTGTGTCGCGTGCCAGCGCCCGAGCTCCGCGTCCCACTGGTACATCGGGAAGCGGTTCACCCAGACGTACGACAGCACGTTCGGATCGGCCAGTCCGAGCCGGTCACCGAGCTCGACCCGCAGCCGGCCGAGGACGTCGGCGGTGAGATCGTGCGAGTCGGCCACGATGAGGATGAGGTCGCCTTCGGCAGCACCGGTGCGCTCGACGATCGCGCGTTGCGTGTCGTCGGCCAGGAACTTGACGATCGGGCCCTTGATCTCGCCGTCGGCCAGCGCGAGGTAGGCCAGACCCTTCGCACCGAAGCGGCGCGCGCGCTCGGTCAGCTCGTCGATCTCGCGCCGGGTGGCGCCGGCCATCCCGGGCGCCACGATCGCCTTGACCCGGCCGCCGGCCGCGAGCGCCGAATCGAACACGCCGAAGCCCGACGCCGGCGCGCCGCTGGCATCGACGAGCACCGGCCCGAGGTCGACCAGCTCCATCGCGAAACGGACGTCCGGCTTGTCTGAGCCGAAGCGTTCGATGGCCTCCTCGAACGTCAGCCGCGGGAACGGTGTCTGGAGCAACGGCCGCTGCGGGACGGTCGCCCGTGACACCTCGATCGCCATCGCCTCGACGAAGCCTGTCACGGTCGCCTCGTCGACGAAGCTCATCTCGAGGTCCAGCTGGGTGAACTCGGGCTGCCGGTCGCCGCGCAGGTCCTCATCGCGGTAGCAGCGGGCGATCTGCATGTAGCGGTCGATCCCGGCGACCATCAACAGCTGCTTGAGCTGCTGCGGACTCTGCGGCAGCGCGTAGAGCGTGCCGGGCTGGAGCCGGCTCGGCACGACGAAGTCGCGGGCGCCCTCGGGTGTGCTCTTGATGAGCGTCGGCGTCTCGACCTCGACGAAACCGTTGGCGTGGTGGACCTCGCGGATGGCCTGGACCATCCGGCTGCGGAGCAGGAGCCGGCGCTGCATCGGCTCGCGCCGGATGTCGAGATAGCGGTACTTGAGCCGCAGGCTCTCGTCGACGGTCGCATCGGGATCGTTGATGTAGAAGGGCGGTGTCTTGGCCTCCGACAGGATCTCGATCTCGGTGGCCTGCAGCTCGATCGCGCCGGTGGGCAGCTTCGCGTTCTCCGTGCCGGGCAGTCGCAGCGCGACGGTGCCCGTGACGGTCACGACGAACTCGGGCCGGACCCGGCTGGCCAGCGCGTGGGCGTCGGGCGCGTCGGCCTTGTCGATGACGACCTGGGTGATCCCGTGGCGGTCGCGCAGGTCGAGGAAGATGAGCTGGCCGTGATCGCGCCGGCGATGGACCCAGCCGGCCAACCGCGCGGCCGAGCCCGCATCGCCTGCTCGGAGCTGGCCGCAGGTGTGGGTGCGATAGGGCGTGGCGAGGCTCGGCTGGGTGTCGGTCATGGCGGAGGTATCGTATCCGGCGGACCCGACCGACGAGCGAATGGTGCCGCTCCACACCCGAGGGACGACGATGCTGGCCGACAAGCGCGCGCACACCACCTTGCCCACCTCCGACGTCGACCGTCTGCGTGCCTGGTACGAGGAGGTGCTCGGCTTCACGCCTCTTGGCCGTCCGGCCCGGCGCGGTGCTCTACCGGACGGCGGTCGGCAGCGTGTTCGCGATCTCGCGCGGGTCGGTCGTGTCATCGGGGACGCACACGCAGATGGCGTTCACCGTCGAGGACATCGAGGCGGAGGTCGCCGACCTTCAGGCACGCGGCGTCGTCTTCGAGTCATACGAGACGCCGCGCACCGAGAACGGGATCGCCCGGATCGGTGCCGGCCGTGCCGCCTGGTTCAAGGACCCCGACGGCAACGTCCTCGCCGTCCTGCAGTTCGACGACCCCGCCTGACCGGCGCGTTCGCGGGTCGGCTCAGCGGGTGACGCTGCCGGCGATCGCCCGCAGATGATCGGGCGTGGTCCCGCAGCAGCCGCCGATGATCGAGGCGCCCGCGGCCCGCATCGCGACGGCCGCGGCCGCCATCGTCGACGGCTCGGCGCGGTAGACGGCTTGCATGTCGACCAGCTCGGGCATCCCCGCGTTCGACTTGGCGACGAGGATCGCGTCGGGGTCGGCCGCGCGCATCCGCTCCATGACCGTGATCAGCTCGTCTGGTCCGTTGCCGCAGTTGCCCCCGACGGCGTCCGCGCCCCATGCCGTCAGCGACGCGACGGCCTGCTCGGGGGTCACACCCATCATCGTCCGGCCACGCGTGTCGAAGGTCATGGTCGTGATCAGGGCGATCCCGGGCGACACCCGCCGGACGCCCTCGATGGCGGCCTTGATCTCGAGCAGGTCGGACATCGTCTCGATCCAGATGAGGTCCACCCCGCCGGCGACGAGAGCCGCGGCCTGCTCGGCGAAGATGTCGACCGCCTCGTCGTAGTCGAGCGTGCCGGTCGGGGCCAGGATGGCGCCGCTCGGGCCGATGTCGCCCGCCACCAGGGCGTCGCCACCGGCCGCGTCGACCTCGTTGCGGAGGAGGATGGCCGCGGTCTGGTTGAGCTCCGCGACACGGTCCTGGAGGCCGTGCAGGCTGAGCCGCATCCGGTTGCCACCGAACGTGTTGGTCATCAGGATCTGCGACCCCGCGTCGAGGTAGCCGCGGTGGATCCGCCGCACGACGTCGGGCTTGGACAGGTTCCAGACCTCGGGCGGGTCGCCGAACATCAGGCCGTTGGCGAACAGCATCGTGCCCATCGCGCCGTCGGCGATGACCGTCGGCGTGGAACCGACCAGATCGCGCCAGCGCTCGCTGGCGGCGCCGCCATCCGCCCGCCGCCGTTCGTCCAGCCCGGGGAACGCGGCCGGATCGAACGGCTCGGGTTCGGCCGTGGCGCTGGTCATGACCCTGCGCGGTCTGGTCATCGGGTACCTCGGGCTTCGCGGGCGACCGGACGAGTGTAGCCCGCTTTCTGTACGCTCGGCCGACGACCCCCAGGAGACCCGGCTTGATCGATCCGCTCGAGGCCATCGTCATCATCGCGGCCGGGATGGCCGCCGGCACCATCAACGCCATCGTCGGCTCGGGGTCGCTGATCACCTTCCCGACGCTTCTCCTGCTCGGCTATCCGCCGCTCGTCGCCAACGTGTCGAACACCGTGGGGTTGGTCCCCGGCTCGATCAGCGGTTCGATCGGCTACCGCCGCGAGCTCGCGGGTCAACGCGCACGCGCCATCCCGCTGATGGTCGCAGCCGGTCTGGGCGGCCTGACCGGTGCGGGGCTCCTGCTGATCCTCCCGGCGGCCGCATTCGAACGGATCGTGCCGATCCTGATCCTGGTCGCCTGCGGTCTGGTCGCGGTCCAGCCCAGACTGTCCGGCTGGGTCACGGCGCGCCGCCTCAGGCTCGGCCACGGATCGCGGCACGACGGCGGGCCTGTGCTGATCGCCAGCGTCTACCTGACGGGGATCTACGGCGGCTATTTCGGGGCAGCGCAGGGGGTCATCCTGATCGCGCTGCTGGCGATCCTGATCGACGACGACCTCCAGCGCCTCAACGGGCTCAAGAACGTGCTCGCCGCGGTGGTCAACTCGGTCGCGGCGATCATCTTCATCCTCGTTGCGCCGGTGGCCTGGGGACCGGCCATCCTGCTCGCGATCGGATCGACGATCGGCGGCCAGCTCGGGGCGGTCGTCGGTCGCCGGCTGTCGCCGCTCGCGCTGCGCGTCGCGATCATCACCATCGGGACGATCGTCGCGGTCAAGCTCCTGCTGGGCTGACCGGTCAGATGCCCTTCTTCATCGCCAGGATCCGACCATACGAGGCCGTCAGCCGGGTCTTCGGGATGGTGCCGTTCCGAGCATCGGTCAGGAGCGTCGCGTAGACCGCTGCGGTCGACGCCTCCGAGCCGGTCAGCAGCAGCATGTCCGTCCCGGCGATCGCAGCGCGCACGGCGAGCGTCCGGCTGGACAGGCCGCGAGCCGCCGCGGTCCCGTTGAGCGAATCGGTGATGGTCACGCCGGTGAACCCGAGGTCGTGGCGGAGCAGCGTCTCGGTGATGACCCGCGACCAGCCTGCCGCGTGCGTGCCGTCGTAGGCGGTGTAGGTGGCGTTCGACAGCATGATCAGCGGGATGTGCTTCGCGATCGCCGTCCGATACGGACGGAGGCCCGGCGCGAGTCGCGAGGTGGACACCCGGATGGTCACGACCGACGAATCGGTGTCGTGCGTCGCGAAGCCGATCCCCGGGAAGTGCTTCATCGACGGGATCACCCCTTGCGCCTCGAGCCCCGACGCGAACGCGTTCGACAGCGACGCGGTGTGGACCGCGCTGAACGACCAGGTGCGGCCTTCCCGGTACATGAACGAGGCGGTGGTGGCCGGGACGTCAGCGACGGGAGCGAAGTCGACGTTGATCCCGAGCGCGTGGAGCGCGGACCCCGTGCTCGCGCCCTGGGCGCGCGCGACGGTCGTGCTGTCGAGGCTGCCCATGTGCGGCACGGATAGCGTCGGCGGTGCCCACGGGATGCGCTTGATCGGCCCGCCCTCCTGGTCCGCGGCGATGAGCAGAGGCGGCTGGCCGCCTGCCTTGGCGGTCGCCTGGAGCTCGGCGGTCAAGGCGATCAGGGCCGCCTTCGTGGTGATGTTGAAGCCGAACAGGATGATCCCGCCGATCTCGCCGCGCCTGATCCGGCCAAGCAGGCTGGGGCTCGGCGTGGTGCCGTCCATCCGGACGACGAGCTTCTGGCCGATGAGATGGGCCAGGGTCGGCGTCGTGGAGGTAGCCACGGTCGCGGAGGTCGTGGAGGTCGTTGTCGGCAGGACCCTGGTGGGCGTCGAGACGACGCTCGCCGGGACCACGTTCGAGCTTCCGACGATCAGCAGGGCGGCCATGACCGCCGCGAGGCGTCGGATGGCTAGCGTGCCCATGGCTGCATCTCGATGTCGCCCTTCGACCCGGGCGCCCCGTTGCACGGAGGGACCGTGGCGTCGGTCGGTGACAGCGGTGTCGCGACGAACCGGCCGCCGCCATTCAGGACGAACGCGACCGAGACCGGGGCAACGGGGTCGGGCCCGCAGTAGTTGGCGTCCTGGACGAGCGTCTTCACGACGCCGCCCGGAGAGAGCGCCAGCGACTTGGACTGACCGGGATCGGTGCCGTCGATCAGCACGGAGCCATGGCCGTCGACGAGCTGCGGCTTCGCCAGCGTCGCCAGCCGGCAGGTGACCGTGCCCGCGTTGGTCAGCTCGACGTCGGCGATCCGATGTCCGGCCGCGCCCTCCCAGGAGGTGATCCGGGCGGCCAGCGAGCTCGGATCGCACGGACCGACCGTGGGCGCCGGCGTCGGCGTCGGGCTCGGGGTTGCGGTCGGGGTAGGAGTCGGCGTCGGGGTCGCGCTCGCGGTCGGCGCCGGGGTCTCGGTCGGGGTCGGCGCTGCGGTCGGGATCGGCGTGGCCGGGGCGGTCGGCGACGCGCTTGCGATCGCGCCGATGCCGCCGTTCGGACCGATCCGGCCCATGACGGCCACTGCGATGACCAGCGCGGCCACGACCAGGCCGGCGCCCGCCAGCGTCGCACCGGCCCGACCGGCGGTCACGCCCGACCGACGCGGTGAGGTCGCCGGGCGGTGGGCACGGCCTGTGACGGCTGCCCATTCCTCGAGGATGCGATCGACGCGGGACGGTTCCATCAGGCGTGCTCCAACTTCGTTCGGGCGCGACTCACGGCCGCGCGCAATGCGCCGGGTGTGGTACCGAGCACCACCGCGACTTCGTCATAGGGCGTGCCTTCGACGGCGGTCAGCACGAGAGCGGCGCGCTCCAGTGGCGACAGGCCGGTCATGGCGGCGCAGACATCGAGCCAGCGCGCCTGGACCGCCTGATCGAGGGTCTCGGGAGGCATCGTCGGGGTCAGCGACAGACGACGCCGGATCGCGCGGAACCGGTCCGTTGCCAGCCGTCGGGTCGCGACCAGCAGCCACGGCAGGACCGGCCGGTCCCAGTCGAGCCGCCCGCGGTTGTCCCACAGGCGGAGGAACGCCTCTTGCGCGAGGTCCTCGGCGGCCGCCCAATCGTTGGTCCAGGCCAGCGCGAACCGGAAGACATCGCCCCAGTGCGTCTGGAAGGCGCGCTCGTAGGCGAGTTCGGTCGATTCGGCGAGTGCCATCGGTGCGGTCACACTACATACACGCCGGCCGCACGCCAAACGCACGGTCTAGAGCCAGATCAGATCGCCCGACACCTCATCGGCCGGCGCGGCCACGCACCGCCCATGCCCGCGCGACCAGGCGGATGCTCCCGTCCGGCTCCGTCGGGAGGCTCGACAGGAGTCGTTCGCGGAGCGCCGCCATCCGACCCTCGTCGAGCGAGGCGACATAGGCGGGCGCCGGGCCGGTCCCACGCACGAACGGCTGCCAGAAGTCGTCGAAGTCGCGGAAGACTGTCGGGACCTCGATCGCGTCGGTCGCGACGTCGGTCAGCCCGGTCGCCACGAAGGCGTACGCCAGCGGGTCGGGCGCACAGACCGCGAAGCGGACCGCCTCGTCGAGCGGCCGCGCGGTGGGGTCGAGCGCGACGGCCGCGTCCCAGAAGCGTCGGAGCAGGTCCATCCGACCCGCGTAGTCCCAGACGTAGGCGGCCACCGTCGCGCCGGCCACCGCGACGCGCCGCATCTCGCGCAGCGCGACCGCGAGGTCCGGCACGAAGTTGAGGACGAGCCCCGACACGACAGCGTCGGCAGACGCGTCATCGAGCGGCAGCGACGCGGCGTCACCGACGGCGAACCGCGCCCGGCTGTCGCGGATGCGATCACGCGCGGTCGCGACGAAGGCCGCCGACGGATCGATCCCGCTGACGACGGCCGGATCGGCACGCGTCAGGATCGTCTCGGTCAAGGCCCCGCTGCCACAGCCCACGTCGACCCAGCGTGCGCCCGGCGCGATGGCCAGCCAGTCCACGAACCGGGCGGCGACCGGACGGCTCCAGCGACCGATATACGCCTCGTAGGCGACCCCGTCGTCCCACCGGTCGCCGACCATCTCAGTCGGGCGCGGGTCCGTGGCGATGGGCGCGGTGGGCCCGTTCGATCTCGCGGCCGAGGCCGTCGAGCGGGACCTGCTTCTGCGTCCCGGCCGGCAGATCGCGCAGGCCGACCTCGCCGCTCGCCAGCTCGTCGCCGACGATGACCGCGAAGTGGGCCTGGTCCCGGGCGGCCGCCTCGAGCTGCTTGCCGAGCTTCCGCCGGCCGAGCTCGGCGCGGGCCGCGATCCCCGCCGCGCGCAGCTCGGTCGCGATCCGGAGTCGGGCCGACGGTGTCATCCGGATCGGCGCCGACGACGACGGCGACCGGGGCGGCGTCGGAGCCGCCGGCCACCGTCGGCCCCCGTCTCCGCCAGCGCCAGGAGGAGCCGATCGAGGCCGATCCCGAAGCCGATGCCGGGCGTCGGCCGGCCGCCGAGGAGCTCGACGAGCCCGTCGTACCGCCCGCCGCCACCGATCGCCTGCTGCTGGCCCTCGCGCCCGGTGACGTAGAACTCGAACGCCGTCCGCGTGTAGTAGTCGAGCCCGCGGACGAGGCCCGGCTCCAGCCGGTATCGGACGCCGAGCGCGTCGAGATGCGCCCGGACGCCGGCGAAGTGCTCGGCGCAGGCGTCGCACAGACGGTCGGTGATCTTCGGGGCGGCCGCGTTGAGCGCCGCCATCGCCGGGTCCTTCGAATCGAGCAGGCGCAGGACGTTGCGCTCGCAGCCGGCCTCGCTCGAGCTCGGGCAGCGCCTCGGCGTGCGTCGCGGTAGTACGCGGTCAGCGTCTCGACGTAGGCGGGCCGGCAGGCCGGATCGCCGATCGAGTTGAGATGGACCTCGACGCCGGCGAGCCCGGCGTCGCGGTAGAAGCGCGCGCCGAGCTCGATGATCTCGGCGTCGATCGCCGGGCCGGCGTCGCCGATCGCCTCGATGTCGAACTGCCAGAACTGGCGGTAGCGGCCGGCCTGCGGCCGGTCGTAGCGGAACATCGGGCCGGTCATCGGTCAGCTTCACCGGCTGCGGCCAGGTCTGCATCCCGTGCTGGACGTAGGCGCGCGACGATGCCGGCCGTCGGCTCCGGGCGGAGCGCCCACGATTCGCCTTCCTCGGTCCGCGGCGCGAGCCGGAAGAGCTCCTTCTCGACGATGTCGGTGACCTCGCCGACGCCGCGCTCGAAGACGTCGGTCAGCTCGAACAGCGGCGTCTCGATCCGGCGATAGCCGTAGCGGGCGGCGAGGTCGGCGGCGAGTCGCTCGAGGCGCGTCCAGGCGGCGGTCTCGGCGGGCAGGAGGTCGCGCGTGCCGCGCGGTGCTCGGAAGGTGGGCATCGGCGCGCGAAGTCTAGCGGGCGGTCGACGTCGGCCGGCGACCGCGGTCAGCCGAGGTCGCGCTGGACCGAGATCACGTCCTTGAGCGTCTCGATGCGGCTCATCACCCGGGCGAGCTGCGACACCGAGTGCGACCTGGAGGGTGGCCGTCACGACCGCGGTGTGGTCGGGCGTCACCCCGACGTGGGCGGCCACGATGTTGACCTTGTTCTCGGCCACGACCTGGGTGATGTCGCTGAGCAGGCCCGTCCGGTCGTAGGCCTCGACCCGGATCGCGATCGGGTAGGTCTGCGGTCGGCGGCGTGCTCCCACTCGACCTCGATCAGCCGGCCGACCTCGCGCTCGTTGATCACCGTCGGGCAGGACTGGAGGTGGACGGTCACGCCCTTGCCGCGGGTGATGAAGCCGACGATCGGGTCGCCCGGGATCGGGTGGCAGCACTTGGCGAAGCGGACGAGGAGGTCGCCGACGCCCTTGACCCGGACGCCGCCGGTCCGCTCGAGCTTCTGCGGCGGGGCGACGGTCGGCAGCGTGCTCTGGCGTCGTCGACGACGCCGAGCCGCATGACGACCGGCTGGGCGCCGACCGCGCCGTAGCCGATCGCCGCGTAGAAGTCGTCGAGCGTCGTCGTAGTTGTACGATGCCGGGCGACCTCGGCGATCTGGTCCGGGCCGACCGCCGCGATCGACGTCCGCGCGAGCCGGCGCAGCTCGCGCTCGAGCGACTCGCGGCCGTGGACGATGTTCTCGTCGCGCTCCTGGCGCTTGAACCATGGCGGATCTTCTCGCGGGCGTGGCTGGTCCGGACGACGTTCAGCCAGTCGCGCGACGGGCCGTGCTCGCCCTTGGTCGTCACGATCTCGACGATGTCGCCGTTCTTCAGCCGGTAGTCGAGCGGCACGAGCCGGTTGTTGACCTTGGCGCCGATGCGTGCGGTGGCCGACGTCGGTGTGGATCCGGTAGGCGAAGTCGAGCGGCGTCGCGCCGGCCGGCAGGTCCTTGATGTCGCCCTTCGGCGTGAACACGAAGACCTGGTCCTGGAAGATGTCGAGCTTGATGCCCTCGACGAACTCGGTCGCGTCGGCGACGTCGCGCTGCCAGTCCATGAGCTGGCGCAGCCAGGCGAGCTTGGCGTCGTACTCGCGGTCGGACTTGGTGCCTTCCTTGTAGCGCCAGTGGGCGGCGATGCCGACCTCGGAGACCTGGTGCATCTGCGTGGGTCCGGATCTGGATCTCGAGCGGCTTGCCGTCGAGCGCGATGACCGCGGTGTGGAGCGACTGGTAGAGGTTGTTCTTGGGGATCGCGATGTAGTCGTCGAACTGGCCCGGGATCGGCCGCCAGAGCGAGTGGACGATGCCCAGCGCCGCGTAGCAGTCGCGGACGTCGTCGACCAGGCAGCGGATGGCGTAGACGTCGTAGATCTCGCCGAACTCCGCGCCCTTGCGCTCCATCTTCTTCCAGATGCTGTAGATGTGCTTCGGCCGGCCCTGCGAGGTCGGCCTCGATGCCGGCCGCCTCGAGCTTCGGGCGCGAGCTCGGCGATCGCGCGCTCGATGTAGCGTCTCGCGGCCCTTGCGGCGGGTGTCGAGCAGCTTGGCCAGCTCGCGGAAGCGCTCGGGCTCGAGCGCCTTGAAGGCGAGGTCCTCGAGCTCCCACTTCATCTGCCAGATCCCGAGCCGCTCGGCCAGCGGCGCGTAGATCTCCATCGTCTGGCGGGCGATGCGCTGCTGCTTCTCGATCGGCAGCGCCGTACAGCGTGCGCATGTTGTGGAGCCGGTCGGCGAGCTTGATCAGGACGACCCGGATGTCCTCGGCCATCGCCAGGAACATCTTGCGGATGTTCTCGGCCTGCTGCTGCTCGTGGCTGTGGGTGCTGAACTTGGACAGCTTCGTGACGCCGTCGACGAGCTGGGCGACCTCGGCGCCGAAGCGCTCCTCGACGTCGGTCAGGCTGTACTCGGTGTCCTCGGGGACGTCGTGGAGCAGCGCCGCCTGGATCGGCGATCGGTGTCGATGCCGAGCTCGGCCAGGATCTGGGCGGAGGCGATCGGGTGCGTGACGTACGGCTCGCCGGTCGCCCGCTTCTGGCCCTCGTGGGCCGTGACGGCGAGGTCGAACGCCTCGCCGACCGGTCCGAGGTCGGCGCTGGGGTGCTCCTCGAGGATCGCGGCGTAGAGCTTGGCGCGCAGCGCCTCGAGGTCGGGGCCGGCCGCGGACCGGCGGCAGGCACGGCGACCGGCGCGCGGCGGGGACCCCGCTTCGTGGCGGTCCCGGTCGGCGTCTTCGTGCGTGGGGTCGTGCTTGCCATCGATCCAAGGATACGCTCAGCCGTAGCCGGCCCGGTGCAGGGCCGCCTCGGCCTCCGTCGCGCTCGTCCCAGGGGACCGGGCCGTCCGGCCCGATGATCGACTGCTCGTGGCCCTTGCCGGCGAGCAGGACGATGTCGCCGGGCCGGGCACGCTCGATGGCGGCCTCGATGGCGGCGCGCCGGTCGGCGATGACCAGCAGGTCGTGGTCGCGACGCTTGCCGGCGGCCTCCGCGCCGCGCGCGATCTCGTCGAGGATCCGGTCGCGGTCCTCGCCGCGCGGGTCCTCGTCGGTGACGACGACGATCCGGGCACGCTCGCCGGCGATCCGGCCCATCACCGGGCGCTTGGCGGTGTCGCGCTCGCCGGCCGAGCCGAAGACCGCGATCAGCCCGCCGCCGCGCGACGCGGCCAGCGGCGCGAGCAGGTCGAGGACGGTCTGGAGCGCGACCGGGCTGTGGGCGAAGTCGACGATGACCCCGAACGGCTGGCCGAGCTCGACCCGCTCCATCCGACCGGGCACGAGCGGGCACGCCCGCGAGGCCCTCCCGGACGGCCGCCGGATCGAGCCCGACCGCCTCGCCGAGCGCCACGACCGCCAGCGCGTTGTGGACGTTGAACCGCCCGACGAGCTGGAGGTCCACGGTGGCAGCGCCCGGACGGGGCCTCGTAGGCGACGCGGAGCCGCCGGGCGTCCTCCTCGATGCGGGTCGCGCGGACGTCGGCGGCCGGGTCCGTGCCGTAGGTCAGGACGCGCGCACCGGCCTCCTGGGCGACGCCGATGAACGCGCCCGCCGACGGGTCGTCGGCGTTGACGATCCCGGTCGCGGGCCACGGATGCGGCTTGTTTCGGGTGTACGTGGCGGCGTCCGGGCCGGCTTGGACCCGGTGCGCGCCAGCCTCTCGAACAGGCGCAGCTTCGCGTCGCGGTAGGCCTCCCACGTCCCGTGGAGCTCGAGGTGCTCGTGGGTCAGGTTGGTCAGGATCGCGACGTCGTAGGCGATCTCGTCGACGCGGCCGAGGGCCAGGCCGTGCGAGGTCGTCTCGATGACGGCCGCCGTGTCGCCGGCGACGGCCATCGCCCGGAGCGCGCGCTGGAGCTCGGGTGCCTCGGGCGTCGTGGCGTGGGCCTCGTTCGCGGTCTGGACGCCGCCGATCCGGGTCGCGGCCGTGCCGATCATCCCGGTCCGGATGCCGGCCGCCTCGAGCGCCGCGACGGCCAGGAACGAGGTCGTCGTCTTGCCGTCCGTGCCGGTGATCCCGACGACCGCCAGATCGCGGCTCGGGTCGCCGTACCACCACGCCGCGGCGTTGGCCAGGGCCTCGCGCGGCGCGGCGACGACGAGCTGCGGCAGCGCGACGTCCGGGAGCGCATGGTCGACGAGCGCGGCCGCGGCTCCACGTGCGGCGGCCGCGGCGACGTAGTCGTGGCCGTCGACGTGCAGGCCGGGGACCGCCACGAACAGCGAACCCGCCCGCGACGGCACGTGAATCGTGGGTCACGCCCCGGATCGGGATCGCGGCGAGGCCGGCCGCGCCGATCGCCCGGCCATCGCGCCGGGCGCCGCGCAGGCGGCCCTCGGCCGACGAGGCGCTCGATGAGCCCGCCGAGCGGGGCGGGTCCGGTCGGCTCGGCCGCGGCGAGCAGCTCGGCCAGGGAGCGTTCGGTCATCGGCGGACCACCCGGGCGAGGCGACCGGACAATCGGCCCGCCTGGTACCCGCGGGCGTCATAGACCCGCTCGTGGGCGCCGGTCAGCTCGAGCCATCGCCCGCCGAACGACCGTTTGTGCTGGTACAGGCCGTACAGCGGGTCGCCCTCGCCCGGCTCGCCGCGCGCGCCGGCGACGTCCACGCCACCGAGGTCCATCTCCTCGCAGCCTTCGCGGATCGCGAGCTGGATGGCGCGCCAGCGCAGCAGATGGAGCGCGCCGGGGTGCGTCGTCCGCGCCGCGGCATGGTCGCCCGAATGGACCGTCGAGAGCCGGCCGCCGTGGCGATACAGGATCAGCCCGGCCAGCGGATCACCCGCGACGCCCCCGGCGCGCGCCTCGAGATAGACGAGGTGGCCGGCCGCGAGGGCCGCCCGCCACCAGCCGACGAACGCGGCCCGCGGCCCGAACGTGAAGTGGCGCCGCTCCCCGGTCTCGAGCAGCAGGTCGTAGAACCGGTCGAGGGCGGCCTCGGGCGGCTCGCCCGGCAGGACGAACCCCTCGCCCACCCCGTCCGGTCCGACGCGAGCGTCGTGGCGGACGACGGCGACGTCGCCGCTCTCCGCGCCGCGGATCCGCTGGCGGGTCGACTTGGCGACGCCGTCGAAGACCGCGGTCTCGTCGACGCCCGGCCCGAGCGGCAGCGACACCCGGTGACGCGACGGCTGGATCTCCTCGATGGCGGCGAAGCCGGCCGCCTCGATCGCATCCCGGAACGCGGTCTCGGAGGCCGGCACCTCGGGGTCGGCGGCGACCACGTCGATCCCCTCCCCGGCCAGCGCCTCGGCGATCGCGACGAGTCGTGCGGCCTGTCGCCGCCGCGTCCGCCCCGCACGCGACCGGTCCGCGCGGCACGTACGCGCTCCCGCCGCCGACCATCGGCCAGCCGCGGGTCAGCGCCAGCACCCGGCCGCCGTCATCGGCCACGCAGGAAGCGCGGCGTCCAGCCCGACGCCGCCCGGTGCTCGGCCCAGGCGCGCGACTGGTAGACGTGGCCGCCGGGCGCCTCGACGGTCGCGGCGTCCCAGTCCGCCAGCTGTGGCGGGGTCGGCATCGCGGACCCCGGGAGCGCCGACCGTCGCATCGCCGTCGTTCAATCGGCGGCCCCGTAGGCCGCCGCGCTGCCGGTCGCGGCGATGCCGCCGCGTCGTCGGGCCAGCCGCACCCGGCCGCGCTGGGCCCAGTCGTAGGCGCTCCGTCCGACCGGGCTCGAGGACCAGGTCCCACGCCCCGATGTACTGGACCTCGCGGCCACCGAACCCGGTCTTGAAGTGGGCGATCCCGCCGGTCGCGAGGCCCCACAGGTCGTAGCTCGTGGCGCCGGCCTCGCGCGACGAGCGGATGGCCTCCCACTTGAGCAGGTAGTTGGCCCGCGACTCGGCGCCGGCCGCGGTCATCCCGCCGTACGGCTCGACGACCCGCGGCCCGCAGCGGACGAGGAAGAGCGTCGCCTGCGGCTCCCCGTCGGCGGCCTGGGCGAACAGGAGCCGGGCGTTGCCGCTCGGCGCGAACGCCTCCCAGACGTCGCGGTAGGCCGACTCGGTCCGGATCAGGAAGCCGGCCCGGTCCGCCGTCTCGCGGTAGATCCGGTAGAACTCGGGCAGGCGCTCGGCGTCCGCGTCGACGACGGTCACGCCGCCCGTCCGCGCCTTGTTGACGTACTGGCGCCACTTCTTGCGCAGGTCGCCCCACAGCGCGTCCTCGTCGGCACGCAGGTCGATGATCCGCGTCGCGTTCGGCTGGATCGGCGGCGCCGGGCGCCAGCCGGCGGCCTGCAGCGCGGACCGCAGCGCGCCGTCGGGATCGGCGGCACCGTCGAGCTCGATCTCGGGGTCGATCCGGAGGTGGCTGATGCGTCCGGCTTCGGCGCGGAAGGCTGCTCGCGGATGGCCGCGGTGAAGTCGCCGATCGTCTCGGGCGTCCAGCCGCACGCGACGGGCCCGCGCGGCGCGTAGGCGAACCCCCAGGGCATCGGCCGTGGCCGTCGGACGAGGACCTGGGCGCCGATCCGCGGCTCTGGTCGACGCCCGCGACGCCGTCGACCCCGTTCCGGCCGCCGGCCGGCCCCACCAGCACGCGGTGCGCCGACCAGCCGTTGACGGCCTTGACCGCCGCCCATGCGCTCGTCTGGAGGTAGGAGCCCGGGTCGCCGTCCGCGACGAAGCGGTCCCACGTCGGTCGGGTCGACGTCCGTCACGACCTGACCGGGCGGCGGATGACGTCGGCCATGACCCCGACGATAGACGGCAGTTCGGGGATCCGCAACACGAGCGACAGCCCGGCGTAGACGAGGCCGAAGACGGCGCTGACGATCGCCACCTCGACGATGAGGATCAGCCGTCCGGGCTCGCGACCGAGAGCGCCCTCGACGACGTTCAGGGCGCCGACCGCGACGACGGTCGCCACGACGCTCCCGACGACCGACTCGATGCCGACCCGGCCGAGACCCGACAGCTCGAAGTGAGGCAGCCGGCGGTAGAGGATCGCGAGCAGCGCGAGCGCCTCGAGCCAGGCCGCGATCGCGATCGCGAGGGCGATCCCCGGCAGGCCGTACGGCCCGACCAGGATCGACCGCGAGCGTGCGTGTTGATGGCCACGGCCGCGACCGCGGCGACGACCGGCGTGACCGTGTCCTGTCGGGCGTAGAACGCACGCGCCAGGACGGCGATCATCGCGTGGGCGGTCAGCCCGACGAGGAAGGCGACAAGGGTCACCGCGATCAGGTCGAGGTCGGATGCGCTGATCTGGCCGCCACCGAACAGGATCTCGACCACCGGCTCGCGCACGACGGCGGTCAGGAACGCGATCGGGACCATCACGAAGATCAGCAGCCGGAGTGCCCGCGTGAGCAGGCCGGCGAAGGCGTCCTCGCGCCCGACCGCGGCCTCGCGCGACAGCGACGGCAGGACCACGATGCCGAGCGGGACGCCGATGATCCCGAGCGGGATCTGCAGCAACGCGAACGCGAAGTTGAAGTCGGACACGGCGCCGTTGCCGAGGGTGCTGGCGAGCGCGGTGACCACGATGAACGTGATCTGGGTCACGCCGAGGCCGATCGCCCGCGGCGCCATCAGGACGAGCGCCTTGCGCGCCTGCGCGTCGCCGATGTCGATCCGCGGCGAGTAGCGGAAGCCGAGCCGTGCCATCGGGCGGACCTGGACGAGGAGATGGCCGAGCGAGCCGGCGACCACGCTCAGCGCCAGGCCCTCGATGCCGAACCTCGGGCCGAGGATCAGCGCGCCACCGATGATCGCGAGGTTGTAGACGATCGGCGCGACGGCCGACGCGGCGAATCGGCCGCCGGCGTTGAGCACGCTCGTGGCGACGGCCCCGAGAGCGAGGAAGATCGGGCTGAGCAGCATGATCCGGGTCAGCTCGATGGTCTGGTCGAGCTTGGGGCCGACGAAGCCCGGGGTGATGAACGGGACGACGACCGGGGCGGCGATGAACAGGGCGACGGCGAACACGACCAGCCCGATGAGCATCAGGTTGATGACCGTCGACACGACCCGCCAGGCGCGCTGCTGCTCGGCGGTCGTGAACAGCCCCGAGACGATCGGGATGAGCGCCGACGACGAGCGCACCGGCGGCGACCAGCTGGAAGATCAGGTCCGGGATGCGGAACGCGGCGAAGAACGCGTCGAGCTCGGCCGTTCGGAACGAGCTGGCGATGACGACGATGCGGACGTAGCCGAGGATCCGCGAGACGAGGAACGCGCCGGAGACGATCAGCCCGGCGCGGGCGAGCGACCCGGTCGCGCTCACGATGCGGTGGCGCGGCGCGCCCGCGGGTGGGCCTCCCGATACGCGGCCTGGAGCCGGCCCGGCGACACGTGGGTGTAGATCTGGGTCGTGGCCAGGTTCTCGTGACCGAGCAGCTCCTGGACGACGCGCAGGTCCGCGCCGCCGTCGAGCAGGTGGGTCGCGAACGAGTGGCGCAGCGTATGCGGCGAGACGCCGACCGGCAGGCCGGCGCGGGCGCACAGCCGATCGAACCGGTAGCGCAGGCCGCGGACGCCGAGCGGCGCGCCGAGGTGGTTCAGGAAGATCTCGACCGGTGGCGCGTCGGTCGCCGGCGCGACGCGCGAGCAGGACCGGGCGGCCGTCCTCGAGATACGCCGCGAGCGCCGCGCGCGCCGGCCGGCCGAGCAGCCCGATCCGTTCCTTGCGCCCCTTGCCGAGCACCCGGATCTCGCCGCGCCGCAGGTCGAGCGCCCCGAGCTCGGCCGACGCCAGCTCGCTGATCCGCAGCCCGGCGGCGTAGGCCGTCTCGACGAGCGCCCGGTCGCGGAGGGCCAGGGCGAGCCGGACGGCCGCGCGACTGCGGATCCTCACCCGGTCGCTCGTCGAGATCGTCGTCGACCACGGCGAGCAGCCGGTCGACCTGCTCGACCTCGAGGACCCGCGGCAGGCGGCGCGGCAGGCGCGGCGTGGCGATGGCGCCCCACGGATCGCCCGGCGCGAGGTCGTCGCGAGTGGCCCAGCGGTGGAACGAGCGGATCGCGGCCAGCCGCTGCGCGACCGACGAGCGCGCGCGGCCCTCGCCGAGCACCGCGAGATAGGCGCGCAGGTCGGCGCGGGCCGGATGGCGCCAGTCGGTCCCGCGCGCCGCCAGCCAGTCGAGGTAGGCGCCGACCGCGGTCGCGTAGGCGCGCCGGGTGTGCGGTGACGCGTCGCGCGCGGCGAGGGAGCGGAGGAAGCGCGCCAGCGCGGGGTCGGTCGCCGAGCCTCCCGACGCCTCGCTCACGCGTCGGGGGCCGGCTCGGTCGGTCGTGCTCGCTTGACTCTCGTGTAGCGCTGGTCGTCCGTCTCGCCGGCGGCCCCGGAGGCGCGGCTCCCACCGCGTGCCTTGCCGCGTCCCTTGGCCGGGGCCTTGCCGCCCGCGCGGCCGCCGGCGCGTCCACGGGCCGGCCGGGCCAGCGCCTCGGGGTTCGGAGGACCGCCCGGGTAGCGTTCCCCCGGAACGACCGCGTCGGGCGCCGCCTCGCTCGTCGAGCCGCACACCAGGCAGATCGCCTCCTCGCCCTTGCGTGCGAGCGGACCGTCGTCGGTGTCGTGGCAGCCGCCCAGCGGCTCGTTGTTCGTCGTGAAGTCGCAGCTCGGGTAGTTCGAGCACCCCCAGAAGACGTTCCCGGTGCGTCGCGCGCGACGCGGGACCAGGTGGCCGTCGTGGTTCTTCGGGCAGATGACCTCGAACGGCAGCGGATCGGGCGGCGGCGGGCCGTCCTTCTTGATGTACTTGCAGTCCGGATAGCGCGAGCAGCCGACGAACGGGCCGAACCGCCCCGTCTTGCTGACCAGCGTGCCCTGGCCGCACTCGGGGCAGACCTCGCCCGTTCCCTCCTGCGGGGGCGGCTCGTCGCCCGGGAGCGGCCGGGTCTCCTTGTGCTCCGGATACAGCGAGCAGGCCAGGAATCGACCGTTCCGTCCGAGCCGGATGACCATCGGGTGGCCGAGCGAGCAGACCTCGTCGGTCTCTTCCGGCGGCGGCGCTTCGGGATCCTTGTCGATGTCGTCCTTCAGCGGGTCGTAGAAGGCGCGCAGCAGCGGCACCCACGGGCGCTCGCCGTTGGCGACCTCGTCGAGCTCCTCCTCCATCCGCGCCGTGAACTCGACGTCCACGTAGTCGCCGAAGTGCTCGACCAGGAAGTCGGTGACGATCTCGGCGACGGGCTCGGGGTGGAGCCGTCGCTCCTCGACGCGGACGTAGCCGCGGTCGATGATCGTCGAGATCGTCGCCGCGTACGTGGACGGCCGGCCGATGCCGTGCTCCTCGAGCGCCTTGATCAGCGTCGCCTCGGTGAAGCGCGGCGGCGGCTCGGTGAAGTGCTGGGTCGGGGTCACGTCGGTGACGTCCGTGACGCTGCCCTCGGTCAGGTTCGGCAGGCGGGCGCCCGCTTCGTCCTCGTCGTCGGCCGACGCGTCGTCGCGGCCCTCCGTGTAGACGACGGAGAAGCCGTCGAACAGCACCTTCGTCGCCGAGGCGCGCAGCTCGTAGCGGCCGTCGGCCAGCTCGATCGTCGTGGTCTCGAGCTCCTTGGGTGCCATCTGCGACGCCAGTGCGCGCTGCCAGATCAGCCGGTACAGCCGCACCTCGTCCGACTTGAGCGAGGCGGCCATCGCATCCGGGTCGCGCCGGAAGCTCGTCGGGCGGATCGACTCGTGGGCCTCCTGGGCGCCCTTCGACTTCGTCTTGTAGACGCGGCCCTTGGGCATCGTGTACGTCTCGCCGTAGCGCTCGCCGATGACCTCGCGCGCCTCGCCCATCGCCACGCCGGCGATCGCCGTCGGAATCGGTCCGCATGTAGGTGATGAGCCCGACCTGGCCGTCGCCGGTCTCGATGCCCTCGTACAGGCGCTGCGCGACCGACATCGTCCGCTTCGGGCTGAAGCCGAGCCTCCGGCTGGCCTCCTGCTGGAGGGTCGAGGTCGTGAACGGCGGCGCCGGCGACCGCTTCTGGGTCCGCGTGCCGAGCTTGGTGACGACCGGATGGAGCTCGCGGATGGCCGAGGCATGCGCGTTCGAGGTCGCCTCGTCCGGGATGTCGAGCGCTTCGCCGTCGATGCGAACGAGCTCCGCCGCGAAGCGCCTCGCCGGTCTGGGTCGCGAGGATCGCCTGGATCGTCCAGTACTCGCGCGCCGTGAACGCCCGGATCTCGCGCTCACGCTCGACCACCAGGCGGACCGCGACCGACTGGACGCGCCCGGCCGACAGGCCGCGCTGGACCTTCTTGCCGAGAAGCGGGCTGAGCGTGTAGCCGACGAGGCGGTCGACGATCCGACGGGTCTGCTGGGCGTCGACGAGGTCCATGTCGATCTGGCGCGGGTGGGCGAATGCCTCCTTGATCGCCGACTCGGTGATCTCGTTGAAGGTCACCCGGAGCGTCTTGGTCGCGGACACGTGAGCCGCCTCGGCGACGTGCCAGGCGATCGCCTCGCCCTCGCGGTCGAGGTCGGTGGCGAGGTAGACCTGGTCCGAGACCGGGCGGCCTTCTCGATGTCGGCGACCTGCTTGCGGCGGTCGTCCGAGATCACGTACTCGGGTGCGAAATCGTGGTCGACGTCGACCCCGAACTTGCCCTTGCCCGGGTTCTCGGGCAGGTCGCGGACATGGCCGTAGGAGGCGAGGACGCGGTAATCGGGACCGAGATAGCGCTCGATGGTGCGCGCCTTGGCAGGCGATTCGACGATGACGAGGTTCTTGGGCATGGGCGGGAGTCTAGCACCGGGTCCTTGGCGGACCCTTTCAGACCTCGCGGATCCGGCGCAGGAAGTCCTCGTCGATCTCGAGGTCGGGCTCGGTCTCGGGCGCCGGCGCGGCAGGCGGCGGCTCGTATGCCTCGTCGATCATGACCGCCCCGGACGGATCGCTGCCGGACAGCGCGCCCGGTGGGATCTCGACGAACCGGATGTGCAGGTAGGGAAAGAAGAACATCGCGTGGACGTCGTCCACGAACACCGGGCGCTTGCCGTTCATCTGGCGCAGGTTCGTGCAGCGCAGCCCGACATCACCGGCCGACGGCGCCTCGAACAGGTCCGCCAGCAACGGCTGTTCCTTGTCGATGTGCAGGATCACGTTGCGGATCACCCGCCGATGGTGCCCCTCGAACGGGCTCGCGTCAGTCCGCCGATGGTCCCGTCAGCCGTGGTAGAAGTCGATCACGAGGCGGACGCGGCCACCGGACACCCAGACCCCGATCCCGACCCGGTCGTAGGCCGGGTTCATCAGGTTGACGTAGTGGCCTCCGCCGGACGCCTTCTCGCTCTGGTAGAACAGGTGCGTGGCGAGGACCGCGGCGCGGGCGTTCCCCGACCGGCAGCCGATGTTCTCCGCCCAGCGGTAACTGTCGTACCCCGCGGCACGGAGTCGCGTGCCCGGGTTGCCACCGATGAAGTGGCTGCAGTCGCCGCTGACGGCCAGTCTCTTGGCGTACGGACGGCTCACCTTCGAGCTGATGCCGGTGTCGAGCTTGAGCGGCGCGACGTTGCGACCGCCGGGGCTGCTGCAGGCGCCGCTCGAGGTGACCCAGCCACCCGTCCGCGTGCAGTTCATCAGGCCGAGGTAGTAGGTCTCGACGGAGGCCCAGCTGCCGCCACCGACCGCTTTCACGGTGCTCGATCCGCTCGAGCGCGAGGCGGACGTGGCAGCGGTATCGGCCGTGGCCGCGCCGCCAAGCGTCCGGAACGTGCCGTGGCCGGCCACCGCGAGTGGAGCGCCGCCGGCCGCCGTCGCGCCGAGCCCGACCGTCATCGACACGGTGGAGCCCGATGGCAGCGCCGTCTTCGGGGTGAACGACAGGACCGTGTCGTGCTCGGCCCAGGCGACCGTCCCCGGTATGGACTTGCCGCGGACCGAGACGGAGAAGGACTCGGCGGTGCTCCGCCGATCCATCGGCATCGTGAAGCGGACCGAGAGGGTCGCATCACGCGCGACTCCCGCCGCGCCGGGCCGTGGCCGGAACCGAACGACCGCCGGCGCCTTGGCGGTCCGAACCGCGAGGACCACCGGGTCGAGCGGGAGGCCATCGGCGTCGCGGACGCCCGCGACCGTCAGCCGGTAGGCGACGTCCGGGAACAGCGCCCGCTTCGGACGGAAGGCAAAGCCGGTGACCCCGTCCTCGGTCGTCACAGCCTCGACCGACCCGAACGTCGGCGGATCGAGGTGGACCGCTCCTGTCAACGAATCGGCTGCGATCGGGTGGGCGAACGTGACCAGGAACGCGGTGGTGACGGCCACTCGATCGCCGGCCGTTTGCGTCGCGACCGCCGCAGCCGTCGTCGCGTCCCGGGTCAGGAAGACCACGCGGATGGGCCGGGCGAGAGGCTGGCCGCTCTGAGCGAGTGCGCCGGACTCCACCGTGATCGTCTGGAGGGTGCCGGCCGCCCAGTGGTCGCGCGGCAGGATCGTCAGGACCGTCCCGCTGGCGTCCCAGGAAAGCGTGATGGGCGTCGACGGCGTGACGGTCATGGCCGATGCGACGGACGCCGGGTCCATCGGGGCGCTGAACCGGATGGTCGCCGGCTCGGTGAGCGCGCGGTTCGTCGAGAACGCCGTCGAGAAGGCTGCCTGCGTGAGCGGGCAGGATGGGCCGTGGCACGGTCGCGATCGCGGCCGGGAGAACGTCCGCGCTGCTGCCGATGTAGCCGATCCCGAGGGCCATGGTCAGGCCGAAGGCGAGGCCGGCCCGGGCACGGGCCGAGCGTCGCAGTGCTGCGCCGAGGCGGGCCGCGAGGGAGACGGGGACGGCCAGCGGCGCGACGGGGGCCTGACGCAATAGACGCTCCAGCTCGTGGTCTTGGGGGACCCATCGAGGGCGGGGCTCGGGTCGCCCTGGGGGCGGACGACCGGCGTTGAGGGTAGCACCGGGCTGTCGGTCCGGGCAAACCGACCGGGGTTTCACGACGCCGTGCAGGCGGCCTCGCCCGTTCCGTCCAGCGGATCGCAGGGCCTTCAGGCTCGCTGAGACGCAACGGTCGCGAGCACGCGGGGTGGGACCGGAAACCGGCCCTGCGTGCCGGCCGTATCTGCACACAGCCACCCTTGGAACCACTCCGCACGGAGGGACAAACCCCCCGAGGGGATACGGAGGTCAGGTCCGATGCGCCCAGACATCTTCCTTGGCAACGAGCTCGCGGACATCCGCGTCCGTGACGGCCTGCGGGCCGAGGAGCGCCATCGTCTCCTCGCGGCGGCCGATGAGGGTCGGCCGCGCCGACGACCGACGCTCCGGCAGTCGGCAGCGCCTCGACCGGCCCTACCGCGCCCCGCGATCCGGCGCCCCGGGGTCCGGCGTCCCGTCGCGCTCCTCCTCGCGGCATTCAGCAGGCGGACGGCCACGCTCGTGCGCCTGCTGGACGATTGCGTCTTCGAGGACCTCGGCCGGTCGCTGGCGTCGAACGACTAGTCCGGGAGCGGCGGGTCTCGAGGCGGTCCCGTCGAACGGCACAGCATCGGTACCGGACGGTACCCCGGACCCTTCGCGGGCTGGACAGCCCCGGTCGGACCCCGGCATCCTTGGCCGGCCCACGGAAACCCGACCACGGAGACGATGATGCTTCACCGCCTCGCGCTCGCCGCCCTGCTCGCCGGAGTCCTCGCCGGCTGCGGTTCGGCGACCAGCCCTTCGCCGTCCGCCGTCGCCACGGCCGTACCGACGGCGATCCCCACGACGACCGCGGCCCCGTCACCGTCCGCTGCCGCGAATGGCGGCGATCCGTTCGCCGATCAGCCGTACTCGATCGACCTCCCCGCCGGCTGGCAGGCGTACGACCTGTCGACCCTCAGCGGACCGGCGCTCGAGGCGTTCACGCAGGCGAACCCCGGGCCTCGCCGGCGCGATCCAGGCATTCCAGACGATGCCCAACGTGCGGCTCGCGGTCAACGTGCTGCAGGGCAACGCGCTCGTCGCGATCGCCATCCCATCCCAGGGGATGCAGCTGGAAACGATCGGTCAGAGCATCTCGGCTCAGTTCCAGGCCGTCCCCGGGGTCGCCAAGGTGCCGACCGCCGAGACCGAGACGCTGCCGGGTGGTCCGGCGCTCCACTGGCCGCTGAGCATCACGACGAACAAGGTCGGCGGCGGCACGCATGCAGATCAACGAGAGCATCCACCTGCTCGCCAACGACCAGACCGCGCTGCTCGTCGAGTTCGTCACGCCGAATGGCGCCCCGAACCCCGACGAGTCGTCGATGATCCAGACGGTCCGCTTCAAGTCCTGACCGCTGGACGCGCGACTCAGACGGTCGCCCGCCGAGCGCGAAGTCGCGGCAGCACGTCCGTGGCGATACGTTCGAACGTGGACAGCTGTCGCTCGTCGGGCGGGTAATAGACGACGATCTCGTCCATCCCCATCTCGAGCAGCGGGTCGACCATCTCTTCGAAGCGCTCGACCGACGTGAAGCAGTCGTACGTCCCGCCGCGCGGTCGGGCGGAGGCGTCGTACATCGTGTACGACCAGCGCAGCGTCGCGGGATCGCGTTCGACCCCGCCGCACGCCTCGGCCATCTGGTCGACACGCCGGCGGGTCTCATCCATCTGCGCATCGAGCGATCGCGAGGAACGACAGGCTGCTCCAGATGTCCGCCGTCCGCGCCGCGTGGCGCATCATCACCGGGCCCGAGCGCCGCGATGGTGATCGGCGGCCGCGGCGACTGGACCGGCCGCGGGTTCATGATCGCGCCGTCGACCCGATAGAAGACACCGTCGAACGTGGTCACCTCATCGCGCAGCAGGCGATCGACGACCTCGGCGTACTCACCGAGCCGCGCGACGCGCTCCTTGGCATCCCAATCCGGGATGCCGGTCATCGCGTAGGAGGGGTCGCCGACCAGGCCGGTCCCGAGCCCGATCTCCAGCCTCCCGCCCGAGATGTGGTCGAGGGTCAGCGCCTGGCGGGCGAACACGGCCGGGTTCCGGAACGCGATCTGGGTCACGCAGGTGGCCAGCCGGATGGAGGTCGTCGCCCCGGCAAGCCCGGTCAGGACCGTCCACGATTCGAGCCACGGGTTCGGCGGGTTCGTCCAGTCCACGAAATGGTCCGCGATGCCCGCCACGTCGAACCCGAGTCGCTCGACGCGGATGACACGCTCGCGCAAGACGTCCCACGGGACGTTCGGCAGGAGGAGGACACCGAATCGAACGGCGGGATCCATGCCGCATTCTGGCACGCTGGCTCATCGCCCCGGGAGCCCGCGACTCCATGATCCGTGGCGCTGCACGACACGATCGGCCGCGCGGATTAGGCTGGTGGAGTCATGACCCCGCACGAGCTCCGAGCCCTCATCCCCGGCGCCGGCCGGCTCTTCCCGCCCGGGCGCGTCGCCATCGTCCGGCTGTACGGCCCGATCGCCGGTGGCGCCCGGACTGCCGACTGGATCGAGCTCATCCGGCGGATCCGCGAGTCGACGAAGGTGCCGGCCGTCGTCCTCGACATCGATTCCCCGGGTGGCTCTGCGACGGCGTCGGACGACATGTTCCTGGCCCTCGAACGGCTGGCGGCGAAGAAGCCGCTCGTCGCCGCGATCCGCGGCACAGGCGCGTCTGGCTCGTACCTGGCGGCCATGGCCGCCCAGCGGATCATCACCCAGCCCCACGCCGTCGTCGGCTCGATCGGTGTCATCTCGGCCGGACCACGGCTGCCGCGACTGCTCGATCGGCTCGGCGTCAGCGTGACCGAGACCCGCGCCGGCAGACTCAAGGGCATCGGTGCCCCATGGCGTGAGGAGACGGACGAGGAACGAGCCAAGGAACAGGCCATCGTCGATGCGTTCTACGACGCGTTCGTCGCCCGGGTGGTCGGCGGGCGCCATCTGCCCGAGGCGCGCGTCCGCGAGCTGGCGACAGGCGAGGTCTGGCTCGGCGAAGAAGCCGTCGCCCTCGGGCTCGTCGACGAGGTCGGCGACCTCGAGCGCGCGGTCGAGCTGGCCGCCGAGGCAGCCGGGGTCCCAGCCAAGAGCGCGCCGATCCGTCTGCGACGATCGCTCTTCGAGCGGTTGGCCGGGCGCTTCGGGACGAGCCTGGCGAGCGCGGTCGCCGATGAGCTCGAAACCCGGCTGGAGAGCCGCCTCCGGACGTGAGGCTCGCTCATCGGCTCGCGAGCCGGGACGGCCGCGGTCGCTGACGTCGACGTGCCGGATCGGCACCGGCCAGGGCGCCGGCCGGCCGATAGCGGCCATGGATGCCGACGGCCAGGCCGCGCCGCTCGAGCAGGGTCAGGCCCGCCAGGATGCTCGCGACGGGCCAGCCGGTGACTGCCACCAGCTCGTCCACGGTCGCCCTGCCACGGACCAGCTCGCGGCCGAGGCGCTGGGCCGCCTCGCTGACGCCCGACAGGGTCGCCGTGACGTCCGTCGCGACGCCCGGCTCGACGAAGCGATCGGCCAACCCGAGGTCCTCGATCAGCTGCGGGATGCCCGCCACGATCCGCGCGCGACCCGGGAACTCGCGCAGGTACGACAGGCAGCCGGCCGAGGCCGGGGCGTCGACGGCACCGGGCACGAAGAAGCACTCGCGGCCCTGCTCGAGCGCCCATGACGCGGTGATCAGGGCACCGCTGCGGGCCGGCGCCTCGACCACGACCGTCGCGTCGGCGAGGCCGCTGACGATGCGGTTCCGGCGCGGAAAGGTCCCCTTGCTCGGTGCGATGTCCGGACCCAGCTCCGACACGACGGCCCCGCCGCCCGCGACGATCGCGGTCGCCAGACGGCTGTGCGCGCGCGGATGCAGGACGGCATGGCCCGAGCCGATCACGGCGACCGTCGTTCCGTGCGCGTGGACCGCGGCCGCGTGGGCAGCCCCATCGATGCCGACCGCGAGCCCCGACACGACCGACGCCCCGACCGCGACGAGATTCGTCGCCAGGCGAGCCGCGAATGCCCGACCGCCGTCCGTCGCCCGACGCGTGCCGACGATGGCAACGGCGGCATCGACACTCAGCGCCGCCGGATCCCCGAGCACGTACAGGACGTGTGGCGGCATCTCGATGCTCGCCAGGCGGACCGGGTATCGCGGATCCTCGATGGTCAGCACCCGGAGGCCGAGCTCGCGGATCCGGGCGAGGGTCGCGTCCGCGCGGCGTGCGGCGTCGGCGACGGCCTCGGCGACCTCGGATGTGATGACGCGGTCCGCATCGTCGGGCCTGTCGTCGCCCTCCGCGGTGGCGAGGCGCTCCACGCCACCGGGCGATGACGCCTCCTCGAGGATCGCCCTGACGTTGCCGTAACGCGCCAGCAGGGCCGCGAACGCCACCGGCCCGATCCCGCGGACCCCGGCCAGCACGGCCCACGCGTCGCGCTCTATCGTCGGCAGGTGCTCCGGACTGCGCCTGCGAAACGGGCATGTCGGGGTCGGAGGTCGCCGCCCGCGTCGCACCCGCACGGTCATCGCTGCCGACGGGTCCGGCCAGCCCGACACCGAGCACGTCAGGATGCCTCGGCGGCCGCCAGCCGGAGGTCGGCCGGTCGATACCAGGCCGCCTCCTCGAGGTGATCCGGCTGGACCGTCTCTGTGCCGGCCAGGTCCGCGATCGTCCGTGCGACGCGGAGGATCCGCTCGGTGCCCCGACCGGTCGCGCGCTCCAGCTCGGCAAGACCGACCAGCGCCTCTCGGCCGGACCGATCGAGCCTGCACGCGTCGCGCAGGCTGCTGCCCGTCAGACGACCGTTGAGCAGGCCGGGCGACCGGGCCAGTGCCACGCGCCGGGCGGACTCGATCCGTGCGCCGACGGCAGCAGAACCCTCCGGTTCCGGCCCGCCGACCAACGCCGAGGGAGCCACCCGCGGCATCGCGATCCACAGGTCGATCCGGTCGCGGAGCGGACCGGAGACCCGCCGCTGGTACCGCTCGGGGACGAGGACCGGGCAGGCGCACGGCCGATCCGACGAGCCGGCGAACCCGCACGGGCACGGGTTCATCGCGGCGACGAGCTGGAAGCGGGCCGGGAAAGATCGCAGCCCGGCCGACCCGGGCGATCGCGACGCGTCCGTCCTCCATGGGTTGGCGGAGCGCCTCGAGGACGTCCCGCCCGAACTCCGGCAGCTCATCGAGAAAGAGAACGCCCTGGTCGGCCAACGTGACTTCGCCGGGCGACAGGTGCGGTCCGCCTCCGACCATCCCGGCGTACGAGACGGTGTGGTGTGGCGAGCGGAACGGCGGCCGGCGCCGGAGCTCGTGGATCGGTCCTTCGCCGGCCGCCGAAGCGACGACCGTGGCCGCCAGCGCCGCGGCATCATCCAGCGGCGGCAGCAGCCCCGGGATCGTCCGGGCGAGCAACGTCTTGCCCGACCCCGGCGGGCCGACCAGCAGCAGACCATGGCCACCGGCGAGGGCAACCTCCAGCCCGCGACGCGCCGGTGCCTGCCCACGTACCTCGCCGAGGTCCGGGACCACTCGACCGGCCACACCGATCGTCGAGCGACGCTGAGTCGTCCCCTCCCCTCGCGGATCCATCCACGAGCTCGATCCGCGGCGGCACCACGGCAGTCCGTGCCCGGCGGCGTGCCCGGACGACGTCCACGGCGGCCTCGAGCGTCTCGACCCCGCAGACCTCGACGCCGTCGACGAGCCTCGCCTCGTCGACCGCGGCGGCCGCCACGACCACGCGTCGCAGTCCGCGGCGCGCCAAGGCGGCGACCATCGGCAGGACGCCCGGCACGGACCGGACCTCGCCGCCGAGCGACAGCTCACCGATCAGCGCGAGCCGTCCGCCACCGGCACGCACCTGTTCCGAGCCGAGCAGGATCCCGACGGCCATCGCCAGGTCGAGCGACGAGCCGGCCTTGCGCAGGTCCGCCGGCGCGAGGTTGACCGTGATCCGTCGCGGCGGGTGGACGAAGCCGGCATTCCGCAGGGCGCCGCGGACGCGTTCGCGGGCCTCCTGGAGCGCAGCGTCCGCCAGCCCGACGATGGTGAAACCCGGAAGCCCGGGCGCGACGTCGACCTCGACCCGGATCATCCGGCCGTCGAGGCCGTTGAGGGTGGCGGACGGGACGATGGCCAGCACAACGCGAGGCTACCGGCGAACGCTCACCGCTCGGTCAATCGCCGCTTATCTCCCGCGTACCAAGCCTGGCCGGAGGCGCCCCCGACCCTTCAGCGCGCGGCCGAACTCGCCTTTGCCGTCGCAGGAGCAGCGGCCGTCGGCTTGTCCACCGACCGGGCGAACGCCAGCAGCGACCCGCCGAGGGCCGAATCGGCCTTCGTGAACATGAACGGCGCGCCCGAGTTGAGCGCGCTGATGGCGCCCCGATACTCGTTCACGACCTGGTGCTCGATCGTCCGCTTGAGCGCGCCCTCGGCGTTCTTGACGTTGATGCCGGTGAACGCATTCGAGCGGTTGAGCACCAGCTGCACCTTCTCCGCCGGGTAGCCGAGGTGCTCCATGGTCTCGAGGATGAGGCGCACGTTCTTGAGGCACGACAGGTCGGCGGTCATGACCACGAACACCGCGTCAGCGGCCTCGAACACGCCGAGGTTGACGTCGTCGAGGCGCTTGTCGATGTCGATGAGGGTGTAGTCGTAGAGCAGCGACAGCTGCTCGGCGATGAACGGCAGGTGCTCGGGCCGGACGAGCTCGGCCGTTTCCGGCGAGGGCGGCGCGAGCAGCAGGTCGATGCCCGAATCGTGCTTGACCATGACCTGCTTGATGAGGTCGGCGTCGATCGACGGCGCGGTCACGACATCGACGATGCTCTTGCGGTCGAGCCCAAGGTCGAGGAACACGCGGTGGTCGCCGAACTGGAGGTTGCCGTCCACCAGCGCGACCTTGCGTCCGAGCTCGCGATGCAGCGCGATCGCGGCGTTGATCGCGATCGTGGTCGTACCGACGCCGCCCTTGGCCCCGTAGAACGCGAGGATCCGGCCGAGTGGCGGGCGTGCGAGCAGCGATTCCTTCGGTGCGAAGCGAGCGAGGAGGCTCTTGATGCGGGCCAGCAGCTCGGCCGGGTGGAAGGGCTTGATCAGGTAGTCGTCGGCTCCGGCGCGCAGGCCGCGGACCTTCTGCTCGACCTCGCGCTCCGCCGTCAGCATGATGATCGGGACGTGGCTGGAGGTGCCTTCCTCGGTCCGGATCTTGGTCGCGACCTGGTAGCCGTCGAGCTTGGGCAGCTGCACGTCGAGCAGGATCAGGTCCGGCGCTTCCGCGCCCCACAACCGGAAGCCTTCGCTGCCATCGGACGCCACGACGACGTCATAGCCCTCCTGCTTGAGGGTGTACTGCAGGAGTCGTTGGACATTCGGGTCGTCGTCGACGACGAGGATCTTGGCCGCCATCAGTCCTCCGCGGGGCATTCCGGGTCGGGCATGTCAGCCGGGTCGGGCACGTTCAGCGCGAACGCTGCCCCGGCGCCCGGATTATAGGGGCGTCCCGGCAGGGGTGGGGACAGGTTCGCCGACGAGGAACGCGAACACGAGCAGGCTCCACGTCTCGAGCTTGTCCGCGACGGCGGCGACGTCGCCGGCCGAGACGAAGGAGCCGCTCAGCTTGTCGGTCTCGCGGATCGCCACCGACCGACCGGCCGCGTCGCCGACGTAGACCGCGCCGAGGTGGACGGCTCCGACCTCGGTCGTGTCGTCATTGAGCAGGCCGACCAGCCGGAAGTCCGGCACGAAATCGGCGACGAGCTCCTCCGCCCATTCGCGCCGCAGGCCGCCGAGCACGCCCCCGTCGCCGGGGTTCAGGTGGCCGCCGACGCCGATCGAATAGCGCCCGTGGAGCCGCGGATCGCCGCCGGCCGCGGTCCTCTGCATCAGGAAGAACCGCTCGCCGTCGCGCAGGACCAGATACGGGATGACCTGCTTGAACGACGGGTCGCGCTCCATCTCGGCACGCGTCTCGTAGCGGCCATCGCGCTCCAGCGCGGCCACGAACGGGTCCAGATCGTCGGTACGGAGGCCGTACCAGCCGGCCTCGTCGAGGACCGCGGCCCGCGGCACGACGAAGACCCGCTCGTCGGTCACGGGGTTTCCTCGAGGATGGTGCGGGCCGCGGCGAGGCGCTCGGCCATGACCGACTCGCGCGGACCTCCCTTCCGTTCGAGCTCGGCGAGCCACTCGTCCAGCACGGATCGGAGGTCGCGGATCCGTTTGGCGAGGACCGGCGCGTTCGTGACCGCGATCGCCGCACCCATCGCCGGATCGCCGCGTGCGACGCGTGTCATGTCGCGCCATCCGCCGGCGGCCAGGGCGGCTGCCGCCGGCCAGTCGTCCCGAACCGCGGCAGGTGTCCCCGCGACCGCCTCGGCAAGGGCTGCCGCCACGATCAGAGGAAGGTGGCTGATCGCGGACACCGCGCGGTCGTGGGCCTTCGCGTCCATCTGGACGACACGCGCGTGGCAGGCCGTGGCGAGGTCAACGACGCGTGCCACATCGCTCGGGCCTGCCAGCGCGCCGGGGACGACGACCCATGGACGGTCGACGAACAGGTCCGCGTCCGACGCGTCATACCCGGCTCTCTCGAGCCCGGCCATCGGATGGCCGCCGACGAACCACAGGCCGGCCGCATCCGCCCGTTCGACGATCCGGGCCTTGGTGCTCGCCACGTCGGTCACGACCGCGTCGGGTCGGATGAGGTTGCGCCACGGCCCGACCAGCTGGTCGATGAGCGGCAGGCAGGCCGTCGCCGGAGCGGCCAGGATGACCAGATCGGCATCGGCGACCGCGGCTTCCGGGGCGGCCGCGGCGACATCGATGACCTTGTCCTTGAGAGCGCGTGCCGGCCCGCTCCCGGACGGCGACCAGGCATCGATCCGCCAGCGCGACGTCTTGGGATTCGTCCGGACGGCGCGAGCGATCGAGCCCCCGATCAGGCCGAACCCGACGAACCCGAGATGCATGGTCCCGAGTATCGCAGCCGGACGCGAGGATGGTGTGCCGTCCGGTCGAGAGTGGCTGCCAGGTGCCTCGCAAGACCGCCGATCAGCTCACGGATCCGCGCCCCCAGACCGTCGGACGGTGCGTCGGTCGGCGACCCGCCGATCGACGGCCGGATCGACCCCGCCGGGGACGCGCCGATCGGCCTCGCGGCGGTCCGCCGTCGAGAGTGCGCGCCACAGCGCGGGCAGCGGCGCTCCTCCGACGGCATCGACTCGAGCGGCGAGACCGCCGAGATCTGCCGCCCGCATGTCCGGCACGCCAGCATCGGCATCGCCGAACGCCCGGATATCAGACTCGCGGCAACGAGGCCAGCGCGGCTTCGACCTTCTCCTGGGGGTATTCGTAGTCCTCGAGCGTGCCGTCGAGGTAGCGCTCGTAGGCGGACAGGTCGAAGTGGCCGTGGCCGCACAGGTTGAACAGGATGACCCGCGACTCACCGGCCTCCCTGGCGGCGATCGCCTCGTCGACCGCGACCTTGATGGCGTGGGTCGGCTCGGGTGCCGGCAGGATCCCCTCGGTCCGGGCGAACTGGACGCCCGACGCGAAGCTCGCCCGCTGGTGGACGCTGCGGGCCTCGATCAGGTCGTGCTCCTTGAGCAGGCTGACCAGCGGCGCCATGCCGTGGTAGCGCAGGCCGCCCGCGTGGATCGGCTCGGGGACGAAGTCGTGGCCGAGCGTGTGCATCTTGATGAGCGGCGTCATCTGCGCGGTGTCGCCGAAGTCGTACGTGTAGATGCCGCGGGTCAGGCTCGGTGCCGCCTCGGGCTCGGCGGCGATGACCCGGTACTTCTTGCCGCCGCGGAACGTCCGCCCGAGCCACGGGAAGGTGAGTCCCGCGAAGTTCGAGCCGCCGCCCGCGCAGCCGATGATGACGTCGGGCTCCTCGCCCGCCATCTCGAGCTGGGCGATCGATTCCTGGCCGATGACCGTCTGGTGGAGAAGGACGAAGTCGAACACCGAGCCCAGCGAGTACTTGGTCCCCGGATGCGTCACGGTGTCCTCGATCGCCTCGCTGATCGCGAGGCCGAGCGAGCCCGGTGTGGCCCGGGTTCTCGTCGAGGACCTTGCGGCCGTAGCTCGTGTCGGGGCTCGGGCTGGCCACGATCTCGGAGCCGTACGTCTCCATCAACGCCCGGCGGTACGGCTTCTGGTCGTAGCTCGCGCGGACCATGTAGACCTTGACCTCGAGTCCGAAGTAGGCGCCCGCGAACGCCAGCGCGCTGCCCCACTGCCCGGCGCCGGTCTCGGTCGCCAGGCGGGTGACGCCCTCCTCCTTGTTGTAGAAGGCCTGGGCAAGCGCCGTGTTCGGCTTGTGGCTGCCCGACGGGCTGCCGCCCTCGTACTTGTAGTAGATGTGGGCCGGGCGTATCGAGCGCCGCCTCGAGCCGATGTGCCCGGTACAGCGGGCTCGGCCGGTAGAGCCGATAGGCGTCGCGGACCGGCTCCGGGATCTCGATCTCGCGGTCGCGGCTGACGACCTGCCCGATCAGCGCCATCGGGAACAGCGGCGCCAGGTCGTCCGGGCCGATCGGCTGGTGCGTCCCCGGATGGAGCGGCGGCGACGGCGCCACCGGGAGATCGGCGGCGATGTTGTACCAGGCGCGCGGGATACGCGACTCGTCGAGCACGAACTTGGTCTGCCGGGGATCCGACGGCGCCATGGGAGCCCTCCTACGTGTCGTGACGAAAGTGGCCGGTGCGGACGGCCGGGGACGGGAGCCTAGCGCGCCGCGCGCCGCGTGTGCAACCGCTATCCCGGGCCGTGATGCTCGGTGTGGCGACCCGTGCTCGGGCTGCGTGGCCGCTCGCCCTTGTGACCCGGTGGATGCACCTTCGTGCGCTGGCGGCTTGCCGTGGCCGTGCCCGGGCTTCGGTCCGTGCGCCTGCGGCGGGTGGTGGTGGTGCGCCTTCGGCGGCTTGCCTGCCTTCGGCGGCTTGCCTGCGCCGGGCGATGGGCACGCCCCCGCGAGCCGCGCGCCATCGTGCTGATCGGCGTCCTTCTGATGTTCCGTGCCCTTCGGGTGACCTACGGTGACCGTGCAGACAGGTGGGCCGTCAGGGACCTGTGGCGTTACATCGGGAGGCGGGGTCCCGCCGGCGGGATGGGCGACGACCACCGGGATCCGCCCCACCGTGGTCGGTGGTCGAGGTCGGCGTCGGAGTCCGAGTCGGCTTCGTCGTCACGGTCTGGCTGATGACAAGCTTGGTGGGCGGCTTCGGCGTTGGGCGTCGGTGTCGGGATGGGGGTCGCGGGTGGCGTGATGACCGGCGGCTGATCGATCGGCGGATGGCGTCGGAGTGGTCGGCGTCGGTGTCGGCGTCGGGCGTGGAGTCGGTTCCGGCCGAGCCGACGCGGGCGCCGGGCGGGGTCGGCAGGGCGATCGCCGTGGGCGGCGTCGGTCCGTCCGCGATCTGGGTCGAAGCCGGCAGTCCGGCGATGCCGAAGCCGAGCGCGACCCCCGCCAGCACGAGGTTGACGACGCCGAGCGCGACGACGAGACGGAGGCGCTGTGCGGCGGTCACTCGGTCGGGAGCCTCCTCGCTCGGGGCAGCCCAACGAGTCGCCCCCTGCCGCGATGGTAGCACCGCGACCGATCCGACCCGGACGGGTCAGCCGAGGTCGACGGTCTCGATCGGCTCGTAGCGCGCCGGGCCGCCGCCGGTCAGGCTCTCGAACAGGCCGATCCGCTCGGCCCGGAAGCGGGCATGGAAGTCCGCGGCGGCGGCGACCAGGCGATCTGCCGATCGCTGCCCCCGCCGGGACGCCATCGGATCGGGCGAGCGTCAGGTGCGGGCGGAACGGCTTCTCGTCGAGGGCCCAGCCTGCGGCGACCAGCGCCCGGTCCACTTCGCGGGCCAGGGTCGAGAGCGAGTCCTCGCCCTCCTGCAATCCCGAGCCACAGGGCTCGCGGGCGTGCGAATGGAGGGAAGGCGCCGGCGCCGCCGATCGAGATGTCGAACGCATCGACTGCGGCGGCCGCGGCGAGGACGGCCTCGCGAGCGACGTCGACGCGATCCTCGGCGGTCGGCCCGATGAACCGAAGCGTGAGATGGAGCCCGTCGAGCCTGACCCAGCGGACGTCGCGACCGCCGCCAGGAACGCCCTCGCTGCGGACCGATCTCGACGAGCGCGGCGACGCTTGCGGTCGTCTCGGGCGGGAGCGGGACCGCGACGAACAGCCGGCGACCGGGCAGGTCGGCGCCGGGCCAGCGTGGTCGGCGGCCCGCGCCGTCACGCGGTCGGGTGGTCGAGTCGGTCGGGTCGGCCGCTTGGCCGTCTCGCGGTCCCAGGCCGCTCGGTCGGCGCGCAGCACCTCGAGCGCCCGATCGCGATCGCGCCAGCCGAGGACCTCGACGGTCTTGTCCTCGAGCGCCTTGTACGTCTGGAAGAAGTGCTCGATCTCGACCAGGCGATGCGGCCGGACCTGGTCGAGCCCCTCGATGTGCTGCTGGTGGGCATCGCCGATGGCGACGCACAGCACCTTGAAGTCGAAGCCCTTCTCGTCGTGCATCTCGAGGCCGCCGATCGGGCGGGCCCAGACGTGGCAGCCGGTGAAGGTCGGCTCGTCGATGATCAGCAGGGCGTCGGTGTGGTCGCCGTCGCCGGCGCGGGTGCCCTCGATGAAGCCGTAGTCGAAGTTGTAGTAGACGGCGCTCGACAGCACCCGATCGAGCCGGAAGACGCTGCGTCGTCTCGTCGTACTCGTACTTGTTGCGGCTGCCGCGCGGGATCTCGACGACGATCTCGACGACGTCGGGGAACGGACCGGGGACTCGTCAGTCAGCCGCGGCATCACCCGCTCCTGCGGCCGCCAGCCGGTCCGCAAGGCGGGTCGAGCACGTGAGCGAGCGCACCTCAGGTGCGTGAGCGAGCGCGCGGCGACCAACGCGGCAGCGGCCGATCGGCCGCTAGTCGTTGTAGAGCCGCTCTTCGATCAGCTTTTCCTGGACCGTCCGGCCGTTCGGGTCGAAGCAGGAGAACTCGAAGTGCTTCTCGAACTCGAGGTCGACGTTGTCCTGGCCGCCGCGGTTCTTCTCGACCGACACGATGACCCAGTCGCGGAAGCGCTGCGCCTGGTACGGGTTGAACTCGATGTTGACCTTGGCGACGATGTGGTACTTCTCGTTGAGGATCAGGATGATGTCGGCCTCGTAGTTGATCGCCGACGAGCCGCGCAGGTGGAAGTTGCGCAGGCGCGAGGCCTTGAGGCCTTCCTTGTCGGCGGCCACGATGCAGATCATCGGCACGTCCTCGGACAGCGCGATGTCCTTGAGGCCGTTGACGACGTAGGTGACCTTCTCGGTCTCGTTCTCCGGCTCCGGGATCTGCGGCACCTTCTGCAGGTAGTCGACGAAGACGACCAGCCGCCGGTCGCCGGACAGCTCGCGGTGCTCCTGGACGAGCTTGCGGATGTTGTCGATCGTGCTGGCGGTCTGCGAGCCGCGCATCAGGAACAGGTTCTGGCCGTAGCGCGCGATCCGGTCGAGCGACGGGCGGAGGCGCGGGTTGTTGGCCATCTGGGCGATCGCCTCGCCCTCGGCCATCCATGTCCCGAGGATCTCCTTGCGGACGTCCTGGATCTTGATCGCGCCGGTCTTGTGCGGCAGGTGGGCGAGCGCCGACTCCATCGCGATCAGCCGGTTGAGCAGGTACTGCTCGTCGTGCTCGAAGCAGATGTACAGGACGTTGGCCTGGCCGCCGGACGCGACGTTGCGCGCCATCTGGAGGGCCATCGTCGTCTTGCCGGTGCCCTGGGCGCCGCCGATCAGCAGCAGCTCGCCGGTGCGCAGGCCGCTGCCGATCGTCTTGTCGAGCGGCGTGAACCCGAGCGGGACCGGCTGGTACTCGGCGACCTTGCCGCTGGTGACCTTGTCGTTGAGGTCGACGAGCACGTCGAGCGCCGACCGGGGCACCAGGCTGCCGGTGTCGGTGTCGAGCCGCCACGCCGGCGCGGTCGCCGACGGCCGGGCATCGCCCGGCGGCTCGGCGTTGGCACGGCGTTTCGGGAGCGTCGGTGGCCACGGGTCAGAGTCCTCCCCGGACGGGTACGGTGGCCGTAGGGTAGCACCCGGAAGGGTCCGAATCACCCACCCGAACCCACCAAATCCACACAGGTCGCGCCGGTGACGGCCGTCAGCGCGGGAGGTCGACCAGCTCGTCGAACATCCGCGCGAAGGTCCGGATGCCGGTCTCGTAGTTGTCGAGGTCCATCCACTCGTTCGGGGCATGGGCGTTGTCGTCCGGCGGGGTGAACCCGAGGAGGACGACCGGCAGGCCGAGGATCGTCTCGAAGCTGGCGGCGACCGGGATCGAGCCGCCCTCGCGGATGTAGACCGGGGCCCGGCCGAAGGTCGCCTCGATCGCCCGCGCGGCGGCCTGCGTCGACGGATGGTCGATCGGGCGTCAGGCTGGGATGGCCGCCGCCGAGGTTCGGTGACCGTGACGGTCACGCCGGGCGGCGCGACCTCCAGCGACGATACGCCCGGAACGCCTCGAAGATCCGGTCGGGATCCTGGGCGGCCACCAGCCGGCAGCTGACCTTGGCGTGGGCGTGGGCCGGGATGATCGTCTTGGTCCCGTCCCCGGGAAGCCGCCCCACAGGCCGTTGACGTCGAGCGTCGGCCGGATCGAGCGGCGCTCGAGCGTCGTGTAGCCGACCTCGCCGACCAGCGCCGGCAGGCCGAGCTTCTCCTGGTAGGCGGCCTCGTCGAACGGCAGCGCGGCGAGGGCCGCCCGGTCCGCGTCGGACAGCGGGATCACGTCGTCGTAGAAGCCCGGGACCCGGATCCGGCCGTCGGGCCCTTGAGCGCGGCGATGATCGTGGCCAGCGCGTTGGCCGGGTTCTGGACGGCGCCGCCGTAGCCGCCCGAATGCAGGTCGACCGCGGTCCCGACGACGTCGATCTGCGCGTACATGATCCCGCGCAGGCTGAGCGTGATCGCCGGCAGGTTGCCCTCGAAGAAGCCCGTGTCGCTGATGATCGCGGCGTCCGCGCTGAGCCGGTCGCGGTTGTCGGCGAGCCAGCGGTCGAGGTTGCGCCGAGCTCGACTCCTCCTCGCCCTCGAACACGTACTTGACGTTGACCGGGAAGCGGCCGGCCGTCGCCAGGATCGCCGCGGCCGCCATCACGTGGACGTGGATCTGGCCCTTGTCGTCGGCCGCGCCGCGGGCGAGCATCCGGTCGCCGACGACGACCGGCTCGAACGGCGGCGACGTCCACAGGTCGAGCGGGATCGACCGGCTGGACGTCGTAGTGGCCGTAGACGATCACGGTCGGGGCATCGGGCGCGTGGAGCCAGTCGGCGTAGACGACGGGATGGCCGCCGGTCTCGAACGCCTCGGCGTGCTCGACGCCGGCCGCTGTCAGCGCGTCGACCAGCCACTCGGCCGCGCGCCGGCAGTCGGCGGCGTGCGCGGGCATGCCCGAGATGCTCGGGATCCGCAGGAACTCCTTGTACGACTCGATCCGCTCGTCGTGGGTCGCCTCGAGATGGGCGGCGAGGGCGTCGACGGAGGCGTCGGCGGGCGCCTCCGTGGTCGGGGCGGCGTGCGTGTCAGGCATGGTCCCGATTGTAGGGGCGCGCGCCGGCCGGGAAGTCGAAACGAGCGGACCGTCTCCGGTCCGCTCGTCGGGTGTGGCTGGGTGACGGCCTGGGTCAGGCCGGCTGGGGGTTCGGCTCCGGGACCGGCTGGCCCGGTCCGATGATCGACGGCATGCCGTGCAGGTTCTCCTTGGGCGGCAGGTCGCTGAAGAGCGCCTCGAACGCCTCGGCGTCGACGGTCTCCTCGGCGACGAGCTTCTCGGCCAGGGTGATGAGCTTGTCGCGATGGGTGGTCAGCACCTCGGTCGCCCGCTCGTAGGCCTTGTCGATGATCGCCCGGACTTCCTCGTCGATCGTCCGGGCGACCTCGTCGGTGTAGTTGCGCTGCTCGCCGATCTCGCGGCCGAGGAAGACCATCTCGTCGCGCTTGCCGAACGACAGCGGGCCGAGCTTGTCGCTCATCCCGAACTCGGTGACCATCCGGCGGGCGAGGTCGGTCGCCTTCTCGATGTCGTTGCTGGCACCGGTCGTCGTGTCGCCGAAGATGAGCCGCTCGGAGACGTTGCCGCCGAGGAGCCCGGCGATCTTGTCCTCGAACTCGGTCTTGGACTGGAGGTAGCGGTCCTCCTGCGGCAGGGCCATCGTGTAGCCGAGGGCCATGCCGCGGCTGATGATCGTGACCTTGGCGACCGGGTCGCACTTCGGCAGGATCCGCTGGACGACGGCGTGGCCGCCCTCGTGGTAGGCGATGATCGCCTTCTCGGCGTCCGAGATGACCCGCGACTTGCGCTCCGGGCCGGCGACGATCCGCTCCAGGGCCTCCTGGAACTCGGACATGCCGATGACCTTCTTGTTGCGCCGCGCGGCGAGGATGGCCGCCTCGTTGACGAGGTTGGCCAGGTCGGCGCCGGAGAAGCCCGGCGACTGGCGGGCGACGCCTTCGACCTCGACGCCCTTGTCGAGCGGCTTGCCCTTGGTGTGGACCTTGAGGATCTCGGTGCGGCCCTTCATGTCCGGGCCGGTCGAGGATGACCTGGCGGTCGAACCGGCCCGGGCGCAGCAGCGCCGGGTCGAGGACGTCGGGCCGGTTGGTGGCGGCGACGACGATCACGTTGGTGTTCGTGTCGAAGCCGTCCATCTCGACGAGGATCTGGTTGAGGGTCTGCTCGCGCTCGTCGTGGCTGCCGCCGAGGCCGGCGCCGCGCTGGCGGCCGACCGCGTCGATCTCGTCGACGAAGACGATGCACGGCGAGTTGCGCTTGGCCTGGTCGAACAGGTCGCGGACGCGGCTGGCGCCGACGCCGACGAACATCTCGACGAACTCGGAGCCGGAGATGCTGAAGAACGGCACGCCGGCCTCGCCGGCGACGGCCCGGGCCATCAGCGTCTTGCCGGTGCCGGGAGGGCCGACCAGCAGCACGCCGCGCGGGATGCGCGCGCCGAGCGAGTTGAACTTCTCGGGATACTTGAGGAACTCGACGACTTCCTGGAGCTCCGTCTTGGCCTCGTCGACGCCGGCCACGTCGTCGAACGTGACGACCGTCTTGTTGCCGAGGAACATCCGCGCCCGGCTCTTGCCGAAGCTGAGGGCCTGGTTATTGGTGCCCTGGGCCTGTCGCATCATGAAGAAGATGAACCCGCCGATCACGACCAGCGGCAGGACCGCGGTGAGCACGAGGCCGAGCCACGACGTGTCGGGCGCCGGTTCCGCCTTGTAGATATCGTTGCTGAGGGTCACGCCCGACGTCTTGGCCGCGGCAAGCATGTCCGGGAAGACCTGGGTCAGGACACTGGGGACGGTGACGGTGTAGACCGACGGCTGGCCCTTGGGCTTCACGGTCAACGTGTCGCCCTGCTGGACGACCTGCTGGACGTTGTTGGCCTGAACGTCCGTCAGGAACTGTGAGTAGCCCACCTGGGTGCTCTGGGTCGTGCCCTGCATCCAGGTGAACAACAGCGCAGCGGTGCCCACCACGAGCACCAGCATCACGATGCCGTTGCGGAAGAACTTGGGATTCAAGAGGAGCCTCCGGGGTCGAGCAGGCGACGACCGTGCGTCGCCAGTGCGGCGAGTATAGCGTCGAGTCCCGTGAGCACCCCGTGACGGAGGTCCTGGGTCTCGTTACAGCTGTACGGACGCGGGGCACGCGCGGATGGTTGCGCGCCGCCAGGTGAAGGATTCGACACGGCCCTGCCGGGTCGGCAGGGCCGCGGTGAGGTGATCGAGGGTGGTAGCGGAGGGCGGATTTGAACCACCGACCAAGGGCTTATGAGTCCCCTGCTCTACCACTGAGCTACTCCGCCATGAGCCGATTCTAACGCACGAGGGATGACGACCGGGTTCGAGCCACGGTCGATGGCTCCTAGACTGCACGACTCCGGCATCGTCACACGGGGACCTGGATGTTTCGGTCGACGCGCGCGTTCACCTGGATTGCGCTGATCATCGGCGTCGCACTCGCACTGGGCGTGGTCGCCCTGGCGGATCGTGCGATCCAGCATCCGCCGACGAGTCAGTCGGACGAAGGTCGACCGACGCGGACTCCCGTACCCGGCCTGAAGTCGGTTCTCGTCGCGAGCGTCGTCGGCCTCAAGGCTGCGCTGGCCGACGACAGCGTCGACGACATCGTGGTTGCCGACGGCACGTACCACATCAGCGACTCCGTCAACCAGGCGGCCGACTCACTCTGGATCGGCAGTGCATATGCAAGGCGCACGCGTCCTGTCACCGTCCGTGCCCAGACCATCGGTGGCGTCACCTTCGACGGCGGCGGCGGCTCCCTCGGTGGCATCAGCTTCAACGGCGGTGCCCACGACCAGACCTGGGATGGCTTCCACTTCGCCGATGGGACGACGAGCTCGACCGGCGTCGTCGTCTTCGGCGGCTACGCCGGCATGGCAGCGCCGTTCGACATCACCCTCGAGCACATCACGATCGATGCCTCGTGCCATCGGGTCAACCCGGGCGCGACCGACCACGCCGTCTACTTCTCGTATGCCCTCGATGGATGGCACGACATCCTGCTCGAGGACCTCACGGTCAACGCCACCGATCCGATGGGACTCGCGACGGCGATCCAGATGGATCATGGCTACCCAAGCGATGCCCCCAACGTCGCGGCCCACGGGGTCACGGTCCGGCGGCTCACGTTCACCGGCAACAAGACGATCGCGAGCCAGCAGGCCGTCCTGCTCTGGTATCCACCCATCCACGACTGGCTGTTCGACGGCGCGACCATCACCGATGCGGGCGGACTGGCCGTCCGCTTCGAATCGACGCCGGCCTCGAACATCGTCTTCCAGGACATGACCTCGACGAACTCCGGCGGCTTCTATTCCTCGCTGGGTGCGGCTCCGGCCGGCGTCACTTTCATCAACGACGACTTCAACTAAGAGGGCCGGAAAGGGATACCGCGTCAAAACCGGCGGGATCGCAGACGCGTATCGGACCGTACCGGTGCCACTAGTCCGAATCCTCCGGACCAGGGTCGCACCACGGAGAGAAGAGGTGCCCCATGCTCTTCCGTCGGTTGATCGTGTCGGGGGCCGCGATCGGTCTCCTCCTCGCCGCGGCCGTTCCGGTCGCCGCTGGTGGTCCGCACGGATCGAAACCGGACCACTCCTATGTCGTGACCCAGCTCGTCAGCGGTCCGGCGAGCGACCCTGACCTCGTGAACGCCTGGGGACTGACCCGCTCCCCGACCTCGCCCTGGTGGGTCGCCAACAACGGCACCGATTCGACCACCCTGTATCGCGGCGACGGCTCGAAGGTCGCCGTCTCGCCGGGCGTCCCGGCCCGGGTCGGCCTCCCCGAGGGCGCACCGACAGGCGCGGCATTCAACGGCGTCGCCACGGACTTCCACGGTGACAACTTCCTGTTCGACGGCGAGTCGGGGATCATCTTCGGCTGGCGCGGCGCCTTCGGGCTGACCGGCACTGCCGAGATCGGCAACGACGACCACGCCGGTGACGCCGTGTACAAGGGCCTCGCGATCGGGACCGCGGACGTCGGCGATGGCGCCCAGCAGTACCTCTATGCGACCGACTTCCACAACGGCCGGATCGACGTCTTCGACGGCACGTTTGCGACGCAGACATGGACCGGCGCATTCAACGATCCGAAGCTCCCCAAGGGCTACGCCCCGTTCGGGATCGCAAACCTCAACGGCACGTTGTTCGTGACCTACGCCAAGACCCAGAAGGGCAGTGACGACGAGCGGGCCGGTCAGGGTCGCGGTGTCGTCGACTCGTTCGCGACCGACGGGACATTCCTCGGCCGGGTCGCCACCCACGGCCAGCTCAACGCCCCGTGGGGCCTGGCCTGGGCACCGGACGACTTCGGCACATTCAGCGGCGACCTGATCGTCGGCAACTTCGGCAACGGGAAGCTGCATGCCTTCCGCTGGGACGGCAAGCACTGGCATCCGGACGGCACCCTCAAGGGCTCGAACCAGAAGCCGATCTCCATCGACGGCCTCTGGGCGATCGCGTTCGGTGGCGGCGTGAACGTCGCCAACGACGGCCAGGCCAACGCCCTGTACTACACCGCCGGCCCCGACGACGAGAACGGCGGCGCCTTCGGCACCATCACGGCAACCAACCCCTGAGACAACGTCTCCGGTAGAAAGCAGCGGGGCCGGCGGACACGCCGGCCCCGCTGCCATGCCCGGCCCCTGTCGGCGTCCGAAGCCGATGGCGTGTAGCGTGTGCCCCGGAGACCTGCGCCCGACGACATGACCAGACACGCCCACATCTCTGCCGCTCGTTCGCCGATCTGGGCGGTCGTCGCCATGGCGCTCCTGGTCACGGTCGGCTGTGATGCGGCGGCGCCGGCGGCCATCGGTTCGGTCGCTCCATCCCGCCCCGCTCCCATCGCCGCCACCACGGCCGGGCCACGCGTCACCGAAGCCGTCCCGGTCCCCGCTCCGACTCCGACAGCCGCACGGGCGCCGGCCACGACCGCGTCGCCACCGACGACCCCGGCGCCCGCGCGCCGGCGTGACCCATTCGCGATGAGCCTCTATCACGCGGGCGATTACGTCTCCCAGTACACCCTCGAGTGGTGCGTCGGGGCCAGCCTGCAGATGACCCTCAACATGGCGACCGACCGGACGCGCACGTCACGCGCCTCGCAGCAGCAGCTCTGGGAGATGGCCCGCGACCGATCGGACAGCCCGTTCGGCGGTGCGAACCCGCGAGGCTGGACGGCGGCTCTCAACGATCTCGGGGTCGGGCCGTACGTCCTCGTCTCGATCCCCGACCTCGACGATGCGCTGCGGGTCGCGGCGACCGCCATGCGACGGACGAACCGACCGGTCGGGCTCGTGATGTGGCGCGGTCGGCACGCCTGGGTGATGAGCGGCTTCGAATTCGACCGGCGATCCGGCGAGCGACCCGCAGGCGACGGTCACCGGCGTCCGGGTCCTGGATCCACTCTATCCGCGAGGCAGCTCGGTGTGGGGTCGGTCACCGAAGCCGAACAGCCTGCTCTCGCCGGCCACGCTCGCCAGACAGTTCGTCGTCCGCGACCGTGGCCGCGTCGACCTGGGAGTCCCGCCGGGTTACCTCATGGTCCTGCCGACCGACGCGAACGGAGCCGTGCCGGCGGCCTGAGGGACGCTCAGTCGCCTGGGCCGAACAGCAGGGTCAGCCACCGCTCCAGCGGGCTGACCGAGGTCGGGGCACCGAGCCGCACCGCGGCGGAGCCGGGTGCGTCCGACGGCAGCGGCGAGGCGCCGGGCCCCAGCGAGAACGGGATCTCGCGCGGACCACCGAGGCCGTAGCCGCGCGCCTGCTGGGCGATGAACGCGGGCTCCTGGATGACCTCGAGCTCGTGCTCGAGTCCGGCCACATCCGCCTGCCGTGCCTGGTTGGCGGCGGCCATCGCCTCGGCCCGGCCGGTCGCCGCGGCGGCGTCTGTCACCTGGCGTGCGAAGAGGATGACGACCCAGGCGATGAGCGCCACGCCGAGCAGGGTCGCCATCCGCCGGCGGGTGAGTCCGACGATCGGGAGCGTGGCGAGGTCCGGCTCGCCGGATGCGCGCGCATGCCCGTCCGCGGGAGGGGTCGATCCCGTCTCGTCTGGGGCGTCATCGGTCGGCGTCGGGGAGGGCCGGCGAACCATCCGCGCGAGCGTAGCTACGCTCCGCGGCGGTGTCAACCTCGCGGGCGTGTGACAGCCAACCTGTCACGCCCGTGGCGGAGCGTCTGCTAGACTCGCGCAGTTTCGAACATCCGTTCGTTCTCGAGGCATCGACGATGCGCACCTACGCCCCCGCCGAACCCGGAGCCGTCCTCGCGTCGCCTGCTGGCCGAACCGTCGCTCGCCCGCGGCGTGATCCACCACGCGCTGCTCCCGGCGCGCGACGCAGAGCACGCCGACTTCCCCGACTGGCTCGATGGCCGGATCGTCGCCGGACTCGCGGCGCGCGGGATCCTCCGGCCGTACACCCACCAGGCCGAGGCGATCGAGGCAGATCCACGCCGGGCGGGACGTCGTGGTCGTCACCCCGACCGCGTCGGGCAAGACCCTGTGCTACGCGCTGCCGATCATGCAGGCGATCGCCGACGATCCGGCGTCGCGGGCGCTGCTGCTGTTCCCGACCAAGGCGCTCGGCCAGGACCAGGTCACCGAGTTCGGCGAGCTGACGGCGGCGGCCGGGCTGACGATCTCGACGTCGACCTATGACGGCGACACGCCGGCGCCGATCCGGTCGGCGATCCGGGCAGCCGGGCAGGTCGTGGTCACCAACCCGGACATGCTCCACTCGGCGATCCTGCCGCATCACACCAAGTGGTTCCAGCTGTTCGAGCAGCTCCGCTACATCGTGGTCGACGAGCTCCACACCTACCGCGGCGTCTTCGGCAGCCACGTCGCCAACGTCCTTCGTCGGCTCCTGCGCATCTGCGCCCACTACGGCAGCCATCCGGTCATCGTCTGCTGCTCGGCGACGATCGGGAACCCGGCCGAGCTGGCAGAGATGCTCATCGGCCGACCGGTGCGGCTGGTCGACCGGAACGGCGCGCCGGCCGGCGAGCGCCACGTCGTCCTCGTCGATCCGCCGATCCTCCACCCGGAGAGCGGCGCCCGGAGCTCGGCGCTGACCCTCGCCCAGCGCTGGGCGCTGCCGTTCCTGCGGGCCGGGCGTCAGACGATCGTGTTCGGCCGGTCGCGGGTGGCCGTCGAGATCCTGCTGACCGGGCTGCGCGAGTCGCTGCGCGAGAGCTACGGGCCGCGCAGCCGCGTTCGCGGCTACCGCGGTGGCTACCTGCCGACCGAGCGCCGGGCGATCGAACGCGGGCTGCGCGACGGCGAGATCCTCGGCGTGGTCGCGACCAACGCGCTCGAGCTCGGCGTGGACATCGGCCGGCTCGACGTGTCGATCCTGGCGGGCTATCCGGGCTCGGTCGCCGGGACGTGGCAGCAGTTCGGCCGGGCGGGTCGCCGGCACGGGACGAGCGTCGCGATCCTCGTCGCGTCGGGCGCCCCGGTCGACCAGTACGTCATCCACCACCCGGAGTTCCTGCTCGAGGGCACGCCCGAGGAGGCCCGCCTCGATCCGGACAACCTGCACGTCCTGCTCGCCCACCTGCGCGCCGCGACGTTCGAGCTGCCGTTCGAGCCGGGCGAGCTGTTCGGCCCTGCCCCGGCCGACGACCTGCTCGCGTTCCTCGCCGAGGACGGCCACGTCCGCCAGGCCGGCGATGGGCGCTGGTACTGGTCGAGCGAGAACTTCCCGGCCTCGGAGATCTCGCTCCGGACCGCGGCCCCGGAGAACGTCGTGATCATCGACACGACCCCCGACCGTCCGCGGGTCCTCGGCGAGGTCGACCTGTTCAGCGCCCAGGTGCTCGTCCACGAGCGCGCGATCTACATCCACGAATCGGTCCAGTACTACGTGGACAGGCTCGAATGGCACGAGCGCAAGGCCTACGTCCACCGCATCGACGTCGACCACTACACGTACGCCAACCGTGCGGTGACGCTCAAGCCGCTCGAGATCTTCGCCGAGGCACCGGCCGTCGGCGGCCGGCGGATCCACGGCGAGGTCATGGTCGCGAGCCTCGTCACCCTGTTCAAGAAGCTCAAGTTCCTGACCGACGAGAACGTCGGCTGGGGCCCGATCGACCTGCCCGAGCTCGAGCTCCAGACGACCGCCTACTGGCTGACGGCCGAGGCTGCCCGCCCGCACTGGCGCCGCGACGAGCTCGACATCGCGCTGCTCGGCGCCGGGCGCGCGATCCAGACGGTGGCCGCGATCCAGCTGATGGTCGACCCGCGCGACCTCGGCCTGGTGACGCAGGTCCGCTCGCCGCACTCCGAGGAGCCGACGATCTACCTGTACGAGGCGGTCCCGGGCGGGGTCGGGCTATCCGAGCGGCTGTGGGACCGTCACGACGAGCTCCTGTCGGCCGCGGCCGGTCTCATCGCCGCCTGCGACTGCGACATGGGCTGTCCGGCCTGCACCGGGCCGCGTCTCGAGCCCGACATCGACGCCCGCGCGCTGGCACTCCGGCTGCTCGCCGAGCTCGGCGCGACGGTGGGCGCCGCGACCGCGCTGCCGACGCTGTGATCGACGGCTCGACGACCCTCAGCCGTCGCCTCGAGCGCTACCGGGCCGCGACCAGGCCGCCGCCCGCGAGCATGGCGCGGGTCGGCGTCGACGATCTCGCGACGAGGCTGGCCGAGGCGGTCGACGGAGAGGTCGTCCGCGGCTCGGAGGGCGTGATCGTCCGGCGCGAGACGCCGAGCCGGCCGCTGCCCGTCGACCGGGCGCGACTCGCGCTTCTTCCCGGCCAGCCGCCGCCCGACACCCCGCTGGTCTGCCTCGACACCGAGACGACCGGGCTCGCCACCGCAGCCGGGACGATGGCGTTCCTGATCGGTCTCGGCTGGTGGGAAGCCGACTCGTTCCGCCAGGTCCAGCTTCTGCTCCCGGACCACGCCGAGGAACGGGCGCTCCTGAGCGCGCTCGAGGCGGCTATCCCCCGCGCTGCCTGGCTGGTGACGTACAACGGGCGTGGCTTCGACTGGCCGCTGCTGACGACCCGGTTCCGGATGGCCCGCCGTGCCGCGCCCGCGCACGCCGGTCACCTCGACCTCCTGCCGATCGTGCGGCGCCTGTTCCGGCACCGGATGGCCGACGCCCGATTGCGGACCGCGGAGGCCGAGCTGCTCGGTCTCCACCGTGTCGGCGACGTCGACGGCTCGGAGATCCCGGGCCGCTACCTGCGCTTCCTGGCCGGCGCCCCGGCGACCGAGCTGGCCGAGGTCGTCCGCCACAACGACCAGGACGTGCGATCGCTCGGGCGGCTGATGGCGTATCTCGAGACCCGGCTCGGCGACCCCTGTGTCCGAGCCGAGGCGCCGCCCGGCGACCTCGCCGGTCTGGGCCGCGCGTTCGCGCGCGAACGACGACTGCGCGAGGCGCTCGATTGCCTCGACGCCGCGGTCGACCGGCCGGTCGCGCCAGTGCCTCCGGCGCCCGTCCGCACCGAACGTTCCGACTGGTCACGGCCAGCGCCAGCGACCGGGCCGAAGCCGGAGGAACCATGGTGGTCGCCACGCCGGCCGGCGGACTTCGGCGGACGACCGAGCCGTCCGGTCGAGCTCGGCCCGCCACGGACGGCCCAGTTCGACGCACCCTGGACGACGGAGCGGATCCAGATCGAGCGCGCCCATCTGCTGCGGCGGGTCGGACGGCACCGCGACGCCGCCGATGCGTGGTCGCTGTTGATGGGCGGCCCGGGACGGACCGCGGTCATCGCCGCGATCGAGGTCTCGAAGCTGCGCGAGCATCGACTGCGGGACCGGCCCGGTTCGCTGGTCGCCGCACTCCACGGGCTCGACACCATCGAGCGCCGCCGCCGGCTCGGCCGGCCTGAGCCCGCGCTCGAGGCGGACCTGCACCGCCGCGTCGTGCGCCTCCGGCACCGTCTTGCCGAGCAGCGGCCTGTCGGGCGCGGGCGGACCGCGCGGACCGCAGCCGCTCGCGTCAGTCGAAGTCCAGGCCGCCCGTCCCGACCTGTGATGCCGCACTCGGGATGACCGCGCGGCGGACCCGTTCGCGCGCACGTCGGACGAGCACGGCCGCGCGGTCCGGGACCCCTGCCAGCCCGGGGCCCTCGACCGCGAGCGAGCCGGCCGCAGCCGCGAACCGCAGGTCCGGACGACGGCGCGCGCGCGTCCGCCCGACGATCGCCGGCCTCAGCGTCGACGCCAGCAAGGCGGCGAGGAACGTGTCGCCGGCGCCGGTCGGGTCGATCTCCCGGTCGGTGGCGGTCGGCAGGTAGCGCAGCGTCTCGGGCGGTCCATCCCGTCCGGCGATGACCAGCAGCCCGCCGCGACTGCCCTGCGTGACCAGCAGGTCTGCGCCCGGGCGAAGGAAGGTGACCAGCGACGCGAGCGGCGGTCGCGGGATCGAGGTCGTGATGGCTGACACCGACCAGGTCGCCGCGACCGACGACCGCCGACGAACCTGGGGGTCGGCGCCCGACCTCCCGGCCGGCTGCCAGATCGCGCAGGAAGCCCTGCCAGCCGACTGCCACGACCGCGCCGTCCGGGATCTCCGCTGCCCACGCATCGCCGACCTCGCCCGCGACCGGGACGAGCGACCAGGCGCGCGCTGCCGCCCACGAGCTCGGCAGGGCCGGCACGGCCAGCGGCACCCCGACCGCGTGGCAGACCTGGATCCGGCCGCCGGGCGTCTCCTGGTTGTCGAAGACGGGTGCCTCGGGAAGGCGCGCCAGCATGATGTCGACCCCGGCGTCCTCCAGAAGTGCGAGCTCGTGTGCGCCGGCGGACGGCGTCGTCGACCCCGATGTACGCCGCGGTCCGCAGCCCGAGCCGGGCCGTCGTGAGCGCCGCGTACGTCACGCCGCCGCCCAGCCGCCAGCCGCGCGGATCGTCGGGCGTCAGGTCACGGCTGGCCGAGCCGACGTGCAGGACCTCGATCCGGCGCCCGGTCATCGCCCTCCTCGCAGCGGGTCGGACACGGACCCGGTCGTATACTTGGCGGCCCGATCCAGCCGCATCATGGAGTCGACGTGTTCTTCTACGAACTGCACGAGGGCGACAACGACGTCTTCACCGACGTCCTCGTCGTCAGCGAGTCCGAATGGGAGCCGGACGAGTTCTTCGAGCTCGTCCAGACCATCCGCCGGCGGATCCAGGACTCGTTCGTCCACGATACGCTCAGCGAGGCGATCGCCGTCGAGCTCGAGCGCGACCACGGCTTCGTCTACGTCAGCGACGACCGCCTCGTCGCCTCCGTCAACGTCTCGACCGACGACGCCGAGAACTTCCTCGTCCGACCGAGGTCGAGCTGGCGGACGCCGCCGAGGACGAGGACGATGATGACATCGACCCCGAGCAGGACCTCGACGAAGGCAAGGCGTTCAACACCGTCATCGCCGAGTTCGACCCGAGAAGCCGCCTGAACTGATCACTTGGAGAAGAGGATCTCCAGCACGTCGCCGTCGCGGACGCGGTAGGTCTTGCCCTCCGAGCGCAGGCGGCCGGCCTTGCGCGCCTCGGCCATCGAGCCGAGCGTCGAGGAGGTCCTCGTAGGCGACCGTCTCGGCGCGGATGAAGCCGCGGGCCAGGTCGGTGTGGATCGCGCCGGCCGCGTCGACCGCGGTCGAGCCGTCGGGGATCGGCCAGGCGCGGACCTCGTCGGGGCCGGCGGTCAGGAACGACACAGGCCGAGCAGCCGGTACGACAGGGCGATCACCCGGTCGAGGCCGGACTCGGCGATCCCGAGCTCCTCCATGAACACGGCCGCCTCGTCGGGCTCGAGCTCGCCGAGCTCCATCTCGATCCTGGCCGACAGCGCCTCGACGAGCGCGTGCTCGTGCGCGTACGCGGCGGCGACCCGGTCCACGAGCGCCGGCGCGCGCGGCGATGTCGGCCTCGCCGACGTTGAGCAGCACGAGGACCGGCTTCTGGGTCAGGAACCGGAAGCCGCGGATCGCCTTCTCGTCGTCGGCGTCGAGACCGAGGTCGCGGATCGGCTTGCCGGCCTCGAGCCCGGCCATGGATGCGGCGCAGGACGACCTCCTCGCGCTCGTTCGCCTCGCGCTCGGCCGGTGTCCCGTGGCGCGCGCTGGTCTTGAGCCGCTCGAGCCGGCGCTCGGTCATCGCCAGGTCGGCCAGCAGGAACTCGAGGTCGAGGCGCTCGATGTCGCGGCACGGGATCCACGCTCCCGTCGGGATGCGGGTTGGCCGGGTCCTCGAACGCCCGCACGACGTGGAGCAGCGCATCCGAATCGCGCAGCCGGGCGAGGTGCTCGGCCGGCAGCTCCTCGGTGCCGACGTGGCCCTCGGACGAGGCGCGGCGGCGCGGGCAGGTCGACGTAGGTGACGTCGGCCTGGACGATCTTCTTCGGCTTGAAGATCGTCGGCGAGGCGTGTCGAGCCGCGGGTCGGGCACCTTGACGACGCCGACGTTGAGCGTGCACGCCGCCGAACCCGCCGGTCTCGGCGTGACCGCGGGTCAGGGTGTTGAAGACGGTGGTCTTGCCCGAGCCGGCAAGCCCGACGATGGCGATCTGCATGTCGCGATCGTGGCAGAGATCAGTAGCCGGCGCTCGGGTCGACCACGTTGAGCAGCGGCTCGCCGGTCGCGAACCGGCGCAGGTTGTCGCAGAACAGCTCGACGCTGCGATCGAGGACGCGGCCGCTCGACCACGCCGTGTGCGGCGTGACGATGACGTTCGGCAGGTCGTAGAACGGCGACGTCGGCGGCAGCGGCTCGTCGCGGAACGTGTCGAGCACCGCGCCGCCGATCGGTCCCGTCGCGCAGCGCCCGCAGGAGCGCGCGCTCGTCGATGAGCCGGCCGCGGGCGACGTTGATCAGCCACGCGCCGGGCTTCATCCAGCGACAGCGTCGCGGCGTCGATCAGGTCCTCGGTCTCGGGCGTCAGCGGCGCCGCGAGGACGACGAAGTCCGACTCGGCCGAGGAGCTCGGGGAGCGTCGTCCGGACCGACCCACCCGGTCGAGCGTCAGCGCGCCGAGCGACGCCGGCGTCCTCGGCGGGCGCGCCCGCTGCCGCGTCCGCCTCGGCGCGGCGGCGGACGGCGACCACGCGGCAGCCGAACGCGGTCGCCAGCGCGCCGACCGCCCGGCCGATCGACCCGAGGCCGACGATCCCGACGGTCACGTCGCGCAGCTCGGCGCCCTCGAGCGGCTGCCACGTCCGCTCGCGCTGGAGCTCGAGGAGCTGCGGCAGCCGGCGGCTGACGGCCAGGATCATCATCAGGACGTACTCGGCGATCGGCCGGGTGAACACGCCGCGGGCGTTGGTGACGACGAGGCCGCGCTCGAGGGCCGCGGGCGTCAGCGCCCGCTCCACGCCCGACGTCGCCGAGTGGACCCAGCTGAGCCGCGGCGCCCGGGCGAGCATGCGGTCGAACGCGTCGGAGCTGAGCCAGCCGCGCAGCAGGACCTCGACGTCGTCGAGCGGGCCGTCGGCGAGGCCCTCGACCGAGACCATGACGAGGCGGGCGCCCGGCGCGGCCGCGCGGATGCGCTCGAGGTCGCGCGCCGGTAGCGCGCGGAGAGGATCGGGCTGAGCGCGATCGCCGACGGCGCGCCGGCCCGCCCGGAGCCGGGCCCGGCCCGGCGGACAGTCTCCGCGGTCATCCCCCGGATCCGTCGAGGACCCGCGCGATCCAGCGCTCGGGCGCCTCGATCTCGCCGTCGCGCGGCAGCGTCTCGGGGCCATCCCACAGCCGGGTCAGCGCGGTGCTGCCGCGCCGGTCGGCGATCGCCCGCGACGAACTGCTCGCCCTTCTTGTACTGCTCCATCTTGAGGTCCATGCCGGTCAGCCGGAGCATCGAGCGCTCGAACGGCGTGCGCTTGGTCCGGCGATCGTGGAACCGCTCGCTGATCTGCGCGACGCCCGGCACGAGGTCCTTCCCGACCTCGTCCATGACGTAGTCGCTGAAGCCCTCGAGCAGGCTCATCACCGCCTGGGTCTCGCGGAACAGGCGCCGTCTGCTCGGGTCCCATGAGCCGCTCCATCCAGTGCTCGCCGCCGGCCTCGCCGCGGAGCGACCGGCCGAGGCCGCGGAGCGCCTCGCGGCCGAGCCCGCGCGCGTCGCGCCCGAACAAGGCTCAGCTGGCGCTCGAGACGTTCGGCGAGGTACGGCCGCAGCCACGGATGTGCCTCGAACTCGAAGGCGTGGGTCGTCTCGTGGAGGGCGATCCAGGTCCGGAACGGGCCGATCGGCACGCCGAGGGCGCGCGCGGTGGTCCGGATGTTCTCCTCGACGAACAGGAGCCGCCCGGGCGCCGCCTCGGCCGTCAGCAGCGCGAGGTCGTACTGGCCGAGGACCCGCGAGCCCATGAAGCCGAGCAGGAAGCCGAGCTGGCGCGTCGTGACCCAGCGATTGGCGAGGGCCATGGTGGCCTTGGCCAGCCCGCCGCCGGGCGGCATGACCTGGTCGAGCAGATCCGTCTCGATCTTGCTCATCAGCGACGCGAACGAGCCCGTGTTGGCGTGGACCCAGCCGGCCCGATCGACGACGCCGGACCGCTCGACGACGCCGGGCAGCTCGGCGCCGAGCGCGGCTCCGAGCGCCGGGACGATCTTGGCCATCGCCTCGGCGTAGGCCGGCTCCGCGGCCCGCAGCTCGGCCGGATCGAGCGTGCCGGGTGCGCGCCGCAGCCGGCCGATGGCGATCCGCTCGACCTCGGGCCAGTCGACGAGCCCGCGACGGGCGGCCTTCTCGGCGTGCCGGCCGGCCACGGTCGCCGCCGCGCCGAGCGCCGAGCCGATCAGGAAGCCCGCCTGCCAGAGCCGGTCGTCGCGCCACGACGGGCGGTTCGGCGGGCGGTTCGAGCGCTCGGTCATCGGGCAGCCAGCGCGAGCTCGACGTGCTCGACGTCCGTGAAGCCGTCGCGGAACAGGCGCCCGGCCAGAGCTGCGAAGGATCCGGGATCGCCGGTCGTCAGCTGGCGGTGCGTCGCCGACGCCACGGCCCGTCCATCCGGGCCATCGCGCCCGTTCCCCCGATCGGCTCCATCGGCGTCGAGCCCGTTGATCTGCAGCAGCTCCGCCAGCGCGGACGCCGTCGCCGTCGCCGAATCGACGATCGCGACGTGGTCGCCGGCCAGCGCCGCGATGATGTCGCGTAGCAGCGGGTAATGCGTGCAGCCGAGCAGGAGCGTGTCGATCGCCGCGCCGGGCGGCCTCGGGAAGATCGACTCGGCGGCCGCGTCGCGCTCGCCGAGCAGCGGCGCCAGCGCCTCGGCGACCGCCGCCTCGGCGACCGGCCCGGCCAGCTCGCCGGCCTCGACCAGCGGCACCAGCGTCGGCGTCGCGTGCTCGTACACCTCGACCGCGGGGTTCTCGTCCTTGATCGCCCCGAAGTAGGCGTGCGAGCGGATCGTCGCCGGCGTGGCGATGACGCCGACCCGCCGGTTGCGGGTGGCCAGCGCCGCCGCCGACGCGCCCGGCCGGATGACGCCGAGGATCGGCAGGTCGTAGCGACGCCGGAGCGCACCGAGCGCGACCGCGGTCGAGGTGTTGCAGGCGACGACGATGGCCTTGACGTCCTGCTCGGCAAGCCGGTCGAGGCACTCCTGCGAGAAGGCCAGGACCTCCGCGTCGGACGCGGACGCCGTACGGTGCTCGGGCGTTGTCGCCGAGGTAGATCGTCGATTCGGCGGGCGTGCGGCGGACGATCTCGCGCAGGACCGTCAGGCCGCCGACCCCGGAGTCGAAGACCCCGATCGGACGCCGATCCGGACATCGCGACCTCAGGACCGCCCGGCGGTGGCGGCGACCCGGCCCGAGTTGAGGATCTCGCCGGCGACGCGCATCAGGTCAAGGCTGATGGCCGCGTCCGGGTTGGCCAGCACGAACGGGACGCCCTCGTTGTTCGCCTGGATCACGAGCATCCCGTCGGACACGACGCGGTGCTCGGGGACGCGCCCGATCGCGCGTTCGAGGTCGACCGGATCGATGCCGCCCGGCGAATCCGCCCGGTTGACGAGGTAGCGGACCTTCGACGCCGGGTAGCCGATCGACCGGAACGTGTCGGCGATGGCGACCGTGTTGTGGATCGTCGTGGAGTCGTAGGTGACGATCTCGATGATGACGTCGCTCGCGTCGAGGAACGCCAGGTTGATGTCGTTGAGATAGCTCGACATGTCGATGACGATCGAGGCGTAGACCCGGCGCAGCAGCGACAGGACCTTCTCGACGTCGCGCGGTGTGAGCATCTCGGCCATCTCGATCCGCGGCGGCGCCAGCAGGATGTCGATCCCGGACGGGTCGCGCCAGAGCACGTCGCTCAGGTCGGATTCGGCGATCCGGTCGGTCGGCAGGTCGAGGATCGACGGGGCGTCGACCGGCACCTTGAGCAGCGAGCGCAGGTCGCCGAACTGGAGGCTGCCGTCGATCAGCACGGTCTTCTGCTCGAGCTGGCCGAGCGCGACCGCCAGGTTGAAGGCGATCGTCGTCTTGCCGACCCCGCCCTTCGGCGCGAAGACGCCGATGACCCGCGTCGACGCGAACGCCTGGGTCTGCTCGAACTCCTTGCGCGCCGCCGCGATCCGCGTCATCAGGTCGAACCCGGAGAACGGCATCGCCAGGACGCCGTGGATGCCCGCGTCGTGATCGACCTCGATCGGGTTCTGCGGGACCGTCAGGACGATGACCGGGACGCCGACCTCGGCCTGGTGGATCAGCTGGACGAGCTGCGGCCCCTTGATCCGGCCCTGGAGCAGCGCGTCGACGAGGACGACATCGGGGCGAAGCTCGTTGATCGACGGGATGACGCGGCTTCCATCGGTCAGGACGTCGAGGAGCTTGACCCGCGACTGCGCGTTGAGCAGGCCGCGGATGTACTGGGCGACCTGGGGGACGTCTTCGACGATCAGGAGCCGAATCTGGTCACTCGCTGGCATCGGCCGGACGATACCACGAGGCTCGGACGGCGTCACCCGGCCGGAGGTCCCGGTCGGACCCTGACCCGGACGGAGCGAGCGCCGGGTCAGGGCTTGACGGCGAGGAGGATCGCGCGCTCGCTGCCCGGCCCGAGCAGGCCCATGCCGTAGTCGCCGGCGATCGATTCGACGACGAGGTCCGCGTCCTCGGCGTAGCCACGCAGCTCGTCGGCCGAGACGAGGCGCAGGCGGTCGCGCCGGATCCAGCGGCGGACCGGCTCGCCCTGGCCGCCCTCCTCGAAGATCGTGGTGAGGGTCACGCTGGCGGTCGCGGTGTCGTGCTGGGCCGAGGCCGCCTTGCTGACGATCGTGCCGCTGGCGGGGTCGAGGCGCGGCCACTCGAGGACGATCCGGCCGTCGAACCGGGCGAGGTCGTCGGCATCGGGCAGCCACACGTCGACGACGGCCAGACCGCCCGGGGCGAGGTGGTCGGCCATGGCGCGCAGCGCGGCCCGCTGCGCGGCGCGGGTCGGCAGCACGAGGAGCGAGTTGAGGGCGATGAACGCGAGCCCGAACCGACCCGCGTCCGGGCAGGCGCAGCCCGACGATGTCCGCCTCGACCAGCGTCAGCCGGTCCTCGCCGGCAGTCCCGCGCACGCGAGCGCGTGCTCGATCGAGCATCGCCGGGTCGAGGTCGACGCCGGTGACGTGGTGGCCGGCCTCGACCAGCGGGATGGCCAGCCGGCCGGTCCCGACCGCGAGCTCGAGGATCGGCCCGTCGATCCGCTCGGCGAGGGCGAGATACAGGTCGAGGTCGCCGGGGTCGTCGGCGAGGTCGAGGTCGTACAGGCGTGCGAGGGCAGCGGCGGTCGCGGCGTCGGGTCGGTCGAGCGATGGCATCCTGGCGTCAGCCGGCCCAGCGAACGTCGTGTCCGGCGCGGCGGCGGACGGCGAGCGCGCTGATCGCCTCGAGTGCCGCGCGGTTGGCGGCCATCGCGGTCGTCTCGGCCTGGTCGTACGGCGGCGAGACCTCGACGATGTCCATCCCGGCCAGCTCGACCGCGCCCACGATCTGGCGGATCGCGCGGAGGACCTCGCGCGTGAGCATCCCGCCGGGCTCGGGCGTCCCGGTGCCGGGCGCCATGCCGGGATCGATGACGTCGATGTCGAGCGACAGGTAGATCGCGTCCGGGCCGTCGAGCGCCTCGGCGATCGCGTCGGCGACGACCGCCTCGGCGCCGCGCTCCTCGATCTCGCGCATGAAGTGCCAGCGCAGGCCCTGCTCCTTCATCCAGTCGAACGTCGCCTGCGGCGGCCAGTAGCCGCGCAGCCCGACCTGGACGAAGTTGCGGCCCTTGACCGCGCCCGATTCGATCAGGCGGCGCATCGGCGTGCCGTGGCTCGCGAGGACGCCGAACGTGTCGTTGGCCGTGTCGGCGTGGGCATCGAAATGGACGATGCCGATGCTCCCCGGGCGGCGGACCTCGGCGATCGCGGTGGCCGACGGCCAGGTGATCGAGTGGTCGCCACCGAGGACGATCGGGATGGCGCCGGTCGCGGCCACCTCGCGGACCTTGCGGTAGATCATCGCGTGGGCCCGCTCCATGTTCGACGGGACGATGTTCGCGTCGCCGGCGTCGACCACGGTCAGGACCTCGAACGGGTCGATGTCGAGCTGGAGCGAATGGATGGCGCCCGAGGTGTACTGCGCCTCGCGGATGGCGCGTGGCCCGAACCGCGTGCCCGGCCGGTGGCTGACGGCGTCATCGAACGGCGCCCCGACGATGGCGACGTCCACGGCCCGGCGCCGCAGCTCGTCCGGATCGGTGACCCACGGCAGCTTCATGAACGAGACGGGCCCGACGTAGGTCGGCAGGTCGAAGTCGGTGTAGGTCGTGAACTCCTGGTCCCAGCCGGCGTGATGCGCGAACTCGTGCCGGGCGTCGGGGTCGTGCGGGTGGTCAGCCACCAGTGCCTCCGCAGACGGTCGCGGCAGATCGCCGCGGGTTCGTCGTTCCGTCTCGCTGGGGGGCGCCGCCGGTTCGAGCTGTCGTCCAGCAGGACGCGCCACGGCCGATGGTAGCAGCCCGGGACCGCTCTCCTCGAGGTCGGGTGAGGTGGGCGAACGCCGGGCTACCCTGGGCCGGACGCCCTGCGCGTCACCGTTCCGCCGACAGCGTGGCTTCGGCCACCACGACCAGGGCGATCATGAACAGGGCGATCGGCAGCTCGAGGAGGCCCTGCAGCCGCAGGATGACCAGCACGGCCGCCACGATCCCGACCCAGACGCCTCGCCGGACCGCCCGAGTCCAGTCGCCGCGATAGGCGATCTGGCGGTGACGGCCGTAGATCGTCAGCCAGATGAGCGGGATGAGCGTGAGTGCGATCGCGAGGCCGATCAGGAACGCTCCGACGAACCCGGCACTGCGATCCACGACCGGATCCCGGGTCGTCACGACCAGCCCGACCAGCACCCACACGACGGCCGCCGCGGCGAGGAAGCCGAGGTTGGTCGTTCGGTCGCGCGCTTCCATGATCATCGAGTCTAGGCCCTCCGGCCCGTCGCTCGTGATCCACGGTCGGATCATCCGGGCGAGATGCTGCATCGTCGATGCGAACCCCAGGAACGTCCCCGGACGTCCCGGGAGGGGGCCGAACGATGGACGGTGGGAAGCGTCGAGTCGAGTCGGGAGGATGACCTATCAGCGGGCGACGCTCGACGGGCAGATCTCGCGGAATGCGCACCAGGTGCAGGCGAGGTAGTCGGGCTTGGGCGCGTAGTCGCGGGCGCGCATCCCGGCCGCAGCCTCGGCGATCCGCTCCCGTGCCTTGGCCAGCCGCTTCGGGTCCACCGCGACCCTGCCGACCAGCCCCGATTCGAGGAAGTGGAGCGCCAGCTCGTCGGGCAGCCGGCCGGTCATCGCCTCGTAGCCCATCGCGTAGATCTGGAGCTGGAGCGACTCGCGGGCGCGCTGGCGAGCCTTGGCGGGATCGCGGACGTCGGACGACTTGTAGTCGGTGATCGTCACCCGCTCGGGACCCAGGATGTCGAGGGTCGGTGAGACGACGTCGGCCGTCGGGGCCGCACTCGCTGCTGACGCCGCGCTCCCCTCCTCCACCGGGACGACATCGACGCGGTCCCAGCGGCCGCGGACGCGGTCGCCGCCGAGGGTGAAGCTGAACTCGCGCTCGACGTAGGTCGGGATCACGGCGTCGGGCTCGAGCTGCTGCAGACGAAAGCGCCGAAGCGCGGCACGACCGGCCGTCAGCCGGGCCTCCTCGTGATCGCGGCTCATGAACCCTTCGCTGGACCACGCCGAGTCGAACACCTCGTCGAGCTCGGCCTCGCTCATCACGTGGCCCTTGGCGTGCCGGTGATGGAACATCTGGACGGCCTTGTGGAGCGCCGCCCCGTAGACGATCGCGTGATGCGGCGCCAGCGGGACGCGCAGGACGTGGGCGTACTTGTACTTGAGCGGGCAGGTCAGGTAGTCGTCGACCTGGTAGAAGCTCAGCGACAGCGGCTCGGTGATCGGACCGTCGGGCGCGGCCGGCGATGACATGGCCGAGGCAGCGAAGCCTGCCAGCCGCTCCGCCGGCGTGCTGACCCGCGCTCCGGCTCCAGGCACTCCCGCGGCGGCCGGCAGGTCGAGTGCCTCGAGCACGAATGGCGACACGCGTCGCGCGCGTGACCCGCCGTAGTCGGCCGCGTGGCTCAGCACCAGCTCGTCGCGCGCGCGCGTCATCGCGACATAGCCCAGGCGGCGTTCCTCGGCGAGCGACATCTCGGCCGTGGGCGGCATGCCACGGCCCAGGCCGGCCGGCAGCGCCAGCGGGTCGGCCCGGCCACCCGACGGGAAGCGGCCGGCCACCATGCCCGGCAGGAACACGACCGGGAACTCGAGGCCCTTCGCCTTGTGGATGGTCAGGACCGCGACCGCGTCGGCATCGGGATCGAGCTCGGCGGTGGCGGGATCGTCACCCGCATCGATGAGCGTCGCGAGGTACGGCGCGACGAAGATCGCCCGGTCGTCGACGAGCAGCGCGGCACGCGCCCGGACGATCTCGAAGAACCGAGCGACGTTCTGGAGCTGCTCCTCGGCTGCCGGCGTGTCGGTCGCGACGAGCCGGGCGAGCAAGCCGCTCGACTTGAGGAAGCGGTAGAGCAGCTCACCGGCCGGGAGCTCGTGCGCGGCCTCCGCATACCCGCGCAGGTCGGCGACGAGCCGTCCGACCGTCGCGCGTGTCTCGGGAGTGACGCGCAGGATGCCCGGCTGGCGATCGAGCTCCTCGAGCACCGCCCAGACCGAGCGGTTCCGGCGGCGAGCCATGTTGACGATCGCGGTCAGGTCTTCGCCGCCAAGGCTCGTACACGTCGGATGCCGCGAGCGCGTACAGGTCCACGCTCGAGCCGAGGTCGGCGACGACGCGCAGGAACGCCAGCAGCAGCCTGACCTCGGGGCGGGCGTAGAGCCCCGACGTCCCGGAGAACCGCCACGGGATGCCGGCCATGTTGAGCGCGCGCAGGATCGGGTCGGCATGGCCGTTGGCCCGGACGAGGACCGCGTGGTCGCGGGGCGCGGCACCGGCCTCGATGCGCCGGCCGATCTCGGCCGCGATCCAGTCCGCCTCCTCGGAGCCTGTGGCGAAGACCTCGAGGCGGACCGGCGGCGGGGCGGCGGCCGACCGCTGCGCGCGGAGTCGCTTGAGGATCCCGGTCCGCACCTCGAGCCGGTCCGGATCGTTGAACCGGATCAGCCGGTACGCGGCGTCCAGGACAGGCGCGAGCGACCGGTAGTTGCGCCGCAGGACCACGGTCCGCGCCCCGACATAGCGCTCACGGAAGTCCAGGATGTTGTCGATCGCGGCGCCCCGGAACGCGTAGATCGCCTGGTCGTCGTCGCCCACGACGGTCACGTTCCGGTGACGCTCGGCGAGCGCGGCGACCAGCTCGGCCTGGGCGCGGTTCGTGTCCTGGAACTCATCGACGAGGATGTACCGGAACCGGCCTGCGATCGCGGTGCGCGCGCCCGCGGACGTTCGCACGAGGCGGAGCGCGAGCGCGACCTGATCGCCGAAGTCGATGCAACCGTTGGCTGCCAGCAACGACTGGTAGGTGGCATAGGCGCGCGCGAGCTCGGCCTGGCGCCGGGCTTCCTCGCCGGCGCTGGCAGCGCGCTCGCGCCGGGCGTCGTCCACCCCCGCCGCCTCCGCGAGTGCCGCCGCCTCGACCGCCACCCGGTCGGCGTGCGCGGCGTAGTCCGCCGGCGAGATGTCCTCGTCCTTGCAGCGGCTGAACAGGGTCGCCAGCGCCGCCAGGAACCGGGTGGGATCGCCGAGCGGCCGATACGCATCGAGCTCGAACTCGAACAGGTGCTCGCGCAGGAAGATGACGACCTCGGCGCGGGTCAGGACGCGCAGGTCGGTCGGCAGGCCGAGCTCGAGCGCGTGCTCGCGGATCAGCCCGTCGCCGAACGCATGGAACGTCGAGATCGCGGTGTCCGTGTATCCGTACGGGACGAGCTGATCGACACGGACCGCCATCTCGTCAGCGGCCTTGTCGGTGAACGTCAGGGCGAGGATCTCCGACGGCTTGGCCCGATGCGTGGCGATGAGCCACGCGATCCGCCGAGTGATGACCTGGGTCTTGCCGGTCCCCGCCCCGGCGACCACGAGGAGCGGTCCGTCGCCGTGCGTGACCGCGCGCAGCTGGTCAGGGTCCAGCCCGCCCAGCAGGGCCTCGAGCCCTGCCGTGGCCCCGCCCGTGACCGCCGGATCCATCACCGGCACGAGCTCGCGCCAGGCCGGTAGCTGGTCGAGCGGGTCCGGTTCGCGCCGCCGCCGAGTCCGCGTGCGCATCAGGTCGTTGGTCCGAGTCGGTGCGGGCGCCGCGCTCGTCGCCGGGAGAGTCGTGTCGGTGGGGGCCATGTCCGGAGCATCGCGGGCCGCCGTGACAGCTAGGCTGTCAGGCCATCGCCTGCTTGATCGCCGCGGTCTCCTCGTCCGACAGCCCGGCGTCCGAGCGACCACGCGTGATGCCCTTCGCGTACACGCGTGTGCCCGACCGCGCGTGCAGACTCGACAGCACCCAGCCGTCGCCTGCCGCGTCGAGCAGCGCCAGGGCGAAGCTCTGGTTGCCGCCGGTCTCCTCGAACGGGTTGTAGCGGACCAGACCGACCCGCTGGAACGTCCGACGCTGGGCGGTCTCGAGAGCCGCCGTCCGCGCGGTCAGGGCGTCGAGGTCGCGCACGACGCCGTCGACCCGATCGAGCTGCCCTCCGCCTGCGTCATCGTTTCGGCGTGCCTCGTTGCCGCCGACCCCACGCAGTCGGGCGTCGATCCGGCTCGTTCGTCGGATCAGCCCGAGCACGGCGATCAACAGCAACAGAACGGCGATGACGAGGGCCACGATGATCGGGCCGAGGTACGGCTGGACGAGCGCGTCGAGATCGATCCGAGGGTCCTCCTTTTGGGGCGGCCCGAGTCTAGCAGGGGGCCCTTATCGCGACCGTGTCCGGCGGGATGCTATCCTCTGCCGTCGGCAGACCCCGGGTGCGCCGTCGCGTCGCCCACATCGATCCTTCCCGTTGGAGACCTCCGCAGACATGGCCAAGCGAGTCCGAGGCAGCACGTCCAGACCCGGACAGCGCCCACCCCTGCAGCGCACGGCAGCCAAGCCGGCGACGCGCCCGGCGGCCACGGTGGCCCCAGTCTCCCCGCCCGAACCACTCCCCGATGACCTGACCGACGAGGAAGAGGCGCGCGCCGCGGTTCTCGAAGCCGCGATCGTCGCCGAGGAGCGCAAGGCCGAGGACACCAAGGAGCGTGCCCGAGCCACCCGCCCGGCCGAGACCGCGAGGCCGGTCTCGAACCTGACCATCTCGACCGCCGAGGAATACCAGTACGTCGCGCGCGACGTCCGTCGGATCGCCATCGTCGGCGGCTCGCTGGTGCTGATCCTCCTGGGCATGTGGGTGCTCTCGCACATCCTGGGGATGGGTCCGCTCTAAGGGAGCCGCCCGCGGGACGGGCCCACTCCCCGCGCTACCATCCGTTCATGCCATCCGCCCGACGGCCCGTCGGTGCCAGACCCGAACCGCTCTTCCAGCCACCGCCCGAGCGCCAGCCGCTGGCGGCCCGGATGCGCCCGCGTACCCTCGCGGAGTTCGTCGGGCAGGAACATCTCGTCGGCGAGCGCGGACCGCTCCGCCGCAGCGTGGCCCGCGGCCACCTGTCGTCGCTCCTCCTGTGGGGACCGCCCGGCACCGGCAAGACGAGCCTGGCCCGTCTGCTCGCGGCCGAGATCGGCGCCCAGTTCGCGACCATGTCCGCGGTCATGGCCGGTGTCGCCGATGTCCGCGCGACGATCGCCGAAGCGCAGGACCGGCTCAACCTGCACGGCACCCGCACCCTCCTCTTCCTCGACGAGATCCACCGCTTCAACAAGGCCCAGCAGGACGCGCTGTTGCCCCACGTCGAGGACGGCACCGTCACCCTGATCGGTGCGACGACGGAGAACCCCTACTTCGAGGTCAACGCCGCCCTCCTGTCGCGGATGCGCGTCTGGCGTCTCGAGCCGCTGACCGACCAGGAGGTCGGCGCGGTCGTCCGTCGCGCGCTGACCGACGAGGAGGTGGGTCTGGCGGGACCGCTCGGGCCCGACGGCGGCGTCGCCCTGACCGACGAGGCGTTCGAGCACCTCGTGTCGCTCGCAGGCGGCGACGCTCGCGCGGCGCTCAACGTGCTCGAGGGGGCGACCGCCCTGGCCGAGTCCGAGGACATCCGCGACGCCACCGGCCACGTCAGCCCGCGACTCGAGGACGTCGAGGCAGCCGCCCAGCAACGTGTCCTCGCCTACGACCGCGCGGGCGACGGGCACTACGACACCGTGTCGGCGTTCATCAAGAGCCTTCGCGGCAACGACCCGGACGCAGCGCTGTACTGGCTGGCCGCGATGATCGCGGCCGGCGAGGACCCCAAGTTCATCGCCCGCCGGCTGATCATCAGCGCGTCGGAGGACGTCGGGAACGCGGATCCGCGAGCGCTGTCAGTGGCCGTCGCTGCGGGCCAGGCGCTCGACTGGATCGGGCTGCCCGAGGCGCAGTACGCGCTCGCCCAGGCGACGACCTACATCGCCACCGCCCCGAAGTCGAACCGCTCGGGCGCGGCGTACTGGGCCGCCGTGTCCGACGTCGAAGCGAACGGTGCGCTCCCCGTCCCGCTCCATCTCCGCAACGCCGCCCACCGCGGGATGAAGCAGCATGGGATCGGCGTCGGCTACCGCTACTCGCAGGACTACGAGGGCGCGGACGTCGACCAGCAGTACCTCCCCGACGCGATCCTCGCCAGGCGCTACTACCTGCCCACGGACCAAGGGTACGAGTCGACGATCGGCGCCCGGATGAACGCCCGCACGGAGGCGCGAGCCGCGGCCAAGGCGACCGGCAAGACCCCTCGCCAGAAGACCCCGCCGCCCGAGGTCACCCACCACGCCGGCGACGGCCTGATGAAGACCCGCGAGATCAACCGCAAGAAGCTCGCCGAGACCGAGAAGCGCGACGCCGGCTCGTAACGGCGCCGCTCTCGCCGATCAGTGGCCGGGTGCCCGGTACTCCGGGTGCAGCTTGACCATCGCATCGACGTCGGCGGCGGTCAGCAGGACGACGGTGCTGATCGCGACGCTCCCGGCAGCCGCGGTCGTGGCTGCGAGGGCCGCCGCGGTGGCGTTGTCGGGCAAGTTCGCGATGACATAGAAGTCGTCCTTGCCGAGCGCCCAGTACATCGATTCGACCGTGCCGCCGAGGCTCTCGGCCAGGGCGTCGACCGCCTTCCGACGCCCGGTCCCGCCGTCCTTGAGGACGCCCTTGATGCCGTCCCGCGTATACGACCCGTGGAACAGGTACTTCGCCATGGTTGAGACCTCGCTGAGACGTCGGGAACTGGCCTTGGCAGATCCGTATCGTCGCACGGACGACCCGGTGTCGAGACCCGGTCAGGACGCGGCAGCCAGCTCCCCGCCCTCGACGACGACCGGCATGTCGTCATCGGCCTCGTACACCGGGAGGCTGAACCCGAACTCGGCGCCGCCGGTGGGTCGCTGACGGGCCCAGATCGTGCCGCCGAGCGCGTCCACGATGCGGCGGCACACGAACAGGCCGATCCCGGCGCCCGGTGCCTTGACCGCCGCGGCCGGCGCTCGGTAGTAGAGGTCGAACAGGCGGTCGGCGGTGTCGGCATCGAGGCCGGGCCCGTCATCGAGGACGCGGATGATCACCCCGTCCCGGCCGCCCTCGGCGACGATCTCGACCTTGGCCTCCGGGCCGCCGTACTTGGTCGCGTTGCTCAGCAGGTTGCGGATGACCTGGGCGACGTAGCCATCGTGGCCGCGGACGGTGGGCAGGCCGGGCTGCACCTTGACGCCGATCTCTGTCCCGAGCCAGAGCGACCGCTCGCGGTCGACGATCGACGGGAGCACGTGCTGGAGCAGGACGGGCTCGCCGCCGACGAGGTCCTCACCACGCTCGACCCGGGCGAGCACGAGGAGGTTCTCGATGAGCCGATGGAGCCGTTCGGCCTCGGCTGCGATGTCGGTGATGAGGTCGCGCGTGATCGCGGGGTCGAGCCGCTCGCCGCGGGCGAGCAGGACCTGGCTGCCGCCGTAGATCGCCGTGACGGGTGTGCGCAGCTCGTGCGACAGCATGCCGATGAACGTGTCGCGCAGGTGGTCGGCCTCGATGCGCGCCGAGATGTCGGTCAGGACGGCGATCCACGACAGCTCGCCGCGTGATTCGAAGGGGCTGACCGCGAAATCGACCGGGAAGCTCGTGCCGTCGCGCCGGCGCGCCTCACCCGTGCCGTGGTCCGCGTCCTCGGCCGCCGCGTCGCGACCGAGCAGGTCCGACAGGCCGGCGTCCCGGATCGCCTCGGGGTCATAGCCGAGGCTGCTCAACGCGGGCCCGTTGGCGTAGCCGACATGCCCATCCGGCTCGATCACCAGGAGGATCCCGGGGTGCGCCTCGAGCGCGGCGCGGAACCGCGCCTCGCTCTCCAGCTGCGCCCGAGAGTAGGCAAGCTCGTGGCTGGCATCCTCCAGCTCGCTTTCCAGGACCTCCGTCTGGCGGATCGCCTCGCGACGTTCATTGGCGCGCGCCGCCTGGGCGGTGAGCAGTCGGAGCAGGACGAGGTCGTCCTCCAGGAACAGTGAGCCGGCGTCCGGGTAGACGATCAGCCAGCCCTGCTGCGACAGGTCGGATTCGATCGGGACCGCGATGACCCCCGGCCCCGACCGCTCGTCGAGCTGCTCGGGCGTCGGCCCCTCGTAGCGCGCGCCGATGATCAGCTCGGCCGGCGGCTCGCCCGCCACGATGCGGACGAGCGGTGGGTCGCCGAGTGCGACCACGGCGGCCGGGCCGTTGGTGATCATCCGGGCCGACCGGGCGAGCGCGATCCAGACCGAATTCGGGGTCGCCGTCCACCGGCGCCGCGAGCAGGCCTTGTCCGAGGTCGAAGGCGACAGCCCGCTGCTGCAGACGGCGGAGCTGGAGCGGTGGGAGGAACGCCGCGAGGTAGCCGACGCCGGCCGACAGGGCCATCAGCCGCGAGATGAAGGTCACGGCCGGGTCCGTCACGCCACTGCTGGAGGTGGCCGCCGACCCGGCACCCGCGACCAGGATCCCACCCGCGAACAGGAAGGTGGCGACCGCAGCGATGCGCAGCCGCGTCCGCGCATACCCGACGCGCGTGCGGCTCGCGCGCTGGAGGAAGAACGCGGCGGCGGCCTCGATGGAGACGAAATAGCCGACCACGAGAAGGGTCGTGAGGAGGTTGCCGCGCGTGCCGATCACGACCGCCACCGCTGCCGCGGCGAACCAGACGAGACTGGCGGTCGCGACCGCGCGCGACACCGGCACGAAATGACGTGCCAGCCGGAGCGTGAAGTACGGCTGCAGCAGCAGGACCACGGCCGACAGCGACGTGATCCCGCGCGGAAGTGTCGGCCACAGCTTGACCGCGATGGCGATGGCGAACAGGGCCACCACCGTCGCGAACACGAGCATCAGGTCGCGATGGACGACCCGCGGCTGCCGCAGGTAGCGCACCAGGACCGCGATGAAGATGAGGATGAAGGCCAGTTGGAGCGCGATGTTGACAGCGTCCACGAGTCCCTCGGTACATGCTCGACGCGGCCCCACGACCGCACCGGGTTCGACCACTCGCGGCGACGTTCGCCAGGGTCGGAACATATCGAGCGCCCGCCCATCGCGAGCATTGCGCCTGACTCTTCGAATGCTACAACCGCATCACAACTCGACCGGCGATTTGACGGAATCGGCCAGCGGCCCGATGGTGTGGTCCTAGTCGCAAGGCGCCGGGCTCGCATCTCGTCGGTCCGAAGCGCGCGATGGATCGGATATCTCACCCCTTGGCTCGAACCACATTCGCCGCGCCCGAGGCGCGCATCGTCGTCAGCAGCGACGGCTATTTCGATGTCTACCCGTCCACTCCACGCGCGAACGGCGACAAGCCTGCGTACCGCGGTGTGCTCGCCGAGCTCGGTGCGGGGATCCGCGGCGCGGACGACCGGCTCGCAGTCCGGCCCGGGTCGATCGCCCTGTCGCAGGCCGTGACCGCGTGGGCCGCCGTCAATGGTGCGGCCGCCCTCAACGGTGATCTCGGCGGCGGCCGCGACGGTAACGAGGCCGCCGCGTGAAGCGTCGGAAGGTCACATACCCGGTCGCCCGGACGCACACCAAGGGCGCCCCGAAGGCCGGAGCCGGTCCCGAAGTCGCCATGGTCAGGCCGAACCTCGCGACGATCGACGTGACCGCCGGCGCCGGTCGCAAGGGCCTCGACGTCGGCGGCCGGGTCCGGATCGCCGGGACGGGCCTCTACGCGGGCGAGGAAGCGGTCATCGTGCGGCTCATCGCCGGTGTCATCCCGGCCGCCACGGTGCGGACCGACGGCGGCGGGACGCGCTCTGTCCGGACGATCGACCTCGAGCCGGTCGTCGGGGCCCGCTGACCGGGCCAGCCCCAACCATGAAGCGGTCGGGCGATGGTGCGGCGGCGCCGTCCGGATCGATCGTGGAACAGCCGGATACCGTCGCCGACGATGGCTTCGGCGGGCTCGAGCTCGACGCCCGCCTGCTGCACACGATCGCGGCCCTCGGCTACGAGGAACCGACGCCGATCCAGCGCGAGGCCATCCCGCCGCTGCTGGCCGGCCGAGACCTCCTCGCGGAGGCCCCGACGGGAACCGGCAAGACCGCGGCCTTCGCACTGCCGATGCTCCAACGCATCAAGCTCGGGACCGCCGGCGAAAGCAGCGCCTCCGCCCTGGTCCTCGTCCCGACGCGTGAGCTCGCGATGCAGGTCGCCGAGGCGCTCCACGCGTATGGCCGCGAGCTGGGGGCCCGGGTCCTGCCGGTCTACGGCGGGCAGCCGATCGGCCAGCAGCTGCGCGGCCTTCGTCGCGGTGTCGACATCGTGGTCGCGACGCCGGGCCGGGCGGTCGACCATCTGAAGCGCGGCAGCCTGCGCCTCGACGAGGTCGGGGTGGTCGTGCTCGACGAGGCGGACGAGATGCTCGACATGGGCTTCGCCGAGGACCTCGAGACGATCCTCGCCGCCACGCCGGATGACCGCCAGACGGCCCTGTTCTCGGCCACCATCTCGACGACGATCACGCGGATCGCCAAGCGACATCTGCGCGACCCCGCGCGGATCACGGTCCACGCCGAACAGGCGCCTGGCGGCGGTGCACCGCGGGTCAGACAGGTCGCGTACGTGGTGCGCCGCACCGACAAGCTCGCGGCTCTGTGCCGGATCCTCGACGTCGAGGACCCGACCTCGACGCTCGTCTTCGCGCGGACCCGGGGCGAGGTCGACGATCTGGCGGAGGCCCTGAGCGCGCGCGGCCATGACGCGGGTGCGCTCCACGGCGGCCTCATCCAGGAGGCACGCGACCGGATGATGGGCCGCTTCCGTGACGGCTCGCTGGACGTGCTCGTCGCGACCGACGTGGCGGCCCGCGGTCTCGATATCGAGCACGTCTCGCACGTCGTCAACTACGACGTCCCATCCGACCCCGACGCCTATGTCCATCGGATCGGACGGACGGGCCGGGCCGGTCGCGAGGGCGTGGCCATCACGCTGGTCGAACCGCGCGAGCACCGCCTTCTTCGCAACATCGAGGCGGCCACGCGAACGAAGCTCGAGATCGCCCACATCCCGACCGTCGCCGACCTGCGCGAGCGCCGGACCGAGGTCGTGCGGGCGAACCTGCGCGAGGCCCTCTTGGGCGACGGGTTCGACCGGTTCCGGGGCGTGGTCGAGCCCCTCACCGATGAGTTCGACCTGGTCGACATCGCGCTCGCGGCGGTCAGCCTCATCGAGGGCGCCGGCTCGACCGGGGAGGACGAGGTCGAGCTCGCGTCGCCGCCGCTGGTCGCCGGTCCGCCCCCGCGACCCGTCCGCCCGATGCCGTCGCGGGCTGGGCAGCGGACGGCAGGTCCACGGTCGGGCGTCCCGGCCCATGGTGCGCCCGACCGGGGAGGACCCGGCGGGCCGTGGGTCCGGTTGTTCGTAGGCGGTGGCCGTCGGGTCGGGCTCCGACCAGGCGATCTCGTCGGGGCGATCACCAACGAGGCCCACGTCCCGGGGAGCGCGGTCGGGGCCATCCAGATCAACGACGGGTTCTCGCTGGTCGACGTCCAGGAGGCCGTGGCGGAGCCCGTGATCGCTGCGCTGCGCGACGCGACGATCCGCGGCCGACGCCTCCAGGTCCGTCGCGACCGGTAGGCTTGGGCGATGCGCAAGGACGAGCTGACGACGCTGTTCGACTACCTCTTCTGGATGCGCGACAAGGCGCTCGCGGCCGCCGCGACGATGACCACGGACGAGTACCTCGCGGTCGAGGCGGTCGGGCTTCGCGACCTGCGCGGGACGCTCGTCCATGAGCTCGACGTCGAGCGCAGCTGGCGCGTCCGGCTGCGCGACGCGACGCCGCACACCGACGGCGAGACCGAGCTCCAGCCTGCCGACTACCCGACCGTCGAGTCGCTGGCCACCGATTGGCGCGCCGACGAGCTCGAGACGCGGGCATACCTCGAGGGCCTGACGGACGAGCAGCTGGCCGCCGACAGCGACGTCGAAGGTCGCGTCGGCTACCCGCTGTCCGGCTATCTGCTCCACGTCGCCATCCACGGCATCGGCGAGTGCCAGGACGCGCTCCTGCTGCTGGGCCGAGCCGGCCATCAGGCCGGCCCGACCGCCATCCTCGACTACCTGGACGCGCGGCACGAACGCGACGAGGCGTAGCAGCGGCGTCCCGCCGGGCGTCCCGTGAGCGTGCTCGAGGCATCGGTCGCACCCATCCGCGCATCGATCGACCGGGTCATCCCGCGCGGCGCCCTCGTCCTCACCGTCCTGTCGCTCGGCTACTTCGCGATGGGGGTCGTGCGCAACCGGGTGTTCGCCAACACCTACGGCGCGAGCGCCGAGCTGGACGCCTACAACGCGGCATTTCGGATCCCCGAGATCGCCCTCGACGTGCTGGTCGCCGCCGGGCTGACCGCCCCGTTCGTGCCGATCTTCAGCAGCCTGCGTCACGAGACCGGCGACGACGCCGTCGCCAACGACTTCGGCCGGACCGTCCTGACCGGGGCGGTCGCGGTGATGGCCGTGGCGAGCGCCCTGATCTTCCTCGCGGCACCGTGGCTGGCCGACCGGATCGGGGCCGGCTTCGACCCGGCCACGCGCGAGCTGACCGTCGAGATGATGCGCATCAACTGCATCGCGCAGGTGATGTTCGCGGCCTCCATCGCGCTCGGCGAGGTGCTGGTCGCCAACCGCCGCTTCGTGTTCTACGCGCTGGCGCCGATCCTGTACACGACCGGGATCGTGGTGGCGACCGTGCTGTTCGCCGGGCGGTTCGGGATCGTGGCCACGGCCTGGGGCGCCGTCGCCGGGGCGGTCGCGCATCTCGGCATCCGTGCGATCGGCACGCTGCGGACCTCGTTCCGGATCCGCCCGGGGTTCGCGGTCCGGACCGCGGCATTCGCCGAGTTCATCCGGCTGATGGTGCCGCGCATGGTGTCGCTGCCGATCGACCCGATCACCGCGGCCTGGTTCACGGTCCTCGCCACGGGTCTCGGCGTCGGCAGCGTGAGCGCCTACAGCTTCGCGTCCGACTACCAGGTGCTGCCGGTCAGCCTCATCGGCGTGTCGTTCTCGCTGGCCATCTTCCCCACCCTGTCGGCTGCCTTCGCGGCCGATGACGGGCGCTCGTTCCGTGCCGAGCTGGGCCGCAACCTCGTCACCATCGCGATCCTGACCGGCGTCGCCGCGGTCGCGCTGTTCGTGCTGTCCGGCACGCTCGTCCAGGTGCTGCTCGGTGGCGGCAAGTTCGGCCCGGATGACGTCGCGCGGACGTCGGCCGTCGTCGCCGCCTTCGCGCTGTCGGTGCCGTTCGATGCGCTCGCCTATCCCTTGTCACGCGGGCTGTACGCGACGCACGACACGCTCCGCCAGGTCGTCGCCTCGTTCGCCGGCCTCGGTATCGTCATCGTCGCTTCGGGCGTCCTGGTGGGGCCCGTCGGGATCGTGGCCATCCCGCTCGGCTATGCGGCCGGGATGATCGTCAAGGACGTCCTGTTAGCCGTCTTCCTGGTGCCGCGGGTCCGCCAGATCGGGGTCAGCCCGCCGGCTTGACGACCACTGTCGGGACGACCGCGATGAACAGGCCGTCGCGCTCGGGATAGTGGCCCTCGGGCCGCTTCCAGACGAGGTAGTTGCGGATCATCTCGGACGTGTCCTGGAACGTCCCGGGCGGGTCGGACGGGCCCCAGATGGATGAGATCGTCGGGTACCACGGATCGTTGATGTACGCCCCGAGGATCGTGGCGTTCGAGAAGATGGCCGGATCGGCGTCAGCTCGGAAGCCGGTCATCACCCAGGTGTGGGCCCCGCGCCATGCCATCAGCAGTACGGGAGATCCGGTCTTCTCGATCGCACGCGCGGCGTCACGTTCGGCGCTCTGGCGGCTCTTGTAGGCGCGGACCTGGTAGCCCTTCGCACCGTAGGCATCGAGCGCCTGGACCATCGCCGACGGCCCCCAGTCGCCGTTGTGGCTGTCGTCGTAGCTCTCCCACTCGTGGACGCGGCCCTGGAGCTCCCGCTGGAACGCGCCGGAGATGTTCCCGTGTCCCAGGATCGTCAGCGCCATCTGGACCCCGGCCGCGGCGCACCAGGTGTCCTTGATCTCGTGCGCGAAGACGGCCTTGTGGTTCTTGACGATGTCGACGTCGACCGGGACGCGCGGTGGCTTCGGCGTCGCCGTCGGGCTCGCGGCGGGGACGGGGACGGTCGTGACCGATGGCCCGCTGCCGCCGACCGCTGCGGTCGCATCCGGGGTCGGGGGCGGCTCGGTCGCGTCTTCGGCGTCGCCGTCGTCGGAGGCGTCGGGCGGGTCGGTGACGAGGATGGTCGGCGGCTCCGACCGCTCGGGCACCGGCCCGGCGAGGAGGCGGTCGACCTTGGCCACGGCACGATCGAACAGCCGGCCGGTCCCGACCACATCGTTCGACACCATCCCGACCCCGATGACTGCCACGACCAGGGCGATCGACAGGATCGCGATGGCGCGGCGAACACGGCGGGGACGCTTGGGGCGCGGCTGGCGGGGCTCGGTAGTCATCGGCTCGGCGTCACGGATCCTCGGTCGTCCTCGTGTGGCGCAGAGCAGACGGCTCACCACCGGCCGGCGTAACGCGCGCTGCGTCCTGAGCCCGCCCGGCGCTCGTGCGGCTCGGCATGAGAGCATAGGCCCGAACGCCGGCTGACACCGCCGGCGCCATCCCGACGACCCGTCACATCGCGTCACGAGCACCCAGGAGGTTTCCGGTGGACCGCTTCGAGCCCAACCTGCGCATCCCAGGTCCGACCGGGCTGCCGCCCAGCGTCCGCGTCGCCGGCGGTCGCCAGATGATCAACCACCGCGGGCCCGAGTTCGCCGCGATGCTCGGCCGCATCCTCGACGGCATCAAGCCGTTCTTCGGGACCACCGGCGACGTGGCGATGATCACCACCGCCGGGACGGGCGGGCTCGAGGCCGCCGTCGTCAACACGCTCTCCCCGGGCGACCGGGTGCTGGGCGTGTCGATCGGCTCGTTCGGCGACCGCTACGCCAAGATCGCCCGGACCTACGGCGCCGACGTCACCAAGCTCGACGTCGAATGGGGCCACGCCGCCGACCCGGCCGTCCTCCGCGAGGAGCTGGGACGTTTCCCCGATTACAAGGCCGTGCTGCTGACCCACAACGAGACCTCGACCGGGGTGATGAACCCGATCCCCGAGCTCGCTGCGGCGATCCACGAGGTGGCTCCGGACGCGCTGATCCTGGTCGACACGGTGTCCAGCCTGGGCGCGGTCCCGTTCGAGATGGACGCCTGGGGCGTCGACGTCGTCGTGACCGGCTCGCAGAAGGCGTGGATGTCGGCGCCGGGTCTGGCCATGATCGCCGCGTCGGAGCGGGCGTGGGCCGCGATGGAGACCGCGACGATGCCGCGTGTCTATCTCGACCTGCGTGCCCACCGCGACGCGCACCGGTCGGGTGAGACGCCGTTCACCCCGGCCATCGCGGTCGTCTACCAGGTCGACGAGGGACTGCGGCTGATGGCCGCCGAGGGAGCGGACGGCATCTTCGCCCGTCACGAGGCGTGCGCCGCCGCGACGCGGGCCGGGCTGACGGCCCTCGGGTTCGAGCTGTTCGCCGATCCGCGCCACGCGTCGCGGACCGTCACCGCCGCGGTCGTCCCCGACGACCTCGACTGGAAGGCGTTCAATGGCGAGGTCAAGCGGCGCGGCGTGGTCCTGGCCGGCGGCCAGGGCAAGCTGGCCGGCAAGATCTTCCGGGTCGGCCATCTCGGCTCCGTCACGGTCGAGGAGATCCTGGGTGCGATGAGCACGCTCGAGATCGTGTCGATCGGCGCCGGCCGGTCGGTCCGACCGGGGTCGGCCGTCGCCGCCGCCCAGGTCGCCGCCCTCGAGACGCTCGGGATCGTCGCTCCGACGGCCGCCGGGGCGGGTGCATGAGGGTCCTGGTCGCCGAGCAGGTCGCCCAGGAAGGGATCGAGCTTCTGCGGGCCAGTCACCAGGTCGATGAGCGAACGGGCCTGACGCCCGACGAGCTACGCACGATCCTGCCTGACTACGACGCGCTCATCGTTCGCAGCCAGGTCCAGGTCGATGCCGCGATGATCGCGGCGGGGACACGGCTGGCGGTGATCGGCCGAGCGGGCGTCGGCGTCGACAACGTGGATCTCGACGCGGCGACGCGGGCCGGCATCGTGGTCGTCAACGCGCCGACCGGGAACACGATCGCGGCCGCCGAGCACACCCTCGCGCTCCTGTACGGCGTCGCCCGCCGGATCGCCGCCGCCGACGCCTCGGTCCGCCGCGGCGAGTGGAAGCGGGCACAGTTCACGGGGCTCGAGCTGCGCGGTCGGACGCTCGGCATCGTCGGGCTGGGCAAGATCGGACAGGCCATCGCCGTCCGCGCCCGGGCCATGGAGATGGTCGTCCTCGGGGTGGACCCGTACGTGACGGCCGAGGCGGCGGCGAACCACGGCGTCGAGCTCGTCGGGTTCGACGAGATGCTAGCGCGCGCCGACGTCGTGACCGTCCACGTGCCGCTGACGCGCGCGACGCGCGGTCTGATCGGTCGCGAGGCGATCGGCAAGCTCAAGCCCGGGTCGATCGTCCTCAACGTCGCCCGTGGCGGCGTTGTCGACGAAGAGGCGGCCGCCGAGGCATTGCGGTCCGGCCACCTGGGTGGGGCCGGGATCGACGTCTTCGAGAAGGAGCCGCCGACCGATTCGCCACTGCTCGACGCGCCGAACACGCTGCTGACGCCGCATCTCGGGGCCTCGACCGCCGAGGCCCAGGTCCTCGTCTCGGAGGAGGTCGCCGCGCAGGTCCTCGACGTCCTCGACGGGCGGAGCGCGCGGTACGCGGTCAACGCCCCGCTGCTCACCCCCGAGACGGCCCGGGCGCTCGCGCCGTACCTGCCGCTGGCCGAGATCCTGGGGCGGTTCTTCGCCCAGTTCTCGCGCGGCGGCGTCCGCACCCTGACCCTCGAGATCGCGGGCGAGCTGGCCGACCACGACGCGACGCCGCTGACGGCGGCCGTGCTGCGGGGATTGCTCGAGCACTCGATCACCGAGCGGGTCAACCTCGTCAACGCCGGCGCGCTGGCCAAGGCCCGCGGGATCACCGTCGTCGAGCGCAAGACTCCGGACGCCGGCTCGTTCGCGGCACTCATCACCCTGTCGGGCGAGACCGGTGGCCGGACCACGGTGGTGGCCGGGACCGTGGCCGCCGGCGAGCCACGGATCACCCGCCTCGACGACTACCGGCTCGACATGGCGCCGGCCGACAACATGCTGATCACCCGTCACCAGGACCGGCCCGGGACGGTCGGACGGGTCGGCTTGATGCTCGGCGAGGCCGACATCAACATCAGTGCGATGCACCTGGCGCGGACCCGTCCGCGCGAGGATGCGTTCATGATCCTGGCCCTCGACGACGACGTGCCCGATGCCGTGTCCGAGGCCATCCGGTCGCATGAGGCGGTCACCGACCTGTGGATGATCCGGCTGGGGGCCGGACACTGACCAGCGCCGGCCCGTTGGTCGTACCCGACGGCCTCGACGCGACGCTCGTCCTGGTCCGGCACGGCGAATCCACGTTCATCGCCGAGGGTCGGTTCCAGGGCCGGGCCGATGCGCCGCTGTCGGCGCTCGGACGCCGCCAGGCCGCACTGACCGCCGGACGCCTGGCCAGCCCGCACGCGACGCCCGACCTGCCGGTCCCATCCGGCGACCTCGTCGAGATCGTCCACTCCCCGCTCGCCCGGGCCGCCCAGACCGCCGACGCCATCGAGTCGGCCCTCGCGACGTCGGGGTCGAGGCCGCCACGCCGCCCCGACCCGGGCTTCGCCGAGATCGGCCAGGGCGTGTGGGAAGGGCTCCATCGCGACGAGGTCGCGGCCCGCTATGGCGCGGAGCTGGCTGCCTGGCGCCGGACGCCGCTGACCGACTGGGCGCCCGGCGGCGAGTCGCTCCCCGAGGTCGCGGCACGCGTCCGTCCCGCCATCGAGGTCCTCCTGGAACGGCTGGCCGACGGTCGAGCGCCAGGCACGCTCGATCGATCGCAGGTGGCGGGCTATCACGAGCCGGTCGCGGACCACCCGTGGACGATCGTCGTCGGCCACGACGGCGTGTTCAAGGTCGTGCTGCTGACCCTGTTCGACCTGCCGCTCGACCGCTTCTGGATGTGGTCGATGGATCCGTGCGGGATCACCGTGATCGAGCTGCGCGCCGGCCGGCGAGTGATGCGTGCGCACAACCTGACCGCGCATCTCGCGGACGCGCAGGAGGATCAGGCCAAGACCGAGCCGCCCGACGACCGAGGCGCCTCCGGCGCCTTGTAGCGCTCGAGCACTGGACGGCGCATCCGCGCGTTGCCCGCTCCGCCGGTCGCTCACGCACCTCATGGTGCGCTCGCTCCCTTGCTCACGGGCGCCTTCGGCTGCACTCGCCCCGCGCTCGAGCTGATGAACGTGCTGGTTCAGCGGCGGCGGCGACGTTCCTTGCGGTGGAACGCGAGCTTCAGCAGCGAGACACGCAGGCGGCGCTGCGCCGCGCGCAGGCTGGCGATCCGCTCGTCGCCGAGGATCTGATGGGCGTAGACGGACTCGACCTTGGCCCGGGCGACCATCTCGAGCTCCGGTCTCGAATCGGGCAGGATCTCGCCGAGTGACCCGGCGTACTCGTAGACGGTCTGGGCCGGCCTCGGTCCGAACCCGAAGCGCGACGCGATCCGGGTGACGGTGCCGTACGCGCCCTCGGGCGAGGTCGCACCACGCGGACCGCGCTGCCAGGCGACGAATGCGAGAAGCCCGACCACGATCAGGAGCAGGGCGCCGACCGCGAGGAGCGGCCCGAGCGGACCGCTCCTGCCGCCGGAGATCGGCCCGACCGCGCCACCGGGTCGATCGGTCGGGTCTTCGAAGATCTTGCGCGATGCGGCCGGCAGGCCCAGGGTCGACGTCGGCCCGCTGGCGACCGGCTTTCCTGACGGCAGCGGGGCGACCTGCGACAGGTTGCCGCCGGTCGGGTCGAACATGACCCAGCCGAACACGGGGAAGTAGACCTCGACCCAGGCGTGGGCGCTGCTGAACGGGACGGTCTCGATGCCGGTGTGCGGGTCGACCGCACCGGGCAGGAAGCCCTCGACCATCCGCGTCGGGATCCCCATGTCGCGCAGGAGCACGGCCATCGTCGGCGCGTAGTACTGGCAGAAGCCCTTCTTGAAGGTCGCGAAGCACTCGACCGTCGAGATCGCCGCGCAATCGAGGTCCTGGACGTTGGTCTGCGTAGTGTGAAGTTCGCCGGGTTCTGGAGGTCCTTGACCATCGCCTGGGCAAGGTCGAACGGCGCCTGCGAGATAGCCTCCGCCTTGACCCTGGCCTCGAGCTCCTTGGCGTTGTCGCCCATCTGGCCAGCGGCGACCCCGAGATAGAGGTCCGTGATCGACTGCGGGTAGTCGGTCCCCGCCGCCTCGAGCAGCGGCATCGTTGAGCTCGCCGGGTTTCTCGCCCCCGACCTGGGTCAAGGCGGTCACCGTGTACGACGCCGTCCCGCCGCTGTCGCGGTCGAGACCGGTGAAGTAGCCCGGCCCGACCGTCGTCAGATGGCTGTCCTCCTGGACCTCGGTCGGCGTCCCGGGCGAGAAGATCGTCGACCCATGGAAGCCGTCGGGCTGCACCGTGAACGTGAACGGATGCAGACCGGTCGGGTCGGGGTCTTCGGGCAGCTTGTCGAGGATCGACGAGCCGGCCGGGCGGACGACCGTCGTCGGAATCGCTCGCGCTCCAGCCCTTCAGCCCGATCTGGTCGAATGTTCGCGCACGCCAGTAGTAGCTGCCCTTGTCGGTGGGATCGCGGTGGATGACCAGTGCCGTCGACCCGTCGGTGTTCCAGACCGTCGAGACCTGCGTGCTGTCGCCGAATGTCATGCCGATCGCCCGCGTCTGGCCGCCGACGGGCAGGAATCGCGACACAGCGCGCGAGATGTCGATGAGGCTGTCCTGGGCGCCGTCGAAGGCGCCGGCCAGCGGCGCGGATGAGGCGGTCTGGGTGAGCAGGACCGAGCCCGCGACCGCGACGCCGATGAAGATCGTGCCGCCGCGCAGGTAGACCGACGAGATGCTCGACGGGTCGCCGATCCGGCGCCGCAGCCATTCCGACTGCTCGTCGAACACGTGCGACCGGATGAGCAGGAACAGCGAGGCGAGGCTGTACAGGACGAGGAACCACAGCTCGTCGTTCAAGGTGATGGCCATGTTGGCGACCAGGACGACGCCGACCACGATCACGGCATTCATCGGCCGCCGATGGCCGAAGACCGCGTAGGACGCGAACATCGAGGTCGCCCACACGAGCAGCCCGAAGGCGTAGATGAAGTGGAGGTACTCGATGGTCGACGGCAGGCCGCGGTACGCGATGTCCAGGTAGGCATTCACGACCGAGTCCGAGGTCGCCTGGAAGAGGTTGTAGATCGAGGGGACGGACTCCCCGGCCGGCAGTGCCGCGAGCGTGGTGATCAGCGGCACGATGAGCGCCGCGAAGATCGCGCCGATGAGGTAGGTCAGCCAGCGACCCCAGCCGACCTTCGGCCCGATGAACCCGACCAGCACCCCGCCGATCGCCGCCACGACCAGGTAGTCCAGGTATTTCGCCTGCCCGAGGACCCAGCGCGCGTCGTCGAACGCCCAGGCCATCGTGAGGCAGATCAGGAGCACCAGGCCGAGCGTGACCCAGCCCTCGGCCGGTGCGAGCGGGATGCGTCGTCTCATCGGGCCAGGATGTCGCCGAGCGGCCGGCCCGGGGTGATGCCGTAGGAGCGCAGATCGTATTCGGCCAGGGCGTGGCGGAGGGCCCGGGCCCGCTTCGCGGCAAGCTCCTCGGCCGCGAGGTCGTGGGCCGGCGTCTCGTCGTTGGCGGCCGCGAGACGCTCGACGGTGAACTTCTCGAACGCCGCGGCATCGACCGTGACGACGACACATGCGACGCCCCGGACGCGCAGCGCGGCAAGCGGTCGGACCCACGCGGGATCGAGCGAGGACGTGATGACGACCGCGGTCATCCCCCGCCGCAGCCGGCCGACGGTCGTGATCAGGGCCTCGACCAGCGGGGTGGCGCCGTCGGCCTCGACCGCGGCCAGGAGCTGCATGATCTTGAGGTGCTGCCGTCCGCCGCGATCGGCGGGCAGGAACGCGGTCCGGCCGGCGTTGACGGTCATCCCGACCGCGCGGTTCTCCTGGAGCGCCTTGTCGGCGATCGAGGCGGCCGCGCGGATGGCGGTCTCGACCGTCGAGTCCTCGCCGCGCCCGGTCTGGATGCCGCGCTGGAGGTCGAGGATGATCCAGGCGTCGGCCGTCTGCTCGAGGTCGAACTCCTTGACCTGGATCTCGCCGTGGCGCGCGGTCGTCTTCCAGTGGATGCGGTTCATCGCGTCGCCGGGCGCATACGGCCGGACCGAGGTCGCCATCGGCGTCGTCTGGAGCGTGCGCACCGGTGACGCGTGGCTGCCCTCGAGGGCCGCCGCCGGGAGTCGCCAGCGCGGCAGTGGCTCGATCCGCGGGTAGACCACCACCGAGATCCCCTGCCCGACCGTCGCCGACGCCTCGAAGAAGCCGAACGGGTCGCCGGTCCGGATGTGGAGCGGTTCGATGCGGAAGTGCCCGCGGCGCGACAGCGGGGCGCGGATGAGCCACGACCGTTCCGTCCGGCCGACCGAGCGTGATCGCCCGGCCCGGCAGTCCGCCCGGCAGCGTGGTCGGGTTGTGGATCTCGAGCCACAGCTTCGGGATCCGGCTCCCGTTTCGCAGCGTGTAGGTCACCCGCATCCGGTCACCGACGTGACCGTGGAGCGCGCTGACCGCGTAGCCGGCCTCGAGGTCGGTCAGACCGAGCCGGACCAGGACGTACGACCCGCCGATGACGAGGATGGCCAGGTAGAGCAGGTAGAACAGGAACGACAGCGCGGTCGAGAACGCGGCGACGACAAGGACGACGGCGACGATGAGCAGTTCGAGCTTGCGGATCACCTGCCGTGTCCCTCCGCCGTGTTCGCGCGATCCGGCAGGCTAGCTGGAGGGGGCCGTCGTCGGCGACGCGGCCGCCGCCGGACGCAGCTCGCGTGGTCCGCCGCCGGTCGGCCGGATGCCCTCGATCGCCGTCGCCTCGAGCAGCTCGCGAACGACCTGGGCGGCCTGGACGTCGTGGATCGACGAGCTCGTCTTGATGATCAGGCGGTGGGCCAGGGCGGGCTCGGCGAGCGCCTTGACGTCGTCCGGGATGACGTAGTCGCGACCGAGCAGGCCGGCCAGCGCCTGCCCAGCCCGATACAGCGCGATCGAGCCGCGCGGCGACGCCCCGAGGTAGACATCGGCGTGGTTCCGCGTGCCGTTGACCAGCCGGACGATGTAGTCGGACACCGTCGAGTCGACGTAGATCTCGCGGATGGCGGCCTGCATCTCGCGCAGGTCCTCGACGGTCAGGACCTCGTCGAGCTCATCGAGCGGATGCGTCCGCTTCTGCTCGTCGAGGATGACGATCTCCTCGATGGGCTGCGGGTAGCCGAGCCGGATGCGGAGCATGAACCGGTCGAGCTGCGCCTCGGGCAGCGCGAACGTGCCCTCGTACTCGATCGGGTTCTGGGTGGCGATGACGAGGAACGGGTCGGGCATCGGGTAGGTCGTGCCGTCGATCGTGGCCTGCCGCTCCTCCATGCATTCGAGCAGCGAGGACTGGGTCTTGGGCGTCGCCCGGTTGATCTCGTCGGCGAGGACGACCTGGCTGAAGATCGGGCCCGGCCGGAACTCGAACTCCTGGGTCTTCTGGTTGTAGATCGACAGGCCTGACACGTCCGAGGGCAGGAGGTCCGGGGTGAACTGGATCCGCCGGAACGAGCAGCCGAGGCTGCGGGCGATGGCCTTGGCGAGGACCGTCTTGCCGGTCCCCGGGACGTCCTCGATCAGGAGATGGCCGCGACACAGCAGGGCCACCAGGGCGAGGCGGACCTCATGGTGCTTGCCGACGATGACGCGTTCGACGTTGGCGAGGACCTTGTCCCCGGTTTCCTGGATCTTGGTCATCGGCCTCTCTCACGGGCTCGGGCGCGGACGGGTGCGCCGGGTCGGGGCGGGGTCGCTCTCAAGTGACGGTGTCCGTCTGGCTGATGTGGCAGGTGACAGATAGTACGCCCGGGGCGCCACAATGGTTCCCGGTCATCTACAAAGATGCCGCGGCGACGCGAAACGTTCGAATCGGCCCGATTCGTCGCGCACCGTGAGCCTGGGCGTTCGTGGAGCGTGATGGATCGACCCGTCGCCCTGGACCCGGAGAGGCATCGACTCGGAGAGACGGCCGCCCGATCCGCCCGCTGGGACCGCTGGGGTCCGTATCTCGCCGAGCGTCAGTGGGGCACCGTCCGCGAGGACTATTCCGCCGACGGCTCCGCGTGGACGTCGTTCCCGCACGACCACGCCCGTTCGCGCGCGTACCGCTGGGGCGAGGACGGCCTGCTCGGGATCTGCGACGACCGCGGCCGGCTGTGCTTCGCCCTGGCGCTGTGGAACGGCGCCGATCCCATCCTCAAGGAGCGACCATTCGGGCTGACCGGGCCGGAAGGCAACCACGGCGAGGACGTCAAGGAGGTCTACCACTACCTCGACGCGACACCGAGCCACGCGTACCTCAAGGCGCGCTATCGCTATCCGCAGCGGGCGTTCCCGTACGAGCAGCTGGTGGCCGAGAACGCGCTGCGGACGCGTGCCGATCCCGAGTTCGAGCTGGCCGATACGGGCGTCTTCGACGACGACCGGGTGTTCGACGTCGTCGTCGAGTACGCCAAGGCTGCCGCCGACGACATCCTGATCCGGATCACGGTGACCAACCGCGGCCCCGACGCGGCGGCGCTCGTCCTGCTGCCGACGCTGTGGTTCCGCAACACCTGGTCGTGGGGCCGTCACCGCGCCCGACCGACCTTGACAGCCGTCGGGCAGGTCGACGGCGGGCTGGCGGTCCGCGCCGAGCATCCCCAGCTCGGCGAGTACCACCTCGTGGCGGCCGGTTCTCCGACCCTGCTGTTCACCGACAACGACACCAACACCGAGCGGCTGTGGGGCGTCCCGAATGCGTCGCCGTACGTCAAGGACGGCATCGGTGCGGCGGTGGTCGACGGCGTGGCCTCGGCGGTCAACCCGGCCGGGACCGGCTCCAAGATGGCCGCCCGATACGACCTGACGATCGGGCCGGGCGGGGTCGAGACGGTCATGCTCCGCCTCACCAAGGGCGAGCCGCAGGCACCGACCACCGAGGCCGAGGCGATCTTCGCGACGCGCATCCGCGAGGCCGACGTCTTCTACGCGACACTCGCCAACGGCACGCTCAGCGACGATGAGGCGCTCGTCCAGCGCCGGGCGTTCGCCGGGCTCATCTGGTGCAAGCAGTGGTACCACTACGACGTCGCCGAGTGGCTCGATGGGGACCCGTCGATGCCGCCGCCGCCACCCGAACGCGAAGATGGCCGAAACAGCGGCTGGCGCGAGCTCAACAACGACGACGTCCTGTCGATGCCGGATTCGTGGGAGTACCCGTGGTACGCGTCGTGGGACCTTGCCTTCCACTGCCTGCCGCTGGCGGTGCTCGACCCGGACTTCGCCAAGGGCCAGCTGCTCACGCTGACCCGCGAGTGGTACATGCACCCGAACGGCCAGCTCCCGGCCTACGAGTGGTCGTTCTCCGACGTCAACCCGCCGGTCCATGCCTGGGCGGCGTGGCGTGTCTACAAGATCGACCGGCGGATCAGCGGCGTCGCCGACCGCGGCTTCCTCGAGCGGGTCTTCCACAAGCTGCTGCTCAACTTCACCTGGTGGGTCAACCGCAAGGACAGCGACGGCCACAACATCTTCCAGGGCGGCTTTCTCGGGCTCGACAACATCGGGGTGTTCGACCGGAGCGCGCCGCTGCCGGTCCCGCGGGCATCTCGGCCAGGCCGACGGCACCGCCTGGATGGGGATGTACTCGCTCAACATGCTGGTCATCGCGCTCGAGCTGGCAGAGGAGAACCCGGCCTACGAGGACATCGCGACCAAGTTCTTCGAGCACTTCCTGTACATCGCCGGGGCGCTCAACGGCGTCGGTGTCGACAGCGTGCCGCTGTGGGACGACGACCGACGACTTCTTCTACGACACGCTCCACCTCGATTCGGGCGACTACATCCCGCTCAAGGTCCGCTCGCTGGTCGGGCTGATCCCGCTGCTGGCGGTCGAGACGCTCGAGCCCGACCTGCTCGATCGGATGCCCGCCTTCCGCCGCCGGCTGCGCTGGTTCCTGGCCAACCGCCCGGAGCTGTCGCACCTCGTCGCCTCATGGGAGGACCCGGGTGTCGGCGAGCGGCGGCTGCTGGCGCTCGTCCACGGCCATCGCATGAAGTCAGCTGCTGCACCGGATGCTCGACGAGAGCGAATTCCTGTCGCCGCACGGGATCCGGTCGCTCAGCCGGGCGCATCTCGAGCACCCGTTCGTGCTCGATCTCGGTGGCGTCCGGAGCACCGTCGACTACGAGCCTGCCGAATCGCGGATCGGGATTGTTCGGCGGCAACTCGAACTGGCGCGGTCCGGTCTGGTTCCCGATCAACTACCTGCTGATCGAGGCGCTCCAGAAGTTCGACCACTACTACGGCCCCGAGTTCCTCGTCGAGCACCCGACCGGCTCCGGCCAGTCGGTGACGCTCGGCACGGTCGCCGACGACCTGGGGGCGCGGCTGTGCTCGATCTTCCTGCGCGACGCGACCGGCCGACGGCCGGTGTTCGGGGCGGCCGGTCCCGTCGGGGATGCGGACGACGACCCCCTGTTCTTCGAGTACTTCCACGGCGACACGGGTGAGGGCCTCGGCGCGAGCCATCAGACCGGCTGGACGGCCCTCGTGGCCAAGCTGCTCGAATCGACGGCACGGCGGCGGGCGGTCGAGACCTGAGGCCGCTCCCGATGAGCGACGAGCCGGGGCCGGACTCTTCCAGCTGATGCGCGTGGGCTGCATCAAGCACCGGTTGACGATGCAGTCCACATGCATCGCGCGAAAGGGCGGGAGGCCCGGGCGCCGTCGCGTCAGCCGCGGACGAGCGTCACCGCGCCGACCCACACCGTCATCAGGCAGCCGATGCCGGCCATGGCTGCCAGGAAGAGCTCACCGCCGACCCACGACGCCGCCGCCACGACACCGAACAGGGCCGCGAGGACGAGGGCGATCGCGGCGAGACCGATCCGCTCGATCATCGGTCGTGGTTCGCGCGGCTCGGATGGCGCCTCGGCCGCGGTGATCGGCCGCGGCGCCGCGGACGCGGCGGGCGGCTCCCCGGGATCGGTCGGCGTCATCGGGTCGGTCACTTCAGGCCGTTCAGGTACTGGGTCATGAGGTCGCCGGCGATCGGTGCCGCGACCTCGCCGCCCCGGCCGGCCTGCTCGACCAGCACCGCGATCGCGACCTTCGGATCGTTCGCCGGGGCGAAGCCGATGAACCACGAGTGCGGCTCGCCGGTGCCGCCCAGCTCGGCCGTCCCGGACTTGCCGGCGGTGACGACTCCGGGGACCGCGGCGCCGGTCGTGAACTGGCGCCCGAGCGGACCCTCGACGGCCTGGACCATCGCCGCGTTGATGGCCTGCGCGTTCGCCGACCGAGATGACCCGGCCCAGCGAATGCGGCCCGATCGTCCGCGTGCCGGTCTTGCCGGTCATCGCGGTGACCAGCCGCGGCTGCATCAGCTCACCGTCGTTCGCGACGGTCGAGGCGACGAGCGCCATCTGCAGCGGCGTGACGAACGTCTCGGCCTGGCCGTACGACGCGTTGGCCAGCTCGACGTCGTCGGTGAACCCGCCCGGCTGCTTCCCGTCGCCGTTGGTCACCTGCGAGGCCGCCGTCGGCAGGTCGAACGGGAGCGGCGCCCCGAAGCCCAGCTTCTTGGCGTAGTCGACCAGGTTCGCGCCGCCGGTCTGGAGGCCGGTCAGCGCGTAATAGATGTTGCACGAGACCTCGGTCGCGTCGACCAGGTCGAGCGCCTTCGAACCCGTCTCGGGATGGTGGCCGTCCTTGACCCGGAAGCCGTCCACCAGCAGGCCGTTCTTCTCGGCAGCGGGCTGCTGCTTGTACGTCGTGTCGGGCGTGATCCTGCCCGACCCGAGACCCGCGATCGCGGTCACGATCTTGAACACCGACCCGGGCACGTAGCGGCCCAAGCGTGGCGCGTGGCAGGAGCGGCTGGGCGGGATCGGCCTGCAGCGCCGCGAACGCACCCTTCGCGGTCGCCGGGTTGCTGATGGTCGAGGCGTCGTAGGTCGGCGTCGAGGCGAGGGCGAGCACCTCGCCGGTCTGCGGATCGAGCATGACCACGGCGCCACGGTGCTTGCCGAGCGCGGCCACGGCCGCCTTCTGGAGGTCGTACGACAGCGACAGCGTGAGGTCCTTGGGGTCGTAGCGATCGGCGCCGAACTTCGCGAACGCATCGGCCACCGGATCGCCGGCCAGCCCGGTCAGCTCCGCGTCATAGGCCCGCTCCAGGCCGGCACGCCCGTACAGGGTCGAGGCGTAGCCGACGACCTGGCTGATGGCGGGCCCGGCGTACACGCGGTACTGCTCGCCGTTGGCGTCCTTCTTGTTGCTGGCGAGGACCTTGCCGGTGCGATCCACGATCTTGCCGCGCGCCACGGTGCGAGCGGCCGCGATGACCGCGGCATCGTTGGGCGACCTCGCAAGGTCCGGGCCCTCCACGACGGCCCAGTACCCGGCGGCTCCGGCGATCAGGGCGAACCCGATCGACAGGACCACCGCGACGTGGATGGTCGTCCGGCCGAGCGGCTGGCGCGCGGCTCCACCGAGCATCAGGCGTTCTCCTCGGCGGGCGATCCGGCGCCAGCGCGAGCTGACACGCGGGGCGGGTGGTGGCTCGACGCCCTTGTCCGACAGGGCGAGGAGCAGCCCGATGACGAGCGCGTTGGCGAGCAGCGACGATCCGCCGTAGCTGATGAACGGCAGCGTCACCCCGGTCAGCGGCAGGACCTTGAGGTCGCCGGCGGCGATGATGAACGCCTGGATGCCGATGACCAGTGCGAGGCCGACCGCCAGCAGCGAGCGGAAGTCGTCGGCCGCCGCGGCACCGATCCGCAGGCCGCGCTCGACGACGACGAGGTACAGGCCCAGGATCGCGACCACGCCCAGGACCCCGAGCTCCTCGCCGAGCGCCGCCAACGGGAAGTCCGTGTGCACCTGCGGGATCGGTGGCCGGCCGCGCGATCTCGGGCAGGCCGCCGCCGAGCCCGACCCCGAGCAGCCCGCCACGGGCGAAGGCGTGGAGCGCCTGGACGACCTGGTAGCCCGCGCCGAGCGGGTCCGCGAACGGGTCGATCCAGACGTCCACCCGGGTCCGGACGTGGTCGATCAGGACGGCCATCAGGGCGCTGCCGATGACGAACAGGATCAGCCCGATGATGACCAGGCTGATCCGGCCCGTGGCGATGTAGAGCATCGCGAGGAAGACGCCGAAGAACAGCAGCGCCGCGCCGAGGTCCTTCTGGATGACGACGATCACGAGGGCGATCGCCCACATCGCGACCATCGGCGCGAGATACGGGACCGGCGGCAGGCGCAGCGGGCCGACCCGGGTGTCCTGCTCGACGAGCAGGGCGCGGTTCTCCGACAGGTAGCCGGCCAGGAAGACGACCAGGATCACCTTGAGCAGCTCGGTCGGCTGGCCGCTGAACGGCCCGAGCTGGATGGTCAGGCGCTGGCCGTTGATCTCGGTGCCCGAGCACGAACGTGAGCAGCAGCAGGCCGACCCCGGCCGCGGCCCACGTGTACTTGTAGCGGCGCAGCCAGCTGTCCGAGCGGACGACGATGGCCAGCGTCGTCAGGACGGCGAGAGCGATGAGCAGCCAGACGAGCTGGACCTGGGCGAGTCCGAGCGTGGTGCCGAAGAAGGTCTGCTGGACGAGGTCCTGCGGCAAGCGCTCCATGAGCAGCAGCGAGATCCCGCCGAGCATGCCGACCGTCGGGAGCAGGATCTGGTCGGTGCGCCGGCCGGCCAGGACCTGGGCGAGATGGGCGGCGAGCAACGCGATGACGTAGATCGCCAGACCCTGCGCGTCGTACAGCCGGAACTTCCCGTCCACCGTGGCCGCCAGCGACACGCTGCCGACAGCGAGGGCGACCGCGACGATCGCGAGCAGCCGGAGCTCGACCCAGCGTGGCCGTGGGCGGATCGGCCCGAAGACGCTCGGCAGCGCCGGGCTGGTCCGCGTGCGGGTCGCGTCGGCCGTCATGCCAGCGCTCGCTCGAGACGCATCCGGACCTGGCCGATCTGGAGCTCGTCACCGAACCCCATCGGCGCCACGCCGTCGACGCGACGGCCGTTGAGGTACGACCCGTTCGTGCTGCCGAGATCCTCGAGGTACCAGCTGCGGCCGCGGTAGGTCAGCACGGCGTGGTCGGCCGAGGCGAACGGGTCGTCGATGACGATCGCGTTGTTGACGTCACGACCGAGCGCGGTGATGACGTCGAGCCCGAACGAGTGCCCCGCCGCCGGTTCGCCGCTCGGCGACTCGAGCACGACCAGGCGGCCGGGACGATCGGCCGGCTCGCGGGCGGCGGCGCGCAGGTCGCGCAGCAGCGCCCGGATGACGCGATACAGGAACAGGTAGATCAGCCCGAGGAACAGCAGCCGGACGCCCCACAGCACGAGCAGGAAGCCGTCCATCAGTCGGGCGCCCCGGCGACCTCGACGATCAATGCCGTGTCCCCCACCTCCAGCCGGTCACCGACACCCAGGACCACCTGCGCGACGGTCACGCCGTTGACCCGCGACCCGTTGGTGCTGCCGAGGTCCTCATAGACCAGCGTCCCGCGCCGGCCGACGATCCGGCCGTGGTGCCGCGACACTCGCGCGTCGAGCGCGACGAAGTCGTTGTCCGTCGCGCGGCCGATGGTCAGGTTGCCGTCCTCGATCACGACCTGGCGCGTCCGGCCGTCCGGGTCGGTCACGCGCAGGACGGCGCGGGGCGTCCGCGGCCGTGGGCACGGCGTACACGCGGGTCGCGGTCGGATCGGGCTCGTCCGCCAGCCCATCGCCGACGGGCATCACCGTCGCCGGCCCGTGACCGCCACGCCCGGCGACCGCTTCGGCGAACCGCGCGTCGACGCGGATGTCCGTCCGCTCGATCGTCGGATCGGCGAGCAGGTCCACCCGCGGTCGATCGACCACGGTGTAGTGATGCGCCCGCGCGAACGACAGCGCTCCGTCGGCCAGCTCGGAGGCGAGCGTGCCCGTCATGTCGCCGAACTCGGCCAGGTCCGTCGGGTGGAGGTGGACCACGAACCGGTTCGGGACGAGGGTCCGGTCGGAGGTGGTCAGACGTTCGCCCTCCATGGCTCGTTCGATCCGGCGCTGGAGCTGGACCGGCTGGATCCGCGCGTGGAAGAGCCGTGCCGATGGACGCTCGAAGAGTCGTTCGAAGAACCGCTCGATGGCGGTGAGTGGCGGCATGGTCGGTGGCGGAGTCTACCAGAGGGTCCCGCGAAGGCCCGGATGGTCCGTCCTCGACCCTGACAATCGGCGCCGCTCGGGCGGTACGCACGGTGGAAGGGCGTCAAAACATGCTGCGTTATACTCTCGACCCGCTTGGGCGGTCTGCCGTTCCCGAGCGACGTCCGCGCGTACCCGGGGACCCGATGACCGAGATCCTGACCGAATCCTTCTGCGAACGGTGCGGCACACGCTATACGTTCGAGTCGGCGCGCAGTCGAACAGCGCCTCAAGGGCGTCAGGACCTTGTCGCGCGGCCTCAAGAACTTCGTCCTGTCCGACGACACGTCGATGGACGAGGCGATGGCCGCCGCCCGCAGCGAGACCGAGCGCGAGGTCACCGCGCACCAGCTCGACGCCTTCCACAAGACGTTCAACTTCTGCATGTCCTGCCGGCAGTACACCTGCCCCAACTGCTGGAACGAGGCCGAGGCCCGCTGCCTGACCTGCGCGCCGCATCTCGGACAGGAGGCCATGTCCCCGCGTTCGACGGCGCCGACGTTCGAGCAGGCGCCGGCGTTCGATGAGGCCCGGCGGCCGCGGCCACCATCGTGATCGCGGATCCGTGGGGCTTCAACGGATCGAACGGACATCACTCGAGCACCAGCACGGTCGACGGTTTCGAGCTGGCCGAGGCCGAGGCGGCTCTGGACCTCGAGTCCGAGGACGAGATCGATGCCGCGGCCCGGCTGGCCGCCCTGACTGGCGATGCCGGCGTGGTCGAGCCCGCAGGTCGTCGAGGAGACCTCCGCGCCGTCGGCAGTCGAGCTACAGACCGAGGCCGCTGCCGAGGTCGCGCCGAGCCGGTCGTCGTGGAGCCGATCGCCGCCGAGCCGGTCGTCGCGGAGCCTGTGGCCGCCGAGCCGGTCGTCGTGCCGAGCTGATGGCCGCCGAAACGCCCGTCGAGGCCGACCACGTCGATCTGGCTGACGTCGCGGCCGCCGCGATCGTGGCCGACGCCGTCACAGCCGAGGCGCCCGCCGCAGGGAGCCGCGACAGCAAGCCGGCCGGGCGCGCCGCCGCGCTTCGGCGTCGCTTCCGACCGGGCCAGGACCTCGATGCCGAGCTGGACGCCTACGAACGCGACACATGCGGCGGCCGTCGCGGCGGGCGCCGCTGCAGCAGCCGAAACGGCCCCCGAGGTCGAGCCTGAACAGAGCGTCATGTTCGCGCCAGAGATGGTCGCTGAAGCAGCGCCCATCACCGAGCCAGGGCCGGTCGCCCAGACGGGTGCCGACGCCGAGCCGGAGATCGTCGCAGCAACCGAGGTGATCGCCGAGCCCGAGGTCGTCGCCGAGCCAGTGGCCGCCGCCGAGCCCGAGGTCGTCGCCGAGCCCGAGGTCGTCGCCGAGCCCGAGGTCGTCGCCGAGCCCGAGGTCGCCGAGCCCGCCATGGTGGCCGAGCCCGAGGTGGTCGCGGAACCCGCAATGGTGGCCGAGCCCGAGGTCGTCGCCGAGCCCGTGGCCGCCGCCGAGCCCGAGGTGGTCGCCGAGCCCGAGGTGGCCGCCGAGCCGGAACCGGTCGCCGTCGAGCCGATGGCCGAGGTCGTCGTCGAGCCCGTCGCGGCCGAACCGGAGCCGGTCGCCGAGCCGCAGATCGCGGCCGCCGCGGTCGCCGCCGTCGCTGTGACCGACGTGTCCGTCGAACCCGAAGCCGCCCCGGCCGACCACGACCTCGCGGCAGCCGCTCTCGCCGCAGCCGCCCTTGCCGCCGCACCGGCCGAGGTCCGAGCCCGAACCGCCCGGCGCCGGTCGCCGACGACATCGTCGCCGCAGCCGACGTGGCAGATGGTCGCGCCGGACCCGACCCCCGACGTCACGCCGCTGCCCCCGGCCGACCCGCTCGCCATCCCGGCCGCCGCGTCCGCCGAACCGACCGCCGAGCCACAGTGGCCCGCTCCTCGACCCGAATATCTCGGAAGCAGTCCGGCGGCGGGCCTCCCCTTCCTCGGTCGACCGGCCGCGCCGACCGGCGGCGTCGAGGCCCTCTGGGCCGAGTCGACTCGAGTGGTCGCCGGCCCGACCCCGGATCGCGCCTCGACCGGCGTCCAGCCGTGCGTCAGCTGCGGGCTGTCACTCTCCGCGAACGCTCGGTTCTGCCGACGGTGCGGGACCTCCCAGACCCGCTGACGCCTCGTCGGCCGCGCGGTCGGCCGTCTCGTCCCGGACGCGGACCCAGGCGGCGCCGTACAGGATCGCCTGGAACGTGAACGACAACCAGGCAAGCGCGATGAAGGCCGACGCCAGCGAGCCGGCGAGCGCCGCGACACCCACCAGCCGCGGCACCAGCAGCGTGAAGATCTGGGTCAGGACGACGACCACGACCCCGACCAGGATCGCCGGGATGAGCACCGATCGCCAGCGTGGGGCGGTCGGTGGCAGGAATCGGTAGATCGCCAGGATCACACCGATCGCGAGCAGGATCAGGAACGGCACCGACCGAAGCACGTTGACGATCGCGGTCGCGACCGGGATCTGCGTCGGGATCAGCGCGTCGAGATAGGTTGCGGCCGAGACGAGCACGACGAACCCGACGATGGCGATCCCGATCAGGACGACGACCAGGAAGCCGCGCGCCGTCCGACGCACGATGTCGCGCTCAGGGGACGCAGCGAAGATACGGGCGAAGGCGACGTCGATCGCGCCATAGAACTGGCTGACCGTCCAGATGACGCCGAAGAACCCGATGATCGATGTCAGCGCGGCTCCCTGGCTGACGGCCGTGACCGCCCCGTTGATCAGGTCGGCGAGCGGTGGGAAGGCCTCGATGAGCGCGTCCGCCAGCTTCTGCTGGGCTTCCGTGCTGCCGGCGGCGATGAACCCGCCGACGCCGAGGACGAGCAGCGCGGCCGGGATCGACGCGAAGAGCGCCGAGAAGGCCAGGCCGTTGGCAAGAAGCCCACCGGCAGCGTGCCCGTAGATGTCGAGGACGCGCATGACCTTGGCCACCTGGGGCTGGTCGAGGACCCTGGCGAGGATCTTGGCGACGTCCATGATCGGGCGGGAGTCAGCCTCCCAGGTCCTCGAACAGGACCGGCTGGACGTCCTCGGCCCGGACGCGGCGCGGCGCGGCGACGAGCGCCCGGACCTCGCCACGCCGGACGAACCGCCGGCCACCGAGCTTGATGCTCTGGAGCTGGCCGGCCCGAGCCCAGCCGCCGATCGTGCCCGGCGTGAAGTGGACGTTCGTGGCGGCCAGGATGTCGGCCGCTTCGGCCAACGTGATCCAATCCGTCGGCGCGGCCATCCGGGTCAGTCGCTCGAGGCGGCCGAACCGCTGTCGGAGGTCCGCTCTGACGTCGTGGCGCTGCCCTTCGACGCGCCGTCTGCCGTCTTGCCGGCACTCGTCGCACCCTCGGTCGGTCGCGGACTCCGAGCCCGACCCGCCATCCCGGGTCGTCCCATCGGTCGGGGCCTTGGTGCTGGCCGACGTCGCCGTCGCGCGCCGCTCCTTCTTGGCCCAGCCCGAGCCCTTGTAGTGGATGGCCGCGGCCGTGATCGCCTTGCGGATCGGTCCCTTGCCGCACAGCGGGCAGGTCGTCGGTTCCTCGGCGTGGACGCCGTGGATCACCTCGAAACGGCGACCGCAGGCCGCGCAGTCGTAGTCATAGGCGGGCATCGGGAACCGCCGGGTCTCAGCCGCGCAGCAGACGCATGCCGCACTTCGGGCAGTAGAACGCCCGCTCGTGGGCCGATGCGAACCCGCAGTGCGCGCAGACGAGGCCGCCGCGACCGGCGGCCGGCACGGGACGCTCGATGGCGGTCAGCCCGAGCGCGTACTGGCTGGCCAGGATGTTGCTGAGGATCCCGCCGAGCAGCTTCGTGCCGATCCGGTCGGTGTCGCCGCGCACGCCCTTGCCGCCCCAGCCGACGACGGCGCGGCAGATCATGTCGCCGGTCGACTCGTCCCAGTGGGCGGCCACGCCGCCGACGATGGCGTTGTACTCGGGGTAGCCCGACGTGTCGACCTCGCCATCGAGCAGCGCGCAGACGAACGTGTCGAACGCGAGGTCGACCGCATCGATCGATTCGAGCACCACCAGCGCGTGCCGGGTGATCGGCGAGTGGACGTGGTGGGCGTTGAGCCACTGCATCGCCTCGGACGGGCTGACGATCGTGGGCGTCGCCTGGCTGAACTCGATCGGCAGCGGCTCGACGACCTCGATCTCGGAGCGCGCGAGGCCGACCAGCATCGTCGGCAGCTCGGCGATCGCCTTTGGCCCGGCCGTGAGCCGGACGCCCTCGCTGCTCTTGCCCGCGTAGTACAGCTTGAGCTGGTGGTCCTGGGCGACGATCTCCTCGGGCATCAGGCTCGATGAGGCCGCCGTCGGTTTGGCCGTGCTCGGCGCGGCCTCGGTGTTGCCCTTGCGCTTCAGGAAATCGAGCGGCACGGGTCTCCCCTGGCTGACGTGCGATGGATCGCTGGTCATGGTAGCAGGGGCGCCACGCGTGCTGGTCAGCGCATCCCCTCGAGGATGATCGGCCTCGTTCGGGGCGAGGATCAGCGTGGACCCGGGCGCCTGGTGCCCGACCGGCGTGTCGGCGCTCGTCGCACTCGAGCGCCACATGCCAGCCGCGGACGCCCGGCACGTCGGGCAGCCGCCACGGACGGCTCTCGTCGCCCGGGTTGATCGCCACGAGCACGACCTGGTCCTCCGCTCTCGCGGGTGTACGCGACGACGCCGACCTCCTCGCCGGGCTGGAGCCGCAGCGATCCGACCTGGAGGGCCGGGGTCGCGGCCCGCAGCGCGATGAGCCGGCGGTAGAACGACAGGACCGAGTGCGGATCCGCCCGCTCTGACCTCGACGTTGCGCGTCGCCACGTCGGGTGACAGGCGCAGCCACGGCCGTCCGGTCGTGAACCCGGCGCCCGTGCCGGGCGACCACGGCATCGGCATGCGACAGCGCGACCTGTCCCACCACTCGAAGTCCGGCCCGACCCGCGCGGCCGGCGGATCGACGCTCTCGTCGGGCGGGACGTCGACGTCACCCAGCCCGAGCTCCTCGCCGTAGTACAGGAACGGGGTGCCGCGGACGGTCAGCAGCAGGACGGCCGCAGCCCGGGCCACCGCGTCGCGGTCGGCGGTCGTCGAGCGGACCCGGCGAAGCGTGAGACGTGGCGCGGCTGGTCGTGGTTGGAGAAGACGGCGGTCGGCCATCGATCGGCACCGAACGCGGCCTCCCGAGCGGCCACGGCCGAGCGCAGGCCCGCCGCCGTCCAGGCGGTCAGGACCAGCTCCCAGTCGAAGACGAGATGTCGCTCCGTCGTCAGGCTGGCCGCCGTCTCGATGGTCCCGTCGAACAGCTCGCCGACCGACATCCGGCCGGGCTCGGCGTCGACGATGGCCCGGAACCGGCCGATCAGCTCCGGCAGGTCGGGCTGGTCGCGGTCGTTGACATGGACCTGGCGCGACCAGGCCGTCGGTCCCGGGCTGGACCGGGTTCGAGCGCAGCTCGGGGTCCTTGAGGAACACGTTGAAGACATCGAGCCGGAAGCCGTCGACGCCGCGCGCCAGCCAGCCGCGGACCATCGCGAACTGGGCGGCCTCGACCGCCGGCGTCCGCCAGTCGAGCTCGGGCTGCTCGGCCAGGAACGTGTGGAAGTAGAACTGCTCGCGACTCGGCACCCACTGCCAGCCCGGCCCGCCGAAGAACGACACCCAGTTGTTCGGCGGCAGCGGCGTGCCGTCGTCCGCGACACCGGCCGGGTCGGCCCACAGATACCAGTCGGCGTACGGGCCGGTCCGCGCGGCGCGCGACGACTCGAACCAGCGGTGCTCGTCGCTGGTGTGGTTCATCACCAGGTCGAGGATGACCCGGATCCCCAGCCCGTGGGCAGCGTCGACCAGCCGGTCGAAGTCCTCCTCGGTCCCGAACAGCGGGTCGACCCGCTCGTGGTCGCTGACGTCGTAGCCGAGGTCGAGCCCGGGCGACCGGTAGATCGGCGACAGCCAGATGGCGTCCACACCGAGGCCGTCCGGACCGAGGTGGTCGAGGTGGTCGATGATCCCGACCAGGTCGCCGACACCGTCGCCGTTCGAGTCGGCGAAGGACCGCGGGTAGATCTGGTAGACCACCCCGCGCTGCCACCAATCGTCCCCGAACCGGGGCCGTTGTACGACCGATGCAAGGCGGGCGGGCCGCAAGCGGATGACTCCAGGATGTGGGACTGGGCGACGATGGTTGTCGCGCGCAACGTGGCGGGCCGGGCTTGACAAGGCTGCCGCAACGCGTCATTGATACGCGTTACTGACACGCGTTACTGTCCCGCAACGAAGCCCCCACGTCAATTCCGTTTCGCGGAGGCGAGCAGGCGACGATGCCGAAGCGTCCCACCAGCGCGGATGTGGCTGCCAGGGCCGGTGTCTCGCGAACGACGGTCTCGTTCGTGCTCAATCAGCGCGCGGACGTGAAGATCCCCGACGAGACCCGCCAGCGCGTGGTCGAGGCCGCCCAGCAGCTCGGCTACTCGCCGAACGCCTCTGCCCGCCGGCTGGCCGGTGGCCGCAGCCACGTCATCGCCCTCGTCCTCCACCAGTCGCCCGAACAGGTCGCCAGCGACGCGGTCCTGGCCGAGACCCTGCGCGGCCTGTCGTCGGCTGCGCGCGCGGGTGGCTTCCGGGTGATGGTCGAGCTGCTCGAGCCGGACGGCGCGGACACCTCGTACAGCGCGCTCCTGCGCGCCCAGCACGCCGACGGGCTGATCGTCTCGGGACCGCGGTCCGACGACCCGTCGCTCCTCGAGCTCGTCCGCGACGGCTTCCCGATCGTCCTCCAGGGGTCGCTCGCCGACGTCCCGGTCCAGAGCGTCGACGTCGACAACGTGGCCGGCGCTCGCGGCGCGGTCGAGCACCTGCTCGGCCTCGGCCACCGACGCATCGCCTGCATCACCAACGCCCGGCTCGTCTACACCGCGGCCCAGGAACGGCTCGCCGGCTACACCGAGGCGCTCACGGCGGCCGGCATCGCCATCGAGAACGCGCTGATCGCCGAAGCCGACTTCGATGCCCCCAGCGGCCACCTCGCCATGGCCGAGCTGATCGGCCGGACCAGCTTCGACGCCGCCTTCGTCGCCAGCGACGTGGTCGCTCTCGGCGCCATCGGAGCGCTGCGCGAGGCCGGCTTGAAGGTCCCCGACGACGTGTCGATCGTCGGTTTCGACGACATCCCCCTTGCTGCCTACTTCGACCCTCCCCTCACCACCGTTCGGCTGCCGGCCTTCGAGCTCGGGCAGGCCGCCGGACAGGCGCTCCTGGCGCGGCTCGTCGATCGAGAGACCCCGCACCGGACGCTGCTTCCGACCGAGCTCATCGTGCGCGGCTCGACGTCCCGTCGACGCGCCTGACGTCCGTGGGCCGGGGGGCCCGCGCCATCCGTACGCCCCAGAACACGACCCGACGACCGGGTCGATGATCCGGGAAAGGAGAAAAGGCATGGAGGAGCGCACATACAGGCGGTCGAGGATCGCCGCTTTCATCGCCGGCGCGACGCTGCTGGCGGCTGCCTGTTCATCGGGCACCGCCTCGCCGAGCCCGGCGGCCAGCAGCGGAGGAGGAGCCTCGGCAGCCCCGACCACGGCCGCCAGCGGCGGCGCCAGCGCGGCGCCATCGTCGGCCGGCGGCGACCTGACCGGCCAGTCCGTGACGGTCATCGGCACGTGGGGCGGCGACGAGGAGAAGGCATTCCACTCGATGGTCGCGCCCTGGGAAGCGCAGACCGGCGCGACCGTGAAGTACACGGGCACGCGCGACCTCAACACGGTCCTCACGACCGGCGTGGCGTCGGGGGTCCTTCCTGACCTGGCCGGACTCCCCGGACCGGGCCAGATGGTGTCGTGGGCCGACAGCCTCGTGGACCTCAGCACCGTCCTCGACGTCCCGACGTATACGAGCGAGACGGCGCCCGCGCTGGTCACCCTCGGCCAGGTCAATGGCAAGCAGGTCGGCGTGTTCATCAAGACCGCCGTCAAGGGCCTGATCTGGTTCGACCCGAAGGTCCTGACCGACATCGGCACCACGCCGCCCGCGACGTGGGACGCGCTGCAGAGCTACATCACGGCCAACAAGAGCAAGGCGCAGGCGCCGTGGTGTCTCGGCGTCGAGAACGGCGCGGCCTCCGGCTGGCCGGGCACCGACTGGATCGAGGACATCGTCCTGCGTCAGGCCGGACCCGACGTCTATGCGCAGTGGTACCAGGGCAAGGTCAAGTGGACCGATCCGGCGATCAAGACCGCCTGGACGACCTTTGGTGACGTCGTCGCCAGCAGCTACGGCGGCTCCGCCACCGTCAACTCCACGAACTTCGCGAACGCGGGCGACCCGCTGTTCAAGACCCCGCCCGGCTGCATGTTCCTGCACCAGGCCAGCTTCATCACGGGCCTCGGAGCCTTCAAGACGGCGACCGCCGGCACCGACTACAACTTCTTCCAGTTCCCCGACATCAACGCGCAGTACACCGGTGCCGTCGAAGGCGCCGGCGACCTGTTCGGCATGTTCCACAACACGCCGGCTTCCGCGTCCCTGATGGCGTACCTCGTGACCGCTCCGGCCCAGGACATCTGGGTCAAGATCGGTGGCGCGCTGTCCGCCAACAAGAACGCGACCGACTACCCCGACGACATCAGCAAGCGTTCGGCGGCGATCCTCACCAACGCCAAGATCTTCGCCTTCGACGCGTCCGACCTGATGCCGACGGCCATGAACGCCGCGTTCTGGAGCGGCATCGTCCAGTACATCAAGGACCCGTCCCAGCTGGACTCGATCCTCGCGAACCTGGACACCGTCCAGACGAGCGCCTACGCGACGCCGTAGCGCCTATCAGTCCATCACGGCAGGAACGGCCCGCGACGGCCGTTCCTGCCGGCCGACCCGTTCGGAGGCCCTTCGATGGATCCGCGTCTAGTAACCGCCATCATCGTGGTGGTCGGCGTCCCGGCGGTCCTGTTCGGCTACATCATCCTGACGGAGCAGATCCTGCGGCCGGTCCCCGACCGGAGGCGTGCCACCCTCAGGCCCTGGCTGTGGCTCCTGCCCGCTCTGGCATTCCTGGCCGTCTTCCTGATCTATCCGACGATCGGGACCATCATCCACAGCTTCCAGAACACCGCCGGGACCAAGTTCGTCGGGCTCGACAACTACGTCTACTTCTTCACCAGCCCGACCACCCTCGGCGCGCTCAAGAACAACGTGCTGTGGGTCATCCTGCTGACCCTTCTGACGGTCGGCTTCGGGATGATGATCGCGGTCCTGGTCGATCGCGTCCGCTATGAATCGGTGGCCAAGGCGGTCATCTTCCTGCCGCTTGCCATCAGCATGGTCGCGGCCAGCGTCATCTGGCGGTTCATGTTCCTGTACAACGCCCCCGGCGAGGTGCAGACCGGGACCCTGAACGCCATCGCCGGCGTGTTCGGTGCGGGACCGTTCCCGTGGCTCCAGATCGAGGACTTCAGCTTCAACACGGTCCTGCTGATCATCGTCATGGCCTGGATGTGGACCGGCTTCTGCATGGTCATCATCTCGGCGGCGCTCAAGGGCATCAGCGTCGAGCTGCTGGAGGCAGCCCGTGTCGACGGCGCCAACGAGTGGCAGGTCTTCCGCGGGATCATCTTCCCGCTGCTGCTGCCGACGCTCGCGGTCGTCGGAACGACCATCGTCATCACCGCCCTCAAGGCGTTCGACATCGTGTACGTCATGACCGGCGGCAACTTCGATACCCAGGTCATGGCCCAGAGCATGATCCAGGAGATGTTCACCAACGGGAACTTCGGTCGCGCGAGCGCGGTCGCGGTAGTGCTCCTGATCACGATCGTCCCGGTCATGGCCATCAACATCCGCCGCTTCAACGCCCAGGAGGCCATCCGATGACGGCGCCGGTCGGAGTCGTTGCCCCGGTCGCACAGGACTCGGTCGTCGTCAAGCGCGAGGGCAAGTCGCGGCTCGGCCGATGGCCGATCCATCTCACGATCATCGTCCTTTTGGTGATCTGGCTGATCCCGACGATCGGCCTGTTCGTCAACTCGCTTCGACCCACGGCCGATGTCAATGACTCGGGCTGGTGGACCGTCATCTTCCACCCGGAGCAGCTCAGCTTCGACAACTACGCCCATGTGCTGGACCAGAGCACCATCGGTTCTGCGTTCATCAACAGCCTGTTCATCACCATCCCGGCCACGATCATCCCGGTCCTGGTGGCGGCGTTCGCCGCCTACGCATTCGCCTGGATGACATTCCCGGGACGGAACGTCCTGTTCGTGATCGTCGTCGGACTGCTCGTCGTCCCGCTGCAGATGACGCTGATCCCGATCCTGCAGCTGTATGGACCGAAGGGTCTCAATATCGCCGGGACGTTCCTGACGGTCTGGCTCGCCCATACCGCGTACGGACTGCCGTTCGCGATCTTCCTGCTCCGCAACTTCATGGGCGGCCTGCCCAGGGAGGTCTTCGAGTCGGCCGCGATCGATGGGGCGAGCCCCGTCACGTCGTTCATCCGGCTTGCGCTGCCGATGAGCGTCCCGGCCATCGCGGCCCTCGTGATCTTCCAGTTCCTGTTCGTCTGGAACGACCTGCTGGTCGCCCTGGTCTTCCTCGGATCGAACCCGGACAACCTCCCCCTGACGGTCACGATCTCCAACCTCGTGACCTCGCTCGGTGGCGGCTGGGAGTTCCTGGGAGCCGCGGCCTTCATCTCGATGGCACTGCCCGCTGGCGGTGTTCTTCGGGCTGCAGCGCTACTTCGTGCGCGGCATCACGGGCGGCTCCGTCAAGGGCTGACCGCGCGCTGCTGGGTTGAACGAGCGGGTGTCTCCTCCGCCCGCTCGTTCAACGCCCTACAGGGTTCAGCGAGCCAGGCGATCCCGGAGCCGGTCGACCTGATCGGCGAGCTCCGCCTCGCGCGCTCGCGCTCCGTCCACGACCGCGGCGGGGGCCCGCGACACGAACGCGTCGTTCGACAGTCGCTCGCGCGCGGCCGCGAGGTAGCCTTCCGCCTCGGCCAGCTCGCGTTCCAGGCGCGCTCGCTCGAGCGCGTCGGCGTCCCCGCTCGCGCTCGCCGGCCGGATCGTCGCCTCGATCTCGCCACCAGCCACGATGATCGACAGGTCCCCGGACCGGGTCGCCGCAGCCAACGCCTCGGGCGTCAACTCGCGGTGGAGGGGGCGCGCGCGGGCAAGCCGTTCGATGGCAGGCCGAAGGGACTCGAACGTTCCCCCGAGATCGAGCGGGACGAAGACGAGGGTCTCGAGCCAGTCGGCGGCCGGCAGCTTGGCCGAGGCGCGGGCGTTCCGCAGCTCGGTCACCAGGTCGATCAGCTCACCGACCTGGCCCTCGACGTCCTCGTCCCGCGTCTCGGGGGCGGGCCAGCGGGCGACGATGAGCAGCTCCGGGTCGGTGGCCCGGTGCGGCAGTGCCGCCCACAACGCCTCGGTGACGAACGGCATGACCGGGTGGAGCAGACGCAGGTACGTGTCGAGGACCTCGACCAACGTCCACCAGGTCGCCTCGCGGGTCGCCGCGTCCAGCGACGTGTCGGCGAGTCGGATCTTGGCGAGCTCGAGTCCCCAGTCGCAGTACTCGCTCCAGATCGCGTCGTACAGGATCCGCGTGACCTCGCCGAAGGCATAGGACGCCATCGCGGCATCGGCGGCAGCCGTCGTCGCGGTCGCGCGCGATCGGAGCCAGCGCTCGGCGGGGCCGAGATGGGCGACCTCGGGCAGGCGTCGCTCGGCACCGTCGGGGATGGTCGCGGGCCGGGCGCCGACCACGTACCGGGTCGCGTTCCAGAGCTTGTTCGCGAAGTTGCGGGCGTGCTCGAGCTTGGCCGTGCCGAACCGCTGGTCGTTGCCGGGCGTGGCGCCGTGGATGAGCGCGAAGCGGAGGGCGTCGGCACCGGACTCGTCGATGACCCCGAGTGGATCGACGACGTTGCCCTTCGTCTTCGACATCTTCCGGCCTTCGGGATCGCGGATCAGGCCCGAGAGATAGACGGTGTGGAATGGTTCGACGTCGGTCAGCTCGAGGCCGAGCATCATCATCCGGGCGACCCAGAAGAACAGGATGTCGTAGCCGGTCTCCATGACCGACGTCGGGTAGTAGGTCGCGAGGTCGGGCGTGTCGTCCGGCCAGCCGAGGGTCGAGAACGGCCACAGCCCCGAGCTGAACCAGGTGTCGAAGATGTCCGGGTCCTGCTGGAGGTCCGCGGGCGGGCGTCCGCACACGGCGCACGCGTCGGGGCCGGCGACGTCCGAGGTGACCGTCACGTGGCCGTCCGGGCAGTACCACGCCGGGATGCGATGGCCCCACCACAGCTGGCGCGACACGTTCCAGTCGCGGATGTCGGTCAGCCAATGCTCCCAGGTCTTCTCGAACCGCTCGGGGAGGATGCGCGTCCGGCCGCTGCGCGTCGACTCGAGCGCCCGCTGCGCGAGGGGCTTCGTGCGGACGAACCATTGCGTCTTGAGCCGCGGCTCGATGACGTCGTTGCTGCGCTGGCACCGGCCGAGCACGAGCTCATGCGGGGTGGTCGCCGCCAGGTCGCCCAAGCGCATCGAGGTCGGCCACGATGGCGGCGCGGGCCGCGTAGCGGTCGAGACCGTCATAGCGGGTCCCGGTCCCGGTGATGGTCGCGTCGTCGGCGAGGACCGTGATGGCCGGCAGGCCGTGGCGCAGACCGGTCTGGTAGTCGTCGTGATCGTGGGCCGGGGTGATCTTCACGGCCCCGGTCCCGAACGCCCGGTCGACGACGTCGTCGGCGACGATCGGGCACGTCGCGCTCGACGAACGGGATGCGGACCCGGCGACCGACGACGCCGGCGTAGCGCTCGTCGTCGGGATGGACGGCGACGGCGGTGTCGCCCAGGATCGTCTCCGGGCGGGTCGTCGCGACGGTGATCGTCGCGTCCGGGTCGGGCTGGCCGGTCGCCTCATCGATCGAGGTGGTAGCGGATCGACCACAGAGCTGCCGGTCTCCGGCGTCGAGACGACCTCGAGGTCGCTGACGCTCGTCCGGCAGCCCGGGCACCAGTTGATCAGCGCCTCGGTGCGATAGGCGAGGTCGGCCCGGTAGAGCCGCTCGAAGGCGACCCGCACGGCGCGGGCGGAGCCGTCGTCCATCGTGAAGCGCAGCCGGCCCCAGTCGGCCGATGCGCCGACACGGCGCTGCTGGCCGAGCATGACCTCGCGGGTCGTCGCGACGAACGCGCGCATCCGCTCGAGGTAGCGCTCGCGCCCGAGCGACTGGCGGCTCTCCCCTTCCTCGGCGATGATCCTGTCGAGGACGAACTGGGCCGCGATCGAGGCGTGGTCGAGCCCGGGCAGGAACAGCGTCCGATGGCCGCGCATCCGCGCGTGCCGGATCATCAGGTCCTCGACCGCGGTCCGCTGGGCATGACCGAGGTGGAGCGAGCCGGTGACGTTCGGCGGCGGCTGGATGATCGTGAACGTCGGCAGCGATGGGTCGGCGGTCGAGCCAGTGCCGTCGGGCGCGAAGACGTCCGCCGCCAGCCAGCGCTCGTAGATCGCGCCCTCGACATCGTGCGGCGTATAGGCCTTCGGCAGATCCCGGCATGTCGTCTTGTCCTCGAATCACGACGGCCCGCTCGTCCAGCGGACGAACGGGTCGTGGTACCACCTGCTGGTTCGGCGACGGGTCGGGCCGCTCATCGCGGTCCGGCCGACCTGGCAAAGCCCGGCGCCCTCACGACGCGCTATCGGACGTCGACCGTCACGGTTCGCGAGCGACCTTCGCGTCGGCGTCCCCGCGCGGCTCACACCGTCCCGCGCTCGCTTCGGGGCCCGTCCCGTCGCTACTCTTCCCGGTCATCACCGTGAGCGGCGAGTGTATCAGGCCGTCTCGCCGCGCTCCGCGAGCCAGTCCTCGTAGTTGGTCTCGTCGACGCCCTCGTCGACGTCGGCCTTGGTGAGCAGCAGCGGGAGGCGGCCCGAGCGGATCGTCTCCTCGGTGATGATGCACTTGCGGATGTCGGTGCGATCGGGGATGTCGTACATCACCTCGAGCAGCGACTCCTCGACGATCGAGCGCAGCGCCCGGGCCCCGGTCTTGCGGTCCAGCGCGACCTCGGCCGCGGCCGCAGGGCGCCCGGCGTGAACACCAGCTCGACCTTGTCGAGCGACAGGAACTTCTCGAACTGGCGCGTGACCGCGTTCTTCGGCTCGGTCAGGACGCGGACCAGGTCCTCGGCCGACAGCGCCGACAGCGTCACGATGACCGGCAGCCGGCCGACGAACTCGGGGATCAGCCCGAACTTGAGCAGGTCCTCGGGCATGAGCCTGCTCGAGGATCTGGCCGCGCTCGACCGGGCCCATCGCCGACTTGGACCCGAACCCGATCGACCGCTTGCCGACCCGCTCCTCGACGATCTTCTCGAGCCCGTCGAACGCGCCGCCGCAGATGAACAGCACGTTCGTGGTGTCGATCTGGATGAAGTCCTGGTGCGGGTGCTTGCGGCCGCCCTGCGGCGGCACGTTGGCGACGGTCCCCTCGAGGATCTTGAGCAGCGCCTGCTGGACGCCCTCGCCCGACACGTCGCGGGTGATCGACGGGTTGTCGGCCTTGCGCGCGATCTTGTCGATCTCGTCGATGTAGATGATCCCGCGCTGGGCGCGGGCGACGTCGAAGTCGGCCGCCTGGATGAGCCGCAGCAGGATGTTCTCGACGTCCTCGCCGACGTAGCCGGCCTCGGTCAGCGACGTCGCGTCGGCGATGCAGAACGGCACGTCGAGGACGCGCGCCAGGGTCTGCGCCAGGAGCGTCTTGCCGGAGCCGGTCGGCCCGACGAGCAGGACGTTCGACTTCTGGAGCTCGACCTCATCGACCTGGTGGCCGGCGTTGACCCGCTTGTAGTGGTTGTAGACCGCCACCGACAGGACCTTCTTGGCCCGTTCCTGGCTGATGACGTACTGGTCGAGGGCGTCCTTGATCTGGTGCGGGTTCGGGAGCTTCGAGCTGCGAGGTCTTGGGGCGCGGCGTCTCGAGGAGCTCCTCCTCGATGATCTCCTGGCAGAGGTTGATGCACTCGTCGCAGATGTAGACGCCCTGCCCCGCGATGAGCTTGCGGACCTGCTCCTGGCTCTTGCCGCAGAAGGAGCAGCGATACGGGACCTTGGGTCCCTTGGTGCTGCTGCTCGATGTCGTCACGTGCCCTGTCCCCGACCTATTCCTTGCTCTTCTTCGGCTGCGTCGGACGCTTCGGCCTCCGCGGCCTCCGCGGCCTCGGCCGCCTTGGATCCCTCGCCGCCGGCCAGGCCGGCGTCGTGTGCCTGCGCGATCAGCGAGCTGCTCTCGACCGCGTAGACCGCGTCGATGATGCCATAGTCCTTCGCTTCCTCGGGAGACATGAAGTAGTCCCGGTCGGTGTCGTGCATGATCTTGTCGAGCGGCTGGCCGGTGTGGCGCGACAGGATCTCGTGGTTGCGCTGGACGAGGTACTCCCATTCCTTCATCTGGATGACCGCGTCCGGGGCGTTGCCGCGGAACCCGCCCGAGCCCTGGTGGATCATGATCCGGCTGTTCGGCAGGGCGTAGCGCTTGCCGCTCGCGCCGGCCGCCAGCAGGACCGCGGCCATCGACGCCGCCATGCCGATGCAGATCGTGCTGACCGGCGCGCGCAGGTACTGCATGGTGTCGTAGATCGCGAGGCCGGACGTCACCTGGCCGCCGGGCGAGTTGATGTACAGGCTGATGTCCTTCTCCGGATCCTCGGACTCGAGGAACAGGAGCTGGGCGATGACCAGGTTGGCGAGGTGGTCCTCGATCGCGTCGCCCAGGAAGATGATCCGCTCGCGCAGCAGCCGCGAGTAGATGTCGTAGGCGCGCTCCCCCCGGCTGGAGGACTCGATGACCATGGGCACGAGCATGCTTGGACTCCCTCGTTCAGCGGTCACGGGCCCGCGGTTCAGCCGGCGGCAGCCGGAACGTCGTCAAGGATGGAGCCTGGGTCCGTCGCATCGACGGCGGCATTGGCGGTCGCCTGCTCGCCCTCGATGGCGGACGCCTCGGCGTCCTCGAGATGCGGCAGCGCTGGATGATCGGGATGGGCGGCGAGCCACTCGTCGATGAGGTCCTCGACGACCCGGCTGCGGCGGAGCGTGCTCCGGATGTAGGTGCGGCCGCGGTCGGTGTCGAAGTACTCCTGCAGCCGTGCGTCGTCGGCGTAGCGCTCGCGGCCGCGCGCGACCTCGGCGTCGACCTCCGCGTCGGCGACCGTCGACGGCCCTCGGCGTCGGCGACCTTCGACAGGACGAGCAGGATCCGGACGCGCTTCTCGGCGCCCGGCCGGAACTCGGCGTGGAGGTCGGCGTCGGTCTTCTCGATCGCCTTGAGGTAGGCCTCCTCGCTGATCCCCTGCCGGGCGAGCGTGCCGCGGAACTCGTCGTGCATCACCTCGACCTCCTGGTCGACGAGGATGTGCGGGAGCTCGAGCGTCGCGTTGGCGACGGCGTAGTCGATGATCCGGTCGGCGAACTCGTGGCGCGCTCGGTCGAGCGCGTTGCGCTCGAGGCGGACCTTGATATCGGCCCGCAGCGCGTCGAGGTCGGCGAAGTCGCCGAGGGTCCCGATGAAGTCGTCATCGAGCTCGGGCTGGACCTTCTCGCGCAGCTCGCGCAGCTCGACCGCGAAGTGCGCCTGCTGGCCGGCCAGCTCGGTCTCCGGGTAGTCGTCCGGGAAGGTGATGTCGAACTCGGTCGAGTCGCCGACCTCGAGGCCGAGCAGATTGGCCTCGAAGCCCGGGATCAGGCGCTCCTGGCCGAGGATCAGCGGCATCCGCTCCGAGCTGCCGCCGTCGAACGGCTCGCCGTTCCGCGACCCGGTGAACGAGATCACCGCGTAGTCGCCGTCGCGCGCCCCGCGGTCCTCGACCGCGGCCAGCGTCGCGTTCTGGTCGCGCAGCTCCTCGACGACCTTGTCGACCCGGGCATCGTCGATGGTCTCGATCTCGGGCTGGAAGTTGAAGTGCTTGTAGTCGCCGAGCTGGACGTCCGGGCGGCACCTGGACGGTCGCCTTGAAGACGAGCGGCTTGCCCTCCTCGGCCTGGACCACCTCGACATCGGGGTTGGCGAGCGGCAGGAGGTCCTGCTCGATCATCGCCTCGCGGTAGCCGTCGCTCGACCAGGTGCTCGACGGCTTCGTCGAGGACCACGCCCGGGCCGAGGTGCCGCTCGAGGACGGGTCGCGGGGCCTTGCCGGGCGGAAGCCGGGGACGCGCGTGTTGCGCGACAGCCGGCGGACGGTGTCGTCGATGGCGCGTGCTCAGCCGCTCCGGGGGAAGCTCGACTTCGAGCAGGACGGTCGATTCGGGGCCGGGTGTGGAGGTGACTCGCATCGTCCGAGCAGTATACGGGGGAGCCCGGGAGGCGGCCGGTGGCGTGCCCGCCGGTCCGGGGCCGCCTCGGACGGCCGCCGTCCAGGATCTGTAGGCGAGAGAGGGATCGAACCTCCACGCCGCTTTCGCGGCACCGGCTCCTAAGGCCGGCGCGTCTGCCATTCCGCCACTCGCCCGCCGCGAAGTCTAGCGCCAGCCGCGAGCGACCCTGGCGGTCAGAGGCCCGATGCGCCCGCCGATCTCCTCGTCGACGGATGGCTGCACAGCCTCGTCCGCCGGCGGCGTCGAAGCCGCCTGGGTCCTCGCGCGGATCTCCGCCAGCCGAGCCTGGAAGCCTTCGTTGTCGGTGCGGAACAGCCAGCTCCCGGTCGCCTTGGCGGCCGATTCCGAGGAGGGGTCGAGCCACGGTCAGCAGGAGCAGGGTCCGGATCCGCGAGCGATCGCGCTGCGCCTGTGCCGAGTAGGTGGCGAAGTCGCGTTCGAGGGCGCCCCGGACCTTGTCGCCGTCGTCGCCCGAGGCCGCGCAACGCCTTCTCGATCTCCTTGGGAAGCATCGCATCGGGCAGCGGCGTCGGCGCCCCGAAGACGGCGCGGCGGCCTGCCCGGAAGACACGCCTCGGCCCGCCGACGGCGAGGAAGACCGTGCCGCCCACCGCGGCCGCCGCCCTGCCCGGACTCCGTCGGATCTTCGCGGGCACGTCGATCGCGGCCCGGACCGAAGCCTCGAGCGTCTCCAGCTCCTCGCCCAGCGACGCGCGTGCCGCTAGGACCCGATCCCGGGCGGCATCCGTTTCTGTAGCCACTCGAGCGTCTCCTTGCTGGTCTCGATGGTCTGGACCGGGGTGAAGCGGTCCTTGAGCGCCTGGACGTCGATGCCGGTCCGGCGGATGTCGAGGCCCATGAGGGCCATCCACGACAGGTAGCCGAGGGTGATCCCGATGCCGGCACCGACCTGCGGCGAGAACGTGATCGCCGTGAACGCGCCGAGCGCCACGCCGAACACGGTGAGGCCTGCCCACGCGACGAACCTGCCGCCACCCGAGGAGCTCATCCGCAGCGCGGTGATGATCCCGACGATCAGCCCGATCAAGCCGCCGAGCAGCACGCCGATGACCAGCGGACGCACCGCCGGATCGACCGCCGTCTGGGCGGCGTCCCCGATGGCCGTATACAGCTGGTTGAGCAGGGCGAGACCAAGCACGACGCCGGACACGATCCCGATCACGACGGCGACGATCAGCGACCGCAAGGATCCGGGACTCCGACACGCCGACCGCCAGCAGGACGGCCGCGATGGCGACCGACACGAACAGCAGGAACCCGTGGAGGACGCCCCAGCCGAGCGACCCGAGGAGCCACTCCCCGACGAACAGTGACGTCCCGATGACGACCAGGGAGATCGCGAAGAGGACGAGGACGAAGGCGATCGCGCCAAGCGCCGCGGTGCGCCCGACCTGACCGGCGATCTGGCCGGCCTCGGCCTTGGCCAGCTCGACATGGGCCATGACCAGGGCCATGGCGGCGTCGCGCGTCGCCGAGATCTGGGCGCGCAGTCCCGGGGGCTTGCTGCGGGGGCCTCCCGCGGGTCTGCCCGGGCCGCCCGGTGGCGGTGGTGGCGGTGGTGGGGTTCTCGTCGGATCGTCCAGGGTGGTGCTCCGGATCCGGCTGCGACGCTGGGGGTCGCTGCCGATGATACCAGCGCTCCGACACCGGCCAGCCATCGATCGCCGCACGCGCTACGCTGCGGCGGATGGTCGCACCCGAACCCCGACGCCTGCTGACCGCCGAGCTGCTGAGCATCGGCACCGAGATCACCGTCGGCGACACGCGCGACACCAACGCCGGCGAGCTCGCCCGCTCATTGACCGCCAGGGGCGTCGACGTGCTCCGCGTGACGGCGGTCCCTGACGACCTGCTGACGGTCACGGCGGCCTTCGCCGCCGCCCTCGAGCGCGCCGATATGGTCGTCTCGACCGGCGGCCTCGGTCCGACGCCCGACGACCTGACGCGCGAGGCGATCGCCGCGGTCTGCGGCGAGCGACCGGCCGTCGACCCCGACCTCGAGGCGTGGCTGCGCCAGCTGTGGGACCGACGCGGGATGGCCTTCCCCGAGCTCAACCTCAAGCAGGCCTGGTTGATCCCGTCGGCCACCTCGCTCGCCAATCCGAACGGCACCGCGCCCGGCTGGTTCGTGACGCGGCCCGACGGCCGGGTGGTCGTCGCCATGCCCGGGCCGCCGCGCGAGATGCGCCCGATGTGGTCCGACGAGGTCGTCCCGCGGCTCGAGGCGATCGGTCTCGGCCGGCCGATCGCCGCCCGGACATACCGGCTGGCAGGGATCGGTGAGTCACAGGTGGCAGAGCTGCTCGGCGAGACGATGCTCCGGGCGACCAATCCGCTCGTCGCGACCTATGCCCGTGCGGAGGCGGTGGACGTCCGGATCTCGGCGGTCGCTGACGGCGTCGAGGTCGGCCGACGACCTGGTCGAGACCACCGCGCAGGTCGTGCTCGGCCACCTCGGCACGCTACGTGTGGGCGACCGGCGAGACGAGCTGGAGCGACGCCATCGGCGCACGCCTGGGTGAGCTCGGCTGGACGCTGTCGGCGGTCGAGATCGGGACGGGCGGCTCGCTCGGGAGCCCTGTTCGCCGACCTGACGACCCTCCGGTTCGACGAGTCCATCGCGCTCGATGCACCGGCGGCGACCGCACATGGAGCGCCGGTCGGCGGACGGCGACAGAAGCACTCGACGGCGAGGAGCAGGTCCATGACCTCGTCCGCTATGCACATCGTGCCCGGGAGCTCGGCGGTTCCGAGGTCGGGCTGGCGGTCCGCGGCCGGCCACGCACGGGCGACATGGCTGTCTCGATCGCGGTCGCGACACCGTCCGGCGACCGGCACGTCCAGCGGGCCGTCTTCCTGACCGGGCAGATGGGTCGGATGCGAGCCGCCCTGTCGGCCGCATCGTTCCTGCTCGAGGTCCTGCGCGAGGAATCGCCAAGAGCAAGCCTAGACGGCTGGCCCGGCCCGACCGGGCAGCGCGGCACCGTCACCCTTGCGCGACCGCCGACCCCCTACGATGGCGCGCATGCCTACCGAGTCCGAATCGTCTGCGCCTGACCGTGCTCGGTTGCAGCTCGGCCGCACCGCACCCCGACACGCCGGCCGCCGGCTACCTCGTCGAATGGGGCGACACGGCGATCCTGTTCGACGCGGGCCAGGGTGTCGTCCGGAACCTCCAGGCGGTCCTCGACCCGCACCGGCTCGCGGCGGTCGTCGTCGGCCACATGCACGCGGACCACTACCTCGACCTGGCCGGCATGCGCTACCTCTTCCCGTGGGGCGAAGAGGCGCAGCGGCGCCTGCCCGTCCACCTGCCGCCGGGTGGCCGGCAGAAGATGGACGCGCTGGCCGTCGCGATCTCGGAGCGCCCGGGCTTCTTCGATGCCGCCTACGACGCCACCGAATACGACCCGGACACCGAGCTGCGCATCGGGCCGCTGACGATCCGGTTCCATCCCGGCCAGCACTACGTGCCCGCCTGGGGGGTCGCGATCGAGGCGCCCGACGGTGCGCGCCTGGTCTACACCGGCGACACCGGTCCGCATCACGTCGATGGCCGAGTTCGCCCGCGGCGCGGACCTGTTCCTGGTCGAGTCGACGCTCCGCGACACCAGCCACGACGACCCGCGGCGCGGCCATCTCATGCCCGAGGAAGCGATCGAGATGGCGCACCAGGCCGAGGCCCGCTCGACGCTGCTGGTCCACTACCTGCCGGCGCGCCGCCACGAGATCGAGGACGATGTGCGCCGCGCATGGACCGTCGATCCGGCTGGCCGTGGCCGGGCTGGTCAGGACGGTCCTGCCCGCGACCCCGGTCGCCGCGGGCGACGGCACGCGCGGGGGACCGCCCGGGTCAGCTGATCGTCAGGACCGGCTGCGCGGACGCCCTGGCGGCGCGGACGCTCATGTGCGCGGCCACGGCCTGGGCGATCGCGGTCATGGCCTGGCCGGCCGGCCCGGGCTCGCGCTGGGCGACGGCCGGGACACCGACATCGCCGCCCTGGCGGACGGTGATGTCGAGCGGGATGCCGCCCAGGTAGTCGAGGTCGTGGGCGGCCGCGAACCGCTCCCCACCGCCGCGACCGAAGATCTCGGTCAGCTCGCCGCAGTGCGGGCAGGCGAACGCCGTCATGTTCTCGACGAGGCCGATGACCGGGACGCTCATCCGCTGGAACATGGCGAGCGCCTTGCCGACGTCCGACAGCGAGACCTCCTGCGGGGTCGTGACGAGCACGGCGCCGGAGATCGGGACGGCCTGCGCCAGCGTGAGCTGGGCATCGGAGGTGCCGGGCGGCAGGTCGATGACGAGGTAGTCGAGCTCGCCCCAGTCGACGTCGCGCAGGAACTGCTGGATCGCCCCGCCGACGAGCGGGCCGCGCCACACGATCGGCTGTCCCTCGGGCACGAAGAACTGGATCGAGATGGCCTTCACGCCGTAGCGCTCGAGCGGCGTGATCTTGTTGTTCGGGCTGGCCTTCGGCTGGCCCTCGAGCCCGAGCATCATCGGGATGTTCGGGCCGGTGATGTCGGCGTCGAGCAGGCCGACCGAGGCGCCGGCCTGGGCGAGCGCGACGGCGAGGTTGACGCTGACCGTGCTCTTGCCGACGCCGCCCTTGCCCGATGCGACCGCGATGATCGTCTTGACCCCCGGCACGAGCTGCTCGGCGGCGCGCGGCTGCGACCGGCGGACCATCGCGCCCCAGGTGATGTCGACGCTCGTCGCGCCGATGGCCCCGAGCGCCGCGTTCGTCGTGCGCTCGATCTCGTCCTTGAGCGGACAGGCGGGTGTCGTCAGCTCGATCTTGAGCGCCAGGCTGGTCCCGTCGATGACGACGTCCTTGACCATGTCGAGGCTGATCAGGTCACGTCCGAGCTCGGGCTCCTGGACGGTCCGCATGGCGTCGATGACGGCATCGTGGGTCAGGCTGGGCATCGGCGGTCGGGTCCCTTCGGATCACGCAACGTGGTCGCGGTGTTCTGACGGTGAAAGCGTCGATATCGTACCCCGACCTCGCGCTTGACGCCGCGGTGGATCCTCCTCCACGCATCCGCACGGATTCCATCGTCCTCTCAGGCGAAACCCACGAATCTCGCAGCTGGGCGCTGGCGCCGGCGTCGAGGCTCGTTTCCTTGACACTCACACTGCGCGACCATATCGTGGGCCCGCACCGGAACCACGTGACGGAGGAGGTCGAGGGCTACCGGGAGGAGTGCTGCGTTGCCCACGGTCGACGTCAAGCTCGTGGATGTGGTCAAGAAGTTCGGCGAGGCGGTCGCCGTCGACCACATCGACCTCGAGGTACGCGACGGCGAGTTCTTCAGCTTGCTGGGGCCGTCCGGGTGCGGCAAGACGACGACCCTGCGGATGATCGGCGGCTTCGAGGCACCGACGTCGGGGCTCATCGAGCTCCAGGGCCAGGACGTGACCTGGCTGCCGCCCTACAAGCGCAACGTCAACACGGTCTTCCAGAACTACGCCCTCTTCCCGCATCTCACGATCTTCGAGAACGTCGCCTTCGGTCTCCGCCGGAAAGGCGCCAAGGATGCCGAGGTCAAGAGCCGGGTCACGGAGATGCTCGCGCTGGTCGAGCTGCCCGGCTACGAGGCGCGCAAGCCGAACCAGATCTCCGGCGGCCAGGCCCAGCGCGTCGCGCTCGCCCGAGCGCTGATCAACAAGCCCGCCGTGCTCCTGCTCGACGAACCGCTCGGGGCGCTCGACCTCAAGCTGCGCAAGCAGATGCAGGTCGAGCTCAAGCGCATCCAGCAGGAGGTCGGGATCACGTTCATCTACGTGACCCATGACCAGGAAGAGGCGATGACGATGTCCGACCGCATCGCCGTCATGAACCGAGGTCGGTACGAGCAGCTCGGCGAGCCCGAGGTCCTCTACGAGCGCCCCACCACGCGGTTCGTGGCGGGCTTCCTCGGGGTCAGCAACCTGCTGCCCGGCGTGGTCGAGGGCAACGACGGGACCTATGCCGCCGTCCGCCTGGCAGACGACACGCGGGTCCGCGCGCCGCGCGCGCTGATCGGCGACGTCGGCGACCGTCAACGTCGGGGTCCGGCCGGAGAAGATCCGCCTCCACGAGGAGACGGCAGAACCGCCAGCCGGACATAACCGCATGGCGGGCATCATCCGCGACGCGTCGTACCTTGGTGTCAGCACCCAGTACCTGGTCGAGGCGCGAGGAGGCGCCAAGATCATGGTCTACGAGCAGAACGTCGAGCGAGCCACGAAGGCCGAGCTGTGGACACAAGGCGAGGCGGTCCAGATGACGTGGTCCCCGGACCACACGTTCGTCGTCCGGGCCGATGACGGGGGGCAGCCCGGCAGCGACGTGGGCCTCACGTGAGACGGCTATCGATGCAAGGAGTCCGATGAACCAGAAGCAAGCCTCCCGAGCCGCACAGCCTGTCCCGCCGAGCATTCGTCCAGGGCGCCGCGTTCGCCGGTTTCGCAGCGTTCCTGGCCGCCTGCACAGGGACCAAGGCGAGCACTGCCCCGAGCGCGACCGCCGCCGCATCGGCGAGCGAGGCCGCAGGGGCCTCGACGGGCCCGTCCGCGGCCCCGACGGTCGCTCCGACCTTCACGCCGACGCCGCAGAACATCACCGGGCCGCTCAAGTTCGCGAACTGGCCCGCCTACATCGACCAGGTGACCTCCGCCGACTCGTCGACGGGCGTCCTCCCCGCCGGATCGTCCAAGACCATCGAGAACTTCAAGAAGAAGTACAGCGTCGATGTCGACTACGTCGAGAAGATCGACGACAACCAGTCGTTCTTCGAGACCATCCGGCCGGCCCTGGCCGGCAACCTGCCGACGGGCTGGGACCTCATCGTCATGACCGACTGGATGGCGGCCAAGATCATCACCAAGGACTGGGCCGAGCGCCTCGATCCGGTCAACGTCCCGAATTGCGTCAAGAACCTGCGTGATCCACTCAAGGGCCAGGTGTGGGATCCGACCAACGACTATCACTACCCGTGGCAGTCCGGGATGACCGGCGTCGGCGTCAACACGAAGACGCTCGCCGAGAACAACATCCCCGTCCCGACCAAGCTGGCCGACCTGTGGAACATCCCGTCCGACAAGGTGACCTTCCTCAGCGAGGCCGCGACACGTTCGGTCTTGGTCTCCTCAAGCTGGGGATCAACGCGGACCCGGCCACGGTCACCGACGCCGACCTTCAGGCTGTGTCCGATGACATGCAGCCGCTCGTCGACAAGGGGCTCCGATTCACCGGCAACGAGTACATCGCCGACTTCCAGCAGAAGAAGGTGTGGGCGGCCTTCGTCTGGTCCGGCGACCTCGCATCGTCGGGCACGGCGGATGACAAGTTCATCTTCCCCGACGAAGGGACGATGATCTGGACCGACAACATGCTCATCCCGAAGGGGGCGACCAACAAGTACACGGCCGAGCTCATGATGGATTACGTGTACGACCCGGTCGTCGCCGCGCAGATCGCGGACTACGTCTTCTACGTCTCCCCCGTCGAGGGCGCGGCCGAGGCGATCAAGAAGCTCGATCCCGGTGCCGAGACGAACCCGCTGCTCTTCCCGCCGGCCGATGTCATCGCCAAGCAGCACAACTTCCAATTCCTGTCCGATGAGCTCGAAGTCAAGCTGAACGCCCTCTTCGCCAAGCTGTCCGGTACCTGATCGCACAGGTGTCGAGACGATGACGGCGCAGGCGGCACGGCGGTCCGGCCCCGGTCTTCGGGGCTTCCTGGGACGGGCGCTTCCGTATCTGCTGCTCGCGCCAGGGATGATCTGGCTGGCGGTCTTCTACGTGCTGCCGGCCATCCAGATGTTCACCTACTCGATCTCGACGGGCTCGCTCGAAACGGGCTATACGATCGACCTCTCGGGCCAGGCGTACATCACCGCGCTGACCGAATTCAGCAAGCAGTTCATCAACTCGATCCTGTACGGCGGGATCGCGACGATCCTGACCCTGGTCATCGGCTTCCCGGTGGCCTACACCATCGCCTTCCGTGGCGGCCGCTACAAGAACCTGATCCTGTTCCTCGTCATCGCACCGTTCTTCACGAGCTTCCTGATCCGGACGATCAGCTGGAAGATCCTGCTCGGCGACGAGGGCCCGATCTTCGGCTTCCTGAAGCACGGGCTCGGGATCCTGCCCGGGACGTTCAGCATCCTCGGCACGCCGGTCGCCCAGGTCTTCGGGATCACCTACAACTTCCTGCCGTTCATGATCCTGCCGCTGTACGTCGCGCTCGAGAAGATCGACCCGCGACTGCTCGAGGCGGGCGCCGACCTGTTCGGGAGCCCGGTCGCGGTCTTCCGGCGGGTCACCATCCCACTGGCGCTGCCCGGGATCTTCGCCGGCACGCTGCTCACATTCATCCCGGCCATGGGCGACTACATCAACGCCGAGCTGCTCGGCAACCCGAACACGCGGATGATCGGCAACGTCATCCAGAACCGGCTGCTCGTCCAGAACGACTATCCGGTCGGTTCCGCGCTGTCGTTCATCCTGATGGCCGGGATCCTCATCGCCGTGGCGGTGTACGCAAAGCTGCTCGGCACCGAACAGCTGACCGGCTGATGGCGACGACGACCGCGGCATCGACCCCTGTGACCATCGCCCGGACGGCCCCGCGCGGGACCGTCCGACAGCGCATCACCCCGCACCTGCTGCCCCTGTTCACGGTCCTGGCGATCATCTACCTGATGATCCCGATCGCGGTCATGATCATCTTCTCGTTCAACCAGCCGGTCGGCAAGTTCAACTACGAATGGCACGAGTTCTCGCTGCAGGGCTGGCTGCATCCGTTCGACTGGCCGGGGCTCCCGGAATCCGTCGTGACCAGCCTCGAGGTCGCGGTCCTGTCGACCATCTTCGCCACGATCATGGGCACGATGATCGGGCTGGCCCTGACCCGCTACAGCTTCCGCGGCCGGGGCGCCCTCAACGGGATCATCTTCCTGCCCATGGCGACCCCGGAGATCGTGCTCGGCGCGAGCATGCTGACCCTGTTCGTGGCGACCGCCCTGCCGCCGCTCCAGGGCACTGTCCCGACCCTCTATCCGACCGGCTTCACGACGATCCTGATCGCCCACATCCTGTTCAACATCAGCTTCGTGGTGGTGACCGTCAAGGCGCGGCTGTCGGGCTTCGACCGCAACCTCGAGGAGGCCTCGATGGACCTCGGGGCGAATGAGCTGGTGACATTCTGGAAGATCACCTTCCCGCTGATCCTGCCCGGCATCCTGGCGGCGGCGCTCCTGGCGTTCAGCCTGTCGATCGATGACTTCGTCATCACGAACTTCGTGTCGGGCACGACCAACACCTTCCCGATCTGGATCTACGGCGTCATCCGCAACGCGTTGCCCGTCCAGATCAACGTCATCGGCTCGATGATCTTCCTCGGCGCCGTCGGGCTGGTCGGGCTGAGCTCCTATCGCTCGGGCCGCGCGGCCCGCATCCGCTGACACCGAGGAGGCCGATCATGCTCGAGACCGAGCGCCGGGCCGACACCACCCCGCTCCCCGACCATGCGGTCGTGCCGGCCGTCTGGAGCCGGATCACGAACCTCGACGTCGACCGCGGCGAGGGCTCGTGGCTGATCACCCGCGACGGCGAGCGCTATCTCGACTACTCGTCCGGGATCGGCGTGACCAACACGGGCCATGCGCACCCGCGCGTGGCCGCGGCGATCGCGGCCCAGGCCACCAAGCTGCTCCACGGCCAGCAGAACATCCTGTACCACGAACCCGGCCTGCGGCTGTACGAGCGGCTCCAGCACGTCCTGCCGGGCGGCCCGTGGCAGGCGTTCCTGTCGAACTCGGGCGCCGAGGCGATCGAGGCATCGGTCAAGCTCGCGCGGGTCGCGACCGGCCGGCCGGCCATCCTCGCCTTCCGCTACGGCTACCACGGCCGGACCGCGCAGACGATGGCGCTGACCACCGCCAAGGACGTGTACCGCGGCGCCTTCGAGCCGCTGCCGGGATCCGTCTATCACACCGCCTACCCGTACTGCTACCGGGCCGGCGGCGGAGCGCACGCGATCGACGCGTGCACGTGCGACTGGGAGGCCGAGCTCGACCTGACCTTCCACCAGCTGATCTACCCGGAACGCGTGGCGGCGGTCGTCATCGAGCCGGTCCTTGGTGAAGGCGGGTACATCGTGCCGCCGCCCGGCTTCCTGCCGCGGCTGCGCGAGATCACCCGCCAGCACGGGATCCTGCTCATCGCCGACGAGGTCCAGACCGGGTTCGGGCGGACCGGCGAGATGTTCGCGGTCGAGCACTGGGGCGTCGAGCCCGACATCCTGGTCATGGCCAAGGGCATCGCGTCCGGGCTGCCGCTGTCGGGGATCCTGGCCCGCCCGGACGTCATGGCCGCCTGGAAGCCGGGCACCCACGGCGGTACGTACGGCGGCAACGTCGTCTCGTGCGCGGCGGCCAACGCCACGCTCGACGTCATCGAGGACGAGGGCCTCGTCGCCAATGCCCGCGAGCGCGGCACCCAGTTCCTGGCCGGGTTGCGGTCGCTGGCGGCGAAGTACGACGCGATCGGCGACGCGCGCGGGCTCGGCCTGATGGTTGCGATCGAGCTGGTCAAGCCGGGCGTCGGCGACGGCCGGACGCCGGACCCGGACCTCACCAAGCGGATCCAGGCGGAGGCGCTCGCACGCAAGCTGATCGTCCTGACCGCGGGCACGTACGTCAACGTCATCCGCATCATCCCGCCGCTGGTCACGACGGCCGCCGAAGTGGACACGGCACTCGGGATCCTCGACGAGAGCCTGGCGGCCGCCGGAGCGTAGAACCCCTCGACCCGGCAGGTATCGTGGGGCCGTGAAGCGCCGTCGAGGGTCCCACGATCACGAACCCCCCTCGGATCGCCCCGCGGCCGGCGATCACGACGACGACGCGGCTGTGTCCGCGGCTCGGGGACGGGTCGGCGACCTCCTGGACAGGATGAACCGGGTCGACCTCCAGGTGATCGTGGTCGCGCCACCAGGGCCTACGCGGCTGGCAGCCGAGGACCGGGCACGGGACGCAGCGCTCGTGGCAGGACGCGACGAACTGCTTCGCGATGCGACCGCCGCGGCACGCGAGGCCACCGCCAGGCTCTTCGCCCGCGCCGGGTTCAGTGGCACGTGGGCATTGACGCGGACCTCGGTGTCCGCGGCGACCTCGGGAGACCGCGTGGCCGCCGCGTCAGCGTTCGAGGAGGCCGCGATGGCCGCCGTCGTGGAGGACCTGGTCGACGCCGACACGCTCGATGTCCTGCGTTCGACCGCGGATCAATTCGAGAGGTTCGGAGGCCTGCCGTTACCCGGGTCGCTGGCGACCATCGGGAGTCCGGCGGCGAGCACGATCGGCGGTCCGATCCGTGGCGCGGTGATCGCCGGCTTCATCGTCTTCTGCCTGGTGGTCGGCCTCTCGATCGGATCCGTCACCGGACTCGTCGTCGTTGTCTTCGGGATCGCGGTCGTGGCAGCGATGGCGCGGCGCCTCGGCCAGCCCGACCCCTGAGCGGATCACCGATGACGACCGCCGGGGCGTGGGCCGACGCGTGTTTCCCCGCCTGCCTAACCCTCGCGACCCTCGCCGCGCGCGACGGACGGCTCGGCGATGTCGCTTGGGAACAGGGAGACCGTCCGCGACGAGTAGGTGAACATCGAGGCGGTCGGCGATCCGCAGGAGGCCCGCGAGGAGCACGAAGAAGACGATGGCACCGACCCCGACGACGGGGGCCATCGTGTCGCCGACCTGGGCCACGGCAACACCGGCGAACGAGGCCCCGACGAGCGACACCACGACCGCGATCATTCCCGTATTCGTGCTGAAGCCGTGGAGCATGCCGGACAGCCCCGGCCTTCCAGCCATCATGTCCTCGCGCGACGGTCCCTCATAGGTCATCAGGATGCCGGCAAGGTCGTCCCGATCGCTCGACACGAAGTAGGGCGCGAGCCCGGGCACCATCTCGAGGTATGCGTGGCGGATCCGGTTCATGCCCTGGACCGAGCGCAGGTCTTCGCGGGTGGTCTCGACCAGGCGGAGGTAGGTCGTCAGCCCGACGAACAGGTCGAACCCGAGCAAGACGAGCGTGAAGGTCGGGACCGCACTCCCCGTCCGGTCCGCCTGCGCGACGAAGGCGATGGCGACCATCGACGCCGACAGCGCGGTGAGGAACATGCCGGCGCGGGTGAACGCCTCGTTATACGCGAGGGACCGTCCCGCGAGCAGGCTCCAATGCTCGGTGCTCAGGATCTGGAGCGCGCGCGGGTCGTCGAGCCCCGTGGCGGACGGGTTGACGGCGGTGGCGGACGCGTCCTGGAACGGTGGTCGCTCGGCAGGCGGTCCCGGATTGGTCCGTTCTTGCATCGTCGTTCCCCTTAGCCCGCGAGTCCTCGGACGATCTCATCGTGCAGGATGCCATTCGTGGCAAGAGAGGTCCCGCCGTGGATCGTCCTCACCCCGTGCACGTCCGTCATCCGGCCGCCGGCTTCCTCCACGACGACCGACGGGGCGGCCAGGTCCCAGCTCTTCGGCCCGACCTCGATGATCGCCTCAGCGGCACCCTCGGCGACCAGCGCATAGCCCCAGAAGTCGCCGAACCCGCGATCGCGCCAGGCCGACCGGATGACCGCATCGAAGCCCGGCGCCTCGCCGCTGGCCTCGATCTCGAGTGGCGACGCGTACAGCAGCTGTGCATCGCCGATCGCCGCGATGCCCGACACCCCGATCCGACGGGGTTGGCCGGCGCGCGGCCCGATGGCCGAGACGGCCCAGGCTCCGCCGCCGCGCCGCGCGTACCAGCGCTCGCCGAGCGCCGGCGCGCTCATGACGCCGACCACCAGCTCGCCGTCCTCTTCGGCCGCGAGCAAGGTCCCGAACAATGGCACGCCGCGCATGAAGTTGTGCGTCCCGTCGATCGGGTCGATGTACCAGCGAGTCGTGCCGGTCCCCTCGGCCGTGCCGTATTCCTCGCCAACCAGGCCGTGGTCCGGGAACGCTGCGGCGATCCTGCCCCGGATAGCCGTCTCGATCGCGGTGTCCGCCTGCGTCACGAACGACTTGTCGGGTTTGGTCTCGATGACGAGGTCGCGCCGGAAATGCTCGAGCGCGAGCGCGTCGGCGACGTCGCAGGAGGCCAGCGCAAAGGTCAGCCAGCCGTCGTACCGCGCGTCGGTCCCCTGGTCGGCGGTCACGAGCGGATCCTCGCGCCCTCGGGGTCGTACAACGGCTCGCGGGCGACCTCGAAGCCGACCCACTCCCCGAAGACCTCGACCTCCCCTCGCGTCCCGATGGCGGCCTTGTCGGGCGGCAGGTAGGCGTACGCGATCGAGCGTTCGACGGCGAACCCGTAGCCGCCGGTCGTCACCCGGCCGACCACCTCGCCACCGACCCGGACCGGTTCGTTGCCGAGGCAGATCGAGCGCGGGTCGTCGAGGACCAGGCAGCGCAGGCGCTTCCGCGGCCCGGCGGCCTTCGCGGCGACGAGCGCATCCCGCCCGATGAACTCGGGCTCCTTGTCGATCGCCACCGCGAACCCGAGCCCCGCCTCGAACGGCGTCTCGTCCGGGGTGATGTCGCTCGACCAGACCCGGTAGCCCTTCTCGATCCGCAGCGCCTCGATCGCCCGGTAGCCGCCGGCGACGAGACCGTGCGGCCTGCCGGCATCCCACAGCGTCTGCCACAGCGACTGCCCGTATTCGGTGTGCGCGTACAGTTCCCAGCCAAGCTCGCCCACGTACGTCACCCGCAGGGCGTAGACGGGCACGAAGCCGATGGTGATGGCGCGCGCGGTGAGGTACGGGAAACCGGCGTCGGAGACGTCGTCGCGCGTCAGCGGCGCGAGGATGTCGCGCGACCTGGGTCCCCACAGCGCGAAGCAGACCCGGCCGGATGTGATGTCGTTGAGCAGCACGCTGCCGTCATCGGGCAGGTGCCGCCGCAGCCAGCCCAGGTCGTGTTGCCCGACCGCGGTCCCGGTGATCATCAGGTAGCGGTCGGCCGTGACCCGGGTCACCGTCAGGTCGCACTCGATGCCGCCGCGCTGGTTGAGCAGCTGCGTGTAGACGATCCGGCCGACCGGTACGTCCACGTCGTTCGCGCACAGCCTCTGGAGGAACGCGACCGCACCCGGACCGACGATCTCGATCTTGGCGAACGAGCTCTCATCGAACAGGCCGGCCGCCTCCCGGGTCGCCAGCGCCTCGGCGCCGATCGCGGGTGACCAGTGCTCGCCCGCCCAGCCGCGCGGCCGGAGCCCTTCGTCGCCGGCGGGCGCGTTCGTCTCGAACCAGTTCGGCCGCTCCCAGCCCGACTTCTCGCCGAATGCGGCGCCGAGGCCCGCCAGTGTCTCGTAGGTCGGCGAGGTCCGCAGCGGCCGGCCCGCGACCGCGCTCCTCGTTCGGGTAGTGGATGTCGTAATAGGTCGCGTAGTTCTCGACGGACCGGGCGAGCGTGTAGGCCTGGCTCCGATAGGCCGGGCCGAACCGCCGGATGTCCATCTTCCACAGGTCCAGCTCCGGCTCGCCGTCGACGATCCAGGTCGCCATCTGGCGCCCGATCCCGCCCGCCCCGGCGATCCCGTGGGCGCAGAACCCGGCGGCGACGAAGAAGCCGCGGACGTCGGACTCGCCCAGGATGAACTCGTTGTCGGGGGTGAACCCCTCGGGACCGTTGATGACGCGGTTGACGCCTGCGTCGGCCATCGTCGGGACGCGCCGGATGGCTCCCTCCATGATCGGCTGGAAGCGCTCCATGTCGGGCGCCAGGAGCTTGCCGTTGAAGTCGGGCGGGACGCCGTCGAGCGCCCACGGCGCCGGGTCGCGCTCGTAGCCGCCCATGCACAGCCCGCCGACCTCCTCGCGGAAGTAGACGAGGTTGTCCGGGTCGCGAAGCTGTGGCAGACCCGGGTGGACGCCCTCGATCGGCTCGGTGAAGAGGTACTGGTGGGCCATCGGGATGATCGGGATGTTCACGCCGACCATCCGGCCGAGCTCCGGCGCGAACATGCCGCCCGCGTTGACCACGACATCGGCACGGATCTCGTCGCGTTCGCCGCCGTGCTCGACGGTCACGCCGGTGACCCGACCACGCTCCGTCCCGATCGTCACGACGCGCGTATGCGGGCGGATCTGCGCGCCGCGCTTGCGCGCGCCGGCGGCCAGGGCGTTGGCAAGACCGGACGGGTCGAGCCAGCCATCGGTCGGCAGGTAGACCGCGCCGAGGACGCCATCGGTCGACATGAGCGGGAAGCGCGCCTGCGCCTCGTCGGCGGTGATGAGCTCGAGCGGCAGACCGAACGTCTTGGCCCAGCCGGCCTGGCGGCGGAGCTCCTCGAAACGTTCGGGGCTGGACGCGAGGCGGAGCGAGCCGACCTCATGCCACGACGGGTCCGTCCCGGTCTCGGCCGCTAGCCGCCGGTACAGGTCGGAGCCGTACATCATCATCTTGGTCAGCGTCACGGTGCTGCGCAGCTGCCCGACGAGACCGGCCGAATGGAAGGTCGAGCCCGAAGTCAGCTCCGCGCGGTCGACCAGGACGACGTCCGTCCAGCCGAGCTCGGTCAGGTGGTAGGCGATGCTCGTGCCACCGACGCCGCCGCCGATGATCACCGCCCGGGCGTGTTCCGCCATCGCCGCTCCGCGCTCCCCTGCCCTCCGACCGACGCTCGACAGCGTAGTCGTTGGGCAGAGGCCCCGGTGCCCGGACGCGCGGCGCGCGACGCCCTTCTACGGTCGGGCGGCGACCGTGCCCAGTGTCGGACCCTCCGGTTGCGTGCCGAGCTGACGGGCGGCAACCTCGCTCAGGTGCGTCGCCGGCCCGACGAGCGACCGACGGGCTGCCTCGCTGGTGTCCGCCGTCATGTCGCGTGTGTCCATCACGACGCCGGCCGCGATCTGGCCGGCCAGGACCGGTCGGACAGGCCGAAGAAGCACCGACATCAGGCGCATCGCGACCAGCGGGACGTGGTTCACGGTTCCGGCTGCGCTCGTGACCTCGCGGACGATGCCCACGAACTCATCGAACGTCAGGTTGTCGGGTCCCGCGACATCGATCGTCATGCCGTTGGTGCCGGGATCGGCGACGGCGCGGGCGACCTGCCGCGCGACGTCCTCAGCCGAGACGAAGTTGATCGGGTTTCGTCCCCGACCGAAGACGCGGGTCCGTCCGGTCGTCACGAGCGGCCGGCCGACGATCTCGAGCCATGTCTGCTGATAGGCGGTCGGCCGGACGATCGTCCACGCCAGGCCCGACGCCTTGAGACGCTCCTCCGCGATCGCCTTCATCCGAAAGAGCTCGATCGGATGGTCGGCGGCCGCCTGCCCGATCGACAGGAGGACGAACCGCTCGACGCCGGCCGCGCGAGCCGCCTCGATCAGGTTGGCATTGCCGTCGCGATCGATCGCTTGGACGCCGAGCGCACCCGGGCCACCGAAGCCCTGGATCGCGGACACCACCGTCGACACGCCGCTGACTGCGCGCGCGACGGCCGCATGGTCGCGGACGTCGCCGATGACCATCTCGACCCCGAGCGCGGCCAGTCCGTTATCGGGCCGCTCGCCCCGGGTGAGGACGCGAACGGCTTCTCCCCGCTCGAGGAGCAACGGAAGCAGGGACCGTCCGAGGGTGCCGGTGCCGCCGGCCACGAGGATCATCGCTGCACCGCCATCGGGGACGTGCCGGCTGCGCTCGTCGTGCCGGGCGCGCCCGACGTGCCGGTCCCGGCGACGATCCGGCGGACGGCCTCGGCCGGCCCGGCGCCGCCCTCTTCGACCGGCTCCATGTAGAACCGGACGGAGGCGACCCGATCCCCCGCCAGCCGCTGGATCGTGACACCGCGCATCCGATGTGGACTGCCGTCGCGTCTCGTGCCACGCCAGTCCCACTCGGACCAGACCGTGTCGCCGTCGACGACCGCGCTCAAGAGCTCGGCGTGGAGGTCGGGCACGCCGGCGAAGATCTGCTCCCAGTTCCGCCGCACCTGGTCGGCACCCTGGAAGGTACGCTGCGGATGCGCCGGCGTCTCACTCGTGACAGCCGGGTCGAACACCGCCACGAGGGCCTCCAGATCGTGCTCGTTCGTCGCGTCGCGGATCCGCTCGATGACCGCCATGGCTGGGTTGGCTGCCTGGACGTCCATGCGTGTCCTCCGATCACGTATCGCCATACTGGACGTATGGTGGTATATACTGCGAGTCTGATGAACCAGTCGGTCAATGTCAAGCGATCGTACGAATCACCGTTGCGCAAGGCGCAGGCGGCGGCGACCCGGCGGGCTGTGATCGACGCCGCGGCGGCGCTGTTCATCGAACGCGGGTACGTGGCGACGTCGATCGACGCGATCGCCGAGACGGCGGGAGTCAGTCGCCCCACTGTGACGTCGATCGGCGGCAAGAAGGATTTGCTCAAGACCGCGTACGACGTGGCGCTGGTGGGCGACGACGAACCCATCCCCTTCCCGCTCCGGCCGGCCTCGCTCGCGGTGCGAGCCGAACCCGATCCGCTCCGCTTCGTGGTCGGCTACGCGGGCCTGGTGACGGACATCAACCGCCGTCTCGCGCCCATCTACGAAGCCGTTCGCGGAGCCGCCTCGGCCGATCCCGAGGTCCGCGAGGTGTTCGAGGCGATCGGCCGCGAGCGCCGGATCGGGGCGGGCCGCGTCGTCGACGACCTCGTCGGCAAGGGTGGCCGGTTGCGCGAGGGGCTCGACACCGAGGCGGCCGCCGACATCCTCTGGGTCCTGATCGACGCCGGCCTGTTCCACCTTCTGGTCTACCGGCGAGGCTGGTCGCCGGAACGGTTCGGCGCCTGGCTGGCGGATCGATCCAGCGTCAGCTGCTCGCCTGACGGTGACGACCGCCGGGCCCACGATCGAGCAGGTCATCGCGGCCATCCCCGACTGGGCCGGACGATCCGTCACGGCGGAGGGGATCCAGGCCGGTCTGACGAACTCGAACTGGCGGGTGGTCGTCGCCGGGACGCCGTTCTTCGTGCGGATCCCCGGAGCGGATACGGAGCTGCTCGCGGTGGACCGCGGAAACGAGATCTTCAACACGGTCGCGGCGGCCGCGGCCGGTGTCGCGCCACGGGTCGTCCAGACCGTGCCCGACTGGGACGTCTTCGTACTCGAATGGCTCGACGCGCGGACGATGTCGAACGAGACGTTGCGTGCGGCCGGGATGCCGACCAGGATCGCGGCGGCCCTGCGGCAGCTCCACGCGGGGCCGCGGTTCCGCGACGACTTCGACATGTTCCGAGTCGCCGAACGCTACCTGGCCCTCGTCGACGAGCGTCGGATCGCGATCCCGGCCGGCTACCGCGGACATCTCGGGCAGATCCCGCGGATCGAGGCTGCGCTCGCCGCCCATCCGGCGGCGACCGTCCCCTGCCACAACGACCTGCTGGCCGAGAACTACCTCGACGATGGCGCGCGGCTGTGGCTGGTCGACTGGGAGTACAGCGGCAACAACGACCCCGCCTTCGAGCTCGGCAACACCGCCCAAGAGCTCGGCTACGACGACGCCCAGGTCGAGGAGCTGTGCGCCGCCTACTTCGGCGAGGCCACCCCGGCCCACCTCGCCCGGATGCGCCTCCAGATGATCATGTCCGACGTCGGCTGGACCCTGTGGGCCGCCATCCAGGCCCGCATCTCCACCATCGACTACGACTTCACCGGCTGGGCCGACGAACGCTGGGCGCGCGCAACGACCGCGCTCGACGGTCCGGACTTCGGATTGTGGCTCGAGGCCGTGAAGCAGGCATCATCGCGGCTCTGACCGAGCCGCCACCCGTTACCTTTCCCTCGAAACACGACACAGTTACCAACGCAAGCCCGGCCTAGGGACACCATCCGACCGTGAAGCGCCGTTCTACCCGCTTTGGACGCCTCGCCGGTTTCGCACTGTCCATCTCCGGGTACCTGGTCGCCCTGGGCATCCTTGCCTGGGGGTTCAGCAACGGCCACTTCTCGGTCCCGAGTGGGGACATTCTCGTGTGGGACCGCGTGGGCGACGACCTTCGAGCTGGACGAGACGTCTACGCCCTCCAGCCCGTGCTCACAGACTCCTTCTGGTACGCGCCTCCCTGGGCCGTCATCTTCGCCGCCCTGTCATGGCTTCCCGTCGTGGTGTCGTATCTGGGCATCGTCGTCCTGGAGGTCGCCGCCTTGCGGTATCTGGCTGGCTCGTGGATCCGCGTCGGCTGGTTCTGCTGGTGGCCATTCGTTGCCTTCGAGCTTCCTTCGGGAAACTTCAACCTCATCATCGCAGCGGCGATCGTGCTCGCCATCAGAGGCGAACCGCGATATGCCGTCCTTATGGCGCTCGCGAAGGGGGCACCGGCGCTTGCGATCCGAACCAGAGATCGGCGCAAGGCGCTTCTCGCGTTGACGGTCGCCTGCCTCGTGACGCTGCCCTGGTTGTGGCTCTGGCCGGATTGGGCAGATCGCATCGTCAGTGCCCTCGTCGGGCCGACCCTGGGACCGCAGATCCGATCGGGTTACCGGTTCGACTCCTCGCCGCAGTCGCGCTGCTGTTCGCCCGCAGACCATGGGCGACGGCTCTGGCCGCTGTCATCGCAACGCCCGCCTTCTATTTCGGGTCCCTCGTCCTGCTCCTCGCACCGATCGCCGTCGTTCTTGGCCCAGCTGCACCCGCCGATGATGCGCCGACCGAACGCCCGAACCAGACGACCGCCTTCCTCGGGCGAGCGCGCCTGACACTTCGTCGCGGGGACCTCCCATGACGGGGCACCTCGGTCCGCCGCCGACGACATGACGCCCGAGCGCGCCGGTCGTCCGTCTACACTTCGCTGAGTGGCCGGGCGTGTCGCCTCGCGCCAGCACGGGGAGTCCTCGATAGATGTGCTGCGTCATCGCCTCGCTGTTCGCGCTCGGTCCGCGCGCCGCGATCCTGCTGTGGTGGCTCGTCGAGCCGGTCCGCTGGGGTGCGACGTTCGATACGTTCCTGTGGCCGTTCGTCGGGTTCCTGATCCTGCCCTGGACGACGCTCATGTACGTCCTGGTCTACCCGGCTGGGATCACCGGCTTCGACTTCGTGTGGCTGGCGATCGCCGTCGCGATGGACGTCTTCAGCTGGGCCGGCGGCGGGTACACGAACCGCGATCGACTCCCAACGTCTGCGGCCTGATCCACCCGCGGGTGAGGCAGGTCGTCTCGATCGATGAGACTCACCGTCCTTGGTGGCGCCGGCGGGTTCCCGCCTGCATCGGGCGCCTGTAGTGGCTACCTCATCGAGCACGACGGGTTCCGCCTGCTGGTCGATCCGGGCTATGCGATCGTCCCGCGCCTCCTCGAGATCGTGCCGGCCGGGGCGATCGACGCCGTGCTCGTCAGCCACGGCCATCCGGACCACGTCGCCGACCTGAACCCATTGCTCCGTGCTCGCTTGATGGGCGACGTCGAGGCACCGCGGCTGCCGGCCTACGCCCTTCCAGATGCCCTCGCTCCGGTGCTCGCGCTCGACCAGATCACGGCCCTGAAGGGCGCCTGTGACCTCCGTGTGTTCGACGCGGGCGACTCTTTCTCGATCGGGCCATTCGCGATCGAGTCGCGACTCCTCCCGCACTCCATCCCGAACGCCGGAGTCCGGATCTCGGCCGGCGGCACGTCGATCACCTACACGGGCGATGCAGGGCCGACCGACGACCTCGTCGAGCTTGCCACCGGCACCGATCTCCTCCTCGCCGAGGCGACCTACGCCCAGGACGTGCCATCGGCGAACGCGGGGGTCCTGAACAGTGCCCTCGAAGTCGGCCGACAGGCCCGGCGTGCCGGGCCGCGCGACTGATGCTCACGCATCTCCTGCCCGGGACCGATCCTGAGGCCTCCCGAGCCGCCGCAAGACGCTCCTTCGACGACTGGTTGGCAGTGGCGACGCCTGGGACGGTGGTCGAGCTTTAGCCGCGCATCCGGTCGCCACGCGGGTCGACGGTGACATCGGGGCCGACGACCGCGCCGACGCGTCGGTCGAAGACGTCGATCTCGAACGCAGAGCCCTCAGGCGTCGACGCCGGCAGGTAGGCGTATCCGATCGTGCGTTCGATGGTCGGCCCGTAAGCGACGCTGCGGAGGCGGCTGACGACGTCGCCATCGAGGCGAACGGCCTCGCCGCCATAGATCGGTTCGTAGTCGGCGGCGCCGATGATCAGCGTTCGGAGGCGACGAGCGGGCTCGGCGGCATGGGCTTCGACGAGTGCGTCCCGCCCGATGAAGGCACCCTTCGCCAGCCGGACGAAGGCGCCCATCCCGGCGTCGAACGGCGTGTCCTGCATCGTCAGGTCGGTGCCGTAGTAGCGGTAGCCCTTCTCCATGCGGAGGGATTCGATGGCGCGATAGCCGATCGGGGCTGCGCCGGCGGCGAGGAGCCGATCCCAGACGCTGACGGCCCAGTCGACCGGCATCGAGAGCTCCCAGCCGAGCTCGCCGGCGTAGCTGATCCGCGCCGCATGGACGGGCGCCGGACCGACGTGGATGGAGCCTGCACGGCGCATCGGGATGGCCTCGTTGCCGACCTCGGCGGCGGACGCACCCGCGGCGACCATGACGTCGCGGGCCTGCGGTCCCCATAGCCCGATCGTGGTCAAGTCGGCGCTGACGTCTCGGATCGTCACGGCGCCGGCGTCGTCCTCGACGTGCGACCGAAGCCAGGCCATCTCGGACGCGAGGTAGCCGGCGCCGGTCACGACCCGGAACCGATCGTCCGCCAGGCGCGTGACCGTCACGTCGGCGACCATCCCGCCACGCTCGTCGCACCACTGCGTGTAGACGACGCTGCCCACCGGCCGGTCGACGTCATTCGCGCTGACCCGCTGGAGGAGCCCGAGCGCACCCGGTCCCTCGACCGCGATCTTGCCGAACGACGAGAGGTCGACGATGCCGGCTCGCTCCCGGACGGCACGCGCCTCGGCCATCACGCGCTCGAACCAGGGCGGGCGCGTCCAGCCATAGCCCGCCTGGTCGCGACCCGCCCGACGCCAGCCGGCGGCCGGATCGTGATAGTCGACCCGCTCCCAGCCGGCCTTCGTGCCGAACACCGCGCCCGCCTCCTGCGACCGCTGCCATAGAGCGCGGACAGCCGCCGGGGCCGACCCGCCAGGTCCGCGTCGAACGGATAGCGGAGCCGGTAGTAGTCGGAATACGTCTCCCGCGCGAGCCCGGCCGCGAACCCGGGGTCGCGGTACGTCTCGCTGAACCGCCACGCCCGGTACGGCCCGATGTCCACGCCCGGGTCGCCGGTCGTGATCCAGCCGGCCATCGCGCGACCGATGCCTCCCCCACCGCCGAACCCGTTGAGCGACAGGCCGGCCGCCACCCAGAGCCCGCGAACCCCGGGGAGTGGCCCGAGGAGCGGGTTCGCGTCGGGCGTCATGGCGTCGGGGTGGCAGACCAGCCGGATCGCCTCCGCGTCGGCGAGGAACGGGAAGCGTCGGATCGCCCCGGCCATCAGCGGCGCGAACCGGTCCCAATCGGGCGGCAACGACTGCGCCGCGTGCTCCCATGGCACGCCGTCCTCCCAACGCGAGCGGGGGTCGAGCTCGTATCCACCGAACACCATCCCGCCGTGCTCGCTCTTGCCGTAGACGAGGTTGTCCGGGTCGCGGAAGCACGGCATCTCGCGCGGCAGCTCGGAGCCAGGAACGGCCTTCAACGCGATGTGCTGGTGGTCCACCGGCGTCGATGGGATGAAGCCGCCGACCATCGCCGCCACCTGCGGTGCCCACATCCCGGCGGCGTTGACGACGATCTCGGTGGCGATCGGGCCGGCGTCGGTCAGCACGGCCGTGATCTCGCGGCGGGCCGACAGCTCGAACCCCGTCACGCGCACGCCGGTCCGGATGCGCACGCCCAGCGCGCGCGCCGCGTCGGCCACCGCGTGCGTCGCGCCGTGCGGGTCGAGGTGGCCGTCACCGGCCAGATGGACCGCGCCGTACAGCGAGTCGGACGAGATGGCGGGCATCAGGCGCGCGGGCCTCGGCGGCCCCGATGACCTCGGCGTCGAGCCCGATCCCGCGTGCCCGGCTGGCCGTCCGCTCGAGCTCGAGGAGCTGCTCGTGGCTCGACGCCAGCCGCAGGCTGCCGACGGTCTCGAAGGCGCCGAGCGAGCGGTACAGCTCGATGCTGTAGCGGCGGAAGGCCATCATCGTCGACGACGGGTTGAACGCGGTCACGAGCCCCGCCGCCTGGCACGTGGAGCCGGCCGTCAGCTGCGCCTTCTCGACGAGCAGGACGTCGGTCCAGCCGGCCAGCGCGAGGTGGTAGGCAACGCTGCAGCCGGTGATCCCGCCACCGATCACGACGACCCGTGCCTGCTCCCCACTCATCGAGCGAACGATATCAGTGGCAGGGTGCCGTCCCGCTGTCGCCGAGCTCCTCGATGAGCCTCGCCGTGGCGCTGTCATCCGTCGAGCGTGCAGTCGGCGATGTCGCCGGCTCCGACGAGGACCGGATCTGCCGAGGCGCTCGGGCTCGGCAGACCCGGAATCGAGGACGGCGTGCCGCCGCGAGGCTTCGACCGAAGGTGTCGCGGATGCCGTCGGTGTCGGGGTCGGTGCGGTCGTCGAGGGTGGCGCCGAAGGCGGTCGACGACGCCGCCACGGGCCCGCCGTCGCGGGACTGCAGGACCAGGGTCGCGAACCCGAACAGCAGGATCAGGGTCGCTGCGAACGCGACGGCGCCGACGCGCGACGGTGCGGACGGGGCCACCTGCGGACGACCCGGACGGATCGGTCATCGCGACAGCGTACCCGTCAGCCCCGGGCCACCTCGTCCAGCGCCCGCTCGAACCGAGGCATGCTCGCATTCGCCAGCAGGCGGTCGAAGCCGGCCGTGGCGTACGCGACGAAATCGACGTCGAGGCTGCTCACGCCCTGCTGGAGGACGCCCCACATCGCCTCGCGGAAGTCCGACACGACGCGCATCAGCGTCAGTCGCGCGAGCCGGTCGGGCCGCACCTCGCCGTCGTACGCGGCGAGCAGGATCTCGTCCTCGGAGGGTGTCAGCTCATGGTTGATGCTGAAGTTGCCGAGATCGAAGAACGGGTCTCCCATCCCGGCGTATTCCCAGTCGATGATCCGGATGCGGGTCCCGTCATCGATGAAGTTCGCGTTGAGCAGGTCGTTGTGGCAGGGGCGCAGCTCGATCGGGTTCGACAGCAGCGCCATCTCGATCCGTCGCCCGACCGCGGACGCCTCGTCATACGCGGCCGGGATGACGACGCCGCGGGCGAGCGCAAGCGCCCTGTACGCCTCGACGATCCGGAGCGGCACGAACAGCCCGGGGATCGCCGGGCCGTCGTGGATCCGCCGGAGCGAATCCGCGACGCGCCGCAGCGTCTCCGGTCGATGGACGGCCTCATCGCTGACCGGCGAGCCGACGATGAACCGCGTGACGAGATAGCCCTCGGGCCGGATGAACGCGGTCACCTCGGGCCCGACCCCGACGCCGGCCGCCGCGACCGTCGCGGCGTGCTCCACCTCCCGGGAGATACCGAGGAGGTGCGTGTCGTTGCCGGCCAGGCGGATGACCCAGCGCTCATCGGTGCCGGCGGCGTCCACCCGGAAGTTCCGGTTGGTGATGCCGCCGGTGAGCGCGGTCAGCGTCAGGTCCCGGCCGGCTAGCTCCGGGACCTTCTGCATCGCGCGGACGAGGTCGTCGTACAGCTCGCCGCGGAGGACGCCCTCCTCGGTCACCTCGTCCGCGCCGCTCGATCGCGTGCCGTCGTCGAGCTCGATCTCAGCCGATCGTCGCCTCGCCGGTCGCCACGTCGGGTGCGACCTGGACCTGGTCGAGCTTGCCGCGCTGGGCGACCAGGTAGTACAGCGCCCCGACGATCAGCACCGCACCGACGGTCACCTCGAAGATCGGCCATGCCGGAAGCTGGTCCTGGACCTGTCCGTTGAACTTGATGAACGTGTTGATGAACGGGTTCGACCACGTGTTGCGCAGGTCGTTGCCGTACACGCCGAACAGGCTCGTATCCGTCCAGATCGCGATGTTGAGGACCATCAGGCCGCCCCACACGAGGGCGAGGATGTTGATGATCGTGCCCCACGAGCCGAGCTTGAACCAGGCGCCCTGGTGCGGCCAGCCCCTGGTCCGGGCAACGAGCACGCCGAGATTGCACAGGAAGTACGAGATGTAGATCATCCCGGTCGCGGCGATGGCGATGTAGATGGCAGCGCCGGCGCCGGTGACGACGAACGGGATGGCTGCCAGCAGGCCGACCGCGATCGACGCGTTCGCCGGGGTATGGAAGGTCGAATTGACGCTGCCCCAGGCCCCGCCGAGCGGAAGGCGGCGGTCGCGTCCCATCGAGAACATCAGCCGGACCGTCGCCCCCTGGATGGCCAGCGTACAGACGTAGACCGCGATCGAGGATGACAACGAGGTAGAGCTCACCGACGGTCACCCCGCCGATCGGCGTAGGTGAGGTTGTCCTTGATCGTCGTCGCGATCGGGAACCCGAACGCCTGGCCCTCCGCGATCGCCGCTGCGATGTCCTTGAACGACAAGGTCACGGCCAGCAGGAAGATCGCGCCGACGATGCCGGACAGCCAGATCGACGACAGGACGCCGCGCGGCGCCTGCCGGCTGGCATCGACCGTCTCTTCGCCGAACGTCCCGGCCGTGTCGAAGCCGTACACCACGAACAGGGCCATGAACATGCCGACCAGGAACACCGCGAAGTAGTTGCCGTCCGCGAGACCCGAGGTGTACGAGGTGTCGAACAGCACGGCCGGCGACTGGTGATTGGCGAAGAACAGCAGCAGCAGCGCGAAGAAGACCATCCCGATGATCTCGGCCGCGACGCCGATGTTGTTGATGATCGACAGCAACCGGACGCCGAGGATGTTGATGATCGTCGTGATCAGCAGGACCGCGAGCCCGATGAACGACTGCATGTCGAGCGCGCCGATCGGCGACGGATCGCCCAGCTTGATCGAGTCGGGGTAGATGGTCGACAGGACCAGCGGCACGGTCGCGGCGACTGCCGTGACCGTGATGACCCCGGCCCAGAAGTAGATCCAGCCGGTGAACCAGCCGAGCGTCCGGTTCGACAGTCGCTTCGACCACTGGTAGATCGATCCCGCGACCGGGAAGTGGCTCGACAGCTCGGCGAAGTTCAGGGCGACGAACGTCTGTCCGAGGATGACGAGCGGCCACGCCCAGAAGATCGCGACGCCGCCGACCCCGAAGGCGACGGCCTGGTTGGTGAACGTCCCTGTCGAGACACTGATGTAGCTGAACGCGACCGCGAAGACCGACAGGAACCCGAGAGTGCGTTTCAGCTCGGGCTTGATGCCGAGCGACCGAAGATGGGCGTCGTCGCGTGCTGCGACGTCCTGCGCCGATTCACCTGGTCCCGCCACGAGTTCTCCTCCTCCCACCGCACGTCATACGTGCGAGCTGACCTCCGGAGTTGACACACGGGGAGCGCTGGGACGCTGGGGACGATCCGGGCCGCGCTCCCTCCTGACGGGCTCGGACCTGCGCGGGAGGATAGCACCGCGTCGGACGCGGTCAACCGCGGTTTCAGCTGGTGGCGAGGGTCGCCTTGAGCGCCTCGGGGAATGGGCGATGTGCCTCCGACCGGCTGCACGTACCGATCGACCATCGGGCGCGTGTCGTTGACCCGGAGCTCGGTGAACAGGTACGAGATCTTGCGTCGCTGGGCGGCCAGGATCTCGTCCTTGGTCTCGAGCTCCCAGAGCCGGCGCTTGAACGGTCCGAGCGCCTTCTTGCGGGTCGTGTACACGAACTGCTGGTCGGTCTGGCCGGGCTTGCGCTCGTCGGTGGTATTGGCGAAGCACCACGCCTCGATCTCGCGATGGAGCGACGCCGGGAAGGAGGGGTGCTCGTAGAGCGCGTTCTGGAAGCCCGTCGCGAGGTGGATCTCGGCGGTCTCGACCGCCGGGAAGCGATGGAACAGCTCGTCGGGGAGCGTCGAGGCCCCGTGCTGGACGGCACCTGCCAGCCCGTATTCGCGGGCGACGACGCCGAGCTCGCGCAAGACCTCGAAATCGAGCTTGACCTCGGCCACGCCGCCGTCGGGCAGCGGCACGCCACCGTGCGAGGTGCCGGTCTGGACGCTGACCTTGGAGATGCCGCGGGCACCGGGCGCCCGCGACTCGAGCTCTCGGCGATACCCGTCGAGGTACGCCCGCAGCTCCGCGACCGTCGAGTTCTGGGTGCCGACCTCGCCGATCTCGCCACCGACGCTGACCGTGACGCCGTCCGGCTCGAGCGTCCGGATCAGGGCGGTCAGCTCGGCCGCCCGCCGGTAGTTCTCGTGCTGCTCCTCGTCGACGTTGGGCTTCGACAGGTCGACCAGCGTCGAGGAATCGATGTCGATGTTGCGATAGCCGGCGTCGATCGCGAGGCGGCAGGCGCGCCGGATCTCCTCGGTCATCGCCTCCTGGTCGGCGGCGTACTTCTTGGCGTTGAACTGGTAGTGGTCGCCCTGGATGAAGACCGGACCGCGCCAGCCGGCCGCGATCGCGCCGGCCAGCACGGACGTCGCGTAGTCGATCGGGCGCTGGAAGGTGTACGTCTGCTCGCTCCGCGCGAGCTCGAGGATGACCGCGCCGACATCGGCCGCGGCGGCCGCCTCGTAGACCGTCCGCGACATGTCGAAGACCTGGGTCCGCAGGTTGATGGCCGGGACCGTGAAGCCGGACACCTCGCCGCGGGCCCGGGCGTCGTACAGCGCCTGGATGCTCGCGGACAGGGCACCGAGCTCCTGGCTCGCCTCCCAGACGAGCCACTGCGCGCTCGCGGTCGTGGCGTCGTCGTCGCTGAACGCCGCGGTCCAGGCGAGGTCGCGGATGCCGGTGTCGCGGAAGGCGGCCTCGTCATCGATGACCAGGCGCTCGCCGTCGAGGTGGGCGGCGCCGGACAGCGTGGCGAGCAGGTCGGTCGGCGAGGTCGCGACGTGGGGCATCGGGGTCGGGTCTCCTGTGGCGTTCATGCCCATGGTAGCGCCGCGCTGCGCGTGCCCCACGCCGATGACCGGGATCAGCGGCCGGGCTTGACCACCATCAGGAAGACGATGACGACGATCGTGATCCCGAGGAACGCCCCGCCGCGCTGGATCTTCTTGACCGTGTCCATGACCTCGGGCGGCGGCGGTCCGGGCGGGGTGCCGGGGGGCGGCGGCGTCGAGGTCAGCTCGATGAGGTGATGCAGGGCATTGCGCTGGACGGTGAGCGCATAGCCGATGGCGATGAGGTACAGGATGATGCCGGCGACCAGCCACGGCTGGCTCTGCGGGCTGATCCCCAGGGCCCAGATCAGCAGGACGCCCGTGATCCCCTGGAAGATGGCCAGCGGGTAGACCAGCTTGTTGCCGATCGCCTCGGTCTGGCGCGAGCTGAAGTTGGCGTGCTGCGGCTCCTTGCCCGCCATCGACCCCATGATCGAGTAGGCGAAGGTCGGTCCGAACGCCAGGATCGCTCCCATGACGTGCAGGAACAGGAACAACGGCCAGAACTGGGCTAGATCCACGGTCTACCTACCTCGCGATGCGACTGGGCACGTCCCCGGACGCTGCGAAGGATAGGGCTACGACACCCGCTTCGTGCGGCGGCTGACGAAGTCCACCAGGACGTACTCGCCGAGGTGCTCGGGCGTCGCGTAGAACGCCCGCCCGCGGTTGAGCCGAGTCATGTGGGCGACGAACTCGGCCAGCGCCCGCGACCGCTCGAGCATGAACGTGTTGATGGTGATCCCCTCCTTGGTGCAGCGCTGCACCTCGCGGAGGGTCTCCTGGATCGTCCGCCGGGTGGGCGGGTAGTTGAACTCGACCTGGCCGTCCTCGAAGTGGGCGGTCGGCTCGCCGTCGGTGATGACCACGATCTCCTTGTTGACCGCCGGGTTGCGCTCGAGGATCCGCCGCGCCAGGAGCAGCCCGTGCTGGAGATTGGTGCCGTACTCGTAGCCGTGCCAGGTCAGCTCGGCGAGGGCGCCCGGCCGGATCTCCCGCGCGTAGTAGGCGAAGCCGATGACCGCGAGGTCGTCGCGCGGGTACTGCGTCCGGATCAGCGTGTCGAGCGCGACCGCGACCTTCTTGGCGGCGAGGAAGCAGCCGCGCAGCAGCATCGAGCGGCTCATGTCCACCAGCAGGACCGTCGAGGTGCGGGTCAGCATCTCGGTCCGGTGGACCTCGAAGTCCGTCGCGGCGAGGCGGACCCGCCGGTCGCCGGTGGCGGCCCGCGCGGCCGGGGCGTTCTCCTCGCGGCCGAGCGCGTTGAAGAGCGTCCCGCGCAGGTCGAGATGGAACGGGTCGCCGAACTCGTACGGCTTGGTCGTCTCCTCGCGCTCCCCTCCCCGGCCGCCGCGGTCGATCCGATGGCCGCCGAACGCGTCGCGCTGGAGCCGCGCGAACAGGTCGTCGAGGACCTTCTGGCCGATGCGGCGTGAGCCGCGCGGCGTGAGCTCGAGCCGCTCGCCGTCGCGCGTCAGGTAGCCGGCCTCCTCGAGCCGGCGGGCCAGGTCGTCGAGCGCCTCGAGATCGCGGGCCGCGTCGTCGCCGAGCAGGTCGCGCACCTCGTCGCGATCGATCGCGGCCAGATCCGCCGGCGAGTCGACGTCCGACAGCGCGTCCTCGAGCCGGTCCATCGCCTGGAGACGGCCGATCTGGGCCAGCGCCCCGTCGAGTCCGAGCGGCTCGTCGCCGCCGAACGGGACGCGGTCGCCGAGGCCGCCCGGCAGGAGCAGATCGAGGTTCGACGCGAGCTGGGCGAGGTCGACCAGCAAGCCGGTCGTCGCGCAACAGCGCGTCCATCATCGAGGCGAGCTCGGCGCGCTGCTCGGGGCTCATCGAGCGCAGCAGCGACTGCATGGCGGCCATCCGCTGGGCCAGCTGGTCGATGACGTCGTCGAAGGTCTGGGCGCCCGGGAAGAAGCGGCCGTGCTTGGCGAGGAACTCCGAGGCGTCCGGCTCGCCGCCGCCGATGCGTTCGCGGATGAGCTGGTTCAGGTCGCGGACCATCTCGCGGTTGGCGGCGAGGTCCTCGGGGCTCATCGAGCGGATCGCCTCGGACATCCCGGACACGAACTGGTCGAGGACCTGGCCCTGGAGCCGCTTGACCAGCTCGTCGAACTTCTCGCGGGCGTTCGGCTCGAGGAAGTCGTAGTCCTGGAGCCCGCGGATCCGCTCGCCGATGTCTGACGGCAGGCCGTCGAGCTGGTCGAGCCGGCGCGCCGAGACGTCGCGCAGCATCGAGCGGAGCTCCTCGGGCGTCGTCGCCGGCGGCCGCCGAGGCCTCGTCGAGGCGGCGCTCGACGCCCGAGCGCTCCTCGGCCACGATCTCGTCGAGCTCGCGCCGGATGTCGCCGAGGACGTCATCGAGGCCGTAGCGCTCGAGCATCGCCTCGCGCTGGCGCTCGAGCCGATCGATCAGGTCGCGCAGGCCGGCCATGTCGCCGCGGGTCGGGTCGCCGGTCCGCCAGCCGCGATCCATCAGCCGACGGAGGGCCTCGGCCACGTCGCCCTCGGCCATCACGTCGTCGGCGAGCGCGTCGAGGATCTCGTCGGCCTCGAGGTCGGCCACCTGCTGGCTGCCGTCCCAGGCCGAGTAGCGTGCCGCCCGGGCGAGCGCATCGGCCGCAGACTCACCGCGCTTCGGCGGGACGCCCGGCCCCAGGTCCCGCGGATCCGGGGTGTACGCGGTCACCGGTGGTAGACCGTCCCGCCGGGGATCCGGTCCTTGTTGAGCCGCCGGGCGAGGTGCAGCCCCTCGAGCAGGAACTCGACCGCGGACGCGACGACCGCGGGCTCCTCGGAGCCGTCGGTCACGTCGTACGCGCCGAGCCGATCGACCGCCATCGACAGCCCCGGCACCTCGCGCATCCAGGCGACGTACTCGCGCGACGGCGTGCGATCGCCGGTCTCCACCGTGAACCCGTCCTCGAACGCCTCGACGACACCTTCCAGCTCGTCGACCGAGACGTGCCGGTTGAACGTCGTGTGGAGCGCCTTGGTGATGAGCCGCTCGACGATCCGCTCCTCGGGCGACTCGTCGCCGGCCGTCTCGAGCTCGACCTTGCCGACCGTCGAGGCGACGACCGCGCCGAGGTCGGACACACGCGGCGCAGCCACCGGCTCGCCGAGTCGGACGGCGCGCTTGAGCGCGGCGGCCTCGAGCACCTCGGAGTTCGCCACCGAGACGCGCACGCTGACCCCGGACCGCTGGCTGATCTCGGCCGAGCGGCGGGCCAGGTGGGTCAGCTCGGCGACCAGCTCCTCCATGAACGCGGGCACGACCACGGCCGGCACGCCGTCCTCGGCCGGGAAGCGGTGCTTCTCCTGGCGGACGATCGCCATCTCGTGCTCGAGCGTGCGCGGGTAGTGGGTCCGGATCTGCGACCCGAGACGGTCCTTGAGCGGCGTGATGATCCGGCCGCGTGACGTGTAGTCCTCGGGGTTCGCCGACGCGACCATGTACAGGTCGAGCGGCAGGCGGACGACGAAGCCGCGGATCTGGACGTCGCGCTCCTCGAGGATGTTGAGCAGGCCGACCTGGATCCGCTCCGCCAGGTCGGGCAGCTCGTTGATCGCGACGATGCCGCGGTTGGCGCGCGGGATCAGTCCGTAGTGGAGCGTCAGCTCGTCCGACAGGTAGCGCCCTTCGGCGACCTTGATCGGATCGACCTCGCCGATGAGGTCGGCGATCGTGATGTCCGGCGTCGCCAGCTTCTCGGCGTAGCGGCGGTCGCGCGGGAGCCAGTCGATGGCCGTCGCGTCGCCGTCGCGCTCCACGATGGCGCGGGCGGCCGGGCTGATCGGTGCGGTCGGGTCGTCGTTGAGCTCGCCGCCGCGGACGACCGGCAGCCACGGGTCGAGCAGGCCGACCAGCAGCCGCGCCATCCGCGTCTTGGCCTGCCCGCGCTCGCCGAGGAAGACGAGGTCGTGGCCGGCCAGGATCGCGTTCTCGATGCCGGGCACGACCGTCTCGTCGTAGCCGACGACGCCCGGAAAGACCTGTGCCCCGGCCGCGAGGCGCTCGAGGAGATTGGCGCGGAGCTCCTCCTTGACCGTCCGCGGGCGCCAGCCCGAGGCTCGCAGATCCGCGAGGGTGGTCGGCTGGGGGGCTGCGGTGTCGATCGGATCCACGGTGTGCTCCGGCTGCGGCGAGCAGGGCTCGGACGGCGAGCCTAAGCGTCCGTCCGCCGGAGCGTCAAACGGGACGGCCGGGCGGTAGGCAGCGCACTGCCTGGCGGACCTCGTCGAGCCCGGTCGTGCCGGCGGCAGCCAGCCGGTCGAGCAGCTCGCGGCGCCGGTCCACCTCGATCTCGAAGTCGCCCGCGTGTCGGCCGATGCGGGCGGCCAGCTCCGGGCGTGACGCCCCAGCCGAAGTGCTCGAGGGAATCCGTGGCCGGGTCCCAGGTCGCGAGCACCGCCGGCCCGAGCCGCTGGAGGTGGCCGTGGACGTCGCGGGCGACCGGCCGGACGTAGTGGGCCGCGACGACGCGGCGCCGGCCACCATCGACACGCTGCAGGATGAGCACGACACCGAGATGGCTCAGCTCGTCGTCGGTCAGCCCGACCGGGCGCCGCCGCAGCGCGTCGAAGACCTCGTCGAGCGAGTCGGCATGGATCGTCGCGGCCAGGCCGTACCCGATCGACGCCGCTCGGACCGCGATCCGCGCGGGCTCGCCCCAGGTGTAGGCCGGGGTGTGGTTCGACAGCTCGTGGGCGAGCAGGACCGTGGTCTCGCGCACGGATCGGGTCGCGGTCCGCCGGCGGTCGCGCCGTGCCGGGCCAACCCAGCTCCGAGGCCTGCGGCAGCCACTCGAAGGTCTCGGTCTCCCCGGCCAGCTCGACGACGCGCACGGACGGCGGCAGGAAGTCGAGCAGCGCGCCGAGGAGGGTCGACTTGCCCGCGCCCTGCGCCTCCGCCGCGACCACGACCGGGACCCGCGCCTCGACCAGCAGCCAGAGCTCGGCGGCCAGCTCGGCGTCGAGGGTGCCGGTGCGGATCAGCTCCACGACCGACCGCGGCTCGGGCGGGATCGGTCGGAAGGCCCAGCGGCTTCGGGCGGGCGAGAAGTCGGCCATGGGCGGAGCGTATGAGCGTGGTCGCGCACGGTCAACCGAGGCCGACGCTCGACGACTCGGCGCCAGCCCGGCTCCGGCACGACAATGCCTCGACCACCCGCCATGCCCATCCGCCCCGGGACTCTGGAGACACTTGGAACCCTTCCTCCTGAGCTTCGCCGTCATCTTCGTCGCCGAGCTTGGCGACAAGAGCCAGCTGATGGCGCTGACGTTCGCCACCCGGTTTCGCGCGCTTCCGGTCCTCATCGGGATCACCGGGGCGACGGCACTCGTCCACCTCGTGTCCGTCGCGATCGGCCAGACCGTCGGCCAGCTCATCCCGGCGAACCTTCTCGGCTTCCTGGGCGGCCTGGCGTTCCTCGGTTTCGGCATCTGGACGCTGCGCGGCGACAGCCTCGACGAGACCGAACGCTCCGCGCGTCGATCGGACGACGGGCTCGGTCGTGCTCGCGGTCGGGGCCGCCTTCTTCCTCGCCGAGCTCGGCGACAAGACGATGCTGGCGACGATCGCCCTGGCGACCACGCAGAACCCGCTCTGGGTCTGGCTCGGTTCGACGGCCGGGATGGTCGCTGCCGATACGCTCGCGATCGGTCTCGGACGGCTTCTGGGGACGCGACTTCCCGAACGGGTCGTCCGGATCGGGGCGGCGCTCGCGTTCTTCGTGTTCGGCATCGGTCTCATCGCGGCGGCCCTGCTCGGGTAGCGCTTGTCTCGATGGCTACGATCGAAGGAAAGACCTTGAGGACGACCGATGAGGGGAATATCCGTGAAGATCCCGCGATCGCGTCGCGGCTGGTCCGTCCTTGCGATCACGCTCGTCGCGACCCTCGTCGTCGTGCGCATGCTCGATCAGCCACTCGCCCTCGAGTCCTATCGGCTGGTGGATCCACAGTCAGTCGTCGTCACCGGCTACGGCACGACGTCGGCATGGACGCGTGTCACGGGCCTCGCGGAGAGCGAGACGACCGTCACCATCAGCGTGAATTCGTTCGAGATCACGGGCTTCCTTCCGCACACGGACGCAGCCGACCGGATCGAGATCGAGGTGCGCCTCGACGCGCCGCTTGGCAGTCGCGACGTCGTCGACGGAAGCACGGGCATGTCCATCCCGGAGAGCGCGACGTGACGCCGCTCGCGGTCCTGCCGCTTCGTCCGGACCGGTTCAGTGACCTGGCGGGGCTGTTCGAGGAGGGCGGTGACGCGAAGTGGTGCTGGTGCACGTACTTCCGCGTCCGCGGGCGGGACTGGTCGAACTCGACGGCGGCCGGCAATCGGGTCGAGCTCGAGACCCTTGCCGAGCGGGATGACGTGGCGCCCGGCCTGCTCGCCTATCACGAGGACCGGGCGGTCGGCTGGGTCAGCCTCGGCCCGCGCGAGGACTACGAGCGCCTGACGAGCTCGAAGATCCTCGCCCCGGTCGACGACACCCCGGTCTGGTCGATCGTCTGCTTCGTCGTCTCGCGCCGGGCGCGCGGCCAGGGCGTCGCCACCAAGCTCCTCGCGGCCGCCATCGACTACGCGCACGACCATGGAGCGACGACGCTCGAGGCGTACCCGGTCGACACGACCGACGGTCGCGTCCCGGCCGCGAACGCGTTTCACGGCACGCTCGCGATGTTCGAGCGGGCCGGGTTCCAGGTCGTCGAACGCCGCCAGTGGAACGCGAAGACGCCCGTCCGCCCGATCGTCCGGCTGTCGCTGGCCGGCAGCTGAGCCCGACCCACGACGCTTTCTACGTCATCCGTCGCGCCATCGGCATCGTCGTCCGTCCGGGTTGACACTGGCTTTGGCCGACGCGTAGACTGCCGACCGGCTCGCATGTCGCGGGCGGATCCCCCTCAGCAGGAGGCGGCTCAATGACGACGAACCCGTTCCTCCTCAGCCGATGCGTTGCGCCTATGAGCGCGCGTGTTCGCGGGAGATCTGCGCCCATCTCGAGCTAGACCGCAGGCGGTAGGACCGCCTTCCGGACGAAACCAGAGCCGTGGGCCAGATCGGGCCCCCGGCTTTTTTGATGCCCTTCCCTGCCCCACCGGCAGCTTCGGCATCCAGGAGCCGCGAGGCCCACCCGACGAACCGTCGGCATGGACCCGCGGCTTTTCGTCGTTCCGAACCCCTCCACCCACACAGAGCCCTGGAGTCTCCAGTGACCGCCACCTTGCAACCACAACTGAAGAACGAGCCGACGATCCGGCCGGTGATGCCATCCGTGGCCGAGCCGCGGGTCGCCCGCCCGGCCGGACCGCCGGCGCTCCTCATCGAGGACGTCAGCAAGCGGTTCGTCGTCGGGCGGAACAAGAAGCCGGTGACGGCGATCTCGCACGTGTCGATGCGCCTCGAGCGCGGCGACATCCACGGGGTCCTCGGCGCCAACGGCTCGGGCAAGTCGACGCTCATCCGCCTGATCTGCGGACTGCTGACCCTCGACGAGGGCCGGGTCGAGGTCTTCGGCCACGACATCGTCCGCGACGAGATGGCGGTCAAGCGCCTGATCAACCGGGTCAGCGTGGACGCCGCCTTCTTCAAGAAGCTCAGCCCGATGGAGAACCTCCTCTTCGCGGCTCGTCTGTACGGCCTTGACGGCAAGACGGCAAAGCGCGAAGCGGTCGCGATCCTGGCCCGGCTGGGGATCTCGGAGAAGCGGCTCGGACGACCGGTGGAGCAGATGAGCCGGGGGATGCAGCAGAAGGTCGCCATCGCGCGAGCGCTGCTGACGAGCCCGACGCTGCTGCTCCTCGACGAGCCGACCACCGGCCTCGACCCGCGCTCGAAGCTCGACGTCCAGTCGTTCATCGAGGAGCTCCGAGCGACCCACGACGCGACCATCGTCCTGACCACCCACGACCTGGCCGAGGCAGAACGCCTGTGCGGCTGGATCACGATCCTCAACGACGCGAAGGTCGTCGCCGAGGACACACCGGCGGGCCTCAAGGCCCTGATCGAAACACCCGGTCGCGAAGCGACCCTCGAAGACGTGTTCATGCGCTACACCGGCCGCTCCCTCGATGACGACATCGAGGAAGACGACGCCGAGAACGGATGAAAGGAGGTGAATGCCATGTTCCAGGCCATCGAGCTCAACGCGCAGCTGACGCAGGAGCGGATCGAACGCGACCTCGCGCGATCTGCCGAGCGGCGTCGGCTCGCCCGCGAGCCATCCCCATCCATCCGTCGGACCATCGGGTACCGGATCATCGAGATCGGTGCACGAGTGGCGGCGGAGCCCTCACTCGAGTCGGTCCGGTCCCGCTAGAGGACCGGATCGACTCCCTCGCCAGGAGACCACTGCCGTGACCGTCGTCACCCATGAGCTGAAGGCCTCATACGCCTTCATCGAGCGCAACTTCAACCTGACTCGCCGCTACTGGGGCTGGGAGCTCGCATTCCTGGTCTATTCCGTCGCGGGCGCGCTGTCGATCTCGCTCATCGGTGCATCGCAGGGCAGCCAGACACTGCTGCTGTCGCTGATGATCGGTGCGATCTTCTGGAACTACCTGTCGGTCGTCTTCTCGTGGATCGCCGAGACGATCACGGTCGAGCGCTGGGAAGGGACCCTCGAGTACACGATGATGGCGCCGATCCGGCGCTGGTCGCAGCTGCTCGGGTCCGTCGTCTACGCGATGGTGTACGGCCTCGTCCACACGTCGGTCATCTTCGTCGTGCTCGTGCTGTTCTTCCCGCAGCTCGACCTGTCCGCGGCGAACCCGGCGACCGTCGTTGCGTTCATGCTGCTCGGGTCGTTCAGCTTCGTCGGGATCGGGATGATCGCCGCGATCCTGCCGCTGCTCTACGTCGAGCGCGGCGCGCAGATGACATTCGTCCTCCAGTCGTGCCTGCTGCTCGTCAGCGGCGTCTACTACCCGATCACGATCCTGCCGCAGTGGATGCAGGTGCTGTCGCACCTGTCGCCGGCCACGTACGTCCTCGAGGGCGTGCGGGCCGGGCTCATCGACGGGAAGTCGGTCAGCGAGCTGACCTATCTCGTCTGGCCGCTCGTCGTGATGGGCGCGGTGCTGATCCCGTTCGGGCTGTGGGCCTTCGGCAAGGCCGAGCGGTACGCCAAGCGCACCGGCAAGCTGAAGCGGGTGGGCTGACCGATGACGACCCTCGAGGCTCTCGGCTGGGATGCGGACTGGGACGAGTCATTCGTGCCATTCGCCGGCGATGACCGCCGGCCCGCGCGCGTCGTCGCCGTCCATCGCGACACGTCCATCGTGCGCGACGGCCGCGGCGACGTGACCGCCGGCGTGTCCGGCGCCTTCCGCTTCAGCGCGCTCGCGCACGTCGACTTCCCGACCGTGGGCGACTGGGTCGTGCTCGATGGCGGCGACGTCATCGGAGCGATCCTTCCGCGCCGGAACGTGTTCAAGCGGATGGCCCCCGACTCGACCCGGCGCGGAGCGGCGCTCGATGACGAGCAGATCATGGCCTCGAACATCGACGTCGCCCTCCTCGTCGCGGGGCTGGACAACGACTTCAACCTTCGCCGCATCGAGCGCTACCTCGCAGTCGCCTGGTCGAGCGGCATCACACCGGTGGTGGTGCTCAACAAGTCGGACCTCGCCGACGACGTGGATGGGCGGCTCGTGGCGGTCGATGCGATCGCGCCAGGCGTCGCGGCGATCGCGGTCTCCGCCCGCACGGGCGCCGGGCTCGATGATCTCCGCGGGCACCTTCGCCCGGGCACGACCGCGGCGATCCTGGGTTCGTCGGGGGTCGGCAAGTCCACCCTGGTCAATGCGCTCCTGGGCGAGGACCGGCAGGCGACCGGCGAGGTCCGTGAATCGGATTCGCGCGGGCGTCACACCACCACGCACCGCGAGCTGTTCGAGCTGCCCGGCGGGGCGCTGCTGGTCGACACGCCCGGCATCCGCGCGCTCGAGGTCATCGGCGCCGACGAGGGGATCGAGACAGCCTTCGACGACGTCGTCGACATCGCCGCCACCTGCCGGTTCAGCGATTGCCGCCATGATGGCGAGCCGGGCTGCGCGGTCCGCGCCGCCATCGGCGACGGACGGCTCAGCGAGGAGCGCCTGGCCAGCCACCGAAAGCTCGAGCGCGAGGTCGCGCGGGCCGCCCGCGAGACGGATCCGCGTGCCCGAGCCGAATATCGCCGGACCTGGAAGGTCATCCACAAGTCGGTCGAGCGACACATGGAGCGGAAGTACGGAGGCGAGACATGACCACGGCCGAGACCACGCGCTGGCTCGACATCCCGGGCGCGCCCTCGATCGCGGGTGTGCGTGCCCGAAGGTTCCGTGGGAGCGGCGACTGGCCGCTCCTGTCCGAGCTGACGATCGCCACCAACACGTTCGACGAGGTGCCGTGGCTGCCGACCGCGGACAACCTGCGGCTCGAGGTCGGCAAGGCCGACGGCACGGACCCGTTCGAGGACATGGTCGTCGTCGAGATCGACGATCGCGTGGTCGCCGCGTCCGGCGTCCAGCGCGTGGTCCGCGACGGCGTCCCGACGTACGACACGTGGGGCAACGTCCATCCGTCCGTCCGCCGTCGCGGGATCGGCACGTGGCTGATGGGTCGGAACATCGATCGGATCCGGGAGCGGGCCGAGCGCGAGGATCCGGGTGTCGAGGTCATGCTCGCCGGCTTCGCCGAGGAGACCGAGACCGGGCACCGGGCGCTCTTGGCGGGCTTCGGGTTCAGCACCGTCCGTCACTTCTTCCTGATGCGGCGCGACCTGCTCGAGGCCATCCCCGAGGCGGCCCTGCCGGACGGCATCGAGGTCAGGCCCGTGACCCCTGACCTGCACCGGCGGATCGCCGACGCCGAGGAGGAAGCGTTCCGCGACCACTGGGGTCACCGCGCGAAGACGGAGAGCGACTTCCACGCGACGTTCGATCGCGCCGAGCTGGACACCGACCTGTGGGTCGTGGCCTGGGACGGTGACGAGATCGCAGGTGTCGTGCAGAACTGGATCTGGCCGGAGGAGAACGCCGGGCTCGGGGTCAAGCGCGGCTGGCTCGAGCACATCAGCGTCCGTCGGCCGTGGCGCCGGCGCGGGCTGGCCCGGGCGATCACCGCGTCGTCGCTGCGGAAGCTCCGCGACGCTGGGCTCGAGGAGGGCATGCTCGGCGTCGACTCCGAGAATGCGAACGGCGCGCTCGGGCTGTACGAGGGGCTCGGCTTCGTCGTCCACAGCCGGGCGGCGGCCTACCGCCGGCGTCTGGACGGCGGCGCCGACAGGGTCGCGTCCTAGCGCACGATCGGTCCCGGGAAGAAGAGCGTGTCACCGCCAAGGTCCCCCGCGAGGAGGCGGACGGACCCGTCGGCCGTGTCGTAGACCGTGATCGAAGACGCGTACTGAGCCAGGGCGCCGGTCGCATCGAGGCCGCTCGGAGCCGCTGCGTAGATGAACCGGCCGTCGGGGCTGATCGCGATCGACTCGAGATCCGCGGTCGGCGCCCAGTGGCCGATCGGAGCGAGAGTCTCCGAGTCGAAGGCGTAGATCCCATGGGAGCCGCCGCTGCCGTCACCGCTCAGCGAAGCGATGCCGAGGCCGTAGATCCGCGTGCCGTCGGGTGATGCCACGAGCGCCGGCCGGAGCAGGATCTTGGCCGCGACCGGCGGGGCCAGCCAGCGACCGACCTGCCTGCCGAGTGCCGCTAGACCGTCGAACGGCGAGCTCGAGGGCGCAGTCGCTGTCCCGGTCGCGTTGTCGACCCTCGCCGTGCCCAGGTCGAACCGCGACAGACGCGTCCCGAGCGGGTCCCAGAGGAACAGTTGGTCGCCTTGCCGCACGACCAGCGAGGCGAGCTCCAGGCCCGTCGAGGTCGAGATCGGCGTTTCGTCGATCCGCGTCCCGTCGACGGAGAGCCGATCGATCGCGACATGGCCGTCCGGCGTCTGGCAGACCACGTAGTAGCGGCTCGTGTCGATGAGGCCGGCATCCGCTTCCCAGCAGCCGGCGTCATCCATGGATCCGGCGGGCTTGAGGGACGTCAGCCCTCGGCCGTCGAACGAGGCCGTCCAGTGGTCGGTTCCCTGTGGCGCCCCTGCGAACAATTCACCGCCGACGTACCAGAAGCTCGACACAAGGACCCCGGCGCCGGTCGGCGAGAGGGTCACGTGCGGCGCGGGTCGCGTCGTGGCACGGCCGCTCGCGGCCGCCGGCTCTTTAACGGGGAGCGGCACCGAATCCAGGATCGCACCCGTCACCAGGTCAACGACGTCGATCCCGGCGGACCAACCGGCGGCACCCTGTCGCGCGCTCCAGGCGACAAGGGCCGTGCCCCCGTCAACCGATCCGACAGCGCTCACGTCGACGATCTCGGACTGGGCGTCCAGGCTGACCGTTGGATCCAGTTCGGCTTGAAGCGTGCGGATCGGCTTCACCGTGTCCGGGGCGCCATCGGGTGTGATGGTCGCGAGACGCAGGACGAGCTCGCTCGGCAGCCCACCGGTCGACTTCGTCATGTTGGCGCAGATGCAGGCCCAGCCGTCGGCCGTGGCGACCAGGGTCGACGAGCCCGAGAAAGGCGTCGCGGGGACGCCGATCGTGCCCGTGGCGAGGTCTGCGGCGCGATAGGTGTCGCCGGCGCTGACCATGACACGGGCAGGCTCCGGGAGCGCGCCGTTGAGCAGGAGGACCGGCAGTCCCGAGGCGCTAGGGACAAGCGCGCTCGGCGCTGCGGAGCTGGTTGGAGCCGTCCCGAACGGGCTCGGCGACGACACGATGTTGCCGGGGGTCGGGCGGGGGGCCGTCAGCCAGATAGCCGCGAACGCGACCAGCACGGTCGCCACGATGGCGGCGCCGGCTGGTCCGGCCAGACGCGCGAACCAGCCCCGCGACCGGCGTCCGCGCCGCTCCCCCACCTGGTCGCGCCACGTCGGCTGCTCAAGCCGCTGCGGCGGCATGCGCCAATCGTCGGCGACGGTTCGGACGAGCCGGGCGATCGGTTCGTCATCGCCGATGCTCGGGCCGGTGGGGCCATTCGCGGGTCGGTCGGTATCGCGCGTCATCGGGTCACCTCGGGGTCAGCGGGTCGCGCGGCGCGGTGCCGGTAGGTCGGTCGGTGGATCGGCGGCCGCTACTGCCTCGGCGGCCAGCCGGGCGCGGAGCGTGCCGTGGCTGCGGCTCAGGATCGAGCCGACGTTGCCGGAGCTCGTCCGCAGGAACCGTGCGATCTCGGCGTAGTCGTAGCCGTAGTAATGACGGAGCACGAGGGCGGCACGCGCCTCGGGTTTCAGATCGGCGAGGGCCGCGTCGATCTGGTCGCGCTCCGCGACGTGACGCGCCGGATCGCCGGCGGGACCGGCGGCGGACGCGGTCTCGCGAACCTCCCCGATCCGCGGCAGGGCGAGCGCCCGGACCCTCCGCCGCCGAAGCGCATCGAGCGCGGCGTGGCTGACGATCCCGTGCAGCCAGGCTCGCAGCGGCCGGTTCTCGTCGTACTGGTGCCAGCGGTCGAACGCGCGGGCAAAGGTGTCATGGGTGGCGTCGACCGCGGCCTCGGGGTCGCGCAGGATGGCCAGGGCGATCCGGTAGACGTCGTCGGCGTGGTCGCGGTAGGCCACTTCGACTGCATGCCAGCGGATCTCTCGGTCGTCCATGTCTCAACTACGTCCGAGGCGGGCCGATCCTTGCAGCACGACCGACGCCGCTCGGGCGCGCCCCCTCACGCGAACAGCCGACGACCGTCCCGGACCAGCTCCATCCACGCGCGCTCGCGCCCGATCGTGGTCGTCCCGCCGTGTCCCGGGAAGACGGCGAGATGGTCCTCGAGCCCGGCGAGGCGCCCGATCGAGTCGACCATCGCCTCCGGATCGCCGCCGGGCAGGTCGACGCGTCCCCAGCCGCCCGCGAACAGGGTGTCGCCGCTGAACAGCAGGCCTTCGTCATCGGCCCGGAGGCAGACCGAGCCCTCGGTATGACCGGGCGTGTGCAGGACGCGCAGGCGCAGGGCTCCGAACCGGATGACGCCGCCTTCCGCCAGCTCGACCGCCGGCACGGACGGCGGGATCACGAACGGTGCGAACAAGGGCTGCGGGGCGGTGAGCCGCTCGCGGTCGAGCGGATGGACGGCGATGTCGGCGCCGGTGTGCGCTGCGACCGAGGCGTTGTCACCGATGTGATCCCAGTGGCCGTGCGTCGAGACGATGAGCTTGAGCGTCCAGTCGCGCTCGGCCAGCTCGCCGGCGATCCAGTCGAGCGACGGGATGGCGGTATCGATCGCGATCGCCTCACGGCTGGCGGGGTCGGCCAGGATGTGGACGTTGGTCGCGGCGGGCCCGACGACCCGGCTGAGGCGTTCCATCGCGCCAGTCTGGCAGTTCAGCCCGTCCGGGCGCGCGGCTCCGGAGCACGTCGAGAACGCGGGGGTCGATCCAGCCGGGTGCCGCCGCACGTTCCTCGAGGTTCTCGACCGCCATCCAGTCGAGCAGGGCGCCCTGCCAGTCGTCGTCCCAGCCGGTCGGCAACGGCCGCGGTTCGCCGACGAACGGCCGCGACGCAGGATCGGCCGGCGGCGCTGACTCGCCGGACATCGGGGCGTAGACCGCACCGAGCCGGCCACCGGGACCGGCATCGATCCCTTCGAGGATCGAGCGGACCTCCCGCGCAGTCGCCTCGTCGAGCACCTGGAGCTCGCCGACCGCCGGCCGGTCGAAATAGAGGTGCTGGAACGCGAGAAGCCGACCCAGCTCGCCGATCGGGTCGTCGTGATGGTCGACGCGCAGGTCGATCCAGCGGTCGTTGCCGCCGCCGTAGCCGCTGCCCTCGCGCACGACGAGGAGCGCGGCCGACTCGCGCCCGCGACGGTCGCCACCGGCGTCGTCGGCGGCGGCCAGGCACGCGACCAGGAGCTCGGGGAACGGCTGGCCGCCCGCGAGGAACGTGTCGGCCAGGCCGTCCACGACCCCGGCACCGGCCAGGATGTTCCCCTGCGCCGCGAAGTCGGGGCCGGTCCGGCCCCCGGCCCAGGCGAAGCACCGCCCGCCGGTGTGGCTGGCCGACCTGCCGTGCGCATCCACGATCCCGACCTGGCGCTCGGCGGCGAGATCGTCGGCCGCGACGAGCCGCGCCAGCGCATCGGCAGCCGTCGCGCCGCCCGCCAGCAAGGCAAGGCCGTCCGGTCCGTAGGCGACGTTCGCGAAGGCCTGCGTCGCGACCGCACCGACCCCGGCACGCGCCCACGGCACCACGGCCCCGACCGAGAGGAACTTGGACTGGACAGCGACCGCGAGGTCGCCGGTCGCCGGGTCGCGGGCGACGATCGAGAACGTCACAGCCGGACCCGCGGGTCGATGACGACCTGGATGAGGTCCACCGCCAGGTTGGCGAGGACGACGCACAGCGTCCCGAACAGCACGGTCCCGAGGATGAGCGGGACGTCGGCGGTGACGATCGAGTCGACCGCCAGCTTGCCGATCCCCGGCCACGAGAAGATCCGCTCGACGACGACCACGCCGCCCAGGAAGAAGCCGAGATCGAGGCCGATCTGGCTGAGCACCGGTCCGAACGCGTTGCGGAACGTGTGGCGCCAGAGGATGCCGCGGTCGCGGACGCCCTTGGCGCGGGCGGTCTGGACGTAGTCGCGGGTCAGCTCGTCGATCATCGCCGTGCGCGTCAGACGGGTGTAGTAGGCGGCCGACGCGAAGCCGAGGGTGATCGCCGGCAGTGCCAGATAGCGCAGGTCGAACGGCTTGTAGCCGCCGATCGGGAAGATCTCGACGTGGGCGATCATCTGTGGCTGGAAGGCCAGGAAGTTGAGCAGCAGGTAGCCGACGAGGAACGACGGCGCCGAGACGAGGATGGTGGTGAAGATCGTCGAGGCGCGGTCGGATGCCTTGCCCTTGTGGGTGGCGGCGAAGACGCCGAGCGGGAGCCCGATCGCGAGCGCGACGAACAACCCGGCGACCGCCAGCTGGAGGGTCGCCGGGAAACGTTCGAGGACGAGCGTCAGCACGTCCTTGTTCTGGATGTACGAGTGACCGAAGTCACCGTGGATGAGCCGGTCGAGGTAGCTCCCGAGCTGGACCAGGAATGGCTGGTCCAGCCCGAGGGCATGTCGGATCCGCGCGACGTCCTCCGGCGTAGCCCGGATCCCGGCGATCATCCGGGCCGGGTCCGCCGGGAGGATGTACGTCACGAAGAAGGTCAACACGGCGATCGCGAACAGGACCACGACCGACCAGCCGAGCCGGCGGAGCATGTAGAACGCCATGCGATCGACCTGCTTCGATCAGGGATGCCGGCTCGAGGTCACGAGCCCGGCTTCACATAGAGACTGCGAACGTCGTACTGCCAGACCGGATGGATCTCGAACCCTCCGGTCCGCTTGCTGATGAGCGTGTACCACTCCTGGTGGCGGAAGGGCGCCCACGGGGCGTCAGCCATGATCTTCGACTGGATGTCGGTGTAGGCGGCGAGGCGCTTGGTCGCATCGGGTTCGCCCCTGGCGGCCGCGGCTTCCTCGTCGACCGACTTGTTGCAGTACAGCGCCGCGTTGGCGCCGCCCTTGACGGCCGACGCGCACGACAGGATCGGATCGATGAAGTCGGACGGGTCCGGGTAGTCCTGGAACCAGCCCACCCAGCCGATCGGCGCCTTGTGTGGCGTCTCGATCGTGTCGAGGAACGTCGCGAACTCCTGGGAGACGATCTGGGCGCGGATCCCGATCGCGGCCAGGTCCTGCTGGATCGACGCGCCGATCTGCGGGTCGGGGTCGGTCGTGTCGGTGTAGAACGTGGTGTCGAAGCCGGACGCGAAGCCGGCATCGGTCATCAGCTGCTTGGCCTTGTCGACGTCATGCGGGTAGGGGTCGCACGACGCGTCGTAGCCCGGCATGTCCGGCGGGAAGATGCAGTTCGCCGCGACACCCGCGCCGTGGCTGATCTGCAGGATGGCGTCCTTGTCGATGGCGTAGTTGACTGCCTGGCGGACCTTGACGTTGCTGAACGGCCCGCTGTTCGGCTGCTGCGTGTCCATGAACACGTAGTCGGTGTCGACCAGCGTGTGGTGGACGATCTGGTCCGCGTAGGCGGGGTTGGTCGTGATGTCGGTGAACTGGGCCGCCGGCAGCGGGTCGCCCATCATGTCGAGGGTGCCGGCCTGGATCTGCTGGAGCATCGCGTTGTCGTCCTGGCCGGTCCGGTAGTCGACCGAGTCGAGATACGGCTGGCCGGGCTGCCAGTAGGCCGGGTTCTTGACGAACGTGGCGCCCTGGCCCTTGGCATAGCTCTTGAACAGGTACGGTCCGGTGCCGACCGGCTTGGCCGAGAAGGCCGTCGCGTCCTCGGCGGCGACCTCCTTGGGCACGACCGAGGCGAACGGCGTGGCGAGGATGTTGAGGAATGTCGCATCGGGGACGACGAGGTCGAACTCGATGGTGGCCGGATCGATGACCTTGATCCCGGTCGCGGTCTTGGCCTTGCCGCTCAGCACGTCGGCGGCGCCGACGATGTTGCCGAAGAAGCCGGACGCGACCGGCGATGGGTTCGGCTTGAGGTTCGGGTCCAACACCCGATTGATCGAGTACGCGACGTCGTCGGCGGTCATCGGCCGCAGCACGCTGCCGTCCTCGTTCACGAAGTTGACGCCGCTGTGGAGCTTGAACGTGTACGTCTTGCCGTCGGCCGAGATGGTCGGCTGGCCGTCCGCCAGGAGCGGCACGAGCTTGGTGCCGCTGTCGTATGCCATCAGGGGCTCGAACATGAGCCGCTCGGCCGGCCACGAGGTCACGTCATAGCCGAGGGCCGGGTCGAGCCACTGGATCTCGCTGTTCCAGCCGATCGACAAGGTGCCGCCCTGCGGGATCGAAGCCGGCGAGCTGGCCGACGCGGCTGGCTCGCTCGCGGCCGGCTCGCTCGCGGCGGGCGCGCTTGCGGCCGGGGCGGAGCCCGTCAGCGACGGTTGGACCGAGGGCGCGGGTGAGCTCGTTGTCCCGCAGGCACCTGCGACGAGCATGATGATGACGCCTAGCGCGGCGGATGGCCTGTGAACGCGGGCTGGTTCCACGGTTCTGCCTCCTCTCCCTTGGTCGGACCCAGCGCCGACCTCGCTTTCAACGCCAATGGCGAGGGTCGAACGCGTCGGCGAGGGCGTCGCCGAGCAGGTTGAACGCGAGGATGGTCACCATGATCGCCAGGCCCGGCAGGGCGACGACGCGAGGGTCGGTCCGGTAGTACCCGACGTGCTCGATGATCATCCCGCCCCAGGATGGCGCGGGCGGTGGGACGCCGACCCCGAGGAATGACAGGGTCGCCTCGAACAGGATCGCCGCGGCGATCCCGAGGGTCGCGTACACGATGATGAGCGGCACCAGATGTGGCAACAGGTGGCGCCCGATCATCCTGCGGTCCGAGACGCCGATGGCGGTGGCGGCCACCACGAAATCGCTCGACAGCACGACAAGGGACGTGCTGTACATGATCCGTGCCGTCGCCGTCCACAGGACGGCCGCGATGACCAGGATGACCAGGCCGAGGCTCGGACCGATGATCGCCACCAGGGCGATGGCGACGAGCAGCGCCGGGAAGGCGAGGACGACATCGGTGAGGCGCATCAGGAACGTCTCGAGCGGGACCGGGACCGTGGCAGAGCGCCCGGCCACCGACAGCCGCATCCGGCGGCCGCGCGAGTAGGCCGCGACCATCCCGACCACGACACCGATGAAGACCGCCACCGAATTCGCGACGATGCCGACGGTCAGTGACGTCCGCGCCCCGTAGAGCAGGCGGCTCAGCTCGTCTCGGCCGAGCTTGTCGGTCCCGAGCGGGAACAGGGCCGACGGCCCGAGCGGATCGCCGGTCTTGGTCAGACCCTCGCCGCGGAACTGGAAGTTCGGGTCGTGCGGCGCGAGGAGCGGTGCGAAGACGGCCGCGCCGACGATCAGGCTCACCCCGATCGCACCGATCCAGAACGACGGGTTCGTGCGGAGATAGCCCCATGCTCGCGAGGATTCGCGCCCGACAGGCACGCTCGCGGAGACAGGGGTCGTGGTCATGTCGCTGGTCGGTCGCCCGGGCGGATGTCGCGACGCGGACCGGATGCGCCGATCACGTCTCGAGCTTCGTCCGCATGCAGTCGAAGGTCTGGGTGATCATCTTGTTGGCCGTGCCCTCGATCAGCCGGGCGCCGACGCTGGCGAGCGTCCCCGACAGGTCGACGTTCGCGTTCCAGTCCATGACGGTCGCGCCATCCGGGCCGTCGGACAGCCGCATCTCGGCCGTCGCGTCCACCGCACTGCCCGGCGCCTGGCCGTGGGCCTTGATCAAGGCGCGATCCGGTGCCTCCTGCTCGGCGAACGTCATGTCGACGTTGAAGCGGGCGCTGATGAAGCCGATCCCGACCTTGGCGACGACCTTGAAATGGGTCGCGTCGACGACCTCGATCTTCTCGACGCCCGGGCCGCACTGGCCGACCTGGTCCGGGTCGATGACGAACGCCCAGACCTTCTCGCGAGACGCCTTGATCGGCACCGAACCTTCGAACTGCATGCGGTCCTCCTCGGGCGTGGGTGGATCGGATCGGGTCAGTCGGTCATCGCTGACGGCGCGTTCGCCGACAGGTATGTCGCGGGCTCCTTGATGAACCGGGTGCGGCAGCCGATCGAACAGAACGCGTAGATGACGCCATCGTGCTCCGCGAGATGGCGGGCCGTCGCCCGCTCGACGGTCATCCCGCAGACCGGGTCGAGCAGCACGATGTCGTCGACGACCGGCTCGAGCGTGACGGTGGCGGGGATGCCTGCGGCGACCGTCGCCGGACCGGGTGAGGCGACGAAGTCCGCACGGCCACGGCGCACCTGGACCAGCTCGGCCAGGATCGACAGCGCGACCTCCTCGGCCGTCTCCGCGCCGAGGTCAAGCCCGGCCGGGGCGCGCAGCGCGGCGATCCGCTCCTCCCCGATGGTCGTCTCCTCGCGCAGCCAGTCACGCACGACCGCGGCGCGTGTCGGCGACGCGACGAGCCCGACGTAGGAGACCTCGCGGGTCAGCGCCAGCCCGACCGCCTCCTCGTCCCAGATCCCCTGGGTCGCGACGACGACGTACGGCGATGCCTCGGGGTCGAGGCCGCGGATGTCGGCCGAGACCTGGACGCGGTCCGCGCCGGGGAACGCGTCGGCCTCGGCGATCGGGTCGATGACGGTCACCCGCCAGCCCGCGACCGAGCCCAGGCGGGCCAGGGCGCCGGCGATCGGTGTCGTGCCGATGACCCAGAGCTGTGCGGCGGGGATATGCGGTTCCACGTAGATCTCCAGCGTGCCCCCCGAATGGCAGGTCATGACCAGCTCGATGACGCCGTCTGCCCGTCGGCCCTCGCCGGGCCCGTCACGCGACAGTCGAAGCAGCCGCGGCTGGCCGTCGGCGATGGAGCGCAGCGCCTCGCGCACGACGACCGGCTGCGCGCAGCTGCCGCCGACCCAGCCCTCGATCGAGCCGTCCGGATGGACGATCCCGCTGGCGCCGGGACGCGCCGAGGTCGGCCGCCTGACCGCCACGACCGTGGCGACCGCGAACGGCCGACCCGCGGCCTCGAGCTCGGCGGCCCGAGCGAACATGGATCTCCCGGTCATGGCGACCTAGGAGATGCCCTTCTCGTGGAGGATGGCCCACACCTTCTGGGGCGTGATCGGGATGTCGATGTTGCGGACGCCGAGGTGCCACAGCGCATCGACCACGGCGTTGGCGATGGCCGGCGGGGCGCCGACGGTCGCTGACTCCCCCACTCCCTTGGCGCCGATCGGGTGATGCGGCGACGGGGTGATGGTCTTGCCGACCTCCCAGGCCGGGACCTCCACCGCGGTCGGGACGAGGTAGTCCATGAACGTGCCGGCCATGTTGTTGCCGAGCGCGTCGTAGGTGATCTCCTCGTACAGCGACGGGGCGAGCCCCATCGTCAGGCCGCCATGGATCTGGCCGTCGACGATCATCGGGTTGATGATGTTGCCGCAGTCGTCGATGGCCACGAAGCGGCGGACGTTGACCCGCCCGGTGCCCTTGTCGATGTCGACGACGCAGATGTAGCTGCCGAACGGGAAGGTCAGGTTCGGCGGATCGTAGTAGTCGACCGCCTCGAGGCCCGGCCTCCATCCCCTGCGGGTGGTTGGTGTAGGCCGCGAACGCGATCTCCTGGATCGTCTTGAACCGGTCGGGCGAGCCCTTGACGCTGAACTTGCCGGGCTCCCATTCGAGGTCGTCCTCGTTCGCCTCGAGCAGGTGCGCGGCGAGCTTGCGGGCCTTGGCCTGGATCTTGCGCGACGCGATCGCCGTGGCGGCGCCGGCGACCGGCGTCGAGCGCGACGCGTACGTGCCGAGCCCGTAGGGCGCGGTGTCCGTGTCGCCGTACTCGATCTTGATGTCCTGGACCGGGAAGCCGAGCTCCTCGGCGATGATCTGGGCGAACGTCGTCTCGTGGCCCTGGCCCTGCGTCTGGACGCCGATCCGGGCGAGGACCTTGCCGGTCGGATGGACCCGGATCTCGCACGAGTCGAACATCTTGATGCCCGAGGATGTCGAAGTCGTGCGACGGCCCGGCGCCGACGATCTCGGTGAAGCTGCTGATGCCGATGCCCATGAGCTCGCCGCGCTCGCGCTTCTCGGCCTGCTCCGTGCGAAGCCCGGCGTAGTCGATCATGTCCATCGCCTTCTGGAGCGCCGGCCGGGTAGTTCCCCGAGTCGTACGACCAGCCGGTCGGCGTCTTGTACGGGAACTGCTCCGGCTGGATGAAGTTCTCCATCCGGAGCTGCGCCGGGTCCTTGCCGATGTCGTGGGCGAGGATGTCGACCATCCGCTCGATGGCGTGGACCGCCTCGGTCACCCGGAACGAGCAGCGGTAGGCGACGCCTCCGGGCGGCTTGTTGGTGTAGACGCCGTCGACCTCGACGAACGCGTCGGGGAAGTCGTACGAGCCGGTGATGACGTTGAACAGCCCGGCCGGGAACTTCGACGGGTCGGCCGCGGCGTCGGTGTAGCCGTGGTCGGCGATGGTCTTGACCTTGAGCCCGGTGATCTTGCCGTCCTTGGTCGCGCCGAGCTCGGCGTGGATGTGGTAGTCGCGGGCGAACGAGTCGGCCTGCAGGTTCTCCGAGCGGTCCTCGATCCACTTGACCGGCTTGCCGACGGTCAGCGAGGCGACGACCGCCAGGACGTAGCCCGGGTAGACCGGGACCTTGCCGCCGAACCCGCCGCCGATGTCGTGGGTCTTGACCCGGATGTTCTGCTCGGGCAGGCCGCGACACGAGCGCGAGCACGGTCCGGATGGCGTGCGGCGCCTGGCTCGTCATGTGCAGGGTCAGCTGGCCGCGGACGGCGTCCCAGTCGGCGACGCAGCCGCACGTCTCGATCGAGGCGACGTGGATGCGCGGGATGTAGATGTCCTCGCTCGACCGTGACCTCGGCGGCCGCGAGGGCCGCGTCGGCGGCCGCCCCGTCGCCCGACTCCCAGTGCCAGATGTGGTTGTTCGCCTTGTCCGGACCGCGATCGGGGCGGAGGACGAACGCGTCGGGCTCGAGCGCCTTGAGCGGGTCGACGATGACCGGCAGCGGCTCGTAGTCGACCATCACCGCGGCGACGCCGTCGGCGGCGATGTACTTCGTGGTCGCGACGACCGCGGCGACCTCCTGGGACTGGTACATGACCGTGTCGGTCGGCAGCACCATCTGCTTGTCGCCGGCGAGGGTCGGCATCCAGTGCAGGCCGGCCTTCTCGAGGTCGGCGCCGGTGATGACGGCCAGGACGCCCGGGATCTTGAGCGCCTCGGTGGCGTCGATGCCCTTGATCGTGGCGTGCGCGTACGGGCTGCGGACGATGTCGAGCCAGAGCTGGCCCGGCAGGTTGACGTCGTCGATGTACTCGCCCTGGCCGCGGATGAAGCGCGGGTCTTCCTTGCGCTTGACCGAGTGGCCCATGCCACCGATCTCGGCGCTGGTGCGGGGCTCGTGTGCCTCGGTGGTCATCTTCGTCACTCCCCGCTCAACCGGCCGCGACCGGCGCGGAGCCGGCCGTCTGGGTCTCGGCAGCGGCGGCCATCTCGCCGGCCGCCTGCTGGATCGCCTTGACGATGTTCACGTAGCCCGTGCAGCGGCACAGGTTGCCGCTGATCCCCTCGCGGATCTCGGCCTCCGTCGGCGACGGGTTCTCCGCCGAGCAGCCAGGCGGACTGCATGATCATCCCCGGGGTGCAGAAGCCGCACTGGAGGCCGTGCTGGTCCCAGAACGCCTGCTGGAGCGGGTGGAGGGTCGGCTCGGTCGGCCATCCCCTCGATGGTCTTGACCTCCCGCCCGTCGGCCTGGACGGCGAGCATCGTGCACGACTTGGCGCTCTCGCCGTCGACATGGACGGTGCACGCGCCGCAGTTGCTGGTGTCGCAGCCGACGTGCGTCCCGGTCAGGCCGAGGTTGTCGCGCAGGAAATGGACGAGCAGGAGCCGCGGCTCGACGTCGGCCTCGTGGGCCTCGCCGTTGACGGTCACGCTGATGTGCTGGGTCGTCATCTGGCGGCCTCCTTACGCGTACGCGAGCGCGCGTTCGGTGGCCCGGCGGAGCGCCCTGAGGGTCAGCTCCGCGACCATCGCCCGCTTGTATTCGACCGGACCTCGGACGTCGCCGGCGGGGCGGCTCTGGGCCGCGGCCGCGGCGCCCGCCTCGCGGAAGACGTCGTCGGACGGGGCCTTGCCGGCCAGGACGGCCTCCGCGTCGGTGGCGGCGAACGGCGTCTCGGCGACGCCCGTCAGCCCGATCCCGGCCGTGCCGATGTGACCGCCCTCGTCGAGCCTGACCATCGCCGCGACCGCCGCGGTCGCGAAGTCGCCGACCTTGCGCTCGAGCTTCTCGTAGGCGCCACCCGCGCGACGCGGCCGGCGCGGGATGCGGACCTCGGTCAGCACCTCGGTCGGCTCGATCGCCGTCTGGAACGTGTCGACGAAGAAGTCGCGCGCGGCGATCGTCCGCTCGCCGGTCTGACTGCGGCAGACGATGGTCGCCTTCGTGGCGATCAGGACGGCCGGCCAGTCCGACGCCGGGTCCGCGTGTGCGACGGAGCCGCCGATCGTGCCCCAGTTGCGGACCTGCGGGTCGCCGATCGTGGTGGTCACGTCGTGGAGCAGCGGGTAGCGGTCGCGGACGATCGGCGCCTCGTGGATGCGGCGGTGGGTCGCCCGGGCGCCGATGACGAGGTAGTCGTCGGTCTCGGCGATGCCGTCGAGACCGGACACGTCGCGCAGGTCGACGAGAAGGGCCGGCTGGGCGAGACGCAGCTTGATGAGCGGCAGGAGGCTGTAGCCGCCGGACAGCAGCTTGGCCTCGCCTTCGCGCTCCGTGAGGATGCGGAGCGTCTCGTCCAGGTTCGCCGGACGGACGTAGTCGAACTGACCGGGAATCATCGCGCTGGGACCCTCCTCCCCCCGACATGCGGGGGCGATGGCGACCCATCCGGCCCGGATGGGCACAGAGCGGCTGGCGACGATCGCGGGCCTTGGCCCTGCCTGTCCATGGGGGTGGCGGCAGGTCGAGCCCTCGGAGACGTGTTGTGCTGCAGTATCCGTCCGGTTTCGTTCACGCGTCAACGTGTTCCGGTGGTGGATACGCCGTGTCGCACGGGCCGGTTTTCAGGCCGAAGAGGTTCGTCGCGCACGACGGTCGGACCAAGCGTTACGACCATGCGCCGTTGACCCACCGTCAACGATTCTCGCAGCTACGCGGGACTTGGCGTTCCCACTAGTCGCGCATTCGACCCACGGTCAACGATCCCGCGACTTGACGGTGGCAGGCACTCGATATCCGCCTCGACGTTCGCCCGTGGTCAACGATGCTGCACATTGTTCGCCATGTGTTGCTCGAATCGTTGACCATCGGTCAACGAGCGAATGAGAAAGGGCCGACACTGCCCTCCGCATCCGGGATCGTTGACCGACGGTCAACACAGATGCGCAGCGTCAGCCGACGGCGAGCGGCTGACCTGTCTCGACGAGCGTCTTGAGTCCCGACACGATGAACACGATGCCGGCCGCGAACGCCTCGGCGCTCTTGGAACCTGTCTTAAGCACGCTCGTCACGATCAGCTTCGAGCCGCCATCCGTGGTCGGCTCGACCTGCCAGGTCATGTGGACCGGCCCTTCGGCCTCGATCTCCTCGGCCCAACGGGGATGGAACGTCATCACGAGTCGTCGCGGCGGCTCGACCTCGAGGACGATCCCGTCAGCCATAAGCGTCCCGTCGGCTCGGTCGTAGCGCAGCGGTCCGCCGACGATCCAGTCGGAGATGACCCGCGTGCCGTAGTAGTAGCGGACGGTCTCGTCGCCGTCGGTGATCGCCTGCCAGACGCGGTCGGGCGAGGCCTTGATCTGGATGGCGTAGATGTGGTCGAACGTGTCCATCGGAGACTCCAGCTTCGTCTTGAGGGCGGACATCGCACCGACCACCGGCTCGGCGAACTTGCCGATCCAGCGGTCGTGCACCAGACGGATCGGCACCGGGTTGAGGTAGTGACGCTTCTCGCGGCCGGCCTTGACCGTCGTCACGAGATCCGCCTCCTCGAGCACGCCCAGGTGCTTCATGACCCCGAAACGCGTCATGTCCGGCAGGTGCCCGCACAGCTCCCCGAGCGTCTGGCCATCGCGCTCGAAGAGCCGATCGAGCAGGACCCGCCGATTGGGATCGGCGAGTGCCCGGAACGTCGGCGCCATGGGGTCCGTCATGCGGGCACTATATGTGACTATCTAGTCACGTGTCAACCATGGACGCCCAGAGTCAGCGGATCCCGGTGTCGTACTCGAGGTCGACGCGTTCGGTCACGCTCGGGGATGGCAGCGTGACATCGACCGGCGCGGGCGCCCTCATGAGGCCGGCCACGGGCAGCCCGGAGATGGTCACCGTTCCCGTTTGCGCCACGACGATCTGGTAGGAGCCATCAGCAGCGGTCGTTGCCCGACCAAGTTCCTGACCGCCGGCGTCCGTCGCGACGATCACGGCGCCTTGGACGGGCCGTGGCGCGCATTCCGGCTTGGGCGGCACCGTTTCGACCGGGCAGACGGGGCCGGCGGTGACGGTGCCCGTGACGCTGGGTGGTCCACCGGCCGGCGAGACCGCAGGAGATGGGTCGGCTACGGGTGACGCCCCGCTCGCTGACCCGCAGGCGACGACAAGCACGGAGGTGAGGAGGAGGCCCAGCAACCTGACTAAGTTCACGTCCGTGCGACGCCGGAACAGCGCCACAGGTTGCATCGACCACTGTGGGTCATCGTCCCGTCAACAGCTCCGGAAGAACGCCAAGATCTTCGACCGTGAACGCGGCGCCCGGCGGGCTTCCGGTCGGACACTGGATCCAGCCCCACGGACCGCGCCGGACGAAGACGGCGCACATCCCCGCCTCGGCGGCAGGCGTGACGTCGTTGTCCACCCGATCGCCGACATAGGCGATCGCGGCGGGCGGCAGCGCCAGCTCGGTCGCGATCCGGGCGAAGAAGGCAGGCGACGGCTTCTCGACATCCCAGGCCGCCGATGTCGCGAGCAGGTCGAGGTCGATACCGAGCACACGCCCGATCTCGGCCGCGCGATCCGGCTGATTGGCCGCGATCCCAAGACGCAGGCCTCGCGTTCGCAGCTCGAGCAGGCAAGGACGCGCGTCGGGGTAGAGATCCCTCGGGTCGAGCGGCAACCAGGTCTGTGGCTCCGGCACGCCGAACAGATCGAAGATCTCGCGATGCGAACGACCGGCGGCGATGAAACCGCCAAGTGCCCCCATGAACGTCAGCCGAGGGACCCCCGCCGCGTCGGCGACCGCGGACCAGGCGTTCGTCTCGTCATAGAGGGTCTCGCCGAAGTCGAAGACGACGGCTTCGACCCGGGTCGGCTTCATCGCGCCGGTGCGGGCGCCGCGTCGCGGTCGAGCAGCAGCGCGAACCGCTCCTCGCGGGAGAGGGCCGCGATGCGTGCGGCGTCGCGTGTGAACGCCTCCATCGCCGCCTCGGGGATCGCGTCGCCGGGCGCGAACGTCACGAAGCGCGTCGAGACCAGGCGCAGGTGCGCGCCCTCGAGCCGCCGATCCGGATCATCCATGTACACGCCATGGACCCAGCCGAGGTGCACATGGACCGACCTCCGGCATCACCCACGCGAAATACACGCTGCGCCGACCGAGCGGCACGTCGTAGCCGATGATCCGCCAGCCCGGCCGGACCCGCTCGACGACGTCGGGCACCGCCCGCTTCACGACAATCCGGAGCTCGTTCGCGGTGTCGCGGACGTCGTCGGCGTAGCCGGCGAGGAAGAAGTCCGGCGGGATCGACTCGGCCGGTTCCTTGCGGCGTGAGCTCACCGTGGCGCCCAGGTGACGACACCGACGTGGCGCGTCTCGCGATCGGCGATCGTCCAGCCCTCGCCGTCGGCGACCGTCAGCGCGTCGAGCGCGGCCTGGAACCGGTCCTCCTTCTCCCCCGCCGGATCGATCCAGAGCTGGCGCCGGACGAACGCCTCGAGTGCGTCGCGCGATCCGAACCGGCGCGGCTCGATCGCGATGCGCTGGACGTCCGGCCGCCGGCCGCGCGCCTCGAGCAGCTCGAGGACGTCGGGCAGAGCCGGGAGCGCGACCCGCGACTCGCCGTGGACCGGCGGCCAGAACGGGTCCGCGGCCGAGGCGGGGACACGCTCCATCAGGACGGCGACGCAGGCGCGTGTGGCCGACGCCTCCAGCGCGTCGAGGAACGGGCCGATCGCCTCGACGTCGTAGCCGACGTGGGCGATGAGCGCGACGTCCGCCTCGAAGGCGTTCGCCGCTCGCTCCGCCCGCCGGCGGCCAGCGCGCCTCGACGACCCGGACGTTCTCGATGGCGTAGTCCTCGGCGATCTCGCCCAGCGACTCGAGCATCGACGGTGAGGCGTCGAGCGCGATCACCGAGCCGCCCGACGGGTCGAGCGCCCGGGCGATCGGCAGCGCGAACCGGCCGGCACCCGCCCCGATGTCGAGCCACGTATCCCCGGATCGCGTCAGTCGCAGGAGCGCGTCGAGGACCGCGTCGTCGGTCCGCGTCGGGTCGGCGCGGAAGAGCGAGTTGACCGGGGCGTAGAAGTCGGTGCCGTCGGGGACCTCGCGGATCCGCTCGACCTGCTCGCGGTTGGCACGGACGCGTGCCGCCCAGGCCGCCTCGATGGCACGGGCGTGATCGACCGGCGTGTCCACGTCGGGATTGGCGCCGTCGACTGCGATCTCGGAGACGAGCTCCGGATGTGCCTCGAGGAGCGGCCCGAGGCCGCGGTCGCCGGTCGCCTCGCGGACGAGGTCGAAGGCGGGCCGGCGGACAAGGACCGGGTTGCGGCCGCGCTCGTCGGGATAGGTCGGGCACGACGATCGGCCGGCCCGTGCTCGCAGGCGCGTCGAGCAGAGCCTGGATGACCTCGACCGAGACGAGCGGCTGATCGCCGAGCGCGACGAGGACCGCACCGGCGCCGGGTCCGATCGTCTCGAAGCCGAGCGGCAGCGAGCTCGACAGCCCGCGGGCCGGGTCGGGGTTGACGACACGGCGCTCGGCCCGCCACTCGATGGCAGCTTCGATGGCGGCGGCGTCCACCCCGAGGACCACGACGACGTCATCGATCCCCGCCGCGGCGAGCGCGTCGAGGACGTGCTGGAGGATCGGCCGGCCGCCGATCGGCGCGAGCAGCTTTCCGCCACCGAACCGCGACCCGGCGCCCGCGGCGAGCACGAGCCCGACCGTCCCCGCCCTCGTCACCGCATCGTGCCCCGACAGGCCTCAGGCCCGCGCCAGGGCCCGCTCGCGCATCGGCGCCCCGGTCCCGCCGTAGCGTTCCGCCACGATCTCGGCCAGGATCGCCAGCGCGGTCTCGGCCGGTGCGCGGCCGCCGAGGTCGAGCCCGACCGGTCCGCGCAGCCGCGCCAGCTCCGCTTCGCTGACGCCCGCCTCGAGCAGGCGCGCGTGGCGATCGGCCTGGGTCTTGCGTGACCCGACGGCGCCCACGTAGCGGCAGCCGCGGCGGAGCGCCTCGACGATCGCCGGCTCGTCGAACTTGACGTCGTGCGACAGGACCGCGACCGCGTCGTTCGGCCCGAGCCCGATCTCGTCGGCGACCTCGTCGGGCCAGCCGACGACGAGGTGGTCGACCTCCGGAAAGCGCTCCTTCGTCGCGAACGCGGCGCGACCGTCGACGACGACCGTCTCGAACCCGAGCTCGTGCGCGAGCCGGACCAGCGAGCGCGCGACCTCGACGCCGCCGACGACGACCAGGCGCGGCCGGACCGGGAAGACCTCGATGAACAGCGAGCGACCGCCGAGCTCGACCGTCCGCGACAGCCCGCGCTTGAGGGCCGCCTGGGCGGCCTCGACGAGCTGGGCGTCCAGCTCGGGCGTACCCAGCGTGCCGGTCAGCCGGCCGTCGTCGGTGACGACCAGCTCGGCGGCCGGTGGCGCGCCATCGCCCGGCTGGTGCGCGCCGAACTCGGCCGGCGGCGAGTCGGCGGGGAGCGGCGTGACGACCGCCGAGCCGTGACCGCCGGCACCCACGGAACCGCGCGCCGCCTCGATGACCACGGCCGGGGCGACCGGCTCGACGAGCACGTCGATCGTGCCGCCACAGGCCAGGCCGACGTCCCACGCCTGCTCGTCGCTGATCCCGTAGCGGATGACCCGGGCGTGGCCGGTGGCCCGGCGCGTGTCGATCTCCTCGGCCGCGGCGCCCTCGACGCAGCCGCCGCTGACCGAGCCGGCGATCCGGCCGTCCGTCGCGTACAGCAGGACCGCGCCCTCGGGTCGCGGCGCGGACCCGAACGTCCGGACGACGACGGCGCGGCCGATGTCGCCGTCGGCCGTGCCGTCGTCCTGCCAGGTGGTCAGGGTGTCGAGCAGTTCCTTCATCGCAATGGCCTCGGAGCGGATGGGTCGATGGTCTCACCACCGACGATGGAAGGCGGCGCGGCGACCGCGGGCCGATCGACCCGGGGAGCGCCGCGTGCGCGGCCGCCTCGCTCCCCCGCCGCGTGTCGCCCGCCCGGACGCCGCCGAGGATCTCGCCGAGCCGCTCGAGCGAGGCGACGGTCCCGGCCGGCAGGAAGTCGTCGATGTACGGGTAGGCGGCCCGCATCCCGCCGGCCAGCGGCTGGTAGCCGGGCGTGCCGGCCAGTGGGTTGAGCCAGACGAGGCGGTGGCAGTTGCGCCGGAGGCGCGCGGTCTCGGACGCGACGAGCGCCGGGTCGCCGCGGTCCCAGCCGTCCGACACGACGATGACGACCCCCGACGTCCGCAGCGAGCGCCGCGCCCACTTCTGGTTGAACGTCCGGAACGACTCGCCGATCCGCGTGCCGCCGGCCCAGTCGTTGACCGAGTCGGCGACCCGGGCGAGCGCGCGATCGCGGTCGCGGTCGCGGAGCAGCCGCGTGACGCGGGTGAGCCGCGTCCCGAACACGAACGACTCCGTCCGCACCTCGGACGCGGCCGACAGCGCCTGGACGAACCGCAGCAGCAGCCGCGAGTGGCGCTCCATCGAGCCCGAGATGTCGCACAGGACCACGAGCGAGCGTGGCTCGCGGATCTGGCGTCGCCAGACCCACGTGACGAGCTGGCCGCCGGTCCCGAGGTTGCGCCGGAACATCGCGCGCGGCGCCAGGCGACGGCCGTGCGAATGGAGCTCGTAGCGGCGCGTCCGCCGGCGTTCCAGGCGCGGCACGAGCAGGTCGACCAGGCGCTCCGCCTCGCGCAGCTCGGCCGGCGTCATCCGGTCGAACTCGCGGTGGCGCAGGACCTCGCCCTGCGAGTACGCGTCGGGCGAGATGACGACGCCCTCGATCGGTGCCTCGTCGTCGGTGTCGTCGCTGTCGGCCGGGATCGGCGTGCCGCGCTCGTCGGGACCCATCTCGGCGTGCTCGTTGCCGGCCTCGGGCGGAGCCGCGCCGGGCACCTCCTGCTCGTCGGTCGGGGCGTCCTCGCGCGGCAGCGTCGACGGAGCGAAGTCGCTCGGCAGCCGCGAACCGCGCCGGCGCCACCAGCGATCGAAGGCGGCGTCATAGGTCGGCCGGTCGTCGCGCCGCCGGACGAAGATCGCGGCGCCGGCCGCGCGGACCTGCTCGCGGTCGGCGATGTCGACCAGGGTCAGGGCACGGGCGAAGTCCACCGACGCACCGAGGTCGATCGACAGCCGAGCCGCCCGGAGCGAGCGTCCGAACCCGACCGCCTCGCCGAGCAGCCGCCGGCCGTCGACCTCGGCTCCGAACGGGGAGCGGACGATCGCGGGATCGGTCGGGTCGGTCATGCTGGCGCGATCGTCGTCGGCCCGGTCAGCCGCCGGCCGCCGCCTCGGACAGGTAGCGTCGCGTGCCCTCGCCGCGGACCTGGCGGATGTCCTCCTCGTACTTGAGCACGACGCCGAGCGTCTCGTCGACGAGCTCCGGCGTCAGCTCGCGGGCACCGAGCGACAGGAGCGCGGCCGCCCAGTCGAGCGTCTCGGCGATGCCGGGCACCTTGGTCAGGTCGGCCTCGCGCAGGCGATGGACGAAGCCGACGACCTCGCGAGCCAGCCGCTCGGGCGCCTCGGGGACCTTGGCCAGGACGATCTCGTATTCCTTCTGGGCGGTCGGGTAGTCGATCCAGTGGTACAGGCAGCGGCGCTTGAGCGCGTCGTGGACCTCGCGCGTCCGGTTCGAGGTCAGGATCACCCGGGGCGGCGTCTCCGCCGTGATCGTGCCGATCTCGGGGACGGTGACCTGGAAATCGGACAGGATCTCGAGCAGGTAGGCCTCGAACTCCTCGTCGGCGCGGTCGATCTCGTCGATGAGCAGGACCGGCGCGACGCCGTCGGTCGACTCGAGCGCCTGGAGGAGCGGCCGGCGGATGAGGAAGTCGGAACCGAAGATGTCGTGGGCGGTCGCCTGCTCGGCCTCGCCGCGCGCCTCGAGCAGCCGGATCTCGAGCATCTGGCGCGGGTAGTTCCACTCGTAGACGGCGGTGTTGACGTCGAGGCCCTCGTAGCACTGGAGCCGGATGAGCTGGGTGCCGAGGCGAGGCAGCGAGGACCTTGGCCAGCTCGGTCTTGCCGACACCGGCCTCGCCTTCGAGCAGCAGCGGCCGGCCGAGCTCGAGCGCCAGGAAGACGGCGGTCGCGACGGACCGGTCGGCGATGTAGTTCCGTGCCCGGAAGTCGTCCTGGATCGCCTCGATGGAACGCGTGCCGGCGGGGCGGGTGTCTCGGTCGGTCATGTGGCGAATCTACATGGGCCTCGCGTCAGCCATCGGGCGCGTCCAGCTCGCGCGCGTAGGCCGGGAAGCGGAAGCGCTGGCTGCGGGTGAGGATCCCGCCGTGGCCGAGCCTGGCGACGGTCCTCTCGGAGGCGGGTTCGCCGGACAGCAGGCGCGGCAGCAGCAGGTCCGCGGCGGTCGCCTTCGAATAGGCGCCGCACGTCGGCAGCCCGAGGATCGCCGTCCGGCCGATGCGGGCGAGCCAGAGCATCGAGCCCGGGTGGGCGGGCACACCGCGCCGCACGACACGCCCGCCGAGCGCCGCGATCGCCACGAAGCACGCGTCGAGCGGATCGGTGCTCGCCGCGCCGGCGGTCAGGATCAGGTCGACCGGGTCGGGTCGCCGGACGAAGCCGGCCATCGCGGCCTCGACCGCGTCCGGGTCGTCCTCGACGTAGTCGATGGCGACGATCTCCGAGCCGAGGCCCTCGATCTTGGACCGGACGCTGGCCTCGAACCGGTCGCGCGCCGTCCCGCGGACCGATTCCTTGACGATGACGCCGACCCGGCTCGGCACGAACGGCGCGACCCACACGAGCGGACGCTGCCGAAGCCGGCCAGCCGCGCGCCCGCGTCGACGACGGACGCCTCGACCAGGTGCGGCGCGACCTTGACGCTCGCGACGAGCTCGCCGCGCGCGACGACCTGGCCGTCGAAGGCGGTGAACACCTCGAGCGGATCGATCCGGTTGACGCGCTCGAGGTCGGCGACCCGGACGTGGAGCACGCCGTCGACGGCGGCGACGAGGTCGACCCGGCTCTGGGCCGGGCCACGGATCGTCAGTCCCGGCCCGGCGACCGCGGCCGCGAGGCGCAGTCCCGCCTCGTCCTCGTGGAGCTCGTCCGGACCCGGGATCGAGGACCGTCACCGGGTCGCCCGGTTCGGCGCCGGCGAGCGCAGCGAGGTCGTCGGCGCGTCAGGCGCCGGCCCTTCGCCCAGCGGGCGCCCGACACGGTCAGGTCACGGGCGAGGACCGCCCCGACGAGGCGCGCGGGCACACGCCGGCCCGGAGTGATCCTCTGGGCCTGCACGCAGGGGTCGCCGGCGATCAGCGCAGCCGAGCGAGGGCGGCCTCGATCGCGCGGCGGGTGTAGACCGCGGCCATCGCGGTCCGGTACTCGCGATCGGCGTGGATGTCGCTTGCGACCTCGACCCCGTCGGTCGCGTGTTCCGCGGCGGCCGCGATCGATCGCCTGCGAGCCATCGGAGCCGGCGAGCGCCGCTTCGACCGCCGTGCCCGGTAGGCGTGGTCGCGACACGCCGGTGAGCGCGACGTTCGCGCTGGCGATCCCGCCGCCGTCGCCGGCGAAGACGACGACCGCGACGCCGACCAGGGCGTAGCCCGAGGCCGGCTGCTCGAGTGAGGCGTACGCCGAACCGGCATCGTCGCGCGGGCCGGGCAGCCGGACCTCGGTCAGGATCTCGCCGGCGCCGAGGTCGGTCGCGAACGCGCCCTGGAAGAAGCCGTCGCGCCCCGGTCGTCCGCTCGCCCGAATCCGAGCGGATGACGAACTCGGCGTCGAGCGCGAGCAGGCAGGCCGGCAGGTCGGACGCCGGATCGGCGTGGGCGATCGCGCCGCCGATCGTGCCCGCGGTTGCGGACCTGGACGTCGCCGATGTGTCGGGAGCGCGTCGCCCAGCAGGCCGTACTCGCTTGACCGGCGAGTCGAGCAGCTCGGCGTACGTCGTGAGCGCGCCGATCGCGATCCGCCGTCGTCGAGCCGCCGGACGCCCTTGAGTCCCGGCAGACGGCCGATGTCGACGAGCGTGTCGGCCGAGGCGAGCCGCAGCTTGAGCAGCGGCAGCAGGCTCTGGCCGCCGGCCAGGACCTTCGCATCGGGGTCGGAGTCGAGGATCTTGAGCGCCTCCTCGATGGAGGCCGGACGCTGGTAACCGAACGCTGCCGGGATCACGCCTGGCCTCCCTTCGCGTCGTGCATGGCCCGCCACACCGTCTGTGCCGTGTACGGCATGTCGAGGTGTCGGATGCCGAGCGGTGCCAGCGCGTCGATGACCGCGTTGGCGACCGCCGCCGTGCTGGCGATCGCGCCGGCCTCGCCGACGCCCTTGACCCCGATCGGGTTGACCGGCGACGGCGTGACGGTCTCGTCGAGCTCGATGTTCGGGAACCACGACGCCCGCGGCAGCGCGTAGTCGAGCATCGAGCCCGTCAGCAGCTGGCCGTCGTCGTCGTAGACGGCACCCTCCCAGAGCGCCTGGCCGACGCCCTGGGCGATGCCGCCGTGGAGCTGGCCGTCGACGATCATCGGGTTGATCTTCTTGCCGACGTCGTCCACCGCGACGTAGCGGACCAGGTCGACGTGGCCGGTCTCCTCGTCGATCTCGACGATCGCGATGTGGGTCCCGAACGGCCACGTGCAGTTCGGCGTGTCGTGGTAGGCCGTCTCGTCGAGGTACGGCTCCATGCCCTCGGGCGGGTCGAACGCGAGGTCGAGCGCGAAGGCGATCTCCTGGATCGTCTTGACCCGGTCCGGGCTGCCCTTGACGAAGTAGTTCGCGCCGTCGATCTCGATGTCGTCGAGCGACGCCTCGAGCATGTGCGCCGCGAACTTGCGGGCCTTCTCGCGGATCTTGGCGGACGCCTTGATCGCCGCGGTCATCCCGACCGACGAGGTGCGCGAGCCGTACGAGCCGTAGCCGAACGGCGTGCCCTGGGTGTCCGAGTGCTGGATGACGATGTCGTCCATCGGGATGCCCAGCTCGTGGGAGACGACCTGCGCGTAGGTCGTCTCGTGGCCCTGGCCCTGCGGCTGGGTGCCCATCGTGACGACCGTCTTGCCGGTCAGGTGCATCTTGATGTTGGACGACTCCCACATCGCCGCGCCCCAGCCCTCGCCGACCGCGCCGATCCACTTCGACGGCGCGACGCCGCAGACCTCGATGTACGTCGACAGCCCGATGCCGAGGAGCTTGCCGCGCGCCTTGGCGTCGGCCTTGGCCTTGTCGATCCCGGCGTAGCCGGCCATCGCGAGCGCCTTGTCCATGGCCGGCTCGTAGTTGCCCGGAATCGATGTAGATCTTGGCGCCGCCCGATGCCGTCCCGAGACCCGACGGGTTCTCGTACGGGAACTGGTCCGGCTGGATGAAGTTCCGTCGCCGGAGCTCGGCGCGGTCCATCCCGATCTCGGCCGCGAACAGGTCCATCGCCCGCTCGATGACGTAGGTCGCCTCGGGCCGGCCGGCGCCGCGATAGGCGTCCACGAACGTCGTGTTCGTGTACACGCCGGTCACCTCGGCGTAGACGTTCGGGATCTTGTAGCAGCCCGACAGGACACGGGCGTAGAGCGTCGTCGGGATGCCCGGACCGATCGTCGACAGGCGCCCGCCGAGGTTGGCCAGCGTCTTGACCCGAAGGCCGGTGATCTCGCCGTCGCGCGTGCCCGCGATCTCGAGGTAGGTGATGTGGTCGCGCCCGTGGATCGTGCTCTGGTAGTTCTCGCGTCGGCCCTCGATCCACTTGACCGGCCGTGCCGCCGAGCGCCTTGCTGGCGAACAGCACCAGCGCGTAGTCGGGGTAGCAGAAGATCTTGGTCCCGAAGGCGCCGCCGACGTCCGGGCTGATGCACCGGATCTTGTGCTCCGGGATGCCCATCACGAAGGCGGCCAGGAGCAGCCGCTGGATGTGCGGCGTCTGGCTCGACATCCAGATCGTGTACTCGTCGGTGCCCGGGTTGTACCAGCCGATGTCGCCGCGGACCTCCATCGGGTTCGGGATCAGGCGCTGGTTGACGATCCGCTGGCGGACGACGACCTCGGCGCCGTCGACGGCGGCGTCGGTGCCGGCCTTGTCGCCGACGCTCCACTCGAACACGACGTTGTTCGGTGCGTTCTCGTGGAGCTGCGGCGCGCCCGGCAGCCATGGCCTTCTCGGCGTCGACCACCGCGGGCAGCGGCTCCCAGTCGACGACGATCGCGTCGAGCGCGTCGAACGCCTGGGCCTCCGTCTCGGCGACGACCGCGGCGACGCCCTCGCCGGTCCACTTGACGCTGTCCGTGGCGAGCGTCCGGGGCGTGCTGACGTTGTTCTGGATCCCGGCGCTGCCGCCGGCCGGCCAGGCCATCGGCATCGGGTTGTACGGGATGTCGGCGCCGACGAAGACCGCCAGCACGCCCGGCATCGCCTTGGCCGCCGACGTGTCGATCGAGCGGATGTTGGCGTGCGCGTAGGGGCTGCGCAGGATGGCCATGTGGGCCATCGAGGCGAGCTTGATGTCGTCGACGTAGTTGCCGGCGCCGGTGATGAAGCGCGGATCCTCGACCCGCTTGATGCGTTCGCCCAGGACGTCGGTGGTCATCTCGTCCTCCTCGCCCTACGCGGTGACGGCCGCGCCGGACCGGATGGTCTCGGCGGCATGGCGGATGGCGGCGACGATGTTCTGGTAGCCGGTGCAGCGACAGAAGTTGCCCTCGATGGCGTGCCGGATCTCGTCGTCGGTCGGGTCCGGGTTGTGCGCGAGCAGGTCGACCGCGGTCATGATCATGCCCGGCGTGCAGAAGCCGCACTGGAGGCCGTGCTTCTCCCAGAAGGCGGCCTGCATCGGGTGCAGCTCGTCGCCGTTCGCGAGCCCCTCGATGGTCTTGATCTCGGTGCCGTCGGCCTGGACGGCGAGCATCGTGCACGACTTGATCGCCCGGCCGTCGACGTGGACGGTGCAGGCGCCGCACTGGCTGGTGTCGCAGCCGACGTGCGTGCCGGTCAGGTCGAGGTCCTCGCGGAGCGCCTGGACGAGCAGCCGTCTCGGCTCGACGTCGAGCTCTCGCGGGGTCCCATTGACGACGAACGCGACATGTTCGCTCACGGGCCTGACCTCCTGCGACACGGACGGTGAAACGACCGACTCGGTGTTTGTGGCGTGGAGTGCTCCGAGCCTCGACACCCGCGGTTCGGGCGTGGTGGGGAGGTCACCGGATGGTGGCACCGCAGCGCCGGGGAATCAAGTCGGGTCGTCAGCCGGGTCCGAGCCGTGCGTCGCGGGCGGTTCGGCCGGGCGTCTCGGCTTGATCGGGTCGAAGCGCCCGAGGGCTGCGCTCCGGCTGCTCACCGCGCGCGGATCGAGCTGTCGCATGCGCTCGAGCGGCGGGAGATGGGCCAATCGGACGGCCTCGCCGAGGCGCTCGATCTTGCGCACCGCGACCGGCCACGGCAGATGGGCCAGCGACGACGCCGTGGCGAGGCCCACCCGCAGCGAACCGCGGCCGCCGGTCGAGGCGGCGTAACCGGCGGCCCACAGCAGCAGCTCGGGACCGTCGTCGCCCGGGTCGGTGACGGGCAGCGCCCCGCACACGATCCCGCGGTCACCCGGCGTCGCCACGACGAGCCGCCAGTTGTCCGGACCGGCGATCAGGTCCACTGCCAGGCTGGCGTACGGGGCGGCGAGGATGGTGGCGATCCCCGCGTCATCGGCGTTCCCGCCGGTGATCGCGAGCGACAGGTGTGTGCCCTCGACGCCGTCCAGGAGCATCCGATGGGCCGCGCCGAAGAGCTCGCGCTCCGCTGGGTCGTCACCGATGGTCGTGGCGGCCGGCTCGTGGACCTCGATGAGCGGGCAACCGGCGGCGGCGAGCTCCCGGAGGACACGCGTTGAGCGCGCGGGCGCGGGCCAGGACCACGTCCGGTGCGAGGCCTGCCTGCCGTCCGGCGGTGTACGGCCCCGTGACGGCCTGCTTGACCGCGTGGTCGGTCAGCGCGGCGGTCGCTCTGCCACGCCTCGACCGGTCGGTCCTGGCCGTACAGCCCGCCGTCCGTGATGGGGTCCAGCCCGGCCGCCTCCTGGGCGCGGACCGCGACCTCGACCAGTGCATCGACCGACGAACCGTCAGCGAAGCGGCGGGCGAGGCAATCCCCCGAGGAGCGTGGCGAACATGGTCCATCCAGGATGAGCGGTGGCCGGGCCGGCCCTATCTTGGCACACGGATTCCGGCGCAGAGACCGCCTCGTCGATGAGTACGATGGCGGCCGTGACACGACGACGACGTCGCCCAGCACCCGCTCCCCGACGCCCGGCGGCGGGCGATCCAGCGGACGCTTCGGGACTACGTTCCGATCGTCCGCTGGCTGCCGACCTACGACCGAGGTCAGCTTCGGTTCGATGCCATCGCCGGCCTCGTCGCCTGGGGCGTGATGGTCCCGGTCGCGATGGCCTACGCCGGCCTCGCCGGGATGCCGCCCGAGACCGGCCTCGTGACCGCCTTCGCGGCGTTGACCGCGTATGCGGTGTTCGGCACGTCGCGCGAGATGAAGGTCACGGCCAGCTCGTCGGTGGCGATCATGTCGGCGTCGGTCGTCGGGGCTGTGGCAGCCGGGGACGCGAGCCTGTTCATCGCGCTGAGTGCCGCGCTGGCGCTCATCGTCGGGGGCATCCTGATCGTCGCCGGCGTCGCCCGGCTCGGCTTCCTGTCGCAATTCCTCGCGGCGTCGGTCGTGACGGGCTTCGTGATCGGGCTTGCCGTCGTCATCACCATCGGCCAGATCCCGGCCCTGCTCGGGATCCCGGGCGGCGGCAGCACGATCATCGACAAGGTGGTCACCATCGCGGCCGGCATCGACGACGTGAACCGGTACACGGCAGCACTCGGCATCGTGAGCGCGCTCGGGATCATCGTCCTCAAGCGGGTCGCGCCGCGGATCCCGGGTGCGCTCGTCGCCCTCGTCGTCGGGATCGTGCTGTCGGCTGCGTTCGACCTGGCCGGCCAAGGGCGTGGCCGTCGTCGGCGACGTGACGACCGGCCTCCCGACACCGGGCCTGCCGCGGATCCCGCTCGGCGACATCGTCTTCCTGGCCGCCGGCGCCTTCGGCATCGTCTTCCTGGCCCTCGCCGAATCGATCGGGGCCGCGCGCGCGTTCGGTGTCCGCCACGGCTACGACATCGACCCCGACCAGGAGCTGATCGCCCTCGGCGCGGCGAATGCGGCGACCGGCCTGTTCGGTGGATTCGTGGTCGACGCCAGCTTCAGCCAGTCGGCGACGAGCGAGGCCGCCGGTCAACGGACCCAGCTGTCGTCGCTGATCACCGCCGGCTTCATCCTCGCGACCGCGGTCGTCCTCGCCCCGATCTTCAAGGACCTGCCGCTGACGGTCCTCGCGGCGATCGTCATCACCTCGGTGCTCGGCCTCGTCGACATCGCCGAGCTGCGCCGCTACCTCGCCTGGAAACGGACCGATTTCCTGCTGGCGATGACGGCCCTCGGTGGCGTCGTGTTCACGACGCCGTTGACCGGGATGGCCATCGCGGTCGCCCTGTCACTGCTGGCGATCCTGTACCAGGCGAGCCGGCCGTACATCGCCGTCCTCGGACGGATCCCGACCGACCCCCCGGTGTACGCCGACGCCGAGCGGCACAGCCAGGCCGTCCCGGTCGAGGGCTTCCTGATCGTCCGCCCGAACGTGCCCCTGACGTTCGTCAACGCCGACGTCGCGAAGGACCAGATCGATGCCCTCATCCGGGCCCGCTCGGTCGCGCCCGCCGTGCTCGTGCTCGACATCGGCGCCACCGCCGACCTCGACGTCGCGACCACGGACATGCTGTCGATGCTGGTGACCGACCTTCGCGCCGACGGCATCGATCTCCGGCTGGCGCAGGTGCGCAGCTCGGTCCGCGACCGGATGTCGCCGGACCGGGCTGATCGACGTGATCGGCGAGGAGCGCTGCTTCTACTCCGTCGAGTCGGCAGTCGCGGCGCCGCTCCCCGGCCCTCCGACGCCGGCCTCCCGGATCGAGATCCCGGCCGAGGCGCCACCGGTCTGACCGGCGATCACGGCGCGGGCCTCGCGGGCCTCGCGGGTCTCGCCGCTGCCGAGCTGGTTCGGGTCCGGGCTCGCCTGGCGCTGCGCGGTCCCGAGGGCGATCCCGCCGGCCACGACGATGCCGACCACGAGCACGGCGACGACCGCGACATACGCCGGCGCGGTCGTCGTCGCCGCGCCGACGCCTTGCTCGACCGGCCGCTGCCACAGCGACGACAGCGTCGGCACCGCGGTCGGTGGCACGAGCGCGCCGATGAACAGCCCGGCCGCCAGCCCGCCGAGATGAGCGGCGTTGTCGATCGAGCCGCCGGATGCGAACCCGAACGCGATGTTGATGATGACCAGCACCACCAGCTGGCTGACGATGCCGCGGCTCTGGCGATCGACCGGGTGGTGGACACGGCCGGCCGCGAGCAGGATCCCGAACAATCCGAAGATCGCCCCCGACGCTCCGACCGAGGGAACGTCGCCACCGAACACGAAGCTGGCGGTCGAGCCGGCGGCGGCGCAGGCGAGGTAGAACACCAGGAATCGGATCGACCCGTACCAGCGCTCGACGATCGTCCCCGCCAGCCACAGCGCGTACATGTTGAAGATGAGGTGCAGCGGATCGGTCGGCGAGTGGAGCAGGGTCACGGTCCACAGGCGCCAGTACTCCCCCGCCGCGACGGCCATCTTGTCGAGCTGGAGCCAGTCGTAGAGGCCTTTCTCCGGCGGCGTCCGGGATCGTGAACATGGCGGTCACCGAGACGATGACCGTGATCGCGATCAGGATCAGCGTCATCGTGACGCGTGGCCCGTCGCCCCGGCCCCTGGCGAAATAGCGCTTCGACGCGCGCGTGTTGCCGGTCTCCTTGGTGAGCCAGCCGAGCCGGTTGGCGATCTCCGGCCTTGTCCTCGCGTGGCGCTCGCTTGTCGGCCTCGCGATAGGCGTCGATGGCGCCGGTCAGGTCGCCGTCACGGACGCGGGCCGCCGCGATGTTGCGCCAGGCCGTGTAGGTGAACGGGTTCTCGGGCAGCTCGAGCAGCGCCTGCCAGGTCTGGACCGCCGCCGGCTCGTTGTTGAGGCGGTAGTGCGCCTCGCCCAGGCCGAGCAGCGCGGCCCCAGTGAGCGCCGGGTCGTCGAAGCCGACGACGCGCGAGAAATACCGCCCCGCCTCGGCGAAGTCGCCTGACGCCAGGAGGTTGTCGCCACGCTGGATGAACGCGAGGGCTGCGTCGCGGGTCAGCCGGCCGCCGACGCTCGGACCGGGCAGTCCCGGGTCTGCGCCCATCTCGCTCATGGCCCGGACTGTACAGGAGCGGACCGAGGTCGTCGGGTGTCGTCGGATGGTTGCGGGCGACGGCAGCTGTGTGCGCATCCCGGCACTAGACTCGGGGCATGTGCGGACGGTTCACCCAGGAGCGGCCGGCGTCCGAGCTGGCCGAGATCTTCGGGGCGGAGCCGCTCGTCGACGATCCCGGCGGGCGCTACAACGTGGCGCCGACGGACGAGGCGCTGGTCGTCGTCCAGCGCGAGGACCGACGGGCCGTGACCGCCTACCGCTGGGGGCTCATCCCGCACTGGGCCACCGAGGCCAAGGTCGGCTCGCGGATGTTCAACGCCCGCGCCGAGACGATCACCTCGAGCCCAGCCTTCCGCGACGCCTTCGTTCGCAAACGCTGCCTGGTGCCGGTCGATTCGTTCTACGAGTGGAAGCGCGAGGGCACGATCCGGCAGCCCTACCGCGTCGTCGAGCGCGGCGGACATCCACTCGCGCTGGCCGGGCTCTGGGCCGGCTGGCGTGACCCGGCGACGGACACGGTCCGGCGCACGTTCACGATCATCACGACCACCCCGAACGACGCCCTGGCCGATCTCCACGACCGCATGCCGGTCGTGGTGGCCGAGGACGCCTGGGCGCGCTGGCTCGATCCGTCGCCGGCCGATGCCGGCGAGCTGCTCGGGCTGCTCGTCCCGAACGAGGAGGTGGCGCTCGACGTCTACGCCGTCGAGCGGTTCGTCAACGACGTGCGTCGCGACGGCCCGGAGCTCATCGCGCCACTCGGGTAGCGGCGACGGGCGCGTCAGCCCGCATCACCCTCGACGGCCTCGGTCCAGCCGTCCGACCCGAGTGAGGCGTGGAAAGCCGCCTCCGGTTCGGCGCCGTCGTCGAGCGCGGCGGCGAAATGCCCGACGAGAGTCGCGAAGGCGCCGTCGGGATCCGTGTCGGGAGCTTCGAAGACGACGGCGTCGGACGGCAGTCCCCCTGGGATCGGAGCGTCGCGGGGGATGACCACCACCAGCCGAGCGTCCGTCCAGCGCGCTGCCTCGGCGACGACCCCGGTGGTCGCCTCGTCCATCGGCTCGGCGATGACGACGACCGCGAACTCGGTCAGGTAGCGCAGCCCGAGGTCCACGTCCGCGGCGTCGAGGGCGGGACCACGGGCCGTAGCGGGCGGGCCGTCCACATGCCGGCGGGCCGGTCGCGTCGTCCGCATCATCGATCTCGCCCGCGTCGTCGGGCTCCGGCGGTTCGAGCGGCGTCGATCCGCGTCCCGTCGCGCAGGAGCGCGACGTGACCGACGCCGCCCCGCGCGAGGTCCAGGACGACCGCATCGGCCGTCGGGTCATCCCCGACCCTGCCGACGAGCTGGACCGTACGCCCGGCACGTGCCGCTGCGAGGGCCACGCGCGACGCCGTCCCGGCCGCGACGATGGCCGCGTCGGCCAGCCGGCCGGTCGGACACCCGATGACGACGATCATCGACTGAGCCTAGCGACCCCGGACGCAGCGCGCGCTAGCTCGACGACGACCCTCCGCCGCCACCGTCATCGCTGCCGCCGCTGCTCCCGCCGTGGTCGGTACCCGCGCGGCGTCTCGGTCGGTCGCGGCGTCCTCGTCGGCTCGGCTGTCTTGCCGCTCCCACTGCCACCGCTGCCGCTCCCACCGTCACCACCGCCGCTGCCACCACCGCCGCCGCCGTGGTCATCGGTGCCGGTCGGACTCGCCGTCCGGGTGGGCGTGGCCGTGGACCCGCCTCCACCACCGCCGCCACCTCCACCACCGTGGTCGTCCGTGCCAGACGGCTCGGCGGTCTCGGTCGGCTCGGCGGTCTCGGTCGGCTCGGCCGTCTCGGTCGGCTCGGCGGTCTCGGTCGTCGTCGGAGCGACGGTCGGTCCTGGTTGGACCGATGGTGACGGGCCCGACGATCGCTCCAACCACCCACCGACGGTCACTGCCCCTGCCGCGGCCAGCGACCCGGCGACGAGGACCACGACCAGCACGAGAGCGAGAGCCTGGGCTCGGACCGCGAACGGCCGCCCACCCGTCGAGGCCACGCCCCAGGCATCGCGGACCGCGAGCACGAAGGCGGCGACGAACCCGCCGCGTGCGGCTCCACGGGGTCGGACGACGACACGTGGCACCTGTTCGAGGGCGATCGCCGCCATCACGCGGTCCTCGAACCCCTCGGTCGGTCGGATCCCGGCGCTCGTCGCGAGCGCCTCGAGCTCCCGCGCGGTCGACAGCGCATCGGCCAATTCGGCCGGCGAGAGGTCGGGCTCGCCCGGGGTCCTGAGCTCGGCCGGGTCGAACGGCCGGTACGGACCGCTCATGCGTCGCCCCCGGGTTCGACTGCGCTCCGCAGACGGAGCAGGCCGCGTCGGAGATGTGTCTTGACGGTCGGGACCGGCCGATCGGTCTGTCGGGCGATCTCGTCGAGGGACAGCTCCCCGAAGAAGCGCAGCGTGACGACCTCGCGATATGGCTCGGGGAGGGCCGCGACCGCGGTCCGCAGCTCGGCTTCCCGTTCGCCGCGGAGCGCGAGCATGGCCGGGTCCGTTCGGGGTCGTGCCTCGACCCCGTGAGCGTCGGCCACGGCCGACCCGGTCCCGCCCGGCTCGGACGGATCGAGCCATGTGACCTGGCGGCGCTGGCCGACCTGACGCAGCGAGATGCGGACCGCGATCCGCGTCAGCCACGCTCCGAACGGCCCATCGCCGCGCCAGCCGGCGAGCGATCGGTAGGCGGTCACGAATGCCTCCTGGGCTGCGTCCTCGGCCTCGTGAAGGTCCCCCAGGATCCGGTGACATGCCCGCACCACCGCGGCTGCCTCGCGATCGACGAGGTGCCGGTAGGCATCCCGGTCGCCGGCAAGCACGGCGTCGACGATCGAACGGTCATCGCGTGGGTCGTCCGATGTGCTGGTGGTGTCGATGGGCCGACTCCGGTCGCCCGGGCTGTCGTCCGGATGGGACGCCGAAGCCCGGCTCACCTCCATCATGAGGGAGGCTGAGCCGGGCCACGAGCCGCGGGTCCGTTCGGACACCGATGCGTCGTGAGAGTCGGTCGAGGTCAGTCGTCGCCGCCACCGTGATGGCCGCCGTCGTCGGAGCCGTCGTGGCCCCCGTGGCTGCCATCGTCGCCGCCGTGGTCGTCGCTCGGCTCGGCGGTCTCGGCCGGTTCCGGGGTCTCCCCGGCGTGGTCGCCGTGATCGTCGGTCGCCTCGGGTGCGTCGTCGTCACCACTGTGGGTCGAGCCGGGACCGCTGTTCGCGCCCTGGTGGCCGCTGTTGGCGTTGTCGGTCGCGGCTGGCGTGGCGCCGGCCCCGTCGTGGCCGCTGTTCGCGCCGTGGTCGTCGGTGGCCTCGGGCCCGTCGGTCGGATCGACCCCGTTGTCGTCCCCCGGCTCCGCGGTCTCGGTCGGCTCGGCGGTCTCGGTCGGCTCGGCGGTCTCCGTGGGCTCGGCCGTCTCGGCCGGCTCGGCGGTCTCGGTGGGCTCGGCGGTCTCGGTGGGCTCGGCGGTCCCCGTGGGCTGGGCGATCGAGCTGACCGACCCCGACCCATCGTCGCGGCCCCGGTTCAGGCCCTCGGCCGCGAAGGCCGCGCCGGCGACCAGGAAGATCGAGACCACGGCCACACTCAGACCGCGGACCAGCTTGACGTCGTTTCGCATCGGTTGTCGTCTCCATCGGTGTGCCGGTCGGATGACCCGCGCCTACTCACCTGAGACGACCCGCAGCGAAAAGGTTTCAGCCCTCGGCGGATGGCTCCTGGTCGAGGCCCGGCACGTCCGGTTCCTCGGCTCCCTCCGTCGGACCGGTCGCGGCCTCGTCGTCGACCGGCTTCATCGCGGCCTCGGGCTCGAGTGGCCCCGCGGCCACGGGTCCCTCATCGCGTTCGATGACCAGCCTCCCGACGTTCGCCGCCTCGAGCGCCTCCCCGAACGCATCGACATCGCCGACGAGCACGATCGCCGCGTCATCGACGTGGAGGTGCGCGCGGGCCGCAGCGGCGATCGCGGCCGTGTCGACTGCCTCGATCCTGGCGCGATAGCCGATCAGCTCCTCGACCCCGAGCCCGTGGACCGCGAGGCTCGCGATCGACCCGACGACGGCGCCGGCGGTCTCGAACCGGAGCGGGAAGACGCCGATCAGGAAGTCGCGCGCCGCGGTGAGCTCGGCATCGGAGACCGTCGTGTCGCGCATGCGGGTCAGCTCGGCCATGGTGTCGACGATGGCCGGAACGGTCACATCGGTGTTGACCGCGGCGCGAGCGGAGAACGGGCCCGCGCCTCGCCGCATGTCGAACCCGGCCCCGGCGCCGTAGGTGTAGCCCTTCTCCTCGCGCAGCTTCATGTTGAGCCGCGAGTTGAACAGCCCGCCGAGGATGGCGCTCATGACCGACACGGCGTGGAAGTCGTCGATCCGCCGCGGCAGCCCGCGGTGGCCGATGCGGATCTCGGTCTGGACCGAACCCGGCCGGTGGACCACGCGGACGATCCGTCCGTGCGGTGGCCGCGGTATCGACGACGGGGACGCTGGCGGCCGAGCCGGATGCACGTCCCGTCCAGTCGCCGAAGAGGCGTTGGGCAAGCTCCAGGACGTCCTGGTCGCCGAGATCGCCACCGACCACGAGGGTCGCCCGGGCGGGGTCGAGGAGACCCGTGTAGCTTCGCCGGAGGTCGGCCGCGGTCAGGCCCTCGACCGTCTCCCGCGTCCCGCCCGACGGGCGGTGGTACGGGGACGCCGGAGCGTAGATCGTGCCGATGAAGGCCTCCTCGACGCGTCGGCGCGGGTCGGCCTTGGCCTGGAGCAGGTCGTTCAGCCGCTCGTCGCGGAGTCGCTCCACCTCGTGCTCGGGGAACGTCGGACGGAGGAGGACCTCGGCCGCCAGCTCCAGGGCGGGCCCCAGGCGGGCCGCCGGAACGTCCACCGAGACCGACAGCGCGTCCCAGCCCGCGTCGGCGTGCAGTGAGGCCCCGAGCCGCTCGCTCGCCTCGGTCAGGGCGATGGCGTCGTGCTCCTCCGTCCCCTCGGTCAGGGCACGCCCGGCGAGGACCGTCGCCCCGGCCTTGTCGGCCGGCTCCTCCGAGACGCCGCCGGACAGGATCAGCGACGCCGAGACGAGCGGCCGTCCCGGCAGGTCGACGACGAGGACCGACAGTCCGTTCGACAGGCGGTCCCCGCGCACCGACGGGAACTCATACGACCGCGGTGCGCCCGGCTTGGGCCGCTCTGCCACGACTGGTCCGTCGCGACCGGGATCGAGCGTCGCACTCATGCCGCCACCTCCGCGTCCTTCGCGTCGGTCGCCTCGTCGGCGGGCAGCGCCACGTCGTCGGCGGTGAAGCCTTCGGGCAGATAGGTCAGGACGACCCGGTTGTCCTGCCGGAAGACCTCCCTCGCGACATCACGGATGTCCTCCGGGGTGACCGCCAGGTAGCGGGGCAGCATCCGGTTGATGAGGTCGGGCTGGTCGAACAGCGTCGCGTACATCGACAGCCGGTCGGCACGCTCCTCGACCCGCTGCAGGGCGCCGAGCTCGTCGGCCTCGGTCAAGGCCCTGGCCCGCGCCAGCTCGTCGTCGGTCACGAGCTCGGTCGTCAGGCGGTCGAGCTCCTCGTGCAGGGCCGCCTCGACGCGGGCGACCGAGACGTCCGGCCGGACCGTCGCCCAGCCGGCGGTGATCGATGCGCCGCCGATGAAGCCGAGGGTGAAGATCGCGACGTCCTGGGCGATCTGCTCGTCGCGGACCAGGCGCCGGTTGAGCCGGCTGCCCTTGCCGCCCGACAGGATCTGGCCGGCCAGGTCGAGCGCATCGAGCCGCGGATCGCCGAACACGGGCGCCCGATAGCCGACGTGGACGCGCGGCAACGGGACCTTGTCGAAGACCGTCTCGCGGCGCTCGCCGCCGAGCGTCGGCGGGAGCGACAGGTCGCCCAGCGGCGGGATGTCCGGGTTGGCCGGGATGGCGCCGAAGTACCGCTCGGCTGCAGCCAGGACATCCGCCGTCTCGACGTCGCCGACGACTGACAGCACGGCGTTGTTCGGGCGCGTAGTAGGTGCGGAAGAAGGCGCGTGACGTCCTCGACCGTGGCCGCGTCGAGGTCGTCCATCGAGCCGATCGTCGAGTGGTGGTACGGGTGCTCGGGCGGGAACAGGTGCGCCTGGAGCTTCTCCTGGAACGAGCCGTACGGCCGGTTGTCGTAGGACCAGCGCTTCTCGTTCTTGACCACCTCGCGCTGGTTGTCGAGGTTCTCCTGGCTGAGCGCGTCGAGCAGGGTCGCCATCCGGTCCGCCTCGAGCCACAGCGCGAGATCGAGCTGGTGCGCCGGCAGCGTCTCGAAGTAGTTGGTGCGGTCGAGCCAGGTCGAGCCGTTCATCGTCCCGCCGGCGGCCTGGACGAGCGCGATGTGCTCGGCCTTGGCGACGTGGCGCGAGCCCTGGAACATGACGTGCTCGAACAGGTGCGCGAAGCCGGTCTTGCCCGGGACCTCGTGCTTCGAGCCGACGTCGTACCACAGGTTGACCGCGACGACGGGGGCCAGGTGATCCTCGGCCACGATGACCCGCAGGCCGTTGGACAGGCGCTGGTCGCTGAACGCGACCTCGGGAACGGTGGTGGGCACGCGTGACCTCACGGTTGGGCGGCGATGGCCGCATCGGATCGTCGGGACGATCGTACCGCCTGTGTCCGGTCTCCGCGGTCGGCGCGACCCGCGCGTCGGAACTGGAAGGTTTGTAGACTCGCCGACATGGTCCGTCACACGTCGCTGCGTTTCAGCGCGCTCTTCGTGGTCGCGTCGCTGGCCGTCCTGCTCGTCCCCGGGCTCGTGTCGGCGCACTCCGAGCTGGTCAGCTCCGATCCCGCGTCGGGCGCGACCGTCCCGTCGCCCTACACCGGTCCGATCGTCCTGACGTTCTCCGAGCACCTCGCGACCGGGAGCAAGGCCGACCTGGTCGATGCGAGCGGCGTCGACCGTCGCCAGCGCCACGGTCGACGCGAACGCCATGACCATGACCTTCACGCTGACATCTCCACTGCCGGCGGGCGCCTACCAGATCAAGTGGGTCAGCATCGCCGACGACGGCGACGTCCTGCGCCAGCCCATCGTGCCGTTCACGGTCGCCGCCGCCGCGGCATCGGCGTCACCGGCCGCCAGCGCCGCCGTCTCGGCCGCGCCGAGCGCATCGGCCGCCCCGAGCGTGCCCGCAACGGCTGCCCCGACCGCGAGCCCGTCGCCCGACTCGACCGATGCGGGGAGCGGCAGCGACGTCGTCGTCCCGATCATCGTCGCCCTGATCGTCCTCGGAGCCGGCGCAGCGTACCTGCTCACCCGCCGCAACCGCCCGACCGACACGACATGACCCGCGGACGGAGGGGGCGCCTCGCGGCACGCGTCGGATCGACGCTCGGCCTCGCGCTGGGTGTCGCTCTCGTCCTCCCGGCCGCGGCCGCCGCGCACACGCTCAACCCGACATACGAGAGCCGGCTGCCGCTGGCCGTCTACCTCGTCGGGGCGGCCCTGACCGTCGCCCTGTCGTTCGCCTTCGTGATCGTCCGCGACGTCCGCGCGACGCCACCGGTGCTCGACCAGGTCGGGACCCTCCCGCCGGCGTGGCTGCGCTATCTGCTCCGCGCGATCGGACTCTTCGGCTGGATCTGGATCATCGCCCAGGGGATCGCCGGCGGCTCGAGCGATGCGGACGTGTCGTCGCTCTTCCTGTGGGTCTACGGCTGGGTCGGGCTCGCCATCGTGTGCGCCATCATCGGCCCGGCCTGGCACTTCCTCGACCCGTTCTCGACGCTGCACGACCTGGCGGCGGCCGTCCTGCGGGCGGTCGCACGTCCAGGGCTGGGCCATCGCCGACTACCCCGAGCGACTCGGGCGCTGGCCCGGCGACCGCCGGCTTCGCCTTCTTCGTGTGGCTCGAGCTGGTCGTGATGGGCGGACCGTCGACGCTGTTCATCGTCCTCGTCGGCTACACGGTCTTCACGCTGGCGATGATGGCCCAGTTCGGGCGCGACGAGTGGCGGTCGCACGGCGAGACATTCACGGTCTGGTTCCGGCTGCTGGGCCGGCTGGCCTACTTCCGACTCGTGGACGAGACGGGGCGCGTCCACTCGCGGACGTTCGGGAGCGGACTGCTCGAGCCGGGCTGGAGCGCCGCCGACGTGACGCTCGCGGCGTTCGGCGTCTCATCGATCATCTTCGACGGCCTGTCCCAGACCGAGGCGTTCTTCAACCTGTTCGGCGCGCCGGGTGTCGCCGTCCGGACGTTGCTCCTGATCGCGTGGCTCGCGATCGTCGTCGCGCTGGCCTTCGCGGTCGCCCGGACGGTCGGGCTCGGCGCGATCGGCGCGGGGTTGATCCCGATCGCGCTCGGCTATCTCATCGCCCACTACCTGACGTACCTGCTCATCGACGGGCAGCGGATCATCATCGCCATCTCCGATCCGTTCCAGAAGGGCTGGGACCTGTTCGGCACGGCCTTCTTCACGCCGACCGCGGCCTGGCTCCCGGCGGGCCTCGTGTGGACGGTCCAGCTTGCCGCCGTGGTCGGTGGCCACATGCTCGGCGCGTGGGGCGGTCACGTCGTCGCCGCGGCCGATGCGCCGCGCGGGATCACGGCCCGGGACCTCCGGTTCCGGCAGCTCCCGCTGGCGGTCGTGATGGTCAGCCTGACGACGCTCACGCTGTGGTCGCTCGGTCAGGCGATCATCGTGGCCCCGACGACCGGCTCGACGGGCGCCGGTCCTGTCGCGGCCGCAGTCGCGCCGGCGACGTCGCCCCGAGACTGAGCCCGGCCGGCCTCAGGCCGGCGCTGCCACCAGCGATCCAGCGGGGACCCACTCGTCGAGCGAGCGGACCTCCGACAGCCGGCCGGCGATCGCGGGGTCGAGCGCCTCTGCGGCGGCGACCGCGGTCTCCATCGCGGTCAGGCACAGGATCCCCTCGGCCGTCGCCGCGAGCCGGATGTCCACGGCGTCGCGCACGGCACCCGAGCGTGGTGTCGGGGTGTTGACGACGAGCCGCACCTCACCGGACGCGATCAGGTCGAGGATCGGGACCTCGCCGGCGGCCTCATCGGCGGCCTCGCCGAGCTTCGCGACCGGTCGCGCCTCGTACCCGGCGTCGGCGAGCGCCGCGCGCGTGCCCGGCGTCGCGGCCATGCGGTAGCCCGCGCCCGCGAGCGCCGCGGCCAGCCGGCCGAGCGTTCCCTTGTCCCGATCCGCGATCGACAGCAGCGCGAGCGCGCCGTCCGCGCCCGGTCGTGGCGGGACGAGCGCGGCGCCGAGCAGCGCCTTGGCGAGCGCGACCCGCGGGTCGGTGTGGATGCCGATGACCTCGCCGGTGGACTGCATCCCCGGCCCGACGGACGGGTCCACGCCGCGCAGCTTGGCCGTCGAGAAGGCCGGTGCCTTGACCGCGACGAACGCGGGCGGCGGGAGGTGCCCGCCGTCCCAGCCGAGCTCGGGCAGCGACGCGCCGAGCGAGATCCGGACGGCCAGCTCGACCATCGGGACGCCGGTCACCTTGGACAGGAACGGCACCGTCCGCGAGGCGCGCGGGTTGACCTCGATCAGGTAGACGCCGTCGTCGCGGACGATGAACTGGGCGTTGACCAGGCCGCGCGCGCCGAGCGCGAGCACGATCCGCTCCATGGTCGCCACGATGAGCGCCTGGTCGCCGTCCGACACCGTCTGCGGCGGGAAGATCCCGACCGAGTCGCCGGAGTGGACGCCGGCCCGCTCGACGTGCTCGAGGAGCCCCGGGATGAGGACACGCTCGCCGTCCGAGACGGCGTCGACGTCGACCTCGACGCCCTCGAGGTAGCGGTCGATCCGGACGGGCCGGTCGGGGTCGACGACGGTCGCCGCCGCGAGCTGGCGGGCAAGGTCCGTCGGCGAGTAGCAGAAGTCGATCGCAAGGCCGCCGATGACGAACGACGGCCGCACGATGACCGGGTAGCCGATCCGCTCGGCGAGGGTCAGCGCCTCCTCGACCGAATGCGCCATCCCGCCCTCGGGCTGCGGGATCCCGAGCCGGTCGAGCAGCGCCGAGAAGCGTGTCCGCTCCTCCGCCTGGTCGATCGACTCGAGCGTCGAGCCGAGCAGCGGCACGCCACCGGCCGCCAGCGGCGCCCGCGAGGTTGAGCGGCGTCTGGCCGCCGTACGCGACGACCGCCGGCAGGAGGCCGCTGTCGTCGGCGGGGTCGCCCGAACCCGCTCCGTCGGGGCTCTCGGCATCGATGACGCTGCGCACGCTCTCCGGGTCCAGCGGCTCGAAGTAGAGCCGCGTCGAGGCGTCGAAGTCGGTCGACACCGTCTCGGGGTTCGAGTTGATCATGACCGCGCTCCAGCCGGCGCGGCGGAGCGTGTCGGCCGCCTGGACGGCGCAGTAGTCGAACTCGATCCCCTGCCCGATGCGGACCGGCCCCGAGCCGATGACGAGCGCCGCCGGCCGGGCGACGGGCGGCGCCTCGGGCACGGACCCGGCGGCCGCGTAGGTCGAGTAGAAGTACGGCGTCTCGGCCGCGAACTCCGCGGCGCACGTGTCGACCATCGCGTAGCCCGGCCGGAGGCCGAGCGCCAGCCGCGCGGCCCGGATCGCGTCGGGGTCCGTGCCGGCCAGCTCGGCCAGCTCCCGGTCGCCGAAGCCGGCGCGCTTGACGGTGGCGAGCAGGACCGCCGCCGCGGGATCGGTCGGATCCGAGAGCCGGGGGCCGACGCCCGCCACCTCCGCCTCGAGCGCGATGTTGCGCCCCATCTCGGCGAGGAACCAGGCGGCGATCCCGGTCGTGCCGCGGATGACCGCCTCAGGGACGCCGCGACGCAGCAGGCCGAGGATCCGCCACAGCCGGCTGTCGGACGGCTCGAGGAACTGCTTGAGGACGATCGGCGCCGCCGTCCGCTGGGCGTGACGCGTCGATTCGCACGCGCGGCCCGCGTCGTCGACCCAGCGGATCGGCTCATCGGCGTCGGGGTCGCCGCCGTAGACGCCCGCGAGATAGTCGAGGGCCGGCCGCCAGCCGGCGTCCTCGGCCAGTGGCCCGACGCCCGCCTGCTCGAGCCCGCGGAGCGCCTTGTTGAGCGCCGAGCCGAACGTCCGGTCGATGGCCATCACCTCGCCGGTCGCCTTCATCTGGCTGCCGAGCGTGCGGTCCGCGCCCGGGAACTTGTCGAACGGGAAGCGCGGCAGCTTGACGACGACGTAGTCGAGCGCCGGCTCGAACGCCGCGACGGTCGTTCCGGTCACCACGTTCGGGATCTCGGCCAGCCGCCGGCCGATCGCGATCTGCGCCGCGACCCGGGCGATCGGGTAGCCGGTCGCCTTGGACGCAAGCGCGGACGACCGGCTCACCCGCGGGTTGACCTCGATCACCGCGTAGTCGGTCGAGTCGGGCGACAGCGCGAACTGGACGTTGCAGCCGCCCTCGACGCCGAGCGCCCGGATGATGGCCAGCGCCGCACTGCGGAGCCGCTGATGGACCGCGTCGGTCAGCGTCTGGACCGGCGCGACGACGATCGAATCGCCGGTGTGGACCCCGAGCGGGTCGACGTTCTCCATGCCGCACACCGCGATGCAGGTGTCGTCGGCGTCGCGCATGACCTCGTACTCGATCTCCTGCCAGCCGACGAGGCAGCGCTCGACCATGACCTGGCCGATGGGACTCGCACGGAGACCGGCGCGGACCCGCTCGCGGTAGGCCGGCTCGGTCTCGACGATCCCGCCGCCGGTGCCGCCGAGCGTGAACGCCGGCCGGACGATGGCCGGCAGGCCGATCGTCGCGAGCGCCTCGTCGGCCGAGCCGTCGCGGGCGGCCTGGGTCGCCCCCTCGACGATGAAGCTGGGCGCATACGGCTGGCCGATCCGGTCGAGCAGGTCACGGAACGCCTCGCGGTCCTCGGCCATCCGGATCGCCTCGAGCGGCGTGCCGAGCAGGCGGATCGGGTGCCGGTCGAAGACGCCCGCGTCGGCCATCGCGGCCGTCAGGTTGAGCGCGGTCTGGCCGCCGAGCCCGGCCAGCAGCCCCTCGGGCTGCTCCTTGGCGATGACCGCCTCGACCGCCTCGACCGTCAGCGGCTCGAGGTAGATGACGTCGGCCACCGACGGGTCGGTCATGATCGTGGCCGGGTTCGAGTTGACGAGGATCGTCCGCACGCCCTCGGCACGGAGCGCGCGACAGGCCTGCGTGCCGGCGTAGTCGAACTCGGCCGCCTGGCCGATGACGACCGGCCCCGAGCCGAGGATCAGGACGGACGCGGGCTTCGCGCCCGGTGGCGTCACGACCGGGCGCCTCGCTGCGCGGTCGCCGCGACGACGAACCGGTCGAACACCGCCAACGCATCGAGCGGGCCGGGTGCGCCCTCGGGGTGGTACTGGACGGTCTCGATCGGCAGCGTCGCGTGGCGCAGCCCCTCGACCGAGCCGTCGTTGAGGTTGACCTGGCTGACGCGGAAGCCCGATGCGGCCGGCAGCGACTCGCCGACGACCTGCACCTCGTGGTTCTGGGCGGTCACCTGGACGAGGTCGAGCTCGAGGTCCCGGACCGGGTGGTTCGCCCCGTGATGGCCGAACCGCAGACGGGTCGTCTCGGCGCCCGCCGCCCGCGCGACGATCTGGTGGCCGAGGCAGATGCCGAGCAGCGGCCGGCCGTCGTCGATGATCGCCTTCGCGAGCGCGACGGGGCCGTCGAGGCGGGCTGGATCCCCGGGACCGGGCGACAGGATGAGCCCGTCGATATCCGGAGCGAGGGCGACCGCCGTCGAGATCGTGTGGGGCAGGATCCGGACCCGGGCGCCGCGGCGGCGCATCGCGAGGACGATGTTCGACTTGAGGCCGAAGTCGACGATCCCGATCAGCGGACCGCCGTCCTCCGCTCGACCGATGTCCATGATCGATGACGGCGAGACCTGGCCGACGAAGTCCTGGTCCTCCCAGCGCGTCACGGCCCGGGCGGCCTCGACCGCGGCGTCCCGGTCGACCTCGCCCGGCGCGGTCACGATCCCGCGCAGGCAGCCGTTGGCGCGCAGGTGCCGGGCGAGCGCACGGGTGTCCACGCCGGCGATCGCCGGGATCGCGGCATCGCGCAGGAGCGCGGCGAGCTGGCGGGCATCGTCGAGGACCGCGGCCGTCGCGTTCGCCACGACCAGGGCGCGCAACCACGGCCGGAGCGACTGGTCGTCGGCGACGAGTCGCCCGTAGTTGCCGATGAGCGGATAGGTCATGACCACGACCTGGCCGGCATACGACGGGTCGGTGCAGACCTCCTGGTAGCCGGTCTGGCTGGTGTTGACGACGAGGTCGCCGCCGGCCGCGACGCCGGCCCCGAACGCGACGCCCGGGAAGACCGTTCCGTCCTCGAGCGCCAGCAACGCCGGACCGAGGTCGCCGATCCGCGGGTCGACGACCGCACTCGTCCGGGGTGCCGGTGGCAGGGGTCGGGCGATCACGCGGCCCCGGACACAACGAACCCACCGGCCTCGGCGGCTCGGTGGGCGGGCGCGTGCGCAGACATCGGTGCCTCCTTCGCCGGCCTCACGGGACCGGTACGCCAGCCTCACAGGACCGGCCATGAAAGGACCCCGTCAGGGTAGCATCCGGGCCATCGAGCCGCAGCGCCGTCTCGTCCGGCTCGATGCTCAGGGGTCCGGCACCAGCTCGATGTCGAGCGCTTCGTAGTGCGTGATCCGCAGGTCCTCGATCAGGTCCTCTGTGCCCGGGAGCAGGCGCGGACGCTCGATGTGTGGGCCGGTCCAGACGTACATCGCGCTGACGTCGCGCCACTCCTCGAACAGGATGACCTCCTCGAGGTTGCCCACCAGCCGCCGTGCGAGCTTGACGTAGACCAGTCCGTCATGCGAGTGGAGGAGGGGCAGCTGCTCGCGCATGAGGTCGTGCACGCGCCCCGAATTCTCCGTGGACACGGTTGCTGTCAGGACGCGGACGATCACGCTCGCAGCGTAGCCGCACCGAAGGTGCGGCTCCAGACATTCTTGCGATGTCGAGGGCTCTGCGGTTCGCCGCCGGGCGGTCTGAGCCGCCTCTGACCTAGGCCGCGGACGCTCGGAGCACGGCCCGTCGGGTCTCTCGAACCGCTACGAAGCCGACCCCCGCGACGGCCATCGCTGCCGGGACGATCCAATCGCCCCGCGCGATGTGGATCGCAAGGTCGGCTGCCACCGCCGTCCAGAGGAATGCACCTGCGACGAGAATGCGACTTCGGGACATCTTGCCCCCTGCTGATGGCGCCCTGAGCGCTTTCCCGAATGCGGGATCGCTGGGCGAGATCACTGTATCCGATGGTCCTGGCCGATCGGCGCCCAAAAGTCCTATGTGGTTCTCGCGGGCACCAGATTCTTGTCAGGGTCCCAGCCGGGGGGAAGGTGGTGAGCCCGGACAGACTTGAACTGTCAACCCGCTGATTAAGAGTCAGCTGCTCTGCCATTGAGCTACGGGCCCACGGTTTCACGCTCACGTGGAGCGGATCAGTGGGGGGCATGGTACCGCAGCCGCCGACATCGAGGCCGACCGGCGGCTGTTTGGCACGCGATCAGCGAGCGGCCAACACGTCGCCGGACCCTCAACTCCGGGCTGCGACCCAGGAATGGAGCGTTGCCATGTAGTTGGCACGTTCGTAGGCGGACGGATCGACGACGTTCGCAGCACTGGCACTGCCTCGCAGCTCGGAGACCGATGTGTAGTCGTGCTCAGACATCCACGCATGTAGTTCGGCTTCGACCACGGCGACGTGCTCTGGCCCGTGCCGCAACAATGCCGACGTCATCATCACGACGTCTGCACCGACCAGCAGGCCCGTCGCCACGTCAGCGCCAGAATGCGCGCCCGAGGTGGCCGCGAGCGAGACGTCAGGATCGAGTTGCGGTCGGAGGATCGCGATCCACCGGACCGGCAGCCGCATCTCCCACGGCTGGCTGAGCTCGAGTCGCGGGACGACCTCGATCGTCTCGAGATCGAGGTCCGGTTGGTAGAAGCGGTTGAACAGGACGAGCCCACCGGCCCCGGCATCCGTCGCCGCTGCCGCGAAGCCGGCGAACGCCGAGTAGAACGGGCTGAGCTTGACCGCGAGAGGGATGGTGATCGAGGCACGAACGGCCGAGATCAGCGCAAGATCCCGTGCCTCGATGTCGGCAGCGGACAGCCGCGGATCCGCCGCCACGTGATACAGGTTGAGTTCCAGTGCGTCCGCGCCGGCGTCCTGGATCCGTCGCGCGTAGGTCACCCAACCTCCCAGCGTGCTCGCGTTGAGGCTTCCGATGACGGGGATCGTGACGGAGGCCTTGACCCGCTCGAGGGCGGCAAGATACCGATCGCCGCTGCCCGTGAACGTATTGATCGCGGGGAAGTAGCCGAGCGCTTCGGCGAAGACCTCCGCGCCCTGCTCGAGCGACGCCGCGAGCCCGACCTCCTCGGCGAGGACCTCCTCCTCGAACAGCGACGGCAGGACGATCGCGCCGACGCCGGCCCGTTCGAGACGCCGAGCGATCCCCGGGTCCGTGTTGTGCGGGGCCGCTGAGGCGACGATCGGCGACCGAAGCTCCAGGCCGAGATAGCGGGTGCGCAGGTCGACGCTCATGCTCCGTCTCCTTCGCCCTCGTACCGATAGCCGGAACCGCTCTCGACCTCGGGAAGGATCTCCGGATCAGGTCGGTCGACATGCGGGACCGTGCGTTCGATGCCGGCCAGCTGTTCGTAGTAGCGCCAGCGCTCGTCGGCGTCGGCCTGGGCCAGGGTCGCGAGCTCGGCGGCTCGTTCCGGGTGTGTTCGCTGGAGCACGGCGAAGCGCGTCTCGGTCGCGACGAATTCCGCGATCGGGATCGACGGTCTGGAGGAATCGAGCTTGAACGGCCTGCCGGTCTCGACCTCCGACGGGTGGAACCGGTAGAGCGGCCAGTATCCACTCTTGACTGCGTCTTTCTGGTGACTCATCGACTTCGCCATGTCGATCCCGTGGGCGATGCACGTGCTGTAGGCGATCACGAGTGAGGGACCCGGCCAGGCGTCGGCTTCCAGCAGCGCTCGGGTGGTCTGTTGGTCGTTCGCGCCCATCGAGATCTGCGCGACGTAGACGTTGCCGTACGATCGGGCGATCGCGCCGAGGTCCTTCTTGGCCGTGCCCTTGCCGGCTGCGGCGAACTTGGCGACGGCGCCGCGCGGCGTCGACTTCGAGGACTGGCCACCGGTGTTGGAATAGACCTCGGTGTCGAGGACCAGGATGTTGACGTTCCGACCCGACGACAGGACCTGGTCGACGCCGCCGAAACCGATGTCGTACGCCCAGCCGTCGCCGCCGATGATCCACACTCCCTGGCGGACGAGGTCGCTGGCGAGTGCCAGCAGGTGTCGGGCATCGGCCGCTGCCGGACCATCGATCCGTCCCAGCACGTCCCGGAGCCGATCCACGCGAGAGCGCTGGGCGGCGATCTCGGGCTCTGTCTCCTGTCGGCCGTCCAGGATCTCGCGCGCCAGTCCCCCGTCGATCTCGGGGGCGAGGCGCTCCAGCAGCCGGCGCGCCTGATCGGTCTGGGCGTCCAGGGCGAGCCGCATCCCGAGGCCGTATTCCGCGTTGTCCTCGAACAGCGAATTGCTCCACGCCGGTCCCCGTCCGGCGTCGTTCACCGTCCACGGGGTCGTCGGCAGGTTCGCTCCGTAGATGGATGAACACCCGGTCGCGTTGGCGACGATCAAACGGTCGCCGAAGAGCTGACTCACGAGGCGGATATACGGCGTCTCGCCGCAGCCACCGCAGGCGCCCGAGAACTCGAAGAGTGGTTCGAGGACCTGCGAGCCCTTGACGGTGTCGTGCGGCAGCGCATCGCGATCGAGTCGCGGGATCGACTGGAAGAAGTCCCATCGCACCCGCTCGACGTCTCGGTGCTCGGCGACCGGTTCCATGTTGATGGCCTTGTGGCTCGAATCGGTCTTGCTCTTGGCGGGACAGACGTCGACGCACACGCCGCAGCCGGTGCAGTCGTCCGGTGCGACCTGGATCGTGAGTCGGTGTTCGGGGAGCTCGCGCGAGCGGAACTCCTTGTGGAGGAAGTCGCCGGGTGCCGCCTCGACCGAGGCCGTCGGGAAGACCTTCATCCGGATCGTGGCATGGGGGCAGACCATCGCGCACTTGCCGCAATCGATGCAGATAGCCGGATCCCAGATCGGGATCGCCTGGGCGATCGCCCGCTTCTCGTACATCGCCGTGCCGGTCGGGAACGTGCCATCGGCCGCGAGTGCGCTCACCGGCAGCTGGTCGCCGTCGCCGGCGATCAATCGGGAGGTGATCCTCGCCACGAAGTCGGGAACGTCGTCTGGGACCGGCCTCGTCGTCGGCTGCTCGTTGGTCACCACGCCGAGCGTCACGTGCCCGAGGCGCTCGAGCGAACGGTCGATCGCGGCGAAGTTGCGCGCGACGACGGCGTCGCCGCGCTTGGCGTAAGTCTTGCGGACGAACGCCTTGATCCGATCGATGGCTTCGTCGGGTGGCAGGATCCCGGCGAGCTTGAAGAAGCACGGTTGCATGACGGTGTTGATCCGGCCGCCCATCCCCGCCTCGTCGGCGACAGCCAGCGCGTCAATCACCCAGAAATCGATCTCCTTGTCGATGAGCAGACGTTGGACGCCGCCGGGCAGGTGATCCCAGACCTCGTCCGGCGGGTACGGGGCGTTGAGCAGGAACGTCGCGCCATGTTTGGCGGATTCGAGCACCTTCGTTCGGCCGAGCGTCCCGAACTGATGGCAGGCCACGAAGTCGGCGCCCTCGACGAGATAGGTCGACCGGATGGGCTGCGGCCCGAACCGCAGATGTGAGACGGTGATCGATCCGGACTTCTTCGAGTCGTACACGAAATAGCCCTGGGCGAACAGGTCGGTACTCTCACCGATGATCTTGACCGAGGCCTTGTTCGCACCCACTGTCCCGTCCGAGCCGAGCCCGAAGAAGACAGCCTGGACCTCGCCGGCCGGGCGTTCGATCGCGAAGTCCCTCTCGATCGGCAGGCTCAGGTGGGTGACGTCGTCGTAGATCCCGACCGTGAAATGGCGCTTCGGTCGCGCATTGGCGAGCTCCGCGAAGATCGGCTTGATCATCGACGGGGTCATCTCCTTCGAGGACAGCCCGTATCGCCCACCACTGATCCAAGGCACCGCCTCGAACGGCGGAGTGTCGCCGTCCATCGCCTCGGCCAGCGACGCGACGACCTCCAGGTAGAGTGGCTCGCCGACCGAGCCCGGTTCCTTCGTCCGATCGAGGACCGCGATGGCGCGAACGGTGGGCGGCAGGGCGGCCACGACCTTCTCGGCGGGGAACGGCTGGAACAGGCGGATGCGCACCATCCCGACCTTCTCGCCGCTGGCGACCAGCGTGTCGACCGTCTCCTCGACGGCACCGCTGGCAGAGCCCATGACCATGATCACCCGATCCGCGTCGGGCGCGCCGTGGTAGTCGACCAGCCCGTATCGACGACCCGTCCGTGTCGCAAGCTCGTCCATGACCTCCTGGACGATGCCGGGAACGGCCAGGTGGTACGGGTTGGATGCCTCGCGCGCCTGGAAGAAGACATCCGGGTTCTGGGCAGTGCCGCGGACGACGGGCGCATCCGGGCTCAGACCGCGGGACCGGAAGGCCAGGACATCGTCGTCGCGCACCAATGCCCGGATATCGGCCTCGTCGAGGACGGCGATCTTGTTGATCTCGTGCGACGTCCGGAACCCGTCAAAGAAATGAAGGAACGGGACCCGGGCCCGCAGTGTGGCCGCATGCGCGACCAGTGCGAAGTCGTGCGCTTCCTGGACCGAGCCCGCAGCGAGCATCGCCCAGCCGGTCGTTCGCGCATGCATCACGTCGCTGTGGTCGCCGAAGATCGACAGGGCGTGCGTTGCGACCGTCCTGGCGGCGACATGGATGACCGCTGGCGTCAACTCCCCGGCGATCTTGAACATGTTCGGGATCATGAGGAGCAGTCCCTGCGACGCCGTGAACGTCGTGGCCAGCGCTCCCTTCTGGAGCGCTCCGTGGAGCGCACCTGCGGCGCCCGCCTCGGACTGCATCTCGACGACATCGGGGACCTTGCCCCAAAGATTGGGCCTTCCCGAGGCGGACCAGTCGTCGCAATGCTCGGCCATCGGTGATGCCGGGGTGATCGGGTAGATCGAGATCACTTCACTGACGGCGTAGGCGATGCGAGCTGCTGCCTCATTGCCGTCGAGGCATTCGAAGCGCTGGTCCACGTGAAGGCCTTCCTTTCGGGGAACGTGTCGGGAGCGCGTCCCTCGTGTCGGACACGCGCCCGAGTTCGCGCCCACATCCGCGGACCGCGAATATCCGGCCGACCGATCGCCCCGCGCTCCCCCCGAAGCGCGGGGCGACATCGGTGATCGACTACGGGCGGATCGCCACCTTCAGGACGCCGTCGCGGCGGTTGCTGAAGAGGTCGTACGCCTCGACGATGTCGTCGAGCGCGAAGCGGTGCGTGATGAGCGGCAACGGGTCGAAGCGACCCGACTGGACGGTGGCGATGAGCCGCCGCATCCGCTCCTTGCCACCCGGGCAGAGGGTCGTGACGATGCGATGCCCACCGAGTCCGGCCGCGAACGCGTCGTACGGCATCTCGAGCTTGCCCGAGTAGACGCCGAGGCTCGACAGCGTGCCGCCTGGTCGCAGGCAGCGCAGCGCATTCTCGAACGTGCCCTGGGTGCCGAGCGCCTCGACGGTCACGTCTGCGCCGCCGCCGGTGAGCCGCTTGACCTCGGCCACGACATCGACCTGGGTGAAGTCGAGGGCGACGTCCGCGCCCATGCGCTTGGCCATCTCGAGTCGGACCGGATCGCTGTCGACGCCGATGACGAGCGAGGCGCCCATCAGCTTGGCGCCGGCCGTGGCGCACAGACCGATCGGGCCCTGGGCGAAGACGACGACCGCGTCGCCGATCTTGACGCCACCCGACTCGGGGCCGCTGAAGCCGGTCGAGGCGATGTCGGCAAGGAGCACGACCTGCTCATCGGTCACGTCGTCCGGGATGGGCGTCAGGTTCGCCTGAGCGGACGGGACGAGCAGGTACTCGGCCTGCGCCCCGTCGATCGTGTTGCCGAAGCGCCAGCCACCGAGGGCCTCGAAGCCGTCGCCATGACCGCACTGGCTGAGATTGCCGGACAGGCAGGCGCGGCACTGGCCGCACGGCGTGATCGCGCCGACAAGCACGCGCTGGCCGACCTCGTAGCCGGTGACGCCGGTCCCGAGCTCTTCGATCACGCCCACCGGCTCGTGGCCGATGATCAGCCCCGGGCGGACGGGGTACTCACCCTTCAGGATATGGATATCGGTACCGCAGATCGTCGTCGTGGTCACGCGGATGACGGCTTGACCGACACCGGCTCGTGGCTTTGGGACGGATTCGACGCGGATGTCGCCCGGGCCGTGGTACACGGTCGCTCGCATGGTCTCAGTGACACGGGTCTCGGTCGGTCGGGTTTCGGTGAGAGTCACAGCGGACCTCCCTCTGAGTCAGGGGCGGGACGGGTCGCGCATCGTGTGGCCAGCCGGCCGCCTACCACCAGCCATCCTGGGCATCCGCCCTGTCGCGACCAAGGGCCAAAGGTCACGCTCGACCGGGACTCCAGTCAGTCCGGATCCGGTCGACAGATCGAGGGGCCATTCGTCCGACGCGAATCGAGTCGGACGGCACTCGTCGACGGATGATCGATGGCGTTTCCTTCGGGATGGAGACACGGACCGTGCTCCTATGCCTTTGGAGGAACAGTGATGAGAGTCATCGTGGTCTATGAATCGCATTGGGGAAACACCGCCGCGGTCGCGAGGGCCATCGCCGACGGCTTCGGGCCGGAGGCACAGGTGCTCACCACGGACGAGGCCTCGCCGACCGCGGTCGATCGACGCTGACCTGATCGTCGCCGGCGCGCCGGTCATGGCGTTCAGGCTGCCGAGCGACAAGATGCTTTCGACCATGGCCAGCGACACGAAGGCGCCGACGCCACCCGAGTTGTCGCACGCATCGATGCGCTCGTGGCTGGACCGCATGGCGGCCGGCCGCGGACGGTCCGCTGCGTTCGAGACCGCGCTGCGCTGGTCGCCGGGCGGGGCGACCGGGGCGATCGATGACAAGCTGGGGCGGGCCGGTTACACGCGACTCGCAAAGGGGCGCCGCTTTGTCGTCACAGAGCTCGTATGGGCCGCTGCGAGAGGGCGAGCTCGAACGAGCGAAGGAATGGGGGTCCGAGCTCGCTGCGGCGATGACCGCTTGATGGAAGCCGCCGAAGAAGGTCCGCTCGAGGCGAGTCGTGCCCGACATGGCAACGCACTTCGGGCAGGCGTCCTGGGTTCCACCGATGGCCTGGTTTCGAACCTGAGCCTCGTGATGGGCGTCGCGGCAGCGGGCGCACAGCACGAGGCGATCGTCGTGGCCGGCCTCGCTGGCCTCGTCGCGGGATCCCTCTCGATGGCGCTCGGCGAATACCTGTCGGTCCAGAGCGCCCGCGAGCTGTTCGCCAACGAACTACGAATCGAGAAGGGACAGCTCGCCGCGTCGCCCGATGCGGAGGTCGCTGAGCTGCGCGGCATCTACGAGCGGAAGGGCGTGCCGCTCCGGATGGCTGCGGAGCTCGCCGACCACATGGTCAGGAGCGACCCTGTCCTTGCCCTCGATACGATGGCGCGTGAGGAACTGGGCTTTGATCCGAATGAGCTCGGTGGGTCGGCCTGGGTCGCCGCCGGCACCTCGCTCGTCCTGTTCGCACTCGGTGCGGCGGTCCCGTTGTTGCCTTTCCTTTTCGCCGGTGGCACGGGCGCACTGGTCGCGGCCGCCGGGCTCAGTGCTGCCGCCCTGTTCGGGCTCGGCGCGGGTATCACCAGGCTGACCGGAGTCGGCGCGGTGCGGTCGGGGTTTCGCCAGCTCGCCTTCGGAGCCTCGGCCGCGTCGATCACGTACGGGATCGGGGCGCTCGTGGGATCGGCCATCCGCTGACCACGCGATCTGACTCTCATGTTCCTTTCAGCGTCGGGCGACACCGTGTCGGCATGCCGATGTCCCTTCGCGCTCGGAGCGATCATCGAACGGTCGCCGACCAGCGCCTCTCCGACCTGACCTTCGCCACAGCTGTGGTCGGGCTGGCCGGGACGATCGGGTTCGGCTGGCTCGCGGCCGTGACATACGCCGGGGTCCCCAACCCGGTCACCGCCGACCCCGTCCAGGACACGCTCACAGTCCCGCGGACGCAGACCGGGAGCAGCCCTTCGACCGTCAACGGTGGCTCGACGACGACACGTCCAAGCACCAACTCCGGGAACGGTTCGTCACTGGGTGGCGGATCCTCGAGCGGCACCTCCCGCTCGTCGCGGCGCGCACACGTCTCCACCGGCTCGTCCTAGACGTGCTCGAACACGCCGAGTGGCGCGCCCTCGGGACGAACGCCCATCTCCTGGTCCTCGACGGTGATCTGGCCGAAGCCCGAAGCGGCGGTGGGGCGCCTCCTCGACGAGGTCGACCGAACGTTTAGCCGCTTCCGCTCCGACAGCGAGTTGATGCTCCTCCAGGCGGCACCCGGTCGCAGTGCACGGGTGAGTCCGCTCCTGTGGCAGGCGGTCACGACCGCGATCGCGGTCGCTCGTGCCACCGACGGAGCGGTCGACCCGACGGTCGGCCGGGCGATGCGGATCGTCGGCTACGACGATGACTTCAGCCGCGTCGCCGGGCGCGAGGCCGCCATCCACGTCGAGCTCGGGTCGGTCCCTGGCTGGCAGGTCATCGGCCTGGATGCCCGGACGCGAACGATCCGAATCCCGGCCGGGGTCGAGCTCGACCTCGGCTCGAGCGGCAAGGCTCTGGCATCCGACCTTGCCGCCGCGGCTGCGCGTGATGCGGCGCCCGACGGCGGGATCCTGGTCAGTCTGGGTGGGGACATCGCGACCTCGGGCCGAGCCCCGGACGGCGGTTGGCGGATCCTCGCCAGCGAGGACAGCGAGACCCCTGCCGACGCCCCGGGCGAGGTCGTCTCGATCGAGATCGGGTGCGCTGGCGACCTCGAGCACGACGGTGCGTCGCTGGCGAGCTGTCGACGGTGCCTACCGGCACCACCTCATCGACCCTCGGACGGGTGCCCCGGTCGAGGGGCCGTGGCGGACCGTCTCGGTCGTCGCCGACACCTGCGTCGCGGCGAACGCCGCGGCGACAGAGGCCATCGTCCTCGGCGAGCGAGGTCTGACCCGACTCGAGGCGGACGGCCTGGCGGCACGGATGGTCGACACGGACGGGCACGTCGTGCGCGTCGGTGGCTGGCCCGAGCCCGTGACCGCGGTCGCGAGACGCGCCTGATGTTCGACCAGATCCTGTGGTTCAGCACCCGGGGAGCAGGGATCGTCTCCCTGCTGCTGTCGACGATCGTCGTCTGCCTGGGCTTCGCCACGGTCGCCCGCTGGCAGGCGCCGGGCTGGCCGCGGTTCCTGACCGTCGAGCTGCACCGGTCGATCGCGCTGCTTTCGGTCGTGTTCGTCACGATCCACGTTGTCACGGCCATCCTCGATCCGTTCACCTCGCTCGGCGTCCTCGCGGCCATCGTGCCGCTCGCCTCGAGCTATCGGCCAGTGGCGGTCGCCCTTGGCGTCATCTCGGTGGACCTGCTTCTTGCCGTCATCATCACCAGCCTCGTCCGTGAACGGATCGGCCATCGTCTTTGGCGCGCGGTGCACTGGCTTGCGTGGGCGGCGTGGCCGATGGCCGTCCTCCATAGCCTGATCGCTGGAAGCGACGCCTTCGCGCCGTGGATGCTGGCGATCACCGGAGCGTGCTGCGCCGCTGTCGCCGCGGCCCTCCTGTGGCGCGTGACCGTGGGCGGGTCGATCCGGAGCTCGCTCGCCGAGGTCGCCGGGCAGTCGTCGCTTCCGACGAGCCCCGACGGACGGGCGCCGAGGAGCGGAAGGTGATGTCACAGCGGATCCTGGCTGGTCCACCGCCCGGTGCCAACGCCGAGACGCTCGCCGACCATGAGCGACGGCTCGGGCCGCGTCCGACGGCCGACGGCCTGATCCCGGTCCTCGATGCGAGCGGCCTGCTCGGGCGGGGTGGCGCGGGCTTCCCGGTGGCGCGGAAATGGGCGACCGTCGCGGAGCGCGGCGAGGGACGCGCGGTCGTCCTCGCGAACGGAGCCGAAGGCGAGCCGCTGAGCGCCAAGGACCGGGCGATCATGACGCTGCGCCCGCACCTCGTCCTCGACGGCGCCGAGCTGGCAGCCGATGCGGTCGGCGCCGACCGCATCATCGTGTACGTCGGCGGGCAGCATCGTGCCGCCATGACCGCCCTCGAGCGGGCCATCGACGAACGCGCCGCGGGTGAGTCGCGATGGCTCGCGCGAGTCCCGATCGAGCTCATCGACGCCCCACCGACCTATGTCGCAGGCGAGGAATCGGCCGCCGTCCACTACATCGAGGCAGGCGATGCCCGGCCGACCACGGTGCCCCCTCGTCCGTTCGATCGCGGCGTCGACGGGCGCCCGACGCTCGTCCAGAACGTCGAGACCCTTGCCCACGTCGCCCTCATCGCGAGGTTCGGCGACGGCTGGTACCGAGAGCTCGGGTCGGGCGTCACGCGCGGCAGCGCCCTCGTGACCGTCGGCGGCGGCGTCAGCCATCCAGGCGTGATCGAGATCGCGATGGGGACCAGCGTTCGCGAGGTGGCCGCGTCGGCCGGCACCGCCGACGGCATCGGGGCGGTGCTGCTGGGTGGGTACTTCGGCGGCTGGCTTCGTGCGCACGAGGCGTGGGACCTCCCGCTCGACCCGGTGATGCTGCGCTCGAGCGGGAGCGCGTTCGGTTGTGGCGTCGTGTATCTCCTGCCGCCGGATGTCGTGCGGCGTCCTGGCCACGGCCCGGATCCTCGACTACATGGCCGGCCAGAGCGCCGCACAGTGCGGCCCATGCGTCTTCGGGCTGCGGTCGATCGCCGACGCGGCGGCACGACTCGCCGCCCCGCGGTCCGGGGACGGGCACGACCTCGAACGCCTGGTCCGCTGGTCCGGTCAGCTGGCCGGTCGGGGCGCCTGCAAGCACCCCGACGGCGCGGCCGGGCTGCTGCGCAGCGCGCTCCGCGTGTTCGCCGACGAATTCGACCATCACGAGCGGGCCGGGACGTGCAACCAGCCCGAGCGACGTGGGCGAGCGGCATGATGGCCGGGCCGACGGTCACCACCCTCGCGGTCGATCGCATCGTGTGCGACGGGTACGGCATCTGTGCCGAGCTCCTGCCCGAGCTGATCGACCTCGACGATTGGGGCTACCCGATCGTCTCGGCCGAACCCGTGCAGCCGTCCCTGCGCGACCACGCACAGCGGGCCGTCGCCATGTGCCCGGTCCTCGCCCTCTCCCTCCGCTCCGCTCAGGGCCCTCCTGCCGCACCGGCGCTGCGTCAGGATCGCCCAGCGCGTCTAGCAGGCGCCGATCGCTCGATCAGGCGGCCCCGCCGGGGATCTCAGACGCCGGCTCCGGGTCGCGGATCTGGAGCACGGCGCGAACGAACATGGCGCCGGCCGTGATCCCGAAGAGTCCGAGGCTCACCCAGAAGATCGGGCGCGCGACGGCCAGATTGGTGCTGCTCGTCAGCAGGCTCGGGATGTCGCCGAGGTAGGTCTGGTCGGCGGCCTCCAGCCCGTAGATCTGCGGGACGATGTACAGGACCGAGGCGACGACGAGCAGGATGCTGAGCCAGCGGAAGGCGGCGAAGTCCTCGTCGGGGTCGCGGATGATCTTGATGCACAGCGCCCAGAAGAGGAACACGACCGACAGCGGCGCGGTGATCGGCAGTCCCTGGACGAAGTACAGGTTCGGCATGAAGAACAGCATGCTGAGCCCGAGGGTGATGACCAGCAGGGCATCGCGGAACAGGACGTACGACAGCCACCACACATCGCCGCCGAACCGAAGGGTCAGCGACTGCAGGAAGCGCATGATCGTCGGGCGGGCGAAATGCAGGACGAGGGTGAACGTCCAGATCATCGGCAGGACGGCCGCGACGGACAGGACGAGCCAGCCGGCGGCGCCATTGGTCAGGGCGGTCGCCAGGTCGTCGGCATTGAGCGGCGGCGCGGGATTCATCGGGTTGCCTCCGCGGTCGTGGCGGCCGGTCGCGGACCGACCGAGCGCAGGTTGTAGTAGACGGCGAACAGGCCCATCACGCCGATCAGGGCACCGGACAGGTAGCACAGCGGCAACGCGACGTCCGGGTTCAGCGAGGTCACAAGGAGCGGGAACAGCTTCTCCACGTGCTGGCCGTGAAGCTGGGTCATCTGGACGCCGAGCAGGTACGGAACGATGTAGAGCGTCGCCCCGAGACCCAGGAGGAGGACCTCCCAGCGGAATGCCGTCGTCTCATCGCCGTGGCGGACGAGCTTGATGAGCAGCGTCGCGAAGACGCACACGGCGGCGAGACCGCCCGTGATCGGCAGCTGCTGGCTGGCCACCACATCCGGGTAGAAGAAGATGAAGCTGCCGATGAAGACCTGGACGAGGAGCAGATCGCGCAGGCCGACGTAGATGATCCACCACAGGTCGGCTCCGAGCCGAAGGGTGAACTTGCCGGTCGTCCGAACCATGTAGGCCGCGGCCGAGGTGGAGCGACAGGGCGAGCAGCCACAGGACGACGAGCGCCGCGGCGATCGTGCCCTCGATGAAGGCCTCGCCAGCGTCGAAGAGGCCTGATACCTGATCCGGTGTCATTGCGTGCCTCCTGCGTTCTCGTGGGTAGCGTGTGATGCCAGCTCAGGCGACGGGACGACCCCCGGCCCGCGACCGGTCTGGACCTCCATCACCGGACCGCCGTAGACCGCGTCGCAGCGGAAGCAGCGGTCCGCCTCGCGCCCTGCGGTCGCCTCGTCGAAGCCGACCTGACTGGCCGCGAATGAACCCGGCTGGATCATCGGGAGCGGGGCGTGCGCGCGCGGCCGCGTCGCCAGGTCGAGGCTGAGATGCGATGCTCTGGAGCGCGTGTCGGTACCGAACGGTCTCGAGGATGGCGCGCTCGCCATCGTCGACGCCTGCCAGATATTCGTGGATCGATGCAGCGGCCCGACGGCCCGATGCGACCGCGTCGATGATCGTCTTCGGCCCGGACACGACGTCGCCGCCGGCAAACACGCCGGCACGTCCGGTCGCCAGTGTCCGGGGGTTCGGCGACGATTGCCGCCGAGCCACTGACCTCGATCCCGGCGCCCTCGGGCAGGATCGATGGATCGGGTTCCTCCCCGACCGCCACGAGGATCGTGGTGGCCGCGAGCTCCTGCTCGGAGCCGGCGACGGGTTCCCAGGTGGCAGTCCCGGCGTCGTCGGCGCCACGGGTCGGGCGGGTCGTCACGCAGCGAAGGCCGATCGAGCGTCCCGTCGCGACTGACGACCTCGACCGGAGCGAGGCCGGTCAGGACGACGATCCCCTCACGCTCGGCGGCTTCGATCTCCTCGACCTGCGCCGGCATCTGTGCTCGGCCGCGTCGATAGACGATGGTCACCGGCGACGCCCCGCTGCGCCAGGCGGAGCGCGCGGCATCCATCGCGGTGCTGCCGCCGCCGACGACGATGGCCGGACCGCTCAGGCGCGGTTCCTCACCGAGGTTGACGCGCTTGAGGAACAACGTGGCCGGGATGACCTGCGGGTCGTCGTCGCCGGGAACGCCGAGCTTCCGGCTCTTCGAGGCGCCGGTCGACAGGAAGACCGCGCGGTAACCCTGCGCGTCGAGGTCGCCGAGCGTGAAATCGCGCCCCATCGCGGCATTCGAGCCGAAGGTCGACCCCGAGCCCGACGATGCGCGCGATCTCGGCCTGCAGGACGTCTCGCGGCAGCCGATACGACGGGATCCCGATGGCCATCATGCCGCCTGGCACGGGCATCGCCTCGAAGACGGTGACCGGGTAGCCGAGCCGAGCGAGGTAGTAGGCGGCCGACATACCGGCCGGGCCGCCGCCGACGATACCGACCTTCTCTGTCCGCCGGACCGCTGGTGGCTCGATCGGCTGGAGCTCGCCGTGTTCGGCGGCGAAGCGCTTCAGGGTACGGATGGCGATCGGCTCATCGAGGACGCCCCGCCGACAGGCCGATTCGCACGGGGCGGTGCAGATCCAGCCGCAGACCGACGGGAATGGATTGACCTCGGCCGCGACCGCGTACGCCTCGTCGTAACGCTTCGCGCCGATCAGACCGATATAGCGACCGGCGTCCGTTCCGGCCGGGCAAGCGACCTGGCAGGGCGCCAGCGGTGAGCGTGGTCCGGTCGCCTTCATGGATCGCCAGACCTGCCACGCCTTGGTCCGGTCGGCGGTCTGCCAGTCGAACAGGTTGCCCCACGGCGACGGGTGCTCGCGCTTGAGGGCCTCGCGCGTGACACTGGCAAGCGGGAGCCATGCCTGAGGCCCGGCGCCCCGGGCAAGCGGTCGCTCGATGGGACCCTGGCGCGGCGCGAGTGCCGTCTCGCCGGGCTCCGCGACGAGGGTCATGACCACGACCGGGCACTCCCCGATGCAGATGCCGCAGCCGATGCATTCGCCGACCTGGACCGGGTGCTCCATCATCCAGGCCTGCGGCGTGCCGAGGCCACCGGTCTCGATGCCGGCCCGCTCGGGCCTCGACATGTCGAGGGCCTCGACGGGACACGTGTCCATGCAGATGCCGCAATTGATGCAGCCCGTGTGGTCGATATCGATCCGGTATCCCATCAACCCTTCTCCGTACCGCAGGTGGACCGGGATTTATCGACAGAGTGTCGCCGTGACCCGCGACGGATCAGGGCCGAGTGGCCCGAAGGCGAGCGCCGAATGGCACTCTTCGTGCCCATCTGGTTCTCGGTGCAATGCGCGGAGCGACGAACGTTCGCCTGTTCACCGCCCGGCCGCGCGAGGCGTGCGGTGAACTCGCGCACGCGTTGGCCGGATTTGCGCGAACCTAAACTGGCGTTTCCGATCGTTCGCCTCGCGGGCCGATGATGGCCAGGCGAGCGATCGGAGCGCGTGACTGGCGAATGGTCTGGGCTAGAGGTGGGACGGTGCGCATCCTCGCGGTCGAGGACGAGCCGGCGATCGCCGAGGCGATCCGCGGCGGCCTGTCTGCAGACGGCCATGCGGTCGATACCGTCGGGGATGGCCGCGAGGCGCTCGAATGGGCGGCGACCTACCCGTACGACCTTGTCATCCTGGACGTGGTCCTGCCCACGATGGATGGCTTCGCGGTCTGCGGATCTCTTCGGGCTACCGGGTTCAACGCTCCGATCCTGATGCTGACGGCGCTCGACGACGTCGCCGATCGCGTCGAGGGCCTTGATCGCGGCGCCGACGACTATCTCGCCAAGCCGTTCGCCATGGCCGAGCTTCGGGCCCGTGTCCGCGCGCTCCAGCGGCGCCGGCTGGACGATCGGACACCGACGATCGTCGTCCACGATCTCGAGCTCGAACCGGCGACCCTCGGGGTCAGGCGCGGCGGCCGGGTCATCCGGCTCACGGCACGTGAGTTCGCCCTACTCGAGTTGCTCGCTCGTCACCCCGGCCAGCTCTTCTCGCAGGATCGTCTCATCGAAGCCCTCTGGGACGCCGACTTCGTCGCGGAATCGAACGTCGTGGAGGTCTACATCCGCAGCCTGCGACGGAAGGTCGACGATGGTCGCCGCGACGGTCTCATCGAGACTGTCCGCGGCTCGGGTTACCGGATCAGAATGGTCAGACGCGAGCTCAAGTCAAGTGACGATCCGTCGGATCGGGGCGACTCGGCGGACGCCATCTCGCGATCGAGCGGGTCTGCCTGATGTTTCGGCGGGCACGATGGCGCCTCACCCTCCTGTATATCGCCCTGTTCGCAGTCGCGCTCGCCGTCTTCGCGGCGGTGTTCTACATCGCGTTCGCGATCGTGCTCGAACCCGACTTCGACATCAGCCCCGACCTGATCGAGCGCCCAGGTCGCCGATGCCGCGTATCAGCTGACGATCGAGCGCGTCGGCGCGGCACTTGCCGTCGGCTACGTCGTGGCTGTCGCGCTCGTGAGCGTTGCCGCTTCGGATCCTCGCCTCGAGGACGCTCAAGCCGATCCGCGAAGCGCATGTTCGGCAACGCCGGTTCGTCGCCGATGCGTCGCACGAGACTGCGTACGCCGCTCGCTGCGATCCGCGCCACCGCCGAGGACGCGGCCGGTCGCGACCGGTCGCCGGAAGAACTCCGCGTCGCGCTGGGTCGGATCGTGGACGCCACCGAGGGGCTCACGCGACTGACCAACGACCTGTTACTCCTGGCCAGGACGGACGAGGGGTCGTTCGACCGTCCACCGTCGTCGATCGACCTGTCGGTCGTGACCGCGGAGGCGGTCGAAACATTCGCCGCACGCGAACGACGGCGTCGATCGGCCGGAGGTCCGCCTCGAGCCGGACCTGGTGGTGTCCGCCGACGCGGACGAGGTCCGGCGGATCGTCATCAACCTGGTCGACAACGCGATCCGCTACGGCGTGGATGGGGTCTCCGTCAACACCTCGGGGTCCGATCGCGAGGCCGTTGTCGAGGTCCGGGATTCCGGTCCCGGGATCGCCGGTCCAGACCTCGACCGGGTCTTCGAGCCGTTCTACCGGGTCCGCGCCGACGCGACGACGCCCGACGGGAGTGGGCTTGGCCTCGCGATCGCCCGCAGCCTCGCCCACCGGAACCGCGGCAGCCTCACCGTGACCAGCCTGCCAGGCGCCGGATCCACGTTCCGACTGGCGCTGCCTCGTCACCGGTGACAGCCTCCGCAGGTCCCGCCGCTGACGGATCCTCGACGGCTCAGGTGGCACTCAGGTCGGCGAACCACCCTGAGCGACGATGGCCAGCACCCCCACCCCGTCTCTCATCTCGGGGAGCACGGGTCGACCTCGCCGATCCTCGCGCTCGACGATCCGGGTGCGGCGCCCGGTCGCGATCGGTCTGGCAAGGGTCACGGCGGGCCTCCTTGGTGCCACCCACCATCAGGCAACCGCGCTTCCCGGCCTCCTGGCGGATCGCATCTGGCCCGAGGCGCTGGTCACCCTGGCTGGCCAGCTGGGCGCGACGGTCCTTGTCGTGGGAACCAACGGCAAGACCACGACGGCCGGGCTCATCACCGAGATCCTTCGGGCGGCCGAGCGTGAACCGATCGCCAATCGATCGGGGGCCAACCTGCGACAGGGTCTCATGACCTCACTCGTCCGTGGGTCAGACCTCAGGGGTCGCCTTCGTCCGGACGCGGATGGGCCACCCGAAGCCGTGTTCGAGGTCGACGAGGCGACGCTCGGGCAGGTCCTCCCCGGACTCGGGGCATCCGTGATCGTGGCGACCAACATCTTTCGCGATCAGCTGGATCGCTTCGGCGAGCCGGACGCCATCGCGGACCGCTGGGTGGCCGCCCTCGCGACGGCAGCCCCCGGCAGCAGTCTCGTGTACAACGTCGACGATCCGCGACTGTCGATGATCGCATCAGCGTCGCCGCTTCCTACCCGCTCCTTCGGCCTCATCGCGATGCCGATGGACAGGGAGCGTCAGTCGACGGATGTCGGTGCGGTCGCCGATCCCGTGGCCTGTCGCAGATGCGGTCGGCAGCTGATGTATGCCTGGCGCAGCATCGGCCATCTCGGGGCGTATGCGTGCCCGGCCGGCCACATCCGGCGCGCGGTCCCGGACGTCACGATCGAATGGTTCGGGAACGAGCCGAAGCCCCAACCCTGGGGGCGGTGGGCCAGCGGGACGACCCTCCGGATCGGTGGATCGCTCGGCGACATCGTGATTCGCCCCAGGTTGCCCGGCCTCCCGAACGCATACAACGTCGCCGCGGCCGTGGCTGCGGGGACCGTGATCGGCCACGGCGTCCGCTCGAGTGCGCTGGCCATCGAAGGCTATCCGGGTGCGTTCGCACGGAACGAATGGCTGATCATCGATGGGCGTCACGTCGTCCTGATGCTGATCAAGAATACCGTCAGCCTCTCGGAAACGGTCCGACTCGGCGCCAGCTACGCACCCGACGCCGTCATGCTCGGCCTGAACGATGCGGCCGCCGACGGCCGCGATGTCTCGTGGGTGTGGGACGCACCCATCGCGGAGCTGGTCACGGGGCGCCACGTCGTCCTCACGGGAGTCCGAGCCGCGGACCTCCGTCTGCGCCTCAAGTACGACCAGGAGACGTCGGCCGCTCCACCAGTATCGCTGGAGGAACGTGACTCGCTGGCTGACGCGCTCGATGTCGCCGTGTCCCATGCGCCTCGAGATGGGGTCGTGGTCGTGGCAGCGACGTACACCGCTCTGATGGGCCTGCGATCGGTCGTCCAGCGGCGAGGGTCTGCCTCTGCCGCGCCGCGCTGACGGGAGGGCCGGACCATGAGCGCCTTGGTCCGTCTGCGAATCGTGCACCTCTTTCCGGACGTCCTTCGCGTCTACGGAGACGCCGGGAACGTCATGACCCTCGTTCGACGGGCCGAGGCGCGGTCGATCCCGACGACCGTGGCCCATGTGAGGGTGGGAGCGAAACGGATCCCACGGGCCGACCTCGTTGTCATCGGTGGCGGCCAGGACCGTGAGCAGGCGACTGTGGCCCGCGAGCTGGAGCGTCTCGGTGGCCAGCTCATCGACCTCGTTGCCGATGGCGCTGCGCTTCTCGCCATCTGCGGCGGCTATCAGAACCTCGGCGTTCGATATCGCACGACCCAGGGCGAAGACCTGTGGTGCCCCGGCCTGCTCCCGGTCTCGACGGTCGGTCGCGAGAGCGAACGACGTCTCGTCGGGCCGGTCGTCGCCCGCGTCCGAGACGAGGTCGTGAATCTCGGCCAGTCAGTCCCGCTCGACCCCGATCCCCCGCGGGAAAGCTCCGTTGTCGGCTTCGAGAACCATGCTGCACGAACGATGCTGGAGGCCGGCGCCAGCACCGTTCGCCACCATCGAGATCGGGCACGGCAACAACGGTGAGGACGGAACAGAAGGGGTCGCGCTGCTGCCGGGAGAGGGCGGCCTGGACGGGCTCCGGATCGGCTCGTACCTGCATGGACCCCTGCTGCCGCGGAACCCGCATATCGCCGACGCCTTGATCGCATCCGCGCTCAGCCGGCCGAACCGCCCGTTCGAACTCAGCGCGCTCGATGACCGCCTCGAGTGGATCGCGCACCGTGCGGCTCGAGCTCGCCTTCGTGCGAGGACTCGTCGCGACGGCCGTCTCCCCGGGTGGGCGCACCGCGCCCTCGATCCCCTCGCGTCGCTCGATGGGCTCCTGACGCCCGCGCGTCGCTTGACCGGGGAAGGAAAGCCATCCGCACGCGCGGCGGAACTTCGCCACGCGCGTCAGTATCATCGAATGACCATCGCTGGAGGCCTGCTCATCTGATGAGCGACGTGACCGACCCCGGTGTCGACGCTGCGGCGACGCGGGGCGACGAGGTCGAGACAGCGGCCGCCGAGCCGATCGAGATCCCGGGCGGCGGGACGATCCGGATGGGCACAGCGTCGTGGACGGACCCGACGATGACCGCCTCGGGCGTCTTCTACCCGGCCGCAGCCACCACGGCGGAGGAGCGCCTCCACCACTACGCGGCGACCTTCCCGCTCGTCGAGGTCGACGCGACCTACTACGCGCTGCCGGCCGCCTCGACCGCGAGCTGTGGGTGGAGCGGACGCCGCCCGACTTCGTCTTCGACATCAAGGCGCACGCGCTGATGACCGGCCAGGGCACCGAGACGAAGCGCCTGCCCAAGTCCATCCGCACGGCCCTGCCCGAACCCGTCGCGAGCAAGACGAGGATCTACGCCAAGGACCTGCCGGACGAGCTACTCGACGAGGTCTGGCGGACGTTCCGCGAGGGCCTCGAGCCGCTCGCGACGGCCGGCCAGCTGGGTTCGATCCTGCTCCAGTACCCGCGCTGGTTCTTCCCGTCATCGGAGAACCGCGGCGCGATCGAATCGAGCCGTCGAGCGGCTCGACGGCTGGACCGCCGCGGTCGAGTTCCGCAACGGCTCCTGGCTCAACGAGAAGAACGCCGAGCGGACGCTCCGTTTCCTGCGCGATCGGAAGATCGCCTTCGTCATGGTCGACGAGCCGCAGGGCTTCAAGAGCAGCGTGCCGCCGACGGTGGCGGTCACCTCGGACCTCGCCCTGGTCCGCTTCCACGGCCGGCAACGCCGCGACCTGGGAAGCGAAGGGCATCACCCCGGCCGAACGGTTCCGCTACCTCTACTCGCGTGAAGAGCTGTCCGAGTGGGTCGCGCCGATCCGCCACGTCGCGAGCGAGGCGCGCGACACGCACGTCCTGATGAACAACTGCTATGCCAACTACGGGACCACGAACGCCCGCGAGCTCGCCGCCTTGCTGTCCGGAGAGCTCTCGGACTGAGAGCGGCTAGCTGGCGCGCTTGCTGCGCTGGGCCTTCGTCTCGCCGTGCTCTGCGCGCTCCTTGTTGACCGTCCTCGCGGCACGCTCCTCGGCCTCGTCCTCGCCGATCCCGCGGTCTTCGTAGGACTCCTTGATGTGCTCGTACTGGCGTTCCCGCTTGTCGCTCCAGGCGTTCTGTGGCATCGGACTGCTCCTGTGCGGATGGATCCTGCAGAAGAAGGGTCCGTCGGGCGGGTGCGCACCTGCGCGCACAGCCGCCCTCATCGACCTCGCAGGCGCGTGACAGCCCGGACGTCAGCCGTGTGCAATGCGAGGGCGGGATCGCCGGTCGCTCGCGTAAGGCGACTGCGAGCACGCTGCGGCGAACATGGACAAGACCGTGGAACCGGCGTGGCCGAGGCGCCTGGCGGCCGAGACGTTCGGCACGTTCGCTCTTGTCTTCGTCGCGGTCGGCGGCGACGCGATGGCGGTCGTCAGCGGCGGTCTCGTGTCGGTCGCGGCCCGTGCCGTGGCCCCGGGGCTGATGGTCGCAGCCCTGATCTACGCGATCGGCGACGCATCGGGCGCCCACCTCAACCCCGTCGTCAGCCTCGCTTTCTCCCTCAAACGGCTCTTCCCGGTCCGCTGGCTGTTGCCGTATTGGGCGAGCCAGCTCGCCGGGGCGGTCGGGGCGGCGCTGGCGGTCGGCTGGCTGTTCGGTGACGCAGTACGAGCCGGCGTCTCGACGCCGCACGTCGCGGATGGCACGGCCGTCGCCCTCGAGACGGTCCTGACCTTGCTGCTGGTGACGGTCATCCTCGGCACGGCCGATCGCTACCGCGTGGTCGGACCCGATGCGGCCCTCGCGGTCGGCGCGACGATCGCCCTGTGCGGCCTGATCGCGCTGCCGATCGATGGCGCGTCCATGAACCCGGCCCGCTCGTTCGCGCCCGCGCTCGTGACGGGCGATCTCGGCGACGTCTGGATCTACGTGGTCGGGCCTGCCATCGGGGCCGGTCTGGCGGTGCTCCTCACCCGTATCGTGCACGGCTCGACGGCCGCCGACCCCAAGGCCGTTGACGCAGCCCAGGGCCATCGCTGACCGATCGGGCGGCCGATCGCCGATCGCCGCACTAGACGCTCGGCCGCGACGCTCCACCGCAAGATCCACCGGCGCCCGGCCGAGGGTAGACCGGGCGCCGGTGGTGGGTCGCTGTCGCGCGCTGCCTACCCTGCCCCCCGGCGCGGAGCGGCGCGTCGGCCCCCACCGGAACGTGCGCCGTGGGCCATGCGTCGGTCGTCACGGTCGCGTCACCGCGGCGTCACGACGACGTCACGAAGGCCTCTTCGGGACGGTCAGCTCGGCTGGTTGTCGATCTGGGCGCGCTGGAGCCGCCCCGAGAAGTCGACGTAGATCGCCTTCCACTCGGTGTAGGTGTCGAGCGCGACGTGGCCGGCCTCGCGATGGCCGTTGCCTGTCTCCTTCCAGCCGCCGAACGGGAGATGCACCTCGGCGCCGGTCGTGCCGGCGTTGACGTAGACGATGCCGGTCTCGAAGTCACGCATCGCCCGGAAGGCCTGGTTGACGTCGCGCGTGAAGACGCTCGAGGACAGGCCGTAGCGGGTCTGGTTGAGCGCGAGCATCGCGGAGCCGTAGTCGTCGACCGGGATGATCGACAGGACAGGCCCGAAGATCTCCTCCTGTCCGATCCGGTCCATCGCGCCGACACCGGAGAAGATCGTCGGCTCGAAGAAGTGGCCGTTCGCCAGGGCGCCTCCGCCGCGCTCGGTTGCCACCGATCACGAGCTCGCCCTCGCCGCGCCCGATCCCGACGTACGAATCGACCTTGTCGACCGCGCCGGCGTTGATGAGCGGCCCGATGTCCACGGCCGGGTCGAGACCGGAGCCGAGCCGGAGGGTCTTCGCCCGCGTTTCGAGCCGCTGGAGGAGGGGCTCCACGACGCTGCGTTCGACGATGACGCGCGAGGCCGCCGTGCAGCGCTGGCCGGTCGTCCCGAAGGCGGACCAGAGGATGCCGTCGGTGGCGAGGTCGAGGTCTGCGTCGCCCAGCACGACGACGCCGTTCTTGCCGCCGAGCTCGAGCGAGACGCGCTTGAGGCGACGGGCCGCCCGCTCTGCGATGTGCTTGCCGGTGACCGACGAGCCGGTGAACGAGATGACCGCCACGTCCGGGCTGTCGACGATCGCGTCACCGACCTCGGCGCCGGCGCCGGTCACGAGGTTCACGACCCCGGGCGGGATGCCGGCCTCGGCCATCAGCTCGACCAGCAGCGTCGCGCAATGCGGCGTGTCGGACGACGGCTTGAACACGACCGTGTTGCCGGTCACCAGGGCCGGCATCGTCTTCCAGCACGGGATCGCCATCGGGAAGTTCCAGGGCGTGATGATCCCGGCCACGCCGAGCGGTTGGCGGATGCTCATCGCCCACTTGTCGGGGAGCTCGGATGGCACGGTCTCGCCGGCCATCCGGCGACCCTCGCCGGCCATCAGGTAGGCGATGTCGATGCCTTCCTGGACGTCGCCACGCGCCTCGGCCAGGACCTTGCCCATCTCGCGGGTCATCGCCCGGGCGAGCCGCTCCTTGTGCTGGGCCATGAGGGCAGCGAACGCGAACAGGATCTCGCCCCGCTTCGGGGCGGGCGTCCGGCGCCACATCGGGAAGGCGGTCTCGGCGGCCTTGATGGCCATCGCGACGTCCGCCTTGGTGCCCTGCTGGAAGCGCCCCACGACGTCGCGAGTGTCGGCCGGGTTCCGGCTCTCGAACGTCTCGCCGGAGGACGAGCCGACCCACTCCCCGGCGATGAAGTGGCGGAAGGTCGGGGTCTCGACGACGGTCTCGGTCATCCGGGCATCGTAGACCGGACGCCGGGCATCGGCTCGTCAGGCTGGCGGGAACCGCCAGCGCGTGGCAGTCGGCATCTCGCGCCAGGCGAGCATCACGCGCGGCTCGAAGCGGTGCAGCCCGCCCTCGTCCCAGCCCGTCGGTTCGGGTGCGTAGTCCGTGTACTTCGCCGCGTACGCGGCCGCGAGCGACGCGCCGAGCGCCGGTTCGGGGCGCATGGGCAGCGCCCGGCCGAGGAGGATCAGGGCGTCGTTGATCCCGTCGAGGTGGACCGCGGCCCGCGGGTTGGCGGCCAGGTTCCGGGCCTTGGCCGTGTTCGGGTCGCCTGTCTCCAGGAAGAGATCGTCCTCGACCAGGACGCCCCAGACGGGCACGACGTGCGGCGACCCATCGGGCGCTGTGGTCGCCAGCCAGTACGCCTCGGCCGCGCGGAGACGATCGACGCATGCGGACCAGCCGATCATCGAGCCACCCTCGGCAGGGACCCCGTAGGACGCGTCCGGCGTCCGCGGCCGCTCGGCAGGCAGCTCCCGCCCGAACGCACCGCTCATCGCGGGGTCAGACGCGCTCGAACGCGGCCGCGACCGAGCCGCCGCCGCCCAGGCACAGGGTCGCGAGGCCGTAACGGCCGTCGCGGCGCGCCAGCTCGTGGAGCAGCGTGGCGACGATCCGCGCGCCGCTCGCGCCGATCGGATGGCCGAGCGCGATCGCGCCGCCGTTGACGTTGACCTTGTCCCAGTCGAAGCCGAGCTCGCGGCCGTCGGCCACCGTCTGTGCGGCGAACGCCTCGTTGATCTCGATCAGGTCGAAGGCCTCGATCGGCATCTCGATCCGGTCGAGCAGGCGCCGGACACCCTCGACCGGAGCGAGGAACAGCCACTTGGGCGCGACCTCGGCCTGCGCGTAGCCGACGATCCGAGCCAGCGGCGTCAGGCCGAGCCGCTCGACCGCGCGCTCGGAGGCGACGACGGTGGCCGCCGCGCCATCGGTGATGCCGGGGGCGTTTCCGGCAGTGACCGTGCCCACCGTGGCATCGCCCCGGTCCTCGCCGTCGGGCAGGTCGAACGCGGGCTTGAGCCGCGCCAGCGCCTCGGGCGTCGAGTCGCGGCGCGGACCCTCGTCCACGCTGACGACCGTCTCGCGGCCCTTGGCGTCGCGGACGGTCACCGGCGCCATCTCGGCGTCGAACCGCCCGGCGTCGATGGCGGCGATCGCCTTCTGGTGGCTGGCGAGCGCGAACGCGTCCTGGTCCGTCGCGCGTCACGTGGTCCTTGATCGCGACGCGCTCGGCGTGGGTGCCCATGTGGCAGTCCTCGATGGCGCACCACAGGCCGTCGTGGACGGTCGCGTCGATGAGCGCCCCGTCGCCGAGGCGGTAGCCGAAGCGCGCGTTCGGCAGGAGGTACGGCGCGCCGTTCATCGATTCCATGCCGCCGGCGACGACGACCTCGGCATCACCCGCCTTGATCTCGGCCGCGGCCAGCATGATCGCCTTGAGACCCGAGCCACAGACCCGGTTGATGGTCGTCGCCGAGGTCGTGTCCGGGAGCCCGGCCCGCAGCGTCGCCTGGCGAGCCGGCGCCTGGCCGACGCCGCCCTGCAGGACCTGGCCCATCAGTACGTCGTCGATCCGGGCGGTCGCAGGGTCGAGCCCGGCGCGCTCGACGGCGGCGCGGATGGCGACCCCGCCGAGCTCGACCGCGGGAACCGCGCTCAGCGCGCCACCGAACTTGCCGATCGGCGTTCGCGCCGCGCTGACGATGTAGACGTGGCCATCGGGGCCGGTGCTGGGCTGGGTCATGTCCCCGAATCTACACCGGCCGACCGCAGCAGCCCGTCGGCCACGATCAGCCGATGGATCTGGTTCGTGCCCTCGTAGATCTGGGCGCCCTTGGCGTCGCGCATCAGGCGCTCGATGCCGGTCTCGCGCGAGTAGCCGCTGGCACCGAACAGCTGGACGGCATCCGTGGCGACCTTCATGGCGGCGTCGGACGCGGTCCACTTGGCGATCGACGAGACCTCGGCCAGGGGTTCGCCGCGGTCCTTCGCCCTGGCCGCCTCGTGGGTCACGGCCCGCGCCGCCGCGACCTCGCGGGCCATCTCGGCGAGCATGAACCGGAGCCCCTGCTGCTCGGCGAGCGGGGCGCCGAAGGCCCTGCGTTGCACGACGTAGGCTGCCGCCGCGTCCAGGCCGGCGCGGGCGATCCCCACGCACGCCGCCGCGATCGAGATCCGGCCCTCCGCCAGCGCCGAGAGGGCGATCTTGTAGCCCTCGCCTTCGGCGCCGAGCCGGTTCGCGACTGGCACCTCGGCGCCATCGAAGATGAGCTCGGCCGCCGGGCAGGCGCGGATCCCCATCTTCTTCTCGTGCGCGCCGAACCGGAAGCCGGGCGTCCCCTTCTCGACCAGGAAGGCGGTGATCGCCTTGGCGCCGGCGGCGGGGTCGAGCGTGGCGAAGACGAGATAGCGATCGGCCTCGGGCGCGTTCGAGATCCAGATCTTGGTCCCGGTGAGGCGGTAGGCGGTCGGGGCATCGGCGGGGCCGACGCGCTCGGCGCGCGTTCGGATGGCCGCCGCGTCGCTGCCCGCATGCGGCTCGGTCAGCCCGAAGGCGCCGAGCGCCTCGCCGCTCAGCATCGCCGGCAGCCAGCGCGCCTTCTGCTCGTCGTTGCCCCAGGTGACGACCGGGTACTGCGACAGGATGTGGACCGACAGCGAGACCGCCATCGACATGTCGGCCGCCCCGAGCTCCTCCATCACCAGCGTCCAGCCGAGGTAGGAGAAGCCCGTACCGCCGACGGACTCGGGGAGCGGCGCCGCCGTCAGCCCCAGCTCGCCCATCTTGGCGAAGAGCGCGCGGTCGTAGCGTTCCGTCTCGTCGCGCTCGATGGCGGTCGGAGCAAGCTCGCGCGTCGCGAACTCGCGGGCCGTCGCCTGGAGGAGCCGTTCCTCGTCGGTCAGCGGGCCTGTCACGTCTTGCGTTGGCTCGCGCGGGTAGGTGTGAAAGCCCTGCCCGGTCTTCTGGCCGAGATGGCCGGCCTCGACCAGCTCCATCAGGACCTTCGGCGGGCGGAACCGATCGCCGCCGAGCCCATCGTCGAGGACGCGCATCACGCCGAGGCAGACGTCGAGGCCGATGAAGTCGGCCAGCTCGAGCGGGCCCATCGGGTGGTTGAGGCCGATGCGCGCGCCGGTGTCGATATCGTCGGCGGTGCCGAGGCCCTCCTCGTAGGCGCGCATCGACTCCGCCAGGAACGGCATCAGGATCCGGTTGACGATGAACCCGGGGCGGTCGGCCGACACGATGACCTGCTTGCCGAGCCGCTCCCCGAGGTCGCGGATCGCGGTCTCGGTCGCGTCGTCGGTGTCGCGGCCGCGGATCAGCTCGATGAGCGGCATCACCGGCACGGGGCTGAAGAAGTGCATGCCGACGAACTGCGCTCGGCGGTCATGGGTCGACAGCCTCGGACAGACGATGGATCGCGATCGACGACGTGTTGCTGGCGAAGATCGCGGCCCGCGGGGCGATGGCGTCGATGTCGTGCCAGAGGCCCTGCTTGACCTTGAGGTCCTCGAACACGGCCTCGATGACGATGTCGGCGTCGGTCGCGCGACCGAGGTCCGCGGTGGGCTCGATACGCGCGAGCGTGGCGTCGCGCTCGTCCTGGGTGAGCCGGCCCTTGGCGACCGATCGGTCAAGGTTGCCGGCGATCCGGTCGCGGCCTGCCTGGGCGCGCGCGAGCTCGGGCTCGTACAACGTGACCGGCAGGCCGACGGCGGCGTGGACCTGGGCGATGCCATGACCCATCAGCCCGGCGCCCGCCACGAACACCCGCTGGATCTCGGTCGCCATGGCTCGGATGGTACGCGGGCCTCGCGGGTCCGTGCGGTCGTTCAGTCGTCCTCGGCGAGCAACCGGTCGGCGGCCGCGTAGGGATCGAGGCGGTGCGCGGCGACCTCGCCGAGGACCGCGGCCGTGTCTCGCGCGTGGGCGGGATCCATCGACCGGGCGCGCATCCGTTCCGCGACGATCGCGAAGACCTGTGCCTCGGCGCGGGCCAGGCGGGCGGCCGACGACTCCCCTTCCCGACCACGCCGCCCGGTGACGGTCGAGCGCCGCGAGCAGCTCGGGAACACCCGCTCCCGGTGGCGGCCGTGGTGATCAGCACGTCCGGACGCTTCGGCCGTGGCCGGCATCCGCGGAGCCGCCGCGTGGCGCGGTCGCCACGAGCATCGCGCGCAGCTGCGCCGCGGTCCGTTGCGCCCCCGGCTTGTCGCCCTTGTTGACGACGACGAGGTCGGCGACCTCGAGCAGCCCGGCCTTGATCGCCTGGACCTCGTCGCCCATCTCGGGCGCCTCGAGGACGACCGTCGTGTCCGCCGCGGCCGCCACCTCGACCTCGCTCTGGCCCGTCCCCACGGTCTCGATCAGGATCAGGTCGAAGCCCGCGGCGTCGAGCACGGCCGCGGCCGCCGTCGACGTGGCCGCCAGCCCGCCGGCGTGCCCGCGCGACGCCATCGAGCGGATGAACACGCCGTCGTCGCCGGCATAGGCCTGCATCCGGACGCGGTCGCCGAGCAGCGCACCGCCGGTGATCGGGCTCGACGGGTCGACGGCGATGACCGCCACGCTCCGACCGACCTGCCGGACCTCGCCGATCAATGCCGCGACGAGCGTGGACTTGCCCGGACCCGGGCGGCCCGGTGATGCCGACGAGATGCGCGTGCCCGGCCATCGGGTAGAGCCGACGGAGGGCGGCCTCCGCGACCGGCGTGCGGTTCTCGACCGCGGTCAGCAGCCGCGCCAGCGCCAGCCGGTCGCCCGCGACCGCGGCGTCCGACAGCTCGGCCGCCCGGCGCGTGGCCGGATCGCCCACCACGCTAGTCGCGCGGTCGCGCGTTCGCCCGCAGGTAGTCGGCGACCTGGGCGATCGTCGTGCCCGGCCCGAAGATCTCGGCCACGCCGGCCTCGCGGAGCGCCGGGACGTCGTCGTCCGGGATGATCCCGCCGACGGTCACGAGGACGTCGCCCATCCCGCGCTCCGACAGCAGCTTGGTCACCCGCGGCACGAGCGTCATGTGCGCGCCCGACAGGATCGACAGACCGACGACGTCGACGTCCTCCTGCAGGGCGGCCGTGGCGATCATCTCGGGCGTCTGGCGGAGCCCGGTGTAGACGACCTCGAAACCCTCATCGCGGAGGCCGCGCGCGAGCACCTTCGCGCCCCGGTCGTGGCCGTCGAGGCCCGGCTTGGCGATGAGCACCTTGATCGGCCGATCGGTCATGGCGCCGATCGTAGCGCACGGCGCTCCCCCGATACTGTGCGGATGACGGCGGTCGCCGAACGCGAGACCTTCTATCACGCCCAGCGCCGGCACCGGCGGTCGGCCCGGCTCCGTGCGATCCCGGCCACGCTCGCCGCCGCCGCGATGGGCATCCCGCTCGGCGTCTACCTGTCGCCCGTCCTGCTCGCGCTCGGCATCATCGTGACCGACCTGATCAACCTCATCGTGCCGGCGCCCGACGTCGGCGGCGCCGTGTGGGGCCTCCTCGACCGGCTCATCGACGGCGACCCGGGAACGATCGAGGCCCTCGCCTGGATCGCGGTCGTCTGGGTGATCCCCGGGATCGTGCTGCTCGTCGTCGCCTACCTCGCGGTCGCCTGGCGACTGCGTCGGATCGGCGGCGACGGGATCGCACTCGGGATGGGTGCCCGACCCGCACGGACCGACGACCCCGCCGAGGTCCAGCTCAGCGACATCGTCAACGAGCTCGCGGTGGCCGCGGGGATCGAGCCGCCGCGTCTCCTGCTCTACGACGACGGACCGCCCAACGCGCTCGTCTTCGGGCGCGATGCACACCACGCCACCGTCCTGGTCGGTCGGAGCCTGGTCGACGCGCTCGACCGCGAAGAGACGCAGGGCGTGGTCGCGCGGCTCATCGCGTCGGCCGTGGACGGCGACCTCCGTCTGGCCGTCGACATCGCCGCCGTCTACGTCACCTACGGCCTGCTGACGACCACGCTCTCCGGGTTCGTCAGCGCGAGCGCACGAGCGCGCTGGCGAGCGGCGGTTCGGGCGCTCGTGGGCCGCAGTGCAGACCCGCAGACGGCCGCGGCGGGGGTCGCCGCCCTGCTCGGTCTGCCTGCCGACGACGACACACCGACACGACGGCCAACGGCTGTCTGACCTTGATCACGATGGGCGGGTTCATCACGGTGGGCGTCTCGCTCATCAACCTGTTCCTGAGCGGACCGCTGCTGACCTTCGCCTGGCGCGCGAGGGCGTACCTCGCCGACGCGACGGCGGTGGACCTCACGCGCGACGCGGACGGTCTCGCTCGTGGCCTCGGAGAGCTCGGCAACGGCGGCGACGGCGTCCCCGGCACGGCCTGGCTCGAGCTGCTGCTGGTAGTGGACGGTGCGGGCGGCGGCAAGACGCCGGCCGGCCGGATGCCGCGACTCTCCGACACCGGGCTCGTCGTCTCGCTCGCGCCATCGACCGCGAAACGCCTGGAGCGCCTGCGCGCCATGGGGGCTGACACTCCGTCCCCCCGGAGCTCGATCCGCCTCCTCGATCCCGCCGGACGCCCCGTCCATCACCGGCTCGCGATCTTCGTTCTGGTCCTGATCCTCGTCCCGCTGATCGCTCTCCTGGCGGTCCTCCTCGTCGTCGCCGTGGCGCTGCTGGTCTATCTCGTCGCATTCGCCGCGTTCGTCATCCTCGCGCTGGTGGCCGGCCCGATCAACGACTTCCTGCGCGGTCTCGCCGGTCGTTGACCGAGCGTGGCACGATGGCCGCCATGGACACTGCGATCACGCCGTTGGCGAAGAAGCTGAAGCTGAAGTCCGGGCTGCGCGCAGCCGTCGTCGGCGCGCCGACGGGCTATCTCGAGCGCCTCGGTCCGCCGGACGGTGTCAGCGTCGTGACGACCTTCGACGGGCTCCGGGACTGGATCCAGGTCTTCGTCCGCACGTCGGCCGAGCTTGCCGACATCGTCGAGCCGCTCAAGGCGACCCTCAGCCCGACGGGTCTCGCCTGGATCTCCTACCCGAAGGGCTCATCGAAGATGCAGACGGACCTGACCCGCGACAAGGGCTGGGAGCCGCTCGAGGGGTCGGACCTGATGTGGCTGTGCCTGGTCTCGATCGACGACACCTGGTCCGCGTTCGGAGTGCGGCCGTACAAACCCGGCGAGGCGCGCCAGACGTTTCGCTGACGCGCCTCGGGCCGGGCTGGCAGGCCTCGTCCGAGGCCACGAACGCTATGCGTTGGCGCGGCTGAACGTCCGGGCCGCGATCCACACCGAGATGACGGCCATGACCGCCGTGATGGCCACGCCGATCGCGATCTCCGGATCGCCCCACTGGCCGTTGAACAGGGCCCTCGCCGCGTCCACGGTGTGCGTGAACGGGTTGAGCGAGCTCAGGGTCTGGAGCCACGCCGGCGCGAGCGCCATCGGCAGCAGGATCCCCGACAGAAGCAGCAGCGGCATCGCGATGCCCTGGACGAGCGGGGCGAAGGCGTCCTCGCTCTTGAGGATCAGCGCCGCCGCGTACGACAGCGGAGCCACAGCAAGCCCGATCAGCACGAGCAGGCCGAGCACCACGGCGATGCCGGGCAGGTCCACCTTGAGCCCGAGCGGGATCGCGAGGACGATCAGCAGGATCGCCTGGAACATCAGGATGACGACGTCGCGCAGCGACCGGCCGAGGAGCATCGCCCCGCGGCTCATCGGCGTGACGCGCATCCGCTCGATCACGCCGCTGCGCAGCTCGGCGATGAGCCCGAAGCCGACGAACGCGGTCCCGAAGATGGCGATCTGGATGAGCAGGCCGGGGACGAACCAGTTGAACGCGTTCGTGCCGGTCCCGGCCGCCTGCGTGGCGCCCTCGAGGAGCGGCCCGAACAGGAACAGGTAGAGCAGCGGCAGCATCATCCCGAAGACGATCCAGGTGGGCTGCCGGATCGTCAGCCAGAGAGACCGATGGAAGATGAGCCAGGTGTCGCGCACGAGTTGCACGGCGGGGTTCCTCGTCGTGGTGGTGGGCTGGGTGGTCGTGATGGCGGTGGTGGCGGTCATGCCGCGGGCTCCTCTCGAAGTGATCGGCCGGTCTGGCGAAGGAAGACGTCGTCGAGGCTCGGCCGGGCGAGCGTCAACGTCTGGGCGCGAAGGTCGGCTCCATCGAGGAGCCGGATGAGCTGCGGGACGGCGCTGTCGCCCTGGTCGACGTAGAGGCGGATGAGCTCGTCCTCGACCGAGGCCTCGCGGACGAACGGCTCGGCGCGGACGAGAGCGAGGACGCGCTCGTGGTCGCCGTCGATGCCGAGGGTGATGACGTCGCCGGCGACCTGGCGCTTGAGCTCGTCGCGCGGTGCCCTCGGCCACGATCTGGCCGTGGTCGATGATCGCCAGGCGGTCGGCCAGCGCATCCGCCTCCTCGAGGTAGTGGGTGGTCAGGAAGACCGTGGTCCCGAGCTCGCGCAGCTTGCGGATCTCGTCCCACATGCGGGCGCGGGCCTGCGGGTCCAGCCCGGTCGTCGGCTCGTCGAGGAACAGGACGCGCGGGCGGTGGACGATGCCGAGCCCGACGTCGAGGCGGCGGCGCATGCCGCCGGAATAGGTGCTGGGTCGGGCGGTCGGCGGCGGCGGTCAGCTCGAGCGCCTCGAGCACCTCGTTCGCGCGGCGCACGGCCGCGGCCTTGTCGAGGCCGTACAGCCGGCCCTGGATCACGAGCTCGCCGCGACCGGTCTCGGCCGGGTCCGTCGAACCGCCCTGCGGCACGTAGCCGATGCGGCGGCGGACCTCCTGCGGATCGCGGGCGAGGTCGACGCCCGCGACCGTCGCGCTGCCGCCGGTCGGCTTGAGCAGCGTGGCGAGCATCCGCAACGTCGTCGTCTTGCCGGCACCGTTCGGGCCGAGGAAGCCGAAGATCTCCCCCGCCTCGACGGTGAGGTCGACGCCGCGGACCGCCTCGACGGTCGCCTTCCGAGCCTTGAAGGTCCGGCGCAGGTCCTTCGTCTCGATCATCGGCCCGCCGGATCCGATCGGTCTGGTCATCTCGTGCCTCCTGCCATGCCCTATGCTCTGGCGGTCACTTGCGCCATCCAGCATTCCGGGTCATTATCTGCACAGCGCAGATAGTTACCGGATGAGGAGCATTTGTCAAGCATGGAACGACGACAGGGTGTCGAGGGCGTGGTACGCGCCCTGCGGCGCGTCAATTTCCAGGGTTCGATCTTCGGGCAGTCGGTCGCGATCCGGCTCGGCTTGAGCGAATCGGACATCGATGCGCTCGAGCTGCTGATCGACACCGGCGCCGCGACCGCCGGCAAGCTGTCCGAGGTCATGGGCATGACCACGGGCGCGGTCACCCGCGTCATCGATCGGCTCGAGCAGGCCGGCTACGTCCGCCGGACGACCGACCCGGCCGATCGCCGCCGGGTCGTCGTCGAGGTCGTGCCCGAACGGGTGGCGACGGTCCAGTCGCTGCTCGAGTCGCTCGAGCGCGCCAGTGCCGAGGAGGTCGGCCGCTACTCCCCCGAGCAGCTGGCGCTGATCAACGACTTCCTGTCGCGGATGGCCGACCTCACCCAGACCGAGGCCGCGCGCCTGCGGACGTCACCCGAGGGCGACCCCTCCGAGCCGACCGGCCCGGCCGAGCATGCCGCTCCGCTCGGCGGTCTGACCGCCGCCCGCCTCACGTTCCGATCGGGCGCCCAGGACCTCAGGCTCCGGCCGGGCCGCTCGGCGACCGATCTCTACCGGGCGCGGTTCGACGGCGCGACCCCGCAGGTCCGGGTGCGCGACGGTCGCGTGCTCGTCCAGTACCGCGGCGTGCCGTTCGACTGGCGCAAGCGGATCGCGACGATCGCGCTCAACACAGCGATCCCCTGGACGGTCGATATCGTCGGCGGGGTCAACCGGGTCGAGGCCGACCTGCGCGAGGTGAACATCCGCCGTTTCGAGCTGACCGGCGGAAGCGATCGGATCCAGGTCGAATTCGGGCGCCCGGTCGGCGATGTGGCGGTCCGGTTCGTCGGCGGGACGCGGGCGATCCGCCTCGAACGCCCGGCGGGCACGCCGGTGCGCCTTCGGATCCAGGGCGGCGCCGACCTCGGTCAGTCTCGACGGCACGCGCCCAGGGCAAGAAGGGCGGCGACGTCGCCGTCGAATCGCGCGGCTGGTCCAGCGCGAGCGACCGTTTGAGCATCGAGGTCGTCGGCGGCTCGAAATCGATCGACATCGTCGAGCGCCGCGACTGACGGTCAGGCGGTCGGGGCCGTTCCCGTGCTCTCACCGCCCTCCGCGTCGGCCGGCGCTGCGTTCGCGACCGCCGCGAGCGCGTCGTCGGAGACGTCGTAGACCTCCGGCGTACCGCCGAGATCGGCCAGCGTCTCCGAGATGACCTGGGCCTGCTGCGGCAGCGCCATGACCCCGACCGCGGCCTTGCCGCCGGCGAGCTCGGCCACGATCCGATCGCGGTCGGCCTGGTCGAGCCCGAGTCCCTTGTGGCGGAAGTGACCGACGGCGCCTCCGCCGACCAGCCCGACGAGCAGGGTCGGTGGCGCGATGACCGCAAGGACGAGTCCGATCCCGGCCCCCTTGCCGGTGCTCCGCGGGCCGAGCTTGTGCTCCTTGATCTGGCCCTTCTCGTCGAGGACGAGGACCCCGATCGGGCCCATCTTCATCTCGAAGCTGTAGCCGTTCCAGTTCTTGAGCGACTCGGCGGCCGAATCCGCGGCCGCCTCGTCCTCGAAGATCGACAGCACCAACTGCTGGTCAGCCGCCATGTCAGTCCCTCCCTCGTATCACTTCTGGTCGCCGCCGGTCAGCGAGATCGTCTCGCCGGTCACGTATCGTGTTGGCGTCGGAGCCGAGCCACACCACGAGCGCGGCGAGGTCCTCTGGCGTTGCCAGCCGGCGCAGCGGGATCGTCTTGGCCATCTCGGCCGCACGCTCGTCGGGGATCGACGGGACGCCGTCCTTGACCGTCAGGATCTGGGTCGGCGCGACCGCGTTGACGAGGATCCCGTCCGGTCCGAGCTCCTTGGCCAGCGACGCCGATCAGCCCGATGATGGCCGCCTTCGCGGCGGCGTAGTGGGTGGCCCGAGCGGTCCCGACCAGCCCTGACCGTGCGGCGACGTTGACGATCCGTCCCCAGCCGGCCGCCTGCATCCCGGGTACGGCCGCCCGGCACGTCCGGAACGTCGCGCCGAACAGGTCGTCCACGACCGCCGACCACGACGCGTCGGCGATCTGCGCGAACCGCTCCGATCGGTAGGCCGACGTCGCCGTGACCAGCACGGCGACGGGTCCGACCTCGTTCGCGACGCGTTCGAACATCGAGCCGATCTGCGTCGGTGGAATCGAGATCCGCGTTCACCGCGAGCGCCCGCCCGCCGGCGGCCACGATGTCCCCGGCCGCCGCCTCGGCCCGGGCGGCACTGCCGGTCCTGCTCCGATGATGCAACGCCACGATCGCGCCTTCGTCGGCGAACGCTCGCGCGACGGTCGGGCCGCTCCCACCACCGGCGCCGGTGATGAGCACGACCTTGTCGCGCAGGCCGAGATCCACCGTCAGCGGTCCGGCGCCGGGCGATCGAGATGGGCGAAGAACTCGGCGCGCGTCCGGTCGCGCGTCCGGAACAGCCCGAGGACGTGCGAGGTAGTCATGATCGTCCCGGGCTTGCGCACGCCTCGCATCACCGCGCACAGGTGGGTCGCCTCGATGACGACGCCCACGCCCTGCGGCGCGAGCGCGCTCCTGGAGGAACTCGGCGATCTGCTGGGTCAGCCGCTCCTGGATCTGCAGGCGACGGGCGTACATCTCCACGACGCGCGGGATCTTCGACAGCCCGATCACGCGGCCGCGCGGGATGTAGGCGACGGCCGCTGTGCCGAAGAACGGCAGGAGGTGGTGCTCGCACAGCGAGTAGAACGGGATGTCCTTGACGACCACCATCTCGCTGTAGGCGATGTCGAAGATCGCGCCGTTGATCAGCCGGTCGGGATCGACGTGGTAGCCGGCGGTCAGCTCCGTGTACATCCGGTGGACGCGCTCCGGGGTGCCGACGAGGCCCTGGCGATCGGGAGCCTCGCCGATCTCGAGGAGGATCTGACGGACGGCGTCCTCGACGCGCCCGTTGTCGTGTCCGCCCTCGCCGTCCGTGCCGTACGCGCCGGCGCCCTCGATCAGCGACTCGGCGTAGCCCGGCTCCTCGCCGATCTCGGTCTCGATCTCGTCGACGATCCGGCGGATGTGGCTGGGCAGCTCGGGCGGGCTCGACACGCGATCGGACTCCAATGCAGGCGGCGATGGTACGTCGGACGGCCCCTCGGCTGCGACCGCTCGCCCGGATCGGTCAGCCGGACCGGCCGCGGCGGGCGAGGTAGTCGTGCCAGAACAGGCGTGCCGCGACAGAGCGCCACGGCTGCCATGCCTCGCCGAGCCGCGCCATCTCGGCTGCGTCCGGACGACGGCCGAGGCCCTTGACCTGGCCGACCGATTCGGCCAGCGCGATGTCGCCGACCGGCCACACGTCTGGCCGCCCGAGGACCATCAACAGGTAGATCGTCGAGGTCCACGGGCCGATCCCGGGGATCGCCTGGAGCGAGCCGTGGACGGCATCGTCATCGAGGCTGTCGAGCCCGTCGAGATCGAGAGAGCCTTCCGCCACCGCGGTCGCCAGCGCCCGGCCGTAGCGTGCCTTCTGGCGGCTGAACCCGATGGCCAGCAGCTCGGCGTCCGACAGCTCGAGGAAGCGATCCGGCGTCAGCGGGTCGGCGGCCGCCCGCAACCGGTCGAACGCGGCCTGGGCGGAGGCCAGCGAGACCTGCTGCTCGAGGACGATGTGGACCAGCGTCGCGAAGCCAGGGGCACGGTCCCACAGCGGCGGCGGACCGTGGCGGGCGACGATGCCGGCCAGGTCTGCGTCGCGGGCGGCGAGGATGGCCACGCCGGCGGCCAGACCCGCGTCGTCCAGCCTGGTCCGCCGGGTCATCCCGGTTCGAACGACCGCCCGTCCGCCCCGCGCAGCCACGCCCTGGTGTTCGCGCCAAGCGTCGGCCGGTGGTAGCCGCCCTCCTGGAGGACCACCAGCCGCCGGCCGAGCGACGCCACGCGCCGGCCGACCTCGTGGTAGACGGCGGTCGTGAGCGCGAACGTCCCGATCGGATCGTCGCGGTATGTGTCGAACCCGAGCGAGACCACGACCACGGAGCCCGGCACGGCCGCGATCGCCTCGAGTGCGCGGTCCAGCGCGGCGAGGTACGCGTCGTCGGTGGTGCCGGGCGGCAGCGGCAGGTTGAGGTTCTCCCCTGCCCCGTCGCCCTCGCCCGTCTCGTCGGCACGCCCGAGGAAATACGGGTAGTCGTGGTCCGGATCGGCGTGGAGCGAGACGTAGCGGACGTCGCCGCGCTGCCAGAAGATCTGCTGTGAGCCGTTGCCGTGGTGGTAGTCGAGGTCGAGGATCGCGACCCGCTCGCCGGTCGTCCGAACGATCGCTTCGGTGGCGATCGCGGCGTTGTTGAAGAAGCAGTAGCCGCCATACATCGAGCGTGCCGCGTGATGGCCGGGCGGCCGGCACAGGCCGTAGGCGGCGCGCTCGCCGCCGAGCACGAGGTCCACGGTCGTCAGCGCGACGTCGACCGCCGCCCGGGCCGCGACGTACGTGCCGGCGACGAGGGGCGCCGCCGAATCGAGGCCCCAGAAGCCGGCGCGCCCGCCGACGTTGATCGGCTCGCGCGCGAGCGCCTCGACGGCGGCCTCGGACATCCCCTCGAACATGGCCCGGTTCGGGTATGTGTCGGCGCTCAGGAACGGCCGATCGATCCGCTGCCGTTCCAGCTCGGACCAGGCGACCTCGAGGAAGCGCACCAGGCCCGGGTCGTGGACCGCAGTGATCGGCGCCTCGCCATGTTCGGTCGGCGCTCCCAGGCTGAACCCGCCATCTGCCTCGAGCGCCGCGCGGATGAGCTCGGCTCGCTCGGCGACCTCGTTGGCCGGGACCGGCAGGCCCATGAACGTCTCGGTCGTGATGTCGTGCGCGAGGTGCGCGGGCGAATAGACGACCTGCATCCGTTGTCGAGCCCCTATCGTTCGGCCTCGCCGGCGACCGACAGGATCGCCGCGCTGACCGCATCCGGACGGTAGCGCATCAGGTTGTGGCCGTCGTGAGGATAGGACGCGGCACGGATCCGGCCTCGGCCCGCGGCCGCCCGGGTGGACGAGGCCGCAGCCAGCGCCTTGGCGCGCGACCCTTCCTCGTCATCGGCGGCGATGAGGGCGGTGACGGGCGCATCGACCGCTGCCAGCACCTCGAGCGGGTCGTATCGGAACATCGCGCGGACACTCGCCTCGGCGGCGTGCGGGCGCGTCGAGGGGACGACCTTGCCGGCGTGCGTCTCGACGACGGTGGCTCGGGCGGCCCGCTCCTGGTCGGCGTCCCAGGTCGCCGGGTCGAAGGCCGCTCGATCGGCCAGGAACGCGGCCATCGAGCGCATCACCTCGGGCGGCTCGTCGAGCCCACGCAGGAACTCCTCGACGTCCATCCCGCTGGACGCCTCGATGGACTCCCAACCGCCGTCTACGAGGACGAGTCCGGCGCACCGCACGCCGATGTCGGCCGCCGCCCAGGCAGCGACGATCGCTCCGAACCCGTGGCCGGCGAGGACGATCCGGTCGTCCGCCTCGGCGAGCAAGCCCGACCCCTCGGCGACGGCGAGGACGTCGCTCGCGAACGACTCCGGGTCGTAGCCTTCCGTCGGAGCGTCTGACAGCCCATGGCCGCGCAGATCCATCGCCACGACGTGCCGCACCGCGCGCAGTCGGCGCGCCACGGGCGTCCACGACCAGGCGGTGTTCGACAGCCCATGGATGAGGAGCACACCGGGAGCGCCGTCGCCTGCGGGGCTCCCCTCGCCTCCCCAGTCGAGGAAATGGATCCGATCGCCCGGGTCGACGACGACCACGAAGCCGTCGGGCTCGGCCACGGGATCCGGCGCTGGGACGGGCTCCATCGCCCCTAGGATACGGGGACGATGGTCAAGCACCGCCGCGGGTCACGCCGCCAGCGCCCGCGCTCCCGGCACCGGCCGTTCGAGGAGCTGGTCGGCTGGGCGCTCGACGCGATCCCCGAGCCATTCGCCAGCGCCCTCGACGAGGTCGCCATCGTCATCGACGACGAGCCGAGCGAGGATCAGCGGCGCGAGAACGAGCTCGAGCCGGACGATTCGCTCTACGGCCTGTACGAAGGCGTCCCGCGCACCGAGTGGGGGGCCGATTCGGCGCCTGTGGCGAACCGCATCATCCTCTTCCGGCTGCCACTCGAAGAGGACTTCGCCGACCCTGACGACCTGGCCGACGAGGTCTGGGTCACGGTCGTCCACGAGCTTGCGCATCACCTCGGGATCGACGACGACCGGCTCGAGGCCCTCGGGATCGACTGACGCTCAGCCGGCAAAGCTGGCAAGGAATCCGGCCAGCGCGACGACACCGATGACGAGCCCGATGAGCACGGGGATCGTCAGCCAGCGGAAACGGCGCGCTCCGGGCCGACGGATCGCGGGATCGCGGTCGCCACCCGGCCGCACGTGATCGAGGCCGAACGTGGCGTGGGTCAGGCCCACGAACATCACGACCTGTGGCGCGATCGAGATGGCGAGGGCGGTGTAGATCAGCGTCCCCAGCGCGAAGACGGCGGCAACGACGCCCATCGTCACGAGGGCGAGGCCGGCCGGCCCGGATTCGGGACCGAGACCGAGCGCCCCGAAGACCCTCAGAGCGACATCGAGACCGGCTCCGAGCCCGAGCGAGACGAGCAGGACGGCGATCGTCTCGAACACGGCCACGAGGGCGGCCGCCACCTTCCGTGCCCGGAAGACGCGAAACGATCGGCGGGTGGCCTCGACCGGGGCGACGTCACCGAGGACCACGCCGGTCAGGAGGTAGGCCAGCGGCGCGCCGACGAGACCCGCGGCCAACGTCGAGGCCACGATCGACACGTCGGTCTCCGGGCCGAGGACGGCCACGAACGCGAGGCCGATCGCCTGCTGCACGATGAGCACCGGGACGCCGACGATCAGCGACACCGCGACCACGCGCCAGAACACCATCCTCGATCGGGCGAGTGCCGATCGGACCTCAACCGGCCGGCCGGCGTAGTGGCCACCGAGGATCGCCGCCGCCATCGCGCGGCTCTCGACCGCGGCGACGACGAGGCCGAGACCGGCGACCGTGCCGAGGAGCCCGTACCAACCGGCGGCACCGTGGACCAGGATCGATGCCATGTCACGCTCGGTCCGGTGGATGGACACGACCTCGGTCGCCCACGCCGCCAGGGCGAACGGCCCGAGGGTGACCAGGGTGATCGCACCGATGTAGAACGAGGCGCGGCGCATGTCGTCCGACGCCTGCGACAGGAGGTCGAAGCTCGCGCCGAGCAACCGGCGAGTCGACTCGACGGCCGGGACGGGGGGTGTCGCGGGCTCGCCCGGCGGTGGCGGCTCGGTCGGCGCCGGCGGCTCGAGCGCCGACGGAAGCTCCGCCGACGGTGGTGGCTCGGTCGGCGTCGATGCCTCGTCGCCCGGTTCTGACGTCTCCGTCACGCCTCCGCCCCGGGCAGTCGTGCCGCTCCGTCGAGCAGCGCTCCGACCCGGCCGACGTCCACGTTCCCGCCCGAAGCGACCACGGCGACCCTCTCGCCGTCCCGGATCGGGATCCGCCCGGCAAGGACCGCGGCCAGGGCGGCGGCACCCGCCGGCTCGAGCACCTGCTTCATCCGCTCAGCGGCGAAGCGCATCCCGGCCTGGATCGTCGGGTCGTCGAGCAGGACGATGTCGTCGACGTAGCGCCGGCACATCGCGATCGTCCAGAGACCGGCGAACGGGCGCGCCGAGGCCGTCGGCGACGCTCCGCGGTTGGATCGGCACGACGGCGTTCGCGGCGAGCGCGAGCGTCATCGCGTTCGACAGCTCCGGCTCGACGCCGTAGACGCGGATCCCCGGCCGCCGCATCTTCAGGGCGGCGGCGATACCGGAGATGAGCCCGCCGCCGCCGACCCCGACGACCGCGACATCGAGGTCAGGCAGGTCCTCGATCATCTCGAAGCCCGCCGACGCATGTCCGGCGATGACCTCGGGATCGTCGAACGGATGGCACAGCACGAGGCCCTCGGCATCGCGGATCCGTTCCAGCTCTGCCAGGGTCTCGCCGACGTGGGCGCCGTGGAGCACGACCCGCGCCCCGTAGCCCAGGCAGGCGTCGACCTTGGAGCGGACCGCGCCGGTCGGCATCACGACGGTCATCGGCACGCCGGCCGTTCGGCCGGCCCACGCGTACGCCTGGCCCGCATTGCCGGCCGACAGGGTGATCGCGCCACGGGCCGCCGCCTCGGGGCTCAGCGTCGCGATCCGGTTGGTCATGCCGCGCGCCTTGAACGAGCCGGTCTTCTGGAGGTGCTCGGCCTTGACGTACAGGCGATCGTCGCCAAGGCGGACGCCGGTCGCCGCGGTCGTCCACGTCCCTGCGGTGACCGACGAGAGCAGCGGCGTGCGATGGACGATCCCGGCGAGCCGAGCACGCGCGTCTTCGAGATCACGCAGCGTGACGTCGTGCGTGTCGGGGTCGGACATGCCGGCGAGTATCGCACGCACCAGGGGCCAGACATCACACGGCTGCAAGGTCGGACCCGCATCTCGGCAAGCGGCATGACACGCGTTCGGCGCTACGCTGACGACCTGTGCAGGAGGCGGATCGATGCAGCACGCGAGCGGGACATTCCATGTCTCGAACATGAAGGACGAGACCTACCAGGAGCTGGGGAACGGCCGGAAGCTCACTCGGGCGACCGGCGACCAGGCCTACGACGGCGATATCGGCGGAACCGGCGACGTCCAGTGGCTGATGACATATCGCGCCGACGGGACCGCCCACTTCGTCGGGATCTGGCGGATCAGCGGGTCGATCGACGGTCGGTCCGGCTCGTTCGTCGTCGAATCGACCGGCGAGTTCGACGGCAAGGCCAGCGCCGGGACCCTGGCGGTCCTCGAAGGTCTCGGCGAGGGTGAGCTCGCGGACATCCGCGGCAGCGGCTCGTTCCGAGCGCCAGGGGGCGCCGACGCGACCTACGAGCTCGACTACCAGATCGCGGAGCCGGCCGAGGTCGGGACGAACACAAACTAGTTGCGTGTTTGCGCAAGCGTCGATATGATTAGGGCGATGTTGGATCGCCTGCCGGTCTCGGGAGAGATCGACCGAACGCGTTATGCGGCGGTCGGTCGAGCGCTGTCGGACCCGAAACGCCTGTGCGTCCTCGAATCGCTCGCCATCGGCGAGCTGTCGGTGACCGACCTGAGCGAACGGGTCGGCTGCCAGGTCCCCAACATGAGCCAGCATCTCGCGGTGCTGCGGAGCGCCGGTCTCGTGACCACGCGCCGAGAAGGCACCACGATCTACTACCGTCTCGCGGACCCGCGGGTCATCGAGGCGTATCGTCTCATCCAGGACATCGCGCGCTAGAGCGCACAAGAAAGGACATCGAATCCCGATGGCGGAGATCAGGGTCGCGACCGACGCGAATTTCGAGGAGCTCGTCCTCAAGTCGGAGCGCCCGGTCGTAGTCGACTTCTGGGCGGCGTGGTGCGGACCGTGCAAGATGGTCGCACCCGAGATGGAGAAGCTGGCGGCCAAGTACGACGGCGCGGTCGATGTCGTCAAGGTCGATGTCGATGCCAATCCGGGGCTGTCGCAGGCATTCAACATCCTGAGCATCCCGGTCATCGCGTTCTTCAAGCCCGGCTCGCAGCCGCAGGGCGTGGTCGGCTTCCGGCCGCTCGAGCAGCTCGAGCAGACGTTCAACCTCTCCGAGTACGCGGTCGACAAGATCGACGTCGCGGCGCCCGCCGCCGACTGACGCCTCCCGCGACTGACAGCACGACCCCGGTCACCGACCGGGGTCGTTTCGATTCCGGGCCGGCGTCGGTGTGGCGGTCGCGCTAGTTGCGGGGCTCGGCGCGGCGATGGGCCGAGGCCAGCCAGGCGACCGCACGGTCGGCCGCGTGATCGTCGAGCTCGAGCGGGGCGAAGACCACCCAGCCGGGTCCGCGCTCGGACGGCGTGACGTCCGGCGTCCGAGCCGCCGCATCGGCGACGGCCGGATCGAGTGCGAACTCGGCCGAGCTCCCGTCGGCAGAGGCCGTTGCGAAGGTCCGGCCGGTCCGGACCCAGGTCAGCGAGCCGTCCGGCCCGGTCGTCGGTTCGGTCCCCGGGAGGTCGGCGGCCTCCTCCTCGAGCAGATCGCGCAGGTTCATCCGCGCGCGGCGGCGAGCACGGCCTCGAGGTCCGCGCGGTGTTCCTCGTAGTGCTCGGTCGTCTCGTCGAGGAAGAACTGCTGGTTGTCGGGGTGCTTGACCCAGCGGGTCTCGGGGACGACGGTCAGGTACCCGCGCAGCTGGCCGGGCACGGTCCGGAACCGTTCCCGCACCTCGGTCATCGGAAGCGCGAGCCAGGCGGCGTCGATCTCGTCGTTGATGGCATCGCCACGCACGGCCCAGTCGGCGTCCAACCGCGCCTTCGCGGGGCTGGTGTCGTTGACCGCCAGCTCGGTGGCGACCACCAGCGCATGCTCCTGCCACGCGACCAGGTGGCCGATCAGCATCCGGCCCGACCAGCCGTGCGCGCCGGCGACCGGGACTGACAGCTGGTCGTCGGTCAGACCGTCGAGCGCCTCGTACGGTGCCCAGGCCTCACGTTCCTCCTCGAGGAATTCGAGCGCATCGAGATACATCAGGCTCCCCTTCAGACGGCGACCGGCTCGCGGTACTCCCCGAAGACCTCGCGCAGCACGCCGCACTGCTCGCCGAGCGTGGCGTACGCCGCGGCGCAGCGGATGAAGTGCGGCATCAGGTTCGTGTCGCTCGATCCAGGGCGCCCGGCAGCCTCGCGCAATCCGCGCAGCGCCGCCTCGACCGCGCCGGCATCGCGCTCGCGCCGCGTGCGCGCCAGCCGCTCCATGTGCCGCTCGAACGACCCGGGCGGCACGGCCAGCACCGGGATGGTGGTCGTCTCCGCGTCGTCCGCGTAGGCGTTGATGCCGACCACCCGCCGCTCCCCGGCATCGAACTCGCGCTGGTATCGGTACGCGGCGTCGGCGATCTCGCGCTGCGGATAGCCCTCGGTGATGGCTGCGACCATCCCGCCCCGCCGGTCGATCTCGTCGAGGTAGCGCCACACGGCCGCCTCGGTCTCGTCGGTCAGCGCCTCGACGAACCACGACCCACCGAGCGGATCGACCGTGGCGTCCACGCCGCTCTCCTCGGCGATGATCTGCTGCTGACGGAGGGCGAGCATCGCAGCCTCGGCGGTCGGGACGGCGAGCGCCTCGTCGTACGCGTCGGTGTGGAGCGACTGCGTGCCGCCGAGGACCGCGGCGAGCGCCTGCAGGGCCACCCGGGTCAGGTTGTTGAGCGGCTGCTGCGAGGTGAGCGACACGCCCGCGGTCTGGGTGTGGAAGCGCATCCAGGCCGACCGCTCGTTCTCGGCGCCGTAGCGCTCGGTCATCAGCTTCGACCAGATCCGCCGCGATGCGCGGAACTTGGCGATCTCCTCGAAGAAGTCGCTGTGGCTGTTGAAGAAGAAGCTGAGCCGCGGCGCGAAGTCGTCGATCCGGAGGCCGCGTGCGAGCGCCGCCTCGACGTAGGCCATCCCGTCGGCGATGGTGAACGCCAGCTCCTGGACCGCGGTCGAGCCCGCCTCGCGGATGTGGTAGCCGCTGATCGAGACCGTGTTCCAGCGCGGCAGCTCGCGCGTCCCGAACTCGATCGTGTCGGTCACCAGGCGCATCGACGGCTCGGGCGGGAAGAGGAACTCCTTCTGCGCCACGAACTCCTTGAGGATGTCGTTCTGGGTCGTCCCCTCGAGCCGGTCGCGCGGGACGCCCGCCTTCTCCGCGGCCACGATGTACATCGCCCAGATCGGCGCGGCCGGCGAGTTGATCGTCATCGACGTCGAGACGGCGTCGAGCGGCAGCCCGTCGAGCAGGACCTCCATGTCGGCCAGGCTCGAGACGCCGACGCCGCACGTCCCGAACTCGCCCTCGGCCTCGGGGTCGTCGGTGTCGTAGCCGTACAGCGTCGGCATGTCGTAGGCGATCGACAGGCCGGTCTGGCCGGCCGCGAGCAGCTGGCGGAACCGGGCGTTGGTGTCCTCCGCGGCACCGAACCCGGCGAACATCCGCATCGTCCAGCGACGGCTGCGATAGCCGGTCGGGTGGATGCCGCGCGTGAACGGCGGCTCACCCGGGAAGCCGACCGTCTCGAGCAGGTCGGCCTCCGGCAGCGACCACGGGCCGTACAGGCGCTCGATGGTGGCGTCCGAGATCGTCGAGATGCGCGTCCGGCGCTCGGGGGCCCGCTCGAGCGCGGGCGCGAGGCGTTCGGTCTCCCAGGCGCGTCGACGAGCGGCCCAGTCGGCCGATCGGTCGGTCATGGCGGCGACTCTAGCACGGGGCGTCGGCCGGGTCAGGCGTGCGGATCCAGGCGTCCGGATGGACGGTCCGCGACCACCGTCCGTTCGCCGAGGCCTCCGCGCTCCGCGCCGCACGGCCGAGCCGAGCCCGCTGCGCGTGGCCGACGCGCCGCGTCGCAGGTCCCGATCGACGATCGGGATCTGTCGCGTCTTGTTGGCGAGCACCGCGATGTCCCAGACCATGAGCGCCGGGACGAGCCGCCCGCCGACGACGCGGACGGCCCCGTGACGGAGCAGGAAGCGGATCATCAGCGGCCACCGAACGCGTCGATGGCGTCCTGGATCCGGGCGTCCGGCAGGTCGTCGGTGATCACGACGTTGACGGTCCCGGCCGTGGCCGACGGCCAGACCACGACCGTCTGCGTCCGCTCCCCGGTCTCGGTGTCGAGCCGGTAGCCGGGTCGCCCGGCGACCGTCGGTTTCGTCTCGTTGGTGATCGACGTGCGCGCCGCGGCCTTCGCGCTCGCCTCGTAGAAGTCCGCCAGCGAGGTCGCGTCGAGGCCGTCGGCGGTGAACCGCGCGAGGACCGCCGCCCGCTCAGCACCGAACGTCCACGTCCCGCCTGCGAAACGCACCATCGTGATCCCCTTGTCGGCGAGCGTGCCCAGGTTGGTCGGTGTGCAGTTGCGCCCCGAGTCGAGCGTCTCGGGTGCGGCGCTCATGTACAGCTTCGGCACCTGGGCCTCGAGGTCAGGGTAGGCGCCCGGGAAGCGTCCGTCGGCGGTGCACGGCGTGGTCGGATCGAACGAGACGAGGCCGCGCCGCTGCTGCAGCCGGCGATCGCGAGGAGCACGGCGAGCGCGAGGAAGCCGGAGCGAAGGGACCGGGGCATGGCCACAGCGTAGCCCGAGTCCGACGAGGACGCCGACGACGGCCTCGACGAGCGCATGGACCGGCCGGTGCCAGCGTGCACCTGGTACATGCGTCCGGGGTTCGGTGCGTCGGTGCGCCCGACCATCGTCGCCGGCAAACGGGACGAGGGTGCCATTGCCCCTCACGCCGGCTCCGGGCGTACCTTCTGGGCACGCCACCCCGCGATCGAACCAGGAGGTCCCTGGGGCGTCGGTCACGGAAACGGAGACGGCCTTTCGTTCCGAGGAGGTTCGGGGCGATCGATCCCGGATCCGGATCACGAGCCGAGTAACTGGTCTTCGGCCAACAGGCCTGGTGACCGTCGGGGCGGCAGCAGTCATCGAATTCATCCGCGTCATGGTCGCCCTCCGGTATCGGGGGGCGATCTCGCGTTTCCGGCCAGTCAGGCGGTGTTGCCTCGCCGTTCGGGCGTGGCATGCGCCCGGCGCATCATCCCGCGTCGGTCGAGATCCGCCTGGACCACGCGCGCGGCGCGCGACCAGGTCCGGGTCGTGGTTGACGGTGCCGGCCACCCAGTCGATGTACGACGGCTCGAAGGCCGCGATCTGGCCGAGCGTGTGGTCGTGGAACTTGCCGAACGGCATGACGAACGCCTCGGCCTCAGCCAGGGGCGGCGCCGGCCGCCGGCGGAAGCCGCGGACCCGGTCGCGGACGGCGGGCCGGTCGGCGTCGATGCCCGGAGCGGCTCGCGACCGACGATGTTGGTCGGCTTCGGTGGGTGGCCGCGCAGCGGCGTCCGTGCCGGCGCCATTGCCGACCGCCTGGTTGCGCGGCTGGTAGACGCCGCTCATGTCGACGCGGCCGGTCACCGGGCGGGTCGGCTTCGGTGGCGGCGGTCCGCCGCGCTCGGCGCGTGACGCCGGGCTCGAACGGCGTGTCGTCGCTCCCGCCGGCCGCGGCCGTCGCGGGCGCCCGAGCCGGGCTCGCGCGTCAGCGCCGCATAGGCATCGTTGATCTCGGCCATGCGACGCGTCGCGAGACGGGACGCCGCCGGATCGTCGCCGGTCAGGTCGGGGTGGTTCGTCCGCGCGAGACGCCGCCAGGCGGCCTTGATCTGGGTCGGCGACGCGCCGACCTCGACGCCGAGGACGTCGTGTGGGTCTCGCTTGGTCATCGACCGGAGTGTAGAGCGGACTTGGTCCCGGCGCGGACGTTCGAGCAACGCGCGGATCGGGCGTCCGCACCGGCGACTGCACTTGACAGTCCGGGCTGCGTGCCGTCTCCTACACCCATGGGGACCAAGCGCCGGGCAGCGATCGTGACCGCCGCCGCGTTCGCCCAGCTCGGGCTCGCCTACCGGTTCGCGCTCGCCTACCGCGTCCGCGCCGGCTATCCGAGGCGCAACCCGCCGACCGTCACCCCGGCCGACCTCGGCCTGCCGTACGAGTCGATGCTCATCGCCTCCGGCGGGATCCGGCTGCCGGCCTGGTTCATCCCCGCCCGCGACGGCGCGCCGGGACCCGGCGTCGTGCTGGTCCACGGCTGGGAATCGGCCCGCGACCGGACGCTCCCGATGGCGCTGTTCCTCCACGCCGCGGGCTTCCACTGCCTGACCTTCGACGTCCGCGGCAACGGCACCAACCCGGCCGAGGACCTGCCGCTCACCGCCGGCGAGTTCGGCGCCGACACGCTGGCGGCGTTCCGCGCGCTCGTCGAGCAGCCCGAGGTGACCGTCGGAGCGATCGCCGGCCACTCGATGGGCGGCATCGGGGCCATCCTGGCCGCGGCCGCCGAGCCGCGGGTCGGCTGCCCTCGTCGCGACCTCGAGCCCGGCCGGCCCGTACCGCCTCACCCGGCTGACCTTCCAGCTCGCCCGGCTTCCGATCCCGGACCTGATCGCCTACCCGCTGGCCTGGCTGACGACGCGGGTCTACCTCCGACCGCGCGGCCACGTCGTCACCGCGGTCAGCGCCACCGCCGCGATCGCCCGGTACGCGGGCCCGGTCCTGCTCGCCCACGGCGAGGACGACGGGGTCGTGCCGCGCAGCCATTTCGAACGGCTGGCCGCCGCGGCACGCGCCGGCAGAGCCGACGACCCGATCGCGGCGCCGGTCGAGACCCTGCTCGTCAAGGGCGGCCAGCACTCATGGCTGTACGAGGACGCGGGCTACCGGCGCGCGGTGGCGGGCTTCCTGACCCGGGCCCTCGGCGGCCCGTTCGACCCGGCGACCGCGGCCGACCTCGCTGCCGCGATCCCGGCCGAGCGGATCCCCGAGGCCGAGGCCGGCTTCGGCACCGTCGACGAGCTGCCGGGCGGCCTGCGCACCCTCGCCCAGGTCGCGCTGCCAGGAGCGACGCGGCCGCCCCACGTCCGATCGCTGACGCGGCGGCGATCGCCGCCCTCCCGACGGTCGAACCATGACCACCGGTGCCGAGCCCGTCTGGGACGCGATCGCCACGATCCGGGCCGTCCGGCGGCTTCGCGGACCGCCCGCTCGAGCGACGCCCACCTCGACCGCATCCTGCGCGCCGGCCGGCGTGCCGGGAGCAGCAAGAACCTGCAGCGCTGGACGTTCATCGTCTGCCGCGATCGAGCCCACCTGGAGGAGCTGGGCGCCGTCGGCCCGACCGCCGGGCACCTCGCGGGTGCGGCGGCCGGCGATCGCCCTGGTCACGCCCGACCCGCAGGGCGCCGGGCGCGCCGCTGTCGATCGAGTTCGACCTCGGCCGGGCGGCGCAGAACATGGTCCTCGCCGCGTGGGAGCTCGGGATCGGCAGCGTCCCGGCGACCGTCTACGAGCACGACCTGGCGCGACGGCTGCTCGGCTATCCCGACGACCAGTGGTGCGAGTACATCCTGTCGTTCGGCTATCCGGCGGACCCGGCCGATCTGACCCGGCCGCCGGCGGCCGGCGGGCGCCGCGACCTCGACGAGATGGTCCGCGACGAGCGCTGGTAGGCGTCAGGCGCCCTGGCCCAGCCCTACTGCCACTGGAACTTGCGCGACGCGATCCCGAAGCAGACCACCAGCCAGCCGATCAGCACCCCCGCGCACACGGTGAGCGGCGCGAACGCCGCCCCGCCGACCATCACCTGGCGCAGCGCGTCGGACAGGTAGGTCAGCGGGATCAGGCGGGCGACCGTCTGGAGCGGGGCCGGCATGGCCGCGATCGGGAAGAACGTGCCCGACAGGAACATCATCGGGAACTGGACGACGCTGGTGATGCCGTTCGCCGAGTCCTCGGTCTTGGCGAACGAGGCGATGACGTAGCCAAGGGCCAGGAAGGCGACCGCGCCGAGCGACACGAAGAACACGGTCAGCGCCAGCGGACCGGTGATCTCGACGCCGAAGAACAGCACGCCGACGGCCACGATGATGACCGCCTGGACGAGCGCGATCAGCAGTCGCATCAGCACGTTCGAGCCGACCAGCTGCCAGCGCTTGAGCGGCGTCGCGGCCAGCCGCTTGAGGATGAGCTTCTCGCGGTCCGCGACCAGCGGGATCGCGGCGAAGATCCCGACCTGCATGACCGACAGCCCGAGCATGCTCGGCACGAAGTAGCTGATGAAGTTGATGTCCTGGGTCTGGAGCGTCTGCTGGGTCGCGACGACGAGCGGCGCGCGTCCGGCGAGGTTGACGACCCCGAGCACGGCCGCGACCGTCTGCTCGACCGACCCGGCCTGGTTCGAGCGTGACGGATCGGTGTACAAGACGATGCTCGTCGGTCCGGTCGCCGTCGCGGCCCCGCCAGGAGCCAGCGCGGCGCCGTAACCCGCCGGCACGACGATGACCGCGTCGACCTTGCCGTCGTGCATGCTCGCGAGCGACGCGTCGCGGTCCGCGGCGACCACGTCGACGCCCTTCAGGCTGTCGAACGCATCTCGCGCAGGGAGGCGGCCGCCGGCGTGCCGTCCTCGTCGGCCCAGCCGATCGTCAGACCGGGCGTGGTGCCGCCCTGGAAGATCAGGCCGAACATGAAGATGAAGATCAGCGGGAACGCGAGAGTCCAGAACAGGGCCGCGCGATCGCGCGTGTAGCTCCGGATGTTGGCGACGGTGAGGGCGAGCAGCGGCCTGCATCGATCGGCTCGGTCAGTCGCGCAGCGCGCGGCCGGTCAGGTCGAGGAAGACGTCCTCGAGCGTCGCCCGGCGGATCGCCAGGTTCTTCGGCTCCAGCCCGCGGGCCTCGGTCAGCGCCAGCAGCGCCCCGATCGTCGGCCCGACGTCGCGCGTGTAGAGCAGGACCTCGCCGTCGTCCTCCTTGACCGAGGTGACGCCCGGCAGGCCCGTCACGTCCGCCGCCTCTACCCCTTCGAGATGGTCGAACCGGACGGCGCGCTCGGTGAACCGCCTGGAGATCAGCTCGTCGACCGTCCCGTGCTCGAGGATGTGGCCGTGGTCCATGATCGCGATCCGGTCGCACAGGATCTCGGCCTCTTCCATGTAGTGCGTGGTCAGGAGGACCGAGCGGCCGGCGTTGCGCAGGTCGCGGACGATGTCCCACAGCGCCCGGCGGGCGGCCGGGTCGAGACCCGTCGTCGGCTCGTCGAGGAAGACCAGCTCCGGGTCGTTCACCAGCGCGAGTGCGACCGCGAGGCGCTGCTGCTGGCCGCCCGACAGCTCCTTGGTCCGCGCGTTGCGACGCTCGCCGAGCCCGAGCAGCTCGATCAGCTCGTCGGTCGGGCGGGACTTCCTGTAGAAGCTGCGGAACAGGTCGATGATCTCGGTGACGGTCAGCTTCGGGTACATCGCCGCCGTCTGGAGGCTGATCCCGATCCGCGGCTTCAGCTTGTCGGCGCCGGTGGCGACGTCGACGCCGAGGACCATCGCCTGACCGCCATCGGGGCGTGCGGAGGCCCTCCAGGATCTCGACCGTCGTGGTCTTGCCGGCGCCGTTCGGCCCCAGCAGGCCGAAGATCTCGCCGCCGGCGACGTCGAAGTCGATGCCGTCCACCGCGACGAGGTCGCCGTAGTGCTTGACCAGGCCGCGGACGCGGATGACCGACCCCGTCGCGACCGCGTCGACCGTCATCAGAGCTTCTTGCGCAGGTACGCCGTGACCGTCGCGTCGTAGCCGAGCGAGTCGTACAGGTGCCGGGCGTCCGGCCGGTGGTGACCGGCGGTCACCTCGATGAAGGTCGCGCCAAGCTCGCGCCCGACGCGCTCGGCCTCGGCCATGAGCGTCCGCCCGACGCCACGCTCGCGGGCACCGGCGTCGACCACCAGCGCGAGGATCCGGACGATCCAGTCGTCGTGCTCGAACCGCGGCAACGCATGGATGGCGATGAAGCCGAGGAGCGCGCCGTCGTGCTCGGCGACGATCACCCGCGCCTGCGGATCGGCGAACCGCTCGAGGCGGGCGACGATGTCGCTCGGTCCGGCGGGATAGCCCTCGTCGGTGAACAGCGTCGCGATGGCCTCGGCGTCGGCCGGAGCCGCGAGGCGGAGCAGTGATGGTCCCCTGGTCGGTCATCCTCGGATGGTACCCGGCGGGAGGGACACGAGCAGCCGGCGGAGACCGTCCGTCGGCCGGGCCGGGCACGAGCCGTTCCGGCCCGAACGGTCCGGGCGTGGCTCGAGCCGCTGCGATCTCGGCGGAGTCGTCCGCGCGCGATCCAGATGACCCGCGGACCCTCGTCGTGGCGGGCGAGCGTGGCCGCAAGCAGTCCCTCGGTCGCGGCTTCGAGCACGACCAGCGCGCCGCCGCCGGGAAGCACGCCAAGGGCCACCAGGCAGCGGGCCCCGAGCGCCTCGGAGTCGGGAGCCGGCACGGAACGCGGCCGGCGGGATGTGCAGATCGGCGCCAGCGCCGCGATGGCACGTTCGGTGTCGACCGTCGCCCAGCCGACCGCGAGCGTGCGGCCCTGGATCGGTGGCTGGGTCTCATCCCCGGCGGCCGCGGCCAGCGCGGCCTCGATCAGACGAGCAGCAGGTCCGGACACGGCTCCCCCACCCGCTCGAACCCGGACCGCTCGTAGACGCTGGTCGCGACCGCGTTGTCGGCGAACACGCCGAGGTAGGTCCACTCGCTGCCGAGCGCCAGGCTGTCGGCCGACGCCAGCTGGGTGACCAGCCCGCCGAAGCCGCGGCCGCGAGCCCAGCCGGCGGTCCCGATCGACGACAGGTAGCTCGCCCCCTCGAACGTCGCCCGGCGGGCGACGGTCGCCGGCCGACCCTCGAACCGGAGCAGATAGTGGGTGAACCATGGATGCGCCAGCGAGACGAGCGTCTCGCTCTCGACCCCGGCCCGGCGCGATCCCTCGACGTCGAACGCGTCGAGCAGCACGTCGACGATGGCGGACGCAGCGACCTCCGCCTGCGAGTCGGAGATGTCGGCCAGCCGCTCGACGGTCACGCTTTCCGGGAGTGGATCCGCGGCCGCCTGATGCGCCGGCTGCGGATCCGCCAGCGCCATCAGGTTGCCCTCGCCGAGGTCGCGGAAACCGTTCGCCAGCAGTCGCGCGACGAGGTCCATGGGCGCATCATGGAGCGGCGCAGCCCACACGTGCGGCTCCCGGCCCAGGGAGGCGAACAGCACCAGGACCTCGGTCAGTCGCCGGTCGAAGGCGGCCGGGTCGTCCGGCCAGCGAACGGCCTCGAGCCTGTTCCAGAAGGGCTCGCGCTCGGTGTCGTCGTGGAGGAGGATCGAATCGCCCAGATCGCGCAGGTGGCGGCCCGGGACCGCGTGGACCCGGGCTTCGTGGAGCATCAACCGTCGCATCGTGGCCGGGTCGATGACGCGTCCGGATCCGGTCCCTGGCGCGCTCGTCATCCCGAAACGATAGCCCGGTCGAAACCGGGGCACCGGCGGGGACGTACCCAGCGGCGAACGACAGACGTGCCGGACAAGCCCATCAAGCCCGACAAGGAGGACCCCATGTCCCATCGCACAGTGGCCGCCCTGGCGGTCAGCGCCATCGTCATGTTGGCGGCCTGCTCATCGAGCAGCAGCTCCCCGGCCGCATCGAGCGCCGCGTCCAGCGCCGCCTCGAGCGCCGCGTCGGGTGCCGCGTCGGCGTGCAGTGAGTCCGCGAACACCGGCGCCGTGCCGTCAACGATCGTCGACTTCAACTTCCAGCCGGCCGACATCACCGCGAAGACCGGGCAGGTCATCGCCTTCTCGAACACCGGCGCCGCGCCGCACACCGCGACGCTCGACGACGGGCAGTGCACGACGCCCACGATCCAGCCGGGCACGTCGGACGGGCTGACCTTCTCGGTCGCCGGGACCTACACGTTCCACTGCTCGATCCATAAGCAGATGACGGGGACGATCGTCGTCAGCTGATCGATCGAGGTCCGGCCCTCAGGTGCGCTCGGCGACGAAGAGCGACGCGCCCGAGGGCAGGTCGATCACGGTCGGAGACGGCAGGTCGGCCGCGGCGAACCAGCCCAGGAACTGGTCGCGCGTCGCGAGTGCCGTGCCCTGGTACAGCTCGTCGAGCTGGACGCCGGCGATGAGCTCGCCGTGGCGGGTCCGGAACTCGTCGCGTTCCGAGGGCAGCGGCCAGTCGAGGACGACCAGGCGACCACCGGGTCGGAGGGCCTGCCAGGCCGCGCCGAGCACGCTCGGCGCGTCAGTCGAGCTGGTGCAGCGCGTACTGGAAGTAGACGAGGTCGTACTCGCCGACCTGTCCGGGTTCGGTCACGCCCGCCTGCCGGATGGTGATCCGGTCCGACAGCCCGGCCGTCTCGATGTTGGCGCGCGCCCGGACGACTGAATCCGCCTCGAACTCGACGCCGACCAGCTCGAGCTCGGGAAAGCGACGCGCCATGGCGATCAGCCAGCGACCGCCACCGCAGTGCACGTCCACCACGCGTCCGCCGCGCGCCAGGTCGGCCACCAGCTGTGGCAGCGCCGCCAGGGCCTCCTGGAAGAAGACCGAGATGTCCTGCGCGGTCAGCCGCTCGATGGCGACCCGATAGCGATCGGGCCGGTCGCGCATCGGCGCACCGGTCCGGAAGAAGTCGACCATCCCTCCCCAGTCGAGCGAGGCGACCGTGGCGTGGACGAACTGGCCGCCGAGGTAATCGGCGCGCCCCTCATCGAGCAGGATCACCGCGACCTCTTCGTCGACCAGCAGTCGATCGCCTTCGAGCGTCACCAGGTCGTGGGCGTCGGCGGCCCATGCCCAGGCCTCGATGGCCTGTGGGACGCAGCCGGCGCCGGTCGCCAGCTCGCCGACGGTGATGCCATCCGAACCGACGTCCCGGATCCGCCGGAAGAGGCCCAGCTCGAGACCGAGGTAGATGAGCCACGAGCGGTGGAAGCCGCCGAGGGTCGCGATGAGGTCGTCGAAGCGATCGTCGAGGGCCATCGTCGGGGGATTGTCGCATGGCCGATGAGCCGGCCGCGTGCCGGCCGGGGTACGGTACGGACCCGAGTCGGACCCGCCTGCAACGGTCGTGGCGGTCGCGGGGTTCTGTGAGGCGATGGATACCGACAGCTCGCTCATCGAGGCCCTGGCGGCCGACCTCGACGGATCGTTCGAGGCGCTCGTGCTGGCCCACCAGGACCGGATCTACTCGATCGCATTGCGGGTCCTGGGCGACCCGCGCGACGCGGAGGAGGCCGCGCAGGACGCCTTCGTCCGGGCGTACCGGGCGCTCGGTGGCTACGACGCGGCCCGGATCCGCGACCTCCGTCTCCGGCCGTGGCTGGCGACGATCGTCCTGAACCTGTGTCGCTCGCGGCTGACGCGTCGTCCGCCGGCGGCGCGCACCACGCTGTCGCTCGACCTGGCCCTGCCGGGTGAGCTCGAGCCACGCACCGACGACGCCCGTGGTCCGGCTGCCACGACTGCCGCTCGCGCGGCAGCCCACGAGTGGGCGGACCTGCTGCTGACGCTGCCGCCCGCCTATCGCAGCGCCGTCGTGCTGCGTCACGTGGATGGCCTGTCGTATCCCGAGCTCGCCATCGCCCTCGATCGACCCGAGGGCACCGTCAAGGCCCAGGTCCACCGCGGCCTGGCGCCTGTTGCGCACGGCGTTCGAGGCCGCCCAGCGGCACGAACGCGAGGAGATGACCGCATGACCACCCCCGACCTCCAGATCGAGACCGCCTTGACCGACCTTCGGACGACCGCCCCGCCAGGCCTCGCGCCCAATGTCCTGGCCGAGGTCGGCCTGGCCGACCGGTACGCCCGAATCGAGTCGCCGATCGGGCCGCTCGTCGTGGCCTGGAATGGGCTTGGCGTGTCGGCGGTCGAGGAGGCCCCCGACGACGCGGCGTTCGAGACGGCCCACGTCGCACGGACCGGACGGCCCGTCTACCGCGCGGACCGCCTCCCGGACCGCCTCGCGGCCGCCATCGCCAAGCGCCTGGGCGGCGACCGGCACGTCCGGATCGACCTCGACCTGCGCGGCCATACCGAGTTCGAGCGTGATGTCTGGCACAAGGCGCTCGAGATCCCGCGTGGCGAGGTTCGCCCGTACGGCTGGGTCGCCGCCGAGATCGGACGGCCCAAGGCTGTCCGGGCGGTCGGAACGGCCCTCGGCCACAACCCCGTCCCGCTGATCGTGCCCTGCCACCGCGTTGTGCGTACCGACGGCACGCTCGGCCAGTACTCGCTCGGCGGGCCCGGGAACAAGCGGACGATCCTGACCGCCGAGGGCGTCGACCTGCCACGGCTCGAGGAGCTTGCCTCGTCGGGCGTCCGCTTCATCGGCTCCGACACGACCAAGATCTTCTGCCTGCCGACCTGCCGCCACGCCCGCCGGGTGACCGATCGGCACCGCCTCGAGTTCCACTCGATGGCGGAGAGCCAGTCCCGCGGCTACCGCGCCTGCAAGGTCTGCCGTCCCGCATCTGCCGCGGCGGCCGCTTAGGAAGCGCCGATTCGCAACTTGACACGGTAACCTGTCTCACGGCAGACTTCGGTTACCTTGGACCATCACCCTAAGCCAACGCCGGTCCCCGCTTCAGCCCCGAGGGACGGGCGCGTCTGGCTCGGGCTGCTGACCCTCTACGTCGTCTGGGGTTCCACCTACCTCGGCATCGCGATCGCGGTCGAGACGATCCCGCCGTTCCTGATGGCCGGAGTCCGCTTCCTGACCGCGGGCCTCATCCTCCTCGCCTGGTCGATGGCGCGCGAGGGTCGGGCGTTCGAGCCACCGTCCCGTCGTGAATGGCGCGACAGCGCGATCGTCGGCGCCCTGCTCATCGGCGGCGGGATGGGCATGGTCGCCTTTGCCGAGCAGACCGTGCCGTCCGGGATCACCGCCCTGCTGGTCGCGATGATGCCGGTCTGGGTCGCCGTCTTCGGACGCGTCTTCCTCGGTGAGCGATTGCCCCGGCTGGCGGTGGTCGGGATCGGCGTCGGGTTCGTCGGCGTCGCCTTCCTGGTCGGTCCGTCGGCGTTCGGTGGTCAGGGCGCACTGGAGCCGATCGGGCTGCTGGCAGTCCTCATCTCGCCGATCGCGTGGGCAAGCGGATCCCTGTTCGCGTCGCATCGCGCCGAGCTGCCGCGACGGCCGCTGGTCGCGACCGGGGTCCAGATGCTGATCGGTGGCGCGATCCTCCTCGTCGTCGGGGTCGCCACGGGCGAGGTCGGCCAGCTTCGACTCGGCTCGATCTCGGCGGAGTCCTTTGCCGCGCTGGTCTATCTGACGGTGGTCGGCAGCCTCGTCGCGTATACGACCTACGGCTGGATGCTCCGGGTCGCGCCGCTGCCGTTCGTGTCCACTTACGCCTATGTCAATCCGGTCATCGCCGTCATCCTCGGCTTCGTGATCGCCGGCGAGGCCATCGAGCCACGGACCGTCGTGGCCGGCGGGATCATCGTGGCAGCCGTGGCCATGATCATCACGGCGCGTGGCCGGATGCATGCGCCGCGTGGGGCAAGCATCGAGGTCGAAAGCGTCGAGACGCCCGCGGTCGGGGCGCCGCGTCCGGCGAGCGGCCCGAGCCCAGACGCCCTGATACGGGCGCCGGTCAGGTCTCCGCGAGGATGACCCGCGACGTCCGGCGTGCCATGGCCATGATCGTGATCATCGGGTTGACGCCGATCGCCGTCGGGAAGCCTGAACCGTCTGCGACGTAGAGCCCCGGGACCGTCTCGTCGCCCGCGGCTCCCGTCCGGACGCGGCCCCACGGATCGCACGGATGCGTCCGTGGATCGGCGCCCATCCGGACCGAGCCCATCTGGTGTGCGGAGAAGACTCCACCGCGATTCGGTCCGAAGTCGAAGGCTGCCAGGGTCTCCTCGAATCGTTCGAAGGTGTTCGTCGCGGCGCCGGACCCCATGAGGCTCGGGTGATACCAGGCGGCCGGCGTGCCGACCGCGACCATCTCCGTAGCGCCGGCCGAGCGGAGGAGCCTTGCCATTCGCACGAGCGCGTGGCGCATCGTGGCCACGCCGCGTGCGTCAAGCTCATAGTCGATGCGGACGCGACCGGCCTTGGTCAACGTTGCCTGGCCCTCGCCGCCATCGCGAGTCACCGCGATCAAGGGCGAGAGGAAGCCTGATCCGGCCATCACATGCGCATGCGCTTCGGTGCCTTCCCACGGCAGTGCGAGCGCGAGCAAGCCCGGGTGCCCAGGTGCGGCCTCGATCACATAGCCGTTCCGGCCCGGCTCCGGCTCGGAGAACTCGAGCGAGCGGGCTCCCTGGAGCGTGCCGCGCCACATCTCGACGCGTTCGGTGAAGCGGCCGGCCACGACCGGCACCGGGTGGAGCCGGAGATATCGGCCGATCGCCGGATGCGCCGATCCCGAGCCCTGAAGGATGGCCGGAGTGCGGAGGGCACCCGCCGCGAGCACGACCGTGCGAGCGCGCACGACTAGAGGTCGGCGAGGACCGTCAGCCGACACAACGTCGGCCTCGACACCGACAGCACGACCGTCCTCGCACGATGACGCGGGTGACCCGCGCGTCGGGCACGACTCGGGCGCCGGCGGCCGCTGCGTCGGCGAGGTGGACCCGGATCCCCGAGCGCTTGGTTCCGCGCCGGCAGCCGAAACCGCAGCTCCCGCAGTCGCCGCAGGCGTCGGCGTTGCGGCGGGTCGGTTCAGCGTCCCAGCCGAGCGCCCGGGCGCCGCGCAGGATGATCGCGTCCTTGGGCGGGATGTGGGTCGAGGCGGCGACGCCGAGCTCGGTCTCGATCGCGTCGACGTCGGCCCGCCAGGCGGGACCCGTCATCCCCTCGAGGCCGTGCTCGGTCTCCCACTCGGCGCGGACGGACTCGGGCGCGGCGATGCAGGTCATCCAGTTGACCAGCGTCCCTCCACCGACACCGGTGCCGGCCAGCATCGTCACCGAGCCGTCCCACGTCGTCAGCAGTCCGTGATCCAGGTAATGCCGGTCGAAGGCGGCGAGCTCCGTTCGCGGCATGGACCCCTCGTCCGAGAATGGCCCGGCTTCGAGCACCACGACCGAGCGGCCCGCAGCCGTGAGCGACGCCGCGAGAACGCCGCCACCGGCGCCCGAGCCGACGACGACCGCGTCGGCCTCGAGAGTGACCCGCGCGTTCGGGTCCGACCCCGTCGCCGCCGGGAGCACCAACGGCCGGATCGAGGTCGGGTGGTCGGTCACCGGCGGGTGGTCGGGTCGATAGCCGACCGGTGTCAGATGCGGATCCGAGACGTTCTCGCCTGGATCGGCATAGGCCAGGAACGTCATCAACTTCCGGAAGGCCCCGAATGCCGAGCGCCGCTGGGGAAGCCGGGAACCAGCCCAGCCCAGGAGGTAGCGCTCGCGGGCGACCGGGGACATCGCGGTGAACGCTGTCGGCCTGGCCGCCAGCAGCAGGTTGACGGCGCGCGAATCCATCGCCCGGAGCACGAGCCGGAGCTGGGCGAGCTGGGCCAGGATCCGCGATCGTCGCGAGCGCGTCCCCTGCCAGTCGCGCCCGGCGTTCCGCGTCACCGTGGACGAAGGTCTCGGCGAGTGCCACGAGGACGGCTTCCTCGCGCGCCGACCAGCCGCTGGACGCCACTGGAAGGCTGTCAGGCCGGGCGCGATCGGCGGCGAACGAACCAGGCGCCGGCGATGAGCGTCAGCCCTGCGGCCAGCGCGAGCCCGAAGCCGAATGCGCCGGCCCGCGGGTTGCCGTTGATGAAGCCCCCGACCACGAGATGCCAGAGGCCGAAGGCGGTCGCGCCGAGGAGCGCGAGCGCCGCCACCGCTACGAGGACGCGCCCCACGCCAGGGGCCGACCCACCGAGCGGGCGAGAGCGACCGGTCATGCCGGCGGCCGTTCCCAGCCCTGCGCCGGCCACGGCTCGCAGCGGATCGGCCGGTCCTCGCGGTAGCCGAGCGCGTAATCGGCCTGGATGAGCGTGTGGAGCTGGCTCGTCCCCTCGTAGATGACGGCCGCCTTCGAGTTGCGCAGGTAGCGCTCGACCGGGAACTCGTTCGAGTAGCCGTTGGCGCCGTGGACCTGGATCGCGTCGAGGGCGCTCTGCACGGCGTGCTCGGTGGCGTGCCACTTGGCGAGGCTCGTCTCGCGGGTGTTGCGCAGGCCCTGGTTCTTGAGCCAGGCCGCGCGCCAGACGAGGAGCCGGCCCATCTCGGTGCCGGCGGCCATCTTGGCGATCATCTGCTTGACCAGCTGGTGCTCGCCGATCTCCTGCCCGAAGGTGTGGCGCTCGTGCGCGTAGCGGACGCTCGCATCGAGGCACGCCTGGGCGAGGCCGACGGCGCCGGCCGCGACGGTGAACCGGCCCTGGTCGATGGCGCTCATGGCGATCAGGAAGCCCTCGCCCTCCTCGCCGATCCGGTTCTCGGCCGGGACGACGACGTCATCGAGGTTGATGAGGCCGGTGTTGCCGGCGCGGATGCCGAGCTTGCCGTGCAGGGTGCCGGTCGTCAGGCCCGTCATCCCGCGCTCGAGCAGGAACGCCGTGACGCCCTTGTGCCGCTTGGCACGGTCGACGCGAGGCGAAGACGAGGAAGTGGTCCGCGAGGTCCGCCAGGGAGATCCAGATCTTCTGGCCGTTGAGGCGGTAGGCGTCGCCGTCGCGGCGTGCGGTGGTCTGCAGGTTCGCGGCGTCGGTGCCGACGCCGGGCTCGGTCAGGCCGAACGTGGCGAGCTTCTCGCCACGGGCCTGCGGGACCAGCCAGCGCTGGCGCTGCTCCTCGGTCCCCCACTGGAGGAGAGCCAGCGAGTTGAGCCCGACGTGGACGCTCTGCACGACACGGAACGAGGTGTCGGCACGTTCCAGCTCCTCGCACACCATCGCGAAGCTGACGTAGTCCATCCCCGCCCCGCCGTAGGTCTCCGGGATCGGCGCACCGAGGAAGCCGAGCTCGCCCATCCGCGCGAAGACCTCGCGATGGACCTCGCCCTTCTCGTCCCACTCGCGGATGGACGGCAGGATCTCGGCTTCGGCGAAGTCGCGGACGGCCTCGCGCACGAGCTTGTTCTCGTCGGTCAGCGTGAAGTCGACCATCGCCGCATCGTACGCGGCCGGGGCGGCGTCGTGGGCTGCCGTCGGGCGCTTGGCGCTCGATATACTCGACCGACCCGTCGACCAGGAGCCCGAACCGACCATGACCGCCGACACGTCCGACGCCGCCCTGAGCCTGACCCCGGTCCTGGGCCGCTACTTCGAGCGGACATGGAGCCATGGCGAGGGGCACCGCCTGTTCGACACCGATGGTCGGGCCTACCTCGATTTCGCCAACGGCATCGCGGTCACGGCGCTCGGCCATGTGCATCCGCGGGTCACCGCCGCGATCCACGCCCAGGTGGACCGGCTCGTCGGGCCGATCAACGCCATCGGCTTCACCGCGCCGATCTCCGAGCTGGCCGCCGCGCTTGCCGCGACCTTCCCGGCACCGCTCGACTCGGTGATGTTCCTCAACTCAGGCTCCGAGGCCATCGACGGCGCGCTCAAGCTCGCGCGCCGGGTGACCGGCCGGCCGGGCATCATCGCCTTCCGCGGCGGCTTCCATGGGCGGACGTTCGGAGCGGCCAGCGTGACGACCTCGAACCTCAACTACCGGACCGGCTACGAGCCGCTGGTGCCCGGTGTCTACTTCGCGCCGTACCCGGTCGCCTATCCGGACTTCGATGGCGACGAGGAGGCCGCGTCGGCTGCCAGCCTGGCCATCCTTCGGTCGCTCCTCGAGACGATCATCGCGCCGTCGCAGGTCGGCTCGATCCTCATCGAGCCGGTCCTGGGCGAGGGCGGCTACGTCCCTGCGCCGGCGTCCTTCCTGCAGCGATCTGCGAGCGCTGTGCGACGAGCACGGGATCCTGCTCATCGCCGACGAGGTCCAGTCGGGCTACGGCCGGACCGGGGCGATGTGGGCGTTCGAGCACGCCGGGATCGTGCCCGACGTCGTGTGCGTGGCCAAGGCGATCGCCAACGGTCTGCCGCTGTCGGCGATCGTGTCGAGCCGTTCCGTCCAGGAGAGATGGGGACGAGGCGCGCACGGCTCGACCTTCGGCGGGAACCCGGTCGCCTGTGCCGCGGGGGTGGCGGTCCTCGACACGATCCGTGATGAGGGCCTGGTCGCGAACGCCGCGGTGCGTGGTGCGGAGCTGGTCGCGGGGCTCGGCCGGATCGCCGCCGAGGACGACCGGATCGGCGACATCCGCGGGTCTTGGCCTGATGGTCGGGGTCGAGTTCACCGCGACCGCGACCGCGAGCCCGACGGCCGCGCCCGACCCTCATGGCCGCATGCGCCGACGCGGGCCTGCTCGTGCTCACCTGTGGTCGCCAGCACGAGACCATCCGCTGGATCCCGCCCCTCGACGTCGACGCGGCCGAGATCGCCGAGGCGGTCGAGATCTTCGGGGAGACGCTCGCGTCGATGCCGCGCGCCTGAGGTCCGCCGCCGCGCCCCGCCGGAGCCGGAACGGACTAGCGGTTCTGGGAGAGGAACTTCATGACGTCGTCGAGGCGGAAACGACGATCGCCACGCTTGCACACGCGGTAGAAGGGGAGCTCGCCCCGGTCGCCCAGCCGCTTCACCGTGTTGACGTGCAGGTGAAGCATGTCGGCGACTTCGGTCGCGGTGAGCATCGGTCCCAGTTCGTTGACGGCCATCGATGCCATGTGGTCTGTAGCCTCGCTCTGCACGATGTCTCGACGGGTCCGGGTCCCTGCGGTGGTCAGGGGTAGAGTCCAGCCCGCTGCGTGACGGAGCGTATGAGTGGGGGTGGGGTCGCGCCAAGCCGTACTTTGGTATGCCGGGAGTACCAACACCGCGACGACCGCGCGACCCGCGTCAGTCGCCTCGTCCGACCTGGAATGCGTCGGTCGTCCCGCGCGCATCCGCGACGACCGTGACCTCGAGCGTCGGGAGCTGCTCGAGGATCCGCTCGGTCAGCGGCGACTTGCGCACCCGCTCGAGCGCAGTCGAGGTCCGATGCGGCATCACCAGCCGCGTCACCCGGCGCGCGCGCGCGATGCGGACGATCCCCTCGGCGAGGTCCGGTGCCTCGGTGGTGACGATCTCCGCCCCAAGATCCGTCGCGTCGTCGAGATGCTCGCGGATGAGCCGAACGGTCGCCGACGACATCCCCGAATCGGCCGGCGTCTCGACGACGAGCGCCAGCAGCGGTGCGCGCAGAACGGCCGCGGTTGCCGCCGCGCGACGTAGCGCCCGCGGCGTAGCCGGCGACGCATCGACCAGCACGAGGATCCGCTCACTGACGCTCTGGACGGGCCGCGTGGTGCCGATCCCCTCGAGCTGTGCGTCGACGCGACCGGCGACGAAGCGGAGGGCCAGCTCACGCAGCGCCGTCAGGTTCGATTCGGTGAAGAACCGGTCGAGCGCGATCCGCGCGCGATCCTCGGCGTAGACGTTCCCATGGCGCATCCGCTGACGGAGCGCGTACGGGCTCATGTCGACCAGCTCGACCTCGTCGGCGGCGGCCAGGACCTCGTCCGGGATCCGCTCGTTGACGGGAGCGCCGGTGATCGTCGCGACCGCGTCCGCGACGGAGTCGAGGTGCTGGATGTTGCAGGTGCTGACCACGTCGATCCCGGCGTCGAGCAACACGTCGACATCTTCCCAGCGCTTCACCCGCTCCGATCCCGGCGCGTTCGTGTGGGCAAGCTCGTCGACCAGGGCGACGGCGGGCTTTCGTGCGAGGATCGCGTCGGTGTCCATCTCCTCGACCACGACACCGCGGTACTCGACGCGACGCCGCGGGACGATCTCGAGCCCGTCGAGGAGCTTCTCGGTCTCGGGTCGGCCGTGCGCCTCGACGAACCCGACGACGAGGTCGGTGCCACGCGCCGTGCGGCGATGGCCCTCCTCGAGCATCCGGTATGTCTTGCCGACACCCGGCGCCATGCCGAGGTAGACACGCAGCCGGCCACGGTCGCCCTCGGCTCCGACCGTGCCGATCCGGGCCAGCATCTCGTCCGCGGTCGGGCGACCGTCCTCGGCCCGGAGCTCGTCGTCATTCATCGGGTTACGTGGCCAGCAGGCCGTCGAGGTCGAGGTTGAGCATCAGGACATTGACCCGCGGCTCTCCCAGGAACCCGAACAGCGGCTGCTCCGTATGGCGGCTGACCGCGGCGCGGACGTCGGCCTCGGATATCGCACGCGCCTTGGCGACGCCGGCCACCTGGTAGTCGGCGGCCGCTGGGCTGATGTCGGGGTCGAGCCCTGACGCCGACGTCGTGACGAGATCGACCGGGATGGGCTTGTCGCCGTTGGCCGCCCGCAGGGCGGCGACCTGTGCGGCTGACCCGCTCGATCAGCTTCTGGTTCGTCGGGCCCAGGTTCGATCCCGCCGACGCGGAGGCGTCGTAACCGTCCGTGCCCGCAGCAGACGGGCGACTCGAGAAGTACTTCGGGTCGTCGAATGCCTGGCCGATGAGGCTCGATCCGATGGTCCGACCATCGGCGGTCACGATGAACGAGCCGTTGGCCTGGTGCGGGAACGCCACCTGGGCGACCGCGGTCACCACGAGCGGATACAGGAAGCCGGTGACGATGGTCAGGACGATCAGGAGGGCGATCGCCGGCCACACGCGATGGCGAAGGAAGGGAGTCATCGATCCGTCCTATGCGAGATGAAGGGTCGTCACGACGAGGTCGATCGCCTTGATCCCGATGAACGGGGCGATGATCCCGCCGACGCCGTAGATGAGGAGATTGCGCTGCAGAAGCACGCTCGCCGGCGCTGGCCTGAACGCCACGCCACGGAGGGCAAGCGGGATGAGCGCGACGATGATCAGGGCGTTGAAGATGACGGCCGACAGGATGGCGCTCTGCGGCGTCGACAGTCCCATGATGTTCAACGCGTTCAGCTCCGGGTAGACGGAGACGAACATCGCCGGGACGATCGCGAAGTACTTGGCGACGTCGTTCGCGATCGAGAACGTCGTGATCGAGCCCCGGGTGATCAGGAGCTGCTTGCCGATCGCGATGACCTCGAGCAGCTTGGTCGGGTCGGAGTCGAGATCGACCATGTTGGCCGCTTCCTTGGCCGCCGACGTCCCGCTGTTCATCGCCAGCCCGACGTCGGCCTGCGCCAGCGCCGGGGCGTCGTTCGTTCCGTCGCCGGTCATCGCCAGCATGTGGCCCTCGGCCTGCTGCTCGCGGATGAACGCGATCTTCTGCTCCGGGGTGGCCTGGGCGATGAAGTCGTCGACGCCGGCCTCCTTGGCGATGGTGGCAGCGGTCCGCGGGTTGTCGCCGGTGATCATCACCGTCCGGATGCCCATCTTGCGGAACTCGGCGAACCGCTCGACGAGGCCCTCCTTGACCGTGTCCTTGAGCTCGATCACGCCAAGGATCCGGCCCTCGCTCTCGATGATGAGCGGTGTCGCTCCGAGGTCCGCGATCCGGTCGGCCTCCGCCTTGACCTCGTCGGCCAGGCCGCCGACCTTGGTGTCGATGGCGTCCACCGCTCCCTTGAGGATCGTGGTTCCGGCAGTCGTCCTGACGCCGCTCGTCCGGGTCTCGGCACGGAACGGGATCTCTTCGACGATGGTCGCGTCGAGCGCCGCGTAGGCCGCGTCGTCGCCGACGCCGGCCGGCCGGCCGAGCTCCGCCAGCCGCTTGCGGACGAGGTCCACGATCGAGCGACCCTCGGGCGTCTCGTCCCTGATCGAGGCGATCAGCGCGGCATCGAGAGCCTCCGGCTCGGTGACCCCTGGCCCCGGCGTGACGGATGCCGCGAGCCGATTGCCGTAGGTGATCGTGCCGGTCTTGTCGAGCAGGATGACGTCCACGTCACCGGACGCCTCGACCGCGCGGCCGCTCATGGCGAGGACGTTGAAGCGAGCCACGCGATCCATGCCGGCGATGCCGATCGCGGACAGCAGGCCGCCGATCGTCGTCGGGATCAGGCAGACGAGAAGCGCGACGAGAGCCACCGTGCTGATGGTCGTGCCCGCGTACAGGCCGAACGGCCGGATGGTGACCGTCGCCATCAGGAAGATGATGGACAGGCCGGCGAGCAGGATCGCCAATGCGATCTCGTTCGGCGACCGCTGGCGCTTCGCACCTTCGACGAGGGCGATCATCCGGTCGAGGAAGGTCTCGCCCGGTTCGGACGTGACGACGACCACGATGCGGTCGCTGACGAGCGTCGTGCCGCCGGTGACCGAGCTCCGGATGTCCGTTCCCGGTTCCTTGAGGACCGGGGCCGATTCACCGGTGATCGCAGCCTCGTTGACGAAGCCGATGCCCTCGATGACGTCACCGTCGCCGGCGATCGTCTCGCCCTCCTCGACCACGATGATGTCGCCCTTGCGCAGCTCCGAGGAACCGACGGCCTCGAGCGTCCCGTCGGCGGTGCGACGGTGCGCGGTCGTCTCCGAACGGGTCTTGCGCAGGGTCGCCGCCTGGGCGCGCCCGCGCGCTTCGGCGACGGCCTCGGCGTAGGTGGCGAACAGGACGGTGAACCACAGCCAGATCGCGATCTGGACCTGGAACCCGAGACCCGATGCGCCGGTGACCGGGTCGTAGCCGGTCACGTTGGCGATCGCGGTGAGCGTCACGAGCACCGCGGTGATCTCGACGACGAACATGACCGGGTTCTTGATCAGGAGTCGCGGGTCGAGCTTGCGGAAGGCGTGCGGGAGCGCCGACCGAAGGAGGTCCGGGTCGAGGACGCCACGCGGCTTCGGTGGCTCGCCGGACGGCTTGGACCCGCCGAGGGTCACGAAACGCTGGAAGCGGCGGGTGCCGCGTCCCAGGTCGACAGACAGGAGGGTCATCAGGACACCTTTCCGGCGTTCTGGAGGAGCTGCTCGACGATCGGGCCGAGCGCGAGGGCCGGGAAGAACGTGAGCGCGCCGACGATGATGATCACGCCGATCAGCAGGACCACGAACAGGACGCCGGTCGTCGGGAACGTGCCGAGCGACGGCGCGAGGGCCCGCTTGGCGGCCATCGAGCCGGCCAGGGCGAGGATCGGGACGATCATCCCGTAACGGCCGATGAGCATCGCGATGCTGCCGGTGATGTTGTAGAAGGGCGTGTTCCCGGTCAGCCCGGCGAATGCCGAGCCGTTGTTGCCGGTCTGGCTCGAGAAGGCGTACAGGATCTCGCTGAACCCGTGCGGACCCGGGTTGAGCGGACCGGCCAGCCCGGCCGGCAGGACGCTCGCGATCGCCGTGAACCCGAGGATGCTCGCCCCCAGGACCAGCGCGACGAGCATCGCCATCTTGATCTCGAAGGCTTCGACCTTCTTGCCGAGGTACTCCGGCGTGCGCCCGACCATCAGGCCGGCGATGAACACGGCGAGGATCGACCCGATGACGAGCATGCCGTACATCCCGGCGCCGATCCCGCCGGGGGTGACCTCGCCGAGCTCCATGTTGAACAGCGGGACGAGTCCGGCGATCGGTTGGGCGCTGTCGTGCCAGGAGTTGATCGCACCGGTGCTCGTGCCGGTCGTGGTGGCCATGAACAGTCCGCCGACGGCCGCCCCGAACCGGACTTCCTTGCCCTCCATGTTGCCGACGCCGGCCTGGTCGACCTGCGCCGGGAACAGCGGATTGCCCACGTACTCGACGTGCATCGCCGAGAGCGAGCCGACGGCCAGGACGATCGCCATCGCGGCGAAGATCACCCAGCCCTGGCGCTGATCGCGGGCGTACCGCCCGAAGGTGTATGTCAGCGAGAACGAGGCGATCAGGAGGGCGAAGATCTCGAGCCAGTTCGTGAGCGGCGTCGGGCTCTCGAACGGATGAGCGGAGTTGGCATTGAAGAAGCCGCCGCCGTTGTTGCCGAGCTCCTTGATCACCTCCTGGGAGGCGACCGGACCGAGCGCGATGTTCTGCTGCGCGCCCTGCAGGGTGGTCACCGTATGGGTCGGGTCCCAGGTCTGGGGCACGCCCTGCCAGACCAGGACGATGGCGCCGACGATCGAGATCGGCAGGAGGATGTAGAGGACGCCTCGGGTGAGGTCGACCCAGTAGTTCCCGATCGTCTTGGAGCTGCGCCGGGTCAGGCCGCGGAACAGGGCGATGGCGATGGCCAGGCCGGTCGCCGCCGAGGTGAAGTTGCGGACCGCGAGGACCGCCGCCTGCGTCAGGTAGGTGGCCCCGGTCTCGCCCGAGTAGTTCTGCCAGTTGGTGTTGGTCTCGAAGCTGACAGACGTGTTGAACGCGAGGTCCGGCGACATCGGCGGGATGCCGCCCTGGTTGAGCGGCAGGACGTCCTGCAGGCGGAGGACGACGTAGCCCGCGACGATCGCGACGAAGGCCATCACGAGCACTGAGACCGCATAGCCCTTCCAGCCCTGCTCGACGGTCTCATCGATCCCGCACACGCGATAGATGAGCCGCTCGACGGGCCGAACGACCGGGCTCAGGAAGACGCGCTCGCCTTCCATGACGCGGTGGATGTAGCGCCCGAGGAACGGCGTGACGATGACGATCGCGAGCGCGATCGTGACGAAGGTGAGGAAGTCGCCGATCGTCACGATCAGAAATCCTCGGGGCGCAGCAGCGCCCACAGCAGGTAGATGAACACGAGCGCAGCCGCGATGCCGGCCAGTGCCTCGAGGGGCGTCATCGGCCGACCCTCTCGCACAGGAGCAGGTAGCCCCACAGCACGGCGGTACAGGCGATCCCGATCACGACGATCTGGAGGTCGGTCATGACTCCCTTTCCTCTTCCTCGGAGTACAGCAAACGGTCGAGCGTCGTCCCGAGCGTGTCCATGGCGAATGGCTTCGGGAGATACCCGGCTACCCCGAATTCGCGCAGCCGAGCCGGACTGATGAACATGGCGCTGGCCACGATCACGGGAGGTCGGCCCGCCGCTTCGAACGCCGGACTCCTGAGGACGGACCAACCCGTGTCGCCCGGCAGGTTGATGTCGAGCATCACGATGTCCGGGCGGAGGCCATCGCCCAGGAGATCCGTCGCGCTCTCGGCCGTCGACGCGACCGTCACCCGGTAGCCACGTGCCCGCAGGTGCACCGAGAGCAGGCCTCCCAGCGTCTCGTCGTCCTCGATGAGCAGCACATGCGACGCGGTCTGGGTCATGGCGCGACCACCGCGCGGTAGACGCGGACGTCCGCCGTGTCCTCGTCGGCGCTCCACAGCGGCTCGACGATGACCCCGCGGTCGGTGGCGATCGGTCGGACGATCTCCACGACCGCGTCCGTGAGGCGCAAGCCGGCGACCATCGTCGAAGGGGCGCCCCCGGTCGCCACGAGGTTCACCGCGGACAGCACGAGCTCGACCTCGCGGTCGATCGCTTGGCGGACGTGGGCGGATTCGGACTCCGGGTCTTTCACAAGCCGACGTTCTCACCCGGGCCCAAGAGGGGCGGGCCTCAGTCGCCGGGCGGATCGCTCAAGAAGCGCTCAAGGAGCGGCGATCCTGTATCCCACCCCGGGCTCGGCCACGATCAGGCCGGTGAGCGTCCCCGCCTCGTCGGCAGCTTCGAGCTTGCGCCGGATCTGGCTCACGTAGACATGGACGTAGTGCGCCTCGTCGCTGTAGGCCGTGCCCCACACGGCCCGCAACAGACGCCCGTGGGTGACCAGTCGACCGGCGTGCGTGACAAGGACCTTGAGGACCTCGTACTCACGCGGCGTGAGGTGGACCGGTCGATCGCGGACGAGGACCGCGCGCTGTCCGACATCGAGCGTCAGGTCCCCGAGCCGGACGGTGCCGCTCGCATCCGCCGCCGGACCCGCCGCCCGGCGCAGGAGCGCGTCGATCCGTGCCCGAAGCTCGGCCATGCCGAACGGCTTCGTCACGTAGTCATCGGCGCCGAGGTCGAGGGCCGCGACCTTGTCCGCCTCGCGGTCGCGCGCGGACAGGACGAGGATCGGCGTGGTCGCCTCGCGACGGACCGATCGGATGACCGTCAGGCCATCCATATCCGGAAGCCCGAGGTCGAGCACGATGAGATCAGGCCGCTTGGCCGCCCAGGCGTCGAGCGCCGTCGCGGCGTCCCCGGCCTCCACGACGTCGTGGGCGTGCCCACCGAGATATGTCGCTATGGCGTGTCGGGTGGCCGCATCGTCCTCGACCAGCAGGATCGATGCGACATCGTGCGTGACGCTCATCGAGCACCGCCCGTCGGGCTTCCGTCGATCGGGCCCGCGCCTTCGGGTGCGACGCTGGGCACGGTGATGTCGACGGCGAGACCTCCGAGCTCGCTGCGTCGGGCCGTCACCTCTCCATCCATCGACTCGACGAGTCCCTGCACGACAGCCAGCCCGATCCCTGTCCCGCGCCGCGAGCCCTCCCCCTTCCGGGGCACCCGGTAGAACTTCTCGAACAGACGCGGCATCGCCTCAGGAGGCACGCCCGGGCCACCGTCCTCGACCGTGATCCGGACCCGACCCTCGCCCGACTTGCAGGCGGAGATGCGGATCGGTGCCTCGGGACCCGCGTACTTGGCGGCATTGTCGAGGGTGTTGTTGAGGACCTGGCTGATGAACACCTCGTCGACGAGGATCGGCGGGAGGTCCGGATCCACCTGGACGTCGACCGTCCGTCCGACGAGGCTGGCAGCTTCGCGACGCACCGCCTCGGACACGACGTCGCTCACGGCGAGGACCAGGAGGCTCGGGTGGAGTTCGCCCGCTTCGACCCGGCTCATGTCGAGCAGGTTCGTGACCAGCCGATTCAGCCACTCGGCCTCACGGTCGATCGACGCCGCGATCGCTCGTCGCTTGTCCGCGGGCCAGTCGATGGCCGGGTCCATGAGCGTCCCCGCGGCGGCCCTGATGGACGCGAGTGGCGTGCGCAGGTCATGCGAGACCGAGTCGAGCAGGGCGGACTTGAGCGCCTCGCTGCGCCGCGACACCTCGGCCGAGGTGGCATCGCGGGTGAGTCGATCGCGCTCGAGCGACCCGCCGAGCTGGTCTGCCGCTGCCGCGAGGACCCTCGTCTCACCCGGATCGGGGTCGCCCAGCGCCCGCGGTCGGCGGCCCCACAACGACCCGAACTTCCGGTCCCCTGCGGCGATGGCGACCCGATAGGCAACCATCTCGCGGTCGCCGCCACTCGCCTGGGCCAGCCCCGGCGCGTGCACGCGGACCCACTCGGCGGGTTCGTCCCCGGGGCGGCGGCGGAGCACGAAGTGGACCGCAGGCGCTGTCGCGGACCCGGAGCCGGGATCCGTGTCGGCGGCCACGGTCTCCCCAAGGACGATCCAGACGCGTGACATCCGCGTCTCGTCGCGGACGGTCGCCGCGACCGCGCGAAGAGCGTCCGGGGCATCGCGTCGCGTGGCGATGGCAAAGCTGATGTCGAACAACGCGCGGGCCTCGCGCTCGCGGGCCAGCGCCCGCGTCGCACGCTCGCGCTGCTCACCGGCGAGACGACCGACGACGGTCCCGAGGACGAGCAACAGGAGCAGGTTCAACCACTCGGTCGGGTCACGGACGGTGAGGGTGTAGAAGGGCTCGATGAACAGGAAGTCGTACAGGAGAAAGGACCCGATCGCGGTCACGACCGCAGGTGTCGTGCCGGCCGCCACGGCGACGATCACGACCGCGAGCAGGTAGGTCGCCGACGCGTTCGGGATCCCACCGGGTCCCTCGAGCACCGCGACCACGACGGACACGCCGGCAAGCGCGGCCACGATCGTCAGGAGCGCGAACGCGATCCGACGCGGGTCGACACTCGGGCGGCGGTTCATGCCCGTGATGGTAGGCGGTCAGCCGCCGCGCACGATCCGCCGGGCGTCACGGCTGACGCGCACGAAGCCCCTCAGATGGGCCACCGGCCGGATGTGACTGGGCTCACCGGCGTAGATGGTCCGGATCGGCACCTCGGTCATCGGGAGGCCGAGCGCGATGCAGCGGGCGATCATCTCGACCTCGAAGGCGAAACCGGAGTCGGTGCTGTCAAGCATCGCGGTCATCAGCCGCCGGCCGATGAGCCTGTAGCCCGACTGGTTGTCCCCGACGTGCCGGCCGACCGCGGCCGAGAAGATCCAGCCACCGAGCGTGTTCGAGATCCGCCGGACAGGCGGCATGTCGCCGAAGTCGCGCCGCCCGATGACGAGCTCCGGACGCCCGTGTGCGTACGCCTCGAGGAACAGCGGGATCTCGGCAGGATCGTGCTGGCCATCGGCGTCGAGGGTGACCACAGCCGCGGCATCGTGCTCGAGCGCGTAGCGGAAGCCGGCCCTGAGCGCTGCGCCCTTGCCCGCGTTCGGGCGCTGGACGAGGACGGTCGCGCCGGCGGCTTCGGAACGGGCGGTGGTGTCGTCGGTCGAGCCGTCGTCAATGACGATGACCGGGAGGAAGGCACGCGCGGCCTCGACCACCGCACCGATGCGCGGCCCCTCCTGGTAGCCCGGGACGAGCGCGAGGATGGTGTCCACGCCCGAACCGTACAGGGTCGGTCAGGCCCCGGTCGCGCGACCCAGAGGAGCGGACGCCGGTCGCCCAGGGGCGGCCGGCATGCCGGTCGTCTAGTTCGAGTCGGTGTGATCCGACGAGCTGTTCGGCCAGCGCAGCCACGATCCGGCACCGGATGCGCGCGGCATCACGACTCGGGCCTCGGCGAGCGCCCCCACCGGCTCCTGCGATCCGTCCGATGCCTCCGACGAGCCGGACGATTCCGTCGACACGGCAGATGCGGTCGTGTCCGCGGCCGCTCCACCGTCGTGCGCGGCAACGCGCGACAGCCTCGGCGACGGGCTGGGCCTCGGTCTCGGCTGCTGCCTCCACCGGCTCGGCCTGCTCCGCCTGTGCGACCGGCTCGGCCTCGGCGACCGGCTGCTCCTCGGACGCCGGCTCGGCCTCGGCGATCGGCTGCGCCTCGGCGACCGGCTCCGCGGCCGGCGTTCCCGTCCACGGGTCGACCGGTGCATCGGCCTGCGCATCAGGATCCATGACACCGACCATCGAGCCATTGGCAGGGGGCTGGTCCTGGTCGGCGGGCGGTGTCTCATCCTCGACGACGGGCTCGGCCGCCGGCTCGGTCTCGGTGCCGACGACCGGACTGGACGCCGCGGCGTAGGTCGAGATCTGCGGGACGTCATCCGGGCCGATCTGATCGAGCTCCGGGAAGGCGGGCCGGTTGCCGGCGTACCTGGCGATGGCGACCGGGTCGGTCTCGCCCTCGAGGCGTCGGAAGTATTCGTCGATCTCGGCGCGGTAGGAGGCCACCGCAGACTCGACCGCGTCGACCTCGCGCCCGACGACCGTGCGATGCTCTTCGAGCCGGATCTGGAGCTGCTCGCGGCGGGCGGCGATGCGTCGCTCGCGCTCGAGCTTGACCCGCTTGATCTCGCCATCGGACCAGGCGTCGATGCCCTTCACGTCCTCCTTGGCGAGCTCGCGGAGATCCTCGGCCTCGAGCGCCTCACGCGCGCGGATCGCGTCGACGTGGGCCTGGCGTCGCTGCTCGGTGGTCTCGGCGTTGCGGGACTGCTCGGCGGCGGCCGTCGACTGCATCGCCTTGGCAAGATCGGCGAGGAAGGTCGCGCCGTCTTCGGACTGGCCGCTCGCGTCGTACGCGGTCGCGACCGTGGGACCGCCGGGATCGCTGCCGTTCTTGCTGAACGACGCGCTCGCCTCCGTCTCGGCCCCTGTCGGGCTGACCTCAGACTCGTGATCGGACATGTCGCGCTCTCCGCGATCCCTCGGCCGGTCGCTCCCGGTACCTCCGCCGCGTGCCGTCGGGCCTGCGATGGTACGTCGGCGGCTCGATCTGGGCAATGGGTCAGTGCCGATCGACACGTGTTTTAGAGGGCAGCAGCCTCGTCATCGGCAAAGACTGAAGCAAAAGTGCAAGTCCTTGACGTGTCCTGGCGACCACCGCTCTCTCGCCTGGGCGCCATCCTTGGAACCCTCAGGACGTCCCACGACAAGTCAGTGGCCCACATGACCGAGACCGAACGCCCCACACTCATCACGAACCCGGCCGACGATGTCGCCTTCCGCGAGGATGCAGAAACCGCACTCGTCGAAGCCGAAGAAGCGGCTGAGCTGCAAGCCATCCTCCGACGCGGCTACCCGCATGCCGTGGTCCGCGCGCGTGATCTCGCCGGTGAGCTTCCGATCGTGTGGTACGTGTACCGTCACGGCCATTGGGTCACAGCGAGTCGCTGAGCGCGCGTCGGGACGAGGGCGGAGGCTGGCTCAACCGTTGACGCTGGCCTCGGCCGCGAGCGACTGGCCGGTCGTCGGGCGGACCTCGATGGGTCGCAGGCGCGATGAATGGAAACCCGGGATCGGGTGATGGGCACGCGCCTGGAAGGTCATCACCACCTCCCGACCATCCGATGCGATGAGCCGAAACTGCCCATCCTGGCGGCCGTCGGACAGGAAGCGCTGCCACGCCGCGGCCGTCCCCGGGACAAGGTCGGGAGCGGCGATATCCTCGATCCGCCGTCCGAGCAGGTCCGCGGACCTGTAGCCGAGCGCGGACTCGACACCTTCGCCGACCGCGACGTAGCGGTGCTCGTCGTCGGTCACCAGGACGAACGATCCAGGCTCGTCGCCTGCGAGCTCCTGATATCGAAGCCAGGCCGACACGACCGCGATCGCGTTGGGCCGGTAATCGGCATCTGCCGGGTCGGTCGGCTCCCATCGCCGCTCGGCCTCTCGCCACGCGTTGAGCGCTTCGATGACGGATGCCGTCGCCACGATGTTCACCTATGAGTCCGATCCCAAGCCGGCCGACAGCATGCGCCTTCGGAGGTCATTCACCTAATGGGCCGTTTGGGAGTTCGTCTCGTGGTTAGCGCGTGGAGCCTCGGACATTCGTCGGCGGCCTGTCGCCGGAGCGGCCGAGGACACGGCGCGAGAGCCGGGTTGCCGCCCATCCGACGGCGAGATAGCGGCCGGGCAGGAGGACGTAGCCGACGTTTGCCAGCTCCCGGGTCGCAGGGTGCAGCAGGGCACTCCGGAACAGCCCGAACGTCTTCGTCGGACGGGCCAGGTCACGAAGCAGACTGGATCGATCCGAGCGAGCCCGGTAGGCCACGTCCCGCAGTGCGTCAGATCGCGAAGCAGCGACGACCGCCCGCCGCGTCTCAGGCAGGGTGGCAAGGCGGATCAGCTTCGTCACCGATGGCATCTCGAAGGTTCCTCCGATGTGAGTCCGGGACGAGGCGTTACCGCTGAGGCTCGTCGAGGAATGTCGCGGCCGGTGAGGCCGTCGGCCCCGGGTCGACCACTGAACCAGCCCGCGTATCGGCCCATGCCTCCGTCCCGGCATCGCCTGGCATCGTGTCAGGGCTGGCATACGGGTGGTCACTGACATCGTCCACGCCGGCGCCAGTCGTTCCAGTCGGGTCGCGCCGGAGGTCGGTCGCGATCTCACGACCCTTGTCCGCGACACGCTCTCCGAACCCCTCGGTCATCTCGGCCGCCTTGTGGGCCATCGGGCCTGCGGCCTCGCCTGCCTTGGCGGCCAGCTCGGCAGCTCTCGCCGCGATCTCCCGGAGGACGGGCGTGGCATAGCTTGTGAGGTTCTCGATGATCGCTTCCAGTTGTTTGACTGGGCGATCCTGGGGCTGGTCGGTCATGTGGGCATCCTGCTTTCGGTCACCGTGTTACTCGATAGATGTCAGGTGACCTTACGCGGGCCGGCGAGCCGTGGACCAATCGCCCTGCCTCGCGGCGTTGCAGACCTGTCGCAATCGCCCCGTCGCGATGAGCGCGATCCATCGTGCCCGGATCAGATCGTTGGCGCCCCCGGCAGGATTCGAACCTGCGACCTTCCGCTTAGAAGGCGGCTGCTCTGTCCGCTGAGCTACGGGGACGTGGCGAGCGTGAATGATGAGACCATGGGTCTCGGCTGTCCAAGTCGGTGCGCTCTATCCGACGAGGCAGATCACCGCGGCAGCAGGGGCCAATGAGAAGTCTGGTTCGTCTGGCGATGGCCGCTTGGTTCGTTTGTGCATGTGCGGGCGTGGGATCCGCGGCCTCGTTCGACGCCGTGTGTGCCCCGTACCGGGTCGCACTCGAGGACATGACTCGAGCAGATCAGCTCTTGCTCGCGATCCAAGCGAATGACGGTGCGGTCATCGATTCGCTCGGCGAGACGGTGGCCCAGGACGGTCGGACGCTACAGACACTGTCCGCGTCTGGTGGGGCGAGCGACGCTCTGTCCAGCGTCGGGGCGCAATTGATCACCGCTGCCCTGCAAGCACAGGACGGGAGGTCCCCGGAAGCGATCCAGGCGCTTGAGGCCGCTCGATCAGCGATGGCTCTGGCGAAGTCGCAGTTGTCGAGCTGCGCCTAGGGCTCGAAGGGCAGGCGATCTACGACGGAGCCGCCGAGGATGTCGGCCAATCGCGTAGCCACGCTCTGAACCTGACCGGTGCGAATCTCGAGGCCGCGTAGACAACGGTGATGAGGATGATCCCCGCCCAGGCGCCACGGCTGTTGTGGGTCGCGATCAGGCAGGCCGCCACGAGGGCGATCTCGAGCCGGATCATCAGCATCCCGGGGATCAGGAACAGCAATCCGAACTGGTGGAGCGAGAGAGCGCCAACCGTCGACAGGATGCCCACCCACGGAGCGCCGTCACGTCGCGGAACGAACCAGACCGCGACGACGCATGCCAGGGCCACGACGAAGGCGACGAGCGCTGGCAGGTATCGCGACATCGCGAAGCCGCCGGCGGCCCACGCCGGGTTGCCCGCCCGCCGCAGCTGGTCGATCCAGTCGAACCAGAGCTGGGTCCCGGTGAACGGCAGGGTCAGGGCGACGAGAACCGCAACTGCGACGGCGCCGATGGCCGCCGCCCGCCACCGGTAGTGGAGGACAAACAGCCAGGCGTGCGGCTGCGAGACCTTGACGGCTCCGACGAAGGTCGCCAGCGCGCCGATCTCGACCTCGGGTTCGTCAGGTCTCGACACGTCGCGTGGATCCGGCCGCCACGGCGACCCTGACCGTCGATAGAACAGGATCACGAAGGCGAGGAACGTCAGGATCGTCAGGTTCGCATGGACGATGCCCTCGAGGAAGGGCCGGTACAGCAGGACGACCGGGATCCAGACCCACGGGATGCGCAGCCGCCGTGCTGCCGCGACCGCAGCGACGAGCATGACGACGAACGCACCCCACAGCACGGGCGCCCGCGGGAGCCACGACAGGGGCGCGAACAGCGGCAGGACGACCGGCGGATAGAGGAACGGCAGCGTCGCACCCGAGCCGGTGATGAACGCCTGCGCCTGGTACGGCTGGCCGCCCGCGAGCCACCGGTCTGCCGCCCGGAGCGGGATCTCGATGTCGACCCCGAGGTGCGGCTGGCGCACCAGTGCGACATCGTTCCGGAGGGTCAGGAGGATCAGCAGCCCGACCAGGCTCGTGATGATGACGAGCCGCGGACGGCTCACCGGGTCGGCCCCACCGGCCGGCGCCTCGACGACGCTTTGTCTGCGGCGCTCAAGGTGGCCTCCGGGACGGGCATGTCGTCATTGTGCGGCTCTTCGTCTGGAGCGCGAATCGCGCGTGCTACACTCCGCGCCCCATCGCACCGACCGGGATCGGAGCGGGGTGAAATAGGGAGGTTCCGGACCGCCATGGCGGCACGGCCTGGGCGCACCACCGCGGGCCAGCTCGCGCTCGAGCTTCCGCTCGAGCTGCCGGCGATCGCGCTCGCTCCCGAGTGGAAGGACCAGCAGCGCCTGTGGGGCCATTCCTTCCACCCGATGTGCTCGTACCTGGCGAGCTTTCCGGCGGCGCTCACCCACGCCTTCATCGCCCGCTACTCGCGACCGGGCGACGTCGTCCTCGATCCGTTCTCGGGTCGCGGCACGACACCGCTCCAGGCGTGCGCGGAGGGGCGCATCGGGGTCGGCAACGACCTCAACCCGTTCGCTCACCTCCTGACCGCGGCCAAGATCGAGCCGGCGACGCGAGCGCAGGCCACGACCCGGCTCGCCCAGCTCCGGCTGGCCTGGAACGCGAGCTCGCGCGACTGGCTGGCACTGGGCGCACGCGTGGCGGCCGATCCGCTCGACCCGGCTTCGCTTGTGCCGCGCGCCGGTTCGCGGGCGCCTGCCACGGACGGCGTCGAGCCCGTTCCGGTCGAGGTCGCCCTGGCGTTCCACCCGCGCACGCTCGGCCAGCTGCTGTTCGTGCGCACGTCGCTCGACCTCGACGACCGGACCGACCGGTTCCTCGCCGCCGCCATCACCGGCATCCTCCACGGCAAGAGCGCGAGCTACCTGTCCGAGCTGATGCCCAACACGTTCTCGATGGCGCCCCGCTACGTGCGCGACTTCGCCGCCCGGACCGAGTTCGCGTCGCCCGATCGCGACGTCTTCGACGGGCTGGGCAAGAAGCTCGATCGGCTGTTCCGCCAGCCGCCGCCCTCGATCGAGGGGATCGCCCTGCTGGGTGACGCGCGCGAGGTCGCGCCGCGCGCGCGGGCGGCCCTGCGAGCGCGTGGCCGCGCGGACCGGGCGCGCCTGGTCGTCACCTCGCCGCCGTATCTCCGCGTCGTCAAGTACGGCTACTACAACTGGCTGCGGACGTGGTTCCTGGGGTTCGATGCGCGAGCCATCGACGCGACCCTCGACGACGCCCACCACCGCGAGCCGTACCTCCTGTTCCTGCGCGACGTGCTCGCCGGGCTGCGCCCCGTCCTGGCCGACGACGCCGTGATCGTCCTGGTCATCGGCGACGTCGAGACAGACCGCGGTCGGCCGATCCGAGGCGGCATCGGTCTCGCCGAGAGGGTCTGGGCCGCCGCCGCCGAGCCGGAGGGCTACCGGCTGGCCGGCGTGGCCCTCGACGACGTGGCCGCGGTCAAGAAGATGACCAAGCTGTGGGGCGACGAGGCGGGCCGGGCGACCAAGACCGACCGGATCCTCGTCCTGGGCGCGACCGAATCCGGGCGTCGCCGAGCCCTCGCCGCGGCGCCGCTGGACGTCGACTGGACGTGGCCGCAGAGGAGCCTGCGCGCCCTGTAGGATGCGGCCATGCAGCAGATGTACCACCCGTCGGACCTGGCGGCGATGGACCCGCTGGTCCTGATGAAGAACCTCGACCACGTGCGGATGACCAGCCGGCGGCTGTCGTACATCCTCCAGCAGCAGGTCCACCTCTACACCCCCGAGGCCAACCAGCTGCGCGAGCAGATCGACCGCTACGTCGAGGCCGAGCGCCAGATCGAGGGCGAGATGGCGAGGCGCCGGATCCGCGCCTGACGCCGCTGGGATGGATCGGCCCCGGAATCGATCGACCCCCGGTTGGGGGGACCGGGGGCCGAACGTCCGCCGTTACGACGGGAAATGAGCTCGAGGTCGGTCAGGCGCCGGACGGCACCATGGCCAGGTGGATCACGGTGTCGAAGGTTCGCTCGGGTTCGGGATCGGACACCGGATCGGGCTTGATCATGACCGCGACAGGTCGCCGGAGCGCCTGCTCCTCGGCCACGATCCGTGACGCCAGGACGGCGAGTGCGGGCATGTCGAACAGGCTGAACCCGATACCCAGCCCGGCGAGGTCGTCCGCGTCGTAGCCGTGGAAGAGGCCCCGCCCCGCCACGGCGCACATCTCGTCATAGAGCTCCGGCCAGCTGACCCGTCGGCGGCGGTAGCAGAACCGCACGAACTCGACGGCTTCCGGGTCGGTGATCCCCGTGACGGCGTTGCGAGGATCCATCGATGGCCTGCCTCCCTTCCGCTCCGGCACGGTCAGTCGACCTGCGCCAGGCAATGCGAAGCCGATGCCCAGCGGTCGATGGGACAGCCCGACCGGGGGGCGTGGGCAATAGATCCCGCCGGCGGCTCCTCCCTGGGGGGCCCTCGGGCTACCGGTGGGCGACCATCGTAGGACCGGTGGCCGTCGGCCGGAAGGGGGCTTGTCCACGACTTCGTCCACCAAGTTATCCACACGAACGGGCGTTCGCCGAACGCCTGTGCGGTCCGAGCGTGAACCCGTCAGGTGCCGGCTCAGGACGCGGCGGGTCAGCCCGAGACCGGGTCGATCGGTCAGCCGCCAGCGATGGTCGGCGTCGAGGTCGAGGCCCTCGAACGGATCGTCGGCGAGGAGCAGGCACCCGTCCAGGTCGACCCAGTCCGCCAGCGACGCGACGACCGCGGAGCCGGCGATCCCGACCGACGTCTCCTCCATGCAGCCGAGGAACGTCCTGAACCCGAGCTCGCGGGCGCGCTCGAGCATCCGCTTGGCGGGTCCGATCCCGCCGCACTTGGCGAGCTTGACGTTGACGCCGGCGACGACCCCGACGAGGCGGTCGAGGTCCTCGGGCAGGACGCAGCTCTCGTCGGCGACGATCGGCAGCGACGAGCGCTCCTGGAGCCAGCGGAGCTGGTCGAGACGGCCGGCCGGGAACGGCTGCTCGATGAGCTCGACGCCGAGGCGCTCGAGGTCGGGCAGCAGGTCGACGGCCTCCTCCGGGACCCAGCCCGTGTTCGCGTCGACGCGGATCGGCCCGCCGAAGACGGCGCGCACGGCCTCGAGCGTCGCGAGGTCCTCCGGTCCGCCGCACTTGATCTTGAGCGCCGGGAAGTCGGCAGCCCGGGCGGCGCGCTGGGCGACCACGCCTGGTTCGTCGATGCCGATCGTGAAATCGGTCGGCGGGATGTGGGCCGACAGGCCGCGCAGCTCATGGGCAGGCCGGCCGGTGACCTTGCCGACGAGGTCGTGGAGTGCGATGTCGACGGCGCATCGCGCCGCGCCGTGACCACGGATCGCCGCCTCCATGGCGAGATCGGCGGCGGCCAATCCAGCCTCGCTCGGCTCGATGTCGCCGACCGCCGCCAGCAGCAGCGGGAAGACGACGGCCATCGTCTCGGGCGTCTCGCCGTAGAAGCGATCCGGATAACCCTCCCCCACCCCGACGATGCCATCGAACCGGTCGTCGCGGATCTCGACCACGACGGTCGTCACGCTGTCGCCCGAGTCGTGGTCCTCGCGGGCGATGTGGAATGGATCGCGGAGAGCCAGGTGCAGGGTCTCGTGGTCCAGCCGCAGGGTCACCCGGCATCCACCCATGGCAGGGCCTCGACCGCGTCGTGCACCGCCGGCCACAGCCGATCGGCCCCGAACCGGAACGGGTCGTCCGTCGGCAGCCCGGTCTCGGCCGCGACCTGCTCGATGATCCGGCGAGCCTCGTCGTCGTCGCTGTAGAGCGACGTGTTGAGCGCGACCGCGACGACCTTCGACGGTGCGACCAGCCCGGCCACCCGCTCGTGGAGCTCGATGAACCCGGGCAGCGAGGCGATCGGGAACGACGCCTCGGGCAGATGGTCGAAGTCGTGCTCGGCGAGGCCCGGCTTGTGGACCATGATCATCGCCTGGGGCGTGGCGCCGTGGATGAGCGCCAGCGTCACCGACGAGTAGGCCGGGTGGTCGAGCGAGCCCTGGCCCTCGACGATGACCCAGTCGCCCAGCCGTTCGCCCTCCTCGACGAGCCACTCGACGGTGCCCTGCGAGAAGTCGCTGATGAGCCGGTCCACCGCGACGCCCCAGCCCTCGATCATCATCCCGGTCTGGCCGGTCGGCACGAACACCGCCTTGTCGCCGGCGGCCAGCGCGGCCCGGCGCAGCTCGAGCGCGACCGACATCTTGCCGATGGCGCAGTCGCTGCCCGACCGTCAGGATCACCCGCTTGCCCGGGCCGTGCCGGCGCCCGATGGCCGTCTCCATCCGGTCGGGGGCGCGGCGGTAGTCGATGATCGTCGTCCCGTGGGCGGCCGCCGCCGAGGCGAACTCCGGATCGTCCCCGAGGAACGTGTGGAGGCCGGACAGCACGTCAAGGCCGGACGCGATCGCCTCGAGGATGACCGTCCGCCACGCCGCGGGCAGCTTGCCGCCGGTCGGCGCGATGCCGATCAGCAGCGCGTCCGGCGGGGTCGGCAGGGCGAGCGCGTCGTCGAGGCTGGCGAGGATCGGCACGTGGCTGCCGGGCAGGAAGTCGCCTATGTCCCGGCCGGCGTTCGTCGAGTCGATGAGGGCTACCACGTCGTCACGGCCGTAGCGGATGACGCCGTACGCGGTCTTGCCGTTGTGCGGCTGGAACTCGCCCTCGGCGAGGATGGCCAGGCGGCGGAGGTCGGATGGTCGCATCCGCCGAGTCTACGGAAAACCGGCGCGTCGAGTCCGACCGGTCGGACCGAGCGCCTAGCGCTGACTCCGTTCGAATCTGGCCTGCTCCTCGACCGTCCGCTCGGCGAGGGGCTCGGCCTCGAGGCGGTCGTCCGCGATGCGTGCGCCGCTCTCTACCGACAGGCCGTAGGTGCCGTCGGCAATGCGGGCTTCGGCGCGAACCACGGCGGCAAGCTCGCTCTGCAGACCGGCGGCGACCGCCTGGTCGGTCATCTCGTGCTGGAGGTCGGAACCTGCTTCAGCGGACTCGCCGGTCTGGTCGTACTGGGACACCTCTTCGACTCTCTCGTCGCCGGCCAGCTCGGCGAGCGCAGCTTCGATCCGACGCCGTTCGCCTGCCACCAGCGCTCGCGCACGCTTCTCATCCATGACGTCCTCCCGCTCCGGGACCAGATTCTAACGAGCGGATCGGAGCGATGGCGACGGCGATGCAACGGTCGCCGGCGCGATGGGGTTCTGAACGATGATGGGTTCGATGGTGATGGGAACGGTCGCGTTCGAGACAGCGCTCGGACGCTGCGGCATCGGCTGGAGCGACACCGGGATCACGCGCGTCTTGCTGCCGGGCAGTCGCGGCCTGACGGGACGTTTGACGGAGGATGCTCGCGACGCGCCCCTGTTCGGTCGACGGGCGGTCGAGGGTATCCAGAAGGTGCTGGCAGGTGGGGCCGACGACCTGCGCGACGTCCCCGTCGACGATCGCGGCATCGACGACTTCCGCCGCGCCGTCTACGCGGCCACTCGGCAGATCCCCCCGGGCAGCACTCGGACCTATGGCCAGATCGCGCGCGCGATCGATTGGCCGGATGCGGCACGCGACGTCGGCGCGGCACTCAGCCGGAACCCGACTCCGATCATCGTGCCGTGCCATCGGGTCGTCGCCGCGAGCGGGGCGCTCACCGGCTTCTCCGCACCGGGCGGCCTCGAGACCAAGCGTCGGATGCTCGAGCTCGAAGGCGCGCCCGGGTACGGCCAGCTGTCGCTCTTCGGCTGACCGGTCCGTTACGGCGAAGCGGACGGCGCCACATCGATCGACTAGACGCTACGGCGGAGCGCAAGGGCGATCGGTTCACGATCCGCGTGGGAAAACTCGCCGCCGACGTCCCGGGCATGCCAGTGGGCCAGGGGGATGTGGTGGTCGAGAGCTGGTACCGCATACCGGATTCGAACCGGTGATCTCCGCCTTGAGAGGGCGGTGTCCTGGGCCTCTAGACGAATGCGGCCCCGTCGGCACGGCGGGTCCGCCGCGCCGGTCGGCATGATACCAGAGGCCCGCCGGCGGCCCCCTACAGCCGGTTCGCCTCGAGGAACATGCGGATCGCGTCGGCGACCTGCTGGAAGCTGTTCTCGCCGATCACCAGCCCGTAGTGGGAGTGGGCCGCGAAGGGCTCGTAGCCGGCGTCGAGCCAGTCGGCCAGGCGCTCCGAATCGGCCAGCGGGATGCCGCGGTCGAGGCCGGCCCCGACCACCAGGCGCGGCGTCTCCAGCAGGACACGCCTGTCGATCGGCACGCCGGCAAGCATCTGGCGACGCGCCGCCCCAGCCTCGTGCGGCTTCTGGCCGAGGAGGTGCCCGATGCGCAGCACGTCGGCCAGGGTCAGGTCGCGATCGTCACGGAGCAGGCGCTCGGGGAGCGTCTCCCAGCCGATCATCGCCTTGCCGTAGACCTCCGGGATCTCGCGCAGCTCATGTGGCCGCGCCGGGATGCGCAGCTCGCGCGGCAACTCGGAGCTGAGCAGGACGAGCCCGGCCATCGGCATCCGCTCCGCCGCCTTGAGAGCGAGCAGGCCGCCCATCCCGTGGCCGACGACGACGACCCCCGGACCGAATCGGTCCAGGGTCGCGACGACGTCCTCGGTATAGGTGTCGAACGACAACGTCGCCGGGTCGGCGGTCTGCGACCAGAAATGGTTGCGCAGGTTCAGGGCGTGGCCTTCCCAGCCGCGCGCCGCGAAGTAGCCGAGGTAGCGCTCCCACAACCACGAGCCTGCCAGCTCGCCGTGGAGGAACAGCAGGGGCTTGCGCCGCGACCGCCGCTCGGGCAACCACGACTCGACGTACAGGCCGCGCTCGTCGAGCTCGATCTCGTCCTTGCGGACCGGGCGGCCGTTGGTCGGAGGGACCTGCGCGCGGGCGAGGATCTGCTCAGGTGTCGTATCGGTCATTCGGGCTTCACCACTCGAGAGGGTTGATGACGAGGCCGGTCAGGGCCTTCGGATAGAAATAGGTCGATTTCTGCGGCATGACGTCGCCGTCGACGGCGACAGCTTCGACAGAGGCGACCGGTGTCGGCTCGAGAAGGAACGCGGCGTCCGCGCCCGCGAGACCGGTGTCGACGCGGTCGATGGCGTCGTCGGCCGACTTCGTATAGGCGACCGCGCCGGCCGCGACCGCCTCGGCGTCGATCCCGGCCAACCGGTCGAGCGCGACACCGAGCAGCGTGACATCGAGCCCGCGGAGAGCCTCGCCACCGTCGGGCAGGAACGGCTCGAACGCGGTGCGGCGCGCGGTCAGCACGGCGCCGCCGGCACGTGTCCACAGCCCGAATCGGCCCTCGCCGCCGTGCGCCAGGCCGGCCGCACCGAACCGGTCCCGCAGCTCCTCGGCGGAGACGTCGCGGCGGACCGAGAAGAGCGCGTCGAGACCGGCGAGCAACCGCTCGACCCCGCCGTCATCGAGGCCGCCGACGATGCGGTGCGTCGGCAGGACGGTCAGCGGCTCGCCGACGGCGTCGAGGAACAGCATCAGCATGTAGTCGAACGCCGGATCCTCCTCGCACGATCGCGACATCCGGCGCTCGTCCCGATAGCGCAGCGCGGTCTCGTAGCGGTGGTGGCCGTCGGCGATCGTCACCGGTCGGTCGGACGCGACGGCGATGAGCGGCGCGACGACAGCAGCAGCGTCGCCGTCGGCGGCGACCGCCCACAACCGATGGCAGGTCCCGTCGTCGTCGGTCACCTCGGCGTCGGGCGCGCGGCGCGTCAGCTCGTCGAGGACGGCGCGACCGCGACCGTCGGGGTCCTCGTACAGACCCACCACGGGGCTGGTATTGACCCCGGTCGCCCGGAGCAGCTTGTAGCGGTCCTCGCGCGGCGCCGACATCGTGTGCTCGTGCGGCAGGACCCCCGAATCCGGCCCGTACGGCTCGAGCCGGATCCGGGCGAAGAAGCCGCGCTGTGTCCGCGTGACGTCCGTGCCGGGAACGCGATAGGCCTGCTCGTAGACGTAGATCGACGGGTGCGGGTCCTTGTGGAGCGTCCCATCCGAGCGCCACGCCGCCAGGATCCGGGCTGTCCGCCGGTAGCGGTCGTCGGGTGCGTCACCGGGCTCCTCGGCCGGCAGGTCGAGGCGCACGACGTTGGCCGGGTCCCGGGCCACCAGCCGCTCACGCTCGGCGGCGTCGACGACGTCGTATGGCGGGGCGACGACGAGCGACAGGTCGGGGACGGACGCCGGGTCGTAGCGGAGCGCACGGAACGCGCGGATGTTGGGCACGGGACCTCGCGAGGACGGCAGGCTGCTCGTCGGCTATCGGGACCGTCGCATCGTACGATAGCCGCCGCCCCGACGCCCAGAACGGAGCCGGGCTGGGCGCGCAGCGGCGGGCCTCCGCCGCCGGTGGTAGCCTCGGCCGGATGTCCCTCCCCCGTCGCCTCGTCCCGGGCCTTGTCATGCTCCTCGTCACGCTCGTCGTCGCGGGCTGCAACTACGTCGAGACCGTGCCGCCATCGCCGAGCCCGGCGGACTTCCAGGGTGTCGCGACCGAGCTCGCCAAGCGCGGCATCAAGATCGACCATGTCGTCTCGGGCGACGCCGGCTGCACCGACAAGGTCCTCGCCCCCACCGCGCGCTCGTTCGATGCATCCGGCCTCGACCAGGCGTCGACCGTCCACATGTACCTGTACATGTTCGCCGACCGAAAGACATATGAGCGACTGCTCCCGACCGTCGACACGTGTGCCCAGTCGTTCGTCACCGACCCGGAGACCTACGAGTCGGTGGAGCAGTCACCGTTCGTGCTCGTCGGGCAGGGCCCGTGGGCCACCGCTTTCGAGGCGGCCATCCGCGCGGGACTGGTGGTCGCCGCCGGGTCGGGCGACAACTCGGGGTCAGACTACCCGTAGGCCGAGGATCCGCCGGGCGATGACCAGGCGCTGGACCTGGCTTGTCCCCTCCCCGATCTCGGTCAGCTTCGCGTCGCGCAGGTAGCGTTCGACCGGATACTCGGTCACGTAGCCATAGCCGCCGTGGATCTGGATCGCGTTGTTGGTCACCCGCGAGCTGACCTCGGAGGCGAACAGCTTCGCCTGCGCCGCCACCAGCCCGAAGTCGCGACCCTGGTCCTTGAGCCATGCCGCGCGCCAGACGAGTCCCGCGCGCCGCCTCGATCTCGGTCGCCATGTCAGCGACCATGAAGGCGACGCCCTGGAAGGAACCGATCGGCCGGCCGAACTGCTCGCGCGTCTGGGCGTACGGGATCGAGGCGTCGAGCGCGCCTTGTGCGATGCCGACGGCCAGCGCGCCGATCGAGATGCGACCACCGTCGAGGATCCGCAGGAACAGCTTGAAGCCACTCCCCTGCTCGCCCAGCAGGTTCGCCGCGGGGACGCGGGCGCCGTCGAACAGCAGCTCGCCGGTCGCGGATGCATGCAGGCCGAGCTTGTCCTCGAGCCGACCGACCGAGAAGCCCGGCGTGTCGGCGGGGACGATGAATGCGCTGATCTCGGCCGACCCGTCGTCGCGCGTCCCGGTCCGGGCGGTCACCACGTACGTCCCGGCCTGGCCCGCGTTGGTGATGAACCGCTTGGCCGCCGTCGAGGACCCACCAGCCGCCGTCGGGGCCGTCCTCGAGCCGCGCCGTCGTCCGTGTCCCGCCCGAATCGCTCCCGGCGCTCGGTTCGGTCAGGCCGTACGCGCCGATGACCGCCCCGCCGGCCATCGGGACCAGGAAGCGCTGCTGCTGGTCGTGCGTGCCGGCCAGATGGAGCGGCCCGCAGCCGAGGCTCGTATGGGCCGCCACGATGAGGCCGAGCGAACCCCACACCCGGCCGATCTCCTCGACGGCGATGGCGTAGGCGAGGGTGTCGAGACCGGCGCCGCCCTCCTCCTCGGGGATCGGGATGCCGAGCCAGCCGAGCTCGCCGATGCGGCGGACGATCTCGATCGGGAAGCGTCGCTCGCGCTCGTGCTGGTCGATGATGGGTGCGACCTCGGTGAGCATGAAGTCACGGATCGTGTCGCGCAGGAGGGTGTGCTCGGGCGACAGGTCGAGGTCCATCGGTCGAGCGTAGCACCCGGACTGCGCTTGCCGGGAACCGGTGCTACCGTTGGCCGATGAGGGAGCCTGCCCCGCGCCTCGACGCTCACGACGCCATGCCCGGGACCTTCGGTGGCCGCGGGTCGAGCGGACCATCGAGCCTCCGGCGCGACCTCCTCCTCCGGCTTCGCCTCGACGGACCGAGCTCGCCCGACCAGCTCGCCGAGCGCCTCGGCGCCAGCCGGACCGGTGTCCTGCAGCAGCTGCGGGCGCTCGAGTCGGCGCAGCTCGTCAGCCGCCAGACGGTCCGCCACGGGGTCGGCCGGCCGCGCCACCTGTACGACGTCACGCCCGACGCGCAGGAGCTGTTCCCGACCAACTACGACGCGCTCGCCTCGGGCCTCCTGGCCGCCATCGAGGCCGTGGGCGGCGACGAGCTGCTCGACCAGGTCTTCGAGGCGCGACGGCGTCAGCTCGGCAGCCGGGTTCGCGACCACATGGCCGCCCGGGTCGCGCCCGACGCATCCCTGCTCGACCGGGTCCGCGAGCTGGCCGTCGTCCAGGCCGATCAGGGCTATCTCGCCGAGGCGATCCTCGAGCCGGACGGGACGATCCGCCTGCAGGAGCACAACTGCGCCATCTTCCACATCGCCCAGGGAACACCGGCCGCCTGTGGCGCCGAGCTCGCGCTGTTCAGCGATGTCCTCGGAGCCGACGTCGTCCGCGAGCAGCACATCGTCTCAGGCGACCGCTGCTGCTCTTATCGGATCAGCGAAAGCTAGCGGGCGCCATCTCGGGCCCATCCGCGCGTTGGCGGGTCCGCCGCTCGCTCACGCACCTTGGGGTGCGCTCGCTCCCCTGCTCCCCGCCGCCTTCGGCTGCGCCGTGATCTGGCGCCCGATCTCGTTCGACCTCGTATCAGGCGCCGAGGCGATCCCGGACCGAGCGGCGGGCGAGCGACAGGAGACCGGGTTCGGAGGCGTCGTCGGCCTCGCGATACCACGACGCGATCTCGCGGTTGACGATGAGCGTGGAGGCGTCCACGACCTCGAGGATGCCGCCGACGACATAGGCGATCGTCGCGTCGGTCAGCGGGACAAGCGGATCGCGCTCGGTGAAATCACGCAGGGTCGTGGCGCCGAGTGGACCGTGATAGCGACCGAGCACGACGTATGGCCCGATCTGGGCCTGGAGACGGCGACGATCGGTCGCGATCCGCAGCGATCGACGGCCGCGCGGTCCACGCCCGACGACCGCGCACAGCTGGGAGCGCTCGATGGTGAAGGTCGGCGTCGTCACCTGCTGGCCATCGAGGCCATCGAGGACGACGTCGTGGAGGGTGATGGTCGAGGCCTGGTTGAGCTCGTCGGTCAGCCGTTTCGAACCGAGATGGAACCGGCCACCGATGATGCAGTCGCCGGCGAAGCCGGTGAAGTCGATGTCCACTCCGCCATGTTCGGTCGGCGTGCATCGCCTCGCCGTCGCCCGAACGTCAGCACGACGGAAGGACCCTCCGGTGATGCGACGCAACCCCGGCTGCGGCCGTCGGCCCGACGTCGGGTGCGGTGCGCTGCCATCCCCTGCGGTGCGGGGCGGTGGTCGTCGTCACCGCCACTGACCGGTGGGGCAGGACCTACGCCTCTTCGCGCTCCACCGCGACGCGCGAGGCCGGTTCGAGCCTGGGCGCCGCGACGTCGCTGACGTTCGGGACGAACGAGGCAGCCAGCGAGGTCGCGGCGACGATCTCCTGGTCGGCGACCGACAGGATGCCGAGCCGGCCGAGCTGGGCCATCTCGTCGCGGATGTAGGTCTTGAGCATCTCTGGGCCGTCGGTGCTGATGGTGAACCGGACCTCGTTGCGGCGGAACGTGTCGAAGATCCAGCGGAACTCGTCCCAGCCGGACACGACGCGCGTGTTCAGGTTCGATGTCGGGCAGATCTCGAGGACGATCGCGCGGTCGCGGATCATCGCCATCGCGCGCGGATCGTAGGCGGCCTTGACGCCATGCCCGATCCGGTCGGGCTCGAGCAGCTCGACGACGCGGGCGACCTCATCGACCGGCCCGGACTCACCGGTGTGGACGGTCAGGCCGAGTCCGTACTGTCTGGCGCGGCGGAACAGGCGCCGATAGTCGGCCACCCGAAAGGTCGCCGACTCGGGGCCGGCGATGTCGATGCCGACCACGCCCCGGTCGTGCCAGCTGATGGCCTTCTCGACGATGATCTCGTTGAGCTCGTACGGGAAGGCGCGGTCCAGGCAGAACAGCAGACCCGGCTTGATCGGGTATTCGAGGCTCGCCTTGTCCATCCCGCGGACGGCCGCCGCGATGATGTGGTCGAGGTCCTGCTCGCCTCCACGGTTCCGTTTCATCGGGTTGAAACGGAGCTCCATCGTCGTCACGTTGTTCTTGCGGTAGGCGCCGCCGACCACCTCGTAGACCGAGCGCTCGACCGCGAGCGGACTGCTCTGGATCAGCTCGGTCCAGTGGAACAGCTGGAGGTATCCGTCGAACGAGCGGTTCCGACGTGGCGACACCGTGATCATGTCGCGGAACTCCCAGTAGTCCTTGGTCGGCAGCTTGATGCCCTGGGAGTGGGCGATCCCCCACATGATCGCCGGGGTGACCGCGCCGCCGAGATGGCAGTGGAGCTCGGCCAGCGGGATCTTGCGCGACAGGGGGCGCGGCATGACCCGAGCATAGCCGATGAGGTGGTCGCTCCGGAGTCGCTCGCTCAGCGTCACCGCCGAGCCGGTCACCCGCCGTCGGGTCGCAGCTCGATGTGCCAGGTCCCCTTGTGCGAGCCGGACCCGTCGGTCCAGGCGACCGAGATCGCGTACACCCCGGGTGGCCAGACGCCGCCATCCGCCGGAGAGAACACGGCGTAGCGCGAGCGTGGCGGGTGCTCGGTCGCGTCCTCGGTCGGGTCCGGCGCCGCGAATGCATCCTCGCTCGGGGACAGCCGGGTGATGCTTGCCGCATCCAGGAGCGCGCTCGGCTGGAGCATGACGCCGAGACCGGACGCGCGCGGCACGACAGCGCTTGCGACGTGCGCGCCGTCGAAGAGAGCGAGGTCCTGCCACGCCTCTGCCTCGGTCAACGGCCGATATGGGAGCGCATCGAGGTGCACAGCCATGCCGTCGGCCGTCGCGAACGGTCCGGGTCCCACGCCCGAGATGAAACTGTCCGCGGCGCGGACCGTCACGGTCGGCCCCGACGGGAGATCGTCGGGCGGTGGCAAGGCGCCTGACGGGTCGGGGATCCACGCGTCCAGTCGCTCGATGTCGTCTCCGGCCAGGACATCGATCCGATACTCGCCCGGATCCCACGCGCTGAACGGTGCGCCGTCGCTGCCCGGCCGCGTGTAGAGGAAGGATCCGTCGCGCTCGCCCGACCCGATCGGGATGGCGTCCAGCCATTCGAGCTGGCCGCCGGTATGGACGCGCCAGATCCGCGCATCGACGCCACCCGCAGCGATCGGCGCGGTGACGCCGAGGACGACGATCGGCCGCTCGTCACGCTGGACGACCGCGGTCGGGACCGCGTCGCTCCCGCCTGTCGCCGGCGACCATGTCTCTGCATACGATGCGTCCAGTGGCGGCGCGGCCTGCCCGCGAGCGCCTTCCACGATGGTCCTGATCCCCCACCCATCGTGTGGCGCGACGATGGGCGCGAGGTCGGCCCAGGTGGGCATATGGATCGCCGCGAGCTCGGCCGCGGGCAGGTGGCTCTCGGTCGGGATGGACGCGGCGGGCGCGTTGGGAGCGCTGGACGCCGTAACGGCAGCACGATGGACCAGACCGACCTCCCACGGCTTGACCACGGCGGCCGCGAGGGCGACGACGACCACGACCACGCCGATGACCACCGGGTCCAGTCGTCGGCGCGACGGTCGCAGCCGGACCGGGTCGAAGTCGACGCTCATCCGCCGGGTTCGGAGCCCGTCACGGCCGCCGGTCCGCCGGCGGGCGAGCCCGGCCGCAGCTCGACATACCACGTCCCGGTGTGCGACCCGGCAGGATCGGTCCAAGCGGAACTGATTGCGTACACGCCAGGGGCCCAAGCCGCCCCGCCTGTTGGGGTGAACACGAGGTACGGCGTCCGGCCGTGGAGGGACGAGACGCCGCCGAAGGCAGGTGAGGCGTCGGCAAGGCCATCCGGTGCCAGCCGGCGGATCGTCGCGGAGGAGACGACCGCGTGCTCCGTGAACATGACCCCGATGCCGGTCGCGCGCGGCAGGTGGGCGACGGCGACGTTGGGTGTCTCGTCCCCGCTCTGCCGGAGCTGGGCCCGCCATTCTGCATCCTCGTCCAGGGTCGGACCGACTGTCGCCGGGAGATCGAGGCTCACCCCGTCCACGACCACGAACAGCCCTTGACGGGTCACCGTGGGATCGCCCTTTCGCGCGGCAACCAGGTCGGCCAGGGCAGGCGGCCATGGATCGGGATCCGGGACGTTCCCGAACCTGCCCGGGACCTCGATCGCGATCCGGTGGATCCCGGCGTCAGTCAGGACGTCCACCCGATAATGTCCACCGGTCCACGACGTGTACGGCAGGCCGCCACTCGCGGGCTGGATGAGCAGCAGCGGATCGCCGGGGGCTCGGCCGGTGACCGGATGGGCATCGACCCATTCGAGGCGATCGTCATCGTGGAGGCGCCAGATCCGCGCATCCTCCGCGACGGTCCCCGTCGGCATGGTGACCCCGAGCGCCACGATCGACTGCTGATCACGGGCGACATACGCGCTCTCTCCGCCACCACGGTCGACCACCGATGGCGACCAGAGCTCCAGGAAGGCCGTGGCCGGCGGTGCGTCCGAGGCCGGCGGCGGTCCGACGACCATGGCCGCGATGCCCCAGTCGGCGTGTCTGGTGACTGCCGGCGCCATGTCCGGCCAGGCTGGGGCGGGCGGGCCGGGAGGTGCAAGAGGCTGCGGGACGATCCCCAGCGGTGCCGCCGTGGCGGCGGGAGTTGCAGCCGCGACCGCCGGTGCTGGCGTCGTGGCCGCGATCGTGGTCCGGGTGTCGCTCTCCCACGGCTTGACGACAGCAGCCGCGATCCCGATGACCACCACGACGATGCCGATGACGACCGGGTCGATCCGCCGACGGTTCGGACGGAGCCTGACCGGATCGAAGTCGACGCTCACCGGGCCATCCTGCTTCCGGTCGCCCGGATGCCTATCCCGCCAGCGGGACGACGCGGCCCTCGGCATCGAGGGTGGCCTGGCGGCGGAGGCGCTTGAGCTCGGCGCCCGGGACCTGGTCGCGCGCGTGGTAGCTCGACCGGACGAGCGGCGCCGACTCGACGTGCTTGAACCCGAGCGCAAGGGCCTCGGTCTTCATCTCGGCGAACTCGTCGGGGTGGTAGTAGCGCTCGAGCGGCAGATGGGCGAGGCTCGGGCGGAGGTACTGCCCGACCGTCAGGATGTCGACGTCGACCGCGCGGAGCGCCTCGAACGCCTCGTGGAGCTCGTCGCGCGTCTCGCCCAGCCCGACCATCAGCGAGCTCTTGGTATGGACCGGGTAGCCGATCTCGACGGCCATCTCCTTGGCCCGCCGCAGCACGTACAGGCTGCGCTCCCAGCGCGCGCGCTTGCGGACCGGCTTCTGCAGCCGGCGAACGGTCTCGAGGTTGTGGTTGAGGATATCCGGGCGGGCGTCCATCACGGTCTGCAGTCGCGCGTCGGCGCCGTCGAAGTCCGGGATCAGGACCTCGATGCCCATCCCGGGCGAGGTCGCGCGCATCGCCTCGATGGTCTCGGCGAAGATCCGCGCGCCGCCGTCGGGCAGGTCATCGCGGGCGACGCTGGTGACCACGACGTGCTCGAGCCCGAGCGCACCGACCGCCTCCGCGACGCGCCGCGGCTCGTCGTCGTCGAACCAGGTCGGGCGGCCGGTCTTGACGGCGCAGAAGCCACAGGCCCTGGTGCACGTGTCGCCCAGGATCATGATCGTGGCCGTGCGCTGGTCCCAGCACTCCCCGATGTTCGGGCAGTGGGCCTCCTCGCAGACCGTGTTGAGCGACAGGCCGCGGAGCAGGCCCTTGAGCTGGTGATAGTTGTCGCCCGATGGCATCCGGGCCCGGATCCAGTCGGGGTGGCGGCGGAGGGCCACGGTGCCGTCGGCGGCCGGCTCGCCCGCCCGGCCACCGCCCAGCGCGATCGACGGCAGCTCGACGGGGTGGGCGTGATCGCCACCGGCTGGGCTGAACATCGGAAGGTCGCGGGCCATCATCGGAGTGTACGACGCGGCCGCGTCAGAGGATCTATGCGGGTCCGAACGCGTCGCGGGCGCCGATGGCCAAGTCCCGCGGTGCGTACCCGAGCTCGGCCGTCGCCTTTGCGTGGTTTCCCCAGTAGGTCACGCCGTCCGACGCGCTGACCAGCTCGCGCAGGTTCGGTCGGACGCCGAGGAGCGCTCCGCCGCCGGGCATGATGCGCGCGGTCAGCCGGAACAGTCCGTTCGGGACCGCGAGGCGCGGCAGACGTCGTCCGCCGGCATCTGCGGCGATCCCCATCGCCTCGCCGAGCCGCATGTTCGCTGCGCACAGGACATACGCCTGCCCGATCCTTCCGCGGTCGAGTGCGGCCACGATGCCCGTGGCGATGTCGTCCACGTGCGTCGGCGAGATCCCGAGATGCGACATGGCGAGATAGCGGGCCGTCCCGTCGAACGCGGCCTTGAGCTGGGCGCCGGCGGCCGAATGGTCGCCAGGCCCGTATGTCGACCCCGGCATCGCGACGACGATCGGCGCCCCGGCGGCGATCCGCTTCTCGGCCGCGAGATGGGCGAGGTACTTGGTCTCGTCGTAATAGCTGACGAAACCCTCGGCCACGTCGCGTCGGAACGTCTCATCGCGCGCGATGCCTTTGGTGTCGCCGAAGACGTTCACCGTCGAGATGTACGCGATCCGCCCGACGTCCTCGGCGATGGCGGCGTCGAGCACGCGCTCGGTTGCCGCGACGTTCGCGTCGAACATCGCCGGGCGCTCCGATGCCGGGATGCCGATGTGGTAGACACCCGCGGCGTGGACGACGGCGCCGGCGCCGGCCATGGCGCTGCGGAGCTGCGCCGGGTCGCTCAGGTCGCCGCCGACGAGCCGAACGCCGAGGTCGCGCAGTGCATCGGCCCTGGCGGGATCGCGGACGATCGCCACGACCTCTTCGCCGCGTTCGTACAGGCGACGCGTGACGCGTGAGCCGATGAAGCCGGCTGCGCCCGTGATGACGATGGGAGCCATGGGCGAGCGGCGGCCCGATCTAGTAGATCGGGGTCTCCGGGCCGACGCCCTCGAGCCAGGCCTTGATGTCGCGCAGCAGCGCCGCCCCACCCGCGCCGTCGTTGGCGCGATGGTCGACGCCGAGGACCATGTTCATGATCGGGCGGATGGCGATGACGTCGCCATCGGGGGTCGACAGGACGACCGGTCGCTTGGTGATCGCCTCCATGGTCACGATGCCGACCTCGGGCACGTTGAGGATCGGCATGACGAGGTTGGTGCCGAGGTAGCCGGTGTTGTCGACGGTGAAGGTGCCCCCACCGAAGTCGTCGACCTTGAACTTGCCGACCCGCGCACGGTTGGCGACGTCGGCGATGGCGACGTTGAGGCCGTGGATCGAGAGCGTGTCCGCGTCGCGGATCACCGGCACGATGAGGCCCTCGTCGACCGCGACCGCGACGCCCACGTTGATCCGGCGCTTGGCCATCAGCCCCTGCTCGGTCCAGATGGCGTTGAAGGTCGGGTTGCGCTTCAGTGCCTCGGCGACCGCCTTGACGACGAACGGGACGTAGCTGAGCCCGATCCCCTCCTTCGCCTGGTACGCGCCCTTGGCCTTGTCACGAACCGCCATCAGGTGCGTGACGTCGACCTCCATCTGGACATACGCGTGTGGCGCCTGCAGGGAACGCGTCATCTGCGCGGCGATGCCCTGGCGCATCTTGGTGGTCGGGACGAGGACCTCATCGGCGCCTTCCGGGAACGCGATCGTCGCGGGTGACGGCAGCCCGCCTCGCGAAGGCGCGGGCGCCGGTGCGGACGGGGCCGGTGCGCCCCTGCGCGGTGGCGGGAGTTGCGCCTGCGGGCGCGGCCGGGATCGCGGTCCCGGTCCGGATCGCTTCGACGACCTTGAGCACGTCCTCGCGAGTGATCCGGCCACCACCGCCGGTGCCGGCGATCTGGGCCGGCGACAGGTCGTGCTCGCGCAGCAGCCGACGGACGGCCGGGGTCATGCGGGCGTCAGGATCGGCCGTCGAAGGTGGCGCGGCAGACGCGGAGGCGGTCGCGACCGGCGCGGCGTGCGGCGGCGGCCATCTCGGCGGGACCTCGTTCGTCGCTGCCGGCCGGCCCGGCGGCGACCGTGGGGGTCGGAGCGGTGTCGGGGTCGGTCGGCGGCGACGCGGCTGCATCCGGCCTCGGCGATCCGGGCGTCGCAGCCGGCTCGGACGGGGCGGCGGAGGTCGACGCGCTCGATCCGGCCCCGTCGTCGGCGGTCTCGATCACCGCGATCTCGGCGTTGTTGGGGACGGTCGCGCCTTCCTCGACCAGGATCTCGCGAAGGATGCCCTCGAACGGGGACGGGACCTCGGCGTTCACCTTGTCGGTGACGACCTCGACGAGCGGCTCGTACTTGTCGACGTGGTCGCCCGGCTGCTTGAGCCACTTCCCGATCGTCCCCTCGGCGACGCTCTCGCCGAGCTGGGGCATCGTCACCTTCGCCACGTTCGCAGGTCCTCCGGGGGTCGGCCGCTTCGGCGGGTCGCTTGATCGTTGCGCGTAGTGTCGCGCATCTCGGCAGGGTCGGTCGAGTCCGGCGCCGGGGCGAGTTCGCGGCACCCGGCCGATAATCGGCACCATGCGCCGATCCGCCGCAGTCTGGCTCGCCGCGATGGCCCTGCTCCTTGCTGCTTGCACGTCCCCGACGGCGACGCCGAGCGTGACGCCGACTGGAACGTCGGTTGCGTTGGCCACCGCGCCCGCGACGGCCACCGTGGCCCCGACTGCAGCCACCACCCCAGCTCCAGCCTCACCCTCGGGAGCGCCGCCACTCGCGCCGTTCCGGATCACCAGCCCGGCCTTCCTCGATGGCGGGGCGATCCCGTCGAAGTTCAGCTGCGACGGCGCCGGGGTCTCGCCCGAGATCGGCTGGTCGGGCGCCCCCGACGGCACGCAGGGAATGGCCCTCACCGTCATCGATCCCGACGCGAATGGCTTCGTCCACTGGCTCGCCTACTGGATCCCGGCCGCGTCCGCCGGCTCGCTGCCCGAGAACGTGGGCGCCGGGCCAGGCGCGCCACAGGAGGGCAAGAACGGCCACGGCGCCCGAGGCTACACGGGTCCGTGCCCGCCGTCGGGCACGCACCACTACGTCTTCACGCTGTATGCGCTCGATCGCCCGCTCGAGCTGACCGGGACGCCGACGCGCTCGGAGCTCGAGGCGGCCATCAAAGGCCACGCCCTCGGGACGGCGGTCCTGACCGGGACCTTCAAGCACTCCTGACGGCCGACCTCGTCAACCGACAGCGGGCTTCTCCCAGACCGACACGACGTTCCGGCTGTCGCTGGTGAACGGCTCCCGCTGCCAGCCGCCCCATCTCTCACGCAGTCGCATGCCGGCGATCAAGGCCATCAGGTCGAGCTCGGCCGGCCAGACGTAGCGACCCGGCGTCATGTCGCGGACGACCCGTCCGTCCTCGATCGAGATGTGATGCGAGGTCAGCCCCTGGGTGGCGATGTCGTACTCATCGATGCCCCAGTGGTCCTCGCTCATGTCGAAAGCACGGATCGTCTCGCCCGGCGGCAGCCATTGCAGCTCGGGAGTCATGACCTCCACGACGAAGCAGCCGCCGGGTTCGAGGTGCGCCGCGACATTCCGGAAACACGCGATCTGCGCTTCCTGGGTCCGGAGGTTCATGAGCGTGTTGTAGACGACGAACGCGACCGAGAACGTGCCCGCGACGGTCGTCGTCGCGAAGTCGCCGATCGCCACCTCGATGGCGCCGCCGCCGGGCTTCGCGCGGAGCCGCGCGACCATCGCTTCGGACAGGTCGATCCCGGCGACCGCGACGCCTCGTCCTGCGAGGGGCAGTGCGATCCGCCCCGTCCCGATCCCGAGCTCGAGCGCGCGTCCGGTCCCGGCGAGCGCCGCCAGGAAGTCGACGACTGGTTCGACGGCGGCGGCATCGAACATCTCGGCCGACGACTCGTCGTACCGCGCGGCCACGGGTTCCGGGAAATAACCGTCGTCATGCATCGCCGGAATCTAACGGCACGTACGATTGCCCGGAAACCGCCGATGAGGAAGAAGGACGCCATGCTCGGAGACCATCTCGTGTTCCCCATCCTGCTGTCGAGGGACCTGGACGCCAGCCGGGCCTACTACAACGGCGTGCTCGGTCTCGAGATCCTGCGCGACGACGGGGAACGGATCGTCTTCCGCTGCGGCTCCGGATCGTTGCTGTCGGTGACGCTCAGCACCGTCGGCACCGCGGATGCGCAGACACAGCTCGCCTGGCGCGTCCCCGACATCCACGCCGAGCTCGAGGACCTGCGCGCCCGGGGCGTCCGCATCGAGTCGTACGTCGAGCCCGACCCCGTGACGGACGCCGATGGCATCGCCGACATGGACTACGTCTGGGCGGCCTGGTTCATCGACCCGAGCGGCAACGCCCTGTCGATCGTCCAGCCGAAGACGGGGCCGACGCCTCCCAGCCGGCAGGCCTGAACGCCGTCGATGGCGGCGCCGACGACCGGCTACCCGGAGCTTGACGACCTGCTCGGCGCCTTCGTCGCCGAGGTCACCTCGGTCCTCGGGGCGAGTTACGTCGGCGCCTATCTCCAGGGCTCGTTCGCGTTCGGCAGCGCGGACGTCGACAGCGACGTGGACTTCGTGATCGTGACGACCGGCGACCCCGCCCCCGACGTCACCGCTCGGCTCCAGGCGATGCATGCGCGTCTGTTCACCGCGCAGGTGGCGTGGGCGCAGCATCTCGAGGGGTCGTACTTCCCGCGCGATCTGTTGCGGTCGGTCGACCCGACGCGCACAGCATTGCTCTTCCTCGACAACGGCGCGAGCTCGCTCGTTCGGGATCCGCACTGCAACACGGCCGTTGTCCGCTGGGTCCTGCGCGAGCGTGGCGTCACCCTGGACGGGCCTGCCATCGCAGGACTCATCGATCCGGTCGCCTTCGATGACCTCCGGCGCGAAGCCATCGAGGCGATGCACGAGTACGACGCCTGGGCCGCGGGGCCGATGAGCGACTGGAAGCAGACCTATATCGTGGTCACCGCCTGCCGCATCCTGTACACGCTCGCGACCGGCGAGGTCGCCTCGAAGCGGTCGTCGTGCGACTGGGCTCTCCAGCGGCTCGACCCTCGCTGGTCCGCGCTCATCCGCGACGCGCTCGACCGGCGCGCGGATCCGTGGACGAGGGTTCACGTCCCCGCGGACCCGCTCGTTGCCGGACGGACGAGGACCTTCCTCGCGTATGCGACCGCTCACGCCGACGGAGATCGATCTCGATAACACGCCGCAGACGGCATCATCGCGACGCGAGGAGCCGCTCCGCGACCCGGTCCGCGATGAACGACGCGTCCTCGTCGACACCGAGGATGATCCCGGACTTGCGCGTCCACAGCCAAGGGAAACCGACGAAGAAGATGCCCGGGACTGTCGCGACGCCCCGCTCGTGCACGGGCGCGCCACGCTCGTCGAGCATCGAGGCGTCGAGATAGCCCAGGTCCCCGCCGAACCCGCTCGCCCAGATGACGGTGCCGACGCCCGCTGCCCCGAGGTCCAGCTCCGTCGGCGAGCGGATGGACAGTGGGTCCGGGTGCGGTCTGTCGGCCGGATCGGGTTCGAGCGGCGGCGGCTCGATTCCGGAGGATCGAACGATGGCCTCAAGCTCGGCGTTGAATGCGGCCGACGCCCTGTCGCCGAACGCGATGTTCGCGCCGACCGAATCGTCGAGCCGGAGGCGGTCGCCCTCGATCCCGATCGGTCGCCCGAGCAAGCGTGGCGCCTCGGTCGGCCAGCGACTGGAGGCTGACCGTGTGGCCGAACCGGCCGACGCCCGATGTGGTCCACAGCGTCTGGAAGCGCACCCGCGGATCGGGCATCTGGGTGAGCGGCACCCCATAGAAACGACCCGCATCGACGAGCCATTCGAGCGCGTCGCGACCGCGATAGCGCCGACGAAGGCGCGCCACCGCGCTCGTGCACAGGTAGACCGTCCGGCCCGAGTCGAGAAGGTCCTCGGTGATCTGCACGCCCGACTGTCCGCTGCCGACGACGAGCACGGCGCCCGTCGCGAGGTCTGCGCGGCCGGCGATACGAGGCGGAGTGCAGCTGGGCGATCTCGCTCGGAAACGACGGGCGATCGCCGGGATCCTCGGGACGCGCAGCATCCCTGACGCGACCACGACGGTTCGTGCCACGTAGTGACGCGCATCCGGGCCGTCACTGGCGGCGACAGCGAAGGTCCCGTCGATGGCCGGCGCGACACGGCCGTCCACCGTGATCCCGGCGTGGACAGGGATCCGATGGTCCGTCGCGTACGCCCGCAATCGGGCGGCATAGGTGTCTCGATCCATGAAGGCGTCACGCGGCTGGACATCATCGACATCGCCCGGAAGGCGGTTCATCCAGTTCGGCGTGTTGAGGACGAACGAATCCCAGCGCTGAGTCCGCCAGCTGTCCGCCACCTGCTCGCGCTCGACCACGATGTGGTCGATCCCGTGCTGCGCCAGGTGGAAGCTCACGCCCAGTCCGGCCTGCCCGGCGCCGATCACCAGCGCGTCGAGAGCTCGCCCGGGTTTTGTCACGTCGCGCGATCCTTCTCGCCCATCGGGACGCCCGTTCGTGCCCTAGAGGTCCGGGTGGTCGATCCCGAACTCGACGGCGTCCAGGGACGACGGTTGGTCACCTTCGTTGAACTGGACCCGGAGATCGTCGCGGTCGATGCCGATCTCGGGATCATCGAGCACGCTCGTGGCGAGGTCCCGGGCTCGCGGCACGTGAGCAGCCAGGACAAGGACCCGATCGAGGCGGCGACCGCTCGCCCAGCCCAGCGAGACACGCAGGCCACGCCCGGCCTCGGCCACCAGGCGGTCCTCCCAGGCCGGGTCCCGCTCCTCGAAGACGACGTACACGGGATCGGCCGCCCGTCGCCGCTGATCGTTGATCGCAAAGCCGGCGACGCGACGACCTGACTCGTCGTAGACGGTGCCCTGAGAGCCGTCGAGGGACCCTGGGAGGGAGCTCATGCCTCGATCGTAGTCCAGGCGAGGCTGCCGCGACAGATACGTGCAGACGAGGAATCTCCCCGGCGCATCCATGCCTGCTCCACAAGTGGCGACGACAGTGGACACGAACGCAGGCAAAGGACCCGCGAATCCAGACAGACGGGCGTCGGAGGACGACATGAGTGAACGAAACAGTGGCGGAGGCCCCAACTGGGCGCTCCTGCTGCTCATCCCGGCGGCGGTGATCGTCGCCAAGGGCGCGGCGCGCCGCCGCGCGATGTGGGAATCGGGCTGGGCGCCAGAGGGCGCCTCCGGCTTCGGCCACGGCCACGGACACGGCTACGGACCGCGGCGGTTCGGGGGCGACATGGAGGCCGGCTCGTTCCGGCTGCCGCCCAAGATCGAGTCGATGCTCGACGCCTGGCACACCCGCGCCCACAAGAACGCCGACGCGGCCGGCACGCGACGTCGCGGCCAGCTCGGCCGACACGACGGAGTCGGAGACGAAGCCCGCCTAGTACGCCGCGAGCTTGCGGATGCCCTCGGCGATCTTCTCCGGGTTGACCATGAACCAGTCCTCGAGGACGTGGTTGTAGGGCACGCCCGGGACCTCGGGGCCGGCGATGCGAGTCACCGGCCCGTCGAGGTAATCGAACGCCTCCTCGGCGACGATCGCGGCGACCTCGGCCCCGTAGCCGCCGAACTTGTTGTCCTCGTAGACGACCAGGCACTTGCCGGTCTTGCGGACGCTGTCGAGCAGCGTCTCGCGATCGAGCGGACGGAGCGTCCGCAGGTCGACGACCTCGGCGCTGATCCCGTCGTCGGCGACGCGATCGGCCGCCTCGAGCGCGTAGTGCGCCATCAGCCCGTAGGCGACGACCGTCACCTGCGAGCCCGGGTGGGTCACCTTGGCCACCCCGAGCGGCACGGTGTAGTCCGTGTCCGGGACGTCGCCGCGGACCGAGCGGTACATCTTCTTGTGCTCGAAGAAGAGCACCGGGTCCTCGTCGCGGATCGACGACCGCAGCAGCCCGCGCGCGTCGTACGGCGTCGACGGCACGACCACCTTGAGCCCCGGCACGTGGGTGAAGAACGCCTCGACCGACTGCGAGTGGTACAGCGCGCCGTGGACGCCGCCGCCGTACGGGGCGCGGATCGTCATCGGCACGCCGTAGCCGTTGTTCGAGCGATAGCGCATCCGCGCCGCCTCGGACACGATCTGGTTGAACGCCGGGAAGATGAAGTCGGCGAACTGGATCTCGGCGACCGGCCGAAGCCCGTTGACGGCGGCGCCGATCGACGCGCCGACGATCATCGATTCGGTCAGCGGCGTGTCGATGACCCGGTCCTCGCCGAACTCCGCCCACAGGCCGTCGGTGGCCAGGAACACGCCGCCCTTCTTGCCGACGTCCTCGCCGAGCACGATGACCGGTCTCGTCGCGGCGCATCTCGTCGGCGAGCGTCTCGCGGATGGCGTCGATGAACGTGCGCGGCGGCATCAGCCCGCCGCCTCGGGCTCATCGGCGTAGACGTAGCGGGTCGCGAACTGCGGGGTCGGGGTCGGGCTGGCTCTCGGCGTAGTCGGTCGCGTCCTCGACGGCGGCGGTGATCTCGGCCATCAGGCGCGCCTCGATCTCGTCGGTCAGGACGCCGGCGTCGCGGAGCTCGCCGCGGAAGCGCGGCAGCGCGTCGTGTCCCTTCTCCGATTCGAGCTCCTCCTCCGACCGGTACTTGGTCTGCTGGTCGTCCGACGAGTGGCCGGTCAGCCGGGTCACCTTCGCCTCGATCATGGTCGGTCCCCCGCCGGAGCGCGCCAGCGCGACCGCGTCACGCGCCGCCGCGTAGCAGGCGAGCACGTCCGCACCGTCGACGACGACGCCCGGGATCCCGTAGCCGGACGCACGGTCGGCAACGTCCTCGACCGACACCTCCATCGCCGCGGGCACGCTGATCGCGTAGCCGTTGTTCTCGACCACGAACACGAACGGCAGCTTGTGGATCGCCGCGAAGTTGAGACCCTCGTGGACGTCGCCCTGGTTCGACGAGCCCTCCCCCATCGAGGTCATCGCCACCTGGCCCGTCTTGCGGATCTTGGCCGCCAGGGCGATGCCGACCGCGTGGAGCAGCTGGGTCGCCACCGGCGACGACACCGACACGATGTTGTGCTCGTGGCTGCCGTAGTGGCCGGGCATCTGGCGCCCGCCCGACGACGGGTCGGATGCCGTCGCGTACTGGGCGGTCATGATGTCGCGCGCGCTCATCCCGAACGTCAGGCAGGTCGCGATCGAGCGGTAGAACGGCGCGATCCAGTCCTTGCCGCGTTCGAACGCCCAGGCGATGCCGACCTGCGCGCCCTCGTGACCCTGCCCGGAGATCACGAACGGGATCCGGCCGGCGCGGTTGAGGATCCACATCCGCTCGTCGACCGCGCGCGCGAGCGCGACGTAGCGGTACATCTCGAGCAGGTCGGCGTCGGTCAGGCCGAGGCTCGCGCCGAGGTGCGGAGTCGCTGCCGTGGGTGACCGTCATGCTGCCGGTCCGGCCTCCTCGTGATGCCGGGCCGTGGCCCGGCCTGGCTGCCTAGAAGTTGAGCGACTGCCCGTCGACGGCCATGGCGGCCTCGCCGATGACCTCGGACAGGGTCGGGTGCGCGTGGGTCGCGGCGCCGATCTCCCACGGCGTCGCCTCGAGCTCGAAGCCGAGCGACGCCTCCGCGATCAGGTCGGTGGCGTGCGGCCCGACGATGTGGACGCCGAGCGTGTCGTTGCTGTCTGCGTCGGCGATGACCTTGGCGAAGCCCTCGTACTCGCCGCCGATGATCGCCTTGGCGATCGCCTGGAACGGGACCTTGCCGATCTTCAGCTTGTGTCCGGCCGCCGTCGCCTGTGCCTCGGTCAGCCCGATCGAGGCGATCTCGGGACGGCAATACGTCGCGCGCGGCTGGCTCGTGTAGTCCATGTCGTGGACGTCGGGGTCGCCGGCGATCGTGTGCGCCGCGGTCAATCCCTCGTGGGCGGCGGTGTGCGCCAGCCACAGCCCGCCGATGGCGTCGCCGATGGCGTACACGTGCGGCTCCCTGGTCCGCATGCGGCCGTTGACCTTGATGACCCCGCGCTCGGTCTCGACCTTGGTCGTCTCGAGCCCGATGTCCTCGATGTTGGCGGAGCGGCCGGTGGCGACGAGCATGACCTCGGCGCGGAGCTCGGCCGGGTCCTTGCCCTCGGGGCCGACCATCAGGCAGATGCCGTTCTCGTCGGCGGTGACCGACGTGGCGTCGAAGCGGGCGTTGGTCATGACCGTGATGCCGCGCTTGGTGAAGCTGCGCTCGACGACCTTGCTCACGTCGGCGTCCTCGAGCGGCACGATCTGCGGCAGGTACTCGAGCACGGTCACCTTGACCCCGACGTCGGCGTACATGCTGGCGAACTCGACCCCGACCGCGCCGGCACCGACGATGACGATGTCCTTCGGCAGCGTGTCGAGCTTGAGGACGTCGTCGCTGGTCAGGATCCGCTTGCCGTCGGGCGTCAGGCCGGGCAGCGACTTGACCCGGGAGCCGGTGGCGAGGATGACGTCCGTGGCGTTGAGGATCCGCTCGCCCCCGCCGCCGGGCGTGCCGTCCTCGCCCGTCTGGCTGACCTTGATCTTGCCCGGGCCATCGAGCCGGCCGCGACCGGCGACCCAGGTCACCTTGTTCTTGTCGACGAGCGTCTTGAGGCCGGTCCACATCCGCTTGACGACGGCATCGCGCCGGGCGGCCATCGCCGCGTAGTCGACGACCGCCTCGCCGGGCAGGACCAGACCGTACTCCTTGGCGTGCCGGACCTTGTCCGTGAAGGCGGCCGACTCGAGCAGGGCCTTGGTCGGGATGCAGCCGCGATGGAGGCACGTGCCGCCGATCTTGTCCTCGTCGACGAGGGCGACCTTGAGGCCGAGCTGGGCGGCACGGAACGCCGCCGAGTACCCGCCCGTGCCCGCGCCGAGCACGACCAGGTCGAAGTCATTGGAGGAGCCGACGGCCATGGGTCAGGGTGCCTCGGAGCGCCTCGGGGCCGTCGTCAAGCGCCGGCTGGGCAGGTGGGTCATCGCGACCGATGGTACGCGCGGCATCGCGAGACGCGCAACCGAGGGCGACGGGTGCCGGATGCTAGACTCCGGCGGTCGGGCGTCCCTGCGGCCAGGGCTCCCCGATCGCCGTTGGAGCGTGCTTGGTGGACCCCGCGATCGTGCTCCGGACCGTCGTCCTGGTGCTCATCGCCTACCTCATGGGTTCGATCCCGATGGGGGTCGTGGTCGCCCGCGTCACGGGCGGGACGGATCCGCGGACGATCGGGTCGGGCAGGACCGGCGGGACCAACGCGTTGCGCGCCCTCGGGCGCGGGCGGGCCGCGATCGTGGTGACCGGCGATCTCCTCAAGGGTGCCGTGCCGGTGCTGCTGGCGCGCTACGTCACGGGTGGCGATCCGCTGGTCGAGGTGCTGTGCGGGGCGGCCGCGGTGGCCGGGGCGATCTGGTCGGTGTTCGCCGGGTTCCGCAGCGGGCGCGGCGTCGGGACCGGCGTCGGGACGATGCTGGTCATCCAGCCGGTGGCGGTGCTGCTCGCGACGCCGGTCTTCATCGGCGTGATCCTGCTGACCCGCTATGTCTCCCTGGGTTCGCTGATCGGGTCGGCGGCGATGTTCCCGGCGATGCTCCTGGTCCTGCTGGTCGTGCCGGAGACGCCCCTCCCGTACGTCATCTACGCGGCGGTCGGCGCGGCCCTGATCTGGCTGGCCCACGCCGACAACATCGACCGGCTTCTCCACGGCACGGAGCGCAAGTTCGACCTCGGGCTGCTGGCGGGCAAGCGCCCGAGCGGCTGAGGCGTGGGCATCCTCTCCTGGGTGGCGAGCTCTGGTGTCGTCCAGGGTGTGATCATCGGTGCCACCCTGGCGTTCCTGACGACGATCCTGATCCTGGATTCGGTGGCGAGGGCGGAGACGACGACCGTCAACGGTTGGAGCTCGATCCGCAGGGCCGGTCAGCCCGGCAACGGACTGCTGGTGCGTGCCGCATTGCAGAAGGCGCTGCCGGTCGTCAACGTGTTCGAAGAGGCCGCGTACTGGACGACGAGCGTGGACAGCGCCGGGAAGAAGCTCAGTGGCGAGCACGCGTACCGCCTGCACTTCCCGCCAGGGCATCTCCCGCCGAATGACGCCTTCTGGTCGCTGACCGCGACGGACACCGTCGGGTACATGGTGAGCAGTCCGACCGGTCGGTCGAGCGTGGACGATCACTCGGGTCTCGTGACGAACCCGGATGGTTCGGTCGACATCCTGCTCCAGTCGCAGGCGCCGAGCGGGCCGGCACAGAACTGGCTGCCGACACCGACCGGCAGATTCAAGCTGATGCTCCGCGCCTACCTGCCCGGCGCGGCCATCCTGGACGGCAGCTACGACGTGCCGCCGGTCGTCAGGGTCTCGTGACGTGAATCGCCTGATCCTGAGATACCCCTACCCCATCACCGCGGTCATCCTGCTGATCTTCGCCTGGGTCGTGGCCCAGCGGCTCGCTCGCGGCGTGGAGGCGATCATCCCGCTCGCGGTGGCGGCCGTGATCGTGTGGCTGCTCGGGACGTTCGTCTTCATCTATCTCTGGCCGCAGATCACGGTCGGCGGGTTCAAGCGCGCGATCGTCAAACGCGGGCTCGGCGGCGGCCCGATCCCCATCAACACCCTGTACGCCGTGCCAGACCGCTCCTCCCAGTCCGCATCGAGCGGCAGCCTGATGGCGGTCGGGACCGACGATGTCGTCTACGTCGGCGGCTGGCTCGACCTGGAGGCGGGGCCGCGAGTGTTGCATGTGCCCGAGATGGCGGGTCGGTACTACAGCGTGCAGTTCACCGACCCGACCAGTGGCGCCAACGTTGCCTATGTCGGCAAGCGGACCACCGGGACCGACGCCGGTGACTTCCTCCTCTGCGAGCGGAAGTGGACCGGGAGCGTGCCGGGGGGGATGACCCGGATCGAGGTGCCGCATCGTTCCGCCCTCGTCATCGGTCGCGTGTTCGCCGCCGATGACGACGACCGGCACGTCGCCTATGCGCTCGCGAAGCAGATCCAGCTCACACCGCTCGACAACCGGCCGTGAACGCGGTTCCGTGACTGCGAGCTGATCGTCCTGACCACCCGACGGGCCGAGGAGGAATGGCAATGCTTGCCACCCAACCGCATATCACCCTCAACAACGGCGTCGAACTACCCGCCCTCGGGTTCGGCGTCTTCCAGACACCCTCCGACGTCACCCAGGCGGCGGTCGAGGAGGCGCTGCGTGTGGGCTACCGGATGATCGACACCGCGGCCTCATACCTGAACGAGCCCGAGGTTGGCGCCGCGATCGCCGCAAGTGGCGTCGACCGGTCGGAGCTATTCATCCAAACGAAGGCTTGGGTCAGCGACTACAGCTTCGACGGCTTGCTCCACGCGTTCGACGTCAGCACCAGGAAGCTCGGACTCGACACAGTCGACCTGTACTTCTTGCACCAACCGCTGCCCCAGCATTTCGAGTCGACCGTGGCGGCCTATCACGCCGCCGAGCGGCTGCTCTCAGAGGGGCGCGTCCGGGCTATCGGCGTATCCAACTTCAGTCAGGCGCATCTCGACCGGTTCCTTCCGCAGGTCACCGTTGTCCCGGCCGTCAACCAGGTCGAGGTGCATCCCTACTACAGCCAGCCGGGGCTGCGAACGGAGCACGAGCGCCTCGGAATCGCGACGCAGGCGTGGTCGCCGCTAGGCGGCGTGTACGTCTACAGGCCGGCGGAGCCTGACGCCCCGAAGAGTGCTCTGCTCGACCCGGTCATCACCGACATCGCGGCGAAGTACGGCAAAAGCGAAGCACAGGTCATCCTGCGTTGGCACGTGGATAGCGGTCGGTCCGCGGTCCCGAAGTCGGTACGTCCAGCGCGGATCGCAGAGAATCTCGACATCTTCGACTTCGCGCTGACGGCGGGCGATATCGCAGCCATCGACGCGCTGGACACGGGCGTGCGGGGCGGCCCGGATCAGGACGAGATCGACTTCCTGTCCTGGAACCGCACTATCCCGGAGTGACGTGGGGCACGACGCGGCTGCCGTGCCGGCCACCAACGCCCAGGCCTCCAGAATCGAACGACCCGGGTCGGCTGACGGCCCGGGTCGAGATCACGCTGGTTCGGCGGGCCGTGGGTCGTCCCGCGCCGAGAGGACTGGGTCAGCCGCCGCGCATGCTCCGGAAGCAGTCGCTGCAGTAGACCGGCTTGCCGCTGGTCGGGCGGAACGGGACCTGTGCCTCGCGCCCGCAGTTCGAGCACGTGGCGCTGAACATCTCGCGCGGGCCGCGGTCGCGTGCGCCATAGCCGCCGCCGTAACCGCCCCCCGAACCCCCGGCGGAATATCCGCCACCGGCACCGTAGCCGCCGTACGAGCTGCCGCCGCCGTCCGCATTACGGGCAGCCTTGCGGCTGGCCCGGCAGGAGGGGCAACGGCGGGGCTCTGTGAAGCCACGCTGCGCATAGAAATCCTGCTCGGAGGCGGTGAACACGAATTCCTGTCCACAGTCCGCACAGGTCAGGGTCTTGTCGCTGTACACGAAAACGAAACTCCTCTCGGTAGCCAACGCGAGCCCGTCGGGTTTCTCGCGTCAGCCGTGAGAGGAGTCCGAGTCGTGTCGAGCTACATATCTCGCCACGGACCCTTCCATGGCGTTTTCAGGCGGGATGGTACGCGGTTCCCAAACGCTTGCCAATACCTGACTTTCGGGCCGCCGTGAGCACGAAATCGGTCTCGGGGCCGGCTCGCCGCCCGACTCCGCCGACGGGTCAGTCGTCAGCCCCGGTGCCCTGATCCGCAGGGGCCGGCCCGTCCGGTGGCGCGACCGAGAATTCGCCGCGCGCCGACGCCAGATACGCGTCCACCTCGAGGCGCTGACGTGCCTCGCCCCAGCCCAGATCGGCGGCCAGGATCGCTGCCACGCGAGGCGCGACGGCGGCCCCTCGGTCGGGCAGCTCCTGGGCGAGGCGCGTCCGTCTGGCCAGCACATCGTCGATCGACAACGCCAGCTCGCTGCGAACTGCCCACGCCACTTCCGCCTCGAGGAAGACCCTGCCTGGGACGAGCGGTCGCAGCAGGTCCAGCTCGGCACCGAGCGCCACGACCCCCGGGGCCTCGGTCCCGTGTCGGGCGACCAGCCGGGTCGCCGTTTCCGGTCCGACGGCGCGGACGGCCGGGATCGTCGACAGCTCGCCGGCGATCCGGGCGAGGGCGTCCGTGTCCGCGGCGCCCACCAGCCGCCGCTCCGCCGTGTCGCTCGGCCGGCGCCGCGCCTCGTCGCGCCCCAGGACGGCATCGATGACGTCGCGGGCCATGACCCGGTACGTCGTGTACTTGCCGCCGCCGATCCGGACGACGCCGTTGGGCTCGACCGTGACCCGATGCTCGCGCGATGCCTTGACGGTCGAACCGCCCGACGGCGCGATCAACGGCCGCAGCCCGGCGTACGTGCCGACCACATCGGCCCGTGTCAGGTCCACGTCCATCGTCGCGTTGACGGTCGCCAGCAGCCGGTCCACCTCCCAGCCGGCGGCCGATGGCCGCTCGGCGGGGCCGTCGAACGGGGCATCGGTCGTGCCGATCAGCCAGTGGTCGGGCCATGGGACAAGGAACACGATCTTGCCCGGGACACGGATGGTCAACCCCATCTTGTTCGGGATCCGTTCGCGCGGGACGACGAGGTGGGCACCTCGGCTCGGCAGGATCGACAGCGTCCCGCCATGGAACGGGTGGTCGACGTCGGCGGCCCAGACGCCGGTCGCGTCGACGACGGCACGGGCGCCGATCTCGAACGTGGAACCGGTCACCTTGTCCTCGGCGGTGACCGCGGCGATCGTCCGGCCCGCCGCGTCGAGGCGCACGCCGGTCGCGCGAACCCGGGTGAGCGCCACGCCCCCGGCGGCGATCGCGGTGCGAGCCACGGCCAGCGTGTAGCGCGCGTCGTCCTCCACGCCGTCGTGGTAGACGAGCCCTCCGCGGAGCCCCTCGCGCCGAAGTGTCGGGGCGAGATCGAGCGTGGCGGCCTGCGACAGCCGCCGATGCCAGCCGCCGTCATGCCGCGCCCCGAGCACGTCGTACAGCGTCAGGCCGGTGTCGTAGAACGCCTTCGAGGCGAACGGGATGCCGTAGATCGGGAACAGCAGCGGCTCGATCGACACGAGATGCGGTGCGAGCGCGAGGAGCCGCGACCGCTCGGCGAGCGCCTCGCGCACGAGCCCGAATCGGAACTGCTCGAGGTAGCGCAGCCCGCCGTGGATCAGCCGCGACGAGCGTGACGAGGTGCCCGCGGCGATGTCGTCCTGCTCGACGAGGACTGCACGCATCCCGCGCGAGACGGCATCGAGCAGAGCGCCCGACCCGACGATCCCGCCACCGACGATGACCACGTCCCACGTCTCGCCGGTCACGGCAGCGACGTCGAGGGCACGCCGCTCGAGGGGAGGTATGCGACGGGGCGGCGTCTCCGAGGGCTCGATCATCCTCCGGCCGAGCCGGGGGCTGCCGCGCGATCCGCCACAGCAGCCAGCCGGTCCCGACGGCGAGGACCAGGATCGCCAGCGGCGTGTGGAACACGATCTCCTGGAGGCCCGTCGGCAGGATGCTGGTCAGCACCACGAGGCCGAGGACGATGCCGACGGCCACGGCGGCGACCAGCAGGACCTCGCGCCAGCCCGGCTGCCGTCCGACGCGACGCGGTTCAGCCACGGTCGGCCTCGGCCGGGATGCCGATGGGAGCGACGAGGATCCGGCCCGCGTAGGCGGCACCACGACGGGTCAGCAGGCCCGTCTTGGGCCTGTGGAAGGTGACGGTCAGATCGGCGCTGACGGCAGGGTCGGATGGCTCCCCACTCGACAGGTCGACCGCGGTCGGGGTGTCGACGGCGACGACCGGGACGCCCGCGGCGCGGGCCGTGCCGATCAGCTCGACCGCCGAACGGACCGGCTCGCGAAGGGCACCGCGGACCCCCGTCCCGAGCAGGGCATCGACGACGACCGCCGCCTTCTCGACTCCGTTGGCGAACATGGCCACGTCGCGAGGCGTACCCAGATGGACCTTGACGATGCCCTTGTCGCGCGCCACGCGGTCCCAGTTGCGGGCTGATGAGGCCCCGCGCGGCCGGGCATCTGCGGCGACGACCGCGACGATCACCGATGCGCCGGCCAAGGCCAGGCGGCGTGCCGCGACGAACCCGTCGCCCCCGTTGTTGCCGGGGCCGCACAGGACCACGATCGGGCCGTTCCCCCACCGATCGACATCGGTCGCCAGCGCGCGGACAGCCGCCGCGACCGCGGTCCCGGCGTGCTCCATCAGCCGCAGCTCCGGGTAGCCGAGCGCCTGGGCGCGGCGGTCGGCCCCGGTCATCGTCTCGGCCGAGATCGCGGGCAGGTCGGCGCGTGCGGCCCAGTGCCGACGCAACCCACGCAGGTCCATCTCGAAGATCGACGGGTCGTCGGCTGGCAGGAGTGGTGCGGCGTCGGGGGTGGTGGGCTGGGCTGCTGGGGCCATGGCCTTCGAAGGGTATCCGAAGTCAGGACGAGGGCTGGGGTGCCCGGAGCTGCTCGACGATATGAGCCGGCAGGGTGCCCTGCCAGGCTCGGACCTTGGTCGGCTGGTCGTCCTTGAGCCCGACGACCTCGCCGTTATACCAGCCAGTCGTATCGGCGCCGGCAGTCACGAAGACCACGAACGCGTCGAACGGGTATTTTCGATCGCATTGCGCGGTCGGTCGGCAGGCGTCGTCAACGACGATGCGGCTCGCCCCCGCAACCTCGCCTTCGTGTCCTTTTCGGGCCAGGGCGATGGCCCGCGCGCACACCTTGGCAGAGATCCGGCCGCAATCCCCATTCCCGACGATGGGGGTCGCGTCTGGGTTGGCCGTCTCCGAGTCGAACGGGACCGGCGTTGACGACGGGACGGTCGTGGCCGGCACCGTCGAGAGCCCCGGATCCACGGAGGCCGACGCGAAAGCGTGAGACGGCGTCGCCTCGTCACCAGTCGACGGTGAGGTGCTCCCGAGCCAACGAGCGATCATCGCCGCAGCGATGACGACGACCGCGACGGACAGCAAGCCGAGCGGCAGGCCGCGGCTCTTGGGCCGGGACGTCATCGGCGCACGCGTGCCATCCCGGCCCGCAGGTCCAGGAAGCCCTCACGCTCGAGACGCACGGGCCGCGAGCCCGATCGCGTCGCCGTCGTGGTCGCCGAGACGGTCGGGCAGAGTCACCCATTCCCCTGCAGGGGCTGCCGTCACGGCCGCAACGAGACGACCGCGAAGCCAGCGAGTCGTCTTCGGGAACGACAGGCCGGCCGCCGCCTTCCGCTGCGTGACGACGACCGACCCACGTGAGGCGCACAGCGTCGCAAGCGGGCATCCGTCGCACAGCGGCGCTCGCGCGGTGCATGTCCCCGCCGCGAGGTCCATCACGGCATCGAGCCATAACCGCGGCCGGCGGCGCGCCACGAGGTCGTCGGCCGCGGCCTGAAGACCGGGCGAGGCCGTCGGCACGCCGAGGACGCGCGAGACGACCCGTCGGACGTTGACATCGAGCGGCGCGACGGGAACGCCGAACGCTGAGGCGGCCACCGCGCGAGCCGTATATGGACCGATCCCGGGCAGCGTTTCCAACGTCGCGACCGTGGCCGGCACCCGGCCACCGTGGTCGGCCACGATCTTCCGCGCCGCCTCACGCAGCGCCAGGGCTCTCCGGTTGTAGCCCAGACCCGCCCACGCTGCGAGCAGCTCCTGCGTCCCAGCGTCGGCCAGGGCGGCCGGCGTCGGCCAGCGATCCACGAACCGTCGCCACGCGGGGCCGACGCGCTCGATGCCCGTTTGCTGCGACATCACCTCGGCGACGAGCACCTCCCACGGGCTCGCTGCGTCGCGGATCTGCAGCGGCCGGCGCCGTGTCGCGTGCCAGCGGAACAGGCGGTCGTTCAGGCGCCGCCTGCTCGTGGACTGCATGTGCCCGAGGATAGTCTCAGGTGGCGACGGCGAGGAGGCTGCGGCGCGCGACGGCCTCGAGCGCGTCGATCAGCCCTTGCTCCTCGTTGAGCGAGCGGATCCGGTGGAAATCGAGCCCGACCGCTTCGGCCTGGGCGCGAGCGCCGATCTCGACGTCGTACAGGATCTCGAGGTGGTCCGCCAGGAACTGGATCGGGCGCGATCAGCACGGACCGATGGCCGTCGGCTTTCAGCTGCGGGCATCAGGTCGGCGAAGTCCGGCTTCATCCACTCGCCCGGCTCGTGCCCGGCGCTCTGCCAGCAGAAGGTCCAGCGATCCGGGCGAGACCGGCGGCTGTCGCGACGAGCTCGGCGCTGACGGCCAGCTGCTCGATATACGCGGGCTCCGTCGCGCGCGACCCGGAGCGGCAGGCTGTGCGCGGTCAGCAGGACCGGCGCGCTGTCCCGCTCATCCGCCGGAAGCTGCCGACAGCGCGAGACGGATGCGACCGGCGAGGGCACCGACGAGCGCGGGCTCGTCGAACCATGCCCCGGCGACCTCGACGATCGGCGCGCCGTCGCCGATGGACCCCGCGCGCCGTCTCGATGGCGCGTCCGTAGCCGCCCATCAGCATCGGCGAGTACTGCGGCGAGAGGACGATCGCCGCGACCCGGTCGACGGACTCCGCCTCGCCAGCTCGCTGAGCGCGGTCTCGATGCTCGGCTCGGAGAACCGCATCGCGGCGCGCACCAGGACGTCGCCACCGAAACGTGCCTCGAGCGCAGCGGCCTGCGCCCGCGTGATCGGGATCAAGTGGCGAGCCCCCGATCGCGTCGTAGCGGCGGCGGAACTCCGCGACAAGCTCCGTCGTCGGGCGGACGTCCGCCACGGACCGCGGTCAGGTAGCGGGCGACGTCATCGAGCGACGACGGCGAGCCGTAGGTCATCAGCAGGATCCCTGCGCGGGACCTGCGCGTCGATGTCACGAGAGGACCTCCTGCACGATCATGTCGGCTGTCGTCGCGACGGCGGCGTGACGACTCGTCGTGGACCATCCGCACGACCGAACGGAGCGCGTCGGGCGACGTCTCGCGGGCGATCGGACCGCCGGTGTTGAAGATGTGGCCGGGGCCACCATCGACTGCCGCGAGCACCTCGGCCACGCCGGAGCGCGACTGCAGCCGGACCGGCTAGCAGCCGGGCAGGATCGAGGTTGCCCTGCACCGCTCGGCCGGGTCCGAGCCGTCGCGCGCGCCACGGCCAGTGATTGCGCCGGTAGTCGACACCGATCGACGTCGGCCCGGTCGGCAGAGCCGTTCGAGCAGATGCGGCACCGGCCGCCGCGTAGTGGATCGAGGGCACGCCGGCATCGCGGATCGCATCGAGGATGCGCGCGCGTCCACGGCCCGACCGCGCGGTCGTAGTCGGCGGGGCCGAGGACGCCGGCCCACGATGTCGAACACCTGGATCGCCTGCGCGCCGGCGGCGACCTGCGCGCGGACATAGGCGACCGTGGCGTCGGTGATCCGGTCGAGCAGCGCGCGCCACACGTCGGGCGCGGCGAACAGCATCTGCTTCGCGACCGCGTGGTCGCGCGACGGGCCGCCTTCGATCAGATAGGCGGCCATCGTGAACGGGCCGCCGGCAAGACCGATGACCGCGGCGCTCGTGCCCAGGGCGGATCGCGTCATCCGGATCGCCTCGAGGATGAACCCGAGGTCGGCCGCGGGATCGACCGCGCGCAGGCGCTCGACGTCGGCGAGCGAACGGATCGGGTGCTCGACCCGCGGCCCATCGGAGAGGAGCTCGAGGGCGACGCCCATCGCCTCGGCCAGCAGCATGATGTCGGCGAACATGATCGCCGCGTCGGTCCCGAGGCGTACGTGCGGCACCGGCGCTGACCTCCGCGCACAGCTCGGGGTCGCGAGCGATCTCGATGACGCTGTGCCGTTCCCGCAGGGCGAGGTAGGCCGGCAGCGATCCACCGGCCTGGCGCATGAACCAGACCGGCGTCGCGTCGACCGGTCCACCACGACACGCCGCCAGGAAGCGCTCGGCGCCGGTCATCCGGGCACCGCCAGACGCGATGTCCGGGTGTGGACGTGGTCGACCAGCCGTCGCAGGACCTCCGGGTCCGTGGCCGGCAGCACGCCATGCCCGAGGTTGAAGATATGGCCCGGACGCCCACCCGCCTCGTCGAGGATCGCGTCGGCGGCCGCCTCGGCGACTGCGTGACCGGCGAGCAGGACGGCCGGGTCGAGATTGCCCTGGACCGCCCGATCGGGCACGAGCGCCCAGCCGTCGGCGAGGCCGATCCGCCAGTCGAGCCCGATGACGTCTCCGCCGGCTGCCGCCATCGGCTCGAGCAAGCCCGCCGTGCCCGTCCCGAAATGGATGATCGGGACGTCGAGCCCCGCGAGACCGTCGAACAGCCGGCGCATGTGCGGTGCCACCCCGCTGCGGTAGTCGCGCGGAGCGAGCACGCCGACCCACGAATCGAACAGCTGGATCGCCTGGGCGCCGGCCTCGACCTGTGCCCGCAGGTAGGCCACGTCCATGTCCACGAGACGCTCGAGGAGCGCGGCGAACAGGGCCGGCTCGGCGAGGAGCATCGCCTTCGTGCGCTCGAGCCCCCGCGACGCGCGACCTTCGATCAGGTAGCTCGCGAGCGTGAACGGCGCGCCGGCGAAGCCGATGACCGGGACCGGTGACGCGCGCCGGAGAAGGCCGATCGCCTCGAGCAACGGTCCGACCGACTCTCTCGGCTCGAATGTGCGGAGACGATCGACGTCGGCGGTCGTCCGGATCGGGCGCTCGATGACCGGGCCGATGCCATCGACCAGCTCGACATCGATCCCGACCCCGCGTAAGCGGCGTCGTGATGTCGGCGAAGACGATCGCGGCATCGACGCCGAGCCGGTCCACCGGTTGGAGCGAGACCTCCGCACACAGGGCGGCGTCGCCGACGATCTCGGCCAGCGTCGCGCGCTCGCGGATCGCCCGGTACTCGGGCAGGCTCCGACCGGCCTGGCGCATGAACCAGACCGGCGTCGCGTCGACCGGCAGCCGGCGACACGCCCGCAGGAAACGGATGGCTCGATCGGTCAAGCCGCGAAGGCCGCCCGAGCGGCATCAAGCGTCTCGTCGATGATCGCGTCGTCGTGGGCGAGCGACACGAACCACGATTCGAACGGCGACGGCGGCAGGAGGACGCCGTGCTCGAGCATCGCCCGGAAGAAGCGCCCGAACGCGTCGCGGTCAGCCGCGAGCGCCTCGGCGGCGTCGACCGGCGCGCGCTCGGCGAAGAAGACGGTGAGCAGCGACCCGACCCGGGCGATCGCGACGGGTCGTCCGGCCGAGCGGGCGGCATCGGCCAGCCCATCGGCGAGCCGCCTCCCGGTCGCCTCGAGTCGCTCGTATGCGCGATCGTCGAGCGCGTCGAGCGTCGCACTCCCGGCCGCCATCGACAGCGCGTGGCCGGACAGCGTCCCGGCCTGGTAGACCGGACCGTCCGGAGCGATGAGCGCCATCAGGTCGCGGCGACCGCCGTAGGCTCCGACCGGCATGCCACCGCCGATGATCTTGCCGAGCGTCGTCAGGTCGGGCCGGATCCCGTAGCGCGCCTGCGCTCCGCCGCGAGCCGACGCGGAAGCCCGTGATGACCTCGTCGAACACGAGCAACGTTCCACTGCGCGCGGTCAGCTCGCGCAGCGCCTCGAGGAAGCCGGGCGCCGGCGCGATGACGCCGACGTTGGCCGCGACAGGCTCGACGACGACCGCCGCGATCCTGTCCGGGTGCGTCGTGAATGCGAGCTCGACCGCCGCGGGATCGTTGTATGGCAACACGATGGTCCCGGCCGCGACGGCCGCCGGCACGCCGGCACTCCCCGGGATGGCCTGGGTCGCAAGACCCGAGCCGGCCTCGACGAGGAGGCCGTCGCTGTGACCGTGGTAGCCGCCGGCGAACTTGACGATCAGGTCGCGGCCGGTGGCCGCACGAGCGAGCCGGACCGCGCTCATCACGGCCTCGGTGCCCGACGACGTGAAGCGGAGCCGCTCCATCGATGGCATGCGCTCGCGGATCCGCTCGCGCGAGCTCGATCTCGAGCGGGCCGGTCAGCCCGAGCGCGAACCCGCGCATCGCCTGGTCTCGGATCGCCGCGACGACGGCCGGATGACCGTGTCCCAGGATGGCGGGACCCCAGCCACCGATGTAGTCGACGTACGAGCGACCATCGACGTCGCGAACGCGCGCGCCCTCGCCCTCGGCGAGGACGATCGGCTCCGCACCGACCGAGCGGAAGGCGCGCACCGGGCTGTTGACGCCACCCGGAAAGAGGTCGGCCGCCCTGCGACGAAGGTCGGCGCCGGGCGATGCCACCGAGCTCGTCATGCGACGACCGCGCTCCGGCCGACGAGTCGGCCGAGCAGCTCGGGGAGCGGGCGATGGACGCCCAGCAGGAGCGGTGTATCGCGGACGGTCGAGCGCCGACTCTCGGTGCCGCGCAGATCGCGGACGAGCGATCCGAACGCGGCCAGGTCGTCGGTGTCGTAGGCGACCACGAAATCCTGGTCGTCCAGCCCGAACGAGTAGGCCAGCAGCTGGCGCACCGTCGGATAGCGGTGACCGACACGCATGTGCTCGTTCATGATCGATTGCCGCTCCTCGCGGCTCTGCAGGTACCAATCGGTGCTCTTGGTGAACGGGTAGACGACCAGGTAGGCAGCCGGATCGCCGTCGAGGACCGAGCGCTCCTGGCTCGTCGGCCTCCGGACGTACTGCGAGGGCCCGATCAGCCCGAGCAGGCTGTGGCGGACCGACAGCCAACGACCCAGCCCGGATCGGGCGAGCCGGGCGCCGGCCGTCTCGAGCGCCTCGACCGATGGGGCGAGCCGGAAGAGCAGGATGTCGACACCCGGCTCGAGTCCGACCGTCGAGTAGGTCAGCGTCCTGATGCCGGCATCGGTCGTCTCGGTCTCGGCCTCCATGAGCGCGGCGACATCCGCCTCCTGCTCTTCGGTCGGCAGCCGCCGCCAGGCTGGGTCGAGCCCGAGCGCCACAGCCTGGACGTAGATGGTGTCGTCGGTCATCTCATCCGGCTCCCACGTTCTTCGGCGATCCAGGCGGCGAGGTCCGCGGCGGCATACGTGATGACGATGTCGCCGCCGGCGCGGACCATCGAGACGACGGCCTCGGTCATCACCCGGCGGCCATCGATCCAGCCGCGCTCGGCCGCGGCCGCGATCATCGCGAACTCGCCGCTCACCTGGTAGACCGCGACCGGCAGGTCGAAAGACGCGCGGGCTGCCGCAACCAGGTCGAGGCACGGCAGACCCGGCTTGACGAGGAGGATGTCCGCCCCTTCCGCGACGTCGAGGGTCATCTCGCGGAGCGCCTCCCGGCCGTTAGCCGGGTCCATCTGGTAGCCGCGCCGATCGCCGGTCGAGGGGGCGCTGTCGGCGGCCTCGCGGAACGGCCCATAGAACGATGAGGCGGTCTTCGCCGCGTAGGCCATGATCGCGGTGTCCGCGAGCCCGGCGGCGTCGAGGGCATCGCGGATCGCCGCGACCTGGCCGTCCATCATCGCGCTGGGCGCGACGATGTCGGCGCCGGCCTGTGCCTGGCTGACGGCGGTCCGTGCGAGCCGGACGAGGGCCTCGTCGTTGTCGACCGCGCCGTCCGCGCGCAATGGTCCGCAGTGGCCGTGGTCGGTGTACTCGCACAGGCACGTGTCGGCGACGAGCGCGAGCGGCAGGTCCCGGTCGCGGATGGCGGTGAACGCATCCTGGACGATGCCGTCGTCGGCCCACGCGCCGCTGCCATCGGCATCCTTCGACACCGGCAGCCCGAACAGCAACAGCCCACCGACACCGAGATCGGCCAGGCGCTCTGCCTCGCGGACCGCCTCATCGACCGACAGGCGCGCCACGCCAGGCATCGACGTGACGGGCTCACGGACACCCCGGCCCGGCCGGACGAAGAGTGGCGCGATGAGCATCGACGGGTCGAGCCGGGTCTCGCGGACCAATGCCCGCAGGGCGGGCGTGCGGCGCAGGCGCCGTGGCCGGATCGCGAGCGGAGCCGCCAGCCCGGTCTCGATCGTGGCGTCCATCAGACGGCGACCGACGCCAGGACCGCGGCCGCGACGGCATCGGCGATCCCGCCCGGATCCTGGGTGGCCGCCTCGCCGATCACCGAGAAGCCAAGGCGAACCGCTTCCGCGGCGGTGGCGGGACCGATGGCGACCAGCGGGATCGCGCGGGTGGTCTCGGACGCCCCGATCCGCTCGGCGAGGGTCGAGAGACCACGGACCATCGAGCCGCTCGTCGCCACGACCGCGGCCGGGGCCTCGACGAGCGCTTCCTCGAGGAGCGGGGCGGATCCGGCCGGCGCCTCGATGGTCCGATACGCGACGATCGAGCGGACGACGGCCCCGCGCCGGCGCAGAGTCGTCGGGAGGGTGTCGTCGGCAAGGTCGCCCCGTGGCAACAGGACACGCGTCCCGGACTCGACCGGCAGCGTGGCCGCGAGCGATCCCCCGGTGGCGGACCGCGGGCGGAAGTCGACTGCGATCCCGAGGTCGCGAAGCGCGTCCGCGGTGGCCCGGCCGACCGCCCCCCAGCGAACCCCGGCAGCGCGGGACATCGCCAGGTCGACGCCGCACCGCTCGGCGGCGTCGCGGACCGCATCGACGGCGTTGACACTCGTGAGGACGACCCAGTCCGTCGTGCCGGCCGACGCGAGCCCGACCACCGCGTCGTCGAGATCGAGGCTCGGGGCGGGCTCGATCGCGATGCACGGCACGACCCACGGCGCGAACCCACGGTCGACCAGGGCGAGCGCAGTCGCGGCAGATCGATCCGCGGTGCGCGTGACGAGGATCCGAGGAGTACCCGCTGTGCGCGCCGAGACCGTTGCCTGTTCGGCCAACCCGTCGACGACCGAGGCCGCGAAGGATCGCCGGTCGTCGACGGATGATCGTCGGACCGTTGTCACGACCAGATCCCCGCTGGACCGCGCGTAGCCGGCGGTCACGGTCAGCTCCGTCCCATCCGCTACCGCGAGTGCCCCGAGTGGCGCGCGACAGCCACCGCCCGAGCCGGCAAGGATCGCTCGCTCGAGCTCGACCGCGTGGCGCGTCGGTGGGTGGTCGAGCCGGGCGACGACATCGCGTACCGGGGTGTCATCGGTCCGGACCTGGACGGCGAGGGCACCCTGGCCCGGTGCCGGCGGGACGATGTCGGGCTCGAGGTATGCGTCGATCCGATCGGTCAGCCCAAGGCGGATCAGGCCCGCCGCGGCCAGCACGAGCGCGTCGGTCTCGCCCTCGGCGAGCCGGCGCAGCCGCGTATCGACGTTGCCGTGGATGGGGTGCACGCGCAGATCGGGCCGGTGGGCGAGGAGAAAGGCGCTCCGACGCGGACTGTCGGTCCCGACCCGCGCGCCCTCGGGTACCGCATCCAGGCCGGTGGCCTGCGCACGGTCGGTCCGGGTCGCGGGGCTCAGGACGAGCGCATCGCGGGGGTCCTCGCGGGGCAGGTACGCGGCGATCGTCAGGCCCGGATCGACATCGGTCGGCACATCCTTCGCGCTGTGGACGGCGAGGTCGATCCGGGCGTCGGCAAGCGCGCGCTCGATGGCGCTGACGAACGCGCCCTCGCCCCAGGCCGTGTCGGCCGCCCGCACATCTCCGTCGGTGGTGATGGTCACGATCTCCGCCGCGATGCCGAGCGTCTCCAGCCCGTCGCGCACGATCCGCGCCTGCACCATCGCGAGCGTGCTCGCGCGCGAGCCGATCCGAAGCGCGACGTCGGTCGTCACAGCCCGAACATCTCACGGACGGCGCGACCATCCGGGCCGTCGCCTTCGGTCGCCAGCCTCTCGAGCGCAGTGCCGAAGAGGCGGTCCGTGAGCCGGACGGTCATCGCCTCGATGGCAGCCTGGTCGGTCGCCTCCAGGTCCGGGTGGCCGCGGAACAGCGCGCCGAGCGCCTCACGACGTTCGCGCTCCACGGTCGCGGCAAGCGCTCGAGCCGCGCCGGCGGTATGGCGCGACTCGGAGCGGGCGCGGAAGGCCTCGAGCGTCCGATCGCGCAGGTCGACGAGGCGGTCTCGGAAGCGTGCCGTCTCGAACGCAGGCGTCTCGTCGACGCCATGGTCGGGCGGGACGCCGGCGAGGTCGTCGATGCCGAGATGACGCTCCCCGAGCGCAGCGGCCACGGCATCCGGGAGCGCGGGCGGCATCGACAGGTCGACGACGAACGGGCCGCCGACGAGCGCACGTACGGACTCGGCCCGGATCGCCCAGGGTCCGCCGAGCGCGACGACGACGACCGCCGCGTCGGCCAGGGCGGCTCCCGGGTCGGACGGCGACGCCTCGACTCCGAGGATCGCGGCTGTCGCGCGAGCATGGTCCGCGTTTCGTGATGCGATCGCGACGATCGCGCCGCGCGCCCGGGCGGCGCCGACCGCGAGGCGGCCGATCTCGCCGGTGCCCACGACGAGCACGCGCCTGCCGCGGACGGCACCGGCGACGGTCTCGGCCCGATCGATGGCGAGGTCCGCGATCGACATCGGCCTGGTGGGACGCCAGGTCCGCCCAAGGCGCCCGGCATGGAGCGCCGCATCGAACGCGAGCGCGAGCTCTCCGCCAAACGGGCCGGCCGCCCTGGCCTCGACGACAGCCGAGCGAACCTGGTGGAGGATCTGGTCCTCGCCGAGCACGACCGAGTCGAGCCCGAGCGTGAGCGAGATCAGCCGCTCGACGGCGTCGAGGCCGGTCAGTGTCCTCGTACCGGCCGGGATCGCCACGCCGGCTGCGGTCAGGAGGGCGAGCGGGTCCTCGGCGCCGTCGCGGTACCACTCGATCCGATGGCACGTCCGGATCACGGCACCGCCATGGCGTTTCGCCGCGGGCACGACAGCGGACTCGAGCCGTTGCCGGCCCGCGATCGTGACATCGGGCGCAGAAGCGACCAGGATGCGGATGCCGTCCGCGACCGCGCTCATGCCGGTCCGCTCCGTGGTCCAGGCAGGCGGACTCGGTGCGCCGGGCTGCGCGCGAGGCCATGCCCCGACATCGTCGCGACCAGCAGGTGGTCGAGCGCCTGTTCGGCGTCGTCATACAGGCCGGTGACTTCGTCCATGTCGAACCCGCGCCGACGAGCGACGACGACCGCCTCGGCGAGGAACGGCCGGCGGAAGGCGAGGAACCCTTCGACGACATCGCCCAGCGAGAGACCGGCGGCCGCACCGAGACGGCCATAGTCGGCCGACAGTGACGTTGCCTCGGCGAGGTGTGTCGTGCGCGCCGCGGGCTCGATGGCGTCGAGGTGCTCGACGAGCGCGTGCGCCAGACGACGGCCGAGCTCGCGGAACGCGACACGGTCGTCCTCGCTCAGGACGGCACCCCAGGACCCTTCAGCCGGCGTCGAGGCAGATCGTCGGTAGGCACTCGCGAGCCGAGCCGGGGTCAGGCCGCTCAGGCCGAGGTGGGGTCGCTGGTCGCGGTCGGCGGGGAGCAGACGCTCGATCGCCTCGCGCGAGAAACGCCGATGGCCGCCCGGGGTCGTGAAGACGCGCAGGCGACCGTCGTCGGCCCAGCGGCGCAGCGTGCCCTGGGAGACACCCAGCAGCCGGCTGGCCTGGCCGAGGCTGAGCCATCCGGGATCGGCGGTGGGGCGGGGCGACGGCGTCAAAATCTACCCAAATCTACCCAAACGTCATCGAGGCTTCGCTACCTTACACGACCAACGCCGGGCCCGCCTCGCACGCTATGGTGATGACCGTCGTCGGCCGGATCGGGAGGGGATGCGGTGCGTTTCGGAGCGGCCTTCTGGATCAATCGGACGAGCTGGCCGGCGTTGCGCGACGCGTGCCTGGCGGCCGAGCGCGCCGGCTGGGATTCGCTCTGGATCGACGATCACCTGCTCGCCGACGAGGGCGACTGGACCGACGCCAAGCTCGAGGGCTGGGCGACCATCGCCGCTCTCGCCTCGGTGACGAGCCGGGTTCGCCTCGGTCTGCTCGTCGGCGCCAACACCTTCCGGACCCCGGGCCTGACGGCCAAGCTCGCCACGACCGCCGACCATCTGTCGGACGGCCGGTTCGTCCTCGGTCTCGGCGGCGGTTGGTTCGAACGCGAGCACGACGCGTTCGGCATCGACTTCGGTTCAGGCTTCGGGGATCGGCTCGATCGCCTCGACGAGGCCGTCGGTCTCATCCGTCGACTGCTCGACGGCGAGCGGTTCGATCACGACGGCCGCTTCTACACGATGCACGACGCGCTGTGCGAGCCGCGCCCCGTCCAGCCGCGGCTGCCGATCCTCATCGGGGGCTCCGGACCGACCAAGACGCTCCGGACGACCGCTCGCTACGCGGACATGTGGAACGGCTACGGCGCCCCGGAGCGCGTCGCGGCAACGGGCGAGGTCCTGCGCGAGAGATGCGCCGAGGCAGGTCGCTCGTTCGACGCCATCGAGCGGACCATCACGCTCGACGCCGTCATCCGCGACACGCCGGAGGCCGCGCGCTCGGCCTGGACCGACATCGCGGTCCGGCACGGCATCGAGCACCAGCGCGCGTCGGATGGTTCTCCCCGCGATCTCGACTTCGGCGGCCCGGCCGGCGTCGCGGCCGCGTTCCTCGACGCCTACGCGCGGCTCGGTATCGGCGAGGTGATGTTCACGTTCCGCGACCCGTTCGACCTCGAGACGATCGAACGGGTCGGTGAGCTGAGGGCTGCCCTCAGATCTTGAGCATCACGTGCTTGACGACCGTGTAGTCCTCGATCGCGTACATGCTCTGGTCCTTGCCGTAGCCGGACTCCTTGAACCCGCCGTGCGGCATCTCGGACACCAGCATGAAGTGGTCGTTGATCCAGACCGTCCCGAACTGGATGGCCTTCGCGACACGCATCGCCTTGCCCGCATCGGCGGTCCAGACCGACGCCGCGAGCCCGAACCGCACGTCGTTCGCCCAGGCGATGGCCTGCGCCTCATCGCTGAACCGCTGGACGCTGACGACCGGCCCGAAGACCTCGTCCTGGACGATCTCGCTGCGCTGGTCCGGGCCGGCCACGACGGTCGGCTCGTAGTAGGCGCCCGGGCGATCCGGGCCGGTGGCCGCCGGTGACGATCTCGGCGCCGGCCTTCGCCCGGTCGACCATCCCTTCGACCTTGTCGGCCTGGGTCGCCGCGATGAGCGAGCCCATCTCGATGTCGTCGCCCTCGGCAGGGTCGCCCCACTTGATGGTCTTGACCGCGTCGGCGAGGTCGGCCACGAACCGGTCGTAGATCTGCGGGCCGGCGATGACCCGGCAGGCGGCCGTGCAGTCCTGGCCCGCATTCCAGTAGCCGAACAGCTTGATGTTCTCGATCACCGCTTCCATGTCGGCGTCATCGAAGACGATGACCGGCGCCTTTCCGCCGAGCTCGAGGTGGAGCCGCTTGACCTTCTCGGCCGCGGTCCGGGCGATGTGCTTGCCGGTGTCCGTGTCGCCGGTGACCGAGATCATCCCGACCTTGGGGTGCCCGACCAGCGGATCGCCGATCGTCGCGCCCGTCCCGGTGATCACGTTGAGGACGCCGGCCGGGAAGATGTCGGCGGCGATCTCGGCCAGGACGAGGGCGGTCAGCGGCGTCCGGGCGGACGGCTTGAGGACGACCGCGTTGCCGGCGGCCAGCGCCGGCCCGATCTTCCAGCCGGCCATCATGATCGGGTAGTTCCACGGCGCGATCGACGCGACGACACCGACCGGCTCGCGCCGGATCATCGAGGTGTGGCCGGCCATGTACTCGTTGGCGGCCTTGCCCTCCATCACCCGCGCCGCGCCGGCGAAGAAGCGCAGGTTGTCGACGACGACCGGGACCTCCTCGATCGCCGCGACGACCGGCTTGCCGGCGTTCTTCGACTCGAGCCGGCCGATCTCGTCGGCACGCGCCTCGATGGCGTCGGCGAGCTTGAGCAGCATCGTGCTCCGCTCGGCGGGGGTGGTGTGCTGCCAGGTCTCGAAGGCGGTCGCCGCGGCGTTGACGGCGCGGTCGACGTCCTCGGCGCTCGACGCCGGCACCTTGGCGATGACCTTGCCATCGGCAGGGTTCTCGACGTCGAGTGTCTCCCCGGACGCCGAGTCGACCCACTCGCCCCCGATGAACTGCTGATAGGTCTTGACACGCTCGAGCACGTCGGTCATCGGAGGCCTCCTGGGTGGCTGATCTCAGCTGGTCGGGTCGTACAGGTCATCGTACCCCGATGCGATGGCGCGTCCCGCCCCGTGGGTCAGTCGGTCGTGTCCCTCAACAGGTCGCTGAAGGGCTCGGGTGGGCCGACGGATGTCGCCGATGTGCCTCGGCGCACGAACTCGTCATCTGCTGGCCAACGCGCCACGAACTGGTCGCCGGTCGCGTCGTCGTACCGGATGAACGTGACATCGTTGACGTCCACCCAGAAGAGGTGGAACCGCCCCGGCACCGGGTCCCACCCGAGCCGGTCCCGGACGACAGCCGCATAGGCAGCCTGGATGTCGTGATCGTCGACGGGGATAGCGTGACCGCGGACTTTGCATTCGCCCTCGGCGCCGTTCCGACTGGTCACGATGCTGTGGACCAGGATGCGCGGGTCGCGCGCGAGGTCGCCTGCCTTTCGCGAGTCCAGCAACATCGACAGCCACAGGTCGCGCCCCCAGAAGAGCGGCTCGACCGGGCTGATCCTGGGCGTGCCGTCCCGGCGGATCGTCCCGATCAGCACGACGCCCGGCTCTGCGATGACGCGCATACCGACAGAGGCCAAACGCGGCTGCGCGGCGGCGAACTCATCCCAATGCATAGTCCCTCCGTGCGATCGGTTCTCGGAGTCCATCGATGTTCCATGATGCGATCCGACGACCGGGACGGTCGATGCTTCACGCGGTCGCAGCGACCTTCCGGCCCTTCTCAGCAAGGTTTCAGGTTCGTCCTTGAGCGTGCGGAGGGTCGGGGGCGACAGCGAGTGGAGGAGTCGATCCCGGTGCGAGCTCGTCCGCGCCAGTCATCCGCTGCACGCCTGCTGTTTGGCGTCGCCGTGACTGTGACGCTCGGTGCCTGCGCCAACAGCCCTTCCGCCCCGCCGGGATCGACCACGGCGACTCCACTCCCCGTCGCCTCGGCCGTCGCGGGACTCGACCGCGCGACACCACCGGCTCCCAGCCCGACCGCCGAGCCCGCCGGCCCGACGCCGACGCCGACGCCGACGCCAGAACCATGGCACCTGGCGATCGGGCTCCTGCCCTGGCACTTGGACGTCGGCCTCAGCCGGGCGGTCGCGTTCGCTGACGGCGACACGGTCGTCGTCGCGGGCGGACTGACGGCGAACGGGACGACCGACGACGTCCGCCGGATCGATGTCGCGACCGGTCGGACCAGCGACGTCGGACACCTGCGGCGCCCGGTGCACGATGCGTCCGGCGCGGTCATCGGCGGTCGTCTCTTGGTGTTCGGCGGCGGTAGCTCGATCGCGGGGTCGGCGATCCAGGTCGTGGCGCCCGGCACGACGGGACAGGTCATCGGACGCCTGCCGGCCGTCCGGGCGGACCTCTCGACGGTCGTGATCGGGGACCGGGTATTCGTGATCGGAGGCGGCTCGGCGAATGGCCCGGACCCACGGATCTGGGCGATAAGCGATGGCACGAGCGTGCGAATGGTCGGTCGATTGAAGATCGGCGTCCGGTACGCGGCGACCGCCGTCTCGGGCGCCTCGATCTACGTCTTCGGGGGCGCGACACCCAGCGGCGATCGCCGCGAGATCCAGAGGTTCGACACGACGACCGGACGGACCAGCATCGTCGGCCGCCTTCCCGTCCGTCTCTCCCACGCCGCCTCCCTGGTGCTCGATGGCCGGGTCCTCGTGATCGGCGGTACGTCCAGTGACGCGATCTGGTCATTCGACCCGGGACGTGCGAGCGTCACTCGCGTCGGTCGTCTTCCGTACCCCGTGTCCGACGCGGCCGGCGTTGTCATCGGGAGTCGTGGCTACCTGCTCGGCGGGGAAGACCCGCACCCTCTCGACACGGTGATCTCTCTCGAACTCCAGTGAGGACCTGTACGTTTATGCGCGAGCGACGAAGGAGCCACACGTGACCAACCGACGACCGATGGCGCGTCGAGCCTCCTCTGGTCCCGGCCTGCCCCGTGGGCCGCTCGGCCCGATCGTGCTCGGCACGCTCCTCGTCGTGGTCGCTTTCGGATCGGCGTTCCTGACCGGCGCGATCGGAGGCCAGCCCCCGACGGACCGCTTCGGTTAGCTCGGGCACTGGAGCCGACCAGCCCGGACGTCCTTCGATCGGCACGCCCCCGGCGAGCCCGTCGAGCGGTCACGTCGCAGGCACGCCGGTCAGCGGCGGCACGCCCGGTCCTGACGCATTCCAGAGGCCAAGCGCCACGCCCCCTCCCCCCGTGCCGGTCACGACCGGGCCATTCGCCGGCTACCTGATGATCGCCGACCGTCAGAACGGGCGGATCCTGATGGTCGATAGCGGCGGGACCATCCACTGGCAGTTCCCCGCCGCGCACGGCCTGCCTGCCGGGCAGCGGTTCTCGGCCGATGACGCCTTCCTATCGCCCGACGGGAAGACGATCACGGCCAACGAGGAGGGGCACGAGGTCATCGTCCGCATCGACATCGCGACGCGAAGGATCGTCTGGGAGTACGGCAGGTACGATCACGCGGGATCAGGCGCCGGCCGGTTGCACACGCCGGACGACGCATATCCCCTCGCGAACGGTGACGTCATCGTCGCCGACATCGGGAACTGCCGGATCATCGAGGTCTCCGAGGCCAAGAAGATCGTCCGGCAATGGGGGCGAACGGGTGCCTGCGCCGTCAACGCCCCGCGAACCTATGGCAGCCCCAACGGTGACACGCCACTGCCGGATGGCGGCCTGCTCGTGACCGAGATCCACGGGTCGCGAGTCGTCCGCCTCGATCGATCGGGTCACGTCGTCTTCGACATCCACGTGCCGACCCTCTACCCGTCCGACGCCCAGCTCCTGCCGAACGGCGATGTCCTGGTCGTCGACTACGCGAACCCCGGCGCCATCCTCGAGGTGAACCGGCACGGGAAGGTGCTGTGGCGCTACGGCCCAAGGACCGGTCTCGGCCGGCTGGACCATCCGAGTCTCGCCATCGAGCTGCCGAATGGGCTGATCGCTGCCAACGACGACTTCCGACACCGCGTCGTCATCATCGATCCGAAGTCGAACCGGATCGTCTGGCAGTACGGTCGGACCGATCATCGCGGCCGCGGCAGGGAGCACCTCTACACGCCCGACGGCATCACGATCATCCCGCCATCGGTGGCGGCGACGATCTAGTTCGGCCCCGATCAGGGCAGAAGTCGGATCACTCGATCGCCGGAGCGTCGTGCCCGCTCGGTCGCAGACCACGGGATCAGGAGCCGTTCCGCCACGCCGACCCCGAGATAGAGCGCGACCGAGATGATCGCGGTGAGCAGGATGGCGCCGAACACCAGGTCGGTGCGGAAGCTCGTCTGCGACAGCTTCATCCAGATGCCGAGGCCGTCGGTCGCTCCGACGTACTCGCCGAAGATCGCGCCGATGACCGCGTAGACCACGCTGATCCGCAGCCCGGTGAACAGCGACGGCAGCGCGGACGGCCAGCGCAGCGCCCGGAACGTCTGGCGCGGGGTCGCGCCGAGCGAGCGCAACAGCAGCATCGCATCCGCGTCGACGCGGCCGAACCCGTCAAGCAGCGCCACCGTGACGGGGAAGAACGTCACCAGCACGACGATGAGGACCTTGGGCAGCAGGCCGAAGCCGAACCAGATGACGAACAGCGGAGCGATGGCCACGATCGGGATGGTCTGGCTCGTGACCAGGAGCGGCTCGACGGCGCGCCGCACCGGCGTCCAGCGGTCGAGCGCGATCGCCGTCAGGGTGGCGAGGACGACCGACAGGCCGCAGCCGACCAGCGCCTCGACCAGCGTCGGGACGAGGTTGGCGACGGCCGCCTCGCGCGCATCCCACAGCGCGGTGACGCACCCGCGACGGCGAGGGGAGGGTGATCGGGTCGAGCCCGGCGACACGGACGTACGCCTCCCAGGCCAGCACGAGAAGCCCGATGAGCACCAGCGGCGGTGCCCAACGAGCCAGTCCGCTCCCGGCCGTCGGTCACGGCAGGTAGTCGTTCGTGAACAGCGCCGCGTAGTCGGGCGGCGCGGTCAGCGGCTTGCCATCGGCGCCGGTCAGGAGCTTGTTGTCGTACAGGAACCCCGAGTAGCCCTGCCACTCGGCCAGCGTCTGCCGGCCGACGGCGCCCTGCGGGTCGCGCAGGAACCCGCCCGATGCGAGGAACTCCTGGCTTGCCTTCGGCAGGTCGGGGTTGCCGTCGAACACGCCCGGGTTCTGGGCGACGAGGATGGCCGGCTGCCGCGTCGGGATCGTCGGCGCCGAATTCGAAGCCCGCGGACGGTGGCGGCGACGAAGGCGCGGGCCAGATCCGGCTTGGCTGCCAGCCAGCGGCTGTCGCAGGCGATGACGACCTGGTAGAAGTCCGGGAAGCCGTAGTCGCCGAAATCGAAGGTCCGCAGCTTGATGCCGCGCTGGGCGGCCTCGATCCCCTCCCATGCCGCGAACGTGATCACGAAGTCCGCGCGCTTGGCGTAGAGCGCCTCGTATGCCGCGGTGTCGAGCGTGACGGTCTTGAACGTGCCGGTGCCGCCGTCGGCCTTGATCACCGACTTCAGCGTCGGCTCCTCGTTCGGGTAGCCGAACCCGGCGTACGTCCGACCGTCGAGATCGCGCGGACGAGTGATGTCGGACGACGCGAGAACGGCGATCTGCTGGGCGGTGTGCTGGAGGACGGCCATCACGGACACGATCGGGGCGCCGGCCGCGACCGCGAACGTGAGCGAATCCTGGAAGCTGATCCCGCAGTCGGCCTGGCCGGCGGTCATCAGCGCCTCCGGGCGTCGTCGTGCCGTACGGCAGGATCTGGACGTCGACGCCGGCGTCCCGATACCAGCCCATCGACTCGGCCACGTAGATCCCGGTGTGGTCGGTGTTCGGCGTCCAGTCCAGCGCGAACCGGACGGTCCCGAGCGCGACCGGGCTGGCCGAGATGGTCGGGGCGGTCGGGACGGTCGGGCTCGGCACGGGAGTCGCAGCCGCCGCGGACGGCGACGCGGGCGGTGCGCTCGGGGACGGCGTGGCGGCCGGGCCGCATGCGGCAAGGGCGACGGCAAGGGTCGATGCGATGACCAGCAGCCTGCGCGGACCTCCGCGCGACATGGGCTTCAAGGAGGTGCTCCGATCTCGATCTCGTGACATGGAAGACGCCGCCAACGGATCCCGGGGCGGCGTCAGACGAGTCGAGGGCCTGCTTCCTTCGCCGGTACTAGCCGGATCAGGTTCCGCGGGTCTGTGGCGATCGCCACACTCTCAGCGCACATGCGCTCCCCGGAGGCGGTATTCGGTTGTGCCATCAGCCTAGCACCGGGCGTGGCGCAGCGCGCTCGCGCAGCCAGGCGACGATCTCGTCCAGGATGGCCGGCCCCTCGGGCTCGTTGTGGAGCTCGTGGCGCAGATCAGGGTAGGTCCGCCGCTCGACGAGCGGAGCATCCGCGAGGACCGCCGAGGCATCGGCCGGGACGAGCCGGTCCGTCCTCGCCGTGCAGGACGAGCGTCGGGACCCCGAAGCCTCCGGGGGCCGCGGCCCGGACGCGGGCCTGTTCGGTGAGGGCCAGCGCCCCGAAACGCGCGGTGCTGACCTTGACGCACAGCGCGTCGTCGACGGTCCGTGCCGCGACCGACGGGTCGCGCGACAGCGTCGTGCCGTCGATGCCGTTGGCGATCTCGACGGTCGGCGCGACGCGCGCCAGCACGGGCGCCAGCCGCTTCTTCCAGCCGGGCAGCGCCGAATCGAGCGCCGGCGACGTCAGGACCGCGAGATCCGGCTTCGGTCGATCGTCGACGAGGTAGCCGGCCGCGATCAGCCCGCCGAGCGAATGTGCGTAGAGGACGACAGGCCGGCCCTTGGCACCGGCGCGGACGTCGGCCAGCCGTCCCTCGAGGTCGTCGTGGTACTGCGACCAGCGTTCGATGTCGCCGCGACGACCGCCCGAGCCGCCCATCCCGCGGTGGTCGTATGCCGCGACCTCCAGCCCGGCGCCGGTCAGCTGGTCGCCGACGTGCTCGTAGCGTCCGGAGTGTTCGCCGAGGCCGTGGACCAGCAGGACCGAACCCCACGGCGGGCCGGCCCACGCGCCGCCGGCCTCGGCCTCGTCAGCCGGCCAGTGACGGACGAGCAGATCCGTGCCGTCGACGGCGCGGACGTGGCTGACGATCGAGGGCACGGCCGAAGCGTACGCGAACAGGCCCGGGCGACGATGCCCGGGCCTGTGTCGTGGTGCTGCGGTGCGACGGCCGGTCGCCCTATCGATCGACCTCGGCGTACGCCAACGCGGGTTCGGTCGGCCCGCTCGGTGAAGAGCTCGTCGTCCGGACGGCGGGCCATGTTGCGCGCCCCGGCACGCGCCGGGATGAACAGTGCCGCGATGGCTCCGATCCCGACCACGATCGCGCCGAGCGCGATGGCCGGCTGGAGTCCCGCCACGTAGGCGGTCGGATCGTTGTAGCTCCCGTTGGCCGTGAACACCGCGGCGAGGACCGCAACGCCGAACACGCCACCGACCTCGCGGATCGTGTTCGTCGCGCCGGATGCCTTGCCTTCCTGCTCTGGGCGGACCGCCGACAACACCACGTTGGCGATCGGGGCGAAGAACAGCCCCATGCCGACGCCGGCCAGGATGAACGGGACGACCATGTTCTCGTACGGGACGGTCGGCGTGACGACCAGGGCGAGCCATCCGAGCGCGACGGCCTGGAGCGCCATCCCGGTGGCCAGGATCGGGCGCCCGCCGATGCGATCGGCCAGGACGCCCGCGATCGGCGCGACGATGATCGGCATCCCCGTCCATGGCAGCGTCCGCAGGCCGGCCTGGAACGGGCTGTAGCCCTGGACGACCTGGAAGAACTGGGCGAGCAGGAAGACCGAGCCGAACATGCCGAAGTACATGAACAGCGACACGAGGTTCGCGGCAGTGAATGTCCGGCTCCGGAAGAAGCTCAGCGGGAGCATCGGGTGGGCCTGGCGCGATTCCCAGACCACGAAGGCCGCGAGCAGGACGAACCCGCCGACGATCGCCGCGACGATCGAGGGGTCGGTCCAGCCGTGGTCGTTGCCGTTGATGACGCCCCACACCAGGGCGAGGAGTCCGGCGCTGATCAGGCCCAGGCCCGGCACGTCGAGCTTGCTTTCGGGGCCGTAGGTCTCGGTGAGACGAGCCGCGGCGAGCGGGATCACGATCAGCCCGATCGGCACGTTGAGCCAGAAGATCCAGTGCCAGTCGAGGCCCTCGGCGATCGCGCCGCCGACGAGCGGACCGATGGCGATGGCCAGTCCGGCGATCCCGCCCCAGGCGCCGAGCGCGACCGCTCGCCGTTCCGGCGGGACGGCCGCAGACAGGATCGTCAGCGTCAGGGGCGTCACGATCGCGCCACCGACGCCCTGGATCGCGCGGGCGATGATGAGGACGTTCGTCGACGGCGAGAGAGCCGCCAGCGCCGAACCACCGATGAAGATGCCCATGCCGATGATGAACACGCGCTTGCGACCGAATCGGTCGCCGAGGGCGGCGCCCGTGATGAGCAGGACGGCGAACGTCAGGGTGTAGGCATTGACCATCCACTGGAGGTCTTCCAGCGATGCGCCAAGGTCGCGCTTGATGACCGGGAGGGCTGTCGTCACGACGAGGTTGTCGAGGGCGACCATGAACAGCGCGAGCGAGCTGATGATGAAGGCCCAGCTGGCCTTGGACAGCGGTTTGGTCATGACGGATGGGCTCCCGTTAGTGAGTGGTTACTAAGTCTGGCAAGTGAAGAACGGGGTGGCGAGAGTCGACGGTTCTCAGGAGACACCTCCCGAGTCCAAGCTCGGCTTGGCTTCGAGCAGCGTGCTCAGGGACCATTCCTCGGGTGTGCCGGCCAGCTCGAGCGCAGCCGCCACGTTGAGGAGCATCCCCTCGGCGAAGAACCGATGGATCGCTTCGTTCGAGGCACCGCTGTCGCGCTTCACCTCGGCATGCAGCGCCGCGAATTCCTCGCGCACGACCTGCCGAACGTCGTCGTCAGAACAGGCGGCGTAGGCCTGGAGCTGGACGCGGAGGAGGTCGCGATCGGCGAGCAGGCGGCAGTATGCGGTCCCCATCAGGTCGAGGACCGAGCAGAACTGATCGTCGTCGGGACCGCGTCGCGATGCCGCCTCGAAGACGCGTCGCGTCCGCTGGAACCCGTGTCGGACGACAGCCAGGAACAGCTCCCGCTTCGTGCCGAACAGCTGGAACAGGTATGGCTGCGAGACGCCGACCGCGCGGGCGATCGACTCGGTCGAGGTGCCCGCGTAGCCGCCTTCGGCGAACTGCATGGAGGGCGGCCACGATGATCGCGTCGCGGCGTTCGTCGGCGGTCTGGCGGGTCGTGGTGGCGGTGTTCATCGGCGTAACTTAGTGAGTACTAAGTAACTTGTCAACCCACGAAGCCTGGCGCGCCGACCGATACCATGCCGCGCATGGACGACTGGGTCGAGCTCGGGCGATCGCGTGTTCGTGCGGCGGTACGCCTTCTTCGACCAGAACATCGGCGTCGTCCTGGGCGACGACGCGGCGCTCGTCATCGACACCCGCTCGACCCATGTGCAGGCGCGCGAGATCGTCGCCGACCTGCGCCGTCTGACCGCCGTCGCCGGTCACGGTCGTCGTCGACACCCACGGTCACTTCGACCACGCCTACGGCAACCACGTGTTCCGGCCGGCCCCGATCTGGGGCCACGAAGGATGCGTGGCGTTCATGGCGCCGGACCGGTGAGGCACGTCGCGCTCGGATCGCGGCGGAGAACCCCGAGATCGCCGCGGATCTCCCCGAGGTCGTCATCGACCCGCCGGACCGGACCTTCTCCGAGACAGCGTTCGTCGACGTCGGCGGGCGACGGGTCGAGCTGCGCTTCCTCGGGCGCGGCCATACCGACCACGACATCGTCGTCGACGTGCGCGATGCCGGCGTCCTGTTCGCCGGCGACCTGCTCGAGAACGGGGCGGTCCCCTCCTTCGGCGACGCCTATCCGCTCGATTGGCCGGAGACGGCCTCCCGCGTGGCAGAGCTGGCTGTCGGCGTGGTGGTGCCGGGACACGGCGACCACGGCGGACGTGCTTTCGCGGACGAGCAGGCCGCGGCCATCGGAGAGCTGGCATTCCTGGCGCGGCGGGTCCGGGACGGCGAGCTGACGCTCGACGAGGCGGTCGGCCGGACGCCATTCCCCGCCTACCCCGCCGAGGACGTCCGAAGGCCGCTCCAACGCGCCCTGAGCCAGCTGCGCGGCGAGCTCTCGTAGCGACCACTCGTTCAGCGGAGCGTCCGCTGAACGATTCGGGTCACAGCCTCGCCATACCGTGTGAAGCGCGACCACAATGGCCGTGCCAGCACCCGAGGCGAACGTGGACCAGCGAGGACTCGTCGAGCAGGCTCGGAAAGGCGATCATGACGCCTTCACCGCGCTTGTCGACCTGACCCTCGTGCGGCTGGACTCGGTCGCTCGTCTGATCGTCCGGGACCCGGAGCTCGCACGCGACGCGGTCCAGGACACGTACATCCGCGCCTGGCGCGATCTCCCGGGCCTGCGCGACCCGGACCGGTTCGACGCCTGGCTGCACCGACTGATCGTCAATTCCTGTCTCGACCAGGTGAGGCGACGTCGACGTCGCGTCATCGAGGTCGAGCTGACACCCATCGACATGCCGGCCGCGACCGACATGGCCGGCGAGCTCGCCGATCGCGACATGCTCGAGGGGGCGCTCGCGCGCCTCGATCCCGGGCATCGCGCGGTCGTCGTCCTGCACTACTTCCTCGGCATGCCGCTGCCCGAAGTCGCGGCAGCCGTCGGCATCCCGCTGGGCACCGCCAAGTCCCGCCTGCACTACGCGCTGGCGGCGATGAAGGTGGCCGTCCTGCGAGAACCCGTCGCGACGACTTCGCCAGTCGTGGAAGGACATCCGGCATGACTTCCGAACGACGTTTCGACCAGGACCTGCCGGACCTCCTGGCGCAGGTCGCCCATGCGCCCGCGCCCGACTACCGAGACCTCATCGTCCAGCGGACCGCCCGCACGCGGCAGCGACCCGCCTGGACCTTCCCCGAAAGGTGGCTTCCCATGTCTGCCGTCACATCGCGGACGGCCACGGTCCCGCGCTTCCCATTGCGGATCGTGGCCGTCGTCGCCCTCCTGCTCATCGCCCTTATCGTGGGCGCGGTGCTCTTCGCCGGGCTCACAGCGTCATCTGCCTGCGCCGTTCGGGCCCGCCCGCAACGGCCTGCGTGACATACGCCAGCGGTGGCGACATCTATGCGGTCGATCCCGTTACGGGCAGATCGACCCCCATCATCAGGGGTCCCGGGGATCTCAACCCACGCTGGTCAGGCGACGGGACGCGACTTGTCTTCGAGCGGCAAGAGGTCGCGTCTGGTCCCGGGCTCCTGTTCGTCACCGGAGCTGACGGGTCCGATCCGATCCAGGTCACGCCCCAGCCCCTGATCAGCATCGACACCTATTCCTTCTCCCCCAACGGCAAGGAGATCCTGATCTCTGCTACCAGCGCCCGGGGGATCCCGGGCGTCTTCATCGCCGAGGCCGATGGCAGCAGGATCCGCCAACTCGATCTGCCGGGCCCGGCGACAGACGCCGCATGGCGGCCACCGGACGGGTCCGAGATCCTCTTCATGTGCAACGGCTCGGACTCGAACTGCTCTGACACCGGCATCTATTCGGTCAACGCGCTGGACGGAAAAGTCCGCACCATCCTGCCGAGCGCCGATACGGCAGGCCGCTTCCGAGGGAATCCTGCGTGGTCGCCCGACGGCTCCATGATCTCGTTCGGCGAGTGGATGGGCATCAACGGCATCGATGTCCAGACCCACATCATCACGGCGAACGGGGGCGACGATCGAACCCTGCCGATCCCAGCCGACGCCGAGTGGCAAGCGCCGATCAACTGGTCGAATGACGGCACCCGCCTCCTCGCGATCCGAGGCTATACCGGCGACTCCGCGCAAGCCCGGCCCGTCATCGTCCCGGTCCACGGGAGCGGGCCCGGCGTCGAGATCCCGAACCCGGGCGGAATGGGGACCCCGTCAACGTCAGCCTGGGCGTGGTCTCCCGACGACTCGTCGATCCTGGGAACGCCAACCGATCTCTCTGGCACCACCATGCTCGATCAGGTGATCCTGGACCCCGTGACCGGCACGTCCCGGACGCTGCCCTGGACGAGCGTCAGCCAGCCTTCCTGGCAACGTGTCGCCCCGTAAGGACGCCTTCGCGCCAAGGGTTAGGCTCTCGCGTCCGCTCGTCGGGCGCGAGGGCCTCGACCCTTCCGCGCTCCCGGGCTTCCGGCCGAGGATTGAGCACCCGCGCCGCAAGCGCGAAGCTACGCCTCGATCCGGACGATCCAGCGCCCACGCGCCTCACCCGAGACGATCCCATCGAGCGCCTCGTCAAGGGAGTCGAGCGTGACCTCTGTGCAATGGACGCCGATGTCGCGCGGCCGCAGGTCGGTCGCCAGCCGGTCCCACAGGTCGCGTCGGTGGGCGATCGGCATGTTGACCGAGTCCATCCCGAGCAGCGCCACTCCCCGGAGGATGAACGGGAAGACGGTCGTCTCGAGCTTCGCGCCGCCGGCGTTTCCTGAGGCTGCCACCGCGCCGCCGGTGCGCATTGTCCGCAGAACGTACGGCAGGGTGGCCGCGCCGACGGCGTCGACCGCGCCCGCCCAGCGTTCCGATTCGAGCGGCCGTCCCTCGCCGGTGACTTCGTCCCGCGACAGGATCCCGGCCGCACCCATCGACCGCAGACGAGCCTCCTCGTCGGGCTTGCCGGTGGCGGCCCACACCTCGTAGCCACGTTCGGCGAGGATCGCCAGCGCCGTCCCGCCGACACCACCTGAGGCGCCGGTGACGAGGACTGGGCCGCCTGCCGGCTCGAGGCCGCGCTCCTCGAGCGCGACGACCGACATCGCCGCCGTGAAGCCCGCGGTCCCGATCGACATCGCGTCGCGCGGCGACAGTCCCGGAGCGAGCGGCACCACCCAACCGGCCGGCACCCGTTCGTACTCGGCGTAGCCGCCGTGACGCGACACCCCGAGCTCGTAGCCGTGGGCCAGCACCGACGACCCGACCACGATCGCCGGATCCTCGCTCGCGACGACCTCACCCGCCAGGTCGATGCCCGGGATGAGCGGGCTGGTCCGGGCGACCTTGCCGTCCGCCTGCGTCGCCAGGCCGTCCTTGTAGTTGACGCTCGACCATAGGACCGGATCTCGACCTCGCCGGGGGCAGGTCCGCCTCGCGGAACTCGCGCACGCCGCGCTCGACATGGTCGTCGATCTTCTCGGCGACGTAGGCGCGGAACGTGGCGGGGATCGCGCTCATCACCACAGCCTATCTGTCGAGCAACGTTGTGTTTCGGTCGCGCTGGTTGACGCCGTACGACCACTTGCGCCAAGATGCAAGGACCGTGACCGAACCCCACGTTTCCTGGAACATGTGTATGCGCTGGCGGCCCCGCCGTGCGGAGGATGGGGTCTGAGGTCACGCGCAACCTGATGTAGAGACGCGGGACCACAGACGAGGTCCCGGGGTCGCAGTTCCGAGAGGAGCTGCGGCTTTTTTGTTTCCTCCGACCGACGCGACGGGTGACCGCCGAAACCCCACCGGCCTTCCCAGGGCCCCGGGCCTCGCGCCACGCATCACCCTCGTACACAGCGTCCAGGAGGACCTTTCCGTGACCGATCTCGATCCGACCACATTCCGCCCCGAGACTCGCGCGCTCCACTCGGGCCAGAAGCCCGACCCAACGACGCACGCTCGGGCCGTCCCGATCTACGCCACGACCAGCTACGTCTTCGACGACGCCGCGCACGCGGCGCGGCTGTTCGGGCTCCAGGAGTTCGGCAACATCTACACCCGGATCATGAACCCGACGACCGACGTCTTCGAGCAGCGCGTCGCCGCCCTCGAAGGCGGGGTCGCCGCGCTCGGACTCTCGTCGGGCCAGGCCGCCGAGACGCTGTCGATCCTCAACCTCGCGCGGGCGGGCGACAACATCGTGTCGTCGCTCGTCGCTCTACGGCGGCACGTACAACCTGTTCACCCACACGCTGCCCAAGATCGGCATCACCACGACGTACGTCGACGGCAGCGATCCGTCGGCCTTCGGCCGGGCGATCAACGACAAGACGAAGGCCGTCTTCCTCGAGCTGATCGGCAACCCCCGGCTCGACGTCCACGACCTCGCCTCGATCGCCGACGTGGCGCACGCGCGGGGCGTTCCGGTCATCGTCGACAACACCTTCGCTCCCCTGCTCGCCCAGCCGATCAAGCATGGCGCCGACATCGTCATCCACTCGGCGACGAAGTGGATCGGCGGGCACGGGACGGCCATCGGCGGCGTCGTCGTGGACGGCGGGACCTTCGACTGGGCGGCGTCGGAGCGGTTCAAGGCCGACTTCGTCGACCCGGATCCGAGCTATCACGGCATCAGCTACACGGGCGCCTTCGGGAACCTCGCGTTCATCCTCAAGCTGCGCGTCCAGGGGCTGCGCGACATCGGCCCGGCGCTCAGCCCGTTCAACGCGTTCCTGTTCCTGCAGGGCCTCGAGACGCTGCCGCTCCGGATCGCCCGCCACAGCGAGAACGCGCTGGCGGTCGCGAAGTGGCTGGAGACGCGGCCCGAGGTGACGTGGGTCAGCTACCCGGGACTCGAATCGCACCCGTCACACAAGCTCGCCAAGCGCTACCTCACCGGTGGCTTCGGCGGAGTCGTGACGTTCGGGGTCAAGGGCGGCGTCGATGCCGGCCGGCGGCTCATCGACAACGTCCAGATCTTCTCGCTGCTGGCCAACGTCGGCGACGCCAAGTCGCTGATCATCCACCCGGCCTCGACAACGCACTCCCAGCTGACCGCGGCCGAGCAGCTCGAGACCGGGACGACGGAGGACCTCGTCCGCCTGTCGGTCGGTCTCGAGCACGTCGACGACCTCATCGCCGACCTCGAGCAGGCACTGGCGGCCGCGACGGCCGAGAGCCCGGCCGACGGCGAGCTCGTCGGCGTGGCCGGGTGACCCTGGAGGTCCAGGCGACCGAGGTGGCCGGTCTCCCGACCGGCACCGGCCACCTCGAATCGGTCGATCTGGGCGCTTTCGAACTCGACGACGGGACGGTCCTGCCAGGCCTGACCGTCGCATATCGACACGATGGCCCGGCGCCGGGGACGGCCCCGCAGGTCCTCGTCGTCCACGCACTGACCGGATCCGCCGACGCGGCCGGCGACTGGTGGGAGCCCCTTATCGGACCCGGCCGGGCGCTCGACACGGACCGCGTCGGCGTGCTGGCAGCGAACCTTCTCGGCGGCCGCTACGGGACGACCGGACCGACGTCGATCGATCCGGCGACCCATCGGCCATACGGCGCCTCGTTTCCGTCGGTGTCCACGCGCGACCAGGCGCGGGCGCAATGGCGGTTGCTCGACGCGCTCGGCATCGATCGGGTCGAGCTCGTCACGGGTGGCTCACTGGGCGGGATGGTCGCGCTCGAGGTCGCGCTCGAGCGACCGGATGCCGTTCGTGAGGTGATGGCGATCGCGGCGCCGGCGGCGACCGGGCCGATGGCGATCGCCTGGAATCATCTCCAGGTCGAGCTCATCGACCGTCTCGGTCTCGACGGCCTCGCGCTGGCGCGGGAGCTGGCGATGACGACGTATCGAAGCGAGAAGGACTTCGACGAGCGCTTCGGCCGGTCGACAGAAGCCGATGGGACCCCTTCGATCGTGAGCTATCTCGACCACCAGGGTCGCAAGCTCGTCGAGCGGTTCGATGGTGCGACGTACCGGATCCTCGCCGGAGCGATGGATCGCCACGACATCGGTGAGCGCTGGGGCGGCTTCGACGGGGCGTTCGCGCGTCTCGCGACGGGCGGGACCCGGCTGACCGGGGTCGGCATCGAAGACGACATCCTGTATGGCCCGCGACAGGTCCACGAGCTGGTCGAATCGGCGCGGGGTGCCGGCGTCGATGCCCGCTACAGGGAGATCCGCTCGACGAAGGGCCACGACGCGTTCCTGGTCGAGTGGGATCAGTTGACGGCGATCCTGTCGGAGGCTCTTGCCGCCTGAGGTTGCGCTGCCCGCGTCAGCGTGCCGCACGTGCCGGTTCGGGTGGGGACCCGGGGTCAACGGATCCGGCCGCTGCGCGCCTTTGGCCTCGATCGCCGGCCGCTCGCTTGCCCCGAGTCAACGAATCCGGCCGCTTCATGCCGGTCCACCGCGATCACGGCTAGCTTGATTGCCCCGGGTCAACGAATCCCGCAGGATGGGGCGTTGGCGATCGAACCTCGGCTCGACATGTTGACCACCGGTCAACGATCCGGACCGTCTCCGCCGCGGCGCGCCCCCAAACCGCCGGAATCGTTGACCGTCGGTCAACGACCGATCGGCAGGCGCGACGAGGTCCATCCCAACGGTCGGAATCGTTGGCCGTCGGTCAACGACCGGTTGGCCGGCACGATCGAATCAGGCATGCCGGCCCCGGACCGATCGGCCCGAGCCCGGCGCCCTTCCCCCCGGCGGCGCCCCCTCGCAGCCCTGGATCGCCCCCAGACGACCAGGCTGCCACGCCATCCGACATCGGCGGTCGACGTCGACCATCGAGAAGCGTCGGCGGACTGACCCGACGGCCTGCGCTATCGACGGATGTGGACTCGCATGGGCCGTCATCCGTCCGTCTCGGCCTCGGCCGAATGTCGTAGATGCGCGGCTACGAGCCGGGAGTCGGCTCCGCATCGCTCGGGTCCGGAGTCGGGGTCGGGGTCGGAGTCGGGGTCGGTGTCGGCGTCGGCGTAGGCGTCGGTGTCGGAGTCGGTGTCGGCGTCGGCGTCGGCGTCGGCGTCGGCGTCGGGGTCGGTGTCGGCGTCGGCGTCGGCGTAGGAGTGGCGGTCGGCGTGGGCGTCGGCGTCGGCGTCGGAGTCGGCGTCGGCGTCGGCGCGATCTGCTGGTTCCAGAGGAACTGGCGCAGCGTCAGGCCGCTCGCGTGGACCTTGGCCGCTGTCGCGCGACCGACGTACCGGAAGTGCCACGGCTCGTACTGGTAGCAGGTCACGCTCGACTTGCCCTTCGGGTAGGACATGATGAAGCCGTACTTCCAGGCGTTGTTGCGCAACCACGCGCCGGCCTTCGTCGTGCCCCAGTCGCGATAGTTCCAGGGCGCCGTGCGGCCGTAGCTCTTGAAGTCGAGCGTCGTGCCGAGCTGATGCTCGCTATGGCCGGCGCGGGCACTCCCCTCCAGCGCGGCGGCGTAGCCCGACACGCGGGTCCAGTAGGCGAAGGTCGCCTTCTGCGTCCCGTAGCTGCGGTACGCGGACTGGACCGCGAGACGGGCCCCCGCGGCACGTGCCGCCCGTGCCATCGCCTTCAGGTCCGGGATCACGAACGAGCGGACCAGGTGGCCGCCGTTGAGGCCGGCGTTCACCGTCGATCGCAGGTCGTGCGGGACGTAGGTGCTGGTCAGTCGATAGGTCGTGTCGAGCACGCTCGTCGACCAGGCGGTCAGCGACGGCTGCGCCGTCGGGACATCGGCGACGCGGCACGACGGCGAGGCGACCAGCCGATACGACCGTCGTCGCGGTGACGCCGACTGGCGAGACGGTCGCAAGAAGAAGGACGAGCAGGCGCGCGGTCCTGGCCCGGGGTCTCGGTGCCATGACCCCCATCTTCGCAGGGGCGCGCAATCCGATGTCGCTGACCTGAACGTACCGCCCTCGATGGCTCGCGCACCGATCCGGTGCCCCGATGCGCTATCATCGCGGCCCCTCACTGGCGAGTGGCCAAGCGGTAAGGCGCCTGACTCTGGATCAGGAGAGCGAAGGTTCGAATCCTTCCTCGCCAGCCAGCTACCTCAGAGGTAGCCCCTCGACGTCGATCACGGCGTCGGCGAACGCGCGTGGCGCTTCCTGGGGCAGGTTGTGACCGATGCCGCCGCTGATCAGCCGGTGGGCGTACGGACCGACGAACTTCGCCCGGTATGCGGCGGCCTCCGGATGGGGAGCACCGTTCGCGTCGCCTTCGAGGGTGATCGTGGGAACGGTGATGGGCGGGCCGAGGGCCAGCTGCCGCTCCAGGTCATCGTACCGAGACTCGCCGCCGGCCACGCCGAGCCGCCAGCGGTAGTTGTGGACCACGATGTCCACGTGATCTGGGTTCTCCAGGGATTCGGCGCTTCGTTCGAACGTCGCCTCGTCGAAGCGCCACGTTGGCGAGGCGGTCTTCCAGATGAGCTTCGCGAAGTCCCGCCGATACTGCTCGTACCCGAGACGCCCGCGCTCGGTCGCGAAGTAGAACTGATACCACCAGGCGAGCTCGGCATTCGGCGGTAGCGGCCGCTTGTTGGCCTCCTGGCTGCCGATCAGGTATCCGCTCACCGAGACGAGGCCAGTGCAGCGCTCCGGCCAGAGGGCCGCCATGATGTCTGCCGTTCGGGCGCCCCAGTCGAATCCCGCGACGATCGCCTCACGGATCGCGAGCGCGTCCAGGAGGTCGATCGCGTCCACCGCCAGGGCCGCCTGCTGGCCGTTGCGCATCGCCTCAGACGAGCGGAACCGCGTCGTGCCGTACCCGCGGAGGTGGGGCACGATCACCCGGTAGCCGCGCTCGGCCAGGATCGGCGCCACGTCCGCGAAGGCGTGGATGTCATAAGGCCATCCGTGCAGGAGCAGGACCGCCCGGCCGCCGCTCGGCCCGATGTCGACGTACCCGACGTCGAGGTCGCCGGCTTCGATCTGCTTCATGGGTCCGAACCCAGTGTCCCTCGTGGCGCCGGGCGCCGCCGCATCCGCAGGGTTCACGCCAGTGTTCCCGAAGTCGCTCCCACGATGTCCGTGGTGCGGGCGTTGTCCTGGATCCCCGACATGCCGCTCCTCCGCTATGGTCCGGTATCTTGCGACTGGATCCGCGAACGCGCCCGGTGGACGGGCCGCCAACGACCAGAACGCGGTTCACGCACGACCACGGGGAGCGACACGTGACGCTGCGGGAGATCCAGCAACCCATCAAGGACCGCTATCGCGACGAGCCCGACGCCGCGGAGATCACCCTGCGGGCGGTCGGCACGATCGCGGATGGCGCGATGAGCTGCTCGGTCGATCTCGGGCGCGCGCTGTACGCGGCGGGAGCGCATCCCGGTGTCGGCGGCTCCGGGGCGTCGGCCTGCTCCGGCGACCTGTTGCTCGGCGCGCTCGCGGCATGTGCCCAGATCACCTGCCAGATGGTCGCCGCGAACATGGGCCTCGACGACGCGACGATCTCGGTCACGGTCGAGGGCGATCTCGACCTCCGCGGCACGCTCGGGACGGCCGACGTGCCGGTCGGCTTCAAGGCGATCCGGGTCGAGTTCGCCTTCGACGGCGACGTCCCGCCCGACCGGCTCGAGCGTCTCAAGGAGCGCACCGAGCGCTACTGCGTGGTGTTCCAGACGCTGCTCGACCCCGCCGCCGATCGAGGTGCGCTGGGTCGTCGGACTAGAGGGACGACCGGGACGTGAGCGAGGGACTCGCGGTCGAGCTGCTCGGCCATTTCGAGCTGAGCGTCGGCGGACGACGGATCGAGGGCATCCGCACGCCCAGGCTCGAGTCGCTCGTCGCCTATCTGCTGATGCACTGCGATCGACCCGTCGCGCGCGATCAGCTCGCGTTCACGCTGTGGCCCGAGTCGAGCGACGCCCAGGCGCTGACCAACCTCCGCCGGGAGCTGCACCTGCTGCGCCGGGCGCTGCCCGATCCCGACCGCTTCATCGTGCTCGAGCGCCGGACCGTCCAGTGGCGACCCGATGAGCCGTTCCGCTTCGACGTCGCAGATTTCGAGGCGGCCGTCGAGCGCGGGCGCGCGGGCGACGCCGCGGCCTTCGAGGAGGCGCTGGGGCTGTACGACGGACCGCTCCTGCCGACCTGCTACGACGACTGGATCGAGGCCGACCGCGAGCGGCTCCAGGGGCTCCAGCTCGAGGCCTCGGAGCGGCTCGTCGCGGACCTCGAGGAGCGGCGCGAGTATCGCCGCGCGATGCAGCTCCTGCGCCGGCTGATCCAGCTCGACCCGATCCAGGAGTCCTCCTACCGGGCGCTGATGCGGATCGCTGCCGCGGCCGGCGATCGGTCGGCGGGGCTGCAGGCGTACCACGCAGCCGTGACGAACCTCCGCCGCGAGCTCGGCGTCGAACCCGACGCGGAGACGCGCGCGGCGTACGAACGACTCCTGGCACTCGATCCGGCGCCGACGGGCGACCGACCCGCGGCGCCCGACCCTGCCCGCGCCCACCGGAGCGCCGCGCACCGCTTCTGCCACCCAGCCGCTGATCGGCCGTCGCAACGAATGGGCATCCCTGCTCGACGCGTGGAAGGGCGTCGCGGACGGTCCCTCGAAGCTGGTCGAGATCCGCGGCGAGGCCGGCATCGGCAAGACCCGCCTGTTCGAGGAGCTCGTCCGCTGGTGCCGCGCCCAGGGGTCGACCGCCGCGTACACCAAGTCGTACGCCGCAGAGGGAGCCCTCGCGTACGCTCCCATCGCCGACTGGCTGCGGAACGAAACCGTCCGCGGCGCCATCGACCGGCTCGAGCCGGTCTGGCAGTCCGAGCTCGCTCGGGTGCTGCCCGAGCTGCTGGTGGACCATCCCGGGCTGGCCCGCCCGACCCCGATGACCGAGAGCTGGCAGCGCAAGAGCCTGTTCGAAGCGATCGCCCGGGCCGTCCGCTCGGCACCCGCACCGGTCCTGCTGGTGCTCGACGACGCCCAATGGACGGACGGTGAGACGCTCGAATGGCTCCACTACTTCCTGCGCGAGGAATCGTCCTCCGCGGATCCTCATCGCGGCCGGCGTCCGATCCGATGAGGAACGTTCCAGCCGCCCGCTGACGGCCCTCCTCGTCGACCTGCTCGGGCACGACCAGCTGATCGAGGTCGACCTGCCGGCCCTGAGCGAGGCCGAGACGGGGCTGCTCGCCAGCCAGCTGCTCGGCGCGGATGCGGGCGACGACCTCCTGACACGGCATCTACCGAGAGACGGAGGGCCATCCGCTGTACGTCGTGGAGGTCGCCCGCGGCGGGCTGGCCACCCTCGACCGGCCGCGCGACGACGATCCGTCGGTCAGCCGGCTGCCGCCGAGGATCCTCGCCGCGATCGGGTCTCGTCTCGACCAGCTGTCCGAGGAAGCCACGGAAGCGCTCGAGATCGCCGCCACCATCGGTCGCGCGTTCACCTTCGACGTGCTCGAGCAGGCGAGCGAGCTCGAGGAGGCCGCCCTCGTCCGTGCGCTCGACGAGCTGTGGCAGCGCCACATCGTCCGCGAGCAGGGTCTCAACAGCTACGACTTCGGCCATGACCGCATCCGCGAAGCCGCGTACGCGCGCATCGGCCCGCGCCGGCGGCGGCTGCTCCACAGGCGCGTCGCCCAGGCGCTCGAGCTGCTCCGTGCCGCGGACCTCGACACGGTCAGCGCCCAGATCGCGGCGCATTACGAGGCGGCCGGGCTCGCCTCGAAGGCGATCGAATGGTTCGAGCGTGCGGCCGCCGTCGCCGCCCGGGTGTCCGCGAACGCCGAGGGCGTCCGGTATCTCACCCGGGCGGTCGTCCTCATCGGTCATCTGCCACCGAGCCTGGAGCGGGACCGGGACGAGCTCCGGCTGCAGCTCGACCTCGCCTCCCCGACCGTCGCCAGTCGCGGCTACGCGACGGGCGACTTCGCGGTCGCGCTCGACCGCGCTCGGATCCTGGCCGCGACCGTCCACGACCGGCGGAGCGAGGTCCTCGCCCTGCAACGGCCTGACTGCCGCGCAGATCGTCCACGGCGAGGTCCGCCGATCGCTCGAGACCGGCCGGGCGTCGGTCGCGCTGGTCCACGACTACCCGGAGCTGGTCACCGCCTGTGAGATGAGCTACGCCGGATCGATGACCGCGCTCGGGATGCATCACGACGCGATCGACCACTTCGAACGGGCGATCGGTGCCTATGAACCCGGGCGGTCGACGATGGCCATCGGGTTCGATCCCGGCGCGTTCGCGATGTGCTGGGAGTCGCACGCTCTGTGGCTGTCGGGTGCGCCCGGTCGGGCCGTCGAGCGCCACCTCGAGTCGCTGGAGCTCGCCGCGACCTGTGGCCCGCACACGCTGGCCCTTGCGAACGCGTATGGCGCCCTCCTCTACTTCTTCCTGCGTGACGTGGACGCGATGGCGGCGCGGGCACGGACAGCCATCGACCTGTGCGAGCGGTACGGCTTCGCGTACTACGGTGAGTGGGGCCGGATCCTGATGGCCTGGCGCGACCGCGGCGATCGGGGCTCGAACGGCGCCGCGCGGATCGAGGCGGCGCTGGAGAACCTCCGCTCGATCGGGGCGGAGTACCGCCGGCCGCTCTACCTCGCGATCCTCGCCGAGACGCACCAGGCTGCCGGTGACACCGACCGGGCGACGTCGATCCTTGGCGCGGCCCTCATCACTGCGCTGGCCAACGAGGACGTGTCCTGGCTGCCCGAGATCCATCGGCTGATGGCGGAGCTGGGGCCGGCCTCCGGTCGGGAAGGCACGCTTCGGACGGCGCTCGCCCTCGCCCGCAGCCACGGCAGCCGCTCGCTCGAGCTCCGGGCGGCGATGAGCCTGGCCCGCCACACCGATGCGGCCGCGCCCGAGCTGCGCGACGTGCTCGACGCCTTGCCGACAGGCGAGCGCTCGGCGGAGGCGACCGAGGCCATGGACCTGCTCGAGCGTTCGGCGGCCGTCTGACCGTTCGCCCGGCGAACGCTCGAACGCCGTCCGGGCGAACGATTTCGGAACGGTCGGCGGGCGAACCTGCGGCGGTCACACATCCGACCCAAGGAGAGGGGAACCAATGACCACCGAGACCAGACCACAGCCGCGCCTCGACGAGAGCGCGCTCGAGGGCCTCAAGGCGGCATTCCGCGGCGACGTCATCGGCCAGGAAGATCCCGGCTACGACGACGCCCGTCGTGTCCAGAACGGGATGATCGACAAGCGTCCCGCGCTGATCGTCCGTCCGCAAGACGTCGCCGACGTCATCGCGGCCGTCGGCTTCGGCCGCGACCAGGGCCTCGACATCGCGGTCCGCAGCGGCGGGCACAGCGCACCGGGCTTCGGGACCGTGGACGACGGCCTCGTCATCGACCTGTCGCGGATGCGCGGCGTCCGTGTCGACCCGATCGAGAAGACCGCGCGCGTCGAGGGCGGCGCGCTGCTCGGTGACGTCGACCACGCGACCCACGCGTTCGGCCTGGCCGTCCCGGCCGGGATCATCTCCAACACCGGCGTCGGCGGGCTCACGCTCGGCGGCGGGATGGGCCACCTGACGCGCAAGCTCGGGCTGACCATCGACAACCTCATCGAGGCCGATGTCGTGCTCGCCAGCGGCGAGCTGGTGACGGCCAGCGCGACGTCGAACCCGGACCTCTACTGGGCGCTCCGTGGCGGCGGCGGCAACTTCGGGATCGTGACCTCGTTCCTGTTCCGCCTCCATCAGGTGTCGACCGTCGTCGCCGGCCCGACGCTCTACGCGCTCGAGGACGCGCCGGCCGTGCTGCGCTGGTGGCAGGACTTCATCGGCCAGGCGCCCGAGGAGCTCAACGGCTTCTTCGCGTTCATCATCGTTCCGCCGGCGCCGCCGTTCCCGGAGGAGCTCCAGATGCGCAAGGTCTGCGCGATCGTGTGGACCTACTCGGGGCCGGCCGACAAGGCCGACGAGGTGTTCGCGCCGATCAAGGCGTTCGGCAACCCGCTGCTGTACGGCGTCCAGCCGCTGCCCTTGCCGGCCTGGCAGGCGGCCTTCGACGGTCTCTACCCGAAGGGCGCCCAGATGTACTGGCGTGCCGAGTTCCTCAACGAGATGTCGGACGAGGCGATCGCCGCGCAGGTCCGCCACGGGGCCGTCCCGACCGTCCAGTCCACGTCGCACATCTACCCGATCGACGGGGCCGTCCATCGCGTGGGCGCGGGCGACACCGCCTGGAGCCAGCGAGACGTCCGCTTCGCGCAGGTGGTCCTCGGCGCCGACGGCGATCCGGCCAACGCAGCCATGATCCGCGATTGGGCGGTGGCCTTCGACGACGACATCAGTCCGTTCTCCGCCGGCGGCGTCGTACCTCAACTTCATCCAGGACGAGGGCCAGGAGAAGGTCCGCGCGACATACCGGGACAACTACGACCGGCTGGCCCGGATCAAGGCCCGCTACGACCCGAACAACCTGTTCCACGTCAACCAGAACATCCGACCCGCCTAAAGCGGCCAGCTGGAGGGTCAGGTCGAGCGACGGGGCGCTCGCCTGACCCTCTTCTGATATCTGTCACGTGGCGCGCACCTACAATCGCTCCCCGTGACCATGCAGACCCCGCCCGAGCGTGGCGACTTCATCCGCGACATCGTCGCCGCCGACCTCGAGAGCGGCCGGACCGGCACCGTCGTGACGCGCTTTCCACCGGAGCCCAACGGCTACCTCCACATCGGGCACGCCAAGTCGATCTGCCTCAATTTCGGCGTCGCGTCGGAGTTCGGCGGGGAGTGCTACCTCCGTTTCGACGACACCAACCCGGTCAAGGAGGAACAGGAATACATCGACGCCATCCAGGCCGACCTCCGCTGGCTCGGCTTCGACTGGGGCGATGACCTGACCTTCGCCTCCGACTACTTCGAACAGCTCTACGCGTGGGCGGTCGAGCTGATCCGAGCCGGCCATGCCTATATCGACGACCTGTCGGCGGATGACATCCGAGCCTACCGGGGCACTCTGACCGAGCCCGGCCGCGACAGCCCGTTCCGGGACCGGTCGGTCGACGAGAACCTCGACCTGTTCGATCGGATGCGGCGCGGCGAGTTCCCGAACGGAGCGCGGGTCCTGCGCGCAAGGATCGACATGAGCTCCCCGAACATCAACCTGCGCGACCCGGTCCTCTATCGCATCTCGCATGCCGCGCACCCGCGCACGGGCGACGCCTGGTGCATCTACCCGACGTATGACTTCGCGCACGGCCAGTCCGATGCGATCGAGGGCGTGACGCACTCGCTGTGCACCCTCGAGTTCGAGGCCCACCGGCCGCTCTACGACTGGCTCATCGAGCGCCTGCCGGTGCCGTCGCGCCCCCACCAGTACGAGTTCGCCCGCCTCAACCTGACCCACACCGTGCTGTCCAAGCGCGTCCTGCTGCGACTGGTCAGCGAGGGCCATGTCCGGGGCTGGGACGATCCGCGGATGCCGACCATCTCGGGCCTGCGCCGGCGCGGCTTCCCGGCCGAGGGGATCCGCGAGTTCGTGACGGTCATCGGCGTGTCCAAGGCGGACAGCGTCGTCGAGGTCGGCCAGCTCGACCATGCCGTGCGCGACGTCCTGAACCGGACCGCCCACCGGCGCTTCGCGGTCCTCGACCCCCTCAAGGTCGTCATCGACAACTACCCCGAAGGCCAGACCGAGGAGGTCGAGGTCGTCAACAACCCCGAGGATCCATCCGCCGGGACACGGCAGGTCGCGTTCGGGCGCGAGCTGTGGATCGAGCGCGACGACTTCATGGAGGAGCCGCCGCCCAAGTTCTTCCGCCTCGCGCCGGGCCGCGAGGTCCGCCTGCGGTCCGCGTACTTCATCACGTGTACCGACGTCGTCAAGGATGCCGACGGGAAGGTGGTCGAGCTCCGCTGCACGTACGATCCGGCCACGCGCGGCGGCGACGCGCCGGACGGCCGGCGGCCCAAGTCGACGCTCCATTGGGTCAGTGCCGCCGAGGGCGTCCCGGCCGAGGTCCGGCTCTACGACCATCTCTTCGTGGACCCATTCCCGGGCAGTGACGGACGCGACCTGTTTGACGGGATCGACCCCGCGTCCGAGACGGTCCTCCGGGAGTGCGTCGTCGAACCCACGCTGGTGGGTTTGGCCGTCGGCGAGACAGTCCAATTCGAGCGGTTGGGTTACTTCTGTGCGGACCCCGATTCCACCGCGGACCATCCGGTCTTCAACCGGACGGTCACGCTCAAGGACACGTGGGCGAAGGTCCGTGCCCAGGGCACCGGGCCCGCGTAGCATCGGATGTGGTCATACGATCGCATCTTGTCCCAACAGATGGTCCGACGGAGGGTGCCGTGCGAATCGTCGTCACCGGTGGCAGCGGCAAGGCCGGGCGCTGGGTCGTCCGCCACCTGCGCGAACAGGGTCACGATGTCCTGAGTGTCGATGTCGTGCGCGACCCGAGCCCGCAAGGGACGTCCGTGCTCGCCGACCTGACCGACGCAGGGCAGTGTCTCGAGATCTTCGCCGGCGCTGACGCCGTCGTCCATCTCGCCGCGATCCCGGCGCCCGGGATCCGCCCGCCGGCCGAGACGTTCCGCAACAACGCGCTCTCGACGTTCAACGTTTTCGCCGCCGCGGTCGATCGCGGCGTCGACCGCGTCGTGTGGGCGTCCAGCGAGACGGTTCTGGGCTTGCCGTTCGATGCGCCGCCGGCCTACGCGCCGATCGACGAGCGACACCCTCCCCGGCCGGAGTCGTCCTATGCCCTATCGAAGCTCGTGGGCGAGACGATGGCCGACCAGTTCGCCCGCCGATCCGGGATCGCCTTCGTCGGCTTCCGGATCTCCAACATCATGGAGCCGCCCGACTACGGACGGTTCGAGTCGTGGCAGGACGACCCGATGGTCCGGAAGTGGAACCTGTGGGGTTATGTCGACGCTCGCGATGTCGCCCAGGCGGTTGCGCGAGCGCTCGAAGCCGACCTCAGCGGCGCCGAGGTCGCGATCATCGCGGCGGCCGACACCTGCATGCGCCGACCGAGCGCGGATCTCCTCGACGAGGTGTACCCGAACGTTGAGATCCGCGGCCCGATCGAGGGCCGGCAGACCCTGCTCTCGATCGAGCATGCGCGATCGATGCTGGGCTACGAGCCGGCCTTCTCCTGGACCGATCCGGCCGCCGCGATCGACTAGGTCTCCGTGACCGCGCCCTGTCAGTCTCGCTGCTGGAGCCAGCGGTCGACGAAGCCATTCCGGAACTTCCCGTCGGGGTCGAGCCGGGCGGCCAGCGCCAGGAAGTCGTCCATCCGCTCGTAGCGCGCTCGAAGCGCGCCGGGCGCGAGCGTGAACAGCTTGCCCCAATGGGGCCGTGGTTCGAACGGCGCGAGAGACGCCTCCACCCGCCGAAGCATCAAGTCGACTGCGACCTGGTCGGGCCGCCAGGTGAAGTGGAAGGCCACGGAATCCCTCCGATATGCGGGGCTGAGCCACAGGTCGTCCGCCGCGATGGTCCGGATCTCGGACACCAGGACGAGCGGGGCCAGCTCGTCGCGGAGCGCCCAGAGAGCTTCGAACGCCGCGATGGCATCCCTCCTGTCGACGAAGTACTCCGCCTGGAGCTCGTCCCCGGCGCTCGGTGTTCGATCGGCGCGGAAGTGCGGTAAGCGCTCGTGCCAGGGCCCCTCCCGCCCGAGTTGCGGCGTGCAGGCGTCGGGCGGAAGGCCGGGGATCGGGTGGAGATCCGTCGTCGCGCGGCGCGCCCCGAGCCACTCGTCCGCGGGATGGATCGACCGGTCGGGGTCGATCCGTGACTTCCGCCAGATCTGGTCGATCACGTCGCCGCGCCACGTCGTGAAGCAGCTCACGCTCTCGGCCACTGAGACGATCTCGTCGAAGTTCTCGCGGAAGGCCTCGAGGGGCATCGACTCGTACACGTCCTGGCGCAGCGCATATGCGGGCTCGACCGCGAGGGTCAGCGCCGTCACGATGCCGAGCGCGCCGAGCGAGACCGCCGCTCCATCCATGGCCGAGTCGCCTGATCGCCGGTCCAAGTGGACGATCTCGGCGTCGCCCCCGACCAGCTCCACGGCGACCAGCGCCGACGACAGGTTCCGGCGGGCGACTCCGGAACCGTGCGTCGCCGTCGCCAACGCTCCGGCGACCGAGAGATGCGGCAATGATGCGAGCGTGTGCAAGGCGAGCCCCGCCGCGTCGAGGCTGCGGCAGAGCTCAGGAAAGCGGATGCCGCCATCGATGGTCACCGTCCGGGCCGCTGCATCGACCTCGACGCGTCGGGGAAGGTGCGCGAGCGACACCAGGTCGCCGTCGCTATCGGCGATGTCGTTGAAGGAATGTCGGGTCCCGAGCCCTCGCACATGTCTGGACGCGCGAACGATCGCCTGGACATCGCCGACCGACGTCGGCTCCTGGACCCGGCCGGCGCGGTACGTGACGTTGCCCGCCCAGTTGTCCATGGTGTCGGAGGGTCCTCTATCCGATCGCGGCCCTGCATCCGACGCCGCCGCTCCATATCGTACGTGCCTTGGGAGGCGCATCTCGCCCGTGGACGGAGGCTGACACCGAGCGGTAGACTCAGTCCGCCCGTACGGGCATCGCTGGCGCGTGGCCTAACGGTATGGCACCTGACTCTGGATCAGGGGGTTCCAGGTTCGAATCCTGGCGCGCCAGCCAATCCTTTCCGTCCGAAGTGACCTCGACCCGCGCTGCGACACGGCGCTGCGAAGCGGGGACCATGGTCGTAACGTTCCGTTAACGGTGGCGACACCGCCGCGTTCGACCACGAGGGATGGGTCGACGCCGACAGAAAGGACCCCCAGATGGCCGACGCGCGACTCAAGCGGATCCCGGGCTTCATCAAGCCATTCCGCGTGGAACCGGGACGGCGGGTCCGATTGCCCCACGACTTCGATTCCGCCGGCACAAGGGAAGTCAGCGTCAAGGAAGCGAAGGAGCTTCTCCGTTTCGGCGTCGGGACTCTCGCCGACCTCCAGACGCGCCTTGCCGCCCAGGACACCTACGGCGTCGTGATGGTGCTCCAGGCGATGGACGCGGCCGGCAAGGACGGCACGATCCGCCATGTCATGAGCGGCGTCAACCCGCAGGGCGTCCAGGTCAGCAGCTTCAAGATCCCCTCGAGCGAAGACCTCGACCACGACTACCTGTGGCGCTACCAGAAGAAGCTCCCGGAGCGCGGCAACATCGGCATCTTCAACCGGTCGTACTACGAGGAGGTCCTCGTCGTCCGTGTCCATCCCGAGATCCTGGCCAAGCAGAAGCTCCCGCCGAAGCTCAAGGACCGCGGCATCTGGAAGCGGCGCTACCGCGAGATCAACGACTGGGAGCGCTATCTCACAGACCAGGGCTACCGCTTCGTCAAGATCTTCCTCAACGTCGGGCACGAGGAGCAGCGACGCCGCTTCCTGACCCGGATCGACGAGGCCGACCGGAACTGGAAGTTCAGTGCGAACGACGCCAAGGAGCGGCTGTACTGGGACGACTATCAGAAGGCCTTCAGCGACGTGCTCTCGAACACGAGCACGCCATGGGCGCCGTGGTACGTCGTGCCGGCCGACGACAAGCCGTTCGCACGCGTGGCTGCGGCCGCCATCCTGGCGAACACCCTGATGGACATCGGCCCACGCTTTCCGCGAGTCTCGAAGGAGGCCAAGGAGGCACTCGCCGCCGCGAAAGTCGAGCTCGGGGGCCAGGCGCCAGAGGGCGTCGCCGCCGATCCGATCGAGGCGGAGCTCGCGGCAGCGGCCGCGAAGAAGTCGAAGAGGGGGAAGAAGTCATGACCGCGGCTGCAACGCCCGCGAGCGGATCCGGGGCACCCGCTCCAGATGTCGCCTGGTTCGCGCTCTCCCCCGCCGAAGCCGCGAAGCAGCTCGGGGTCGATCCGGCCGCCGGCCTGTCGTCGCAGGAGGCCGACTCCCGTCGCGCGACGTACGGGACCAACACCTTCGCCCAGGCGAAGAAGGCATCGAAGTGGCAGATGTTCGCGCGCCAGTACGCCGACCCGATGCAGATCGTGCTGCTGGTCGCGGGCGTCATCTGCCTGTTCCTGCCCGGCCAGTTCTACACCGGTGTGTTCCTGCTCCTGCTGACGGTCTTCAACGCCTGGATGGCGATGAACCAGGAGGGCAAGGCCGAGGCGAGCGCATCGGCGCTCTCGAGCATGATGGTCGTCAAGGCCAAGGTCCGACGGAACGGCGATCTGGTCGAGGTCCCGATGGACCAGCTCGTCCCGGGCGACATCGTCAACATCGAAGCCGGCGACCTCGTCCCGGGCGACGCCCGGATCCTGTCCGCTGCGACCCTCGAGATCGACGAGTCGGCGCTGACCGGCGAGAGCGTTCCGTCGCCCAAGCAGGTCGACGCCGTCGCCGCCGACGCGGCGCTCGGCGACCGGATCGACATGGCGTTCATGAACTGCCAGGTCACCCGTGGCGCCGGCACGGTGCTCATCACCACCACCGGGATGGCCACCGAGGTCGGCCACATCAGCGGCATGCTGCAGGCCACCGGCATCGAGAAGACGCCGCTGACGAAGCAGCTCGACGCGCTGACCAACCAGATCCTGGTCATCGCCGGCGTTGCCATCGTCATCTCGCTCGCGCTCGGCCTCTATCGGGGCGTCTCGGGTCAGGAGCTGTTCCTGAGCGCGGTCGCGTTCGCGGTGGCGGCCATCCCGACCGCCCTCCCGGCAGTCGTCACGGCCATCCTGTCGAAGGGTTCGCAGACGCTCGCTGCGGCCGGCGCGATCATGAAGCGCCTCCGCTCGGTCGAGACATTGGGCTCGACGTCCGCGCTCAACTCCGACAAGACCGGCACCCTCACCCTCAACCAGATGACGGCCGTCCAGATGGCGATCGTCGGCCGTCGGTATGCGATCAGTGGGGACGGCTACCAGACGACCGGCCAGATCGCCCACACCGGCGGCCAGCCCGACGTTCCGCTCGAGCAATACCTGCTGCCGATGGCGCTGTGCGCCGACGCGGAGGTCCGCAATGGCGAGCTCGTCGGCGACCCGACCGAGGGCGCGCTCGTCGTCCTCGCGGCCAAGGGTGGCGTTGACCCGACTCTCACCCGCGAGCAGTACCCGCGCGTCGCGACCCTGCCCTTCGACGCGGCCTACAAGATGATGGCGACCTTCCACGCGATGAAGGACGCGAAGGGCCGGGACGTCATCCGCGGCTTCATCAAGGGCGCGCCCGACCAGCTCCTGGCCCGGGCAGTCACCGCTCACGGCCCCGACGGCAACGAGGTGCCGATCGCCGAGATCCGTGACGCCTACCTCGCCGAGAACGAACGGCTCGGGACGATGGGGCTGCGGGTCATGGCGACCGGCCAGAAGGACTTCGACCCGAAGTCGTTCGACGCCAACGCCGACCTGCTGCCGGCCATCGAGGGGCTGACGCTCCTCGCCATCGTCGGCATCGTCGACCCGCCGCGACCGGCGGCGAAGGCCGCCATCGCCGAGGCGAAGGCGGCCGGCATCCAGGTCCGGATGATCACCGGCGACCATGCCGTCACCGCGGAGGCGATCGCGCACCAGCTCGGGATCGAGGGTCGGGCCATCACCGGCGCCGAGTTCCGCGCGATGAGCGACGAGGAGGCGATGCGCCAGATCGACGGCATCGGCGTCATCGCCCGCGTGTCGCCCGAGGACAAGGTCCACCTCGTCGACATCCTGCGCGCGAAGGGCCACGTCGTCGGGATGACCGGCGACGGCGTCAACGACGCGCCGGCGCTCAAGAAGGCGGACATCGGCATCGCCATGGGGATCACCGGCACCGAGGTCTCGAAGCAGGCCGCGGTGATGATCCTGACCGACGACAACTACGCGACGATCGTCAAGGCGGTCGGCCTGGGCCGGGCCGTCTACGACAACATGATGCGGTTCATCCGCTTCCAGATGGCCGGCCTGTTCGGGTTCATCGCCACGTTCCTTGGCTCGTCACTGCTCGACATCCTGGGGGGCATCCCATTCCTGCCGCTCCAGACGTTGTGGCTGAACTTCACCGTCAACGTGTTCCAGGCGATCGGGCTCGGATACGGGCAGCCGCGCGAGGGCCTGATGGCCGTCCCGCCGCGACCGAAGGAGCAGAAGCTCATGCCGCGGCGGCTGATGACCTGGCTCGTCTTCATCGGCCTCGTCATCGCTGCCGGCACGCTCGGCGTGCTGGCCTGGGCCGACAGCCAGTACGGCGACGTGATCGCCCGGACGATGGGCGTCACGACGTTCTCGCTCTACCGCCTGTTCTCATCGCTGGAGACGGCCGACGAGAACGAGTCGGTGTTCGGCGGGTCGATCCTCGGCAACCGGCCGCTGCTCATCGGGACGGCCATGTCGATCGTGACCATCATCCTCGCGACCGAGCTGCCGTTCCTGCAGCGGATCCTCGGCACGGTCAGCCTGTCGATCGACCAGTGGGTCGTCTGCATCGTCGTGCCGCTGTCGCTCATCGTGGTCGAAGAGGCGCGCAAGCTGCTCAAGATCCGGACGGATGACGAGCCGGTCGGCGGTGGCGGCCGCGCCGGCGCTGGCGGCCTAGCGAGCACACGGTCCCGCCCACGATGGCAGTCGTGCCGGGCGCCACGACTGGGCCTCGAGGTTCGGCGCGCTCGAGCACTGGATGCCCGGTCGTCCGGGTGTTCCGGACCTACGAGCGCGCCTGGCTGCCGCGCGACCTGATCGCGGGCATCGTCCTGGTGACGCTGCTGGTGCCGCAGGGGATGGCCTACGCCGAGCTGTCGGGCCTGCCGCCGATCACCGGCCTGTACACGACGGTGGTCTGCCTGGTCGCCTACGCACTGGCCGGGCCATCGCCGATCCTGGTCCTCGGACCGGACTCGTCGCTCGGGCCGATGATCGCCGCGACCATCCTGCCGCTCGCGGCCGGCGACCAGAACACGGCGATCGCACTGGCGGGGATGCTCGCCATCCTCGTCGGCCTGGTGTGCCTGGGGGCCGGCATCGGGCGTCTCGGGTTCGTGGCCGACCTGCTCTCGAACCCCGTGCGGACCGGCTACCTTGCGGGTCTCGCGGTGGTCATCTTCATCGGCCAGCTGCCGAAGCTGTTCGGCTTCAGCACCGACGCGAGCGGGCTGGTCGCAGAGGCTCAGGCCTTCGTCCAGGGCCTCGACATGACGAACCCGTGGGCGCTCGGCATCGGCCTGCTCAGCCTCGGGCATCATCCTCGGACTCAAGCGGGTCTCGCCGCGGACGCCGGGCATCCTGATCGCGGTCGTCGTCGCGATCGTGCTGTCGGTCGTGCTCGACCTGGCCTCGCGCGGCGTCTCGGTCATCGGCGTGCTGCCGCAGGGCTTCCCGCTGCCGTCCCTGCCGGCGGCCCACCTCTCGGACATCCCGCTGCTGTTCGCGGCGGCGATCGGGATCTCGCTGGTCGCCATCGGCGACACCATCTCGACCTCGGGCGGCTTCGCGTCACGTGGCGGGTACGAGGTCGACGGCGACCAGGAGCTGGCCGGCATCGGTGCGTCGAACCTGGCGGCCGGCCTGTTCTCCGGGTTCCCGGTCAGCACCAGCGGGTCGCGGACGGCCGTCGCGTTCCAGTCGGGCGCGAAGACCCAGCTGACCGGTCTGGTCGCCGCCGGCCTGGTGCTCGCGATGCTGGTCGTCGTGCCCGGGTCTGGTCCAGTCGATGCCGCAGCCGGTCCTGGCCGCGGTCGTCATCGCCGCCTCGATCACCCTGTTCGACGTGGCCGAGCTGCGACGGCTGTACACGGTCCGCAAGGCGGAGTTCGCGCTTGCCGTCGCGTGCGCGCTCGGGGTCGCGCTCATCGGCGTGCTCCAGGGGATCGTGCTGGCGGTCGTGCTGTCGGCCATCTACATCTTCCAGCGTGCCTGGGCCCCGTACTCGGCGGTGCTCGGGCACGGCACCGAACCTGGCCGGCTACCACGACCTGACGAGCTATCCGGAGGCGCGACCCGTGCCCGGGATGTTGATCGTCCGCTGGTCGGCCCCGCTCTTCTTTGCCAACGCCAACGAGTTCCGCGACCGGATCCGGGCGCTGGTCCGCGACGCGGCTCCCCCACCCGCGCTGGGTCCTCGTCGCCGCCGAGCCGATCACCGACATCGACACCACCGCGGGCTCGATGCTGGTCGACCTCGACCTCGAGCTCAACGCGGCCGGGATCCACCTCGCCTTCGCCGAGCTCCAGACGGCGGTTCGCGACACGATCGTCCGCTACGGGCTGCTCGAGACGATCGAGAAGACGCCACTTCTACCGATCCGTCGAGGAGGCGGTCGAGCGCCCTGCAGCGCGAGACGTAGCGACCGCGAGCGTCAGCCGAGGACGCTCCATGGTCCCCGCTGGTGCGGCCCAGGCTTGCGGGCAGGCTCCAGGTGCGCTCGATCCCAGCCGGCGAGGTCGGCACCCGCCGCGTAGGTCGATTCGAGGAACGCGAGCACTGCAGCGTCAGGGTCGGCCAGGCTGCGGACCGCGTCGTACGGCAGCATGAACAGGCCCATCGGTTCGTCCCACGTGGCGGAGGCCGGGTGCACCGGGACGGCCGCGATGCCCTCGGGCGCCGGGTACGTGTAGGCGTAGAAGGCCGGCCCGGGCGGTTCGATCTGCGCCCACCAGCCGGCGGCGCTTTCCTCGGCCGAGTAGGCCTCCTCCATCACCCACTCGGGACAGTTGACCGCGCTTCCCGTGTAATGCGGCGCCGGCCGGCCCCGGTACCGAGACGCGGCGAGGTCGAAGCTGCCCCAGAACAGCTGGACGGGGCTCTGCTTGCCGATGAACCCGCTCTGGAACGACTTCATCACCCGGTCTGCCTGGAGGAATGCGCGCCACAGGAGCTCGGCGTGCGACGGATCGTAGGAGGCGTGCGTCTCGTCGACGTCGAACGGGGTCGCATCGACCAGCTCGTTCGGCTTGGTCGAGATCCGGACGTCGATGCCGAGACCGTGCAGGCCGGCCATGACGTCGCGATAGAACCGGGCGACCGACATCGGCTCGAGCGGCAGGACGAACGACGCGCCGTCGCTGTCGTCGACGACCAGCTCGTGATCGATGAAGTCGAACCGGATCTCGAAGGCGCGCCGGCCGGCGTGGATCGCGGTCGTGGCGAACCCGCGAGGCGTGACGGACAACGTGCTGTGCCACCAATGATTGAGGGGCGGCGACAGCGTCGTCCGGACCTTGCCCACGACCTGGACCCAGCGGTGCAGCGTCGAGACGGTCGGCTCCCAGTCACGCCACGGCAGCTCGGGCCAGGCGCCGCGCCGGATCGGATCCGCGTCGCCGACGGTCACCGGTCCACCTCCGGCGCGGCGCGCGATGAGCTCGTCGACCCACTCCCGCAGCCGGTCGAGATGCTCGGCGTAGTGATCGCCGCCGGACTTGCGGATCCACCAGGCCGCCTCGTCGCCGGGCTGGCCGAGGCCCCACCACTCGGCGATCATCCGCGTCCGGCCGGCCTGCGCCTGGACCCACGCGACGTCCCATGGCTGGCCGTCCATCGCCTCGAGGAAGGCTGCGTTCAGCGCATCGATGTCGATGTCGTGGCCCCCGTACGTCCCGGCGCCGAGCCGCTCGAGCTGCACCTCGGCCTCGGCCTGCCAGGTGCCCAGATGGGCGACCACGTCGCGCACCGTCCACGCCGGATCCCGGTAGTAGCCGGGTTCGAGCCGCTCGTCGGGGGTCAGCCGGCGGACGAGCTCGGTCAGCTCGTACCAGCCCTCGCGCTCGGCGTCGATCTCGATCGCGAACGGATGGTCCGCGCGGCGCCTGATCGACGTCGGCGGTCGGCTCGCTCACGAGGCGCTCCCGAAGGCGCCCTCGAGTGGATAGCCCGCCTCTTCCCAGTCGAGCAACCCGCCGGAGTAGCGCCGGACGTTCCCGTAGCCGCGCCGGACGAGATCCCGATACAGCGCCACGCTCGACAGGCAATCGACGTGCGAGCAGTAGACGACGACCTCGTCATCGGGATGGACCGCGGCGTACAGCTCGTCCGGGGTGTCGAAATGCAACGACCCCGGGATGTGCTTGGCGTCGTACGCCCAGCGATTGAGGGCCATGATCAGCCGGAAGTCGTCCCCCCGGTCGATCTTCGCCTTGAGCTCCTCGCGCCCGATCGTCTGGATCGGGTCGATGCCGAGGGCTGCGCTCGAGCGTGGCTGGTCCATGGTCAGGGCATCATATGGCCGAACGGTCGCTGGAGGTCGCCACCGATGGCATATGTGAAAGACGCTCGCGTCGACGCCTACCTCGACGCGCTGCCGACCTGGCAGCGCGAGATCTGCCAGCGGGTCCGCGACCTGGTCCACGAAGCGGACCCGGAGGTCAGCGAGACGATCAAGCGGACGATCCAGCCCTACTTCGTCCTCGACGGCAACATCTGCGCCCTTTTGGCCGCCAGGGACCACGTCAACGTGTTCCTGTACGACGGTGCGATCGTGCCCGATCCGGAGGGGATCATCACCGCCGGCCACGACAACGAGACCGCCCGGACGGTCGGCCTCCATCGCGACGACCCGATCAACGAGCCGGCCATGTTGGCGATGTTCCGCCAGATCATCGCCAACAACCGAGCCGGCGGCTGGCGCAAGCTCAAGGCGAGCGGGATCACGTCGACCTAGGGATCCAGGACACGCGGTAGAGGGTCCGAGAGCCCGACAGACCTTTCAGCTCGTAGGCTCCGGCGTCGTCGAGGCTCAGGCCCGATCCTTCGAGGAGGTCGCGTGTCGTCGACGAGACGAGGACCTCCCCGGCGCCGGCGTGTGACATGACCCGGGCGGCCGTGTGGACCGCCACGCCACGAGCGTCGCCACCGACGAGCTCGACCTCGCCGCTGTGGACCCCCACCCGGATCGCGATGCCCATCGCGCCGGCGGCCGCGATCATCGCCAGGGCGCAGCGCACGGCCCGGGTCGCGCTGTCGAACACGGCCAGGAACCCGTCGCCGGTGGTGTCGATCTCCCGGCCCCGGAACCGGTTGAACTGGTCCCGCATCGTCCGGTTGTGGTCATTCAGCAGCGCCCGCCAGGCCGTGTCGCCGATCCGTTCGAGGGTGGCCGTGGAATCGACGATGTCCGTGAACAGGACAGTGGCGAGCACTCGTTCCGCGGTGTCCGAACCGATCCCGACGACATGGGCGCTCGTCCACTCGATCGTCACGAATGGCTCATCGCCGACGACCTCCGCGTCGTGACCCGACGGGATCTCGTACGCCGATCCAGGCGGGATCTCGAGTGCCTGCCCGTCCTCCATCGTGACCAGGAGTCGGCCCGATACCGCGTAGCCGAGGTGATGGACCTGGCACGACGACGTGCCCGCGATCGCGGCCAGATGGGTCGACCAGCGCCAGCCGGGTTCCCAGGTGGCCAGCCCGACAGTCGTCTCGCCCAGATCGACGATCCTGCCGCTCCCGGCCGGGAACTGTCGGATCTCGTCAGGATCGGCGAAGGACTTGTACTGCAGGCGGGGCATCGGTCCTCGATGGCGACGGGCCTTGGAGGCGAGGATAGCGTTACGATCCAGGCCATGGAGTGCGGCGATGGGTAGGCTCATCTATTCGATGTCGGTCTCGCTCGATGGGTACGTCGCGACCCCGAGCGGATCGCTCGACTGGGTCCAGGTGGACGACGAGCTGCACGCAAGCTTCAACGACGAGGCCCGCGACGTGAGCGCCTTCCTGTATGGCCGGCGGATGTGGGAGCTGATGGCCGGATACTGGCCGACGGCCGACACGGATCCCGAGCCCGTGATGCGCGATTTCGCCGCGATCTGGAAGGTCACGCCGAAGATCGTGTTCTCGAGGACGCTCGAACGGGTCGATCATGGGGCTCGGCTGGTGCGCGACGACGTGGTGGCCGAAGTCGCCCGGCTCAAGGCGCAGCCCGGCTACGACATGGGCGTCGGCGGCCCGACGATCGCTGCGCCGCTGCTCCAGGCGGGGTTGGTCGACGAGGTCCGCGCGTACGTCCAGCCGGTGATCCTCGGTGCCGGTCTCCCGTTCCTTCCGCCGCTCGACGACCGCATCGCCCTCCGGCTGGCCGAGACGCGGAGATTCGGTTCTGGTGTCGTGTATCTCGGCTACGAGACGAGTGCCAACGGCGCCTGAAGGTCTCCGGCAAGCGTGCCCCGAGCAGGCGGTCGAGCGGCTTTTCACGATGATGCGCATGCGCTGCATCAAGCCGTCGACGGATCATGCAGCCCACGTGCATCGCGCGAACGGACTCATCGCCGAAGGGCGGATCCGACGGCGGCGGTCCTGCTAGGGTGGACGCGATGGAGCAGGACCAGGCGCCCAAAGGCCGACCCCGCACCGCGAAGACGCCTCCCGCCGCGGCGACCGGCCCGACCGAGGAGGAGCTCTCCCGGATCGCGCGCCAGGCGGTCCGCCAGCCGGCCGATCCGAGGCTCGACAGCGAGCTCGCGCGGATGGGCCTCGGCGGCGAGCCCGTCGAGACGCATCCTGCCCAGCCGCGTGCGCGTTCCGCGACGATCGGACCCGAGCTCGAACGGCTCCACGGGGATGTCCGGCGTCTCGAGAGGATGACCTGGGGGCTCGCCGCCGCCGTCGTGGTCCTCGCCGTCCTGGTGGTGTACCTGCTGGTGCGCTGACCGATCCGGTGCGATAACACCGGGTTATCGTCCGTGCAGGACGATGGTCGTTCGACGTCCAGGCCGACAGCCCCTGCGGTCCTGCACGCGTCACTGGAGGACGTCCCGATGCCGATCACCGAACACGAGTCTGCCCAGATCTCCGCGGCCAACGCATCCGGCCGGACACCGATCGTCTTCGTCCACGGCCTGTGGCTGCTGCCGAGCAGCTGGGACCGCTGGCGGACGGTCTTCGAGGACGCCGGTTACGCGACCGTGGCACCCGGCTGGCCCGATGACCCCGAGACCGTGGCCGAGGCGAAGGCGCATCCGGAGGTGTTCGCCGGCAAGTCGATCAAGGAGGTCGCGGACCACTTCGAGGAGGCGATCCGCGCTCTCGGCACGAAGCCCGCTGTGATCGGTCACTCCTTCGGCGGCCTGTTGACGCAGATCCTCGCCGGCCGAGGCTTGTCGGCCGCCTCCGTGGCGATCGATCCCGCGCCGTTCCGCGGTGTCCTGCCGCTGCCGATCTCCGCGCTGCGCGCCGCTTCACCCGCGCTCAGCAACCCGCGCAACCGCGGCCGGGCCGTGCCGCTCACCTACGAGCAGTTCCGCTACTCGTTCGCGAACGCGGTCACCGAGGACGAGGCGAAGTCGCTCTACGAGGAATACGCCGTCGCGGCGCCCGGCGAGCCCCTCTTCCAGGCCGCGGCCGCCAACTTCAACCCGTGGACAGAGGCCAAGGTCGACACCAAGAACCCGGACCGTGGGCCGTTGCTGATCCTCGACGGCGAGCTCGACCACACCGTCCCGTGGGCGATCGCCAACGCCTCGTACAACCGCCAGAAGCGCAACCAGGGCGTCACCGAGATCGTCAAGATCGCCGGTCGCGGCCACGCCCTGACCATCGACAGCGGCTGGCGCGATGTCGCCGACCTGTCACTCGCCTTCGTCAAGCGGTTCGTCGACCCGGGTGCGGCCGCGCCGGCCGATAGCCGGCACGTCACGCGGCGACCTCGCCGAGATCGATCCGCACGGTCCAGGCGCGGAGCGCCTCCATCAGCTCGACGAGCCTGGTCCGCGTCTCGGGATCGGTCAGGTCGCCGTGGTGGTCGAAGAGGTGCCCGGCCCCGCCGATCAGCAGCTCGGGGAGTGGCATCACGCAGGCGCCGGTGAACACGAACGCGTCGCGCAGCTGGGCCTGCGCGCGGGCAGTCGAGCCCGTGCCCGGCGAGGCACCGGTCACCGCCACCGACCGATCGCGGAGCGGGCTCGTCACCCGCGGGCGCGACGCCCAGTCGATGGCGTTCTTGAGCACGCCCGGGATGCCGTGGTTGTACTCGGGTGTCGCCACGAGCAGGGCGTCGGCGCGGGCGATCGCCGCCTTGAACGCGACGACCGAGTCGGGCTCGCCGGCGTCCTCGACATCCTGGTTGTAGAGCGGGATCTCTGCCAGCTCGAAGACGTCGACGACGATCCCGGTCGGGGCCAGCTCGGCCGCGGCCCGGATCAGGCCCCGGTTGTATGACGCTCGGCGAAGGCTCCCGGCGAACCCGAGGAAGTGCATGTCGGCCACGGCAACACCATCCTTTCTGCATTCGGCATCGGCGATCCTGCGTCAGGCCTCCATGCGTACCTCCTCGAGGTCGAGCTCGCGCTCGATCTGGCGCAGTGTCGTGTCGTTGATCTGGCCACGATCGCGGAGCTCGATGACCGCGGTCCGCTGGGCGGCGATGACGCCGCGCTGGATCTCCTCGTGCTCGACCCGTTCCTGGGTCCGCTCCGCGGTCTCATCCGGGTCCGCGGTGGCGAGGTGCCGGGTCCTGTCCTGCAGGCTCGATTCCAGTCGGTCGAGCAGCGGCTGGTGGTCCGGCCAGCGCGGTCGGGCCCGCTCGACCTCGTCGAGGCCCGCCTCGTAGGCGGCGGTGCGCGCGACGGTCGCCTCGTCGCCGTCCGGCTCGACGCCGTCCCAGGCGGCCCAGCGCAAGACCGCCGGCAGGGTGAGCCCCTGGCCGACGAGCGTGACGAGGATGACCGTGAACGTGATGAACACGATCAGGTCGCGCTCAGGGAAGCCGATCGGCAGGGCCAGCGCGGCCGCGAGCGACACGGCGCCGCGCAGCCCGGCCCAGCCGACGACGAAGGTCAGACGGGTCGCCAGCTGCGGATCGCGCGCCGCGATGACGCGTCGCGGCGACCCGGGCAGGAAGCTCGAGGCGAACACCCAGGCGAGCCGGGTCACGATGACGATGACGCAGACGAGCGCGGCAAGCCCGAGCGTCTCGATCAACGGGCGCCCACCGAGCCCTTCGAGGATCCCGGGCAGCTCCATCCCGATCAGGACGAAGACGAAGCCGTTGAGGACGAAGCCGATCATCTTCCAGGTCGTCAGCCACAGGATCCGGCTGTTGGGCGTCAGGATCGTCCCGAGGCGACTGCCGATGACGAAGCCGGCCGCGACGACCGCGAGGACCCCGGACAAGCCGAGGCGGTCGGCCGGGAGATACGCGGCGAAGGGCAGGACCACCGAGATGACGACCTCGACCGGCGGGTCGTCGAGCCGACGCAGGATCTCGCCGGCGAGCCAGCCGACCGCGGCGCCGAGGGCGATCCCGCCCAGGGCGGCGACCGCGAAGCCCGCCAGCGCCTCGGACAGCACGAACGTGCCGGTCACCGCCGCGAAGACGGCGGCGCGATAGGCGGTGAGGGCCGTCGCGTCGTTGAACAGGGCCTCGCCCTCGATCAGGGTCCTGACGACGCGCGGCGCCCCGAGCCGGCGGAAGACGGTCGTCGCCGCGAGCGCGTCGGTCGGGCCGACGATCGCGCCGAGCGTGAACGCCGCCGCCCAGCCGATCCCGGGCACGGCCGCCTGCGCCACCACGGCCACGATGACCATCGTGAAGACGACAAGGCCGATCGACAGGCGCACGAGCGGGACCCAGTTCGCCCGCAGGTCCCGGATCGGCGATTCCACGGCGGCCGTGAACAGCAGCGGTGGCAGGAAGACCAGCAGCACCAGGTCCGGCTCGAGGTCGATGTGGGGCAGGCCCGGCACGAACGCGAGACCGAGGCCACCGATGACCAGCAACGTCGGATAGGGCACGCCGACGCGACGCGCGATCTCGTACAGGATCGCGACTGCGACGAGGACAGCCAGGACGGCGGTCAGCAGGTCCACGTCCTAAGTGTGCCCCGCCGCGCAGGCCCGACGGGCGTCGTCTAGGGCAGCGGTCGCCAGGCCTGTCCGAGCAGGATCGCCACGGCGACCAGCGTCGCGCCGATCGCCACGAAGACCACGCTGAGCTCGACCACCTCGTGCTTGGTGATGAGGTTGGTCGGCAGGTTGGCGAAGACCGAATCGAGCTGGTCCGCGCTCGAGGCCGGGTAGTACGTCCCGCCGGTCGTGTCGGCGATCGCCTTGAGCGTCGTCTCGTCGATGCCGCGGCTGAAGCCGGTTCCGCCTCCGCCGCCGAAGCCCCCGCCACCACCGAACCCGCCGCCGCCCGGCTCGTTGCCGATGAGCGACTGTCCGCACACGGCGCCCTCGGCGCCCGGATCGTCCGTCCCGAAACCGATGGTGTAGACGCGCAGGCCCCGGGCGGCGGCCTCGGCGGCCGCGTCGGTCGGCAGCGGCCCGGCGTTGTTCGAGCCGTCGGTCAGCAGCACGATGACCGCGGGCGCATAGGCGCCTTGTCGGCACGGGCGACGGGCCGGCGCCGGGCGAGGCATCGGGCGTCACGCTCTTCGGGACGCTGGGATCGATCTCGGAGATGGCGTCGATCGACTCGAGGATCCCGCTGCCGACCGCCGTCCGCCGCCCGGTCGTCAGGCTGGAGATGGCGTCGAGCAGGACCTCCCTGTCCGTGGTCGGCGCCTGGACGATCTCGGCGAAGCCGGCGAACGCGACGATGCCGATCTGGGTGGTCGATCCCTGGCTCTGGATGAACCGCGACGCGGCGGCCTCGGCGGCCTCGATCCGGCTCGGCGCGATGTCGGTGGAGCACATGCTCCGTGACACGTCGATCGCGAGGATCACCGTGGTCTGGCCGGCCGGCACGCTGACGATGGCCGCCGGCCGGGCGATGGCCAGCACAAGGCTCCCGAGCGCCAGCACGAACAGCGCGAACGGCAGGTGGCGGCGGATCCGCGACGAGCGCGGTCGCGCGATGTGGACCAGCGACAGGCTCGAGTAGCGCACACCCGACCGGCGTCGCCGCGACAGCCAGATCCGGGCGCCGATGAGGACCGGCAGGAGGAGCAGGAGGGCCAGCGCGAACGGCGACAGGAAGTCCATCAGGGCAGCCGTCCGATCCAGGCCAGCGAGGCTGCGCCGCCGACCATCAGGACCAGCAGGCCGACCCCGGCGAACAGCGAGGTGACCTCCGTCTCCTCGGGCTTGACCGTCAGCCGCGTGTCGATGCCGGCGTAGATGTCGCTCAGGGTCTGGGCGTCGGTGGCGGAGTAGTAGGTGCCGCCGGTCGTGTCCGCGATCTGCTGGAGGGTGGCCGCGTCGAGCTGGCTATGGACCTTGAACCCGTCGATCTGGAGCGTGGACCCGGCCGCGCTGCCGATGCCGACCGTGTAGATCCGGACACCGCGGTCCGCGGCCGCCTGAGCGGCCTGGAGTGGGTCGGGCTGCTGGTTGTTCTCGCCGTCGGTCAGCAGCACGATCGCGGCCGATGTGTACGTGCCCTTCGGGACGGGGGGCAGGTCGGCGCTGGGCGCGGGTGACCGGTTCGTGTAGTAGCCGGCGGCCGGTCCCTCCTGCGCGGTGGCGATGATCGTCAGGGATTCGTTGATGCCGCTCCCGATCGAGGTCCCGCGTTCCGGGGTCAGGCGGTCGATCGCGGCGAGGACCTGGGTCGGGTCCTCGGTCGGGAGCTGGACCGAGAAGCCGCTGTCGCTGAACGCGACGACACCGATCTGGACGGTCGCCGGCTGCTTGGCGACGAACGCGCGCGCTGCCGCCTTGGCGGCCTCCATCCGGGTCGGGGCGAGGTCGTCGGCGGCCATGCTCCCCGACACGTCGAAGCCGAGGATGACGATGCCATCGAAGCGCGGCACGCTGACCACGCTCTGCGGCCGGGCCAGCGCGACGACCAGGATCGCGAAGCCGACCAGCGTGTACGCCGCGACGATCCGGCGACGGAACCTGCCGCGCCGGCCCGGCACGCTCGAGGCGACCGCGAGCGGGCCGTATGCCGCCGCGCGGCGCCGTCGACGCCGCTCCATCGTCAGGTACAGCCCGGCACCCAACGGGATCAGCACGAGCAGCAGCAGCATCGCCGGCCAGATGAACGACATCGGCTACCTCGCCCGCTTCCGGCGAAGGTTGGCCATGCGCACGATCGCGAGCACGAGATCGTCGTCGGTGGACAGCGCGACGTCGTCGACGCCGGCGTGCACGAAGGCCTCGCGCAGGGTCGCCTCGCGCTGATCGGCCGCCTCGCGGAACCGCTTCCGGAAGCCCTTGTCGTGGGTGTCGACGTAGAGCTGCTCGCCGGTCTCGGCGTCCTCCATGATCACCGGCCCGACGTCCGGCAGCTCGACCTCGCGTCGGTCGAACAGGCGCACGGCCAGCACCTCGTGCCGGCGGGCGAGGAGATTGAGCGGCCGCTCCCAGCCGGGCGCGCTGATGAAGTCGGAGATGACGAACACGAGCGACCGGCCCTTGATCGAGCGCTGGCCGGCCTCGAGCAGCGGCGACAGGTCCGTCAGCGGTGCGGCGGTCAGGCGCGGCTGGGCCAGCATCTCGTTGATGAGCCGCAGGACGTGGACGCGGCCGCCACGGGCGGGCACCGGCCGCTCGACCTGCTGGCCGTAGAAGATCGCCCCGACCCGGTTGCCGTGGCGGGTCAGCAGCCGTGCCAGCGTCGACACGAAGTCGATCAGGACGCTCCGCTTGAGCCGCTCGGCGTCGGTCGTCCCGAAATCGACCGAGGGGCTGAGGTCGAGCAGGAACCAGGCCGTGATCTCGCGGTCCTCGAGGTACTCGCGGATGTACGGCGTGTCCATCCGCGCGGTGACGCTCCAGTCGATGTACCGGACGTCGTCGCCGTACTGGTACTCGCGCAGGTCGGCGAAGTCGACCCCGTTGCCCCGGAACAGGCTCCGGTAGTCGCCCTGGAGCAGCCCGTCGAGCCGGCGGATGACCTGCCAGTCGAGGCGCTGGAGGATGCGTTCAGGCGTTGACGTGGACGTTGCGCGCCTCCCGGAGTGGGACGACCGGGGCGGGGATCCGGCCGACAAGGGTCCGCAGCAGGGTGTCGCTGCTGACGTCGTCGGACAGGGCCTCGAACGACAGCACCAGCCGATGGCGGAGGACGTCGAGGACCATGTCGAGCACGTCCTCGGGGAGCACGTAGTCGCGGCCGCGGACGAAGGCCAGGGCTCGCGCGGTCAGGATCAGGTTGATCGACGCGCGCGGGCTCGCGCCGAAGGTGATGTAGCGCTTGATCTCGGGCAGTCCGTACCGCTCTGGAGCGCGCGTGGCCGTCGCGATCCTGACCGCGTACTCGTACAGCGCCGGGTCGACGTAGACCCTGTCGGCGGCCCGCTGCATCTCCAGCAGGGCGTCCGTCGTCAGGACCGGCACGACCGTCGGGACGATGCCGGTCATCCGCTCGACGACGACGAACTCCTCGGTCTCGGTCGGGTAGCCGACCAGCACCTTGAGCATGAACCGGTCGATCTGCGCCTCGGGCAGTGCGTACGTGCCCTCGGTCTCGATCGGGTTCTGGGTGGCCAGCACGAGGAACGGGTTCGGCACCTTGTGGCTCTCGCGTCCGATCGTCACCTGTCGCTCCTGCATCACCTCGAGCAGGGCGCTCTGGACCTTGGCCGGCGCCCGGTTGATCTCGTCGGCGAGGAGCAGGTTGGTGAAGACCGGACCGAGCGACGTCGCGAAATCGGCGGTCTTCTGGTTGTAGATCCGCGTGCCGATCAGGTCCGCCGGGACCAGGTCGGGGGTGAACTGGATGCGCTTGAAGTCGCCGCCGATCGCCTCGGCCAGGGTCCGGATGGCCATCGTCTTGGCCAGACCCGGCACGCCTTCGACGAGGATGTGGCCGCGCGCCAGCAACGCGATGATCAGGCGCTCGAGCAGGTGGTCCTGGCCGACGATGACCTTCTTGACCTCGTACAGGAGCTGCTCCATCGGCGCGGCGTGCCCGTTGTCGGCGGATCGATCCACTGCGTTCCTCCTCAGTACGGCGGCAGGCCGGCGGCGCCGCCGGCGACATCGATGGGGACGGCCAGGCCGATGCCGATGAAGACATCGTCCTTGGTCGGGTTGATGAGCGCGGTGACGATGCCGATGACGTCGCCCTGGCGGTCGACGAGCGGCCCGCCCGAGTTGCCCGGGTTGACGGCGGCATCGATCTGGATCAGGCCGTGCAGGGTGATGGTGCTGCCGGGCAGCGTGAACGAGCGGTCGAGCCCCGACACGATCCCGGCGCTGATCGAGCCGCCGAGTCCGAACGGGCTGCCGAGCGCGTATGCCTCGCTCCCCTGCCGGACCGACGCCGGGTTGCCGAGCGTCGCCGGAGACAGGTTGGCCGGCAGGTCCGTGGCCTGGATCACTGCGATGTCGTTCTCCGGCTCGCGGGTGACCACCTGTGCCCCCGACTGCGACCCGTCGGCGAACGTCAGCTTGATATCGGTCGCGCCGGCGACGACGTGCAGCGCGGTCAGGATGTCGCCGGCCGCATCGACGACGACGCCGCTGCCCAGCCCGTTGCCGGAGCCGGTCTCCCCGCTCGCCTTCGGTGCCGTCGTCTCGATGAGGACGACCGACGGCTCGACCGCCTGGAAGACGACCTGCGAATAGGCCGGCGGAGGTGTCACCGAGGCGAGGGCCTTGGCGATGGAGTCGTTCACATCGCCCTGGGTGAGTGGCGGCGTCCCGGGGGCAAGCACGTCGTAGAGGAGAAGCGCCACGATGACCAGGGCGGCACCGGTGGCGTAGGGCACGAGCCTCCCGAGGCGCGCCCGAGTCCGGTCGGACCGTGGCGGCGCAGCTGGCCCTCCAGCCGGGAAGTCCTCAGCCATCGCAAGCCTCGGCGCGGACGAAACCCCCGTCCCGTTCGGCGGGTCCCGGCAGTCTACCGCGGGATCGCCTCGAGACCCTTCGGGCCGGGTGGTGCGTCACCGATGAGTACGGCCGCGACGCGTCAGTGGATCGTGGCGGCCGCCTCGCGGGGAACGACCAGCACGCTGCAGCGGGCTCCGTCGGAGACCCGCGCCGAGATGCTTCCGACGAGGCGGCGCCCGAGTGCCCCGCGGCCGTGCGAACCGAGGACGATGGCGTCTGCTCGCTCGGACTCCGAGGCGGACAGGATCGTCTCCGCCGGATCGCCTTCCCAGACCAGGAACGTCGCCCGAGCTCCGGCGGCGCGTGCACGGATCACGAGCGCCTGTGCCCTCGCCTCGACATGGGCACGTTCCTGGTCGATCCGGCGCAGGAACCGGCCGCCGGGCAGCCGGAGACGCCCTGGGTCGACCACGCTGAGCACGATGAGCTCTGCTCCGAGCTCGACAGCCAGCGCGATCGCCCGATCGGCGGCGCGGTCCGAGGCGGCCGTCAGGTCGGTGGCCAGCAGCAGCCGGCGGATGACGGTGTCCCCCTGGTGCGGATCCATGCTGTCCATGCTGGAGAAGCGACTCGATCGCAGCCAGTGACCTCCGGCACGTTGGGAGGGGCCGTCCAGCCCGACTGGCCGCGGAGTCGCGGTCGTACTATCGCGACGTGGTCCCCGAGCCGAAGGTCGAGCGTGCACCAGGCACCGGCCCCGTCCACGCGGCCCTTGACGCCGCGGTGCGGGGAGTCGCCGGCCTGGTCTCCGTCGACGAGGTCCTCCAGGTCATCGTCGACCAGGTCCGGCCGGTCGTCGGGGCGCGCTACGCGGCGCTCGGCATCGCCGACCCCGTCGGCCGCATCGAGAAGTTCATCACCAGCGGCATCGACGACGCGGCGAGGAAGCGGATCGGCCCGTTGCCGGAGGGTCGTGGGTTGCTCGGGCTGATCATCCACGAGAACCGTTCGTTCCGGATCGCGGACATCGCCGCCGATCCGCACAGCTCGGGCTTCCCACCGAACCACCCGCCGATGACCAGCTTCCTGGGCGTCCCGGTCACGGTCAAGGGCACCACCCTGGGTCGGCTCTACCTGACCGACAAGATCGGCGCGCCCGGCTTCAGCGCGGAAGACCAGGCACTCGTCGAGACCTTCGCGGTCCACGCCGGGATCGCCATGGAGAACGCGCGGCTGCACGAGCAGCTCAATCGCCTCGCCGTCGTCGACGAGCGCGACCGCATCTCCAAGGACCTCCACGACGGGATCATCCAGAACCTGTACGGGGTCAGCCTGTCGCTCGAGGACGTCCCCGAGCTCATGACCGACGAACCGGAGGAGGCCGCCGACCGCGTCGAGCGGGCGATCGACGCCATCCACTTCGCCATCCAGGACATCCGCAACTTCATCTTCGGCCTGCGGCCCGAGCTGCTGGCGGGGAGGTCGCTGGTCGGCGGGCTGGCCTCGCTCGTCGAGGAATACCGGCACAACACGATCATCGACCTCGAGCTGCGCGTCCCCGATGACCTGGTCCAGCCGCCCGATGAGGTCACCGGCCAGCTGCTCGCGATCGCGGGCGAATCGCTCAGCAACGTCGTGCGCCACTCGAAGGCCAGTCGAGCGTCGGTCGAGCTGATCACCGATGGGCGTGCCGGCTGGACGCTCACCATCGAGGACAACGGGGTCGGTCTGGACCCGGCCGGCGCGGTCCGGTTCGGACACCAGGGCCTGGCCAACATGCGCGAACGTGCCGGGCTGATCGGGGCCACTATCACCATCGAGGGCGGACCCGGTACCGGGACCCGGATCCAGGTGGTCGTTCCCGGCTCGACGAAGGAGGAGCGCACGTGACTGACGCCGAGACCGGCGCGACCCACCCGTTGACGCTGCTCGTCGTCGACGACCACGAGGTCGTCCGTCAGGGCCTGGTCGCCCTGATCGGCCGCCGGCCGGAGTTCCAGGTCGTCGCCGAGGCCGGCACCGTGGCCGAGGCGATCGCGGCTGCACATCGCTTCCGACCGGACCTCGTCGTCATGGACGTGCGGCTCCCGGACGGCTCGGGGATCGAGGCCTGTCGTGAGATCCGAGCCGAGATGCCCGAGACGCGGGTCGTGATGCTGACCAGCTACCCCGACGAGGACGCGGTCCTGTCGGCCATCGTCGCCGGTGCCAGCGGGTACCTGCTCAAGCAGGTCCGTGGGCGCGACCTGATCGCGGCGCTCGAGGCCGTCGGCCGTGGCGAATCGCTGCTCGACCCGGCCGTCACCGGCCGCGTCCTCGAACGTGTCCGCCGGATCGCCACCACCGACCAGCCCGACGAGCTCGCCCAGCTCACCTCCCAGGAGCGCAAGATCCTGCTCCTCGTCGCCGAAGGGAAGACCAACAAGCAGATCGCGGCCGAGGTCTTCCTGTCCGACAAGACGGTCAAGAACTACGTCAGCTCGATCCTCGCCAAGCTCAATCTCGAGCGCCGAGCGCAGGCGGCCGCCTACATGGCCAAGCTCCAGGGCGGGGGTAGCGACCGCTGACGCTCCCTGTCGGACGCGGCCGTCAGATCGGGACGGCCGTCCCCGACACGCGAACGCCGGCCTCGCCCGGGACGATCGACACCGTCAGCAGGCTCGGGCGACCCATCTCGATCCCCTGGACGATCTCGAACGATGCCGGCGCGACGATCTCCTCACGTGCACGCAGGTAGCCGCCGAAGGCGGCCGCCGCGGCGCCGGTCGCGGGATCCTCGACGACGCCGCCGACCGGGAACGGGTCGCGGGCGTGGAACCGCTCGGGCGCCTCGCGCCACACCAGCTGGATGGTCGTCAGGTCGTGCGCCAACATCAGGGCCTTCAGGTCGTCGAACGGGTAGGCCAGGCGTTCCAGGCGGTCGAGATCACGGGCCGCGAGGATGAGGTGCGTCGCACCGGCGAACCCGAGGGCAGGCGGGAGCGCTGGATCGAGCTCGTCGGCCCGCCAGCCGAGCAGCTCGAGCGCCGTGGCGCGTCAGGGCGGGGTCGGGCTCGCGGACCCAGGTCGCCACCGAGGTGAGGGTCGCCCGGACCAGGCCGTCGGCGTCGGTCCGCACGGCGATCGCGACCGACCCGCCGTTCGTCTCGAGCGCGATCTCGCGCGGACCGCCGGGGGTCGCGGGGTCGGCCGCCCGCCCGCGTTCGCTGAGTGCCACGCCGCTTGCGATCGTCGCGTGCCCGCAGAACGGCACCTCCGCGAGCGGGCTGAAGTAGCGGACCCGGAAACGGCCCGGCGAGCCCGGAGCCGTCCGGCGCCAGAAAGGCCGTCTCCGAGTAGCCGACCTCGGCGGCGATCCGCTGCATGTCTGCCGCTGGCGGCAGATCCCTCGCCGATCCAGACCCCGGCCGGGTTCCCGCCGCGTGGGTCGGTCGTGAACGCGGCAAGGCGCAGCAGCGTCCCGCGGCGTCTCCCGGCCGCCGGCTCGCTCACGACGGACGCGGGTCGCGGACTCGGTCGGCGTCCTCGGCCAACAGCTGAAGGGCCGGCGCGAAGTAGACCGCACCGGTCACCGGCCGCGAGAAGTCGAGCAGGTGGTCGTGGATCCCGTCGGCCTCGAGCCCGAACATCCGCCCGAGCATGCGGTCGAGCCGGGCACGGTCGGCCGAGAACGCCACGAAATAGAGCCCGGCCTCCTCGACCGTGCCGTACGGGACGCTGCGGCGGTAGATCGGCAGCTCGACGCCCGCCTCGTCCTCGATCTCGACCCGAGCGATGTGCGCGGTCGCGGGCTTGACTCCCGGCTCCATCTCGACGCTGTCCCACTTCGTCCGGCCGAAGACACGTTCCTGGTCGGCGATCGGCTGGGCCTCGAAGGCGCGCAGGTCGTGGACCCAGCGCATGACCAGGACGTGGCTGCCGGCGGCGCCCGGGCCCTCGGGGACGAGCGCGGCGGCCGGTGCCTCGAGCGTGCTCGGGTTCGCTGTCCCGTCGATGAACCCGGTCAGGTCCCGGCTGTCGCGGTGGACGAACGCAGGCCGGTCGGTGGCGAGGACAGCGACCTCCTCGATCGCGCCCGCGGCGGCGCGCGCGTGCTCGAACACGACGTCGCTGGTCGATCCGCTGATCCACAGCCAGAGGTCGTGCTGGGTGGCAGGCGCGTGGTGGCCGCCGACAAGCCCGATCGGCCGGAAGGGCGCGAGGTCGGGCGGGACCTCGGTCGGCGCCACGGCGCGCCACAGGTCGGACCCGAAGGCGATCACCAGGTTGACCCCACCGGCCGAGACGGATGGCATCCGCAGCCGACCGAGCACCTCGACGACGCTCGTCAGCCTGACGTCCGGCCGGAGGTCGAATTCGAGGAACTCGTGGGCGCTCGTGCCCAGCGCGAAGATCCCAGGCTGTGGAAGACCGATCATCGAGAATCCCCTCTCCACCCTGCCACCCACCGTACACTCGGAGCATGCCACCTCGTCCCGACTCGGTGCCGCGGACCGCCGCCGACCTCCTCGTCGAGTGCCTCGCCGCCGAGGGCTGTCAGTACGTCTTCTCGGTCCCGGGCGAGGAGACGATGGACGTCCTCGACGCGCTCAGCCGCGAGAACGGTGTCCGCCACATCACGACGCGCCACGAGCAGGGCGCAGCGTTCATGGCCGATGTCCACGGGCGGCTGACCGGGCGGGCCGCGGTGGCCATGGCGACGCTCGGGCCCGGGGCGACGAACCTCGTCACGGGCATCGCGGACGCGTTCCTCGACCACGCGCCGATGGTGGCGATCACCGGCCAGACCGGTCTCGACAAGCTCCACAAGGAGTCGCACCAATTCGTCGACATCGTGCGGATGCTGGAACCGGTGACGAAGTGGAACCAGCGGATCGAACAGACGGGTGCGGTCCCCGAGATCGTCCGCAAGGCGTTCCGGGTCGCCGAGCTCGAGAAGCCGGGCCCGACCCACATCGAGCTGCCCGAGAACCTCGCCGCCGCGGCCGTCGAGGCGGACCTCCGGCCCATCCAGCCGACCCACACCTATTTCCCTGAACCGACCGACGAGGCCATCGAGCACGCCGCGCGGCTGCTGACCGCCTCGGCGCGACCGCTCGTGCTGGCCGGCAACGGGGTCCTCCGCCGGAACGCGTCGGACGAGGTCCGTGCCTTCGCCAAGGGGCTCCACGTGCCCGTGGCGGCCACGTTCATGGGCAAGGGCGCCATCGACGACCGGAGCCACCTGTCGCTGATGGCCGTCGGGCTCCAGGCGCGCGACCACGTCCTGTCGGGGTTCGACCGCGCGGATCTGGTGGTGGCCATCGGCTACGACCTCGTCGAGTACGGCCCTGCCCGCTGGAACCCCGACGGCCGCAAGCGGATCATCCACATCGACACCCAGCCGGCCGAGGTGGATGCCTTCTACCAGCCAGAGGTCGAGCTCATCGGCGACATCGAGGGGTCGGTCCGGCGTCTGCTCGCGGCGGTGATGCCGTCGGGCATCGGCGGCCGCACCGCGAGCGAGCGCCACGCCACGCACGAGACGCTCGTCCATCAGGACCTGCGGACCGCGCTGCTCGAGGACCTGCGCGCCTTCGAGCACGACGACGGCTGGCCGATCAAGCCGCAGAAGGCGATCGCCGACCTGCGCCGGGCGCTCGGACCGGAGGACATCGTGGTCAGCGACGTCGGTGCCCACAAGATCTGGGTCGCCCGGCTATACCAGGCCTACGAGCCGAACACGGTCATCATCTCGAACGGTTTCGCGGCGATGGGGATCTCCGTGCCCGGCGCGATCGCGGCCAAGCTCGTCCACCCCGACCGGCGTGTCGTGGCGCTGTGCGGTGACGGCGGCTTCCTGATGAACTCGCAGGAGCTCGAGACCGCCCGCCGGGTCGGGGCGAACATCACCGTCGTGGTCTGGCGTGACGACGGCTACGGCCTCATCGACTGGAAGCAGCGGACCGAGTTCGGGCGGCCGTTCGGGGTCGAGTTCGGCAACCCGGACTTCGTCGCCTATGCCGAGTCGTTCGGGATCGCCGGCTTCCGGCCGTCATCGGCCGCCGACCTCTACCCCACCCTGATGCGCGCGCTCGAGCACGACGGTCCGACGCTCGTCGAGGTGCCGATCGACTATCGCGAGAACCTGCGGCTGACCGAACGTCTTGGGGCGCTCGCCTGGGCGACCTGATCGCGTCGCCGCCGGCGCCGGATCAGACGCTCGGCGCCTTCGGCTTCTTGGGCTTCGGGGGACGCTTGGGAGTCTTGTCGCCCATGATCATCTCCTCGTCTCGACTGGCTTTCGGTCGGCCTGCGCCGGATCAACGATAGCCGACCCTTCGATCAGATTTGCCCTCCATGGATCAAGGCGGGCGGCCGGAGGCGATCACGAACGGCAGGGTGACGCGGTCGCCGTCAATGAGGTCGACCTGGAACTCGTACCTGCCGGGAGGCCAACCGTGGCTCGGCCAGCTCGCCGGCCAGCCGGTATTCGGCCACGCCACCACGCCCTCGGCCAGGGCCGGCGGGACGAAGAACCGGCCTGAACCGATGGTCGCAGCCGGAGTCGCCGCGGCGCCGGACCCGACGACCTCGTCCAGCGTGGTCCCGAGCTGGACCTCCGCCCCGGGAGTCGGTTTCGAGGACGGATCGCTCGACCGAAAGAGTCGGAGAGACACCGGCTCCTTGGCGCTCGGAAGAGCCGGCCACGTCACGGCGAGCGCGACGCTCGTGCCGTCTGGTGGATCAACGACGGGTCCCGGAGAGGCCTGGCCCGGATCGATGGGCCGCCAGCTGACGGCCGGGGTCACGATCGGTGTGCCGTGGGCCGCGACGTCGAACTGCGCGTTCGACACGGTCCCGACGGCGACTCCCCACGCGGCATGCGGATCGACCGTCCCCATCTGCGACAGGTCGAGCCCGGCGAACGTCGGCGCCGCCGGCGTCGGACGTGCCGCGTCGTCGGGTCGGGACGTGATCGCGGGCAGGAGCGCCCCGGCCGCGTCCGGCGGGACCGTCGAGGGCGCCTGTGCCGGACTCGCGCCCGACTCCCACGGCTTCCAGACCGCGAGCGCGAGGAGCAGAGCCACCGCGACGACCACCGCGATCGTCGGCCGCGGCCGGCCAGGCCGTCCGACGCGGACGAGGTCCGGCGGATCGTCGGGTCGCGCGCTTCCATCGGGCGGGAGGGGGTCGGTGGTGCCCATGGGTCGGTGGCCATTGTCGTCCCGGTCGGCGCGGCCTGCCGGGATCGGTCCGGGCCGCTACCATCCCGGCATGACCGAACCATCGACCCCTGCAGCCGAGCCCACGGACGAGACGCCTCCCTGCAGCCACCTCGCGATGATCCACGACGTCAGCCCGTCGGCTGACGGCTGTGAGGACTGTCTCAAGATCGGCGGCTGGTGGGTCCACCTCCGCATGTGCATGACCTGCGGCCACTCCGGCTGCTGCGATTCATCGCCCAAATCGCCACGCCACCGCGCACGTCCACGCATCCGGCCACCCGATCGTCCGTTCGCTCGAACCGGGCGAGACGTGGATGTGGTGCTACACCGACAAGGTGGTCCTCGAGGCCTGATCGGCCGCCGCCTCAGACGAGCGGGGCGACCTCGCGAGCGAACCGCTCGGCCAGCGCGACAACCTCGGCCGGATCGGTCGTCCCGAAGGCAAGCGCGATGTGCCCGACGCCGAGCGCGGCGAAGGCCCGCACCTCGGCCGCGATGTCCTCGGGCGACCCGTGCATCGCGTAGCCCGATCCGCCGTGGTCGCCGAAGCGGACCTGTGCGCGGGCGGAGAGCGATGGCGTCGGTCGGCCGGCGGCCTCGGCCGCGGCCCTGACGACCGCCAGTCGCTCGGCGTAGGCAGCCGGGCTGGCACTGCTCGATTGGTAGCCGTCCGCCGTCCGGCCGGCGCGACGCAGCGCGGGCTCCGCCCGACCGCCGATCACGATCGGCAGGGGCGACTGGACCGGCAACGGCCCGAACACGAAGTCCTCGATCGTGTGGAAGCGGCCGTGGAACGGCTCACTCGAACCCGACCAGAGGTGCCGCCACAACGCGATGCTCTCGTCGAGGTAGGCGCCGCGGGCGTGGAACCGGTCGGCGGCGCCGACGTTCGCGAACTCGGTCTCGTTCCAGCCGATCCCGACCCCCGCCACGACCCGGCCGCCGCTCAGCGAATCGAGCGTGGCAAGGTCCTTGGCCAGGGTGACCGCGTTGCGCATCGGGACGACGATGACGCTCGTCCCGAGCCGGACGTTCGGGTGCCGGGCACCGACCCACGCCAGGGTGACGATCGCGTCGTAGATGCGCCCGTAGTCGGCCGTGTCTGCGTGCGGCACCAGGATGTGGTCGGTCGTCCAGACGGTCGACCAGCCGAGCCGCTCAGCGACGTCGGCGGCCGCCTCGATGCCGTCGGGCGAGGCCCCGTCGGGGAAGTTCGGGAGGCAGAGTCCGTAGTCCATGACGTGGATGGTATCGGTCGCGTGCGACTCAACGCGTGGCGGCGCGGACTTCGGCCAGCGCCGCCGCGACGCCGCCGGTCCACGCCTGGCCGTGACCCGGCAGCACGTATCCCGCCTCGAGTCCGTCGAGTCGCCCCAGGGACGCGAGCGCCTCGACCGGATCGGCGCTGAACGGCGCGATCATCGGGCGGTGGACGCCGGTCGTCACCGCATAGGTCGCGATCGCGTCGCCGATCAGCAGCGCATCGTGCCCTCCGAAATGGAGCGCCGCGCTGCCGGGCGTATGGCCGGGCAGGAGGATGACGCGGGGCGAGCCAGGCACGTCGAGCGTCGCGCCATCGCCGTAGGTCGAGACCTCGGTGATCCGCGGGATGCGCAGCGCGCCGTGCAGCAGCGAATAGACGAAGAAGCTCGTCAGCGGCCCGATCCGGAACGGCCCGAGCCCCTTGGCCGGGTTCGGCACCTCGCCGCGCGCCAGGGCCGCATCGAGCTCGTGGACGAGGATCGGCGTGCCCCGTTCACGGCGGATCCGCTCGGCGAAGCCGATGTGGTCCGAGTGGCCGTGGGTCAGCACGACCGCGCGCACGTCCTCGATGGTGCGTCCCATCGCCGCGAGCTCGGCTGGCAGGTCGCCGTAGAACGACGGCGCGCCGGCATCGACGATCGTGACCGCGCCGTCGGACTCGACCAGGTACGAGTTCATGATGCCCGTGCCGATCCGACGGATCCGGGGGGTGATCTCCACGGTGCTCCTTGCTGGTGGGGCGTTCCCCGACAGGCTACCGCCCCGCCGCCCCGAGCACGGCCTCGGAGAACGGTGGCCAGGCAGCCAGCGCCCACGGCCCGTACTCCCGGTCGGTCAGGACGACGGTCGCCAGACCCGCGACGGGATCGACCCAGAAGAACGTCCCGGCGCCGCCGAAGTGGCCGAACGTGGCCGGGCTGCTCCCGGGCGCCATCCAGTGCGGATCCTTCCCATCGTGCAGCTCGAAGCCGAGGCCCCAATCGCACGGGTCGAAGCGCCCGACGCCGGGCACGACGCCGACCAGCCCGGGGAACGCCACGGTCGTCGCGGCGGCGAAGGTCTCGTCCGACACGAGCGTCGGGCGCAGGCACTCCGCGGCGAACGCGACGAGGTCCCGCAGCGGTCCGTGCAGGCCGTCCGATGGCCGCTCGACGAGCGCCGTGGCATCCATCCCGAGCGGCTCGAGGATCCAGTCGCGGACGACGTCCCCGAACGGCAGACCGGCCCGCTCGGCCACCAGCGCGCCGAGCCGGTCGAAGCCCGTATTCGAGTAGATCCGTCGCGATCCCGGGCGCGGCGAGCGTGGTCTCTCCCTCGAACGGCAGGCCCGAGGCGTGCGCCAGCAGGTGCCGGACCGTCGCGCCGGGTGGCCCGGCCGGCTCGTCGAGCTCGAGCAGCCCGCGCTCGCACCCGACCAGCACGGTCAGCGCCGTGATCGGCTTCGTCACCGACGCCCAGCGGTACCTGTGTCCGGCATCGCCGCGAGTGGCCAGGATCGCCGGCCGGACCGAGCACCGCGGCGGCCGCGTGGTCCGCCCCCCAGGTGTCGATCTGCGCGAGGACGGTCTCGAGCTCGGTCATCGCCGAAGCCTATCGCCGGGGCCGCGACGCCCGACCCGGACATCCGTCACGGGCACGCCTGGGTCGTCCGGTCGATGACAGGGCTTGCGCGAGGTGGCCATGCTGGGACCGTGTCACCCGCCACGACCCGTCGGACCCGGACGGCCACGCTGCTGGTCATGGCGACGTTCGTGCTGACGCTGCTGACCGCCCCCGTCGCGAGCGCGACCGAGTTCCCGCCGGGTCGCACGGGCTACCACAGCTACACCGAGCTGACGACCGAGGTCGCCGCCGTCGCCGCCGCACATCCCGACATCGTCAAGCTCTTCTCGATCGGCACCAGCTACCAGGGACGCCAGCTGTGGGCGGTCAAGATCTCCGACAACGTCGGCGGTCGACGAGGCCGAACCCGAGGTCATGTTCGACGGCACCCACCACGCCGACGAGCACATGGCGACCGAGATGACCCTCCACATCCTCCACTGGCTGACCGACGGCTACGGGGTCGACCCGCGGATCACGGCCATCGTCAACACCCGCGAGATCTGGATCGTCTTCCTGGTCAACCCCGATGGCGCCGAGTACGACATCTCCGGCGGCACGTTCCACTCACTGGCGCAAGAACCGCCAGCCAACGCCCGGCACGACCGCCATCGGGACCGACCTCAACCGCAACTACAGCTACCGCTGGGGCGGTGGCGGTACCCAGACCAGCGCGAACCCGAGGGCCATCACCTACCGAGGGCCCGCAACCGTTCTCGACGCCAGAGGACCGCGCCATGCGCGACTTCATGGCCAGTCGGGTCGTCAACGGCCGTCAGCAGATCCGGGCAGCGATCACGTTCCACGAGTACGGCCGGCTGGTGATGTGGCCGTACGGCTATACCAAGACGGACGTCCCGTCCGACATGACGACCCAGGACCACGCCGCCCTGGCGATCATCGGCAAGCACATGGCCGCCACGGACGGCTACAAGGCCGAGCAGGCGAGCGACCTGTATGTCGACTCCGGCACGTCGCGCGACTACGAGTACGGCACGTACCGGATCTTTGCCTACACGATCGAGCTGTCGGCGGTCGACTACCCCGACGATTCGCTCATCGCCTCCGAGACCGGCCGCAACAAGGAGGCCGTGCTGTACCTGATGGAGAGAGGCATGGTGCCCGCTGTCGGTGCTGGGTCCAGCGGTCCGGACGGCCCGTTGCGGCGCCTTCGACGACGACCTCGAGGTCGCCCGAGGCTGGACCGTCAACCCCGACGGCACCGATACGGCACCGGCCAGCGGGCGGTTCGTCCGGGCGAACCCGGCCGGTACCACCAGCCACGGGCCGAAACAGCTGACCACGACGCGCTCGGGCTCGAAGGCGTTCGTGACCGGCGCCGCGGCCGGCTCGTCCTCGACCGCGAACGACCTCGACGGCCGGACGACGATCCGTTCGACGGCCATCACCCTCCCGGCGACGACCGGCCAGCGGCTGACCTTCGCCTACGTGTTCGCCCACAGCGCGGCATCGACGTATTCCGATTCGCTGCGCGCGATCGTCGAGCGCGCCGACGGCAGCCAGGTCCAGGTCTTCCGCGTCTCGGGCAAGCACGCCGACGTCGACGGCGCGTGGCGGACAGCCTCGATCTCGATGGATGCCTTCGCCGGGACGACCGTCCACCTTCGTTTCGTGGCGACCGACGGCGGCCCGGGCAATCTCGTCGAGGTCGAGCTCGACGACATCAGGGTCACCCGCGGGAGCTGAACGTCACGGCAGCGTCATGGGTCGTGCCTATAGTTGGCGCATGAGGTTCTTCACCACCAAGCCCGACACCCTTCCCTCCCCCGCTGAAGCCCTGCCCGGGCGCTCCGCCCCGATCATGACCCCGGGGATCCACCGGGTCCTCGGCACACCGCTCGCCGGCCCGTGGCCCGAGGGCACGAAGACAGCCGTCTTCGGCCTCGGCTGCTTCTGGGGCGACGAGAAGGACTTCTGGCAGGTCCCGGGCGTCGTGACGACCGCCGTCGGCTATGCCGGTGGCCACACGCCGAACCCGACCTACGAGGAGGTCTGCTCCAGCCGCACCGGCCACGCCGAGGTCGTGCTCGTCGCGTACGACCCATCGAAGGTCTCGTACGAGCAGCTGCTCAAGACCTTCTGGGAGAGCCACGATCCGACGCAGGGCATGCGCCAGGGCAATGATCGCGGCTCCAGCTATCGCTCGATCATCCTCGTCGCCGACGACGAGCAGCGCGCGGCCGCCGAGGCCTCGAAGGCGATGTTCCAGGAGCGCCTGTCGGCCAAGGGCTACGGCCCCATCACGACCGAGATCGCGGATCGGGCCGCCTTCCCGTTCTACTACGCCGAGGACTACCACCAGCAGTACCTCGACAAGAATCCCGCGGGGCTACTGCCCGAACCACTCGACCGGCGTGAAGCTGCCGGACGGCTTCGTGGTCACGCCACTGCAGTACGTGGACTAGGGCAGCACAGGCGCCTGTCGGACCAGCCGTCGAGGATGTCCGTCAAAGGAAGCTTCATCACCGCCAGGCTGGACTACGACGGCGGCCGGGATGTCACGGTGTACGTTCCACAGGAGCCGCCCCGGACGGTCGTTTTCGCCGGTGATGGCCAACTGGTCTCGCAGTGGGGCGGCGTTCTCGAGGCAGCGGGACTACCTCCAACGATGATCGTCGGCGTCCATCGTCTGGCTGATGAGACGTTGCGGCTGCACGAGTATTCGCCCGGCTTCGACCCTGAGCGCTTCGACGCCCACGAGCGATTCTTCGTCCATGACGTGCCTCGATGGGTCCGGGAGCGGTTCGATGTCTCGCTACCCGCGAACCGCACCGCGGTCTGCGGTGTCTCCGCGAGCGGAGAGCTGGCGCTCGCCCTCGGCCTTCGCCACCCCGACACCTACGCCGCGATCTTCTGCGCTTCTCCGGGAGGCGGCTACCGACCACCCGACGACATGCCGACGAGGATCCCGCGGACGTACCTCGTCGCCGGCACGGACGAGCCGTTCTTCCTCGCAAACGCCGAACGTTGGGCGCGCGCGCTCCATGACGCGGGTGCTGATGTCTTGATGCGAGAGCGTCCCGGCTCGCACGGCGGTGTGTTCTGGCAGGAAGAGTTTCCGCTCATGGTGGCTTGGGCGTTTGGCCACTGAATGTCCCGTCGAGGGTCAGTCCTCGAACTCATCGCGGACGTAGCTGTTGACGACGACACCTGAAGCCGACGTCGTCGTCCCGGTCAGCGTGAAGCGCAGCGGCGCCGGCAGGTCGGAGAACATCCGCTTGCCCGAACCCAGCACGATCGGAAACGTCAACAGGTGCAGCGTGTCGACCAGATCGTGCGCCAGCAAGGTCCGCAAAAGCACGCTGCTGCCGAACACGACAAGGTCGTCGCCCGGGTTCTCCTTCAGCCGCGCGACCGCTGCGGGGACGTCACTGCCGAGCACCACCGTGTTGGCCCAGGACGTTTCGGTGAGCGTGGTCGAGGCAACGTACTTCGGGATCCGGTTCATCGCGGCGACCGCCGGCTCGGTCTGGTCGGCGTACGGCCACACGGCGGCGAATGCCTCGTATGTCCTTCGGCCGAGGAGGAGACCGCCGGCCGCGACCGTCTGCCGTTGCATGAAGTCTGCGACGGTCTTGTCGGTGTACGGCAGCACCCAGCCGCCGTGGCCGAAGCCGTCGTCGCGATCTTCGTCAGGGGACAGGACGGACTGGATGACGCCGTCCAGCGACTGGAAGTTGATGACGCTCAGCCGGGCCATCGAATCACTGTTCGAGACGCTCGGCCAAGGCCACGATGATCCCTTCGGGTCCGCGGACGTACGCCATGCGCCAGATGTGCTCGTACTGACCGATGCCGCCGACCAGCCCGTAGCCGTCCGCGGCCAGCCGGTCGAGGATCGCGTCGAGGTCGTCCACCTCGAACATGACGTTGCGCAACCCCAGCTCGGTGGACATGGCCTCGGGCGATCCCGGTTCGTGGTCGGGCTGGATGAAGCTCGAGAGCTCCAGCCCCGTTCCTCCGTCGGGCGGCCGCAGCATCACGATCTCGCTTCGGGAGTCGGGGATGCCGATGACGGTGTCGACGAATCCGCCCTCCATGACCATCCTGCCCTCGATCTCGAAACCCAACCCGACGAAGAACGTCGTCGCCGCGTCGAGATCTGCGACCGTGATGCCGACGTGATCGAAGCGCCTGATACGTGTCACTCGGCGGTGGCCGCCAGCGAATAGAAGCTGATGGCGGCCACGGACAGCTGGAGGCACAGGGCGAGGGCGTAGACGGTGAGGGACGCGAAGACCAGGGCGTTCAGTCCGAACAGGGCTGTCGCGGTGATCCCCGAGGCGACGACGAACTGCGTCCAGCGGACCCAGGGCACACCCGACTGGACCAGCTGTCGATACCGGGTGCCGATGACGAATAGGCAATACAGAAAGACCAGGGCGCTCGAGACGACGATCGCCGTTCGTGCGTCGTTGAGAGCGGGGAAGAGCACCGCAGGCAGCAGGCTCTCGAACGTCACGTTGAAGCTCGTGGATACGATGCTCGCGGAGCCGATACCGCTGCCCGATGGCCCAGCCCGCCCTGTCCGACGCGAGTCCGGGTGCGATCGCTGCGAAACCGGCCACGACGACGGCGATCGTCGCGATCCCGATCAGGAGGGCCTCACCGGGCACGCGTCGCCTCGACCGTCACATGCGCTCGACGACGTAGAGGCGATTTCCGTCCGGGTCGCGGAAGGTGAACATCGGTGGGACGCCCGGGAGGCGAAGGATGTCTGGGTCCACGTCGGCGCCGGCGGCCTGCAGAGCTGCGTGGTCTGCCTCGGCGTCGCCGGTCTCGAATCGGATACCAGTGTCGACGCCTGGTGTCGAGTCGCCGAGGGGCGGGATCGCGACCGTGGCGCCACCGCCGGGCGGGCTGACCTCGATCCAACGTTGTCCTGGTCCGAATGGCGCATCAAGGGTCTTCTCGAAGCCCAGGACGTCCGTGTAGAACGCGAGGGATCGCTCCTGATCGGCGGCCGGGATGGCGATGGTCCTGACCTGGCTGATCGACGTTGTCCGTGGCGTCATCGCTGTCCTCCCCGTCCGAGCGGTCGACCTGGGTCTTGGGCTCCGCGCCCGCTCGTCAGATGGTGCATCAGTCAGACGTCGTTCGTCAGGTCCCGGTCCTGCATCTCCCAGGTGTGGTCGAGCACGTGGTACGCCGCGTGGCGGAGCAGGTACGGGATCGTCCAGTTGCCGTTTCCGAGCTTCTTGCCCTCCTCGTACCACGCACGCATCGCCTCGACGAAGCGGTCGCGGTGTTCGGCGAGCTCGGCCGGCGTCGGCAGGTCCCCGTACTCGGCCGGCACGTTGACACGCTTGGAGAAATCGCCACCTTCTTGCCCCGTGACGTGCTGGATGATCCGGTCCCGGGAGCGGCCGCCGCCCCGGACGCCCGGCCGGAGCTCCGCCGAGACGCGGGCGGCCGTCTCGTCGAACTCGGCCCACGCCGCTCGGAGCAGCCGCGCATTGCGATCGAAGGTCGGCGCGTCGAATGGCTCGCGGTCGAGCGGCGACGGCGCGAACGAGATGCCCCAGAAGTCGGTCGAGCCGACCCCCTGATACCGGCCGATGATGTCGACGTCGGTCTGCGCCTCGAGCTCCGAGCCGAGCCGGACGCGCTTCGCGACCGGGAGGTAGCGCGGCACGTAGCGGACGAGCTTCTCGACCGCTTCGTCCTCCGTCTTGGCGCCCCGTTCGAGACCGGGCCAGTCCGCCGCGACGGCGACCCACCGCTTGCCCTTGGTGGGCTGTTCGACGAGCACCCGGAACTGGGATGTCATCGCCCTATCGTATCTATCGGAAGGTGATCGATCCGACCAGGGGCTCCACGGTCGAGGCGAATGTCTCCAGGAGAGCGGCCCGCGGCACGTGCGTCGCGACGATGATCGTCCGGTCACCGACCACGATGGCCGCCAGTCGCGTCGCCTCGTTCTCGCCGATCCGGAGCGACTGATCGTCCGACCCGAGCTTCGCCAGGAACGCGACCCGGCCGCATGACTCGAGCGATCCGACGCCCGGCGAGACATCGGTCTCGAGCCCGGCGTGACCGTCGATCGTCACGGGGGTTGGCGGGCTGTGCGGGATGCCGCTCCCGTTCTCGATCCAATCCATGAGCTCCTTTGGTCCGGCATCCGGCGAGGACGGCGCCCACGGTCGCGTCTTGCCGGCATCGCCGACGGCCACGCACGTGTCCACGGCCACGTTGTCGAGGGCGGCGATCGTGAGCGTCCCGATCTGGGAGGGTGCGGACCCGGCGATGGCGGCCTGGAGCGAGAGCTCCGCGGGCGAATCGGTGAGGATCGTCCAGCCATTTCCGACCTGGAGCTCGAGAGCCGGCTGGAACGCGATCGTGAGATAGCGACACGGCCCGACGGACGGTCGCGGCACGCCCGAGGCCGATGGGACCGGACAGACGGCGAGCGCCGCAGGCGACGACGAAGCCGATGGCGAAGCGACCCCACCAGGGACGTCGACCGGGCGGTTCACGATGCCGGCACCCACGACGGCCGCGATGACGATCGCCGCGATGCCGATCGGGGCAAGGACGAGGTTGGTTCGCCGGCCGGAGCCCGATCGCTGGCCGCGCCTGACCGCCGTCCCGGCGACGACCTTGATCGCCTTGCCGTCGGCCTGGCCGACGAGGGTCGGCGGGCTTGTCGGCACGAGCCGTTCGACGGCCGCCAGGCGGCGTTCGAAGGCGTCGAGGATCGGGTCGCGATCGGATGTGGTCATTGCAGCAACTCCGGATGACGTCGGAGCGAGGCGATGGCGCGGGCCGTCAGCGACCGGACGCCAGATGCCGTGAGGCCGAGGACCTGACCGATGTCGTCATCGTCCAGGTCGCGTTCGTAGCGGAGGAACAGCACCTCACGTTGTCGGTGGGGAAGCACCCTGGTCACCGAGTCGAGCCAGAGCCAGAACTCGCGCACTCGGAACGCATCGTCGTCGGCCCCGGGGTCGACGCCGGCTTCGACATCGCCATCGGAGCCCCGACGCCCGGACTGCACCATCGGCAACCAGCCGATCAGTCGCTGCCGGCGCCAGCGATCGGTCACGATGCGGCGACAGATGAGGAGGAGCCATGGAAGCGGCCGGCCGGCCGGACCGTGGCCGCGCGTCCAGGCGCTGAGCGCCCTGGCGAACGTATCGGAGACCACGTCCTCGGCGTCGGCGGATCGCCGGGTGGCGAGCAGCGCGTAGCGGTAGACGGCGCGGAAGTTCGCCTCGTAGATCGCCTCGAACGTCTCGTTCGCGCTCGTCTCGACCGCGACCAGGGTCGGCGTCAGGGCATCGCCGTCCTCGAGCGCCGCGACGTCCGCCGTGACCGGGCTGGCCGGTATCACCTGAAGACCATCCATGTGACGGTAGACGAAGCCGCGTGCCGATCCGTCCCGCTCGGTCCGAAAGACGCTGTCGGCAGGCTCAGGTCTGTGGCGAGCCGAGCTCGACGATACGGCCCTGGACCCGCCCGGCGTCGGCGTAGTCCTCGCCGTGCGCGATCCCGATCTCGGGCACACCGAGCCCGGCCGCGGCGGCATCGGTCATGAAGATGTAGGGGCGCGCCCCGATCTGCTCGCGCACCGTGTTCTTGAGCAGGCGATGGGCGACCGTCACGGCCGGCCCGAGCAGGTCGCTGCCCGACCCGACCGACTGGCGGACGGCCTGGCCACGATGGAGGACCACCTTGAGGTCGAGGTGCGCGACGGCGGGACACGCGATGCAGACGTGGTCGTTGGCGGGGATGGCTCGCGTCCGAGCCTCGATGAACGACCGGTAGGTCGTCCGGATCGTGTCGAGGACGCGCTCGCCCTGACCGTCCAGCCCGCCAGCCGGCGCGGCCGCGAAGACGGCGTCGCCTTCGAGCTTGACCAGCGCGAGATCGGGCCTCACGCCTTCGACGACGGCATCGAGCAAGTTCCCCAGCACCGAGTAGGCGGCCGGGATGCCCCCACTGAAGTCGACGCCGTGCTCCTCCTCGACGCCGGTCATGAAGCCGGTGTAACCGGAGATGTCGGCCAGCAGCAGGTATCGCTCGCCTGCCGCGGCCTCCACGCCTGTCGCCTCCGATGGGACCGCCTGCGCCATGTTCGCTCCTTTGCCTGTGCTCCCCGTAGTCTAGGGTCAGACGAGCCCGACATCTTCATCGCGAACGAGGTGCCCTTTGACCGACGCGACGACACGACCCGCGATCCCGGCCGGTCTGTCGGCGGGGCGGTGTCGTTGCGATCGGCAGGCGCATCAGCCCGGAGGCTGTGCCCGCGGTCGCGGAGGCCCTTGCAACGGGCGGCGTGCTCGCCTTCGAGCTGACCCTCAACGATCCCGAGGCCGACGCGCTCCGCGCGATCGAGGCGGCCGCCGCGGTCGCGTCACGGCTCGGGCTCGACATCGGCGCCGGGACGGTGCTGTCGGTCGATGCCGCTCGCCGAGCCATCGACGCCGGCGCGACGTTCCTGGTCATGCCCCACCTCGATACCGAGATCGTGTCGTGGGCCGCCGAGCGCGGGATCCCGGTCCTGCCAGGCTGTGCCACCCCGACCGAGGTCCTCGCCGGGTGGCGGGCAGGCGCTGCCGCGATCAAGGTCTTCCCCGCGTCCAGCCTCGGGCCTGCGTTCGTCCGCGAGCTGCGCGGACCGTTCCCAGCGATCACGGTCGTCCCGACCGGCGGCGTGACGCTCGAGTCCATCCCGGCGTTCATCGCCGCGGGTGCCGTCGCGGTCGGCCTCGGCGGCTGGCTCCTGGGTGACGGGCAGCCGGCCGCGATCCACGAGCGTGCGGCCGCAGCCGCGGCCGCGGTCGCGGCCGCTCGCGCCGCTCACGCGCCCGCATGACGCTCCTGAGCCCGGGGCGACACATCGGAGCGATCCCGCCCGTCTTCACCACGGCCGCAGACGTCTGTGATGTCGCGCGCCACCGCCGAAACGTCGCGTATCGCGTTCGTCCGGCATCCTAGGGCGGATCACCCGCCCCGTACCGCCAGCCCAGACTCTGGAGTCCGTCCTTCCTGATGTCCGCCGCCCGACCCGCCGCCAGCCCTCGACGCCCGCGCCGCACGAGCCCGACGACCGTCGGCTGGCTCGCCATCATCCTGTTCGCGTTCCTCGCCGGCCTGGGCGCCATCACGGCCGTCGCCGCGATCGGCATCTATCGCTCGCTCGCGACCGACCTGCCCGACCCGAGCCAGCTCGAGAACTACGTCCTGCCCGAGCAGACGATCGTCTACGACCGGACCGGCAAGATCGAGCTGGCCCGCTTCGGGGATGCCAAGCGCGAGGCCGTCCAGTTCGACGAGATCCCCAAGGTCCTGCTCGACGCGACCACCGCTGTCGAGGACAAGACCTTCTGGGACAACGCAGGCTTCGACCCCGTCGCCATCATCTCGGCGACGCTCGGGTCGCTTCGCGGCGACAGTCGTGGCGCGTCGACGATCACCCAGCAGCTCGTCCGCGAGCGGCTGCTCGACCCGGCCCTGGTCCAGGACCCGCACCGCACGGCCGAGCGCAAGCTCAAGGAGATCATCCAGTCGATCAGGCTGACCGAGGCGTACCCCGGTGTGGACGGCAAACAGAAGATCATCACCGCCTATCTCAACCAGAACTACTACGGCAACCAGGCCTATGGCGTGAAGGCCGCGGTCGACTCGTACTTCGGGATCGACATCTCCAAGATCGACCCGGCCCAGGCGGCCATCATCGCCGGGCTGCCGAAGTCGCCGTCGAACTACGACCTCGTGCGCAACCACATCGAACAGTGCACGACGGACGTCGCCGCGGGCGACCCGTGCCCCGAGTCGGAATGGGTCGTGCCGCCCACGACGACCGTCGTCCAGCGCCGCAACCAGATCCTGGAGCTGCTGGCCGAGGGGCGGACCCCGATGTCGGGCGACCAGTACACGGCGGCGCAGTTCAAGGCCGCCGAGAAGGAGCCCGTCGTCCTCTCGAGCCAGACCACCCAGAACTGGATCGCCCCGCACTTCGTCTGGGCGGTCCGTGACGAGCTGACGGCCAAGCTGTGCGGCCCAGACGCCGATACGTGCGACGCCATGCAGCGGGGCGGGCTGCGCGTGATCACGACCCTCGACGTCGGCCTCCAGAAGATCGCCGAGAAGTGGGTCAAGGCGGCCGCCATCGTGCCGCACGCCAAGAACCCCACGGCCGCCGCCAAGGCGCTCGGGTTCAAGAAGCTCGAGCCGTGGATGGCGAACCTCAAGAACAAGGACCTCCGGAACAGCGCCCTGGTGGCGCTCGACTACCAGACCGGCGAGCTGGTCGCCTACGTCGGCAGCGCCGACTACTACGCGACCTCGACCAAGCCCGAGTTCCAGCCGCAGTACGACGTCGTCGGCAAGGGCTACCGCCAGCCCGGCTCGGCGTTCAAGCCGTTCAACTACGTGACCGCCATCGACGACAAGAAGATCACCGCCGGGACGATGCTGATGGACGTCGGGACCGACTTCGGGAACTACACGCCCAACGACGCGGACAACCTCGAGCGCGGTCCGGTCCGGGTGCGCAACGCTCTGCAGTTCTCGCTGAACATCCCGGCCGTCAAGGTCATGGCCATCAACGGCCCCGACCGCGTGTTCGCCAAGGCGCAGCAGTTCGGCATCCAGTTCCAGGGCGCGCGGACCGCGCAGCTCGCCCTCGCCCTCGGCGTCCAGGAAGTGCGCCCGGTCGACCTCGTGACCGCGTACGGCACCCTCGCCAATGGCGGCAAGGAGATCCCCCACACGACGATCCTCGCGGTCACGGACGCCAGCGGCAAAGAGGCCCCCAACGTCCCGGCCTACACGCCGCCCGCCGGCACGCAGGCCGTCAGCCCACAGGCGGCCTACATCGTCACCGACATCCTCGCCGGCAACACGAACCCCAAGGTCAACCCGTTCTGGGGCAAGTTCTCCGTGACCGGCCCCGGCGGTCGCCGGCCGGCGACCCTCAAGACCGGCACCAACAACGATGCCAAGGACCTCAACGCCTACGGGTACATCGCGCCACCGACCGATGCCGGGCGGTCGGCCGGCGCCTACGCCCTGGCGGTCGGGGTATGGGACGGCAACTCGGATAACAGCCTCGTCTCGACTGCCCGTTCCCCCCTCTTCTCGATCGACGTGGCCACGTATGAGTGGCAGGGCTTCCTCCAGGAGGCCAGCGGGAAATGGCCGGTCACCGACTTCAAGGCACCCGGTGGCCTGGTCCGGGTCAAGATCGATCCGTTCACCGGCTTTCCCGCGCCGTCTGCAAAGAACGCGGTCAACGAGTTGTACATCGCAGGGACCGAGCCGAAGGCTCCCCTTGCTTCCGACACCTGCGGCATCGATGTCGTCGCCGCAGTGCACGTCGAGACGGGCTTCGGACCGTGGATGCAGGCTGACCAGGACTGGCTGCGACGAGCGGCCAGGGGTCCGGGGGTGGCCGGCGGTCCCAACCGCACGCGGACGGCCTACTTCTACAACGGCCTGTTCCACCCGTACGGCTCGAGCTGGGGTGTGGTCGTCGGCGGATCGTGCGGCAAGCCGAGTCCGTCCCCGACGTGCTTCGTCGTGCCGACCCCGGACGCGAGCGGGGTGACGCCGTCGTTCGCGATCCCGACACCATCGGGGTCCGGGGTGGCCGCCCTCCCCTGCCCGCCCGCGAGCCCGACCGCGACGCCGTCCGTGGAGCCGTCGGTCGAGCCGTCCGCACCACCGAGCGAGCCGCCACCGACCGAGACGCCGGCGCCGACCGAGAAGCCGAAGCCGACCCCGAAGCCGACCCCGACGCCCACCCCGAGCCCACCGCGGAGCCCACGGCGGAACCCTCGACCGGCCCGAACCCTTCGTGACCGAGGCGGCCATCGACACGGCGTCCGGCGACGGCCGTCCGCCGGTGGTCGAGGTCCGCGAGCTCACGGTGCGGCGTGCCGGGCGGACGATCCTCGGCCCGCTCGACCTGACGATCCGAGACGGCGAGCGCTGGGTCGTGCTCGGGCCGAACGGCTCGGGCAAGACCACCCTCCTGTCGTGCATCGGTCTCGAGCTGTGGCCGACCACGGGGAGCGTCGAGGTCCTCGGCGAGCGGTACGGCCGGGTCGATTCGCGCGAGCTGCGCCGGCGCATCGGGTCGGCCGGGAGCGCCATCGAGGGCGGGCTCCGCTCCGACCTGACCCCGGTCACCCTGGTGATGACCGCCCGCCATGCCGCGACCGAGCCCTGGTGGCACGTCTACAGCGACGCCGATCGTGAGCGAGCACGCGCCTTGCTCGATGACCTCGGGCTCGGCGGCGTCGCGGACCACGCATTCGGGACGCTGTCGGCGGGCGAACGCCGGCGTGCCTCGATCGCGCGGGCGCTGATGCCCGATCCCGACCTGCTGCTGCTCGACGAGCCCGCCGCCAGCCTGGACCTCGGCGCGCGGGAGACGCTGCTCGCCGACCTCGCCGCCCTGGCCGCCGCCGAGCGCCCGCGTGCCATCGTGCTGGTGTCGCATCACGTCGAGGAGATCCCGTCAGGCTTCACGCATGGCCTCGTCCTCGCCGACGGCCGGGTCGTGACGGCCGGGCCGCTCGCCGCGGTCCTTCGGGACGACGTCCTGAGCCGGGCCTTCGGCCTGCCGATCCGGGTCGAGCGACGCGACGGACGCGCCTGGGCTCGCATGACGTCGCAGCGCGGGACGGATGCAGACGGTTGACATGCGAACGTCACACCGAGCCGCGATGATGCCTGCGTGAGCACCACAGTCAGGTCGTCACGCCCGGCACCTCAGCAACCTCTCGAAGCGACCAGGCGATTCGATACGTGCCGCGGCCGTCGCCGGTGTCGCCGCGGTCGCTGCCGCGCTCGGCGTGTCCGAGCTGCTGGCAGGTCTCCTGCCCGGGGCGACGTCGCTCGTCGCGGCGGTCGGACAGTGGCTCATCGACCATCAGCCGCCGGGCGCGAAGGACATCGCCGTCTCGCTGTTCGGCACCAACGACAAGCTCGCATTCGAGCTCATCATCGTCGCGATCTCGCTCGTCATCGGCGCCGGTCTCGGGTTGCTCGCGCGGCGTCGCTTCGAGATCGCGGCGGTCGTCTTCGTGCTTTTCGGTGTCATCGGCTTCTTCGCGTCGCTCGACGATCCACTGGCGAGCTCTGGCGTCGCCGCGGCCTCGGCGGCGATCTCGGTCGGCGTCGGGCTGTGGGTCCTGTCGTGGCTGCTCGATGGATCGGCCAGGCGCGTGGCGACCGGCCGGCGTGGCGCCACGATGCCCGACTGGTCGCGCCGATCGTTCATGATCCGGGCCGGTTCCGTCGGTGTCGCGGCCGTGGCCGCGGGCTACCTCGGGCGCTCGCTCCTCGATCGCCAGCGCGTCGCTCCTGTCAGCAGCGGGCCCCCCATCCCGCCCGCCTCGGTGACCGTGCCCGCGCTTGACGCGACCGAGGACCTGTCCACGACGATCCCCGACCTGACCCCCATCGTCATGCCGAACGATCGGTTCTATCGGATCGACACGGCGCTCCTGACACCGGTCGTCGATACCGATTCCTGGACGCTCAAGATCCACGGGCTCGTCGACCGCGAGACGACTTTGACCTGGGAGCAGCTCATCGCCCTGCCGATGTTCGAGCAGTACGTCACGATCTCGTGCGTCAGCAACGAGGTCGGCGGCACCCTCGTCGGCAACGCCAAGTGGACCGGCGTCCGCCTGCGCGACGTCCTCGACATGGCCGGCGTCCAGACCGCGGCGACGCAGCTCGTCGGGCGGTCCGTGGACGGCTTCACCGCCGGGATGCCGACCGCGTGGGTCATGGACCCGGCGCGTGAGCCGATGATCGCGCTGAAGATGAACGACGTCCAGCTGCCGCCGAACCACGGCTACCCGGCGCGCCTGATCGTGCCCGGGCTGTACGGCTACGTGTCGGCCACGAAGTGGCTGGCCGAGCTCGAGCTGACGACGCTCGAGTCGTTCGACGGATATTGGGTGCCGCTCGGCTGGTCGAAGGAGGCCCCGATCCTGACGCAGTCGCGGATCGATACGCCGCGCAGCGGCGCACAGGCCGGCCAGGTCCATATCGCCGGGATCGCCTGGGCACCGGACCGCGGCATCTCTCGGGTCGAGGTGTCGGTCGACGGCCTGTGGCAGGACGCCCGGCTGTCCACCCCGATCTCGAACGCGACCTGGGTCCAGTGGGTGTACGACTGGGCGGCTCAGCCGGGCGGCCACACGATCCAGGTCCGCGCTACCGACGGCACGGGCGCGGTCCAGCCGGAGCAGCCGTCGCCGCCTGCACCCGACGGGGCGCGTGGCTGGCATACCGTCAACGTGTCGGTCAGCTGACGCTTTCCGGTGGCACGGATCCGAGGCGCTCGGACCGGTCCGGATCAAGGCTCTCGGCGAGGCCGGGCTCGTCCGCCAGCAGGCATTCGGCGTATGCGATCGCCGCGTCCATGGACAGCTCGGCGACCGAGTCGTCGGCGCCGCGCAGGCGATACAGCGCCCGAAGCTGGACGAGTCTCTCGAAGAAGTGTCTCCTCTCGTACCGGGTCATCTCGTTCACCGACCTTCGTTCTCGTCCGACCGGCGGGGTTGCGGTCGATATCCGCATGCTGGTCGTAAGGGCGCCCCTCGGACATCGAGCGTTCGGTGTATTCGGCGGGGTCACTCGACCTTATTTCGGGGTCGATGAGGCCTTAGGGCGGACACGCGTGGAATTGGTATAGAGTCAGGACATGGCACGACGCCGCTACCTGTTCGACCCGCCGGAGCGATTCGTGGCCGGAACGGTCGGTCGCCCGGGTGACCGGACCTTCTTCCTCCAGGCCCGCGACGGCCCGCGCGTGGTCAGCATCGTGCTCGAGAAGGTCCAGGTCGCGGTCCTCGCCGACCGGCTCGGTGAGCTGCTGTCCGAGCTCGAGCGACGTGGCGTGGCGGCCGCTGCGGCTGCCGCGAAGGCCGCCGGCGACGACACGGGACCGCTCGACGAGCCGCTCAACGAGGCGTTCCGCGCGGGTTCACTGACCCTCGGCTGGGACGGCGAGGCGGAGCGGGTGCTGGTCGAGGCGCGCGCCCAGTCCGAGGACGGCGAGCCGATCGATCCGGACGAGGATGACGACGAGGACGAGGACGGCCCGGACCTGCTCCGCGTCCGGATCACCGCCGACGCCGCCCGGTCGTTCGTGACCCGCGCCTCGCGCGTCATCGCGCGCCGGCCGGCCGCCCTGCCCGCTGTGCGGTGCGCCGCTCGACCCGCAGGGCCACATCTGCCCGCGTCGCAACGGCCACTACGTCAACTGACCGCGGCCGGCCGTGATCGACCGCGGGACGGCGCTCGAGGCGCTGCGCGAAGGCGAGATCGAGATCATCGGGCGGATCGTCGCCTCGTCGAACAACGCCATGCTCGTCACCGTGACCCGGATCTGCCCCGATCCCGAACCCGTCCTCGTGCTCGACGCGATCTACAAGCCGACCCTCGGCGAGCGTCCCGCTCGACGACTTTCCCGACGGGACCCTGGCGCGCCGCGAGGTGGCGGCCTGGCACGTGTCCGAGGCGAGCGGCTGGGGCATCGTGCCGCCGACGATCCTGCGCGACGGGCCGTTCGGCGAAGGGATGGTCCAGGCGTTCGTCGAGGCCGACCCGGACGTGGACGTCGTGGCGATGGTGGTCGACGACGACCCGCGCCTTCGCCGGATGGCCGTGCTCGACGCGGTGATGAACAACACCGACCGCAAGGGCGGCCACATCCTGCCCGTCGACGGCGGCACGGCACGTGTACGGCGTCGACCACGGCGTCACCTTCTCGCCCGTCCCGAAGCTGCGGACCGTCCTGTGGGGCTGGCGCGGACGGGCTCTCGAGCAGGACGAGATCGACGGGCTGGAGCGGGTCCGGGCCGGCCTCGACGCGGATCTCGGGGAGACGCTCCGCCAGCTCCTGTCACGCCTCGAGGTCAGGGCCACGACCCGCCGCGTCGACGCGCTCCTGGCCGCCCGGCGATTCCCCTACCCGTCCCCGGACTGGCCGGCCATCCCGTGGCCGCCATTCTGACCGGCGGGCTAGGATTGAGGCCTCACCAGTCGGCAGCCAAGGAGTTCGCCCATGCCTGACAGCCAGCCCATCGCGTGGCGTTCGGTCGTCTACGCGACGCCAGTCGTCTCGAGTGACGGCCAGACCGTGGGCGAGGTTCGCGAGATCCTCGGGTCCGACGCCGACGACATCTTCCACGGGCTGCGCGTGGAGCTCCGCGCTGGACATCGCGACGTCATGCTCGCGTCGGACGACGTCGACGAGCCTGACCACGACCGAGGTGAGCAGCCGGCTGACGAAGCGCCGACCTGGAGTCACTCCCCGCCTACGACGAGACGGCCAGCTACCACGTGGCCTCGGTCGGGACCTTCCGCAAGCATCTCGGCTGGAAGAAGGACTCCGAGAGCGACGAGGAGCCCGGCTGACGGTCGGGCCTGCACCAGGACCCGACGCCGACCCCCGCTAGAGGGAGATCCGGCGGATCACGAGTGACCCGCCGGTCGACCGATCAGGCGCGACCGAAGACGGCGCGGATCCCGGGCTGGTTGAGGTAATAGATGATCCCGCCGTCGATGGCGATGCCGATGATCTGGCTGACGATCGACGACCCGCCGAGGATGTTGAGCACCGCCAGCACGATGCCGAACGCGGCACCCGCGACGCCGAGTGCCCAAGCCCACGGCTGGAGCGTCCAGGCGCCATATGCGAAGGCGATGATCAATGCGGCATAGGCGAGGAACGCGAGGCCGAGGATCGCGCCGAGTCCACCGAAGATGACGGTCCCGCCGAGGAAGATGACGAAGCCACCGAGAAGCGCGAACACGCCACCGATCGCCGCCAGGACGGCGAGGATGGTGACCCCGGTCGGGCGGGCAGCCGCGCCCGCAGCAGCCGACGCCGGTGGAGTCCAGCTCGTCGGAGCGGCGGCGGGAGCGGGAGCCGGAGCGGCTGGCGCCGGCGCGGCGGGTGCCGGAGGCGGCGCGGCCGCGGGCTCCACCGATGGCGGCGTCGTCGGATCCGGGGGTGTCTGGTCGGTCATGTGACGTGTGCCTCCCTGTGCGGACCTGGAGCGGAACGTCCGCGGCCCTCGGGCCGAGCCCCATCCTAGCGACCGCGACGCGCATGACAAGCCCATTCGGTGCGCGCGAGCCCCGTTCAGCGGACCAGTTCGTCGGCCAGGAGGTCCATCAGCAGGGCATCGACCCACCGTCCGTCACGCAGACGCTGGTACTGGCGCATGCCGGCCGACTGGCCGGAAGCCGACCTTGGCGTAGGCCGCGATGGCATGCGTGTTGTCGGCCGCCGGGTCGATCGTCAGGCGGTGATGGCCACGCTCGTCGATGAGGTGGGCGGCCAGCGTCCGGATCGCGTCCGGGCCGAGACCGCGACCCTGGGCGTCCGTCCGCAGGAAGAGGTCGATCCCGGCGCTCCGGAAATCGGGCTCGTTCTCCTCGACGGCCTGGATGTAGCCGATGACCTCGCCGGCGTGCTCGATGACGAACGGGATCTCCTCGGGGTCGCCGACGATCAGCTCCGCGACGACGCGGTCGATGTCGAAGTCGCCCCACCAGCGCGCGACCTCGGGCTCGGACAGGATCGCGGCGAGGACCGGCGCATCGGCCGGCGCGGTCGGTCGGAGGGTGACCTGGTTGCCGCGAAGCTCCATCGCCCGAGCCTACCCCACCGCTCTCGGATGACCGGCGGTGCAGGCGTCCCGGCTACGATGGGCCGGTGCTGACCGCGGACCCCGATACGCTTCTCGCCGACCTCGATCCGGCGCAACGCGAGGCGGTCGCGATCACGTCCGGTCCGCTGTGCATCCTCGCCGGCGCGGGAAGCGGCAAGACCCGGGTCATCTCGCGACGGGTCGCGTATGCCATCGCCACGGGCGTCGTGCGGCCACGGGACGTGCTGGTCGTCACGTTCACCGACAAGGCCGCGACCGAGATGGTCCGCCGCCTTGCCGCGCTCGGTGAACCGGGCGTGGCGGCGTCCACGTTCCACGCGGCAGCCCTCCGCCAGCTCCGCCATTTCTGGCCGCGCGTCCACGGCACGGAGCCGCCGGCGATCCTCGATTCGAAGGCGCCGATCCTCGCTCCGCTGGCCGCCGGCCTGCCCGGCGGCTACCGCTACCTCGCGGTGCGCGACCTGGCGGGCGAGATCGAATGGGCCAAGGCTCGGCGGATCCGGCCGGCCGACTACGAGATACGCGCCATCGCCGAAGACCGCGATGCGCCGCTCCCGCCCGACCTCATGGCCCGGCTGTATCGCGACTACGAGAACCGCAAGGCGCGCGCCGGACGGATCGACTTCGAGGACATGCTCGAGCTGACGATCGGGCTGATCGAGACCGACGCGACGATCGCCGCCGAGGTGCGCGACCGCTATCGCTGGTTCTCGGTCGACGAGTTCCAGGACACCAACCCGCTCCAGGCCGCGCTCCTCGATGCGTGGCTGGGTGGGCGCGATGACCTGGCCGTGGTCGGCGACGAGGACCAGACGATCTACACGTTCACCGGGGCGACGAGCGACTACCTGATCGGCTTCGCCGAGCGGTACCCGGGCGCGCGGATCGTCCGGCTCGAGACCAACTACCGCTCGACGCCCGAGGTGCTGGCGCTGGCGAACACGGTCCTCGCTGCGGGACGCGTCGCCGTCGACGAACGGCTCCCGGGGACGGCCCCACGACCGCCCAAGCGGCTGATCGCGAGTCACGCATCCGGTCCGGCGCCCGAGATCGGCGGATTCGCGACCGACGACGCCGAGCTCGACGGGATCATCGAGGCGATCCGGGCCCTGACGCGGAACGGCACGCCCCACGGCTCGATGGCGATCCTCGTCCGGACCAATGCGCAGCTCCCCGCGCTCGAGGACGCGTTCGGACGCGCGGGGATCGCATTCCATGTCCGCGGCGAGCGGTTCTTCGCTCGGCCGGAGGTCCGGCGTGCCGTGCGGATCGCGGCGGGCCTGGGCAAACGGCTCGACGAGGAGGGCGCCACCCTTCCCGCGCTCCTGGCCGATGCCTTCGAGCGCGAGCTCGGCGTCCGGCGCGACACCGTCCCCGAGAGCGAGACCGGGGCCGCTCGACACGCCGCGGTCGTCACGCTGCTCGAGCTGGCCGAGGAGCTGGTCCGGACGGATCCGACCGCCGGCATCCCGGCGTTCCTCGCCGAAGTCGAGCGGCGGACGCGCGGTGGAGGCCGGTGGCGAGGCGGCGGGGGTCGAGCTGCTGACGTACCACCGCGCCAAGGGTCTCGAATGGGACGCGGTGTTCCTGCCCGCGCTCGAGGAGGGCACGCTGCCCATCCGCCAGTCGACCGAGCCCGCCGAGCTCGCCGAGGAGCGCCGGCTGCTCTACGTCGGGATCACCCGGGCGCGGCGCTCCCTGTGGCTGTCGTGGGCGACGAGCCGGACGGGCACGTCCGGCCGTGAGGGCCGGCGCAACCGCTCGCGTTTCCTCGATGGGCTCGTGCCGCGACCCGTACCCGGCCCATCGTGGCCGTCGGACCGGGTCACGCTCCGCGCGAACGAGCCCCGAAGGTGGACCCGTCCGACCGGTCACCGCTGTCCAATGCGCTCCGTGCCTGGCGCACGGCCCGTGCCCGCGCCGACGCGGTCGCGCCGTTCATCGTCTTCCACGACTCGACCATCGAGGCCATCGCCGCGCGACGCCCGCGCTCGATCGCCGAGCTCCGCCGCGTGCCCGGCGTCGGCCCGATGAAGCTCGACCGGTACGGAGACGAGATCATCAGCGTCGTCGTCCGCGAGACCTGACCCGCACGGCGAACCGCCGAGCCGCGCGCAGGGGCGTTCAGGCGAAGGCGCCGGGCGAGCGAAGGAGCGAGCGCACCCCGAGGTGCGTGAGCGACAGAGCGACCCCGGCAACGAACGCCTGGGCGTCCCTGCGCGCGGCCGGTGTCCTACGCCCGAACTTCTTGCCTCATGAACGCGACGTACGCCAGAGCGAAGCAGGCGACGGTCATCGCGACGAGGACGACCACCTGCGGCCACACGAGCAGCACGCTCTGGTCGAACGCCAGCAGTGTCGGGATCTGCTGCTGGGCCTGCTGGGCCTGGCCGAGCGAACCCGGCAGGGTCGCCTGCGGGTTGTTCGTCGGGTTGAGCAGGACCGAGGTGACCTCGGAATAGAGCTGGCCCGGGAGCAGCCGCGAGATGAACTGCTGGGTCTGCGCCTGGCCGATCAGCTCGCTCGTGGTCGATCCGGTCAGCGGCGAGACCGCGTTGCCGATCGCGTCGAGGATGAACGAACCGAACGTCGTGAACAGGAACCAGACGCCGAACCCGATGAGGGCCGACGTGGCCGCCCGCCGGAACAGGACCGACAACAGCAGCCCGAATGCGAGCCACAGGCCGACGTAGACGAAGGTGACCAGGATCCACGACACGAGGCGGAGGATCTCCTCGGGCGCCGGGACGATCCCGAGCCGGAAGATGCCGAACCCGGCGATGATCCCGATGACCGCACCAGGACGATCCCGATGACCGCCAGGCCCGCCGCGAACTTGCCGTTGATGACGTCGTCGCGATAGATCGGCTGGGCGAGGAGCCGCGGCAGCGTCCCCTCGGCACCGCTCGCCGTTGATGGCGTCGAACGCGAAGGCGAGGCCGAGCAGCGGCGCCACGATCGACACGAACGAGGCGACCTGCAGGAACGTGTAGTCGGGCGACGAGAGGATGAACAGGGCCAGGAAGATGGCCGGGGTGCCGCTCGCGTCGGTGGCGTGGGCGCGGATCTGGTCGGCCGCGGCATACAGCGGGACCATCGCCGCCAGGCCGAGCACGATCAGCAGGACGATGAACCGGACGCTCAGGAGGTCGTCGCCGAGCTCCTTGGCCGCGATGACGCGCCAGCCGCCGTGCGGCACGCGCAGCTCGCGGCGCGGCTTCGGTGCCGTCTCGGCTGGGACGGGGGCGTCGCTGGGAACGGTGGTCGCGCTCATTCGGGCCTCGTTTCGCCTCGGGCTCTTCTCGCCTTCGGGCCTCTTTGGCCGGTCGGCCGGCCGGTCCCCCGGCGCTTGACGCCGGTGCGCTTGGGGATCGGCCGCTCGACCGCGTGGCGGTAGATCTCGTCGAGAGACGGGACGATCGGTCGGATCGCGGTCAGGCGGAGCTCGTGCTCGACGGCGGCGACCAGGATGTCCTGCCGGACGCGTCCCTCCGCGCTCGCCGGCCGGACGTGGACTCGCCACGTGCCGTTGCCCAGGCCGGCCGGCTCGACGGAGGCGACCGCGGGGATCGCGCGCAGCGCCGTCGCCGCGCGGTCGACGTCGGACTGGCTCGGCAGCTCGAGGCCGACCTCGATGACCGCGGTCCCGTCACCGAACTGCCTGGCCAGCTCGTCCACCGTGCCGACGCCGATCAGGCGGCCGGCGGCGAAGATCCCGATCCGGTCGCAGACCGACTGGACCTGGCTGAGCAGGTGGCTCGACAGCATGATCGCCAGGCCACGCTCGTCGACGAGCCTGCGCAGGAGATCGAGGATCTCGATGACGCCGAGCGGGTCGATCGAGGTCGTCGGCTCGTCGAGGATCAGCAGGTCCGGTGACTTGACCAGCGCGTCGGCGATGCCGAGCCGCTGACGCATGCCGCGCGAGTACTGCTCGACCGGGTCGTTCGCCCGCTCGGTCAGCCCGACCTGCTCGAGGACCTCGTCGATGGCCGCCTCGGCCTCGTCGCGCGGCAGCCCGTTGAGGCGGGCCGTGTAGCGCAGGTTCTCCCGGCCGGTCAGGTCTTCGTAGAAGCCGACAGCGTCGGGCAGGTAGCCGACCCGGCGCTTGACCTCGCGCGGCTCCCAGGCCGGGTCGAGGCCCATCACGTTGGCCTCACCCGATGTCGGCTCGGACAGGCCGAGCAGCATCAGGATGGTCGTCGTCTTGCCGGCGCCGTTCTGCCCGAGCAGGCCGAAGATCTCGCCCGGGTAGACCGCCAGGTCGAGCTTGCTGACCGCTGTCAGCTCGCCGTATTTCTTGGTCAGGCGGCGGGTCCGGATGACCGGCTCCGGCCGGTCCGGGATCGATCGCCGCCGGCTCGACGACCGGCGCCGCGGCAGCCGGTCCAGGCTCGGTGGCTGCGACGACCTCGCTCATCGCCGTCCGAAGCGTCGGAAGACCAGCCACAGACCGAGCAGGATGACCAGCGATCAGACCGATCCCGATGACGCCCCACAGCGACGACGTCTGGACCGTGACCCGGATATCGGTCTTGGCGGTCGCCAGCGACGAGGTCCCCGTCATGGTCGCCACGTAGTCGCCGGTGATGGCGTCCGACGACGGCGTGACGTGGGCGACGACCTGGACGGTCTGGCCGGCGGGCACATCGACCGGGGTCGGATCGAACGTGACGACCCAGCCGGTCGGGGCGCTCGCGGTCATCGCCACGCCCGGGATGTCGGCCGTGCCGCTGTTGGTCAAGGTCAGCGTCAGGTCGGTCGCCGTGCCGGCGGACCCATTCATGCTCAGGACGCCGCTCGGGGTCGACATCGCGAGGCTGTAGCTACCGGTGATCGTGACCTGGAGGTCGGCGTGGGCCTTCTCGCTGCCGCTGGTCACATCGACCGCGATCGGATAGTCGCCGGCCGTTGCGCCGGTCGGCGCCTTGGCCGTGACCGACACCGACGAGGTGCTGCCTGCGGTGACCACGACGCTGGCGGCGTTGGCCGTCGAGCCGATCTCGCCGGTGACGGTCCAGCCGTCCGGCCCGGTGGCGGCCACGCTGAACGGCAGGTCGCTCGGAGGTGTTGTTGTTGAGGGTCAGCGCGAACGTGAACGTCGTGTCGGTCGAGCCCTTGAGCTGGGGCGTGTCGGTCGTGAGCGTGACGTTGCCGGCCGCGTTGGGCGAGACGCGGATGTTGGTCGTCATGGTCGCCGTCGCGCCGCCCGTGGTCACGCCTCTGACGTCGATCTGCTGCGTGCTGGCGGCTGCGTCGGCCGGGATCGTGACGTTGAGCGTGAGCTTGACCGGCGTCGTGCCGTCCGACTCCACGCCGTCGACGGTGAAGCCGCCGCCGCGCAGGACCGCTGTCCAGCCGTCGGGCACCTTGCCGACCGTCAGGGCGACGCGACCGGGCTGTGGCGGTCGTGATCGTGACGTCGAAGCTCGGGTTCGCGCCGGGCGCGACCGCGATCGCGGGGAACGGGGTCGTGATCGTGAGCGGTGAGGCGGCCATTGCGGCCGGTGCGGCCGACAGCACGACCAGCCCCAGCATCGACGCCACGAGTCCGAAACGCGCCACGCGGGACCGACGTGTCCACGGTCCTTGACACCACCGACACAAGCCACCTCCTGGAGATATTGATCAGATTGGCGGCTGCTTGGGGACAGCCGGTCGCACGCGCTCCCTCCGCGCGCCGACGGCGCGGAGTCTGACGCGCCGACAGGGTTCGAATCAACCAACGTTCGGTGAAGAGACCGCAATCATCGCCGATAACCCGCTCACCCCGGACCATCGGCGATTTGACGGATCGGGCCGCGCGAACGATACTGCACGAGTAACCAGTCCGACGCGACGACCCGGTTAGAGCGCCAGATACGCGCTCCCGGCCCGGCGCGCAGACACTTCAGACACCCGGCCGCGCAGCCGATCGCCCGAACCGCGATGACGGCGCGCCAGAAAGCACGACACAAGAACACCATGATGAATCGTTCCACCACGACGTCCGTCACCGGACGTGCATCGGCCGATGCGCCGGATGCGTCGCCGCACGACCGCGGCAAGCGGCACCGGCCGCCTCTTCTGCAGCACCAACGGCTGCCCCAGCTTCCTCGAGATCGATCCCGAGACCGGGCTGGCCACCTGTCACATCTGCGGGTTCGTCCGCCGGGTCCACTGACCCGACGGTCGCACCGGCCGACCATCCCGCCGCCGAACGCCGGTCCACCCCTCCCGTGGACCGGCGTCGCGGTGTCTCCGCGTCGCGTGCCGCGAGATGCACGCGCCGGCACGTCGCGGAGGCGCCATCCTGACGCGGTGACCGCGCCCGCCCCGCCCGACTCGACCGCGACCGTCTCGCCCGCCTCATGGCCGCCGAGACGTCCCGCTTCGTCGACGAGCATCCACGCTCCGCGTCGCTTCACGAGTCCGGCGCGGCAGTCGCTCCTCGAGGGCGTCCCGATGCCCTGGATGGTCAAGTGGGCCAGCCCGTTCCCGCCGTACGTCGAGGCAGCGTCCGGGGCGCATTTCCGCTGCGTCGACGGCCACGACTACGTCGACCTGTGCCTCGGCGACACGGGCGCGATGGCCGGCCACGGGCCGGCGCCGACGATCGCCGCGGTCGAGCGCCAGATGCGGCGCGGGATCACCCACATGCTGCCGACCGAGGACGCCGCGTGGGTCGGCGAGGAGCTGACCCGTCGGTTCGGCGTCGGCGCCTGGCAGTTCGCCCTGTCGGCCAGCGATGCCAATCGCTGGGTGCTCCGGCTCGCGCGGCACATCACCGGTCGTTCCAAGGTCGTGGTCCACGACCACTGCTACCACGGCTCGGTGGACGAGGCGATCGCGATGCTCGGTCCCGACGGGTCCGTGGTGCCCGTCCGCGGCTCGGTCGGGCCGCAGGTCGACGTCGCCGAGACGACCCGCGTGGTCGAGTTCAACGACGTCGACGGTCTCGCTCGCGGCGCTGGCCGACGGCGACGTGGCGGCCGTCCTGTTCGAGCCCGCGCTGACGAACGTCGGGATCGTGCTGCCCGAGCCCGGCTACCTCGACGCGGTCCGCGAGCTCACCGCGACGGACCGGGACGCTCCTGATCATCGACGAGACGCACACGATCTGCGCCGGCCCGGGCGGAGCGACCGGAGCGTGGCGGCTCGAGCCCGACGTGCTGGTCATCGGCAAGACGATCGGCGGCGGCCTGCCGGCCGCGGCCTACGGCTTCAGCCCCGAGGTCGCCGAGCGGATCGCCGGATCGATCGCGGTCGACGACTCCGACGTCGGCGGGATCGGCGGGACGCTGGCCGGCTACGCCCTGTCGCTGGCGGCCGTCCGGGCGACGCTCGGCGAGGTCCTCACCGACGAGGCGTTCGCGCGGATGATCGCGCTCGCGGAGCGCTGGGAGAGTGGCGTCAACGAGGTGCTCGCGGGCGCGCGCCGTCCCGTGGCACGTGACGAGGCTGGGGGCACGCGCCGAGTACCATTTCATGGCGCGACCCGCCGCGGACCGGCGCCGAGCAATGGGCGAACGCGGATCCCGGAGCTCGAGCGGTTCCTGCACCTGTGGGCGATGAACCGGCGGGTCCTGATGACACCCTTCCACAACATGGCGCTGATGTCGCCGGCCACCACCGAGGCCGACGTCGACCGCCACACGGCGGTCTTCGCGGCGGCCGTCGAGGCCCTCTTCGCGTGAGCGGAGGGCGCGCGCGTCCGGCTGCGCGACGTGACCCTCGACGACGCCGACCTGCTCGATGCCTGGGACCGGGATCCGGTCGAACATCGGCGAGTTCAACGACTTCGGCGTCGAGCGCGACCCGGTCGATCGCGACGCGCTCGCGCGTGGGCCGCTGCGCAACGAGCACAACGGACAGCTCATCGTCGAGCTGGTCGCCGACGACCGGCCGATCGGGACGGTCGGCTGGCATCGGGTGGGCTACGGCCCGAACCCGGAATCCGAGCGCCTGGAACGTCGGGATCGCGCTGATCCCCGAGGCGCGCGGCCACGGCTACGGCAGCGAGGCCCAGCGCCTCCTCGCCGCGTACCTGTTCGCCAACACGCGGGTCAACCGGATCGAGGCCTCGACCGACGTCGAGAACATCGCCGAGCAGCGGTCGCTCGAGAAGGCCGGCTACGTCCGCGAGGGCGTGGCCCGCGGCTCGCAGTTCCGGGCCGGCGCGTACCACGACCTCGTCACCTACTCGCGATTGCGGGACGACGAGCCCTAGCTCGGGTCACGCCGTCGGTCCTCGAAAGCGGCCTCGAGCCGCGCCGCCTCGGCCGCGGGATCGAGCGGCCGACGGTGCTGGCGATCGGTCGGCGCCTCGCTGTTGACCCGGGCGATGGCCCCGTTCGCCGCCTCGACGAGGTGCGCGAGCTCGCGCCGCGCGCGGCGCCGACCGAAGCCCGACATCGTCGGCGCCCGCCCGACCAGGTGCTCGATCTCCGCCAGCAGCCGGCGCGCCTCCTTGTCGGCCTCGATCCAGGGCGGCGCCGCGCCCGCGCTCTTGAGCATCCGGTGGGCCATCGCCCACTCGCCCGCCGCGCTGTCGTCCTCGATCGGCAGGGGCTCGCCGCGATAGGGCAGGTCGTCGAAGGCGCCGTCGGCCATCGCCTCGCGGATCTGCCGCTCGACGAGGCTCTCCCAGCTCGGTCCGACCTGTCGCCGCCCCTCGGCGTCGCGACGCTGCACGCTCACGAGCGGATGCTATCGCGGCGCCGCGACAGGCGAGCTGTCACGGTCCGCTGGTACGGTTGAACGGTGCAGATCGCCCCCGATGGAACCCTGATCGTCAGTGCCACGGACCTCGTCGGCTATCTCGCCTGCGACCACCTCGCCACGCTCGAGCTCGGGCGGGTGGAAGGCCTCTGGGACAAGCCCATCCGGCGCGACGACCCGACCATCGCCCTCATCCAGGAGAAGGGTGACCTCCACGAGGCGGCCTATCTCGCCTCGCTCGCCGCGGAGGGCCGGACGATCGTCGAGATCCCCAAGGACGGCCTCAAGACGCCCGCTGACCTCCGTCGCGCCCAGGCCGCGACGCTCGAGGCGATGCGAGCGGGCATCGACGTCATCTTCCAGGCGACGTTCTTCGACGGTCGGTGGCGCGGTCACGCGGACTTCCTGTTCAAGCGGTCTGACCGCCCGAGCCCGGTGCTCGGCGATTGGAGCTACGACATCGCCGACACGAAACTCGCTCGGTCGGTGAAGGGCGGCGCGATCCTCCAGATGTGCGTCTACGCCGACCTGCTCGAGGGCCTGCAGGGGATCGCCCCGGAATGGCTCACGGTCATCACCGGCGATCGGGCGCAGCACAGCTACCGGACCGACGACTTCTCGGCCTACTTCCGGTTCGTCCGCGACCGCTTCGACGAGCGCATGTCGCGGGGTCTGGTCGACGGCCCGACGGGCACCTACCCCGATCCGGTCGACCACTGCCGCGTGTGCACCTGGTACCCGATGTGCATCCAGCGACGTCGCGACGATGACCATCTGTCCATCGTCGCGGGCATGCGTCGTCTCGACACGGAACGTCTCACCGCGGCGGGCATCTCGACGCTGGCCGGTCTGGCCGTCCTGCCAATGGGTCAGCCGGTCGACGGGATCGCCGCTCCGCAGCTGACGCGCATCCGCGAGCAATCGAGGCTGCAGCTCCACGAGCGCGAGACGCACGAGCGAGTCTTCGAGCTGATCCCGCCCGATCCGGACGACGCTGGTCGCGGTCTGCGAGTCCTTCCCGAGCCGTCTCCCTGGGACCTCTTCTTCGACATCGAGGCCGACCCGTGGGCGACCGAGGTCGGGCTCGAATATCTGCTCGGAGTGGTCGAGGACGTCGACGGCGAGCCGAGATACCTCGACATCTGGGCGACCTCGCAGGAGGCGGAAAAGGCGGCGTTCGAGCGGTTCATCCACCTCGTCATCGACCGCCTCGACGCGCATCCGGAGATGCACGTCTATCACTACGGCGGCTACGAGGCGGGCGCGATCAAGCGGCTCATGCAGAGACACGGGACGTGCGTCGACGAGGTCGACCGGCTGCTCCGAGGCGACGTCCTGGTGGACCTGCTCAACGCCGTTCGCCAGGGTGTCCGTGCCTCGGTCGAGTCCTACTCGCTCAAGCAGATCGAGAAGTTCTACATGCCGAAGCGCGAAGGACCGGTCACCGAGGCGGGTTTCAGCGTGGTCGCATTCGAGACGTGGCTGAAGAACGGCGACCAGACCATCCTCGACGGGATCGCCGCGTACAACCGCGACGACTGCGTCTCGACCTGGCTCCTGCGCGGCTGGCTCGAGCAGCGCCGCGCCGAGGCCGTTCTCCGCTGGCCCGAGCTCGACTGGACGCGACCGGTGGTGGCTGCTGCGACGGAACCGGCCTCCGTCACGGAATGGATCGAGGCGGTCGAGAGACGGGTCACCGGGCTGACGGCGGACCTTCCCGCGGAAGACGACTCCCCAGCGGCAGAAGGCCGCCGGCTGCTCGCCGACCTCCTCGATTGGCACCGCCGCGAGGAGAAGTCGCAGTGGTGGCGCTGGTTCGAGCTCAAGGACGACCTGACGATCGAACAGCTCGTCCTCGAACGCGACGCATTGGCCGGCCTCACCTTCGTCGACGAGTTCGACGGGCAGGGCGTCATGCTCCACCGCCGCTACCGGTTCGAGCCACAGGACCACGGCTTCGATCCGGGGGACGAGGTCTTTTCCATTGGGACCGGCAAGGCGGCGGGTACCATCGTGTCGATCGATGACGCCGTCGGGCTGATCGAGCTCAAGCGATCGCGCAACTCGGCGTGGCCGCATCCGCGTGCCCTCATCGGGCCTGCCCCGCTCACGAGCGGCCCCCAGAAGCAGGCGATGCTCCGCGTCGCCGATTCGGTCATCGCCAGCGGCATCGACGGCGACGGCCGGTATCGGGCAGTGCGGGACATGCTCCTCCGACTCCCGCCGCGCCGTGCTGGTCGTCTGGGCGCCCCGCTCGTCGAGCCGGGCGAGGACGTCGTCCTGGCGGCGCGACGGCTTGCGCTCGAGCTCGCGGCCGGGACCCTGCCGATCCAGGGGCCACCCGGCACGGGCAAGACGTATGCCGGCGCTCGGATGATCCTCGACCTCGTCGATGCGGGACGCCGTGTCGCGGTCACGGCGCAGTCGCACAAGACCATCAGCAACCTTCTCGAGGAGCTGGTTCGGGCGGCCAACGAGGAGCATGTGACGGTCCGGATCCTCCAGAAGGCGGACGCGGATGTGAGCCCGATCGCGGGTGTGTCCCGGGCGAACGGGAACGATGACGTCAGCGCCGCACTCGCCGCCGACGCCGTCGACGTCGTGGCCGGGACCGGCTGGCTGTTCGCGCGACCCGAGTTCGACGGCGCCTTCGACGTCCTGTTCGTCGACGAGGCCAGCCAGATGTCGCTCGCCAACGCGGTGGCGATCGGATCGTGCGCTCGGTCCATCGTCCTGATCGGCGATCAGAACCAGCTCCCGATGGTGACCCAGGGCGTCCATCCGGGCGATGCCGCCGCGTCGTCGCTCGAGCATCTCGTCGGGGACGCGACGACCATCCCCCGCGAACGCGGCCTGTTCCTCGAGACATCCCGCCGGATGCACCCGGCGGTCAACGCCTTCATCTCACCAGCGTTCTATGGCGGCCTGCTCGACACGTATCCGGGCACCGAGCTTCGGCGCGTCGACGGCGACGATACCGTCCTGTCCGGGGCCGGGATCCGCTGGCTGCCGACGCCCCACACCGGCAACGGGGCACGCTCGCGCGAGGAGGCCGAGGTCGTCGCGACGGCGGTCGCCCGCCTGCTCGGGATGAGCTGGCAGGACAAGGACGGGCGGCACAGGCCGATCACGGTCGACGACGTCATCGTCGTCGCGCCGTACAACGCGCAGGTCGCCGAGATCCAGGCGGCCCTTCAGCGGACGATCGGACGGCGCGGCAACGTCGGGACGGTCGACAAGTTCCAGGGACGCGAGGGCGTCGTGGCGATCTACTCGATGGCGAGCTCGAGTCGCGAAGACGCGCCGCGTGACATGGGCTTCCTCTACTCGCGCAATCGGCTCAACGTCGCGATCTCGCGGGCGAAGAGCCTCGCCCTGCTCGTCGCCTCCCCGACCCTCCTCGAGGCGGGCTGCCGGACACCGGAGCAGATGCAGATGGTCGATGCCATGTGCCGGTTCGTCGAGGTCGCCGCCGACCAGGCCGTGCTGATCCCGATCGCCTGACCCTAGCCGGCGCCGATCTCGCGGATCACCCAGGCCGCCAAGCACGCGCGCGCACTCTTCGACCTCGGCCAGTGACACGTTCTCGTCAGCGCTGTGCGCAACGCGCACGTCGCCTGGTCCGAAGATCACGCACGGCGTGTCGGCGACGTTGACGAACAGGCGCATGTCGGCGCCGTAGGGCTCGCCCAACATGGTCGGCCGATGGCCGGTGACGGCTTCGATGGTCGCGGCGAGCGACACCGGCAGGGCATGGTCGGATGCGACGCGGGCCGAGCCGAACCGGCCGCCGGTGATCTCGACCGTGGCGGGATGGTCGCGCAGGAAGTCGTCGTCCGCGCATGCCGCGGCGACGACCGCACGCAGCTCGGTCTCGGCCTCGGCGGGCGACTGGCCGAGGCGCACGCCATAGCGTCCGTCGGCGGTGACCCGGTCGAGCACGGTCGATGCCCACTCCCCGCCCTCGACGATGCCGATGATCGTCGGGTACGGCAGCCCCATCACCGTCATCAACGGATCGGTCTCGGCGTCGTTCCGACGCGCCTCGTCGGCCTCGAGCGCCCGGCTGAGCACGAACAGCTTGTCGAGTGCCGAGACACCTTCCCGCCGCTGAGAGGCGTGAGCTGCCCGCCCGGGGACGGTCAGCCGGAAGGTGATCGCGCCGGCGTGCGCGACGACGACGTCGAGGTTCGAGGGCTCGGTGATGATCGCCATGTCACCGGAAACGCCGGCGCGGATCGCGGCCAGCGTCCCCTGCCCGCCGTCCTCTTCGGACGGCACGAGGGCGACGACCAGCTCACCAGCCAGCCGATCCAGGTCACCGGCCGTCCCGAGCGCCCGGACCGCGGCCAGGATCGACGCCACGCCGCCCTTCATGTCGCATGCGCCGCGGCCATACAGCGCTCCGTCCCGGACCTCCGCGCCCCACGGATCGGCCGTCCAGGTCGCCGGGTCGCCGGGCGGGACGACATCGAGGTGCCCCGACAGCACGAGCCGCCGCCCGCCCGGCCGGCCGGCGCGACCGATCACGACCGGGAGCGCGGTCCGCGCCATCTCCTCGCCGGGCCAGTCCGCGTCCGCGCGGATCGTCTCGAGCGACGGCGCCAGGACCTCGACGGCCAGCCCGAGCTCACGCAGCACGTCCGCGGCCCAGGCCATCACGGCCTCCTCCGAACCGGTGATGCTCGGGATCCGGACGAGCGCCGTCAGATCCGCGACGAGCCGGTCACGGTCGACAGCGGGCGCCCGGGTATCAGTCACGGAGGATCGGCCGGGTCATGCAGGTCGGCCCGCCCGAGCCGTTGACGCCGATCTCGCTGGCAGGGTACGTGTGGACGTCGCAGCCGGCCGCTGCGAGGGCAGCGGCCGTCCGCGGATTGCCCTCGGCCAGGATGACGACCCCTGGCCGCACCGCCAGGACGTTGCAGCCGAGGGTCGGGAACTCCTCATCGGGGACCTCGATCAGCCGGATCCCGAGCTCGCCGAGCAGCGCCCACAGCCCGACCGGCAGCAGCGGCAGGTACACGACGGCGAGGTCGTCGGCGACCGGCGAGATGACCGACAGCAGGTGGATCAGCTCGGCGGGACCGCGCCAGTACGGGACGTCGAAGATCCGAACGTCCCCGCCGACCAGGGCCGCAAGCTGGAGCGCCCCGGCCTGGTTCGTGCGCAGCGTCCGGCCGATGCACAACAGGTCCGGCCGAAGCCAGAACGTGTCTCCTCCCTCGACGGTGCCCGGTGCGTCGATCCGCCCGACCGTCGGGATCCCGGCGGCGGTCGTCCAGGCCTCGATGGCGGCCGGCTCGGGAGCCCGGTTCGGCTTGCCCGGTCGGAGCGGGATGGCGCCGCGATCGGTCACCAGCAGCGGATCGAACGTGTAGACGAGGTCCGGTGAGGCGATCTCGGTGTCAAGGACGTGGACCGTCGGCCCCGTGCCGGCCAGAAGCTCGACGAAGGCATCGTGCTCGCGCCGCGCGATGTCCAGATCGACCGGGTGGAGGAAGCCGTGGGCCGGGTCGTCGAAGGCGGCGCCGAACGCCGGACCGGGCCGCTTGACGAGCACCTCGCGCAGTGGCGCGGTCATGCTCTGGGCGCCGAAACGGCGGTCGGTCGTCAGCATCGACGACAGGATAGCCGCCGCCATGGCCGGATGGTCCGCCTTGCGAGGCGATGGCCCGAGGGCCATCATCGGCCGATGCAGACCCGACATCGCGCGCTCCCGCGCCGGCTCGCCGGCGCCCTGACCATCGCGGTCCTCCTGCTGACCCTCGCTCCCGCTGGGGTGACGGGCGCGGCATCGGTCAAGCTCACCACGGTGGTCTCCGGGCTCTCTTCGCCGGTGCAGGTGGTCAACGCCGGCGATGGTTCGAACCGGCTGTTCGTCGTCCAGCAGGGCGGCAAGGTCCGCGTGGTCAAGAACGGCGTCCTGCTGCCGACCCCGTTCATCAACATCGCCGACCTGCTGTCGACCGGTGGCGAGCGTGGACTGCTGGGCATCGCGTTCCACCCGAACTACAAGACCAACGGTCGCTTCTTCCTGTACTTCACGCGACGTGGCGACGGTGCCATCGCCATCAGCGAGTACCACCGCTCTCCCACCAACCCCGACGTCGCGACGCGGGTGGGAGCCAAGCGGATCATCACCATCGCCCACCCGTACACCAACCACAACGGCGGCCGGATGGCCTTCGGTCGCGATGGCGACCTGTACATCGGGACGGGCGACGGCGGGAGCGCAGGTGACCCGGGCAACCGCGCGCAGAACCTCAACTCGCTTCTTGGCAAGATGCTGCGCATCAACGTCAACGGTTCGGTCGGCAGCCGGAACTACAAGATCCCGGCGTCGAACCCGTACGTCGGGCGGGCCGGGCTCAACGAGATCTGGGGACGCGGGCTGCGCAACCCATGGGGCTGGTCGTTCGACAAGGTGACCGGCGACATGTGGATCGGGGATGTCGGCCAGGCCAAGTACGAGGAGATCGACCGGTCGATCGTGTCGACCAAGAGCACGAGCGGCGGCAAGGGGGTCGACTACGGCTGGCGGATCATGGAGGGCCGGCACTGCTACAACCCGGCAACGGGCTGCAACACGGCCCACCTCAAGTTCCCCGTCGTCGAGTACACCCACGCCGAGGGCTGCGCGGTGACGGGCGGGTATGCCTACCGCGGGACGGCCGTCCACGCGCTGTACGGCCGCTATGTGTTCGGCGATTACTGCTCGGGGATGATCTGGACGATCTCGCGCACCGCCGTGGCGCCGGCGAGCAAATCCCTCCTCCTGTCGACCGGATTCAACATCAGCTCGTTCGGCCAGGACGAGCACGGCGAGCTGTACGTGCTCGACCTGGGCGGGACGCTGTACCGGATCGACGCGGCCTGAGGAACGGGCACCGTGCACGCCCGCCGGTGACCGCGCAGCCGACGTCTCTATCTCGTTGCGTCGTCAACAAATCGGTCCCGTTCCCCGTCGCGAGGTGTTAGCATCGTTGCGATGGCCATCCACGAACCGACCGCCCGGCGACCGCTGACGGCGCGCGACCCTCGGCTTGCGCCGTGGCGAGCGTTCCTGCTCGCGCATGCACGGGTGTCGCGCCGTCTCGATGAGGAGCTGCGCGCCGAGCACGACGTGTCGTTCGCCGAGTACGACGCCCTTGTGACCATCGCCCAGTCGCCGCAACGCCGGATCCGGATGGGCCAGCTGGCGGAGGAGGTCCTCCTCAGCAAGAGCGGCGTCACGCGGCTGATCGACCGCCTGGTGAGCGACGGCCTTGTGGAGCGGAGCGCCTGCCTGGCCGACGCCCGTGGCGCCGAGGCGGTCCTGACCGAGCGCGGCCTCGCCCGCCTGCGCGCTGCCTCGCGGACCCATCTGCGCGGGATCAGCGAGCACTTCCTGGCAGTCGTCGATGCCGGCGACCTCGAGACGCTCGAGCGGGCGATGACCGGCGTCGCACGGCAGGCTGGACCGGGCCGTGGCGAAGCAGCCGCCTGCGTCCCCGAGATGGCCGAGGCGCCGAGCTCGACCGCCGACCGCTGACCGATCGGTGCCGGGCCGCCTGTATGCCGGCACGAGCGGGTTCTCCTACCCCGGCTGGGTGCCGCGCTTCTACCCGCATGGCACGGGCGCGTCCGGTTACCTCGCCCACTACGCCGGTCGGCTCGACGCCGTCGAGCTGAACAACACCTACTACGCATCGCCGACGGGACCGAAGGTCGCTGCCTGGGTGGCCGCAACGCCGCCCGACTTCCGCTTCTCGGTCAAGGCTCAGCGCGGCGGGTCGTTCCGCTCGCTCCAGGTCGACCCCGCCGAGAGCGTCGCGTGGCTGACCGGTCCGTACCGTGCATTCGGGGAGCGGCTCGGGACCATCCTGTTCCGAGTCCCCGACGGCGTGAAGCGGGACGACGCCAAGCTCGCCGGTCTGCTCGGTGCGTGGCCGTCCGACCTGCCGCTCACCCTCGAGTTCCAGGATCCGTCGTGGCACGTCGACGAGACGTTCCAGGCGCTCGCCCGGGTCGGTGCCGCGCTGTGCTCGACCGAGCTGCCCGAGGACGCCGAACCCCCGACCATCCGGCGAACGGGCTCATTCCTGTACCTGCGTCTCCGACGGAACGACTACACCGGCGCGGAGATCGACGCCTGGGCATCGCGGCTCGAGCCGTTCCTGACCGCGGGCGACGACGTGTACGTTTTCTTCCGGCACGACGAGTCGGGACGCGGGCCCGAGCTGGCCCTGGCGCTGACCGACGCGGTCGCCCGGGTCCGCGACGCCTGACCGCGCGGGCACGGCTCCCGACGGACGCTCAGTCAGCGGGCCGCTCGCGATCGCCCTCGGCCGGGCCGAAGACCACGAGGAGCTCGAGCCGCTGGGCGATGTCGTGGAAGCGATGCGGCACGGTGGCGCCGACGAAGATGACCGAGCCGGGCACGATCGGCCGTGACCTCCCCACCGACCGTGACCAGGCCGCGGCCGGCGAGCACGTAGTACAGCTCGTCCTCGGTGTGGGGCGACTGAAGGTCGATCGCGCCGGCCTCGAGCACGTAGATCCCGCCCGACAGGTCCGGGACCCGCAGGAACTCGTGGTACCGCGTGCCCGCGGCGCCCTGCGCAGCGACCAGGTCTGTCGATTCCCAGGCGTTCATGACGCTCCCCTTCAGCTGTCCATCGGGCGGTGACCATCGAGCCCGAGACCGGCCTCGCCGAGCAGCTCGGCGGCGGCGCGGTCGCGCTCCACGTCGGTATCGAATGACAGCAGGAGCGGACCGGTCACCGCCTCGACCCTGATCGCCGGCCGCGGACCGCGCAATGGCATCACCTCGCCGATCGACAGCGCCGCCAGCTGACCGCGACCGAGCTCGAGACCGTGCGGATAGCCGGTCCGCTCGATGACGACGGTCGTGGCTGGCGGCGTGTGCGGCGGGATCGACGACGGTCCGTCCGGTGGCTCGGCGGCATCGACTGGTCCGGGCGAGTCGGACGGGTCGGCGACGCCCGGGCTCTCGGGCACCTCCGGTGCGTCGGCCGCGTGCGGATCCTCGGGCATCTCGGGCGCCACCGGCGCGATCTCACGCCCAAGGACGAACCGAACCAATCCGCCCGGCGCTTCTCGCACATGGAGCCGGCCGGTCGGGGTCTCGACCACGCCCGTGATTCGAAGAGGGATCCGCTCGCCGGCCGCCAGGGTCGTCTGAGCCGCCGGCAGGGCCGCTGAACGGCGATACACGAGGTAGCCCCCGGCCAGCCCGATGACGATCACGAGCGCTACGGCGGCGAGCGCCGCGGCGAGCACGAACGCCAACGGGGCCGCACCCGCGCCGGACGGCTCGTCGAGGACGTACCGGTCGGAGACCTGCAGGTCGAGCGCGCCGAAGTCGAACCCATCGACCGATTCCGCGTCATCGACGGTCCGTTCCTCGCGGCGGAGCAGGCCGGTCATCGTCGCATCGACGAATTCGGGCCGGTCGTGCACGAGAACGGGCACCCCACGTTTGGTCGCGCGGTCGTAGACGATGATCTCGAACGCCTTCTGCTCCAGCTCGTCGCACTCCCCGTCGTGGTTCGTGTCGACCGGGCACACGCCGAGGTACTCGCTCAGCCGAGATCCCGACAGCGAGACGGGCCGGCCGGTCGTCGGGATGGAGCCCCCGGGGTCGACGGTCGTCACCGGCCCGGCTGCGCCCGCCGACGCATCGATGAGCGTGTCCGGAGCGACCGTGATCCCGCTGTGGTCCACCTCATCCTGGAAGGCCGGGTAGTCCTCGGTCAGATAGCCGGGGTCGGTACGTGCGATCCCGCGTCCCTGCCAGGTCAGGACCTCCGCGGGAGGCCGCGTCGATCGGATGGTCACCCCGGTCCGGTCGGTCGGGTCGACCAGCCAGTAGAACCACGCCACACCGCTTTCGGAGCTGTCCTCGGTGTCGTTGCCGTTCGCGTCGACGTACGTCTCGACGTAGATCGTGTCGAGCGCCCCGCTGATCGTCGCGTACGTCCGGTCCGGCAGCGTCCGCCCGACCGCCACGTCGTGAGCCGCGAGATGGACCGGGATGGACGGATCGGTGGCCTCGATGCCGGCCGCCACGAGCAGGGCGGCCAGGCCGACCAGCACCGCGGCCACCAGGGCGGAGCCCGGTCGGGTCGTTCCGAACCCACGGCGCGGGCCGCTCACGATCGAGCGGACCGACCGGTCGGCGGCGTCGGCGAGAGCCCCCGCTCCGGAGATCAGGCGATCGAGCATCGTGGCCCCTTCCCGAGCGCAGGGTAGCAGCGCGGAAGCGCGTGGGACGCTCGATGGCGATCCCGGCTAGCATCGGCCGATGTCGCGGATGCGGGCCGCCGCCTTCGTGGTCGTCATCCTGAGCCTGACGGCCTGCTCGCCCACGGCATCCACGCTCCCGACGCTCACCGGCTCACCACCGATCGAGACGCCCGCGGCGGCGACCGCCCGCGCGTCGACCTCGGCTTCGGCCAGTGCCTCGACCCCGACCGGCTCGGCCGCCGGCGCGTTCGACCCGCATGCGGTCAAGGTCACGGTGTCGGTCGCGGTGACCGGTCTGTCGGCGCCGGTCGATGTCGCGAACGCGGGCGATGGGAGCGGGCGGCTGTTCGTCGTCGAGCAGGGCGGGAAGATCCGGATCGTGCGGGACGGCGCGCTGGTCGAGCGCCCGTTCCTCGACATCGGCGGTCGGATCACGAGCGGTGGGGAGCGGGGGCTGCTCGGCCTCGCCTTCCACCCGGATTACCCCACCGACCCGCGCTTCTTCGTCGACTACACCGACCGCGACGGCAACACGGTCGTCTCATCCTTCCGGGTCAGCGCCACCGACCCGGACGTCGCCGACCCAGACAGCGAATCGATCCTGCTCCACGTGGACCAGCCGTTCGCCAACCACAACGGCGGTGGGCTCGGGTTCGGACCGGACGGCGACCTGTACATCGCGCTCGGCGACGGCGGCTCCGAGGGCGACCCCCAGGGCAACGGTCAGCGGCTCGACACCCTGTTGGCCAAGATCCTGCGCATCGACGTCGACGGCGGCGCGGCGGCCGGGGCTCCGTACGGGATCCCCGCGGACAACCCGTTCGTCGGGACCGCCGGAGCCAAGCCCGAGATCTGGCTCTCCGGCCTGCGCAACCCGTGGCGCTTCCGCTTCGACCGGCAGACGGGCGACCTGTGGATCGGTGACGTCGGCCAGGACGCGTGGGAGGAGATCGACGTCGCGCGGGCCGGTGTCGGCGGGCTGGACTTCGGCTGGAACCGGACCGAAGGCTTCCACTGCTACGACCCGCCCACAGGGCTGCGACGAGACCGGGCTGACTCCGCCGGTCGCCGAGTACGGCCATGACCAGGGCTGCGCGGTCATCGGCGGCGTGGTGGTCCGTCATCCGGCCGACCGCTCGCTCGACGGCGGCTACCTGTTCGGCGATGACTGCTCGGACCACCTGTGGGTCATCGATCCCGCGGGCGACGGGCGGCGCGAACCGGTCCTGGTGACGGACATGGGCCGAAGCGTGAGCTCCATCGGCGAAGCCGAGGACGGCTCGGTCTACGCCACGAGCCTGGGAAACGGCGAGCTCCTGCGGATCGCCGGGAGCTGACCGCCCCGGTCGATCACTCACACGTGGATGATGACCTCGATCGAGCCGCGCCGGCCCAGCAGCTCCGCGCTCGTCCGGCCGCGCCAGCGATGAACGAGCAGGTCGACCGAGTCGTCGCCGACCGGCAGTCCCGTGATGGTCAGCTTGCCGAGCCATTCGGGGAGCGTGGGGCGGAGCAGCTCGAGCCGTCGGGCCGAGGCGTTGGCCCTCAGCCCGAGCATCGTGTGGAGCAGGTAGAACGGGGCCGCCGCAGACCACGCCTGGGGCGAGCACGCGACCGGATAGGCCACAGGCGCCCCGACATCCTCGCGCGCGAAGCCGCAGAACAGCTCGGGCAGACGCAGGTCCGGGAACCACTGCGCCGATTCGATCAGCCGCCCGGCCAGCAGGTTCGCGCTGTCGGCCGCGCCGCTGGCCTTGAGACCGGCCGCGATGAGGGCGTTGTCGTGCGGCCAGATCGACCCGGTGTGGTAGCCGACCGGGTTGTAGCCCGCCTGGCCGGCCGCGAACGTGCGGATCCCCCAGCCCGAGAACATGTCGGGCGCGAGCAGGCGCTCGGCCACGATCGGCGCTCGTTCCGCCGAGACGATGCCGGTCCACAACGCCTGGCCGGGGTTCGACGTGATGCTCGCGACCTGGCGCTTGTCACCGTCGAGGGCCATCGCGTAGAAGCGCGCATCGGGTAGCCAGAAGGCCTCCTCGAACTGGCTCTGTAGCTTCACGGCGGCAACGTCGAGCCGTTCCGCCAGCGGCAGGTCGCGGCGATGGCGGGCGAGGCGCGCCATCGAGCGGTATGCGGCGAAGACGTAGCCCTGGACCTCGGCCAGGGCGATCGGTCCGACCGCCGGCCGGCCGTCGAGGTGGCGGACCGAGTCGCCCGAGTCCTTCCAGCCCTGGTTGAGCAGGCCGAGCTTGGAGCGGCGCTGGTATTCGACGAAGCCGTCGCCATCGAGGTCGCCGGACTCCTCGATCCAGCCGAGCGCCGCGAGCGCATTCGGCCAGAGCCGGTCGAGGAGGGCGTCGTCGCCGGTCCAGGCATGCGTCTCGGCCAGCAGGATCAGCCACAGCGGCGTCGAATCGATGCTCCCGTAGTAGGCGTCATGCGGCGTCTCGCCGGCCCGCGCCATCTCGCCGGTCCGCATCTCGTGGAGGATCTTGCCCGGCTCCGCGTCGTGCCACGGGTCGTTGCGCGTGGCCTGGAGCCTGGCCAGCACCTCGAGCGTCGCGATCGCGAGGCTCGGCATGAACGCGACGGTCTCGAGCGAGGCGATCAGGCTGTCGCGCCCGAACAGCGTCGCGAACCAGGGGATGCCGGCCGCGAGATACGACTCGCCCGGACCCGGGCCGTCGTTGCGGAGCGTGGCCAGGTCGGCCAGCGAGCGGACCAGCGTCCGGTCGAGCAGCTCGTGGTCGGACTGGATCCGTGGGGCGTCGAACGGTCGGTCGGTTCGCCTCGGACGACCGCATGCGCGCCGGCGACGCGGCCTTTCCACCACGCGCCGCGGCCGGCGCCCGGGCAGGCGTCCCATCGTCACCCACGCTGGCCGATACGTGCCAGCCGACCGTCTGGCGGGCCCCCGGCTGGAGCGACAGGCGCCAGGTCGCGAGGACCGTCGCCGCCGGCCACGTCTCGCCGTCGTCGACCGGCTCGAGCGTCGCACCGCCGGCGACGATGGTCGTCGTCCGGCGCAACCCGTCGACCCCGTCATAGGCGAACGTGGCGCGGTCACCGTCGAGCACGATCGGCAGAAGGGTCCCGCGCGCCGCCCGCGGGTAGCCGCGGACCTCGAAGATGTCGGCCATGTCGACGCCGATCCCGAGCTGGATCTCGAGGTGCTCGACGGTGGCCGAGTAGTTGACGACGGTGACCAGCTCGCGCAGGTCGCCATCGATGTGGCGCGCCCTGGTCAGACTCAGGTCGCGTCGGGCGAGGCTCGATTCGACCGCTCTCTTGTCATCCGGGTTGCGGCGCAGCTCGGGGTTGGTCAGCTGGATGATGTCCGCGCCATCGGACTGATGTGGTCCACGCAGGAGCGTCAGCGGCGAGCCGTTGAGGCGCAGGATCGAGGTGCACAGGATCCGCGTGTCCAGGTCGTACAGGCCGAGCCCGCGGCCATCGATCCGGATGTCGCCGCGCTGGTCGGTCAGCAGGTAGAGGTTCCCCGCCTTGGCGACCTCGACGTTGCCGAGGTCCGTGGCCGGGACGATGGTCGCGGTCGGCGCCGGGATGGTGCGCGTGGTGGTCCGCACGGACATGAACGACCTCCGTGTGCCGGTTGGACCGTCATCGTCGGCCCGACGCCCGTTGCACGCGCCACGCGGCTGCGTGACACGAGACTGCAAGACGGCCGTCATCCCTACCATACGGCGCTTGATGGATCGGGACCGACCATGACGACATGAGGTCCGACCACACCGTGCCCGTGCGTGCCGGTCGCTCGGCCGTGGGGCGCGATGCCAGCCACATCCACGCCCTCCGGTATGCGGGCCGCGTCGCCGCGCGCCAGCCGCCGCGCGGCGGGTTCAGCCGGATCGTGATGTTCATCGTGCTCGGCATCGGAGCGACAGCCGTCGCCAGCGCGATCGTGGCCCTGCTGGTGTTCAACGCCCTCGTCAGCGTGCTGTCGGTCGGGCTGCCCGACCCTGCCCGACTCGAGACCCTGACCTTCGCCGAGCCGACGACGATCTATGACCGGACTGGCAAGGTCAAGCTCGGGGAGTTCGGCGTCGAGGACCGGCGGGTGGTGGCCTTCGACGAGGTCCCGCGGCTCGTCCTCGATGCGACGACGACCGCCGAGGACCGCACGTTCTGGGAGAACAGCGGGTTCGACGCGGCGGCCATCGCCGCTGCCGCGGCCCAGGACGCCAATGGCGACAGCGAGCGTGGCGCCTCGACCATCACCCAGCAGCTCGTCCGGGCCCGGCTGCTGCCGTCGGACGCGACCGCGCCGGGTGCCGACGTCTACCTGCGCAAGGCCAAGGAGATCATCCAGTCGATGCGCCTGTCCGACGCGTTCCCGGGCGAGCTCGGCAAGGATCGGATCATCACGGCCTATCTCAACGAGATCTTCTACGGCCACGGCGCGTACGGGATCGCAGCCGCGGCCGAGGTCTACTTCGGCGTCAGCGACCTGTCCAAGCTGACGCCCATGCAGGCCGCCCTGCTGGCCGGCCTGCCGAAGTCGCCGACCACCCTCGACCCGTACCGCTACGCCAAGAAGGACAGCAAGGGCCGGCTGGTCGTCCCGGCAAACAGCCCGCCGGTCGTCCGTGCGGACTGGGTCCTCGGTGGCCTGGCCTCGGGCGCCCGCTGGACCACGCTGTCGCCGAACCAGCTGCAGGCGCAGCTCGCAACGCCGGTCATCCTCGCCGGCGACCAGCCGCGGACGCTGCGCGCCGCGCAGTTCACCTGGCAGGTCAAGACGCAGCTCGACGGGATCCTCGGCGACCAGGGCGCGAACGCCGTCGAGACCGGGGGCTACACGGTCATCACGACCCTCGACTGGAAGGCGCAGCAGCTCGCCGAGAAGTGGCTGGCCGCCGCCGCCATCGCACCCAACCTGTCGCGGGCGAAGGGCGCCGCCCTGCTCAAGAGCCTCAAGATCCCGGCGAGCGACCTGCCGTGGATCCGTGCCCTGCGCGGGAAGGACCTGCACGACGGCGCGCTGGTCGCGATGGATTACACGACCGGCGACGTCCTCGCCTACGCCGGCAGCGCCGGCTACGCCCGCGACGACCTCGCCAGCGCCAAGTTCCAGCCCAAGTTCGACGTCGCCGGCGATGGTTCCCGGCAGCCGGGATCGGCGTGGAAGCCGATCCTGTACGCCAGCGCGTTCGACAGCCACAAGCTGACGCCGGGCAGCCTGCTGCTCGACGTCACGACCAAGTTCGATGCGCGGCAGGACTGGGTGCCGCGGGACGCCGACCAGCTCGAGCGCGGCCCGGTCCTCGTCCGCAAGGCCCTCCAGTACTCGCTCAACATCCCGGCCATCCGGGCCCTCCAGCGGGTCGGCAACAGCCAGGTCGACAAGACGGCCGAGGCACTCGGCATCCGGTTCACCGGGGGCCGGCAGGCGTACCTGCAGGCCGGACTTGCCGGCGCGATCGGGACGGTCGAGGTGCGGCCGCTCGACCTCACCTCGGCCTACGGCGGGCTGGCAAACGGTGGCGACCGGCTGCCGCCGCAGATGATCCTCGAGATCAAGGGTCCGGACGGCTCGGTCGTCTGGAAGGCGCCGGATCCGACCGGCACGCAGGCCGTCTCGCCGCAGGCCGCCTACCAGGTCACCGACATCCTGGCCGGCAACACCGACAAGAAGCAGAACCCGATCTGGGCGGCAAAGCTCGCGCTCCACAACGGCAAGGGCGGCGCCTATCGGCCGGCTGCGGTCAAGACCGGGACGGCGAACGAGGCGCGCGACCTGGCGACGTACGGCTACCTGGCGCCGCCGGCCGACGGCGACCATCCGGGTCTCGTCGTCGGCATCTGGATGGGCAACAGCGACCACTCGAACCCCCGAGCCAAGACGCCTGCCACGTCGCTCACCGCGGCCGCTCCCCTGTGGCGCGCGTTCGTGCGCGACTACACCAGCGGCTGGCCGGTGACCGCGTTCCACCAGCCGCCGGGTCTTGTCCGCGCCACCATCGACGCGTGGACCGGTGGTGCGCCGGGACCGTGGACCAGGGCGCGCACGACGGCCCTGTTCATCGCCGGCACCCAGCCGGGGGCGGCGCACCAGATCGATCCGCCCGGCCTGCTCTACAGCCAGGCCTGCGGCGGCTATCGCGTCGACCTGGTCAAGGCCGAGCTCGGGCCGAGCGCGTGGGACGTGGCTGACGCGGACTGGATGCGTCGCGCGCGACGCGGTCCCGGCACGCTCGGGCAGTACGACTCGCGGACGGCCTACTTCTGGGGCCAGTCGTCGTGGGGTGGCTCGATCGCCGGCTCGTGCTCCTCGTCCGTGGGCAGGGCGACGCATCACGGTCCCCACCGGCCGGTGAAGGACAAGCACCCGAAGCCGCCGCATCCGCACGGCACTGCCCCCGCCCCGTCGCCGACCGCGGGCGCGTAGGTCGCCGCATGCGCGCTGATGTGATCCCCTGGACGGTCCGCGGCATGGGCCTGGCAGCCGGCGTCGCGCTGGTCGTGGGCCTTATCGCCCTAGGCGTCGCCGCTGCCCACGTCCTCCTGCTCCTGTTCATCGCGATCCTCCTCGGATCCGCGCTCGAGCCGTTCGTCGGAGGGATCCGCGACCGGCTGCCGCTCGGGCGCGGGGCGACGATCCTGATCGTCTACCTGACGTTCTTCGTGACCGTCATCGGCCTCGCCCTCATCGTGGTCCCGGCCGCGATCGGCCAGGGCCAGACGGTCATGGCGCGACTGCCCGCCTTCTTCGATCACACGCAGCAGTGGGCCTCCACCCTGCGGCCGGGCGCGCTGTCGCGGTCGATCATCGCGCTCGTGGACTCGGCCAGGGACGCCACCGCGGTCAAGCCGCCCGACCCGAACGAGGTCGTCCAGGTCGGGACCATCGCGGCGACCGCCGCCATCACCGTGACCACCCTCCTGACGATCGTCTTCTTCTGGCTCGTCGAGCACGCCAGGCTCCAGCGTTACCTGCTGGCATACGTGCCGGCCGACGGGCGCGCCGGCGCGCGCGAGGCCTGGAACGAGATCGAGACGCGGCTCGGGCTGTGGGTCCGCGGGCAGCTCATCCTGATGGGCACGATGGGCCTCGCGACCGGCATCGCCTACACCCTCCTCGGGCTGCCCGGGGCGCTGCTGCTCGGCATGATCGCGGCGCTGACCGAAGCCATCCCGATCGTCGGGACCGCTGCTCGGCGCCATCCCCGCGATCCTCGTCGCGACCACCGTGTCACCGCAGCTGGCCGTCGTGGTCGCCGGCGTCTATATCGTCCTGCAGCTGCTCGAGGGCAGCGTCCTGGTGCCGGTCGTCATGCGCAACACGATCGGCATCTCACCGCTCCTCGTCCTGCTCAGCCTCCTGGTCGGCGGCGCGGCCGGCGGCCTGGTCGGCGCGTTCCTCGCGGTGCCGGTCGCGGCGTCCATCGAGATCGTCCTCAGTCGCCTGCAGGCCCGTGCGGTGCCGGTGGCCCAGGACCCGGCCGCCATCGAGACCCCCGACGAGGAGGAGGTCGAGTCCTACGGTGAGTCGCTCCCCGATTCGCGCGATGGCGGCGGCCGGGTGACGCCGGCCCGGCTCAGCCGAGGGCCGTGACCGCGATCCCGTGCTCGGCCACAGCCGGCGAATCGCCGGCGGCACGCCGCCAGTCCGCCAGGCGGCAGCCGCTCCCGAAGGCGCCGATCGGCGTGAGATCGATGAAGGTGGCCGGGTCGGCGGCCTCGATCCGGTGACCTGGCGGGCCGGCCGGGCAATGGAAGACGTCGCCCGCCGCGACCACCTCGACATCCTGCTCCCACTCGATGGTCATGCTCCCGGAGATGACCAGGCCCCAGTGGGGAGCGTCGCACCAGCCGGAGCGATAGCCGCTCCGCTCGCCCATCCGGACGCGGCTCATGACGAGGCCCGACATCTGCCACGCCTCGCTGTCGATCGCTCCCGCTGGCACGTCGAGCGGCCTGACCGGCGGCACGATGACGCCGCCCGATCGTCGGGCGACCACCGTGAACCCCGAGGCCGTCAGTCGGGTGTCGCTCACGTCGATGGCGGGGTCGACCGGCGCGAAGCCCGCGAGGGCCACCCGGCCCGCGGTCTCGAACCGGTGTGACGGGCCGCCGGCCGGCACGTGGAAGGCCTGGCCCGACCGGATGGTCTCACGGCGTCGGCCACGGATGAAGGTCAGCTCACCGTCGATGACGAAGCCCCAATGAGCATCGGTGCACGGTCGCTCGAGCGGCGTCCCAGCCGACCCGCCGGCCTGCGTCTGGGCAAGGACATACGCCATCGAGTCGAGGATGGTGAATCGGACGTGGAGGCCGCCCTGACTGAGCGTCCTGAGGTGGCCCGGCGCGACGTGCAACGTGCTGGACTCCGCAACGTGGCTTGTCGTTGATCTGGGGGTCCCGAAGTATAGCCACGCCGCCGGATCAGCAGTTGCGATGCGGTTGCAAGGCGCTCACGTGCGGCCGCGCGCCACGCGTAAGGAGGCACCGGGTCACACTGGGTTGGTTCGGCCGGCCTTCGGCGTGCTCGGCGGACGGCCGCCTAGAAGCATCGAGGAGCCGTGCCAGAGTCCACTTCGCCCGCAGAGACCGAAGCGCCGCCCGTCGGGCGGTCCGCAGGGGCCCCACGTCCCGACCGACTGCCTCATCCCGGGCTGGCCCAGACCATCGTCGATTCGATCGCCGAGGCGATCCTCGTCTTCGACCCCGAGACCGGTTCGATCCATGACGTCAACCGCGGGGCGTGCGAGCTGTTCGAGCGCTCGGCCGACGAGCTCGTGGGCCGCCGACTCGACGAGTTCCTTGGGCCGGCCACCGTCGCCCGCCTGAGCCGTCCGGCGGAGGCGACCTCGCCGCCCGAACGGGATGTCCAGACGGTCCTGACCGAGCTCCGGCTCAGCGACGATCGGTCGATCTCGGTCGAATTCGTCGCCCGGCCGGTCGAGCTGCCCGACGGGACGCGCGGGGTCGTCGCCATCGCGCGCGACATCGGCGAGCGGATCGAGGTCCAGGTGCGGCTGCAGCGCCTCGCCCAGGCCGAGCATGCCCGGGCGGCGGAGCTCAATGCCGTCATCAGCGCCATGGGTGAGGCCGTCATCGTGTGCGCGGCCGACGGCACCATCAGCCTCGCCAACCCGGCCGCCCATCGCCTGTTCCCGGAGGTCGACGAACGGTCGTACGCCGACATCCTCGCCGAGCTCCACGACCCGACCGGTGCCGCGCCGCGCCTCCGGTCGGCCGGCGGACCGATCGAGCTGCCCACCCGGCGCGACCGGGACCGATGGGTCGAGATCTCGACCTACCCGGTCAACGACTCGCTGGGACACGCCACGAGCGGCGACGAGACCATCGTGGTGATGCGCGACGTGACCGAGGCGCGTCGCCGCGAGGCCGTCCGCGAGACGTTCATCGGCATCCTGTCGCACGAGCTGCGGACGCCGGTGACGACCATCTTCGGTGGCGCCAAGCTCCTGGCCCGGGAGGCCTCGACGCTCGACGAAGAGACGAAGCGCGGGATCTTCCAGGACATCCACACCGAGGCCGAGCGGCTCCAGCGGCTGGTCGAGGACGTCGTCGCGCTCAACCGGTTCGGCGAAGGGCCGGGCGAGATGGGTCTCGAGCCGGTGCTCTTCCAACGGCTCGTGCCACGGGTGGTCACCTCGGAGCAGATTCGCTGGCCTGGCGTCACGTTCACGCTCGACATCATGCCGGGACTCCCGACCGTCTCGGCGGACCCGACCTACGTCGAGCAGGTCATCCGCAACCTCCTGTCCAACGCCGCCAAGTACAGCGGCGCCGGCAGCACGGTGACCGTCGCCGTGGTCGCCCACGAAGACGAGGTCGTCACCCGCATCCTCGACGATGGCCCGGGCTTTCCCGCCGACGAGGCCGGTCGCCTGTTCGAGCTCTTCTACCGCTCCCCCGGCACGGCCGGGACAGCCGGCGGCGCCGGGATCGGGCTGTTCGTGTGCGCCCGGCTGATCGCCGCCATGGGCGGCCGCATCTGGGCGCTCCCGCGGGAGAGCGGCGGGGCCGAGTTCGGCTTCGCCATCCGCATCCTCCACGAGTAGGGTCAGAGCCAGCGACGCCAGCGTGCCACGAGCAGGACCCCGACGGCCAGCGCGACCATCGCGCCGATCACGACCCAGAAGTTGTCGGGATTGCTGAAGAAGGGCGGCTGGAAGTTCATCCCCATCACGCCGGCCAGGACGACTGCGGGCAGCAGCACGGCCGACAGCATGGTCAGGACCTTCATGACCTCGTTCGCGTCCTGGGCCGCCCTGCCCATGTGGATGTCGAACGTCCCGAGCAGCAGGTCGCGCAGGTTCTCGACGGCGTCGAGTGCGCGCTCGAGCCGGTCGGTCAGCGCCGGCCACGGCTTGCCGAGCTCGTCGTGCAGCTCCATCTCGGGCCGAGCGAGGGCCGTGAACGCGATCCGATGCGGGGCGAGGGTCCGTCGGACGTATCCGATCCGACGACGCAGCCCGACGATCGCGACGAGCAGCTCGGTGCCCCGCGGTCGGCGCAGGGCGCGCTCGTCGAGGGCATCGATCTCCTGCTCCATCGCCTCGACGAGCTCGAGGTAATCGGCCAGGACCTCGTCCGTGATCGCGGCCAGGAAGCCGGCGGCGTCGAGCGCACCGAGCGTCGTCTCGCCTTCGGTCGTGGCGTCGAACCGGGCGAACGCGCGGACCGGGCCGTCATGGACCGTCACGACCCAGTTCCGGCCTGCGACGAGGTCCAGCGGGCGGCGCTCGAGCCGCGTCGCGTCGCCATCGTCGGACGCGGGCTCGAGGGCCACGAGGATGAGGTGGATGTGGTCGGGCCACGCGGTGAAGTCCGCGCGCTCCGGAGGATCGGCGAGCCTGGCGACGAGGCGAGGCTCGAGACCGACGATGGTCGCGATCCGGTCGAGGTCGGCTCGCTCGCGGCCGTCGATGTCGATCCACACCAGCTGACGATCGCCGATCCGGTCCGGAGACGCCTCGTCGAGGTCGATCTCGCGGTCCTGGCCATCGGCGTCGTACAGGCGTGCCCGCGGACCGCCGGCCGCCGGCCCGGATCGGACGGGGGGCAGCTGGCTCAGCGGAGGACCGCGAGGATCGCCACGACCACGAGGGCCAGACCGGCCGTCGCGTACTGGAGCACGGACATCGCGCGGTCGTCGCGCGCGCCCTCCGCCGGATCGGCGATCCGGCCCTGGTCGACGCGCGAGATGGGATCGTGAAGCATCGATAAGGTCCCTTCGTGCTGGCGGGGCTGTCTCCGCGAGCATCGAACGTGGCCCATCCCGCGCATGCGCGAGCCGTTCCTCCGGTCATCGCAGATTGATTGCAGGTCCGAGCGTGGACCCGCCCACGCTGACATCCGATTGATATGGCGCGCGTGGCGAACGTTGTCCGGCCGCTGATCCGGGGACGCGACAGTGGCTGCAGGGTCCCGGGCTCCGGGACCGACCCGCTCAACCCAGACCCGGACGCGCGGCGGCCGGATGGATGGAGGCAATCGCAATGACCATCATCGCGTGGATCGTCCTCGGCGCCATCGCCGGCTACCTGGCTGGCTTCCTCGTCAAGGGCGACGAAGGACTCGGCGTGATCGGCCACATCGTCCTCGGCATCGTCGGTGCCCTCGTCGGCGGGTTCCTCGCCAGCGCACTGTTCAACGTCAAGCTCGATGGGCCCCTCGACATCACCACGATCGTCGTGGCGGTGATCGGCGCGATCATCGTCGTCGTGCTCGTCAACCTCATCACGACGCGGTCGCGCAGCACCGTCTGACCCTCAGTTCGCTCGACAGGAGCCCTCATCCCGACCGGGATGAGGGCTCTTTTCATGTGGCGGGACGCCATGCGACTGCAACGCCAGCGACCATGACGCCGGTCTGTCCGCGACAGGCGCCCCGGCATGCTGGATCGAGTCGGTCCCCGTGCCACTGGGGGTCCGGGGACCGACGCTCCACCACCGTCGAGCGACGCCGAGGGCCGATGCGATGGAATTGCAATGTCTTGGCGAACCATCGTTTCGTTGTTGCACCGGACGCACACCTACGCTGTCGCTCGACATCACAAGCACTCGTACCCCTGGAGCGCCAGTGACGGGGCGCACCAGGACTCGCACGGACGACCCGGGCCCCCTCCCCGGGTCGTCCGTTGCCATGTCCGGGCCACGACACCGCCATCCCATCCCAGACCACTGAAGGAGACGACCGATGACGACGCCCACATCCGATCGACCGACCACCGCCAGCCGCACCACGGCCGACGACGGAAGGCTTGCCGCCGTCGGCGAGACCGTCTCCGGCGCCGCCGAGTCGGTCAAGGACACTGCCGCGGATGCCGTCGCGCGGCTCCCCGAGGTGGCCGCCACGACCCGTGCCGCCTTCGAGGACGCGAACCGCCAGATCAGTGCCGGCAGCGACGAGATGCTCGCCGCCGGATCGTTGCTGTCGTTCGGGTTCGCGATGGGCCTCCTCATCGGGGGCGCGAACCGCTTCCTGGTCGGGGCCGCCCTGCTGCCCGCCGCCATGCTCGGGTTCAACCTGCTCGATCGTGTGACGCGAGCCGCCAAGAAGTCGGCGGCCTCGTCTCGCCTGCAAGGCGGTTGATAGCGGGACCCCGAAGTCGGGTGACTGCGTGGCACGTCACCGCCCCTACCGTGGCATCAAGGGTCGCGCACCGAATGTCGCGACCGAGACCTGGGAGAACCGACCGATGGATGACGTGAAGCGCACCTACCGTGACGTCGAGAAGGACAGCAAGCAGGCCTGGCGCGAGAGCGACGGCAGCGAGGGTCCGGCCGACAAGATCGGCGACGCGGGCGACGAGATCCGCAAGGACCTCGGCAACGCCGGCGACACCGCCCGCGAAGTCGGACAGGACGTCCAGCACGACGTGACCGACCCCCGCTAGTCCCTTCTTCCACGCGGCGAAGCCCCCGGCCTTCTATCCGGGGGCTTCGCCGCGTCCTGGTCGTCGAGCAGCGGTCGGTTAGAGGGTCCTGCAACGCTCGCGCCGGTTCCCGAAGTACTCGTCAGACGACCCTCGACCTAGCCTTGGATGACCCCACACGCACGAGGAGAATCCTGTCATGAGAGCCGTCCTTGCCATGTTGATCGTGGCCACCGCGCTGTTCGTCGGCGCATGCAATTCGTCGTCCAGCAGCGAGTCCCCGACCATCGCACCGGTCCCGTCGACCGAGTCCAGCCCGGTGACCCCGGTCGACTCCTCGTCACCGGCGGCAAGCCCCTCCTGATCGAGCTCGAGCGAGCAACGAGACGTCCCCTCGGAGGGGCGTCTCGTTTTTGGATACGCGGATCCCGGCGCCGGTGGGGCGCGGAACCGGCGTGACGCGTCTGTAACGCCCCTACTGCAGGCGCTGACGGTCAGGGACCCGGCCTGGCCGCACGCTTCAGTCATGCAGCCGCGCGAACGGGTGGCGCGCGTGGATCGGATCGGACGAGGCGCGTTCGAGATGGCCCGCCACCTGCCACAGCACCAGAGGGGGGTTCCTCGATGACCGAACAGGGCGACTCGCCCGGAGGCGGCGGTCACGAGGTCTTCCTGGACATCCTGACCCATGAGCTCCGGACCCCGGTCACCACCATCTACGGTGGCGCCCAGCTGCTCGCCACGCGCGACCTGTCCGACACCAGGCGCCGAGCCGTGGCGGCGGACATCCGCTCAGAGGCGGGTCGCCTCTATCGCCTGGTCGAGGACCTCGTCGTCCTGGCGCGTTCGGAGCCCGATGGGGTGCGTCCGGTCGGCGAGCCGGTCGCGCTGGGCCATCTCGTCGAACGGGCGATCGAGCAGACCCTCGCGCTCCACCCCGGCGCCCGCGTCCGCCTCCTCGGCACGCGCGACGCGGCGGCCGAGGCCGCCGATGAGGTGTTGGTGATGCACGTCCTGCGCAACCTGCTCGACAACGCCGTGCGGTATGGGGCGCCCGGCGAGCCGATCGAGGTCATCGTCAACGGATCGCCGACGGAGGTCGCCGCGCGCATCGTCCATCGCGGTGGACAGCCGACCAGCGAGGGCGATCCGTTCGCCCTGTCACCGGACGCGCCCACGACCGAGGCGGGCCGGGCTGGAGCCGGCATCGGGCTGTTCGTGGCGGAACGCCTCGTGCGGGCGATGGGCGGGCGCATCTGGGCGCTGCCGTCGGGAGCCGACCGGGTCGAGTTCGGTTTCGCCCTGCGCTCAGGCGCGCGCCGCATCGACGCCTGACGCCCGTCCCGGACTTCGGCTGCGAGGACCGCCCGGCCGGCGAGACATCGGCCAGAGGCGTTCGTCAGCTGGTTTCGCCCACGAGAAATGGTTCCGCATGATCGGAACCAGACGGAAAGGGCCGTCCTGCGCGGTGCCGACTGGCCCGCCTAGCGGGACCGACGAGCTCGATCGGTCTGTCGGTCTTCTCGCAGTCGTCGTCGGAGCAGCGCCACCACCTCGGCCTCCTCTACCGGATCGGCCAGACCGGCCGGCTCCGCTGACCCTGCCTCGCCACCACCCCCCGTGCCCGCCGTGCGTCGTCGCGGGATCTCGCCGTCGACATATGCCTCGAGGACGGCCGGATGGACGTAGCTCCGACGGGCGACCGCGGGCGTGTTGCCAAGCCGGTCGGCGGTCTGGCGCACCGCCTCGACGACGGAGCGCCGCGCGGCGGGCGCCTCGGTGGCACGCTCGGCGTCCCGGAGCGCCCGGTAGGCGAGGACCGTGCCGGCCCATGTCCGGAAGTCCTTCGCGCTCACGTCGGCTCCCGAGATCCTGCGCAGGTAGTCGTTCACGTCGTCGGATCCCACGTCGTGCGCCAGGCCGTCCGGACCGACGTACTGGAAGAGCTCCTGGCCCGGCAGGTCCTGGCAGCGACGGACCAGCGCGGCCAGACGCCGGTCACGCAGGCCGACCTCGGCCTGGCGGCCCGACTTGCCGCGGAACCGGAAGCGGATCGCCGTCCCGGTCACGCTCGCGTGCCGCGATCTGAGGGTCGTCAGCCCGAACGAACGGTTGAGCCGCGCGTACTCCTCGTTGCCGACCCGGATGAGGGTCGTCTCGAGAAGCCGGACGACGGCCGCCAGGACCTTCTCGCGTGCGAGCCCCGGGAGAGCGAGGTCACGCTCGACCTGGGCGCGGATGCGGGGCAGGACCCGGGCGAAGTCGATCAGCCGCGCGAACTTGTCGTCGTCGCGACGGGCGCGCCACGCCTCGTGGTAGCGGTACTGCTTGCGGCCACGTGCGTCGCGCCCGGTCGCCTGGATGTGACCGTTCGGACGCGGGCAGATCCAGACGTCGGTCCAGGCCGGCGGGATGGCCAGCGTGCGGATCCGCTGCAGTGTGGCCGCGTCACGGACGATGGAACCGTCGGGGTCGCGATAGGACCACCCGCGACCGGATCGGCGCCGGGAGATCCCGGGTCGTGCGTCGGTCGCGTAGCGGAGCCCGGCGGCCCGCGCTGCGTCGCGCTCGGGTTCGTCAGTCATGACGCTGTGCCGTGGTCCGACTGCCGCGGTCCGGCTGGTCGGTCGGCGCTCAGGAGGCTCGGCCGGCTGCCGTCGTGACCGGGTCGAGCACGCGAGGACGCTTGTCGGCTGCGCCGTTCCCCGATCCGTCGACCGTCGGCGTCGGCGAGCATCGCGCGGTAGATCGCCTCGTACTTGTCGGTCATCCGCTGGGCCGAGAAGCGGTCGATGACCGACTCTCGGATCGCCTCCCGGTCGAGGTCGGCGACGCGCTCGACCTGGAACGCCAGCTGCTCGATGTCATCGCCGAAGAACCCATCGACGCCGTCGCGGATGATCTCGGGCAGCGCGCCGACGCGGCGGGCGATGATCGGCGTGCCGCAGGCCAGCGCCTCGATCGCGACGAGGCCGAACGGCTCCGGCCACGAGCCCGGCATGAGCGACGCGTACGACTCGGCGAACAGCAGGTCGCGGTCCGCCTGTTCGAGCTCGCCGAGGTACTCGACGGCGTCGCCGGCGGCCTTCGAGCGCCGGCATGAACACGTTGTGGTAGTAGTCCTGCTCGGCCGACATCGGCCCGGTCTTGGCCGCGATGCGCAGCGGGCGCCCGGTCTTGAGCGCGATCTCGATCGCCTCGACGATCCCCTTCTCGGGCGCCATCCGGCCGACGAAGCAGAGCCCGTCCCCGCGCCGGCGATCGAACGGGGCGGCGTCCAGGGTCAGGCCGTTGTGGACGATGCCGGCCCACGGCACGTCCGGGTGGGTGGCCGCCTGGTTGGCGCTGATGGCGACCAGCCCGGGGGGAGCGTCACGGAACGTCTCATCGGCCCACGGCAGGTCGAGGCGGCCGTGGAAGGTCGACACGACCGGGATCGGTGCCACACGCGCCAGGAGGAAGCTGGCCCATTCGAGATGGCTGTGGATGATGTCGAACTCGCCGATCCGGTCGAGGACGTCGTGGATCGTGAGGTAGAAATACGGCGCCGGGTCGCCGTCATAGCCGGTCGGCCGGAGCGCCTCCGGGACGGTCGCGATCAGCCGGCCGGGGACGTCCGAGTCTCCACTGGCGAAGGTCGTGACCTCATGCCCGCGCCGGTCGAGCTCTCGCACGAGCTCGAAGACGACGCGCTCCGTGCCGCCATAGGCGCGCGGCGGCACCCGCTCCATGGGCGGGACGACGTGGGCGATCCGGAGTGGCTGATCCATCGACATGTGCTCCCTTCAGACAACGATACCGCGGGTCCGCCGAAACGGGCCCGCGGCTGTCGTGTCGTGTCGCCGGTCCGTGATCGGCGACGGTCAGACGGTCCCGTTTCAGCGCCGGTCGTAGCCGGTGGCGTCCGTGGTGTTGGCGGGCGTGTCCTCGCCCTCGACATGCTCCTCGGTCTTGTCGCCGGCCCCGGCACCCGCACCGGCCCCGACCGCGCCACCGACGACCGCGCCGGGAGGCCCGGCCACGGCGCCACCGACGACGGCACCGACTGCGGCGCCACCGAGGGCCCCGCTGCCCGCACCGGCCTTGTCGTGTCCTTCGCTCGCCTCGCCGGCAACGGCACCGGCCACGCCGCCGATCGCGCCGCCGACGATCGCCCCGGGAGGCCCGCCGACCGCCATGCCGACGGCGGCGCCGCCAAGCACGCCGGCACCTGCACCGACGGCCTCGTTGCCGTGCTCGTGCGTGGTGGACGTGTCGTGCTCGAGGTCGTCGTCGTGCTCATGGACGCTCGGGCGCTCGTCCTGCGGCTCGTACGTGGTCCCGACGACGGGCTCCCAGCCTGGCGTCCGCTCGTTCGGGGGCAGCGTCGGATCGTTGTCGTACTTCGGATCGGTGCGGTCCACTCGGGCCTCCTGGTGGTCAGCGTGCCGGCGGTCCGCCGGACCGGCGTCGGGTGACGCCGCTTGGCCGCAGCGTAGGGAGGCCCGACCCACGCGAGCACCGTACCGAGACGAGGGAGGCGTATCAGACGCGTGACGAGCCTCGGCCCCGCGAGCCTCGGCCCGCTGCCGCCCGCCGGCCGGCCCGCGTCAGAGCGCCAGCGGATCGGTCTTGGCCGGATCGATCCCGAGCTCCTCGAGCCCCTTGGCCGCCGTGGCCGCCGGCATCGCCCCGCAGCGGACGAGCGCGACCAGCGTCGCCGCCGCGATGTGCGGCGGGTCGATCTCGAACAGCGCCCGGAGCGCCTCACGGGTGTCGCTGCGGCCGAAGCCGTCGGTGCCGAGCGCCAGGTAGTGCGGCGGCAGCCAGCGCGCGACCATGTCCGGCAGCGCCTTCATCCAGTCGCTCGCGGCGACGATCGGGCCGCCTTCGTGCGGCAGGACGGTGCTGACGTACGGGACGCGGGCTTTTCGAGCGTCGGGGTGCAGCCGGTTCCAGCGCTCGGTCTCGAGGGCGTCGCGGCGGAGCAGCGAGAACGACGGGGCGCTGTAGACCTCGGCCGCCACCCCGAACTTCTCCGCCAGCAGGTCGCGAGCGGCGAGGACCTGGCCGAGGATCGCGCCCGAGCCGACCAGCCGCGCCGGATGCGCCTCGCGCCCCAGGTCCGGTGCTGCGGCGAAGCGGTAGATGCCGCGCAGGATCTGCTCGTCGGTGACGCCCTCGGGGCGCGGCGGCTGGGCGTAGTTCTCGTTGTAGATCGTGACGTAGTACGAGACGTCCTCGGGCTTCGGGCCGTACATCCGCTCGATGCCGTCGCGGACGACGGCCGCCAGCTCGTAGGCGAAGGCCGGGTCGTAGGCCCGGATGCTCGGCACGGTCGAGGCGAGGATCTGGCTGTGGCCATCGTCGTGCTGCAGGCCCTCGCCGGTGAGCGTCGTGCGACCGGCCGTGGCGCCCATCAGGAAGCCGCGCCCACGCGCGTCGCCGAACGCCCACATCTGGTCGCCGGTCCGCTGGAACCCGAACATCGAATAGAAGATGTAGAACGGGATGGTCGGCAGGCCGTGGGTCGCGTAGGACGTGCCGGCCGCCTGGAGGCTGGCCATCGAGCCCGACTCGGTGATCCCTTCCTCGAGGACCTGGCCGTCGGTCGCCTCGCGGTACGACAACACCAGGTCGGAGTCGACCGGCGAGTAGCGCTGCCCGAGCGCCGAGTAGATGCCGACTTCCTTGAACAGCGGGTCCATGCCGAACGTCCGCGCCTCGTCCGGGATGATCGGCACGATCCGCGGCCCGAGCTCGGGGTCGCGGATGAGGTTGCGCAGGATCCGGGCGAAGACCATCGTCGTCGAGACCGGCGTCGCGCTCCCCGCTGCGAACTCGGCGTCGACCGCCGCGGCCGGGGCGGGCAACGGCTTCGAGCGGACGATCCGCCGCGGCAGCGGACCGCCGAGCGCCCGACGGCGCTCGAGCAGGTACCGGACCTCGTCCGAGTCCGGCCCGGGGTGGTAGTACGGGGCGTCCTTGAGGGTCTCGTCGGGGATCGGCAGCTCGAGGCGGTCGCGGAAGATCCTGAGCTCGGCCTCGTTGAGCTTCTTGGCCTGGTGGGTGATGTTGCGGGCCTCGACCCCGGGCCCCAGCGTCCAGCCCTTCACGGTGTGGGCGAGGATGACCGTCGGGGCGCCGGTGTGCTCGGTGGCGGCCTTGTAGGCGGCATACACCTTGCGATAGTCGTGGCCGCCGCGGCGGAGCTTCGCGAGGTCGTCATCGGTCAGGTGATCGACGAGCTTGCGCAGCCGCGGGTCCGGCCCGAAGAAGTGCTCGCGGATGTACGCGCCGCCGGCGACCGAGAACTTCTGGAACTCGCCGTCGAGCGTCTCGTTCATCTTCTGGACGAGCAGGCCGTCCACGTCGCGGGCGAGCAGGTCATCCCACTCGCGACCCCAGATGACCTTGACCACGTTCCAGCCGGCGCCGCGGAAGGACGCTTCGAGCTCCTGGATGATCTTGCCGTTGCCGCGCACGGGGCCGTCGAGCCGCTGGAGATTGCAGTTGATGACGAAGGTCAGGTTGTCCAGGCCTTCGCGTGAGGCGACGTGCAGCGCGCCGAGCGATTCCGGCTCGTCGGTCTCGCCGTCGCCGAGGAAGGCCCATACCCGCGAGTTCGAGGTATCGAGCAGGCCGCGGTTCAGGAGATAGCGGTTGTAGCGGGCCTGGTAGACAGCGCTGATGGGACCCAGACCCATCGACACGGTCGGGTACTCCCAGAACTCGGGCATGAGCCGCGGGTGCGGGTACGAGCTGAGGCCGGGCGCGGACCCGGTCTCGCGCCGGAAGTGGTCGAGCTGGTCGACCGACAGCCGGCCCTCGAGGAACGCGCGAGCGTAGATCCCGGGCGCCGCGTGACCCTGGTAGAAGATCTGGTCGCCGCTCTGGTCGCCGTCCTTGCCGCGGAAGAAATGGTTGAAGCCGACCTCGTACAGCGACGCGGCGGACGCATAGGTGGCCAGATGGCCGCCGATCCCGGAGTACTTGTTGTTGGCGCGCAGGACCATCGCCACGGCGTTCCAGCGGATCAGCCGGCGGATGCGGCGCTCCATCTGCTCGTCGCCCGGGAAGTCGGGCTCCTGCTCGGGGCTGATGGTGTTGATGTAGCGCGTCTGGGTCAGCGGCGGCAGCCCGACCTGGAGCTGGCGGGCCCGCTTGAGCAGCTTGTAGATGATGAACCGGGCGCGCGCCTCGCCTTCCTCGGCCACGACCTGGTCGAGGGACGCGATCCAGTCGTCGGTCTCGTCGGGGTCGATGTCGGGCAGCTGGTGCTTGAACTCGTCGAAATACATGGCGGTCAGCTCGGTGTCAGTCGGAGGGTGGTGTCCATGATCGAGGGTTCGAGCATCTCGGGGTAGCCCTCGATGCCCGTGTACTTGCGTGTCAGCGCGTCGTTGGTCCGCCGGATCGACTCCGCGTCGGCCGCCGGCTCGACCGTCGCCGGGAGGGCGTGACCGGCCGCGTGGACGACGACCCGGCCATCGGCCGTCGCCTCGCGAAACCAGCGGGCGGACCGGCCACGGACCGAGCGGACGAACGCGTCGTCGCCATCGACCATGACCCAGATGATCGTCCGGTGCGCGGAGCCGTCGGCGGCCGCGGTCTCGATCTCGATCTCTTCGGTCGCGGCGAGAAGGGCGAGATCGCCGGGTGCGAAGCGCATGGGGTCAGCGTAGCCCATCTCGCCGCCGCTCGACGGTGACGGTATGGTTGCCACTTCAGACGCGCCCGCTGTAATACCCCTGTAACGGTTCTGTTATGTGCGTCTCCGACGCACGACAGGCGCGACCATCGATGCTGTGGCGACCGTCACCCCCCAGAGAGGTGCACATCGTGAGCACTCAGCCACTCGTGCTCGTCGCCGACGACGAACCCCGCATCACCAAGCTCGTCTCGATCGCCCTCGGTGAAGAGGGCTTCCGGGTCGTCACCGCCGGCAGCGGCGAGGAAGCCCTGACGAAGGCCGAGGAGGTCCGTCCGGACATCATCCTGCTCGACATCGTCATGCCCGACCTCGACGGCATCGAGGTGATGCGCCAGCTGCGCGAGCGACGCCCCGTCGCCGTCATCCTGCTGACCGCCAAGGGCTCGACCGCCGACAAGGCGAAGGGCCTCGACCTCGGCGCCGACGACTACATCGCCAAGCCGTTCCATCCCGACGAGCTGGCCGCACGCGTGCGGGCCGTCCTCCGGCGGTCGTCGGGTGCCCAGCCCGGTTCCGGGGTGCTCGCCTTCGACGACGTCGAGATCGACCTCGAACGGCGGATGGTCACCCGCAACGGCGAGCTGGTCCAGCTGTCGCGCACCGAATGGCTGCTCCTGCAGCACCTGGCCGCGAACGCGGGCAAGGTCGTGCTCCACACCGAGCTGCTGACCAAGGTCTGGGGACCGGAGTACCGCGACGACCTGCAGTACCTGCGGGTGTGGATCTCGCGGGTGCGCCGCAAGCTCGGCGCGGAGCCGGGTGAGCCGGGCCGGATCAAGACGTTCCAGGGCATCGGCTACCTGCTCGACGTCGAGCCGCCGGCCGCCCCCGCGCCGGTCGTGGAAGAGCCGGTCGACGAGCGGTCCGCGCTGATCGGGTGAGGCCGCGGACCCGTCGAGCGGGTCCCGTCACCCGACACGACAAGCTCCCGGGTGCCTACGGCGCTGCGCCGAACGGCACCCGTCCGCTCGCCGCGCCGGGCGCCACCCACGGCCCGGACCCGACGTTGGTGCGGTAGGCTCCTTTCATGCAGCGGTACGGGCCGACGACGGCACTCCTCGTCGTGGACGTCCAGAACGATTTCGCTGATCCGGGCGGGAGCCTGAGCGTCCGGGGCGGCGACGCGATCGTGCCGCTGGTCGATCGCGAGGTGCGGATGGCCGAGTCGGCCGGGGCGCTGGTCGTCGCCACCCAGGACTGGCACCCCGAGCACACGCCGCATTTCGCCGTCGATGGCGGCATCTGGCCGGTCCATTGCGTGGCCGGCACGTGGGGCGCCGAGCTCCACCCCTCACTGACGATCCCCGATGCCGCGCCTCGCGTGCGCAAGGGCGCCAACGGCGAGGACGGCTACTCCGGCTTCACGATGCGAGACCCGGTGAGCGGCGAGACGATCCCGACCGAGCTCGAGCCGATCCTGCGCGACGCCGGGGTGGACCGGGTCGTCGTGGTCGGGCTCGCGACCGACTACTGCGTCAAGGCGACCGCGCTCGACGCGCGACGGCTCGGCTTCGACACCGCGGTCCTGGCCGACGCGATCGCCGCGGTCGACCTCGAGCCGGGCGACGGCGAGCGGGCCCTCGACGAGATGCGCGAGGCGGGCGTCGCGATCTGGCAGACGGTGCTGCGGTGATCCGCGGCGCGATCCGGCTGGCGCTGGCCGGCGCCGGGATCAGCTACGCCCTCGACCGCATCCTCAAGGAGCAGTCCGGGGGCGCAGACCCCGAGCCGATCGAGTCGCTGATCGTCATCGATGCCCCGATCGAGCGCGTCTGGGAGGTCGTCGCCGACATCGCGGGTCAACCGCGCTGGATGACCGACATGAAGGCTGTCCGGATGGGATCGGCGGAGCCGGTCGGCGTCGGGACGACGGGCGAGGCCGACGTCCGGATCCTCGGGCTGACGGTCGTCGACCCGGTGACGGTCACCGAGTTCGAGCCACCGCACCGGTTCGCGATCAGCCACGACGGCACGTTCAAGGGTCACGGCCTGATCACCCTCGAGGAGGGCGCGGACGGCACGACGACCATCGTCCGCTGGGAGGAGCTGCTGATCCCGCCCGTCCTCCCCCACCTCGCCGCGCTGGCCATGACGCCGACGCTGGCCGCGGTCTTCCAGGCCGACCTCGAACGCCTCAAGGAGCTCGTCGAGGCGGGTTCCCCGGCCGCCTGAGCCGGCCGCGTGCGGCTCCACCTGGTCGACGCGACCTACGAGCTGTTCCGGGCGCACTTCGCGCCGCGTCCGCCCGGTCCTCGGTCGCGACGGGATCCCGCTGTCCGGTGTGTCCGGGCTCGTCGAGCAGCTGCTGTACCTCCTCCGCGAGGAAGGCGCGACGCACGTCGGCTGCGCCACGGACCGGGTGATCGAATCGTTCCGCAACGACCTGTACGCCGGCTACAAGTCGTCGGCCGGGATGCCGCCAGAGCTGCTCGCCCAGTTCCCGATCGCCGAGGCCGCCGTCGAGGCGCTCGGGATCGTCCTGTGGCCGATGGTCGAGTTCGAGGCCGACGACGCGATCGCCGCGGCGGCGGTCCGGTTCGGAGCCGACGAGCGGGTCGAGCGGATCCTCGTGTGCACCCCCGACAAGGACATGGCCCAGCTCGTCCGCGACGACCGGATCGTGCTGTGGGACCGGCGCCGCGACCTCACCTACGACGACGCCGGCGTCCGCGCCAAGTGGGGCGTGCCGCCGACGTCGATCCCGGACTACCTCGGGCTCGTCGGCGACAGCCTCGGACGGGTTCCCCGGGCTGCCCGGCTGGGGCTCGAAGTCGGCCGCGGCGGTGCTGACCCGCTACGGCCATTACGAGGACGTCCCGCCCAAGGCATCGGCCTGGGAGGTGCCCGGGCTCGGGGGCTCGCGGGCGATGGCGCTCGCGGCCACGCTGCGCGACCACTGGGACGACGCGCTCCTGTACCGCGACCTCGCCCGGCTCCGGACCGCCGACGACGGCGTGGTCATCCGCCAGCGCGATCCCGAGGAGCTTCGCTGGGACGGCACGCCGCGCGCCGAGTGGGAGGCGTTCTGCGAGGAATGGGGCCTGCCGCGACTGGCGACCCGGCCGCATCGCTGGCTGGAGGACGCCTAGCGGACCATCCCGAGGAGGGTCGCGTGGTGCGCGGCCGGGGCGCGCGACGATGCCCATCGTGCGGGTCTTCGCGGCCAGCTCGAACCACGGGCCGCCGCTCATCGAGGTGACCGTCGCCCCGCCCCGCTCGGCGATCAGCCCGGCCGCCGCCACGTCCCAGGCTGACAGCCCGCCCTGCTGGATGAACGCGTCGAACCGGCCGTTGGCGACGTACGCCAGCGCCAGCGCGGCCGAGCCCATGTCGCGCGAGATGCGGACCGCCTTGCGCACGGTGCGGGTCCGGCTGGCCGACGTCCGGCCGTGGAGGGACAGGGCGACCACGCAGTCGGTCAGCTTGTCCTTCTCGGAGGCACGGACCGGGCGCCCGGCAAGGGTCGTCGGCCCGTCGGCGGTCGCGGCGAACACATCGTCACGGGTCGGGTCGACGATGACCCCGACCGTCGGGACGCCGTCGACGACCAGCGCGATCGAGACACAGAACACGGGCAGCCCGTTGGCGTAGTTCACGGTGCCGTCGAGGGGATCGACGATCCAGACCCGGCCACGCCCCGAGGTGGGCGCCTCGCCCGCGATCGCCCGATGCTCCCCGGTCTCCTCGGCGAGGATGGCGTCGGCCGGATGGCGCGCCCGGATCGCGTCGAGGATGAGGGCCTCGGACAGGTGATCCGCCTCGGTCACCACGTCCCGGGCGCTCTTGTAGTCGATCTGCTCGAGCCGCTCGTAGTGGTCCATCAGGACCGCCCCGGCACGTCTCCCGAGGTCGAGCGCGAAGGCGAGGTCGTCGGCCCAGGCCGACGGCGTCACGTCGGGCGCCGCGACGGCCGCGGGACCCGTCACGGGGCGCTGCAGTCGGCAGTCAACGGGACGACGGTGTCGCCCAGCTCGGTCATGTGCTGCGTGAACGTGACGGTCGCACCCGGCGCGACCTTCGGGCTGAGCACGAACCCGCCGAGGTTGCCGGTCCGATCCGTCGGATCCGAGACACGGCACGTCGTCTGCCCGACGCTCGAGCCCTGGTTGGTCACGGACAGGGTGACCGCCAGGCCGGTGCCATCGGGGACGGCCGTCGCCGTCGCCGTGAACGGTCCGATCCCCGAGATGGCGAACCGCCCGGCGACCGCCAGGATGACGATGAACGCGACGATGCCGGCGATGGCGATCCCATGGACCTGTGAGCTGGCCGAGTCACGCAGGCCGAGCGGGTTGCAGCGCTCGCACAGGCCGACGTCGATCGGGACGGGTGCGCCACAGCGGACGCACGCGTGGGTCGGTGCCGTCCGGGCGGGCGGGGCAGACGGGGCGGCTGCCGGAGGTTGGACGGTGCCGGGGGCGGTCACCACCTGATGGTGCCACGAAACCACCCGGCGGGCGACAGCACGCGACCGTTCCGAGGCGCTACCAGCGGCTGGTGGCCTCCGACGAGCGCGTCGACGTCGGCAGTCGTCCGGGCCAGCACGATCACGCCATCGGCGCCGGCCTCGTTCCAGCGTTGCCAGGTCTCGCGCGGGTTCGTCACCCACGGCGAACCGGCGATCGACTCCTCGCTCAGCCAGTCGCCCTGGAAGCCGACGATCACGCGCTGGTCCTCGCGTCGCCGGCCGGTCGCCGCCAGCGACTCGAGATAGAGCGGCAGGTGCGCCTCGAAGTTGTCGTCGAAGGCCGACCAGCCGTCGCCGATCCGGCCGGCCAGTCGTGCTCCGGCGGCCGTCTCGCCACCGACGATGATCGGTGGCGGCGGGTCCGGCACGGGGTGCGCGTACGCGTCGCTCAACGGGTAGTACGGCGACTCGCGGTCGACCGGACCGCCGGTCCACAGCGCGCGCATGACCGCCACGGCCTCCTCGAGCCGGGCCACGCGCTCGGGTGGTGGCGGGAAGTCGATGCCGTAGGCCTCGTGCTCCTTCGGCGCCCCGCCGATGCCGACGCCGAGGACCAGGCGCCCGCCGCTGGCGATCTGGAGGGTCGACGCCATCCGGGCGACCAGCGCCGGGTGGCGGTTCATGACGTTGAGCACGAACGGACCGACGGTCACCCGCTCGGTCGCGGCGGCCGCCATCGCCAGGATCGTCCAGCACTCGACGACGGGGACCGTCAGGTCGCCGCGTCCCATGAAGTGGTCCCAGGTCCACAGGCCGTCGTAGCCGGCCGCGTCGAGCCGGCGGGCGCTGTCGAGCCACCAGCGTGGCTCGCCGCGGATCGAACGAAGGCAGACGCCGATGGGCAGGCGTCCGTCGGTCACAGGCCCGGTCTCGAACAGGCGGATGTCCTCGGGCGCGATGGCGTGGCCGTCGCCACGGGTCGGGCCGAGCGCTGCGAGCGCACCCAGTGCGTCGAGGTCGGCCGGGAAGCGCCCGATGAGGTCGAGCACGACCGACTGGATCCGCTCGGCGTTCTGCTGGAAGACCTCGAGCACGCTCATGGCGTCGACCGCGTGGGTCCCCTCGAGGACGCCGGCGTCGTAGTCGGTGATGAGGCTGATGTTGACGACCGCCATCCCGAGCTCGCGGCACAGCCACGCCTCGGGGTACTGGGTCATGTTGATGACCTCCCAGCCGGCGCTCGTGAACCACGTCGATTCGGACTTGGTCGAGAAGCGCGGGCCGTTGATGACGACGACGGTCCCGCGTCTCGTGGACCTCGATGCCGTGGTCGCGGATGGTGTCGATGGCGAGCTGGCGGAGGACCGGGTCGTACGTCTCGGCCGACGACAGGTGGGTCACGATCGGGCCGTCGTAGAACGTGTCGGCGCGGCCGGTCGTGCGGTCCACGAACTGGTCGCAGACCACGAAGTCGCCGGGCTTGACCGCGAGCTGGAGCGAGCCGGCCGCGCACGGCGAGATGACCGCCTTGACGCCGAGCGAGCGCATCGCCCAGACGTTGGCCCGGTAGTTGATCTTGTGCGGCGGGATCGTGTGGCGCCGGCCGTGCCGCGGCAGGAACGCGACGCGTCGGCCGGCGACCTCCGCGAGGAAGATCGAGTCCGACGGCGCGCCGTACGGCGTGTCGACCTTGATCTCGCGCACGTCGTCGAGGAGCGAGTAGAAGCCCGAACCTCCGAAGACCCCGATCTCCGCCGTGTTCGAGCCGTGAGCCACCGATCGCCTCCCTCGCTGTCGCGCCCGTCATCGCGAGCGTCCACGCCGCCGGGCGCACCGACGGATCGCCGATTCTAGGCGCGCGGACCATGCCCGGCTACGATGGCCGCGAGCCGGAGCGCTGGCGAGGCGACGTCGATGACGACCCAGCACCGATCGCTGTGGGCGTCGCGCGCACGACGATGTCGGCCGAACGAGACCGCTGCCCACGGGAGACGGGATGCTCGGCTCGGACGACACCACCAAGACGCCGATCGGCGAGGGACCCACAGCGCCGCCGCCTGGGTCCACGACACCACCGCCAGCGGCCGCCGGCGGCCCAGGCGGCCCCGCCGCCCGCGAGGGGCCGATCGCGAGCCGAGCGCGACCGCGGCGCCGGCGCTCATCGGCGGCACGATCGTCCTGCTCATCGGGCTGTGGTTCTTCGCGACGACGACGCTCGGGCTCGACCTGCCGCGGATCGACTGGCGCCAGTCCTGGCCGGTCATCCTGATCGTGGTCGGGCTCCTGATCCTGCTCCGTGCGTTCCGGCGGAGCCCGCTGACGCGATGACCGACGCCTGGACCCCGGGCGACAGGTCGGCGACCGACCGTGCCTGGCTGGCCGACTGGCGCCGCCAGGTCGCCACGCCTCTACGCCGAGGTCCGCGCGATGGCGGCGACGGACCCGGCCATCGCCCTCGCGCACTGGCGTGCGGTGCGCGAGCGCCTCTATCGCGAGCACCCGCAGTCGCCGGTCCCGCCCGACGATGCGCGACGCGTTCCGGGCGACCCACTTCGAGCACGACCCGCGCCTCCGCTTCGAGGTCACGGTCGAGCCCGCGCCGCCGCCCGCGCCGGGCGCGCTGGCGCTCGAGCTCCCCAACAGCGGCGCCGACACCCTGTCGTTCTCGCGCGTCGGCCGGATCGCGATCCCGTTCGCCGAGGGCGAGCGGACGCTGTCGGTGTTCTGGATGGCCGGCTACGCGGGCGGCCTGTTCATCCCGTTCCGTGACGGCACCAACGGCACCGAGACGTACGGCGCCGGGCGCTACCTGATCGATGGCGCCAAGAGCGCCGACCTCGGCGGCGACCCGGCGGCCGGCACGCTCATCGTCGACTTCAACTTCGCGTTCCAGCCGTCGTGCGCGTTCGATCCGCGCTGGGCATGCCCGCTGGCGCCACCCGAGAACCGACTCGACATCGCCGTCCGCGCCGGCGAGCGCCTCGCCTGAGGCGGCACCGACGCCCCGTACTTAGGGCCCATCGGCTGACGGGACGGTCGGCGGGCACCCGGCGCGGACGGGCCGGGTCATGATGGCTCGGTGAGATTCATCTCAACGCCACGGCGTGGCGCCGACGAGCGCCTCCTGTGGTCGCGCGACATCCGGTTCGTGCGCCGCCTCGCGGCGTTCGTCGACGGCGGGCGCCTGGTCGAGCTCGACACGGGCACCGTCCTGATCGGGCCGGCCGACAGCCTGACCGACGGCATGGCCGCGGCGGTCGCCGAGGCCGCCAACACGCCCGACTACGGGCTGGTCGCGGTCGACGGCTCGCTCCCCGAGCGCGATCGCTACCTGATCGCCATGTCGGCCGCGGTCCAGCTGTCCGGGCTGGCCGACCGGATCGGGATGGCCCAGTCGACCCAGGTCGTCCAGACCAAGATGCTCGACTACTTCTTCAGCCTGCGGAAGCTCCACGGGATCGCGTTCCAGCCGATCGTCGACGCTGTCGACCGGGGCGCTGCACGAGTACGAGTGCCTGTTCCGGCCGAACATGCCGATGCTGCCGCAGTCGATCGGCTCGGTCGTGCAGGCCGCCATCAGCACCGATCGCGGCGTCGAGCTCGACGTCTACATCATCGCGACCATCCTCGAGCGGGTCGGCCGGCTCGAGGTCGCCGGCGCGGCCGACGGGTCGTCCGCCCCGCCGGTTCGCCATCAACCTGACGCCGTCCAGCCTGCTCCACCCAGCCTTCGAGGCGGGCGCGCTGGCCACCCAGGTCCGCGAGGTCGGGCTCGACCCGCACCAGCTGACGATCGAGTGCACCGAGCAGCAGTCCGTCTCCGACGTCGTGCCGCTCCAGCGCCAGGTCCGGCTCCTGCGGCGGCTCGGGTTCGGCTTCGCGGTCGACGACGCCGGTGCCGGCTATGCGAGCTTCGCGCTGATCGCGGCCCTGCGACCGAGCATCATCAAGATCGACCGCGACATCGTCCACGGCATCGGCCACGACGACGCGAAGCAGGCCCTCGTCGAGGCGTTCGTGTCGTTCAGCGCGCGGATCGGCGCGCGGCTGCTCGCCGAAGGGATCGAGCGACGCGCGGACCTCGCCCGCCTGACGGCGCTCGGGGTCGAGCTCGGTCAGGGCTATCTCCTCGGGAAGCCGGCCGCGGAGCCGGCGCCGCCACGCCGCGTGGACGGCCGAAGCCCACACCTCGGCCCGCTGCCGCCATGACCCGGCGCCCGGATCGCCCCCGCCACCGCTCGACATCGCGCTCGGCTACCATCGAGGGCATGACCCAGCCCCTGCCCAGGCACCCGACACGATCGCCCTCTCCCGTCCCCTCCCCGACCACGTCCGTGCCTTCCTCGACGACCTCCGCTTCGCGACGATCTCGACCATCGACCCCGACGGGCGCCCGCGCCAGGCCGTCGTCTGGTACGCCGTCGAGGGCGACGAGATCGTCATCAACAGCGCCATCGGCCGGCGCTGGCCGGCGAACCTGGTCCGCGACCCGCGGCTGTCGTTCACGGTCATCGACGCGGTCGACCAGTACCGCTGGGTCGGGCTGACCGGCACGGTCCGAGTCGATCACCGACTGGACCACGACCCAGGCCGACATCGCCGCGATGGCCCGCCGCTACCACGCCGACGAGCCCGAGGAGGCCGAGCGGCTCATCCGCGAGCGGTTCGAGCGCCAGGATCGGATCACGTTCCGCTTCCGCGCCGCGACGATCCACGACGAGCTCGACGGGTGACGCGCTTCGGGCTCCAGCTCTGGTCGCAGCAGACGAGCTGGCCCGGCGTTCCGCGACGCGGCCCTCGCCGCCGAGGACGCCGGCTGGGACTGCGCGTGTGGACGTGGGATCACCTGATGGCGATCTTCGGGCCGTGGGAGCAGCCGATCTTCGAGGGCTGGAGCGTCCTCGCGGCGCTCGGCCCGCTGACGTCGCGGATCCGGCTCGGGCTGATGGTCGGCGCCAACACGTTCCGCAACCCGGGGCTGACCGCCAAGCTCGCGACGACCCTCGATCACGTCTCGAACGGTCGCGCGGTGCTCGGCATCGGCGGCGCCTGGTTCGAGCGCGAGCACGACGCCTACGGCATCGACTTCGGGGCGAGCGTCGGCGAACGGCTCGACCGGCTCGACGAGGCCGTGATGCTGATGCGCCGGCTGCTCGACGGCGAGCGGTTCAGCCACGAGGGCCGCTTCTACACGCTCCACGACGCGCTGTGCGCCCCGCGACCGATCCAGCACAAGCTGCCGATCCTGGTCGGCGGGTCGGGGCCGCGCAAGACGCTGCGGACCGTCGCGCTGCGGGCCGACGGCTGGAACACGAGCGGCTCGGTCGACGAGGTGCGCGGCGCGGCTCGACCTGCTCGCCGAGCATTGCGCCGACGTCGGGCGTGACCCGGCGACCATCGAGAAGACCATCAGCTTCCCGATCGTGCTGCGCGACCGACGGGCCGATGCCGAGGCCGCCTACGGCGTGCTGATGGCGAACAACGGGATCGAGCAGATGGAGAACAGCGCAAGCCTCCTCGGCTCGCCGGCCGAGGTGGCCGACGCGCTCCGGCCGTATCGCCGAGCTGGGCTTCGCGACCGTCATCGTCCGCATGCCGGCGCCGTACGACCACGAGACCATCGAGCGGATGTCGCGCGTCGCCGAGCTGCTCGAGGCGTGACCGGGTGAACGTCGTCGCCCTCGCGGGCGGGACGGGCGGCGCGAAGCTGGCGCACGGCCTCCAGGCGGCCCTCGCCCCGGGCGAGCTGACCGTCGTCGTCAACACCGGCGACGACACCGAGCGCCACGGCCTGCTGGTCATGCCCGATCACGACGCGGTCATGTACATGCTCGCCGGCCGGTTCGACGACGAGCGCGGCTGGGGGATCGCCGGCGAGACCTGGACCGTGATGGACGCCCTGGCCGACTACGGCGAAGAGGCCTGGTTCCGCCTCGGCGACCGCGACTTCGCGACGCACATCGCCCGGACGGCGCGGCTCCGCGCGGGCAGCGACCTGACCGCGGTCGTGCTGTCGCTCCAGACGGCGCTCGGGATCGCCGACGCCGATCCTGCCGATGGCCGACGAGCCGGTCCGGACCGAGGTCCGCGTCGACGAGGGCTGGCTCGAGTTCCAGGAGTACTTCGTGCATCGCCACCAGGAGCCGGAGGTCCGCGAGGTCCGGTTCCGCGGCGATCTGACGCCGAGTGCCGCCGTCACCGGGGCCATCGCCGCGGCCGACGTCATCGTCATCGGACCGTCGAACCCGATCGTCTCGATCGGGCCGATCCTCGCCGGGCCGATCCGCGATCTGGTCGCGGCACGGGCCGCGGCGGGGGTCCCGGTCGTGGCCGTCAGCCCGATCGTCGGCGGGGCCGCGCTCAAGGGGCCGGCCGACCGGATGCTGGTCTCGCTCGGTCACGAATCGAGCGCCCGGGGAGTGGCCCGGATCTACCGCGGGCTGGCGACTGCGTTCGTCCTCGACGCGGTCGACGCGGCCCTCGAGCCGGACATCGCGGCGCTCGGCTTCCGCACGCTCGTCACCGACACGATCATGGCCGACCACGATGGGCGTGCCCGGCTCGCCCGGTCCGTCCTCGACTTCGCGGTGGCGGCGACGCCGGCCGGCACGCCATGAGCCGGGTCGCGGCGATCATCCCGGTCGGCACGCTCGAGGGCGCCAAGACGCGGCTCGGCGAGATGCTCGACGCCGAGGAACGGCGGGATCTGGTCGAGGGGCTGCTGGCACGGACCGTGATGGCCGCCCTGGCCGTGACCAGCCTCGGGGACGTGTTGGTGGTCAGCCCGGATCGCGAGGTCCTGCGGCACGCGTCGGCGATCGGCGCACGGACCCTGCGCCAGCGCTCGGACGGGCTCAATCACGGGCTGCGCGAGGCACGGGCCGACGTGGTCGCCGGCGGGGCGACGGCCATCCTGGTCATCCCGATCGACCTGCCGCTGATCACGACCGAGGCGATCGAGGCGATCGCCATGCCGCTCACCGACGAACCCGACGCCGACGGCGCGCTCGTCGTCATCGTCTCCGACCGCCACGGCGACCGGCACGAACGCCCTCGGGCTGCGACCGCCCGACGTCATCGACTTCGCGTTCGGTCGCGGCAGCCGACAGGCCCACGTCGCCGCGGCCGCGAGCGCGGGCGCGACCCTGGTCGAGCTCGACGGGCCGCTGACGGTCGACCTCGACACCCCAGACGACCTCGTCTTCGTCGAGTCGGCCGAAGCCGAGCGAACGGGTGGTCTCGGTGTCCGCTGACGCCCAGGTCCGGGTCCTCGCGCTCGATGGCATCCCGGAGATCCGCGCGGGCGACGACCTCGGGGTGTTCATCGGCAACGCCATCCAGCGGACCCGCGGGCGTGCTGCCGCTGACCACCGACGACGTCATGGTCGTGACCCAGAAGATCGTGTCCAAGGCCGAGGGCGCAGTGGTCGACCTGACCACCGTCGAGCCCCGTCCCGAGGCGATCGAGTTCGCCGAGCGCTACGACCGCGACCCGCGCCAGATCGAGGTCGTCCTGCGCGAGGCGCGGCGCGTCGTCCGGATGACCAACGGCGTGCTCATCACCGAGACGGCCCACGGCTTCGTGTGCGCCAACGGCGGCATCGACGCGTCGAATGTCGGTCCGGCGACGGGCTCGGTCGTGACGCTGCTGCCGGTCGATCCCGATCGGTCGGCCGCCGCGATCCGCCGGGCCATCCGCGCGCGGTTCGGCGTCGACGTGCCGGTGATCGTGTCCGACTCGTTCGGCCGGCCGTGGCGCTGGGGCATCGTCGACGTGGCGATCGGCGTGTCGGGCCTGCTGCCGCTCGAGGACCTCCGCGGGTCGCCGGACGCCGACGGCCGGATCATGCACTCGACCGTGCGCGCCGTCGCCGACGAGCTGGCGTCAGCCGCGGAGCTCACCCTCGGCAAGACCGCCGGCCGCCCCGTCGCGCTCGTCCGCGGCGCCGCCTTCACCCGCGGCGACGGCTCGATCCGCGACATGGTCATCCCCCGCGAGAACGACCTCTTCCCGTAGCCGCGGCGAGACACCACTCCGGATCTTGATGTCACTCGAGAGCATCAAGATCCGCGAGCGGAGTTCCGCACCGCGGCGACAGGCCGGGGCCCCACCCGCCGCCGCACTCGTCCGGATGATGCTCCAGAGTGACATCAGCCGGAACGCGTCGTCTCCGGCGCGGCGCCCCCTGCCGGCTAAACCCCGACCGGATCCATCCGCTCGACGTAGCCGGAGCGCCATTCGGGCGCCGGGAACGGGTTCGCGAAATATTCGGTCATCTTGCAGACCTTGCCGTCTCGGAACTCGGCGATCCCGACGTAGCTGACCGGCGTCGCGTCGCCATAGTCGATCGTGCCCTCGATGGCATAGACGTCGCCGTCGCCGAGGATCCGCCGCAAGGTCAGCTTGGGCGACAGCCCGGTCGCCCCCTGGTAGGCCTCATCGAGCTTGATCGAGGCCTCGCGGCCGACGATCCGCTCGCCGGATTGCGGCCACTCCTGGACGAAATCGTCGGTCGAGAACGCTCGCACGACGCGAGACATCTCGCCCATGTCCCCCGACTCAAGGGCAGTCCGAAACTGTTCGACCGCAGCGTCATTGGCGCCCATCGCGAAGCCCTCCCGTCGTCCATCTCGTAGAGCGATGGTGTACTCCTGTGTGGGCCTCGGCACAACCCCTCGGAGTCGACCCTAAACGCCCATCGGTCCGCCGTTCCCCCACGCGATCCCCGCGCTGGACCCGTTCTCGACGTAGCTTCGGACCTCGTCATCCGTCATCGAGCCGCTTCGATGGGACGAGCGGATCCGGGTGTCGCACGGCCCGCACAGAAAGCTTCGTGTGCCGTTGGCATGCGAGACGGTGTGGCGAGCCGAATACAAGATGCTCCCGCTGGCGGTCTCTTCTCCGCACGACGCGCATGGCTCACGAAGCGGCGATCCGATCGACATCACTGACCCTCCGATCCTGTGGCTATCGAGCAACACTGGTGCGCCGGTGGGGTTGCGTCAAGGAGTCCGTCAGCGCGGCTGGAACCCGATCTTGTGGACGGCGGTCGTGAACGGATCTGCTGGCGGTAGGTCCTCGACCAGGATCTCGTCGCCCTCGCCCGGGTCGATGTGGCCGTCGGCGAGCGCGCGCGTCGCGAGGTTGGCGTACGACTGCTCGAACAGCGACCGCGCGTAGCGGGCGTTCCCGAAGTTCCCGACGTTCAGGGCGAGCCCGAACAGCTGCTCGAGACGCGCTGCCACGCCGTCCCCGAGGCTCACCTTCGACGCGGCCGCGAAGCCTTCGTAAACCTCGACCAGCTCGGCTGCGGTGTAGTCGGGAAAGTCGATGTAGTGGGTGAACCGGCTGCGCAGCCCGGGGTTCGAGTCGATGAACCGGCGCATCTCCTCGGGGTAGCCGGCCACGATGACGGCCAGGTCGTCGCGGTGGTCCTCCATCAGCTTGACCAGCGTCGCGATGGCCTCCGCGCCGAACTCGCCGCTCCCCTCCTCCGCCAGCGAGTACGCCTCGTCGATGAACAGCACGCCACCGAGCGCCCGACCGACGACCTCCTGGACCTTGAGCGCCGTCTGGCCGACGTAGCCCGCGACGAGATCGGCCCGCGAGACCTCGACCAGCTGGCCGCGGCTGACGACGCCGATGCTGCCGTACAGCCGGGCGATGATCCGCGCGATCGTCGTCTTGCCCGTGCCCGGCGCGCCGGTGAACACGACATGGAGGCTCTCGTTGACGGTCGGCAGGCCGGCCGCCTTGCGCTCGGCGTTGAGCACCTGGACCGCGATCAGTCGCCGGACCGCGGCCTTGACCGACACGAGACCGACCAGAGCGTCGAGCTCGGCCAGGATCGAGTCGGTCGTCTCGCCCTTGGTCGGCGGCGCCTCGGATGATGCCGGCGCGGCGCTCGTCGTCGTGGCGGCCGTGTCGGTGGCGGTGGCCGTCGTCGTGGTCGTCGTGGTCGAGGTGTCGGCCGCACCGTCGCCGGTGTCGCCGCCCTGGATCCGCTTCAGGAGCTCGATCGCCTCGGTCTTCGCCGACGCGTCGTCGACGATCGTTACCAGCGCGGCCTCCGCGGCCGGGGAGACGACCGGTGTCTGGTACGACGTGCCGTGCGGCTCGAGGAGGGCCTTGACGGTCCCTGCCGACACCTCGGTCGGTGCCGCCGAGCCCAGTGCCACGACGATCCCCCATAGCACGTGCCGCAGCTCGACCGTCGGGTGCGAATAGGCCTTGGCGATCGCGATCGCCTCGTCGCGGACGCGGTCGCGGATCACGTGGCGGGCGGGGACCGGCGGGGCCTCCGGCGGCGAGGGCGGATCGGGAGGCGCCGGTGGCGCCGGCGGCGCCGGATCCGATGGATCGGTGTAGCGCTTGCCCCCGAACCGCGAGTGGACCGTCTCGTCGAGGTCGTCGGCGGTGTACAGCACGGCCCCGACCGCGGTCGTCAGCTCGGCCGGGTCCAGGTAGTCGGCCAGGATCGTGTAGTCGAACTGGAGGAAGCAGGTCTTCGCTTCCTTGTTCTCGATGACCGTCACGCCACCGAGGCGGAACTGCTGGCCGTCCGTGGCGGCCCAGCGGAACAGCTCGTCGGACGGCGCCACGTCGCGTCCGAGCGGCGCCCAGATGTACACGAGCGACCGGGGATCGCCGTTCTTGTCGGGCGTCCAGGCCTGGATCTCGACGAACGCGGCCGTGCTCCCGACCTCGAGCGCAAAGCCGTCCTTGCGCAGCCGGACGTCGTTGAACGAGTCGACCAGGATGCGCTGGACCTTCTGGGTCGTGTCCTCGACAGTGGCCATCGGTTCCCTTCCCCGCGATGCGTCTGTCCTGCCGCGGGAACCGTAGCAGGACAGCGAATCGCGGGGAGGGCCGTCAGTCGGCCGGGCCCTACTCGGACAGACCGACGACGTGGCCTTCGGGATCGGCCACGAGCGCCAGGTAGGCGGTGCCGTCCGGGCTGAAGCGCGGCATGATCGTCCGGCCGCCGAGCGACTCGGCCTTGGCCAGCGTCGCGTTGATGTCGGCGACCCGGACATAGCCGGTGACCAGCCCAGCGGAGCCGTCCTGTGTGCCGGCGACGCCGACGACGATGCCGGTCTGGTCGTGGTCGGTCATCCCGTAGCCACCCGGGAAGTTCGTGTCGAGCTTCCAGCCGAACAGGTCGCTGTAGTAGCGCTGCAGGGCCTTGCCGTCCTTGCCGGTGACCTCGAAATGGATCACCTGCCCGATGTCTTCTGCCATCGATCGATCTCCTTCTCCCGGGCCGAAGACACGGTCGCCTCGGTCACCCTTCGACAGCACGACGAACGACCTGGGCGGGAATCGACAAGGTACAGTGGTGGCGACCACCAACCGCCGGAGGACCGAACACATGGAACTGCAGCGAGACGCCCAACGCCTTGCCACCATCGCGACCGTCTTCGTGATCGTCGGCTGGGTGGCGGTCATCTACTCCGCGATCGCCGGCGTCCTGTGGTGGATCGACCTGGCCAGCCGCAACAACGTCAACTGGCTCGAGGCGTTCGCGATCTCGTCGGCGGCCATCGGCGGCCCGCTCTTCCTGTCGCTGCTCGTGGCCGGCCTCGGCCACTTCCTCCGTCTGTTCGCCGCATACGTGGCCAGCCACAGCACCTCCAACTAGCGGCCGCGCGATCCGATGATGATCCGACGGTTCCTCGCGCTCGCCGCCGTCGCGGTCGCGCTGTCTGCCTGCTCATCCGGGAACGCCGCCGACGCGACGGCCGACGGAGGCGGCGGCGAGCTCCAGGCGACGACCTGGGTGCTCGACTCGTACGACGTGAGCGGGGCGCTCACCATCGTCCCGCCCGATCAATACGCGGACGCCGACTTCCGCGCCAATCGCGTCACGGGCTTCGGTGGCTGTAACAACTACGACGCCGTGTACGTCAGCAACGGCCGCAGCATCTTCATCGGCATGCCCAAGACGACATTGATGTCGTGCGGCGAGGCGACCGACACGTTCGCGACGACGTACCTCGCGCTGCTCCAGGCGAGCCGCTATTACAACGTCCGCGGCGACACCCTCACCATCCGCGGGGCAGACCTGTCGATCATCCTCGTGTTCGAGGCGGCGCCGAAGAACCCCTTGCTCGGCTCGTGGATCGTCGAGGGTCTGTCGACCACCCCGAACAGCATGTCGGTGCCTCTCGCCGGGACCGAATTGACCGCCGTCTTCCGGCTCAAGACCGTGTCCGGATCGTCGGGCTGCAACACATACCAGGGTCCGTACACGACCGAACGGAAACGTCGCGGCGATCGGACCGCTGGCGGGGACCCAGATCGCCTGCCCCGACGACGTCATGGCGCAGGAACAGGCATTCCTCAAGGACCTGCAGGGCGTCGGGCGACTCAACCAAACGGCGAATGACCGCATCACCCTCACCGACATCAGCGGCAGTCAGCTGCTCCAGCTGGTGCGGCCGTCCGTCGTCGAGGAGGCGTCGCCGAGTCCGAGCGCGTCGGCGGCGGCCAGCCCCACCGCGGCCCCGACCGCGAGCCCCAGCGCCAGCGCGAGCCCGAGCGCGAGCCCGACCGCGTCGCCGACGGCGACGCCGACCGCCTCTCCGACGGCCACCCCCGCCCCGACCGCCGCTCCGACGGCCACCCCGGCCGCCAGCGGCTCGCCGGCACCGACCGTCGTCCCGCCCGCCTCGTTGCCGCCCACAGCGACATGCCAGCTCGTCATCCCGTCGAGCGTGTCGATCAACGTCGTCTATCCGGCAAACTGGTTCACGACCACCACGCCGGCGAACATCGCCTGCCAGTACTTCGACCCGGCCGCGATCACCGTCCCGGCCGACCCGGCGACGCTCAAGACCGCGGTCATGATCAAAGCTGACCCGGCGACGTCCTACCAGGACGCGCTGACAGCCGCGACCAACCCGGCCGATTGGACCGTTCTGACCAACGAGCCGGTCACGATCGGCGGCCTGCCGGCGACCCGCCTCGAGGCGACCGCGACGATCTCGACGCCGGAGGTTTCGGCCGGCGCCACCCGCTACGGCTACCTCATCGATGCCGCCGGAGGCCCCCTCTGGATCGAGACCTCGGGGACCGTCGGCGACGCCACCTTCACCACGAACATGTCCGTCGTGGACCTCATCGCGTCGCAGTCCACGCTGACACCGACCCCGTGAGCTGACGGCCGGCCGGCGATCCGCCGGCCGGCCGCTACCCTACCGACATGCCCGCTGAATTCATCTACACGACCTACAAGCTCGCCCGGCACTACCCGCCCGACCGGACGGTCCTCGAGAACATCTCGATCTCGTTCTACCCGGGCGCCAAGATCGGCGTCATCGGTCCGAATGGAGCGGGCAAGTCCTCCCTCCTCCGGATCATGGCCGGGCTCGACGACGGGTTCACCGGTGAAGCGCGGCTGACGCCCGGCTTCACCGTCGGCTACCTCGCCCAGGAGCCCGAGCTCGACCCGACCAAGGACGTCAAAGGCAATGTCATGGACGGCGTGGCCGAGGTCCAGGCGCTCATCGACGACTACAACGCGGTCATGGCCGCCTGGTCGGACCCGGAGGCCGACTACGAGGCGATCGGCGCGAAGCAGGCCGTGCTCGAGGACAAGATCGCCGCGGCCGACGCCTGGAACCTCGAGCGCAACGTCGACATCGCCATGGACGCTCTGCGCTGCCCGCCCGACGACGCCGGCGTCAGCACCCTGTCCGGCGGCGAGAAGCGCCGTGTCGCGCTCGCGCGGCTGTTGCTCCGTCACCCGGACCTGCTCCTCCTCGACGAGCCGACCAACCACCTCGACGCCGAATCGGTGGATTGGCTCGAGCGCTTCCTCCAGGAGTACGCCGGCACCGTCGTCGCCATCACCCACGATCGCTACTTCCTCGACCACGTCGCGCAGTGGATCCTCGAGCTCGACCGCGGGCGTGGCATCCCGTTCGAGGGCAACTACTCGTCCTGGCTCGAGCAGAAGCTGGAGCGCCTGGGCCGCGAGGAGCGCTCGAACGAGGCGCGCCAGCGGACGCTCGCACGCGAGCTCGAATGGGTGCGGCTGGCGCCGAGGGCCCGGCAGGCCAAGGGCAAGGCTCGCCTCGGGGCGTACGAGAAGCTGCTGGCCGAGGCCAATGCCGACAAGGACAACACGCGTGAGCTCGAGATCGCGATCCCGTCCGGGCCGCGCCTCGGCGACAGCGTCATCGACGTGAAGGACCTGGGCAAGGGCTACGGCGACACCGTCCTCATCGAGGACCTGACGTTCTCGCTGCCGCGCGCCGGGATCGTCGGCGTCATCGGTGCCAACGGGGCCGGCAAGACGACCCTGTTCCGGATGCTCGTCGGGCAGGAGGCGCCGGACCGCGGGACCATCGCCATCGGCGACACCGTCCTGCTGAGCTACGTCGACCAGAGCCGGGACGACCTGGATGCCGACAAGTCGGTCTTCGACGAGATCGCCCAGGGCGCCGAGTTCATCAAGGTCGGTGCCCGCGAGCTGCCCGCCCGCGCCTACGTGTCGAGCTTCAACTTCCGCGGCACCGACCAGCAGAAGACGGTCGGCAAGCTGTCGGGTGGTGAGCGGAACCGCGTCCACCTGGCCAAGCTGCTCAAGTCGGGCGGCAACGTGCTGCTGCTCGACGAGCCGACCAACGACCTCGACGTCGACACGCTCCGGGCGCTCGAGGCGGGCCTCGAGTCGTTCCCCGGCTGCGCCGTCGTGATCAGCCACGATCGCTGGTTCCTCGACCGGATCGCGACCCACGTGCTCGCCTTCGAGGGCGACAGCCAGGTCCGCTGGTTCGAGGGCAACTTCACCGAGTACGAGGAATTCCGTCACCGCGAGCTCGGCACCGCGGCCGACCAGCCGCACCGGATCCGCTACAAGCGCCTGGCGAGCTGAGGCGCTCGGGTGTCGAGCGTCACGAACCGGACCACGATCCAGCGGCCGATCGATGAGGTCTTCGACGTGGTGACCGACGTCGAGAAGACCGGGACGTGGTTCCCGGGCGACGTGGAGGAGCACTGGACCTCGCCACCCCCGCACGGCCTTGGCTCGACCCGGCACGCGGTCGTGACGATGCTGGGCCGGCGCCAGGAGAACGACGCGGTGACGACCGAGTTCGAGCCGCCGCACCGCGCTGCGATGCGAGGGACGACGCCGAACGCCCCGTTCAACGTGACGCTCTCGTTCTCGACCGTCCCGGACGGCACACGCGTCGACGTCGTGTCGGAGATCGCCCTGACCGGCGCCGCGCGCCTGTTCGGACCACTCGTCGCTGCCGTCTACGGCCGGATGTGGTCGCGTGGACTTGCGAGGCTCAAACAGCTGATGGAGTCGGGAGCGCTCTGATCGGGCGCTCGAGAAACGACCCGTAGGCGTCGGCCGCCGCGGCGAGCTCCTTCGCGAACCATCTGGGCTGCGGGCCGAAGGGCGATGTCTCGATCTCGACCCGGCTTCCCCGGTTCACGCGTCGCCAGGTCCCGATGATCTCCCCATCGACGACGATCGTGGGCCGGAAGACGCCGTTGCCGCCCGGGACGATGGCCTGGCTGTGCTCCGGCGCGAGGATCGCTGAACGATCCTTGTAGCCGAGGACGTATTCGTCGAAGCCGGGCAGGAGGTGGACGCGGGCGCGCTGGCTGGGCTCGGTCTCGGCGGCTGCGTCGATCTCGGGGTCGAGGTGATAGGTCACCCCGTCGAGCTCGATCGTGGCCAGCCGGTCTCCGCAGCTCGCGATCCCCGCGCGCACGTCACGCAGCGTCAGGCCCGCCCAGCGCGCGAGGTCTGCGGCGGTCGCCGGGCCGTGGCTGCGAAAGAAGCGGAGCGCCAGCTCGGCGAGCGCGTCATCGCGATCGAGCCTCCGGCGGTCCGGCACCCAGTCATCGAGGAGCGCATACGTCTGCTGGCGTCCTTCGGTCGGACCGAGAACGAGCGTGCCGGTCTGGGCGAGGTACCAGAGCAGGTGGTAGCCGCGCTGGCCGGCCGTGCTCACCCCGGCCGCGTCGATCGCTGCGAGCGTGGCGTCGCGGGTCAGCGCCTTGCGACCCGCCAGGACGCGCTGGACCACGTCGCGAGCCCGGTTGGCATCCGCGAGGTCCAGGCCGAGCGCGGCGCGACGTTGGGCGGACGAAGCGATCGCGGCAGGCGTCGTCAGGTCCAGCATCCAGCCGAGGTCCTCGCCGGCAACGACGTGCAGCGTTCCGCGCATCGGCCACGAGCGAACGATCTGGCCGTCGTCGAAGGCCGCCTCCACGCCTCGTTCCGTGCCGCCGATCACCCGCAGCCCGATCGACCACTTCGCCCCCGGCAGGTCCTGTCCCTGGAGCGCGAGCATCCAGCGCACGGTGTCGAGCGGGGTCGCATGCCCGCGCCCGTCGATGCGCTGAGCGCGCAGCCGCAGTGCCGCGAGTCGGCGCCGATCGGATGTGACCGAGGGCATCGGCCGAACCGCCTAGGCCCGGCCGTCCTCCGCCTCGGTGAACGCCCACAGGTCGAGCGCGTCGAGGTCGATGGTGTCGATCCCGTTCGTCGCGAGGGCGCCGGCGATCTGGGCGCGGTGCTCGGTCGCGTGGTGGATCGCCTGGGCGGCGACCGTCGATCGTGCCCAGACGTCGGAGTCAGGTTCTGCATAGCTGACCGGGCCGTCCGGCAGCGCAGCCTGCGCTCGGATCCGGGCGTCGTAGTCGGCGCATCGTGCCGCGATCCCGGCCAGCTCCCCGACCTCGCTCGGCGGCGTCGAGTCATCGGGCCGCGGAAGTCCTTCGAGGCGCGCGGCGTAACGCCCGGCCGCGTCCACGAGATGAGTGAGGATGCGAGCGGCCGGCCACTCATTGCGCGGCGCCGCCAACGCGAGGTCCTCATCGGAGCCGGCCGCGAGCGTGTCGAACAGCGCTGCGTTCGCCCAGGCCATGTGGCGGAGCAGCCGGTCCAGGGTCGGGTCGGGGGTCGTCACGTCGAAGCCTCCATCGGTCCGTGGCTCGAAGCGGGTCAGGGCGGCGAGTATGGCCGACCGGACGCGCCAGCCCCGCACCCTAGACTTGCAGCGGATGGTCGCCTGCCCGAACTGCTCGACGCCCAACCCCGACGTCGCGCGCTTCTGCATGTCGTGCGGTGCCCCGCTCGCTGCGCCCGAGCACGCGCGCGAGGCGCGCAAGGTCGTCACCGTCGTGTTCGCCGACATCACCGGCTCGACCGGCCTGGGCGAGCACCTCGATCCCGAGGCGCTGCGCTCGATCATGGGCCGCTGGTTCGACGCCATGAGCAGCGTCCTCGAGCGCCATGGCGGCTCGGTCGAGAAGTTCATCGGTGACGCGGTCGTGGCCGTCTTTGGCGTCCCGGTCGTGCACGAGGACGACGGGCTCAGGGCCGTGCGGGCCGCCGCTGAGATGACCACCGCGCTGGCCGCACTCAACACCGCCCTCCGGACGGAGCGCGGGATCGAGATCGCGATGCGCGTCGGCGTCAACACCGGCGCGGTCGTGGTCGGCGACGCGCGAGCCGGCGGCAGCCGCGCGACCGGTGATGCCGTGAACGTGGCCGCCCGTCTCCAACAGGCGGCCGAACCCGGCGAGACGCTCGTCGGCGACTCGACGTGGCGGCTCGTCCGAGACGCCGTCGTCACCGGCGAGCCGCGCGACATCTCGATCAAGGGCCACGAGCACGCTGTCACCGTCAGGCGCCTCATCGCCGTGGACCAGGCTGCGGAAGGGTTCCATCGACGCGTCGGCGGTCCGATGGTCGGCCGCGACCGCGAGCTCGGCATCCTGCGTGCCGCGTTCGAGCGCGCGGTGATCGAGGAGCGCTGCGTCCTGGTGACCGTGCTCGGCTCTGCCGGTGTCGGCAAGAGCCGGCTCGTCCACGAGTTCCTCACGGGCGCCCGGGCGGCTGCGACGGTCCTCCGCGGCCGGTGCCTGCCGTATGGCCAGGGGATCACCTGGTTCCCGGTCGCCGAGCTCCTCCGCTCGGCGGTCGGGCTCGACGAGGAGGCCGAACCCTCCCTGGTCATGGATCGGCTGCGCGCACGCCTCGCCGGTGTCGACGACGCCGACGCGATCCTCGCGCGTCTGGCCGAACCGCTCGGCGTCGCCACCGAGCCGGCTCCGGTCGAGGAGCTCTTCTGGGCGATCCGCCGGTTCCTCGAGCACCTTGCCGACGACGGCCCGGTCGCCGTCGTCCTCGATGACCTGCAATGGGCGGAACCCGCGATCCTCGACCTCGTCGAGCATCTGTCCGAGTGGGTCCACGGCGTTCCCCTGCTCCTGCTCGCGATGGCCCGACCGGAGCTCCTCGACATCCGGCTCGGCTGGGGCGGTGGCAAGCCCGACGCGACGACCTTCGTCCTCGAACCCCTGCCGGCCGCCGACACCGAGCGCCTCATCGAGTCGCTGCTCGAAGGCGCCACCATCGGACCGCTCGCCCGTGATCGCATCGCCGCCGCCGCCGATGGCAATCCCCTGTATGCCGAGCAGGTCATCGAGATGCTGCTCGACGACGGCCTCGTGCGGCGCGGCTCGGACGGCTCGCTCGTCGTCGGCGACCTCGCGTCGATCTCCGTCCCGCCGACCATGCAGGCACTGCTCGCCGCGCGCCTCGACCGGTTGAGCGACGGCGAGCGCCGGACGATCGAGCGGGCCGCCGTCGTCGGCAAGGAGTTCGGCCAGCGCGACGTCTCCGAGCTGACACCGGCCGACGCTCGCGCAGACGTGGCAGGTCAGTTGATGGGTCTCGTCCGCAAGGAGCTGATCCGGCCCGATCGACGCCGGGACACGAGCGGCGAGGCATACCGCTTCCGACACCTGCTGATCCGTGACGCCGCGTACGACAGCCTGCCGAAGCTCGAGCGCGCCGAGCTCCACGAGCAGTTCGCGGACTGGCTGGAACGGACCGCCGGCGACCGGCTGGCAGAGCTCGACGAGATCACCGGCTACCACCTCGACCAGGCGCGGACCTACCGGCTGGCGCTCGGACCTGACGACGACCGGACGCGGGCACTTGCCCTGCGCGCCGGTCATCGACTCGCGGCAGCCGGCCGCCGGAGCGCCGACCGGGACGAGGTGCCGACCGCCGTCCGATTGCTGACGCAGGCCGAGGCCCTCCTCGTCGAGGATCCGGCGGCACGGTTCAAGGCGCTCAACCTGCTGGTCCACGTCGGGTTCGACGAGGATCTCGCCGTGTCCATGCAGGTCGCGCAGCGGGCCGAGGAGGTCGCGGCCACCCTCGGTGACCTCAAGCTCCGCCAGGCACGCCTGTGGGTCTCGTACGTTCGGGGCTTCACTGATCCATCGTTCGTGATGACCGACGTCCGAGCCGAGGCCGAGATGTCCGCCTCGGCTTTCGCCGAGGCTGGCGACATCGATGCGCTCATGGATGTGTACGAGCTGATGGTCGCCATCGACCTCAACCTCGCCCACTGGGAAGCGACTGCGAGGTGGTCGCGACTCGGGCTCAAGCTCGCGACGGCGTCGGGCCTCGATCAACGGCGCGAGGACTTCACCAAGTCATTGTCGAACGCCATGGTCTGGGGCGCGTTCGATGCCGCCGATAGCCTGGCGATCCACGACGACCTGCTGGCCTCGACCACTCGCCGGCTGACGCGGGTGTGGTTGGTGTCGGCCAAGGCCCTCCTGTGGGCGATCCTTGGCGATCGAGAGCGGGCCGAGGAGGCACAGGCCGCGACGACCGCGATCGCCGACGAGCTCGGGATCCGTCGGTCCGAGTTCCGCCACGCCTACATGCACTACGTGCTCGACGATCTGCCGGAGGCACGCCGCCTCGCGCAGCAGGAGTCCACGGACCTCGAGCACGCGGGCGACACCGGCCGGCGCTCGACGATCGTGGGTCTCGAGGCTTGGATCCTCGTCCTCCTCGGCGACGACGCGGAGGCGGTCCGCGCCGCGGAGGTATCGCGACAGCTCGGCGCGCCCGACGACGCCGTCACCCAGATCTTCTGGAGGTCCGCCATGGGAGTGGTCCTCGCCCGCCGCGGCGAGATCGCCGAAGCCGACCGGATCACGACCGAGCTCATCGAGATCGCCGACGCCACCGACTCGACGGATGCCGGGACGGCCTGGCTGGCACGTGGCCTCGTCCTCTCGATGGCGGGTCGCACCGGGGAAGCGACCGAGGCGGGCCAGCGGGCACGCACGGTCTATGCGGCGATGGGATACATCAACGGTCTGCGGCGTGTCGACACGCTGCTCGGCGCATGAGTCTCCTCGGATGAGCCTTGTCGTCACGGATGCCCCAGAACGCATGCGGTACGAGGCGGACCTGGATGGCGCGCTTGCGGGGATCCTCGAGTACAAGGTCAAGCAGGACCGAATCGCGCTGATCCATACCGAGGTGCCGCCCCAGTTCGAGGGTCACGGCGTCGCGGCCGCGATCACCAAGTTCGCCCTGGACGACGCCCGCAAGCGCGGGCTCCGCGTTCTCGCTCTCTGCCCCTACGTCCGGCGCTATCTCGAGACGCACCCCGAAGATCTCGACATCGTCGTGCCACCCGCGTCAACAAATACAGACTGACGCGGTACGCTCAATCCCTCAGGTCCTTCTGGAGACACTGGTGGTCTGCTCGAACTGCGGCACGGAGAACCGCGCCGGACGAAAGTTCTGCTCCGAATGCGCCGCTCCGTTGGCACTCCCCTGCCCGTCGTGCGGCGCACTCAACGAACCGGGCGAGAAGTTCTGCGGCGAATGCGCCCAGCCGCTGCCCGCCAGCGGAACCGCGACATCACCGGGGAGCGTCGACGCGCGGACCCCGATCTCGGAGCGCCGCCTCGTCTCGATCCTGTTCGCCGACCTCGTCGGGTTCACCACGCTGGCCGAAGGCAAGGACGCCGAGGACACTCGTGAGCTGCTGTCGGCCTACTTCGACCTCTCCCGGGACGTGATAGGCCGGTACGGCGGCACGATCGAGAAGTTCATCGGCGACGCTGTCATGGCCGTCTGGGGTGCGCCGACTGCGCACGAAGACGACGCCGAGCGCGCCGTGCGGGCCGCGCTCGAGCTCGTCGACGCCGTCCGGACGCTCGGGCCGACGATCCAGGCCCGTGCCGGCGTCCTGACCGGAGAAGCTGCGGTCACGCTCGGGGCGACGAACCAGGGCATGGTCGCCGGCGACCTCGTCAACACTGCCAGTCGCCTGCAATCGGCCGCGGCTCCCGGCACGGTCCTCGTCGGCGAGGCAACACATCGAGCAGCGGCCAACGCCATCGCCTTCGAGGAGGCCGGCGAGCAGACGCTCAAGGGCAAGACCACGCCCGTGCCGGCCTGGCACGCCCTCCGTGTCGTGGCCGAGCTCGGCGGTCGCAACCGATCCGAGACGCTGGAGGCCCCGTTCGTCGGTCGCGACGACGAACTGCGCCTGCTGAAGGACCTGTTCCATGCGACAGGCCGCGAGCACAAAGCCCGCCTGGTCTCGGTCGTCGGCCCGGCGGGGATCGGCAAGAGCCGTCTCGGCTGGGAGTTCTCGAAATACACCGACGGCGTCATCGACACGACCGCCTGGCATGTCGGCCGCAGTCCGGCGTACGGCGAGGGGATCAGCTTCTGGGCCCTCGGCGAGATGGTCCGTCGACGAGCCGGGCTGTTCGAGACCGACGACGAGACGACCACGCGGCTGAAGATCGCCGAGACGCTCGTCGAATACGTCCCCGACGAGGCCGACCGACGCTGGATCGAGCCTGCCCTCCTGACCCTCCTGGGGGTGGAGACATCCACCGGCGGCTCGGAGCAGCTGTTCGCCGCGTGGCGGACGTTCTTCGAACGGATCGCGGACCAGGGCACGGTGACGATGGTCTTCGAGGATTTCCACTACGCCGATTCAGGTCTGATCGACTTCGTCGATCATCTCCTTGAGTGGAGCCGTGGCGTCCCGATCTTCGTCATCACGCTGTCCCGCCCGGAGCTGCTGGAGCGTCGGCCCGATTGGGGTGCCGCCAAACGCAACTTCACGTCGCTCTACCTCGAGCCACTCGACCCTGGCGCCATGCGCGAACTGCTCGCCGGGCTCGTCCCTGGCCTTCCCGCATCAGCCGTGGCCGGCATCGTTGCCCGCGCAGATGGCATCCCGTTGTACGCGGTCGAAACGGTCCGGATGCTCGTGGCCGAGGGGCGGCTGACGATCGTCGATGGGACATACCGACCTGTCGGCGACCTGACCAGCCTCGCTGTTCCCGAAACCCTGACCGCGCTGATCGCGAGCCGCCTTGACAGCCTCGCCCCGGATGACCGGACCCTCGTGTCCGACGCTGCGGTCCTTGGCCAGAGTTTCTCGCCGGCGGCTCTCGCGGCCGTGTCCGGGATGGATGCGGCCGAGCAGGAGCCGCGATTGCGTGGGCTCGTCCGCCGCGAGCTGCTGACACTCGAGACCGACCCACGAAGTCCGGAACGCGGCCAGTACTCCTTCGTCCAGGCATTGATCCGTGAGGTCGCCTACAACACGCTCGCCAAGACCGACCGGAAGCGCCGCCATCTCGCCGCGGCGCGCTTCTTCGAGAGCCTGGAGACCGACGAGATCGCGGGAGCCCTCGCCGGCCATTACCTGGCCGCGCACGCGAACGCGACCGAGGGGCCCGAAGCCGACGCACTCGCCGGACAAGCCAAGATCGCCCTCGAGGCGGCGGCGTCGCGGGCCGTCGAGCTCGGCGCGAACGACCAGGCACTTCGTTTCTTCGAACAAGCCCTCCTTGTGACCAGTGAGCCGACCGAGACAGCCGAGCTGCTGCAGCGGGCTGGGGAAGCCGCTTCGCAGGCATCGATGGCAGGTCGGCACGAGGTTGCCGAGAGGCACCTCCGTCGTGCGATCGAGGTCCGACGCGACTTGGGCGATCGTCCGGCGATCGCGCGCGCGACGGCCGCCCTCGGACAAGCGCTTCTGGAGGCGGCCAAGCCGGCCGAGTCCATCGATCTCCTCGAACCCGGTGCGAGCGAATTCGCCGATCTCGACGACGATCCCGGGTTCATCGCCCTCGTGGGACAGCTCGCCCGCGCCTATTTCATGCACGAGGACCCGGCACATGCGATCGAGGTCGCGGACCGGACACTGGCCGCCGCGGAGCGGGCCGACCTCTCCCGGATCATCGCGGACACGCTGGTCACGAAGGGCACCGCTCTGGCCTACGTCGGGCGTGCCATCGAAGGTCTGGGCGTCCTTGCAGCGGGCCAGGCCCTGGCCGAGTCGAACGACTTCAACGAGACAGTCATGCGGGCGGTCGGCAATCGCGCAAGCATCGTGCGAAGCCGTGATCCGAGGGTCGGCCTGGCATCTGCCCGGACTGGGGTCGCCCTCTCGCGCCGGCTGGGTGCCCGGTCTTCGCTCGCCGTCTCCGTCGGAAACGGCGTCGGATGCGCGATCCGGACGGGCGACTGGCCGTGGGCGTTGGCCCAGTTCGACTCGACCCTCGTCGACGACCTCGATGGGGTCGAACGCCTGTACATGCTGGAAGCCTCGGTGAGTCTCCGCGCCTTGCGCGGCGAACAGGTCGAGGACGTGATCGCAGAGATGGCGTCCATCGTCGGCACGAGCGACGAACCAAGCACCCTCTCCTCGATCTGGCTGGCGCGGGCCTTCGACGCCTTCGGTTCTGGTCGGCTCCGCGATGCCCGCGAGGCGTCACATCGGACCGGCGAGGTCGTCGCGGAGTACCTACCCCTCGCGCTGGCCATGGCTGCCCGATCGGCTCTGTGGATGGGCGACGCCTCTGAGGCCGACGGCGACCTCGCCGCCCTCGACGCATCCGGCTTCCACGGGCCGGCGGTCGATGCGGATCGGAAGACGATCCGGGCCGGGATCGTCGCGCTCGAGGGCCGCCCAGCCGAGGCGATGGCGATCTATCGCGAAGCGCTCCGCGCCTGGCGCGACCTCGGCCTGGCCTGGGACGAAGCCTTGTGCGAGCTCGACATGGCGACCCTTCTTGATCCATCCGAGCCGGAGGTCCGTGCCGCTGCCGAGTCTGCTCGCGAGATCCTCGTGCGCCTCGAGGCCAAGCCCTTCATCGCCCGGCTCGACGCGGCAACCTCCCGCGCGACCGTCGCGACGGTGACATCGGCCCCGCGGGCCGGATCGACGGCCGAGACCCCCGCCTGAGGCGCCTAAGCCGCTTCGACGTCAGTCGACGAACGCGAGCGGCCGGATCCCGGCCAGAGGGCCGTCTAGCTTGGGTGTCCGCAGCTCGGGCTCCCCTCCCCGGTCCGCCTCCCGTGCCGCCAGCTCGGCATCCAGCTGGGCGACGAGACTCGGGAGCCCCGACTCAAGGGCCGCACCGTACGCCGGGCCGATCGTCTTCATCAGCTCCTTCTCGCGGCGGGTCTTTGGGCCCGCGTACCGGAAATGGATCGTGGTCCCGGCGGTGGTCGGTTCGAATTCGACCGTATGGAGCAGCTTGATCGGTCCGCCCGGGGCATCGATCACCGTTCGGTCGGTGACGTAGTCGAAGGGCCGCCAGTCGAGGATCTCCTCGATCACGGCGTCCTTGCCGTGCATGCAGTGGTTGGCCGAGCCGGGACCGCGTCGCCCGCCTGTCGCACCCTCGACGGCCACCGAGGTGACCCACGGCTGCCACGACATCCGCTGGCCGGGCTTGGTGATGAACTCCCAGGCGACCTGCGGCGGCACCTCGGTCGGCACCGACACGATGAGGATCGACTTCTCCGGCTCCACGAAGACGCGCCCGCGCGACTCCTCCTCCTGCCAGCGGCGCTCGAGGTCGAGCACCCACACCCGCACGTCGCCGATCTTCTCGTACGTCTCGGTGTGCTCGCGCATGCCGAGTGCGACGGGGTCGAGGCCGGAGGCGTCGATGCATGCCTGGCTGAACAGCGCGTAGGCCGGGATGCCGAGCTTCTCGACGACCTCGTTCTTGAGCAGTCGATGGACGACGATCACGTCCGGGCCGACCAGCTCGCGCTGACCGGCGACCTTGTGCTCGATGGCGCTGCCGTGATGGACCACGAACTTGAGGTCGAGATCGGGGATCCGCGAGCAGGCGTTGCACTCGCAGGACGTCGCCTGGCGGACGTCGCGCCGGCGCCGCCGGAAGCCGAAATAGCAGCGCTCGATGGTGTCGAGCAGCATCGAGCCGTCGATCGTCTCGGCGGTCATCGCCATGAAGGCCGCGTCGCCCTCGAGCTTGGCCAGCCGGAAGTCGGGCCGCAGGGCGCTGACCACGGCGCCGACGAGGTCGGCCAGGATGTCCTGCGCGTGCTCGAGCTCGACGTCGACGAGGTAGCCGGTGTAGCCCGAGATGTCGGCGATCAGGAAGCAGGTCGGTTGAGCGGTGGAGAGCACGGTCGCCACTATAGGCCGCGCCGGTACGTGCTCTCCGAGCGACGGGCGACCTTGAGGATCACGACGAGGTCGTCGGCGTCATCGATGACGTAGACGATCCGGAGGTCGCCGACCCGGAGGCGCCAGAAGTCGGTGCCGGCGAGCTTCCGCGCGCCCTGCGGACGCGGATCGATCGCCAGCGCGAGGATCGGTCCGCGCAGTCGCGCGGCGTCGCCCGGCGGCAGACGTCGAAGCTGGCGTTGGGCGGCGGGCGCGACCTCGACGCGGCGACCGCTCTCGCTCACGCCTCGTCGGGTTCGTAGGTCGCCTTGGTCTCGGCCGCGAGCGAACCAAGGAACTCCTCGGCCGATTCGCCGCCGTCACGCCGGTACTCCGCCAGGGCGTCCGCGGCCGATGCGCGGTCCTCGCGCTCCTCTTCGGCTTCGAGCCACGCCGCCAATGCCTCGTCGACGACCTCGCGGACGCTTCGGTCGGTCCGGGCAGCCTCCACCTTGATCGCGCGATAGCGATCGGCATCGAGATCGATGGTGACCTTCATGCCGCCAGCATACCAGCATGCTGGGTTCCTTGGTATCGGGAGTCGGGTCCCCGCCCGCTACAGTTGCCGGCGTGAGGTTGCGCCGTCGGATCGTCGTTGAGATCGCGCTCGTCGGATCCGTGGTCGCGGCGTGCGCGAGCAGCCAGTCGTCGGTGGCTCCGAGCCCGTCGTCGGTGGCTCCGAGCCCGTCGTCGGTCGCCTCCGAGCCTCGTCGTCGTTGTCCGGAGTGGGCGGCTTCTTCGCCGTCTCGGTGGCCGACCTCGAGACGAGCGCGGCCTGGTATGTCGACAAGCTCGGCCTGACGGAGGCCATGCAGCTGCCGCCGGCGAACGGCGCCACCGTGATCCTGCTCAAGGGTGCCGGGCTGACCGTCGAGCTGATCCACCAGGATAAGGGCGTGTCCGTCGGCGATGTCGCGCCCAGCTTGACCGACCGGACGCTCCTCCGCGGGATCGTCAAGGCCGGCGTGATCGTCGACGACGTCGATGCCACGGTCGCGTGGCTCCATGCCCGGAACGTGCCGATCGCGTTCGGCCCGTTCCCCGCCACGACCGAGCAACCGGCGAACCTCATCATCGCCGACAACGAAGGCAACCTGATCCAGTTCATCGGCCGATAGGTCGAACGGCCCGCGACTAGAGTTCACCGCGTGGATACGTACGATCTCGCCGAAGCGGCCCAGCGGATCGGCGTCAGCACCGAGCAGCTCAGCCAGTACGGCGAGCTCGGGATCCTCTCGCCCGATGCCGACGGTCGGTTCACGCCGGGCCACCTCCGCCGCGCCGGGCTCGTGAAGGCGCTCGCGGCATCGGGGATCCCGCTCGAGGGTCTCGGGGAGGCGATTCGCAGCGGCCAGCTCTGGCTCGGTTTCCTCGATGCGCCCGCGTTCGAGCGATTCTCCGCTCTCGGGGGCGAGACATTCGCGCAGCTGGCTGAGCGGACCGGCGTCCCGATCGAGCTCCTGCTGTTCATCCGCGAAGCGGCCGGCTCCGCCGCCCCGGGTCCCGACGATCGCGTCCGCGACGAGGAGCTCCCGTACGTCGACCTTATCGAGACACAATTCCGCGCCGGCTTCCGACCCGCCGCGATCCAGCAGAACGTCCGCACCCAGGGCGACAGCCTGCGACGGATCGCCGAGACCGAGTCGGCCATGTGGGTGTCCGAGGTGATCGCGCCGGCAACGGCCGTGGGCAAGCGGCCCGACGAGATGCTGGGTGACGATTTCGGTGATCGGCACGCGGTCCTCGGAGAGCGGGCCATCGTCGCGATGTACCACCTCCAGCAGTCGCGGGCGTGGACCGGCAACATCGTCGAGGAGATGGAGAGGATGCTGGCGACGGCCGGGTTCCACAGCCGCCTCGAGCATCCCCCGGCGATGTGCTTCCTCGACATCACGGGCTACACCCGGCTCACTCAGGAGCAGGGCGACGTGGCCGCGGCACGGCTGGCCGAGCAGCTCGGCCGGATCGTCCAGCGGACCTCGGTCAGGCACGGCGGCCGACCGGTCAAGTGGCTCGGCGACGGCGTGATGCTCCACTTCCCGGATCCGGGGGCAGGAGTGGTCGCCGCGCTCGAGATGGTCGTCGGCATCGCCGATGCGGGGCTGCCGCCCGCGCACGTGGGTCTCCATGCGGGCCCGGTGATCTTCCAGGAGGGCGATTACTACGGCGCGACCGTCAACCTCGCATCACGGATCGCCGACTACGCGAAGGCCGGGGAGGTGATCGTCAGCCAGGCGGTGGTCGATGCCTCGAACGGGGCCGGCCTCTCGTTCCGGGACGTCGGGCCGGTCGAGCTCAAGGGCGTCAGCGAGCCCATGACGCTCTACGCGGCCGCGCGGTCCGACTGACCTGCCGATCGGCCGATCGTCGTCGGCACCCGGACCGCCAGATGGTGCGTCGAAGCCACACGGAACGCTCCTCCGCGGGGTTCGTGTCGACACCCAAGGGCGTAGACTCGGGTCGGAACGCGGTTTCCGAACAGACCCGCCGGTGGGCCCAACCGATGGCGCACGTCTGGTCGAGGCCGTGCGACGTGGACGCGTCCCAAGGGGGTCGGTGGCAGCAGAGCGCCTCCGCGAGTCCGCCGAATCGACGGACCGCAGCCAGACCATCGTGCCGTCGCCTTCGTCGGTTGCCCAACCGACCGAAGAGGTGCAACGGCGGGCGAACGACGACGTCTGGTCAGGCGGTCGTCTGGTGGGCGCGTATGCGAACCGCCGGCTTCGGCCGGTCGAGGTCGAGATCCTCGTCCACTACCGGGACGCGCTGACCGGCCGCGTGCTGGAGCTCGGCTCCGGAGCCGGACGGCTGACGGGCTACCTCGCCACGATCGCTCGATCGGTCCATGGGATCGACCTGTCCGAGAAGATGGTCTCCTTCAGTCGTGAACGGTACCCGGCCGCATCGTTCGCCCAGGGCGACATGCGGGACCCGGCGATCTTCGGCGACCAGCCGTGGGACGCGATCGTGGCTGCGTTCAACGTCCTCGATGTCCTTGGTGACGCCGACCGACAGGTGCTCCTTGACCGCATCCGCGACGCCCTGTCGCCGGACGGCATCCTGGTGATGTCGTCGCACAATCGCGCCGTCGCCCCCCACCTCGGCGATCCCCTGCGGCTCAAGGGCATGTCGCTCCCGATGGCCGTCCTGGCCTTCCTGCAGATGCCCCGATGGTGGCTGAACCGGCGACGCCTCGTCGGGTTCGAACGGCACGAGGCCGACTACGCGATCCTGAACGACGTCGGGCACGGCTACGCGGTCATGCACTACTACAGCACCCGGGACGCGCAGGTCCGCCAGCTCGAGGCACATGGCTTCGAGGTGCTCGCCTGCCTGGACCTCGATGGCCAGCCCGTCGGGCCAGGCGAGCCTGCCGCCACCTGCCCGGAGCTCCACTACGTGGTGCGGCGGGTCGGCTGATGCGCAGCGTGACCTACTCGATGGGCATCACGCTCGACGGCTACATCGTCGGGCCGGACGGTGGCTTCGCCTGGACGGCGCCCGACCCCGAGGTCTTCCGCTCGTGGATCGACGAGATCCGGGGGGTCGACGTCCACCTCATGGGACGACGGATCTACGAGACGATGCTGTACTGGGAGACCGCGGACGAGGATCCATCGCTCGGCGACGCAGAGCGGGAATGGTCCGCGCTCTGGAAGCCGCTCCCAAAGGTGGTGTTCTCCACCACGTTGTCGACGGTTGAGGGCAACGCCCGCCTGGCCTCGGGCAGCCTGGCGGATGAGGTCGAGCGGCTGCGAGCCGAGCCCGGGGAAGGCACCATCGCGATCGGCGGAGCGACCCTGGCCGCCGAGGCGGCCGCATTGGATCTGATCGATGAGTACCGGACAAGGGTCCACCCGGTGCTGGTCGGCGGTGGCATCTCGTACTTTCCGCAGCGCGAGCGCCGGGTGGATCTCGACCTCGTCGAGACCCGCACCTTCAGCTCCGGCGTCGTCTACCAGCGCCACCGCGTAACGCGCTAGCCGGCTCGTCCACCGGGCGCATCTCTGCCAGGCTCCCTCTTCGTCAACACCGCGACGATCGCGACGACCGCCATCCCGCCGAGCCAGCCACCGACCACATCGCTCGGGTAGTGGACGCCGAGCGCGATCCGCGACAGCCCGATGAGGACGACCAGGGTCCCGAGGGCGATGGCGACGAGCCGCCGCATCCAGACCGGGAGATCGCTGCGCCACACGAGCAGGGCGATCAGTCCGTACGTGACCGTGCCATTGAGCGTGTGGCCGGATGGGAAGCTGAACCCGGAGGCCTCCACGGCGGCCTCTCCGGGAGGACGGACCCGGCCGATCGAGACCTTGAGGACCTGGGTCGCCAGCGACGCGCCGAGCAGCGCCGCTCCGTAGATGACCGCCGTCCGAACACGACGAAGAGCCAGCAGGGTCACGACGATCGCGATGCCGATCGGGATCAGGATCGGGCCGCCGGCAGCGGTGATCGCGAGCCAGACATCAGTCGATACCGGGAGACCCTTGACGAAGGCGATGACGGGGTCATCGAAGCCGACCCCTGCACTCTTCGTTGACGACGACGGCCAGGATCACGAACGCGATCGCGCAGACGATCCCGACCCACGTCCACGGGTCGTTCCGCAGGCGCGGCGCTCGATCGATCACATGCCGAAGGCTACGCCCCGCTTACTTCGTCACCTTCAGAGACGCGCTGGCCGTGTGAGTCAAGCCTCCGCTGACGCCCGTGATCGTCAAGGCGAACGTCTGCCGCGAGGTCGTCGTCCGCGTCTGGATCGTGAGCGTCGCCGTGCCGGTGGCCGGGTTGGGCGTGAACGTCGCGGTCGATCCCGCCGGCTGGCCGGTGAGGCTCAGCGTGACCGACCCGTTGAAGCCATTCGTCGGGACGATCGTCACGGTGTACGTCGCCGTGCTGCCCCGTCTGATCGACTGCGTGGCCGGGCTCACCGAGAGCGAGAAGTTCGCGGGCACGCTCGTCACCGTGACGCTCGCGTTGTTGCTCACCACGCCGCCGCTGGCTGCAGTGACCGTGAACGGTCCACCGGCCGTCGTGGCGGAGAACAGGCCCGTGCCGCTGATGGTGCCGCCGCCGGTCGCCGACCAGGTGAAGCTCGGCTGTGGGCTCATCGGCTGACCGAACTGGTCCTTGCCCGTGGCGGTGAACTGCTGCGTCGCGCCGACCTGGACCGAGGCGGTCGCCGGCGAAACGGTGATCGAGGTCAGGACGGGCACCGCCGTCACGGTGACGCTGGCCGCGTTGCTCACGACGCTGCCACTGGTCGCGGTGACCGTGAACGGTCCGCCGGCCGTGGTCGCGGAGAACAGGCCGGTGCTACCGATGGTGCCGCCCCCGCTCGCGGACCACGTGAACGTCTGCCCGCTCATCGTCTGACCGAACTGGTCCTTGGCCGTCGCGCTGAACTGCTTCGTCGCGCCGACCTGGACCGAGGCGCTCGCCGGAGAGACGGTGATCGTGGTCAGGACCGGCGGTGCGCTCGGCGCGGAGGCGATGCTGCCGCGCCCCGTCGGACCGTCCCAGCCGACCCCGGCGGTGCACAGCACCGACGGGCTGCAGGTCGCGGTCGTGTTCATGCCGGACGTGACGTCGTAGTACGGCGTGCCGGCCGCCCACGCGTACTGGCCCGCGAGGGTGGACGCGTTGTAGCCGCCCTGCCGCGCGTAGAGGGCCGCGATGATCGGCGACGACAGGCTCGTGCCGCCGAAGACCCAGTACCCGGTGATGTTGTTGTACGGTCGTATAGATCGCCAGGCCGGAGTTCGGGTCGGCGACGGCCGAGACGTCCGAGATGGCCTTCTCGCCGGCGCACGGGTTGCCCGAGATGCTCTGCCACGCGGGCGCGGCGTTGTACGCGGAGCAGCCACTGCCCGTTCCTGCCCAGACCGTCTCCCCCGTCCGAACGCCATTCGAGTCGATCGCGAGTGTCGTGCCACCGACACCGATGACATTCGTGGCAGATGCCGGGAACTCGGCGCCGTAGCCGCCATCACCGGCCGAGGCCGTGACCGCGATGCCCTTCTTGGCCGCGTTGTCGTAGGCCGGGGCGAGGCTGCCCGGGTAATCACCCGAGACGCCGTAGCTGTTCGAGATCGCCACGACGTGCGCGGTGTTCGACGCGGTCGTGACGGCGGCAGCGAGGTTCCCGACCGACGTCGAGGTCGCCTCGAGAAGGAGGATGCTGCACATCGGGCAGACGGCCGACGCGGCCTGCAGGTCCAGGTCGATCTCGTTCGACCAGCCGGCGTCGGCGCGTGGCAGCGAGGTGCCCCCGGTCTGGTTGGTCTTGGTGAAGCACGGGCTGCTCGCCGAGCTCGTCAGGGTCGTCAGGGTGGCCAGCGTGCAGCTCTGGAGCGCCGGAAGGTGCGAGTCGCTCCGGAACCGGGCGACGTTGGCGAGCGCGTTCGTGTCGTCATAGGCATCGACGATCGCGACCACCAGCGACGGGTCGCCCACGCCGGTCATGCCGTACGCGGTCCGGATGCTCGTCCCGTCGAAGTAGATGGACTGGGCCGCCGCGGCGGTGACCTTGAGCGACGACTTGGTCGGGGTCGCGGATTCCTGCCCGTCGACGTAGAACGACCGGGCGATGGCATCGCACGAGGCCTGGTCCGGCCCTGGCTTCGCGCAGACGTGCGCGTCCTTGTGACTCCAGCTCGGCGGCTTGGCGGCCACGGGCGATGCCCCGACCACCGACAGCAGGAGGAGGGACGTGGCGACGACAGCCGCGAGCCGCTGGCCGAACGAGATCATTCAGGTGCCCTTCCGCGTCGCTCGTGACGGCCCTGGAGGCCGTCATCCACTGAGCGATCGCACGGATGATGCGTCCCGGCGCGAACCATGGTCAAGGGTCCGGACGTCACTTCTCCGCCCCGGCGGTGCCGGTGTGTCCCACCAACCGATCAGCGAACCGCATCCGCCCTCGGGTCCGAGCGACGCATTGACTACGATGCCGTAGATTGACGCCGGACGGTCCATGCCGAACAGTGGGCGGCGTTCGTGCCCGATCACACAAGGATCACTTTGAACCGCCTCGGTCCAGTCGCCCGCATCGTCTTCGCGATCGTCGTCGCCGCCACGCTGGCGAGCAACGGTTTCGTCGCGACGACCCGCGCCGCCGCTCCCGACCGCTCCGACATCGTCCTCGTCCTCGACTTCTCGGCGTCGATCCTCCAGGACAAGGCCAACCGCGACCGGTTCGCGGGCGCGCTCGAGGGGATCGCGAGCCGCGTCGACGAGACATCGGCCGACCTCGTCCAGGGCGACACGACGGCGAGCATCGTCCAGTTCGCGGCGAAGGCGATCGACACCCCCGGCTGCGTCGACCTGCACCTCCTGGACAGCCCCGAGACCGTCGGCAGGTTCGCCGACTGTCTGCGCGCCGTCGCCGCTGCGTACCGAAAGGGGCTGAACCCGGCCCTGACCAAGCAGATCGGCATCGACACGAACTACGTCGCGGCGATGGAACAGGCCGCCACGCACCTGCCGGCCGACGCCGTCCGACCCGCGATGATCCTGTTCACCGACGGCAAGCACGACGTCAAGGGCGTCCCGGTCACCCAGGTCCAGCCCACGCGCGATCGTCTCTTCGGCAGCCGCACGCCGTTCGCGCTGCTGCCGGTCGGGATGGGCCTCGACCCGAAGGACCGCGGGCCGCTCGAGGCCGGGCTCCAGAACATGCGGATCACCCGTGACATGCCGCCCGTGCGTCAACGGCGCCACGTTCGAGTGGCCGCAGGTCGTGTTCGACTCCGCCGAGCAGGCGGGCAACGCGGTCGCGGTCGCGCTCCAGGACGCGAGCTGCACGTTCACGGTCGCGGCCACGCCCGCTCCCAAGCCGACGCCCGTGCCCGCCGCCGTCGTCGTGCCGCGCGTCGTGGCCACGCCCGGCGACGGCCAGGTCACCGTCGCCTGGACGCCCGTTCGGCCGGTCACGGGCGCTCCACCCGTCACCGACTACCAGGTCCGCTGCCACACGGGTGACGACGCGCCGATCGAATCGACCGAAGGCGTGTCGCTCGACGGGACCACGGTCGTCACCGGCCTGACCAACGGGAGTCCGTACACCTGCGAGGTCGCGGTCGTGAGCGGCACGACCGTCGGGCCGTGGACGGCCGCCGACCTCGGTCACCCCGGTCGGTCCCCCGCCTGCCCCCGGCAAGCCGGCGGTCAGCGCGCTGGACCAGGCGCTGAAGGTCAGCGTGCCGCTCATCCCGAGCGTCACGCAACTCCACTACGAGTGCTCCGACGACAACGGCGCCACGTGGCCGGCGGTCGCCGATGTCGGGTCCGAAGGACGACCCGACCGCCCAGATCCGCGGCCTGACCAACGGCACCGACTACGTCTGCCGCGCATTCGCCGCCAACGCGGTCGGGACGAGCGACGCGTCGCCCATCTCGGATGCGGTCCGGCCGTGCGGGTCGGCGATCGACTGCAATCCCATCCTCGCGCCGATCCTCGGCGTCCTCGGCGCCGCGCTGGCGATCGGGCTCGTCCTCGTCTTCCTCGGCCTGGTGCGCACGCGTCGGCGCGGGTACGTCCTGGCCGTGGTCGACGTCTTCTACACCGCCAACCTTGGCTACGGGTCGACGGTCGGGATGGGCTTCGTCCGCGACCCGGACACGAAGCAGGTGACCGAGGTGGTCGCCGACAAGAGCAAGACCGCCGACATCCGCATCCATCGCATGAGCGGAGGCCGTTTCGAGATCCGCGACGGCCACGGCCGCAGCGTGGCCACGGACGGCGTGCCGATCGTCGTGACCGATGGCCACGGGGCGCGGCACGAGGTCGTGCTGCGGGCGTTCAACACGAACTCGGCGTCACCGGTGGCGACGCGGCGCTGAGGGCGGCCGGAGGCGCCCTATCCGGCGGCATCCATGAATTGCTCGTAGCGGCGCTCCAACCGTTGGCGATCGGGCGCTTCGACCGCTCGTCGCGGCAAGTGGATCAGCTGACCCTGGATCTGTCGAAGGCCAACGATGAGCATCGGGCCATCGCTCTCGGCAAGAATTGATGGCCTGACTACGATCGTGTAGTCAGGTCGGATGGTGAAGAAGAACCGGTCGAACGCGGCATGATGCAGCTTGCACAACGCGACGCCGTTGCTCACAACTGGTTCGCCTTCAAGATCCCTATCGGGTGTGATGTGAGCGGCATCAAGGAGCTCCAGGTGCCGCAACTGACACAGCGCGCAACGCTCCGCATACGCACGGAGTACGCGCTCGCGGAAGGCGACCTGATGCAAGCGTCTACGGAATGTCGCCGTCACATAGGCGCGCCGAGGCTCCGGGTCTTCCGCGCTCGCAGAACTGTCGAAACCCGGCTGGTCGACCGCGCTGACGTCGTCAACCTGAAGCGAGAAGCGCAGTGCTGCTGGATTGTCCGCCACCACGAAGACTGGGTACGCCGCGACGTAACTTCCGGCCTCCACGGCGTGGAAATACACGGAGCGGAACTCGTTCGACCATCGCTCGCCGAAGACCAACGTTGTCTCGGTGCGCCGGGTCAATTCCGCGGTACGCGTAGCGGAGCGTACCCGCTTGGCGGTCGAATGAGTCGTCATACGGTCCGCCCATAGTGGTGGCGATCGACAACGGCAGTTCACACGCTGCTGGTTTCCCGGAATCCCACTTGGGCCCATCAGAGGGATTCGCCGGCCGTCCAAGGTGAAGTTCATAAGGGCCGTTCGAGGAATTGCCTCACCCGACTCGCCCCGTTGTTGGGTCAGCCAGTCAAATACACGCGATTCTGATCCCCGAGTCCGCCATGCCTATCACGCACGAAGACTACTGCACAGGTCGATCGACTCACGCCCAAGGACCGATCGCTAGACGGCCTCGGAACCAGCCGGCCAGAACGGCGGAGGTGTTGTGGCGGGTCTTGAAACAGCGTCGTCAGACAGCGATCTGCTCGCCGCCTTCTAGGGCGCCGCGGCGCGCGAGCCAGGTCAGGCGAAGGATTTGCTCGGGCAGCGGATGTTCGCGGGTGTCGAGCAGATGGCGCACCCGATCAACAGGCACGGGCGCCAGCGTCGTCATCGGTCGCCCCAGGACTGCACGAAGCGCTCCTGATCCGCGGCTCTCGATCGTCTTGGCACGGCTTGCGCGGACCAGCGCGACCGCCGCGTCGGCATCGAGGCCGCCATCGCGCAGGAGACAGCCGACGACCGTCCCCGTCCGGCCGAGGCCGCCCCGACACGCGACCGCGCACGCTCTCCCCCTTCGCCAGGCGCGCCCGGAGGTCGTCGAGGGTTGCCGTGAGCGAGCGGTCATCGGTGGGGACCTGACCGTCGCGGATCGGGTGCCGGAGGAGGTCGATGCCGTTGGCGGACATGACCTTGCCAATCGCCTGGACGTGGAGCGTCTCGAGCTCGTGATCCTCGACGAGCAGCAGGAACGCATCGACGGCGTACTCCTCGCGCAACCAGCGGACATCCTGCTCGAGGTTTCGACGATGGAGCCCGAGGAACGCCCTCGTCCTTGCCGGGCAGGAACGTCATGCCGAGGCGGCCGGGCGAGTCGGCCAGTCCGGGGACTTGCTTGAGGTCCACCCAATCGACGCGGATCGGTTCGCCGGCCATCAGTAGCGCAGCAAGGTCATGACCGCCCCGACCCGGTTGAACATCCACAGGCCGATCGGCAGCCCGATGAGGATCACGCACAGGCCCCAGGCGACGGACAGGTAGAAGGCGCCGAGCCACCAGCCGACGAGCAGGAACCAGACGGCGCGGATCCAGAGTGGGTGCTGTTCGGGGCTCGCGCCGGTGAAGTCCGTGGACCGCGGTCGAAGGGTCAGGATCACCGGTAGCTGGTTGAAGAGCATGAATGCCAGCGGCAGCCCGATGATGATCGCGCACAGGAAGTACGCCACGGTGATCGTGAGCGCGCTCAACCACCAGCCGATGAAGATGAACCAGACCGCGCGGATCAGGTAGCCGGGCTCGCCCGGCGGGCGCGTATCGGGGATGGTCGGGATGCGGGCGACCTCGTCGGGAGGCGGTGGAGGCGGGGGCGGGGCCGCGGGCGGCGCGACCACGACCGGAACCTGCTCCGTCGGATCCTGGCCGTCGGTCACGAGTCCGAGTCCCACTGGCCGTCGAGCTGGCCGTCGGCCGCGTCGATGTCGAAGAACTCGCGCTCGCGCCGGCACTCGCCGCAGATCGGCCGCCCGGCATCGCCGGCCCGTTCCTCGTCGGGGTCGCCGTCGAGCGCGCGGCCACATGTCGCGCAGCGCACCGCCACGTCATCCACGGTCGGGTCCACTCCCCCGTAGTCGGGATCCCGGTCGATCCCGTTGGTCGCGATAGTGTGCACCGGCCGTGCCACCTGTCTGTCACGCCTGGTGTCGTCGCGCACCACTCCCCGAGGTGTCGGCACGGAATCAAAAACGGGGCGCCTGCCGTCTGGCGAGGCGCCCCGTGGTTGGTCCGTCAGAGACGGTTCAGGTTATCGACGCTTGTTGCGGATCGAAGCCGGCGTCGGGGCGGCGAGGACCACGGCCAGGCCGATACCGGCCAGTCCGAGGAGGACGAAGAGCATGCTGCCCCCCGTCACGCTCGAGTCGCTACCCGTCCCGGCGACGTCCGTCGGCGGAGCGGTCTCGCCCAGCGGGGGCGGAGCCACGAAGACGTTGCTCGTGTCCTCGACCGGGGTGGTCTGGTCGGAGTCGATCGTCGCGACGTTGGTCAGCGGCTGGGCCAGCTTGGCGGCACCCGCATCGACCTTGGCCTGGTAGGTGACCGAGCCGGGTGTCGTTCACCGAGTCCGCGGTCCAGGTCAGCGTCCGGGTACCGGCGTCGTAGCTGTCGAACTCGAACTCGGTGCTGTCGGTCGCGCGAGCCCGAGACGTAGGTCACGCCGGCGGGCAGGACGTCCGTGAGGACGCCATTCGTGAGCGGGCCATCGGTCACGGTGTAGGTGAGTGTGTAGGTGACGGTGTCACCTTCGCTGACGGTCGGCTCGCCGCCGATCAGCGGCGCGTCGTTGCTCTTGACGAGGTCGAGAGTCGGTGTGCCGTGCTCTGCACCTGGCGAGGATGTTGGTCACTGTGATGTCCGTGGTCTGGTCAGCCACGATCGTGGCCGTACCGGCGAACAGCGGCCGGCCCACTGGAAGCCATCGGGCGCGTCGCTCCGGCTCGTCTCGAGCACGGCGCACACGGCGCCGGCCGGCAGGTCGTCGATGGTGACGAAGCCCGGGTCCGGGAAGGAGATGGTCTTGGTGATCGTGTCGAGGTCCGTGCACTTGACACTGACGTCGAAGCTGCCCGTGAAGCCTTCCGGAACGTCCGGGATGTCCTTGATGACCTTGAGGCTGCCGACTTCCGGCGGGAGCTGGTTGAGATGGTTGGTGATGGTGACGTTCGCCGCGGCATCGGACGCGATCGTCGCCGGGCTGCCGGTGATGTCCGGCTCGCCGAAGACGAAGCCCGCGGGGGCGTCCGGCATGCTGGACTCGGTCACGGTGCACATGGCGCCGGCCGCGAGGTCACCGATGGTGACGGAGCCCGGAGTCGGGAAGTCGATGGTCTTGTCGAAGGTACCGGCGTCGCCGCAATCGACGTGGACGCCGAAGCTGCCGGTGTAGCCATCCGGCGCGCCGGTCACGTCCTTGGTGATCGTGAGGCTGCCGTCGTCGGGGATCAGGTGGTTGGTGTAGTGGACCCAGACCGTGGCCTCGTCCACGATGGTGTTCGGGTTCTCGGAGATCGACGGCTCGCCCCAATGGAAGCCCGCGGGGGCGTCGGGCACGCTCGTCTCGATGACGCTGCAGACGGCACCGGCCGCGATGTCGTCGATGGTCACGGAGCCCGGATCCGGGAACGAGACGGTCACGTCGAACGTGCCGGCCTGGCCGCAGTCGACGTGGAAGCCGAAGTCACCGCTGACCGTGCCGCCGTCGACTTCCTTGACGATCTGGAGGTAGCCCTCGCCGGGCGGCGTCGCCGTCGGCGTGGGGGTCGGCGTCGGCGTCGGGGTCGGCGTCGGGGTCGGCGTGGGGGTCGGCGTCGGGGTCGGGACCGCCTCGGTGCAGTTCAGCGAATTCGACTTGCTCGAGGAGATCGCAGTCGTGCCATCGTCATTGACGGCGAACACGACGAGGACCCCGCCCGAGGACGTCGGTGAATGCCGACGTGACGTTGATCGTGTAGGGGATGACCGTTCCGCTGGTGTTGTTCGCGCCGGTCAACGTGATCGTCGACTCGTTCTTGGTGACGTTCCCCGCCGGGGACGCATTCGACCCGTTGTTCGGGACCATGTAGATCGTGATCTTGGAGCCGACGTCGAGCGTCTTGTTGAGGGTGAGCGTGCCGCCGATCGAGCCGACCGCGGTGCCGTCGCAGCTCATGACGCCATCGGCGTTCATCGTTGCGCTGCCGCCGGCGTCAGACAGGCTGCCGTTCACGGTGGCGTTCGACTTGGTTCCGTTGCCCGTGGGATCCTGGCCATTGTTGCCGGGGCCCGCAGCGAGGACGGCGGCCGGGGCCAACGTCCCGATCAGGACCATCGACGCGGCCGCCAGCCAGCCGGCGATGCGAAGTCGTCCGCCCCTGCGGACAGATGGATTGGAAGATGAACCCCGAGTGCGCATGTGATCCTCCGTTCCCCGATATGGAGCGTTGATCGATCGAGCCTCCAATGGCCCATAAGTCCTTGTCCACCAACGTGGACTAGCCCGCGCATCGTACGCGGGCCATCCTCCCGATAGTACTAGGTCAAACCTCTCATTCCCCCTTACAACTACCTGCAACATCACCGGACTGACCCGGCAAAATCGCGATTGTTGGTGCGTGACGGCACCGGAGGGCGAGGAAGGAAGTACTACCTGGGCACGGAGCCTCGAACTGGTACGCTCCGCAACGAAATGAAGCTCGGCCTGCAGATCAGCTCGTTCACCTGGCCCGGCGGCACGCCGGCGATCGGCCCGACCCTCGGCGAGCATCGTCCGCAAGGCCGACGACGTCGGCTTCGATTCGATCTGGGTCATGGACCACTTCTTCCAGATCCGGAGCGTCGGCCGGTCGAGGACCCGATGCTCGAGGGCTGGACGACGCTCGGGTTCATGGCCGCGCAGACCAAGCGCGCCCGCCTCGGCCTGATGGTCGGTGGCATCCACTACCGGCAACCCGGGCCTGTGGGTCAAGGCCGCGACGACGCTCGACGTCCTGTCGGGCGGCCGGGCCTGGCTCGGCATCGGGGCCGCCTGGAACGAGGACGAGTCGCGAGGGCCTCGGGCTTCCCGTTCCCGCCGCTCGGCGAGCGGTTCGAGATGCTCGAGGAGACGCTCCAGATCGCCCACGGGATGTGGGAGGGCGAGCGCGGCAGCCGAGGGGGCGTTCGACGGCCGGCATGTTCCAGGCCGGCGCGGCTGCTCAACTCCCCGCAGTCGCTGTCACGCCCCAGGGTCCCGATCATGATCGGTGGCGGCGGCGAGAAGAAGACCCTGCGCCTCGTGGCCCAGTACGCCGACGCCACCAACGTCTTCGGGACGCCCGAGGGCGTCGCCCGCAAGTACGCGATCCTCGCCGAGCACTGCGCCGGCGATCGGCCGCGACCCCGACGAGATCGAGCGCTCGACGCTCCAGAACATCCGGGTCACGCGAGACGGCGCGCGGCGGCACCGAGACGCCGGCCCAGGTCGTCGACCGCTTCGGCGACTTCGTCCGACGCCGGCGCCCAGCACATCATCGTCGGCATGCGCCAGCTCCCCGACCTCGACGCGCTCGAGCTCGTCGGGCGCGACGTCATCCCGCAGATCCGGGACCTGTAGACGCCCGGCGTGCATACCCCCTGGGAGTATCGTGATGCGTGATACGATGCCGGTATGAGCGACTCGATCCAACGGCTCGACGCCGCCCGCCACGCAACCCGTTCGGCGGGTTCTCGATCTCGCTCGTCGACGACGGCGGATCGGGCGCGTCGTCCGTCGACCGGCGGCCCCGTCGATCGTCCGCGACGGCGGAGGGCTCGGTCGAGACGAGATCTGGTCATCGTCGGGCTCCGGCCCGGCCGGCCTGACCGCCGCGATCTACGCCGCCCGGGCCAACCTCGAGCCGGTCGTGCTCGCGGGCTCCGCGCCGGGCGGCCAGCTGATGCTGACCAGCGACGTCGAGAACTACCCGGGCTTCGTGGACGGCATCCAGGGCCCCGACCTGATGGCCGCGATGCGCGCCCAGGCCGAGCGGTTCGGGGCGCGGATCTTCGACGTCGACATCGATCGCGTGGACTTCTCCGAGCGGCCGTTCCGGATCTGGGCGCGCGGCACCGAGTACCGGGCCCAGGCCGTGATCGTCGCCACCGGCGCGTCGGCGCTGTGGCTCGGCCTCGACAGCGAGACCCGGCTGCGCGGCCGCGGCGTGTCGGCCTGCGCGACGTGCGACGGCTTCTTCTTCAAGGACCGCGAGATCGCCGTCGTCGGCGGCGGCGACACCGCGTTCGAGGAGGCGACCTACCTGACCCGCTTCGCGACCAAGGTCCACCTGCTCCACCGGCGCGACACGTTCCGGGCGTCGAAGATCATGGTCGACCGGGCGCTGCGCGCACCCCAAGATCGAGATCCACCCCAACACCGCCGTCGAGGAGGTCCTCGGCGACGCCAAGGTCGACGGGCTGCGGCTGACGCGACACCGAGACCGGCGACGAGCGGCGAGCTGCCGGTCGATGGCGTGTTCATCGCGATCGGCTATCGCCCGAACACCGAGGCGTTCCGCGACTGGCTCGACGTCGACGAGAAGGGCTACCTCGTCGTCCACGACGAGACCGGCTCGAAGATCGAGGGCGTCTTCATCGCCGGCGACGTCCACGACCATCGCTACCGCCAGGCCGTCACCGCCGCCGCCGACGGCTGCAAGGCCGCCATCGACGCCGAGCGCTGGCTCGAATCCGAAGGCATCACCGAAGTCGGCGTCCGCCGCCGCCTGGTAGGGGCGGTCGCCTGGCGTCGCCGCGGCCGAGGGCGCCTCACCGTGACGCACGTGGACCGCATCCGGTGCAGCTGGCGACCGTCATCAGCCGGCGGACCGCGCCTACCGGGACCTCCCAGTTGATGCCGACGTCGAGAGCATCGACCTCGTGGGCGGTCGCTCACTCCGCATCGTCGTCATCGACGCGTCGACTGTGGCTGCGTCTCGTCGGGGTCGAATCTCGGGCGGCGAGGAGACCCTGCTCCGCTGAGTTGATCGAGCATGAACGGCGGCGGGTTGATGCCCATGGTCGCACCCACCACGGCGATCGGGCGGCTGCGCGGTGGCCGACGTCGAGACCGTCGAGCGTCGTCGACCAGGATCGGCGAAGCGCGACCAGCGGAGGCCGTACTGCTTGCCCGTTCTCGAGACGGCTGATGACGGTCTGGTCGATGCCGGGTCAGACGTCTCGAGCTCGCGCTGCGGACAGTGCGCGATCGCAGCGCCGGCGCTTCAGCATCGCGCCGAGCAGGTCGTAGCCACGCTGCTCGACCTCGTGGCGCGGGTCGGTCGAATGCGCCCAGCGTGTCGCCTGACATCGCATCCGCCGACGCTACGCGAGGTCGCTACTCACGATCGGCTTACCCGGCCGGCTCGTCGAGCCCACGTTGCCGTCGTGATGCTCCACGATGCATCAAGTCAGAGCGGTGCTCGTCGAGGGCGGCAACCGGCGATGCAGTCCGACGGCGCACGACGCGGGGCGGCGCTGGCGACCCGCACGGCCACCGACGCGCCCCACCGCCGATTCCGTGGTAGCGTCGAGGCGATGATGAGCGATGATTCGAGACGGGCATCTGATGGCGTTTCCACGAGGACAGACGAGGACGGCGACGGGCGGGGCCGGCGGGCGCGGTGGCGGAGGCGGCGGGCGCGGCGGCCGTTCGGTGGCGCGGTCGCGCGACTTCACGCCGATCCCGAAGGAACGCCGGGCGCGCACGCTCCGGCGCATCGCGGCGTTCTTCGAGCCCTACAAGCTCCAGGTCGTCGATCGTCCTCGCGCGCGATCCTGTCGACGAGCCTGATCGGGCTGATCAACCCGCTGCTGCTCGGCCTGCTGCTCGACCAGGTGATCATCGGCAAGGACTACGCGAAGCTCAACCTGTACGTCGGGCTGATGATCGTCCTGCCGATCATCACGGGGCTGATCGGCGTCGGCCAGAGCTACCTCAACAACGTCATCGGCCAGAACGTCATGCAGGACCTGCGTGGCGCGCTGTACGCCCACCTCCAGTCGATGCCGCTGCGCTTCTTCACCGAGACGCGCACCGGCGAGATCCAGAGCCGGCTGGCGAACGACGTCGGCGGCGTCCAGGCCGTGGTCACCGACACGGCCAGCTCGGTCACGAGCAACCTGGCCATCGCGATCAGCACGATCATCGCGATGTTCCTGCTCGACTGGCGGCTGGCCCTCCTCTCGCTCGGCCTGACCGCCGTTCTTCCTGTACCTCACCTACCGCGTCGGCAAGGTCCGGCGCGAGGTCTCGACCGAGACCCAGAAGTCGCTGGCCGAGATGACCGCCACGACCGAGGAGACGCTCAGCGTCTCGGGCATCCTGCTGTCCAAGACGTTCGGCCAGCAGGCCAACGCGATCGCCAAGTTCCGCGGCCATAACCGCCGCCTCGCGAAGCTCCAGATCCGCCAGGCGATGGTCGGTCGCTGGTTCTTCATGATCATCGGCACGATCTTCTCGATCATGCCGGCGTTCGTGTACTGGCTGGCCGGCACGCTGGCCGCGAACGGCGCGCCCGGCGGCGCCGTCGGCCGGCACGATCGTGGCCTTCACCACGCTCCAGAGCCGGCTCTTCTTCCCGCTCGGTCAGCTGCTCAACATCCAGGTCGAGATCCAGGGCTCGCTCGCCCTGTTCGACCGGATCTTCGAGTACCTCGAGATGGACCCCGAGATCGTCGACGCGCCCGACGCGGTCGACGATGACCCCGGCCTCGACCCGCGGCAAGGTCCGCTTCCGCGACGTCTCGTTCCAGTACCCGACCGCGGCCGTCCCGTCGCAGCGCGCGCACGAGGCGGTCGCGCGCGGGCTCGAGGGCGAACCGGAGCTCGGAGCTCGAATTCGAGGCGGCGGCCGCCGCCGAGGCCCTGCCGGACTTCGAGCCCGAGCCCGAGCCCGACGCCGAGCCCGCGATCGCCTTCGGCCTCGAGCACATCGACTTCGAGGCCGAGCCCGGCCAGCTCGTCGCCCTGGTCGGCCCGTCGGGTGCCGGCAAGACGACGACGACCTACCTCGTCTCGCGGCTGTACGACGTCGACGCGGGCGCGGTCGAGATCGACGACGTCGATGTCCGCCGGATCAAGCTCGCGTCGCTCGGGCGAGATCATCGGCGCCGTGACCCAGGAGACCTACCTGTTCCACGCCTCGGTCCGCGACAACCTCCGCTACGCCAAGCCCGAGGCGACCGAGGACGAGCTCGATCGCCGCGGCGACGGCCGCCTCGATCCACGAGCGGGTCACCGAGCTCCCCGAGGGCTACGACACGATCGTCGGCGAGCGCGGCTACAAGCTGTCGGGCGGCGAGAAGCAGCGGATGGCGATCGCCCGGGTGCTGCTCAAGGACCCGCGGATCCTGATCCTCGACGAGGCGACCTCGGCGCTCGACACCGTCTCGGAGCGGCTCATCCAGCGCGCCTTCGAGCGCCTGATGGAGGGCCGGACGACGATCGCCATCGCCCACCGGCTGTCGACGATCCTGCGCGCCGACCAGATCGTCGTCTACGAGCGCGGCCAGATCGTCGAGCGCGGCACGCACGCCGAGCTGCTCGCGCACGGCGGCCTGTACGCCCGGCTCTACCGCGAGCAGTTCCTGGCCGACGACCCGGCCGACTGGGCGCCGGTCGACGACGAGCCGACGCCGATCTCGCTGGCCGGAGTCTGACCCGATGCCCACCCTGAAGTCGGTCGAGCTCCGTCACGACGGCGGGATGCGCTTCGAGGCGATGCCGAGCAGCGGGCACGCGCTCGCCTTCGACGACCGGCAGTCGAACCAGCGGCGGCAGCCCGGTCGAGACGATCCTGGCGCGCTCGGCGGCGTGCACGGCGATGGACGTCGTCTCGATCGCGGCCAAGAAGCGCCAGCCGATCGACGAGTACCGGATCCACGTCCGGGGCAGCCAGCGCGACGAGTACCCGCAGGTCTTCACCGAGATCGACGGTCATCCACGAGGTGGTCGGCCGCGACATCAGCGAGGTCGCGCATCCGCCGCTGCATCGAGCTGTCGGCGACGAAGTACTGCCCGGTCAACGCGATGCTGTCGGCCGGCGACGACGGTCGTCCACCACCGCTACCGGATCGTGTCGAGCGGGGCGAAGCCCTACGAGGCCGAGGGCGAGGTCATCGCGACCGGGCCGTACGCGCGGCCCGAGATCCTCGCCGACCAGCGGGACGTCAGCGGTAGTTGATCGGCTCCGGGGCGAGGTTCGACGCGTCGAGCCGCGACCGGCCGCGCGTCCAGATGCGGGTCACGAGGTCCGGGACCCACCAGCGCAGGAAGTAGAGCCGGCAGCCGAGGCAGTAGCCCGTCGTGGCCAGCAGGGTCTGGAGCGCGGCGACCGCCAGCGACGAACCCCCAGCCGAGGGTCGTCGCGCCCAGGACGAATGAGATCAGGGCGAGCGTGAGCGCGACGCTGCCGAGCACCTGCGCGAAGCGCGGCGGGTACTCGTGCTCCGGCTCGACCTTGGGGAGTGCCAGGGTCTTCGCGATCCGGCGCCAGACGACGCCATAGATCGAGTACTTCAGGCCGAACGCGGCGCTGACCCCGATCGACAGCAGGACGATCGGGACGAGCCAGGTCGTGCCGGTCAGGAACGCGCCGATGAGCAGGATCGCCGACACGCCGGCCCCGAACCGGTGGCCGCGCGGGTCGATCATCCGCGCCTTCGGGCAGGCGGGCGGTGGCGTCGGTGGGGACGTGCGCTCGGCATCGGCGGATCTCGCTGCAGTCGGGGTCGACGCGGCGAGGATAGCATAGAAGTCCTAGTGGTTCACTAGGGTATGGCGACGGCAACCTCGGACGGGTCGGTCACGAGCTCGAGCAGGCCGTTGAGACCCGGCATCCGCAACCGCTCGATCGTCGCGCGAGCCTCCTCCAGCCACGGGGCGACGGCAGGATCCGTCGCGCCGAGCGTGCGCGCCATGTCGAGCATCGTCAGGACCGCATCGACTTCGAGCCCCACTTCGCGCAAGGTCGTGATCGCGCTCGTGAAACCGATGATCGCGTCGTCGCGGCGACCGCCGAGCGCAGCGAAGCTCGCGGTGAGCCCGGTGAGGCGGGCGTGCGCGCACCGACCTGGGTCCAGTCCCGCCTGAATTCGGCGATCAGCCGTTCGGTGGTCGGGACGTCACCGATCCCAGATCGCGGCACGCGCAGCCCGTGGGCAGGTCGCCGCTGGCGTTGAGCGTCGCCTTCCGGACCGCCTTCTCCCAGTGCACCGACGCCTCGGCGAAATCGCCGGCGAGAAAGCTCCGGAACCCCATCGCGGCTTCGTAGTTCGAGACTTCCTGGACGTCGTGTTCGTCGACCAACACCTCTGCGTGTTCCCTGAAGAGCCCGTCGACCGGCTCACCGCGCAGGAGTCGCGCTGCGGTGATCCCGCGCAGGAGTGAATGACGGTCGCTGGGCGCGAAGTCGAGACCCAGCAGCTCATCTCCGGTGGAGATGGCCCAATCGAGCTCGCCGAGGTCTCCCGCAAGCTCGAGCGAATTCCCGGCCGCCGTCGAGAGGAACGAGCGAAAGCCGATGCGCCGCGCAAGAGCGATCGCCTCGAGTCCCAGCTCGAACGCCGCGCCGAGGGTCACGGCCCATGAAGCTGCCCGTCATGTTCAAGAGAGCCCGCGCCACGATCGAGTTGAGCCCGCGCTCCTCAGCGAGCGCACGGCCGGCCTCCATCGTCCCGAAGCCCTCGTACGGCCGACCCTCGACCGAGATGAGCGCCTCCCTTCGTGACCAGGATGTCCGCGACGTTGGCGACGTCATCGAGCCGCTCCGCGCGACCGAGGGCGCGATCCGCGAGCGGGAATGGCCGCGCGACACGATCCTCCTCGAACCAGTACGCGCGCGCCAGCTGATGCTCGATCAGGACGAGGGCCGGGTCGTCGCCGAGGTCCTCGAATGCGGCCAGGGCCGGTTCGAGGATGGCGATCGCAGCAGGGGCGCGCCACCCGTTGACCACGGCTCGGCCGCGCAAGCCGATCGCCCGCGCCTCGCGCTCCCGCTCACCCAGGTCGTGCCAGATCGCGGCCGCCTCCGCGAGTCGCGCCTCGGCGGGCTCCGAGTGGGCGCCGGCGTCGGCCGCAAGCCCTGCCCTCTCGAGCAGGTCCGCGCGGTCGGCCGGGTCGCTCGAGACCTCGAGCGCCTCGAGGAAGAAGATGCCCGCCTGGTCGTGGCTGCCGAGCTCGGTCGCCCGTTCTGCCGCTCCGCGCAGGGCGAGCCGAGCCTGGGCCGCGAGCGCCTGACCCTCCGGGTCGTCGGCCGAGGCGCGGTATGCGGCGAGGTAGTGCGAGGCGAGAGCACCGGCCAGCTCATCCTCGCCGAGCCCCTCGAAGAACCGTGCCGCCGCGAGATGCCGGCTGCGTCGATCGCGTTTGGCCAGGGTCCCGTACGCGACCTCGCGGACGAGTGACTGCACGAACCCGTACTGGCCGCGCTCGGGTGAGCGCGGATCGAGCTCGTGGACGAGCAGCTCGCGGCGGACGAGCGCCCGGAGGCTGGCGTCGAGGCTGTCGCCCTCGAGCCCGCTGACGGCTCCGAGGCCGGCCAGCGTGAAGCTCTGACCGAGGACAGCCGCATCGCAGATGAGCGATCGGTCGCGGGGCTCGAGCGCATCGAGCCGGGCGGCGATGAGCGCCTGGAGGGTGGCCGGCACGGCCAGGTCGGACAGATCGATCGGCCGGGCGTCATCGCCATCGGCGCTGCCGAGGGTGCCGTCTGCTGCAAGCATCCGGATCGTCTCGACCGCGTACAGCGGGATGCCGTCGGCCCGAGCGACGATCGTCGCCTGACCGGCTTTCTGCAGTCCCGGCGCGAGCGCCTCGAGGATCTCGCCCATCGCGTCGTCGGGCAGAGGCTCGAGGGCGAGTCCGACGAACGTCCGTGTGCCGGTCCCCCAGCCCGGGCGCCGCTCGAGCAACTCCGGTCGTGCGAGCGTGACGACGGTCAGAGGCACGCCCGTGCTCCAGTCGAGCAGGTGGTCGATGAAATCGAGCAGGCCCGCGTCGGCCCAATGGAGATCCTCGAACAGGAGGACGACCGGACCGGACGCCGCGATCCGCTCGAAGAACGTCCGCCAGGCGCTGAACAGCTCCTCGCGGATGGCCCCGTCGCCACCTTCCAGCCCGAGCAGCACGAGGACCGCGTGCTCGATCCAGCGGCGCTCGGTCTCGTCGACGACCCAGCGCGCGACACCGGCCGTGACCGCGGCTCTGGTGGCCGCCTCGTCGTCGCCCTCGACCAGCCCGATCCGGCCACGGACCATCTCACCGAGCGCCCAGAACGTGACGCCCTCGCCGTAGGCGGGAGATCGGCCGGCGTGCCAGTAGATCGTGTCCATCAGGCCGTCGATGTACTTGGCGAGCTCGCGCGCCATCCGGCTCTTGCCGACGCCCGGCACGCCCGTGATCGACACGAGCCGGGGGCGCTTGTCACGCGCCGTGGCGAGGACCACGTCGCGCAGCAGCCGGAACTCGTCGTCGCGACCGACGAACGGCGCTTCGATCTGGTCCGTCCGGCCGCGACCGCCGCGCTCGGCGACGATCCGGATGGCACGGAACGCGGGGACCGGCGCGACCTTGCCCTTCAGGACCTGATCGCCGGCGGGCTCGAAGGCGATGGCCGAGTTCGCGGCCTGCTCGGTCTGCTCGCCGACGAGGACCGTGCCCGGCGCGGCGACGCTCTGGAGACGCGACGCGGTGTTGACGATGTCACCCGCGACCAGGCCCTGGTTCGTGGCACCGATGGTGATCGCGGCCTCGCCGGTCAGGACGCCCGCGCGTGCCTGGATGTTCGGCCCCAGCGCGCGGACACCGTCGACGAGGTCGAGCGCGGCGCGGACGGCGCGTTCGGCATCGTCCTCTTGCGCGGTCGGCGCGCCCCAGACGGCCATCACCGCGTCGCCGATGAACTTCTCGACCGTGCCACCGTACCGGCCGATGACGTCCTGGCACAGCTCGAAGTAGCGCGACAGGAGTTCGCGCACGGCCTCGGCGTCGCGACTCTCGGCGAGCGTGGTGAACCCGACGAGGTCGGCGAACAGGACCGTGACCAGGCGGCGTTCCGAGACGGTCGGCGCGTTGCGCGGGGCGGCCTGGGCGGTCGCACCGGGCGCTCCGGCGCCGCGCTCGGCACCTGGGGTCCCGCAGCTCGCGCAGAACCGTGCGCCCGGGACGAGCGCCGTCCCGCACGTCGCGCAAGACGCGGCCATCGACGACCCGCAGTGCGGGCAGAACCGGGCGTCCGCCGGGGCAGTCTCCCCGCACGTCGAGCAGATCATCCGGCACAGAGTACCCAATCGTGGCCCGGCGCCCTGCATTGCGGCACGGTTGCATGACTATGCACGGTCGCTGTATAGTCATGCGACGATGACAGCCGTCCAGCCGATCCCCACGAGCCAGGCCACGGGCATGCTGCCGCGCTCCGAGCGCGGGATCGACCCGCCGGTGGACCACGGCGGTTGCGGGTCGGGATCGTCGGGGCGACCGGCTATGTCGGTGGCGAGCTGGTCCGGCTGCTGGCCCGCCACCCGAACGTCGAGATCGTCGGCCTCGTCGGGCGCGGACCGCGACCACGACCCGATCGGCGGCATCCACCCGCACCTGGCCACGACCGGATTGACCGTGGATGCCGAGCTGCACCACGCGGACGGGCTCGACGCGATCTTCATGGCGATGCCCCACGGCGCCGGTGTCGAGATCGCCGCCGACGCGGCTCGCGAACGGCACGGCGGTCATCGACCTCGGGCCCGATTTCCGCCTGCGCGATCCGGCCGACTACCCGCGCTGGTACGGCTTCGAGCACGCGCGACCCGACCTCCTCGATCTCGCGGTCTACGGACTGCCGGAGCTCCATCGTGCCGAGCTGCAGGCGCTGGTCGATGCGCCGGTCGCCATCGTCGGGTCGCCGGGCTGCTACCCGACCGCCACGCTCCTCGCGCTCGCTCCGCTGGCGCAGGCCGGGCTGATCGGCGATCTCGTGGTCGATGCGAAGAGCGGCGTGTCCGGTGCGGGACGCGAGCTCCGACCCGGTTTCCTGTTCGGCGAGGTCAACGAGAGCGTCACGGCCTACGGCGTCGGCGGGCATCGGCACGTCGCGGAGATCGAGCAGGAGCTCGCCTGGATCACCGCCGGCGAGGGTCTCGACCCGTCGGCGAACCCGGGGATCGTCGGCGTCGACTTCCTGCCGCACCTCATCCCGATGACACGCGGGATCCTGTCGGCCTGTCACGTGCGACCGACCCGGCCGATCACCGGCGTCGAGCTGGTCCACCTGTATGAAGCCGCCTACGCGGACGAGCCGTTCGTCGTGCTGTCGGCCACGCCGCCCGCGACCAAGCAGACGACCGGCAGCAACCAGGTCCGGATCCACGTCAGCCTCGACCCGCGAACGGGCCGCATCCTCGCCATCGGCGTCGAGGACAACCTGGTCAAGGGCGCGGCGGGCCAGGCCATCCAGTCGTTCAACATCGTCCACGGCCTGCCCGAGACGGCGGGCCTCGAACAGCTCCCACTCGCCCCATGACCACCCTGTCGAACCTTCCCGTCCCGACGTCCTCGACGGACCTCCCACCAGTCGAGCGACGACCCGCCATGCCGGCTGGCTTCAAGGCCGGGGGGATGGCGGTCGGGATCAAGGCCTCGGGCCGGCCGGACCTCGCCGTCGTGCTTTCGACGACGGGTCCGGCCGCCGTGGCCGCGGTCTTCACCCCGAACACGTTCGCGGCCGCGCCGGTCCGGCTGTCGAAGGCGCACCTGGCGGCGACCTCGGGCGACCCGCGCGGCGGTTTCGGCTGGGCCGAGGCGGTCATCTCGACCAGCGGCAGCGCGAACGCGGCGACCGGTGCGGCCGGCGACGCCGACCAGGCCGAGATCGCGGCGATGCTCACTGCGGCGACGGGCGATCGCCGCGGAGCGGACGCTGCACCTGTCGACCGGGATCATCGGGACGCGCCTTCCGCTCGACAAGGTCGAGGCTGGCCTGACCTCGATCCTGCCGACGCTCGCGGCCACCGACGAGGGGCTGGCTCCGGATGGCCGAGGCGCTCCGGACGACCGATTCGCGGACGAAGGTCGTGACCGCGACCGTCGAGCTGCCGGACGAGGGCGGCCGGGCCGTCACGGTCACCGTCTCGGGCATCGCCAAGGGCGTCGGGATGATCCATCCGCGGATGGCGACGATGCTGTCGGTCGTGCTGACCGACGCGACGGTCGCCCCCGACGTCCTGTGGGGGCTGCTCCGGCCGGCGGCCGCGCGGACGTGGGACCAGCTCTCCGTGGATGGCGACACGAGCACCAACGACACCGTCTTTGTCCTTGCGTCGGGGGCGGCGGGCAGCGCGCCGGTGGGGGCCGGTTCAGCGGCTGCCGTCGCCCTTGGCGCTGCGATCGAGGCGGTCGCGCGCGACCTGGCACGCCAGCAGGCCGCCGACGGCGAGGGTGCGACGACGCTCATCACTGCCTCGGTGACCGGGGCACGGGACGATGCCGAGGCACGGGCCGTGGCACGGTCGGTGATCTCGTCGAGCCTGGTCAAGGCGGCGGCCCACGGTCGCGATCCGAACTGGGGACGGATCGCCGGCGCGGCCGGCAACGCGCGGCTCGCGGATGCGGCCGTGCTCGAGGCGGCCGGCCTGTCGCACGACGAGGCGACGGCCCGTGCCGGTACCCCGGCCGTGCTCGACCCGGCGACGCTCCGGATCGCGATCGCCGGTCATCTCGTGTTCGACGGCGCGCAGGGCGGCCCGGTCGCGTTCGACCGTGAGGCGGCACGTGCCGCGATGGACGGTCCCGAGCTGGTCCTTGCCCTCGACCTCGGTCTGGGCGGCGGCCGGGGCGAGGCGTTCGGCTGCGATCTCACCGAGACCTACGTCACGAAAACTCGGAATACACGACGTGAGCGAGATCCTGGTCGTCAAATTGGGCGGCACGACGATCGCGGAGCAATCGCAGGTCCTCGCGGAAGTGGCCGCGGTCGCGCGACAACGTCCCGTGGTCCTCGTCCATGGCGGCGGCAAGCGCATCACCGAATGGCTCGAGCGCCTCGGCGTCCCGAGCACGTTCGAGGGCGGGCTGCGCGTGACCGACGCCCAGTCGCTCGAGGTGGCCGCGGCGGTCCTCCGGGGAGTGGTCAACAGCGAGCTCGTGTCCGGCCTGCGCGACCTCGGGCGTCGATGCCGTCGGCCTGTCCGGCGTCGACGGCGGCCTGCTCATCGCCGAGCGGGTCCCGAACCTCGGGCTCGTCGCGTCGGTCGTCGGGCCTGCGCCGCGACCTGCTCGACGCGATCCTCGTCGGTGGCCAGGTCCCGGTCGTCGCGCCGCTGGCTCGCGACCAGGACGGCATCGTCTGCAACGTCAACGCCGACGACGTGGCGGCGGGCATCGCGGCCGGGCTCGGCGCACGCCAGCTGGTCCTGCTGACCGATGTCGACGGCGTCCGGGACGCGGACGGCCAGCGGCTCGACGCGCTGACCGTCGGCGAGGCCGAGACGCTCATCGATGCGGGCGTCATCGCGGGCGGGATGGTGCCCAAGGTCCGCGCGGCGCTCGGAGCGCTCGGCTGGGACGGCGCGGAGGCGGTCATCGCCGACTCGTCGGCACCCGACGCGCTGGCCCGCGCCCTCAGCGACCCGACGTTCGGCACGCACATCACCGCCGTCCGGCCGGCCCACGCGGGCGCCGCATGATCAGCCAGGGCGCCACGGACCCCAAGGCGCAGCGGCAGCGCGCCATCCGCGAGCTCGTGTCGACGCGGCCGATCGGCAGCCAGCGCGAGGTCGTCGACGCGCTGACCGAGCAGGGCTTCGCGGTGACGCAGGCGACCGTCTCGCGCGACATCAGCGAGCTCGGCCTGGTCAAGGCGCCGGGCGCCGACGGGCACGTGTACGTCACCCCGGATCTCGTCGCCCCCGGCACGAACGGGACGAACGGCACGGCCCCGAGCCGAGGGTCGGACGCCCGTCTCGAGCGGATCCTGGGCGACATCCCCGTCACCATCGGGCGGAGCGGGCTGATCCTCGTGCTGACCGGGACGCCCGGCACGGCCAGCGTGATCGCCCAGGCCATCGACGAGTCGAGCCTGCACGAGCAGGAAGGCACGCTGGCGGGCGACAATACGCTCCTCGTCCTGTTCGCCGACGAGTCGCGCCTCGGGCGCTGGCTCGAGCGGTTCGAAACCATCGCCGCGCGCTCCGGAGGGTCCACGGTCCACGTGAACAAGGTCGTACTCGCCTACTCCGGTGGCCTCGACACCTCGGTCGCGGTCGCCTGGCTCCGTGAGCAGTTCAACGCCGAGGTGGTCACCCTGACGGTCGACCTGGGTGGCGGATCGCTGCGCAAGGGCGTCGAGCAGCGCGCCATGTCGGCCGGGGCGTCGCGTGCCTACGTGGTCGACGCGCGCGAGCGGTTCATCACCGACTTCGTGTGGCCGCACCTCCAGGCCAACGCGCTGTACCAGGGCGTCTACCCGCTGGCCACCGCGCTCGCCCGGCCGCTCATCGCCCAGCTCCTCGTCGAGGTCGCCAAGCGCGAGGGCGCCGACGCGGTCGCCCACGGCTGCACCGGCAAGGGCAACGACCAGGTCCGGTTCGACATCGCGACCCATGCGCTCGATCCGGGACTCGAGGTCGTCGCTCCGATGCGTGTCGGGATGGGACTGACCCGCGACCAGGAGATCGACTACGCGGCCGAGCGCGGCATCGAGATCCCGATCACCAAGGCGTCGCCGTACTCGATCGACGTCAACCTGTGGGGCCGCTCGTGCGAGACGGGCATCCTCGAGGATCCCGTGGGTCACGCCGCCGGCCGACGCCTACGAGTGGACCGTCGCCGCGGCCGACGCGCCCGACACCGGTCGAGCTGCGCCTCGATTTCGAGGGCGGCATCCCGGTCGCGGTCGATGGCGAGCGGCTGGGCGCGGTCGAGCTGGTCGAGCGGCTCCACACGCTGGGCGGCGCGCACGGTGTCGGGCGGATCGACCACGTCGAGGACCGGCTGGTCGGGATCAAGAGTCGCGAGATCTACGAGACGCCGGCCGCGACGATCCTCCACACGGCGCATCGCGCGCTCGAGGGGCTGACCCTGTCGCGCGACACGCTCCGCTTCAACCGGATGGTGGCCGACGAGCTGGCCCGCCTGATCTACGACGGGCTGTGGTTCAGCGCCCTGTCGCGCGACCTGCGCGCGTACGTGGCGTCGTCGCAGCGGGTCGTGTCGGGCGAGGTCCGGGTCCGGCTGGACCACGGGTCGGCCGTGGTGGCCGGCCGACGGTCGCCGATGTCGCTGTACGACAAGTCGCTTGCCACGTACGACGAGGGCGACGCGTTCGACCACGCCTCGGCGGTCGGGTTCATCGAGATCTTCGGGCTGCCGCTGCGGGTCGAGGCGGCGCGGCACGGCGCCGTCGGCAAGCACCACGGGGCTGCCTGGACCTGGACGGATCCCTTGCTCGACACGCTGCCGACGACGATCGCGGATCCGGAGCCGGCCGGGGTCTGACATCCGGGTCGGCGCGGGCGGTGGTGTGCGCCCGGTAGGATGTCCGGGTGACCGACCGAACAGCCCTTCGCGCGAGCCTGATCGAGGGCCTCCGCGCGTGCCGTGACACCGAACGCGAGGTCTTTGCTGCCCTCGACCCGGTCGCCCGCGACGCGCCCGGGCGCGGACGGTGGCTGGTCGGCCAAGGACAACCTCGCCCACCTCTCGGCGTGGCGCCGCCGCCAGGCAGCAAAGATGGTCGCCATCCGCGCCGGCGAACCCGAACCCGAGCTGCCGGGCGGCGACGACCTCGACGCCACCAACGCGATCTTCCACGCGGAACGTGCCGAGCTGGTCGTGGGACCAGGTCGACGCGGACGCCGACGCCAGCGCGGACGAGCTGATCGCCGAGGTCGAGGCCGCCGGCGACGAGGCCCTCGAGGACCAGAAGATCATCGGCTCGATCATGGGCGACGGCCCCGAGCACGACCTCGGCCACCTCGGACCGATCGCCGCGACGGTCGGGCTGGACGGCAAGGTCATGGCGCTCGCGGAGCTGACCCGGTCGCTGATCGATCGCGGCGACTGGCCGGACCGCTCGGCCGCGTACGCCCGCTACAACCTCGCCTGCTTCCACGCGCTCGGCGGCCGGCTCGACGAGGCTCGGGCGCTGCTCCACCAGGCGCTTCCCGCGGAGGAGGATCTCCGGAGGCATGCGCCGACCGACGACGACCTGATCGCGCTGCGCGACGAGCTCCCGGCGCTCGCGATCCGGTGAACCCATCGGTCCCGACCGACCCGACCGCCCCGGCCGACCAGGTGGACGCGGAGCGGCGGCTCCGCGAGCTGGCGTTCCTCAACGAGATCGCCCAGCTGGCCACGCTCGCGCGCGACTGGGACGAGCTCATGCATTCGATCGTCGACGGGACGACCGCCGCGATGGGTGTCGAGGTCTGCTCGTTCTATCTCGCCGACCACGAGCGGATGCGCCTGACGCTGGCCGCGACCAACGGCCTCGACCGCTCGCAGGTGGGCCGCGTCAGCCTCGACTGGGGGCAGGGCATCACCGGACGTGTCGCCGCCGGTCACACGCCGATCGCGGTCGAGGACGTCACGGTCGACGATCGGTTCGCGTGGGTCCGCGGCTTCGACGTCGGGACCCTCCGCGGGATGCTGTCGGTGCCGCTCGAATGGCACGACACGGTGGTCGGCGTGCTCAACGTCCAGACCCACGAGCGGCGCGTCTTCGACGACACGGAGATCGCCTTCCTCCAGACGATCGCGGCGCTCCTCGCGGGGATCGTCGAGAAGGGCCGGCTGACCGCCGAGGTCGAGGCCCGGCTGGCCGAACTGACCGCGCTCGATGCGGCCCGGGCCGAGCTCCTGAGCGTCGTCACCCACGAGCTCCGGACGCCTCTGTCGGTCGTGCGCGTCTACGTGGACCTGCTTGCAGACGCGGCCGGCGCCGGGGTCGGGCGCGACGCATCGGACGGGCAGGCCGCGGAGTGGCGCGACGCCGCGTCGGACCAGCTCGGCCGCCTCGATCGGCAGGTCGATTCGATCCTCGCCTCGGTCCGCGGCGAAGGGCCTGACCGGGCTGTCGCGGGCGCCGTTCGATGCCGTGCGCGCGGTCGACGACACGGTCGAGACGCTCCGCCTGCTGCTTCGCTCGCACCCGATCCGCTGGGACCGCCCCGCCGAGCCGATGATCGCGATCGGCGACGGGACGCGCTTCCACCAGGTGCTCGAGCAGCTCCTCGAGAACGAATCGAAGTACGCGCCCACCGAGGAGGGCGTCAGCATCGGGGTCTGGCGCGTCGGCGACGAGATCCAGGTCTACGTCACCGACGACGGCCCGGGCGTGCCGGTCGAGGACTGGGAAAGCGTGTTCGAGCCGTTCGTCCGGATCGAGGGCCGCGGGGGGAGCCGCGGCTCGGGGATCGGGCTGTTCGCCGCGCGCCGACTGATGACAGCGATGGGCGGCCGGATCTACCTCGAACCGAACGGGTTCGCGAGCAGCCGTTTCGTGGTCGCCCTGCCCGCCGGTTGAGCGGCGGGTGATGGAGCCTGCGCGCCGCCCTATTGCCGACGGCGCGCAGGCATGGGTCCGAACGGCCTACGCGGCTGCCGGCGGTGAATCCGGGATATAGCCAGCAAGGCCCATCTCCGGGATATCGAGGCCGGCCAGCTCGATCTCGGGGCTGACCCGCATCTTGACGAAGCGGTCGAGCACCTTGAAGAAGATGTACGAGACGCCGAAGGCCCAGGCGAAGGCGACCGCGGCCCCGACGACCTGGGCGCCGAACTGACCGACGTTGCCGTACAGCAGCCCGGTGACCTGGAACCCGCCGTAGTTCGCGGTCCCGTCCGCGAAGATCCCGACGGCGAGGACCCCCCACAGGCCGTTGATCCCATGGACCGAGATCGCCCCGACCGGGTCGTCGATGTGGATGCGATCGAAGAACGCGACCGACAGGCAGACCAGTACGCCGGCGATGAGCCCGATGAACGATCCGGCGATCGGTCCGACGAAGCCCGACGGCGCCGTGATCGCGACGAGGCCGGCCAGCATGCCGTTGGCCATCATGCCGGGGTTCGGCTTGCCCTCGGTCCACCACGTGTAGACCATCGCCGACGCGGCCCCGAAAGCCGACGCGAGCAGAGTGACCACCGCGATGATCCCGATCCGGAGCGCGCCGTTGCCGGACGCGCCGAAGGTCGACCCCGGGTTGAACCCGAACCACCCGAAGGCAAGGATGAACGTGCCCAGGATGGCCAGGATCTGGTTGTGGCCGAGGATCGGATTGCTCGAGCCGTCCTTGTTGTACTTCCCGATCCGCGGGCCGAGGACCATCGCGCCGGCCAATGCGCACCAACCACCGATCGAGTGGACGACTCCGGAACCGGCGAAGTCGACGTAGCCGTTCCCGAGCCCGAGAGCTCCCAGCTGCGAGAGGAAGCCACCACCCCACGCCCAGTTCGCGTAGAACGGATAGAGGATCCCCGAGATGAACAGGGCGTAGAGCACGAATGGCTTGAATCTGAACCGCTCGGCCATCGAGCCGGTCGGGATGGTCGCGGCGGTGTCCATGAACACGAGCTGGAACAGGAAGAACGCGATGACGCCGACGTCGTAGCTCGACCCGGTCAGGGCGAACCCGGTCCCGCCCGAGATCCCCCAGGTCGTGCCGCCGATCGTGATGCCGATCTCGCTGCTCAGCGGAGCCAGGCCGCCGAGGTTGCTCACGCCGATGGTCCCGAGCCCGCCGAAGGCGATCCCGAAACCGATGATGAAGAACCCGATCACGCCGATCGCGTAGACCATGAAGTTCATGCTCATCGTGTGCATGGCGTTCTTGGCCCGGGTGAACCCCGTCTCAACGAGAGCGAAGCCGGCCTGCATGAACATGACCAGGAAGCCAGTGACGAGCAGCCACACGAAGTTCACGCCGAGCCTGTTCTGGTCGATGAGGTCCGACAGCTGGGCGGCGAAAGGCTCCTTGGCCTTCGCCGCGTCGTAGTCCGCCTGGGTGATCGTTCCCGGAGCGAGCCCGACGAGCTGCTCGCCGCTGCCTGTCGTCAGCCCGGATGGGTCGCCTGGTGGTGGGACCTCGATGCCGCTGCTCGAACAGCCCGCAACGACGAACAACGCGATCACCGCGAGGATGAGCGCTGGTGTGATGGATCTCCGGCGGCGCGAGATGCCTCTCCGTGGTTCTGGGCGCGTGGTCACGCTGGGCTCCTTCATCGATATGGATCCACCCCCGTGTCGTTTCGACGATTCGTCCCGGGTGGGTCAAGGCCCGCCGGCACGGGCCTCGGCCGGGGCGACAGTCGACGATGACTCCTTCGATCGCGCGAACAGCCGATGAAGGCGAGCAGGAAGCACGGCGCGATGCTCGACGGACTTCGCTCTCGATCGGCGGGCGCGAACGAGGGACTCGCCGGCTGCCTTCGCCTCGGGTGTCCCTGGCTCGACCGACCGCAGTGCGACCAGGAAGTGGTCCTCGGCCGCCGCCATGTCACCGAGCCTGAAGCGCAGCTCACCGGCTTTCAGATTCGGCCAGAAAGCCGACGGTTGCAGATCCAAAGCCCGGCCGATCGCCTCCTCGGCTGCCTCGGACCGAGCATCGGCGAACAGCGCCGCGGCCAGGAATGCGTGGGCGGCCGCGTCCGTCGGATGGGCCGCGACCGCGGCGTCGAGGGCTTCGATCGCCTCGTCGAGGCGTTCGTGTGACAAGTGCCGGAGACCGAGTGCGAGATCATCACGGGTGTCGGCGTGATCTGTCATTCGGCCTCCACGCGGACCATGGCGACAGCCGGCGTGGCCGCACCGGACGGCGCGAGCGTCGGCCACTGCATCGACCGGCCGAAGCGGCACCAGGCGGCGATGCCGACCGGAGCGATGATCGTCGTGCCGACGCTGACCAGGACGATCACGGCATAGATCGATTCGTCGATCGCGCCGCTCCGCAGTCCGACCGTCGCGGCGACCAGCGCGACCTCACCGCGGGCGATCATCCCGATGCCGACCAGGCTGGATTCTCGGACACCCATCCCGGCGATCGCCGCACCGGCGCCGCTGCCGATCAGCTTGCCGACGACGGCGACCACCAGGAGCGCCACCGCAAGTGGGAAGACCGGACCGACCGTCCGAAGATCCGCGGCCAGGCCGATCGCGACGAAGAAGACGGGCATGCAGAAGGCCTCGCCGGCGCGAAGCATGCCCTCGCGGACCTGCGGGGCGACCGACGATCGGGCGAGCACCAGGCCCGCGACGTACGCGCCCGTGATCCCGGCCAGGCCGCCGAACGCCTGGATGGCCCACGACGCGGCTAGAACGAGGCCGACGGTCGCGGCCAGCCCGCCGCCTCGACCGTGCAGGTGCGCCACCGCCCGACCGATGTGGTCGGGCGCCCAGCGCAGGACTGCCCACACGACCACGACCGTCCCGGCGATCGGCAGGATCGTGGTCGCGAGCGAGCCACTGGCAGCCGTCTCGGAGACCACGACACCCAGGACGATCAGACCGAGGACGTCGTCGATGACCGCCGCACCGAGGATCGTCATCGCGGCCCGGGTGTCCATGAGCTTGAGTTCCTGGAGGGTTGCGGCCGTGATCCCGACGCTCGTCGCGGTCAGGATCGCTCCGATGAAGACCGCCGACACCGGGCCGAGCCCGAAGAGAAGTGCGACCGCGCTCCCGGCGACGAACGGCACGAGGACGCCACCGGTCGCCGCCAGAAAAGCGCCACGCCCGACGGACCGCATCGCCGCGACGTTGGTCTCGAGTCCCGCCACCCCGAGGATCGCCAACGCGCCGAGTTGGGCGATGCCATCGACCGATCCGTTGACGACGACGATCGATGTGAGCGACGGGCCGAGGATCAGACCCGCCCCGATCTGGCCGACCACGCGCGGGAGACCCAGGAGATTCGCCAGGAGGCCACCGGCCTCGGCGGCGAGCAGGATGATCGCCAGCGTCGGGATGAGCTCGTTCAACCTCGGCTCCGCATGCGGGCTGGGCCTCGGCAACCTCCCCTGGCAGGCGCCTTGGCGCGAGGCTAGAACCCTCTTGGAGGTGGGACCAGTGGGAGCCGGTGGCGATCGCGTTGCCGGTCGGTAGCGACGTGGGTCATGACTCGGGTGCGTGGCCGCGCGGGCGAGCGGACAGCCGGCCTTATGACGAGCCCCGCAATCGGACCCGGTCGGGGGTCAGGTCCGCGACGTCGGTGACGCCGAGGAGCTGCATCGTGCGGATCGTCTCGCGCCGGAGGATGTCGAAGGACCGCTGGACGCCCTGCTCGCCACCGGCCATCAAGCCGTAGAGGTACGCGCGCCCGACCAGGCAGGCGCGGGCGCCCATCGCGACGGCCGCGACGACGTCCCCGCCGGTCATGATCCCGCCGTCGAGGTAGACCTCGGCACGGTCGCCGACCGCGGCGACGATCCCGGGCAGTTGCTCCAACGGGGTCGGTGCGCGATCGAGCTGGCGGCCGCCGTGGTTCGAGATGACGATCGCGTCGGCTCCCCGCTCGACGACCGCGCGGGCGTCGTCGATCGTCTGGATGCCCTTGACGATCAGCTGCCGCGGCCAGACCTCGCGCAGCCATGACAGGTCGTCGAGGGTCACCGACGGATCGAAGACCTTGTCGATCAGCTCGGCGACGGTCCCGCCCGAGCCCGTCAGCGAGGCGAACGTCGAGTGGCTCGGTCGTCAGCAGGTTGAACCACCAGCCCGGATGGAGCGCCATGTCGCCCAGCGTCTTGAGCGTCAGCGTCGGAGGGATCGTCAGCCCGTTGTGGACGTCGCGCAGCCGCATGCCACCCACGGGCGTGTCGACGGTCAACACCAGCGCCGAGTAACCGGCGGCCTCGGCCCGACCGATGAGCTCGCGACTGGGCGTCCGATCGCGCCAGACGTAGAGCTGGAACCAGCGCTCGACGTCGGGCACGGCCTCCGCCAGTGCCTCCGGAGACGTCGTGCCGAGGGTCGACAAGGCGTATGGGATCCCCGACCGCGCCGCCACACGGGCCACGGCCGGCTCACCCTCGTGATTCATGAACCGGGTGAACCCGGTCGGCGCGAAGACGAGCGGCAGCGACGCCGGGCGACCGAGGATCGTCGTCGACGGATCGATCCGGGAGACATCGCGCAGGACGCTCGGGACGAACTCGACGCGGCTGAACGCATCGCGGGCGCGACGCAGGCTCGTCTCGCTCTCGGCCGCGCCGTCCGTGTAATCGAACGCCGCACGGGGCGTGTGGCGACGGGCGATCCGGCGCAGATCGGCGATGGTCGCCGCCCCGGCCAGCCGCCGGTCCCTGGATGACCAGGACACGGGCTGCATGCGCAGGTACGGGCGCAGCTCCGACCAGCGCGGTCGGCGTCGGGGCGTCTTATGGCGCATGGAAGATCTCGCGAAGCGTCAGCCACCAGGCGCCCGGATCGCGCTCCGGGTAGGGAACCTGCATCGCGTCGGTGATCGACCACCATTCGACCACGGCCGGGTCGGCCGCCATCCGGGCGAAGTCTCCTTCGAGGTCGTCCCCGATGTACTCGAGGTAGGCGAACAGGACGTCGTCGTGCCGATAGATCGAGTAGTTGCGGATGTTCGCGGCGGCGATCGCGTCGAGGACAGCGGGCCAGGGATCCGCATGGAGGCGTTCGTACGCTTCGACGTCTTCGGGCTTGACCCGGATGACCTGGCCCAGCCGCCTCACGACCAGCTCGATCCGTCCGGATAGCGATACCGAGCGAGCGATGAGGGATGCATCTCGCCACTGTAGCCGGGCAGCTCGGGCAGTCGGTAGCGTCCGTCGCGGACGACGACCGGATCGAGGAAGTGCTCGTGGAGATGGTCCACGTACTCGATCATCCGGCCGTCCAGCCCGCCGCTGACCGCGATGTAGTCGAAGGCGGACAGGTGCTGGACCAGCTCGCACAGGCCGACGCCTCCGGCGTGTGGGCAGACCGGCACGCCGAACTTCGCCGCAAGGAGGAGGACGGCGACGACCTCGTTGACGCCACCCAGCCGGCACGCGTCGATCTGGCACACGCTCAGGGCATCGGCGGCCAGGAATTGCTTGAACATGACCCGGTTGTGCACGTGCTCACCGGTCGCGACGAGGATCGGGGCCACGGCCCGGGCGATGGCCGCATGACCCAGGATGTCGTCGGGGCTGGTCGGTTCCTCGATCCAGTACGGATCGAACGGCGCGAGGAGCGTCATCCACTCGATCGCGGTGCCGACATCCCAGCGCTGGTTGGCATCGACGGCGAGCATCCGGTCCGGTCCGATCTCCTCGCGGATGATCGCCATGCGCCGGAGATCGTCGTCGACGTCCGCGCCGACCTTCATCTTGAACCGCGTCCAGCCGTCGGCCAGCGCCTCGCGACAGAGGCGGCGGATCTTGTCGTCGTCGTAGCCCAGCCAGCCGACCGACGTGGTGTAGGCCGGGTACCCGTCACGAAGCAGCTCGGCTTCGCGCGCGGCTCGTCCGGGCACGGCTCGGTCGAGGATCGTCGAGCGCTTCGTCGGGTGTCAGAGCGTCCGTCAGGTAGCGGAAATCGACGAGGGCGACGATCTCGGCCGGCGTCATCGCGCTCAGGAGCTTCCAGACGGGCTGGCCCGCGCGCTTCGCGACGAGGTCCCAGACGGCGTTCACGACGGCGGCGGTCGCGAGGTGGATCGCGCCCTTCTCGGGCCCGATCCAGCGCAGCTGGCTGTCACCGACGAGATCGCGCCAGAAGGCTCCGAGGTCGTCCTCGAGCGCCTCGACCGACCGCCCGATGACGAGCGGCCGGAGGGCGTCGACCGCGGCCACCACCACCTCGGTCCCCCGCCCGATGGTGAACGTCAGACCGTGTCCTTCGAGCCCGTCACCGGCGTCCGTCCGCAGCACGACGTACGCCGCCGAGTAGTCGGGATCCGGGTTCATCGCGTCCGACCCGTCGAGCGTCCGCGACGTCGGGAAGCGGATATCGGTGACGGCGAGCTCGGTGATGGTCGCCACGGTCAGCCCTTGAGGGATCCGACGAGGATGCCGCGGGTGATATAGCGCTCGAGCAGGATCGCCATCACCACCACCGGCGTGATCATGATCAGGATCAGGACGGACATCGCCCACCATTGTGGGCCGCGGGTGGCGTTCTGCGCAGCGACCTGGAGCGGCATCGTCTGGGCATTCGCGCTGGTCAGGACGAGCGCGATGAGGAACTCGTTCCAGGCGAAGATCAGGACGATCAGGAACGTCGCGACGAGGCCCGGCACCGAGATCGGGAGCACGATCGACCGGACGATCCGGTAGACCGACGCGCCGTCGACCGAGGCGGACTCCTCGAGCTCGATCGGCAGCGCCGCGAAGTAGTCGCGCATCAGCCAGACGACGATCGGCAGGTTGGTCGCGACGTAGGTGATGACGAGCGCCGCCAGGTTGTCGAGCAGGCCGATCTGCTGGAAGAGCACGTACAGCGGGATGACCACGGCGATCGGCGGCAGGATCCGCTGCGAGATCATCCAGAACGCGATGTCGCTGTTTCCCAGCGCCCGCGTGAACCTGCGCCCGATGGTCTGAGCCAGGATGACGAAGACGCCGAGCGCGGCGGTCCCGGCGATGAGGAACGGTGCACCGACGGCCGTGGCGATCAGCGCGAACGCGAGGCAGCCGATGAACAGCCCGATGATCCCGAACCGCGGGCTGTAGGTGAAGCGGACGAGGGCGTACGCCGTGGTCGAACCGAGGAGCAGAGCGATGGACGCGCTCGACAGGCCGACGATCACGGTGTTGATGTACGGACGGAGCGTGTCGTTGCCGAGCTCGACGAGGATGTAGTGCCAGGCGTCGAGCGTCGGCTGGAAGTCGACGAACGGGATGTAGAACGGGCCCTTGTCGACCTGGTACGGGGTCTTGAACGAGGTCACGAACAGCCAGTAGATCGGCAGCAGGACGACCAGCGCCCACGCGCACAACAGGCCGAACGCACCGACCTTGGCCAGCGGGTGCATGTCGAGCGGCGACTGGCGCCGGAACGGATTCTTCACGAGCGTGCCGGACCCGGTCCCGACATCGGTGCGCTCGTCATGCGACGGCCGTGACGCGTCGTCGGACGATGCTCACATAGGCGGTCGCCACGAGCGTCACCAGGATGAGCAGGAGGTAGGCGATCGCCGCCGACCGCCCGAGGTTCAACGTGTTCCAGTCGATGTACGCCTGGAGCGACAGCGATTGGGTGGCCGTGCCCGGCCCGCCGCCGAGCAGGATGTTGGGCATGTCGATGATCTTGAAGCCCTCGATCAGCCGGATGAGCACGATCGTCGTGACGACCGGCAGGATCGCCGGCGTCGTGATGTGGACGAAGCTCTGCCGGCGGCGTCGCCCCGTCGACCACCGCCGCCTCGCGCACCTCCTGATCGAGGCTCTCGAGGGCCGCCAGCAGGACGATGAACACGAACGGCGTCCACTGCCACGTGTCGCCGATGATGACCGCCACCCGGGCCGCCCACGGGTCGGTGACCCACGAGAAGTCCCGCAGTCCGAGCCCGACCCAGATCGGCTCGAGGGGCCCTTGCGACGTGTCGGTCATCATCAGGAACATGTAGCCGACGCCGACCGGCGTGATCGTCAGGGGGATCAGGAAGGCGACCCGGAAGAACCGGCGCCACGGCACCGCCTGGACGCACAGCATCGCCAGGCCGAGGCCGAGCGCCAGCTGCAGCCCGATCCCGGCGAACACGAAGATGAAGGTGACGATCAGGGCACCGGGCCGTCCGCCGTTGCTGGCCAGGGCGGCCACGACCAGCCACAGGAACCCGACGAAGACGATCCCCGCCATGAGACGCAGGGCGAGACCGAAGGGACTGTGCGTCCCGGCGCGGACGGTCCGGGTGAAGGCCCAGACGGTCCCTCCGACGCCGACCAGCAGGATCAGCCAGCCGAGCGGCGTCGGCGTCTTGAGGACGCCCAGGAAATGGCTCTGCTCCGTGCCGAACAGCAGCTGGATGTAGTTCGTGAAGCCGATGAACTTGAGGTCGACGCCGCCCTGGTTGAAGGCGAGCTTGGACAGGGACAGTGCGACCGAGGCGATGAGCGGGAAGATCGACAGGAACAGGATGACGATGACGGCGGGCCAGATGAAGACCCATCTGGCCGCCCCGTCAGAACGCCACGCGCCGAGGGTGTCTGCCGCTCGGCGCGAGGCCCGGGCTCGGAGAGCCGATCCGTCTGGGACCGGCCCGCCGGGCTCGGTATCGATCACGCTATCGCTTGACGCCAAGGCTGGCGATGTAGGCGGCGAGCTGGGCGTCCTTGCCCGCGTCGTTGGTGATGCCGTTCCAGCCATCGGCGATCGCCTGTTCCGTGCCGGCCTCGTCGAGCTCACCCGCCAGGAATTGCGCGACGGCCGTGTCGAGCACGTCCTGTTCGTAGCGCTTGGTCAGCGGGATCCGCATGTCGAGCACCATGTTCGGACTTTGGAGGCTGGTCTTGATAGCGTCAAGGTAGTTGGTGGCCGCTGGCTCGCTGAGCCCGGCCGCCTCCCACGGCGCGAGGTTCGAGAAGTGTGACGTCCGATAAGGGTTGAAGCCCGTCTTCCCGAGCGTCACGTCGACACTCGATTGGGCCGGCGCGCTCATGTACGAGAGGAACGCGAAGGCGGCGTCCTGTTGGGGCTTCGGAGCGGCCGCGTTGACCGCGCCGGACCAGCCGCCGAACGATGAGAACGGGGCGTAGTTGACGCCGTCGACGGCGTTGGGGCAGGTCGTCGCGTCGCACGGCACGAGCTTGCCGGTGGCGCGATCGAGGACTTCCTTCCAGCCGGGCGTGATCGTCGCGCCGGTCTTGTCCTGGGCATAGGTTCCCGGGGTCAGGGTCCCGATGTCGCCCCAGTCCATCGTCAGCGCGCAGCGGCCGGTCGTGAACAGGCCACGCGAGCCACCGACGTCCATGTTGAGCTCATCGGGCGGGCCGACCGTGGTCGTCGCCTTGTACAGGTCGAGGGCCTTGGTCATCGCCTCGTTGGGGCCGAACAGCGGGGTCATGTCCTTGGTGTCGAAGAACGCTCCCTGGTTCGTGCCCTGGCTCTGGAGCAGCCCGGCCGCGACCGAGATGATCCACCAGTAGCTCTGGGCGCCCTTCTTCTTCGCGATGCACGAGCCGTAGTCGGGCTGGCCGTCGCCGTTGAGGTCCTGGCCCTGGTACTTCTTCGCGATCGTCATGTAGTCGTCCCAGGTCGCCGGCGGCTTGAGGCCGTCCTTGGCCAGCAGGTCGCTCCGGTAATAGACCATGTGGAAGTCGCCATCGAGCGGGACGGTGTAGACCTTGCCGTTGTAGGTGGCGTTGAAATCGCGGAAGAACGGACCGATGTCCTGCCACTGCAGGCTGGCGTCGTTGTTGACCTTGTCGGTCAGGTCCAGCAGGTAGCCGGGGCCGACGAAGTCGCCCATCCACTGCGGGTCGAAGACGTAGGCGTCGAAGCTGTTGGTCTTGGTCGACGCGTCGAGCAGCGCCTTGTCGTAGATCGTCTGGAAGCCGACCGCGATCACGTTGACGTGCGCGCCGGTCAGCGCCTCGAAATCCGGGGCCCGGCGCTGGAGCGGCTCGGCGATCTGCGGGCCGTTGAACGTCAGCAGGTTGACGTTGATGCCCTTGAACGCCTGGGACGGCGCTGGTGTCGCCGGTCCGGCGGCGGCCGACGAAGACGGCGCGGCCGCAGTGGCGGCGGGGGCCGATGCCGGCGCAGACGTGGGTGCCGAGCTGCTCGCCGGCGAGGCACTCGGAGTGGCTGGGCTGCAACCTGCGATGACGAGTATCAAGCCAACCACTGGCGCGATGGATCTGAACCGCGACACTGGCGTCCTCCTCTTGACCACGCCCAAGCCGTCCAGCATACTGAACGACTGGCGGTAGGTTGAACAGGATAGGGACCGTGGACGCGCAAAGTCAATATGTTGCACACAGTCCATCAGGCTGTCCGACCGCCAGAGGACAGCGAGGCGGTCAGATGCGAGGTCAAACGGTAACGAGATGGTGACGGACAGCGAGCCATTCAGGTCGGAGAGCAACGAGGTCAACGTGGCCGCGAGGGCGACCGAGGCCGATTCGCTGGCTCCGGCCGTGACCCGCGCCGCGCGCATCCTCGAGCTCCTGGCGGAGAGCGGCGGCGAGCCGGTCGGTCCGAGCGAGCTCGCTCGTCGCCTCGGGTTGCCGAAGTCCTCGATCGCGAACATCTGCGGTGCCCTGGCCGACGCCGGACTGGTCCGCCGGATCGCGACCGGGTTCGCCCTTGGTCGGCGCCTCGCCGAGCTTGGCGGGGCCTACCTCGCGAGCGTCGACCAGGTCCAGGAGTTCTACGAAGCGTCGCGACGCCTGCCGGCCGGATCCGAGGAGACCGTCCAGTTCGCGGTCCTCGACGGGCTCGAGGTCACCTACCTCGCCCGCCACGATGGGCGTCAACCCGTCCAGCTGACGTCGGGCATCGGTCGCCGGCTGCCGGCCTTCTCGACGGCGACCGGGAAGGCGGCGCTGGCCTCGCTCCCCGAGGAGGACCTGGCGCGTCGCCTGGACGGACTGACGACCCTGCCGCGCGTGACGCGCAAGGCCCACGCCACGGTCGACGAGCTCCTTGCCGACCTCGCGGAGATCCGCCGTCGGGGCTATGCCATCGACGACGAGCAGACGATGGAAGGCGTCGTCTGCTATGGCGTCATGGTCCCGAGCCGTCAACCCGGCGGCGACGGCCCGTGCGCCGCCAGCATCACGCTGCTCAAGGTCCGCGCCACGGCCGAACGCGTGCCGGCCCTCATCGCGGACCTGCATTGGCTGGCGGCCGAGCTATCCGACCCCGTCCGGCGCGACTGACAGGCCGTACGCACGTTCGGCGGCTCCGCCGAAGATCGCCGTCGCGCTCGGGGTTCGACAGCTCGGCGGTGAGCTCCCGGGCAGCCGAGACCACGTCCGCGTACGAGGCGGCGACGCAGGCAGACCGGCCAGTCGGACCCGAAGATGAGTCTCGCCGGGCCGAAGGTCTCGAGGGCGACGTCGACGTAGGGCGCGAGATCGTCCACTCGCCAGGCCACCGGATCGGCCTCCGTCACGAGCCCGGAGAGCTTGCACCACACGTTCGGAAGCTCGCCGAACGGCCGCATGAGGCTGGCCCACGGCTCGGTGGCGCCGGACCGGATCGGTGGCTTGGCGAGGTGGTCGATGACGAAGCGGAGCCCGGGGCGCTCACGGGCGACAGCCAGTGCCGCGGGCAGCTCCCGCGAGCGCACGAGCAGGTCGTAGGTGAGGCCGGCCGCTTCGACGGCATGCCAGTCCTCGACCCACATCCGGCCGCAGCAGCCAATCCGGATCGGGTTCGTCGTGGACCTGGTGGCGTATCCCGACCAGGCCTCCCCCACCGGGCGCGGCGCGCCATCCGGCGAGCGCCTCCGCCACCGCCGGGTCGGTCAGGTCGACCCACCCCACGACGCCGGCGATGAAACCGACCGTGGCCGCGGTCGCAAGGAACTCGCGGGTCTCGTCGAAGCTGGGGATCGTCTGGACGAGGATCGTGCGGTCGACCCCGGCAGCCGCCAGCTCGGGCGCGAGATCCTCGCGGCCCGAAGCGCCGGTCGATCGCCGCGTAGTCCGGTGTCAACCACGGGTACACGGTGCGGGCGGGGTCCAGCAGGTGATGGTGGGCGTCGACGACGGTCGTCATGCCGGCGTGGGTGCGTCGGCGGTGATCAACCCTTCGGCGCGCATGTCATCCCACAGGACTGGCGGGATCTGCCAGCGCATGAACTCTGGGTATTCCTCGAGATGCTCGACGCGACGAACGCCGGCGATCAGCCCGGCGACAGCGGGATGGGCGAGGGGGAACTGGATCGCGGCGGCACGGAGCGGGACCCCTCGTCGCTCGCAGGCGAGAGCGAGCCCCCGGGCGCGGTCGAGGACCTCCGGGCCGGCGGGTCCGTAGTCGAAGTGGGCTCCCGGACGCGGATCCGCCAGGACCCCGCTGTTCATCACGCCGCCGATGAGCACCGAGATCCCGCGCTGGAGGCAGAGCGGCAGCAGCTCCGGGAGCGCCTCCTGGTCGAGCAACGTATACCGACCGGCGACGAGGAACGCGTCCATGTCGGTCTCTCGGGCGAACCGGGCGAGCATCGCCGACTGGTTCATGCCGGCGCCGATCGCCCGGACGACGCCCTGCTCGCGAAGCCGATGCAGGGCCGGATATGCCTCGTCGATCGCGGCTCGCCAGTGGTCGTCGGGATCGTGGATGAGCGCGAGGTCGATGCGATCCACCCCGAGCCGTTCGAGGCTCTCCTCGATCGAGCGGGCGACGCCGTCGGCGCTGTAGTCGAACACGATCCGGCGGCCGTCGACATCCACGTAGTAGGCGTCGTCACGACCGTCCAGGTCCTGCCGGTCGATGTCGGCGCCGGGCGCGATGCAGCTCGGTCGGCCGGACGAGGCGGCCCACCTTGGTGGACAAGACGTACTCGTCTCGTGGGCGATCGCCGAGCGACGCCCCGAGCCGACGCTCGGCAGTCCCATAGCCATAGAGGGGCGCGACATCGAAGTAGCGGATCCCGAGGTCCCAGGCACGGTCGATGGTGGCCGCGGCCTCGTCCGGGTCGGCTGACCTGAACAGGCCGCCGATGGACGCCGCGCCGAGACCGAGCCGCGTGACCTCCACCTCGCTTCGGCCGAGACGGACGCGATCGAACGGCTCGTATGGCATGCGGCTTCACTCCGATTCCGACCACGATTGACGCGATGCCGTCGCGACAGGTATCGTTCAATCCGTCGTCCACAGGTCAGTATACTGAACGTTGAGGGGACCAGGTGTCCGTCGAGTCGATCCCGGGGCATCGTCCACCGGCCACCGGGAGTCTGCCCAGATGCGCCTGATCTCGTATCGCGACGGCGCCGCCGGCGACACGCTCGGGGTCGTCTCCGGCGACCGATGGGTCCCGGCTGGCGCGCTCCTTCCCGCCGGCCCGACGACGATGGCCGAGCTGCTCGCCGGCGTCCCCGCGGCGCTCGAGGCACTCCGGTCGGCGGCCACCACGGCCAGGATCGCCGACGAAGGACGGTCACTCGACGAGGTCGAGCTGCTGGCGCCCGTGCCGCGGCCAGGCAAGGTCGTCGCGATCGGTCGCAACTATCGCGAACACATCGACGAGGAGGGCGCCGCGCCTCCAGCGGCGCCCCTCGTCTTCAGCAAGTGGCCGAGCTCGGTCATCGGTGACGGCGCCGAGATCCACTGGGATCCGGCGCTCACGGCGCAGGTGGACTACGAGGCGGAGCTCGCCGTCGTCATCGGCCGCGTCGCTCGTCGCGTCACGGAGGCCGACGCCCTCGATCATGTCCTCGGGTACACCTGCCTCAACGACGTCTCGGCGCGCGACCTCCAGTTCGGCGACGGTCAGTGGACGCGTGGCAAGTCGCTCGACACCTTCTGTCCGATGGGTCCGATGCTCGTCACGGCGGACGAGATCGCCGACCCGCAGGATCTCGACATCACGTGCCGCGTCGACGGCGAGCTCCTCCAGAGTGCCAACACGAGGCAGATGTACTTCGGCGTGGCCGCGATCATCAGCTACTGCTCGCAGTCGTTCAGCCTCGAGCCCGGCGACGTGATCGCCACGGGCACGCCCGGCGGCGTCGGCATCTTCCGTGACCCGCCGGTCCTGCTGGGCGACGGCGCCGAGGTGACGGTCGAGATCGAGTCCATCGGCCGGCTGGTCAACACCTGCCGCCTCGACCGTGCCGCGGTGGCCGGCGCATGACGAGCGGAGCAGAGCGCTTTCTCGTCACCGGAGCTCTCGGGTGCATCGGCGCCTGGACCGTCCGCGCCCTCGTCCGCGATGGCGCGCAGGTGACCGCCTTCGATCTCGGGCGCGATGCCCGACGCCTTCGGCTGATCATGACCGACGACGAGATCGGGCGCGTCCGGTTCGAGGTCGGCGACATCGCCGACTCTCGGCGATCTCGAACGCGTCGATCGACGCGGACGGCATCACGAACGTCATCCACCTCGCGGCACTCCAGGTCCCGTTCTGCCGCGCCGATCCACCGCGCGGCGCGCTCGTCAACGTCGTCGGCACGGTCAACGTCTTCGAGGCGGTACGACGTCGCGCCGATCGGATGGCGCCGGTCGTCTACACGAGCTCGATGGCGGTCTACACCGCCGACGATGCCGATCCGGTGACCGGCCGGCTCACGGTCGACGCCTACCCGCACCCGCCCAATCACTACGGCGTCTACAAGCAGGCGAACGAGGGCAACGCCCGGATCTACTGGCTCGACAGCGGTCTGTCGAGCGTCGGCCTGCGGCCGATGACGGTCTACGGCATCGGGCGCGACCAGGGGATGACGAGCGGGCCGACCAAGGCGATCGTGGCGGCCGCCCTCGGGCAGCCGTACCGGGTGTCATTCAGCGGCCCGACGATGTACCAGTACGCCGCCGACGTCGCGCAGACCCTGATCGCGGCCAGCCGGAGCTCGGTCGAGGGCGCTCACGTCTTCAACCTGCCCGGTGAGGTCGCCGACGGTCGCGCCCTGACGGCCGCCATCGAGGCGGTCGTGCCGGGAGCCACCGAGCGGATCGAGTTCGAGCCCGGCGATCTTCCCTTCCCGTCCGAGATCGACCACGACGGGATCGAAGCGATCGACGGGGCGGCCGCGGTCACGCCGCTCGCCGAGGGCATCGCCGAGACGGTCGAGATCGTGCGTTCGCTGGTCCGTGAAGGTCGACTCGACCCGGCCGACCACGGGCTGGAGCCGGTCGGGGCGCGCCCGAGCTGACCGATCAGCCGACGACCACCCGGGCCTCTTCGGCACGGAGCCGCGCGTAGCCGGGCTTGATCGACCTCGTTGATCAGCCGCAGCCGCTCGTCGAACGGCGCGAACGCGCTCTTCATCGCATTGAGCGTCAGCCACTCCATCTCGTCGAGGCCGATGGAGAACGCCTCCTCGAGCGCCGCGAACTCGCTCGACAGCGACACGCCGCTCATCAGCCGGTTGTCGGTGTTGACCGTGACCCGGAAGCGCAGCCGGCGGAGCAGGTCGATCGGGTGCTCGCGGACCGACGGCGCCGCACCGGTGTGGACGTTCGAGGTCGGGCACATCTCGAGCGGGATGCGCCGGTCGCGGACGAAGGCGGCCAGCCGGCCGAGCTCGATCGAGCCGTCGTCGCGGACCGTGATGTCGTCCACGATCCGGACGCCGTGGCCGAGCCGCTCGGCGCCGGCGAACTGGACGGCCTCCCAGATCGACGGCAGCCCGAACGATTCGCCGGCGTGGATCGTGATGTGGAAGTTCTCGCGGCGGATGTACTCGAACGCGTCGAGGTAGCGCGTCGGCGGGAAGCCCTCCTCGGGGCCGGCGACGTCGAACCCGACCACGCCGGCGTCGCGCCAGCGCACGGCGCACTCGGCGACCTCGACCGAGCGGGCCGCCTGGCGCATGGCCGTCACCAGCAGCTTCATCACGATCGGGTGGCCGTCCTCGGCGGCCGGACCGCGCCGATCCGGAACCCATCGAGGATCGCCGCGACCGCCTCGTCGAGCGTCAGGCCCTGCTCGGTGCACAGCTCGGGTGCCATGCGGACCTCGGCGTAGACGACGCCGTCCGCGGCCAGGTCCTCGGCACACTCGGCCGCCACGCGTGAGATGGCGTCGGGCCACTGCATGACCCCGAACGTGTGGGCGAAGGTCTCGAGGTAGAGCTCGAGGCTCTTGCGGTCGGCGCCGCGCCGGAACCATGTGGTCAGGTCGCTCGACGTCGGTCGTCGGGAGCGCGTCGTAGCCGTATTCGGCGGCCAGGTCGATGACCGTCGCCGGGCGCAGCCCGCCGTCGAGGTGGTCGTGGAGGAGCGCCTTGGGCGCACGGACGATGGTCGCGAGATCCGTCACGCGCCGATGGTACCCGTCTCAGGCAGGCCCGAGTCGAGCGCGTGCGGCTGCGATCGCCACCGTCACGCGGCCGGGCGCGGTGCCGCCGATGACGTCGCACGACGCGAGCGCCCCGTCCAGTGAGGCCGCGGCGCGCAGGTCGTCGCCGAGGCCGGGGTCGGCGATCAGCTCGGCGGCGCGCGGGTCGGCGCTCGCCCCGATCGCGAGCCCGAGCATCCCGTCGGGGACCTCGTCGAGTCCGACGCCGGCCGCCTCGGCCTGGGCGACGAGCGAGCCGACGATGTGGTGGGCGGCACGGAAGGCCACTCCCCGCCGGACCAGCGCGTCGGCCAAGGCGGTCGCGGTCGTGTAGCCCTCGGCGGCGGCCTCGCGCATCCGGGCCGGGTCCACGGAGAGCGTCTCGACCAGGCCGGCCATCACGCGGAGCGACGTCTCGAACACCCCGACCGCGTCGAACAGCGGGGCCACGCCATCCTGCAGGTCGCGCTGGTAGGCCAGCGGCAGCCCCTTGATGAGCGTCGAGCGCCCCGGTCAGCTCCCCGATGACGCGGGCAGCGCGGCCACGGACCAGCTCGGCGGGGTCCGGGTTCTTCTTGTTGGGCATCATCGAGCTGCCGGTCGAGAAGGCGTCGGCGACGCGCACGAACCCGAATCGTGGGTTCGACCACCACGCGACCTCCTCGGCCAGCCGGCTGAGATGGACCATCCCGAGCGCGACGGCCGCCATCGTCTCGATCGCGAAGTCGCGGTCCGAGACCGCGTCGAGCGAGTTCGCGGTCACGCCATCGAAGCCGAGCTCGCCGGCCGTCGTCTCCCGGTCGAGCGGGTAGCCAGCGCCGGCCAGCGCCCCGGCACCGAGCGGCGACACGTTGACGCGGCGGCGGGCGTCGGCCAACCGACCCCGGTCGCGCTCGGCCATCTCGACGTAGGCGAGCAGGTGATGACCGAACAGGACGGGCTGGGCGGGCTGGATATGGGTCGTGCCCGGGAGGACCGCCATCCCCTCGCGCTCGGCCAGGCCGACGAGCGCGCGCTCGAAGTCGAGTAGCGCGGCGTCGAGGTCGTCGATGGCGCGCCGCGTCCACAGCCGCAGGTCCGTCGCGACCTGGTCGTTGCGCGAGCGGCCGGTGTGGAGCCGACCTGCCAGCGGCCCGACCACCTCGGCCAGCGCCGCCTCGACGTTCATGTGGACGTCCTCGAGCGACGGATCCCACTCGAGCCGGCCCGCCGCCACGTCGCCGGCAAGGGCGGCCAGGCCATCGACCAGCGTCGTGACCTCGTCGGGCGCGAGGATCCCCGCTCGGCCGAGGCCGCGGACGTGCGCGATCGAGCCGGCGATGTCATCGGCGGCGAGCTCGGCGTCGATCTCGATCGACCGCGTGAAGTCCGCCACGCGCGCATCCGTCTCGCCGCTGAACCGCCCGCCCCAGGTCCGCATCGTCCCTCTCTCGCGCCCGGTCCCGCCGAAAAATCGACTCTCTCCAAGTGATGTCACTCTAGAGCATCACCTGCGTGGCGAACCGTGCCGGGGCCCCACAGGGCTCGGTCCCGACCCATTTGATGCTCTCGAGTGACATCAAGCGCGGGGGGCCACGTCGCGAGGTGCCCACGGCGCGATCAGTCGGGCATGAACCCTGCGCCGTCGACGGCATCCACCTCGAGGACCATCGGCTGCAACCCGGTCCGCGACGGGTAGTCCTGTTCGACCGCCTCTCGGAAGGCGCCGACCCGGTCGCGCCGGACGAGGTTGACGGTGGATCCGCCGAAGCCCGCGCCCGTCATCCGGGCGGCGACGACGCCGTCGGTGGCGGTGGCGATCTCGACCAGGGCATCGAGCTCGGGCGAGCTGACCTCGAACAGGTCGCGCAGCGAGGCGTGGCTCGCTGCGAAGAGCCGGCCGACCTCGTCCAGGTCGCCGACCGCGAAGGCGCGCTCGGTCTGCAGCACCCGGGCATCCTCGTCGACGACGTGCTGCGCCCGGCGAGCCGCGACCGGATCCATCCGGCCGACCGCCGCTGCCAGCATCGGCGGATCGACGTCCCGCAACGACCGCACGCCGGGCTCGATGGCGGCGATGGCGGCGACCGCGCGTTCGCACTCGGCGCGACGCTCGTTGTATGCCGAGGTGTCAAGCCGGCGCGACGAGCCGCTGTGGCAGACGACGAGGGCGACGTCGGAGAGCGGCAGCGGCACAGGCCGCCACTCGAGCGAACGACAGTCGATGACGATCGCGTGGTCGGCGATCCCAGCCGCAGATGCGAGCTCATCCATGATCCCGGACTGGACGCCGACGTATCCGTTCTCCGAGCGCCGGCCGGCGAGGGCCCGCGGCAATGGCGGCACGTTCGCGTCGGGTCCCAGGAGCGCGAGCGCCGCGGCCATCCCGAGCGCGGCTGACGACGACAGCCCGGCCCCGCGTGGCAGATCGCTCGCCAGGAGCCCGCGAAAGCCGGTCAATGGCCGCCCGGTCTCGGCCAGCGCCCACGCGACGCCGGCCACGTAGTCGATCCATCCGCCGGTCGCCGAGCCGATGACGTCGAGATCGAACCCGTCGGCCTCGCCGCTCTCATCGAGGGTGATCGTCACCCTGCGGTCGTCGGTCGGAAGGATCGCCAGCCGGATCTCCAGCCGGATCGCGGCCGGCATGACAAAGCCGTCGTTGTAATCGGTGTGCTCCCCGATCAGGTTGACCCGGCCGGGTGCCCGGATGACGCGGAGCGCGTCCGCCGGCCGTGCCGCGGCGACCGGGTCGACCATCCGGAGCCGATCGCGCAGACGGCCCGGATCGAGCGTGTCCGGACTCGTCACCTCAGCTCGCGGGCGCCGGGATCTCGTCCGGGGCTTCGGCCGGCGCGGGCGCGGTGACGACCGCCCGGAGCCGGCCCGCAGCGTCCTCGGCGGTCAGGTCGCGCTGGGTCTCGGCGAGCAGCTCATAGCCCACCATGAACTTGCGGACATTCGCGCGCAGGAGCGGCGGATAGAAATGGGCGTGGAGCTGCCACGCGACGGTCGAGTCCTCGCCGAACGGGGCCTGATGCCAGCCCATCGAGTATGGGAAGGGCCGCTTGAACAGGCCGTCGTAGCGACCGATGAGCCCCTGCAGCATCCTGGCCAGATCCGCCCGAGCGGCAGGGTTGAGCTCGTCGAGACGCGCCGCGGGCCGCCGCGGGATCACCAGCGTCTCGAATGGCCAGGCAGCCCAGAACGGGACGGCGATCAGCCACTCCTCGGATTCCGCGACGACGCGGTTGCCACCCGATTCCCGTTCCGCGTATTCGAGCAGGAGCCGACGCCCGGTCGCGTCGAGGTGACGGCGCTGCATCTCGTCCTCGCGGACGGCATCGGCCGGGAGAGCGGTCCCGGCCCAGATCTGGCCATGCGGATGCGGGTTCGACGCCCCCATCGCTTCGCCGCGGTTCTCGAAGACCTGCACCCAGCGGTACTCCGCGCCCAGCTCGGCTGTCTGATCGGCCCAGACATCGATCACGCCCTCGACCGCGTCGTGATCCATCCGGCCGAGAGTCAGGTCGTGACGGGGAGAGAAACAGACGACGCGGCAGATCCCTCGTTCGCCCTGCGCGCGTAACAATCCGTCGTCGTATGCGGCGATCGACGTATCCGGTCGGAGGGCGGAGAAGTCGTTGACGAACACAAAGGTATTCGCGTACGCGGGGTTGACGTCGCCATTGGCCCGCGTGTTGCCGGGGCACAGGTAGCAGTCCGGATCGAAGGCCCGTCCAGGCTGCTCCTGGTCGGGCTCCTCTGCTCCGAGCCAGGGCCGTCGCGTGCGCCCGGCTGAGACCAGGACCCACTCGCCCGTGAGCGGGTTGTAGCGTCGGTGCGGCTCGCCGGAGAGCTGCCCGAGGGCCGACCGACGCGAGCCCTGATCAGCGCACATGGGCCGATTCAGCCGGCGCCGCAGGTTCCGGCGCCGAAGGGGCCGGCGCAGGGTCCACGAGGATGAGCTCGCGCACGGATCCGGACAGGATCACCCGCGCTTCGAGCGCGAGGCTGGCGTCACTGACGAGGACGTCGGCCTGCTCGAGCGGCGCGATCGAGCTGATCCCGATGACGCCCCATTTCGACGCGTCCGCGACGACGACCAGGCGACGTCCTGCCTCGATCAGCGCCCGGTCCGTGTCGGCCTCGAGAAGGTTGGGGCAGGTGAAGCCCGAGCGCTTGTCCATCCCGTGGACGCCGACGAAGACGAGGTCGACGTGGACGGTCCGGAGTGCCGCCACGGCGAACGGCCCGACGAGGGCGTCGGACGGCGTCCGCACCCCGCCGGTCAGGATGATCGTCTGGTCCTGCCCGCGGGTCTGGTAGAGCACATCGGCGACGCGGACCGAGTTGGTGACGACGGTCAGCCCGGGGACGTAGGCCAGCCGCTGGGCAAGGGCGTACGTCGTCGTGCCCGCGGAGACGGCGATCGCCATCCCTGGCTCGACGAGGGCGACGGCCGCGTCGGCGATCGCGTCCTTCTCGCTCTGCTGAAGCGTCGACTTGAGGGCGAAGCCCGGCTCGAAGAGCGCCGTTCGGGCGATCGACGTCGCCCCACCGTGGACCTTCTCGATCAGGCCGCGCTCGTCGAGGATCTCGAGATCGCGGCGGACGGTCATGTCCGACACGCCGAGCTCGCGCACGAGGTCCGCGACGCGGACGGCCCCCTGCTCGCGGACACGGTCGAGGATCACCTCCTGCCGTCGCCTGGCGAGCATCAGCGTGCGAGCTCCGATCCGGATCGGTCCATCACTCCCCCTTCATCCCCAAGATTGCCGCGCAACGGACAGAAAGTCAACACATTCAAACACGGACGGAACAGCAATACTCAAAGTCGCTTGACATGCCGGGTTGCGATAGGGACAATCCGGCTGATCCTGTCGGATTTTGTCGGGCAGCGTCGGAGGAGGAGTACGGACAATGGGAGATCCCATCCTGGAGAACGCGCTCTCGCGTCGAACCATCCTCAAGGGGATGGCCGGAGCCGCCGGACTCGTGAGCGTCCCCGCCATCATCGCCGCCTGCAGCACCCCCGCAGCATCATCGGCTCCGAGCGCGGCCGCCTCGACGGCAGCCAGCGTCGCTCCGCCCCCGAGTGCCGCGGCCAGCGCCGGGGCAAGCACAGCGGTCGGCACCGTGTCCATCGGCAGCTACCATACAGACCCGGGCGAGCCCGAGGGCCAGAAGGCCGTGGACGCGGCCTTCACGGCCGCCACCGGGATCGCCGTCAAAGAGAACATCGTCGACCACACGACGTTCCAGAACCAGATCTCGAACTACCTCGGCGGCCAGCCGGACGCGGCCTACACGTGGTTTTCCGGCTTCCGGATGAAGTTCTTCGCCGCACAGGGCCTGTCGATGCCGATCGACGACCTGTGGGCCAAGGTCAAGGACAACTACTCCGAGGGCTTCGCGCAGTCGGTCGTCGGCAACGACGGCAAGGTCTACGGCATCCCGGTCGACTACTACCCGTGGGCCGTCTTCTACCGCAAGAGCGTCTTCGCGGACAAGGGCTACACGGTCCCCGCGACATGGGACGACCTCAAGGCCCTGTGCGAGAAGATGAAGGGCGACGGGCTCACGCCGATCGCATTCGCGGACCAGGAAGGCTGGCCGGCGATGGGCACCTTCGACATCCTGAACCTCCGCCTCAACGGCTACGACTTCCATGTCGGCCTGATGGCCGGCTCGGAGAAGTGGACCGACCCGAAGGTCACCGCCGTCTTCCAGAAGTGGGCGGAGATCCTGCCGTATCACGCCACCGACTACGCCGGCAAGAAGTGGACGGACGCGGCGACCACGCTCCTCCAGAAGAAGTCGGGCATGTTCCTGCTCGGGCTGTTCATGTCGAGCGTGTTCGCGGCGACGAAGGTCCAGGCCGACATCGACGACCTCGACTTCTTCCCGTATCCGACGCTCGGGACGCAGTACGACGCCGAGGCTGCCCTCGACGCGCCGATCGACACCTGGCAGATCGCCGCCAAGTCGCCGGACCTGGCGACCGAGACGGACGCGGCCCTGGCCTACCTCGAGTTCTGGTCGAAGGGGTCCACCCAGGGGATCTTCTTCCAGCACCAGCCCGGGGTCATCCCGACCGCGAAGGACGCCGACACGAGCACCTACACGGCGCTCCAGAAGAAGGCCGTCGCCGTGGTCGGCAATGCCAAGCGGATCACCCAGTTCCTCGACCGCGACACGCGTTCGGACTTCGCCGGACCGCAGGGCATGCAGGGCTTCCTCCAGAAGTTCCTCGCCAATCCGACCCAGGACATGGTCGCCTACCAGAAGAGCATCCAGGACTTCTGGGACCAGCTGCCTCCGCTGACCTAAGCCTCGAAGCCTTACCCTGACGCCGTGTCAGGTCGAGTCGATTCCAACACCGCCCTGCCCGGTCCCCCACCGGGTGGGGCGGTCGCCGTCAAGGCCCGAAAGCGAGGCTCGTTCTCGATCCTGACCGGTCGCGACAGGCTGACGATCGCCCTGATGGTCGGGATCCCGACCTTCCTGTGCCTGTTCTTCATCTGGTTCCCGACCATCCTGTCGATCGGCCTGTCGTTCACCAACTGGCAGGGCTTTGGCGCGCTGTCCGCGAAGAACTTCATCGGCCTGAAGAACTACGTGAACCTGTTCACGTCATATCCGTTCTTCTGGCCGGCGGTCTGGCACAACGTCCTGTGGCTCGTAGCCCTGGTCTTCGTGGCCATGCCGATCGGCATGTTCTTCGCGGTCCTGCTCGACCGGGAGATGCGCGGAACGCGCATCTACCAGAGCGCGCTGTTCATCCCGGTGGTGCTGTCGCTGGCGCTGGTCGGCTTCATCTGGCAGCTCCAGTACGCCCCCGACGGGTTCATCAACAACGTCCTCGGGCGGACCGGGAATGACGCCATCGACTGGCTCGGGAACCCCTCGATCAACCTGTTCGCCGTGCTGGTCGCCGCGATCTGGCGTCACGTCGGCTATGTCATGGTCCTGTACCTGGCCGGGCTCAAGAGCGTCGATCCGACGCTCCGGGAAGCAGCGGCCCTCGACGGCGCCAACGATCGTCAAGCCTTCTTCTATGTCGTCTTCCCTGTGATGCGACCGATCAACATCGTGATCATCGTGGTGTCGGTCATCGAATCGCTGCGCGCGTTCGACATCGTGTACGTCATCAACCAGGGCAAGAACGGCCTCGAGCTCCTGTCCGTGCTGATCACGAACACGACCATCGGGGAGGCGAACCTGCTGGGCTTCGGATCGGCCATCGCGGTCGTCCTGCTCGTCATCTCGCTGGTACCGATCATCACCTTCCTGACACGGACGATGCGAGGCACGGCGGAATGACCGCGGTGGCCGAAACGAGGGTGGCGGCGCGACCGCGACCACGCGGCCGACGGCGATGGCGGCGGATCGCGCTGCATGCGTTCCTCATCGGCGCCTGCCTGCTCTGGCTGCTGCCGATCGCCTGGACGCTCTACATCGCCCTTCGACCGATCGGCGACACCCTCGTCAACAACTACTTCTCGACGCCGAATGCGCTGACGCTCGACAACTTCTTCAACGCCTGGAACGACGCCGACATGGCCCAGTCGTTCATCAACACCGCGATCATCTCCGTGCCGGCGGTCCTCACCACCCTGTTCGTCTCGTCGATGCTCGGCTTCGTCTTCTCCCGCTACTCGTTCAGGGCCAATCTGCTGCTGCTCATGCTGTTCACCGCGGGCAACCTCCTCCCGCCCCAGGTGATCATCGTGCCGCTCTATCGGATGTACCTGCTGCTGCCGCTGGCCAAGCCGTTGAGCGACGCCGGGACCCTGTACAACACCTACATCGGGGTCATCCTGATCAACATCGTCTTCCAGACCGGGTTCTGCACGTTCGTCCTCAGCAACTACATGAAGACCATCTCGCGCGAGCTGAGCGAGGCGGCATTGGTCGACGGGGCCTCGGTCTGGCTGACCTACCGGAAGGTGATCCTGCCCCTCGCCCGGCCGGCACTGGCGGCCCTCGCCGTCCTCGAGTTCACGTTCATCTACAACGACTTCTTCTGGGCCCTGATCCTCATGAAGGACAACACCAAGCGGCCCATCACGACCGCGCTGAACAAGCTCAGCGGTGGCTTCTTCACCAACTACAACGAGCTCGCCGCAGCAGCCTTCATCGTCGCGGTCCCGACCGTGGTCCTCTACCTGTTCCTGTCGAAGCAGTTCGTCCGAGGCCTGACGCTCGGCTCGACCAAGGGCTAGACCGCCTCAGGCCGGCTCGAGCACGAACAGCCAGGCGCGCGCGTCGCCCCAGCCGGCCGCGATATGCCGGTCCGCAGCGAGGGACAGGCCGACCGCCTGGAGCTCGTCGCCCCGGCGGACCCCGGCGTTGGCCCGCAGGATCGGATCGTCGCGCTCCGGCCAGCCCAAGACGCGGTAAGCGATCCGCGGGTCCAGACCCCGCAGCCGGATCCGATCGGCCGGTCCGGCCGGCGTGTTGCGGGCGCGGACGATCATGACGACCGCGTGCGACCGGTCGGGTGCGACGACCATCCAGGCGGTCGGGTCGCCGTCCGTGTCGAACGGGCTCCGCAGCCGGATGAACCGGCCGCGTTGGAACAGGTCGCGATGCTCCTTGTAGAACGCGATCTGGTCGATCACGGCGGCACGATCCGCGTCGGTCAGAGCGGTCGGGTCCAGCTCGTAGCCGAACACCCCGAAGAACGCGACCGCGGCCCGCGTCTCGATCGGCGTGATGCGACCCGTCTGATGGTTCGGGACCGCGGAGACGTGGGCACCCATCGAGCTGAGCGGGTAGACGAGCGACGTTCCCCACTGGATCTTGAGGCGTTCGATGGCGTCGGTGTCATCGCTCGTCCAGGCCTGTGGCGCGAAGGCCAGCATGCCCGGGTCGAACCGCCCGCCGCCGCCGGCGCACGACTCGAACAGGACGTCCGGGAATGCAGCCGCGAGCCGGGCGTAGAGGTCGTACACGCCGAGGATGTAGCGGTGGAAGAACTCGCCCTGGCGGTCGGCCGGGAGGGCCGTGCTGAACGGCTCCGTGATGGTCCGGTTCATGTCCCACTTGACGTACGAGATCGAGGCGCTCGCCAGGAGGTCGGACAGGACGCCGTAGGTGTGGTCGACGATCTCCGGCCGGGACAGGTCCAGCACGAGCTGGTTGCGGCTCTCCGTCCGGGGCCGACCCGGGATCCCGACCGCCCAATCCGGGTGGTCCTCGAACAGCCGGCTCCGCGTGCTGACCATCTCCGGCTCGATCCACAGCCCGAAGCGGAGCCCGAGCGCCTCGACCTTGGTGGCGAGCCCGTCGATCCCGCCGGGCAGCTTGCGCCGATCGACGACCCAGTCGCCCAGCGAGCTGTCGTCCGAATCCCGGGCGCCGAACCATCCGTCATCGAGGACGAACAGCTCGATCCCGAGGTCGCGGGCGGCGGCGGCGATGTCGAGCAGCCGCGTCTCATCGAAGTCGAAATAGGCGGCTTCCCAGGTGTTGAGCAGGACCGGCCGTGGCGCGTCGCGCCAGCGCCCGCGTGCGAGCCGCTCGCGATACAGCGCGTGGAACGCATCGCTCATCGCGCCGAGTCCGGCGTTCGAATAGGCCAGGACGGCCTCGGGCGTCGCGAAGGCGTCGCCGGGCTCCAGCGTCCAGTTGAAGGTGTTCGGGCTGATCCCGAGCCGGACCCGCGCCGTGTCGAACATGCCGACCTCGACCTCCTCGAGGTGGTTGCCCGAATAGACCAGGCTGAAGCCGAAGACCTCGCCGTCGGTCTCGGTGGTCGCCGGGCGCTGGAGCGCGATGAACGGGTTGTGCTGGTGGCCCGATGACCCGTGATCGCTGCCGATCGACTGGCGACCCGGACGCAGGCGACGGGTGACCACGTGGTTCTCCCGGGCCCAGCCGCCGCTGAGCTGGAGAAGGTCCCAGTCCGCGTCGGGGAGGTCGAGGACGAGGCTCATGGCTCCGGTCAAGCCGATCGCGGCGGCTCCGTCGTTCCGGATCAGCGCGCTGCGAACGACGACGGGCCGGTCGGCGAAGATCGTGTACGCCAGCTCCACCGTCAGGCCGCTCGGGCCATCGGCCAGGACGATCGTGAGGGTGTCGGCCTCATCGTCCGACTCGACGTACGTGGCCGGAAGTCGGCCTGCGGCGGCGCGGTCCGGCTTGCCGGGCACGATCCGGTGCTCGACATACGCCAGATCGAGGACCGTCGAACCGTCGGCGAGCACCACGGTCACGGCCGGGATCCGATGGTCGCCCGAGCCCGTCATCGGGTATTCCAGGGCCACCGGCTCGCCGACGCGGTTCGAGAAACCCGCGAACGCGCCAGATCCAGGCAAGGCCGCCGCGCGGTCGTCGCCCAACGGACCACCGACGTGGAGGTGGCCCAGCGCGCCGTTGTCGTGGACGCGCATCAGGTAGCTGATCTGGTCGTTGTGGAGGTGGAACTCGCTGCGCTCGGCGGACCAGCTGATCGGCATCGGTCAGGCGGGGCCGTGGACGTCGCGCAACGTCCACGTCCAGCGGTGCGTGCCGGGCCGGATGCGGTATTCGGGGAGGGTGTCCGGACCGCAGCTCGCGGTCCCGAGGCCGCGGTGAGCAGCATCGAGATGGACGATCGTCTCGCTGACGGACCGGACGTCGACGTCGTGCGTGGCAGCGGCCAGGTCGGCCGCACGCAGGTGGGTGACCGAGACCTGGAGCGGCTCGGCGAGGTCGATCCGCACACCGTCGCCCGAGACATCGGTGACGTCGAGCCAGCGGACATCGGCGTGGCCGCCGTTCTCCTGGGGACGGATGTAGGGGACGTACTGGTCGGCCACGGTCGACGACCAGACGCCGATGCGTCCGCTGCGCTTGCGGTCCGGGTACGTCTCATGCGGGCCGGATCCGAACCAGCGGAGTGCCTCGAGACCCGGGGAGAGCTCGAGCACGGTCCCGACCCGCGCAAGGTCCGAGAGCACCTCGGGGATCTCGGCGGTCTCGGTCACGGTGATCCCGCCGTCGGCGAGGGCGCGGTACCGCGCCTCGTGCCCGATCGTCACGCCGCCGGCCGTCACGAACGAGGCGGAGACGACCGTCGTCTCGCCCTCGCGCCTGACGGACTCGAGGTGCCTCGTCAGCCGGTCGACACCCCAGTCGGTCCAGCGGTTTGCGAACCCGCCGATCCGGTCGTTGTCGGTCGGGGCGCGCCACAGGCACAGGGTCGGAGGAACGGCGATCACCGGGTGGATCAGCTGCCCCGCCTCGTCGACCGCGGGCGCTGCCGTCCCGGCCGCCGGCTCACCGGAGCGTTCGACGTCGGCGGTCGCCCTCCCCTCCCCGGCCGGCAGCTGGAGGACACAGATCTCGAACCCCGCGGGCGCCCACGGCAGCTCGTCTGCTGTCGTGACGGCGACCGTCAAGAACGCCTCGCCCGGCGCCGCAAGACCCGGGGTCGGCCAGCCCGGCAGCTCGACCTGCGTCGACTCGCCCGGCCCGAGCGCCGGCAGGTCGAACGATCCCGATGCGAGCTCCACCCCGGCGGCGGTCAGCGCGTAGCGGGCGCGCAACCAGCCGAGATCGGTGAAGTGCTGGTGGTTCGACACCTCGATCCGGCCATGCGCCACGTCCGTGGCGGAGCCGGAGATGCGGACCGGGGCCGCCAGCCGCCTGTGCTCCCACATCGCAGGCTTCGGCCGACGATCCGGCCAGACCATCCCGTCGCACACGAAGTTGCCGTCGTTCGGTGCGTCACCGAAGTCGCCGCCATAGGCCCAGTGCGTCCGGCCGTCGGGCATGGTCTGGACCAGACCGTGATCCCAGAACTCCCAGATGAACCCGCCCTGAAGGCCCGGCGTCGCCTCGATGGCGTCCCAGTAATCGGCCAAGGTGCCGTTGCTGTTGCCCATCGCATGCGAGAACTCGCACATGATCAGGGGGTGCCGCTGAAGCCCGGAGCGCGCGTGGCCGACGATGGCCGAGATCGGCGGGTACATCGGACAGGTGATGTCGCTGACCGCCTGATCGCTCGTCCAGTCGTATCGGATCGCGCCCTCATAGTGGAGTGGCCGGCTCGGGTCATAACGACGCAGCCACGCGGCGGCCGCCTCGTGGTTCGTCCCATGGCCGGACTCGTTGCCGAGCGACCACAGGATCACTGACGCGTGGTTCTTGTCACGCATCGCCATCCGCGCCACCCGCTCGACCCACGCCGAGAGGTAGCGGGGGTCGTCACACAGGGTGCTCTGGAATGCGTGCGACTCGATGTCAGCCTCGGCGACCACGTACAGCCCGAGCTCGTCTGTCAGTTCGAGGAACGCCGGGTCATTCGGGTAGTGCGATGTCCGCACGGCGTTGAACCCGAACTGCTTCATCAGCACGAGGTCGGCGCGCATCGTCTCGACCGCGATGACTCGACCGGTGTGCTGGTCGAAGTCGTGGCGGTTGATGCCCCGGATGAAGACCCGGGCGCCGTTGACCAGCAGGTCCAGACCCGCGACCTCGACTCGACGGAACCCGACCTGGAGGGTCACCTCCTCGGCGATGGCGCCCGCCGGGTCGCGCAGGACGACGCGCAACGGGTAGAGCGTCGGCTGTTCCGTCGACCAGGGTTCGACGCCGGGCACGTCGACGTGCCACGTGACGAGACCATCGAGCTCGGGCGCCATCCGCGCGTACACGTCGGCCCACGACGCAGCCTCGATGCCCGACAGCGGGAGACCGGCGGCCGCCTGGTACATGAGTCGTTGGTCATCGAGCGTCCAGCCGCGCAGCGTCGACCGGTCGATCGAGCGGGCATCGCCGCGGAAGGTCTCGGCGACGCCATCCAGCGATGCCTCGACCGTCCAGCCGCGCGGCAGCTCACGCCCCGGGAAGCCGACCGTGACGGTCAGGTCGAGCGTGCCGGTCGACAGGTCGGCCGCCAACCCCGCGTCGGCCCGGACATCGGCGAGATGGACGTCACGCGTGACGTACAGGAAGACCGAGCGCGTGATGCCGCCATGCCACCACTGGTCCTGGTCCTCGATGTACGTCGCATCCGACCACTTGACGACGCGCAGGGTCACCGTATTCCGTCCGGGCCGCAGACGGCCGGTCAAGTCGAACTCGGAGGCCAGGTGCGAATCCTTGCCGACCCCGACCTGCTGCGCCGTTGACGCTCACGATCAGGACGCTCTCGGCGGCCCCGACATGGAGCACGACGCGCCGGTCGGCCCACCCGTCGGGGAGGTCGATGTCGCGCTCGTAGACGCCGGTCGGGTTCCGCTCCGGGATCTCGGGCGGCAGGCCGTCGAACGGCATCTGGACATTGGTGTAGTGCGGGCGATCCCAGGTGCCCGCCATCGTCCAGACGCCCGGGACGTCGGTCTCGCCCCAGTCCGCGCCGGGCTCGTCGTCGGGGCTCGCGAGGAGCTGGAAACGCCAGCGGCCGTCGAGCGCGAGACGATCGTCGTGAGCGACGCTGTGCATCGGGAGCCGTCCGAACCCCGTGACCTCGGGGAGAGTCCACGGTCGCGTCACAGGAGGATTGTGGCACGGCTCGGCCCGAGGCCGCGGCGTCCCGCGCAGCGTTCCGGGCCTTGCCGACATGACCCTCTCCACGTGATGTCACTCTGGAGCATCACCCGCGGGCGGGCCCGCCCGACTCGCCGCCTCAGGGACGGACGACGTGATGCTCTCGAGTGGCATCACATGGACGGGGTCCTTTGCGCGGCGTCAGGCCGGCTCGGGCACACTGAAGGCATGACCACGCCTGATCCCGTGATGCTCCGGGCCAGCGGCCTCGGACGGCAGTTCGGCTCGCTATGGGCGGTGCGGCACATGGACCTCGAGGTCCTCCGCGGCGAGGTGCTCGGGCTGCTCGGGCCGAACGGCGCCGGCAAGACGACCACGGTCCGGCTGCTGACCGCGCTCATCGAGCCGACCGAGGGTCGCGCGTCCGTCGACGGCTTCGACGTGACCGAGCAGCCGGAGGCGGTCCGTGCCAGGGTCGGCATCCTGACCGAGACCCCGGGCCTGTACGACAAGCTCTCGGCGCGCGCGAACCTCGACTTCTTCGGCCGGCTCTACGGGCTCGACGCCGCGACGCGCGCGACGCGGATCGAGCACTACCTGCGGCTCTTCTCGCTGTGGGAACGCCGCGACGACGTGGCCGGCGCGTTCAGCAAGGGCATGAAGCAGAAGCTGGCGATCGCCCGCGCGCTGCTCCACGATCCGGCGGTCATCTTCCTCGACGAGCCGACGGCCGCCCTCGACCCGGAGGCCGCCTTCGTCGTCCGCGAGGCGATCGAATCGCTCCAGCGATCGGGTCGGACGATCGTCCTGGCGACCCACAACCTCGACGAGGCCGACCGGCTGTGCGACCGGATCGCGTTCGTGCGCGGCGGCCTGCTCCGGATCGACTCGCCGGCCGCGCTGCGCGGCTCGGTCGGCGGTCACGGCGTCGAGGTCGGGCTGTCGACCGGGCGGGCGGCCCGGGCCTGCGCGGGACTCGATCTCGGGTCTCGTCGCGGCGGCGCGCGCGGTGCCGGGCGTCGCGTCGGTCGATCGGTCGACCACCGGCTCATCGTCGGGACGCCGACCCGGCCGCGGTCACGCCGGCCCTCGTCCGGACCCTGGTCGCGGCGGGCGCCGACATCGTCGAGGTCCGCGAACGCGCGACCACGCTCGAGTAGGTCTACTTCGAGGTCATGGGCGTGCGCCCCGACCACGGCGAGGCCGCCTGATGCGCGACCCGGATCGTGACGACGATCCTGCGCCGCGAGTGGTCCGAGACCGTCCGCAACCGCCTCCTCATGTCGACCATCCTCGTCCCGCCGGTCGTGCTGACGATCGCGCCGCTGCGCGCTCGCCGGTGTCGTCGGCGACCGCGCCCTGCCACCCGAGCTGGCGACGCCGGTCCTCGCCCAGCGCCCGGAGTGGGCGGGCTTCTCGCGCCTCGGAGCTCGCCGGTGCGTTCGCCGTCCAGCAGTTCCTGGCGTTCTTCCTGCTGATGCCCGCCTACATCCCGCTGTCGATCGCGACGTTCTCGATCATCGGCGAGAAGCAGGCGCGGACGCCTCGAGCCGGTCCTCGCCGCGCCGATCCGGACCAGCGAGCTGCTGACCGGCAAGGCGATCGCCGCCCTCGTGCCGGGCGTCGCTCGCCGGCTGGCTGACCTACGTCGCGTTCGTCGCTGCTCTCGTCGGTCGTCTACGGCCCGCAAGCTGTTCGGCGTCGTCACCGACCCGAGCTGGCTCGCCGGCGTGTTCGTGCTCGGACCGGCGGTCGGGCTGGCGTCGGTCGTCGCCGGCGTCATCGTCAGCTCGCGGGTCAACGATCCGCGGGTCGCGCAGCAGGTCGGCGGCATCATCATCGTCCCGATCGTGGCGATCACCCTCCTCCAGGCGACCGGCACCCTGCTCGTCGGGGCGACCGGCTACATCCTGCTCGCGGGGATCGTCCTGGTGTTCAGCCTGATCGGGCTGCGGGTCGGTGTCGCGCTGTTCGACCGCGAGGCGATCCTGACCCGCTGGCGCTGACCGAGACGCGTGCAACTATTCGGCCGGCGGCGTGGTTCTGGGTGGCGTGAGACGACTTCCCTACCGAGGAGACCTCGGCCCATTGGCCTACGCGTGTAGGCCAATGGTCGCTATCATCGGCCGATGACGACGGCGCGCGCGAACTGGATCGTCTTCTTCGCTCTCGGGTTCATCTGGGGCTCGAGCTACCTGTTCATCAAGCTCGCCGTCGACGACTACGGGACGTTCACGCTCGTGGCACTCCGGTTGGTCATCGGCGCCGCGCTGCTCTGGACGGTCATCCGCCTGGCCCACCAGCCGCTTCCCCGCGAGCGGCGGATGTACGGCCACCTGATCGTGATGGCGATCATCAACATCACCATCCCGTTCCTGCTCATCACCTGGGCCGAGCAGTCGGTCGAGTCGTCGCTGGCGGCGATCCTGACCTCGCCGGTGCCGCTGTTCGCGATCGTCCTGTCGTCCCTGTTCCTGCCCGACGAGCCGATGCGCGTGAACGGCGTGGTCGGGCTCATGGTCGGGTTCATCGGGGTGGTCATCCTCACCAGCCCCGGGTTCACCGGCGCCGGATCGTCGCTCACCGGCGAGCTCGCGCTGCTCGGCGCGGCGTTCAGCTACGCCTGCGGTGCGGTCTATTCGCGACGCAACGTGCGAGGTCTGGCACCGATGGTCCCGGCCGTCTTCCAGGTGTCGTTCGCGGCGATCATCACGGGCGTCTTCGCGCTCCTGTTCGAGCATCCGTGGACCATCCACCCGAGCACCGAGGCGATCTTCTCGATCGTGTGGCTCGGGTTGCTCGGTTCCGGCATCGCCTACCTGTTCGTGTTCCGTCTGTTCGCGGCGTGGGGTGCCACCCGGACGACGACGGTGTCCTACATCATCCCGGTGGTCGGGATCGTGCTCGGGTACCTCGTGCTGGGCGAGCCGGTCGACGGCCGGATCGTGTTCGGGACCGCGCTGGTCGTGGCCGGCGTCGGGCTCGTCAACAGCCGGTTCGGGCGACGGCGGGTGTTCGGGCGGGTGCCGCCCATCGAGGCGGTCTGAGGTCCGATCCGGGCCGCTCCCCTAGCCGACCGCCAGCAGCAACGCGCCCCCGACGATCAGCACCGACGCGCCGATGCGGCGGACCGCCTCGGGTCGGTCGGTCGCCTCGCCCAGCCGCACCGAGCCCCAGGCCGCGGCGAAGACCGTCGCCGATTCGCGCAGCGGCGCGACCCCTGAAAGTGGCGCCACGCTGAGTGCCACGAGGATGCACAGGTACGCGGCGAGCGTCAGGTAGCCACCGACCGCGGCGTTTCGCGTGGCCGCCCGGCCGTCCCGGAACAGGCCGCCGCCGGCCGCGACCGCGACCCACACGACCAGCACGACCGACCCCGTGACCCACAGGATCGCGGCGTAGGGAAACGGGTCGATCAGCCGGGTCCCGGCCCGGTCGATGGCCGTGTACGTGGCGATCATCACGCCCGTCGCGAGCGCGAACAGGATCGCGCTGTCGGCGGCGGCCCGGCGGGCGTCGGCACCACCGGAACGGGCGGCGGCGATCGCGCGCCATGGGCGCTGGAGCCACAGGAACCCGACCAGCAGCATGACCACCCCGATCGAGCCCGCCACCCCGAGCCGCTCGCCGAAGATGCCGACCCCGATGAGCACCGCGAGCAGCGGCGCCGTCCCGCGCGCGACCGGGTAGACCACGGACAGGTCGCCGCGCCGATACGCGGCGGACAGCAGGATGAAGTACGCCGCCTCCACGAACCCGGACGCCACGCCGAGCGCGATCCCCTCGGGCGGCAGCGCGACCCGGCCCCCGGCCCACCACACTCCGACACCGAGCGGCACGATCGCGACCGATGCGGCGAGCAATCCGAGCGTCGCGGTCCGCAGCGGGTCGCCGGCCGTCTTGAGCCGGACGTTCCAGGCGAGGTGCAGGACGGCGGACACGGCGACGAGGCCGACGATGAACGGGGTCACGCCGGGACGTTACCTGCCGATGTCGCGCCGCGTGAGCCCGAACGCGCAGAGCGCCACGCCCCCGACGACGAGCACGGTCGCAGCGACCAGCCCGGCTGGGTCGAAGATGCCGGCCATCGGCTGGCCGAGGTGCTTGTAGATCGACAGCTGGAGGACCGCGTCGGGCAGCTTGAGCGCGGCGCCCAGGGTGTCGAGCAGGAACGTGGCGATCGCCAGGATGGCGGTCACCCACGCCGCCAGCGAGGCGCGCACGAGCCCGCCGACCGCCAGACCGATGCCGGCGAACCCGGCCGCTGCCAGACCCAGCACGCCGATGCCGGCCAGCGGCGCCACGACGTCGCCGGCCTGCGACACGACCCCGAGACCGATCAGCACGGCCACGACGGCGGTCGTCAGCGCGATCGCGGCCATGGCGCCGACCGCGCTCCGGAGCGCCCATCTGTCCGCGGGACACCGGCGTCGTGAGCACGACCTCGAGCCGGCGCCGGCCCTCGTCGCTCGCCCAGCCCGCCAGGTACGAGGCGCCAGCCAGCGTGAAGATGAACGACCCGAACCCGAAGAACGTCAGCTGCAGGACACCCGATGGCTGGCTCAGGTCGACGCCCGGGATAGACCAGCCGGATCAGCGCCGCGATCTGCGGCAGCGACGCGATGCTGTCGCTGAATGCCTGCGCGGAGGCCACGATGAGGATCCCGTACAGGCCGATCCCGAGCCCCCACGCGATGGCGATGCCGGCGCGGTCGGCCAGCTGCCGGCTGAATGGGCCGGCGATGCCGGCAGGCAGCGACGGCAGCCGCAGCCAGCCGACGTTGTCGACGGCCCCGAGGTCGCGCCGCTCGAAGGCCAGCGCACCGATCGCCAGCAGGACGGCGTCCACGACGCCGAGGAACGCCACCGAGCCCCAGTCCGACACGCCGGCCATCGGCCGGTGTCCGGCGGTCCAGTGGAAGAACGACAGCGGCGTCAGCGCATCGATCACCGGCGACAGGCTGGCGTAGCTGTAGATCAGGTAGCTCCCGAACAGCACGATCAGCCCGAACGCCAGGGCACGCGTCCGGCCGACGTACGGCGCGGTCGCGAACGCGACCGCACCCGGGGCCAGCATCATCACGCCGTACAGCACGACCTGGCCGAGCGCGGCCGAGATCGGGATCTCATCGCCCGGCAGCTTGGCAAAGAACGCGCCGACGGCCCAGATGATCGCGGCCAGGATCAGCATCGCGATCGCGACGGCCGTGACGTGCGCGCCGACCTTCTCTAGCGCGATCGTCCGACGGCTCTGTGGCGTGGTCGCCAGCACATCCAGGCTTCCCTTGGCCGCCTCGCCCGCCAGGATCCCCGACAGCGCAACGACCGGCCACAGCCCGAGCAGGACCGGCAGGAAGTTGCCGACCCGCCAGGACAGGAAGCCACCCATCGTCTCGAGGTTGATCGGCTGGCCGAGCAGGCCGCGGAGCGCCAACGGCAACGCCGTCAGACCGGCGATGAACTGGCGCCGCAGCTCGATGGTGCCGAACTCCGGCGCGGCACCGTACGGCGCACCGGTCCCGAACATGAACAGCCCGGCCACACCACCGACCACGATCGCCGCGAGCAGGCTGTCGCGCAGCGTCTTGCCGTAGATCGATCCGATGCCGAGGACGCGGGCGAATGGACCCGGCCGATCGAGGACGGTGGGCGCGACGGTCACTGGACGCCGCCAGTGTCGGCGGCATGCTCCCCGTACTGGGCGAGGAAGACATCCTCGAGGTTCGGCTCGCGGCTCACGACATCGACGATCCCGTGGGCCGCCGCGACCGAGATGACCGCCCCGATCGGGCCGCTGACCCGCATCGTGATCACGTGGCCCGCGCCGGCCGACATCGCTGACCCCGGCCAGCCCGGCGAACACCGCGGGGTCCACCGGCCCCTGGAACGTCAGCTCGACATGGTGGAAGGCGAGCTCGCGGATGGCCTCGATCCGATCGACCTGGACGAGCCGGCCCTCGCGGATGATCGCCACCCGCTCGCAGGTCCGATCGACCTCGTCGATGATGTGGCTCGACAGGAAGATCGTGCGGCCCTCGTCGTGCGCCTCGCGCACGAGCGCGAAGAACGTCTGCTGGACGAGCGGGTCCAGCCCGGCCGTCGGCTCGTCGAGGATCAGCAGGTCCGGCCGGTGCTGGAGCGCGACGATCAGCCCGACCTTCTGCTTGTTGCCCTTCGAGTACTCCTTGAACCGCCGGCTCGTGTCGAGGTCGAGGGCCTCGACCAGCCTGGCGACGTAGGCGCGATCGACCCCGCCGCGCAGGTTCCCGAAGTACGAGATGGTGTCGGCGCCGGTCAGCCGGTCGTACAGGTCGAACTCACCGGGCAGGTAGCCGACCCGCCGGTGGATCGCGACGGGATCGACCGTCGTCTCGATCCCGAACACCTCGGCTCGACCGCTCGTCGGCCGGATGAGATCGAGCAGGACCCGCATGGTCGTCGTCTTGCCGGCGCCGTTGGGCCCGAGGAAGCCGAACGTCTCACCCTCGGCCACCTCGAGATCGAGATCGATGATCCCGCGGTGGTCGCCGTAGCTCTTGGTCAGGCGCTCGGTCTTGATGACGGCGGTCATGGGCGTTCCTCGGGCTGGGCATTGCTGGGGAACGACTGGTTGGTCGGTCGCAGGTTCAGGTGGCCGGGTTGGAGCCCCGCTGGGCAGCCTCTGCTCGTTCCTTGAGGACGCGCAGGTGGCTCTCGACCCGCGTCGCGAGCGACGCCCGGCCGAGGCGGACCAGGATGCCCGTCCAGCGGTCGAACGGCTCGAACGTGGCCGCGTGGATGACGCGCGTGCCGCCGGCGACCGGCTCGAGCCGCCAGCTCCATTCGCTCTCGAAGCCGGATGCGGTCACCCGCAGCCGGAAGCGCGAGTCCGGCCGCGCCTCGAGGCTCTCGACGCGGGCGTCCTCGCGGAGGAGACCGATCCGTGCCCGGGCGGAGCGTGTCGTCGCCGCTGCGGGCCAGGGCGGGGCCGCCGGTCCGAGGCGCAGCTCCGGAAAGAGGATGCTGGTCGCCGCGGGATCGTGGAGCGTCGCCCACACGGTCCGCGGCGTGGCATGGACGAAGACGCGGCGCTCGACCGGTCCGCGGTCCGTCGACTCGACGCGGGCTGCTCGCCGACTCCCTGTTCCGCCCGTCCCGACAGCCATCGTCAGCCGCCGATCGGGTGCCAGACCGTCTTCATCTCGAGGAAGGCGGCGATCCATTCCGGGCGCTCGGCGGCAGCGATCGTCGAGCCAGTCGAACGCGGGATTCGGTGACCGTCGTCGGGCGGCGCGAGCGAGCCGCTTGATGTCGTCGGCGGCGAGCGTCTCGACCTCGGTCCGCAGGTCGTCGGGGACGCCCCACGTGTCGAGCGCGTCGACGTCGACGTGCGCGGCGAGCACGGGCACGAGCTCGCGCTTGCGGCCGGTCAGCACGTTGACGACCCCGCCCGGGACGTCGGACGTGGCGAGCACCTCGGTCAGCGTGACGGCGGGCAGCGGCCGGCGTTCCGACGCGATGAGCACGACCGCGTTGCCGGTCACGAGCGGCGGCGCGAGCCGGCGACACCAGGCCGAGCAGCGACGACGTCTCGGGCGCGACCACGCCGACCACCCCGGTCGGCTCGGGGATCGTGAAGTTGAAGTACGGCGCGGCGACCGGGTTGGACGAGCCGAGGACCTGGGCGATCTTGTCGGCCCAGCCGGCGTACCAGACCCAGCGGTCGATGGCGCGGTCGACGATCGCGCTGGCGGCCGCCGGCGCGACAGCCCCTCGGCGGCGGCCACCTCGGCGACGAACTGGTCGCGACGGCCCTCCATCAGCTCGGCGACGCGGTAGAGCACCTGGCCGCGGTTCATGGCGGTCTTGGCGGCCCATCCGCTCGAGCGCCTTGCGGGCGGCGCGGACCGCGTCGCGGACGTCCTTGCGCGAGGCCCGGCAGGCGTTGGCGAGCGAGCGTGCCGTCGGCTCGCGTCACGAGGTACGAGTCCGGCCCGATTCGGACCGCGGGAACGCGCCGCCGATGTACAGCTTGTAGGTCTTGCGGACGTCGATCGCGGGCTCGGCTGGCACGGCCTGCCCGCGCCGCGACCGCCCGCCGTCCCGTTCCGGCCCGCCGACACGGCTTGCCGCGCGCGACGCCATCAGCGATCCTCGAGGCGGACGTAGGCCTGCAGCCCGTGCAGGCCGCCCTCGCGCCCGAAGCCCGACTCCTTGTAGCCGCCGAACGGCGAGGTCGGATCGAACCTGTTGAACGTGTTGGCCCACACGACCCCGGCCTTCATCCGCTGGACCATCATCAGGATCCGCGAGCCCTTGTCGGTCCAGATCCCGGCCGACAGGCCGTAGGGCGTGTTGTTGGCCTTCTCGATCGCCTCCTCCGGCGTCCGGAACGTGAGCGTCGAGAGGACCGGGCCGAAGATCTCCTCGCGGGCGATCCGGTGGCTCTGGGCGACGTTCGTGAACAGGGTCGGCCGGAAGAAGTAGCCGCGCTCGGGCAGCTCGCAGGCGGGCTGGTACAGCTCGGCGCCCTCGGCGACGCCCGCCGCGACGAGCTCGGTGATCTTCTCGAGCTGGCCCGGCGGTTGATCGCCCCGACGTCGGTGTTCTTGTCGAGCGGATCGCCGACGCGGATCGTCGACAGGCGGTCCTTGAGCTTGTCGATGAGCGGCTCGGCGATCGACTCCTGGACGAGCAGCCGGCGAGCCCGCGCAGCAGACCTCGCCCTGGTTGAAGTAGATGCCGTTGACGATGCCCTCGACCGCCTGGTCGAGCGGCGCGTCGTCGAACACGATGTTGGCGGCCTTGCCGCCGAGCTCGAGGGTCAGCGCCTTGTCGGTGCCGGCGACGCCCTGGGCGATCCGCTTGCCGACCTCCGTCGAGCCGGTGAAGGCGACCTTGTCGACGTCGGGGTGGGTGACCAGCGCCATCCCGATCTCGCCGGGGCCGGTGATGATGTTGACGACGCCGGGCGGCAGGTCGGCCTGGCGGCACAGACGTCGGCGAACAGCAGCGCGCTCGAGCGGCGTCGTGCGAGGCCGGCTTGAGGACGACCGTGTTGCCGGCCGCGAGCGCCGGGGCGATCTTCCACGCAGCATCAGCAGCGGGAAGTTCCAGGGGATGATCTGGGCGGCGACGCCGAGCGGCCGCGCGACCCGGCCCGGGAACGCGTACTCGAGCTTGTCCGCCCAGCCGGCGTAGTACCAGAAGTGGGCCGCCGCGAGCGGGCACGTCGACGTCGCGCGATCTCCTTGATCGGCTTGCCCGAGTCCATCGATTCGAGGACGGCGAACTCGCGCGCTGCGCTCCTGGAGGATGCGCGCGATGCGGAACAGGTACTTGGCGCGCTCCTTGCCGGGCAGCGTGCCCCACGAGCGGGTCTGCGCGCGGCGCGCGGCACGGACCGCGCGTGTCGACGTCGGCCGGGGTGGCCTTGGCGATCGAGCGCCAGGCGGCTCCTCGGTCGCCGGGTTGATCGTCGCGAACGTCGCCGCCGTCCGCTGGCCGCCACGTCCGTGCCGCCGATGAACAGGCCGTAGCGCTCCTTGAGCGTGACGATCTCGCGCGATTCGGGCGCCGGCGCGTACTCCCACGGGATCGCCTGGCCGTCGCCGAGGCCCCAGCTCGACGGCGCCCGGTCACCCGCCGGGACGAGGGACGTCTTCGTGTCGGTGGCCATGGCGGCCATTATGGCACCGAGGTCGCGAACCACCCTCGCTCGCGCTGGACGAACCCGTCCGTCAGCAGCGGTAGGTCTTGAGCGGGTAGGCGTGCTCGCAGTAGCGGATGTGCAGGTGGTCGTCGTGACCCGGGAAATGGACCGTCAGGCCCTCCCTGATGAGGACCGGGTCGTTGAAGTAGATGAGCTTGACGTGGCCGGGCGCGGCGGCCCGGATGTCCTTGATGAGAGCACGGGTCAGGGTCCGGCTGTAGGACGACAGCCGCCAGTTCGTCCCGAACGAGCACTGGTTCCCGGCCTTGCGGATCGGCCGGATGTCCACGTCGAGGCCCGACCTCGTGGGTCTGGTGGAGCGGGATGTTGCCGCCGTGCTCGAAGCTCGCGTCGCCGACCGACACGCGCCCGTGCCCGGTCGCCACGAACACCTTGGCCGCCGCCTCGAGCTGGCCGATGGCCGCGCCCGTCGCCCAGTTGGCCTTGCCGTTCCCGACGCTGTAGTCGCACAGGATGCCGGTCGTGAACGACGGGTAGTCGTAGTGCCACAGGAGATTGCGCCAGGTGACCTCGCCCGACGCCCGCGTGCGGGGTCATCCCGGCGTGTCGCTGGAAGGCGAGGACGGCGTTGCGCGTCGGGATGTCGAAATGGCCGTTGACGGTCAGCCCGGCGTGACGCTTCGAGTCGAGCTGACGCTGCAGGACGCGGACCGCCTCGCCGGTGCTCCCCGGGTTGAGCGGCACGATCAGCTTGAGCCACGTCGCGTCGCCGACGATGCCGTCGACGGTCAGTCCGTTGCTGGCCTGGAACGTCTTGACCGCGTCCTGGGTCGTGACCCCGAAGACGGCGTCGGCCGCGATGGCGATGCCGTGGGCGCGGAGCAGGCCCTGCACCGCGCGGACGTCGGTGCCGCGGTTGCCGAGGCTCTGGTTCGGGAAGTGGGCCTTGGCGAACGCGCCGACATCGGCCGTCGTCCCAGCCAGCAACAGGGCGGCGAAGGCGAATGGGGCGAGTCGGCGGATGGCGCGCGGCACGGCGCCTAGGGTAGCCGGTCGGCCTGGGTCGGGGGCGACGTACCCTGCACCGATGGACCGCCGCACCGACGCCGTCGAGCTGCTCGACGGTCCGCTCGACGACCTGTCGACGCTGGCCGGCAACCTGCGCGACCTGGGACGCATCAATCGATACCTCGGTGGCGTTGACCTGAGCGCGACGGCGATCGACGCGCTCGCGGCCCACGTCGACGCGCTGACGATGCTCGACGTCGGGACCGGCGGCGCGGACATCCCGATGGCGCTCCTCGAGCGGGCGCGGGCGCGCGATCGGCGCCTTGCCGTCGTCGGGATCGACAGCCGGCCCGAGGTGCTCGAGGCGGCCGTGCTGGCGACGCCGGCTCTGGCGACGACCGATGGCCTCGAGCTGCACGTCGGCGATGGCACGTCGCTCCCCTATCCCGACCGATCGTTCGATGTCGCCCATTGCTCGCTGGTGCTGCACCACCTGTCACCCGACGAGGCGGTCGTGTTGCTCGGCGAGATGGCGCGGGTCGCGCGGCTCGGGGTCGTCGTCAACGACCTGGACCGGACCCGGCTCGGGCTGATCGGGGCGTTGCTCATCGGGCACCTGCTGACCGGCAACCGGTTCACGCGGGCGGACGCGCCGCTGTCGGTTCGGCGGTCGTATCGGGCGGACGAGGCGGCCGACGTTGCTGCGGGCGGCCGGCCTGACGCCGGTGCGGACAGTCCGCGGCTCGTTCGGCCAGCGGTGGGCGATCGCTGCGGTCCCGACGCCGATGACCGACGCGAGCGGGATCCCGGATCCCCAGGGCGTCGGGCGGATGACCGACGCGCGAGCCGGGCTGACCGCGAGGACGCGGCCGTCGTGATCGTCGGAGGCGGGCCGGCCGGGCGCGGTCCTCGCCGCCCGGCTGGCGTCGGCCGGCGTGGGCGTCCTTGTCCTCGAACGCGCGCCGGCCTGGCACTGGCGCGCCGGCGGCGTCTTCACCTCGCCCGCGGCCGTGACCGCGCTCCGTCGGGCCGGTGCTCGACGCGACGACGCTGGCCGCGGTCGCCCGGCCGATCCCGGCGATGCGGGTCGAGACCGCGTCCGGGACATCGTTCCGGCTGACGTACGGCGCCGAGGACGGCGGCGAGCCCGCGGTCGGCTTCGATCGGTCGCGCCTCGATCCGCTCCTGCTCGAGCGGGCCGTCGCGGCCGGCGCGGAGGTCCGACGCGGCTGGAACGTGACCGCCGTCGACCTGCGCGGCGGGCTCGCTCGAGGCGCGCGACGCCGGACGGTCGCACGGTCGTCGTCCGGGCGCCGGTCATCGTCGGCGCCGACGGGGCGCATTCGGTCGTCGCCCGGGCGGCCGGCGTCGCGCGCCCGGTCCGGCTCGAGCCGCGGATCGGGCTGACCTACCACCTCCCCGACCCGGACCCGGCCGGCTGCCGCGACGCGCGGATGCGGGTCCTGCGCGACGGCTACGTCGGGATCGCGCCGGTGGCGGGCGGCCGGGTCAACGTCGGGATCGTGCTGGGCCGCTCGTGGCGACCGGCCCTGGCCCGCGACGGTGCCCGCGCCGTCGCCGACTCGATCGTCCGCGCCATCCCGCCGACCGCCGACGATCCGGCCACCTGGCGCGACGGCCAGCCCACCGACGCGGTCGCCGGTGCCTCGCCGCTCGGGCATCGCGTGACGCGCCGTGCCGGACCCGGCTGGCTGCTGGTCGGCGACGCGGCCGGCTTCCTCGACCCGTTCACCGGGGAGGGCCTGCATCGCGCGCTCGTGTCGGCCGAGCTGGCCGCCGCCGCCATCGTCGCGCACCGCCGCGGCCGTCCCGGCGCCTTCGACGCGTACGACCGCGCGATGCGCCGTCGGTTCCTCGCGAAGGACGCCGTCTCGTGGCTCGTCCAGGCGTTCCTGGCGACGCCCGGTCCTGTTCGACTACGCCGCTCGACGGGTCGCCGCGCGGCCATCGGTTCGTGGGACGATGGGCCTCGTGATGGGTGACCTCGTCCCCGCGTCCCGCGCGCTCGATCCGCGCTTCCTCGCGTCGCTGCTCGCGCCATGACCGACGACGGCCGAGGCTCGACGGGTCCGGGTCGGCGGCCTACGCGCTCGCCGTCGACGACGCGGGCCGGATCCTCCTGTGTCGCGTCGCGCCGTCGATCGTCCCCGACGACGATATGGACGCTGCCCGGCGGCGGTCTCGACTTCGGCGAACCGCCCGAGGTCGGGCGTCCTCCGCGAGCTCGCCGAGGAATCCGGCTACGAGGGAGAGGTCGATCGCGCTGACTCGACGCCTCGTCGCAGCGTCTTCCCGGATCCGCCACCGAGGCGGTCGCGTCCACGCCGTCCGGATCGTCTATCGCGTCCGGATCACCGGCGGCGAGCTGCGCGACGAGATCGACGGCTCGACCGACACGTGCGGCCTGGTTCACGCCCGACGAAGCCGCTCGCGCTCAACTCGGCGATCTGGCGCGGCGTGTCGTGCCGACTGGCGATCGCGGACGCATGACGATGCACAGCACCATCGGCATCGACGTCGCGCGCGCCGCCCGCGCTCGTGTTCGCCCTCGCGCGCGACACGGAGCGCTGGGCGCGGCTGCTCCCCCACTACGCGCGGTCGCGGGCGGTCGGCGCGCGGCGGGCGGACGGCTCGCTGGTCGTCGACTTCGTGGCGCGCCGGCCGCTCATCGACGTCCTCGGGCTGGCGCTCCCGGTCACGTGGCGGGCCCGCACCTGGGCAGAGCCGGCGACGCGTCGGCCTCCGGTTCGTCCACGTTGCCGGTGCGACCAAGGGGATGGACGTGACCTGGCGGATCGAGCCGGCGCCGGGCGGCACCCGCGTCGAGATCGACCACGACTTCCGGCCGGCGGTCCCGCTCTTCGCGGTCGTCGTCGACCGGTTCTTCACCCGACCGATCGCCGGCCGGACGCTCGCCACCTTCCGCGACCTGGCCGAGGCGCTCGCGGCGACGTGTCGCCCGACGACGGCCGATGAGTCCAGCGCGATCCGCTGACGCGAATCCACGACCATGACCGGCGACAGTGGGCGGCGACGGATCTGGATCACCGGGATCGGCCTGATCACCGCGATCGGCACGGGTCGCGACGCGTTCCGCGCCGGGCCTGCGGCGAGGCCGCTCCCCGATCAAGCGCATCGACCGGTTCGACCCGAGCCCCTTCCGCTCGCAGGTCGCGGCGCAGGTCGACGACTTCGACCCGCTCGCCTGGATGCCGCCCAAGACCGCGCGCCAGCTGGACCGCTTCAGCCAGTTCGGCCTCGTCGCGGGCCGGCTCGCGCTCGACGACGCGGGGCTGACGCCCGGCGCGAACGGCGGCGCGCATCCGCAGCGGATCGGGATCTACCTCGGGTCCGCGCTGGGCGGCATCGCCTACGCCGAGGAGCAGCACGAGCGCTATCTCGAGAAGGGGATCCGGCAGGTGGCGCCGAACCTTGCGCTGGCGGTCTTCGGCGGCGCGGCGCCGGCCAACCTCGGCATCGCGCTCGACGTCCGCGGCCCGATCCTGTCGACCGCCAACTCGTGCGCGTCGGGGGCGGTCGCGCTGGGCGAGGCGCTCGGCGACCTGCGCGACGGCCGGATCGACGCGGCGATCGCCGGTGGCGTCGAGATCCCGCTGAGCCCGCTCGCGTTCGGCGCGTTCGACATCATCCGGGCGCTGTCGGCCGGCCACAACGATGACCCCGGGACGGCCGAGCGGCCGTTCGACCGCGGGCGCGACGGGTTCGTGATGGGCGAGGGCGCGGCGCTGCTGGTGCTCGAGGCGGCCGAGGTCGCGGAGGCGCGCGGCGCGGTCCCCTACGCCGAGCTGCTCGGCTACGGCGCCACGTCCGACGCGCATCACATGGTCCAGCCCCGAGCCGACGGCACCGAGGCGGCCCGCGCCGCGACGATCGCGCTCGACGACGCGCGGCGTCGACCCGGGCGAGATCGACTACGTCAGTGCGCACGCCTCGTCGACCCCGATCGGCGACGTGGCCGAGGCGCGGGCGATCGCGCTGGCGCTCGGCGAGCGGGCAGCGACCGTGCCGGTCAGCGGGACCAAGGCGCTGTACGGCCATCCGCTCGGCGCTTCCGGCGCGATCGAGGCCGCCATCTGCGCGCTGACCATCCGCGATGGCTGGGCGCCACCCTCGGTCAACCTGGTCGAGCCCGACCCGGAGATCGCGACGCTGCTGCCCGGGCTGTTGCGGGCGGGCCGCGACGGGCGCTATCGGCGGGTGCTGTCGACGTCGTTCGGGTTCGGCGGGCTCAACGCCTCGCTCGTGTTCGGAGCCGTCGAGGACTAGCGACCGACCCGCGGCCCCGACGGGTCAGCGCGCACGCGCTCGATCGGGCATGGACCCGGATGGGAGGCCGGCCCCGAGCGGCGGCGCGGGCACCGGCTCCGGCGACCATGCCCGCAGCGGCCGACGATCGAGCCCGCGACGGCGGATCCAGATGAACGACCCGATCCCGACGGCGGCCGACAGGATGCCGCCGATCGCCAGCGAGACGGCCACTCCGAACACCGACGCCAGGCCGCCCATCACGGGCCCGCCGATCGGGGTCGAGCCGGCGAAGATCGTGGTGTAGACGCTCATCACGCGGCCGCGCAGGCCGTCGGGGACGGCGAGCTGGATGGTCGTGTTGGCCGTGGCCGCCATCAGGATCCCGCCGAACCCGACGAGCACCATCAGCAGCAGCGACAGGCTGTAGACCTGCGACGCACCGAGCGCGACCTCGCCGATGCCGAGCATGACCGCGCCGTAGGCGATGCGCCGCACCTGCGCGGCATCCCCGAAGGCGAGCCACAGCGCGGCCACCAGCGAGCCGAAGCCGGACGCCGCCATCAGGAAGCCGTATCCGGCAGCCCCGCTCTGGAGAACGTCCGTCGCGTACGCCGGGATGATCACGCTGAAGTTCATCCCGAACGTGGAGACGAGGCCGACGACGAGGACGGCGATCAGCACGAGCGGGGTGATCCGCACGTAGTGCAACCCCTCGCGCAGCTGGGTCATCACGGCCGAGAAGGAGTCTGGATGGGCGATGGCCGCCGGTGAGTGCAGCTCGCTGTCGCGCATGAGCGCCAGGGCGACGATGACCGCCACGAAGCTCGCGGCATCGATCGCGAACGCCATCGCGACCCCGACCGCCGCGATGGTCAGACCGGCGATCGCCGGACCGATGACGCGTGCCCCGTTGAACATCGCGGAGTTGAGCGCGACCGCGTTGCCGATGTCCTCGCGCCCGACCATCTCGACCGCGAAGGCCTGGCGGACCGGCATGTCGACCGAGTTGACCGTGCCGATGATCAGGGCCAGCAGGATCAATAGCGGGATCGACGCGTAGCCGGTCACGGCGATGACCGCGAGGATGACCGACAGGGCCATCTTGATGGCCTGGGTGACCAGGAGCGTCTGGCGCTTGGGCAGGTTGTCGGCGAGGACCCCGGCGAACAGGCCGAAGATCATCACCGGGATGAACTGGGCCGCGGCGACGACGCCAAGCCACAGCGGATCGTGGGTCAGGACGAGGACGAGCCACGACTGCGCGACCTGCTGCATCCACGTGCCGGCCAGCGAGATCGCCTGGCCGACGAAGAAGAGCCGGTAGTTGCGATGTCGGAAGGCGCTCATCCCGTGCTGCATCTTGGTCATGCGGCCACCGAGCCTTGGACGGTGGGCTCGTCCTCGATGACCTGCTTGCCGCCGCGCGAAGCCGAGACGACCGCGCCGAGCAGGCTGGCGACGACGCCGACGGCGAACGCGATGTGGAGCGCCTGGATGAACGGATCCATGTCGATGCTGCCGCTGCCGATCTGAGTGCCCGAGAAGATGGCGAGCAGGACCGACGGATCCATGACGCTCGACACGAGCCCGATCGACAGCGCGATGCTGATGACGAAGCCGGTCTGGGTGAGCATCATCCGGGCGCCCGAGCCCATGCCGCGCTTCTCCGGCGGGACGACACCCATCACCGCGCTCGTGTTCGGGGAGATGAACAGCCCCGATCCGGCGCCGATGATCAGCTGCCACAGCGCCAGCTGCCAGTACGGCGTGTCGATGCCGATGGTGCACAGCCCGAGCAGACCGACCGCCGTGATGAGCATCCCGGCCGTCGCCAGTCCGCGCGATCCCATCCGGTCGGCGAGGGCGCCGCTGATCGGCGACAGGACGAGGAGACCGACGGCCAGCGGCGCGAGCGCGAGCCCGGCCGTGACCGGGTCGTAGCCGCGTGCGCCCTGGAAGTAGAAGACGAGCAGGAACAGGACGCCGGTCCGGGCGATGCCGTTGAGCAGCCCGGTCAGGTTGCCGAGCGCGAACAGGCGGTTGCGGAACAGGCCGAGGTCGAGCAGCGGCGCCTCGCGGTGCGACTCGACCCACAGGAAGGTCGGTGCGGCGACGATGAACGCGGCCAGACCGGCCAGGACCCATGGCGTCGTCCAGCCGTAGATGCCACCGAACGCGAGGGCGGTCACGAGGCCGGTGAGGCCGATCAGGTAGATGGCGCTGCCGGCGAAGTCGAACCTGACGCGCCCGGAGCGATGGCCCTGTTCGACGAGCAGCGTCGCGGCCGCGACCGTGCCGATCAGCCCGATCGGCAGGTTGAACCAGAAGACGGTCTGCCAGCCGAAGGTGGTCAGCCAGCCACCGAGGATCGGGCCGATGATCAGACCGGCGCCGACCACCATCGCGTTGATGCCGAGGGCCCGGCCGAGCTCACGGCGCGGGAACGCGTCGGTGACGAGCGCCGCCGAGTTGGCCATCAGGAACGCGCCGCCGACACCCTGGACCAGTCGCGCGGCGACCAGCAGCAGCGCTGACGGTGCGAGCGCGCAGGCCACCGAGGCGACCGTGAACAGCGCGAAGCCGGCGGTGTAGGAGCGGGCGCGACCGACCTGGTCCGCGAAGCGGCCGGCGTTGAGGACGACCACGGTCGCCGCCAGCGTGTAGCCGACGACGATCCAGAGCAGCGTGAACAGGTCGGTGTGGAGGTCGCGCAGGATCTCGGGCAGGGCGATGACGAGCGTCCCCGAGGTCAGCGAGGCGAGCAGCGCCCCGACGCTCGTGACACCGAGCACGACCCAGCGGTAGTTGTCGCTCGTCTCGCCTGCGACGGTGTGGCGGCTGCGGTCCGCGGCGGCGGTCATGACGCGGCCTCCGCGCTCGGCGACGTCACGGGATGCGGCGCGGGCTCGACGGCGTCGAGCTCGGCGAGGCCGGCCTGGATCCGTCCGCGACGCGCGCGGGTCTCGTCGATCATCGCGCCGAGCCGGGCCGCCTTGGCCTCGAGCAGGCCGATCTGCCGCTCGACCCGTTCCAGGCCCTCGGTCAGGAAGACCCGGCGCTCGGCGGGATCGGTCGTCTCGCGCAGTCGCTGCCGGTTGCGGGCACGGGCGGCCTCGTCCTCGAGCATCTGGCCGATCTGGGCGAGGGAGAACCCTGCGTCGTCGCGCAGGCTGCGGATGTACTGGAGGCGGTCGAGGTCGGACGCGTCGTACAGGCGGTAGTCGCCGTCGGAGCGGGCGGCAGGCTCGAGGAGGCCGACCTCCTCGTAATAGCGGATGGTGCGGGTCGTCAGACCGGTCTCGGCCGCGACCTCGTTGATCTTGAGCAGGCGCGGCGTGGGGACGCTCGCGGGGGTTTGGGCATGGGACATCTCGCCAGGATCATAGCACAACCTTCACGTTCACGTAAAGGTTAGTGTCAGCCGTCTGGCGAGGCCGTCGTCGAGGGCTTCTTCTGGAACCGGCCCGGCCGCAGATCGATCCCCAGCTTGCCAAAGCCGAACGTGTACACGGATCCGGTCTGGAAGGGCGCTGACAATCCGAAGCCGATGGCTGCCGCCATCATCAGCGGGACCAGCATCTCGTAGACGCCGGCCATCTCGAAGACGATGAGCGCCGCGAACAGCGGTGCGTGGAGCGACCCGCTGAGCATCGCCGTGGTGCCGACCATGGCGAAGATCACCGGTGACAGCCCGAGGTCGGGGAAGAGCGGCAAGACGATCGCCCCGACGGCCGCGCCGAGCGTCGAGCCGATGAGCATGGCAGGTCCGATGACGCCGCCGACGAAGCCCGATCCGAGGCTGCCCGGTGTCAGCACGAGCTTGGCCAGCGCAAGGGCCAGCAGGGTACCCAGCGGGATGGTCGCGCCCCCGAAGAGCTGCTTCATCGTCGCCGTCCCGGAACCGGTCACCCCGGGCAGCGCGACCGCGACGACACCGACGATGGCGCCGGCGATGACCATCCTGGCCAAGGTCGGCAACGGAAGCCGCGTCCACGCGCCCTTGAGAAGCGGGAACAGGCGCACGTAGGCGATCGCGGCGAGAGCGGCGACGACGGCCGGCAGCAGGTACAGCAGCAGGCTCACGTCCCAGTGGACCGCGTCGGCGGGATGGCGTACACCGGTGGCGTGCCCGTCAACCGGAACGTGGTCACCGCCGAGGCGGCCACGGCCAGGAGGATCGGCACGATGAAGACCAGGCCGCCGATCCCGCCGAGCACCACTTCGAGGCCGAAGAAGACAGCCGACAGCTGGGCCAGGAAGGTGGCGGAGATGCCGGCCGCGACGCCCGCCACGATGAGCGCCTGCACGAACACGGTCGGCCACCCGAACCGCAGGGCGACCCACGACCCGAGGTGGCCGCCGATCATCGCCGACGGTGTGTCCGCGCCGACCGGCATGCCCATCCCCAGCCCGACCGCGGCGCCTGCGACGGTCACCGCGGCATTGCGCTGATCCAGGTGCCCGTCGTGCTCGGCCACGCCGTCGATGATGTGGCCCATCGCAGCCAGCTTCTCCGGCTTCAGGAGCCGCATGATCGCGGCGACGAACACGCCCGCCAGCGCGAGGATCGGCACGATCGACCAGGCCCCGAGCGGGCCGAGTGCGGGCACCAGCACGTCGCTGACGATCGAGCCGACGGCGTCGATGGCCAGGTTGAACAGCCGGACGCCGATGGCTGTGACGCTGCCGAGGACGAGCGCCGTTGCCCACAGCCCCAGGTGGCGTCGCAGGGGCACGCCTTCGATGGTCGGCTCGCGAATTGACGACACGGCGGTCACGTGGCGGCGATCCCAGCCCTACAGGCCGGTCGGGGTCTCGTCCAGGATGCCCTGCGCGGCTTCGGCGCCGGCCTTCGTCGCCTTGCCCTTCAGGATGTACTCGAACAGGACCGCGACCATCGCCCCGAGCAGCGGGCCGACGAGATAGATGTAGTAGTTGGTGAGGTCGCCGCCGACGAGCATCGGTGCGAGCGAGCGAGCCGGGTTCATCGACGCCCCGGTCACGGGCGCTCCCCAGACCGACACCAGGCCGATATAGGCACCGACGGCGATGGCGCCGTTGATGCCGACGTTGCGCGCACCCGACGCCGTGCCGAGGATCACGCTGACCAGCCCGAGCGTCAGCACGGCCTCGGTCAGGATCGCGACTGCCGGGGTGACCTGACGGCGTCGGCTCGGTGGCGCCGTTCAGGATGCCGCCGTACATCGCGTTCAGGAACAGCGCCGCCAGGGTGGCACCGACGACCTCGGCGACGATGTAGCCCGGGACGCGACGCCACGGGAAGTTGCCGCGCACCGCGAAGGCCAGGGTCACGGCGGGGTTGAGATGTGCCCCGGAGATGGTGCCCATGAAGAAGATGACGCCCATGACCATCATGCCGGGCGCCAGCGCCTTCATCGGGCAGCGTCAGGTCGCCACCGAACGCGGTCGCACCGATGACGCCGCCGCCGGCCGCGACGAGGACCAGCAGGAAGGTGCCCCACACCTCGCTGAACAGGCGCCGGTATTCGAGGCTCGCGTCATCGAACTCGGTCTCCCGGAGGCGCGCCAGTGCCGTCCGTCGACCCAGCCAGGCGATGATGGGCTCGCCTTCCTGCGTCGCCGGTTCGTGTGCTGCAGACGTCGTCATGATGCCCTCCCTCGGTCGCCGGGCTTGAGCCCGGCCAGTCAGCGACGAGAGCGTACAACCGGCGCGACCGGACTGATCGACCGATCGGGCGGCCCACGACGGTCGGGCTGACGCATACTCGGGCTGCAACGCCTCGATGGAGCGTGATGGACAAGATCGGTGCCGCGGTCTGGGCGACCGGCCGCGCAGGCGGGGAGATCGTGCGGGCGGGCCTCACCCGGCCGTGGCTCGCGTTCCGCAGCGGGATCGTCTACAACCCCGCCAAGGAGGGTCTCGACCTCGGCGAGGCGTGCGGGCTGGACGTGCGCGTCGGCGCGACCGTGTCGGCGGATGTCGATGCCGTCCTGGCCCGGCCCGACATCGACGTCGTGTTCTACGCGGGCACCGGGACGCCGGCCGAGGTCGCGGCCGCGTGCCTGCGCGCGAACCGCGCGGGGAAGGACGCGATCACCATCTCGGGGCTCGTCCATCCGCGCTCGATCCTGGGCGCTCAGGCCGCCGACGAGCTCGATGCGGCCTCGCGTGCGGCCGGCCAGCGGATCCTCGGCACCGGGTTCTGGGACTTCCTGACGATCACCTTGCCCCTGGCCGCGATCTCGAACGTGTTCGCCTTCGAGGAGTTCCGGCTCGAACGGATCGCCGACACATCGCTGTGGGGCCACGGGATCCTGCGCGACGAGGGTATCGGCGGCCCGGTCGGGGCCGCCGGCGACGGCTTCATGATGCGCAACTTCCTGATGGAGGCGATGGTCCTCCTCGCCGAATCCTGCGCGCTGGACATCGACGAGCCGGTGTTCGAAAGCATGCCCGTCCTGTCGGACGTCCGACGCGAGCGTGCCGGGTACGTCGTCGAGCCCGGGACGATCGCCGGTCACGACCGCCAGGTCAGCGCCAACGTGCGCGGCGGTGGGCGACTGGTGTCGCTCTGGCGCGGCCGGTTCGATCTCGACCCGGAGCGTGACGGGATGGAAGCGTCGGCCAAGGTCGTGGTCGACGGCGACCCGCGGTTCGAGACGATCGTCCGGGGAGACCTGTTCCTCGACACGTATCCACCGACGGGCGTTCGTGCCATGGCCGCTGTCCGTCCGCTGATGGCGCTCGCGCCCGGCCTGCACACGATCGACGAGCTGGGCCAGCGGCCGGTCTTCCGCTAGAGACGCCGGGACGCCTCCCCTACCCCGAGATCTCGCGCTCTTCGATCCGGAACCCGCGCCCCGCCAGCGCGGCCAGGAACGCCGGCGGATCGAACGCTCCTTCGGGCGGGTGGACCCCGACCGGTCCGCCGCGCGACACGAGGTCGGCGGCGATGGCCGCGACCGTTCCCGTGATGGCCGATGACGCGGATCGCCCGACCTCCTCGACCGCGAAGTCGTAGACGACGGTGACCGGCTTGCCGTCGCGCGTACCCGCGACCTGGACCTGCTTGACGTTGGCGCTGCGGTCGGACGGGCCGATCCCGCGCCGGCCGATGTACGCGGCCGCGAACCGCCGCGGCGAGATCGACGTGCCATCGAGCTCGAACGGCTCGTCGCGATCGAAACCGAGCTCGAGAAGGGTCTCGATCCGCCGGGTCTCGTCCGCCGGATAGCCGACCTTGAAGACGACGTCCGCGACGTCGAGGTAGTGCGGCAGGGTGACGGGCTCCGGGTGCGGGACGAGATGGACCGCCTGCGCACCATACGGCTCGGGGAAGACGATCTCCTCGTCGCCCGAGAACGATGGCTGCTCGACGAGCCGGCCGCCCTCGCGCACGAGGGACATCCCTGTGCTGGCATCGAAGCGAGTCACCACGATCCCGGGCGACGTCCACATGGGGTGCGTGATGTAGGAGTAGAGGCGGATCGCGCGGACCGTGTCCAGGCGGTCGGCGCCGTGGCGGGCGAGGATGTTGGTCAGCCCGGGCGCGACGCCGCAGCCCGGCACGATCCGACAGCCGGCCGCGACGGCGCGCTCGTGTCGCTCGAGCTGCTCGAGCGTTTCGGGGTAGTACGAGCCGAGGTCGACGAGGTGGACGCCGGCCGCGATCGCCGCGTCGGTGACCGGCACGTTGTGGCGCATGTAGGTCGCGTTGAGGACGACCTCGGTGTCGGACAGGGCTGCCGCGAGCGAACCCGGGTCGTCGACGTCCACGCGGACGACGCGCTCGGGTGCGCCGAGCCGGCGAAGGAGAGCGGCCGCGGCATCGGGTCGGATGTCGCCGATCGTCACCTCGTGGTCGGTGCGCTCGACGAGATCGGCGACGGCCGTCGAGCCCATCTCGCCCGAGCCACCGAGGACCAGGATCCGGCTCATCGGGTCGCGCTCACCAGTGCGTCGGGGCGCCGACCGCGATCGGGTCGAGCGGCCGGCCGTAGCGGCACTCGCTGATGTCGAAGTCGGGCTCACGGCCGGCGATCAGCTGGCTGAGGACGCGGCCCGTGACCGGCCCGGACGTGTTGCCGAACGCGTGGCCGGCTCCGACGAACAGCCCGGGCAGGACCTCGTCGATGACCGGCGCCTGGTCCGACGTGAACGGCAGGATACCGGCCCAGGCCCTGGTGATGGGTACGTTCCGGAGGGCCGGGAAATCGGCCGCGAAGCCGGTCGCGATCTGGGCGAGACCGGCCAGGGTCGGGTTCGGGTCGAGCTCGTCGGGATAGTCGGTGGCGCAACCCAGCAGCACCTCGCCGGACGCGCGCTGGACGAGGAGCGGCAGGAACGTGAGGCCGTCGTGGTCCTCGCCCTCGGTCGTGAACAGCGCCGGGTCCCACGACGGCAGGTCGCTGAACAGCGCGTACTGCTTGGTGGCGTTCGGGCCGTAGACCAGCGGCTCGATCCAGAACTGCCGTTGCGGGACGGTGCTGACCAGCTGGAGCCGCTCCCCGCCGATCGGGACGTCGATGCCGTTCGAGGCAAGGAATCTCGTGCTCCAGGCGCCCGTCGCGATGACGGTCGCGTCGCCCGTGATACGGCCTGCGTCGGTGTCGACGCCGACGACGCGCTCGCCATCGAGGACGAGCCGCTCGACAGCGACGCCTTCCCGGATGGTCGCACCCTCGGCGCGGGCGCCACGGATCAGCGCGTCCACGACGGTCGAGGTGACGATCTGGGCGTCCTCGCTGCAGTAGCTGGCCCCGAGGACGTCGTCGCGGATCGGCGGGACGAGCCGGCGGACCTCGGCGCCGTCGATGAGCTCGATGTCGAGGCCGTCAGCGCGGCGCGAGGCGACGAAGGCCTCGAACACGGCGCCCTGATCCGGGGTCATGAAGTACATCAACCCGCCGCTCGGCCGGAACTCGAAGCCGCCGGGGAGCTCGTCGAGCAGCTCCGGGTAGAGCTTCCGGCCGGCGCGCGAGATGTCGAGCGCGAAGCCGGGCGTGCGGCAGTGGAGCCACAGCCAGCCCGGGTTCCGCCCCGAGGCGCCATAGCCGACCGTCTTGCGCTCGAGCAGCGTGACCCGCATCCCCTCACGGGCACAGAAGTACGCGGTCGCGCAGCCGACGATCCCGCCGCCGACGACGATGACGTCCATCACCCGACGATACCCGGTCGGTCGGTGGCTCGAGTGGCGGCTACGCTGCCGGCATGTATCTCGGCATCGACCACCTCGTCATCGCCGTCGCCGATCCGGACGACGCGGTGGCGATGTTCGAAGCGGGCCGTCGCACCGGCACCGACCGGTGGAGGTCGCCACGACGCGCTCGGAACCTTCAATCGCGTGGTCTGGCTGGGCGATTCGTATGTCGAGTTCATCGGCGTCGTTCGATCCGACACTCGCGGCGACGTCGTGGGTCGGGGCGCCGGCGCTCCGTGCGCTCGAGATCGGTGGTGGGTTCGCGACCTGGGCGATCGCCAGCGACGACCTGGACGGCGAGTTGGCCAGTCTCAAGGCGGGCGGATCGAGCCTCGGTGAGGCCCGCCCAGGCGAGCGACATCGACCGGATGGCGCAGTGGTTCGCTGGAAGCTGGCGGCGCCCGACCCTCTCGGCCCAGCCGAGCCTCCATTCCTGATCGAGCACGACGCGATGGGCGCCGAGTGGACGACCGCCGACCGGGCCGCTCGCGCGGCGGAGGCGGAGCGACTCGGCGGGTCGATCGACCTCGAGACCATCGAGCTCCCCGTGGACGATCCGAACGCGGCCAGCCAGCGTCTCTTGCGTGCCGTCGGGCTTCGATTCCGGCCGTCGCTGGCCGGTGGTGGCGCACGCGACGCGAGCGTCGGGCGTCAGATCGTCCGGCTGCGGCCGCGACGCGGTAGCGCTGCCACGCCGACCATCCGACTCCGCGCAGGCTCAGCGGAGGACCGGTCGATCGAGCTCTTCGGCTGTCGGTGGGTGGTCGTCCCGCGTCGTTGACCGTCCGACCCGAGATCAGGGCGTGCTGGCCGTGGGGCTTGGGAGGCCGATCACGCTGGATGACGTGAGCTCGATCGGGACCGGCAGCTCGCCCGAGCCGATCAGCGCCACGAGCCCGTGCGCGTGCGTTGCGTCAAGACCCGTCACGCCACCGCCGCTGATCTCGATGTCGCCGTTCGGGATCGCGTTCTGGATGACCGGCGCGGACAGGACGTCGCCGTCCATGGTGATCGCGAAATAGGACCCGATGTGGTTCGCGGTGTAGTCCGCGAACAGACGCGTGCCGTCGGGCTTGAGGACGAAGTCGACCGCCGGGGCGCCGTTCTGGTCGGCGGCGATGGTGGCCGACGCGATCTGGTCGCCGCCGAAGAGTGGCGGGTTCTTGGTCGGATCGATCGGCTCGCCGACGGGACCTGGGTGTCGCCGAGCGGAACGAACTCGACCTTTCCGGTATGGCCGAGCATCCGGCCGACCGTCTCGACGTCGGCCGGGTCGATGACGCCGGGCAGCTCCACGACCACGACCAGGTCGTGCGTCGTGACGGTCGGGTCGGCGACGCCCATGGCATCGACGCGGGAGCGCAGGACCGAGGCGATCGTCGCCATGTCGGCGGGCGTCGGCGCGACCCCATCGACTGTCTGCGCCGTGTACTCGAGATGGAGCCGCGGCACGCCTGCCGGCGACGGACGGGGGCGGGGCCGTCGGGCCGGGCCTCGGGGTCGAGCCACCGGTGAGGGCCACCGCGCTCGCCACGAGGAGGACGGCCGCGGCGGCAAAGAGACCGAGGATCGGGCCGGCACCACGACGCCTGCGGAGCCGGACCGGCGCATCCGGCACGCGCTCCAAAGCGTCCATCAGGCTCGGCGGGGCCGGCGGGAGCGACCCCGAATGCAGGGCGTCGTGCAGGCGTGGTTCGAGGTCGTCGTTCATCGACCTGCCTCCTGTGGATCGGCCGCGACGACGTCGCGAAGGCGGTCCAGCGCTCGGTGAAGACGGGATTTGACGGTGCCGAGAGGCCAGTCGAGCCGGTCGGCGATGGCCTCGAGCGGGAGATCGGCCCAGTAGCGGAGGACCACGACGATGCGCTCGTCGGGCGTCAGCCGGGTGAGGCCGGCGAGCAGCGCGTCGCGCTCGAGGAAGGTCTGGAATGGGTCGCGGCCGGCCGGGTCGATGCCGGCGTCCATCGGGATGAAGCGGACGGTGTTCCGGCGGCGCAATCGGTCACGGCAGCCGTTGACCAGGATCCGGTCGAACCAGGCGCCGAACCTGTCGGTCTCGCGAAGCGTCCCGAACGACTGCCACGCCACGACGAGCGCGTCCTGGACAGCGTCCTCCGCCTCCGTCGCATCGGCCAGGAGGAGGCCGGCCAGCCGGTACGCCCGATCGAGCGACGGTCGCGCCGCCGTGACGAAGGCGGTGCGGCGCGTCGGCGTCGGCTTCGGGTCCCGGGATGTCGGCGGGTCGGGCGTCCATGGGCACGGTCAACAGTCGCATGTCGCCCTTCCAGACGAATGGCGGGTGTGAAAGGTTCTCGGCGGAGCGCACACTGTCGCGGCCGAGGAGATCGATGAGCAAACGTGCGCGGGTCGTCATCGCGGTCGTGGTCGCCGTGCTGCTGGTCGGCGGCACGGGCTACCTGGCGTATGTCGGTGCCGAGGGCTCGCGCGTGCTCGTCGAACGACCGCCGACCGGCGACTGCCGGACACCGGATGTCCAGTTCGGCTGGGAGTACGAGGCGATCAACTACGACATCGCGGACGACGCCCAGCTCAAGGCACGGAACTCCGACCTGACCGCATGCACCTACCAGGGCACCAACGCCGGCGACGAGATCGTCACCGACGACGGCATCCACATCGCCGGCTGGTACGTGCCGGCCGCGAACGGGGCCGGTCCGACAGCACCGACGGTCGTGCTGGTCCACGGGTTCAGGGGCTCCATGAGCGGCATCCTCGAGTACGGCGAAGGCCTGCATGACACCTTCAACATCGTTGCCTTCGACCTGCGCAATGTCGGTCGCAGCACCGGCGACCAGACGACGGGTGGGGTCCTCGAACAGAAGGATCTGCGGGCCGTCATCGACTGGCTCGACCGGACGAAGCACCCGGCGAGGATCGGCGTCCTCGGGAACTCGCTCGGAGCCGCCACCGCCCTGGCCGAGGCGACCAGCGATCCCCGCGTGGCCGCCCTCGCGCTCGACTCGATGCACACCCGGATCCGCTACCAGATCGAGGTTCGGCTCCAGGCGGCCGGGCATCCGCCGTATCCGGGGACATGGGCGATCTTCGTCGCGACACTCGTCCGGACCGGGATCGATCTCGGATCAGCCGACCCCGACGACCAGCTGTCGAAGCTCGGTGTCCGGCCGCTGCTGTTCATCCATGGCACGGCCGACGACGAGGACCTGCCCGTGCGCACCCAGGCGTTCGTCGATCGAGCTACCGCGATGGGCTTCCCCGCCGAGCTTCACTGGTGCGACGGGTCGGGCCACGACGCGCCCGCGGGGATGCCGGTCGACGTCTGCAAGACCGACTTCGCCGGCTGGGTGAACGGCTTCTTCACGCGGACGCTGACCTGAGGGTCGCCGTCGACGCGCCTCAGTCGAGCGTGAAGTCGTCCGGGTCCTGGTAGCGGCCGCTGCGCTGGAACTCGATCTGCATCAGGACGTCGTTGAGCAGGCTCGACGCGCCGAAGCGGAACCAGTCGGGCGACATCCAGCGCGGCCCGAGCGTCTCGTACAGCACCACCAGGTACTGGATCGCCTCCTTGGCGGTGCGGATCCCGCCGGCCGGCTTCATCCCGATCTGGCGCCCGGTCGAGCGCTCGAAGTCGCGGATCGCCTCGAGCATCACGAGCGTCACCGGCAGCGTCGCGGCCGGCGTGACCTTGCCGGTCGAGGTCTTGATGAAGTCGGCGCCGGCGGCCATCGCGAGGACGCTCGCGCGCCGGACGTTGTCGTACGTCTCGAGCTCGCCGGTCTCGAGGATCACCTTGAGGTGCGCGTCGCCGGCCGCCTCCTTGACCTCGACGATCTCCTCGAACACGGTCAGGTAGTCGCCCGACAGGAAGGCGCCGCGGTCGATGACCATGTCGATCTCGTCGGCGCCGGCGGCGACCGCCGCCCGCGTCTCGGCGATCTTGATGTCGCGGAACGTCTGGCCCGACGGAAAGCCGGTCGCGACCGAGGCGACCTTGACGGTCGAGCCGCGCAGCGCGTCCTTCGCCTCGGCGACGAGCGCCGGGTAGACGCAGACCGCGGCGACCGACGGGATCGTCGCGTCGCCCGGCTGCGGGCGCATCGCCTTGACGCACATCGCCCGGACCTTGCCCGGCGTGTCCTTTCCCTCGAGGGTCGTCAGGTCCATCATCGAGATCGCGAGGTTCGAGCGCCCACAGCTTCGACGCCTTCTTGATCGAGCGCCGCTTGAGCGAATCGACCCGCTCCTCGACGCCGACCTGGTCGACCGCGGTGACCCGTCCGAGCAGGCTGCCGAGCGGTCCGGGGCGCCCGTCCCAGGCACGGATCAGCTCGTTCGCCCGCTCGCGGGTCGCCGAATCGGGGCGTCTGGTGGCCGTCATGGGACGGTGAGGATACACCTCGGTCCGTGCGGTCCGCGGAGCGTCGGCGCCCGCCGACGTGACTCAGCGCCCGCCGCGGACCTTGGGGAGCGGCGGCATGCCGCGCTTGCCGTCGACGAGGAAGTGGCGGAACCAGCCCTCGACGATCCGCAGGTTCTCGACCCGCCGAAACGGCGTCCCCGAGCGGGTCAGCTCGTGCGTCTCCTCGGGCACGCGCAGCAGCCGGACCGGCCGGTGGTGCGAGCGCAGGACCGTGAACAGCGCCTCGGCCTGGGCGATCGTCGTCCGGATGTCCTTCTCGGAGTGCTGGATCAGGAGCGGCGTCCGGATGGCGTCGGCGTAGGTGATCGGCGAGATCTCGCGGTAGTAGGCCGGGTCCGTCCACGGCGTCGACTCGAACTCGAGCTGCGGCCAGTCGCCGCCGGAGATGTCGCCGGTCGCGAACAGGATGTTCATGTCGCTGACGCAGCGGCACGTCATGGCGGCCCGGAAGCGCTGGTCGTGCCCGACGATCCAGTTGGTCAGGTAGCCGCCGTACGAGCCGCCGGTCACGCCGAGCCGTTCCGGGTCCGCGAGGCCGTCGGCGACGAGCGCGTCCACGCCGGCCAGCACGTCGCGCATCGGGCCGGGTCCCCAGTCGCGGTGGTTCGCGTCGTTGAACGCCTCGCCGTAGCCCTCGGAGCCGCGCGGGTTGCAGTAGTAGACGCCGATCCCGGCCGCGGCCAGGATCTGGAACTCCAACTCCGGCGCCCAGCCGTACAGCGTGTGCGGCCCGCCGTGGATCTCGACGACGAGCGGCGCGCGGGCCGTCGCCGGCGGGATGAACCAGCCCTGGACGTCGTGTCCGTCGACCGTCGCTGTGGCGCTCGATCGGCTGGCGCAGGTCGAGCTCGTCGAGGACGTCTGCGTTGAAGCGCGGTCAGCCGGCGCGGCTTCGATCGACGCGGAGCCGCCGGTATCGAGCAGCCACAGGTCGGGCGGCTCGGTCGGCGTCGAGCGCAGGTAGGCGATCCTCGTCCCGCCGCGACCGTGGCCGGCGCCGCCCGGGACGGCATGCCAGCCCGAAACGTAGTGATGGCCCTCGGTCAGCCGCTCGAGCTGGCCGTCAGCTGACGCGGAGCCGCCAGAGCTCGTAGGCGCCATCGACCGGCGCGCTGAGGTGGAGCCAGCGGCCGCCCTTCGACGGGATCACGACCGGCGCTTCGCCGCGCGTCACGTCGCTGCCCATCCCGGACCCGGGCATCAGGTCGTGCGCGGCGGACAGGTTGCGGCCGCCGGTCGGGGTGGCGTCGCTGCCGTCGGCGGCGAACAGCCACACGTCGTTGCGGCTGCCCGCACCGCCTTCCAGCCGGTGGCCGAGCGCTGCGATCGTCCGGCCGTCCGGCAGCCAGGCCGGAGCCGTGAACATCGAACGCGGGCCGCGCGTGACCGCGGTGACGGCTCGGCGTCGCCGACGTCGACGACGTGGATGTCGAGGCGCGAGGACAGGATGTCGGCGTCGCGGCGACGGTTCGACGTGAAGGCGATGCGCGTGCCGTCGGGCGACCAGGCCGGCTCGCGGTCGGCCGCCCGGCCGGCGGTGAGGCGGGTCGCGGCGCCTGTCGTCGACATCGACCAGCCAGAGGTGCGGCGACCCGGTCGTAGGTGAAGCCGGCCCCGTTGAGCATGTAGTCGAGCCGGTCGATGAACCGGTAGTCCGATGGCGGCGGGGTGCCCGGCGTCCGCGTCCGATCGATGCCGCGACGACGATCGTCATCGGCGGCGGTCGCGCCGTGCGAGGTGCTGACGACGACCAGCCGCGTCCCGTCGGGCGACCACTCGAGCGCGTCCACGCCGCGCGGCAGGTCGGTCAGCCGGCGCGCCTCGCCGCCATCGAGCGACAGGAGGTGGACCTGCTGGAGGTCCTCGCGATCCTTCGGCTCGCGCTTCGGCCAGAACGTCTCGTCCTCGATCAGCGACCGTCGGTCCGAGATGAACGCGAGCGTCGTGCCGTCCGGCGAGAAACGCGGATGGTGATCGTGCTTCGCGCCGAGGGTCAGCTGCCGCGCCGGCGGCCGAACCGTCGGTCGGGACGATCCACAGCGCGTCGCGGTAGCCGTCGAAGCCGGGCGCGACGGTCTGCAGCGCGACGACGGCGTGGCTCCCGTCGGGCGACAGGCGCGGCTCGGCGGCGACGCGCAGGCGGTACAGGTCGTCTGGGCGAGGGGGTCGGGGCACGTCGCGGTCCTCCAACGATCGGGACGCCCGAAGTCTAGCGGTCTACCATCGGGCGACGATGGCCGACCAGCTCTCGCTGCGCCTCGAGGCCGACCAGCTGCCCGATCTCCCGGACCTGCGGCCGATGCTTCCGCGCCCACTGCCGGCCGCATTCGATTCGGACGAGCACCTGTTCGAGCCGTGGTGGGGCGGCGAGCGGGCGCTGGTCATGATCGGACCCGCCGACGTCGCCGGCGGCGGCGAGGTCCGGATCCTGGACGCTGAGGGACGCGACCTGACGGCACTGCTGCCCGAGCTGGCCGGCCTGGCGGTCCGGGTCGCGGCGCGGTCGGCGATCCTCGACGGCGAGCTCGTCGTCGTCGACGCCGCCGGGACGGGCCGATGCCCAGGAGCTGGCGCAGCCGGCTCGGCGGGTCGCCGGGGCGTGCCGCGGCCTTCCTGGCGTTCGACCTGCTGCATCTCGACGGTCGGTCGCTGCTGTCGCAGCCGCTGGTGCGGCGCCGCGAGGCGCTCCGACGGGTCCTGCGGCCGGGCGACGAGGTCGTGGCCGTGCCCGCCATCGCGACCGAGGGTGTCGCGCTGTTCGAGGCGGCCGTCGCGCAGGGGATCGCCGGGATCCTCGCCCGGCAGCGATCGAGCCCCTACCTGCCCGGCATCCGCAGCCGGCTGTGGCGGTACGTGGCGGCGCGGCCCGGGGCAGCGGCGGCAGGAGAGGGAGAGGCCGAGGCCGCTGCCGAGCCGCCGAAACCGCGGCTGCACCGGTCCTGGCGCTGATCAGCCGGCTGCCGTTCGACGAGATCTGACAGAGAGACCCTGGGGGCGGGTGGCGGGCCCGCCGCCAGCCCGCCGGACCGGACGGTCAGACCCGTCGGGCCGCCGCCACGAACGCCCGCAACCCGGGCCGCTGCCCGTACAGCAGCACGCCAGCGGCGTACATCCGCGTCGCGACCACGGCCACGACCGCGATGGCCGCGACCAGCAGCGCGACCGACACGAGCACTTCCCACGGCTCGACGGCCGAGACCATGATCCGCGCCAGCATCACGAACGGGCTGAACGGCGGCACGAACGAGGCGACCATGACCCAACTGTCCCGCCGGCGCCGCCGAGCGCCACGATCGCCGTCAGGTAGCCGACCATCGCGACCAGGCTGAGCGGCAGGGACAGCGTCTGGAGGTCGTCGGGCCGGCTGACGAACGAGCCCATCGCGGCGTAGATCAGCGCGAAGAGAGTGAACCCGAGCAGGAAGAAGACCCCGTACCCGGCGAGCAGCGCCGGGGTGAGCCCGACCAGCTGGCTGCCCGATGCCCAGTCGGCGCCCGAGGACGGCCTCGGCGATCCGGTCCTGGAACGCGAGGAGGACGAGCGCCGGCAGGGCGATCGCGAGGTACTGCGTCAAGCCGGCCGCGCCGATGCCGACGACCTTGCCGGTCAGCATCTGCCGCGGCGACGCCGCGCTGATCATCAGCTCCATCACCCGGCTGCTCTTCTCCGCCGCGACGCCGGTCGCGACCCACATGCCGTAGATGACGATGGTGATGAACAGCAGCACCACGAACACGATGCCGAGGAACCCGCGACTGGCGGCCTGCTGCGCGTCGATCGGCTTGTCGCCCTCGATCGCGGTGTTGATCGTGTCGACGTGATAGAGCGGCGTGAAGAACTGGGCGCGCGCCTCGCTCGGGTGGCAGCCGCGAGCTCCAGTCGATCACGCCGATCCCGAACGCGGCCACGCTCAGGATCTGGCTCCGGGCGCTGTTCGGACTCTCGAATGTCTGGAGCGCGACGTCGACCTGGCCGCTCGGCAGGCGCTCGACCAGGAGCACGCCGCCGAGCCGTCCGGCGGTCAGGCGGGCCTGGGCGGCGGCCGGATCGGTCGCGACCTCGACCGCGTAGGGATGCTTGAAGTTCGGGTCGGTGACGCCGGCGGCGGGACGTTGAGGACCGAGTCGGCGACGGACGCGGCCCGGTTCGCCAGGTCCGCATCGCTCGAGACGATCGCGATCTGCGTCACCGTCTGGCGGTCGACGATACGGATGCCGATCGGCGCGAGCGCGACCAGCATCGCCAGCCCGGCCAGGACGATCGTCGAGACGACGAACAGCGGGCTGCGGATCCGGTCGCGATACTCGCGCCGGGCGATGATCCCGGCGTTCGGCAGGAGCGGGTCGCGGCCGGTCATCAGGCGACCGTGCCCGATGCCAGCGCCGGACCCGAGCGTCGCCCGGCGCGAGCGTCGACGTCGTCGTCGGACGAGCGGCCGACGTATTCGATGAACAGCGTCTCGAGACTCGGTTCGACGACCTCGAACCGGCTGACCGACGCGCCGTGGGCGAGGACCGCGGCCAGGATCGCCGCCGGATCGGCGCTCGGCAGCAGCTCGAGCGCGAGCCCGTCGGCGTCGGACCGCGCCGCGCCGACGCCCGGCAGCGACCGGAGCCACGACGGCGGCGCGTCGCCATCGACGCCGATCCGGAGCGTCCGTCGCCCGCTGGCCCGCTTGAGGTCGCGGACGAGGCCGCCGGCCACCAGTCGGCCGTGATCGACGATCGCGACCGATTCGCACAGCGCCTCGGCGGTCTCCATCTGGTGGGTCGAGAAGATGAGCGTCCGGCCCCGGTCGCGCAGCTCGGCGAACGCCTCGCGCAGGAGGATGAGGTTGACCGGGTCGAGCCCGGTGAACGGCTCGTCCATCAGCAGGACCTCGGGGTCGTGCAGGACCGCCGCGATGAACTGGACCTTCTGCTGGTTGCCCTTCGACAGCTCCTCGGCGCGCCGCGTCGCGTACTCGGGGATGCGGAAGCGCTCCAGCCAGCCGAGCGCCTCGCGGCGGGCTCGCGCGGCTCCACGCCGTACAGCGAGCCGAAGTAGACGAGCTGGTCGAGGACGGTCATCCGCGGATACAGGCCGCGCTCCTCGGGCAGGTAGCCCCACGTCCGGCGCGGCAGCTCGCCGACCGGCCGGCCGTCCCAGCGGATCGCGCCGTCGTCGGCGACCACGATCCCGAGGCAGATCCGCATCGTCGTCGTCTTGCCCGCGCCGTTGGCGCCGAGGAAGCCGAAGACCTCGCCACGGCCGACCTCGAAGGTCAGGCCGTCGAGGGCCGTCGTGCTGCCGAATCGCTTGGTGACGTGGTCGATCTCGAGGCTCACCGGCGGAGGATAGCCGGGTTTCGGTGCGAGCCACGGTCCGGGCGGTCCGACCATGGCCGCAGCCGGTTCCGTCGCACGGACGGCGTACGATCGATGCGCATGTCGATCAGCCCCGTCTCCATCCACGCCGACCGGGCCGCCGGCCGTCTCGAGATCGCCTGGGACGACGGCCATGCCACGACCTACGACACGACCACGCTGCGCTGGCTGTGCCCGTGCGCGTTCTGCCGGGGCGAGGCCGGCATGCCCGGCTGGCTCGACAGCGGCCCGACGCTGACCGACGAGCAGACCCGCCTGGTCGACATCACGATGGTCGGCGGCTACGCCATCGCGCCGGCCTGGGCCGACGGCCACCACACCGGGCTACTACACGTTCACGATGCTGCGCGACCGCTGTCCGTGCGAGGCGTGCACCGCGCGCCGCGCCGCCGCCACTGCCGGGTCGCCAGCGCCAGCCGCCCACGCCCGACGCCATGAGGAGCACGCATGATCGTCGTCACGACCCCGTTCCTGTCCGGCCACCGGATCGTCGAGAGCAAGGGCATGGTCTTCGGCCTGGTCGTCCGCAGCCGCGGCCTCGGCGGCAACCTGATGGCCGGCCTGCGCTCGCTCGGCGGCGGCGAGATCCACGAGTACACCAGCCTGCTCGAGGACACCCGCCGCCAGGCGCTCGACCGGCTGGTCCCGAACGCGACGCTGCTCGGCGCCAACGCCGTCCTGTCGATGCGCTTCGACAGCTCCGAGCTGTCGGGCACGATGAGCGAGATCGTCGCCTACGGCACCGCGGTCATCGTCGTGGCCGACCCGTCGGCGACCGCGACCCCGGCCGCCACCGTCGAATGACCGGCGGCCTCGGCGTCGCGCGGATCGTCGTCCTGGCCATCGGGCTGACGATGTTCGCGGCCGGGCTGGCCACGATCGCGCTCGGTGGCGGCGCGGCGTTCATCGGCGGGTTCTGGCTGGCCGCGATCGGGCTGGCGCTCATCGTCGGCGGCGCTCATCGAGCGCGTGCGCTATCGCTCGGCGGCCGCGGACCGCAGCGGCGACCCGGCCGGCCGGGCCGGCGGCGAACCGCCCGGGACGCGCCTCGAGCCACGCTTCCGGCGCAGCGACGAGGTCTTCGTCGACCCGACCTCCGGCCAGCGGATGCGCGTCTGGCTCGATCCGGCGAACGGCGACCGGCGGTACGTGCCCGGAGGAATGAGCCCGATGGCGTGCTATCCTCGCCGGCCGGGTCGTCTCCGTCGAGCGACCCCGCTGTAGAGGCCTCAAGCACCCCCGATGGCCGCGATCGAACCAGGCGCACCCGCTCGACCCGCGGTCCTGCCACGCCCGCGACGTGCCACCCGGCCGAAGCCGCCGGCCTACCCGTACCTCAACCGCGAGCTGTCCTGGCTCGAGTTCAACGCCCGCGTGCTCCACGAGGCGCGCGACGAGCGCAACCCGCTGCTCGAGCGGGTCAAGTTCCTGGCCATCTTCGCCGGCAACCTCGACGAGTTCTTCCAGGTCCGGGTCGCCGGCCTGCGCCAGCAGGTCGAGGCCGGCAAGGTCGCCCGCTCCCCCGACGGCCGGACCGCCGACGAGCAGCTGGCGGCGGTCCGTGCGCGCGTCCTCGAGCTCGTCGCCGACCATTCGGCGATCTTCGTGTCGGTCCGCCGCGCGCTCGCCGCGGAAGGCGTCGAGCTCGTCGACTACGCGGCGATCCCCGAGCATCACGAGGCGCTCCGCCAGCGGTTCCTCGACGAGATCTTCCCGGTCCTGACGCCGCTCGCGGTCGATCCGGGTCATCCGTTCCCGTACATCTCGACCCTGAGCCTGTCGATCGCGGTCGGCCTGCGCGACCCGGAGACCGGCGAGCGCCGCTTCGCCCGGGTCAAGGTGCCGCAGATCCTGCCGCGCCTGCTCGAGGTCGAGCCGATGCGGTTCATCCTGCTCGACCAGGTCATCGAGGCCAACCTCGACACCCTGTTCACCGGGCATGGAGGTCGAGGAGCACCACCTCTTCCGGGTCACCCGCAACGCCGACCTCGCGATCGAGGAGGACGAGGCGGACGACCTGCTGCTGGCGATCGAGGAGGAGCTCCGGCGACGGCGGTTCGGCGAGGCCGTCCGGCTCGAGGTCGAGCGGTCGATGCCGGCCGCGACGCGGACGCTGCTGCTGCGCGGCCTCGGGCTCGGCGAGGCCGACTGCTACGAGGTCAGCGGGATGCTCGACCTGACCGGGCTGTGTCCGATCGCCGATCTCGATCGGCCCGACCTCAAGCCCGTGCCCTGGTCGCCGGTCACGCCGCCGCGGCTGCTCCCGCCCGACGAGGACGAGCCGGCCGACGTCTTCGCCGCGATCCGGGCCGGCGACATCCTCGTCCACCACCCGTACGAGTCGTTCGCCGCGTCGGTCGAGCGGTTCATCACCCAGGCCGCCGACGACCCCGACGTCCTGACCATCAAGCAGACGCTGTACCGGACGTCGGGCGACTCGCCGATCGTGCAGTCGCTGATCCGGGCCGCCGAGCGCGGCAAGCAGGTCGTCGTCCTGGTCGAGATCAAGGCCCGCTTCGACGAGGAGGCGAACATCGTCTGGGCGCGCAAGCTCGAGCGCGCCGGCGCCCACGTCGTCTACGGGCTGGTCGGGCTCAAGACGCACTCGAAGACCGCCCTGGTCGTCCGCCGCGAGGGCTCCGGGCTGCGCCGCTACGTCCACATCGGGACCGGCAACTACAACCCGAAGACCGCCCGGCTGTACGTGGACCTCGGCCTGCTGACCTGCCGGCCGGAGCTCGGCGCCGACGTCACCGACCTGTTCAACAACCTGACCGGGCTGTCGCGCCAGCGGACGTTCCGACGGCTGCTCGTCGCGCCGCACAGCCTGCGCTCGCGGTTCCTCGACGCTGGTCGATCGCGAGATCGGCCACGCCGCGGCCGGGCGCCCGGCACGGATCGTCCTCAAGATCAACGCGATCGTCGACGTGGCGGTCATCGAGGCGCTCTACCGGGCCGCCAGCGCCGGCGTCGACATCGACCTCATCGTCCGCGGCGCCTGCTCGATCCAGCCGGGTCTGCCCGGCGTCTCGGAGCGCATCCGGGTCCGCTCGATCATCGGCGAGTTCCTCGAGCACTCGCGGATCTGGAGCTTCGACAACGGCGGCGACCGCGAGTGCTACATCGGCTCGGCCGACCTGATGGACCGCAACCTCGACCGGCGGGTCGAGGCCGTCGCGCCGGTCGAGGACCACGAGGCCCAGGCGCGGCTGGCCGACGATCATCGATGTCATGCTGGCCGACGACCGCCGCTCGTGGCAGCTCCGGCCGGACTCGACCTGGGTCCGGACCGAGGCGCTCGAGGGCCGGGAGGGCACCATCGACACGTTCGAGGTCATGAAGGAAGACGCGCTCGATCACGGCGGGGTCGTCGCGAGCACCGCGTCGACCGGGCGCCGGCGCCGGCTCGCTGGACCCGCGCGCATGAGCCCGACGGTCGAGCACCCGGTCGAGGTCGAGCTCAAGTACCGCGTCGTGGACCTGGCGGCCGCCGAGCGCTACCTGGCGGCCGAGGAGATCGGCGCGTTCAGCGGCACCGCGGCGCTGCGCTCGTCGCAGCTCGAGGACCGCTACGTCGACACCGCCGACGGCGCCCTCGGCCGGGCGGGCTTCGCCGTCCGGCTGCGCCAGTCGGGTCGCGGGACCATCGTCTCGGTCAAGGGCACCGAGCGGACCGAGGGGCCGGCGGGGCGATGCGCCGCGAGGAGCTCGAGGGTCCGGCCGACCGGACGGCCGGGCCGCTCGACTGGCCGGCCTCGGATGCCCGATCGCTCGTGCTCGAGCTGGCCGGCGACGCGCCGCTGCTCGAGCTCGTGACGATCCGCCAGCTCCGGCGCAAGCGGATCGTGCGCGACGGGACCACGCGGGTCGAGCTGAGCCTCGACGAGGTCGATGTCGTGTCGCGGTCGCGCGTGATCGACCGGTTCGTGGAGCTCGAGGCAGAGCTCGTCAAGGGCGCCGAGGAGCGGCTGACCGGGCTGGCCGCGGTGTTCGGCGCCGATCCGGCGCTGGCGCCCGCGAACGGCAGCAAGCTCGAGGCGGCGATGGCGGCCGTGCGGGCCGGCGGGCGGCCGCATCCCGCGGGCGACGAGGACGACGACGCTGAGCCGGCAGATCGAGTCCGGCGGGCCCGGGGACGCTGCCGCCGACCGGGCCGCGCTCCGGCCGCCCGCGTCGTCGCGGTGCGTCGGCCGTGCCGGCCGAGCACGAAGCCGGCGGCCGTCGCGTCCGCCGCAGAGACACACGAGCACGCCGAGGTCGACGCCGTCGACGTCGGACGTCATCAGCGAGGACGTCGACGAAGCGATCTCGCCCGGACCTCCGCCTCGTCGTCGGCCGGACGCCCGGGGTCACGCCCGAGGATCACGTCGCCGAGGCCGGCCGCAAGGTCATGCGCTTCCACCTCGCGCGGATGCTCGCGCGCGAGGCCGGCACGCGGGACGGCACCGACCCCGAGGAGCTCCACGCGATGCGCGTCGCGACCCGCCGGCAGCGCGCGGCCTGGCGCGTCTTCGGGGCGTCGTTCCGGCCGGGTCGGACGAAGCGCTATCGCAACGGCCTGCGCGAGATCGCCTCGCGGCTCGGCGCGGTCCGCGACCTCGACGTCCTGCTCGAGGCGGCCGACCTCTATCGGGCGGACCTGCCGGTGTCGGAGCAGCGGGCGCTCGAGCCGCTCCTGTCCGACTGGCGCGAGCATCGCGACGACGCCCGGGTCCTGCTCATCCGCGAGCTCGATTCGGACGGCTACCGGCGCTGGGTCGACGACTACCGCGACTTCGTCCGGACCGAGGGCGCGTCGGTCGTGCCCGTCGCGCCGACCCAGCCGCACCGCGTCCGCGACACGGCCGCGTCGCGGATCTGGACCGCCTACGAGCAGGTCCGCGCCTACGAGCCCGTCCTGCGCTGGGCCGACGTCGAGACGCTCCACGAGCTGCGGATCGCCGGCAAGTGGCTGCGCTACACGCTCGAGTTCGTGCGCGAGGCGCTCGGCGACGACGCCGCGCCGCTCATCGCCCGGGTGACGGCCCTCCAGGACCACCTCGGGCTGATGAACGACGCGGACGTGTCGGCCTCGATGGCCCGGACGTTCCTCGTCGAGCACGCCGGCGAGCTGTCGCCGCTCGAGGGCGCGGCGATCGGGCGCTACCTGGTCAGCCGCGAGCGCGAGGTCGCCCGCCTGCGGCGGACGATCGGGGCGCCGTGGCGCGGCGTCTCCGGGGTCACGTTCCGGCGCACGCTCGGGCGGGTCGTCGCGGGCCTGTAGATCCTGGGTTCAGCTCTCTGGCCGCCTGGCCGCGCCGGCGACCGATGACCCGTTCTGCGTGATGCATGTAGACGGCATACGTCCATCGCGTTGATGCAGCCCACGTGCATCATCGGACAAGCTCGGGACGTCCGTGCCCGCCGGCCGCGCGCTTGTCCCCTACCCGCGCCAGCCGTGGGCGAGATCGGCGAGCCGGTCGCGCCAGGCCGCCGCCGCGTGCTCGACCGCGAGGATCGGCGCCCTCGCGGATGCCCGTCTCGGAGACGCGGATCGAGGCGGCGTCGTAGCGCTCGAGGATCGCGTCCATGATCGCCCCGCCGGCCGGCAGGATCCGTGCCCGGATCGGGTTGATGAGGTGCCGCTCGGCGGCCGCCGTTGCCGGCTCGGAGGCGAGGATCGCCTGGACCTCGGCGATCCGCTCGCGGGTCAGGGTCCGGTCGAGCATCGCGGCGGGCAGGACCTTGACCAGGTTCGAGGCCGTGCCCCCGACCGCGACGATCTCGCCCGGCGTCGCGTCGGGCGCCGCGCGGACCGCCTCGATCGCGGCCCGACGCATCGCGGCGAGCTCGGTCGGCGTCGGCGGATCGTGTCGGACGAAGCGCGTCGGTCAGACGCGCCGACCCGAGACGCAGGCCGACGGCGCGGGGCTGCCGCGACGCGTCGACGAGACAGAACTCGGAGCTGCCGCCACCGACGTCGACGACGAGCGTCTGGTCGGTGACCGGCCGCCCCTCGGTCACGCCGATGATCATGAGGAACGCCTCTTCCTCGTGCGACAGGACGTGCACCGGCGCGCCCGACGCGACCACGACCTCGTGGACGATGCTCGCGGCGTCGGCGGCTCGTCGGATCGGCTCGGTGCCGAGGAACGTGATGTCGGTCGCCCCGAGGCGGCGGGCGGAATCGGCGTAGCGGACGAGCGTCGCGGTCAGCTCGCCGCGGCGCGGCCCGACCGAGGTAGCCGCGTTCGGCGACCGCCGAGCCGAGCCCGAGGAAGACCGACTCGTCGACGAGCGACTGGAGCCGATGCCCGGCGACGACGGCGACCAGCAGGTGGACCGAGTTGGAACCGAGATCGACCGACGCGCCGACGACCGGGCGACCGGGCGATGCGCCCTGGCGGCCGCGACCGTGACGGCGACCGAGCTGACGCCGGCGTCAGGCGGGCGAGTCGTCGAGGGCGCCGCGGTGCCCGGGTGAAGGGACCTCCGTGCTGGGGTCCGCGGCGCGGTCGTCGGGCGGCTGGTGGTCGGCGCGGCCGTCTTGGTCGACGAGGCGCCGGACTTCGTGGTCGACCGCGAGGCCGTCGGCTTGCGGGTCGCGGCGGGCTTCCTGGTCGCGGCGGGCTTCCTGGTCGCGGCGGGCTTCGCGGTCGTGGCGGGCTTTGCGCTCGCGGTCGCGGCTGGGGCCGGGACCGATGGCCGGGGCGACGGAGGTCGCAGGTGCCACGGTCGCCGACGTCGCGGCAGCCGGCCGCTTCGTCGTGGTCGCCGACGGCTTGCGCGTCGTGGTCCGCCGGCGTGGTCGCCGCGGCCTCCGCGTCGTCGCCCGGGTCGCGGCCGCTGTCGGAGTCGTCGCCGGCGCCTTCGCGGTGGTCGCGGTCGTCCTTGCCGGCGCCTTCGCCGCGGCCGCGTCGTGGTCCGCGATGTCCGGCGGGCGGTCGTCGTCGCCGGCTTGCGGGTCGCCGGGCGTCGGGACGTGGACGACGTCGCGGGCCGGCTCGTCGTGGCTCGCGTCGTCGCCGACGATCCCGTGGCAGGCGAGCCGGCCCGACCCGTGACGGCACCCTTGGCGGCGACCCCGGCTGCCTTCGCCGCGGAGCCCGCACTGCGGGCCGCCGACCCGACGCCCTTCGCCGCGGCCGATCCCGCACCCTTCGCAGCGGAGCCGGCGGTCCGTGTCGCCGATACGACGGCCTCGCCCGCGCCGCTCGCCGCGCGCGGCCGTCGTCGCGGCGGTCAAACGGGCGACCTTGGCGGCCAGCGACGCCGCCTCGGTCGCGGCCTCGGTCACCTGCCGCTGGCGCTTCGCCACGTGCTTCCGCGCCTTCTGCGCCGACGCCAGCTGGCGCAGTCGCTTCGACTCGGTGGCCCGTGCCGCCGCGAGGCGCTTCTCGAGCTTGCGGAGCTCCTTCGCGGCGCTCTCCGGCTTGGCCATCGGATCGACCTCCGTTCAGCGGCGTGCGGCGCGCACACCTTCGTACAGCAGAGTGGGCCGGCCGGTCGCGACGGACCGTCGCCAGACCGCAAGCATGCCACGTTCCGCAAGGACGTCGAGGTAGCTCGCGTCGCGCCACGCGACCGCGGGTTCCGCTGATCGCCGGCCGGCGGGCGCTATCCTCGCGCGATGCCGCTCGTGCTCATCGGTCTCGGCGGGTTCGCCGGCGCGATCTCGCGCTACCTGGTCGACGGCTTCGTCAGCGACCGGACCGGCGGCGCGTTTCCGTGGGGCACCCTCGTCGTCAACGCCACGCGGATCGTTCGTGCTCGGGCTGCTGTTCGCGATGACCACCGAACGCGCCATCCTCCCGGCCGACATCCGCGGCCCGGTGATGATCGGGTTCATCGGCGCCTACACGACGTTCTCGACGTACATGCTCGAGTCGTGGGGCCTCATCGAGACCGGCTCATACGGCGCGGCCATCGCCAACCTCGGCGGATCGATCGTCATCGGGCTCGCGGCGGTCGCGGCGGGTCTCGCCATCGGGCGGGCGCTCTGATGCGGATCGAGGGACAGGCGCTGCTGGTCCGGATCTACATCGGCGAGGCCGACCACGACGACGGGAAGCCGCTCTACCAGGCGATCGTCGCGTTCCTCCGGGAGCGCGGGATGGCGGGCGCGACCGTGATCCGAGGGATCGAAGGGTTCGGGGCCAACGCCCACCTCCACACGTCCCGCATCCTGCGATTGTCGGAGGACCTGCCGATCCTCATCGAGGTCGTCGACCAGGAGGACCGCATCCGGGCGATCCTGCCCGAGCTCGACGAGATGGTCGGCGACGGCCTGATCACGCTCGAGAAGGTCGAAGTCCTCGCCTATCGCGCCGGCCCGCCAGGCTGATCTCCGCCTCCGCGGCCGGTTGCACGGCCCGCGCCCGTTAACAATCGGAAACCGGCCGACCAAACCACCGTTCACGACCAGCACCGACGCTCTCCTCGTCACAGCCACGGATCCGCACGTCCAGGCCCGACCGCGCCCCAGAACGTGGTCACGAGGAGGAACACCAGTGTCGAATACGAAGCCCCGCCGGCTCGGCGCGCTCGCCTTGCTGGCGACCATCGCCTTCGCGGCCTGCTCCAGCAGCGGGGCATCCAGCGCGCCGAGCGCCGCCGCCACGACCGCACCGACCTCCGCGGTCAGCGCTCCCGCCGCCAGCGCTCCCACGGCCAGCGACTCTGCCGCCCCGAGCGCCGCCGCGGGCCCGACGACGCCGACCGGGAACGTGACCCTGCAGGGTGCCGGCGCGACCTTCCCCGCTCCGCTGTACATGAGCTGGTTCCAGACGTACAGCGACGCGAACCCGAACATCCAGATCGACTACCAGGCGAACGGCTCCGGCGCGGGGATCACCGCGATCACCCAGCAGACGGTCGACTTCGGAGCCTCGGACGCGGCGATGAAGGACAGCGAGATCGCCGCCCTGCCGGCCGGCACCAAGCTCTTCCACTTCCCGACCGCACTCGGCGCGGTCGTCGTCATCTTCAACCTGCCGGACGTCCCGAAGCTGCAGCTCGACTCGGCGAACATCTCGGACATCTACCTCGGCAAGATCACCAAGTGGAACGATCCATCGATCGCCGCCAACAACGCCGGCGTGACGCTGCCAGACACGGCGATCGCTGTCGTCCACCGCTCGGACGGCTCCGGGACGACGAACGCCTTCACGACGTACCTCGACACGGTCGACCCGGCCTGGCACTCGGGTCCGGGCGCAGGCAAGTCGGTCAACTGGCCGGTCGGCATCGGCGCGTCGGGGAATGACGGCGTGTCCACGGCCGTCAAGCAGACACCCGGCGCGATCGGCTACGTCGACCTCAGCGTCGCGATCAGCAGCAACCTCACGTCGGCGTTCGTCAAGAACGCGGACGGCCAGTTCGTCCCAGGCTCGACGGACGGCGTGACCGCCGCCGCCGAAGCCGCGGTGAGCACCTTCCCGGCCGACTTCCGGCAGGCCCCGATCATCAACGGGGCAGGCGCGACCACGTATCCGATCGCGACATACACGTACCTCCTCGTCTACACAGACCAGGCCGACGCGACCAAGGGCCAGGCCCTCGTGTCGTTCCTGTACTGGGCCCTGACCGATGGGCAAGCCGCGGAAGACCGCGCTCGGCTACGCCCCCCTCCCGCCGGAGGTCGGCCAGAAGGCATTGACCCAGCTCCATCTCGTCACGACCGGCGGAGCGCCGATCTGGCCCTGATCGGGGCGAGGCTGGGCGCCGGCCTCACCCTCGACGGATCGCTACGCGCCTCGCTCTCCGGAGCGAGGCGCTCGCATCGTGTTTCCGTACGGCTTACCCTCGTGGACTCACACACGCCAGGGGCCCGATGACCCACCTCACGCTCGCAGCCCGCTCGCGCCAGGGATCGGGCCGCCTCGCCGACACGCTCTTCCGCGGGACGTCGCGTTTCGCGGCCGGAGTCGTCGTCGCCCTGCTTCTGTTCATCGCGCTGCTCCTGTTCCTCAACTCCCGGCTGACCTGGGAGACCTTCGGCCTGAGCTTCATCACCGGGCAGACCTGGGACCCGGTGAAGGGCATCTACGGCGCTCTCCCGTTCATCGTCGGGACGGTCCTCGCGGCCCTCATCGCCGTCGTCCTAGCCGCTCCGGTCGGCATCTTCACGGCCATCTACCTGTCCGAGCTCGCGCCGCGCCGGCTGGCGACGCCGCTGACGTTCACGATCGAGCTGCTGGCCGCGATCCCGAGCGTGGTGATCGGCCTATGGGGTGTCTTCATCCTCGCCCCGTTCCTGCGTGGGACGGTCGAGGCCTGGATCGTGTCGGTCGTCGGCTGGATCCCGTTCCTCGGTGGCCCGACCTACGGGGTGGGTCTGTTCAGTGCCGGGGTCATCCTCACGATCATGATCCTGCCCACGATCGTGACGATCTCGCGTGAGGTCATCCAGGCCGTGCCGGGCTCGCAACGTGAGGCGATGTTCGCGCTCGGTGCGACCCGCTGGGAGGTCATCCGCCGCGCCGTCGTGCCGTTCGCCCGGTCCGGGATCATCGGCGCCGTCATCCTCGGTCTCGGCCGCGCCCTCGGCGAGACGATGGCCGTGACCATGGTCATCGGCAACAGGGACGCGATCCCGAAGGGCCTGTTCGACCAGACCCAGACGATCGCGTCGAAGATCGCGACCTCGTTCAGCGAGGCCCAGGTCGGGATCGAGACATCCAGCCTCATCGCGCTCGGTCTCGTGCTGCTGGTGATGACCGTCATCATGAACGTGATCGCCCGGCTCCTCGTCTGGCGCGTGGCCGGTCCGGTGGCAGGCGAATGACCGCCGGCGTGACCCCGGCTATCCGGGCCAGTCGCCTGACCGGGACGCGGGCGGCGAGCCGTCGGACGTGGGTCGACCGGATCATGCGCTCGGTCGCGGCGTTGGCCGCGGTCACCTGCGTCATCCCTCTCGCGGCCGTCCTGGTCTACGTCACCATCAACGGCCTGGCGGCCCTCAACCTCGACCTGCTGACGAAGCCCACACGAGCCCTGGGTATCGGCGGTGGTGCAGCGGGTGCGATCCTGGGATCCATCCAGATGGTCGCGCTGGCGACGCTCATCGCCATCCCGTTCGGCGTCCTGGCAGGCGTCTACGTCAACGAGTTCAGCTCGAGCCGGTCTGCCCGCGGGATCCGCTTCGCCGCCGACGTCCTGGTCGGCGTCCCGTCGATCCTCGTCGGCGTCTTCGTCTTCACCTTCCTGGTCCTGCCGTTCAAGCAGTACAACGCCTTCGCCGGGAGCGTGGCCCTGGCGGTCATCATGGTCCCGGTCATCATGCGGACGACCGAGGAGATCCTGAAGCTCGTCCCCGGCGCACTGCGCGAGGCGTCACTCGCGCTCGGGATCCCGACATGGCGGACGGTGCTGTCGGTGGTCGTGCGGACCGGCTTGCCCGGCGTCCTCACCGGCATCATGCTGGCCGTCGCCCGGGCGGCCGGCGAGACTGCGCCGCTGCTGTTCACGGCTCTCGGCAGCCGGCTCGTCAACGTCGGCGACTTCAGCAAGCCGATGGATGCGCTGCCCTTGTTCATCTACGTCAACGCCCGCCAGCCGGTCGAGCTCCAGAACCAGCAAGCGTGGGGCGCCGCGTTCCTGCTGCTGTTGTTCGTCCTCGTCGTCAACGTCCTCGTCCGGGCTCGCACCGCGGGTCATCGAGCGCAATGAGGGATCCTGAGTCCATGACAACGAAGCTGCGTCCCGAGCCGGTCGCCGACCCGCCGATCCCCGATCGCGGCGCGGACCGCAGCCGGCGCAGATGCCGACCCCGGATATGACCCCCGCGCCGGCGTCATCGGCGACCGACGCATCGATGTCCGGCCGGATCGAGATAGCCGATCTCAACGTGTACTACGGCGCGTTCCGAGCCATCCGCGACATCACGCTGACGGTCAAGCCGCATGCGATCACCGCGATCATCGGGCCGTCGGGCTGCGGCAAGAGCACGTTCCTGCGCACACTCAACCGGATGCACGAGCTGACGGCCGGGACGCGGGTCGAGGGCTCGGTCCGTCTCGACGACGAGGACATCTACGCGCCCGCGGTCGACCCGGTCGCGCTCCGACGCGTCGTCGGCATGGTCTTCCAGCGACCCAATCCGTTCCCGACCATGTCGATCTACGACAACGTCGTCGCCGGCCTTCGACTCACCGGACGCCGCAAGCACGCCGAGCTCGACGAGATCGTCGAGCGCTCGCTGCGCCGCGCGGCGCTATGGGACGAGGTCAAGGACAAGCTCAAGGCGGGCGGCACCTCGCTGTCCGGCGGCCAGCAGCAGCGCCTGTGCATCGCGCGCGCACTCGCGGTCGATCCAGAGGTCATCCTCATGGACGAGCCGGCGTCCGCACTCGACCCGGTCGCGACGCTTCGGATCGAGGAGCTGATGGCCGAGTTGCGGGTGAACTACACCATCGTCATCGTGACCCACAACATGCAGCAGGCCTCGCGGATCAGCGACCACACGGCGTTCTTCACGATGGGTCCGGATCGGGCCGGCTACCTGGTCGAGATGGACGAGACCATCCAGATCTTCACCAATCCCAAGCAGCAGCTGACCGAGGATTACGTCTCGGGCCGGTTCGGCTGAGAACGGAGTCCCGACGATGACCGACGAACGGACCGGCACCGAAACGACGATGGATGCCCAGATCGAACGGCTCATCTCCGATGCCACGAGCGAGCCGCGACGGATCCTTGCCCAGGCGCCGCGAGAGGCGCTCGATCGCGATGAGGCGCTCATCCGCGATGCGGTGCTCCGGATGGGCGCGTTGGTCGAGACGGCCATCCGCGAGGCGAGCCGGTCGCTGACGGCCCACGATGCCTCGCTCGCCCTCGAGGTCATCAAGGGCGACGCGATCATCAACGAGTCGCAGCGGGCTGTCTCGCGCCTGATCTCGGTGACGATCGCGACCCAGCAACCGGTCGCCCGTGACCTGCGCTACCTGCTCACCCTGGATCACGTCACCTACGAGCTCGAGCGGATGGGCGACCATGCGGCGTCGGTCGCCAAGGCGGTCATCAAGCTCGCGCCGGAGCCGCCGCTCAAGCAGTACCTCCATCTGCCGGAGATGGCGGAGCGGGCAGCCGCCCTCGTGCATGGCGTGCTGCTCGCGCTCGTCGAGTCGGACGCCGTCAAGGCCCGCGAGGTCGCCGTCCAGGACGACGAGATCGACCGGCTCTACCACGCCACCTTCGACCAGGTCGTCGAGCTCATGCGCCAGGACCCGGCACATGTCGAGCGCGGCACCCGGATCATCATCGCCGCGCACTACATCGAGCGGATCGGCGACCGGGCGACCAACATCGCCGAGGACGTCGTCTACCTGGTGACCGGCGACGTGGAGGACCTGAACCCCTGAGCAAGCGGGCGCGCGCCTAGATAGGGTCTTGACCTTCGAGTTGCTCGAAGGTCTACGCTCTCGTCATGAAGATCGCTGAACTCTCGAAGAGAGCAGGTGTCGCGGCGTCCGCCGTTCGCTGGTATGAGCAGGAAGGCGTGTTGCCCGCGCCGCCGCGAGAGTCCAACGGATACCGCCAGTACGACGAGGTCGACCTCGCCCGGCTTCGACTTGTGTTATCGCTCCGTCGGCTCGGTCTTGCCCCCGAGGACGCAGGCCGCCTCGCGCGGCTGTGCCTCGAGCGCGGCGCCATCGATCTCGACCTCGCGCCGCTGCTGGCCGATCAACGCCACGCCATCGAGCGCCAGCGAGGCGATCTCGATCGCCTCGAGGGTGAGCTGCTGGATCTCGAATCGACTATCGCGGCCGCCGGCCGCGCCCCCAGGAAGGAGCGCCCCGTGGCCGCCGATCCCATCCGCGTCCTGTTCGTCTGCACCCACAACTCGGCCCGCAGCCAGATCGCCGAGGCATTGCTCAAGCGATATGGCGGCGATGACTTTGAAGTCTTCTCGGCAGGGACCGAGGTCAGTCGCGTGAATCCGCACGCGATCCGTGTCCTTGGGGAGGCCGGCATCGATTGGAGCGGCGCCCGCAGCAAGTCGATCGTCGAGTTCCTCGACCAGACGTTCGACTACGTCATCACCGTCTGCGATCGCGCCCGAGCGACCTGCCCGGTGTTTCCAGGATCCACGAACACCCTGCACTGGGGACTCGACGATCCATCCGAAGTCGAGGGTTCAGACGAGGAGAGATTGGAGGCATTCCGCCGCACCGAGACGGAGGTCTCGGCCCGGCTTCGTCCGTTCATCGAGGTCGCGCTCCGCGCCGCCGATCGGCCGCGGCGACCAGCCGTCGCTTGAGGGCCATCGCCGCCGAGTTCCTGGGCACGTTCGCCCTGGTCTTCTTCGGTTGTGGGGCGATCGCCAACGGGCTGCCGCCCACGGCCGTCGCACTTGCCTTCGGCCTAGTGATCGCCGTCATGGTCTATGCCCTCGGTCATATCTCGGGGGCGCATTTCAATCCCGCCGTGTCGATCGGCTTCGCCGTCGGACGACATCTGCCATGGTCGAAAGTCGCCACGTATGCGACGGCGCAGGTGCTCGGAGCGACGGCCGCGGCTCTCATTTTGGCTGTCACCCTGGGTCAGGAGGTCGATCTCGGTGTCACGCAGCCCGCAGGGTCCGACCTCCAATCGTTCGTCTGGGAAGCCGTGCTCACCTTCTTCCTGATGCTCGTCATCACTGCGGTCGCGACAGACATCCGCGCTGTCGGACAGGCCGCCGCGCTCGCCATCGGCGGCACGGTGGCGTTGGGAGCCCTTGTCGGCGGACCCGTCAGCGGCGCCTCGATGAACCCGGCGCGTTCGATCGGCCCGGCTCTCGTCTCGGGCGACCTCGCCCACCTGTGGCTCTACGTCGCCGCGCCGGTCATCGGCGCCGTCGGCGGGGCCCTGGTCTACCGCGGCCTGCGCGGCGCGCGGTGAGTGAGATCGTCGTAAGCGACGCCGATCTCCTGCGCCTCAGGGGCAGTACCCTGTCCGAGACGTGATCGAGCTCCACTTCCTGCGCCACGCGGATGCCGGCGACCCGATGGCCTGGCATGACGATGACGCCAAGCGCCCGCTGTCCGACAAGGGCCAGAAGCAGGCCGATCGGCTGGGACGATTCCTGGCGGGGGTCGGCTTCTCGCCGGACGCGGTCATCACCTCGCCCAAGGTCCGGGCCGCGCAGACGGCCGAGATCGTGGCGGGCCATCTCAAGATCCCGGTCGCCGTGGACGAGCGGCTCGCGGGTGCGCTCGATGCCGAAGCGCTGGGATCGGTCCTTCGTGATGCGGGAGCCCCGGCTCGACCCGTTGTCGTCGGTCACGATCCCGACTTCAGCGAGCTCCTCGCCGAGCTGTGCGGTGCGACGGGCCTGCCGATGCGCAAGGGCGCCCTCGCCAGGGTCGACATCGAGCCGCCGCTCCGACCCGGCACCGGCACACTCCGCTGGCTCGTCCCGCCGGACCTGCTCAAGCCGGGACGCTGATCTGGCGGTCAGGCCTCGACCGCGATCGGCTGGTCGGTCGCAACAGCCGGCTCCGTGCTCGTGCGCTGCGTGATCAACATCACGGCCGCGAGGGTGATGACGACGCCCACCCACTGGCTCGGATCCAGACGCTCGCCGAGCAGCACCGACGCGCCGGCCACGCCGAAGATCGGGATCAGGTAGAACGAGACCGCCGCCAGGGACGCCGGCACGTGTCGCAGGCCCGATAGGTAGAACCAGTAGGCGACCGCGTAGTACAGGATCCCCGACACGATCGCGCTCGCCCACCCCGCCGGGGTGACATGGTCTGGCCACGGAGAGCCGCCAAGGAGCCACACGGCGATGACGAGGACCAGCGCGAACGCGATGGCATGCGCCTGCTGCGAGACGATGACCTGCGTGGTCGAGTACGCGGTCACCAGCCAGCGTCGCGTGACGACCGTGTAGCTGGCGCAGCAGACGACCCCGGCGATCGTCAGCAGGACACCGGTGATGCTCCCCGTGCCGTCCGGTCGGCCGATGACCAGGACGAGCCCGCCGAGCGCGACCAGGGACAGCACCACGAGCGACGTCCCGATCCGTTCGCGCAGGAACCAGCCGGCCAGGAACAGGATGATGAGCGGCTCGATCGCCCAGATCATCACCGACTGGCTGGCCGTGATCGAGACGAGACCGAGCAGGCTGAGCGCGTAGGCGAGACCCGGGTTGAGGATGCCCAGCCGGCCGAGGATGGGCGAGGCGGACGGGTCCCTGAACGGGAGCCCGCGCCAGCGCATCAGGACCGCCAGGACCGCGAGGCTGACGCGCCAACTGGATCGGGAGCAGGGTGAGCGGCGGGATCTCGTCGATCGCACGCTTGCTGACCACCGTCCCGATCCCCCAGCACGCTGCAGCGAGGGTCAGCGCCAGGACGTTGGTCCGGGTCGACGACGCGAACATGGACGGAGTTCCCGACCGCTGCAGGTGGCCATCCGGCGCGGTGCCGGGGCTAGGCGTCCGTGCGGCCTGCGACTGCCGCGGTGCCGGTCGCCCGGCGCCCCGCGACGAGGTCGGCGGCAGGGACCAGCCCGCCCGGGAGCAGCGATCCGGCGATCGCGCCGAGGCGCCTGGCCGCGCTCGGATCGAGGCGGTAGAAGATGTTCTGGCCGCGTCGTTCGGAGGTCACGATGCCGGCCTCGCGCAGGACCCGGAGGTGATGCGAGACCGTCGGTTGGGCGACGCCGCAGCAGTCGGTCAGGTCGCAGGCGCACGTCTCGGTGCCCGCGAGCTCGCGCACGATCGCGAGGCGCGCGGGATCCGCGAGCGCGGCGAGGAGGCGGATGTCGGGATCGAGGTCGCGTGTTCGCGCAGGAGTCATGGTCGCACTATATCGGTGGTCATCGATATTGACAAGGGTCGATATACAAGCGTAATATCGATGGGCGTCGATAGAGCGAAGGGAACTCGAGATGTACGACTTCATCGCCTCGTGGATGATGAGCGGTAGCCCGCTCCAGGAACTTCGCCGCGACGACAGCGGCCGGATGCGTGCCCTCGACGCCCCGGTCGAGCCGGCGACCGAGCCGGAGCGACACGCCCACCGCCCGAGTCTCGCCTTCGCTCGCGGCTGGCGCTCGGCGCGCTCTCCGATGACGAACCCGTGCATCGACGGCTGCGCAGCCTGTTGACGCCGGATAGCCCCCACGACCGAGGAGATACCCCGATGACGGATCTGTTGGTGACCCCCACGGCGGATGAGTCTCTCGTCGACGAGGTTCGCGCTCGCTACGCGGAAGCCGCTCGTACCGTGCTCGACCGGGCCCCCGAGGGGACCGACGCCGCGGGCTGCTGCGGCCCGAGCGCCGGTGCCGGGTTCGGCGACGTGCTCTACAGCGAGCTCGACCGCGCCGGACTCCCCGACGCGGCGGTCCTCGCCAGCCTGGGCTGCGGCAACCCCACCGCAGTCGCCGAGCTGCGTGAGGGCGAGGTCGTGCTCGACCTCGGGTCGGGCGGCGGCATCGACGTCCTGTTGTCGGCCCGCCGCATCGGTCCAAGCGGCTTCGCCTACGGCCTCGACATGACCGACGAGATGCTCGAGCTGGCGCGTAGCAACGCCGCGGAGGCCGGCGCGGCGAACGTCGAGTTCCGAAAGGGCCGGATCGAGGCGATCCCCCTCCCCGATGCCTCGGTCGACGTCGTCATCAGCAACTGCGTCATCAACCTGTCGACCGACAAGGCGGCCGTCCTGGCCGAGATCGCCCGAGTCCTGCGACCAGGCGGCCGGATGGGTGTCAGCGATGTCGTCTCGGACGACGACCTGACTCCTGCCGAACGAGCGGTTCGGGGCAGCTTCGCTGGCTGCATCGCCGGAGCACTGTCGTTCGCCGAGTATCGCGCCGGCCTCGAAGGCGTCGGGCTGACGGACGTGGCCGTCACGCCGACGCACGCGGTCGGCGACGGCCTTCACGGCGCGATCATCCGCGCAACCAAGCCCGCGGGCTGGACGGCCTCCGACATGCGGCCCGTCAGCCTGCCCGGCCCGGTCCGCGGCCTGCCGGTCAGCGCCGACGGGTCGTGCTGCGGCGGCACCGGCTGCTGCTGAGCGAGGTCGCTGCCCTCAGCCGACGAGGGTCATCGCCCGATCGGGTCGGAGCAGGAACGGCGGCAGGTGCGCGGCCAGGTTCGACAGCGGCAGCACGTCCTCGTGCAGCTCGATGCCGAGCGACTCCCGCATGAACCGGCGGCGCGCCTGGATGCGCGCCCAGGCGTCCGGGTGGGCGGCCGCGAGCTCGGCCCGCAGGGTGGCGTCCGCCGAGCGCGATCCCGTCCTCGATGTTGGTCGTGAAGTAGTCGGTGCCCGTCGCCGGGATGACGTCCACCTGGAACGCCATCCCCGATCGCAGCTCGACCGTGGAGCCGGCGCGGAACGGCGAGTCGATCCACTCGTCGAGGCCGATGAGATGACCGGGGTTGAGGAAGATGCCGAAGAACGGGTCGCTCAGGCGAGCCATCGCGGCCGCGTAGGCGTCGCCGCCGGTCGCGCCGACGCGCAGCGTGCCGTACCACGCGGCGATCGCCTCGAAGTACGGCGCGACGAGCCTCTCGACGTAGTCGGCGATCCCGCCAGGCAGCTCGCTGGCATCCTCGACGACGAAGCCCGCCCGGCAGTCCAGAGCGCCCCACACGCCGAACGCCACGGTGAACGGGTCGCCGCGCTCGATCGGCCGGTCGCCGGGGCTGAGGAGTCCGAACCTCGCGCGCGGCCCCGCGGTCAGCATCAGGTGGCACGACAGGGGCATGCCGTTCCAGTCGAGCAGCCGGACGGCCTCCCGCTCGGTCATCCCGGGCTCGAGGCCAAGGAGCAGGCGCCGGATCCCCGTCGAGGTCTGGCACGCGGCGTACTCCAGCGCTGCGAGCTGGTCCACCTCGGCCACGGTGCGCAGGCCGCCCTCGGGGTCCATCAGCAGGTCGTTCGCGTTCTCGACAGCCCGCCGACGCCGGTCAGAGCCCGGATCTCGTCGACGACATAGGCCGGGATCTCGATCCGTGACCGATCCGCGAACGACTTCCAGCCGATCACGCCGACGCGGGCACCCGGGCCGATCCCCTCGTCGGCGAGGATCGCGGCGAGCGTCCGGGACCGATCGCGGGGCTGTCCGGGCAGGCTGAGGTCCTGGTACAGCTCGCGACGCATGGGGAGCGGCGCGGCGCCGGCCGTGCCGTAGCACTCGTTGCCGGCGAGGACCAGCGGCTGGACGCCCGGCCGGACGATCGCGATGGCCTCCTCGAAGCGCGGGTCGAAGCCGGTCAGCCAGGCGAGGTTGGCGCTGTGCTCGCGATCGGCGTAGACCAGCAGGTGCGTGTAGCCGCGCTGGTCGCCACGCTCGCGGAGGCGTTCCAGTCGCGCCGCGTGGATCGTCGCCGGGATGACGGGCTCACGGTCGGGCATGCCGAAGTCCGGCAGGGGGACCTCGGCCAGCCGCGCGGTTCGCGTTCCGGTCGTCACGCCGACATCATGGCCGAGCGGACGGCCACGGCGTTGCCGTGGACGCGCCGCGTGCGACCTCGACGATCTGGTCCGCCGCGACATCGATCCAGGGCCCGACCTCCCCATCCGGCCAGGTGACGCGGACGCGTGCCGTCGTCGCCGTGCCGAGGCCGACGTGGATCGGCAGCGACTGGCCGCCGACGTGCCCGCCACCCACCGTGAGCTCGTGATGCGTCGTCGTGTCGCCGGTCGCGATGTCGAGCCACGCACCGATCGCATCGCGGTTCGGGCCGGGCTGGCTTGCCTTGACGCCGATCCAGTGGCCCATCGGCACGGGCGCCGCGGCCGTTCCCGATCCCACGTTGCGCCAGATCCGGACCGGATCCTGGAAGTTGGCGACGACCAGGTCGAGCAGGCCGTCGCCATCCAGATCGGCCAGGGCCGCGCCCCGCGCACGGGCGAAGCTCGCGATCCCGGCCCCTTCGGCATCCGAGGTGAACGTCCCGGACGGGCCGCCGATGAACAGGTCCGACGGGTCCTTCGTCGCGTAGCCCTCCTGCGTCCCGACGTTGCCCTTCGAGACGAACAGGTCGACGAACCCGTCGTTGTTGACGTCGGCGAACTCCGGATGCCACGAGGTGGACGGCAGCGGGTCGCCGCCGAACGAGGGACGCGTGGCCTCCACCCCCAGCTTGAGGGCGATGTTCCGGAAGATCGGGTGCGACGGCCCATCGAGGAGCGTCTGCAGGACATTCGCGCCCTGGCTCGTCAGGTAGGCGTCCGGGTATCCGTCGCCGTTCACGTCGTAGCTCGCGATCCCCATGCCGTTGAGCCGAACGGGGACCCATCCGTCATCGGAGGTGTAGAGCCGCGGCGCCTCCCCGGGCGCGATCCGCCACAGCTGGTCCTGTCCATCCGACAGGTCGCTGTAGTACTGCCGATCGTTGCTGATCCGGAGGTCGCGTCGTCCCGACCGGTCCCAGTCGCTGAACAACAGGGACTGGGCGCACCACGACGGGAGGAGAGGGGTCGGCGCCCCGTAATGCGCGCCGTCGGCGGCGGGCCGGACGAGCACGTTATCGGCGCACAGGTGGTCCGGGTCCGGGTTGTCGGCGTCCAGGACGTAGTTGCCGAAGGCGAGCGTCGGCAGCGTCGCCGTCCCTTCCCATGTCGCGCTGAACCCCATCGTGACCCGGTCTCCGCCGTCGAACCCGAGCGCCTCGTTGGCGCTCTCGAACCGACAGCCACCGAGCCCCCGCAGCAGCACGTTGCCGCCCATCCGCAGCACCGCGAGGTCGGTCAGCCCGTCGCCGTCGATGTCGAGCGGATAGGCGCCGGTCACGTCCGTGAGGTCGGCCGCCTGATCGTGGACGGGCGTGAAATGCGGTGCGCCGCCGGGCGGCGTGTCGTTGCGCTCGAGGACAGCCGGGCCGGCGCCGCCGGCGAGATACAGGTCCGGCCGGCCGTCGCCGTCGCAGTCGAGGACGGCCACGCCACCGCCGACGGCGAACGGGTACGGGCCGTCGTAGGTGACGTCGACCCCCGTCTGTGCCGTGACGTCGACGAAGTGGGGCGTCCCGAGCGCAGGCGCGGATGTCACCGCGCGAAGACCGCCGGTCACGGCCCAGCCGGCGCCGGCCACGACGATCACCGCGATCACGAGGACGGCGACCACCGCGATGCGCCGGCTGGTCACACGATCACCGTCCGGGCCGGTCGGCGGCGGTCGGGACGTCGACCGGGCTCTTGCATCTGGGGTCTATCCGATGCTCCTCTGGGGCGCAGCGCGTGACGGCCTGGGTCCGCTCCCTCCCGGCGGGAGGATACCCAAGACCGTCAGGACGCGCCGCCGGAGGCGGCCGCGAAGACACGATCGATCACCCGCATGTTGGCGACCGCGTCCTCGGGTGGCGTCGGGGTCGGCAGGCCGTCGAGGATCGCGGCCGCCAGCCGCTCAGCCTGGACCGTGTACGGGTCGGCCGCCTCGAACGTGATCGTCTCGGTCTCCGGCGCGACCGGCGGGTCGCCGCCGGCCGTCACGAAGATCCGCGTCGGCCGGTCGGGCGGGATGTTGAACGGGATCTCGATCGAGATCCGGCCGTCGGTGCCATAGACGTGGACGCGTTGATCCGGCTCGAGCCGCGTCGAGACCATGAACGTCGCCGTCCCGGCGTCGAACGCCAGGATCGCGCTGGTCAGGACGTCGGTCCCGCTGCCGGGCTCCCGGACAACCGCAGCGCTGACGCCGAGCGGTTCGGCGCCGAACAGCATCCGCGACAGGTTGATGGTGTAGCAGCCGATGTCGTATAGCGCTCCACCGCCGGCGTCGAGCTGGTTGCGGATGTTCGCGGGGTCGTCGTTCGCGTACGAGAACCAGCTCTGGACGGCGAGCAGGCGCCCGATCCGGCCGCCGTCCACCAACCGGCGGACCTCTTCCCAGGACGGGTGGAGGCGGTACATGAAGGCCTCCATCAGCCGGACGCCTTCGGTGGCGCAGACATCGAGCATCCGCTCGGCCTCCGCGGCGTCCATCGCCAGCGGCTTCTCGCACAGGACGTGCTTCCCTGCACGCGCCGCGGCGATCGTCCATTCGGCATGGAGGTGGTTCGGCAGCGGGATGTAGACGATGTCGACGGTCGGGTCGGCCAGCAGCGCCTCGTACGAGCCATGGGCCGTCGGGATGCCGAGCTCGTCGGCCACCCGGCGAGCCTGGACGACGTCGCGCGACCCGATCGCCACGACCTCGCAGCGCGCGGCCTTGAGGAGGCCGGGCACGACCTTCCGTCGGCCGATATCGGCGGTGGACAGGATGCCCCAGCGCAGGTTCGTCATTCGTGGCCAAACCCCGACGGAGGCTCACGTCGCGCGTGCCTCTTGACACGGACGCCTCGTGAGGTGGAGTGTGTCACAACGTTTGAAAGAAAGGAACACAAATCCGGTGACGATGCGGCTGGAGGCGGTCGGTCAGCGCAGCGAGACGGTTCGCCGCTCGAACCTGAGCGCGATCGTCCGTGAGCTCCACCTCGGCGGTCCGGCATCCCGCTCCGAGCTGGTCGCCCGCACCGGCCTGACCCGCAGTGCGATCCGTGGGCTGATCGGCGAGCTTGCCGCGGCCGACCTCGTGATCGAGGAGCGAGCAGAGCCGCAGGGCACGCCCGGCCGGCCCTCTCCGGTCGTCCGGATCGATCCCGACGGCGCCGTCGTCCTGGCCCTCGAGATCGCGGTCGACTCCCTTGCGGCGGCGGTCGTCGGCCTCGGTGGCGAGGTGTTCGAGCGGGTCCGCGTCGACCGGCCCGCCGGCCATACCGGGGTCGACGGCATCGCAGCCGACCTCGCAGAGATGGCGTCCGGCCTCCGAGCTCGGCGCCCCGCCGGCGAGATCCCGGTCGGCGTCGGCGTCGCCATCGTCGGGGTCGTGCGCCGCAGCGACGGCGTCGTCTCGCTCGCGCCGAACCTCGGCTGGCGCGACACGCCCCTGGGCGACGCGCTGACGGCCGCGCTCGGCCTCGACGTCCCGATCTCGGTGGCCAACGACGCCGACCTTGGCGCGCTCGTGGAGTTCCGACGCGGCGCGGCCGTCGGCTACGACGACGTGCTGTTCATCTCGGGCGAGTACGGCGTCGGCGGCGGCATCATCGTCGACGGCCGGCCGCTGACGGGCGCGGCCGGCTACGGCGGCGAGGTCGGCCACATGCCCGTCAACCCGACGGGGACCACGTGTCGGTGTGGCTCGATCGGCTGCTGGGAGACAGAGGTGGGCGAGTCCGCGCTGCTGCGGATGGCCGGCCGGCCACCGGGCGGCGGGCGCCCGGAGGTCGATGCGATGCTGCGCGACGCGGAGGCCGGGGTGCCGGCCGCCCTGAGCGCGCTCGACCATGGCGGACGCTGGCTCGGGATCGGGCTGGCGGGCCTCGTCAACATCTTCAACCCGCGGCTCATCGTGCTCGGCGGGATCTTCGGGCGGACCCTTTCGCTCGTCGGCCCGACGATCGAGCACGAGCTGGATCGACGCGCCCTGGCCGCTCCGCGCGGGCTGGTCCGCATCGTGCCGGCCGTGCTCGGCGAGGATGCTCCGTTGCTCGGAGCCGCCGAGCTCGCCTTCGAGCCGCTCCTGGCCGACCCGGCCGGCTGGCTGTCCCCACGACGGGCCCGGCTCGAGCTGGCGACGGCGTGATGGATCGCAGCCGGAGCGGTCTCATGGAGGGTCGGATCGACGTCGACCCGCCCCGCGTATCGACATCGTTTTTCGAGACAGAAGGGTGGTAGCCTAGCCGGACACCTGCGCCATTTCCGGGAGGGAAGCAAAGGTTCAACAGGAGGAGAGACAGGAATGAATCGACGATTCGGGCTGCTCATAGGCACCGTTGCGATCATCGCGGCGGCCTGTAGCAGCAGTGGGAGCAGTCCCGCGGCAAGTGCCGGGGCAAGCGCCGGGTCATCCGCGGCAGCCGCCGGCTCCGGCGGAGCCGGTTGCACCGTCGGCGTGTCGTGGAACAACTTCCAGCAGCCTCGCTGGGCGGCGCACGACAAGCCGAACATCCAGAAGACGGTCGAAGGCGCCGGCGGGACGTACATCGATGCGGACGCCAACCTGAGCAGCGAGCAGCAGGCGACCGACATCGACACGATGATCTCGAAGGGCGCCAAGGTCCTGATCGTGCTGGCGCAGGACCCCCAGGCGGTCCTTCCGGCAGTGGCGAAGGCCAAGGCTGCGGGCATCCCGGTCATCGGGTATGACCGCCTCATCGAGGACCCGAGCACGCTGTACATCACGTTCGATAACACGGGCGTCGGCAAGGCCGAAGCGGACGCGATCATCAAGAAGGTCCCGAAGGGCAACTACGTCCTGATCAAGGGCGATCCGGCCGACCCGAACGCCAAGACCTTCCTGCCCGCGGGTTGGGACCAGGCCGGGCTCAAGGACAAGGTCGCCTCGGGCGACATCAAGATCATCGGTCCGGCGGACGGCACCTACACCGACGCCTGGAAGACCGAGAAGGCCCAGTCGAACATGGAAGCGATCATCGACTCGGCGGTCTCGGCGAACACGAAGATCGACGCGATCCTCGCTGAGAACGACAGCACCGCGCTCGGCGTCGTCGGCGCGCTCACCGGGAAGTCGTACGGCTATCCGCCCCTCAGCGGTCAGGACGGCGACACCGCCAACCTGAACAACCTCGCGCAGGGCAAGCAGTACGTCGACATCTGGAAGAACGCCAACGAGCTGGGCAAGACCGCCGCTGCGGCCGCGCTCGCGCTGTGCAACGGCGGCCAGATGGCCAGCCTCAAGCTTCCGGACGGCCTGATCGACCCGACGGTCGCCCCGACCGCGGGTCTGACGGCCGTGCCGTTCAAGACGCCGGGCGGCAACACCGTCAGCTCGTTCACCCTGCAGCCGACCCCGATCACCGCGGACAACCTCCAGGTGGTCATCGACGGCGGGCAGATCACCAAGGCTGAGCTCTGCAAGGGCGTCGACGCCTCCACGGCGCCGGCGGCCTGCAAGTAACGGCCTCCTCCTAGTCGAGTATCACCTGCGCCCCCGGGTCCCCCGGGGGCGCAGGGTTCGTTCAGCCCCTGGTCAAGGAGGGCTGCCGTGGCGAACGTGGCCGATGTAGCACCGGTCCCATCTCAGACCCAGGCCCAGCCACCCGCTGGCGCCTCGATACGTCGCCTTTTCGCGCAGACGGAGATCGACCTCCGGCTGTTCGGCATGCTCATCGCCCTCGTCCTCATCCTCGTCACGTTCAACATCCTGAGCGGCGGGACGCTCATCCAGCCGACCAACATGATCACGATGGCCGTCCAGGCGGCGGGCATCGCGATCATCGCCACCGGCATGGTCCTGGTGATCGTCTCGCGCAACATCGACCTGTCGGTCGGGTCGCTCGTCGGGCTCATCGCGATGAGCTACGCGATCTGGATGACCGACTGGTTCCCGCGCATCTTCGGGCTCGGACCGGATGTCCCGTTCCAGTGGGTCCTGGCGCTGGCCATGGGCATCGGGCTCGGTGCCGGCGTCGGCGCGATCCAGGGCTTCATCATCGCCTACATCGGCGTGCCGTCATTCATCGTCACGCTCGGCGGACTGCTGTCGATCCGCGGCCTGGTCTGGTACCAGTCGAACGGCGCGGCTGTGATCGGCCTCGACCCGACGTTCCAGCTGATGGGCGGCGGGGCTCTCGGCTCTGTCGGTGAGCTCATCACATGGATCCTCGGCATCGTGGGATGCGTGGCGATCGTCGGCCTGCTCTACAACAGCCGGCGCCAGCGTCGCCGCTACGGGTTCCCGACGCGACCGATGTGGGCGGAGGTGCTCCTCGGTGGCGTCGGCATCGTCATCGTGCTCGGGCTTGCCTGGTTCGCGAACAACGCGTTCTGGCCGAAGGGTCTCGCCACCCAGTACGCGACCGATCACGGGATCACCCAGCCACCCGGTGGCCTGCAGATCCCCGTCGGCTTCCCGTACCCCATCGTGCTGCTCGTCGTCGTGACACTGGTCATGACCTTCATCGCCACCCGCCGGCGGTTCGGCCGCTACGTGTACGCCTACGGCGGCAACCCCGACGCGGCCGAGCTGGCCGGTATCAACACCCGCTTCACGATCCTCAAGACCTATGTGCTCATGGGCGTCCTGTGTGCGTTCGCGGCGGCGATCGCCGCCGCCCGGCTCAACGGGTCGACCCTCGACATCGGGAGCGGCTACGAGCTCTACGTGATCGCCGCCGCGGTGGTCGGTGGGACGTCGTTCGCGGGCGGTATCGGGACCATCCCAGGTGCCGTGCTCGGCGCCTTCGTGATGCAGTCCCTGGCCTATGGCCTGAGCTTCCTCGGAGTGAACTCGCCCGGCCAGAACGTCGTGGCGGGCATCGTGCTGATCCTCGCCGTCGGCCTCGACACCCTGAACCGCAGGCGCGGCTCATGAGCGAGCTGGAGGGCAAGGCCGTGAGCGAGGCTGTCCGAACTCCGCTCGTCGAGATGCGGAACATCAATGTCGCCTTCGGCGGCGTGCATGCCGTGCGCGACGTGAGCATCGACCTGCATGCCGGCGAGGTCATCGGCCTCGTCGGCGGCAACGGCGCCGGCAAGTCGACACTCATGCGCGTCCTGTCGGGCGCCCACCCGGCCGACAGCGGCGAGATCCTGGTCGATGGCAAGCCGGTGTCGATCAAGAACCCGCGCGACGCCAAGGCCTACAACATCGAGACGATCTACCAGACGCTGGCCCTCGCCGACAACATCGATGCCCCCGGGAACATGTTCCTCGGCCGCGAGAAGACGACCCGCCTCGGCTCGCTCGATGACTCCAGCATGGAGGCGGAGACGCGCAAGATCATGGGCCGGCTCAACCCGAACTTCACGAACTTCGCCCAGCCGGTGAAGTCGCTGTCGGGCGGCCAGCGCCAGGCCGTGGCGATCGCCCGGGCGGTCTATTTCAACGCCAGGATCCTGATCATGGACGAACCCACGGCTGCGCTCGGTCCCGCCGAGACGGCGCAGGTGCGGAACCTGGTCCGCCAGCTGAAGACCGACGGCATCGGCATCTTCCTCATCAGCCACGACATCCACGACGTGTTCGACCTGTCCGACCGGGTCAGCGTCATGTACCACGGCCGGATCGTCGACACCGTGAACAAGAACGAGGTCGACGCGGACGCCGTGCTCGGGATGATCATCCTCGGCAAGAAGCCGGGCGAGGTCACCGAGACGGAGCTGGCCGAGATCGAGCTGCGCGGCTAGCACGGCCCCGCAGAGCGGCGAGCCCGCCGGCGCCTACAGCCGCGGGAACGTCTCGCGCAATGCCGGGTAGAGGTCGCGATAGACCGCGTGACGCTCGGCGTAGATCGCCGCGTCTGGGCCCGGTGACGCCACCGGCGTGACGCGGACGACCGCCTCGGTCGCCGCGTCGACGCTCCCCCACCAGCCGGCACCGACCCCGGCCAGAAGGCCGGCGCCGTAGGCCGCGCCCTCGGTCGTCTCGACCGTGGCGATCTCCGCGCCGAGCACATCCGCCAGGATCTGCCGCCAGAGCGGGCTCGCCGTCCCGCCGCCCGACGCGTGGATCCGCGACGGCGGCGCCATCCCGGCCGCCGTCATCAGGTCGAGGCCATCGCGCAGGCCGAACGCGACACCCTCCAGCACGGCTCGCGTGAGGTGTCGCCGGTCGTGGGCGAGGGTCAGGCCGATGAACGCTCCTCGCGCGAGCGGATCGGGATGCGGATTGCGCTCGCCGGTCAGGTACGGCAGGAAGAACAGGCCGTCGCTCCCGGGCGGGACCGCCTCGGCCATCTCGACGAGGTCGCCGAACTCGACGCCCGGCGCCAGCGAATCGCGGAACCAGCGGAGGCTGCCCGCCGCCGACAGCATCACCGACATCATGTGCCAGCGGCCGGGCACGGCATGGCAGAACGCGTGCACGCGGCCGTGGGGCTCGTACAACGGCCGGTCGGTGGCGGCGAAGACCACCCCCGACGTCCCGAGCGAGAGGGCCATCGTCCCGGGCGATACGACCCCGACACCGACCGCGTTGGCCGCCTGGTCGCCGCCGCCCGCGACGACCGGCGTCCCGGCACGCAACCCGGTCGCCGCGGCCGCCTCGGCGCTGACGACACCGGTGACCTCGGGCCCCTCGAACGTCGGTGGCAGCCACGATCTCGGGATGTCCAGCCGCGCCAGCACCTCCGGCGACCAGTCGCGCGCCGCCAGGTCGAACAGCAGCGTGCCCGCGCCATCGGCCTTGTCGAGCGCGTGCTCGCCGGTGAGACGCAGCCGGAGGTAGTCCTTGGGCAGCAGGACGTGGGCTGCCCGGGCCCACACCTCGGGCTCGTGGTCGCGGACCCAGACGAGCTTGGGGGCGGTGAAGCCGGTCAGGGCGTCGTTGCCGGTCACCTCGATCAGCCGCTCGGGTCCGACCGCCGCCCGGATCGCGTCGCACTCGGCGGCGGTCCGCTGGTCGTTCCACAGGATCGCCGGCCGGAGGACCCGATCCGACGCGTCGAGCAGGACGAGCCCGTGCATCTGGCCGGTCAGGCCGATCGCCACGACGTCCGACCCGGAGCGACCGGCCGTCGTCAGCACGCCCCCGATCGCCGCGATCGCCCCGTCCCACCACAGGCCGGGATCCTGCTCGCTCCACAGCGGCCGGGGCGTCTCGAACGTGTACTCGGCGCTCGCCGACGCCGACGACGAGACCGGCTTCGTCGATCAGGACGGCCTTCGTCGCGGTCGTCGAGACGTCGATCCCGAGGACGAGCCCCACGGTCAGCGGCCGGCGCCCGTCTCGATCGGTTCGCGCTCGGCGGCCCAGATGCGCTGGTTGACGAGGCTCTCGAGCAGCTCCTGGTGGCCCGACACCGGACTCGGGTCGATCTCGCCGGACGCGACCTTCGCCTCGAGCGACACGAGCGTTTCCCGGCCGTCGAGGATGGCCCGGCCGAGCGGACCGTTCCAGCCGGCGTAGCGCTCCTCGAGCGGCCCCGCGAGGGTCCCGCTCTCCAGGAGGTCCGCGGCGACGAGCAGCGCCCGGGCGAGCGTGTCGATGCCGCCGATATGGGCGTGGAACAGGTCGGTCCGGTCCGAGCTCTGGCGGCGCAGCTTCGCGTCGAAGTTGAACCCGCCGGTCTCGAGCCCGCCGCCCTTCAGGATCTCGTAGATCGGCAGGGCCAGGTCCTCGACCGAGTTCGGGAACTGGTCGGTGTCCCAGCCGTTCTGCGGGTCACCGCGGTTCGCGTCGATGCTGCCGAGCATCCCGTTCGCGACGGCGTAGGCCACCTCGTGATGGAACGAATGGCCGGCGAGCGTCGCGTGGTTCGCCTCGATGTTCAGCCGGTACTCGTCCTCGAGGCCGTTCCGGACGAGGAAGCCGTGGATCGTCGCCGAGTCGTAGTCGTACTGGTGCTTGGTCGGCTCCATCGGCTTCGGCTCGATGAGGAGGGTGCCCTCGAAGCCGATGCGGTGCTTGTGCTCGGCGACGAGGTGCAGGAAGCGGGCGAGCTGCTCGCCCTCGCGCTTGAGGTCGGTGTTGAGCAGCGTGTCGTAGCCTTCGCGCCCGCCCCACAGCACGTAGTTCGCGCCACCGAGACGCTTCGTGACCTCGAGCATGTGCTTGACCTGGGCCGCGGCGTACGCGAAGACCTCGGGGTCGGGGTTCGTGGCTGCGCCGCCCTGATAGCGGGGGTGGGTGAACAGGTTGGCCGTCCCCCACAGGAGCGTGGCGCCCGTCCGGGCCTGGTAGCCGAGCGCGTCGTCGGTCAGCGCGTCGAGGTTGTCGCGGAACTCCGCGAACGACGCGCCCTCGGGCGCGACGTCGCGGTCGTGGAAGCAGTAGTACGGCGTGCCCAGCTTCTCGATGAACTCGAACGCGACGGCCATCTTCTGGCGGGCGGCTGCCATCGGTTCGGCGCTGGGGTCGAGCCAGGGTCGATCGAGCGTCCCGATCCCGAACATGTCGCGGCCGTCCCAGGCGAACGAGTGCCACAGGCAGACGCCGATCCTGAGGTGGTCCGCCATCCGCCTGCCGAGGACGACGCGGTCGGGCTCGTAGACCTTGAACGTCAGGGGGTCCGTGGAGTCGAGGCCACCGAAGCGGATCGGTCCCGTCACCTCGGAGAAGAAGCCATCGACCATCGCCCAACCCTCCATTGCCTGCTCGGGGCGGATCATTGGCGACGACCCCCGGCTCGTGTCGTGAAATCTATCACCCCTGGTTTGTACGAGAGAAGCACAAATCGCCGATCGGTCTCTTCAGGTCGTCTCCGCTGACGTGTCGGGTCCGGCCGCCGAGGCCGGGAACGGGAGGGCGATCGGGTCGGCGCCAGGCGGCTTCGACCGGCCTCGTCGAACCGGTCGAGACCGAGCTCGGCGGCGTCGATCAGCGAGGTCTGGCCACGGAGGGCCAGGTCCGTCGCGACGCGGGCGACGCCGGGTCCCCACATCATGCCGTGGCCGCCGGCCGAGGCGACCGTGACGCCCGCGATCGGCCGGCCGTGCTCATCGACGGCCGGCCCGACGATCGGCAGGTGGTCGGGGGTGAAGTCGATGGTCGCCGCCCAGATCCGCCGCAGCCCGAGGTCGCGGGTCGCCGGGCACCAGGGCAGACAGCCGCGCGCGGCATCACGTCGTAGAACGCCCAGTCGATCGCCCGGGCCTCGCCCGGGACTTCGTCCGGGTTGCTCCAGCCGAACAGCAGGCCGCCCTCCTCGAGCCGCCAGTAGAGCCCCGCGCCGATGTCGAAGACCATCGGCATGCGCTCGACGTCGAAGGCTGGGTCCGGCTCGAGGACCGCCACCGTGTGGCGCGCCGCCCCGGCCGGGATGCGGACGCCGGCCAGGCGGCCGACCGAGCGGAGGGTCGGGCCGCCGGTCAGGATGACCCGCTCGGTGTCGATCGTGCCGTGGTCGGTCTCGACGCCGGTGACCCGCCGGCCGCCATCGGCCGTGGGCGTCGTGCGGAGTGCCCGGAAGGCGGTCCGCTCGCGCAGGTCCACGCCCGCGGCCTGCATCGCGAGCGAGTAGGCGCGGACGTTCCGTGGCGGGTCGATCGCGCCGTCGCCGGCCGCGTAGCTCCCGCCGCGATGGCCGCTCGGGCGACAGGGTCACGGCGGTCGTGGCGGCCTCACGCGGCGTCGAGCCAGGCGACATCGAGCCCGGCGGCCTGCTGCATGCGGACCCGCTCGCGACCAGCCCGCTCGTCGTCCTCGGTCACCGCCAGGATCAGGTAGCCGAGCTCGCGGAAGCCTGAATCGGTGCCGTAGGCGGCCGCCTGGCCGCGGTAGAAGTCGATCGACCAGCGGCCGAGGGCCACCGTCGCCGGTGTCCCGCCCTGGGCCCGGACGATGCCGGCGGCACGCGACGAGGCACCCATCCCGACCAGGCCACGCTCGAGGACGACCACCCGGCCCGGGCCGTCGGCCGCGGCGAAGACCGACGCCCAGCCGCCGATCGTCCCCGCCCCGACGATCACCAGGTCCGCGCTGTCAGCCACCGATGCCTCCGTGTCGTGTGAAGGGCAGGATAGGGTCCGTGGCGGCTCGGCACGCCAGGGCCGCGATCAGCCGTCGAGGGCCGCCGCTTCGACGCAGACGGCGACGACCCCGAGCCGCTCGAGACGGTCGAATGTCGGGCGGCGCCGGACGGTCCACGACGGCGACCTCGAGGCCGGCCGCCTGTGCCATCGCGACCGACCGCGCATCGAGCGCGCGCCATTGCGCCGCGATGCCCCGGCAGCCCGAGGCGCGAGGGCGGCCGCGATGTCGAGCTCGGTCAGGGTGTGGGAGTTGAGCCAGCGCGGCCATGCCGGCGCGAGGTGGGTGACCCGCTCGAGCGCGGCCGCCTCGAACGACGAGATCACCGCGTTCTCGAGGTCGGGGCCGCGTCCGGCCGCGAGCACCTCGACGATCGTCGGGCCGGGGTCGCCCTTCAGCTCGATGTCGAGGAACGGCCGCCGTCCCGACGACCCGCAGCACGTCCGCCAGCATCGGCACCCCGATCGCCTCGCAGGCGTCGGCCGACAGCGTGTCGACGCGATCGGGCCGACCGTGCGTCCGGAGGAGGGTGTCGTCGTGACAGGTCACGAGGACCCCGTCGGCCGACAGACGGACGTCGAACTCGAGACCGTCGCAGGCCGGGACGGCGAGGGCGGCGGTGAACGCGGCAAGGGAGTTCTCGGGGGCGTGCCGCCAGTCGCCGCGATGCGCCAGGCGGAGGGTCCGGGTCGCCACGGCCCTACCCGATCTCGAGACGGGCGGCGATGCCCAGGTGGTCGCTCGGGTAGATGGTCGGATCCTCCGGATCAGGCCGGTCGAAGCGCAGCCGTGCCGACTCGACCCGGACCGCGCCGCGGACCCAGATGTAGTCGAGGCACTCCGGCGGTCCGTCGGTGTCCATCGCCGGAGCCTGGAGGCCGGACGGCCAGGTGATGGCCGGCTCGGCGCCGTTGGCGGTCTCGTACGCGGACACGAACCCGGCCGTCACGCATCCGCGCCGGGGCGGGCTCCGCCGGGTCGGCGTTGAAGTCGCCCATGACGATCGCGGCGTCGGCCCGTGGCGAGTCGGCCAGCCAGGCCAGCAGCGCCGCCGTCTGCTCGTCCCGCAGCACGTCGTCCGGCGTGAGGTGGTGGAGGTGGGTGACCGCGACCAGGACCGAGGTGCCTCCCGGCAGGTCGACCACCGAACGCAGCGCGGACCGGGCGAGCCCGAGATCGAGCCGGTCGGTGTCGCGCGCGACCAGCGGCTCGCGGACCAGCAGGCTGTTGCCGTATTCGGGCCGACCGGCCCAGGCGCGGACGGACCCATAGCGACCCTCGCCGGCCGCGCCGATGAGGCGGTCCTGCTGCATCACGTAGACGACCTCCTGGAGCCCCAGCAGGTCGGGCTGGAGGGTCGCCATGTCGGCGAGCAGGAGCGGCAGGCGCTCGAACCAGCGGTCGGCCAGGTTGCGGATGTTGAGCGTGGCGACGTGGAGGCGATCCATCGGGCTCCTTCGCGGCGTGGGTCGGTCAGGCAGGTCCGGGCGCGGCCGGGAGGGCGAACGAGAACGTGCTGCCGATACCCTCGGTCGATTCGACCCAGATCCGGCCGCCGTGCTGCTCGATGATGTGGCGGGCGATCGCCAGTCCGAGCCCGGTCCCGCCGGCCTCGCCCCGGACGCGGGCCCGGTCCACCTTGTAGAACCGCTCGAAGATACGGGCCTGGGCGGCCCGCGGGATGCCGACCCCGTGGTCGGCCACGGCCACCTCGACCTGGTCGCCGACCGCGCGGACCGAGACGCGGACCTCCCCGCCGTCGGGGCTGAACTTCACCGCGTTGTGCAGCAGGTTGATCAGGACCTGTCCGAGCCGGTCCTCGTCCCCGTGGACGGCCGGCAGCTGGCGTGCCCGACGTCGGTGGCGAGGGTCACCCGCTGGCGCTCGGCGAACAGGCGCAGCCGTCCGACGGACGACGTCGGCCAGCGCACCGAGGTCGACCGGCTCGAGCGCGCCCAGCGCTCCCCCACTCTCGATGCGCGACAGGTCGAGCAGCTCGCTGACCATCTGGACGAGATGCCCGGTCTCGACCTCGATGTTGTCGATCCGTTCGCGCATCCGGCGCGGGATCGGCATCACCCGCCGCCTCCGCCTCGCGGGTGAGCGTCTCGGCCAGCAGGCTGACCGTCGTGAGCGGGGTGCGCAGCTCGTGCGACAGGTTGTCGATGAACTCGGTCCGGATCTGCTGGAGGCGCCGCAGCTCCGAGACGTCCTCGAGCACGAGCCAGACGGTCCCCGCCGGCATCCGACGTCCGCGGATCGACAGCTTCGGTCCGTCGGCGCCGGCCACCGCCACCTCGCCGGTGGACGAGCCGGTCGAACGCGCCCCCACCGCGATGGCCTCGACCCCGGTGTCGAGGAAGACCTCGATCAAGCGTCCGGCCGACCAGCGTGCCCGGGGCACGGTCGAGGAGGACGTGGGCGGCCGGGTTCGCCTGGGTGATGCGCAGGCCATCGCCGATGACCAGGACTCCCTGCGCGAGCGAGCCCAGGAAGGCATCCCGCTCGACCTCGGCCGCGGCAGCCGACGTCTCGGCCGTGAGCGCCCGGTCGCGCAGCCCCGTCACGGCCGACGTCGGGTCCCCACCGGGCGGCACGCCGGCCTCGATGGCGATCCGGTCAAGGCTGCGCCTGGTCCGCAGGGCGATGCCGGCCGCGGCGGCCGTGCCGACGACGGCCCCGACGACAACGATCGCGACCAGCCACGGCTCCACCGAGCGAGCATCGCACAGGCGCTCGGCACGGTGTGGCCCACCCTACCGGCCGTCAGCCGCGGCCAGGCCGGTGCACCCGCGGCGCAGGTCGGTCGTCGGGCAGGAATCGCGGGCGCCACATGCGCGTGAGCGACGCGAACGTCCGCGGTGCGAACGCGTGACGCAGCACCAGCAGGTGTGCGAGCCGGGCTGCGGACCAGCGGGCACGGACCGTTGTCGCCCGGTCCGCGAGACCGGCCGGGACCGCATCGGCGGCATCGGCCGCGGCCAGCAGCGAGGACACGCGGAGCGCCTCATCGTCGTCGGGCGACCGGTCGGGTGGCCACGGGTCGGGCTCGCCGCTGCCGCCCTCGCCGTAGCCGGCACGCCGGGCGGTGGCCGCGAGTGCGCCGACACCGCTCTTGTCGAGCGCCCGCGAGGCGGGCCAGCAGCGCGCGGACGGCGTCCCCGTTCGGTCCGTAGCGCGGCTGGCCGACGGCCGCATCCCAGCCGCGGGTCAGCCGCTCGCGAGCCCGGTCACGGAACGGCTCCGTGAGGAGGTCGTCGAGGAACGATCCGAGGACGAGCTCGGTGGCATAGCCCTCGACCGCGTCGCGCACGCCGGGCCGTGCCGCGGCCTCCGGGTCGAGGCGGGTCGCGATGGCGGCTTCGACCGCCTCGAGCGCGGCCAGACGATCCGGCGGCAGGAACCGGGCGATCGTGGCCCCGAACGCGATCGGGGGCGGCTCGGCGCAGGCCAGGCGATCCACCTCGTCGGGCTCGAGCGTCGCGACGCGGTCGAGGAAGAGGGCCATCTCCTCGGCCGGGTCGGCCGGGCGGGGCGCGGCGGCGTGGCGGGCCGGTCGCCCCTCGTCGCGGATGGGGCGTCCCTCATCGCGCGGATCGCGGCCGCCGGTCTCGCGCAGCGAGCGCCGCAGCCCGCGTTCGTGGTCGTACCGCGTGCGCAGCTCCGGGTCGCTGAGCCAGTCATGCGCCACGTTGATGCGCTTGGCGCGCTCCAACCCGGACGGACCGGCGATGTCGGGGTGGTGCTGGCGGAGGAGTGATCGCCAGGCGACCTCGATGGCTTCCGGGCTGGCGTCGATCGAGATCTCGAGGCGGGCATAGAGGTCGTCGGACGGGAGCGTCGGGCGTGGTGGCACGGATGAAATCCTAGTGGTCGGCGAGGCGGGCGCCCGCTATATTCGGCGCATGAGCTTCATCCAACGTGCCAAGGAAGCGGCGGCGGACGCCGCGGAGCAGGCCCGGGCCAGGGCGACCGAGGCCGCTGGCGCCGTCAGTCACACTGCTCAGGACCCGGCCACGCAGGAGAAGCTGGGCCAGCAGGCGCGAGCCGCGATGGGCGCCGCCCGGCGTGGCGTGTCGACCGTCGTCGAGCGGATCGACCCGGGCGTCCTGGCCGACCTGATCATCAAGGCGACCGCGCTGCAGGAGATGACGAACTCATCGCTCCGCGAGAAGCGCTCGCCGTATCGCATCAACGAGATCTCGATCGCGGCGTCCATCCCGCCCGGCGTGAACTTCGCCATCGGGCGGATCGACGTCGAGCAGGAACCGATGACGGGACACGAGGTGTCATCGGAGGCGCTCCTCGATGAGCAGGGGCCCGGCAGCGACGCCGTCATCGCGCTCGACGGCACGACGCTGACGCAGGAGCAGCTGGCCGAGGTCCGCAACGCGTTGGCCAACGACGTCCCCGAGGACCTCAACCGCCTCTGAGCATCTCCTCGACGTCCTCGATCGGCCGGGTCGAGCGCTCACCGGTGGCACGTTCGGTCACCTCGACGCCGCCCGCGGCCAGGGATCGCGGGCTGACGGTCAGGATCCAGGGCATGCCGAGCAGCTCGGCGTCGGTGAACTTGACCCCAGGGGATTCCTCTCGGTCGTCCCACAGGATCTCGCGACCGGCGGTCGCCGCCAGGTCATGGAGGCTCTCGGCGACCTCGTTGACGCGCGGCTCCTTGGCGCCGCCGATCGAGACCAGGTGCGCCGCGTATGGGGCCACCTCGACCGGCCAGACGATCCCCTTCTCGTCGTGGTGGGCCTCGACGATGCAGGCCACGTTGCGCCCGACGCCGATCCCATACGAGCCCATGACGATCGGGATGCGCCACGCCGTCCTCACCGAGATAGGTGGCGCCGAACGCGTCGGTGTACTTGGTCCCGAGCTTGAAGATGTTGCCGACCTCGATGCCGTTGCGCAGGATGACCGGCTGCCCGCAGGTCGGGCACGGATCGCCTTCCTGGGCGTTCGTGAGGTCCGTCACGACGTCGGGCGTGAAGTCGCGCCCGACGTTCACGTTGCGGTAGTGGAAGCCCTCGCGGTTGGCGCCGGCGACGAGGTTGGCCGACGCGGCCACCAGCTCGTCGACGACGACGACCGTGTCGTGGGCGCCGATCGGCGAGCCGTAGCCCGGCTCCATCCCGGCCGCCTTGATCTCGTCGACGGTCGCGGGCCGGAAGCCACCGGTCGCCTTCACCGCGTTGACCAGCTTGGTCTCGTTGACCTCGTGGTCGCCGCGGACGATCGCCGTCACCAGCCGGCCGTCGCCGGTCGTGAAGAAGGCCGCCTTGGCGGTCCGCTCGGGTCCGATCGCCGAGGAACGCCGCGAGCGTGGCGATCGTCGTCGTGCCCGGGCGTCGCGACCTCCTCGAGCGGCAGCGGCTCCTCGGACGGGGGCGCCGCGTGACGGATGACCGCACCTGCCGATTGGCGGCGTACCCGCACGCCTCGCACAGCACGAGGACGTCCTCGCCGGCCGGGTTGAGGACCATGAACTCGTGCGCCTGGCTGCCGCCCATCATCCCGACGTCGGACGAGACCGCGATGGTGTCGAGGCCGAGGCGCTCGAAGATCCGCACGTAGGCGCCGTGCTGCGCCCAGTAGCTGGCGTCGAGGCCGGCCTCATCGCGGTCGCAGCTGTAGGCGTCCTTCATCACGAACTCGCGGACGCGGATGAGGCCGCCGCGGGCGCGGGGCTCGTCGCGCCACTTCGTCTGGAAGTGGTAGACCATCATCGGGAGCTGGCGCCACGACCGGACGATGTCGGCCAGCAGCATCGCGACGACCTCTTCGTGGGTCATCGCCAGGACCATGTCGCGGCCGTTGCGGTCCTTGAACCGGCCCAGCTCGGGACCGATCGCGTCGTATCGGCCGCTCGCCCGCCACACGTCGGCCGGGTGGACGACCGGCATCTCCATCTCCTGCGACCCGATCCGGTCCATCTCCTCGCGGATGACCTGTTCGACACGGTCGTTGACGCGTTTGCCGAGCGGCAGCAGCGAATAGATGCCCGATCCGAGCTGGCGGACATAGCCGGCCCGCAGCAGCAGACGGTGCGACGGCATCTCGGCGTCGCTCGGGTCGTCGCGCAGGGTCGTGAAGAACAGGTCGGGAGAGGCGCATCCGCGAAGGATAGCGGGCGCGGCTCCTCGAGCGTGTCAGCCGCGGTCGCCGACGAGACTTGTCCACGGAGGCCGCTTGCATGCCGTCACCGAGCTCGAGCCACCGGATGGCGTACGCGACCGTGGTCGGTCGCCCGGTCGGGGGACGCGAGGTCTCGGTCGGCGGGCCCATCCGAAACCCTTCGCGGCTGTACGAGTCGGTGAGCGTCTGCCGAGTCCGGATCGGGTCGAGCTGGTGGCGGATCGCGTCGACCTCCCGCGCGAACGCCGGCTCCCCCCAGGAGCCAGCGTCGCGGGGATGGTCGCGGAGGATGCGGAGGACGGCGAGGGCGTCCAGCGCCAGTGCCCGGTGGGGCGCTGGCGCTGGCGCGACTCGTTCGGCGCCACCCGTTGGGAGGAGCACCCCGGGCGGCGGCCTGAGGCCGATCGGCGCATCCTCCCGGTCCGGCCCACCCCCGCGGATCCGGATCGAGATCGGCGAGCGACGCTCGGCATGTCCAGACGATGCGCCGCCGGCATCAACGCTCTCTTATCGCCGGGTCAACGTCCGTCTCCGAAGCCCGGTGGACGTACCATGGATGTCCCGCGCCCGGACGCCTGGCCGCGGCGAATGCCCAGAGCCGCATCGATCGGAGTGCCGTCCATCACTGGCGTGACCGCCATGCTCGTGTTCGTCGTCCTGCTGGCGGTCGCCTTCGACTACACGAACGGTTTCCACGACACCGCCAACTCGATCGCGACCTCGGTCGCGACGCGTGCCCTGTCGCCCGGCTGGGCCATCCTCATGGCGACGGCATTCAACTTCATCGGCGCCTTCGCCGGGACGGCGGTCGCGACGACCATCGGCAGCGGCCTGGTCGACGAGCAGACGACCACCCAGGCCATCGTGGCGGCCGCATTGATCGGTGCGATCTCGTGGAACCTCATCACCTGGCAGCGCGGCCTGCCGAGCTCGAGCAGCCACGCGCTGATCGGTGGGCTGCTCGGGGCGACGGTCATCGCCGTCGGGACCGACGCGCTGAACGTCAACGGGATCGTCAACAAGGTGCTGATCCCGATGTTCACCTCGCCCGTCTTCGGCTTCGCCATCGCGTTCGCTCTGATGCTCACGCTGTACTGGGTCTTCCGCGGCTCGAAGCGCAAGCCGATGGAGCGGCGGTTCCGGCGGCTGCAGGTCTTCTCGGCGGCGTTCATGGCGTTCGCGCACGGCTCGAACGACGCCCAGAAGACGATGGGCATCATCACCCTCGCGCTGTTCTCGGCGGGCGTCATCCCGGCGGTCGTGGTGCCGACCTGGGTCATCATCGTGTCGGCCACGGCTCTGTCGTTCGGGACCGCGGTCGGCGGCTGGCGGATCATGCGAACCATGGGCCAGCGGGTCGCCAAGCTCGAGCCGGTCCACGGCTTCGCGGCGGAGACGACGGCGGCGTCGATCCTGCTGACGACCGCTCACTTCGGGGCACCGGTGTCGACCACCCAGGTCATCTCGGGCGCGATCATGGGTGTCGGTTCGAGCCAGGGCGTCCGCGGCGTTCGCTGGGGTGTCGCCCGCCGCATCCTCGTCGCCTGGGTCCTGACCATCCCGGCGGCGGGTATCCTCGCTGCCCTGGCGTGGATCGTCCTGAACGCACTCGGCGCTTCATGACGACCGCGGGCCCGACCGATCGCCGTCCCAACCAGCATGGCCGCAACCGCCGCAGCCTCAGCACCCGCCCGGAGGAACACCGATGAGCTTTCGCCTGCTGCCGAAGGACCCCAAGTTCTTCGAGCTGTTCATCGCCGACGGAGACACCATCGCGCAGGCCGCGGCCGCGCTCCACGAGCTCGTCGACAAATACGACCGGCTCGAGGCCCGGATCGCCACGATCCAGGCCCTCGAGAAGCAAGGCGACGAGATCGACCGCGAGATCAACAAGCGGCTCGAGGACGCCTTCGTCACGCCGTTCGACCGCGAGGACATCCACGAGCTGTCGGCACGGCTCGACGATGTGCTCGATGGGATCCAGTCGGTGGCCGAGATGTTCGTCATCTACGGCATCGACCAGCCGACGCCCGAGTCCCGCAGGCTGGCCGCGATCCTGGACGGCCAGGGCAGCGAGCTCGCGGCCGCGCTCGGCAAGTTGAACGGCCTCAAGGACATCGAGGGCCATTTCGAGGCGATCCACGGGCTCGAGAAGGAAGCGGACGGCGTCTCACGGGCGGCCGTCGCACGCCTCTTCCACGACGACCTCGCGCCGATCGAGGTCATCAAGTGGCGCGACCTGTACAACGACCTCGAGAACACGATCGACGCGGCCGAGGACGCGGCCGAGGCGATGGAGCGGATGTACCACAAGGCCAGCTGAGGGCCCGGCGGTCGGTCAGGCCGGGCGGCGGAACACGTAGCCCACACCGCGGACGGTGTGGATGAACGCGGGATTGCCCGGATCATCCTCGATCCGGCTGCGCAGCCAGTGGACGTGGACGTCCACCGTGCGCGTCTCGCCGCCGTAGTCGTACCCCCAGACGTGCTCGAGCAGCTGGTCGCGCGTAAAGACCTGGCCCGGGTGACGGATGAGGAAGGCGAGCAGCTCGAACGCCTTGGGCTTGATCGGCACGACGGTGCCGTCGCGCAGCAGACGGTGTCCACCGAGGTCCGCCTGGACCGGTCCGAGGTCCACGACGGCCGGGGCTGTCTCCACGGCGACGGCCTGGTCGGCGCGCCGGAAGATCGCCCGGATGCGCGCGGACAGCTCGCGCAGGCTGAACGGCTTGGTCACGTAGTCGTCGGCGCCGAGCTCGAGTCCGACCACCTTGTCGAGCTCCGAATCCTTGGCCGTCAGCATCACGATCGGGACGCCCAATTCGGCGCGGATGATCCGGCACACCTCGATCCCCGACAGCTCGGGGAGCATCAGGTCGAGCAGGACGAGGTCCGGGCGCTCGGCACGGAACCGGAGCAGCGCCTCACGGCCGTCGGCAGCGGCGACGATCCGGAATCCGTCGGCTTCGAGCGCATCCACGAGCGCCTCGCGCAGGACTGCCTCGTCTTCGACGACCAGGATCGTTCGTGCCATCTCCGCTCAGGATACGGGCGCGTGTTAACGGCCGGTTGGCAGCGGGGTTCCGTCGCTCGTGAGCGGTGGTCCCCGCGTGCCCGCGCGGCCGACGCTCAGCTGGTCGGACGAAGCTTCTCGGGGAGCTCCATGTAGTACTCGACGAACTCGACGCAGCGGCCGTGGGCGTCGAAGCGGAGCGCGAAGTGGTTGTGGTAGAGCGTCCGGAACGAGCCGTCGGGGTTCAGGTAGCGGCTCTCACCGATGGCCGACGCTCGCTCGCCGTCGAACGCCCAGACGTCGTAGTGCGCGGCCCACGATCCCGGCGCGTCCTTGTCAGCGGTCCAGCTGGCGACGATCGCGTCGCGGCCGACGATCGGCTCCGCCCACGGCTGGTAGCGGTACTCCGCCTCGTCGGCGAAGAGCGCTCCGATCGCGGCCGAGTCGTACGAGTCCCACGCCGCGACGTAGCGGTCGAGCCAGTGCTGGACGTCGTCGTGAGTCATCGGGGCACACTCCCTTCCTGTAGCGCGGCGATGGCGCGGTCGAGTCGCTCGAGCGTTCGCTCCCGCCCGAGGGCCACCAGGGTGTCGAACAGCGGCGGCGTCGCCGTCCGACCGGTGACCGCGACGCGGATGGCCATGAACAGGTCGCCGACCTTCCAGCCGCGCGTCTCGGCCAGGGCGCGCAGCGGCGGCTCGAGCTCGTCCGCCTCGAACGCGACCGAGCCCGTGTCGGCGATGACCGCGCGGGCCGCGACGAGTCCATCGCTCGTCGTTGCGGCATCCCAGCGCTTGGGCACGAGCAGCGCGGGATCGTAGGTCAGCTCGCGCACCCACAGGAAGCCCACCAGGTCGCCGATCGACCCGAGTGTGGGCAGCCGCTCGGTGATCACCGGCAGCAGCGCGCGCAGCTCCTCGTCCGAGGGCATGATGTCGATCCGGCCGGCGGCCCGATCGGCCTCGACGAACGGGCGCAGCCGATCGACCAGGTCGTCCGGCTCGAGACGCCGGATCCATTGGCCGTTCAGCCACTCCAGCCGGTCGCGATCGAACACCGCGCCACCCTTGTGGACGGCCTGGAGGTCGAAGCGCTCGACGATCTCGTCGATCGACAGCACCTCCTCCTCGGTCCCGGTCGCCCAGCCGAGCAGCGCGAGGTAGTTGACCAGCGCCTCGCGCACGAAGCCCTCGGCGATGTAGTCCGAGACCGCGGTCTGACTCTTGCGCTTGCTCATCTTGGTCCGGTCGGGGTTGAGGATGAGCGGCAGGTGCGCGAACAGCGGGACCGGGTAGTCCAGGGCGCGATAGATCAGGATCTGCTTGGGCGTGTTCGAGAGGTGGTCCTCGCCGCGGATCACGTGGCTGATCTGCATCGTCGCGTCGTCGACCACGACCGTGAAGTTGTAGAGCGGCGAGCCGTCGCCCCGGACGATGACGAAGTCGCCGCCGAGGTTCGAGACATCGATCTCGACGAGGCCGCGGACGATGTCGTCGAAGGCGACGACGCCGGTCCCGACCCGGAACCGGATGGCCGCCGTCCGACCCTCGGCGACCCGGTCGGCCCGCTCCTCCGGCGTGAGGGCAGCACAGCGTCCGACGTAGCGCGGCGGCTCCCTGGCTGCCTCCTGCGCCTTCCGGTCGGCGTCGAGCTCATCGGCGGTGCAGTAACAGGGATAGGCGCGGTCGGTGGCCAGCAGCCGCTCCGTGGCGACCGCGTAGGACGGCAGCCGGAGCATCTGGCGGTACGGCGCGTACGGCCCGCGAGCGGCCTCCCCGGCGACCTCGGGGCCTTCGTCCCAGTGCAGGCCGAGCCAGTGCAGCCCATCGAGGATGTCCTTCTCGTAGGCCAGTGAGCCACGCGCCTGGTCCGTGTCCTCAAGGCGCAGGACGAACGTGCCCCCGGTGTGGCGGGCATACAGGTAGTTGAACAGCGCGGTCCTCGCGGTGCCGATGTGGAGCGGGCCGGTCGGGCTCGGCGCGATCCGGACGCGCGGCAGCGCGCTCATCGCAGGGACGGGTTCGGGACCCGGTGGAAGAGGGCCGGGTCGGCTTCGCCGGGAAGCACCCGCACCAGTGCGGCGGGCCGCAGGCCGAGTGTCGCGCGGCCGCGCGGACCATCGAGCGTCAGCGAATCGAGCGACTCGCTGCGGGCGAGGATCGTGACGTGGGCGCCGGGTGTCAGGGCGCGGGCCTCGAGGTATGACAGCAGACCCGCATCCTCCTCGGCCTCTTCGGTGATCCGGTAGATCGTCGCGGCAGTCCCGGCCTCCATCTCGCTCAGGGCCGTCCCGGCCGGGCGGCGGCGGGCGGTCTCGGCGTCGATCGGGTTGCCGTGCGGACAGGTCTCGGGGTGGCCGAGCATCTCGTCGAGCCGCGCCTCGACGCGTGGCGAGATCGCTCCCTGGAGGCGCATCGCCTCGTCATCCGACTCGGCCCAGCCGAGCCCGATGACCGAGGTCAGCAGCCACTCCAGCAGGGCGTGCCGGCGGAAGATGCCATCGGCGGCGGTCCGACCGGCCTGGGTCAGGTGGAGATCGCGTCCCCCGGCATGGGCGACGAGCCCGTCCGCGACCAACCGGCGGAACATCTCGCTGGCGGCCTGCGTGGTCACACCGAGATGGCGGGCGACGAGGGCGGCGGTCACCCGATCCTCGTCGTTCGAACCCACCAGCACGCGCAGCGCGAGGAGGTACTGCTGGGCGGCCTCCGACAGGTCGCGCTGGTCGTGGTGACGAGGCATGACCTCAGGATACGGGACGCGTCGGGGCCGGGATCGTGCCCCACCGTCGCCAGATCGCGACCGCGATCCCGACCAGCCAGGCGACCACCAGGACGAACCCGAGCGCCGTCCGGCGCGAATCGCCATCCGCGGCGGTCCCGGTCGCGGACAGGATCAACGCCGCCAGCACCGAGGCGCCCAGGACGGTCAGCGAGGCCATCGTCGTCAGTGACGCGAGCACGGGGACGGCCAGCAGGACGGCCAGCACGGCCAGCTGGAGCGCGAGCCCGATCGGGGCGGCCGAGCCATCACAGGTGGCCGCGAACCGACTGCAACCCGTCAGCTCGCCGATGAGCCAGCCGAGACCGATCGCGATCGGCAGCCAGCCGATGACGGCGCGGACGACGCGGCCACGCCAGCCGCCGAAGTGCGTGTCGGTGAGGGCGCGCCCGATGTCGGCCATCGCTCGTCCGAGATCCGGCGGCGGAGCGGCGACCGACGGGTTCGCGGCGGGGTCGCTGGTGGGTCGTGACCGGCCGCGCGGCCGGAGCCGGGTCGAGGTCCGGGTCCGCTCCACGGCCGGCGGTCGAGTCCCACCACGACGCCGTGGTGTGGGTGGGGCCGGCTGCCGGCTCGGCGGGCTCGGTGGCCGCGTCGTCGGGTCGTGGCTCGGCGCCGCTGCCGGTGCCGGGGCGCGTCGGTCCGGCCCGCCCCGGGTCGGCCGTTTGCGAGCTCTCGGGCGCGCCCGGGTTCGCGGCTGCGCCCGGTGGCCACGACCGGACGGTCCGCCGAGCACGTGCCTGGTATTCCGGCCCGTGCTTTCGGGGATCGGCGTATTCCTTCGGGTTGAGCGTCCAGTACGTGCCGCTCGTCGTGCCGTACCAGCTGGCGCCACCCCAATCGGGCTCGAACGGACCGTCCACGCCGTCGTACGAGGTCGAGCCGAGGGTGGCCTTCTTTGACGGCCGGTCGGAACGGCGGCGCGATCCACCCGTGGCGCCGGCGCCGCCCGTTCCCGCGCCGCCCAGGTCCCGTGGAACTCGGCCCGGCTTGACCCGCGCCGGCGGCGCCCGCGCTGGCCCTGCCTGCCCCGGTCGAGCCTGGGCCGGTGGCGCCCGCGCGACCCTTCCCGGACGTTCGCGTCCGGGTCGACCACGACGCCCGGCCGCCCGCGGCCCCGCCCGGCCCATTGGTCGTTCCTGACCCGGTCGTCCCGGCCGCACCCGTCCCGGGTGGCCGACCGCCCGACGCCGCGGGACCATCCGCTCCCGGCGTCGCAGGTCGGGGTCGGCTGCCGTATGCCCGCTTCGTGGCATCTGCCCGCGTCGGATCCGCGTCCCACGGCCGGCGCGGCGCGGCGGGCGACGGCCGGCGGCCATTCCCGGACACCTTGCCCTCGGCCAACTGCTCGTAGGCCGCCTGGATCGCGAGGAACCGTGGCAGCGCGGCCGGACCGGCGGCATCCGGATGGTTCGCCTTGGCGAGCCGACGGTATGCGCGCTTGACCTCGTCGAGCGTGGCGCCGCGCGCGAGCCCGAGCGTGCGATAGGGATCGGCTTCGAGCGTCACGACAGGCGAGCCTCGCAGCGGTCCGCTGCTGCCACGCCGGGTCCGGGCGCCATCAGCCGATGAGCTCGCCCGTGGGTGCGAGCTCGAACTCGGCGACCGTCTCGGCGCCGATGCGCCCGTGCGGGTCGAGCTGCGCCGGCCGGTGGTAGCGGGCCACGTCTCGAAGGGCGACGCCGTCGAGCACGCCGGCCTGGCGGAGCGCCTCGACCGTCGCGGCCCACGTGCCCCGTTCGTACCCATCGCCGTCCTCGACCTTGATGGCCATCCCCGACGCCGTGGCGACGCTCGTGCCGGTCCGGACGCCGGGCAGGATCGCCAGGCCGCGGAGCGCCTCCATCCCGCCCTTGCTGATGATCCGTCCGGGCGCCGCCTTCATCAGCGACGTGTCGATCCGGTCATGACGTCCGGCGACCATCTCCGGGTTGTCGAGCATCGCATCGCGGATCTTCGTCAAGGAGGCAGCGAGCGCGGAGCGCGGATCGTCGGCCGGGACCGCGCCAGGGTCGGCCAGCATCGCGAACGCGCGGGCCACCTCGCGCAGGCGGAACGCATACGTGTCGACGCCGCAGCCGTCGATCGCGGTCTGAAGCTTGAGCGGCGAGGTCCCGTAGGCGGCCGCAACAGCCGCGCGGTAGGCGATCTGCGACGGATGGCTCGCCTTCCAGTAGTCGGTCGGGTCCCAGCCGTTCAGCCGGGACAGGAGCAGGAAGACCGTGTGCTGTCCCGAGCACATGTGGCGGACCGGGCCCGCCTTCTCGCCATCGCGGGCCAGCCGGGCTGCCGTCAGCTCGTCGAGCGGGGCGCCCTCGGAGCCGCAGGCGAGGTTGGCCTGGCTGACGCCCGAGCGTCGATAGAGGCCCTGCAGCGTCCGAACGTGAAGATCCTCGCCCGAATGCGAGCTGGCCATGATCGCGATCTCGGCCGGCTCGAGGTCGAACGCCTTGATGCCGCCGGCCTCGATCAGAGCCAGCAGGCCGAACGGCTTGACCGTCGAGCGGAGGGTGACCACCCGGTCGGGGTCGCCGAGCTGCCGGATGATCCGCCCGGCGACGTCGGTCTCGACGATGTCGCCGCGATGGACGCTCTCCTCGATGCCGTTGCGCAGGTGCCGGGCCAGGATCGGCGCCACCGTGCGACCGCGCGACGTGGCGCGGCCCGGCGAACGCCCCGATCGTGGTTTGGCGGGAGCGGCTGGTGCGGGCACGATCCGATCGGTCTCCGTGGTCTGCGCCGGTTGCGTGTACCGGGACCGCGAGGATACCGCGACGATTGCTAGGATGGGCGCCACGATGTCCTTCCCCACGCTCCACGTCTCGCAGCACCCGGCCGTCCTGCACAAGCTCGCCATCCTGCGCGACGAGCGGACCGAGCCGAAGAAGTTCCGCGAGGTCGTGCGCGAGCTGTCGTGGCTGCTCGGCTACGAGGCGCTGGCCGACGTCCGAGTCCGCCCACTGGAGATCCGGACACCGCTCGAGCCGATGACCGCCAGCGAGCTCGGCGAGCGGGTCGGCTTCGTGCCGATCCTGCGGGCTGGGCTGGGCATGGTCGACGCGATGCTCGAGCTCATGCCGACGGCCCAGGTCTGGCATCTCGGGCTGTTCCGCGACGAACGCACACTCCGCCCGGTCGAGTACTACAACAAGCTGCCCGACTCTGCGACCGTGGACCTGTGCCTGATCCTCGATCCGATGCTGGCGACCGGCGGCTCGGCGACGGCAGCGATCGAGGTGCTCAAGAAGTGGGGTGCCGTCAAGCCGGTGCGGATCAAGCTGGTCAACCTGATCGCCGCGCCCGAGGGCGTCGAAGCCGTGTCGACTGCCCACCCCGATGTCGAGATCTACTGCGCCGCGCTCGACCGCTCGCTCAACGAGAAGGGCTACATCCAGCCGGGCCTGGGCGACGCGGGCGACCGCCAGTTCGGGACCGGCCGCGCGGACTAGACGGGCACCTCGGCTTCGAGGGCCATTTCGTCGGCGATCGTTCGGATGCCCGGCAGGGGCGAGAACACCAGGAACAGGATCGAGATCGCCATCCCGGCCCAGCCGATCGCGATCCCGCCGCGCACGCCGATGACGCCGGCGACAGCGGCCGCCACGAGCGCCCCGATCGGATAGGCGATGCCGTGCGACAGCACGTCGAAGGTCGCGTTGACCCGGCCGAGGACGCGGTCCGGGCTGAGGCCCTGGATCAACGAGATCTCGGCGACGCCCTCGATCGTCTGCAGTCCATCGCCGAAGAGCTGCGGGATGAACACCATGACCGTGGCGAGGACGAGCGGTCCCTGCGCGAGCGGCGTCAGGATGCCGAGCGCCGAGGCACCGACAGCCGTCCAGATCATCGCCGGTCCGATGCCCAGCCTGCGGATGACGCGCTGGGCGAACAGCGAGCCGATCAGCGACCCGACCCCGCCGGCCGAGACCACGACGCCGAGCAGGAATGGCGACAGGTGCAGGTCGTCGATGAGGTAGATCGTGTACAGGACGCCATAGAACGACCCGGCCACGTGGCCGACCACCGACTGCATCGCCATCGGCAGGAGGACCCGGTGGTGGCGGACGAGTCGCAATCCCTCGAGGATCTCCTGCCGGATCGCCGTAGAGGACGTCCTGGCCGGCCGCGGTGGTTCCGGGGCACGGATGAGCATCAGCGACACCGCCGATACGGCGAACGACACCGCGTCGACGAGGATCGCGAACGGCGCGCTCACCAGCTGGACCAGGGCGCCGGCCAGCCCAGGGCCGCCGATCTCGGCCAGCGACGAGCTCGTGGCGAGCTTGCTGTTGCCGTCGACGACGCGGTCGACGCCGATCAGTGAGGGCACATAGGCGGGATATGCGGCGTCGAACAGCGCACCGAGACAGCCCTCGACGAACGTCACGAGGTAGAGCTGCTCCATGCGCAGGACGCCGGCCGCATAGGCGATCGGGATCGACAGCAGGAGCAGCGACCTGACCGCGTCCGTGCCGATCAGGAGCGGCCTGCGCCTGAGGCGGTCGACCCAGGCACCCGCGAACAGCCCGACGAGGAGGATCGCCAGGCTGCCGGCGACCACGAGGTATGCCATCTCTGTCGGGCCGGCGCCGAGCACGAGCAGCGCCACGAGAGGGATCGCGGTCCGGGTCACGACCGAACCCAGCTCGGACACGGTCTGACCGGTCCACAGCTTCAGGAAATCCGCGTGCCGCCAGAGCGATGCGGGGTTGGGGGCAGACGACATCGCGGCATCCTACTGCGACGCCGAACCCCGGCGACACCGACCCCGCGCGAGACCAAAGCGAATCCATCCAGGATCCCGCGGGAAACCCCAGTCCCCTTCGCTGCTTGCGTGACCGGACTACAGTTGCGAATGCTGCTTGAGCCTGATGGAGGAGTCGGGGGGTTCGTTCATGCGTCGTCGACGATACGTAGGCGCCCTGCTGGTCGCGATCTTCCTGCTTGCGCGGGTGGCGCCGTCGGTCAGCATCGCGGCGGCGCCCGATGTCCGGACGGTCACGCCCGCCGGGATCGTGATCGACGGCTCGGCGTCTGACTGGGACACACCGGCGCAGGATTTCCTGGCGGAGATGTTCGAGGCTGGGATACCGACGAAGGACGTCCTCTCCCACGTCTACGGCCGCTACGACTGCGCCACGCAAACGTTCTACGTGCTGGTCGACACCGTCGTGAACTGGAGCATCCTGCCGTCCGACAACGACAACTACGTGAAGCTGGGTCAGACGCAAAAGCTCGTCGACGGTTCATCGGGCCATGACGGCGTCCCGCCCGACTTCGCCTACATCGGGCCGAAGGCCTGGGAAGCATCATTCCACCTTGCCCCCGGTAGTTACCTCGGCGACGGCGGCCTCAACGTCCACGCGGAAGTGGTGCCCGATCCCAAGGCTTCGACGTCCGCCCCAGCGGGCCGCCGGATGGACGTGATCATCGATTGCAGCGCTCCGACGCCGACTCCGACGCCGACTCCCACGCCTACACCGACGCCGACGCCGACTGCCGACGCCGACGCCCACGCCCACGCCGACTCCCACGCCGACGCCGACGCCCACGCCGACTCCGACTCCGACTCCCACGCCACCCCGACTCCTACTCCGACCGCGACCGGGACCGCGACCCCCACGCCGACGCCCACGCCGACACCGACGCCCACGCCGACACCGACGCCCACGCCGACGCCGACGCCGACACCCACGCCGACACCGACGCCGCACGACCCACGCCGACACCGACGCCCACGCCCACGCCGACACCGACGCCCACACCCACGCCGACACCGACGCCCACACCCACGCCGACGCCGACGCCCACACCCACGCCGATAGGCTCGGTCGAGCCTTCAGCCGAGCCGACGCCGACTCCTCCGGTCGACCCGCCGATCATCGTCCCCAAGGTGGATGACCAGGGCACCGCCGACACGAGCGACGACAGGATCGTCGGTGGCGCGACGTTCGAGTTCAGGAAAGATGACGGCGACGGCGTCTACGAGCCGACTGGCGACGACGCGCCCGTCCTGGCCGAAGTCGACGCCACGTCGGGCTTCGCAGTCTTCACACCGCCATCGGCAGGTTCGTACTGGATCACGGAATCGGTCGCGCCACCCGGCCTCGGAATAGCTCCACCGGTTCTCGTCGACTACACGCTGTCGCCTGAGAACTGTGGCGTCGACCGTGGCATCAAGCAGTGCGTTCCCGATGACGATGCCTCTGGCGGGTTCCTGATCGTGGTCGTCAACGACTCGCCGGGAGGCGGCGTGGGGGGCGCAGACAAGACCCCACCACCGACCGACGTCGCAACGGGCACCGACGTCCAGCCGGGCGAGGTCCTGGCAGCGATCGGGCTGCTGTTGCTCCTGAGCGGGATCGTCCTGACTCGCCTGCCTCGACGCCCGACGGACTGACCTGCCGGCTCAACCCCGTCCGGTGCCGGTTGCTACGGACCATGACGTCTCCGGATGTCACCTGGACGTGAGCGTCAGTCCGAGCTCGTCGAGCGAGTCGAGCAGCTCCGCCGCGTCGCGGTAGACGCGGAACGCGCCGGCGGCGCGCAGCTCGTCCTCGCCGTAGCCGCCGGTCAACAGGCCGACGCTGAGCATCCCGGCGCGACGTGCTGCGAGCAGGTCCCAGACCGCGTCGCCGACGACGTAGCAGTCGGCGATGGCGACGCCGAGGCGCTCCTGGCAGGCAAGGAACAGGTCGGGTTCGGGCTTTGCGCGCAGGACGTCGCCGCGCTCGACCACGACCATGTCCGGCGGCACCCGGAGCGCCTCGAGCGACGCGTCGATCTCCGGCCGCCGGCCGGATGTGGCGATGCCGTGGACGATCCCGCTCGCGCGAAGGCTCGCCAGCAGCTCGATGGCGCCGGGCAGCGGGCGCCGGTCGGGCAGGATCTCGCGGAAGATCTCGCCGTGGCGGCGCTGGAGCGTCTCGGTCTCGGCCTCCGTCAGGTTGCGACCGATCTCGCGCGCGACCGCGCGGGCGAACAGGCCGCCGCTCATCCCGATCCGTCGATGGATCCGCCAGCCGTCGACCGGATGGCCGCCTTCGAGCAGCGCCCGCTGCCACGCAAAGACATGGGCGTAGACCGTGTCGACGAGTGTCCCGTCGAGGTCGAAGATCAGGGCGCGCATCTGGCAAGTATCGCCGTCACGCCGTAACGTTTTCCGGACGGGCCTGGCACATCGTGGAGCCAACGAGACTCCCGAGGAGAGCACCGCGCGTGACCACCGCAACCACACCGATGGCCGCCCCCCGGAAACCGCCGCTGGCCGTGGCGGGCGCGTTGGTGGGCGTTGCCGCGGTGGTCTTCATCGTCGCCGTCGACGTCGTCTTCCTCGTCAACGGGCGTCCGTTCGAGGCACTGTTCTCGCTCATCCCGTTGTTCCTGATCGTCTCTTTGTTGGGTGTCGGCGCCGTGCTCGTCGCGCGGCGACCGGGGAACTGGATCGGCGCGCTGTTCCTGTTCACCGGCATGCTGACGGCCATCTCATGGACCGGCGGCTACTACGTGGACCTCGGTGACTTCGTTGGTCCGGGCAGGCTCCCGCTCATGGTCCCGATGGCGTGGCTGACGGGATGGGTCTTCACCCCGACGGTCGGCCTCCTGGCTGTCTTCACGCCGCTGCTCTACCCGAGCGGCCACCTGCCGAGTCCGCGCTGGCGGATCGTCGCCGCGATCGCATTGGTAGCCATCTCGATAGGCGCGATCCAGACCGCGACCACACCCGGTCCGATGGGCAACTTCGGCAGCATCGACAACCCGGTCGCGCTCCCGCAACCGCTCTCGGACATCATCCAGGCGCTCGGGTCCGCGAGCCTGCTTCTCGCCCCGCCGGTCATCACGCTCGTCCTCGTCAACCTCATCATCCGGTTCCGGCGGTCGGTCGGGGTCGAGCGTCAGCAGATCAAATGGTTCCTGGCGGTCGCATCCGTAGCAGCGGTCGCGATCGTCACCTCCATCGTCACGGTCACCGGGCCGCTCTCGGACACCGGCTGGCTCGTGGGGTTGGTCGCGATCGGCTGCTTGCCGCTCGCGGTCGGCCTTGCGATCCTGCGCTACCGGTTGTACGAGATCGACCGCATCGTGTCGCGGACGATCGCGTACGCGGTCATCACGGCCGTCCTCGTCGTCGTCTTCGGCGGGTTGAACCTGGTCCTGGAGGCGGCGCTGGCAACCATGACGCAGGCAAGCACCCTGGCCGTCGCCGGCTCCACGCTCGTGGTGTTCGCGCTGTTCCAGCCGCTCCGGCGGCGCGTCCAGGCGGCGGTGGACCGCCGATTCGACCGCGAGCGCTATGAGGGTGACCGGATCGCCCGGGCATTCGCCGAGCGGCTCCGCGACGAGGTCGACCCCGAGCGGCTCAGGGACGAGATCGACCGGGTCCTGGCCCAGACCGTGGCGCCGGCGCGGACGGCGATCTGGCTCCGAGGCGAGCGAGCGGGGCGGTCGTGACCCGGGACGCGCACCGCGGCCGTACCTGGTTGGCGGCCGTTCTGACCATCATCCCGCTGGCCTTCACGTGTGTCGCTCTGATCCTGATCGCCGTCGAGATCGCCAACGGCTGGTCGCAGATCGACGAGCCCGGCGTCACCCAGACGATGATCGCCGCCATCGCCCTGTGCCTGACCTTCCCGCTGGTGGGCTGGACGATCCTCCGCCACGACCCGTCGAATCGACTCGGATGGGTCTACCTGGCGATCGGCTTCTTCGAATCGTTGAACCTCATCGCGAACGCCTACGTGATCATCGCCTTCCGGACCGGGACCGGCGACGACGCCAGTGGCAGGCGCTCCTGTCCTGCGATCGCGATCTGGGCATGGGTGCCCGGGTTCACGCTATTCAGCACGCTGGGCATCCTGTTGTTCCCGGATGGTCGTCTGCCGACGCCGGCGCTGGTGGCCCGTCGTTGCGCTGGCGGCCGTCGCCCTCGTCCTTCTGCTCGTGCCGGCCGTCGCCGTCCTGGCCATATCGTGGCCTGCCCCTCGAGCGAGTCATCGCATTGAACGCTGCCGCCGCCGAGCGATCCCGACCATCGAATTCGGCCTTCAACGTGCAAGCCGTCGGGCAGCTCGTCCTGCTGGCCGCGATGATCGGCTCGGTGGCCGGGATGGCGGTCCGGTTCCGTCGCTCGGAGGGGGTCGAACGCCAGCAGCTGAAATGGTTCACCTACGGCGCACTGCTCACGGTCGTCGATCCTCGTGATCTGGACGGCGGGCTTCCTCAGCGATCCGATCGGCGGCGCGGTGTCGGGCCTCCTGGTCGGCGCCATCCTGCCGCTCGCGACGGCCGCCGCGATCCTGCGCTACCGGCTGTACGACATCGACCGGCTCGTCTCGCGGACCATCGGGTACGCGGCCATCAGCGGGATCCTCGGGTTCGTGTTCGTCGCGCTCGTGCTCCTGTCGCAGGCCGTGATCGCGGCGGTGCTGCCAGAAGTGAGCCGGTCGGGAACACCGGCGATCGCGGCCTCGACGCTCATCGTCGCCGCGCTGTTCCAGCCGGTCCGCAGACGCGTGCAGGCGATCGTCGACCACCGCTTCGATCGCGCCGGCGTCGACCGTGACCTGGCGGTCACGCGACTCGGGAATCGCCTCCGGGATGCGGTCGAGCTGGAGGCGATCCGGCACGACGTGCTCGGCACGGTCGACGCGACCATCCGCCCGTCGAACGCCACGCTCTGGCTGCGCCGAGGCTGACCGGGTCCGTCCGATGCAGGTCAGCGGTGTTCTGGACGCCGCCATTCGTGGACCCGACCGGTGGATGCGTCGTACCAAACGATCCCTGGTCGCGCCGGCGGCACGTCGCCCGTCGTCAGCGAGCGCACCCAGGCCCTTGATGACCCCGGAAAGGCAGTGGCGAAGATCTCTGGGAAGCGACGCATGATCTCGCGATTGTCGGCGTTGTCGCGGACGACCCAGACCGTCGCGACTCGATAAGCAGGGCCGTCATCGATCGTCGTCGCGAGGTCCGAGGCTTCGGCAGCCTTTCGGTTCGTTGCCCGAACGGCGGCACCGATGTCACCGAACGTGTTCCACGCCTCTTCGATGACCAGCACGCGGCGCCGTGGATCCCTCACACACACGTCGATCGAGCGGGACGGGTCCGCGGGACGGGTCGGCAGTTCGAACGTGGCCGTTCGACCGGTGGCCCGAGCCGCTCGCAGCAGTGCCTCCTGCATCTGGAGATGCCCGGCATCGATCGGCTGCCGCATCGCGCCGACCGGCTTCGAAAGGGATACGGCCAGGGGCTGGCCGAGAACGACGCCGCACCGAACCCAAAGCCCCAGCGGCCGCGAGCCGCCGAAGCCCAGCTCGATGCGGCTCACGCCCGTCTGATGGATCCCGATCCGAGCGCCAAGCTGAGCCTGAGTCAGGTGGAGACGCTTCGACCGATTCGAACGCCGCGGCCGAGCGCGATGGCGATCGAATCGGTCAGTCGGGCGGCTTCGCGTTCGGTCTCGGCGGGCCGGTTCCTGGTCGCTGGCCTCGGGTTCATGCGCCCCAGTCTTATCCGGGGCGCTTCACCGGCGATTACCTGCTGAGGGAAGGGCGCAGCCGGTCAATCGAGCGTGCCTGCGAACTGGCGGGATCGGATCGGGGACCGATATCCGGGCGAAGTCCAAGCGTTAAGCGTGGCCCGCATGTCCGGAGGTCGAAACCGCCGCCCCGACCGCCGTTCGCGGATCGCGCGACGCCTGCCGCCGAATCCAAAGGGCCGGCCCTCGCGGACCGGCCCTCCGTTGCGTTGACGAGTCGGCTGCGGCCTAGTTGCCGCCCTCCTTGAGCGTGACCGTCCCCTTCTGGAAGGACGCGCCCTTGGTGTCGACCGACGAGCCCAGCGCGTCGAGCGCCTTCTGGGCCAGGTCCGTGCGGGTCGCGTCGGCGGACGGAGCGGCCTTCAGGACCTTGTAGGTCGTGGCGATCTTGATGGTCTGGTCGTAGAGCGTCTTGTCGAGCAGGCCGATGCCGTTCGGCGACGGCCAGATCAGGGCGTTGATCTCGTTCATCTGCCAGGCCTGGTGGCTGGCGCCGAGCTGCGATCCCTTCGAGAGCACGATGTCGACGCACTTCTGGGGGTTGTCGCGGCAGTAGATCCAGCCCTTGAAGCTCGCCTGCAGGAACTTCGTGGCGACGTCGGCGTTGTTGCCGGTCTTGAGCCACTTGTCGCTGGCAAAGATCTGGTCCTGGAGCATCGCGGTCCCGACCGCGGGATCGTTGAAGTCGACGAGGTTGAGGTCGGCGGGCGCATAGAGCGCGCCCGTGGCCGGGTTCTTCGCCTCGAGGACCTGGGCGTATTCGTTGTAGATCATCGCCTGGGCGACGTCGAGATCACCCTTCAGCAGCCCCGACATGTCGAAGTTCTGCTTGATGATGTTCTCCTTGGTCGGATCGAGTCCGGCCTTGGTCAGGCCGGCGAACAGCTCGGGCTCGTTGCCGCCCAGCCAGCTGCCGATCTTCTTGCCGGCCATGGTCGCCGGGCTGGTGATGTTGGCCGCCTTGAACGATGCCATCCGGGTCCCGGAGCGCTGGAACACCTGGGCGATCGAGACCAGGTCGGTGCCGCCCTCGCGCGACTGGAGCATGTTCGGCAGCCAGGCGGTCCCGATGTCGGCGCCGCCGGTCGCGACGACCTGGACGTTGTTGACGTTCGGGCCGCCGAGCAGGAACGACACGTCGAGCCCGGCATCCCGGTAGTAGTTCTGGTCGAGCGCAGCGTAGTACCCCGCGAACTGCGACTGGGCGACCCATTGGAGCTGGAACTTGACCGGCGTCAGGACGGCGAGCGATGCGCCGCCCCCACCCGATGAGCTGCAGGCCGCGACCAGGAGCAGCACGGCTCCCATGGCCAGGGCGGCCAACTTTCGAGACAGTCCCATGTTCATCCCTCCTCGAACACGTCGACCGACGGGCATCGGTCGGGGGTTGATGGTGCCTCCCGGCGTTCGATGGTAGGCCACGCGGGCCACCCTCATCTGGCCATCTCGCGAGCCGCCTGCCACGGGATCACCAGGCGCTCGAGCGCGACCGCGACGAGGTACAGACCAATGCCCATGGCGCAGGCGAGGATGATCGCGGCCCATGCGGTCGGGTAGCGGCTGTGCCCGGTCTCGAGCGTGATGTAGATGCCGAGCGAGTACAGCGGCCCACCGAAGAACTCCCCGACCACCGCGCCGATGACGCTCAACGTGGTCGCGATTCGCAACGCCGTGAACCAGTACGGCAGGGCATTCGGGCCGCGCAGCTTGACCAGCGTCTGCGTGTCGCTCGCCGCGTACGACGACAGCAGCTCGAGCGCGGCCGGTTCCACATTGGTCAACCCGCGGATGGTGTTGACCATCACCGGGAAGAAGACCATCAGGGCGACGATCGTCATCCGCGGCAGGAGGCTCTCGGGGCCGAACCAGTTCAGCGTGATCGGGGCGAAGGCGATGATCGGGATCGCGCTCGCACCGATCGCGACGGGTAGCAGCAGGTCGCGAGCGCTCGCCCAGCGCGCGGTCGCGAGGCCGGCCAGCGTCCCGAGCGAGACCCCGACGATCAGCCCACCGACCGCCTCGGCGCCCGTGAACAGGACGCCCTTGATGAGGGTCGGCCACTCCGTGACCATGCTGCCGGCGATGACGCTCGGGCGCGGGATGAGGAACGACTGGACGCCGAGCGCGAACAGCGACACCTCCCAGGCGACCAGCACGACCACGAAGACGACGATGGCCGGGGTCCAGTCACGGACCGCCGAGCGGCTCATCGGCGACCCTGGGTCACGACAATCCTTCGGCCCGGACGCGCTCGGCGTCCGTCGTGCCCAGGACCTCGTCGGTCGTCTCGTGCTGGCGGAGTGCTTCGCGGACGCGGGTGACGAGGGAGAAATAGCGCTCGGATTCGCGCGTCTCGACCGATCGATCGCCCGGCAGGTCGATGTCGATGACCTGGGAGATCCGCCCGGGCCGGGCCGACATGACCACGACCCGGGTCGACAGGAAGACCGCCTCGGGGATGCTGTGGGTGACGAACACGATGGTCGTCCCTGTCCGCCGCCAGATGCTCATCAGCTCGGCGTTCATCCGCTCGCGGGTCATCTCGTCGAGCGCCCCGAACGGCTCGTCCATGAGCAACAGCTTCGGGTCGAACGATAGCGCTCGCGCGATCGCCACGCGCTGCTGCATCCCGCCCGACAGCTCCCACGGGTGCCGCTCGGCGAAGGCCTCGAGCTCGACCAGGCGGAGCAGGTCGGCGGAGCGCCGCGACCGCTCATCGGCCGGAAAGCCCATGATCTCGAGCGGCAGCTCGATGTTCTTGGCGATCGTCCGCCAGTCCATGAGGACCGGTGCCTGGAAGACCATCCCGTAGTCGCGGTCCTCGCGCGCTCGGCCGGGCGGCTTGCCGTTGATCAGGATCGTGCCGGTGGTCGGCGCCGTCAGGTCCCCGATCAGCCGCAGGAGGGTCGATTTGCCGCAGCCCGAGGGCCCGATCAGCGACACGAACTCGCCCTGGCGGATGGTCAGGTCGATCGACTCGAGCGCCGTGACCTGCGCAGAGGCCGTCCCGAACACCTTGCCCACGCCGGTCGCCTGGACGACGGGCGTCGTCATCGACGCGGGGGCAGTGGCAGGACCGGCGTCCGAGCCGGGCGCGGAGGGCTCGGATCGTCCGATCGATGGTCACAGCAGCCCCTCCACCGGCCGGTACCGGCCGCGCATCACGATGGCCTCGGCGATATTGATGGCGCCGAAGAAGACCAAGCCCAGCGCCGTGCACATCACGATCGTCGCCCACAGCCGCTCCGGCGCCGAGGTGTAGTACTGGTTGTAGTTGAGGATGGCGCTGCCGAGGCCGGACGAGACCCCGGCAGTCTGCTCTCCGATGATGGCGCCGATGATCGACGCGGCGGCGGCCACGCGGAAGCCGGCGAACAGGTACGGCACCGACGTCGGCAGGCGAAGCTGCCAGAGGATCTGGCGGCGCGAGGCGGCGTACGAGCGGAACAGCTCGATCGCGCGCGGGTCGACCGCCCGCAGGCCGCGCAACGACGCGATCGTGACCGGGAAGAAGGTCAGGTAGGCCGCGACCGCCATGACCGACAGCCAATCGGCCTTGATGGCCACGACGACCAGCGGCGCGATGGCCAGGATCGGCACGGTCTGCGACGCGACGACGTACGGGACGAGCGCCCGCTCGGCCAGCCGCGAGTGGACGAAGAAGACCCCGAGCGCCAGACCCAGCAGGCCGCCGAGGACGAACCCGGCGAACGCCTCGGCGAGGGTGAATGCCGCCTGGCCGGCGAGGACGGCCGCCAGCGGTGGGCCGCCGCGCTGCGCCGGATCGACGAACGCACGCGCGATGTCCCAGACGTGCGGCAGCGACAGGTCGTCGGCGATCCGCCACGCGAACGGCGGAACGTGCTCGTAGTCGATCTGCAGCCCGGCGATGGTGGCGTGGATCCGCCAGGGATCGCCGCCCAGCCACTTGGCGGCCTCCCACAGGACGAGCAGGGCGACGAAGACGACGATCAGACCGGTGATCCGCTGTCGCCGCGAGCGGGCGTGGCGCGGCGTCGACGCCGCGATCGGCCGGCCGGACGCCCGGCGCAGGGACCCGCTGGCGGTCGTCATCGGTGGCGCTCGACGGCTCGGCTCTGCCCTGGACCTGGCCTCAGGCGACCGCGGCGTCGGCGATGTCGAGTGCGCGATCGATGACCTCGAAGCCCTCGGCCAGCTGGGCGTCGGTGATGCACAGCGGCGGGTTGGTATGGATCGAATTGTTGGCGAGCATGGTGTAGAGGTGGTTCTCGCGCAGGAACGTCCCGATCGCCTTCATCTCGTCCGAGGTCCCGTTGAACGGCGTCAGCGGCGTCCACGGATCGTGCGAGCGGACCAGGTCGATGATCCCGAACAGGCCGAGGTTGCGCGTCGCGCCGACGCTCGGGTGCCTCGCGGCGAGCCGGCGATGGTGCTCGCGCATGACCGAGTCGAGCCGGGCGGCATTCTCGATCAGGCCATCCTCCTCGTACACCGAGATGGTGGCCAGCGAGGCGGCCAGGCTGACCGGATGGCTGCTGTAGGTCAGCCCGCCGTAGAACATCTGGCTCTCGAACTTCTCGGCGATCTCGTGGCGCATGGCGACCGCGCCGAGCGGCAGGTACGAGCTGGTCAGGCCCTTGGCCATCGTCATCAGGTCCGGCGTGACGCCCCAGTGGTCGATGGCGAACCAGCGGCCGGTCCGGCCGAAGCCGGCCATGACCTCGTCGGCGACCATCAGGATGTCGTTCCGGTCGCAGATCTCGCGCACGCCCTGGATGTAGCCGTCGGGCGGGATGAGGATCCCGTTCGTCCCGACGATGGTCTCGAGGAAGACCGCGGCGATGTTCTTGGCGCCCTCGTAGCGGATGACGTCCTCGAGGCCCTGCAGGCTCTCGGCCACGGGACGGGGCTCCGCCTCTCCCCAACGGTGCGTGTCGGGGTAGCGGACGACGCCGACGATGCCCGGCTCGTTCGCCCAGCGGCGCGGGTCGCCGGTGAGGGTCATCGCACCCATCGTCGCCCCGTGGTAGGCGCGATAACGGGCGAGGATCTTGTGCCTGCCTGTCGCGTGCCGTGCCAGCTTGATGGCGTTCTCGATGGCCTCCGCGCCACCGAGCGTGAAGAAGACCTTGTCCATGTCGCCCGGCAGGATCTCGGCCAGCTTGGCGCCGAGACGCGCTCGGATCTCGGTCGTGAATGCCGGCTGGACGAACTGGAGCTTCGTCGCCTGGGCGGTGATCGCGTCGACCACACGCCGATCGCCGTGGCCGATGTTGACCGACATCAGCTGGCTGTTGAAGTCGAGGATCCGGTCGCCTTCGGGCGTGTACAGGTAGACCCCTTCTGCGTGATCGATGGCGATCGGGTCGAGGGCGCCCTGGACCGACCATGAGAAGAACGTGTGCTGCCGCGACAGCGCGACGATCTCCTCGCTGGTCATGGAGCCTGGAGCGGTCGTGATGGCCATCGGTGCACCTCGAGCGGGGTGGTGATTACAGCACAACGGGGGCGTCTCGGCGACGCCCGGACCCCGTCAGCGCAGGAAGCGCCGGCGGACCTCGCCGAGGCTGTCGAAGACGAGCAGCACGCCGAGCGCGAGAAGACCGGCCAGGAACAGCTCGCGCAGGTAGGCGACGGCGATGATGAGGGCCGAGATGATGGCCAGCACGATGGTGATCCTGAGCACGAGCTCCATGATGTTGCGGTCGAAGAACGATTCGATCACGAGGTAGGAGCCGAGCAGGACGACGATCGCGGTCGGTGGCGGCAGGATCCGGAACCAGACGATGACCGCGAGCACGGCGATGAGCAGGCCGACGCTCACCGCGGCCCAGGCCTCACCGAACGCGCGGCGGCGGGTGACCGCGGGCGGCTCGGGCTCCGACGCGTGATGGAGATGGAGCCGCGGGTCGTCGAGCTTGCCGGCCCGCAGCGCGGCGAGGCGGTCGTGACCGGCGGCGATGGCCGTGCCCAGCTCGACGGCCTCGGCGCGGATCGACGACCAGTCGCTCCTCGCCGGCCCGCAGCTCCTCGGCCCGACCGGTCCGGTAGCCTCCCAGCCCGGCCGTCTGGCGGACTGCCCCGAGCTCGGCGTCGAGCGCGGGCAGCGAGATGGCCAGCGCGTCGGCCTCCGCCACCAGGGCGGAGCGCGCCGCGGTCAGCTCCGCGAGCCGGGCCTCGAGGACCGCGACCGCCCGTGACGGCGGTGCCACCTTGTCGAGCCCGGCGAAGCCGAGCGGGTCGTACCACGACTGCCGGACGGAGCCGGTCCGCGTGTACTTCGGTCCGGCCGGGGCGCGTTCGCCCGCGAACCGGTCGCCCGTGTCGAGCCCCCACAGGCCGCGATATCGATCGACCCAGCCGGTCTCGTCCCCGATGAGGACCGGCGACCACGCGACGTCCGCGCCGGGCCCGACCGTCAGGCCGTCGCCTCGCGCGTAATCGACGAAGGGCACGCTGAGCGCCCGCTTGGCGTTCGCCGCCAGGTCGCCCGGGTCCGGCTGGGCGAGCGTGTCGCGCCAGAAGTGGCGGACGAGGTCCAGAACGCCACGGATCCGCTTCTCGCCGGGGAACGGCAGCAGCATGATGTACTCGCCGCGCTCGAGGTAGGTCGCGTGCGAGCCGGCACCCGGGTAGACGACCGGATGCCCGTCGATCGTCTCCATCCTCGGGTCGTCCCATCGGCGCCGCAGGTCGTCGCCCTTCTCGTCGTGCGCCGCGGCGCAGAACCAGGCCGGTCGCAGCGCGCCGTCGTCGAGCGCCTCGCAGACGACGAAGCACTGCTCGAGGTCGGCTTCGTGGTCGTTCGCACCCTCGAAGGTGGAGCGCCAATCGTTCATCGCGTAGAAGAACATGTAGTGGAGGACGACCCACGGACCCTCGCGGATGACGCGGCCGTGATAGACGACCTTCGGGTCCCGCTCGCGGATCCGGTCGTACTTCTCAGACGCCGCGGCGGCCGTGCCACCCGGCACCCGCCCGCGCAACAGGAGCGAGGTCACCAGCCCGGCGTCCACCAGCCGAGCGGCGAGCCCGACCCGTGCGAGCCGGCCCGGCGCCGAGAAGCGCTGATGCTCCGGGCGCGACTGCCAGCGCCGGAGCTCGAGCGCGTTCAGCGGATGGGGCACGAAGCGGAGGAACTGGGCTTCGCCCGGGGCCGGGTCCCCGACCGCCGCGAGACGCTCGAGGTCGAGCTCGCCGGCCGGGATGGCGACGCGGGCTTCGCGGAGCGTCGGCCCGGTCAGCAGGTCGCATTCCTCGACGTACGGGCCGGTGCCCATCGGGAAGAACAGCTCGCCGTCGGTGAATCGGAGGATCGGCTCGTGGCGGGCAAGCAGGTCCATGTCGGCACTGTCGGCCGCGTCGACGACGGGGCTCGCGTCGACCGGGGCGGTCGCGTCGGTGACGCGGGTCACGTTGCCACCTCCCCGTGGAGCGCCAGCCGGACGTCGCGCTGGTTGAGGTAGAAGACCGCGATGACATTGAGCAGCATCGACAGGTACCGGGCTTCGCCGCTCCACCACCAGCCGAGGTCGATGGCGAGGATGATCCCCGACAGGATGATGGCGAGGACCCACGCCCACGGTCGCCAGCTGAACAGGCCGACGATCGTCGCCAGGCTGGCAACGAGGATCCCGACGAGGAGCACGGTCACGATCACCGCTCCCGCCGTGCCGTCCGGGGCGTCGGGAAGCGGCGACGTGTCGCGCAGCCATTGGGCCAGGTCACCGCCCTGGATCTTGAACAGCGCGGCGACGATCGACAGGCAGCGCACGACGGTGAGCGCCACGATCACGAGGATCCCGAGCGGGTACCGCGATCGGACCGAGCGGGCGCTCTGGGTCATGTCCACAGGCTAGCAGGCGGCCACGGCGCCGACCTCGCCCCCGACGCGCTCACCGGGGCACGAGCACGGTGACCGCGCCCGGCACGACCTCGACCTCGAGGGTGCCGGCCCGGTGGTGGTCGCCATCGGTCTCGATCGGCTGCTCGGGCTCCGATCGGATGGTGACCCGGCTGACGGAACGACGGATGACGCCGCCGCCCAGGTCGCCGGTCCCGAGCAGCAGCCGGGCGGCCCCCTGCAGTGCCGCCAGCGGGTCGGTGCCACCCAGGACGATGAGCTCGAGCCGGCCGCTCGACGGATCGATGGGCTGTCGCGGGCCGATCCGGCCCGGGACCAGCTGACCCGCGTTGGCGACCATCGCCAGGTAGCCGTCGATCTCCATCGAATCCCCGTCGGCGTCGATGAGGAACCGCGACGACTCGAGGCGACCGAGCTCCCGGATGGCGGCCCCGACATAGGCACCGAAGCGGAGCCGGCGCTTCCACTCGGTCTCCGCGGCCGCCATGATCCGCGCGTCGAGACCCATCCCGCAGGCGACGATGAAGATGCGCTCGGCCGTGGTGTCGCCGCTGTCGTGGGACTCGGTGGGCGGTCCCCAGCGGGCACGACCGAGGTCGAGCCGACGCGCCGGGCCGGATCGGATGGCGTCGAGCGCCGGGCCGATGCCGCGGATGCCGAGGCTTCCCGCCAGGACGTTCCCCGTCCCGGCCGGGACGATCGCCAGGGGCGCGTGCGCCGTGCGCCATGGCTTCCGCCGCCTCGCGGACGCTGCCGTCGCCGCCGATCGCGACGATCAACGGCGCGTCCCCGGCGGCGACCACGCTTGCCAGCGTCGCGCGCATCGTCGGCAGCGAGCCGGCCTCGATCACCGGGACGCGACCCGTCCGGCCGCGGACGGCAGCGGAGACGGCCGACACGACCCGGTCGCGCCGGGCCGGGTCGATCATCCCCGAGGCTCTCGGATTGACCAGGACGAGTGGATCGCCGGCGGCGATCGGGGTGGGGGTCACGGGCCGATGCTACGCGCTTCCGTGATGGGAATTGGCGTCGCTGACACGATTCCGGCATCCCGTCTAGACTGGCGCTCGCCAACGACCCCCAGGACACACGGGAACCCGGACAACTCGAAAAGACCGCCCCGCTCGCACGGCTTTTTCCGAGCCCGCACTCCCCGACGATGTCCCAATGCGTCGTTCCTCCCCCCTGAAACCGGCCCAGCCGGTTCGCCATGTCCTTCCGTGCGCGCCCGACAGGGGCGGACACCGCCCGTCGCGCCCCCCAGCGCGACGCCCTGGCAGGAAGGAGCACCATTGCGCACGCTACATCTGGGCGCACGAGCGTTCATCCCGGTCGCCCTCGCGGGGGCCGTCCTTTTCAGCCTCGCGCCGTCGACGCCGACGGCGGCCTCGACCGGCACCGAGGCGCAGCAGATCATCCGGATCGCCGAGCGAGAGCTGGGCCATCCATGGCACTACGGCTCGATGGGACCGTCCCGGTTCGATTGCTCAGGACTCGTCATCTATGCCTACCGGAAGGCCGGCGACGGCGCCCGCATCCGAGCCCCCCACCTTCGCTCGGCACGCGCGCTGTACCGCTACTTCAAGGCCCGCGGTCTCGCCAGCCGGACCAACCCGAAGCCCGGTGATCTCGTGATCTGGGGCCACGGCAGCCATGTCGGGATCTACATCGGTCACGGCAAGGCCATCAGCACGCTGATGAACGGAGTCCGGATCCACCGCGTCCACGCGGTCACCGCCCGGTTCACGGCATATCTCCACACGGGGATGTCGACCAAGCCGGCGAGCTGACCCAGCCGCGGCTCGCCAGGCGAGCTGCACGCCGCCTCAGGACCTCGGTCGCCGGCGGGCGGTCGGGGTCCTCGTTCACCCGTCGCGCCGGCCGACCTCATCGAGACAGGCCAGGATCGCGTCCGCCGAGCGGTCGATGTCGGCCGGGGTCGTCTGCCACCCGGACACGGAGATGCGCATCGCCGCCCGGCCGGCCCACGTGGTCCCGCCGAGCCAGCACGTCCCGTCACGCTGGACGGCCTCGATGACGGCCCTGGTCCTGGCGTCGCCGAGGGCCGCGTCCGCGTCGCCGTTCGTCGGGTCAAAGCGGACGAGCACCTGGTTGAGCACGACCTCGTTGAGGATCCTGACGCCGGGTCCCGCGGCGAGCCGATCGGCCATCTGACGAGCCAGCGCGCAGTCGCGCTCGACCAGGTCGATGAGACCCTGGCGCCCCAACGACCGGAGGGCGGCGAGGACCGTGAAGCCACGCGCTCGGCGGGACGATTCCGGGACCCAGTTGTAGGGGTCGCGCTCGGCGCCCTCGGTCTCGACGTAGTAGGCCGCGCCGAGGGTCATCGCCTGGTGATGCGCCACGGCATCGCGGACGAAGACGAGACCCGAGTCGTACGGCACGTTGAGCCACTTGTGGGCGTCGGTCGACCACGAATCCGCCGCGTCGTGGCCGCGCATGAGGTGGCGGAGCGAGGGAACGGCGGCGGCCCAGATCCCGAACGCGCCGTCGACATGGACCCAGGCGTCGCGTTCGTGGGCGATCGACACGATCTCGTCGAGCGGATCGAACGCGCCGCTGTTCACGTTCCCGGCCTGGGCACAGACGATGACCGGGCCGTCGATACCGGCCAGCTCGGTGCGAAGGGCGTCGGGACGCATCCGGCCCTGGTCGTCGGACGCGATCCGGCGGACGCGGTCCCCTTCCCGGCCGAGACCGAGCATGCCCAGCGAGGCGGCCACCGTGACGTGGCTTCCCTCGTGGGTGACGACGGTGACCAGCGGGGCGCCCTGGAGTCCATCTCGATCGACGTCCCAGCCGGCCCGGGCGAGGACCGCATGGCGGGCGGCCGCGATGGCCGTGAAGTTGGCCATCGTCGCGCCGGTCACGAACCCGACGCTCGTTCCGGCAGGCAGCCCGAGCAGGTCCACCAGCCAGCCAGCCGCCACCTCCTCCGCGACGGCGGCGGCCGGCGACGCGACGAACAGGACGGCGTTCTGGTCCCATGTGCTCGCCAGCCAGTCGGCGGCCAGGGCGGCCGGCAACCCACCGCCGATGACGAACCCGAAATAGCGCGGGCCGGCGCTGGCAACGAGCCCGGGATCGGCCGCGGCGGCCAGGTCCTCGATGACCGTGAGCGGGTCGGTCGGCCCGTCGGGAAGCGGCCCGCCGAGCGCCGCACGGAGCGCGGCCAGGTCCACCGGGCCAGCCACCGGGCGGGTCGCGAGCGAGGCTCGATACGCGCTCGCGATCTCGGCCGTGCGGTCGAGCAGCCGCGATTCGTCGGTCGGGTGGTGGGTCATGTCGAGCCTCCGCGTCGTGGCGGGCGGCCGGGCGCGCGACCGCGATGAGCGCCTGATGCTACCGTGACCGCAGGCTCGCGATCAGGAGGCTCCCGATGGACCACGCCGCGTTCCGTTCATGGCTCGATCGCTACGTCGACGCGTGGCGGCTCCTCGACCCGGTGGCCATCGGCGACCTGTTCAGCCCCGACGTCCGCTATGCGTTCGATCCGTTCAGCGAGGCCGTCGTCGGGCGGGCGGCGTGTCGTCGCAGCCTGGCTCGCCGACCCGGACGAGCCCGGCTCCTGGGAGGCCGACTACGAGGTGCTCGCCGTCGACGGCGACACGTTCGTCGCGCACGGTCGGACGCGCTACCTGACCGACGACCGCTCCGGCATCGATCGTGAGTTCGCCAACATCTTCGTCTGCCGATTCGACGCCGACGACCGCTGCCGCGAGTTCACCGAGTGGTTCATGCGCCGCCGTCCGGAAGCCCTGCCCGACGAGTAGCACACGGGTCGGCGCGCACGCGGCGGCCCCGCTCGCGGTGTACCCTCTCCCCTCTTCGACCCCACGCACGTCCCGATGGAGGTCACGCGCGATATGGCCCGAACCGTCCGTGGCGCGCTCGTCCAGGCGACCTGGACCGGCGACAAGGAATCGATGATCCAGAAGCACGAGGGCTACGCCCACGAGGCGGCCAAGCAGGGCGCCCAGTTCATCCTCTTCCAGGAGCTGTTCTACGGGCCCTACTTCTGCCAGGTCCAGGACGCCCAGTACTACAGCTACACCGAGCTCATCCCGGACGGCCCGACCACCAAGCGGATGCAGGACCTCGCCAAGCAGACCGGCATGGTCATCGTCGCCCCGATGTACGAGGAGGACGACAAGGCCAGCGGGATCTACTACAACACCGCGGCCGTCATCGACGCCGACGGCACGTACCTCGGCAAGTACCGCAAGACGCACATCCCGCACGTCAAGGGCTTCTGGGAGAAGTTCTACTTCCGGCCCGGGCAACCTCGGCTACCCGGTCTTCGAGACGGCCGTCGGCAAGATCGGCGTCTACATCTGCTACGACCGGCACTTCCCCGAGGGCGCCCGGGCGCTGGGCCTCAACGGCGCCGAGATCGTGCTGATCCCGAGCGCGACCTCGCGCGGCCTGTCCGAGTACCTGTGGCGGATCGAGCAGGTCAGCCACGCGGTCGCCAACGGCTACTACGTCGGCACGATCAACCGGGTCGGCATCGAGGCCGACATCGGCGACGACGACTTCTACGGCCAGAGCTACTTCGTCGACCCGCGCGGCCAGTTCGTCGGCGACCTCGGCAGCGCCCACGACGAGGAGCTGCTGGTCCGCGACCTCGACCTCGACCTGATCACCGAAGTCCGCAACACCTGGCAGTTCTTCCGCGACCGCCGGCCCGACGCGTACGCGGACCTCACGCGACCCTAGGACACGCGCTACCATCCCTCCGGCTCGGCCGTCTGGAGGAGGACGGCCGAGCCGCTTCGATTCGACGGGGCGGGAGGCAAGACCCATGCAGTTCGGCTTCACGCTCAAGCCCGATCACACGCTCGAGCGCACGCTCGCGCTGACCCGGCAGGCCGAGGCCGCCGGCTTCGACTACGGCTGGCTGTTCGACTCGCACGTGCTGTGGCGCGACCCGTATCCGCTGCTGACGCTGATGGCCGGCGCGACCGAGCGGATGCGGCTCGGGACCTGCGTCACGAACCCGGCACCCGCGAGCCGACGGTCACGGCCTCGCTGCTCGCCACGCTCGACGAGATCAGCGGCGGCCGGATGGACCTCGGCATCGGCCGCGGCGATTCGGCCCGGCGCGTCCTGGGCAAGCCGCCGACCACGATGGCGAACCTCGAGGAGGCGATCGGCGTCATCCGGGCCCTCGTCGAGGGCCGAGCGGATCGACGTACGAGGGCACGGAGCTCGCACTTCCCGTGGACGGCCGGCTGGACGCTGCCCGTCTGGGTCGCCGGCTACGGCCCGATGGCGCTGGCGATGACCGGTCGCGTCGCCGACGGGCTGATCCTCCAGCTGGCCGACCCCGACCTCATCCGCTGGTTCGTCGGCCAGGTCCGCGAGGCGGCGGCCGCTGCCGGACGCGACCCGGCATCCATCAGGGTCCAGGCCGCGGCGGCGGCCTACGTCGGGCCACGCGACCTCGGGCCGTGAGCGGACGCGCTGGTTCCCGGCGCTCGTCTCGAACCACGTCGTCGACCTGGTCAACAAGTACCCGCGCGAGCAGCTGCCGGCCAGCCTGACCGGCTACGTCCGCGACCGCGAGGGCTACGACTACCACCACCACGCCGAGGTCGGCTCGTCGAACGCCGCCTTCGTCGAGCGACGAGGTGACCGACCGGTTCTGCGTCCTCGGGCCCGGCCGAGGAGCACGTCGCCAAGCTCCGCGAGCTCGCCGCGGCCGGTGTCGACCAGTTCAACGTCTACCTCATGAACGGCGACGAGGAGGACCAGCTCGAGGCGTACGGCCGCGACGTCATCCCGGCCTTGCGCGATGTCGCCGCGACGTCCTAGGCCCATGGTCAGGCTGGTCAAACCATCCACATTCGCGCGATGCTGCCGTTGACGGCGCTGCGGCGCCCGCGACGCGGTCGAGCGCGAGAGACCGCCCAGCCAGGAGGACCGACGGTGAGGCTGTTTCGATTTGGGCGCGATCCGTTCTGGGATGACGGTGTCGGGGCGCGCCAGGCCCATCATCGGGAACGCATCGAGGGCTTCATCGCCCTCGCCCTCGCCATCGGCGCCTGCGGCCTGACGGTCGCCGCTGTGGCTGCGGACCCTCGCCACGTCGATCGGGTTCGGGCCGGGCTGACGCACCCGTCACTCGCGGCCTGACCTCGGGCCGCGAGCACCCCGCATCCCTCCCCGGCCCTGCGCTCCCGACGGCCCATCGCCTACGATGGCCCTCCTGACCGGCTCGTGGCCGACCGCGCGAGGAGGGACCGATGCGCACGCTCATCACCAACGGGACGATCGTCACCGCCGACGGCAGCTACGCCGCCGACGTCCTGATCGACGGCGAGACCATCGCCCTGCTCGGCCGCGACCTGGCCGCGGGCGGCGTGGAGGCCGATGAGACCATCGACGCGTCGGGCAGGTACGTGATCCCGGGCGGCATCGACGTCCACACCCACATGGAGCTGCCGTTCGGCGGCACCTTCGCCAAGGACACCTTCGAGACAGGGACGCGCGCGGCAGCGTTCGGCGGGACGACGTCGATCGTCGACTTCGCGGTCCAGTCGAAGGGCCAGATCGCTGCGCCAGGGCCTCGACGCCTGGCACGCCAAGGCCGAGGGCAACGCGGTCACCGACTACGGCTTCCACATGATCATGAGCGACGTCAACGACGGCACGCTGGCCGAGATGGACGGCCTGGTCGCCGAGGGCGTGCCCGACTTCAAGCTGTTCACCGCGTACCCGGGCGTCTTCTACAGCGACGACGGGGCGATCTTCCGGGCGATGCAGCAGACCGCCAAGAACGGCGGGCTGATCATGATGCACGCCGAGAACGGGATGGCCATCGACGTCGTCGCCGCCCAGACCGTCGAGGCCGGCACGACCGACCCGATCGGCCACGGGATCGCCCGCAAGCCGATCTTCGAAGGCGAGGCGACCAACCGGGTGATCCGCCTGGCCGAGGCGGCCGAGGCGCCGGTCTACATCGTCCACCTCTCGGCGCGGGACGCGCTCGACGACCGTGCGCGACGCCCGCGATCGCGGCGGCCGGGTGTTCGCCGAGACCTGCCCGCAGTACCTGTTCCTGTCGCTCGACGACCTGGGCCACGGGTTCGAGGGCGCCAAGTTCGTGTGCTCGCCGCCGCTGCGCACCAAGGACCACTGGGACGAGCTGTGGACCGGGCTGGTCAAGGACGACCTGCAGGTCGTCTCGACCGACCACTGCCCGTTCGACTTCCACGGCCAGAAGGAGCTCGGCCGAGGGCGACTTCCGCAAGATCCCGAACGGCCTGCCCGGCGTCGAGGACCGGCTCGACCTGCTCCACGACGGTGGTGTCGTGGCCGGTCGGATCACGCAAGGAGCGCTGGGTCGAGATCGTCTCGACGGCGCCCGCCAAGCTGTTCGGGATGTACCCGCAGAAGGGCGCGATCGCGGTCGGCTCCGACGCCGACCTGGTGATCTACGACCCGAACCGCTCGCACACGATCTCGGCGGCGACCCACCACATGGACGTCGACTACTCGTGCTACGAGGGTCGGGCCGTCCGGGGCGGCAGCGACGTCGTCTTCTCGCGCGGCTCGGTGGTCGTGCGCGACGGGCAGTTCACCGGGCGCAAGGGCGCCGGACGGTTCATCAAGCGCGCTCCGGCCGATTTCGCCCGGATGGCCTGATCGCGGCCGCGCGGATGCGGTCCGGCGGCGCTGGATCCGTGGTCGTCCTCGACGGCGGCCTCGCGACCGAGCTCGAGGCCGCGGGTCACGACCTGTCCGACCGACTCTGGTCGGCCCGCCTCCTGCTGAGCGATCCCGACGCGATCGAGGCCGTCCATCTCGCGTACTACCGCGCCGGCGCACACGTGGCGACCACGGCGAGCTACCAGGCGTCGGTCCCGGGGTTCGCAGCCGCCGGCCTCGACCGCGCGACCGCGCTCGACGCGATCCGCCGAAGCGTGGCGCTCGCCCGGCGCGCGCGTGACCGCTACGGCGAAGAGACGGATCGCCCCACCGAGGGACTCTTGGTGGCAGGGTCGGTCGGGCCGTACGGCGCGATGCTCGCCGACGGATCCGAGTACCGCGGCGACTACGACCCAGGGCCCGATGCCCTGGCCGCCTTCCACCGGCCCCGCATGGAAGCGCTGCTCGAGGCGGGCGTCGACCTGCTCGCGTTCGAGACCATCCCGACCGTCCGCGAAGCCGAGGTGCTCGTCGACCTGCTCGAGGACATCGGAGCGACGGCCTGGTTGAGCTACGCCTGTCGTGATGGCGACAGCACCGCGGCCGGTGAGCCCATCAGCGCCGCCGTCGCTCTCGGCGATGCACCGGGCGTCGTGGCGGTCGGTGTCAACTGCACCGCGCCGCGCCACATGGGCTCCCTTCTCGCACGAGCCGCCGTGGCCACCGATCGTCCGTTGATCGCCTACCCGAACCGTGGCGACCGCTGGGATGCCGAGGCTCGCGCGTGGATCGCCGAGCCGGCGGGCACCTTCGACCCCGTCACGGTCGCCGGCTGGACCGCGCTCGGTGCCGGCTGGCTGGGCGGCTGCTGCGGGACCGACCCCGGCGGACATCGCGGCGCTGTCCGCGGCCCTGGGATCGTCGGCGACCTAGCCGGGCTGCTCCAGCGGCAAGCGTTCGGCCGCGACCCGACGCGCCGCGTCGTGCGCCTGGGGATGCCCCGTCATCGCTTCGAGGAAGTCGGCCCGGCCGAGCATGAGCAGGACCGACGGTCGAACAGCTGTCACGGTGGCCGTGCGCGGGATGTCACGGAGGAGGGCGATCTCGCCGAGGCCTTCTCCGCGGTCGGTGATGTCCCGGAGGTGCCGGCCTCCCTGGCTGATCGACAGCTCGCCCGACTCGAGGACGTAATACGCGTCACCCGGATCGCCCTCGCGGATGACGACCTCGCCGGGCTCGAAGGTCAGCCAGCGCGAGCGGCGAGCGATGATCTCGAGCTGTGGTGGGGCGAGCGGTGCGAACAGCGCACCGGCCCGCAGCAGGTCCAGCGCTCGCGTGGGGACCAGGCCGGTGCGGTCGATCGCGCGCAGTCCGGACCAGCCAAGGAGCACGCCAAGAGGCAGCAGCACGCCGACCACGACGAGCGCCGGTTCGATGCCGACGACCGCGACGATGACCGGAGCCAGGAGCGAGCCGGTGGCGAGGCCGATCAGGCCGATCCCCTCGAGCGCCCCGAGGACCCGGGCGAGCATCCGATCCGCCGTGACCCGCTGGAGGATGGTCCGACCGACGACATCGCAGGCTGCGTACCCGATCCCGCCGACCGCGATGAGCGGCGCGGCAAGCCAGACCGGTGCGACCGTCCCGACCAGGGCGAGACAGGCGCCCCAGACCACGGCCGCCACGGCGAGCACCGGCGCGAGCCGTTGTCGGCCGACCAACGAGAACGTCACCGCGCCTCCGGCGACCATGCCCAGGCCGAGTGCGGCGCTGAGCAGCGAGGCTCCCGAACCGCCGACGTGGAACACCTCGAGGGCAAGGAGCACGAACAGGACGTCCGTCGCGCCGACGGTCAGCAACCGGAGCGCGAGGATGCCGACCACCAGCCGCGTGGCGCCGGCCCGGCGCACTGTCCGTATCCCCGACAGGAGTCCATCGTGCTGCGCGGAGGCGTCCTGGGCTTCGGTGATCGGGTGGTTCACGACCGCCGGGGTTCGCGCTGCCATGGGCAACCGCGCCACGAGCGTCGCCGCGACCAGACAGGCCACCGCGCCGGCTCCGTACACGGCGGTCGGTGTCGCGAGTGCCAGGATCCCGGCGGCGGCGAGCGGGCCGAGCATGAGGCCCGCGCCCTCGACGGTGCCGGAGAGTCCGTTCGCGGCCGTGAGCTCCTCGGGCGTGCGCGACACGCTCGGGAGGAGGGCTCCCTGGGTCGGACGCGTGGTCGTCAGCGAGGTCGCGGCCGCGGCAGCCCCGACGTAGACGATGACGGGCGGGGCGCCCACGGCCATGGCGACCGCCGTGAGGCCGAACGCCATCGCCTGGACCAGGTAGCCGCCAAGGAGCACCCGGTCGCGACGGTAGCGATCCGCGAGATTGGCAGACAGCGGGGCGACGACCGCGGCTGGGGCAAGCTGGATGAGCGCCACGAGGCCGACGCTCGAAGGCCCGGTCGCGCCGTATGCGTACAGCAGCATCGCGACCCACGTCCCGTACTCGACCGCATTGAACAGGAGGAAGGCGATCTCGACGTGCCGGAGGGCGGGGCTGGCGAGGATCGCGCGCACGACACGCAGCGCCAGGGTGAGCTGGGTCCGCACGCCCAGGACGGCGTTCAATGCATGAGTGCTGCGGCGAGTGTCACCAGCGGGACCCCAGGCGGCGGCGCATCGGCCGAGTGTAGGGCTCTCGATGACCGCGGACGACGCGCCGGAACCCTCGACCCCGCGGACACAGAAACACGCGGACGCGCCCTGGTGGCACGCCCGCGTGTCCGAGGAGGATCAGGCGGTCGCGGTCGACCGTCGCGAGAAGATCCGGATCCCGGCGAGGACCAGCGCCTCGACCAGCGTCCAGGCGATCAGCGCCACGATCGCGCTGATGTCGAGCACCGAGCCCTGATCGGCCGTCACGTGGTTCAGCGAGAACATGTTGACGAACGGCTCGACGAACGGCTGGGTGATGTTGAACACGAAGCTGACGACATCGTTGCCCGGGTTGGCGACCAGCAGGAGCAGGATGATCCGGAGGATCAGCAGCACCTGGAGGATGCCGAACGCGAAGGTCACGATCCGGGCGGCGAGCGTGGCGCCACCGGGTCCGGGCGCGACATAGGTGTCCGTCGTCCGGACGGTGCTCGCGACCGGCGCCGGCGCCCCGTAGGCATCGGTCGTGTTCGTCTGTTGGGTGGTGGTCCGCTGGTATTCGGTCATCGTCGGTCCTCCTGGGATCTGGACCTCCAGAGTCGTGCGCGACGGCATCACCGACGGTCGAGACCGCGACCGGACTTCGGCTTGCAACGGCGTGACACGTTCGAAACGCCGCTTCCCCGACCGTTTCGGTGACGTTTCCGGCACCGTCACCGACACGTCTGCCCCGTTGTGCCAATGCGGTTGATATTGACCTCACGGCCCGCGTAGCGGCGTACCGTCAACCCATTCCAGAGGCCGCCCAGAGCGCCACCCCGCCGTGGCCGCTGCATGGCCTCGAACAGGGAGGAGAGCGCCCGTGAGACGGATCCCCGTCGCCCTCGCCACACTCTGCCTGCTGCTCGGGCAGACCATCTTCGCCGGCGCCGTGTCCGGTGCAGATCCGTCGAAGTTCACGGCCACCCAGCTGAACCCGGTGTCCACGTTCAGCACGCCCAAGTCAACGTCCGGCGCGATCGCCAAGAGCGATCCCAAGCTGCTCGGTCGCCATGACGCGACGCCGGTCAACGTGGTCATCAAGTACGACTTCGACGCCTCGGCGACCTATACGGGTGGCGTCAACGGCCTCGCGGCGACCAGCCCGCGGGTGACCGGCAAGTCGCTCAAGGCCAACGCGGCCGCGGTCAAGGCATATGACGCCTACACCGCCAAGCTGACCAAGGGCATCACCGCGGCCGCCCAGAAGGCCGCGCCGTCCCTCAAGGTCAACGAGTCATTCGGGACCGCGTATGGCGGCGTCTCCGGACGCGTCACCGCCAACCAGATCGCCGCCCTGCTCAAGGTGCCCGGCGTCGTGGCGGTCCAGTCGGACACGCTCGAGCAGCCGCTCGATGACAACACCGGGTTCATCGGCGCGACCGCCGTGTGGCCGTCGCTCGGTGGCTCGGCCACGGCCGGCAGCAACGTGATCTTCGGCGACATCGACACCGGTGTCTGGCCTGAGCATCCGATGCTCGCCCCGGGCAGCCTGAGCGCACCTGCGGGTGGGCTGAAGGCGTGCCAGTTCGGTGACGGCACCGACACCGCCGATCTCGGTCCGACCTTCACCTGCAACAACAAGCTCATCGGCGCCTACGCCAAGATGGCCAACTACATGGCCAATACCGGGGCGGGCGCGAACGAGTTCTGCAACAACACCAGCAAGCAGTGCTCCGCCCGCGACCCCGAGGGCCACGGCACCCACACCACCACCACAGCCGCAGGTGACTGCGTCACGACGGCGATGTTGTACGGGGCCGAGCGCGGTCCCGTCTGCGGCATCGCCCCGGGCGCGCATGTCATCGAATATCGCGTCTGCGCCGCGGCAGGCTGCTTCGGCTCCGACTCCGTGTCGGCGATCAACCAGGCCATCGCCGACGGCGTGAACGTCATCAACTACTCGATCTCCGGTGGCGGCAGCCCGTACACCGACGCGGTCGAGCTCGCGTTCCTCGACGCGGTCCATGCCGGGATCTCGGTCAACGCCTCGGCCGGCAACAGCGGCCCGACCGCCGGCACCTCCGATCATGGCGGCCCGTGGGTGACCACGGTCGGCGCCTCGACCGGGCCGCGCAGCTTCTCCTCGACCCTGCATCTCACCGCCGACGGCGGCGCGACACTGGACATCGCCGGCGTCACGTTGACCAACGGCATCACCACGGCGACACCCGTCGTCATGGCGGCAACCCTCGCCGGTGAGGACGCACTCTGCCAGTCGACCCTCGCTGCGGGCACGGCAGCCGGCAAGATCGTCGTCTGCAACCGTGGCGTCAACGGCCGGATCGACAAGGGCCGTCGGGTCGCCGCGGGCGGAGCCGCCGGGATGATCCTCACCAACAACTCGGCCGCGGTCACGGACCTCGAGTCCGACAACCACTACCTGCCGGCGATCCAGGTGCAGTTCAACTCGAACGCGGTCGCCACCTTCGTCACCAGCCACACCAACGTGATGGCGACGTGGGCCCAGGGCACCGCCCAGCCGGCCCAGGCCGACGTGATGGCCTCGTTCTCGTCGCGCGGACCGACCGGCGACTGGATCAAGCCGGACGTCACCGCGCCCGGCGTCCAGGTCCTCGCGGGCACGACGCCGCAGCCCGATCAGACGACGGCGGACAACGGTCCGACGGGCAACCTGTACATGGCCATCGCCGGAACCTCGATGTCCAGCCCGCACTCGGCCGGCGTGTCGATCCTCGTGAAGGCCGCCCACCCGACCTGGACCCCGGAGGAGATCAAGTCGGCCCTCATGACGTCGTCCGTCCAGGACGTCGTCAAGGAGGACGGGACCACCCCCGCCGACCCGTTCGACATGGGCGCCGGCTCGATCCGGGCCGACCGCGCGGTCGACCCGACCCTCGTGTTCGACGAGAACTTCGCCGACTTCAACGCGGCCGGGGCTGACCCGCTCCATCGGATCAACCTGAACATCCCGAGCATCGACGCGACGACGATGACCGGTGAGGTCACCACGACCCGCACCGCGATCAACGTGTCCGGCAAGGCCCAGGACCTCAAGGTCTCGGTCCAGTCGCCGGACAACACCCAGATCATCGTGTCCGGCCAGAAGCCGAACGCCAAGGGTGTCCTGAGCGCCGACACCAAGCTCCACGCGGACAAGAACAAGCCCGTCACCTTCTGGGTGCGCATCAGCGCCCCGACGGCCGACGCGGGTCAGTACTTCGGCCGGATCACCCTCACCCCGAAGAACGGCACGCCGGTCACCATCCCGGTGGCCTTCGTCAAGAAGCAGGGCGCGGTCTCGTTGACCAACACCTGCACGCCGTCGAGCATCGCTGCGAAGACCGGCCTCAGTCACTGCACGGTGACGGCCACCAACTTCGCCCAGACGGCCGCCAACGTGGACGTCAAGGTGGCCAACCTTGACAACGTCAAGGGCCTCAAGTATTCGAACATCGCAGCCCCGGCGACCGCGATCGGACATGGCGATGGCGTCACCTGGAGCGGAGCGCTCTCCGGCGCCATCCCGCCCCAGATCGACGGCTTCACCGCCACCGAGGGACCGGGTGGTGGCTATCTGCCGCTGTCCGCCTTCGGCGTGACGCCGCTCGCCGGTGTCGGCGATGACACCGTCACGAACATCCCCACCGGGACGTTCTTCTACGGTGGCGAGCCGTATACCTCGATCGGTGTGTCCTCGAACGGTTACGTCGTCATCGGCGGTGGCACGGCGGCCGATTCCAACTTCGCCCCGCAGTCGTTCCCGAACACGGCACGACCGAACAACACGATCGCGATGTTCTGGACCGACCTGAACCCGTCCGCAGCGGGCGGGGGCGCGATCCGGGCGGCCACCCTGTCCGACTCGTCGGCAGGGCTGAGCTGGGTCGTCATCGACTTCGGCGCGGTCAAGAACTTCAGCAATGCGACCACCCATACGGGCGAGCTCTGGTTCCAGCTGGCCTCCGGCTCAGCTGGCAGCGGCCCGTCGAGCGAGCAGATCACCATGACCTTCGGAGCCGCCAACGCGTCAGCCGGCGATCCGGACGAGTCGCCCACGTTGCCGATCAACTGGGGTGCCGAGAACCGCGACGGCACCAGCGGCAAGAACTTCGCCTCGGCCCCGGCCAACAACACCGAATGGTCGGTCGACACGTCGCCGCCCGCCGCCGGCGGATCCGCGACGCTCCACTTCGATGTCTCCGCCAGCAAGGCCGGCACGTACAGCTCGGTGGCCTCGATGACCTCCGACGTCACGCCCGGCACCACCCAGGTCGTCCAGGCGATCACGGTCAGACCCTGACCGTCGTCCCGATCGGGAATCACGAAGGGCCGCCCGCAAGGGCGGCCCTTCCGTTCGTCCGCGTGCCTGTGTCTACCGGCCGGATGCCGGTCGCCGGGCCCCGGGCTTACCGTGTGCGCGGGAACCCCAGGTCGATCTTGGAGGTCCCCGGATCCGGCCAGCGCGAGGTCACGATCTTGGCCCGCGTGTAGAACTGGACGCCCTCGGGGCCGTACATGTGCAGGTCGCCGAACAGCGAGTTCTTCCAGCCGCCGAAGCTGTAGTACGCGACCGGGACCGGGATCGGCACGTTGATGCCGACCATCCCGGCGTTGACCTCGAACTGGAACTGCCGGGCGGCGCCGCCGTCGCGGGTGAAGATGGCCGTCCCGTTGCCGTACGGGTTGTCGTTCACGAGGCGGACCGCCTCGTCGTAGGTCTTGACCCGCATCACGGTCAGGACCGGGCCGAAGATCTCGTCGCGATACGCGTCCATCGCCGGCGTGACGTGGTCGATCAGCGACACGCCGAGGAAGAAGCCGTCCGACTCGTCGTAGAGCGGGTGGTCGCGGCCGTCGGTCACGAGCGTGGCGCCCTGGGCCGGGCCGCTGTCGAGGTACGAGGCGACCTTGTCGCGGTGCTGCTTGGTGACGAGCGGTCCCATCTCGGACGACGGGTCGCTGCCGGGTCCGACCGTGATCTTGGGCAGCCGTGCCTTGATCGCCTCGACCAGCGGGTCGGCCACGTCGCCGACCGCCACGACCGTCGCGATCGCCATGCACCGCTCGCCGGCCGAGCCGTAGCCGGCCGACACGGCGGCGTCGGCGGCCATGTCGATGTCGGCGTCGGGCAGCACGATCATGTGGTTCTTCGCGCCGCCGAGCGCCTGCACGCGCTTGCCCGCCTTGGTCCCGGTCTCGTAGATGTAGCGGGCGATCGGCGTCGAGCCCACGAACGAGACGGCCTCGATGTCCGGGTGCTCGAGGATCGCGTCGACCGCCACCTTGTCCCCGTGGACGACGTTGAAGACGCCATCCGGGACGCCCGCGTCGCGCAGGAGCTCGGCCAGGAAGTTGGCCGCCGACGGATCCTTCTCCGACGGCTTGAGCACGAACGTGTTGCCCGCCGCGATCGCCGTCGCGAACATCCACATCGGCACCATCGCCGGGAAGTTGAACGGGGTGATGCCGGCCACCACGCCGAGCGGCTGGCGGATCTGGTAGACGTCCACGCCGCCCGAGACCTGCTCGGAGAAGCCGCCCTTGAGCAGGCTCGGGATGCCGCACGCGAACTCGAGGTTCTCGAGGCCGCGGGCGATCTCGCCGAGGGCATCCGACGGGACCTTGCCGTGCTCGGCGGTCAGCAGCGCGGCGATCTCCGTCGCGGTGCGCCTCGACGCCGTTCCGGATGCGGAACATGACGTCGGTCCGCTTCGAGATCGAGGTCGCCCGCCAGGCCGGGAAGGCTGCCTTCGCCGCCGCGACCGCCGCGTCGACCTCGGCGACCGAGGCGAAGTCCACGTGCTTGGTGAGCTGCGCCGGTCGCGGGGTCGAACACCGGGCCTTCGCGACCGGACGTGCCGGCGACGAGCCGGCCACCGATCCAGTGGCTGATGCGAGCCGGCGTCCGGCCCTCGGCGGGGGCGTTGGGTTCTGCGACCTGTGTCATCGGATCGACCTCTGCGTGGAGGTCTCACGATACTCGGTCATCGCGCGCGGCCGGGGTCGGATGGCTGGTCAGTACCGCGCGCGCGTCTCCGGATCGGGCCATGCGACATCGACTCGCGGGTCGGCCGTGTCGGCAGGATCGGCAGGGTCGGCATCGGGCGCCCGGCCGTGGTTGCGGATCGTCAGGACCACGAGGGCAACGGCGCAGCCGATGGCGATCCCCACCGAGATGAGGCCCGCCACGTTCAGGCCGCCGGCGACGACCGGGTCGCGCCAGGTGGTCGAGACGAGCGCCCGCGCCACGGCCCACAGTCCGATCGCGACATAGAACGCCGGCCGTCGCGGCCCCGAAAGGCACCGGCCATCAGGGCCACGGTCAGGACGGCCAGGATCGCGAGCGTGGCCGCGCCCTCGAGCGCCTGCGACGGGACCGACGGGAGCGCCGGCAGGAGCGAACCCCACGGTCCGGGGCCGAGATAGGCGGTCGCCGGGTCGGTGACGCTCGGCACACCCTGTCCTGCGCCGGCCAGCACCATGGTGAGCTTGCCGGCCCCGAGCGCGAACAGGACGGGTGCCGCCGCCAGGTGGAGCCAGCGACCCAGCGGCGCGCCGAGGAGGCTGGCCACGTAACAGCCGGTCACGAGGCCGCCGACGACCGCCAGGCCGAGGTCCATCGCGCCGACCGACGGGTCGAGCAGGCGCTCGGGTGCGGAGCCGTAGTAGGTCGAGTGGACGAGGAAGTAGCCGAGCCGCCCACCGATCACCGCACCGGGCACGATCCCGACCGCGACGAAGGCCACGTCGTCGGGTCGGACCCCACCGGCACGAGCCAGGATCCCCGCCAGCACGAGGGACGCGACGATCACGGCCACCAGGGCGATGACCGCCCATCGCACGGCCAGGTCGCCCGGCAGATGGGCGAACGGGTCGAACTGGAAGAACACGACGGCGATCGGCACGGTGGCGTGAGTGTATCGAAGCGTCCGGCTCGACCCTACCGGTCGGGGAACCACCCGGCGCGACCGCGCGTCGAACGTCCGGCTGGCCCGACCTCGCCGGCCCCACGCAACGAGGACATCGACCACATGACCTACCATCGCCCGGACATGCTCGTCCGCATCGCCCTGCTGGCCGCCGCCGTCGTCGTGGCGGGCTGCTCGTCCGCGGCGGCGCCAAGCGCTGCGGCACCGTCGCCGACACCAGCCGGTGCGGGTTTCTCCGTCGCTCCCGTGGGAGACGCGTCCATGAGTCCAGGCACGATCGACCTGCCCGCTTCAGTGATCGATCCCGTGGTCGCCGACATCGCCAAGACCGCCGGCGTCCCGGTCGACCAGGTCGAGGTCATCTCGGCCCAGTCCGTCACCTTCCCCGACGGGAGCCTGGGCTGTCCGCAACCGGGCCTGGCCTACACACAGGTCGTCGTCGACGGCTACCAGATCGTGGCCAGGGCCGGCGGCACCGTGTACGACTACCGCGGGACCGGCTCGACGTTCAAGCGCTGCACGACGGGCGCCAGCTAGGCACGCACGTCCTTCGACGAGTGCCCCGATGGACGCTCGACGATGGTCGGTCGCCGGCCGGCCGGGCAGGATCGGTCCATCGAAGAGCCGTGCGCCCGAGACGTTCGCCGGGTGCCAGCGGCCCGTCCGCCAAGGAGCCCGACCGTGTCGCTTACGCCAGGCCTGACCCTGCTGGGTCTGCTGCTCGTCCTCGTCGCCATCCCGCTCGGCCTCGCGTTCGCGCCGCTCGTGATCGGTGCGATCGTCCTCGCGTATGCCGCCCGACGGGCGCATGAGGACCTGGCCGAGAGCCCGGCTTCCGTCTCGCTGTAGGACGCCCGGCCGCGGGCGTCAGTCCAGCTTGTCGACCAGCTCGCGGACGGCGGCCGCCGAGGCCTCGAACGCGGCCTGCTCGTCGTCGGTCAGCGCGATCGTGAAGATCCGTTCCATCCCGCCCGCCCCGAGGACGACCGGCACGCCGACGAACAGGCCGTCGATCCCGAATTCGCCCTGGAGCTGGACCGCGCACGGCAGGACACGCTTCCGATCGAGCAGGATCGACTCGACCATCTCGAAGGTCGACGCGGCCGGCGCATAGAACGCGGACCCGGTCTTGAGCAGGGCCACGATCTCCGCCCCGCCGTTGGCGGTCCGTTCCTCGAGCGCCTTGACACGTTCGGGCGACAGCAGCTCGGTGATCGGCACGCCGGCGACCGTCGAGTAGCGCGACAGCGGGACCATCGTGTCGCCGTGACCGCCGAGCACGAAGGCGTGGGTGTCCTCGACCGAGACGCCGAGCTCCTGCGCGATGAACGTCCGGAACCGCGCCGAATCGAGCACGCCGGCCATCCCCAGGACGCGCTCGCGCGGGAAGCCGGAGGCCCGCATGGCGACGTGGCACATGGCGTCGAGCGGGTTGGTGACCACGATCAGGATCGCGTCCGGCGAATGCGTCACGGCCGACTCGACGACGCCGCGGACGATCCCCGCGTTCGTCGCCATCAGCTCGTCGCGGCTCATGCCGGGCTTGCGGGCGATCCCGGAGGTGACGACGATGATGTCCGAGTCCGCGGTGTCGGCGTAGTCGTTCGTGCCGGTGATCCGGGCGTCATGCCCGACGACCGGAGCCGCCTCGGCGAGGTCGAGGCCCTTGCCCTGTGGCAGCCCGTCGACGATGTCCACCAGGACGACATCGGCCAGCCCCGCCTCGGCGATGCGCTGCGCGGTCGTGGCGCCGACATTGCCGGCGCCGATGACGGTGACCTTGTTGCGGGCCATATGGAACGGAGCTCCTTTCGGACTGGATCGGATCAGCCGACGGGGCCGGCCGCCGCAACGTCGGGCTCGACGCCATCGGTGTAGGCCGCGAAATTGTCGCGGAACATCGTCGCGAGCGTCGCCGCCGTCCGGTCGTAGGCGTCCGGATCGGGCCACGTCGAGCGAGGGTCGAGGAAAGCCGCCGGGACGTCGGGGCAGCTGGTCGGCACGGCCAGCCCGAAGTTCGGATCGATCCTGGTCGGGACATCGTCGAGGGCGCCGCCGATGATCGCCCGGACCATCGAGCGGGTATGGGCGATGTCCATCCGCTCCCCCACCCCATACCCTCCGCCGGTCCAGCCGGTGTTGACGAGCCAGACCGGGACGTCGTCGCGCTCGAGGCGCTCGACAAGCATGGCGGCGTACTCACCCGGGTGACGAGGCAGGAACGGCGCCCCGAAGCACGCCGAGAACGTCGCCTTCGGCTCCTTGACGCCGACCTCGGTGCCGGCCAGCTTGGCCGTGTAGCCGCTGATGAAGTGGTAGGCGGCCTGCGCGCGGGTCAGCTTCGAGATCGGCGGCAGGACACCGAACGCGTCGGCGGTCAGGAAGATCACGCTGCGCGGCGTGCCGGCCAGCCCGGTCTCGTCGGCGTTGCCGATGAACTCGAGCGGGTAGGCGCCGCGGGTGTTCTCGGTGAACCGCTCGGAATCGAGGTCGAGGGCGCGCGTCCGTGGGTCGAGGTCGACGTTCTCGAGGACGGTCCCGAAGCGGCGCGTCGTCTGGAAGATGTCGGGCTCGTACATCGGAGACAGGCGGATGGTCTTGGCGTAGCAGCCGCCCTCGAAGTTGAACGTCATGCCATCGCCCCAGCCGTGCTCGTCGTCGCCGATGAGGCTGCGCAGCGGATCGGCCGAGAGGGTCGTCTTGCCGGTCCCCGACAGGCCGAAGAAGACCGCCGTGTCACCGTCCTGCCCGATGTTGATGGCCGAGTGCATCGGCAGGACGCCCTCGTCGGGCATCAGGTAGTTCATGACCGTGAACGCGCTCTTCTTGATCTCGCCCGCGTATTCGGTGCCGACGATGATGATCTCCATCCGGCGCAGGTGGACCAGGATGGCCGTCCCGGTCCGGGTGCCTTCGGTCTCCGGATCCGCCTTGAACGACGGGACGCAGATGATGGTGAAGTTGGGTGCGAAGCCGGCGAGCTGATCCGCGGTCGGCCGGCGGAACAGGTTCCGGGCGAAGATGCTCGCCCAGGCGGTCTCGGTGTAGACGCGCAACGAGCGGCGATGCGCCTCGGCCGCCCCGATGAAGCAGTCCTGGCTGTACAGGTCGCGACCCTCGCAATAGGCCACCAGACGTGCCCGCAGGCGCTCGTAGTGGGCCTCCGAGATCGGACGATTGACGGGTCCCCACCAGACCTTCGCCTCGCTCGACGGCTCGGCGACGATGAACTTGTCCTCCGGTGAGCGGCCGGTGTGCTTGCCGGTCCGGACGACGAGCGGGCCGTCGGCGGCGACGAGACCCTCCCCGTGGCGGATGGCGTCCTCGTACAGCTCGGCGACCGGCAGGTTCGCGCGGACCCTCCGTCCGAGCGCATGGCGAGTCCGTGGTGTGGCAGTGGTGGCCATCGGTGGTCAGGCTCCTGGTGCGCAGGCGATCACGGTCGATCGACCGGCCGCGCGTGACGCGTCCCTCGGGGAGGGTCGCAGGAGTCGGCTTCCGCAGTCGTTAGTAGGCGGATGCTACCACGTTGCGGGACGGTGTCGAAATGGTTGCCGTGCGGGGTCGGTCACTCTGTCACGGGCCGCCGGACACGCCGGCGTCATCCGCGGATCGGTGTCAGATCCGTGTTGCTGATCGTCCCGGCGATCCCCGCGACCACACCGACGACGAGGACGACGCGCGCCAAGAGAGGTCGCTGCAGCCGGATGACCTGGACCACGGCAAGCACGAAACAGATCAGGACGACCTTCAGGACGACGGACACGATCGGCGACGTGGCGCCGATGATGGGGTTCAGCTCGTGCGCCACGACGAGCGCGCGTGACCGCGTCCGCGAGTTGGGTGACGACGAAGGCCGCGGCGAGAACAACAGGAAAGTCGACGCGACACAGCCGTCATGGTAGGTCCGGCCACGACTCGTTGACAGGTCAACCCCGCGGCCCGTAGCATCCGCACACAACCGAAGAGCTCTTATCAAGAGTGGCAGAGGGACCGGCCCGTTGAAGCCACGACAACCTACCGACGAATCGGCAAGGTGCCAAGTCCGGGCAGGTCATCCTGCACGATAAGGGAACCTCCCTTCGGAGCCCCCCTATCCGACCAGACGGTCGCCCGTACCCCGGTCCCGAGGCGCACTTCCCCAGGCCTCCCGGAGACGACCATGGCGATCGAGATCCTTCCGTCAGCCACCCACACCGACCGCATCATCGGCCTCCGCTGTCGCAACTGCGGCGCGAGCCAGCCGATCGGCATGTCGTATGTCTGTCCGGCCTGTTTCGGGCCGCTCGACGTCGCCTATGACTACGGCGTCATCGGGGCGACCCTGACCCGCGAGGCGATCGCGTCGCGTGCGCCGGGGATCTGGCGCTACGCCGAGCTCCTGCCCGTCGACGAGCCGCCGACGCGCGGGCTGCCGGTCGGTTCGACGCCGCTGCTCGCGGCCGACCGGCTGGCGCCGGTCCTCGGGCTCGATCGGCTGTGGCTCAAGGACGACACGCGGAACCCGTCGCTGTCGTTCAAGGACCGCGCCGTGGCCGTCGCCGCAGCACGTGCGGTCGAGTTCGGGGTCGAGGCGCTGGCCTGCGCATCGACCGGGAACCTGGCCGGCGCGACGGCTGCCGCAGCGGCCGCGTTGGGGCTGCCGGCCTACGTGTTCATCCCGGCCGACCTCGAGCCGGCCAAGGTCGATCACGCGCTGGCCTACGGCGCGACGGTGGTCCCCATCGAGGGCACGTACGACGACGTCAACCGGCTGTGCCTCGAGGTCGCCGACGAGACGGGCTGGGGCTTCGTCAACATCAACCTGCGGCCGTTCTACGCGGAGGGCTCCAAGACCCTCGCCTACGAGATCGCCGAGTCGCTCGGCTGGCGGTCGCCCGATGTCGTCGTCGCGCCGGTCGCATCTGGTGCGATGTTCACCCATGTCGCGCGAGGGTTCGAGGAGCTCGTCGAGCTCGGATTGATCGCCCGCCGGCCGATCCGGTTCGTCGGCGGCCAGGCCGCCGGCTGCGCACCGATCGCGACCGCGTGGGCGACCGGCAGCGACGTCATCGTCCCGGTCCGCGAGCCCGACACGATCGTGCGCTCACTCGCCATCGGAAGCCCGGCCGACGGCCGCGATTCGGCGGCCCTGGCGAACGCGTCGGGCGGTTCGATCGAGGCGATCGAGGACGTCGTGACAGCGGCCTCGATCCGCGACGTGGCTCGGCTCGAGGGGATCTACCCCGAGACGGCCGGTGGTGTGACGCTCGCGGCGGCCGCCGCGGCCCGACGTCGCGGCGTCATCCGGCCCGGCGACGAGGTCGTGGCACTCCTGACCGGGAACGGGCTCAAGACCCCCGACGCGCGGACGCTGGGGGGTGGCGACGGTGTCGCGCGGCCGGGTCAGCCCGGTCTCGCGCCCTCGATCCGCCCGAGCCTTGCCGCGTTCGAGCGCTGGCTGGACGGCGGCGCGTCGTGAGCACGGTCCGCATCCCGCCGACGCTGCGGGTGGCCACCGGCGGCGCCAAGCAGGTCCAGGTCCCGGGCGGGACCGTTCGAGAGGTCGTCACCGGCCTCGTCGCGCTGCACCCGGGTCTCGAGGCCCAGCTCATCGCGCCCGACGGCGACCTCAACCGGTTCGTCAACGCATTCCTCAACGACACGGACGTGCGCCACCTCGAGGACCTCGATACGCCAGTGGGCGACGGCGACACCCTGGTCCTGCTCCCGGCGATGGCCGGCGGCTGACGGGCGCGGTGCCGGGCGCGCCCGCGCCGACGCGGGCGCGCGGCGCGCCGTGTGCCTCCCAGGCGCACTTTTCGTATATCTGAGCGCGGTAGGTCGCGGATTCGTACCGGATCTGTCAGAACTCGACCTCGTCCACGCTCACATATCGTGGATGCGCGCCTGGTAGGAACATCGGGGAGCCCTCCGCGGCCGCCCGGCCGCCCGGCCGCCCCGGTCAGGCCTGGTCGAGGGCCCGCGCCAGGTCCGCGACGAGGTCGCCCGGGTCCTCGATGCCGACCGACAATCGGACGAGCGCCGGCCGACACCTCGAGCGGCGACCCGGCCACGGACATGTGGGTCATCGCGGCCGGCAGCTCGATGAGCGACTCGACCCCACCCAGCGATTCGGCCAGGGTGAACAGCCGCGTCCCCTCGGCGACGGCGATCGCCCGCTCCGCGGCGCTCCGACCGTGCCGTCCGCCGTCGGTCGGCAGGAACGACACCATCCCGCCCATGCCCGGGTAGTGGACCTCGGCCACGTCCGGCCGGCCGTCGAGGAAGTCGGACACCATCACGGCGTTCGCGCCATGCCGTTCCATCCGCAGGTGGAGCGTGCGCAGCCCGCGCAGGACGAGGAAGCAGTCGAGCGGTCCCGGCACGGCGCCCATCGCGTTCTGCAGGAACCGCAGCCGCTCGGCGATCGCCGGATCCGAGGTGACGGCCACTCCCAGGATGGTGTCGGAGTGGCCGGCCAGGTACTTCGTCGCGGAGTGGAAGACGATGTCGGCGCCCTCGCGCAGCGGCCGCTGGAGGGCGGGCGACGCGAACGTGTTGTCGACCACGACCAGCGGACGGCGGCCGCCTTCCGCGGCGCGGCGGGCGACGGTGGCCACGGTCGCCCCGATGTCGACGACCTTGAGGTGCGGGTTCGACGGTGTCTCGAACCAGACGAGCCGGGTCCGCTCCGTGAGCGCCTCCCAGAGCGCGTCCTGGCCGCCAGCCAGGTCGATGTAGCGGGCGTCGACGCCGGCGCCGCGCCGGACCCGTTCGAGGTAGCGGTACGTGCCGCCGTACACGTCGTCGCCGACCACGATCTCGTCACCCGGCGCCGCCAGCTCGGCGATGGCCGCCGTGGCCGCCGACCCGGACGCGAACGCGATCCCGTGCTCCCCGCCTTCGAGCGCAGCGACGGCCCGTTCGAGCCGTTCGCGGGTCGGGTTCTGCGAGCGAGCGTATTCGTACCCGCGTCGCGGCCGGCCGACGCCGTCCTGGGCGAAGGTCGAGGTCTGGTAGATCGGTGGCGAGACCGCGCCGGTCAGCTCGTCCGGCTCGGCGCCCGCGTGGACGGCCAGCGTGTCGAAGGCGAACGGCTGGGTGTCGTCGGGGCTCGGGTCGGGCATCGGGGCCATGGTAGCGGGCCGGTCAGGCCGAGGGCGGCCACCCATCGAGATGGAAGACGAGCTCCTCGCCGTCGATGTCGTCGATCTGGACGCCGACCTGCTCGAAGCCGAGGCCGCGGACGATCGCCAGCGAGCCGACGTTGTCCGGCGAGACCGATGCCCGGAAGCGATCGACGCCCTGCGCGTGCGCCCAATCGAACAGCGCGCGGACGACCTCGCTGGCGACGCCCTGGCGGCGGTACTCGGGCTGGACCTTGTAGCCGACCTCGACGCGACCGTCTGCGTCGGGCGGGGCATGGAACCCGCACGAGCCGATCGCCCGTCGCGTGCCGTCGTCCCCGGTCAGAACGATCGCCCGGCCGAGCCACGGCTGCGCCATCGGATCCTCGGTCAGGTCCGCGATGCGGTACTGGAGGAAGTTGTCGAGGTCGTCCGGGAAGCTCTCCGGGACCGTGGCTCCGAGCTCGGCCTCTGCCGCGACCAGGTCGCGGGCGACCAGGTGGCGCATGAACGGCAGCGACATCGACACGAGCTCGAAGCGTCGCGTCCGGATCGGCGGGACGGACATATCCTCAGCCTCGGCCGTTCGGTCGGTGGGTCAGGTACTCGAGGACATCGAGCTTGGTCACGACGCCGACCGGCCGCCCGGCACGCGTCGCGATCACCGCCGACGCCCCGCCGGCGGTCAACAGGCTGAACGCGTCGTCGAGGCTGTCGGCAAGGTCCACCAGGGGCAACGGCCGGTCCATCACCTCGCCGACGGTCCGGTCCACCGTCAACGGGTCGCGGAAGGCACGGTCGAGCAGGCCCTTCTCCGTGATCGAGCCGACGATGCCCTCGACCGCGTCACCCTCCGGTTGCTCGGACACCGGGAGCTGGCTGATCCCGAACTCCTGGAAGATCTCGATCGCCTCGCCGACCCGCTGGGTCGTCCGCGCCAGCACGAGATCGGGTCGCGGCCCGGCGTGACGACGGTCGTCGAGCAGGTCGCCGACGCGAACGATGGCACCGGTCGTCGGAAGCAGCCCGTTCACCCGCATCCACTCGTCGTTATAGACCTTGGACAGGTAGTTCCGGCCGCTGTCGGGCAGAAGGACGACCACCACAGCGGCGGCGCCGCCCTCGGCTTGCGTCAAATCTCGGACGACCTCGCGCGCCGCGACCATGGCCGTGCCGCACGAGCCACCGGACAGGATCCCTTCCTCGCGGGTCAGCCGCCGCGCCATGGCGAACGCGTCGCGGTCGCTGACCCGGATCCAGCGGTCCACGGCGGCCGGGTCGTAGGTGCCAGGCAGGAAATCCTCCCCGACGCCCTCGGTCAGGTACGGGCGCGCGACGTCGCCCGACAGGACGCTCCCCTCGGGGTCCGCACCGATCACCTGGATCGTCGGGTCGTGGGCCTTCAACGCCCGGGCGGCGCCGGTGATGGTGCCGCCCGTCCCGACGCTGGCGACGAAATGGGTGATCCGCCCGTCGGTCTGCTCCAGGATCTCGGGACCGGTCGTCCGCTCATGAGCGGCCGGGTTCTCGGGGTTCCAGTACTGGTCGGGCTTGAACGCGCCCGGGATGTCGCGCGCGAGCCGAGCGGCGACCGAGTAGTAGCTCTCGGGCGATTCGGGAGGGACGTTGGTGGGACACAGGACGACCTCCGCGCCGTAGGCCCGCAGGAGCTGCTGCTTCTCGGCAGACTGCTTGTCGGCCATCACGAAGATGCAGCGGTAGCCCTTGAGCGCCGCGGCGATCGCGAGACCGTGTCCGGTGTTGCCCGAGGTCGGCTCGATGATGGTGCCGCCCGGCCGCAGCAGCCCGGCCCGTTCGGCCGCCTCGATCATCGGCAGACCGATCCGGTCCTTGACCGAGCCGCCCGGATTGAGCATCTCGAGCTTGGCCAGCAGCAGCGGCTGGCGGTCGGCTGGGCCGAGGTCGCGAGTCAACCGGCTGATCCGAACGAGCGGTGTGCCGCCGACCAGGTCGAGGATCGACTCCGCGTAGTGCATCGGCCGGAGCATAGCGTGCGCCGGACGGCCCGGCCCCCGTTCAGCCGTCGCGATCGAGCGGACCGGGGCGCAGCAGCAGGAAGGTCAGCCGTCGCCGCAGGCGACGCGGACGGCCCGGCGGATCGACGGTCCGCGGATACAGCGCTTCGACCGCTGGGCCGAGGACGTCGGCCAGCGCGTCGCTCATCCGACGGGCGAGCGCGAGCTCCTCGCGCGTCCCCTCGGGCGGGAAGGCCGCGTCGGGCGCCAGACCCGCCAGGGCGCGAGCCGAGGTGGGCGGCAGGACCCGCGAGGCGAGCCGGCGTCCGATGTACAGCTCCTCGGTCCCGGCGATGGCGAGCGGCACGATCGGTGCGTCGGTCCGCATGGCGATGACCGCCCAGCCGGTCCGGAACGCGCCGATACGGCCCGGCGGCCCGCTCACCGTCCCTTCGGGCATCTGGGCGAACACCGCACCGTTGGCGATGACGGCCCGCGCCGCGGCCACGTGCTGCTCGATCCCGACCCCTCCGCGCCAGACCGGCAGCAAGCCGCCGATCCGATGGATGAGCCTTTCGCGCCAGGGCGACGTGAACGTCGAGGGTGCGCTGCCCAGGAACCAGGCGCGCGGCTCGGGTGGGATGGCGTGCATCACCACGAACGGATCCATCCAGCCCCGATGCGCAGCGGCGACCAGCAGGTATCCCCCACGCGGCAGATGCTCCTGGCCCGCGGTCCGGATGCGGAACCGGAAGACCACGAAGATCACGAACCGGGCCACCAGCCGCAGGACGCGATACAGGACCGAGGCCCGTGCCTCCGGTTGCCGGCCGAGCCAGGCGAGGCCCTCGATGGCGCCGCCTCGCTGGGCGGCCAGGGACTCGGGCGAGATCCGGCCAGGCGGCGGCCGACGTCGGCCGGTCGCCGGACCAGGATGAGGCTGGGCCACGTCAGGCGGGGGTTTCGTCGGCCGCCGATCCGTCGGACGCAGGTCCATGGCCCGTCTGGCCTACCTCGTCCGCGCCGTCGGCGACCGTCGCGCCGTCGCCGTCGCCGTCGTCCTCGTCGCCGTCGTCCGCTTCCCCATCCCCGTCCTCGTCGTCGTCGTCGTCGTCGTCGCCCTCGTCCTCTTCGTCGTCGTAGTCGTCGTCGTCATCGTCATCGTCTTCATCGTCGTCGAGCTCGGCCTGCCGATCGAGCGCCTCGATCTCCTCGTCGGTCAGCGACCGCCCGATGGCGCCCCAGGTCGCCAGCCTCGGCCGCGTCGCCGGCTCGTCGAGCGGATGGCCGGGCCGGTGCCGCCAGGCCAGGACCGCGAGCGACGGGATGACGATGAGCGCCGAGACGATCATCGCCACCGGCACACCGAAGAACGTCCAGTTGTCCGCTCGCAGGGTCTCCAGCACGAACCGGACGGTGCCGTACCAGACGAAGAAGACCAGGATCAGGTCGCCCGTGCGCAGCCGCTTGCGGAGGTGGAAGCCGATCCAGACGAGCGTCAGGGCGCCGAGCACGCCGGAGATCGACTCGTACAGGAACAGTGGGTGGAAGAACTGGCCGAGGGTGTCGGTCGGAGCGGAGCCGGGGGGCAGACGTACGCCGCCACGCGATGCGCGCAGTCGATCGGGATCCCCCACGGCAGGGTCGTCGGCGGGCCGTACAGCTCCTGGTTGAAGAAGTTGCCCCAGCGGGCGATGGCCTCCATCGTGAACAGGCCGGGCGCGACGATGTCGGCCCAGCGCAGGAAGTCCTGACGATTCGCGCGCACGTAGAGGTAGGCGGCCGCGGTCCCGAAGATGATCCCGCCGTACACACCGAGTCCCGAGTAGGGCGGCAGGAAGATCTTGATCGGGTCGTCCTTGTACAGCGCCCACTGGTCGATGACGTGGTACAGCCGGCCGCCGATGAGCGCCGCGACCGCGACGATGATCATCCCGTTGCCGACGAGGTCGGGGTCCTCGCCGGCTCGGCGCGCCAGCCAGACGATGACGAAATAGGCCGCGGCGAGACCCAGTGCATAGCCGATGCCGTACCAGTAGACGGGGATCGGGCCGAGCTGGATCGCGATCGGGCTGGGCGTGAAGTCGAGCATCCGCGGAAGTGTAACGGCGCGGCTCCCTATACTTCCCGCGGGTGAATGCCGAGTTCAACGTATGGCTGCTCATCGTCGGGCTCGTCCTTGGAGCCGGGCTGGTCTGGCTCGTCGTGATGGACTCGCGCCGGCGCGAGTCCGAGATCGACGCGGTGGAGCGGCCGCGCGAGGCGGCCTGGCTGTCGGCTGCGCTGCGCGAGGACGGGTACGAGGTCAGCCCCGAGGCGGCCGACCGCCTGCTGCTCCTGCACCGCGAGTACCTCGACGCGCCGCCGCCCGACGAAGAGGTGACACCAGTCGCAGCGGAAGGCGAGACGCCGCCCGAGACCCTCCGCTAGCCGACGATCAGAGGGATCCGACCATCACCGGGTCGTTCGGTCCCGGCTCGCCGTTCAGGCCGACCAGCGAGACACCGAACGTGGCACCGCTGGGCAGCCCGGACACGGCGTCCGTCTCGCCGGCCCAGTAGGCCAGATCCTTGCTGAAGAACATCTTGCCGATGCGCTGGCGGGTCCCGCCGGACTCGACCCAGCAGCGGTACTCGTAGCCGGCCGGCGGTGGCGTCAGGCCATTCGCGAGCCACACGAGCTCGGTCGTCGTCGAGGAGAAGGCAAGGCTCCCGGTCAGGGCCGGATCCGTTACCCCGGTCAGGGCGACGTGCTGCGCGTCGGGTTGGGCGCTGACCGCCAGCGCGGTCGTGGAGACCTCTTCGAGGGCATCGATCGTCTGCTCCTGGGCCGCGGCCTGGGTGTCGGCCCGGTTGCCGACGACCAGCGCGGTCCCGGCGATCGACAGCAGGACCGCCGCGGCGATGGTGGCGACCCAGCCGACGACAGGCACGATCCGTCGCCGGCTGGCGATGGGCGTCGGCGGTGTCATCGGCGTGGCAACGAGCAACGGTCCGGGTGAAGCGACAGGGGTCGAGGGACCAGTCGCGACGGCCGCTCCGACAGTCGCTGCCACCAGCGGCCGGATCACGCCTTCGGAACGGATCGCCGCCAGTGTTCGGGCCTTCAGGTCCGGCGAGGGCATCTCGCGGACGACCGAGCCGATGAGCGGCGCCGCACGCCCCAGTCGAGCGAGCTCGTCCGCGCACGCCGGACAGCCCGCGACATGAGCGGCGACCGCCTGGGCCGTCGCCGTGTCGCCGGCCATCAGCCGGTCGAGCCCGCCCGGCTCGACCGCCGCCAGCTCCAGCTGTTCGCGGGTTTCCTCGTGATCCATCGTCTTCCTTATCGTTCTTCGCCGGCCGGGACCGGCACGTCATCGAATGTGCTCGCCGGCCCGAACTCCCCGCCAAGCCCCTCGCGCAATCGCAGCAGCGCCCGCCGTGTCCGGGTCTTGACCGTGCCGAGCGGCCATCCCAGACGATCGGCGATCTCCGCCTGTGACAGCTCCTCCTGGTAAGCCAGCAGGATGACCGTGCGCTCGACGTCCGGGAGTCCGGCGACCGTCACCCGGATCGCCTCGCGGCGATCCTCGGCGGCGAACGCGTCCTCGGGGCTGGCCGGCGCCTGCGCCCCGGCGACGACCTGGCCGCCCGACACCAGCCGTTCGAGCGCCTGGGTCGGATCCTCGTCGGACCCCGCCGCGGACGACAACGCGACCAGCGGCGGACGACGGCCTGCCGCCCGCAGCCGATCGATCGCCCGGTTGCGGGCGATCGTGTGCAGCCACGCGGCGAGCGAGCCGGCGGTTTCGTTGTACGACTCTGCCCTGTTCCACAAGGCGAGGAATGTCTCTTGCACGACCTCCTCGGCCGTCCCTCGATCCGATGTCAGCCGGTACGCCGCTGCGAAGATCGCCGGTCCGTATCGGTCATAGATGGTCTCGAGCGCGGCCTCGGACCCCGCGGCCATCCGTCGGACGACCTCGGCGTCGTCGGTCGGACCCCCTCGACCATTCATGCCCCGATACGTCCCGTTGCGCTCATCGGTTTTGCAGCCCCTCCGGCAGGCCGATAGCCTACCCTGAGAGCCTCCGGACCGCGATCACCACGATCCGGCGGGGCGGTGACGCACCTCCACGAGCCTGCCCGCCGGGAGATGCGCCTCGAGACATACCACGCCCGCGGGGCCGACCAGGGCGTCATGGGTCGTCCCGGCCGGAAGCTCGAGGCGATCGCCGGCATCGAGGTCGATCGTGGCGGCGCTCGCCGGCAGACCGAACCTGATCGATCCGCGCTCGACGGCGATGACCTTGTCGTAGCCGTGGTCGTGGGCGGCGTACCGGTCGCCCGGTCCGTTCGACCAGGGCGTGGCGTCGAGGCCCTCGTCGTGGAGGCGGCGGCCGACATCGTCGGGCATCGTCGATCGCTCAGCCTGCGGTGACGCCGATGATCGACCCGATCGCGAACGTGACCAGGGCGGCCGCGAGGCCGATCCCGAGCTGGCGGAAGCCTGAGAACAGCAGCCCACGACCGGTCAGCAGGCTGACTCCCGCGCCGACCGTGAACAGCGCGATGAGGCTCAGCCCGAGACTGACCATGAGCGCCGCCGACCCGCCGCCGAACAGCCACGGGATGACGGGGATCGAGGCGCCGATGGCGAACGCGACGAACGAGCCGGCCGCCGCTCCCCAGGGCGACCCGAGCTGGTCGGGGTCGAGGCCGAGCTCTTCGCGGACCAGCATGTCGAGGGCGGCGTCGGGATCGGCGAAGATCCGGTGGGCGATCCGCGCCGCTTCATCCGCGGTGAACCCTTTCGCCCGGTATGAGGCGGCCAGCTCGGCCTCCTCCTCGTCGGGCATCGCCTCCATCTCGGCCCGTTCGAGCGCGATCTGACGCTCGAACAGCTCGCGCTGGCTCTGCATCGAGATGTACTCGCCGGCGGCCATGCTGAACGATCCCGCGAGCAGGCCCGCGACACCGGCGAGAAGGATGAAGCTGGGATTGCTCGACGCGGCCCCGGCGACGCCCATCACCAGCGACAGGTTGCTGACCAGGCCGTCGCTGACGCCGAAGATGACCGCCCGCAGCGTGCCGGACCGGCCGCCCGCGCGGTGCCAGGTCTCGCGCTGGCCGACCTCGGCGGCACTCCGCGCCCGTCGCGCGATGGCGACGCCGTCGCGCGCCGGGTCACGCATCTCGGCCGATCGCTCACCGGCCGTGAGGCGGTCCCAGATGATGGCGTGCTCGCGCTCGTCGGCGGCGATCGACGCGACCTCGGGCGAGTCCTGCGACTCGTACGCCGCCTCCTCGTCGCCTTCGAGCGCCTTGACCAGCTCCGAGACCGCGGATGTCCCGAGCAGGCGGGCGACGACGATGATCAGCCGCACGCGCAGCCGTGGAGCGCCGGCCGGCGGGACGTCCGCGCCGAGGTCGCGCAGCTTGCCGGCCCAGATCTCGGCGTGCCGCCGCTCGTTGCCGGCGATCCGGGTGAATGCCTCGGCGCGGCGCGGGTCCTTCTCGATCCCGGCCAGGGCGTCGTACAGGACGATCGCGTCGCGTTCCAGCTTCAGGTTGTCGAGGCTCAGCTCGACGTCGATCGGGGACACGACGGCATCGTAGGACATCGACGCCGCGTAGACTCCGGGGGCATGGCGTCAGCCGATCGCCCCCCGCTCCGCTACCTCGACGCGGCCGATGTCCTCGCCGCCATGCCGGACCTCGACGAACGCCTGGCCCTGGCCGAGCGGACGCTCACCGCGCTGGTCGCGGATGCCGAGCTGCCGCCCAAGATCGGCGTCCATCCGCGCCCCGCGGGCTCGTTCGCGCATGCCATGCCCGCCTACCTGCGCGGCACCGACGCGGCCGGCCGCGACGACCGGCTCGGGATGAAATGGGTGGCCGGCTTCGCCGCCAACAATGCCCTGGGGTTGCCGGCGATCCACGCGGTGGTGATCCTCAACGACGCCGAGACCGGCGCGCCGGTCGCGTTCCTCGACGGCGGCCCGATCACGGCGCTTCGGACCGCCGCGGTGTCCGGCGTGGCCATCCGCCGGTTCGCACCGTCGGTCGCCGGACGGGCGCCCCGCGCGGCTGTCATCGGTGCCGGGGTGCAGGGTCGGAGCCACCTGGCGGTCCTCGGCGGGCTGCTCCCCGGGGTGTCGCTCACGCTGTTCGACCGGCACCCGGAGCGGGTCGGTGCGCTGGCTGAGGTCGCGCGGGCGACCGAGGGGATCGGCGATGTCGCAGTCGCGCCGGACGCCCGGTCGGCCGTGCGCGACGCGGACGTCGTCGTCACCGCGGCGTCGTTCGGCCCGGTCCGCCAGGTGATGACGAGCGACTGGCTCGCCCCGGACGCCCTGGTCGTCCCGGTCGACTACGCGACGTACTGTGCCGCCGAGGTCGCAGCGACGGCTGCCCTGTTCCTCGTCGACGAGCGTGGGCAGTTCCTGGCCAACCGTGACGCCGGGCAATTCGACGGCTATCCCGACCCGACGGCGACGATCGGCGAGGCGATCCTGGCTGGCACGGCGCGGCCGGCGGCCGGACGGGTCGTGGCGACCCATCTCGGGGTCGGGCTCGCAGACGTGATCTTCGGGACGGCGATCCTCGCGCGGGCCGAGGCCCTCGGTCTCGGGACCGTCCTCCCGCGCTGAGCGGCTAGACCGTCGTCGTCCCCGAGAAGTCCTTGAGCATCGTCTTGGGGAACGGAGAGCGGACCGGGACGTCCGGGAAGAGCGTCGCCGCGTCCGTCGTCGGCGAGATCCAGTCGACGAGCAGCCGGTTGACGATGATCGTCGGGATGTCCCGGGCGACGATCGTGCCGGCGACCTCGTAGGCGATCGTCGCATTTGTCAGCGGGATCATCGGGTCACGATGCATGACGCTGGCGACGGCGTCGGCCCCGGGCTTCGAATGGAGCCGGCCGAGGATGAGATACGGCCCGATCGACACCTGGAGCCGGTTCGTCTGGAGCGTGACGCGCTGCTTCTCGTTGCCGCGCGGTCCGGTCCCGACCACCGCGAGCAGGTCGTTCCGCTCGAGCGACAGGCTGTCGACGGCGGCTCGATGGCCGTCGGCCAGGCTCTCGCATTCGAGGTGATGGACGCGGAACCGCTCCTGGCCGTTGAGGAAGTCGGTCAGGCGCTCGCCGAACATGGTCATCTTGCCGGTGACCGTGCAGTCGCCGGCGAACGCCAGGAACTCGATCGGTTGCATCGTGCGGCCACGGTAGGCGGCTGATCCGCGCGCCCGTCATCCACCTTTCGTACCGGTGGGTCGGGCACTACTCGTTGACCTCGAGCGGGCCGTCGGGGACCTCGATGAGGATCCGGCCCGCCTCCACGACGACCGGATAGACGGCCAGCGGCAGCTCGGCCGGCGGGTCGAGCGCCTCGCCGCTGTCGAGGTCGAAGCGCGACAGGTGCAGCGCGCAGGTGAGCGTGCCCGCCGTCAGGAAACCCTTGTCGAGCTCGAAATACTCGTGGCTGCAGATGCCCTGCGTCGCGAACAATCGGCCGTTGGTGTTGACCACGAGGACCTGGTCGGTGCCGTCGACCCAGGCCATCTTCATCGTGCCGTCGGGGACCTCGCCGACATCCAGCAGGTCGATCCGTCTCACGCGGCGGCGGCTGCCCCCGCCTCGATGCCGGCGTCCCATTTGGCCTCGAGCAGCGCCCGCAGGCGATCCTGCGCATCGACCAGGGGCACGCGCGCGACGACCGGCTCGAGGAAGCCCATGACGATGAACTTGCGCGCCTCGTCGGGCGGGATGCCGCGGCTCTCGAGGTAGAACAGCTGCGTCTCGTCGATCGGGCCGACCGAGCTGGCGTGGGCGGCCCGGCGGCAGTCGGGCTGGTCGATCTCGAGGCTGGGGATGGCGACCGAGCGTGTCGCCTTGGACAGGTTCATCCCGAACTCGCCCAGGAAGCTGTCGGTCCCGACCGCGCTGCGGTCGATCACGATCATCCCCTTCATGAACGAGCGTGCCCGATCGAGCAACGCGCCCTTCGACAGCAGGTTGCCGGTGGTGTCGCGACCGGCGTGATGCGTGTAGGACGTCAGGTCGAACAGCTGCTCCGTTCCACCGAACACGATCTCGACCTGCTCGACGGAGCTCCGGTCGCCGATCAGGTGGTTGTCCACGCGGCTGCGGACGAGGCGCGAGCCGAGCTGGGCGAGCGCCCAATGAAGCGTCGCCCCTTCGCCGACCTGGGCGGTCCGATGCTGGAAGGCGACGGCCGTGACCGGCAGCTCCTGGAGGCTCGAGACCTCGAGCCTCGCGCCACGGCCGAGGTGCACCTCGAGCGTGCCGGCCAGGAACGACTGGGCGGCGTCGGGCGCTGCCGCATCGGACGCGACCAGCTCCTCGAGCACGGTCGCGGACGCGTCGTCCCCCAGCGCGATCACGGTCCGCGACAGGAGGGCGCGGTCGGGGGCGCCGGCCCGCCAACGGACGATGATCGGCCGCGCGAGGCGGACGCCGTCGGGGATGTCGAGCACGACCCCCTGCGACCACAGAGCGCGGGTCAGCTGCGCGAACCGGTCGTCGGCGGGCAGGTGCGCGCCGCCGTCGAGCAGCGCGCGGACGCGGGCCGGCGCGCGGGATGCGAGATCGGCGATGGTCGTGAGCTCCACCCCGGCCGCGATCGCCTCGGGCGACAGGGCGGCCTCGGTGACGTCACCCTCGTCGACGACCAGCAGGCCATCGGTGTCGGGCGGCAGCGCGGTGACGACGCGCGTGGTCCGGGGCCGGCGGACGAGCGCCGCGGTCTCGAGCGCGACCGCGCGCAGGTCGATGTAGGTCGTGTACAGCAGGTTCGACTCGGCCGGCAGCGACTCGAATGCGTCGAAGGCGGCGCGGCGGTCATCTGGGAGCCAGTCAGCCGTTCCCTCGATCGTCCCGATGTCGTCGAGGTCGCCGCGCGTCACCGGGAGGGAGAAATCGGTGAGCCCCCGTCGAGCGGGGCGCGGCCGCGGTGACGCGACCGTCATCCGAGCGACCCCTCCATCTCGAGCTTGACGAGGCGGTTGAACTCGATGGCGTACTCCATCGGCAGTTCCTTGGTGAAGACCTCGAGGAAGCCCTGGACGATGAGGTTGGTCGCCTCGTTCTCGGTCAGGCCGCGGCTCATCAGGTAGAAGACCTGCTCGGCGCTGACCTTGCCGACCGTCGCCTCGTGGGTCATCGAGGTGTCGTCCTCGCCGATGTCGATGTACGGGTACGTGTCGCTCCGGCTGATGTCGTCGAGCATCAGCGCGTCGCAGCGGACGCTGGCGACGACGTTGGTCGCGCCCGGCGAGACCTTGAGGTGGCCGCGGTAGGTCGCCCGTCCGCCGTCCTTGCTGACCGACTTGCTCACGATCCGCGAGCGGGTGTTGGGCGCGAGATGGATGGCCTTGGCACCGGTGTCCTGGTGCTGGCCCTTGCCAGCAACGGCCACGCTGATGATGTCCGCCGTGGCGCCCTCGCCGCGCAGGTAGATGGCCGGGAACTTGACCGTCTTGCGCGAGCCGGTATTGGCGTCGATCCACTCGACGGTCGAGTTCTCGTACGCGTGGGCGCGCTTGGTCACGAGGTTGTAGACGTCGTTCGACCAGTTCTGGATGGTCGTGTAGCGGACCTTCGAGCCGGGCAGCGCCACGACCTCGACGACCGCGACGTGGAGCGACTCCGTGGCGTAGATCGGCGCCGTGCAGCCTTCGATGTAGTGGACCTTCGCGCCTTCGTCGACGACGATCAGCGTCCGTTCGAACTGGCCGGTGTTCTCGCCGTTGATCCGGAAGTAGGCCTGCAGCGGGAGAGGGACCTCGACGCCCTTCGGGACGTAGACGAATGAGCCGCCCGACCAGACGGCCGCGTTCAGCGCGGAGAACTTGTTGTCCTCGGCGGGCACGACCGTGCCGAAGTGCTTGCGGAAGATCTCCGGGTACTCGATGAGCGCCTGGTCGGTGCCCATGAACACGACACCGAGCTTGGACAGCTCCTCCTTGACCGAGTGGTAGACGACCTCGCTGTCGTACTGCGCGCCGACGCCGGCCAGGAACTTGCGCTCCGCCTCGGGGATGCCGAGCTTCTCGAACGTCGCCTTGATCTGCTCCGGGACGTCGTCCCAGGACTTCTCCTCGCGCTCGGACGGCTTGCGGTAGTAGACGATCTTGTCGAAGTCGATCTTGTCGAGACCGTCCGTCCAGGTCGGCAGCGGGCGCTTCAGGAAGTGCTCGTAGGCCCGCAGGCGGTACTGGAGCATCCAGTCCGGCTCGTTCTTGAAGGCGCTGATCTCCTCGACCGTGGCGCGCGTCAGGCCGCGCTTCGTCTCCGCGAGGTACGCGATGTCGTCGTGGAACGCGAACTGCTCTCGCTGGTCGGTGACGATCTCGCGGGTTGCGGTCATCTGGTCTCCGGTCGTGTGATGCGGCGCCCGGCGTCGCGGCTGGCCCGTTCGTCGGGCTCGGTCATCTAATTCCGAGTCAGATTATCGGGATTAGCGCCGCGGGCGTCAACGACGGGCGGTCTGCCCGTCGAGTGTGCGACGATCGCGAGCATGGACTTCAAGCAGATCCTCGATATCGCGGAGCACGCGTTCGAGGTCGCCGGCGTTGCCATCCTGCTCACGGGCGGCGTCATCAGCCTCATCGTCTACGTGCGTGACGTGTCACGCGGTCAGCGGCGCGATGCGTACACCGCGCTGCGTCACAACCTCGGACGGACGATCCTGCTCGGGCTCGAGGTCCTGATCATCGCCGACATCATCCTGACCGTCGCCATCGACCAGACGCTCGAGAATGCCGCGACGCTCGGGCTCATCGTCCTGGTCCGGACGTTCCTGAGCTTCTCGCTCGACATCGAGATGGACGGCGTCGTGCCGTGGCGACGACGGGCCTCGGAAGCCCCGCCGTCGCCCTGACCGCAGCCTGACAGCAGGCCGCGGTGCGCCGCTAGCTGCCGCTTGGCGTGGTTGCCTCGGCCTGGGTGGCCGCTTCCTTGATCGCGCCGGCCGTGGCCTCGTCGACGGGCACCGTCTTGACCTCCTGGGCGTCAGGCATCTTGGCCGTCACAGCCGGCACGTCGGCCGCGGTGACCAGGGCCATGACCCCGGACGTCCCCGGCGTGATGACGCCCTTGAGCTCCTCCTCGACGTCGAGCCGGTGCGACAGGTTGCGGGCCTTGCCGGCCGCGGCCCCGGCCACTCCGAGCGCGACCGCGCCGGCCACGATCGTCGCCGGCAGGAAGACCGCCGCGACCACGCCGCCGACGATCCCCCACTTGAGCCCGGTCCGGGTGCTGTGGTCGGTCATCTTCTCGACGTGGATCCGACCGTCGTCGTCGGCCTTGACGACGAGGACGCCGTCGATATGGACCGCGCCGTCGATCTCGGCCATCAAGAGGTTCTCGTAGACCGCCCGCGCCGAGGTGGTGTCGGCGAAGCGGGCCACCACCAGGGCGTGATCGCCCTGGATCGCGACAGCACCCTCGGCAAGGACCCCTTCCTCGTCGGCCACGGTGGCGCCGACCACCAGGATGTCATCGGAATACCCGGCTGGCGTGGTCGTGTTGCCTGCGGGCGTCGGCTTGGTCTCGTCGGACATGTCGGTCCTCCTTTCCTGCTCCCCCGAGCAGGTCCCCGTGTTCGTGCGTCATCGATCGGTCGAGCGAGAGTGCCCGTGGCGGCGATCGAGCGTCAACGGAGGTGTCATCGTACCGGTCGGAGGGCCGCACGTTTTCGTCCGTTGCGGATGAGCCCGCCCGCCTATCCTTGCCGGACAGTGAGGGCTGGACTGGCGGCGACCGAGGGAGGCACACGACCATGAGCCGATTGATCGGCTTCTACGGGACCCAGCTGCGCGTGCTCTGGGAGTGGCGCGGTGGTCCGTGGGCGCTCGTGCGCCGGCTGATCCTGACGTTCGCGGTCGCGATCGTCTCGTTCCTGGTGACCGCCTGGCTGATGCCGCGTTTCACCGTCGACGGCTTCTCGAGCGCCGCGCTGGCCGTCGTCCTTCTCTCCCTGTTCAACGCAGCCATCCGCCCGGTCGTCCTCGCGCTCGCCGCGCCAGTCTCGCTCATCCTCGTCGGGGTCCTGGTCCTGGTGCTCCAGGTCGTCTCGTTCGTCGTCGTCGTCCAATGGGCGCCGGGCGTGCACGTCGACGGGTTCGGGACCGCCCTCGTCGCCTCGTTCGTCTACGCCATCGTCAACACGATCCTGACCGCGGTCCTCGGCGTCGACCGCGGCGGCTCCTATTACGGGCTCCTCGTCCAGCGATTGCTCGTCCAGCGCTCGCAGGGCCACACCGACAAGCCGGGCCTCGTGATCGTCCAGATCGACGGCCTCGCCCACCCGATCCTGGCCGGTCGGATGCGCGCCGGATCGGTCAACACGATGGCCGGCATGGTCCGCGACGGCAGCCACAAGCTGTCGAAGTGGGAGGCGATCCTGCCGTCGATGACATCGGGCAGCCAGGCCGGCATCCTCCACGGCAACAACGACGGCATCCCGGCCTTCCGCTGGTACGAACGCGACCGCGAGCACCTGATGGCGTCGAGCAACCCGGTCGACGCGACGCTGATCGTGTCGCGCATCTCGAACGGCGAGGGCCTGCTGTCGAACAACGGCGCCAGCATCTGCAACCTGCTGACCGGCGATGCGACGCGGTCGTACCTGACGACGGCGGCGATCAAGGCCGAGGGTGGCGGGATCGGCGACAGCCAGGCGTTCATGTCGTTCTTCTTCAGCCCGACCGGCTATCTCCGGTCGTTCACGATGTTCCTCGGCGAGGTCATCAAGGAGCAGTACCAGGCCAGCCGCACGCGACGCGCCGGCGTCCGCCCGCAGATGCATCGCGGTCTCAAGTACGCCGGGATGCGGGCCGCCAGCAACGTCATCCTGCGCGACGTCAACGTGGCGCTGATCATCGAGGAGATGTATCGCGGCACGAACGTCATCTATGCCGACTTCACCGACTACGACGAGCTCGCCCACCACTGCGGGCCGGAGCGCGTCGAGTCGTTCGAGGCGCTCGACGGCGTCGACAAGGCGATCGCCTCGCTCGTCAAGGCGACCGAAGAGGCGCCGCGGCCGTACAGGTTCATCATCCTGTCGGACCACGGCCAGAGCCTCGGCGAGACGTTCCTGCAGCGCTACGGGGTCAGCCTCGGCGAGCTCGTCCGCAGCCTGATGAGCGGCCGAGCGACGCTGATCCAGACCAAGACCAAGGCCGAGGGCTCGGTCTTCGTGAACTCGTTCCTGTCCGAGATCACCCGGAGCAAGGGCGTCGGTCCCGACGGTCGCGCGCGCCGCGTTCGCCAGCAAGACGACCGACGGCGTGGTCGACCTCGACAGCGACGACGAGCCGGCGGAGGCCGCGGTCGCCGATGCCAGCTCGATCGCAGTCGTCGGGTCGGGCAACCTCGGGCTCGTCTACTTCACCGGCCACGACCATCGCCTGACGGTCGAGGAGCTCGAGACGCTCCACCCCGGGCTCGTCGCGTCGGTCGCGGCCCATCCCGGCGTGGGGCTGCTGATGGTCCGCTCGTCGGAGTTCGGCGCGATCGTGTTCGGGCCACGGGGGACGCGCTTCCTCGACACCGACAAGGTCGAGGGCGAGGACCCCACGACATTGTTCGGGCCGCACACGGTGATGAGCCTCAAGCGCGAGGACGAGATGACGCACGCTCCGGACCTGCTGCTCCTGAGCCAATACGACCCGGAGCTCGGCGAGGTGGCGGCGTTCGAGGAGCTGATCGGGTCGCACGGCGGGCTCGGCGGCCCGCAGACCGAGCCGTTCATCCTCCACCCGGTCGAGTGGACGCTCGACGAGGACGTCCCGCTCGGGGCGCCGGCCATCTATCGCAACATCCGGCGGTGGCTCAGCTCGGCCGGCATCGAGCTCGGCAAGCCCGCCGGCGCGGTCGCTCCCGGCGCCGCGACACGCGCCGCGGACACGGCGGGCACGGAGCCCGCAGCGGTCGGCTGAGCCCGTGGCCAAGATCCACTACGAGGCGGATGGCGCGATCCCGGCGGCGCGGTTCATCGCCGCGCTGACCGATTTCGGGCCGCATCGACCGGAGCTCTGGCCGGGTCTCGACACGAAGTTCTACACGGTCCACGAAGTCGGCGACACGTGGGCCGACGTCACCGAGGGGACCGATGTCCTGGGCGGCGTCTGGGGCCGCGAGCACTACGACTGGTCGGAGCCGGGCCTCGTCCGGCTTCGACTGATGGATTCCAACGACTTCCGGTCGGGCACGGTCATCGATTACCACGTGACCGACCGCCCGGGCGGCGGCTGCCACGTGGCGGTCGACTTCCAGCGTGTCGCCACGAGCGCCCGCGGCAAGTTCGTCGGGCTCGTGGTCCAGCTGACCGGCTCACGCCGGTTTGCCGCCGAGCTGCGCCAGGCGCTCGATCGACTGGCGAACGCGCCGACCGAACCGCCGGCCCATCCGCCGAGCGGCGGCTAGCGGAACGGCCGACCGAGCCTCAGCCGTGATCAGTCGCGGGCGTGCGCCTCTTCCCGGGCCTGGTTGCCGTTCTGGTCGGCGCCCAGTCCGGCGGGGTAGGCGGTCGCGTCGATCGGCGTCGCGTCGGTGAACGGCGATGGCTTCGATCTCGGCGGTCTCGGCCGCATCGAACGCGATCGCGTCATCGGGCCCGACGTCGAGCGAGTCGTCGGCCGCAGCACGCATCGTGGTCACGCGCTCCCGGACGGCGGCCGCGCCGGCCGACAGCCGGGCACGGACGGCCTCGTTGCTCAGGACCGCGACGGCGACCCCGGCAACGACCAGGCCGCCGATCGCGAGCGGCCAGCGGGGCCGCCGGGCGCGCGGCACCAGATGGAGCGCGACGGCTGCCGCGGTCGCCAGCCGGCCGAGCGACTTCGTCGCCTGATCGACGTTCGGGCGCTCGATCTTGCTGAGGTCGACCTCCGGCATCTTGACGTCGGGCATCCTGATGTCGGACAGGGCGCGGACGATCTCCTCGCGCTTGATCTCGGGGAGATGGAGCTCCGGCGGGCGGACCTCCTTGACGGGGAGCTCAGGCATCTGACTCCTCCTTCGTGCGGGGTCTGCGTGGACCCCAAGGATACGCCCGGTGTCCGCCCGGGAGACCGTGTGGCGCGTTACAGTATCGGCTCACGACCTTGCGAATACGGGTTTCCGCCACCCGACGTGGTGGCTGCCGAGGGGGCGGCGATCGATGGACCAGACGACGTCCTGCGAGGACGGATCGACGATGAGCCGACGACGGACGCTGGCCGTGGGGGCCGGGATCGCGGCCGCGACGGCGGCCATGCGCCGGCGCAAGACGCGCGTGCCGACCGACCCGTTCGACCCGGACGCGGTCCGGGCCGAGACGGCCGCTGTGCGCACCGCCGAGCTGGTCGCCCGCCCGCAGGTCCGTCGCGCGGACCTGGCCCTCACGTTCGCGCCGGCGATCGCGACCGCGGTCGACCCCCTGCTCCACGGCCATCGCTACTTCCCGCGCATCCTCGAGGACATCGCGGCCGCCAAGGACCACGTCCACCTGCTCATCTACGGCTACAAGCCGGGCGACATCGGGACCACGTTCCTCGAAGCGCTGTCGGCCAAGGTGGCGGAGGGCGTCGAGGTCCGGCTGGCGGTCGACGCCATCGGCAGCGAGGTCGACCTCGGCAGCAAGGACCTGTTCCGCCAGCTGCGCGAGGCAGGCATCGAGGTCATCGCCCACGACGGCATCGTGGTCGTGCGCAAGGGCGAGCTCGGAGCGCAGCACTTCCAGCCACACGCCGAGGACCTGCTCCATTTCGACCATCGCAAGATGGTCGTGGTCGACGGCCGGGTCGGCTACGTCGGCGGCAGCGGCATCGAGGACCACTACAACGACGAGCGGTTCTACGACGTCATGTGCCGGGTCGAGGGGCCGATCGTCGCGCAGCTGGCGGCCGTCTTCCTGATCAGCTGGCGCAACAACGGCGGCGCGGCCCCCGACGACCCGGCGCTCCTGCGCTACTTCCCGCCGGCCACGCTGGCCGGTCGCCCCGGACGCGCCGTTCCACGCCCCGACGACGGTCCTGTGGAACGTGCCGGGTACCGGCCACCATCCGATCAGCGACACGATCGAGCGGGCGCTCGAGGATGCCGCCACCGAGATCCACATCGTCAACCCGTACATCTCCAACCGGGCGATCCTCGAGCGGCTCCTCGAGGCAGCCCTTCGCGGCGTGCGGGTCCGCCTCATCGCCCCGGGCAAGCCCACCCCGCCCTACCCTGCCGCGGCCTTCCGCCACTGGTACGGCCGGCTGCTGGACGCCGGCGTGGAGATCCTGCTCCACCCCGAGATGGCGCACGCCAAGGTGCTGCGCATCGACGAGCAGGTCCTCATCGGGGGCTGCAACCTCGACGACCTGTCGCTCTTCCGCAACGACGAGCTCGACCTGCTGTTCGCGGACCCGGCCGTGGCCGATCTGACCGAGCGCCAGATCTTCGATGAGCTCGTCGGGATGTCCACTCCTGCCAGCGCAACGACGGCGGCGCGGCAGCGGGTCTGGAACGCCGCCATGGACCGCGTCTCGCGGTTCCTCTGACCGAGCGTGCAGCACAGAGCGTGCAGGCGCATGATGGATGACCGTCAAAGCGAAAGGGAGTCGAAATGACCGTGGGTCCCGTTGATTACATCGCGATCGCGTTCCCGGGAAACAAGTTCTCCGGCGCGATCATCCCCGAGATCAAGCGCCTGCAGGATTCGGGGACGATCCGCGTCCTCGACCTGGTGATCATCACCAAGGACGGCGACGGGAACGTCGCCGCCGTCGAGATGCAGGACGCCGGTCCGGAAGAAGCCGCCGCTCTGGCATCCCTCGGTATCGAGCGCCAGAACCTGCTCGGCCAGGAGGACTTCGAGGACTTCGGCGAAGCGCTGGATCCGAACTCGACGTGTGGGCTCCTCGTCTGGGAGAACGTCTGGGCGGCTCCCTTCGTCGAGGCGGTCCGTGGTGCCGACGGCATCCTGCTCGCCTCCGGGCGGATCCCAGCGGATGTCATCGAAGACACGATGGCCTCCGCCGTCTCCTGACACTCCAAATCGCTGAACGAAAGGGGATCACTACGATGATGCGACGCAGAGGCGGCCTCGTTCGGATGGCCGCGACCACCGCCGTCGTGGCAGGGACGGCCGGGGCCGTCAGCCACCATCAGCAGCAGAAGTACGCAAATCAGGCGGCTGAGCAGCAGGCGGCTGCCGACGCCGCGGCGCCGCAGTACGCGGCTCCGGCTCCAGCGGCAGAGGACCCGCAGACCGCTCAGCTCGAGAAGCTCGCCCAGCTGCACGCCCAGGGCATCCTGACCGACGACGAGTACGCGTCGGCGAAGGCCAAGGCCCTCGGGATCTGACCCTCACGCGCCGGGTCGCCGGCGCCTTCCAGGACCAGTCTGACGACGCGGTCGGGCTCGGCTTCGGCCGGCTCGTCTGCGTCGTTCGGTGTCAGCCTCCGGTCGGCGCCGCGTTCGTGACCAAGTCGGCAGATTCGGGGGCGGAAGGGGTCGGATCGACGATCTCGACGGGCCCCGTGTCAAGCACGCGCAGGACCGTCCGCCAGACCGCCGCGACGACGCCGAGGAACGGGACGACGAGGAACATCCCGATGACGCCGGCGACCTCGTTCCCGGCGGGGATGGCCACGAGGACCACCGCCGGGTGGATGCTCACGACCCGGCTGTAGACGATCGGCGCCACGATGTTGCCCTGGACGATGTTGAACACGATGGTGAAGATCGCCATGATCGCGATGTCCTGTGGCGTCCCGGTCGCGACCGTCACGAGAAAGGCCAGGGCGGTCGTGAAGAGCGAGCCGATGTACGGGATGAACCCCCCGAAGACCGCCAGGACCGCCAGCGGCAGGGCGAACGGGATGCCGAGGATGACCATGATCAGGAACTGGGTGGCCGCCCCGAAGATCGAGATCGCGCCGGTCCCCAGCATGTAGCCGCCGAGCACATCGAACGCCTTCTGGCCGGCGACGGCCACATGCGATCGACGGCCCGGCTCGACACGGGCGAGCACGGCCTGCCAGAAGGCGCCGCCGTCGCGCATGAAGTAGAACGTCAGGAGCGTCGCCAGGAGGAGGATCACGGCGATCCCCGCCAGCGTCGACAGCACCCCCGCGATCGTGACCAGGACCCCGGTCCCGAACGTCTGGACGACAGTCACCAGGACGCCGGCCTGGCCGCCGGTGCTGCTGTCGGCCGAGCTGGAGCCGGCGATCGCGCTGTTGATCATGTCGCTGATCGGCGGCGCCAGCGAGACCAGCGTCAGTCCGACGATGACGATGATCCCGAGGGCCGCACCGAGCGTCGCTCCTATCGCGGCTCGATCGTGGCTCCAACCGCGCTTCTCGAGTGCTTCCGCGAGGGGCGCGAGCGTGGCCGCCAGCACGACTGCGAGGACCACGGGGATGACGACGATCGGCACCTGGACGACCGCGGCGATGAAGACGCCGAGCAGGCCGATCGACACGAGCAGGCGCCAGCTCCACTGTCCGAGCCGATCGAGCCAGACGGGCACCATCGGGTTGGTCGACATCGCCTGCGTGTCAGGGCCGAAACCCAGGACGGACACGAGGGCACCGACGATGGCAAGCGCGAATGCGACGACCGGGATCGCCACGAACAAGCCGATGATGCCGGCCAGGGCCGCGCCGGCCGGGAGCGCGATCAGCACGAGAGCCGGGTGGATGTGGACGGTCCGGTGGTACACGATCGGTGCAAGGAACTTGCCCTGGATCACGTTCAGGATGGTGATCAGGACGAGCAGCACGATGGCTGCGGTCTGCCCGGCGCTGGACAGCGTCGCGAACAGCAGGATGATCGTCGTCACCAGGCCGCCGATGTACGGGATGAACCGGCCGAAGAAGACGATCACGCCGAGCGCCGGCGCGTTGGGAACCCCGAGGAGGAACAGGAACAGCGCCTCGAAGAACCCGTCGACGGCGGCGATCACCGCAGTGCCGCGCAGGTAGCCACCGACCCTCTCGAGGGCGACATCGCCGGCGGTCTCGATCCTCTCGCGCCGCCAGCTCTTGGCCGAGGACATCACCCAGCCCCACGCCTTGTCCCCGTCCATCATGAAGAAGAACGTCAGGAACGTCGCCAGGATCGCCACCGTCGCGACCGTGGCGACGGTGTTGGCCAGACCGGAGATCTCGCCCTGGATCCAGTCCTGGAGGCCCTTCGTCGCATGGTCGATGGCGGCCCCGACCTCGGGCGGGAGGTCCAGGTTCGCCAGCACGTCCTTGAAGCGCGCGACCCCGCCGGTGATGGCATCGATGACGCTGGTGATGGCCGGCAGGAAGGCGATCACGATGATCACGATCGTGGCGATGATCACGGCCATGGCCCCGACGAAGACCACTGCTGCGGCCTTGATCCTCGACCAGCCGCGATCGCGCAGAGCCAGCACGAACGGCGCGAAGGTCGCGGCCACGATGGCCGCCACCAGGACCGACGCCGTCACCGTCCCGAGAAGGACGGCGATGTAGATGAGCACGAGACCCAGCGCGATCGTGGCGAGCAGCCGCCACCCGACGGCGGCGAGTCGCTGCAGCCAGCCGGGGACGAGCCCGTTGTCCCCGGGCATCGCCGGTGAGATCTCGGTCATGTCCCCTCACCGCTCCTGGTGACGCCACCCGGCGGGCGGCGAGAGGAGTCTACCTGACGGGATTGCCCACCTTCGGGGGCCGGCGGCCCGGGATGACGGGGCTGTGCCAGGCTCGTCGCGGACACTCGGCAGCGCATATGGGACGATGGGAACCACCCATCCGCACCCGGAGGAACCCGATGTCAGCTATCCGACGCGCCGAGGCAGCCTGGTCCGGGCCCCTCACGACCGGGTCCGGCACCGTCAGTGCCGTGTCGTCGGGATCGTTCACGGATCTGCCCGTGTCCTGGGCGGCCCGGACCGAGGCGCCCGGCGGCAAGACGAGCCCCGAGGAGCTCCTGGCGGCCGCCCACGCGGCCTGCTTCGAGATGGCGCTGTCGGGGGCGCTCGGCCGGGCGGGGACCCCGCCGGACCGGCTCGACGTCACCGCCGAGGTGACCTTCGACAAGCTCGAGGCCGGCTGGCGCGTCGTGTCGAGCGCGCTCACCGTGCGTGGCGTGGTCCCTGGCATGTCCGCGGCGGACTTCATCGCCGCCGCCGAGGCCAACAAGGACGGCTGCCCGATCAGCGTCGCGCTGGGCGGCAACGTCGCGCTCAGCGTCGAGGCGACGCTCGAGAGCTGACCGGGCGGTCTGTCACCGGGCGCGGCCCGGCGGCGGAGGTCACGAGGCCGGGATGACGCCCACGTTGAACCACCGGTCGTCGCCGAGGACCTGGCGCATGACGAACATCGAGGCGAACGGCGCGTCCTGGCGCGACTGGAGCGCACCGCTCGCGTCGTAGGTCTCCTCGGTCTTGGTGCCCGTCGCCTGGAACGCCATGCCGAGACCCGTCTGCGACTTCAGCAGCTTGACCGTGAGGAAGAGGCTGTCGAACTGGTAGCGCTCGATCGTCGTCAGGCCGGTCGTCCTGGCCTGGTCGAGGTCGGTCTGCAGCTCCTTGAGCCGATCGCCATGGTCGATCGCGGGCAGGAGGCTCGCATCGCCGTGCAGGAGCGCTTCGTTCTCGGCGGCCAGGTTGCGCGCGAGGGTGAGCGCCAGCGCAGGCGCCTGCTCGCGAACACGGTCGGCGTTCCACGACGTGACCGACGGGTCGATCGAGACGGCCGGGATCGAGGCCGCCTCGACCCGGAGTGACGGGTCGAGGTAGACGACGCCCTCCGTCGCGCCGGCGATGGTCCGCGCGGGCGATCCGGCGAGGACGATCCCGGCACCGAACGCGATGAGCACCCCGACGGTGAGGCCGCCCAGGGCCACCCTCCGGAGCGGGCTCCCACCCGTCGTGCCGATCCCCGCGAGGTGGCGCGCGTACGGGACCAGCCGGTCGAGCTCGGAGCGAGGCGCCGGCAGGAACCGATCGAAGACCGGTCGCAGAGCGCACATCGCCACGAGGCTCGCGAGGAGGCCGACCTTGGCTCCGAACTCGGTCGTCTGCGGGGCGATGAACAACGTGCTCGTGATCCCGACGGAGGCCGCGAACAGGATCCGCCCGACGTTCCCGGCCGGGATCGTCTTGGGGTCCGTGAGCATGAAGAACAGGAAGATCAGCACCTCCGGGGAGGTCAGGATCGTCCGCCAGAAGTCGGCCCCGCAGACCGGCCCGAACGCCCAGTCCGTCGTCATGCAATGACCGGAGGCGGCCAGGCCGCCGATCCCGATCGCGAGAGTCAGCCAGTAGGTCGCGGCCATCGCGAGCAGGTGAAGCCGGCGGGTGATGAGCGTCCCGCCGACGATGATGATCGCGTAGGCGAGGACCAGCCAGCCATCGAGCGGACCCCACCAGAAATCGAGTGGCTGCACCCGCTCGACGCCGAGCAGCAGGAACGCCGCGACCAGGCCGAGGTTCGACGGGTTGAAGACATGCGAGCCGCGGTACTGGATGACGTACTTGGTGAGCAGCGCTGCCCCGGCGACGATGGCGAAGATGTACCAGTCGTTGGTGCCCCACGGGTCACCGACCTTCGTGTCCGTCGTTCGGAGGATCAGGGCCACGCCGCTGCCGGTCAGCATCGCGCTCGCCGGCCACACCAACGCCCCCTTCGAGCGCAGGGTGAGCGTCACCTCGATGAACGCGCAGGTCAGGATGGCGGCCAGGATCTGCGGGATCGTGACCCGGAACTGGAGCCCGAGCTGCCCCAGGATGTGGATCGAGATGATGCAGGCTGCGACGTGGAGGCGCGGGTCCCGGATGCTCGGCAGGACGACCGGATACCGCCGCGCGCCGAGCGTCAGCGCCCGGCTCGTCGCAGCGGTCAACGCGGAACGGAGGTGACCGCGGGGGAGCTGTAGCCGAAGTCGGCGATCTCGGCCGCTCGCGGGCGGTACGCCTCCGCACTCGGTGCGGTCCTGGCCCGGAAGCCGTCGACCATCCGGTTGTACATCGAGAACGCGGCGGCGATGAGGACGGCCAGCTGGACGTCGGCGTCGGTCGCACCCGCGTCGAGAGCGGTGTCCACGTCGCCTTGGGTCAGGTCCCGCGGCTCTCGCCGGACGGTCCGCGAGATATGCAGCAAGGCCTGCATCTTCGGATCGAAGCCCTCCGACGATCCGATCTTGATCTGGTCGATCAGTGCCAGTCGATCCTGCTCGCCGGTCTTCTCGAGCAGGGCGCTCGCGAATGCCCCGTGGGAGTCCATGCAGTAGAAGCAGTCGTTGGCGGCCGACACCGCGGTCGCGAGCATCTCGCGCTCCGCCCGGACGAGCGTGGTCCCGGGGAAGTCGTTGACCAGGAGCTCGTCGGCCAGGCCGCGGAGGTGGACCCCGAGGCCGGGTGTCAGCCGGATGGCGGCGAGGATGCCCGGGACGTCCGGCAGGCTGCCGACGATCGGATCCTCCTGCGAGCGCGAGAGTCGTTCGTCGTCGCGAGCCATGGAGCCCCCTTCAAGGTGTCCGGTGAGACGGTCGAGGAAGGATGATACGGAGCGCCGCGACATCACGCACGCAGCCCTGCTTCGTTGGCCCGCACTGCGCCGATGCCCTATCGTCGAGGCATGCGCCTCATCCTCGATGCCACGATCCGACCCGAGACCGTCGACCGCCTGCGGGCGATGGATGGTCTCGAGGTCGTCGACCTCAGCGCCGACGACGGGTTCGATCCACGGGCGCTCGCCGACCCCGAGGTCGAGATCCTCATCGCCGGCTGGCCGCCGGACGACCTCGCCCGCGTACCGCACCTGCGCTGGCTGCAGGTGCCGTCGGCCGGCGTGGACCACCTCGCCGCCGACCCTCCATGGCGCAAGGGACTGCTCGTCACCAACGCCAAGGGCGTCTACGCCGTCCCGATCGCCGAATACGTGACCGGGATGGTCCTGCGGGTCAACCAGCCGGCCGCGACCTGGAGCGCGGACCAGGCCGCCCATCGCTGGCCCGATGGCACGCCGCAGCTCGTCTCGATGGTCCGCGGGCGGACCGCGGTGGTGGCCGGCTACGGGTCGATCGGGCGTGAGGTGGCGCGACAGCTGGCGGCTCTGGGGATGCGGGTCCTGGCCGTCAAGCATCGGCCGAGCGAGCGGGTGGACACGTCATACCGGGTCCCTGGGACAGGCGATCCCGACGGAACGGTCCCCGAGCGCATCGTGGACGACGCGGCGCTCGCCGAGGTCGCCCGCGAAGCGGACGTGCTGATCGTGACGATGCCGCTGACCGACGCCTCGCGCGGGATCGTCGGGCGCGACGTGCTGGCCGCGCTGCCATCGCGAGCCTGGCTGATCAACATCTCGCGCGGTCCGCTGGTCGACGAACCTGCGCTCCTCGACGCGCTCCGTGCCGGGCGGCTGGCCGGTGCCGTCCTCGACGTGTTCTGGGAGGAGCCGCTGCCGGCCGACAGCCCGTGGTGGGACGCTCCCAACGTCATCGTCACGCCGCACGCGTCGGGTCACACCCTGCGCTTCTTCGACGAGCTCGTCGTCGAGAACGTGCGCCGCTACATCGTCGGGGAACCTCTGCTGAACCCGGTCGACCCGGAGCGCGGATACTAGGGCGCAGGAGGCGCGGCGATGGACGACCAGAAGGAACCGGTGACCCGGCTCGGCCCCGACAGCGGCGGCCGGGCGCCCGGTGAGCCCGCGGTCCGGGTCTACCACTGGGAGTGGGGACCCGACGGCGCGCGTCGGCCGGGCCTGCCGTGGATCGGCATCTTCCTGCTCGTGTTCGGGGCGCTGCTGCTTCTCCAGCAGGCATTCCCGCAGTTCCGCGGCGTGGGCTCGGTCGTGGTCCTCGCGGTCGGTGTCGCGTTCCTGATCAAATGGGCGATCGATCGCGGCACCGGGTCGCTCTACGCCGGCGCCATCATCACGGCCCTCGCCGTGCCGGGGTTGCTCGACGCGGCCGGCGTCGAAGCCGACGGACTGAGCACGTTCAGCTTCGGGATCGCCTTCCTGTTCATCGCGCTGGTCCGCGCGGCGTCGGGCGGCGGCTGGGGCTGGCAGCTGTGGTTCGGCGGCCTGCTGACGCTCGTCGGGGCGGTCAACATCGCGGGAGCGTCGTTCGGCGGGTTCATCCTGCCGCTGCTGCTGGTGGGGCTCGGCGTGCTGCTCATCATGCGCGGCTCGGGGGACCGGTTCGGCGGGACCGGCCGGCGGCCCGGCTGAGGCGCGGGTCCCGGGCTTCCGCTACGGCAGGGCGGGGTCGGGCATGACCGCGGCCTCGATCGACTCGGCCAGCACCGTCGCGATCCGCTGGAGCTCGGCGTCGGTGACGACGAACGGCGGTCCGAGCAGGATCGTGTCGCCATCGACGCCGTTGGCGTTGCCCGTTCCCGAGTAGACGAGGACACCGCGGTCGCGCGCAGCGGCGACGACCGCCTCGGTCACCCGCGCGGCACGCTGGAATGGCGCCCGGGTCTCCCGGTCCGCGACGAGCTCGATGCCGACCATCAGGCCGCGCCCCCGGATCTCGCCGACCGCCGGGTGGTCGCCGAACGCATCCCGGGCGAGTCCGAGCAGCCGCTCACCCTTGGCCGCGCTCGCCTCGATGAGCGATTCGCGCTCGAGGATCGCGAGGACCTCGGACGCGACCGCGGCGGCGACCGGTGAATGCGAATAGGTGAAGCCGTGGACGAAGCCCGCCGACGCACCGGTGATGGTCGTGTACACCGCGTCCGAGACGGCGACGAACCCGAACGGCCAGTAGCCCGACGTGGCGCCCTTGGCCGCGACCAGCAGGTCCGGCCTGACGTTCCAGTGATCGAGACCGAACCAGCGGCCCGTCCGCCCGAACCCGGTCATCACCTCGTCGGCGATGAGCAGGACGCCGTGGCGGGCACAGACCGCGGCGATGGCCGGCCAATAGCCGGCCGGCGGTTCGACGGCCGCGAGGGTCGCGCCGACGATCGGCTCGGCCACGAACGCGGCGACCGTTCGCGGCTCGGCGGCCGAGAAGGCGGCGTCGAGCTCCGCCGCCAGCTCCTCGGCCGAGCCGAGGGCGTTCGCGCCGGGCAGGTCGGCCCGGTACGGGTAGGCCGCCGACACGTGACGGAACCGGCCGAGCCAGCCTTCGTACGGCCGGCGCAGCGGCTTGCGACCGGACAGGTCGAGCGCCCCGAGGGTGTTGCCGTGGTAGCTCCCCCACCGCGAGTAGACGATCCAGCGATCCGGCTCGCCGCGGGCGATGTGGTAGGCACGGGCGAGCTTGAGCGCGGTCTCGATCGCCTCTGATCCGCCCGACACCGGGTAGATCGCCGGGTCGTCGACCGGCAGGTGCGGCGCGACGGCTCGCGCGTAGGCCTCGAGCGGCTCGGTCGTGAACGCGCTGCCGTGCGCGTAGGCGAGGCGGCCAGCCTGGTCGGCCATGACGTCGGCGATCTCGCGGCGGCCGTGCCCGACGTTGACGACGATCGCCCCGCCGGCGGCGTCGAGATACTCGCGACCCTCGGCATCGCGGATGGTCGAGCCGGACGCCTCGACCGCCACGGGTGGATCGGCGGCGCTCGAGCGGCGGAAGACGCGGCCCCTCTGCATCGCCGCATCGTAGAGCCGCACGGGATGCGCGATGCTACGCGCGTCGCAGCTTGCAGCGAGACGATGCCGTGGGCGATCTCCCGAGTCCGGCCCTCATCGCGATCTTCATCGCGGCCGCGGTCGTCACCTGGATCGCCGGGATCCTGCTGTCACGGACGACCGACGCGCTCGACCTTCGTTTGGGCCTGGGCGAGGCGCTCGGCGGGGTCGTCCTGCTGGCGATCTCGGGCAGCCTGCCAGAGCTGGCGATCACCGTATCGGCGGTCCTGCAGGGCCACCTCGACGTGGCCGCCGGCAACCTGATCGGCGGGATCGCGATCCAGACGATGGTCCTCGTGCTGTGCGACCGGGCGGTCGGTGGCGACAAGCCGTTGACCTATCTCGTCGGGTCCCTGATCCCGGTCCTCGAAGGCGCGATGGTCGTGATCATCGTCGCGGTGATGCTGATGGGCACGATCCTGCCCGAGTCGACGGCGATCGGCGGCGTCAGCCCGGCATCGATCGGCATCGTCGCGACGTGGCTGGTCGGGATCTACCTCATCGACCGGATCCGACGGCACCAGCCGTGGCAGGTGACGATGCCCGGCAGCCAGCGTGGGCGACCTCATCGACGGATACCGCATCCGACGGCCCCGAAGCCGTTCGACAAGGTGAGCACGCTGCAGATCGGCCTCCTCTTCGCGGCGGCGAGCGCCGCCATCCTGGTGGCGGGTGTCGCGCTCGAGACCAGCGGCAGCCTGCTGGCCGATCGTTCGGGCATCAACGGCGTCGTGTTCGGTGCGACGTTCCTGGCCGCGGCCAGCGCGCTGCCCGAGATCAGCACCGGCATCGAGGCGGTCCGGCTCGGCGACAACGAGCTGGCGATCGGTGACATCTTCGGCGGCAACGCCTTCCAGCTGTGCCTGTTCGTCCTCGCCGACTTCCTGGCCGGGAAGCCCCTCCTGCCGACGGCCGGTCGCGAGAACGCGTGGCTGGGGGCGCTCGGCATCGTGCTGACCGGGATCTACATGACCGCGATCATCGTCCGAGGGGAGCGCCGCCACGCCGGCTTCGGGGTCGATTCGCTGACGGCCGTGGTCGTGTTCGCGCTCGGGCTGTGGGGCCTCACGATCATCGTGGGCTCGGCCTAGCTAGCGGAGAGTCGCGCGCGCGATCTCGCCCGGCTCCACGCCCGCCTGCGCGACGACCGACCCGTCGGCGGCCCAGATCCCGGAGCGGCCGGCCGCCGGGTCGTACTCCCCGCCATTCGGGCCCGCGCCGCTGGCGACCGCGACCCAGATCCCGTGCCCGGTCGCGACCCGCCGCGCGCGCTCGTCCTGGATCTCGGTCTCATCGGGTGCCTTGACGCTGCCCGCGACGTAAGCGTCGATGCCGAGCGCGGCCGTGTCGGCCCAGTGCTGCGGGACGCCCGCGTCCTTGCAGATCGCGAGACCCAGCCGCCAGCCGTCGAGCTCGAGGACGGCCGGCTCCGTGCCGGCGGTGAAGCGCTCGGTCTCGGTCGAGCCGAGCCACATCTTGCGATACGCGACGCGGGCACCGGTCTCGTCGACGGCCAGCATCGCGATGGTCTCCCCATCCACGCCGTGCACGGGCGCGCCCACCAGGGCCAGGGACCCCGTCTCGCGACAGGCATCGACGATCGGCGCGAGGCGGGGATCGTCGGGCCCGACGGCCGGCGCTCCCAGGTCGTAGCCGGTCACCGACAGCTCCGGAAAGACCACCAGGCGCGCGCCGGCCACTCGGATCGCGGCGGCGTGCGCCACCGCGTTCGCGGCGACGTCACCCGGGTGGCAGACGGGCTGGGCGACCGCGATGGTCAGTGGCTCACGCATCCGATCACCTCCTCCCTCAGTCGAGATTGTGTGCCCGCGCGGCGATCGCCAGCGCGTCCCGCGCGTCCGGGTGAGCGATCCGGATGAGCTCTGCGGCCCGCTCCCGGAGGCTCAACCCGAACAGCTCGGCAACACCCCACTCGGTCACGACCGTTCGCACGTGCGCGCGCGTGGTCACCACGCCCGGCACCCTCGCGCAGCGAGGCGACGATCCGCGACGACCCGTCCCGCGCGGTGGACGGCAGCGCGATGATGGCGCGCCCCTCCTCGGCCAGGCCTGCCCCCCGGATGAAGTCCATCTGGCCGCCGACACCGCTGTACAGCCGGTGTCCGATCGAGTCGGCGACCACCTGCCCGGACAGGTCGACCTCGATCGCCGAGTTGATGGCGACCATCCGGCTGAACGAGCGGATGACATGCGTGTCGTTGGTGAAGTCGACCGGTCGCATCTCGACCATCGGGTTGTCGTCCACGAAGTCGTACAGCCGCTTGGTGCCCATCAGGAAGGCCGTCACCAGCTTGCCCCGGTTGCGCTCCTTGCGGGCACCGGTGACGACGCCGGCCTCGACCAGGTCGACGATCGAGTCGGTGAACATCTCCGTGTGGACGCCGAGGTCGCGCTTGTCGCGCAGGGCGAGCGCGGTCGCCGCCGGGATCGCGCCGATGCCGAGCTGGAGGGTCGCCCCGTCGGGCACCAGCTCGGCGACATGCTCGCCGATCCGTCGCTCGACCTCGCCGAACGTCCCGACCGGATGCTCGTACGGTGGGACCTCGCATTCGACCGCGAGGTCGATCTGCGAGACGTGGATGAAGCTGTCGCCGAGCGTTCGCGGCATGGCCGCGTTGAACTGGACGATGACGGTCCGGGCGGCGCGGATCGCAGCATGCATCGCCTCGACCGAGGTCCCGAGCGAGCAGAACCCGTGTGCATCTGGTGGGGTGGCGTTGACGAACACGGCGTCGAGCGGCAGGCGGCCGCTGTCGAACAGGCGCGGGACGTCCGACAGGAAGGTCGGCACGTAGTCCGCCCGGCCCTCGGCGATGGCCTGACGTGCGTTCGGACCGATGAACAGCGCCCGGTGCCGGAAATGCGGCGCCATGTCGGGCGCCAGGTGCGGACCGGGCCCCTCGCAGTGGAGGTGGACGACGCTGACATCCGACAGGTCGTCCGCCCGCGCCACGAGCGCGTCGAGCAGGACCGACGGCGTGGCCGCGGCACACTGCAGGTAGAGTTGCTGACCCGAGGCGATCCCGGAGACGGCCTCGGCGGCCGTGACGATCCGCATGGACCGCGAGTCTACGCGGCCGTGCGGGTGGACACCCGGGGGCGTCGCGCGACGGTGCGCTCTCAGGCGCTTCTCATCGACGGCACCCACCGTCCACCTCGACGGATAGCCCGTCCGTGCGGCAAACGGAGCGTCCCATGACCAGATCCCGCGTCCTCATCACCCTCATCGCCGTCGTGGTGGCGATCGGCATCGGCGGGTACGTCCTGTACGACCAGGTCCTGCGCGGCGACAGCGCGACCGCCCTGGGCCTGCCAGCCGCCTCGGACGACCCGGCCGCCAGCGGAGCCCCGGCCGCGAGCTTCGACGGCACGGTCGCCGGGACCTGGAACGTGGGTAGCGGGAGCGTCGCCGGCTATCGCGTCCGCGAGCAGCTCGCCGGGCTATCGGCCGAGAGCGACGCGGTCGGTCGCACCGACGCGGTGACCGGCTCGATCACGATCGAGACGTCCGGCGCCACCAACACGCTGACAGCCGGCACGCTGACGGTGGACACCACCTCGATCACGTCGGACAAGCCGCAACGCGACGACCGGCTCCGCAGCCAGGGCCTGCAGACCGACACCTACCCGACGGCGACGTTCACGCTGACCAAGCCGGTCGAGATCCCCGCCGCGGCCCTGACGGGCACGGCATCGGACATGACCCTGACCGGCGACCTGACCATCCACGGCGTGAAGAAGTCGGTCGACATCCCGGCCAAAGCCCAGCTCGTCAACGGCACCATCCAGGTCGCGGGCTCGCTGGCCTTCCCGCTGTCCGACTACGGGATGACCGCCCCGAACGTCGGCGGGTTCATCATCTCGATCGCCGACAACGGCACGCTCGAGTTCCTGGTGAACTTCACCAAGGCCTGACCGCACCGGACGCGTCAGCGGGTGTAGGCGCCGTCCGGGTCGAGCTCCTCGCGGATGAGACGCAGCTCAGCGGCGGTCGGCGGCGGTGTCGCGGCGAGCTCCGGGGCGATCGCGATCTCCCAGCCGATCGAGTCGCGGACCGCCTCGACCGTCGCGCCCGGATGGAGCGAATCGAGCCGCATCTCGCCCTCGCTCGTCGAAGTGGTAGATGCCGAGATCGGTCACGACGACGCTCGGGCCGCGGCCCAGCCAGCCACCCTCGCGCCGGATGCGGTCGGCCTCCGCGGCGCCACCGAGGTTGCCGGGGCTCGTCCGGAAGTCGATCGTCTCGACGAAGCTGCGCGCCGTCTGGCGCATGATCACGAACACCTGTCGGGCGTTGATCGCGATCTCGCACGCGCCACCCGAGCCGGGAAGACGGGTCGTCGGGTGGTCGTACGGCCCGATGACCGTCGTGTTGATGTTGCCGAAGCGGTCGATCTGCGCGGCGCCCAGGAAGCCGACGTCGACCAGGCCGCGCTGGAGGTAGTAGCCGAACAGCTCGAGCATGCTGACGACCGCGGTCGAGCCGGTGACGATGGTCGGGTCGCCGATCGACAGCGGCAGCCGCGCCGGACGGGCCCCGAAGACGCCCGCCTCGTAGACCAGCTCGAGGTCCGGGCGCGACGGTCCGCTGGGCGAGGTTGACCGCGATGTTCGGGAGGCCGACGCCGACGAAGCAGACGTGCTGACCGGCCAGCTCGCGGGCCGCCGCGACGATCATCATCTCGGACCTGCTGAAGCCGGTCGGATCCGTCACCGCCGCGCCTCGAACAGCTCGATCGGGTTGCCGTCGGGATCGTCGAGGACGATCTGCCGGCCGCCGGGTCCGCTCACGATCTCGTTCCGGAACGCGTCGCGCCGGCCGCCTTGCAACGCGCGCGACCTGCGCCGGCGAGGTCGTCGACCTCGATGACGAAGCGGTTCCAGCCGCCTGACGTCGGCTGCCGGCCATCGGGCATCGGCCGTGCCGCCGAGCTGGCCGGACCGCTCAGCCAGACGCTGAGGTCGCCGCGCCCGACCCGCGCGAATGCGCCGCCCATCTGGTCGACGACCTCGAAGCCGAGCTGGTCGCGGTAGAAGGCGACCGACCGATCCACGTCGGCGACCATGTAGCGGACGGTGGTCGCCATCAGCGGTACGCCCCGTAGTCGACGGTGCCGGACGGCGCCGTGCCCTGGCTCGCAGGTCCGCGAGCCGCTCGGGCCCGAGCTTCTCGACGTAGGCGGCCCGGCCGTCGAGCGCCGTAGACCCATTCGCGCAGCCAGGCCTGGGTCGTCGCCTCGTCCCGGCGTGATCGCATCCCAGTCGCGATAGAACCGGTTGTCGCGGTCGTAGGCGCCCTGGACGTACGACGGGTGCGCGCCCCACGGCTCGACGACGACGGCATCGACGATCAGGCCCGGGATGATCGTCCGGTTCGGGTCGGCCCGGATGACCGCCTCGTCGACCAGCTCCTCGACGACGACGATGACCCGCTCGGCGGCGAAGGCGGCCTCCTTCTGGCAGCCGAGCAGGCCCCAGACCTGGGTGTCGCCGCCGGCCGACGCCCGCTGGGCGTGGACGATCGTGACGTCCGGCCGGAGCGGCGGGACGGCGTAGACGGTCTCGTCGCCGTAGGGCGACGCGATCGGCCGGATGAGCGGATTGGCGACCGGCAGGTCGGTCTCGAAGTAGCTCCGCAGCGGGAAGAACGGCAGGTTCATGGCGCCCGCGGTGTAGCGCCCGACCATCCCGAAGTGGCTGTACTCCTCGACCTCGAGCGGCTGCGTCCGGGATCGCGCCCTCGATCCGCCGGCGGATCGCGCCGAGCCCGCCGACGCCCGGGTTGCCGAGCCACGAGAAGACGAGCTTCGGGCGACGCCGGCCGCGACCATCTGGTCGTAGATGAGGTCGGGCGTCAGCCGGGCGAGGGTCAGGTCGCGGCGTCCCTGGCGGATGATCTCGTGGCCGGCCGCGAACGAGATGAGGTGGGTGAAGCCCTCGATCGCCACGGTGTCGCCATCGCGGACGAGGTCGGCGATCGCGTCGTGCATCGTCGCGACCTTGGAGCTGCTCACCGCGGCGATCCTCCCTCCCGGCCAGGCGGACGTCAGCCGGCCGCCTCGACCCCGTGGAGCGCGCCGGCCGTCGGCGACCTGCCTCGAGGACCTCCGCCCGTGCCCGGCGACCACGTGCGACGGCCTCGCCGAAGATCCGCAGCGCGGTCGTCATCTCGGCCTCGCTGACGGTCAGGGCGGGCGACATCCGGACCGACGTCTTGCCGCATTCGAGGACGAGCAGGCCGCGCTCGAAGCAGGCCCACTGGACCTCCTCGGCGTGCTCGGCCGGTGTCGAACTCGATGCCGAGCATCAGGCCCTTGCCGCGGACGTCGCGGACCAGCCCGTCGTAGCGGTCGACGAGCGGCCGGAGGCCGGCCAGCGCCTGGTCGCCGCGGTCGGCGGCGTTGTCGATGAGGCCGCCCTCGAGCAGCTCGATCGTGGCCAGGGCCGCGGCGCAGGCGACGGGATTGCCGCCGTAGGTCGAGCCGTGCGCTCCGGGTCCCCACGTCTCGAGCAGGTCCGCGCGGGCGACCATCGGCGCCGAGGGTCATGCCGGTCGCGATGCCCTTGGCGGTCAGCAGGATGTCGGGCTGGACGCCCCAGTGGTCGATCGCCCACATCTTGCCGGTCCGTCCGGCGCCCGACTGGATCTCGTCGGCGATGAGCAGGATGCCGTGCTCGTCGCAGATCGCGCGCAGGCCCTGGAGGAAGCCGTCCTCGGGGACGATGTAGCCGCCCTCGCCCTGGATCGGCTCGACGATGATCGCCGCGACCTCGTTGGCCGGGGCGAGCTTGTCGAACAGGACCTCGTCGAACCAGCGCAGGTCCTCGACCCGGCCGTACGGCGCGTGGAAGACGCCCGGCAGGAGCGGCCCGAAGCCGGCGTGGTACTTCGCCTTCGAGGCGGTCAGGACTGACCGAGCCGTAGGTCCGGCCGTGGAACGCGCCGAGGAACGCCACGATGTACGGCCGCTTCGTCGCGAAGCGGGCGAGCTTGATCGAGGCCTCGACGACCTCGGTCCCGGAGTTGCCGAGGTAGACCCGGACCCGGCCGTCGATCGGGGCGATGCGCGCGAGCTCGCCGCAGACCTCCGGGTAGATCGGCAGGTAGAAGTCGGACGCCGAGAAGTGGATCAGCTCGGCCGCCTGCTCCTTGATCGCGGCGACGACCTGCGGATGGCGAGTGGCCGGTCGAGTTGACCGCGATCCCGGCCGCGAAGTCGAGGAACAGGTTGCCGTCGATGTCCTCGACGATCAGGCCGTCGCCCCGGACCGGCACGATCGGGTAGGCGCGCGGCAGGCTGGGCGACGTCCAGGTCTCGTCGAACGCGACGTGGGCCCGCGCCTTGGGGCCGGGGAGCTCGGTGACGATGTGCGGGACCGGCCGGTCTCCGGCGATGCGCGACGCGCCCGACGACAAGGTGCACCTCTTGATCGAGTGCATAACGAGTATGCAGGTTGGATAATCGTGCCGGAGTATAGCCGAGCGCCGCGTGCCGGTCGCCGATGCCGAGTCGCGCGGTCGTGCCGGCGAACGCGACGAGCCGTGGCACACGGTCGCGACGCGGACGCAGTCGCCGCGCGCCCGCGCGTCAGTCGACGATGGTGCGGGTCTGCTCGCGCATGAACTGGGCGACGTAGTACATCCTCAGCCCGGCCTTGCCGGTCGAGCCGCTGCCCTTCCAGCCACCGAACGCCTGGACGCCCGGCCATGCGCCGGTCGTCGCGCCGGCGCGCCGGTTCACGTACAGGACGCCGGTCTCGATCGTGTCGAGGAACTGCTGGACCTCGGCCGGATCCTCGCTGTAGATCCCGGCCGTCAGCCCGCAGCACGTTGTCGTTCGCGAGCGCCAGCGCCTCGTCGAGCGAGTCGACCGGCGGCGACCGCGGTGAACGGCGCGAACAGCTCGTCGCGGAACAGCCGATGCGACGGCGGCAGGTCGCCGACGACGGTCGGCTCGACGTAGAAGCCGCGCTCCAGGTCGCCGTCGGTCAGGTGCTCGCCGCCGGTGAAGACCGTCCCGTCGCGGCGCGCCTCGGCGACCGCGGCCTGGTGCCGGTCGACGGCGCGCTGGTCGATGACCGGGCCCATCCAGTTCGACGCGGACGAGCGGGTCGCCGATCGTGATCTTCTCGGTCTTCTCGACCAGCAGCCGGACGAGCTCGTCGTGGACCGGCCGCTCGACGTAGACGCGCGAGTTGGCCGAGCACTTCTGGCCGCCGAAGCCGAAGGCGCTGCGCATGATCCCCTCGGCGGCCTCCTCGAGGTCGGCGTTGCGCGTCACGATCGCCGGGTTCTTGCCACCCATCTCGACGATGGTCGGCCGCGGCCAGCGCCTTCGAGAACGAGTGGTACAGCCGCATCCCGACCTCGTACGAGCCGGTGAACACGATGCCGTCGATGCCCGGGTGGTCCTGGAGCGCCTGGCCGACCGTGTCGCCCGGCCCCATGACGAGGTTGACGACGCCCTTGGGCACGCCCGGCCTCGATGTAGGCCTCGATCAGGTTGACCGACGACAGCGGGCGACGCGCTCGAGGGCTTGAGGACGACCGTGTTGCCGGCGATCAGCGCGGCGCCGGTCGGTCCCGTCGCGAGCGCCATCGGGAAGTTGAACGGGCTGATGACGGCGAAGACGCCGTGCGGCCGGAGGACGGAGCGGGTGTGGACGGCGGCGTCGCCGAGGTTGCCCATCGGGTGGTCGTAGCCGTCGTTGTCCTCCATCGTCTGCGAGTAGTAGCGCAGCAGGTCGGCCGACTCCTCGACCTCGCCGAGTGCCTCGATCCGGTTCTTGCCGACCTCGATCGCCATGTCGGCGGAGTACGCCATCAGGTGGTCGCTGATGAGCTCGGCCGCCCGGCGGACGATCGCGAGGCGCTCGCGCCACGGGATCGCGGCCCAGGCCGGCTGGGCGGCGCGCGCCGCGGCGACCGCGCGCGTCGACGTCCGCGGCGCGTCGCCGGTCGCGAACGTCCCGACCAGCAGGTCGCGGTCGATCGGCGAGCGCGCCTCGAACGTGCCCGTCGCCGTCGCGCCACTCGCCGTCGATGTAGTTCTGGTGGTGCCAGCCGAGCTTGGTCCTGGCCTCGGCCGACGGCCGCCTCGAACCCGCGTGGAGCTCCTCGTTGTCGGTGCTCAGGGTCGCGTAGGTGATCTTGATGCGCGGCTTGGAGTCGGTGGTCATGGTCGAGGGCCCTCGTGTCAGGTCGGGGTTGCGGAAGGGGTCCGGTCAGTCTAGCGCGGCGACGACCTCGGCCAGCGTGTCGGCGATCCCGTCGGGGCCGCGTCCGCGGCGCAGCCGCGGCTCGCGAGGTCGCGTCCGACCGGTCTTGCCCGACAGCACGCAGCACCGCCGCGAAGTCCGACCCGCTGGGCGGCCGCGACGTCGGCCGAGCGGGTCGTCACCGACCATCGCGAAGCTGAACGCCGGGCAGTCGCTCGCCGAGGTCGGCGCGCAGCCCGGCGATGGCCTGCCGGAAGACCGCGGGCGACGGCTTGCCGAGGACGCGCGCCTGCCGACCGGTCGCGAACTCGAGCCCGGCGACGAACGCGCCCGCGTCGAGGGTCTCGCCCTTGTCGGTCAGCCACCACGGGTTGCGGTGCATCGCCGAGCAGCTCGGCGCCGCCGCGGACGAGCCGGAAGGCGACGTCCAGGTTGCGGTACGACAGGTCGTCGCCGGCGTCGCCGATCACGACGGCGGCGACCGTGCCGGCCGGCAGGGCCTCGGCCTCGTCGGCCGTCACCAGGTGCTGGCCGTCGAACTCGCGCGCGGCGTCGTCGGCGGCCAGCACGAACAGCGCGCGGCCGGGGTGGGCGGCGGCGGTGTAGGCGGCCGTCGCCGACGACGCGGTGATGATCGCGCCGGGGTCGATCGCAAGGCCCGCCTTGGCGAACCAGCCCGCCAGCGTCTCGGCGGTGGAGCTGCGAGAAGTTCGTGACGACGCGGAACGGGATCGTGCCGCTCCTGGAGCGTCCGGATCGCCTCGACCGAGCCCGGCAGCGGGGCGCCCTTGAGGACGATGACGCCGTCGGCGTCGAGCACCAGGCCGCGGACGCCGGCGAGCGCCTCGTGGAGTCCATCCCGGGTCATCGGCCGATGGTAGGCTGCCGACCGACGGCACGCGCGGAGGATCGGATGGGACTGCTCGACGGCAAGACGGCGCTCATCTTCGGCGTCGCCAACGACCACTCGATCGCGTGGGGGATCGCCCGGGCCCTCCACGACGAGGGAGCCGAGGTCGGGTTCTCGTCGGTCGAGAGCCTCATCGAGAAGCGGGTCCGGCCGCTCGCCGATTCGATCGGCTCGACGTTCGTCGAGCCCTGCGACGTCCACTCCGACGAGCAGATCCGGGCGGTCTTCGACCGCTGGGGCGCGAGCCACGACTCGCTCGACATCCTCGTCCACGCGCTGGCGTTCGCCAAGCGCGAGGAGCTCGAGGGCGCTTACGTCGACACGTCGCGCGACGGGTTCGCGCTGGCGCTCGACATCTCGCGCCTACTCGCTGGTCGCCCTCGCGCGCGAGGCGCGGCCGCATCTCCGGCGCGGGTCGTCGATCATCACCCTGACCTACTACGGCGCCGAGAAGGTCGTCGGCCAACTACAACGTGATGGGCGTCGCCAAGGCCGCGCTCGAGGCGTCGGTCCGCTACCTCGCCGCCGACCTCGGGCCGGACGGCATCCGGGTCAACGCGATCAGCGCCGGGCCCGGTGCGGACGCTGGCCGCCGCCGGGATCGCCGGGTTCAAGGGGATGTACCGCGGCTTCGCCGACGTCGCGCCGCTGCGGGCCAACATCACGCCCGAGGACGTCGGGCGGAGCGCGCTGTACCTGGCCTCGGACCTGTCGAGCGCCGTGACCGGCGAGGTGCTGTACGTGGACGGCGGGTTCAACGTCATGGGCGTGCCGACCGGCGACTGAGGCATCGTCCCGCGGTGGCCGTTACCAGCCGAATGAGCCGGGGCCGCCCTTGATCGGTCCCACGATCCGCGTCGTCACCCAGCCACCGTAGAACCGGCCGGGCTGCGGCGTGGCCCGCTCGTCCCCGACCCACGCCTCGTCGACGCGGCCGGCATAGAACGCGAGATGGTCACGGATGGCCTCGTAGCCGGGGGACGGCTTCGGATACGACCACGCCACGTTGTCGATGCGGCGACCGCCGGGGCCGGCGTAGATCCAGTACACCGCGGAACCCTTCCACTCGCAGACCGACGTGTGCGGGCTCGGCTCGAGCAGATCCATCCGGACGTCGTCCGGAGGGAGGTAGTAGACCGGCGCGCCGGCCGTCTCGAGGACCCTGTACCCGCGTGTCGTGTCCGCCACCACCTCGCCGTCGACGACGACCCGCAACCGCTCCGGGACGGCCTCCACGCGCGGCGGTCGCGGGTAGTCCCAGACCGATTCCTGTCCAGGTCCCGGCACGACCCGATCCGCCGGCCCCGGCCGCGTGCCGGCGACGACCTCGCCACTGCGATGATCGGCGTCCATGCCGGTCATCCGCCCAGCGCTGCGGTGCAGCCAGCGCACCGGCCGGCGATCGAGAGGTGGCTGAGGTCGACCGCGAACGCCCGTCGGCGGGCGAGGGTCTCGACCAGCAGGCTCGCCTCGTCGGCGTCGATCTCCCAGGTCGTCCCGCAGCCGATGCAGTGGAGATGCCCGTGCGCCTCGGCCGGCAGGACGTGGAACTCCTCGCGCCCGTCGGCGGCGTGACTGTGGCTGAGCAACCCGAGCTCCTCGAGCACGTCCAGCGTCCGGTAGACGGTCGACGGGATCGTCCCCGGGTCGACGGCGCGGCAGCGTTCGACCAGCTCGGCACCGGTCACGTGCCCGTCGGTGTGGGCCAGAACGTCGATCAGGATCCGCCGTTGCGGGGTCCAGCGGAGGCCGCGGGCGTGAAGCCGGTCGCGGACATCGGCCCAGGCGACGGAAGCCGGCGTCTCGAGCGATCCAGATGCGGTCATCGTGCGAAAGGATAGACGACGGCTGCAACGCGATACAAATGCGACCCGTTGCGATATCGACCACGGTCGGGTACCCTCAGGAACCCGATCCTCGCGAGGAGCCCACGTTGTTCGACCTGATCGGTGCCACCGCCGCCATCACCCCGGCCGTCGATCTCGGCCTGCTGCTGACCGCGCTCCTGCTCGGCGTCCGCCACGGGATCGACTGGGACCACATCGCGGCGATCACCGATATCACCAGCACGACCGCCGCGGCCGGGATGGGCGATGCTGCCCACGCGGGGCAGCATCTCGACATGGCCGGCCACGCCCACGGGCATGGTGGCGATCCCGAGATGTGGGCGCATGACGCCGGACCCGGCGGTGCGACGCTGGCCCCGGCGCTCGCGATGCGACCACCGGTCGGCCGGACGCGGTTCCTGTCCGAGCAGGCCGACGCGATCCGCCTCGGTTCGCTGTACGCGCTCGGACACGGGCTGGTCGTCATCCTGCTCGGCCTCGCCGCCATCGCCTTCGGCGCCATCCTTCCCGACTGGCTCGACCCGCTGATGGCACGGATCGTCGGGTTCACCCTCGTCGCCCTCGGCGTGTGGGTCCTCTACTCGATCTACCGCTACGCGCGCGCCGGCGAACGGTTCCGGCTCCGCAGCCGCTGGATGCTCGTGTTCGACACGATCCGGTACGGCTGGCGCCGCCTCCAGGCCCGCCTCCACGGCCACGAGCACGTCGAGCCGCTCGAGATGAGCTCCTACGGGGCGAAGACCTCGTTCGGCGTCGGGATGATCCACGGGATCGGCGCCGAGACCGGCACCCAGGTCCTCCTGATCGCCGCGGTCGGCGGCGCATCGAGCGCCGGCCTGGGCATCCCGATGCTGTTCGCCTTCGTCGTGGGGCTGCTGCTGTCGAACCTGGTGATCGTGCTGATCAGCTCGACCAGCTTCGTGTCGAGCCAGGCACGCGAGAAGCTGTATGTCTCGATCGGTGCTGTGGCCGGCCTGTTCAGCCTGTTCGTCGGGACGATCTTCCTGTTCGGACTCAGCGGCTCGCTCCCCGACCTCGGCGGCATCCTGCCGTTCTGAGTCGGCATCTCGATCGCCGCGCGCTGCGGCCGAGCGTGATCGCCGGGACCCTCAATCGCCCCCGCGGATCTCGAACCGTGCGAGCTTCCAGCTCCCCAGCAGGAACGCCCCGATGAGCACGACGGCGAGGACGAGCACGCTCACTCCGGGCGCGAGCGGCGTGCTGCCCGGCACGTCCACACCGAGCCCTGCGGCGAGCCCGAGGGTGGCCTGCCGGATGGACAGGAACTTGGTGCCTGTGAGCAGCCCGGACAGGACACCTTCCCAGATCAGGACATAGGCCAGCCCCAGCAGGAGCGCTCGCGAGGTGAAAACGCTGAAGGTCAGGAATGCCGCCGCGTACGCGCTCCCGCCGATCAGACAGGCGACCGCATAGCCGACGATCGCCGTCGACGGGTCGCTCCCGCTCCCGAGCAGGAGCCCGGTGATGACGATCGACGGGATCACAAGGGCCGCGGTCAGACCGACCGCCACGAGCGTCTTGGACAGCGCGATCTTCCAGCGCGCGATCGGCTTGACCATCAGGTAGACGGCGGTCCCATCCTCGATCTCCGTCCCGATCGCGGCCGTGCCGACGATGAGCGCGACGAGCGGCATCACGGTCCGGACGACCAGCGTGTCGAGGACGCGGTCGGCGTCGGGCCGCCCGCCGCTGATGCGGACCAGCAGCCCGACCAGCACGGGCAGCCCGACGAGCAGGATCAGCAGGATCATCCGCCGCCGGCTCAGCAGCCCGCGCAGGGTCACGTCGGCGATCGGGGCGACGACGCTCATCGACGGACCAGGTAGCTGAACACGCTCTCGAGCGAATCGTCGGTCGGGGCGACCTCGAACAGGGTGACGGCATTCGCCCGCGCGACCTGCGGCAGCGCTCGCGTGAAGCCGTCGTAGTCGGCGGTCCGGATCGCCAGCCGGCCGCCGACCAGCTCGGCGCCGAAGACGGACGGGTCCGCGAGCAGCGCGGAGCCCAGGCGCCGATCGTCGGACGAGGCGACCGTGAACGTGTGCGGCCGATCGGTCATCAGCCGGCGGATCGACCGGAAGTCGCCGGCCGCCGCGAGCCGTCCGGCATACACGACGAGCACCGAATCGGCGACCCGCTCGACCTCCTCGAGGATGTGCGACGAGAACAGGATCGTCCGGCCCTCGGCGGCCATCGAGCGCAGGAGGGTCATCATGTGCAGCCGCTGCCGCGGGTCGAGACCGTTGAACGGCTCGTCGAGCAGCAACACGCGCGGATCGTGGACGAGCGCTCCGGCCAGCTTGGCGCGCTGGCGCATCCCCTTCGAGTACGTGCCGATCGGCCGGTTCGCGGCATCGGTCAGGTCGACCGCGGCGATGGCCCGCGCGGCCGCTGCATCCGGATCCGCGACGCCCTGGAGCTGGGCGTTGAATCGAGCGAAACCCAGCCCGGTCAGGTAGGCGTGGACCGCCTCGCGCTCCGGGACGAGCCCGATCTGGCGGTACATCGCCGGTCGCCGCCAGGCGGATTCGCCGCCGACCAGGACCCGGCCTGCGGACGGCGCGAGGAGCCCGGCCATGAGGTGGAGGAGGGTCGACTTGCCGGCGCCATTCGGGCCGAGCAGACCGGTCACCCCGGCGCCGAGCGCGAACGAGATGTCGTTGACGGCGACGACGTTGCCGTACCAGCGCGAGACGTGGTCGACCTCGAGGGCGGCCGTGGGGTTCGGCGGCGTCGGCTGGACCGGGACGGGCGCGGCTGCCGTCGGGGCGGTCGGCTCGGTCACGCAGCGATCCGCAGGTAGCGTCGGATGGTCAGCCCGACGGCGATGGCGATCTCGAGCGCGGCTGTCCCGACGTACAGCCAGCCCGGCAGGTCGAGCGACCTCACCACCGAGCCATCGGGGATCGAGCCGAAGATCGCCGCATTCGTGCCATCGAGCACGTCGGCCGGGCTGAACAGGACGATCGCGCGGGCGAGGTCCTGGTTCGTCAGACCGCCGATCAGGGCCACGATGATCGGCGGGATGATGAAGACGGCGATGATGGACGCGGTCGCATAGGCGCGGCGCGGCGTCCAGGCGGCGATCACGCTGGCCACGCCCCCCAGGAGCCCGGCCACGAGGGCGGCCTGGAGCACGAAGCGCGGCACCTGGCCGATCTCGTTGGACAAGCCGGTGACCGGGTCGGAGGCGACCAGCACCCGCCCCACGAACAGGACGATATAGGGCGTGACCTCGACGACGAAGAGCGCCGTCATCAGGCCGCCGACCTTGGCCAGCGCGTAGTCGGTGCGGGTCAGGACGCGGGAGAAATACAGCGGCAGCACGCCGTAGCGCTGGTCGCGCCCGAACAGCTCGGGGGCCTGGGCGGCGCAGAACAGCATGATCAGGATCGAGACCAGCCCGTGGTAGCTCTCGTACCGGATCGGCGAGGCGTTGGCCAACGCGCCGCCGCCCGCCTGTGCCGACAGCGCCGCGAACCCGACGGCCAGCACGGCCGGCAGGATGGCCAGCGTTGCCAGCGTGAATGGTGCGATCTTGGCGCGCCCACCGCGACCGATCCCGAAGCTCGACCGGACGGTCTGCGCGAACAGCGCGAAGACGGCGCTCCGCCGGCCCAGGCGCGGGCCGACGTATGCCTGGTAGCCGAGGTCGTAGATGCTGCCGCCCGGTCCTCGGGCCGATGTCGGGGCGCCGCCAGGCTGGCGGTGTCGTCTGGCTCACGGGCCGGTGCTCGCGCTCGGGGGCGGAGGCAGAGGCGGGCTCCCGGCGGCCGCCACGCCCGCGGCGACCGGTGCGGCGGGCACGTCGTCACGGAACAGGTCCTCGAGGCTCTGCCGTCGCTGCTCGAGTCGGACCAATCGGAGCGACAGGTCGGCGACCGCGTCGCGGACGATGTCGTACTGGGCGTCCTCGGTGACCGCCAGCAGGACGGTCCGCCCGTCCGCGACGGCCTGGAGCCCGCGCGCCGACAGGGCAGCCGCGAGCTGTGTCTCGCCGTCCTCGACCTCGACCGCCAGGACGCCGGTCCGCTCGGTGAAGGCGCCGAGCGGGGCAGCGCGCAGCAGCCGGCCGGCATCGATGGCGACCAGGAAGTCGCACACCCGCTCGATCTCGCCGAGGAGGTGGCTGGCCACGATGACCGCGATGCCGAACTCGGTCCCGGTCCGGCGGACCAGCGCCAGCATCTCGTCGCGGCCGGCGGGGTCGAGGCCGTTGGTCGGCTCGTCGAGCAGCAGCAGCCGCGGGCCGTGGACGAGCGCCTGGGCCAGCTTGACCCGCTGCTTCATCCCGGTCGAGTAGCCGCCCATCGCCCGGTATCGCTCTTCGTACAGGCCGACGTGGCGGAGGACCTCGGCCGTCCGCTCGCGAGCGGATGCGCTGGGCAGCCCCGACATGCGCGCCATGTGGCTGACGAAGTCGGTCGCCGAGGTGTCCGGCGGGAGGCAGTCGTACTCGGGCATGTAGCCGACGAACTGGCGGATGGTCGTGCCCTTCGTCCGCACGTCGAGATCCATCACCGACGCGTCGCCGGAGGTCGGCGGCAGCAGCCCGAGCAGGATCTTGATGAGCGTGCTCTTGCCCGCACCGTTCGCGCCGACGAGCCCGATGATGCCCGGCTCGAGGTCGAGGGTCAGACCGTCGAGGGCGGTGACGCCGCGCGGATAGCGCTTGGTCAGGTTCTGCAGGACGATGAGGCTCATGGGCGGGTCAAGCGTACCCGCCGCCGACCCCGCGAGTCAGCCCGGCCGTCGCGTCAGCGGAAGTGGACGCTCGTCGCCACGGGCATCGCGATCTTCACGATGGCGGCGGGCTGCCGATCCGGCGCCGCTTCGATGGCGATCACCAGCGGCCCGGCGTCGCTGTCGATGACCACGATCCGGGTCGTCCCGTTCGGCTCGAGGAAGAACGTCTCCGAGCCGCCCCCGAACAGGGCGACGCGATCTCCGCCGGTCGGCGACAGGTCGATGGTCGTCGCCCGGTGCTTGTCGATCTTCTTGCTGGCCGGCTTGCCGGCGGCCACGCCGTCGGTCTCGATGAACGCTTCGACCAGCAGGCGGGCGGTCGCCGGTGCGTTCGCCGGATCGTGAGACGGGTAGACGGTCGTGATCCCGCTGGCGAACGTCAGACGGCCCTCGTCCCGCGTCAGAGCAAGAACGTCCGATCGCGAATCCGAGACCGACCAGCCACGGCCGAGCTTGAATCGGATCGGAGGGACGAAGTGGCTCGGCTCATACAGACCGGCGTCGAGGCCGCAGGCGACCCCGAAGAACGGATCGCAGGCATCGAGCATCCCCGGACTCGGTGGCTTCGGGCCCGATGCCTGGATCGGGCGTCGAGGCCGGTTTCGCGACCGCCGTCGCCCCGGGGACGGCCGACGCGCTCGGTCGCGCGCTCGGCCGGGCCGTTGGGCGGGCGGTCGGACGCTGCGTGGCGCGCGGCGTCGGGCTGGCGAAGGCGACACCGGTTGATCCCCCACCCGGCAGCGCCGCGAGCAGCAACGCCGCCACCACGACCCCGACGACCAGGAGCAAAACCATCAGCGGCGCCGCGATGACCGGCGATGCCCGGCGGACGGCGCCGAGGCCTGCCGGCCGCGCGGTGGCGAGACCGGCACGACCTGTTGGGCCGGCGGGGGCTGGACGGAGCGGGGCCACCGAGCCGGGCATCGGCGGCGCGACACCGACCGACGAGGGCGCACCGTGGGCGAGAGCGGCTGCGGCGGCCGCCAGAGCTGCCTGATCGGTCGCGACCGTCGGGCTCGACGGATCCGCATGTGTCACGAGGGACTCGAGCGCAGAAGCGAACGCCTGACCGTTCGGGTACCGGCCGGCCGGTTCCGGATCGAGCGCATGGGCGACGATCGAATCGAGCGCCGCCGGCACATCGGGAGACACATCGCGCGGGTGGGGCGCCGGAGCGCCGATCCGAGCCGCCGCGAGCTTGGCCGTCGACTCGCCGCTCCAGGCGCGGCGGCCGGTCAGCGACTCGTACAGGACGAGCCCGAGGCTGTAGACGTCGGACGCGGCGGTCGTCGTCTCGCCCTTGGCCTGTTCGGGGCTGAAGTAATGGACCGAGCCGAGCGTCGTCCCGGGCACCGCCCCCTCGGCGTCGGCGGACAGGCGGGCGATCCCGAAGTCGGTCACCATCGCCCGCCCGTCGCGGGCCAGCAGGATGTTGCCCGGCTTCACGTCCCGATGGACGATCCCGCGGATGTGGGCGACGCCGAGGGCGCGTGCGACATCGAGCCCGATCCGGGTCGCCTCGCCCGCGGAGAGCCGGCCGACACGGCGCAGCCGCGCGGCCAGGTCCTCGCCCTCGATCAGCTCCATCACCAGGAACGGCTGGCCGTCGTCGGTGCCGGTCTCGAGGCAGCCGACGATGTTCGGATGGCGCAGCACGGTCGCGGCGAGGGCTTCGCGCCGGAAGCGCATCGCGATGTCGGCGTCCTCGACGACCTCGCGCCGAAGCAGCTTGACCGCGACCGTTCGATCGAACCTCGTGTCCGTCGCGCGGTGGACGGTGGCCATCCCGCCGACGCCGATCAGCTCGGCCAGCCGGTAGCGGCCCGCGACCAGCCGGCCGACGTCAGCGGCTGGAGTGGCGGGTTCGCGCGGCTCGCTCACGCCGCGACGATAGACCAGGTGCCGAGAACCGGCCGAAACAGACGTGTCGGCACTGTCGAGGCCGGTGGCCACTGGCGGCTGTACGCTGAGCCATCGGGCGCGCCCGGCCAGCGGCCTCGACGAGAGCCAGCGCACGAAGGCGAACCAAGGATGTCGTACGACGTCGATGACCCGAACCACAGGCTCGACCGCCGGGGTTACGTCCTCGAGATCGAGGACACATTCCAACGGCAGTCGCTGGATGAGCGGCTGTGGATCCCGCACTACCTGCCGCACTGGAGCTCGCGCGAAGAATCGGCGGCGCGGTACGAGGTCGGCGGTGGGCTCCTGCGTCTCAAGGTCGAGGCGGATCAAGAGCCGTGGAACCTCGACGTCAGACGGCGAGCTGCGCGTTTCCTCGCTGCAGACCGGTGTCTTCGCAGGGCCGGTCGGCAGTGACATCGGACAGCACCGCTTCAAACGCGGCTTGACCGTTCGCGAGGCCCAGGAGAGCGTTGCCCTCTACACGCCGCGATACGGCCTGTTCGAACTCCGCGCCCGTGCGCTCGACGACCCGGCCGCGATGGTCGCGCTCTGGATGATCGGCTACGAGGATGTGCCGACTCGGTCCGCGGAGATCTGTGTCTGCGAGATCTTCGGACGTGACGTGGGTCCGGACTCAGCCCGCATCGGGATGGGGCTGCACCCGTTCGGCGATCCGTCGATCACGGACGCGTTCTCAGCCGAGTCGGTGCGGATCGATGTGCGTCAGGCCCATACGTACTCGGTCGTCTGGGCGCCCGACTCCGTTGCCTTCTACATCGACGATCGGCTGATCAAGGTCGTTCACCAATCGCCGTCGTATCCGATGCAGTTCATGCTCGGCATCTACGAATTCAGGGACCGCCCGGACGGGCCCGTGGACCACGGGCGCTATCCGAAGGTCTTCGCGGTCGAAGCCTTCCGAGGCTATCGGCCTCGGGTTTCGCAAGCACAGGAACCCCCGCGGATGGCTGGTCCTGGCCGCTCGACGGACTGATCGGAGGACCGCGGGCGATCACCGAACGATGAGACCGACCTCCGCAAGCCTATTGATCACGTCGAGGCAGGTTCGCTCGATGGCGTCGTCCCCGCCGGCGTACTTGCCGCCGACGACGGTGATCGTGGTCGTCCAGCGACCAGTCGACCCGATTGCTCCCATAGAAGCTTCGGCCCGCGCCGACCACTTGCCACCCTCACACGCGATCGAGAGGCCGCCCACGGATCGGTTTCGGAAGAAGTCCTCGAGCCGGCCGTGGGCCGACCCTTGTTCGGTCATGTAGGTCCCTCTGGTGCGTCGCCCCGGCGACGACCCCAAGGTTGGCGGCTCCAGGGTTCGACCGACGCCCCCCTGAGCGTACCGTGCGGTCGGGACGATAGTCAGCGCCTAGGGGCGCCTCGGTCGAGAGCCTTGCGAGGGTGTCGCACCACGCTGCGGATCGAGGGATGTGGAGCGGGAGACGAGGTTCGAACTCGCGACATGCAGCTTGGAAGGCTGCCGCTCTGCCAACTGAGCTACTCCCGCCCGAGGCGACGGCAAAGAGGATCCGATGGGGTTGACGACTGGTCGACCCCGCCGAGGTTCCCTCAGCCAACGGCGAATATGGACCTAGACCAGGTCAGCCGAGGCACTCGGAGCCTCGACATGGACAAGCCCGCAGATCCCGCCACGCCGTTCGTCGAAGTGTACCAAGCGTTCCTCGACGACCTCACGCTCGAAGGAACCAAGCCCTCGACGATCCATCGCTGTCGATACAACATCGTGCAGTTCGAGAAGTGGCTCGTCGCCAACGGCCACCCGGCGGTCCTCGCCTCGCTCGAGCGGACGCTACTCATCGCGTACCGCCAGCACCTGGAGAACTTCCCCCAGCAGCCGCGCGGCTCGACCCGGGGACTCGGGAGATCGCCCACACCTTCACGATGAGATCTTGTGGCTTGCCGCTCGCCCGAGTGATCCGCGCGAGTAGTCAAGGTTGAACCCGAGCAGTAGCGGCAGGCGTCCCGGCTCCACGATCGCGGGCCGGCAATTGCGCATCCGCAAGTTGGCCGACACGCTGGCCGGCACGCCCAGCACACAGGCCGCGATGAGGATCCGCAGCATGCGACCGTGGCCGACGACGAGAGTGGTCCCGGTCGTCTCGGCGAGATCGGCGAAGAATGACCGAGCGCGGGCCTCGACCGACGCCTCGGTCTCGATGCCCGGCAGCTGGGCGCCGTCGCGTCGACGGGTCACGGCGACGGGATCTGCTTCCAGCGCGGCCTCGGACCAGCCCTCGTACGGCCCGAAATCCATCTCGACGAGGCGGTCGTCAACAATCAGGCCCGGCGGATCCTCCACCTCAGTCAGGAGGATCTCGGCTGTTCGTCGCGCCCGTATGCGGGGCGACGCGAACGCTCGATCCCAGTGCGTCGTGGCCAACTCGACGGCGAGGCCCTGCGCCTGTGCCTCGCCGCGGGCGTTGAGAGGCTCGTCGGTGACCGACAGCAGACGGCCCTCGGCGTTCCAGTCCGTCTCGCCGTGACGGACGAGAAAGATGCGGGGCCAGTGCGATTGTTCGCCCGGCGCGATCAAGACCCGTCCATGATCGCCCCGAGGTCGACCTGCACGCCCACTGCGCCGACCACCGGGTGATCATCCTTGAGCTGCGCGACGCGCCTCCCCAACTCGTTGCGGGCATCCACGAGACGGGCGCCCGTCGTGGTCGCAGTCAGCACCCGGGGGGCGACGACGCCATGACCATACGTCTCCGCGAACTCGATCGCCCAGGCCTGACGAAAGGCGGCCATCCGGTCCGACAAGCCGGTCCCTGTCGGCGGGCCTAGGACGATGAACTCGTCGCCCCCGTCGCGAATCGCCATCGAATCCCCGATCCGCGCGAGCGCCTGGGCGAAGGTCCGAAGGACGCGATCGCCCGGTTCCATGCCGAAAGTGTTGTTGAACTTGCCGAACCCGGCTAGGTCGATGAATGCGAGGTCGATCCGCGTGGAACCCAGTCCCGGAACAGCGACGAACAAGCGCTCGAGGTCGGAGAAGTAGCCGTAGAAGGGCAGGCCCGTCCGTCGGTCACGATTGGTGACCGCCAGGTGCGGCCAGCTGAAGCGCTCGGCGAATGGTCGGTCGGCGCGAAGCAGCCAGCCAAGAATCTCGACAGACAGCCAGGTCGCTTCCGGCCCACAGGCTCGCCACCAGCCATCGGCTCGCTGGGCCCGGGCGAACCATGTCGCCGATGCCGTCGGGTCGTACGCAGGATCGAGCCCGGCCAGAAGCTCCGCGGCTACGAGCGTCGTCAGGAGGTCCGACGGCCCGTCGCCGTCGCCCCAGCCGCCATCGTCATGCTGCTCGGCATGGACCCAGGCGGTCAGGGCACCCGCGAGGTTCGCGTGGACACCCAGGGCGACGAGCCCAGATGCCAGGTGGGCACTGGCCGAGACGAGCGGCACTCCGTGGAATGGAAAACGCGTGCCAAGGACGACGCCTGCCGTCCGGCGCGCCGATGCGGCGTATGAATCTCCGATCGCCGCGGCGAACGGGTAGAGCAGGCTGAGGGCGCCGGGCCGGCGGGTCGTCGCCCACAGTGCCCAGGTGTCGGCCCACGCCCGAGACTCGAGCACCGACCCTGCGGCGTCTCGCCGTGCTTTCGGCAGCGCCTCATCGAGGAAGCCACGGGCCAGGTCGCCGCAAGCATCGGTTCGTGCGCTGGCGTCGACCAAGAGTTGGAGGCTGTCGGCCAGGATGAGTGGCGTCACGAGTCTCTCGATGTCGTCGGTCGCCCGGTGGGTTTGCTCGGCCCAGGCCGCCGCATCTCGCGGCCGCCAAGGATGCCAGCTCGTACGGGGACCGATCCATGCCGGCCAGTCTCGAATCAGCCGAGGATTGATTGCCCAGCGATAGCGGACCGCGCCCGTCTCCCTTGTGGTCCACGGCGCCCACGATGTGAGGAGCCCGTCTGGGTCGCTCGGACCGTCGGTCAGGGCGTCGCCGCGCAGGATCGCTACTGGGAAGAGCGGGTCATCGATGGCAAGGCGTCTTCGGTCGGTCAGGGCTGCCAACGCTGCTTTGATGGCACCGCTGTGTGGCCTAGCTCGATCATCCATGCTCCCGGATACTCGCTCCGAAGGTCACGGCGCGCGATGACCCAAAGGTCCTGAGGCTGGCGCCTGAGCCAACGCCCTGGCAGATGGGGCGCGACCGACACCGAGGTCTGAGGGGTACTTCCGTACCATCGGCCGCGCATAGGACTGTCCAGTACCGTCGCGAATGTAGGGGGACGCTGGAGGTCAAGACGACAGATGCGCCGGTTCTGGCCGTTCGGACGATCGACGCCCAGTGAACCAGCCACTCCCTTGCCCCGACCCCTCGATCCGCGCAACCTTCCCAGCGAGCTGCCACCCGAGGTCGCTGCGTTCATCCGCGGCCCGATCGATGGGCGCGACGACTGGCTCGACGCGTTTCTCGAGGAGCCCGAACTCGACAACCTTCGTACCTTCCGCACAGCGGACGATTTGACGCCGCTAGAGGCAGGTCGGGTCCGGGACATCGTCGCGACTGGGGCGCCTCACCAGGCGCGTTTCAACCTCCTCCTCAACCCGCAGCTCGTGCCCGAGGACATCCGGCTCGACGCCCTGCGAGCAGCACTCGACGATGCAGACCCTTACATGCGCATCGCTGCAGCGGTGGGCCTCCAGGCCCCGTCCAATACCCCGATGACGCCTGCCAGCTGGCCCCCGACGCGGGATGCGCTGATTGGCCGCCTCGACGATCCGGAGCCGGCGATCCGCACCGTGCGAGCGTCACTCTCGCTGGTCGGGCGGCGTCTGGCGACGGACCGGCCATCCGCGCCGCTGAGATCCACGACGACGAGACCGGCAACATGCTGATCGCGGGGATCAGGGCTGGCGCCGACGATGTCGTCGCGGCAATGCTGCCGCGGATGCTGGCTCGGCCGATGCCCGACGAGACACGTACCTACCTTGAGCGCTGGCAGGCGGCCGGTCGGCGGCCGCCGGAGGACCCGCCACGGTTCTTGATGCTGCCGGCGCTCGGCTACATCCCGAATTTCGCGGGAGGGTAGCGAGTGGACCTCCGACCAACCCTCCTTTGCCCCTCCCCTCGGTGCGTCATAGCGTTGATCGACGGGATCGCGGCAGGCCTTCAGGCATGAAGCTGCTCGGACGGTCGCGTTGCACGCCGAGCCTCGATCGTCGTGGCGCGAACGATCCAAAGCCACCGCTGCCGGCCGAGCCGCTCTACGTGTCCGAGTCCGGCGGAGACGCCTTACCGTCGCCGCCTTTCACGGATCAGACCGAGGGATTGGACCTGCCGGCGCCGCCGCGACCGGCAGAGCGGGCACCCTCCATCTCGCGCGGGTCGGTGGTCCGGGAACGAGTCCTGACCGCGGAAGAGACTCTGCGGGAGTTGGCCAGCGACATGGCCGCCGGAATGATCGCGAATCCGCTCATGAACGCGGTGGCCGCAGAGCCGCGCGAGACACCATCGCCCGATCGAAGCTGGTCGCTGCGCACCGAGCCGTTCGGCATGGCCTACCCGTCACGGACCTACGAGGTGAGAAACATTACGGGTCTGCGCTGGGAGCGCCTCAATGGACGGGGCATGTGGGTGCTGCACTATGACGAAGGAGTGGTGACCGAGGAGCTACCTGCTTGGCACACCTTTGGTCCCCACGGCGCCGAGGTTGCCAACATCATCGAGCAGGTCGCCGGCCTCACCGTCGACCAGGTTCGCGCCTTGCCTGTCCCGACGGGCTTGCCTCAACGCCACATTCCGGTCGAGCTGCTCCCCGACCCGGTAGGCAGCCCGCTGCGCGACATGGCCCGCAGCGCATCCTCGACCGCGATGGTCTGGACGGAAACCGCGGGTGGGCGATCTCTCCAGGGGCCGGCCACCACTACTACCAGGGCTGCTACTTCGTCTACAACCTCGATGAGCCGCACTGGCCGTCGGCGATGGGTCGGGCGATGAATGCCGCGATCGTCGCGGCCCTCGGAGCCGACGCGCCAGGACCGGAGGCTGCCCGCGTTCGCCGGGAATGGGCGGAGCTGGTCCGGTAGGAACCGGGCGAACCGTGCACAGGCTCCTAACGCTACGACCCGCAAGGGGAGCGCCGGCCATCCCCCCGGCGGACCGGCTTTGAACGGCTGGCTGGCACAGAACCTACCGGCTGCGGTGCGCCCGACGGACCAGATCCTCCCGCCGCCATCGGAGTACGGCGCGGCGGGCGAGGAGGTTCTCGCCTTCCTCTGGCGCGTGCTGCATCTGGACGGCTACGACAACCTCCCGCTCGACTCGCACTTTCGTGCCCGCGGCGGCGACGCCGCCCAAGCGCCGGCGATCACAACCGCACGATCCATCGCGAAGCGGAACGGGCTTGAGCGGTCCTGGATCACGGCGGCAGATGACGCTCGGACAGCGCTCACGTGGAATGCGACCTGCAGGCACTCGTCGGTGCCCTCATTCGGTCGATACCTCCCGGAAGTCGCGGGGGCCATCGCGGTTCGGTCGGCTCTCCCGCCCGACTTGTTCGAGTCGGTGGCGGCCGTGTGGCGACCTGGCACAACCGTGGGGCCATGTTGAGGCCCGAATGCGTGCACTCCTGGCGCGGATCGACACGCTCACCGCGAATGACGCCACGGCGCTGGCCGTGACCGGTGCCACGCCGTACTTCCCGACTGCGGGGGTGACTGCCCATCTCGCCGGTCGCGATTTCATGTTCAACAGTGGTTTCTGGACGTCTCTATGGCGCGTATGGCGTGCCGCGGCGCGTGCGACGGGTCTCGCGGAGATGCCGTTTCGTCAGGCCGACTATGCGCAACCTTGGCCGAACGCCTCACGATGGCGGCCGCGGCCGCCGTGGCACTCGCATGCGAGCCGATGATCGACCCAGGCACTGCCCTTGAACTTACCAAGCCGTGGCGCGACGCCATCGGGGCAGCGTGATCCGCGATGGCCGACGCGCGTGCGCGGAAGCCATTGCTGCTCGGGCGCGCAACGACCTGCCGTTCGTGGTGATCGCCGGCCCGATTGCGAGATGAGCATCCCACCGCGCACCGATGGCCGCCTGATCCTCGTGACGGCATCCGATCATGCGACCGAGTTCGGTCACGACTGCCCGGCGGGGGTGACCGGTTGCCAGGCTGGGCGCACTCTGGGACGAGGTCCTCGCCCGGCTCTACCGCGTCATCAACGAGGACGCCAGCGGTGGGCTCGCCCTCGGTACGATGCTGCGGGTGGACGAGCTGCACTTCCAGTTCGATTCCTACGATGGCGGGTACGAGTTCTTCGGGATCTTCTCAGCGCTCGACGGGCAATTGGCCGGAAGCCGTTTCTATGCCTATGGAACGGCCCGAATCAGAGACCCCTCGACCGAGATCGTCGGATCGGAGGCATACCCGCCGTGCTGTCCCCGGTGTCCCCGGATGTGGCCGGTTGACATGCCCGGCCTCATCCTGGTGGCACCCGAACGCGCTCATCCACCGAAACTAGTCCCGGTCGGAGAAGGGCCAGTCAACGCCGAGCACGTGTGGCGGTCTGCCCACCGGCACGCGGCTACCGGCTCTGCGATCAGCGGCGAACCGCCCCCGCCGTCAAGCCCTGGATGAAGCTGCGCTGAAGCACGAGGAACAGGAGCAACGGCGGGAGGATGACGATCGCCATGCCGGCGAAGGTGAGCCCCTGATCGGTGGCGTAGAGCGTCGAGAATCGCGTAAGGGCGAGCTGCACGGTGAAGGCATCCGGCTTCTGGATGAGGACGAGCGCACCTGCAAAGTCATTCCAGGTGAAGACCGCGACGAGAACCGCCACTGCCAGGATCCCTGGCCGGGCGAGCGGGATCACGATCCGGAGCAAGACCGCGACTCGGCCCGCTCCATCCACTCGGGCTGCGTCGATGAGATCCTGTGGGATCGTGCGGAAGTAGCCCGCCAGGATCACGGTCGCGAACGAGACGCTGGCCATCACGTTGGTCAGTCGCGAGCCCTGGCAGGCTGTTGATCAGGCCGAGGGCGCGGTACATCGAGAACAGCGGCACGATCAAGACCTCCGTCGGGATGATCAACGGGGCCAGGACGACAAGGAACAGCAGTGCCCGGCCGGGGGGCCGCAACCGCGTGAGTGCGTACGCGCCACTGATCGAGAGTCCGAGGACGACCGCCACCGTCATCGCCGTGACATAGGCCGAGTTCGCCATCGCAAGACCGAGCTGCCCCCGGCTCCATGCCTCGCCGATGTTGTCGATCGCCGGCGGCCACGGCACGTCCCACGGAGCCCGGTAGATGTCCGCACTCCGTTTGACAGCGTTCGTCAGGGTCCATACCAATGGGTACAACCAGACAAGGGCAAGGACGCTGAGCGTCACCGTGGACCACCGGAGGCGAGGCACGCCTCTCATGAGCTGACCATCTCGGCGCGCCGGTTCGAGGATCCGGTATTCCACGATCGCGAGCAGGACGATCACGACCAGCAGGATCATCGCCATGGCCTGCGCGTAGCCGACATCAAGGAACCGGAACGCCGTCACGTAGACATCCGTCGCGACGGTCTCGGTGGCGTGGCCCGGCCCGCCGGCAGTCATGATCCAGACCATGTCGAACATCCGCAGCGTCCCGAGCGTGGTGAGCAAGACCAGGACGAACGTCTGTGGCCAGAGCAACGGCCAGATGACCAGTCGGATCCGTTGACGACTGCTCGCACCCTCGAGGACGGCGTATTCGCCGTACTCGCGCGGGAGGGTCCGGATCGCGGCGAGGTAGACGACCATGGCGAAGCCGACGAACCGCCAGAGGAATGCCGCCATGATCCCCCAGAGCGCCAGGTTGGCATCCGCGAGGGGCGCGAATGTTGCCCAATCGAGCCCGAGCGCTGACCCCACCGTGGGAACGATCCCGAAGAACGGCGCAAACAAGAACTTCCAAACGGCGCCTACCGCCACCGGGGCCAAGACGAAGGGCGCGAAGAACGCGAACACAAAGAACGTTCTGCCGCGCCTCGCGTCGGCGACCAGGAGGGCCAGCGACAAGCCGAGGCCGATCTGAAGCACGACCGCCACGCCAGTGAACAGGATCGTGTTCAACAGGCTTCGGTGAAACACGGCGTCGCCGAAGATCGCGCGGGCGTAGTGGTCCAGCCCGACGAAGCTCGTGATCTCGAAGCCCTTCGTGTCATGCAGGCTGAGCACGATGCCGTAGAGGAGAGGGTAGAAGAGGAAGGCGCCCAGACCGCAAGCGTGGGGAGCATGAACAGCAGGTCGATGACGCCTTCGCGGTGCGAGCGGCGTAGTGGCGTCACGCGTTCACGACCAACAGCGGGGATTGGACGGCGGGACCATACTCGCTCCCCGTGACCCAGCGTTCAGTGAACCATGAAACGCAGATCCCCGATGGCCCGTACGACCGCCTGTGGCACCGTCGTGACGTTCTCAGGCTAGGCGCGCTCATCGCAGCCGGCGCGGTGGTTGCACCATTCCTTGCCGCATGCGCTTCGTCGACCGCGACCGCGATCGCCTCGGCCGCTGGAAGTGGGGGACGTGCAGTCGTCGGCCTTGTCGGGGGTCATCACCCTCCTCGCCGAAGGCGGCGATCCTCGCGCCGAGCCAGCTTTGAAGAAGGTCTACGACGATTTCAAGGCGCAGAACCCTGGCGTCGAGTGGGACATCCGGGGGATCTCCGGCCTCGGCCCCGATTGGGACCGGCTTGCCCGCGCCGCATTGGAGTCCGGCGACCCGATCGGCCTCGTGATGCTTGATGGCCTGTTCGTTCGAGCGTGGACGCGTGATGGCCTGCTGGCGGACCTTGGGGCCGATCCGAGGTTGGCCGACGTGCTTGCCCGAGTGCCAGACCGGTTTCATCTCGGAGGCCTCGGTCAAGGCGGCGCTAGAGCGTTTCCCCTCGCCATGACCAGGGGCGTCCAGACCACGGGTCTCTACTACAACAAGGCGTTGCTTGACCGAGCGGGCCTCGAACCGCCGAAGACGATCGTCGACCTGAAGGCGATGGTCGAGCCGTTGGCTGCTCTCGGCACCGCGCCCCTTGTCCATCCGTCGGGCGACACGTCGTTCAACCCGCTGCTCGTCATGTGGCTCCTGCCGATGATCGCCGAACGTACCGGCGATCCATTGGCGTTCGTCGAGAGCACCCTCAAGGGCGAGGTCGCGCTACGACAGCCCCGAGTGGACCGAGGCCTTCCAGACCATCGCCGATCTCCGAACATCCGGCGTCCTGCTGGATGGGTCCGGCGCCACCGATTACGCGACCATGCAACTGCTCTTCCTGCAGGGGAAGGCGGCCATGACCTACAACGGCACGTGGCTCCTGGAGCCCCTGCAGGCAGGTACGCCCACAGTCCCGTTCGACCTGCACGTGGCACCGCTGCCCCTCGTCGAGGGAGCATCGAAGGCCCACTCGATCCTCGCCTGGGCGGGCTTCGCGCTGCCGGCCAAGGTGGCCACGAGCCGTGACAGCGTCTACGCGTTTCTCGAGTTCGCCAGTCGGCCCAGGTCGACGAGGGTGTCGTCGAGGCGCCTCCAGACCTTCTCGCCGATCCCGGATCGAACGGGGGGATCCACGACGCGGTGCAACGCGAATTCCTGCCGATGCTCGAGGACTCGATCACCTCCCTCAACTGGCTCTGGGAGCCTGAGAATCGACGCCGAGATCGGCAACCAGGTTCAGGCCCTCGTGAATGGCACGACGACCCGGCTCCGTCGGCGCGGCAATCCAGGCGGTCGCAGAAGGTCTTCGAGCGGCGGGTCGTAGCTACTACCCCTGACCGCCCGCGGATGCTGCCGACCGCGCCGATGCGCGTCGCGCGCGGCTACAGTGGCGCGGCATGCCAAGTCAGCTACTCGCGACGAAGTTCTATGTTCCGAGGCCTCGAAGCGGGCTGGTTGGCCGACCGACTGACCGACCGGGTGCGCGGTGGAATCGAGTCGAAGTTGACCGTGATCTCGGCTCCGGCCGGGTTCGGCAAATCGACCCTCCTGGCCGAGTGGCTGGCAAGGCCGACGGAGGCTCGGTCACCGCATGGCTCTCGCTCGATGCCGGTGACGACCATCCCAGCCTACGTTCTGGCCGCACCTGATCGCGGCCCTCCAGACGGTCGATCCCGGGATCGGGGCGAGGTCGCTGGCGCTCCTCGAGTCGTCCCGACCAGGTCGATCGGGCGATCGTCGCCCCCCTCCTCAACGAGCTTGATGCTCTCTCCGCACGACCTCGTGTTGGTCCTCGACGACTACCACTTGATCGATTCGCCCGACATCCAGGATGGTATGGCGTTCCTTGTCGATCATCTGCCCGACCACGTGCACCTCGTGATCGCGACGCGAGTGGACCCGGCGCTGCCGCTGGCGCGCCTCCGAGCGCGAGGCGATCTGATCGAAGTCCGCGCGGGTGACCTGCGCTTCACGCCGGACGAAGCGATTGCCTTTTTAAACGGGGTGATGGCGCTCGGTCTGACCGTCGAGGACGTCGCGACGCTCGAGGTACGGACCGAAGGGTGGATCGCAGCCATCCACCTGGCGGGAATATCCATGCAGGGGACCAGACGATCCGCGCCGGATTCATCGCGAGGCTTTGCGGGCGATGATCGATACATCGTCGACTACCTCGTCGAAGAGGTCCTGCAACGCCAGACCGAACCGGTGCGGACCTTCCTACTCCAGACCTCGATCCTCGACCGCCTGAATGGACGCTCTCCGACGCCGTCACCGGCGGGTCGGCGGCAAAGCGATGTTGGAGTCGCTCGAGCGACAGAACCTGCTCCTCATTCCCCTGGACGACCGGCGCGAGTGGTATCGCTACCACCTGTGTTCGCCGATGTGCTCCAGGCGCGTCTCCGGAGTCAGCGACCCAGCGGTCGGCGGCGACCTCCATCGACGCGCGACGAGTGGTACGAGCAGAACGGTGAACGCGCCGAGGCGATCCGACACGCGATGGCGACCGGGGACTTCGCGCGAGCCGCAGACCTTGTCGAGCTCGCGATGCCAGAGACGAGTCGTGACCGACCGGAAGCGACGCTGCGCCGATGGCTGGAGGCACTCCCGACGAAGTGGTCCGGGGGCCGGTCCTGAGCAATGGGTACGCCGGGTCGCCATTGGTCCGGGGCGAGACCGCAGGGCGTCGAAGCCCGCCTGCAGGACGCGGAGCGATGGCTGGAGGAACGACCGCAGCGCGGCTCCAGTGGGTGATCCCCGCTCACGATGTCGTCGCGGACGAAGACGCCTCTCGGACGCTGCCAGCCAGGATCGCCATGCACCGAGCCGGATTTGCCCGACTCCGAGGCGATGTCGACGGCACCATCGTCAACGCGCGCCGCGTACTCGACCTCGTCGGCGAGGACGACGACCTCGGCATTGGAGCGGGTTCGACACTCCTCGGCCTCGCGTACTGGACTCGCGGGGACCTCGATGCCGCGACCGGCTTGTATGTCACTGCCATGGCGCATTTCGAGAAAGCCGATTACCTCTCCGACGCGGTCGGGCTCGCACTCGCCCTGGCCGACATGCGAATCGCACAGGGCCGCCTACACGATGCGATGCGGACCTACGAACGAGGTCTCGAGCTTGCAACCCGCCGGGGGCCGACCGTGCTGCGGGGTGCGGCGGACATGCACGTGGGAATCAGCGAAGTCCTCCGCCTTCGTGGCGATCTCGTTGGCGCCACTCAGCAGTTGCAGCAGGCCGGTGAACTGGGCGAGGAGAACGGCCTGCCGCAGAACCCCTACCGGTCCCGCGTGGCTGCTGCTGGGATCCAACGCGCACTTGGCGATCTTGTGGCGGCTCTGGAACTTCTTGACGAGGCCGGTCGGCTGTACTTCAGCGACTTCTCTCCTGAGGTACGGCCGGTCGACGCACTGAGGGCGCGGCTGTGGCTGAACCAGGGCCGAATTCCGGAAGCGCTTGGATGGGCCCGAGAGCGTGGCCTGTCTGCGACGGACGACTTGACCTACGTTCGGGAGTTCGAACACGCGACCTTAGCCAGGGTGCTCCTCGCGCAAGGGATCCACGAGGGGTCCAGTGACACCATTCGTTCGGCGATCGATCTTACCGAGCGACTCCTCGCCGCGGCCGAGGCCGGTCGGCGGGACGGCAGCGTCATCGACATCCTGATCGCGCAGGCGCTCGCTCGTCGCGCCTCAGACGACGTGGCGGGCGCGAAGACGGCACTTGATCGCGCGGTCGCGCTCGCTGAGCCGGAGGGCTTCGTCCGCGTCTTCGTGGACGAAGGGCCTCCGATGACGGCGTTGCTGAAGCTGGCGGCCAAGGACCGCAAGGCGTCGAGCTACGTGCGTCAGCTTCTCGCGGCTTCGGCAGTCTCCGGCTCAGGCGAAGGGCTTGTCGCTGAGCCGCTTATCGAAGCGCTGAGTGAACGGGAGTTGGACGTCCTGCGCCTGCTCCAGAGCGATCTCGACGGCCCGGACATCGCCCAAGAACTCACGGTGTCCCTGCCAACGGTTCGAACGCATACCAGCAACATCTACTCGAAGCTCGGGGTGACGAATCGGCGCGCCGCTGTCCGGCGCGCAGGCGAGCTGGGCCTGCTCTAGCCGACCACCGCGGCCAGACCCTCGGCCGGCAGCTTCACGCCGACGGGCCACGTCAAGGCTATCGCTGGCCGAACGTTCCTTCGCGCGCTCGCCGCCACGAGAAATTCATCACCCCACTCATCACGTGTGCTGATGCGCGCTCATCACATCCGCCTTCACGGTGTCCCCAGTGACTCAGGTCGCATCGCCGGCCGGAGGTCCAGCTGGCAACACGCACGAGGAGCGGAATGACTGAACGACAGACGCCGGCACCCGATCGCTCAGAAGCCGGACGCGTACGAGATCCGACTGACGGGCCACCTCGACGCGCACTGGACCGCTTGGTTCGATGGATTGACTGTCAGCTACGAGAACGACGGAACCACCGTCATCAGCGGCCAGATCGTCGATCAAGCGGCCCTCCACGGTCTCCTCCAGCGGGTTCGAGACCTTGGGCTCCCACTCGTTTCCGTCCGGAAGGTCGAGGGCGACCCATCCGACATCCCCACCAACGAAACATCAATGAAAGGACTCCTGCCATGACTTCTTCCAGGAAGACCGCGCTCGTCGTCGGCGTGCTGTTCATCCTCACCTTCATCACGTCGATCGCGGGCGTGTTCGCCTACGGACCCGTCCTGACCGATCCCCACTACGTCACCGGGGCCGGCGCCGACACCGGCGTGTTCGTCGGGGCGTTCCTCGAGCTGTTCCTCATCATCACCAACATCGGCTGCGCCGTCGTGCTGTTCCCGCTGCTCAAGAAGCAGAACGAAGCCATCGCCCTCGGCTACGTCGCGGCTCGCATCGTCGAGTGCACCTTCATCCTGGTCGGCATCCTCAGCGTCCTGGCGGTCGTGACGCTGCGGCAGCACGCCGACCAGCGCGCGACGCCGGCTCGCTCGTCACGATCGGCACGTCACTCGTCGCGATCAAGAACTGGACGTTCCTGCTCGGCCCCGGCTTCGCCGACGGCATCGGCACCGGACTGCATGCTCGGCTGGCTGATGTACCGGTCCGGCCTGGTGCACCGTCGCATGGCGCTCTTCGGTGTCATCGGCGGCCCGCTGCTCGCCGCTTCGGGGCTCGCCGTGCTGTTGGGTGTGATCCCGCAGGGCTCCCCGGTGCAGAGCGTCATGACCGTCCCGGAGATCGTCTGGGAGGCGTACCTCGGCCTGTGGCTCACCTTCAAGGGCTTCAACGCGGCAGCTCCGATCCTTGGACTCGTCCGCCGGGAAGATCGAGATCCGCCACGAGGCGATCGCGGAGGCGGAGACCGCGCCGGCCTACGCCGCCGCGGCCTGACCGAAAGGCCCCAGGAGCCCGGCTCCCGGGGCCTTTTCGCCCGACTTGATGTCGACAGCAACCCCCGTCGCACCGGACAAGGAAAGGGATCACGACCATGTCCGACCCTACGATCGGCACCCGGGTCGCGCGCGATCAGGCACGTCGACCGCTTCCACGCTTCGCACTCCGGACCTTCTGGACGGCGCACCGCTCTGCTTACCGACTTAGCGGCGGGAGGTTCGGCCTCTCCCGGCCGGAGGCCGGCGGCAAGTTCGGGATGCTGCGGCTCACGACCACCGGGCGACGATCCGGCCAGACGCGTGTCGCGATCATCGGCTACTTCGAGGATGGCCCGAACCTCGTCTCCCTGGCCATGAATGGCTGGGGCGAGAAGGAGCCCTCCTGGTGGCTGAACCTCCACGAGCAGCCTGAGACAACAGTCGAGCTGCCCGGCGAAACCCGAGCCGTCCGGGCCCACGCGGCGATCGGCGACGAACGTGATCGGCTCTGGGCCAAGTTCGCCGACTACCCCGGCTGGGGTGATGACATCGACGGCCTCGCCACACAGCGAACGCGTCCAACCGCCGTCGTCGTCCTGGAGCCACGGACGACGGTCCGAACCCCGACTTCGAGCTGATCGGGAGCCATCCGGCGGCCCGATGGCCACCGGATGGTGACCCCCGCGATCCTCGCCATGAAGCCTGAAAGCAAGGAGAGATCCATGACCTCCGACAGCCGAATCCTGCAAGCACCTCAGATCCCGGTGAACATCGCGACGGTCTCCGGCGGGACCATCGCGCCGGCTGCGGCTGGGGCGCCGGCACCTGTGGCTCATTCCCGGCCTCGTGATCGCCGTTTACGCCAACGCTCAATCGGCGCAGCACGGTCTTGGCCTCGCGGTGCTCCTCGTCTTCGGCATCGTGCCTCATCTCCCGGCATTGCTGGGAATCGGCCAGCCGCATGCCCGGGGGCAGATGGCACTTCGCGCCGTGCCACTCTTCAACGCGATGCATCATCCGGCGCCGCCGCTCCTCCTCGTCGGTCTTGCCGCCGCGGGCGTCTTGTCCCCGTTCTGGTTCGTCGGCGGTCTCGCGTGGTTCTCGCACATCGTGGTGGACCGAGCGTTTGGTGACGGCCTGCGAACATCAGACGGATGGCGTCGCGGGTGGTTGCCCTCACGATGACCTCGATGTCCTACGACGTGCTGATCGTCGGTGGCGGGGGGGCCGGCCTGAGCGCTGGGCTCGTCCTGGGGCGAGCTAGGCGACACGTCGCGGTTGTTGACGCCGGCTCGCCCCGAAACGCACCAGCGGCGCACATGCAGGGTTTTCTATCCCGAGATGGGATGCCGCCAGCTGACCTCCTTGCCGCGGGACGCTTCGAGGTCCGCGGGTACGGCGTCGAGTTGATCGAAGGCGAGGTCGTCGGCCTCCGGCAAGGGTTTGCCGCCGAGCTTGCCGGAGGCCGTGAGTTGCAGGCGCGACGGGTCTTGATCGCCACCGGAGTTCGTGACGAGCTACCTGACCTCCCAGGCGTTCGCGAACGATGGGGCAGGGACCTGTTGCACTGCCCGTATTGCCACGGCTGGGAAGTCCGTGACCAACCCATCGGGGTGCTCGGCAGCAGACCCGATGCCGTCCAGCACGCGCTACTGGTGCGCCAGTGGTCGGACGACGTCGTCTTCTTCGCCCACACGCTCGACCTGAGCTTCGACGCGCGTGAGCAGTTGCAGGCTCGCGGCATCCAGGTCGTGGACGGTGAGGTCGCACGGCTCGTGGTCGAGGGAGACGCACTGAGCGGTGTCGAACTGGTCGATGGTCGCGTGATCCCTCGAATGGCGGTGTTCGTCCGGCCGGTCAACATCCCGCATGCCGACGGCCTACTGGCCGGCTTGGGCTGCGACGTCGACGCGGCCGGCTTTCCGATCGTCGATGCCACCGGCCGAACCAGCACTGCCGGAGTCTGGGCGGCAGGCAATGTCGTGGATCCCCGCTTCCAAGTCATCACCTCGGCCGGGGCGGGGTCCGCGGCCGCGATCGCCATCAACGCCGATCTTGTACGTGATGACGTAGAACATGCCGTCCGTACTCGAAGCCACGTCTTCGATGAGAACGCGGAGTCCCGAAAGGCCGCGTCTCTGACTCCTGGGCCGGCCGTCACTAGGTCGGGATGCCCAATCGGACACGCGTCAGCCTGATGAGCCTTGGCGTCCCCTCCTTCCACCGATACGGCTGTTTGTGGGCCTCCCATCGAGCCGCTAGGTCGTGGGCCGCGATACCCTGACTCGTGGCCCGCACCCTCCCCGATACGAAGTTCTACGTTCCTCGACCGCGCGAGTCCCTGGTGCGCCGGGATCGGCTTTCGGAGCGGTTGCGTCGAGCGACGCAAGCCAAACTCACCCTGATCTCCGCCCCGCCCGGGTTCGGCAAGACCACCCTGCTTGCCGCCTGGTTGGCCTCGGTTTCAGACGACCTGGTCCCCGTCTGGGTGTCACTCGATCCCACCGACAACGAATCCAACGCTTTCTGGGTCAGCGCCGCCACTGCGTTGAGCCGCGCCGTGCCGGCCGCCAACGAGACCATTGCGATCGTGGAAGGTTTGCAATTGCCGCCCGTCGAGACGGTGGTCACGACCCTCGCCAACGAGCTTGGCTCAGTCGGTTCCGACGTGGTGTTGGTGCTCGATGACTTCCATTTGATCGATGCGAGCGATGTCCTGGACCAGGTGTCGTTCCTGCTCGAGCGCTTGCCGCCGTCCGCGCACGTCGCGATCACGACGCGCGCTGATCCGGCCCTTCCGCTGGCGCGTCTCCGGGCGCAAGGGCAACTCGTCGAAATACGAGCCGCGGATCTGCGCTTCACCCGTGACGAGGCCGCGGAATACCTGAACGAGCGCGGGCGATCTGGATCTCGATTCGAACCAGATCGCCGTGCTTGAGGAGCGGACGGAAGGTTGGATCGCGGCGCTCCAGCTTGCGGCCTTGTCGATTCAGGGCCGGGACGACGTCGATGACTTCATCGCGGGTTTCGCTGGAGACGATCGCTTCGTCGTCGACTACCTCGCCGAGGAAGTGCTGCAGCGACAACCCGCGGACGTGCGCCGATTCCTCCTATGGACCAGCATCCTCGATCGGCTCTCCGGGGCCCTGTGCGATGCGATCACCGGACTGGAGGGCGGCCAGAGCGCGCTCGAGGACCTCGATCGACGGAATCTCTTCCTGATCCCGCTCGACGCTCGGCGCGAGTGGTACCGATACCACCACCTGTTCGCCGATGTCCTCCGGACACGCATCACGCGCGAGGAGCCCGACCGCGTCCGTGACCTCCACCGGCGCGCCAGTCGGTGGTACGAGCAGAGCGGCGAGCGGCACGACGCCATTCGGCACGCGCTCGCGGGGGAGGACTTCGAACGAGCCGCGGACCTGATCGAGCTGGCGATCCCGGGCCTCCGACGCGCGCGCCAGGAGGTGACCATGCGACCGTGGTTCGAGGTCCTTCCCGAGCAGCTCTTCGGGGTCCGGCCGGTCCTAAGCGTGGGGTATGTCGGAACGCTCATGGCCCATGGCGAGGTCGCCGACATCGAAGCGCTCCTGCAAGGCGCCGAGCGATGGCTGGAACCGACATCCGGCAAGGGTGAAGACCAGACGATCGCGCCCGGGCCGATGGTCGTGGCGGACGAAGCTGAGTTCCAGCGGTTGCCGAGTGCGGTCGCCCTGTATCGAGCCGCCCAGGCGCAACTCGAGGGCGACCCCGAGCGCGTCGAAGCCTTCGCCCTCAAAGCCTTCACCCTGGCCGGCGATGGCGATCCGCTCGGGCGCGCCGGGGGGGCGGGGTTTCTCGCCTTCGCGCACTGGGGGAACGGGGACCTCGAGGTGGCCCATGGCTTCTGGTCCGAGGCGATGGCCTCCTTGCAGCGTGCGGGCCACGCCGTCGATGCGATCGGTTGCAACCGACCGCTGGCGGAGATCCGATTCGCCCAGGGTCGTCTGCACGAGGCGATGCGGACTTACGAGCACGGCTTGCGGATGGCGACCGACGGGTCGACGGTCCTGCGCGGGGCGGCCGACATGCACGTGGGCATGACCGAGTTGGCGCTCGAATGGGATGACCTCGAAGCTGCGGCCGATCATCTGCGACAGAGTGACGACCTCGGAGACAACGCCGGCTTGGCCCAGAACGCTTACCGGGCGCGGGTGGCCAACGCACAGCTTCACCTGGCTGTCGGGGACGGCGACGGCGCCCTTCCCTTGCTGGCTGATGCTCAGCGAGTGTTCGTGAGCGAGTACTACCCGCTCGTTCGCCCGATCCCGGCGCAGATCGCGCGGATCCACGCGGGGCGCGGCCATCTGCGCGATGCCGAAGCCTGGGTGAGCGAGCGCGGGTTGTCGGTGGATGACGTCCTCACCTACGTTGGCGAGTACGAGCACATCACCCTCGCCAGGGTGCTCCTGGCAAGGGCAACCAGGCTCCATGACCCACGCTCGATCCAGCAGGTGGTCGCGCTCCTCGATCGGCTGCTCGTGGCAGCCGAAACGGGCGGGCGGTGGCGGAGTGTCATCGAGATCCTCATCCTGCAGGCCCTCGCCCACGACGAGCGCCGAGGCCCTGCTTCAGGGCTCGATTCGCTCGTTCGGGCGCTGACGTTGGCCGAGCCGGAGGGCTACGTCCGCTCGTTCGTCGACGAGGGCGCCTCGGTGGCAGGGATGCTCACGCTGGCCGTCAAGCGAGGCGTCGCGCCAGATTACGTTCGGCGCCTGCTCGGCGCTTTCGGACGGAACGGTCGTTCGTCAGTCGATGGTCAGAGACTCGCGGAGCCGCTCAGCGAGCGGGAGCTTGATGTCCTGCGGCTGCTCGCCTCGGACCTTGATGGCCCCGGTATTGCCGACGAGCTGGTCGTGGGGCTGAGCACGGTGCGTACCCATACGAAGAGCATCTACGCGAAGCTCGGCGTGAACAACCGCCGGGCCGCCGTTCGGCGCGGTGGTGAACTCGGCCTCCTCGCCCGAGCTGGCGACCACTGAGAATCCCCATCGCTCTCCCCACTGATTGGGGAGGCGACGTCCTCACCTTCCCGTCCACCTTGGACTCCGGCCGTCGGACTCACCGACATCGCCGGTAAGTGGACCGAGGAAGGAGCCAGATGGACCAGCGCCGCGGATCGACTGACCGCCGCCATGAGGCGACGCGGTACGAGATCCGCCTGAAGGGACACCTCGACAGCAGCTGGGCCGATTGGCTCGGCGGGATGTCCCTGACTCACGAGAGTGACGGCACGACCGTGGTCGTCGGACTGGTGGCCGACCAGTCGGCCCTCCATGGCCTGCTCCAGAAGCTGCGCGACATCGGCGTGACGCTGATCTCGGTCAACGAGTCCGAGCCGGAACCGCCGCTCGCACTCGCAGACCCCGGCTCCGAACCCGTCCCGACGACCGATTCTCGACATCACACATGAACGGAGGACACCATGAAGGTCACTGCCCCTGGACTGATGCGCTCGACTGGCGTCGCTGCCATCGCAGCCGGACTGTTGTTCGTGGTCATCCAGCCCATCCATCCCCCGGACACGCTGGCCTCGGTCACAACCGGTGCGTGGTCTGCCATCCATCAGGCGACGCTCCTCATGACCGTCCTCTTCCTGGCCGGCATCACCGGGATCTACGCGAGGCAGGTCGAAGAGTCCGGCTGGCTCGGCCTCGCGGGCTACGTCGCCCTGAGTCTCGGACTGATTGATCACTGCCGGGTTCGTCTTCATCGAGGCATTCGTCGAGCCGCTGTTGGCTGGCAGCTCGCCGGCCTTCGTAGAAGGTGTGCTCGGAATGGTCGAGGGGACCCCGACCCTGGTCGACCTTGGGGTCCTGCCCACCTTGTGGTCGGCATCGGGCGCCCTGTTCCTCGGTGGCTGCATCGTGTTCGGGATCGCCACCATCCGGGCACGCGTCCTGTCGCGCGCTGCCGCGGCCATCTTCGCCTTCGGGTTCATCGCCTCGGCGCCCATTTCCATCGGCCTCGATTCACCCAGGCTCACCGCCGTGCCCATCGGCGTCGGCCTCGTCTGGCTCGGGTACGCGCTCTGGTCGCAGGCGCGAACACCAGCCGCCTCGCGGCAGGCAGTGCCGATCGCGCAGTCCGAGCAAACCACGGCCGCCTAGCTCCGGCTCCGCAGACCCAACGACAAGGAGATCGACATGAACGACACCGAACGCACGAGTGGAACAAACGGAATTCGGACGAACGCGTGGCGGCAGCTCGCGCTCGCCGGGGGTATCGCGTACCTGATGACCTTCATCTTCTCGATCCCGGCCGTCTTCCTGTATGGGCCGGTGCTGACTGATCCCGCCTACATCCTCGGCGCGGGCGCCGACTCCCAGGTGCTGCTCGGCGCGCTCTTCGATCTCATCACCGCCCTCGCCTGCATCGGGACAGCCGTCGCGCTGTACCCGGTGATCAAGCGGCAGAGCAGTGCCGCATCGATCGGCTTCGTCGCCACGCGGATCTTCGAGGCGGGCGTCATCATCATCGGCGTCGTCTGCCTCATGGCCGTGGTGAACCTGCGTCAGGCTGGCGCCGCTGTCGGCACCGACGCGTCCGCGTTGGTCGCCGTCGGCCAGGGCCTCGTCGCGGTCCGGGACGTGACCTTCCTGGTTGGCCCCGGCGTCATGCCCGGCCTGAATGCGCTGCTGCTCGGCTACGTGCTGTACCGGTCGCGACTCGTGCCACGTGCGATCCCGGCGATGGGGCTCATCGGCGCCCCGCTGTTCCTTGTTGCTGCAGCCCTCTCCGTCCTGGGCCTCAACGAGCAGGATTCGCTCCTATCGGTGATCGCTCTGCCCCTGATCTTCTTCTGGGAGCTGTCGGTCGGACTCTGGCTCACGTTCAAGGGCTTCAGGCCCCCCGCCGTTGCCGCCCTTGCCTCTGACCACAGCGAAACGCGGCTGTCGGCGACACCAGCGTCACCGATCGCGACGACCCAGTCGGCGGGTGCCGCATGACGGCCGAGGATCAACGGAGGGCGACTCTCCTTCCGCGCATGCTCATTCGGACGGCCCGGACCCTGCATCGCGCCATCTATCGGTTCAGCGGCGCCTGGATAGGCCTCCGCCCCCTGAACCTGGCACCAAGTTCGGGATGCTGCGGCTCAGGACACTGGATGGCGATCTAGGAGTTGACCCGACGGAACCTACCCCATCCTCTGGCTTACCTGTCGTTGCGAATGCCGATCAGACGCCAGAACGCCATCGCGACTAGCTGTAAGCCGTGGGCAAAACCACCTACGCTTCCAGGATCGGGGCCGGCGAATGCCGGCGGATCCGTGACAACCCTGGAGAGGCACCAATGACCGAGCGCTTCGTGACGCGAGGGTTCGTCGGCCGTAGCGGCCAGCAAGGCTCTGGGCAAGCCGACGCCGCATCGCGGACCCCGCCCGGTCAGTACCTGACGACGGACTTTCCCGTGCTCTCGGCCGGGCCGACCCCGCGGACGGCGCTGGACCGTTGGTCGTTCTCCATCGAGGGACTCGTTCGCGAGCGGGTCAGCTGGACGTGGGACGAGTTCCTCGCGCTCCCGAGCCGCGAGTGGACGGTCGACATCAGCTGCGTGACGAAGTGGACGAAGGTCGACATGCACTGGCGTGGCGTGAGTGTCGATACGTTGTTCGAGCGCGTCGATCTCGACGCCGGCGCCGCGTTCGCGATCGCCTGGTCCGACGGCGGTTACACCACGAACCTCCCCGTCGGGGACATCCTGAATGGACAAGCCTTCGTCGCGTTCGAGTACGACGGCCGACCGCTCGCGCCTGAGCATGGCGGGCCGGCCCGACTGGTCGTCCCGGGACGGTATTTCTGGAAGAGCGCGAAATGGCTGCGCGGCCTCCGGCTGCAGGCCCAGGACGAGCCCGGATTCTGGGAGTCGCTCGGGTACCACAACCGCGGCGACCAGTGGCTCGAAGAGCGATACAGCGGCGACTAGAGGCGTTCGAGCATGACCGCCCCCATCTCCTGGCAACTCGCGACCGTGACCGCCATCCGCGGCGAGACGCCTACGGTCCGCTCGCTCACGCTCGGCGTCCCCGCCTGGGGCGGACATCGTCCTGGCCAACATCTCGACCTGCGTCTCACGGCCGCGGACGGCTACAGCGTCGAGCGGAGCTACTCGATCGCGTCGGAGCCGGAGCGCGCCGAGGAGGTCGAGATCACGGTCGAGCGCATCGACGGTGGCGAGGTCTCGCCCTTCCTCGATGACGTCGTCGTCATCGGCGACCGGATCGAAGTGCGCGGCCCGATCGGCGGCTACTTCGTCTGGGAGGCAGCCCTCGGCGGGCCGCTGCTATTGGTCGCCGGCGGGTCGGGCGTCGTGCCGCTGATGGCGATGCTGCGCCATCGGTGGCGGCTTGCATCGCGAGTCCCGACGCGCCTGCTGTTGAGTTCGCGTCACCCCGAGGAGATCATCTACCGCGAGGAACTCGACCGCCTTGCGTCGAACGCGGACGGGCTCGAGGTCTTCCACACGCTGACGCGGTCCCAGCCACCGGGCTGGTCGGGCTTCGGCCGACGCATCGACGAGCGCATGCTCGCGGAGGTGCTCGAGCCACTCGGTATCTCCGCACGCGCCTACCTGTGCGGACCGACATCGCTCGTCGAGACGGCTGCGAACGCGCTCGTCCGTCTCGGCCTGCCGCCTGATCGTGTCCGGACCGAACGCTTCGGCCCTAGCGGCACCTAGGCGAAGGAGGACCAGCCGATGACCGACGATCCAGCGCGTCACGACGACCTCGACGATGTCCTCGACGGGAACGCCGCGGCGGGCCAGCTCGGCGCCCTGTTCGGCGCCGACATAACGGTCGTCCCGGGCAAGTGCGTGCATTGCGGATCGGTGCACATGATGGCCGAGATGCGAGCCTATGTCCGCGCCCCGGGAACCGTGCTGCGGTGCCCGATCTGCGACGGGGTCATCCTCCGCATCGTCCAGACCGACCAGGCGACCTACGTCGATGCGAGGGGCATGGCATACCTCCGCTTCGAGCGCCGGTGAGTCTGGCCGTCATCGGTCTTGCGGCCGTGAACGTGGGCACGCCGACGTTCCTTGGCGACATGAAGGGCGAGCGGGTCTGGAGCGGGATCCGCAAGCAGGCGGTCGCCGGGGACGGACGGTTGTGGCTTTCGTGGCTCAATCTCGCAGGCGACGGCCAGGCGGACCTCGACGTCCATGGTGGGCCCGACAAGGCTGTCTACGCGTACCCCTATGAGCATCTCGCGACCTGGGCGGATGAACTCGGCGGACTGGGCGGCGACGCTCCTTTCGGGGAGAACCTGAGCACGCTCGGTGTCCTGGAGCGGGATGTTGGCATCGGTGATGTGTGGCAGTGGGGCACAGCGACGCTCCAGGTGACGCAGCCGCGCTGGCCGTGCTTCAAGCTCGACATGTTCACGGGTCGCGACGACGTCGGTTCCCGGATGCGATCGTCTGGGCGAACAGGCTGGTACCTCCGGGTTCTCGAACCCGGCGACGTGCCCGTCGGCGGGCCGATCGAGGTGGCACAACGGGACCGCGTCGGCGTCACCGTCCTCGACGCCCACCAAGCGATGCTCGACCGTCACACGTCGCCGGAACGCCTCCGCCAGGTGGCGGACCATCCGGATCTCGCCGAGCAGTGGCGAGCACCGCTGCTTCGACGGCTCGAGTATCTCGCCGCTCGATGATCGGTCGGAGCGACCCATCATCACCGCCGTCACGGACCCCGACAACGTCGACCTGATCCCGCGGCCTTGACATCGGATCGACTCCCAGGTCCACATTCCGCGTCATGGCCGCGAAACCCGAGACCGTCGTGGCTACGGGCGTCGCACTTGTCACAGACTCGGTTGCCCGGCTCACGCTCCGGCGCTCAGCCCTACCCTTCACCAACCCGGCATCACCTGGCATCGAGCTTAGGAAGCTGCCGCTTTGCCCACGGGCCCCATCAGCGATGGAGCCACCACGTGATCCCGTCCCCGATGCGCGAGAAACCGACGGTCGAGTAGAGCCGCTCGCCCTCCGGCGTCGCATTCAGAACGGCGTGCTCGGCTCCCGCGGCCGCGGCCGCCGCGCAGACTGCTCGCACGATCCCTGTGCCGAGGCCTCGGCGCTGGAACTCCGGCCAGACGGCCATGGTGAAGACGCCCGCAACGTCGCCATCCAGGTGCGACCACCCGTGTCCCGCAAGGCGCCGGCCGACCCGGGCCACGGCATGCCACGTGTCCTGGGGCCGAACGCGGCTGAGCGCAAGCAGCGCCTGGGTCTCCGGGTCGGTGTACTCGGGCGTCTCCTCCTCGAGGTGGACCCGTCCGTCGACAGCGGGGCCGATCGAGGCCATGGGAGCGGCCATCCACCACGGCGACCAACCGCGCTCGAAGCCGGCATCGGCCAGTGCCGCGGGGTCCACTTCCGGGCCGAGCCACGCGCCGACGGTCTGCGCGCCCAGTTCGGCGACATGTCGGAGAGCGCGTGCAAGAGCCTCCGCGGGGATCTCAGCCGGGAAGAGGAGCATGGCATGGCGGCTATACGGGTGCCAGGTCCAGTCGAGCGAGCCTTCCTGCCAGACCTCGCCGCCGTTCTGGCGCGCGCCGGCGACGAACCAGTGGGTCTGGAGGCGCTCGCAGTCAGCGACCGTGATGGGCCGTCGTCGGCGCGGACCCTGGCGGGGCTCGGGGTTCACCGATCGGATCGTATCTCGTGGATCGTGGCCGAGCAGTCACGTGCTCCCTGGAGTCCCGGGGCGGGGCCTACAACTGCATGCGCCCAGGCCACTGACCGCTGATGGCTCCGCGGTGATGCCCCAGGCTGCCGCTCTGCCAACTGAGCTACTCCCGCCCGTGGCGCAGCGCTCCGCCCGACGGCCCAGCGAGCCGAAGCCCAGCGAACGAATTCAGCCTAGGATTCAGCGGTATGAGCACGATCCCTGAAAGCGTTCGTGAGTTCGTCGCGGGCGGGCTTTGGGCACATGTCGTGACGATGAACCGACACGGCGAGCCCCACGTCAACCTGTGCTGGGCCGGCTTCGATGGCGATGAGATCGTCTTTGCGTCGTTCTTCGACGCCAAGCGCGCGGCCCGCCTCCGGCGCGACCCACGCGTCACGCTCTCGTTCCAGGCCAAGGAGTACGACGGCGGCGCGCTGTTTCCCTACCTCGTCGTAAACGGCCGCGCGAGCGTCGAGGACGGCGGAGCGCTCGCGGTGATGGATCATCTCGCCGAGTGGTACATCGGTCCGGGCGCCACGTACCCGGCTCGCGACATGCCGTCGGGCTGGACCTTCCGGGTCGTCATCGACAAGATCTATGGCCAAGGGCCGTGGAACGATCGGTGGGTCGAGATGGATCGTGCGAGCCGCGAGTCCCGCGGATAGCGCGACGAGTCAGCCTGCCGCGTCGGCCTCCGGGCAACGCCTCGTCCGGGGCTTCGTCGCGGATCGTCCGGCGCAGGTCGGCCGCCCGGCCACGGAGATCGCGGAAGAAGTCGGTGTCGGTGATCTCGGCGACCTGGCGAGCCTGGCGCCCCTGGTCGATCTCGATGCGCAGCTCGCGCACCTGCTCGCGCAGCCGGGCCTCCCGGGCGAGGACCTCGCGGGCCATGCTCTCGAACCGCCGTGCCAGCGCACCGAGCGCGTCGTCTCGCGCTGCGACGAGCGCGATGTCGCCGAGATCCTCGCTGCCCGCCTCGAGCGCCGCGGCGGCTCCGGTCACACGCGAGACCTGTTCGAGGTACTCGAGCTCGAGGTCACGGAGCCGCTTGGCGGCCAGGGACGAATCGAGCCGTGCCTTCAGGATCGCCGGCTGGAAGGGCTTGGTCAGGTAGTCGGTGGCGCCCATCTCGATGCAGCGGACGACGCTGTCCACCTGATCGACGCCCGAGATGATGATCACCGGCAGGTGGGTCAGGACCGGATCAGCCTTGATGGCGGCGAGCGTCTCGTAGCCGTCCATCACGGGCATGACGATGTCGAGCAGGACGACGTCGATGCCGCCATCCGCGAGACGATCGAGCGCCTCTCGCCCATCGGCAGCTTCGACGACGACGTGGCCTTCCTTCCCGAGCGCGGCCCGCAGGATGGTCCGGTTGAGCCGCTCGTCGTCGACGACGAGGACCCGGCCCGAGGTCGTCACGTTCCGTTCCGGACCGAGTCGAGGGCCGCTCGGACGAGTCCGAACTCCGTCTCTGCCGCCGCCACGCGAGCCGGGCCGTCCGTGATCGTGCCGGCGCGTGCGTCCGCCTCCAGGGCGCGGCACAGGTCGGCCAGTCGCTCGGCGCCCATGCTCGCGCTGTTCGACTTGAGCGAATGCGCCGGCCGCATGGCCTGCCTCGACGTCGCCCGCGTCGACCGCGACGCGCAGCGCCTCGAGCTGCGCCGACCCGTCCTCGATGAACGTGTCGATCAGCTCGGCCAGGAAGTCCGGGTCGCCGCCGGTCATCTCGAGAAGCCGGTCCAGCGCGGCCGGATCGACGGCGGGACGGGGATCGGTCATCGCGGCTTCCTCCGACTCCATGTCGCCGCCATCATCGACCGTCACCGCCCGGGCTCGCGGATGGCGACGCGAGCAATGCTGCCGCCAGCTCATCGGGTCGGATCGGCTTCGAGAGGTACTCGTCCATCCCGGCCTCGAGGCAGGTCTCGCGATCGCCCTCCATCGCGTTGGCGGTCATGGCGATGATCCGGATCGGCCGGTCCGGCCATTCGGACCGGATCCGCCGCGTCGCCTCGAGCCCGTCGAGGTCCGGCATCTGGACGTCCATCAGGACGACGTCGTACTCCTTCGCGGTCAGCGCGTCGATCGCCTCCAGCCCGTTGGTCGCGAGATCGGTCGTGTAGCCCATCCGCTGGAGCAGCCGGATCGCGAGCTTCTGGTTGACGGCGTTGTCCTCGGCGAGCAGCAGGCGGAGCGGATGACGCTCGCCCAGTCCCTGGTCGATCGACGGTCGCTCCGCCACCGTGCGCGGCGTCGCGGTCACGCGCGACCCGCCGATGACCTGGCCGATCACGTCGCGAAGGACGGCCGGCTTGACGGGCTTGGTCAGGAAGCCGGCGACGCCGTCAGCGTCACGGTCGCGTTGACCGAGCGACGAGAGCACCACGACAGGTGGCGCGCTGCTTCCGAGGGCGTCGCGGATCGCCCTGGCAAGACCGACGCCGTCGAGATCGGGCATCCGGAGGTCCGTGACGACGGCAGCGAACGCCGCACCCTCGGCAGTCGCCAGGTCGCGAGCCTCGAGCGCGGATCCGGACGCGGTGACGATCATCCCCAGGCGGGTCAGCTGAGCCGTCAGGATCCGCAGGTTCGTGGCGTTGTCGTCGACGACGAGGACGCGGCGGCCCTCGAGGTCCGAGACCGGCCCGCCCGCGACAGCCTCCTCGTCCTGGGCGGCGGGGAGGTGGACGGCGAGCCGGAACGTGCTGCCCTGGCCCGGGATCCCGGCGCTCTCCGCGACCAGGGAGCCATCCATCAGCTCGGCCAGCCGGCGGCTGATCGCGAGGCCGAGGCCGGTGCCGCCATACCTGCGTGAGATGGACGCGTCGGCCTGGCTGAACGACTGGAACAGCCGCCCGATCCGATCCTCCGGGATGCCGATGCCCGTGTCGTGGATGTCGATGCGCACCTCCCAGCGGCCCGGGTCATCGTCCAGCGGTGCCGCGGCATCGATCCGGGCGCCGGTGACCGCGATCTCCACCTCTCCCGTGTCGGTGAACTTGATCGCGTTCGACAGCAGGTTGAGGACGATCTGGCGGATGCGGCCGGCGTCGCCGACCAGCGTCCGCGGCAGCTCGGGGTCGATCGAATATGCGAGCTCCAGCCCCTTCTTGCCGGCGACCGGACCCATGACGTCGAGGGCGCCCTCGATCGTCGACGCGAGGAGGAACGGGTGGGCATCGAGCTCGAACCGGCCTGCCTCGATCTTCGAGAAATCGAGGATGTCGTTGATGATCGTGAGCAGGGCCTCGCCCGACGTGTGGATCGTCTCGGTGAAGTCACGCTGGTCGGTATCGAGGGACGTGTCGAGCAGCAGTCCGCTCATGCCGATCACGGCGTTCATCGGGGTCCGGATCTCGTGGCTCATGGCAGCCAGGAACGCGCTCTTGGCCTGGTTCGCGCCGTCGGCCTCGCGCCGCGCGGCGTTCAGCTCGGTGATGTCGTGGTAGATGGCGTAGAAGCCGAGCTGTTCCCCTTCGATCACGAGCGGGACCATGACCACCTCGGCGTCCATGAGGCTGCCGTCCTTGCGCATCCGCTGGCCGATCGCGTGGGCCCGGCCATGTTCCGCCGCCTCGCGCGTGAGGTCGTGGCCGGCGTCGCGCAGCATGTCCGAGCGCAGGATCAGCTCGTCGACATTGCGGCCGACGGCCTCTTCCTCGGTGAACCCGAAGAGCGTGGTGGCAGCCGGGTTCCAGCCCGACACCAGCTCGTCGCGGTCCATCGTGACGATCGCCACCGGGCTGGCCTCCACGAGCGACTCGAAGTACGTCTTCTGTCGATCGAGCTCGGCCGTCCGGTCCTGGACCCGCCGCTCGAGTGTCGCGACGTTGGATCGCAGCTCGGCGGTCATCTCGTCGAATGCGACGGCAAGGGTCCCGACCTCGTCCTCGGACTGGATCCCCGACACGGCGTCGAGGTCACCGCCGGTCACCTTCGTGGCCGTCGCCGCGAGCGACAGGATCGGGCGCGTGACGCGCCGCGCGACGAACCAGATGCCGCCGGCCAACAGGATCGCGGAGGCGAGGCCGACGACGCCGATGACGACTGCCAGCTCCCGTGCCGCCCCGAACGCCTCGTCCTGACTGAGCTCGGCCATGAACCCGGCGCCACGGTCGTCCAGCCAGTGGTAGACACCGATGACCGGGACACCGCGATCGTCGACGTAGAGGCCTTCGCCACTCTGGCCTGCGCGGACCTGCCGGACCCCCTCCGAGTCGACCACGGGCGCCTCGACCCCGCTCGCGAGCGTCCCTTCGATGAGCCGGCCGTCGCGGTCGACGAGGTAGGTGCGACCTGATTCGCCGAGCCCCGTCCGCTCCTGGATGATGCGATCGAGGCGCTCGAGGCTCAGGTCCGCGGCCAGGACCGCCACGCGCTGCCCGTTGCCGTTCTGGTCGAACAGCGGCGTCGCGACGGTGATCGTCGATCGCTGCGTCAGCGGCGAGGTGTAGACGTTCTGGACGGTGGTGTGCGAGGAGCCGTCCACGAAGAACGGCTGATCGGCAAGGCTGGTCCCTTCGTGCTGGGCCAGCGTCGACAGCCGGATCTTTCCGTCAAGGTCGAGGATCATGATCTCCTCGGCGTCGGCGGTCTTGGAGACGACCGTGGCCAGCTCCGAGCGGAGGCGGGTCTGCGCATCCGCGGCGGCACCCGAGGCCGATCCCTGATCGGGCGACTCGAGGTACGTCCGCGCGTCGTCGCCGAAGCCGGGGATCGCCCCGACGTAGACGACGTTCCGTGTCTGCTCGTCGATCCAGCGCTCGAGCGAATCGGCCTTGACGGAGGCGACCGCATCGAGCCGGTCATACACGCCGGCCGTGAGGTCGTTCGTCGCGCGCACGTACACGGCGACCCCCACGACCAGCACCGTGACGGTCGAGAGCAGCAGGAAGTAGGCGACGAGCCGGGCCCGAAGGCTCCGGCGCCACGGCCACGGGATCCGGCGCAGTCGCGCCAGCCGCCCGGCCCTCGCCCCCTGTCCTGCCGCCTCGACCGCCATCGCGCGCTACTGCACGGTCTGGTGGAGGCCGGACAGGTCGAACGCTGCGGCCGCAGTCGCGAAATCGGTCCCGAAGAACTTCACGGACGCGTCCTTGAGCTTGCCGTCGGCGAGCAGCTCGTCGAGCGACTTGTTGATGGCGTCGATGAACGGCCCGGCCGCCAGCGTCAGGCTCTTGTCGACGTAGCCGGTCTTGAACGTCGTGAAGGCAGGGGCATCGAGCATCCGCAGGTCCTCGCCGTCGTTGATCGCCCCGACTCCGACCGGCTGACTGCACAGGAACGCATCGATCTTGCCGTCGGCGACATCCTGCAGACCGGGTGGCTCATGCGCGTACGTGACGATCTTGGGGTTCGAGACCGCGAACGTGATGTCCTCGGCGGGCAGGGCCAGGGTCTTCTTCAGGTACTGCTCGTGGGTGCAGCCGGAGCACGCCCCGATCTGCTTGCCGGACAGGTCGGCCGGCACCTGGTAGGCCGACTCCTTCTTCACGAAGAAGTTCGCAGGGGTCGTGTAGTAGGGCTGGGTCATGTACAGGGCCTTCATCCGATCCTCGGTGAGGGCACCCGACGCCCACGCGACATCGAATCGATCGCCCCAGCCACCGGCGATGACCTCGTCGAACGGGACGACGACGAAGCAGGGCTCGACGCCGAGCGCTGCGGCGACCAGCTTGCCGGTCACCACGTCATAGCCGTCCACTTCGGGCGCAGTCATCTGGTTCGGGGCGCACTTCGTGCTGGCGGCCCGGGTCGCGCCCTTCACCGCCATCGATTGCGGTGCGTAGTCGGGATCGACGAACAGGACGAGGGTGCCTCGCGCCTGGACCTGGGCGAGCTTGTCCTTCGTCGGGTCACCGAGCGGCGCCACCGACGTGACGGCGCCGGCTGCCGAGCCACCGGGTGAGGCAGGGCTCGCGCCGGCGGTGCCGCCGGAGCAGGCGGCCGCGACGACCGAGATTCCGGCGATGAGGAGCAGGAACGAACGGGGCAGACTCGGGAACTGCGCGCTCACGATGATCCTTTCTGGGCGATACACCCGGATGCGATGATGTCGACTCCCGAACGAGAGCTGTGCGGCTGCTGTCCTCCTAGGTGCTGGCTGGCCCCGGCGCGATCGAGATGGTGAGTCGCGCGAGCTCCTCGCCACCTCGCAATGTCATGGTCGAATGCGTCCGATCACCGACCTGCAGGCCGACCTCCTCGCCCCCGTCGAGGACCCGGACATCGGCGGGCAGGTTGCTCGATGTCCCGTCCGGCCCGATGGCGTGCACCCAGAGCCGGAGCTCGGGGGCGACGTCTCGCGGCAGGTCGACGGTGAGGGACCGCAGCCGGTTCGGGGCGTTGATGACGAGCTCGCTGGCCGTCTCGCGGCGGCGCCCTGTCGTCTCCTCGATGTCCACCGCCGCGGCGATCGGCCGGCCGTCCGTGATGATCGACAGGATCCCGTGGTCAGGCGGACCCATCTCGAGACGGTACTCGACGACGGTCCGCGGCTCGAACGCCCCTCGGCGCCAGCTCGTGATGGCCAGCACCACGATCGTGCCTGCGACCAGCAACGCGGCAGCACGCTCGAGTGGCCCCACCCAGATCCACAGGCCGAAGGACAGCACGCCGAACAGGAACACACCACCGATGGCCACCGCGACGACCGGCCAGCCGAGCGGGCGGATGACATGGTCCGGGCGCCGCTCTCCGCGCCGGCGTGCCGCGACCAGGATGAGCATCGGGAAGACCCCGGCGAGCAGCGGCAGCGTGAGCGTGCCCACGACGTTCAGCGGCTCGGTGAACGAGATCGAGCCGCGGGCCAGGAGGACTTCGACGATGACGAAGATGGCCAGCAGCGGGGCCGCGCGCAGGCTGAAGTCGACGATCCTCGCCTGACTTCCATCCGCACGTGCTCCGAGACGTGCGAGCGGCGTCGACGCGATCAGGTCGGCCATCTGGTTGTACAGGCCGAGTCCGACGTGGACGGCGCTCAACCCGACCGCGAGGACGATGTAGATCGTTCCCAGCACCTCGATGATCGGGCCGATCTTCTGGGCGAGCGGCGTCAGCGCCGTGCCCGTGTAGCCGGCCAGCTCGGTCGCGCCGACGGCGCCGGTGACCACCAGCACGAACACGACATAGATGACCATCGCCGTCAGCATCGCCGCGATGTTCCCGGACAGGAGGTGCCGTCCGCTCGGATCGCGAGCGAGGACGACCTTCGCGGAATGGCCCGCCGACGTGTGCCCGAAATAGGCGACCAGGGCGACGCCGAAGACGAGCTCGAGGACGGACGCATCGAGGCTGAGGCCGGTGCCGCTCCCGGCGAAGGCGTCGGGCCGCGCGTTCAGGAAGGCGATGGCCGAGATCGCCAGCAGCAGCACGAGATTGATCGACCCGACGGCCACGGCCACCGCGACCGTGGCGTCGATGGTGCCTCGCCACAGGATCGCGGTGACGACGCCGAACAGGACGGCCGCCCAGAGCACGACGGGCATGCCCGTCACGCCGCCGACGGTGGTCCCGAAGCCGATCAGGGCGACGCTGAAGCCGACCGTCTCGAGCACGAGGAGCGTCGGGACCGCGATGGCCAGCCCGGGTCGCCCGAGGTAGTCGCGGATGAGGCGCCCGATGAACGAGTCGCCGTAGCGCATCGCGCCGTCGCGGGTGATGCTCTCGACCAGCGCAGCGATCGTCAGCGTGTTGAGGATGCCGAACACGATGAGCAGCGCGGTCGCTCCGACGGGGCCGAACCCCGCGAACGCGATCGGCAGCGCGAGGACCCCGCCGCCGACGGTCTCGGTCAGGGTCAGCGTGAACGCGAGCCAGAACGGCGGCAGCGACTCGAGGCGGCGCGACGCGCTCGCTCGCCACCAGCGGAAGCGCTCTCGAGCCGACAGGGGCGCGGCCTCGGCCGCGCCAAGCGGCTTTCCCGCGCGTTCTGCATAGGCGGCCGCGACCGCCGCATCATCCGCGCCCAGGGCCGCGCGAACGCTGGTCGCCTGCGCCGGCAGGCCGTACTTGTCGACGATCCGCCGGAGGATCTCGGCGCGCAATGCGGGTTCGGCGGGGACGAGGCCGGCCCATCGGTCGGCGTGGCGATCGAGCTCCTGGATGGTCGTTTCGACCGCGCTGTCGCGACCCTCCGCGAGGGCGCTCAGGAACTCCTGCTCGTGCTCGGCGGCCGTGCGCTCGGTCTCGAAGCGAGCCATCGCCCGACGGGCGCGAGCGGACAGCAGCGCGGTCCGCGCCTCGATGGCGTACAGGAGCGTACTCGCGCGACGGGCCGGCATCCCGCCGAGCACCTCGTCGCGCGAGAAGATCGAGCCCAGGTCAGCGGCCATCGGCCAACAGCGCGTCGGCGACCGTTCGATACAGTGCGGCGACCTCGTGATCCGGGTATCTCACGGCGAAGATGCCCTCGCTGGCGAGCTGCATCAGCTCGTCGGAATGCGGGATGACCGCGGCGACCTCGCAGCCGTACGCCTCTTCGACGCGCGTCGCCACGGACGCACGATCGAACGTCGCCGGAAGCTTGTTGACGAGTATCCGGATCCGAGGCACCTGGAGCTCGCGGGCGATCCGGGCGGTCACGCCGGTCCCTTCATAGTCCTGCAGGTCCGGGCGCATGACGATCAGCAGGCTGTCCGACAGGACGAGCGAGAGGAGGGTCTCCTCGTTGAGGCCCGGGTGGGTGTCGATCAGCAGGACGTGGAGATCGAGCGCCGCGATCAGCTGACGAAATCCCTCGGTCATCCGCTGGGCGTCATAGCCCTCGCGCAGGATCCGGGCGATCTCTCCTGGCTTCATGCTCGAGGGGATCAGGTGGATCCGTCCGGAGACGTCCGCGCCTGCCGCCGCGGTCACGTCCCGTGCGACCTCCTCGATCGCACGACCGTGCCACAGGAAGTCATTGAGCGACGCGTCGACGTCGTCGCCCGCCAGTCCGAAGAGGACGTGGATGCCGGGTGACTGGATGTCCGTGTCGATGACGCCGACGCGAAGGCCACGTTGGGCAAAGATCGCTGCGAGGTTCGCGGTCGTGTTCGACTTGCCCGTTCCACCGCGGAACGAGTGCACGCTGATGACGGTTGCCAAGGATCCCTCGAGGCAGACGAGCAGGCTGGGCTGTGACGGAGCGACGAGGGACGGCGGGGTTTCCTGGGCAGGCCGTCCTTTAGGCCGATGCTAGGCGTTGGAACCGGACGGACGCAAGCACATTGCCGACACTCGGGCCCACCGACTGGCGCCTGGTACCTCTGGATGACCTGCCTGGTACGTCTTTCCCGGGACCCGAGGGAGTGCGGGCCGATGAAGATGACTGCGGTGCGGTGAGCGAGGACCGAGAAGTCCTATCGGGGTCACTGGATCGTTGTCAGGAGGGACAGCAGGGCAACGGCGGCTCGAGAGGTGTGCCCCATCTTCGCCTGAGTCCTGCAGCCGGCTGCGGCCGGCGCCATCGGATCTGTCCCCCATCCGAATATCGGTCGTACACAGGAAGTGCCCCTGATGGACGTCCAACCCCTCGCGATCAGCATCGGCCTGCCCGGGCAGCGAAAGACCCGGGCCATCCAACGATCGGAGTCGCGAGCCGCGCCGGCCGATGGCGGCGGTGGTGGCGCGGCGACGATCGCCAGCCGGCGCACGTGGCTCGTGGCGTACACCGCGATCTCGATCGTCGCGGGACTGACTGCGCTGGCCTGGGCCACGCTCCGCATCCCGATCAGTCCGACGATCGATCCCGACATGAATGGATCGGCCATCGCGGGACCGTCGGGCGGGATGCTCCTCTGGATCGCCTTCGGGATGATCGGGTCGCTCCGTGTCCTGCCGGCTCCCGGTGGCCACGGCGTCTGGACCTTCCACTTTCCCTTCGTGGCGGCGGCGATGGTCCTCGGCGGCCCGACGGCTGGCGCCTGGGTGGCGTTCGTCTCGACCATCGAGCGGCGTGAGCTCGATAGCGTGCCGTGGTATGGCGCGCTCGCGAACCATGCCGTGATGGCTCTCGCTGCGGTCATCGGCGGCCTGACTGTCGAGGGTCTGCAGGGTTCTCTGCAGATCACCACACTCACCCCGGGCGTCGCGAACCTGATCGCGATCGTCGGCGGAACCCTCGTCCTGGTCGCGCTGCTCACCGTGACGACCGCCGTGACGATCGTGCTCCGGGAGGGCCAGGCCGCCGGGAACCCGTTCGACGTGATGATCGGACAGGTGGGGCGGATCACGGTCGCGGAGATCGCGCTCGCTTGGCTCTTCACGGTCGCCTACACGGCGGTCGGCTGGTGGGCACCGATCGTGATCGCGCTCATCACTCTCGCTCTCTGGCCTGTGGACGTAGAAGGCCCGGATCCGTTGACGGGCCTGGTGAGGGCCGCACGGTTCGATGCGTTCCTGAACGGCGCTGTCAGCCGGACGCGCCGTGGTGTCGGTCGGGGCGGCGTCCTCGTATCGATCGACCTCGACCGCTTCGGCCCGATCAACAAGAATCCCGAACTAGGCTTCGCGATCGGAAACGAGGTCCTCGCGGAGATGGGACGACGCCTTCGGACCCAGACCCGAGCCGGCGACGCGGTCGCGCGCCCGGGCGGCGACGAGTTCTGGCTCTACTTCGCCGGCGCTTTCGATCCCGAATCCGCGATCCGCATCGGCCAACGGCTGTTGGATGCCATCGAGCGCCCTGTCGCGACCACCGCGGCGGTCGTCGACGTCAGCGCGTCGATCGGTCTCGTGATCGTCGAGCTGCGGCGTGACCTGCCAGACGGGGCCACATTGAAGCATCGCGCCGACATCACCATGCAGACTCAGAAAGCCGCGGGCGGCGGCGTCCGCCTCTACGAGCCTGGCGTCGACCCGGACTGATCCGCAGCGGTCGCGGATCGCCATAGTGCTCGGCGGCGCGTCTCGGAGCATCGGAGTATCGTTGCGTCCTCAACGACCTGCCCTGAGGATCGCCATGAAAGCCTATGCCCTGACCGCTCCCGACCAGCCCGCCGCGCTCGTCGATCTGCCCGATCCTGAGGCGCCCGATGGCGGCGTGCTGATCCGCGTTCGCGCCGCGAGCGTCAATGGCATCGATCTCTACGAGGCGAATGGATACCTCGCGCAGGCGATGCCGCACGACTACCCGGTGGTCGTCGGTCGCGACCTCGCCGGGGTCGTCGAGGCCGTCGGCGACGGGCGCACCGGCATCGCGGTGGGCGACGAGGTCATCGCCTTCGTCCCGACCACTCCGCCGCTGCACGTCGGCACCTGGGCGGAGCTCGTGCCTGCCGGCCCGGATGTCGTCGTGACGCCAAAGCCGGCGACGGTCTCATTCGAGGCCGCCTCGGCGATCCCGCTTGCCGGTGCCACCGCCCTCGATATGGTGAGCGCGGCCGGGGTCGGCGCGGGAGACGTCGTGCTCATCGTCGGTGCGACGGGCGGCGTCGGCTCGTTCGCGGTCCAGCTCGCAGCCCAGCTCGGTGCCACCGTCATCGCGACGGCGGCGGATGGCGACGACGCAGCATTCGTCCGGTCGCTCGGCGCCGCCGAGACCGTCGACTACACGTCCTCGGACGTCGTCAAAGAGGTCCGCGCACGCCACCCGGACGGGATCGACGTCCTCCTCGACCTCGTCAATCGCGACGACGCCTTCAACGCGGTCTGCACGCTCGTCAAGGAAGGCGGCCGCATCGCCACGACGATGGGTGCCGCCGACGCCGCGACGCTTGCCGCCGGTGGCGCCACGGGCACCAACGTCAACGGCAGGCCGACGCCCGAGAAGGTCGCGAGCCTGGCTGCGCAGGTGGCAGACGGGACCCTGCGGATCGAGATCCAGCAGACCTTCCCGCTCGCGGAGGCAGCGGGCGCGCTCGGGGCCTTCGCAGGTCGGACGATCGGCAAGATCGTCCTGGTCGTCGGGTAGGCCGGTCATGGACCCAACCACGGTCGTGGACCGCGTCGAAGACGTCGCCGCGGCGCTTCGCTCCCACAACATCGAGGTCATCGTCGTCGACACCGGCGCCGAGGCGAAGGACGTCGTCCTTGGCCTCATCCCGGAAGGGGCCGAGGTCCACTCGGGCAAGTCGAAGACGCTCGAGGACATCGGCGTCTACGCCGAGATCGTCGAATCCGGCCGGTACGTCGCGCTGCGGCCGCAGCTGATGGCGATGGACCGGGCGACCCAGGGCGCCGAGATGCGCAAGCTCGTCGCCGCGCCCGACTTCATGCTCGGCAGCGTCGCCGCGATCACGGCCGACGGGACGCTCGTCGCGGCGTCGGCCACCGGCAGCCAGCTCGGCGCCTATGCCTCGGGCGCGGGGCGCCTGATCCTCGTCGTCGGCAGCCAGAAGCTCGTCCCTGATCTCGACGCGGCGATGCGGCGCATCCGCGAGGTCGTCTTCCCCTGGGAGAACGAGCGCGTCCGCGAGCGACTCGGCGTCGACACCATCCTCGAGAAGGTCCTCCTCATCCTCGGGGAGTGGGAGCCGGGTCGCGCGACGGTCGTGCTCGTCCGCGAGCCGGTCGGCGTCTGATCGAGCGCTCCGAACGGACCTGTCAGGTGCGCCGGGTGTCGCGCCGGAACAGGAACACGGCAGCGCCGGCGAACGCGAGCGTCCACACGATGACGCTCAACAGCCAGGTCGGATCGAAGTCGCCCCCGACGAACGGGTAGCGCGCGATCGACGCGACGCCGTAGGTCGGCATGAAGGGCGCGATCTGCTGCATCACGTCGGGCAGCAGGCTCAGGGGCACGAGGAGGCCGCCGAACAGCGCGAAGACCGCCAGGATCGGACCGATGACCTGCATCACGTTCTCGGACGGCAGCAGGTAGCCCATGAACAGGCCGAAGGACGCGAAGACCAGCGAGGCGCCCCAGGCGAGCAGTCCGGTCGCGACCCAGACGGCAGGGTCCATCTGGACACCGTCGATGGCGCCGACGACGTAGACGACCGCCACCGAGGTCAGCCCCAGCAGCATCGCCACGATGATCTTGATCGCGATGTACGCCGCGGGGCGCAGCGGCGTGAGCCGGAGCTGGCGGCTCCAGCCCTGTGCGCGTTCGATCGAGACCATGGCACCGCCCGAGGTCGCGGCGAGCATCGCGCCGTAGACGGCGATGCCGATCATCGAGGTGACGACGCCGACATCGGTGCCCTCGACGGCGGCCAACCGCTTGTTCTGCCTGAACAGCAGGAACAGGACGACCGGCACGACCACGGTCACGACGACGGTCCGTCGATTGCGCAGGAGACGGCGAATCTCGATCGACAGGAACGTCAGGTTGAAACCGCCGAGCGGCGGCGCGTGCCGCTCGGTGGCGGGCGTCGCGACCGGGACCTCGGTGCTCACGCTGCGTCTCCCACGACCGCGCTCTCGGCAGGCGCCGGGGTCCGATCGTCCGAGGTGAGGGCGAGGAACGCGTCCTCGAGGTTGTGGGCCACGATCTCCACGTCGTGCGCCGCGGTCGCGGTCAACAGGTACTTCGCGACGGCATCGGAATCCGTCGTCTGGATGAGCACGCGATCGCCGCGGATCTCGACCGCGCGGACGCCCGGCAGGCGCGACAGCGTCGCCTCGTCGGCACCGGCCAGGCTCGCCCGGACCGATCGGCCGGTCGACAGGTTGCGGACCTCGGCGGCGGTCCCGTCGGCGACGATCCGGCCCTGGCGGAGCAGGATGATCCGGTCGGCGTAGGCGTCCGCCTCCTCGAGGTAGTGGGTCGCGAACAGGACCGTCCGGCCGCGCTCGGCGTCGCGCCGGATGGCGGACCAGAAGTCGCGGCGGCCCTCGACGTCCATCCCGGCCGTGGGCTCGTCGAGGGCCATCAGCGTCGGGTCGGGCAGCAGGGCCAGGGCGAACCGCAGCCGTTGCTGCTCGCCACCGGAGCATTTCCCGACCAGGCGGTCGGCGAGCTGGGTGATGCCGGCTCGTTCGAGCACCTCGTCGACCGGTCGCGGGTCGGCGTAGATCGAGGCGGTCAGACGAACGGTCTCGCGGACCGTGAGGTCCTTGAGCAGGCCGCCGGTCTGCAGGACGGCGGACACGAGACCGCGCGAGATCGCCTCGGCGGGCGGCATCCCGAGCACGCTCACGGTCCCCTGGTCGGGCTGCCCGAGGCCCAGGATCATGTCGATGGTGGTCGTCTTGCCGGCGCCGTTCGGGCCGAGCAACGCGGCGATCTCACCGATCTCGAGGTGCAGGTCGATGCCATCCACTGCCCGCACCGCGCCGAAGCTCCGATGCACGTCGCGGAGGTCGATGGCGGCTGTCGATCCGTGCTCGTGAGCCACGTCGGCAGTCTACGACCGGTGGCCGCAGGGCGCCCCTGATCGCATTCGGTGGACGACGGTTGTAACGGGCTTGCAAGGGCTCGCTGGGAGCGTGGCTGGTGCAACATGGCACCATGCGTCGGGTAGCCGGGATGGCGAGAGACAGGTGGGGACCGAGCGGTGGCCCGCCCGTGGACGACTGAGTCCCCAGCCGTGCCCGGCCACCTCAGCTCGCCGCGACTGATCACCATCCCCAGCGCCGACAGGCCGTTCGGGTCACATGTCGAACGCGTCCGGCGCCGGCTCGCGCCCTCCCAGCCGGAGCAGCTGGAGACCGGCCTTCGCCGGCTGTTTCCGCGTGTTGCCGTCCGCGAGCGTGCGCTGTCCGGCGAGGCCCCGGTCTGGTACGTCTACCGCGACGGTGGCTGGCGGCCCTCGCTGACCGGGCCGTGGTGGGAGGCGGCCGGGCTGCCGCGCATCGTCATCTCGGCCGACGGATGGATCGAGGAAGCCAGCCCGTCGGCGGCGGATCTGCTCGGCCTGGACGGATCGGAGGTAGCGACTCGGCACGTCACCGATTTCGTCGCCCTCGGCACGATCGACGATGCGATGGCCCTGTTCGCGGTCATCGAGGAGGGCCACGATCTTCACCGCGACCGTGCTGTTGCGGCCGTCATCGGGCGACGTCGTCGCGGTCGATCTGCACGCGACCCGTCGCGACGCGCGGATCACCGGCGTCCTGCGCCTGACCGAGGAACTGCCGGTCGGTGTGTCGGCCGAGCCGATCGAGCGCCCCGACGTGACGTGTCGGCCAGCGACAGACGCCGCATTCGGGGGCTATGTCGCGCTCGCGCTTGAGCGGATGTCGGAACCGATCCCCGACGGGCTCGCGCTCCGGCTGCGCCGCCTGTATCCGCACGCCCGGGTCGAGGTCGACGGGGCCGGCTGGATCGCCTGGCGCGATCGAGAGGACGTGGATCCTGCGGCGGCCGAGTGGTGGCGGGATGCGGCCCTGCCGACCGTCCGCTACGACGCGCAGGCTCTCATCCTCGAGGCCAACGAGGCGGCCCAGGAGCTGCTCGGCAGCACCCTCGTGGGTCATTACTGGCAGGAGTTCGTGACCCCGGGGACGACCGAGCAGGTCTCGTCGATGCTCGCGATCCTGGCGAGCGTCGGCGCCGCGGAATTGCGCTTCCGCATGCCCACCGGCGACGGCTCGCTCATGGAGTTCGACTCGTACACGCAGGTCGTGGGCGAGACCTACACGACGATCATGCGGCCGCGGACGGCGGTGCGAGGTGCATCGCCGCCGTGACCGGCGTCGCCGACGGCGCCGGATCGGCGTGGATCAGCTCTGCGGACGAGCCGCCTGACGCGCGAAACGCTCCCCGGGCATGACTGTCGGGCTGGACGGACGCGGCTCGGCCGTAGCCTCCGCCTCGGTCGGGGCGCGGCCCCGAGTGACCGCCGGGCGACCGCGGTCCGGTCCGGCCATCCGAACCGGCTGGGCGTGGTCCGCCGTTGCCGATCCCCTGGCCCGGTCGTCGCGGTCCGGCAAAGCCGGCGCCTCGGTTGCCGGGTCGCGACGGGCCGCCGGGCCGTGGGCCGTTCGGGCGCGGACCCGCTGCGGCCGGACTGGACGCCGGCCGCGGACCGACAGGCGGCTGGGACGCACGAGCCGGCCGCGGAGCCCCGGCGCCGTAGGCCACGCCACCGACGCGCGGTGCACCCGCATGCCTGGACGCTCCCCCACCCTGTCGAGGACCGGGCCGCGAACCACCGAGCCCGCCACGCAGGATCGGCTCCGGGCGGATGCGCGGATCGGGCTCGAAGCCCGCGATGGTCTCGCGCGGGATCCCGCGGCCGAGGACGCGCTCGATGTCGTTGAGCAGCTTGCAGCTCGTCGACGCAGACCAGCGAGACGGCGTCGCCGTCGACCCCGGCCCGACCTGTCCGGCCGATGCGGTGCACGTAGTCCTCGGGGACCATCGGCAGCTCGAAGTTGACGACGTGCGGGAGCGCCTCGATGTCGAGCCCGCGGGCGGCGACCTCCGTGGCGACCAGGACCGTGAACCGGCCGGCCTTGAAGTCGGCCAGCGCGCGGACACGCTGCGGCTGGCTCTTGTTGCCGTGGATCGCGGTCGCGCTGATGCCGTCATGGGTCAGCTGCAGCGCGAGTCGATTTGCGCCGTGCTTGGTCCGGGTGAAGACGAGCGCCTGGTCGATCCGCCCGGTGCGGATCAGGTGGCTCAGCAGCTCGCGCTTGCGCTCGCGGTCGACCATGTGGACGACGTGGGTGACGAGCTCGGTCGGCGTGTTGCGCGGCGTGACCTGGACGGACGCCGGGTGGTCGAGCAGGTCGTTGGCGAGCCGTCGGATCTCGTCGGAGAAGGTCGCCGAGAACAGCAGGTTCTGGCGGCTCGCCGGCAGCACCGCGAGGATCTTGCGGATGTCGCGGATGAAGCCCATGTCGAGCATCCGGTCGGCCTCGTCGAGGACGAGGATCTCGACCCGCGACAGGTCGATCGTGCGCTGACCGAGGTGGTCGAGCAGCCGGCCGGGCGTCGCGACGACGATCTCGGGTCCGGCGCGCAGCGCGCGGACCTGCGGGTCGAACCCGACGCCGCCATAGATGGTCGTCGAGCGGATGGGGTTCTGGGCACCGTAGGTCCGGACGCTCTCCTCGACCTGGAGCGCGAGCTCGCGAGTCGGGGTGAGGATCAGCGCCCGGATCACGCGCGGGCCGGCCGGGCCGCGAGGCGTGGAGCCGCTGGAGCATCGGCAGCACGAAGGCGGCCGTCTTGCCGGTCCCGGTCTGGGCGCCGGCGAGCACGTCGCGGCCCTCGAGGACGAGCGGGATCGCCTGCTGCTGGACGGGGGTGGGTTCGGTGTAGCCCTGCTGGGCCACGGCGCGAAGGAGCTCGGGCGACAGCCCGAGGGTATCGAAGGACATGGGAGAAAGACTCCTGACGAGGCCCTCCCGCTCAGTGGCGGGGCCCGGTCAGGGCGTAGGTGTGGATCGGGGTCGAAACGGTATTGGACCGGGGCGCTGACCGGAGCGCCCATCGAGCACGAAGGCCAGCAGCATAGCCTAGTTCGACGAAGAAGGCTCCGAACCCGCCCGACGCCTCGCGATCAGGCCTTGCGCTCGAGGATCGGGCGCGCCACGTCCGGCTTGTCGACCACGAACGCGAAGGTCGCCCGGTCGCCCCACCGGCCCAGGAACAGGTGGCCGTAGATGTTGACGCCGGCATCGGCCAGCTCGCGCGCCAGCCGGGCCATCCCGCCAGGTCGGTCGTCGACCTCGGCCAGGATCGATTCGCCCTCGATGTACGTGTAGCCGCGCTCGTCGAGGACGGCCTTTGCGGTCTCGTCGTCGGCGGTCGTCATGATCACGTGCCCGCTGTCGCCCATGCTGCCGCCGCCGATCGCCCGCAGGTCCACGCCACGCGCGGCGAGAGACTCGGCGAGGGTCGCCATCGCGCCCGGTTCATTCTTCAGCTGGACGACGAACTGTCTGGCCATGCGTGCCTCCGGGGGGAGCCTGTCCACTGCATCCTAGCGGGCGGTGGCGGCCACGTGCGTCCCCGACGATCGTCGCGCTGGTGCGCGCCTTCAGCCAGAAGTCACGGCAGTCGCGGCGGCCGGCTCGTCGTCCGCTGGGTCGGGAGCCGGCGCGCCGCTTCGCTCCCCTGGCGGCAGCCCAGAGGCACGCCCGAAGAAGTATCTCGTCAGGCGCACTGCCGTCGCGGTGACCGGGACCGACAGGATGATCCCGAGGATGCCGAAGATCGCGCCGCCGACCACCAGCACGAACAGGATGACGGCCGGATGGAGGTCGTTCGCCTGCCCCTGGATCCGCGGGATGATCACGGCGTTCTCGAGCTGCTGTGCGACGAAGAAGCCGACGCTCACCGCGACGATCCCGATCGGGCCGACCAGCAGCCCGACGAACAGCTGCGGGATGAATGCGATCGTCGGGCCGATGTTCGGGATGAACTCGAAGATGAACGAGATCGTCGCGAGCAGGAGCGCGAAGTCGCGGAAGATCGGATCGACGACGACGCCGAGGATCTGGAACTCGATGAACGCGAAGATCCCGGCGACGATGCTCGCCTTCAACTGAGCCTGCAGCCAACGAGCGAACGACGTCCCGACGATCGACATGGCCGCCCGCAGGTCGGGCCGCCATTCCGGCGGGACGCGCTGGTCGAGGCTGCCCCACACCTCCGGCCAGCTGTTCATGACGTAGAAGGCCCAGAACGGGATGATCAGGAATGAGAGCGCCGCACCGACCAGGCTGAAGCCGGTCGCGATCAGGCCGCCGGTGAGCCCCAGGACGATCGACTCGACGGCCTCGACGATCTTGGTCAGCAGCGAGTGGAGGGAATCCTGCGCATCAGCCGGCAGCCCGACGCCCACCGCGTTGAGAAGATCGCGCAGCCAAGCCACACCCTTGATCAGCAGATCCGGCAGCGCCGCGACGAATGCCGCCAGCTGGCCGATCAGTGGCCCGGCGATGAACCCGACGAAGAGCACGATGAGCAGGATCGTGAGCGCGTACACCAGCAGGATCGCCACCGCACGGTTGATCCCGCGACGCGCCAGGCTCTGGACCGCCGGATAGACGGCGACCATGTAGAGCGTCCCGACCATGAACGTCCAGAGCTCGGGCGCGGCGATGATCAGCAGCAGCAGGGCGATCGCGGCAGGGATCAGGAGGACCAGCGCCCGGGCGGTCAGGACCGGCGGGCGCGGGTAGGCGCGCCGCGTCTGCGCGCTGGTCCGCTCCGGGCCGTTCTCGATGCCGTCCATGCCCTCCACCCGAGCGCGAGGTTAGCGCGCGCGAAGCCCCGGAACCACCCCGGTAGCGCCTATCGACGGCGGCGGATCCCGACGGCGCGCTTGTACGCCTCCACGTAACGCGGCGCGGACCCGGTGACCCAATCGAAGTCCACGGCCATCCCGCGGTCGAGCAGCGCCTCCCAGCGCGGTCCTCCGGCCGCGCGCAGCTTCATCGCGGCGGCGCATGCGCCGAGCAGGCCGGCCACGGTCGCGCCCTCGAACGCGAAGCCGGTCCCGGCACCCGGGTTGGTCGTCTCGTCCATCACGGTGTCGGCCAACCCGCCGGTCCGGTTGACGATCGGTGGCGTCCCGTAGCGCAGCGCGATCATCTGGCCCTGACCGCACGGCTCGAAGCGCGACGGCATCGCGAAGAAGTCGGCGCCGGCGTAGATGCGGCGCGCCATCACGCGGTCGAAGCGTTCGATGAGCGCGACCTGGCGGGGATGCTCGATGGCGATCGCGCGGAACGGATCGGCGAGGCTCGGGTGGCCGCTGCCCTGGACGACCAGGCGCGCACCACGCGCGAGCAGGGTGGGCGCGGCGTCGGCGAGCAGGTCGAAGCCTTTCTGCGGGTCGAGCCGGCCGATCATCCCGATGACAGCGCCAGGGTCGGCGGCGTCGAACCCGAGCCGGGTCAAAAGGTCCGCGCGACAGACCGCCTTGCCCGTCCGATCCTCGCGCGAATAGGCGGCCGCGAGGTCGGCGTCGGTGGCAGGGTCCCAGACCGTCGTGTCGAGCCCGTTCAGGATCCCGATGAACCGGTCGCCCTTGGCGCGCAGCGTGCCGTCGAGCCCCATCCCGAACGCGGGAGTCAGGGCCTCGGCGGCGAACCCGGGCGACACCGTATTGGACAGCTCGGCCCGTTCGATGCCCTCGAGCAGGAGGTCGATCCCGTCGGCGTCGGCGGGAACCACGCCGTCGCCCGGCGCGAGCCCGAGCTGCCCGAGCGCCGAACGCGGCGTCCAGCCGTGGTAGGCGAGGTTGTGCAGCGTGATCAGGATCGCGGCATCGCCGATGACCGGTTCGCTCGCGTAGCGGACGTCGCGAAAGATGGCCGCCGGCCCCGTGTGCCAGTCGTGGAGGTGCAGCACATCGACCGGCTGCCCGTCCGCGATCAACGCCTCGAGGGCCGCCCGGCAGAACAGCCCGAACCGCCAGGCATTGTCCGGGTAATCGCCGTCCGCGTCGCCGTAGAAGCCTTCGCGGTCGAAGGCCGCCGGGTGGTCCACCAGCCGCAACCGATAGCCGTCGGCCGGGACGTCGATGACGGTCACCGCGCTGGTGCCCGACGGCGATCGAGGGTCGGGAACCCGGACCTCGATCGTCCGCTCGACCGTGGCCGGCTCGGGGACGCCCCGATAGCGCGGCAGGAACACGTCGATCGGGGTCTCGACCTCGCCGTCGGCCATCTGGCCGAGGGCGCGAGCGAGGGCGTCGACCACGTCGGCCAGGCCGCCCGTCTTGGCCCACGGTTCGCACTCGGAAGCCAGCATCACGACGCGCAATGGCATGCGCAGCATCGTACGCGGCGGCGTGGCGCGCGACGGCGCGGGCGCGCTTGCGTCTCCGCTGCGACCTAAACCGGTTCAGCCCGACTGGCGACCGGGTATGATGCCGCCTCATGGACCCCGTCCGCGTGCCGTCGATCGCGGCTGCCAGCTTCCCGCTTCCCCCACGACTCGAAGGCCTCCGGCGGCTCGCCTACAACCTCCACTGGTCCTGGCACCCGCGCACGCGCGGCCTGTTCAACCTGATCGACCGGACGGCCTGGACCCGCTACCGCAACCCGATCCCGGTCATCAGCGGCCCCACCGAGTGGTCGCGCCTGCTCGACGACGCCAAGTTCCTGGCCGAGTACCACGACGTGCTGGCCGAGTTCGATGCGTACATGGCCAACGGCTCGGGCCACTGGTTCCAGCGCCGCTACGCCGACCAGCTGAGCGGTCCGATCGCCTACTTCTGCGCCGAGTACGGCTTCCACGAATTGCTCGGGATCTACTCGGGCGGCCTCGGCGTGCTTGCCGGCGACCACATGAAGACGGCCAGCGACATGGCGCTCCCGGCCATCGGTGTCGGGCTGCTGTACCGCAAGGGCTACTTCCGCCAGACCATCGACGCCGACGGCCACCAGGAGCACGACTATCCCGACTACGACCTGACCCGCCTGCCGCTCGGGCGCGTGCAGGACGCCTCCGGGCTGCCCCTGACCGTCACCGTCGAGCTGCCCGGTCGCGACCTCGCCGTCGCGGTCTGGCTGGCGCAGGTGGGACGGGTCCCGGTCCTGCTGCTCGACACGGACCTGCCCGAGAACGACGACGCGGACCGGCCGATCACCAACATCCTGTACGTCCGCGGCCGCGAGATGCGCCTGCACCAGGAGCTCGTGCTCGGCATCGGCGGTGTCCGGGCGATCCGGGCGCTCGGGCTGGCGCCGGCGGTCTGGCACCTCAACGAGGGCCATTCCGCCTTCCTCCTCGCCGAGCGTGCCCGCGAGTATGTCGCCGCCGGGACGTCGCTCGACGACGCATTCGCGGCCGTCAAGCGCGACAGCGTGTTCACCATCCACACGCCGGTCTCGGCGGGCAACGAGCGGTTCGAGGCCGATCTCGTCCGGCGCGTCGCCGGGCCGCTGCTCGACGAGGGCGGCGTTCCCGTCGAGCGCGTGCTCGATCTGGGTCTCGGCGTCGACGGCGATCGCGGCGAGTTCGACATGACCGCGTTCTCGCTCCGGCTCACGAACGGCGCGAACGCGGTCAGCCATCTCCACGCCGAGACGGCCAACGCGACCTGGCAGGGCGTCCCCGACAACCCGATCCTCGGCATCACCAACGGGATCCACGGCCCGACCTGGATCGGACAGCCGATCGCCGAGCTGCTCGAGGACCTCGGCGCCGACCTCGACGACCTCGACGAGAGCAGCGAAGGCGGCCGCTTCTGGGAGCGGCTCGAACGCATCCCGGGCCGTGAGCTGTGGGACGCGCACCTGCGCCAGAAGCGCGAGCTCGCGCATTTCGCCCGCGGCCGGCTGCGCAGCCAGTTCGCCCGTCACGGGGAATCGCCGGCGGTCCTCGCCGAGCTCGAGAGCGCGCTCGACCCGGACGTCCTGACCGTCGGGTTCGCCCGGCGGTTCGCCACCTACAAGCGCGCCGGCCTGCTGTTCAGCGACATCGACCGGCTGGCGCGGATGCTGTTCGACGAGGAACGCCCGATCCAGATCGTGTTCGCCGGCAAGGCTCACCCGGCCGACCGGCCGGGCCAGCGCGTCATCCAGGAGATCTTCCAGCGGTCGCGCTCGCCGCAGCTCCGCGGACGGGTCTACATCCTCGAGAACTACGACATGCGCGTGGCCCGCTTCCTGGTCCAGGGCGTCGATGTCTGGCTCAACAATCCGCGCCGGCCGCTCGAGGCATCCGGCACATCTGGGATGAAGGCGGCCCAGAACGGGGTCCCGAACATGAGCGTCCTCGACGGCTGGTGGGACGAGGGGTACCAGGGCGACAACGGCTGGGCCATCGGCGACCGCGGGACCGATCCCGACGAGGCTGCGCAGGACTGGCGCGATTCGCAGGACCTCTACCGGTTGCTCGAGGAGCAGATCGTCCCGGCCTACTACGACCGCGACGCGACCGGACTGCCGACGCGCTGGCTGACCGTCACCCGGCGGGCGATGGCCACCGCGCTGTGGCGCTTCTCGACGACGCGGATGCTCCACGAGTACACCGAACACCTCTACCTGCCGGCTGCGGGCGTCCCGATCGGCGAGCCCGCGACACGGCCGGCCATGACCGAGGCCGGCTGAACCGGTCGGCGACATGCCCCCTCGGATCGCGCTCGCGCTCGCCATCCACAACCACCAGCCGGTCGGCAACTTCGGCTGGGTGCTGGCCGAGGTCTTCGAGCAGGCATACGAGCCGATGGTCGCGGCCCTCGAACGCCATCCGCATGTCCGCCTGTCGCTCCACTACTCGGGCCCGCTGCTCGACTGGCTGCGCGCCGAGCGCCCCGAGTTCATCGACCGGCTCGGTGGTCTCATCGCGGGCGACCAGGTCGAGATCATGGGCGGCGGCTACTACGAGCCGGTCCTCGCCTCGCTCCCCGAGCGTGACCGGATCGGCCAGGCGTCGAGGATGGCCGAGGAGGTCGAGAGGACCTTCGGGCGCCGGCCGGCCGGGGCGTGGTTGGCCGAGCGTGTCTGGGAGCCGGACCTGCCGACCTCACTGGTGGCCGCCGGCTACGACTGGACGATCCTCGATGACGCGCACTTCCGCGCTGCCGCCATCGGCGAGGACGACCTGTGGGGCGCCTACACCACCGACGACCAGGGCCAGCGCATCCGGGTCTTCGGCACCGAGCAGGGGCTGCGCTACCGCATCCCGTTCCGTGAGGTGGACGAGGTCATCGGCTACCTGCGCGAGCACGCCAGCGAGGACGGCGAGCGGATCGGCACGATGGGCGACGACGGCGAGAAGTTCGGGGCGTGGCCCACGACCTGGGACCACTGCTGGGGCGAGGGCCGCTGGGTGGACCGGTTCTTCGCGGCGCTCGACGAGAACGCCGACTGGCTGACGACCACCACGCCGAGCGACTGGCTTGCCGCGCATCCGCCGATCGGGCGCGTCTACGTCCCGACCGGCTCGTACGCCGAGATGGGCCAGTGGGCGCTGCCGCCCGACGAGAGCCGGGCCTTCGCCGCAGCCCTCCATCACGCGCAGGTCGAGGGGCGACCCGAGGCTCGCTGGCTGCGCGGCGCCTCGTGGCGCAACTTCCAGGTCCGCTACCGCGAGATCAACGACCTGCACAAGCAGATGCTGCGGACGTCCGACAAGGTGGAGGCCATGCCCGACGGTCCGACGCGGGCCCGCGCGACCGACCACCTCTACCAGGGCCAGTCGAACGACTGCTACTGGCACGGCCTGTTCGGTGGCATCTACATCTCCCACATGCGCCTGGCGACCTACGCCCACCTGATCGCTGCCGAGGACCTCGCCGACGCCGCGGCCGGCGACCTCCACACCGCCGAGCGGCTCGACCTCGACCTCGACGGGCACGAGGACGTCCGGCTGGCGACCGCCGGGCAGGTCGTCTCGGTCGATCTGGCGGAGGGTGCCGGCATCGGCGGCTGGGACATCCGGCCCGTTCGGCACGCCCTGTGTGCGGTCATGCGTCGCCGACCGGAGGCGTACCACGGGACGCTGCGCGATGAGGAGGCGGCGACGATCGAGGCGGCGACCGGCTCGAGCGGCCAGCCCGCCTCGATCCACGAGCGCCTGGCGATGAAGGAGGCCGGGCTCGCGGCCCGGTTGCACTACGACGCGTACGAGCGTCGATCCGGTCTGGTCCGCTTCCTCGCCCCGGCTACCGATGTCGACGGGTGGGCGACGGCCGAGGCGATCGAGCTCGGCGACGCCGTCGATGGCGCGTTCGAGATCGCTGAGCTCGGGCTCGACCGGCTCGTCGCGACCCGGACTGCGGCCGTGATGACTCCGGCCGGTCCCGTGGCGGTCGATGTCACGAAGACGGTCGCGCTCGGCGGCGACCGGCGGGCGCCCGACGCTCGCGCTGACCGTGGCCGTTCGCAACCGCTCAGCGAGCCGCGATCGACACGAGGATCGGCGTGGAGTGGACGCTGATGCTGCTCGGCGGCGGTGCCAACCCGGCGGCGTGGTGGGAGGTCGACGGGGTCCGTGGCCCGCACGACGCGCCGGGCGACGCGGTCGACGTCTCGAGCCTCGCCCAGGGCAACGACCTCGTGGGCATCGCCGTGACGACGAGCATGTCGGAGCCGGCGACCGCGTGGTGGGCGCCGGTCGAGACCGTGTCGAACAGCGAGGGCGGCTTCGAACGTGTCTACCAGGGGGCTGGACTGCTGCTGTCGTGGCCCCTCGCGCTCGCCCCCGACGAGGCTTGGACGGTCACCGTCACTCAGGCCGTCGCGACGGATCGCGACGACGCCGAGGCGGACGAGTCGATCAGCTGATGCCGACCGGCTGGGCGGGGCTGCGCGGGTCGGTCGACCCGGGCCGGCTGTCGACGCCGTACCGGTCGGACAGGATCGCGAAGATCGCGAGTGCGACGATGAAGAACGACAACCCGAGCATCGGGTACCTACCTTGCTTGCTATAGTTGACTAGGCCAAGGCCCACAGTACGTTGGACTAGCACACTATGTCAATGAACGAACGACGGACCGGGGCCCCCAGTGGTACCAGCGGTGGCGCGCTCGATGTCGAACGCGACTCCGATGTCCCGATCTCGACCCAGATCTATTGGCAGCTTGCCTACCAGATCGACTCCGGCCGGTTGCTGCCCGGTGCTCGCCTGCCGCCCGTCCGTGAGCTCGGTGCGGCCCTGCGAGTGAACCCCAACACGATCCGTGCGGTCTATCGTCGTTTGTCCGATGCCGGCTACGTCACCAGTCGCCACGGTGCCGGCACCCATGTCGCCGACCGGCCACCCCAGAAGCGTGGGACAGAGGCGCTGGCCGGGATCGTGTCCGAGATGCTGCGCCGCGCTGCCCACGCGGGGTTCACCGCCGACGAGCTGGCCGCGGCGACCTTTGCGGCCGCGACCGAGCGCAAGCGACCCGGCCCGCTCGTCCGCGTGCTCTACGCCGAATGCACGAACGCCGACGCCGGCTTCGATGCCGAGCGCCTGGTCGACGAGTTCCCCGGCCTGATCGAGGCCGAGGGCGCGCTGCTCGACGACCTGCCCGAGCGACTCGAGCGCTTCCACTACGACCTGGTGGCGACGACGACGTTCCATGCCGACGAGGCCCAGGTCCTCGTCGCCGGCCGCGTCCCGGTCGTGGCGATGCTGGTCGGGCCCGGCTACGTCGAGCTCGTCCACGAGATCGCCGGCCTGCCGACCGGATCGCGGGTCGGGCTGGTCTGCGCATCGGATCGCGGCGCCGACAACATCCGCGAGACGCTCGCCCTGTCGGGGACGAGCGGCGTCGAGATCGTCCCCGCGCTGATCGACGCCTCGGAGGACCTCGGGCTGGTCGACCGGACCGCCGACGTGATCCTGATGTCGCGCGAGGCGCTGGCGGCCGGGCTCGACGGGACCTTCTCCCGGCCCGAGCGGATCCGGCCGTGGACGTACGACTTCGACCCATCCGGGCTCGAGCTGCTGCGGCGCGCGATCGACCATGTGGCTGCCACGCGACCGGCCGAGGCCGCCGGCGCCTGACCCGCCTCGTCGCCCGGTGACCCTCCGGCGGCCATGCCATGCTTTCTCGATGCGCGATGTCCGCTGGTTCCACGTGCGGCGCGAGGCCCGCGAGGCCTACGCGATCGATGAGCCGCTCATCGGGGCCGACGGCGACCTCGTCGTGGCCGACCGGGCCGCCATCCGCGGCCTCGCGAGCAGGATGAACCGGGCGCGCGCCGTCGGGTCGCCGTCGGTCCAGGCGGGTGACATCGGCGCCCTCGGGCTGCTCCACGAGATCGGCCATCTGCTCATCGCCCGCTACGACGCGGAACGGCGCCCGGGCGCGATGAAGGCCGCGATGGCGGATCTCGACGACCGGCTGGGTCCGGACGCCGGGCGCCTGCTCGACCGGTTCGGTGAGGAGTTCCCAGGACCGGAGCCCGCGCCCGAGCCGCCGCTGCATCGCCTCGAGGAGCTGCTGCTGACCCGCATCTCGAACGAGAACCCGGCCGTCGGGCCGCTGCTCGGGGAGCTGATCGACGACGCGAACCTGGTCGAGACCACCCGCTACCGCGATGCCATCGAGCGACTCGAGCTGACGTTCGCCGACGGGCCGCCGATGGAGGACGGCGGCGTGTCGCTCATCGAGCTGATGCGCATGCCGGCCCGGCATTCCCCCAACTCGCTGGCCGGCCAGCTGCGCTATATCCGGGCGAACTGGCGCGGCATCCTCGGCGCCGACCTCGATGCGCTCATCCGACGGCTCGACCTGACGATCGGGATCCTGGCGGAGGAGGAACGGGCGCTCCATCTTCGATTCGGCGGCCCGGGCGGCGGCCCGACGGAGACACCGTGGTTCGGCGGCGCCGCCGAGGAAGCCGAGGCGTTCTCGTCCGACTCGGCCTGGATGCCGCGGGTCGTGCTGATGGCCAAGAGCACGTACGTCTGGCTCGACCAGCTGTCGCGGGCGTACGAGCGGGACATCCGCACGCTCGACGCGATCCCCGACGAGGAGCTCGAGACGCTCGCCACCTGGGGCGTCACCGGACTGTGGCTGATCGGCCTGTGGGAGCGCTCGAAGGCGTCCGAACGGATCAAGCGGATGCGCGGCAACAGCGACGCGGTCGCCTCGGCCTACTCGCTCGACGACTACGCGATCGCAGCCGACCTCGGCGGCGAGGCGGGCTACGCGGTCCTGCGCGACCGTGCCTGGGCCACGGGATCCGGCTGGCGAGCGACATGGTCCCCAACCACATGGGCATCGACTCGCGCTGGGTCATCGAGCATCCGGAGTGGTTCCTGTCGCTTCCCGAGCCCCCGTTCCCGGCGTACAGCTACACCGGCGCCGACCTGTCGTCGGACCCGCGGGTCGGGATCGTCCTCGAGGACCACTACTGGGACGACAGCGACGCCGCCGTCGTGTTCAAGCGGTTCGACCGCGAGACGGGCGACGAGCGCTACGTCTACCACGGCAACGACGGCACGAGCTTCCCGTGGAACGACACCGCCCAGCTCGACTTCCTGGACCCGGCCGTCCGCGAGCAGGTCATCCGGATCATCCTCGACGTCGCCCGGCGCTTCCCGATCATCCGCTTCGATGCGGCGATGGTCCTCGCCAAGAAGCACATCGAGCGGCTGTGGTGGCCCGAGCCCGGGTCCGCCGGCGGCATCCCGTCGCGCGCCGAGCACGCCATCCCGAAGGCCGAGTTCGACCGGCGCATGCCGTACGAGTTCTGGCGCGAGGTCGTCGACCGGGTCGCCGTCGAGGTCCCCGACACGCTCCTGCTGGCCGAGGCGTTCTGGCTGCTCGAGGGCTACTTCGTCCGGACGCTCGGCATGCACCGGGTCTACAACAGCGCGTTCATGCACATGCTCCGCGACGAGGACGGCGCCGGCTACCGGAAGGTCATCAAGGAGACCATCGAGTTCGACCCGGAGATCCTCAAGCGCTACGTCAACTTCATGAGCAACCCCGACGAGAAGACCGCGCTCGAGCAGTTCGGCAAGGGCGACAAGTACTTCGGGGTGGCCACCGTCCTGGCGACGCTGCCCGGGCTGCCGATGCTCGGCCACGGCCAGGTCCAGGGCTTCGGCGAGAAGTACGGGATGGAGTTCCGCCGGGCGACGCTCGACGAGCGGCCGGACCCGTGGCTGGTCGAGCGCCACGCAGCGCGAGATCTTCCCGCTGCTCCACCGGCGGGCGTGGTTCGCCGAGGCGAGCGACTTCCTGCTGTACGACCTCGTGACCCCGAGCGGGAACGTCGACGAGGCGGTCATCGCCTACTCGAACGGGACGGGTCGGCGAGCGCTCGCTGGTCGTCTATCACACGCGGTTCGCCTCGACCAGCGGGCGACTCCGCGCATCCGCGAGCTACGCCGTGAAGGCGGCCGACGGCAGCAAGCGCCAGGTTCGCCGCTCGCTGGCCGAGGGCCTCGGGCTGCCCAAGGGACGACGGCGCGTTCGTCATCTTCCGCGAGGCACGGACCGGGCTCGAGTTCATCCGCTCGTGCCGGGAGCTCTGGAGCGACGGCCTCGCCGTCTCGCTCGATGCCTACGGGACCAAGGTCTTCTGGGAGTTCCGCGAGGTCCCGACGGCGTCGCCGGCCAGTGGGCACGACTCGCGGCGCGGCTCGACGGCGCCGGCGTCCCGTCGCTCGACGACGCCCTGCGCGAGCTCCAGCTCGAACCGGTGCACGTGCCGTTCCGGGCGATCTTCGCCGACGGGCTGACGGTCGCGGTGATGGACGGCGTGGCGACGACGGCGCAGCTGCGCGAGCTCGAGCGGCGATTCCTGCGCATTCCTGCGGGCCATCGCCGAGGCGACCGGCGTGGACGGCGACCCGGTGCCGATCGCCGCCGAATTCCGCGACCGTGCCGAGCGGGCGTTCGTCGGGATGGCCGTGTCGGAGGAGGACGCCGACTTCGCTGCCATCGCCGCGGCGCTGGCGGCCGGGGTCCCGCTCGATCCCGCCGATATCGAGCTGGCACCGGAAGGACGTCATGGGCTGGACCGTCACGACCGGGCGGCGTTGCTTGCCTGGATGGCGCTCAGCCACGCCGGCGCGCTCGCACCCGGTGCGAGCGTCGCGGCGACCAGCCTCGCCTGGTACGACGAGCTCCGGCTGCCGGCCGCGCTGGTCGCCGGGCTGCACGACACGGGCTTCGGCGAGGGCGAGGCCTGGGCGGTCACCGACCAGGTCCGGGTCCTCCTCGCGCTGCCGCGCCCGTCGGCCATGCGCGGTTCGGCGGGCGTCGCGACGGCACGGCTGCTCGACGCGTGGCTGGCGCTCGAGATGACGCGGGTGGCGATCGGCGTCAACACGTGGGAGGGCGTCGAGTACGTCGACCGCGACCGCCTCCGAAGCCTGCTGGCCTGGGCCGTTCGCCTCGACGCGATCGACGGTGTCGCGTCGCGGCCGCGCGTCTCGAGCGCTGGGATCGCGGCCCGGCTCGCCGAGGCGGCCGAGGAGACGGGCTACCGGGTCGATCGGCTGCGCGCGGCCCTCGCCTCTGCACCGGAGCGGCGGTCGTGTCGCGCGGGCCGGGGCCACGCGGGCAACGCGTCCCGCACGCGGCCCCCGGAGCTCGACCGCCGCGCGACTACCCGAGCAGGATCCGCCGCAGGAGCGAGGTCGGCGGCGTCCCGTGGGCGATCACCGACTCGAGGTGCGGCCGGTAGCTGAAGCCGGGTGTCTCGCCGTAGTCGCCGACCACGCGCGGCGTCGGGACCGCACCGGCGCCGCGCGGGTCGCCGGACGCGACCGCGGCCCGTCGGCGGACCTCGTCCTCGATCGCCCACATCTCGAGCGAGCCCGCGAAGTAGGTCGACAGCTGGGTCGATGACAGCCGCGCCCGGTCGAACTTGGCCCGCGCCTCGGCCTCCTCCTGGAAGCCGCCGTCGACCATCAGCGTCGACGGCCTCGGCCTCGGTCATCCCGGCGGTGTGGATCCGCGCGTCGATGATCGCGTTGGTGACCGAGCGCAGGTAGAACTTCCAGTGGGTCAGCAGGAGCGCCGGGTCGTCCGCGCCGTAGCCGACGTCCATCATCACCTGGGTGACGTAGACGGCCCAGCCCTCGGCGAACAGGCCGCTGGCGAAGACCGCCCGGACGAGCGACGGGCAGCGGTTGGCGTAGACGCCCTGGAGGTAGTGCCCGGGGACCGCCTCGTGGATCGTCAGCAGCCGGAGCATCCGGTCGTTGTCCTCGCGCAGGTTCGACTCGGCGTCGCTCCTCGTCCCAGTCGTCGGGCATCGGGGTGATCGCGAAGAACGCCTTCTGGCCCTTGTCGAGCGGTCCGGGCGAGACGAGCATCGCGCCACCGAACGCGCGCAGGAAGACCGGCGTCCACTGGATCTCGAGCGGCTCGTCGGTCAGCCCGATGAGGTCCCGCTCCGCGACAGAACGCCTCGATCCGGGCGTTCTCGGCCCGGCAGAAGTCGAGCAGGTCGTGCGGCCTCCGGGTGCTCGAACGCGACCGCGTCGAGGACGCCGCGGACGAGGGCGCCCTCGTCGTCCGGGGCCGGCTCGTCGCCGCGCCAGGCCGGCCACAGCTCGCGGGCGAGCCGGACCATCTCGGCCCGGACGGCGCCGTACTCGCGCTCGGCAGCGGCCAGGATCCGCTCCGGGGTGAGCGTCTCGGACCGCATCGTGTGGCGCATCTTGGCCGCGAACAGCTCGGCCCCGAGACGGCCCTCGCCGTCGCTCGCGGCAGGACGACCTCGCGCAGGTGGCGTTCGAACGCGTCGATCGCGGCCCGTGGCCACCTCGGCGGCGCGCGATCAGGCGGGGCAGGACTCGCCGCGACGGCCGGGTCGGTCGGAGCGGCCGCCTCGGCGGCGGCCAGCGCGTCGGCGATGAGCTCGTCGATCCCGGGCAGCTGCCGCAGCGCGGTCTCGGTCTGGAACCGCCCGACCGGGCGGTCGGGCGTGCCGACCAGCGCCGCCCTGGCCGCCTCGAGGACGGCCGGCAGGCCCTCGAGCCGGCCGGCGATCGAGGCCAGGCGCTCGGCCAGCGGCGCGAACTCGCGGGCATTGAGCGTGAACAGGCCGTCGCCGACCAGGTAGACCCACTCGAGCGGGTTCCAGGCGTCCTCGCGCAGCTCCGTGTCGGCGAACCGGCTGGCCTCGAGCTCGCCGATCAGCAGGTCGCGGTCGATCGCCTCGTCGCCGGTCAGGTCGGTCATCGCGGCGAACTCGGCCAGCCAGCGTTCCGTGGCGGCCAGCCGTTCGGCGCGTCCCGCTGGCGACAGGTCCGGCCAGCGGTCGTCGTGGCTGTGCTCGCCGATGTCCGTCGCGAAGGTCGGGTTGCGCCGGAAGGTCTCGGCGAGGAAGGCGTCGACGCGAGAGGCAAGATCGGTCATGGCCGGAGTCTAGGGTCCGCGGCGCGCGGACGCGCGGGTGTCGTGGTCAGGGCCCCACGGGTGACGCGTCCTCGGCCCGAGCCGACCGCGCCGCCCCGCTACCATCGCCGTGATGCCGACGCAGACATGGGTCGAACCGGTCGTCCTCGAGGGGACGCGGGTCCGGCTCGAGCCGCTCCGCCCCGAGCACCTGGCCGACCTGCGGCTGGTCGCGTTCGATCCCGCCCTGTGGCGCTGGACGATCATGGGCGACCAGGACGAGCCGGGGCTCGAACGCTGGTTCGAGACGGCGCTGGCCAACGCGGAGGCCGGCACGGAACGGCCGTTCGCCACGATCGACCTGGCCAGCGGTCGGGCCATCGGCAGCAGCCGCTATCCTGTCGATCGTGCCCGAGCATCGCCGCCTCGAGATCGGCTGGACGTGGGTCGGGATCGCCTACCAGCGGACGGGCGCCAACCGCGAGGCGAAGCTGCTCCAGCTGACCCACGCGTTCGAGACGCTCGGCGCCAACCGGGTCGAGTTCAAGACCCATGCCCGCAACGAGCGGTCGCGCAACGCCCTGGCCGGGATCGGCGCCACGTTCGAGGGGGTCTTCCGGAACCACATGATCATGCCCGACGGCTCGATCCGTCACTCGGCCTACTTCAGCATCACGGTCGAGGAGTGGCCCGCGATCAAGGCCGCGCTGGAGCGAGGTCTCGCCAGGTGACGGGCGCGCGCCTTGACCGACGCCGCCCCGCTGGACGACCCTCTCCTCAGATCAGCCCCACCGGGATGCCCGTGATCCCGGCCATGACCGTCGCCCGATCATCGGAGGCAAGACGTTGAGAGGCTTCGCCGTCAGCACGATCGTCACCGCGATCGCGTTCTTCATCCTGACCCAGGTGCTGCCGAAGTACACCGGGTTCGACATGATCACCTACAAGGGCGATCTCGTCGGGCTCCTCGTCCTGGCCGTCATCTTCGGCATCGTCAACGGCCTCATCGGGCCGATCGTGCGGATGCTCGCGCTGCCGATCTCGTTCATGACGATGGGCCTCGTCGGCTTCGTCATCAACGCCGGCCTGCTGCTGCTGACGGCCGTCATCGCCAACACGACCGGGTTCGACCTCACGGTCGGCGACTTCCCGCCCGACCTGCTCACCGCCGACACGATCGTGGCGGCCATCGTCGGGGCGGTCGTGCTGAGCGTCGTCAGTACCGTCGTGCGGCTTGTCATCCCCGACTGACGCGGGCGCCGGCGACACGCCGACTGGCTCGACCGGCACGCCGCCGGGCCCGATCTCGACGCCGCCGGTCGCCGACCGCCTCCGCGAGGCCGCCGGCCGGCACGGCACGCCGCTCTTCGTCACCGACCTGGCGGCGCTCGACCGCGGCTGCGGCCGCGGTCCGCGACGCCTTCCCCGATCCCTGGATCCGCCAGTACTCGGTCAAGGCCAACGACGTCCCGGGGATCGTGGCCGCTGTCGCAGCCCGCGGCTTCGGGGCGAACGTCGTGTCGCGCGGGGAGTGGGCGATCGCGCGGAAGGCCGGCGTGCCCGATGACCGGATCACCCTCGAGGGCATCGGCAAGACCGACGCGGACCTGCGGGCCGCGGTCCGGGCGACCGCGCCCGGCAGGGTGCCGCTGGCGTGGGTCGCGCTCGAATCCGCGGACGAGGCCGAGGTCGTCACGGCCATGGCTCGCCGGGCGGGCCTCGGGCGACGCGGCCGCCCCGCGCTCGACGTCCTGGTCCGGCTCAACCCGGACGTGACGCCCGAGACGATCCCTGGTCTCGACGTCGGCCATGGCGCCTCGAAGTTCGGTCTGACGGAGACCGAGGCGACCGGGCTCGTCGAGTGGCTGTCGGACCATGCCGGCGGAGCGGTCCGGCCGCGCGGTGTGCACCTCCACGTCGGGTCGCAGCTCCGCGCGGTCGACGCCTGGCGCGACGCGGTCCGGCGGGGCCTCGCCGTCGTGGCGCTCCTGCGCGGCGGGCTGCCCGACTTCGACACGCTCGACGTCGGTGGCGGGCTCCCGGTGATGCCGCTCGACGAGCCGGCGCCCGGGCCGGAGCGCTTCGCGCGCGAGCTGCCCGAGCTGCTCGACGGCGTCCCGGACGACCGCCGACCGAGCCGCCTGGCGATCGAGCCCGGACGGGCGCTCGTGGCGCGATCCGGCTGGCTGGTCGCGAGCGTGCTCCACGTGCGCGACCGGGGCGGGCCGCAGGTCGTCATCGACGCCGGGATGACCGAGCTGATCCGCCCGGCGCTGTACGGCGCCCGGCATCCGATCGTGGCGCTCACATCGCTCGGCCGGGCGATCGCGACGCCGACACGTCCGCGACGACGACCGGCCCGACGCGCGTCGAAGGGCCGATCTGCGAGTCGACCGACGCGCTCGGCATCCACGACCTGCCGCCGCTCCGTCGCGGCGACCTCGTGGCCATCAGCGACGCGGGCGCCTACGCTGCGTCGCTTGGCTCGACCTACAACGGACGGCCGCTGGCGGCGCAGGTCATGCTCGAGCCGGACGGCCGCCTCCGTGTCATCCGGCGCGCACGGTCCTGACGCGAGCCTCAGGATGAGGGCCATGCACCGACGTCGCGCCCCGCTCGCCCTCCTCGCGGCGATGGCCTGGCTGCTGCTGGTCGCCATCGGTCCGGTCGCCGCCGCCTCGCCGCCGCCCGGCCCGCCCTTCCCGCAGCCCGAGAACGACCGGGCGGTCTACGACTACGCGGGCATCCTGTCGGCCGACGCGATCGCCAAGGCGGAGGCGACGATCGACGCCATCGAGGCGCGGACCGGCTCCGAGGTCGTCGTCTACACGCAGGACAGCGGCGAGTACCCGACGACCGACGAGACCGAGGCCAAGGCCCGGGCCCTGATGGACCAGTGGGGCGTGGGCCGGGCCGGGATCAACGACGGGCTGGTCATCTTCTTCGACATGCAGCCGAACCTCCAGCACGGCCAGGTGCAGCTGTACGCCGGGCCCGGCTTCGAGGCGGCCTACCTGTCGAACGAGGAGCGCCAGGCCATCTTCGACAACGACATGCTCCCCTACCTGGAGAACGCCGACTTCGACGGCGCGCTCGCCGTCGCGCTCGAGAAGGTCGATGCGGCGGCGACGCCGGAGCACGCGGCCGATCTCCAGCGCTCACGCCAGATCAACGCCGTGGTCGGGCTGGTCGGCGGGTCGGTCGTCTTCCTCGGCCTGGCCGGCTGGGCGCTGTTCGATTGGCGCCGGTACGGCAAGGACCCGGTCTACCTCGACGACCCGTCGGTGCTGATGCCGGCCCCACCGCCCGACCTGACCGCCGCATCCGGGGCGATGATCATGGACGGCTCCACGTCGCGCCGGGCACTGACGACCGCCATGCTCGACCTCGCGTCCCGCGGCCTGATCGCGTTCCGCCAGGACGCCGGCGGACTGTTCGGCATCGGCGGACACAAGGTCGGCATCGACACCAGCCCGGCCAAGGGCGACGCCGACGTCGAGGCCCAGCGCCAGCGCAACGCCCGACGCCCGATCGGCCCGGCCGAGCAGCTCGCCCTCCGGCGGCTCGAGACGCTCGGCGCGGGCGAGGACGCCGGGTTCATCACGCCCGAGGACCTGCCCAAGTTCGGCTCCGAGGTGCCCGACTTCGACAAGGCGCTCGAGACGCACGTCGTCGACCGCGGCTGGTTCGGCGAGCGGCCGAGCAAGGTCGTCGCGCGCTGGATCGGTCGCGGGGTGCTGGCGATCATCGGCGGCGTCGTCGCGCTCATCGTCGGTCTCAACATCCCGCTCTCCGGGCTGACCCTGCTCGGCGGGGCCGCCATCGCCGGCGGCATCGTCGTCCTCGTCGTCGGCCGGGCCGATGCCGGCGGTCACGATGTCGGGCGCGATGATCCGGGCGATGCTCGCGGCGTACCGGCGGACGCTCCAGAAGACGATGGCCCAGGCGCGCTCGATGCAGCAGGTCGTCGACGAGGCCGGCCTCACCTGGCTCGACACGCCAGACCAGGCCGTCGTGTGGGGCACGGCGCTCGGTCTCCAGGGCGACATCGAGGGCGTGCTGTCGCGCAGCCTCGAGGACGTCCAGGCCGGGCGGACGTCGAGCGGCATCGTCCCCTACTTCCCGTACTGGTACCAGACCTCGAGCGGGACGCCGTTCCTCGGCAGTGGTGCCGGTGGCAGCGGCTCGAGCCTCTTCTCCGACTCCGGGATCCCCGACGTCGGCGGGATGATGTCCGCGCTCGGGACGATCGGCAACTCGCCGGCATCGTCGGGCGGGGGTGGCGGAGGCGGGTTCGGCGGCGGCGGGTCCGGCGGCGGAGGAGGCGGGGCGGGCGGCGGCTTCTAGCCGCAACGGCCGACCGTGGCGGTCGAGCCAGTCAGGCCCCGAACATCTCCCGGCATGCCTCGAGTCCCTCGATGGTCAGGGCCGGACGCGGCCGCGACCGCCAGCCTTCCGCGGTCATCCGGAAGCGTTGCGTTTCGCGTGCGACGCCCTCGGGCGCCAGCGATCCGAACCCGTTCGGCTCGTAACCCAGCTTGCGCGACACGGCGTTGGACGCCGCGTTGTCGAGGAAGGCCGAGCTCTCGGCCACGCGCGCGTCGAGCCCGTCGAAGGCGAACCCCAGCACCGCCGCGCGCATCTCCGTTCCGAACCCGCGGCCCTGGAACGCCCGGCCGAGCCACGAGCCGGTCGACACCGTCCGGTTGACTCGCGAATGCCTCGGCCTCGATGCCCTGCGACCCGATCGGGTCGCCATCGAACAGGGCGACGAGGTTGAGGAACCATTCGTCCGGCGACCACTGACCGCGCATGCGCCCAGTGGTACTGCATGAAGCTGTGCTCGAAGGCCGGACTCGGGATCGTCGACCAGGCGACCCCGAACGGCATCTCGTCGGGCGGGTGGATCCCGGCCCGCGCGAGCGCCATCAGATGGACCAGGTGGTCGTCGGTCGGCAGGCGCAGGACGAGCCGGTCGGTGCGCAGGCGGAGGCCGAACAGCGGCCACGCGTCGGTCAGCGTCGTCCGGGCACCCATGGGCGGCCGACGGTACACTCCGCGGATGGGTGCTGTCGAGACGATGGAAGACTTCTTCGAGAAGCTGAACGGCGGCGATCGCGAGGCCGCGGTCGCGCTGATGGACGAGAAGACCGAGATGCGCGTCCACGTCGGTGACAGCGTGCAGACCCTGCGCGGCGTCGAGCGCGTCGGTGGCTGGTTCCTGCGCGGCGACACGGGCCTGCGGATGATCCCGGGCGAGATCCGCGACACCGGCAACACGTGGGAGGCGGACCTGCTCGTGGTCCGGCCGGGAGCGCAGAGCCAGCACATCGACGCGACGTTCCGCGTCGAGGCCGGCAAGATCACCGCGATCAACATCGCGCCGCGCTAGCGCGGCGCGCACCGGGTCCGACCGACCGACCCCTACGGCGAGGCCGACGCTGACGCCGTCGGAGCCTTCGACGCCCCGCCGGAGCCCGGGTGGCGGCGTCGGGATGATGATCTGGTCGCCGATGGCGATCTTGTCCGGGTTCGTGATCGTGTCCTTGTTGGCGGCCAGCAGGTCCTCGAGCGTCACGTTGAACTTCTTCGCCACCTTCAGCAGGTTGTCGCCCTGCTTGATCGATGTAGACCAGGGGCGTCGGCTGCGGGCGCACGGTCGGACCGACGCTGGCGGATGCGCGCGGAGCGCCGGCGCTCGGACTCGGGCTCGACGTGCCCCCGCCACCGAAGCCCGAGCAGGGCCGGCAGCATGAACAGCGCGAGCGCCGCGACGGCCAGCGCGCCGACCAGGACGGCGAACCGCGGCAGCCCCGGCAACGCCCGCCCGCGTCTTGATCTCCGGATAGGCCTCGTATCGGCGCATCCGCTCCCAGGACGGGTCCGGGGATCGTGTCGCCGCTCGGCCGGGTCGAGCTGACGGACGGCCGTCTGCCGGTCAGCGTCGGACGGCGGATAGCTGTCAGCCGCCGGCTTGGCCGAGGATGCAGCCGCCTCGGCTCCGGCAGCCGCCGCCCGAGGCTGGACGAGCCCGGCCAGGTCGTCGTGCGGTGCCGTCGCCGACGATCCGGCCGCCGATGCGGACCAGCCGCCCGATGCGGCACCGCCGTCCCCGCTCTCTCCACCGCCCGAGGTCGCGGCTGCTCCCGCAAGCGCCGCGGCTGCTGCAGCGGCCGCCGCGGCATGGCCCGAGTCGCCGCCCTGCGATCCGGTCGACGAAGGCGGGGGCCCACCGGCAAGACGATCCGCGGGACTGCCGGCGAGACCCTGGCCCTGCGACCGCCCGCGCGGCGAGGAACTCGCTCGCCACGTCGGGCGGCGGTCCGGCCGAGCCCGCACGCGGAGCCGCGGCCGTCCCGGTCGCCCACGGTGGAGGCGCCGCCCAGTCGCGCGGCGGGTTGCGGCGAACGGGCGCCTCGGCGTCGTCCGCGTCCGGGTCCGTCGCTGTGACATGCGTGGCGCCGGATCGCCGGAGCGGCAGGGTCGTCCGCGGCTTCGAGCGACGCGGCGCGCGGCCGTCCGGCAGTCGTCGGGACGGCCGTCGGCGCGGTCTCGGGCCGCTCGCCGCCTCCGCGAGCATGTGCCGCCTCGCGCCGCGCCCAATCCTGGAACACCGGGCAGACGGGGAACGCGCTCGACAGGCAGTAGGCCTCCTGGTGTGCGAGCGCGCGCGGCGCGGGTGGCGACTCGGCGAAGCATCGATGGCGGTGGTCGGGGCTCGTCGATCGGCCGTCACGGTCGTCTCCGAACGCGACGAACGGACAAGCCGGGGCACCGTCCATGCTGGGCAGCCCTCGCTCAGTCATCCGGCCGATGATACCCGGCCCACCGGGGCCGGAACGTCCTGTTGTCAAGCGTGGCGGCGTGGCCCATGCTCGACACAGAGCACGCCTGCCCAGGCGTCGCGAGGGAGGACGTCCGTGAACTGCATGATCGCCATCTTCGGGTTCATCCTGCCGAGGTTCATCGCGCTCGGCTGGTGGCTGACCGATGCCGCCCGATGGAGCACGGTCTTCGGGCCGAACATGATCCTGCCGCTCCTCGGCTTCCTGTTCCTGCCGTGGACGCTGCTGATGGTCGTCGGCGTTCTGGACGCCGACCGGGTTCAGCCTGATCGGCTGGCTGTTCATCTTCTTCGCGTTCATGGGCGACATCGCCACCTACGGCGGCGGCTTCCTCGGCAATCGCGACCGCGTGGAGTCGTACTACCGCTGACCGACGCGTCGTCGGTCTCGGCCTGCCGAACTGCCAGGAACGGCGCTTGGACCTGCATCACAAGAGAGCCGGAGGCGGTCTCCGGCTCTCTTGTCCGTGATCCACGATCACCCACAGAGGGCTCCGATCATGTCCGGATCGGTGGTCGTCTGGGGCAACGTCACTTTCCCGTTCGGCGGAGCGTGACGATCGGGGCAGTCTGGTACACCAATCGGCTGATGCCCTGCTGGAGGTCGATCTGCGCGTGGGTGACAGCGGCCGGCGCGACGGGCAGCTGGAGATCGTCGATCTGCGGGCGGATGAGACTGGTCGGCGCGACCGTCTGGCCGAGACTCGCGATCTGTGCGCGACTGAGCCCGGCGGGCGCGACCGTCTGGCCGAGGCTCGCGATCTGTGCACGGCTGAGCCCGGCGGGCGCGACGGGCAGCCGGACGTCGTCGATCTGCGGGCGGATGAGACCGGCCTGAGCGACGGGCAGCTGGAGGTCGTCGATCTGCGGGCGGATGAGACCGGCCGGCGCGGCGTGGTTGGATCCCACGACGAATGCTGTGGCCAACACCGCCCCCGTGACGATCGCGATGACTGGAAGCTTCCAGGAGCCGACGTGCCCGGGGGAGGTGGATGACGCTGGCTTCGTGGCGAGGCCTGGCGCGTTGCTGACGAATGCCATCTGGGTTTCCTCCGCTTCGTGCAACCTCGTGATGGAGGTCATGTCGGCACGCTACGAGCAGGCACGGGCTCGAGACATCGTGCGACCACACGAAGCTCGGGCGATCAACCGTTCATTTCGTGGCGCCCGGGCCGAGATGACCCTTTACCGACTCGAGGCGGGGCGCGGCGGCGGCGTCCATCGCAACGTGATGACCCGTGCGACGGACAGCCCGCGCGACGAGGCGGAATGGACCCAAGGTCTCAAGGACGCCGAAGTCGGCAACTGTTCATGGACCGAGGGTCCATGTCTCGTCTCCCGCCGCACGTTTGACGGGGTAAAGAGCAAGCGGCTTCGCTGAACACACACCCACGCGGGAAATCGTTTGGTTCGGCCGGCAATTGGCCAGGATGACGAGGGTTGAACGCTGAAGGCGGGTCCGGCCGGGAGCCACGCCGCTCACAGAAGATAGATCGGGCAGCGCGTCGACGAGCGTCATGGCTTCGGACGGCACGAAGACGATCCTCGTCGCCTCGAGCCCTCCGGAGAGGGAAGCCCATCCATGTTCCGCAAGCGCTCAGGGTCGGGGCTGACCGACGAGCGCCCGCCAGCTGCGGCTGAGGGCGGGGAACGCTGCAATTGCCGGGCGGGGATCGGTCTCGCGCTCCGGTTGTCAGGAGGTTGGTGACATGGTCCATGTCAGACGCAGCGCGATCCTTTGGCCGGTCCTCGCCACGCTCGTGCTTCCAGCCACCGTCATGGCGGCGCCGCCACGGCATGCGATGGCAGCCAACAACCACGACCAACGGACGGTGACGGCGTTCCCGATGGCCGACGGTGCCGTGCCGTTCGGCGTCACGGCGGGGCCCGGAGGCGAGTACGTCAGCCTCAACACCGCGGTCGGGCGGTTCGACAACCACGACAACCTGAAGACGTATCCGATCCCGTCGGCGGACCCCCTTGCCGGCTGGCTGACGACCGACCCGCAGGGCGGAATCTGGATCTCAGAGCGCAACTCAGGAAACATGGGCCGGCTCTCTCCGAACGGCTCCATCGTCGAGTACCCGCTCCCCGCCGGACCTGACGCTCTCCCACAGGGGAGCGTCATCTCGCCCTGGGGCAGCGTATACGTGGCTGAGCAGGGGGCCAACGCGATCGCCCGTCTCGATCCGTGGACGGGTCACGTGACAGAGTTCCCGGTCCCGACGGCCGACGCCACGCCCCTCGGCCTCGCGCTCGGCCTCGACGGCGCCCTGTACTTCACGGAGCGGAGCGCCGACAAGGTGGGCCGCATGACCCCGAACGGGACGTTCCGTGAGTGGTCGCTCGACCCGGGCTCCTTTCCCAACCGGATCGTTTCGGGTCCGGATGGGGCCATCTGGTTCACCGAGCTCTTCGGCGGGAAGCTCGGCCGCATCTCGATGGGCGGCACGTTGACCGAATACCCCATCGACGGCGGGCCGGTCGGGATCACGGTCGGCAATGACCAGCAGATCTACGTCGACCTTGATCTTGCGAAGCAGGTTGCCCGCGTGAACCTGCACGGAGTGGTCACGGCGACCTGGGATCTTCCGGGCGCGGTCGCGCCACTCCAGGTCGCGCCCGGCCGCGGCCAAGACCTGTGGGTGACGGACGCCAGCGCGAACACGGTCTTCCGCCTCTCGGTGGTGCACTGATCCGGTAGCGCCCCGAACCACGACGGCTGCCGCTCGATGCGGCAGCCGTCGGTCGATTCAGCGCGTCACGGGGTGCAGGCCTGTGGTCCTTCCAGGCTCTCGGAACCAACGACCGCCCGACCTACGTGATGAACGCCGACGGAAGCGATCAACATCAGCTGATCGCGGGAACCGCGCTCGCGGCCGTTCCCTTCTGGCAGGCCCGGGGCGTGGGAGGCGGCAGCTAGATCGGTCGCGATGAGGATGAGCACGGGAGCGTGCTGCTGGCGATGCGCGGCGACCACGATGTGTTCGCCGCGCTCGCTCCCCCGCACGCTCGGGTCTATCATCCGCTGACCGAGCCCGGGGGTCGTGGTCTCGTCAACCGCACCCGCGTCCGTGAGGCTCCGATGGCTTCCGCCTCGCCGCTCCGGCTCTCCCCCGGATGGCCCTGTTCCGTGCAGGCCCCCGCCGTCGAAGATAGATCGGACGCGGCAGGCGGGAGCGTCTGGTCATCGAAGCGGTCGTCACGGCGCGAGCTCGCATCGTCGATGCGGGCCGCGGACAGCGACCCAGGGGCACGATGAGCGTCGAGGAGGTCGAGCGGGCGATGCGGGGGGACCATGACGCGTTCGGCGCGCTCATCGGCGCCTCGGCCAACCGCCTGTATGCGCTCGCCAGCTTGATCCTGCGTGACGCGGACCGAGCCCAGGACGCCACACAGGAGGCCATCGTCAGGGCCTGGCGCGAGCTGCCGCGCCTCCGCGATCCCGAACGGTTCGACGCCTGGTTGCGCCGGATGGTCGTCAACGCCTGCTACGACGAGGGTCGCCGAACCCGGCGGCGCGCCGAGGTCTCGCTGCTCCATCTGTCGGACCACCAGACGGGCGACACGACCGCCCGATTCGCCGAGTCCGAGCGGATCGACCAGGCCTTCCGTCGCCTCCCGCTCGAGCAGCGAACGACGCTCGTCCTCCAGCATCAGTTCGGGATGTCCCACGTCGACATCGCCGAGACGCTCGGCATCCCGGTCGGGACGGTGAAATCGAGGATCCGCTACGCCACTGCGGCGATGCGGGCAGCGCTCGAGGCCGATGACAGGGTCGGCTCGCAGCCCGCCGCCGGGGAGAGCATCGCATGACCGGCCAACGCACCGACTTCGATCTCGGCGTCGTCCTGGGCAGATGGATGCACGACGTCGCGCCAGGTGCGGTCCCGGTGCCCGTCCTCGAGGAGGCGTTCGCCCGGACGATGTCCTCCCGCCAGGTGCGCGTCTACCCGTGGGAGAGGTTGGTCGGGCGCGGGCCGCGTGCGCGCAGCGGCACAGCATTCGCTCTCGTGGCGGCGGTCGCCCTTCTCGTTGCTCTCCTTGCTTTCGGTTCACTCGGCGGTGGCTTCGGCGTCGCCCCGGCGCCCAGCCCGACAAGCGGAGTGACGTCTGCGCCCTCGGCCGCGCCGTCACCGAGCGGGTCCTCTGCCGCGACGGACTGCAACAACGGCCATGGTTGCCCGTCGCCGTTCCCGGCCGGGCCGGTCACGTCCACGGTCTTTACGCCGAAGCTGACGTTCACGGCGCCGACCGGCTACATCGGATACGAAGACACGGCGCAAACATTTGGTGTCCTCACCGCGCATGCCGGCAGCGACCAGGCCGAGTTCTACGTCTTCCGCGACCCGGCTCCGTCGACCGACGACAACGGTTGCGAGGGTGACCCGAACCAGGCGATCGGGGCCTTCACCGTCGACAGCATCAGCTCGGCATTCGCCGCCGACAAGCGGTTCCAGGTCACGACACCGGTCCCGGTGACGATCGGCCCATACAGCGGCAAGACCTTCGGCTTGCAGCTTGCCTCGACGTGGACCGGGACCTGCCCGTGGAGCAACGGCAAGCCGGGCGCGATGGTCCTGACCGTCCAGGGCGGTCCTACCCCGACGAGCCCGGCGTATGGGCTCGGCCCCGGTGACCCGTCGCTGACGGTCTACCTGCTCGATGTCGGAGGCAAGCCCATCTGGATCCAGATCCCGAGCCAAGTAGCCGAGGTCATCCACGTCCTCCAGTCGCTGTCGTTCGCTCCGTAACGTCCGGATCGTCTGGGCGCCGATCGAACAGGCGAACGGAAATTTGCCGGGCTCGAGCCGGAAGGCGTAGCGATCGGGATCAGCGTGCTGGGTGCGTTTAGCGACACCGCTTGCTCTTTGCCCCGCCGCACGTTTGACACCTGTCAACGCGGCTCCGACACTTCAATGCACTTCTCCGAGACCGTAGGCTCTCGCTCAGGTGCCCAGAGTGCGAAGGAGTCCCCATGGATCGACTGTCCCGTTGGCTAGCGCCGACCACGATCGCGCACGCCCACTGCGACCTGCCGTGCGGCGTCTATGACCCCGAGCAGGCCCGGATCGAGGCCGAGTCGTGCTTCCGGATCATGGAGAAGTACCAGGCCAACACCGATGAGACCTTCCGTTCCCGCGCGATCGGGATCAAGGAGGAGCGGGCCGAGCTGGTCAAGCACCACCTCGACGTCCTGTGGCACGACTACTTCAAGCCCGAGCACATCGAGAAGGTCCCGAACCTCCACGACCTGTTCTGGCAGGCCGCGAAGGCCGCGTCGAAGGTGAAGGCCTCGACCGATCCCGCCGACGGCCAGAAGCTGCTCGACGCGATCGACGAGATCGACGCCGCCTGGAAGGCGACCGGCGGCGAGGAGAAGACACGGGTGGCCGGCCGACCGGGCTGACCCCGTCGAACCGGGTCGTACGGCCCGACCGATGATCGAGAAGCCCCGTCGGATGGCGGGGCTTCGACGCGTCCGGGGACCGTGGCGGGTCGCGGTCGTCGAGGCGAGCATGGCGCCCGCCATCGAGCCCGGCGACTGGCTGCTCATCGACCCCACGACCGTCCGCTGGCCGCGTCGCGGCTCGGTCGTCGTCTTCCGCGAGCCCGACGGTGGCTCGATCGCCGTCAAGCGGGTCGCCGCCAGGTCCTGGCGACCGGGTCGCCTTCGCGCAGGGCTACCTCGAGCTGGCCGACGACGAAGCCTGGCTGGTCAGCGACGCGGACCGAGATGCGACCGCCGCGCGCGGGTTCGGCGATCCGATCGACTCGCAGGTGTACGGGCCCGTCCCGGTCGAGCTGCTCGTCGGACGGGCGTGGTTCCGCTACGCGCCGTTGCGCAGGTTCGGGTTGATCGGGCGACGGCCGTCCGACTGACGGTGTCGCGCGGCACGGGCCGTCCGCCCGGCCCTGGCCGGTGATGCCTATCCTCGGGGCACGTCCCGCAGGAGCCCGCCATGTCCGCCCCGTCGAGCTTCGATCCGACCGCACCGCTCCCCGGCTCGCCCGATCCGTGGGAGGCCGCGCCGACCCCGAGCCTGCGCCCCGGTGCCTCCCTTCCACATGACCGACATGATCGCCGCGGAGCCGGCGATGGCCGGACGGATCCTTCGACGCCTGGCCGGCAGCGGGACGGCGACTGCCGATCTCGCCGGCTGCCATCCGCGCGACGCTCGAGGCCGGCGATCCGGTCGTGGTCACCGGTTGCGGGACCTCGGAGCACGGGGCGCTCGCGGTCGCCGAGATCGTCCGCGAGGCGGCGCGGGCCGCGGGTCTCCGGCGATGCGGACGTCGGCGCCGCGCAGGCATTCGAGCTGTCCCTGGATCCGCCGTCGGCGCGGTCTGGTCATCGCCGTCTCGCACGATGGCGGGACTGCCGCCACGAACGCCGCCCTCGAGGCAGCCCGCGCCGCCGGGCGCTCGACTGCCGTCATCACCGTCAGCGGTCGCTCGCCGGCCGGGATGCTGGCCGACCTCGTGGTCGAGACCGGTGAGCTCGACCAGGGCTGGTGCCACACGGTCGGCTACCTGAGCCCGATCCTGGCCGGTGCGGCCGTCGGAGCACAGCTCTCGGGCCGCGCGCTCGATCCTGACACCGTGGCCGTGCTCATCGCAGCGGGCTCGCGCGACGAGGCCGGCGCGGAGACAGATCGCGGCCGCGCTGGCCGAGGTCGCGCACCTCGTCGTGATCGCGTCGGGCGCGGACCGGCCCGCCGGGCGCGAGCTGACGCTCAAGGTCGAGGAGGCGTCGTGGCTGCCGTCGGCATACCGCGACCTCGAGACCTTCCTGCATGGCCACCTCCCGGCGACCGACTCGTCGACCGGGCTCGTCCTGGTCCTCGCCGACCGCGATCATGGCCGCGAGCGGATCGAGCGCGCGGGTCAGGCGCTGGCAGCCGCGCGTGCGATCGGAGTGCGAGACCGCCGCGATCCTCTCGGCCTCAGCCGATGCAGCGTTGGACGCGGACCTGACGCCCGCCGGCCGGCTCGTCGTGCCCGAGGCTGACGCGCTCCCGGCTCCCGTCGCCGCCCTTCTCGCGACCGCGACCCCGCTCCAGCTCCTGACCGAGCGTCTCGCACGGGCGCGTGGCACGAACCCGGACCTGATCCGCCGGGACGACCCCGCCTATCGCGCCGCCGCGAAGGTGGCCGAGGACTGACCGTCAGCCGGCTGTCGGCGTCAGTCCATCGAGCAGGAGCGCGGCGATCTGGCTCCGCGCTCGCTTGCGCGGCCACAGGTGTCGCTTGCGGAGGTGCACGTAGCCCCAGCAGGCGGTGTTGAAGATCACGTCGGCGGCCTCATCGGTCCGGCCGGCGTGCGTGAGCGAGCCGTCCACGGCGCCGAGCTCCAGGGCGCCGATGAACGGCCACAGGAACCCCTTCGACCCGCTCGGGAAGACGCACCGTTCGGTCGCCCAATGGAAGACCTCGTCGGAGACGGCCAGCAGGTCGAGATGGCGGTCCGCGATCTCGAACAGGACGTCGAGCGAGGCCGCCAGACGCTGCCGGCCCGAGCCTGGTCCGCTGACGACCGGCAGGTACGCGTCGCGGAAGTCATCCGACAGGCGCTGGAGGAGTCCGGTGACGAGGGTCTCCTTGGTGACGCCCTGCCGCCAGAGCGTCACCCGCGAGCGAGCCACGCGCGTCGCGACACGCTCGAGCGAGATGCCGTCGATGCCGCGTTCGATCAGCAGCGCCTCGGTCGCATCGAGGAGGGCGTCATCCGGTCGGGTCATGTCCACGCGTGCAGCATAGCAGTTGCGAAGATGCAACATATATGTTTCACTAGGTGGCCTAGCGCGAAGGAGGCCACATGAACCGTGGACATCGCGAACTGTGCGCCAGCGAGCGATGGGGCACGCACATCCGCGAGACGCTCGTGCCGTGGGTGCTCGGCGACCGGCCCCTCGGCGGGAGCGTCCTCGAGATCGGCCCGGGTCCGGGGCTGACGACGGACGTGATCCGGTCGCGGACCCGGAAGGTGACGGCGGTCGAGGCTGACCGGGCCGCCGCCAGGCGCCTCGACCGACGGCTGGCGGGCACGAACGTGACGGTCGTCAACGCGGACGCGACGGCGATGCCGTTCCGCAGCGGCCGGTTCAGCGCGGCGCATCGCCATGACGATGCTCCACCACGTCCCGACGGCCGAGGCACAGGACGCGCTCCTGGCCGAAGCCTGCCGGGTGCTCCGTCCGGGTGCCTGGATGCTGGGCGTCGATTCGCTCGACAGTCCCGGCTTCCGGGACTTCCATCGCGGCGATGTCTGCGTCCCGGTCGATCCCGCGACGCTGGGTCGCCGCCTCGTGGACGCGGGGTTCGTGGACGTCGACGTCGAGGTCGGCGAAGAAGCCGTGCGTTTCGCGGCACGGCGCCCCGTCGATCAGACCGCGACCGAGACGACAGAGGAGGACGTGACATGACGTTGCCGTACGAAGAGCCGCTGGTCCCGCGCGCTCCGGGCGAACGAGTCGTCCCGGAACCCCCGCGGCGTGGCGAGCCGGGCGGCGAGTCCTGCGGGATCTGCACCGGCGAGTCGTCGCCGGCCGTCTGGTCGAGTGACCTGTGGACCCTCCATCCGGCGGTCCATGGCAGCCTCCTGGGGACGGTCTGGCTGGCCAGCCGCGACCACGTCGACTCCTTCTCCGATCTGTCGGAGGCCGCCGCTGCCGACTTCGGCAGGGTGGCGGCTCGCGTGGAGCGGGCGATCCTGGGTCTCGGCGACATCGGCCGCGTCCACCTCTATCGATGGGGCGACGGCGGGGCCCACTTCCACGTCTGGTTCATCCCGCGGCCGCTCGGCATGCTCGAGGCAAGGGGCGCGATGCTGCCGCATCTGGGAGGACGTCCTGCCGTCGATCCCCGACGAGGAGATGGCGGCCGCGGCCCGTCGCGTGGCCGCGGCGATGGGCGACTAGACCTGACCGACGAGGACTTCGCCCATGACGTCGATCATGTCGAGGTCCCACGGCAGGAAGTCCTGGAGCATGATCCGCTCCACGCCGGCCGCGGCGAACCGGCGGACGGCCGCGCGTGCCTCGTCCGGCGTGCCGGCGATCCAGCGGGTCAGGCGCTCCTCGAGCCAGGCGTCGGCGTCGTCGGCGACGACCGCGCGGCGCGACCGCTTCGAGGCGCGTCGCCATCTCGGCCTCGTCGCGCCCGATCAGGACGCCGGCCATCGTCGAGCGCGACACCGTGGCCGGGTCGCGACCGATCGCGACGCAGGCGGCGTCGAGCGCCGCGAACGCCTTGACGGCCGTCGTCGGGCGCGGATGAGCTCAGGTTGAACTCGTCCGCGTAGCGTGCCGCGAGCCGGTACGTGCGTGGTGAGCCCTGCCCGCCGACAAGCAGCCGCGGCCGCGCACCGCCGATCGGCGTCCGGGTCGGCCGGGCACGTCGACCGGCTTGGGATGGAACTGGGCGTTGTCGACGACGACCTGGTGGCCGTCGTAGGACCAGCCGTCCGGCTCACCCCAGAGCCCGTGCAGGATCGCCAGCTGGTCCTCCATCAGGTCGGCGCGTTCGGTGATCGGCGGGAAGGGCAATCCAAGCTGGCTGTGGTCGAACTCGTTCCAGCCCGCGCCGACGCCGACCTCGATGCGACCGCCGCTCATCTCGTCCACGGTCGTCACGACCTTCGCGAAGCTGCCCGGGTGACGGAACGTGACCGGCGACACGAGGACACCGAGCCCGATCCGGTCGGTCTCCCGGGCCAGCCCGGCCAGGACCGTCCAGGCATCGGTCGTCGGCTGGCCGGCCGGACCCGGGAAGCTCCGGTAGTGGTCCGAGCGGAACAGCGCCTCGAGACCATTGGCCTCGGCCCGTTTGGCGATGGCCACGTGGTCGCCGTAGCTGAGTCCCTGCTGTGCCTCGAGCATCAGGGCGAATCGCATCCGGGCCCTCCATCACGTTCGGCGACATACGGGGTTGAACCGATTTATTAACGGGAGTATGATAATTCACATGGCACGAAGCATGGTCACCGACCTGCAACCCACGAAGGCCCGCGTCGTCGCGGACCTGCGTGCGTCGTTCGGCGAGGTCAAGTGCATCGGCAGCGAGCGTCTCGTCCGGCTCGGCATCAGCATGACCCAATTGCACGTCCTGAACCTGCTCGATCGCCACGGGGAGATGGCGATGAGCCGGCTGGCCGACATGCTCGATGTCTCGATGTCCGCGGCCACGGGGCTCGTCGATCGCGTCGAGGAACACGGCTACGTCGAACGGATCCGCGTCCCCAGCGACCGACGGATCGTGTTGGCACGCATCACCGACGCCGGACGGCAGTTGCTCGAAGACATCGACTCGGTACAGACCGAGATCCTCGATCGGATCCTGGACGGACTCGACGAGACGCAGTTGACCCGACTAGCCGCGGCGATGGTGGATCTTCGGACCGCCGTCGACGCGATCGTCACCGACCACGCGTCGGGGGGTTACCACACACATATGCCCCAAAGGAGGGAGTAGAGGCCCATGGAAGCGTTCCCTGCCGCGCAGGGCGAAGACTACGTCCCATCGCTCGAGGAGGATCCGGCCCTTGGCCTGAGCCACCGCGCGAAGATGGAGATCCTCTTCGCGGTCATGCTCGGCTTGTTCCTCGGCGCGCTGGACCAGACGATCGTCGGTCCGGCCCTGCCGACCATCGTCACCCAGCTCAGCGGCAACGACTACTACGTCTGGGCCATCACGATCTACCTGCTGACCAGCACGATCAGCGTCCCGTTCTGGGGCAAGCTGTCTGACGTCTACGGTCGCAAGCCGATCTACATGATCGGCATCGTGATCTTCCTGATCGGCTCGGCGCTGTCCGGCCTCAGCCAGAACATGGGCATGCTCATCCTGTTCCGAGGCTTCCAGGGTATCGGCGCGGGTGCGCTGTTCCCCGTGGCACTCGCGATCATCGGCGACCTGTTCACCCCGAAGGAGCGCGGCAAGTACCAGGGCCTGTTCGGGGCCGTCTTCGGTATCGCGTTCGTCGCCGGCCCGCTCATCGGCGGCTGGCTGACCGAGAATCTCAGCTGGCACTGGATCTTCTACGTCAACATCCCGATCGGGATCGTCGCACTGGTCGTCATCCAGCGGCTGCTGCCGACGGTCAAGACGGCCGCCGCGACGCGCAACTTCGACCTCGTCGGTGGTGCGATCTTCACGGTCTCGATGGTCTTCCTGCTCGTCGGCCTGACGAACAAGCAGTTCGGCGACTGGACCGATCCGACCACCGGCGGGTTCATCCTCGTCGGGATCATCGGGACGCTGCTGTTCATCCTGGCCGAGTCGCGCGCCGCGGAGCCGATCGTGCCGCTCGGCCTGTGGAAGAGCCGGACCTACTCGGCCACCATGGTCTCGGTCTTCTTCGCCGCCTTCGCGTTCTTCGGTGCCATCGTCTTCCTGCCGCGCTGGTTCCAGGTCGTCGAGGGCTTCTCGCCGACCAACTCCGGCCTGGCGCTTCTGCCGCTCATGGTCGGCCTCATCGGCAGCTCGATCATCTCGGGCCTGCTCGTCTCGAGGACCGGCCACTACAAGTGGTTGATCGTCGGCTCGGTCACGCTCATGGGCTTCGGCGTGCTGCTGATGACCCAGCTGACCAAGGACACGCCGGTGCCGATCGTCTGGGTGTGGATGTTCATCGCCGGTCTGGGCGTCGGGACGACGTTCTCCGTGCCGACGATCGTCATCCAGAACGCGGTCCCGTTCAAGGAGCTTGGCGTGGCCACGTCGAACCTGACGTTCTTCCGCCAGATCGGCGGGACGATCGCGCTCGCATTCGTCGGCACGATCTTCGCGACGTCGTTCCAGGACAACCTCATCCCGCAGATGACCGCCGCGGGCGTCCCGCAACAGGTCATCGCCGGGTTCCAGCAGGCGAGCAGCAGCGGCTCGTTCGACTTCAGCTCGCTGACCGGCGTCGGTGACATGGGCGCGGCGATCCTGGCCGCGATCCCGCCCCAGTTCCAGGCCGCGGTCCAGCCGTTCATCGGTGCCATGGTCCAGGGGGTCTACGGGGCGTTCAGCCTCGCGACCGCCCAGGCCTTCTGGCTCGGCGTCGTCGGATCGGTCTTGGCCCTCCTCGCCGCGCTGGCGATCAAGGAGATCCCGCTTCGGACGACCAACGAGGCGCCCGTCCCGACCCCTGCGGTCGCCGGCGGTATCGCTCCGTCGACCAAGCAGGAGCCGGTGACGGCCAGCACCGCCATCCGCGACTGACACTCGCTCCTCCTAGCACGACGACCCCGGCGGACCCCGCCGGGGTCGTCGTTTGTCCGCGACGGTCGCGGTTCGTCGGCCGCGGGTAGGATGCGGAGCATGGAACCACGACCTGCCGCGTTCCCGATGGCCTTCGCGCCATCGGGACGAGCGGCGCCCCCTTCGAGCCTGTCGCGGACGTCGCCGACCTGCCGCCAGGAAGGCTCCGTCGCGTCAGCCGCGGCGAGCGCGACATCCTGCTGGCCCACACGCCCGACGGCATCGTCGCGACCGACGACCGCTGCCCGCACATGAGCGCTCCCCTGTCGATCGGCGAGCTCGACGGGTGCGTCGTCGCCTGCCCGCTCCACGAGGGTCGCTTCGACCTGCGCACGGGTGAGACGGTCCAGATGCCGACGACCGGCGGCCTCGACGCCGACGGCACGTATCACCCGACCTGGTCACCGGCCGGTCGCGACCCGAAGGTCGACCCGCCGGGCAAGAAGGCCGAGGCGCGCCGGCTGACCCGTGTCCGGCGGCTGCGCTACTACCCGGTCCGGATCGTGGACGGGCGGATCGAGGTCGCACTGCCGCACGAGTGACCCCGCGACGGGGCCCGTCCGCGGATCGATGCACGTGGACTGCATCAAACAGGGCGTCGGTTGGCACATCCGGTGGGGCCTCGATGCAGCCCACATGCATCACACCGAGAAGGCGACTGACCGGCCAGCGTCCCTCAGGCGACGTCGCCCTCGGCGCGATGGGTCCGGATGAGCTCGACGACCTCGTCTGCGTCGTCGGTCACGTGGAAGAGATCCAGGTCCGTGGCGGCGATGGTGCCCCGCTCCAGCATCGTGTGCCGCATCCAGTCGAGCAGGCCCGCCCAGTAGTCTCGCCCGACCAGCACCACCGGGAAGTGGCGGACCTTGCCGGTCTGGATGAGCGTCAGCGATTCGAACAGCTCGTCGAGCGTGCCGAGACCACCGGGCAGGATCACGAACCCGTCGGCGTACTTGACGAACATCACCTTGCGCACGAAGAAGTAGCGGAACTCGACCCCGAGGTCGACGTACGGGTTCATCCCCTGCTCGTGCGGCAGCTCGATGTTGCAGCCGACCGACAGCCCGCCACCCTCGCGACAGCCGCGGTTGGCCGCCTCCATCGCGCCCGGCCCGCCGCCGGTGATGACCGCGTAGCCGGTCTCGGCGAGGCGTCGCCCGATGGTCCGTGCCAGCGCGTACATCGGGTCCGCTTCGACGGTCCGCGCGGACCCGAAGACCGTGACGGCCGCGCCGACCTTGGCCATCGCATCGAAGCCCTCGACGAACTCGGCCTGGATCCGCAGCGTCCGCCACGGGTCCGTCTCCAGCCAGGCGGTGCTCGGCGTGCGCTCGAGGAGCTTCTCGTCCTCGGTCGCGCCGGGGGCGCCGACAGAACCCTCGAGCATGCCCTCGGCCTTGCGGGTCACCCACATCCGGCCCGCCCGACGCGGTGGCGGCGACATTTCGTCCATCGGGCTAGCATGCCATCCAGGAGGTATCGATGCGGACTCGCTGGATCATCGCCGGGGTGTTGCTGCTCGTCGGCCTGGGGTGGATGCTCCAGGGCCTCGGGATCCTTCCCGGCAACGGTTTCATGGACAAGGACACGCGCTGGGCGGTCATCGGTGCCGTGATCGCGGTGGCCGGGGCCTTCGTGGCCTGGACGGCGTTCAGGATGCGCCGGGCGACCTGATCCAGGTCGCCCACGTCGCCTCGTCCGGGCCGACCGTCACGTCATTCCCGTGGCGGCCGAGCGGCAGGCGCAGCAGACGCGGATCCGCCCGCAGCCGGGCGATGATGCCGGCCTCGTCGAGGCTCAGGTAGGCAAGGCCCTGGTCGCGGTACGGTCGTGAGCTCGGATCGAGCAGCGTCGCGGCGCCCAGCCGCCTGACGAACCGGTCGAGCTCGCCGGGCGCGATGGGGCGCTTCTTGAGGTCGACGTAGTGGACGACCACGCGGCGCTCGCGGAAGAAGCGCAGGGCCGCCCGGGTCGTCGCCGAATCGTCGCGGCCGAACAGCTGGATGTCGGGCATCCTCTTGGTCGGGGTCGTGCCGAGCGGGGCGGGCATGGCCGGGAGGGTACCGCGTCGGCGGGACCCGCCGTGGGAACGGGCGCGGGGTACCATCGAAGCCACAGCAGGAGGTGCTCCGTGACGGTCTGGTTCACGGTCAAGCTCGACGATCGGCCCGGCTCGCTCGCCCGGGTGGCGACCGCCCTCGGCGATCGCGGCGTCAACATCACCGGGATCGTCGGCGTGGCCGAGGACACCGACGGCGCGCTCATGCTGACGACCTCCGACGCGGCCGCGACGCGCGAGGCCTTCGCCGGTCTCGGGCTCCCGTTCGAGGAGCACGACCCGACCGGCGGCGTCGAGCCCGACGCGATGTCCGTGAACGACCTCCGGCCCGGCGCAGCCGGCCGCGGCGCGCTGGGCTGATGCCCCGGCGGCAACCGGTCGAGACCGCCGCGATCCGGTTCGACGTCGTCGACGATGCCTCGGCGATGTCGGCGGTCATCGATGCCGTCGCCTCGATCGATGGACGGATCAGGACGCTCGCGACCGTCCGGCGCGGCGAGGGCGACCCGCCGCTGACACGGATCGAGCTCGAGGTCGAAGGGGTCACCGACGAGGCGCTCGTCGGCGCCGTCGAGGCGCTCGGCGATGTCCGGGACGTCCACCTGACGCGCGCCCTCGATCGCGTGTTCGGCAAGCGGATCATCGTCGTCGGCGGCGGGGCGCAGGTCGCCCAGGTCGCCCTCGGCGCGGTCAGCGAGGCGGACCGACACAACCTGCGCGGCGAGCGGATCAGCGTGGACACGATCCCGCTCGTCGGCGAGGAGGCGATCGCGGCGGCCGTCCGTGCCGTCGCCGACCTGCCGCGTGCGCGGCTCCTCGTCCTGGCCGGATCGATCATGGGCGGTGACATCAGCGTCGCGGCCGAGGAGCTCCGGGCGATCGGCATCCCGATCATCGCGCTCAACATGGTCGGCTCGATCACCGAGCACGTCGACCTGGTCGTGTCGGACCCGGTCCAGGCCGGGACGATGGCCGTCATGGCCGTTGCCGACACCGCGACGTTCGACCTCGGCCGCCAGCGCGGCCGGCGCTACTGAGCCGCGCCGACGCCCATCTCGTCCGGGAGCCAGAACCAGCGCAGGGACTCGAAATCGGTGCCGACCTCGAGCTGCTCCGGGTCCGGAGGCGGCCCGAGGACCCCGGTCGGATCGGCCAGGATCGTCGTCGCCTCCGCCAGGTAGTCGGCCAACCGCGTCTCGGGTTCGCGATGTCGATGCGCCGGGTAGCGCAGGCCGTCCTTGTCGTAGTGGATGTCGTGGAGTGACAGCGGCGCCTCGGGCGAACCGGCGCTGTGCCGCCACATCCCCGTCGCCGGGTCGAAGCGGTACCAGGGCAGCAGCCGCCAGCCGTCGCGAGCCACGAGCTCCACGGCCTGGACGATGTAGTCGAAGACGGCCTCGCTGATGAAGTAGTTGAAGTTCACCCGGACCCAGCCCGGCTTGATGCCCTCGCAGCCACGGGAGATCTCGCGCTCGAAGGCGTGCGACGTCTCGATGTCGATGCCGAGCAGCCGATGACCGTACGGCCCGGCGCACGAGCAGCCGCCGCGCGACTGGATCCCGAACAGGTCGTTGAGCAGCGCGACCACGTAGTTGTGGTGGAGATACCGACCCGCGTGGCGGATCGTGAACGAGACGATCGACAGGCGCGGCAAGGCCGGGTTCCCGAGCAGCCCGATGTCCGGCTCGGCGCCCCAGGCCGCCATGGCGCGGTCGATGAAGTCCTCCTCCAGCGCGCGGATCCGCTCGTCGCCGACCCGCGCCTTGAGCTGGAATGCCAGACCGGCCCGGATCGACTCGATGATGGCCGGGGTGCCGCCCTCCTCGCGGTGTTCCGGGTCGGACGAGATAGACGTGCTCCGTCGGGTTCACGTAGACGACCGTCCCGCCGCCCGGTGCGGCCGGCACGCGGTTCCGGAAGAGCTCGCGTCGCGCCACGAGCACGCCCGGCGTCCCCGGTCCGCCGATGAACTTGTGCGGGCTCAGGACGATGGCGTCCTTGTAGTCGAGCTCGGCATCGGGACCCGGCCGGTGGGGCGACATGTCGATGTCGACGTACGGTCCGGCGGCCGCGAAGTCCCAGAACGACAGCGCGCCGTGGCGATGGAGCTGGATCGAGATCGCCCGGGTGTCGGACAGGATCCCGGTCACGTTCGATGCGGCGGAGAAGGAGCCGATCCGGAGCGGCCGGTCCTCGGTCGACTCGAGCGCACGCTCGAGCATCGCGAGGTCGATCCGCCCGTCGGCGTCCTCGCTGATCGTCACGACGTCGCCGATCGACTCGCGCCACGGCAGCTCGTTGCTGTGGTGCTCGTACGGGCCGATGAAGATGAGCGGACGCTCGTTCGCCGGGATGTGCGAGCGCAGGGCGTATCGATCGTCGAGGTCGTTCGGGATCCGCAGGTTGAGCACGTCGACCAGCTTGTTGACGGCCGCGGTCATGCCCGAGCCGCAGAAGATCACGGCGTGGTCGTCCGAGCCGCCGACCGCGTCGCGGATGATCCGGCGGGCCTCCTCGCGGAAGCGCGTCGTCTGCAGGCCGGTCCCTGACGATTCGGTGTGCGTGTTGGCGTACAGCGGCAGGACGGCGTCGCGGATGTAGTCCTCGATGAAGGCGAGGGCCCTGCCCGACGCCGTGTAATCGGCATACGTGACGCGGCGGACGCCGAACGGCCCGGCGACGGCTTCGTCGTCGCCGATCACCGACGGCGCGGATCAATTCGACGAGATCGTCGTCGTCCGTCGAAGGGATGCCCACGCGATGCATCGTACCCGTCGGGGCGTCACGCGGCGCCCGAGGGCCGGCGAACGGGTACCCTCGGTGGATGCGCATCGCGACCTGGAACGTCAACTCGCTCAAGGCCCGCCAGGACGCGGTCGAGGCGTGGCTGGCCCGCGCCGCGCCGGACATCCTGCTCATGCAGGAGACCAAGCTGACCGACGCCGACGCCCCGGTCATGGCGTTCGGGATGGCCGGCTACCAGCTCGTCCATCACGGCGAGGGGCGCTGGAACGGCGTGGCGATCGCTGCCCGGGCCGGGCTGGACGTGTCGGACGTCGTCACGAACTTCGGCGACGGGCCCGGTGCGCGATTCCGGGCCGGGCGGGGCCGGGGCCGAGGTGACCGGCGAGGACGACTTCGACCCGTTCGACGAGGCGCGGATGATCGCCGCGACCGTGGCCGGGCTGCGGGTCGTGAGCCTGTACGCGCCGAACGGCCGGGTCGTCGATTCGCCGTTCTACGCCGGCAAGCTGGCCTGGTTCGAGCGGCTCGCGCGCTGGATCCGCGAGACGACGTCGCCCGGCGACGCGGTCGTGCTGGGCGGCGACCTCAACGTCGCGCCGACCGACGCCGACGTGTGGGACGCCGCCGCGGTCCACGGCGGGACCCACGTCTCGGAACGCGAGCGGGCGGCCTTCCGGGCCCTGCTCGACACCGGGCCTGTCCGACGCGTATCGCTCCCGGCACGACGAGCCGGGCCGCTTCTCGTGGTGGGACTACCGGGCCGGCATGTTCCACAAGAACCTCGGGATGCGGATCGACCACCTCCTGGTGTCACCGCTCCGTGGCCGCGCGGGTCGTCGATGCCGAGATCGACCGCGAGGCACGCAAGGGCCCGCCCATCCCGTCGGATCACGCCCCGCTGCTCATCGACCTCGACGAGCCGGGCCGCCCGATCGATCCGGATTGGGAGGGCGCCCTCGCCCGGATCAAGGCCCGGACGAAGCCACCGCGCCGCTGAGGGAGGTGATCGGCGGGCCAGTGGCGCGGCGCGGGCGTCACGGCGCGCGGGCGTCGCCGTGTTCCTGTGAGGCACGCTTTCGCGATATCTGAGCGTGATCAGCGACCGATTCCGACAGATCCGGTAAGAACCGACGGTTGGCCACGTTCAGATATCAAGAATGTGTTCCTGGCAGGCACACCGGACCAAGGGACCGAGGAGTCGTCACGCCGACCTGACCGCCACTCCCTCTAGACGAGGGCTGCTCGGTGGATCCAGCCGGTCGTCCCATCCGGGACACGGACATTCAGGAACCCCTCGAACGAGCCCACGATCTCGACCTCGTCGCCGCGATCCAGCCGGCCAAGCTCGACTGACCGAAGGTCGTCCGGCTCGGCGTTGAAGCGGACCAGGCGCGATCGGACCGTGGCGCGTTCCACGCCCTTGCCGGGCGGCTTCGGGAACGTGCGCGCGACCGATGGCTCGGCGACGGCCGCCTTGGTGGCAGCGTAGGCCGCCGACGTCGCGGCGAGAGGCGCGTCGTCCGACACCTCCCACGATGTGGCCGTGGCGACATCGACGGCGTCATCCGGTGCCGGCGCGTCCGCGGTCGTCGCAGGAGGAGCCGGATCCGACGCGGCGTCACCAGCGGCCGCGGCCGCGACGACGCCTGCGACCGCTGCAGCCTTGGGTGTCTTGGTACGGGGAGTCCGTTTCGTTTTCGCCGCGGTCTTGCCGGCCGCCACCGATGCGGCAGTGGCTCCCGACGCAGCGGACGCGGTCGCGACCGACGCCCCAGAGGAGGGCGGCATCACGGTTCCCATCGACGCCGACGCTCCGACCGAGGCGCCGGCCGGGACCAGTCCGCGGCCCCGAACGGCCGGGCGTCGCCATCCTGGCCGCGGCGGCGACGGAACACGAAGAGCAGTCCGCCGATCGCCGATCATGACCAGGAGGATGAGGGGGCCGGGGAAACCCGCTGGACTTCCGCCCGGACCACCTGGCGTGTTCCCGTGGGAGATCACGGCGACCGGAGCGACGACCGCGTCCGAGGCGGTCGGCGTCGGACTCGAGGCTGCGTCCGAGGCCGTCTCCGAGGCGGCCGGCGATGCATCGGGAGTCGCCGGCTGTCCGGCGCCGGGGCTGCGGTGCGGCTTCGGCGTTGCCGTCGGCTTGGCGGTGCGGGTCGGTGCCTTCGTCGCGGCCGTCGTCGCGGTCGGGCGTGGGCGTCGGCGTCGGGGTCGGAGTCGGTTTCGGCGTGGGCTTGGGCGTCGGTTTGGGCGTGGGCTTGGGTGTCGGCTTGGGAGTCGGCGTCGGTGTCGGCTTCGGGGTCGGCGTCGGCGTGGGCTTCGGGGTCGGCGTCGGCGTCGGCTTCGGGGTCGGCGTCGGCGTGGGCGTCGGGGTCGGCGTGGGCGTCGGGGCGGTCACCGTGATCGCAGGATGACTGCCGAACGGCTCCGAGCAGGTCCCCGAGCTGTTCGTGACCCGGAAGCGATAGGTATGCGAACCCGCGGTCATGGTCGTCGACCACGTGTAGGTGCCGCCCCCGTCCGGAGCCATCGTGTGCCAGACCCCGTTCAGTCGCGTCTGGACCGCTGTCGGAGGCGGACCCCCGGTCACGGTGACCGTGAAGTGGAACGTCGTCGCCGTCGTGCCGCTCGTCGGCGACACGGAGCCGGTGAAGACGGTCGTTCCGCAGGCGAACGCGGCGACATGGCCGGGCGCGACGAACAGGCCGAACAGCACGACGCTGATCGACCAGGGTCGCGATGCCGTGAAGTCGCAATGGATGATTCCGTCGCCGAGGCAAGTCGTCTCCCATGACTGGGTGTCCCGACCGTAGGCCATCGTGGTGCCGCCCGACCCTCGGCCCGATTGGCGCAAAGCCCGGAGTACTTTCGTCCGACGGCGCGAGCCGGACGCTCCGGCTCGATGCGCGGTCTCGGCCGGCCAGTTGCGTCGCCCGGGACGCTTGCCAGCACGGAAACGCCACAACCGCTAGCCTCCGCATCGCGATGACGACGTCCCAGCCGGTCACGCCCTCCCCCGAGATCCAGCTGCTCGACCTGGAGAAGCGATTCCGAGAGGTCCGGGCGGTCGATGGCGTCACGCTCGAGGTGGGGACCGGCGAGTTCTTCTCGCTGCTCGGCCCGTCCGGCTGCGGCAAGACCACGACCCTGCGCATGATCGGTGGGTTCGAGCTCCCGACCGGCGGCCGGATCCTGCTGCGCGGACGGGACATCACCTACGACCCGCCCGACAAGCGCCCGGTCAACATGGTCTTCCAGAACTACGCCCTGTTCCCGCACCTCGATGTCGGCGACAACATCGCGTTCGGGCTCAAGCGGAAGAGCGTGGCCAAGCCCGAGATCGAGCGACGCGTCGGCGAGGCCCTCGAGCTCGTCCATCTCGAGGGCTACGCGCGTCGCAAGCCGAACCAGCTGTCCGGCGGCCAGCAGCAGCGCGTCGCGCTCGCCCGGGCGCTCGTGAACCGGCCCGAACGTGCTCCTTCTCGACGAGCCGCTCGGCGCGCTCGACCTCAAGCTCCGCAAGCGGCTCCAGATCGAGCTCAAGCGGATCCAGATCGAGGTCGGGATCACGTTCGTGTACGTGACCCACGACCAGGAGGAGGCGCTCACGATGAGCGATCGGATCGCGGTGATGAACCGCGGCAAGGTCGAGCAGCTGGGCACGCCCGAGGCGCTCTACGAGCGACCGGCGACGCGGTTCGTGGCCGACTTCATCGGCACGACCAACCTGCTGCGTGGCGAGGTCGTGTCGACCGAGTCCGATCGCGCCGTCGTCCGGCTCGAATCCGGCGAGACGTGCCCCGTCGGCCGTTCCGGGCGGACGGTCGGTGACGCGGTCGACATCAGCCTGCGTCCGGAGGCGATCTCGCTCCTCGAGCACGACGCGGCGGCCATCGCGGGCGCGCTGCCCAACGGCGTCGGCCAGTTGGTCGATGTCGGCCGTGATCGAGCAGGCCGCCTACCTGGGCGCCTCGGTCCAATATCAGGTCCGCACCGATGGCGGATCCGCGATGACCGTCCTGGCACCGAAGGTCGGCGCCAGGCTCCCTGTGGGTAGTCCCGTAGCCCTGTCCTGGCCGCCCGACGAGGCGCTCGTCCTCGGCGATCGGCCCGCGGCGATGGAGGAGATGCCATGACGCACGAACACGATGGCTCGTCGGTCGACCTCGAGCGCCGGCTGGTCCAGGTGATGGCCGAGAACAGGCTGACCCGACGCCAGCTCCTCGAGCGGATGGGCGCGCTGGGCATCGCCGCCGCACTGACCCCGATCGTGGCCGCCTGCGCCCAGGCCGGGCTGACCTCGCCATCGCCGTCATCGTCGGCGGCCGGCGTCGTCCCGACCACGAGCGCGACAGCGGTCCCGAGCGCGTCGGCCGCGGCGAGTGCGAGCGCATCGGCGGCCGCGAGCGTCCCGGCCGCCTCGCCACCCGTCCCGGAGAAGGAGCTGATCGTCTACAACTGGGACTCGTACATCGGCGAGAACACCGTCCAGCAGTTCGAGGACAAGTACGGCGTCAAGGTCAAGTACGTCCGCTTCACCGATGCCGTGACCCAGATGGCGAGCCTGCGCAAGGACGGCAAGGGTGGCGGCTACGACGTCAGCTATCCGGCCTCGACCGAGATCCCAGGGCTCGTCCGCGACGGTGTCATCCAGCCGCTCCACCAGGAGTGGATCCCGAACCTCGCCAACCTCGGGGCGGACTGGCAGAACCCGAGCTACGACCCGAACAACAAGAACTCCGTGCCGAACTACTGGTGGACGACGGGGTTCACCTGGGACCCGGCGAAGATCCCGGCCGACCTCACCAGCTGGGACGCGCTGTGGGACCCGACCTACAGCGGCAAGATCGGGATGCTCGACGACGTCCAGGAGTGCTTCGCCGCCGCGTCGTTCAAGCTCGGCCTGCCGATCAACTCGACCGACGATGCGGAGCTCGACCAGGCACTGGCCCTGCTCGAGCAGCAGAAGCCGCTCCTGCGCAAGTACACCGACGACGACATCGGCGACATGACCAGCGGCCAGCTGTGGATCAGCCACGCCTGGTCGGGCGATTGGGTGCAGATGACCTATGACAAGCCGAACATCAAGTACGTCATCCCATCCGAGGGCGCGATCCGCGGCTCGGACACGATGATCGTGACGTCGGGAGCACCGCATCCGATCGCGGCCAACCTGTGGATCGACTTCAATCTCGACGCGCGGATCAGCGCGGCGAACTCGAACTACACGGGCTACCTCGGGCCGAACGCCGCGGCGATGACCACCATCGACCCGTCGCTCCTCGCCAACCCGAACCTCAACCCGTCGGCCGACATGTACGCCAAGCTGATCGAGCTGATCCAGCTCGAGGGCGCCAACCTCGACAAGTACACCCAGCGCTGGAACGCGCTCCGAGCGTAGGCCGATGGCCGACCTGCCCCTGGGCGAGCGGACGGCCGCGGTGGGTGCCGATGCCGGCGCCGCGGTGGCGGCCGGTCCGGCCCGCGGGCCGCGTCGCCTGCGGTTCGGGGGCGTTCTTCGTGCTGCCCGGGGTCGTCTGGCTGGGTGCCTTCTTCCTGGTCCCCCTGGTGGCGATCCTGATCGTCAGCCTGGGGACCAACGACGCGACCGGCCACATCGACCTGTCGGTCCTGAGCCTCCAGAACTACGTCCAGGCGATCCGCCCCGAGTACGTCCCGGCGTTCGTCAACTCGCTGCGCTACGCCGTGCTGACGACGGTCCTGTCGATCCTCATCGGCTATCCGATCGCCTACTGGATCTCGCGCTACGGCGGCCGGCGCAAGGTGCTCCTGCTCATCCTGGTGATGCTGCCGTTCTGGACGAGCTATCTCATCCGGACCTACGCCTGGATGATCATCCTGCGCGACAACGGCGTCCTCAATTCGCTGCTCCAGGCTCTCGGCCTGACGAGCGAGCCGATCCCGCTGCTCAACACCGATTTCTCGGTCGTGCTCGGGATGACGTACGGCTTCCTGCCGTTCGCGATCCTGCCGCTGTACGTCTCGATCGACCGGCTCGACGAGAACCTCGTCCACGCCGCGCGCGACCTGTACGCCAGCGGCCGATCCGCCTTCCTCCACGTCACACTGCCGCTGACGATGCCTGGGATCATCGCCGCGACCCTGCTCACGTTCATCCCGGCGATCGGTGACTACGTCACGCCGGACCTCCTCGGCGGCGCTCAGACGACGACCATCGCCAAGGTGGTCCAGGTCATCTTCACCAGTGGCCGCGACTGGCCGTACGGCTCGGCGCTCGGCTTCCTGCTGATGGTGATCACGCTCGGCGGCACGCTGCTCGCGCTGCGCAGCCTGCGGCGGGAGACGTTCGCGGCATGAGGACCGGGCGCAACCGCTGGCTGACCGGGTTCGCGGTCCTGACCTACGCGTTCCTGTTCGCGCCGATCGTCATCCTCATCATCTTCAGCTTCAACGTCTCGCGCCGGAACTTCGTCTGGCTCGGGTTCACCACCGACTGGTATCCGAAGCTGTTCGCCAACCAGGACCTGCTCGATGCGCTCGGGGTCACGATGCAGGTCGCGATCATCGCGGTCATCGGCTCGACGATCCTCGGTTCGCTGCTCGGTCTCGGGCTTGCCCGGCTCCACTTCCGCGGCAGCGGCGCCACCGAGACCCTGCTGCTGCTGCCGATGGTGACCCCCGAGATCATCATGGGCATCAGCCTCCTCATCTTCTTCAGCCAGATCTTCGCCCAGAACGGGTCGCTGGCCCAGATCTCGATCGCCCACGTCACGTTCTGCATCTCGTACGTGGCGGTCACGGTCCGGGCGCGCGCGGTCAACCTCGACCCGAGGCTGGAGGAGGCCGCCCGCGACCTGGGTGCGTCCGCGCGGGGCGCCTTCTGGCACGTGACGCTGCCGCTGATCGCGCCCGCGGTGGCCGCCGGCGCGATGCTCGCCTTCGCGCTGTCGTTCGACGACCTGGTCATCACCTCGTTCAACGCCGGGGTGGACTCGACGACGCTGCCGATCTTCATCTACAGCTCGCTCAAGTTCGGCGTGACACCGCAGATCAACGCGATCTCCACGATCATCGTGGCGGTCGTCGCCCTCGTCCTGATCATCGCCTGGCGCCTGGGCGCGTTCCGCGGGGCCGACACCCGGGTCGTGGCCGAGCCCGAAGCCGGCTGAGCGACCCGGGGCCGGCATCGGGCCTTGGGCGCCGACGGCGTCGGCTCCGGCCCGGCGGCCCCGGGTACCATCCTTCGATGGACGCCTCCACGACGCCCATCCTCGAGATCGGCCTGATCCTGCTGGCGGCCGTGGCCGGCGGCTTCGTGGCACGGCGCGTCGGCCTGCCGGCGATCGTCGGCTACCTGGCCGTCGGGCTGGCGTTCTCGCCGTTCACGCCCGGCTACGTCGCCGACCACGACCAGCTCGAGCTGCTGGCCGATGTCGGGGTGGTGCTGCTCCTGTTCGAGGTCGGCATCGAGGTCGACCTCGCGCGGCTGCGGCGCGACCACGGTCCGATCCTGTGGACGGCCCCGGCGCAGGTCGTGCTGACGACGGCGATCGCCGGTCTCGCCTTCCTCGCGACCGGTCTCGCACCGGTCACGGCGGCGCTCGTCGGCCTGTGCGTCGCGCTGTCCTCGTCGGTCGTGATCGTCAACATCACCGTCAGCCGCAGGCGCACCACCGACCGCCCGACCGAGGTCGCGCTGCTCGGCTGGAGCGTCGTCCAGGACCTGGTCGGCGTGGCGCTGGCGGCGATCCTGCTGGCCGCCATCGATCCGGGCCGGCGCTCGCTCCCGGAGGCAGCGCTCGGACTCGGCGGGTTCGCGCTGGTGTCGATCGCGGTCGCGTGGGTGCTGCCGCGCGCGCTGCGGCGGCTGCGCGACGACCACGACCTGTTCCTGATCGCCTCGGTCGGGTCGGGCCTGGCGCTGGCCGGGCTGGGCGCGGCCGTCTTCGGTGTCCCACTCGCGCTCGCCGCGTTCGTCGGCGGGCTGGCCGTGACCGAGAGCCACGAGGCGGCCGAGGCACGCCGCCGGTTGCGGCCGTTCCGCGACGTCTTCGCGGTGCTCTTCTTCGTCGCCATCGGGACGCTCATCGACCCGAGCCGGCTCGGGGCCGCGGCGCCGTGGATCGTCCTGCTGCTCGGGCTGGTGGTCGTCGCCAAGGTCGGCGTCGCGTGGGCGCTCGCGCGGGTCGCGCGACTCGAGGTCCGGCCGGCGCAGCTCGCCGTCGGTCTCGGTCAGGTCGGGGAGTTCAGCTTCGTGCTGGCGTCAGCCGCGGCGGCCGCCGCCGCCATCGACCAGACGCTGTTCACCGCGATCATCGCCGCGGTCGCGATCAGCATCGCGGTCAGCTCGACCGCCGTCCGGCGGATCGGGGTCCCGAAGACCCCGGCGTCGTCTCCGGGACCTGCCGCCGACCCCGCCCCGAGCTGAATCGGCGCCCGCCCGCGACCGAACCGGCCGGATCAGCCGAGCGGCACCGTCTTCTTGGGGTCGAGGAACGGGATCGCCGCGGTCGTCGCCGGCCAGATGCCGCCGTCGGGCGCCACGATCTCGAGCGCGTTGCCCGGCCCGGCCAGGCCGATCGGCACCCAGACATAGCCGATGTTCTTCTCGAGCCGCGGCGACCAGATGAGGTCCGTGACGGTCCCGACCGGCTTGCCGTCCGACAGGGCGTCGCACTTGCGGGACAGCTCGAACGGGAGGGCATCGCCGGCGACCTCGATGCCGACGAGCTTGCGATCGACGCCCGCGACCCGGATCTCCTCGAGCGCGGCCTTGCCGATGTAGTCGGCGTCCTGCGTCTCGACCAGGCGCTCCAGCCCCATCACGTGGAACGGCGTGTCCCGGATCGTCATGTCCGAGCCGTAGTTGAAGATGCCGGCCTCGATCCGGCGCGCCTCGCACGGCGCGATCGGGCGGATGGCGTGCGGGCGGCCGGCCTCCATGATCCGGTCCCACAGGTCGCCGCCGCGCGACGGGTCGCGCAGGTAGACCTCGTAGCCGACCTCGCCGGTCCAGCCGGTCCGGCTGATGACGACCGGGATGCCGTCGACCTCGGTGGTCAGCGTCCAGTAGTACTTGATGTCGTCGATGGCCGGCCCGAACACGGTCCGCATCGTGTCCCTGGACTTCGGTCCCTGGACCTGGATCGGGTAGACCTCGGGCTCGCGGACGGTGACGTCCAGCCCGCTGTGGATCGCGACGCCACGCGCCCACAGGCCGGCGTCGGAGTCGGCCAGCGCCATCCACCAGCGGTCCTCCTCGATCGCGCAGGAGCACCGGGTCGTTCACGATGCCGCCGTCCTCGGCGGTCACGATCATGTACTTGCCCTGCCCGACCGCGCACTTCGTCAGGTCGCGGCAGGTGAGGCTGTTCGTGAACGCCGACGCGTCCGGGCCCGTGATCTCGACGATCCGCTCGACCGACGACGTCCCACACGGTCACGTCGTTGAGCAGCGCCCAGTACTCCTCGACCGGGTCGGCGTAGTAGCCCGGCAGGTACATGTGGTTGTAGATGTCGTAGGCGCTGCAGCCGGCCGCCAGCGTCTTCTCGAAGAACGGCGAGCGCCGATACCACGGCCCGAAGTAGAGGGTCGACGAATTGGTCGTCGCGGGGACGGCGATGGGACTGGTCATGATGCGGGGTCCTCCTCGATCGGTTGGTGGCTGGCGAGCTCTCGACGGCGGTTGTGGCGGCGTTCCCCTGCCCCACCGGCCAGCGTGACCGGTCCAGGGGCGAGCGGGATCTCGGGCAGGGCTCGGTCGGGATCGCGCATCCCCGAGCGGATGATGCGGCGCAGCTCGGCGTCGACCGACGGGGTCCGTCTCCAGCTGGCGGTAGGCCGCCAGCCGCCGGTCGACCTCGTCGCAGGCGCGCTGGTAGGTGTCCTTGCCGCCGGCCCGCAGCCAGGCCTCGCGGTTGTCGCGGTCGACGACCGCGCTCGGCAGGTACAGCTCGGTCGGCCAATGGGCGGTCGTGTGGGCGGCCATGATCAGGTGCTGGTCGGCCAGCAGCTGGTCGACCAGGTCGCCGACCGGCAGGTCGTCGTGGGGCATCACCTCGCGGACGAAATGGAGCGCCTGGCCGCACATCTCGTCGTCGAAGACGAGCTTCGGCAGGCTGAACACGAGCAGGAAGTCGAGCATCCCCGGGCCCGACACCGAGTTGACCCCGGCCAGCGCGGCGATCAGCGCGCTCCCGAACGTCTCGGCGCCGGCCTGCGCATCGAGGATCGGCGCGTCCGACAGCGCCATGTACGACTGCGTCGGCAGGCCGAGCGACTTGGCCACCGCCACGTACGCGGCATCGAGCTGGAGCGCCTCGATGGCCGACATCGGCGAGCTGGCGATCTTCATGTGGAAGGTCGCCGGCGCGCCGCCGAACAGGACGGGCGCCCCGGGCCGGATGACCTGGGCCATGGTGATGCCGGCCAGCACGTCCGCGGTGTGGAAGACGGTCGCGCCGACCACGGTGACCGGAGCGATCAGGCCCATCAGCGTGACCGGCACGATCTCGACCGCGACGCCGGCCTCGACGCAGTCGATCAGGTTCTGGCAGGAGTCCTCGCTGTACCGGAAGTTGCCGGTCGCGGTGATGGTGAAGATCGACATCGGGCGGGCGACGAGGTCGGCCCGGTCGCGCCGGAAGAGCTGCATCATCTCGACCATCCGCGGGACGCCGTGCTCGGTGAACGCGCCCGACACGACCGGCTTGCGCGAGTTGGTCAGGGTCATGTACAGCCGCCACGCGTCGGACACGCCGGCCTCGATGTCGTCGTTGGTCGAGAACGCCGTGGCGAGATACGGGATGTTCGGCAGGCCGTCGGCGAGCCGGACGTACTCGACGAAGTCGGTCGAGTTCGCCAGGCGCGTCTCGCCGGTGCGATGGTCGAGGACCTTGAGCCCCGACGAGCCCGGCACGAAGTGGACACGGTCGCCGCCGAGGTCGGCGTGCGGCGCGCCGTCGCGGTCGTACAGGAGGAACGAGGACGGCGCGGACGCGATGGCCGCCTCGACGACATCGCGCGGGAACAGGACCCGCTCGCCGCTCTCGTCGAGCGGCAGGCCGTGCTCGAGGAGTCGCCGGCGCATCTCGGCGCCGCGGATCTCCATGCCGACCTCGGCGAGGACCCGCTTCGCCTCGTCGACGATCCGGTCGATGAGCTCGTCGTCGAGGATGGTCAGGCTCGGCCGCATCAACGCCCCTCGAGTCGGTGCCGCGATGGAGGCCATCAGCGTACCTGCCGGCGACGGGCGGGCGCGATCGGGTCGGTCGGTCGAGACATCGCCGGGATGGTCCGGCATGGGATTCCTATTGCCTCTCGCGTCCCACCAGACGCGCCTCCCGGTCGCGTCAGCCGCGACGCCGCGGGACGGCTGGGCTGCCCCCTAGCCGATGGACCTGGCGAAACGGTCGCGCTCGGCCTCGCTGTCGAAGGCGAGGACGAGGTCGGCCGCGGGCGCGTGAAGGTCGAGCGCGTGGCGCGACCCCGGACGTCCAGCACAGGCGGATGCGGCGCTTGGGCGAGGCGCGTCGATGCGGCACGGTCCGGACGCCGTCGGTATCGGTGATGGTCATCGAGCAGACATCCGGATCGCACGCGACCTCGACCTCGCAGGGCACCATGGCATCGAGCTGATGGACCTCGCTCGCGATCCAGCCACCCCAGGTCGCCGGGAGCCTCTCGCCGGGGTGGAGCTGGTCGACGACCGCGATCGGCCCGCCGTCGCGGCGCTTGACCGGGTAGCCGCGCATCCTGCCGATGAGGATGACGACGGCGATGACCGCCGGGATGGCGAACAGCAGCCACGGGTCGTGGCGTACGGGCTCGGTCGGGACGTCGGCCTGGATCGACAGGAACGTCCCACGCTGCGACGGCCCATCCTGGCGACCGGTGATCTCGATCTGGCCGGTCGGCAGCGGCACGGCGGAGACGACCGTGATCGCCCGGGCATCATCGGACAGGTCGTGGAGTGTGTAGGTGTACGGGCTCGCGGTCGGCACGTCGCGCAGGTCGCCCTGGAGCCGGAACCACGTGGCGCCTGCTGGCAGGTTCTCCAACTCGAGGTCCCTGAGCGTGACGTCGTTCGGCTGCTTCGTGGAGCCGACGATGAGCGCCGGGATCAGCGACAGCAGCACCAGGGCCACCACCGTGACCGTCGGCAACCAGCGGGCGAGACGGTGGAGTGCGGCGTAGGTCCGGCCGGCGCCGGCCAGGGCAAGATCGGGTGGCGTCATCGCGCGGAGATGCTACTGCGCCTCAGTCGAGGGTGACCCGCTCATGCCAGTGCGGGACGTGGGTGGCGAAGCCCAGGTCCGCGCACCTTCGGCTCCAGGGCGACCTGCGCCTCGGGGTCGCCGTGGACGAGGAAGACGCGCCGCGGGATAGCCATGGTCGCCGGGCTTCTTGCCCGTCGCGAAATGCCCCAGCCAGTCGAGCAGCTCGTGCTCGTCGGCGTGCGCCGAGAAGCCGCTGATCGAGCGTGTCTTGCAGCGGACCTCCCGCTCCTGGCCGTCGAGCTTGACCACCGTGGCGCCGGCCTGGAGGTGCGCCCCGAGCGTCCCCTCTCCCTGGTAGCCGACGAACAGGATCGTGGCATTCGGGTCGTCGATGAGGTTGCGCAGGTGGCCGACCACCCGGCCGCCGGTCAGCATCCCGTTCGAGGCGACGATCATGTACGGCCGCGGCGCCTGCTCGATCGCCTGCGACGCCTTGACGTCGTTGGTGATGGTCTGGTTCGGGTAGTCGAGCGGCGAGGCGCCGTCGCGCAGGAGCTTCGCCGTCTCCTCGTCGTAGTAGTCGGGATGGTGGCGATAGATGTCGGACGCCTTCGACGCCATCGGCGAGTCGAGGTACAGCGGCAGCAACGGGATCTCGCCGCGCTCGATGAGCCGGTCGAGCTCCCACACGACCTCCTGCGTCCGCCCGATGGCGAACGACGGGACGAGCAGGACGCCACCGGCGTCGGACACCATCCGGATGGTCTCGGCCAGGACCCGGATGGCCTCGGCCTCGGGCTCGTGCTCGCGGCCGCCGTAGGTCGACTCGATGAGGACGTAGTCGGCGTCGGTCATGACCGTCGGATCGCGCAGGATCGGCGTGTCGGGACGGCCGAGGTCGCCGGAGCAGACGATGATCCGCTCCTCGCCGCCCTCGTGCTCCTGGACCCGCAGCCGGATGATCGCCGAGCCGAGGATGTGGCCCGGCGTCCACGAACGTCGCGTGGACACCCGGCGCGACCTCGACCTCCTCGCCGTAGCGACACGGCCTTGAACGACGCGAGTGAGGCCTCGGCGTCCTTGGCGGTGTAGAGCGGCGCGTCGAGGTCGATCTGGAGGTCGGGCGGCTGCGCGCGCAGCTGCGCCTCGGGGTCGCTCGGCCACGCGGTCGGCGGGTTCCCCGGGACGGGCTCGACGGTCGTCGCGACGTGCTCGGTGTCCTCGTCGCCCGCGGCCGCGCTCGCGGCATCGGCGGCGGCTGCGGTCGCGGCGGCGGGTGCGGTGGCGGCCGTCGTCGACCCGGCGTCGCTGGCCGTCGTCGCCCCGGCGTCGCCGGCGGCGGCCAGCTCGACGGCCGCCTCGTACTCGTCGGCTTCCTTCCGGTCGTCGGCGGCGACCTTGTCGGGGTGGCGCTTCTCCCAGCGGGCCTCGCGCTTGGCGAACTCCTCGTGGAGCTTGCCCGAGTCGAGCAGGACCAGGCCGGCCAGCTCGATCGTGCCGGCCGTCGCGTGGATCGGGCCGCGATAGCCGTCCTTGACCAGCAGCGGCAGGAGACCGCAGTGGTCGAGGTGGGCGTGGGTCAGCAGGACGGCGTCGAGCTCCTTCGGGTCGTAGGCGAACGGGATCCGGTTCCGGATCGACTCGTTCGGGCTGCCCTGGAACATCCCGCAGTCGATGAGGACCTTCGCGCGTTCGGTGATGAGCAGGTGCTGCGAGCCGGTGACGGTCGTCGCGCCACCGAGGAAGTGGATCTGCATGCGCGCATCGTGACAGCGCGCGACCGACGGCGCGTCCCATGCGCGTGCGACGGCGCCTCGCAGCCCCGTGGCAACGTCAGACGGGGATGACCACCAGGGCGTCGATGGCGACCGCGAGGAAGAGCAGGCTGAGGTAGCTGATCGAGTACTTGTAGAGCCGGATCGCCCCGGCGGTCGAGGCCTCCTCGGACGAGCCGCGACGCCACAGGCCGTACGCCTGCCACAGGAAGATCGCGCCGAGCACGACCGCGGCGACGAGGTAGATCGAGCCCCATCCGGCCGACGGCGAACAGGACCAGCGAGATCGCGACCATCAGGATCGTGTACAGCCCGATCTGGCGTGTCGTCTCCGGGATGCCCTTGACCACGGGGAGCATCGGCACGCCGGCCGCGGCGTAGTCCCGGCGGATCCGCAGCGACAGCGCCCAGAAGTGCGGCGGCGTCCAGTAGAAGACGAGCAGGAAGAGCACCACCGCCGGGAGGCCGACGTTGCCGGTCACCGCTGCCCAGCCGATGACCGGCGGCAGCGCTCCCGCGGCGCCGCCGATGACGATGTTCTGCGGCGTCGAGCGCTTGAGCAGGAGCGTGTAGACGATGACGTAGAAGCCGATCGCCAGGAGCGTCAGGAAGGCCGCCATCAGGTTGACGAAGTAGACCATCACCAGGAACGACAGGACCCCGAGCACGAGCCCGAACACGACGGCGCGCTCCGGCTCGACCTGGTGGGCGGGCAGTGGCCGGCGGCGGGTGCGGGTCATCAGCAGGTCGATGTCACGATCGAGGTAGCAGTTGATGGCGTTGGCGCTGCCGGCGGCGAGCGTGCCACCGATCATGGTCCAGAAGACCAGCGCGCCCCAGTCGCCCCAGTCCACGCCGGCGGCGGCGCCCGGCAGGTCGCGCGTCGCGAGGACCATGGCCGGCACGGTCGTGACCAGCAGCAGCTCGATGATCCGTGGCTTGGTCAGGGCGATGTAGGCGCGGACCGTGTCTCCGGTCGTCCGCTGCCCGGTCGTGCCGTCCGGACCGAGACCGGCGATCTCGCCGACGTTGGAGCCGGCGCCGACCCGGGCGGTGTAGTAGCTCGTGACGGTCAGCCCGGTCAGCATGCGCCCAGATCACGGCCCCGAGCGCGAGATGGAGCGTGACGCGTCCAGCCGGCGAGCTGGGTGAGGACCTGCAGGCCGCCGATCACGACCTGGACCGCGTACAGCGCGGCCGTCCCGAGGGCCAGGCGGACGAAGCGTCGGGTGGTCGCGCTGCGTCCGCCAGGCGACGACTGCGAGGGCGATCACGACGAGCCCGACGATCGCCGGCGACCCAGCGGTGCAGGGCCATCGGCGTGGTCGCGTCGGTCAGCGGCGGCACGAGCGACCCGCCCATCAGCGGCCAGTCGGGGAAGACCAGCGCCGTCGACGTCGCGGTGACGTGCGACCCGAACAGCAGGAGCGCGAAGGTCAGGGCCGTCGTGAAGGCCGCCAGCAGGGTGAACCGCTGGCTGCCGCCCCGGCCGCCGATCCGCGCGGGGTACCCGGCCCGGACCGTCACGTAGACCAGCAGCGCGACCAGGCTCAGCGCGGTGGCCAGGTGGGCCGTCACGGACTCCCCGCTGTTGCCGAGACGGACCGTCTCGCGCCCGAGCCAGGCCTGGAACCCGACCAGGGCGACCGCGGCGAGCGACGGCCACAGGATCGAGCGCCGGTCGCGGTAGTCGCGGATGGCGAGGATCGCGAGCCCGAGGATCTGGAAGCCGATGACGACCGCGACGGTCCGGTGGATCCACTCGATCCAGGCCTTCGAGTCGCCGAGGGCCGGGATCAGCTGGCCGTTGCAGAGCGGCCAGTCGGGGCAGCCCAGGCCGGAATCGGTGGCGCGCACGATGACCCCGATCGTGACCAGCCCGAGAGCGGTCGCGAGGGTGAGCGCGGCAAGCTTCTGGAAGCGGTTCACGAGGCGGCCATTCTACCCCGACGGCACGTTCCGACCGAACTCGATACCCTGTCGGCGATGGGTCCCCGACGACTGCTGCCGCTCCTGTCCGCGCTCGCCCTGCTGGCCGTCGCGTGCAGCTCGACAGGCGGGTCCGCGACGTCAGCCGCTCCCAGCCCCTCGTCGGCGACCGCGACGTGCGCCACAGCCCCTGACGTGACGACTGCGCCAGATGGATGGGGGCAACCGGCGACGACCCCGACGCTCGTCCCGTACCTCGTCAGCAATGCGATCTCGTGCGGCAAGGCCCGCATCCTGTTCCTCTTCCTCGATAGCGCGAACAACGTCGCCAGCGCCCCGGACCGCACGGCCAAGGTCTCGTTCTACAACCTGGCACGCGACTCCGAACAAGCCCGTCGTCACGGTGGACGGCGAGTTCGTGTGGACGATCCAGGATCAGCGTGGCATGTACGTCGTCAACGCGGACCTGCCCGAGGCCGGCACGTGGGGCGCGGAGTTCACGACCGAGGCACCCGGCTCCCCCGCCGCGACGACCCGCCTGACGTTCACCGTCCTCGATTCCCCGACGGCGATCGCCATCGGCCAGAAGGCGCCCGCCTCGAAGACGCCGACCGCTGCCGACGTCGGCGGCGACCTCGCGAAGCTGTCGACCGACGCGAAGCCCGACCCGGCCTTCTACCAGACGTCGGTCGCCGATGCCCTCGCCGCGCACAAGCCGTTCATGCTGATCTTCGCGACGCCGAAGTTCTGCACCAGCCAGCAGTGCGGGCCGACGCTCGACCACTTCAAGCCGATCGCCGCCGCGAACCCCGCGGTCACCTTCATCAACGTCGAGCCCTACAGGCTCGTGTTCACCGACGGCGTGCTCCAGCCGGAGCTCGACGGACAGGGCCAGCTGCAGGCGACCGACATCACCGACCAGTGGGGTCTTCGGTCCGAGCCGTGGATCTTCGCGGTCGACCGCAACGGCGTCGTCCAGGGCTCGTACGAGGTGACGATCACACCGGCCGAGCTGAACGCCATCCTGCCGGTGATCAGCGCCGGCGGCTGACCCCGGCGGCTGACCGCTAGGGAGCGTCCTCCAGCCGGATCGCGACATTCGCGCCGCCGTCGGTCTGGTACCAGACACGGACTGGCAGGCCGCTGGCTTGGTGCTCGACGAGATGCCCCGGCGCGAATTGTGCCCCGTTCTCGAGCACCCCGAGCCGGAAGACGAGCGACCCTGGTCGGTCGTCCGCAGGGTGAACCCGTTCACCTTGTCGAGCCCCGCCGAGTCAACCCCGACGATGACCCCGGTGGCGGTCAGCGCGTCGGCCGGCGGCCCGGGGTCCGTCTTGCTCCCGCCGAGCAGCAGCGCCGTGGCGGCGGTGACGACGATGACCGCTCCGAACACGAGCGCGAACAGGTTCCTGGTCCGCCGGTCCACCGCTCGGGGTCAGTTGGCCGCGGCGGCCGCGCCCGTCCCGGTGCTGCCCGGCGCGTAGAGCGGCGTGCCGTCGGCGCACAGCGGACAGGTGGCGGGACCGGCCTCGTAGGTCGGCAGGTCGAGCTGCCAGAGCGAGCGCAGCGGATAGACGTGGCCGCTCGTCGGTGAGGTCAGGGTCGCCGTTCCCGCACCGCTCCGATCGACCAGCACGACGCATTCGACGATCTCGCCGCCCATCGCCTCGACCGCGGGGAGCATCGCGAGCAGCGAGCCGCCGGTCGTCAGGATGTCGTCGACGAGCAGGACCTGCTCGCCCGGCTCGATCCGGAAGCCGCGCCGGAACTCGCGGTGCGTCGTCCCGTCGTCGCCGCGGACCTCCTCGGCGAAGAGGCTGCGGACGCCGAGCTGGCGGGCGGTCTCGAAGGCGAGGATGATCCCGCCGGTCGTCGGGCCGGCCACGAGATCGACCATCGACGTCCCATCCGTCGCGCGACCGTGCTGCGCGAAGAAGCCGCACAGCTCGCTCGTCGCGGCCGGGTCCTGGAGGACCTGGAACTTCTCGACGTACGCATCGCCGTGGCGGCCGCTCTTGAGCAGGAAGTGGCCGTCGCGGAGTGCGCCAGAGCTCCGGAACAGCGCCTCGGTACGGAGAGCGATGGTGTGGCGCAGCGCGTCGTCGAGCGCGCTTCGGACGGTGGTCATGCGGTGGAGTCTACGCGGGCAGCCGCGCGCGGTCCGCCGGGTCCGATCAGGGTCGGTATTCGACGCCCTTCGACGACGGCTGGCCGGCCTTCTTGGGCAGGGCGGTCCCGATCAGGTCGCGGTACGAGGTCAGGCCGCGTCCGCCGCACTCCGCCGCGAGCTCGTCCACCAGCCGGACCGGCAGCCCTGGGTCGGCGAAGATCGCGGTCCCGACCTGGACCGCGACGGCGCCGACGGCCAGGAAGTCGAGGACGTCGTCGAGCTTCGTTACGCCGCCGATGGCGACGACCGGGATCTGCACCGCCTGTGCGGCCTCGTAGACGACCCGCAGCGCGACGGGCTTGACCGCCGGGCCGGACAGCCCGCCGTAGATGTTGCCGAGCAGCGGCCGGCGACGGCTCGGGGCGATCGGCGATCCCCGACAGCGTGTTGATCGCGGTCAGCGCGTCGGCGCCGGCGTCGGCGATGGCGCGTGCGATCGGCCGGATGTCGGCGACGTTCGGCGACAGCTTGACCAGGAGCGGCAGGGTGGTCACCCGCCGGACGGCGGCGGTGACCTCGCCGGCCGCGCTCGCGTCGATCGCGAACTGGAGCCCGCCGGCGCCGACGTTCGGGCAGGAGATGTTGAGCTCGATGCCGGCCACGCCCGGGACGCCGTCGAGCCGCCGGGCGACCTCGACGTAGTCCTGCGACCGATTCGCCGGCGACGTTCACGATCACCGGGGTCTTCCAGTCGCCCACGTCTCGGCGTACTTGGCGATGACCGCGTCCACGCCCGGGTTCTGGAGGCCGATCGAGTTGAGCATCCCGGCCGGCGTCTCGGTCACCCGGGGCGTGGGGTTGCCGATCCGCGGCCTTGAGCGTCGTGCCCTTGCAGCAGATCGCGCCGAGCCGGTCGACGTCGACGACGTCGCCGTACTCGATCCCGTAGCCGAACGTGCCCGAGGCGACGAGGATCGGGTTCGGCAGCACCAGCCCGCGCCCGAGATCGACCGTCAGGTCGACGGCGCCCGGCGGCACGGGTGACGGCGCGGCGGCCGGCGACGACGCCGGCGGCGGCGCGGCGCCGATGACGACGCGGGCCGGCGGGCGCTTCGGTGCCGACGGGTACTTCTGCTCCGCGACCCGCGGCGAGGCGGTCACCGCCCGGCGCTTGGCCTTCACCGCGCGGACCCGGTCACGACCACGCGCCGTCCCACGCGATCTCCTCGGCGGCGAACACCGGACCCTCGCGGCAGACCCGCTGCGGCGTGCCCGAGGTGCTCATGACGACGCAGCCGAGACAGGCCCCGACGGCGCAGCCCATGTTCTGCTCCATCGACACCTGGAGGAAGGCCTTGCGGCGGGCTGCCGGCGAACCGACCGCATCGCGTCCGACCGGCGCCGCGCTTTCGGCCGAGCTTGGCGACGCCGAGTCGGGCGCGCCGGCCCTCCGCCAGTCGCGCCAGCGTCGCGAGCATCGGCTGCGGGCCGCAGGCGAACGCCTGGTCGGCCCAGCCTTCGTAGTCCGCCACGAGATCGGTGACGTAGCCGTGGTGGCCGAGGCTCCCGTCGTCGGTCGCGACGACGTACTCGACCTCGTCGGGGAGCAGGCTGGACGGGTAGACCTCGCGCGCCGAGGCCGCCCCGAACAGCAGCGTCACCTGGCGTCCATCGCGGATCGCCTCATCGGCCAGCATCCGGACGCCGGCCATCCCGAGCCCGCCCGCGACCAGCAGCAGATGGCGGCTGCGCGGGTCCACCTCGAACGGCCGCCCGAGCGGACCGAGCAGGTCGATCGCGTCGCCCGGCCGGAGCCGCGTGAACAAGTCGGTCCCCCGCCCGATGACCCGGAAGTGGATGGTGACGATGCCGGTCGACGGGTCGGCCGTGTTGAGCGAGAACGGCCGCCGCAGGATCATCCCGGAGAAGTCCCCGGGCCGGACATGGACGAACTGGCCCGCCCGCGAACCAGTCGCCAGGCCGGGGGCGTGATACGCCTGGAGCCACTGGCCCGGCAGGATCTCCCGGCTCTCGACCAGCTCGGCCGCAGCGAGCCGCATCGTCACGCGGTCGGCTCGTCCTCGGCGTCGTCGTCGGCCGTCATCGGCCTCGGCGGCTTCGTCGCCGGACGGCTCGCCGCCAGCGGCGTCCGAGCCACCGACCCCATTGGCCGACACCCCGCCCAGCTCCGGCGCGACGGCCGGGAAGGCCTCGGCGAGGGCGTCGGCCAGGTCGCCGAAGACGTCGGTCGGGTCGTAGAACTCGACCAGCTCGCCCGAGCCGGTGAGCGTCCGCCACTCGTCCTCGGCGTCCTCGGGGATGACCTCGGCGCGGAAGCCCTTGGGCGTCAGCGACAGCCGCTCGTCGTCGTCGTCCACGATGATCAGGTCGCCGATGATCGTGACCATGCTCTCCGAGGCGCCCTCGAACTCGTCGAGCAGGCGCGCCTCGCTGCGCTGGCTGCGCTCCTGGTACTCGAGCGCGAGGTCGTACAGCCGGCGGGCGGCCGACTCGTCGTCGTCCTCGCTGAGCGAGATCGGCTGCCCGGCCGCCCACGAGTCGGCGGCCGCGGCATACGGGTCCTCGCCCTGCGAGACGCCTTCCTCGGGCGAGATCCCGGCGACCTCGAGCAGGTCGCCCTCGGCGGTCGGCTCGGCGGGCATGCCGGCCGCCTCGCGAGCAGCCTCGGCGAACGCGGCGAAGATGTCGGCCGGGTTGTACAGCTCGACCAGCTCGGAGGCCGACTCGATGACCTCGGTCTCGCTGATCCACTCACCGGTCACGTCGTCGAGGTAACGGCTCCGGCTGCGGAAGCTCAGGTCGGGCGCGATCGACAGGTAATCGGGGTCCTCGTCGATGAGGGTCAGGCCGCCCAGGACCGCGATCCGCTCCTTGTGGCGATCGAGGAACTTGCGCAGCTGCTCGGTCGACTGGACGATGAAGTCGGAGCGTTCGAGGGCGGCATCGGCCGCGAGCTCACCGAGCAGGTCGTTGTGGCCCGTGTCCATGGTTCGCCTCCCGTTCGGTTCGTCGCCTGGTGGTCGTGCGTCGCGTCGCATGCTCATGGGTCAGGGATGGTATTCGAGGTCGGGGCCCATGCGCTCGCGGAGGAACATCGAGTGATGGCGCTCGAAGATCCATTCGCCGGCTCGGTGACCGAGGGCGCGGGTCGCCTCGTCGGCTTCGAGCTTGTCGAGCGTGGCGTAGTCGGGCAGGTCCAGCAGGATGACGTTGTCGAAATCCCAGCCGTGGGCGACGTTGTACCAGCCGATGAAGCGGATGCCGAACTTCTCCTCGTAGTCCTTCACCTGCTTCGGGAAGATCGTGCGCATGAAGAACTTGAAGAACGGGTCGCGGCCGCGGCGGACGGTGAAGTAGGTCGCGAGCACGGGCACCGGTGCGTCCTCCCAGAGCGAACGATCGGGCGCCCGCGGCGGTCGCCCGGCGGCTATTGTCGCACGGGGCTCTCGGGCGGGAGCGCGTCGTCGTCGGTCGGTGCCGCCTCGTCGTCCGGTGTGGCGGTTGCCGGCGCGGCCGTCGCATCCTCGAGCTCGCCGACCGTCTTCGAGCCGCTCGCCAGCGGTCGACGGCGACCGCGCCGGTCCGCCGCCACGAGCCGAAGCAGGAAGATGATCGTCTGGCCGGTCACCAGCAGCAGCAGGATGACCGCGAACAGGAGCGCGGTGCTGATCGCAGGCGACCAGTTCCACACGACGGTCAGCGGCGTCAGGATGATGAACGCGATCAGGACCACGACCTGGATCCGGAAGCAGCCGAGACCCGGGCCGCGCGCGGGCTCCAGGTCCGCGCCCTTGTACTGGACCGGGCCGGTCTGGCGCGGCGGCCGCGGCGGCGTCGGATCGGCGCGGGGATCGCGCGGCGGGACCGGGTGCCGAGGCAGGTGGCTGATCCGTCGGCGAAGCGGGCGCGGGCTCAGCCGGGTCCGAGTCGGGGGGTTCGGTGGTCACGAGGCGGAACGATACGGGAGGCGGCGTCAGGGCGCTGCCGACACCAGACGGGACCTAGTCCAGCCGGTAGATCCCCTCGCGGAACCCGTCGGCATCGGTCTCGCCGACCCGGACGAAGCCGCAACGCTCGAGCACCCGCTGTGAGCCGATGTTGTGGTCCGCGGCGCGCGCGTGCATCGGTCGATCGCGGACGAGCTCGAGCAGGAGCCGGAGCGCAGCCGTCGCGTAGCCTCGACCCCACGCCTCCCGGGCGATCCAATAGCCGACCTCGTGGCGGCCGTCCTCGACCCAGCTGACGATGTCGCCGACGACCACCCCGTCGGCGGTGATCGTGCGGGCGATGCCCGTCGGCTCGGCGAGGATCTCCGCCCAGTGCGCGTAGAACGCGTCGGGTTCCCGGGTCGGGAAGGCGGCCATGGCCGCAGCGACCGGGTCGTCCTGGTGGGCGAGGAAGATGGGCAGGTCCGACGCCTCGACCGGGCGGAGCCGGACGTCGATCGGGGCCGTCACCCGGTCACGGGGCCGCGGCGGCGGCTCGTTGGCAAGACCGTCGACGACCTCGGCGCCGGGCAGGGCGCGCAGGATGGCGGGGGTGGCGATGACCTTCCATGACCGCGACCCGCCCCCGAGGATGATCCGGTCACGGGCCATCACCCGGGCGTCGATCCAGACCGGCAGCTCGGCCGGCAACCCGAACACGGTCACCCCGCCGATCTGCATCCCGGTCAGGCCGCCGTGTCCTCGGCCGGCGCGAACGAGGCCTTGCGCGTGCCCAGCCGGTCGCGGACCGTGCGGTTCACGTCGAGCCGGTAGGGAGCCAGAGTGACGCAGGCGGCGTAGCGCGGCGGATCGGACTTGCCGATGACCACGATCGTGTTCGCCGAATCCTCGGGCGAGAACCCGTACGCGGCGCAGAAGGCGGCCGTGTCGGCGAGGGCCGGGTCGCAGGCGAACAGCTGGTACGGGACACCGAGAGGGTCGAGATGCTCGATCAGCCAGGCGCGGCCCGCGGGGTCGTGGTCATCCATGGCGCTAGCGTACGACGCGGGCGGCTACCATCGCGGTCCATGACCGACCGCACCGACGACCGCTTCGCCTGGCACCCCGAGCCCGAGCTGATCGGCTACGGCGACGCCGGCCTCGCGTCCCGCGATGGAGCGGCTCGGCGCCGACACCTGGGCAGCCGCGCTCGACTTCCTGTACGACCAGGCCGCCCACCGCGCGATGGGCGACCCGGCGCCCTACGCAGAGCTGCGCGCGCGGTTCTTCGGCGCCAGCGGCGGTCCGGCGCCGGCCCCGACCGGGCCTGCCCCGATCGCCGACGTCCTCGACGAGTTCCGGCGACGGCTGGCCGGCGGCCAGATGAGCGCCCAGCACCCACGCCAGTTCGGCTACTTCACGCCGCCGCCGCTGCCGGCCTCGATGATGGGCGAGCTGCTCGCGCAGATGACCAACCAGGGTGTCGACGTCTGGCACGCCGGCCCGCTCGCGACGTTCGTCGAGGAGGAGGTCGTCCGCTGGCTGTGCGACCTGGTCGGCTACGGCGCCGGGTCGTTCGGGCTGCTGACGTCGGGCGGCGTGATGGCCAACTTCATCGGCATGGCGCTCGCCCGCGACATCCACCTCGGGCGGCTGCTCGGGGTGGGCCGGGTGCCGCGCGGCGGGCTGCTCGACGGCGTCCGCGTCTACACCTCGGACCAGACGCATTTCTCGATCGGCGCGTGCGCTCGACCTGCTCGGCTTCCCGCCCGAGACGCTGGTCGGTCATCCCGTCCGACGAGCGGTTCCGGCTGCGCGGCGCGCCCGTCGCCGAGGCGGTCGCACGAGATCGGGCCGCCGGACTGACGCCGTTCGCGATCGCCGGCGTCGTCGGCTCGACCAACACCGGGTCGGTCGACGCCACCGGGGAGCTGGCCGACGTCGCCGCGGCCGAGGACCTGTGGCTCCACGTCGACGCGGCCTACGGCGGCGCGGCGCGGCTGTCCGCCCGTGACGCGGGGCGGGTCCCGGACCTGGAGCGCGCCGATTCGGTCACCGTGGACCCGCACAAGTGGTTCTTCCAGGCGTACGACATCGGCGGGCTGCTGGTCCGCCGCGGCGAGCACCTCGGGCAGGTCTTCGGCGGCCGGGCGCCGGAGTACTACCGCGGCGGCGAGACCCCGCCGGTCGACGCCCACGACGACCACGCCGGCCAGCTCAACTTCTACAAGCTCAGCTTCGAGGGCACCCGACGGTGGCGCGCCCTCAAGCTCTGGATGTCCTGGAAGCATCTCGGCAGCGACGGGTTCGCCCGGCTGATCGAGGCAAACGACGACCACGCCGCGCTGCTCACCCGCCTGTGCGCCGACGCCGAGGACTTCGAGGCCGCCATCGACCCGCCGGACCTGTCGGTCGTCTGCTTCCGCCATCTCCCCGGTGGCCGAGAGGCTGCCGCGGCGTTGCCACCCGCCGAGCTCGACGCCCACCAGGATCGACTCCAGCGCGCGCTCGAGATCTCGGGCGAGGGCTGGCTGACGACCACCCGGCTCCGCGGGGCCACGTGGCTCCGTGCCGGCATCGTCAACTACCTCACCGACCGACGCCGACATCGACGGCCTGCTCGTGACCCTCCGGCGCCTCGCCGCCGAGGCGTGACCCTCGCCGCCAGGCGCGTCTCAGCCGAACGCGTCCCGGATCGGTGCCGCGACCTCGGTCGCGAGACGGCGGATCCCCTCGGCGCCCTCGCGTGCCGGCGTCGTGAGCAGCAGCTCCTGCGCGCCCTCGCGGCCGTAGGCGATCGCCCGTTCCGTGGCTTCGCGCCGGGCCACGGGCTCGCCCGGGATGATGATCTGGGCCGACAACGTCAGCTCTCCCGGGTCCCGCCCGATGACCTCGCACGCACGCAGGAGCGCGTCCCGCCGATCGGCGAAGCCGGACGCGGACCCGTCGAGGTTCGAGGCGAAGTTCCAGCCGTCCGCGTACCGGGCCGCGATCCGCAGGCCGCGCGGTCCCTGTCCGCCGAGCCACAGCGGCGGCCCGCCCGGCGCGATCGTCGCCGGCTCCATGGTCGCCCCGGACAGGCGCCACGGTGGTGCGTCCAACGTGACGCCCGGCGCGGCCAGAGCCGCCTCGCTGAAGAGGGCCTTGATCACTCGGATCGCGCTCTCGTAACGGTCGAACCGCTCGCGGAGCGGCGGCAGGTCGATCCCGAACTCCTCGTGCTCACCAAGGTGCCAGCCGGCGCCGAGGCACAAGATGAACCGGCCACCGGTGATGTGGTCGAGCGTCTGCGCCGACTTGGCCAGCACGGACGGATGCCGGAACGTCGCGGCCAGCACGGTCTGCCCGACCCGCTTTCCGGGCACGTGATGCGCGAGCGCGGCCAGGGCAGCCACCGACTCGAAGGCCTGTCCGCCGCGCTCGAGCCCGGGATCGGTGAGATGGTCGTTGAGCCAGCCCGAGTCGAAGACGTCGTGCCGGCCGGCCTCGGCCCAGGCGGACTCGAGACTCGCCCAGTCGGTGTTCTGCGGAGAGGTCCGGAAGCCGATCCTCACCGGGAACGCGACCGGGCCGAGCGACGGTCCATCAATCGATACCACTCGCCGACGAGTGGCAGGAACCACGGCCGCCCCTCGTACGGGGCCGGCACGAGCGGGAAACGGAGCCCGGTGAGGACCGGCGGCTCGCCGCCCGCCAGCCACTCGCCGACCTTCGTGCCGACGTGCGTCATCAGCGCGACGCCCGTCCCGCAGCAGCCCATCGCGTAGGTCACGCCCTCCTTCGTCCGCCCGACGTGCGGCATCCGGTCGAACGTGAAGCCGACGTTGCCGCCCCACGCGTAGGCGACCCGCCGGCCGGCCAGCTGCGGATGGACGCGCAACAACCCCTTGTAGAGGATCCCCGCGGTCCGCTCGATCGAGGTCGGCAGCATGCTCGCCCGGCCACCGAAGACCATCCGCTTGTCGGCTGAGATGTGCCAGTAGTACAGGAAGTTCTTGGTGTCGAAGAACGCGCGACCCTTGGGCGACAGCTCCGCGACCAGGTCGTCGGGGAGCGGCTCGGTCGCGATGATGTAGCTCCCGATCGGGATGATCCGGCGACGGAGCGACGGTGCGACCCCGTCGGTATAGCCGTTCGTGGCGACGAACACGTCGCGCGCCCGGATGGGTCCGCGCTCCGTGTCCACGACGAACGCTCCGTCCGTCCCGCGCTTGATGGACCGCGCGCGCACGCCCTCGTGCAGGTCCGCGCCGGCACGATCGGCCGCGGCCGCCAGACCGGCGAAATAGCGGCCCGGGTGGATCAGCCCGCTGCCCGGGACGAGCAGGCCGCCGTGATACGCGGTGGTGCCGATCTCCTCGTGCACGCGCTCGCGCGGGACCATCATCGACTCGATGCCGATGGTGGCGAGGCTCTCGCGCTGCTGCTCGAGGTGGATCATGTGCTCGCCGGCCCAGGCGAGCTCGAAATAGCCGCATTCGCGGAACTCGCAGTCGATCGACTCCTCGGCGATCAGGCGCTTGACGGTCTCGTAGCCATCGAGCGTGTCCTGGTAGAGCGCCGCGCCGAGCTCCTGGCCGTTGCGCTTGATGAGCTGGCGCGGACCGTACTTGTAGCCCGGGTGGACGATCCCGCCGTTGCGCGTCGAGGCCCCCCAGCCGAGCGTGTGGGCCTCGAGGACGGTGACCCCGACGCCGCGACGTGCCAGCTCACGGGCCGCATTGATGCCGGCATACCCACCACCGACGACGACAACATCCGCCTCCTTCGGCAGGTCACGTCCGGAGCGATCCGGGAGCGCCGGCATCGTGGCCTGCCACAACGAACGCAGCTCGAAGTCGGAGTTGAGCGCAGGCGACGGCATGGCCGAAGCGTACCGGTGTGCGGCCAGATTGACACGTGTCGCATGTGTGCTACGGTCGTCGCATGACGGATGTCGCATCGCGAGAGCTTCGGAACAACACGCGGGCTCTGCTCGACCGGGTCGAAGCCGGCGAGACCATCACGATCACCGTTGACGGCCGCCCGGTGGCAGCTCTCGTTCCCGCCGGATCGCGGCCACGGTTCATGAGCCGGGAGCGGTTCATTCGGGACGTCTTTTCGCGGCGTGCAGATCCGGGCCTTCTGAGGGACATCCGATCGCTCGTGCCCGATTCGACGGATGACATCCCGATCCGGTGACCACGGGTCTGGGCGATACGACCGTCTTCGTCGCGATCGAATCGGGACGTGAGGCCAGGCTTGACCTGTTACCCGACCGTCTGGCGGTTTCAGTCATCACGATCGGCGAACTCCGAGCTGGAGTTCTTGCCGCAACGGACACGGCGAGCCGAGACCGACGCCTCGCGACCCTGACTTCCGCTCTGGCGCTCGATCCGATCCCCATCGACCAGGCGGTCGCCGAAACGTGGGCGCGTCTCCGCGTGTCGCTTCGCGATTTCGGGCTCCGGATGGCCGCGAACGACTCGTGGATCGCCGCCACCGCGATGACCCTCGGGATCCCGATCGTGACCCAGGACGACGACTACCTCCACGCCCCGGGTCTCGAGGTCATCCACATCTGAGTCAGGCAGTGGGCGTACCCTTCCGAGATGGCGAACGTGATCGACTACATCGAGCTGGCCGTCGACGATCTCACGCAGGCGAAGGCCTTCTACGGCGAAGGCGCTGGGATGGACGTTCACCGACTACGGCCCTGACTACGCGGGCATCCAGGATCCCCGGAACCCCGGCCACGAGTTCGGCGGGCTGTCGCCGCACACGCCGGCATCCCGCGGCGAAGGCGTCCTGGCGCTGGTCCGCACGGAGAACGCCGATGACGCCCTGGCGAGCGTGCTGGGCGCCGGAGGCCGCGATCCAGGTGGCGATGCACGAGTATCCCGGCGGACGGCGGTTCACCTTCGCAGACCCATTCGGGAACGTCCTCGGCGTGTACGAGTCGCTCGAGTAGGCATTCGCCGTCAGGCGTCGGGCGCCTCGTAGGCGATCCGGCCGCCGGCCAGCGTGACGAGGACGCGGCCCGGCAGCTCCATCCCGAGCAGCGGGCGTGTTCTTGCCACGCGACATGAGCGCATCGGGCGTCGACGGTCCAGCGGCTCCGAGCGGTCGAACACGACGAGGTCGGCGGGGGCGCCTTCGACGAGCCCGACCGAGCCGGCCCGGCCGTCCGATCGCCGAGGACGCGCGGCCGGCCCGGTCGTCAGCGCCTCGATCGCGCGTGCGAGCGGCAGGCAGCCGGCATCGACCGCCGCCAGCAGGAGCCCGAGCGCGGTCTCGATGCCGCTGATCCCGTTGGCCGCCGCGCCGAACTCGACCGCCTTGTCGACCTCGGTGTGCGGCGCGTGGTCGGTGGCGATCGCGTCGGCCGTGCCGTCGAGGAGCGCGGCCAGGCAGGCCGCCGCGTCGTCCGCGCGCGCGCAGCGGCGGGTTGACCCGCAGCGACGACGCGTATGGCGCGGCCACGATCGCGTCGTCCGTCCACGGATCGCCGGTCGGCCTCCCAGGCCCAGCGACGCGCGCCGGCGACCCACTCGTCGGTCAGCGCCAGGTGATGCGGCGTGACGTCGCAGGTGACCGGCAGGCCGGCCGCCTTGGCCCGCCGGACGAGGTCGAGGGCACCGGCCGTGGACACGTGCGTCAGGTGCAGCCGCGCGCCGGGCACGTCGCGGAGCACGTCGGCGAGGATCGCCAGGTCGCGCGCGACCGGCCATCTCCTCGGCCGCGGCCGGCCAGCCGCGCAAGCCCGAGGACCGTCGCGACGAAGCCGTCGTTCGCCTCGGCGCCATCGGTCAGGGTCGGCTCCTCGGGGTGGTCGACGATCGGCAGTCCGAGCGCGCCCGCGTAGGCCAGCCCGTCCGCAGGATCGACGCCGACCGGATCGGCGCTCCGTCGTCGCGAGAAGCCCGACCACGCCCGCGTCGGCGAGCTCGCCGAGCGCGGCCAGCAGCTCGCCCGGCGCGGCCGAGCGTCAGCGCGCCGTAGGCGAGCAGCTCGACCGGCGACCCGGACGCGACCGCAGCAGCCCGGACCCCGGCCAGGACCCCGGGCTCGTCGAGAGCGGGCGTCGTGTTCGGCATCGCGCAGACGGTCGTGAACCCGCCGTGCGCGGCCGCCGCGAGGCCGGTCGCGACCGTCTCGGCATCCTCGTTGCCGGGCTCGCGCAGATGGGCGTGGAGGTCGATGAAGCCAGGGCGCGACGACCACGCCGTCGGCGTCGATGCCATCGCCGTCTGCATCGGCGAGCCAGGTGACCGCCTCGAGGATCCCGTCCCGGACGACGATCTCGCCGGGTCCCTCGCGCCCCGCGGCCGGGTCGACCAGCCAGGCGCGGCTGATCTCGAGGTCAGGTCCAGAGCCGCTCACGCGGCGCCGGCCCCGCCCGGATGCGTCCCGGCGAGCAGGTACAGCAGCGCCATCCGCACGGCCACGCCGTTGGTGACCTGGTCGGTGATCACCGACTGGGCACCGGCCGCGACGTCGGCGGCGATCTCGACGCCCTCGTTCATCGGTCCCGGATGCATCACCAGCGCCCCGGGTCGCGCGAGCGCGAGCCGCTCGCGGGTCAGGCCGTAGCGCGCTGCGTACTCGCGCAGGGACGGCAGGAGGCCCGAGGCCATCCGCTCGCGCTGGATCCGCAGGGCCATGACCACGTCTGCGTCGCGCAACGCCTCGTCGACCGACGTCGTGACGTGGAACCGGCGGCCCGCGGCCGCTCCCCTGCCCGCCCATGCCTCGAAGCCGCGGACCAGCGTGGCCGGCCCGCACAGCCACAGGTCGGCGCCGGCGGCGGTCAGCGTCCAGATGTTCGAGCGTGCCACGCGCGAGTGGAGCAGGTCGCCGAGGATCACGACCTTGCGGCCGGCCAGCGAGCCGCCCGGCATGTGCTCGCGCATCGTGTACAGGTCGAGCAGCGCCTGGGTCGGGTGCGCGTGCCAGCCGTCGCCGCCGTTGAGCACCGAGCCGCCGAAGACCTCGGCGGCGAGATACGGCGCGCCCGACATCGAATGGCGCATGACCAGCATCCGCGCACCGAGCGCCTCGACGGTCCGCACCGTGTCGACGAGCGATTCGCCCTTCGAGACCGACGAGCTGGCCGCCGCGATGTTGACGACGTCGGCCGACAGGTTCTTGGCCGCCACCTCGAACGAGACGCGTGTCCGGGTCGACGCCTCGTAGAACAGGATCGTGACCTGGCTGCCGCGAAGCGCCGGGACCCGGGCGATCGGGCGGGTCAGCACCTCGCGCATCGCGTCGGTCGTGCGCATGACGAGATCGATGTCCGCCGTCGACAGGCCGTCGACGTCGAGCAGGTGGCGATGGCGCCAGGCGACAGCCTGGCTCTCGGGTGCAGCGTCGACCTGGGGGACGGCCGGGACGGCTCCGACCTCGGCCACGACCTCGGTCGGAGCACCGTCGGGCGAGATCCGGACGCTCACGCGACCGGCTCGGCGGCCGGCTCGAGGACGATCCGTTCGATCTCGACGCCGTCCTCGCCGTCGATCTCCTCGACATGGACGCGGACGAGCTCTTCGCGCGAGGTCGGGACGTTCTTGCCGACGTGATCCGCGCGGATCGGCAGCTCGCGGTGGCCGCGATCGACGAGGACGGCCAGGCGGATCGCCTGCGGCCGCCCGAAGTCGACCAGTGCGTCCATCGCGGCACGGATCGTCCGGCCCGTGTACAGGACGTCGTCGACGAGGACCACCGTCCGGCCATCGATCCCGGATGGGAGCGCCGTGCCCTTGACCACGGGCTGCTGGGCGACCATCGACAGGTCGTCGCGGTAGAACGTGATGTCGAGCGCACCGACCGGGACCTCGACGCCCTCGTTCTCGAGGATCGAGGCCGCGATCCGCTGGGCGAGCGGCACGCCGCGGCGCTGGATGCCGATCAGGAGCAGGCCGTCGGTCCCGGCCTGCTTCTCGACGATCTCGTGGGACAGGCGGATCGTCGCGCGGCGGATCTCGTCCGCGGTCATGATCTGACGGCCGCTCATCGCTCCTTCCTGGGCCTCACCGGGCCTCCCTGGCGGCCTCACGGGGCCGTTGCTGAAGGGACGCGAGAAGGATACCGCGCCGGCGTCCGGCCCGGTCAGGCGACGTCAGTAGACGTAGACCGTCACGTGCGTGGTTCCGGCGTACGACGGGCAGCCGCAGATCCGGAAGAAGTCGGGGCGGTACAGGTCCACGACGCGGCTCTTCTTCTGGGGTCCGTAGTCGTTGACGACGCGGACGATGCAGCCGCCCGGCCCACAGATCTTGACGACGGTCCCGCGGGGCAGGCGCATCGCGGTCGTGCCGTTGTCATAGAACGTCGCGCCGCCCGTGAGGGTGTACTTCGGGGAGCCGTGGATCGTCCCGGCCCGCGCGCCGGGCGGAGCCTTGCGACTCGAGGAGGCCGAGGCCGCCGGCTGGGCGACTCCGTCGCGACCCGGCGTGGCACGCGCGGGGTCCGAGCCGCGCTCCAGGATCTGGGTGTTGGCGTCGACGGTCGCCGCCGACAGGTGGGCAGCGTCAAGAGCCCCGATCGAAAACGTCGATCGCGATTCGTCCGCGGGGATCGTGAGTTGCTGGAATGCGCTTGCCGGGATGGGTTCGATCGGGCTGGGGGCCCGGGAACCGACGAGACCCGGCAAAGCGACCAGGGCGAGGGCAGCGGTGAGCACAGACCCTACGACCAACCGATTGGGTCGCACGAGACCGAGACCTTACCCCGGATCGACGTCCGCTGCACGCCTTGGTGCGCACAACGCACCCGGCGCGCACCTGTGAGCGCCGACCTGACCGCCGGTGAGCGGTCAGTGGACCACGACGACGCCTTCGACTGGGTTGGACTCCACAGCACCGACCGTGTCGTCGTTCCAGGCGACGATCTGGACGCGGCTGCCCTCGCCGCCCTGGCCGGGCGGGGTCGCCCACGCGAGGCGCTTGTCGGCGATGGAGAAGCCCGGCAATGCGGTGACATCCTCGGGGGCGCCGTGCGGCCGGTCGAGCTCGCCGGTGGCCGCGTCGAGGTGGAGCAGGCTCAACCGACCGATCGTCGGGTCGGTCGGATCGGCGATCCAGACGGCGAGCCAGCTGCCGGTCTCGTCCCAGCGCACGTCGAACTCGGAGATCGGACCGTCGGCCACCACGGTGTTCGCGCCGTCGGTCGGCTCAGCGCCGCCATCCTTGTCGAATGCCCGCAGGACCAGCGATCCGGTCGCGGGGACGGCGGTCAACCCGTCGACGCCCAGCTTGACGGTCCCCACCCAGGCCACCGCCCGGTCCCCGGTCGGGTCCACGATCGGTCGCCAGGCGGGCGTGCTGAGGGCTGTTTCCTTGGCGGTCGCCGGATCGAGCAGGAACGAGTGCGCCTCGACTTCGGCCGAACCCGCGGCAGCCGGGCGGCTGCCGACCACCAGCCCGCCGACCCACGATGCGAACACGCTGTGGTGATCGCTCGTCACCGGCCGCGCGACATCGTCGCCGACATGCCAGACGTAGATGTCCGGACCGACCGAGTCATCGGATGGGCGGGCGGTGAACGCGAACCAGGCACCGTCCGTCGAGAACGCGGCGGATTCCCCGACCACGTCGACATCCGACACGATGGCCAGGGTCCGGGCCACCGTCGGCTCGGGGGTCGCGGTCGCGCTGGGCGGCGGCGTGACAGCGGGTGTGACAGCGGGCGTCGGCTCGGCCGTCGCCTTCGGCGTCGGGGTCGGGGTCGGGGTCGCGCCGGCTGACGTCGACGGTTCGGTCGTCGGGGACGCCGGCACCGCGGTCTGGCTCGGACTCGGGCTCGGGGTCGGGGCGACCGACGGCGCGACGGTCGCGGTCGGAGTCGAGGAGGGCTCAGCGGTCGGCAGGGCGATGACGAGGACGGAGTCGTCGCCCTTCGCATCGGTCCCGACCACCACCGCCTGGTTGCGGACGGGCGACTGCGAGATCGACTTCGGGCGGACGTCCATGTGGACGGCCTTCGACCGGTTGTCGGTGACGGGTGCGCAATCGGGCTGGCGGTCGGACGGACAGACCTGGCTCACCGGCGTGACGTTGTAGGCGAGATCGCCGTCGGGCGAGGTGCCGACCCAGCCGACCGATCCGGCACCGACCGTGATCGGCGTCGGGCCCGGGACGACCGCGGAAGCGATCGCCACCGGCGGTGTGCTGGCGCCGGGGACGTCGGCGGTCGTCGGGACCCGGACGAACGCGCCGGACAGCGCGCTGACCCCGATCACGAGGGCGATCACCGCGACACCCGAGGCGACCCCGAGGAGCGGTCCGGAGCGCCATGATCGAGCGCTCGCCGGGCGGCGCCCAGCACTGCCGGCGGCCGCCGATTCGCGTTCGAGCGCTGCCGCGGTGCGAGCCCACAGGTCCCGCGGTGCCTCAGGCTGATGGTCGCGCAGACCGCGCAGTGCGAGCCGGTCGGCCTCGTATGCGGAGGCGATCGCTCGGCACGGCGCACAGTCGGCGAGGTGGAGGTCGAGCCATCGGTCGTCGACCTCGCTCAGTGGGCTGCCCAGCCGGTCAGCGGCGAGCTGGCGAGCGTGGGCGTGGCCGGCGGCGGACGCACTGGTGTGCCGGCGGCCCAGGCGATGCATGCGACTCATCGGCGGCTCTCGGGCGACTGCGAGCCGGCTCGGTTCGCCTCGGTCTCGGCCTCAGCCGCCCGTTCGGCGGCCAGCGCCTGGCGCAAGCTCTCGCGGGCGCGGGTCAGGAGAGCCCGCGCCGCGACGTGGCTGACACCGAGCGCGGCGGCCAGCTCCACCCCGGTCAGGTCATGGAGCTCGGCCAGCAGCAACGCCGCCCGCTGGCGTTCCGGGATCCGGGCCAGGGCGCGCTGCATGTCGCTCGACAGGTGGACGTCCATGACCAGGTGCTCGGCCGACGGCGCCGACCCGTGCGATTCGCCGGTCCACGGGAAGAACCGGATGATCTTGCGTCGACGGATCTCGTCGAGGGCCACGCGGTGGGCGATCTGGTACAGCCAGGCGCGTGCGTTCTCGGGCTTCTCGAGCGTCTCGTAGTTCTTGTACGCCTTGATGAACGCGTCCTGGGTCAGGTCGGCCGCCAGCTCGGGTTCGCGGAGCATACGCAACAGGTAGGCGTAGATCTCGTTGTGGTGCTTGGCGAACAGGGCCTCGACGAAGACCCCCGCGTCCTCGTGGTCCCACATGCCGCTCATCGCACCGACTCGTGATCCGAGCGTGGCATGGCCGTCGAACGTACCGCGAAGTCTGGCGATGGCGGGATCGACGACCACAGGTTCTCCGTGCGGGATGGTTCACGAAGCGCGGTCAAAGGGCAGCGCGCGCTCGTCGGCCCAATGACGGCGGACCTCCCCCCGGTGTGACGCCCCTGCCGTGCCGGGCCGACCCCGGTCAACCGGTACCGTCCGCGGCCAGCTCGGCCCGACCGAGGAGCTCCTCGACCGCATCCTCGGGCGACACAGGGTTGACCGGGAGACCGGTCCCGAGCTCGAGGCCGGCGATCTCGCGCAGGCGCGGATGGATCTCCCAGTGCCAGTGATACGTCGCATCGACCTGCTCGCGCAGCGGCGCCGTATGGAGGACGAGGTTGTAGGGCGGGCCGTCGAGGCTCGCCGCAAGCTTGGCGAGGACCTGGCGGAGGGCCTCGGCGCTGGCCGCCACGTCGGGTGCGGTCGCGCGTCCGAAGTCGGCTTCGTGACGACGCGGCACGATCCAGACCTCGAACGGCGAGCGTGAGGCGAACGGCGCGAACGCCACGCTCGCATGGTCCTCCCAGACGAGCCGCGTGGGATGCATCGCTTCGTCGCGCACGAGGCGGCAGAACGGGCACTCGCCCTCGCGGATCACGAACCGGGCGGCGCCGCCCATCTCCTCGGCGACCCGATGCGGGATCTGGGGCAGGTCGTACAGGTCGAGGCACAGGTGGTTGGTCCGGGCGCCGGCCTGCGCGCCCCAGTTCTGGACGACCTGCAGGTAGTCGGTCTGGCCGGTGCTGCGGGCCTCTGCGAGGGCCGTCCGCGCCGCGCCGACGAGCGCCTCGATCATCTCGTTCCCGACCGCGTGGAGAGGGCGGTGCTCGCCCGGGTGGCGCGACGATCGTCCGCCAGCTTCCCGTCGCGCGGGCCTGCGCCAGCGCGACCTGGCCGAGCCCGCGATCGAGCTCCCGAGCGTCCTCGCCGGTGCCGATGACGTGGAAGGCGAAGTCCTTGAGCATCCGGACGCGGATCCCGTCGCCCTCGGGGGTCGTGCAGTTGGCGCAGCCGAACAGGCGGTCGTCGACCGGCTCGGCCGCACGCGCGAAGCGGTCAAGGTGGAACGCGCGGTCGACGACGGTCGCGACCCACCAGCCGGTGATGGGGTCCTTGCGCAGCTCGAACAGGCCGGCCGCCACGGTCAGACCCAGTCCAGCGAGGTGTCCAGCGCCGCGGCCAGGGCGTCGGCGAAGATGCGGGCGGCGGCTTCGACCGAGGCCGTGGTCGGCGGGCCGCCCGCGTCGCCGCGCTCGGCGGCGATCGAGGTCGAGACGACGCCCGGCATCCCACACGGGTCGATCAGCTCGAAGTCGGCGAGGTCGACGCTCACGTTGAGGGCGATCCCGTGGTAGCTGACGCCGCGCTCGATGCGCAGCCCGAGGGCGCCGATCTTGCGCGGGTCGGGTCCGTCCGGGTCAACCCAGCAGCCCGGGTGCCCGTCGCGCCGCCCGGCCTCGACGCCGAGCGCAGCGCAGGTCGCGATCAGTGCGGCCTCGAGCGCCCGGACGAATGGCCGCACCAACAGGCCACGCTGCGCCAACGCGACGATCGGATAGGCGACCAGCTGACCCGGGCCGTGATAGGTCACCTCGCCCCCTCGCTCGACCCGGACGACCTCGATCCGGCGCGCTGCCAGGAGGTCGGGCGTCGCGAGGACGTGAGACGGATCGGCGCCACGCCCGAGGGTCAGGACCGGCGGATGCTCGAGCAGCAACAGCCGGTCGCCGATCGCGTCGGTGGCCCGCTCCGCGACGAGGCGCTTCTGAAGCGACAGGGCATCGTGATAATCGACGCGCCCAAGCCATGTCGCGGCGATCGGCCCCGGCTCGGGGGTCGACCCGCTCCGTTCAGGGGCCAGCGTCTCGATCGCCACCGGCCCACGATAGCAGGACGCACTCGGCGGACCCGCCGGCGTCTCGGAGTCAGCGCCGCCCGGGAGCGACTCGGGCGCGCGGTGTCAGGACGGGGCGAGCTGCGGCGAGAACCCCCTGGGCGCGCTGGGCTCGGGGGTCATGTCGGCGCCGATCGTGTCGTAGGGCTCGAACGTGAAGCCGCCTTCGGCGAAGCGGCGGACGCGATAGAACTCGAGGGTGTACTCGGCGTAGGCCTCGTGGGTCAGCGCCGCAGCTTCCCTGTGGGCCGGACGTCCGGATGCTTCGCGTGCTTCGGCACGGCTGTCCCACAGGCAGAACGACATGCATCGGCCGTCGGCCGTGGTCGGGCCCTTGAAGTAGTGGACGAAGCCCGGAGCGGTCGTGGCCTCGGTGTGGGCCCAATCGTCGTAGGCGGTCAGGCGCGCCTCGTCGGCGCCCGCTCGGCGGATCGAGCGGAACGCGACCATGTACCACTCACCGGGATCGACGGCGTCGAGACACGCGTCCCAGGTGAATGCGTCGGCGACCGACAGGCTCGCGTAGCGGTCGGAGACCGGGGCCAAACGATCGAAGTGACGGCGCGATCGATGACTCATGGTGGTGCAGCATAGCGAATACCCCAACGGATTGCCACAACATGAGACAACGGTCTGCCATGATGCGAGACAGAAGTACCAGGCTAGGGCGTCCGGTCCTCCGCCAGCGCTGCGTTGACCGCCCGACACGCCTCCTGGAGAAGCCGGCCGGTCCGCGTCCGCCATGCCTCGCCGCAGCGGAAGGCCGGCCCGATGACGGCGATCGCACCGACGATCCCGTCCTCACGGAAGACCGGCGAGGCCATCGCCACCGAGCCTTCGATGAGCTCGCCTTCGCTGGTCGCCATCCCGGTCATGACGATCCCGCCGAGCCCGGCGCGCAGCTCGTCCTCGGTCGGCGTGAGAGTCGGTGATGCGGACGAGATCCTGCGCGAGCACCTCGTCGAGCACCTCGGCCGGCGCGAACGCGAGGAGGACCCGGCCCGGAGCGCCCGCGTAGAGCGGCGACATCTCGCCCGGTTCGAGGGTCACCCGCAGTTGCGCATCGCTCTCGATCTGGTGCAGGCAGATCGATGACAGCCCGATCCGGCGGACGACGACCGCGGTCTCACCTGTCTCATGCGCGAGCATCCGCAACGGCGCGTCGGCATGGCGGATCAGCCGCTCGCTGCTGACGTTGGCTCCCGTGCCGATGAGGAGCTTGGGGCCGATCCGGAACGTGCCGCCATGGCGGTCGACGAACCCGAAGTCGGCCAGTGTCCGCAGGTAGCGGTACACGGTCGATGGCGGCATCTCGAGCAGCGAGCTGAGCTCGTCAGCCCGGATCTCTCCACGATCGGCGACCATCAGCAGCAGGCGCAGGCCGCGGGCGAAGGACGTGTCCTCGGCGGCCTCTTCGGGCGGTCGGTCGCGCGCGGTCGTCGGTGGTGGCGTTCTCACGATGCGGGAATCCCCCGGGCGAGCGGCGATGGTAGCACTCGGATGTTTCCGGTAGGGGCGCGGTGATGTTCGAGCTCCGACCGTCTATTCGTCACGCGGCCGGGCGTGGATCAGATCGCGTTCGGCGTGCCCGTCGTGAGCGCCTGGGATACCGTTGCCGCCAGACCCTGCACCCCATCCAAGGAGGCGCTCGCCATGCCCGATGTCGCAGTCTTCGACTACATCAACGCCTTGTCGGCCGAGGAAGAGGCGCTGTTCGCCCAGGCGAGCGACGGAAGTGGCCTGAGCACGCAGGCGTCCGAGCGGCTGGCCGAGATCAAGGTCGAGCTCGACCGCTGCTACGACCTGCTCCACCAGCGCGAGGCGCGGCGCGCCGCGGGCCTCGACCCGGACGAGGCGGAGCTCCGACCCGGCGAGGTGGTCGAGCGCTACCAGCAGTAGCCGGGCGGCCGCATCGGGACCGCGGTCGGGGCCGGAGTCGGCCGTCGACCCTAATGCGGCTTCACCGTCGGCAGGCCGGGGATCGGGATCGGGACGCCGTTCGGGAACGGCAGCCCGGCCGGGATCAGATTCGTGACGTCCTTTGGCAGCAACGGCCCGAGGATCGCCAGCACGAACGGCACCGTGGTGTTGCGCAGGATCTGTCCGGTCGTCGAGTCGCCGATGGCGATGGCGAGCTGCTTGAAGATGCCGAGGCCCGGGTCGCCACCGAACTGGCCCTTCGGGCCGAAATAGGTGTCGAGGATGACGATGAGGATCGACAGGATGAGGATCGCCTCGACGCCGCCGAGGACGGCGCCCAAGGCCCGATCCAGCTCCTTGGACACACCGTTGACCGCCACCTTCGAGAGGATGGGTCCGGTGACGATATTGGCGACGATGGTGAGTGCGGCGACCGCGACCGAGTAGCCGACCATCTCGAGGTATGGCTGCGGCACGCTCGGGAAGATGCCGCTCAGGAGCGCGCCGATCGGTTCGCGCAGGTAGGCGCCCAGCACGAATGAGGCGGCCAGGTACCCCAGACCGGCGAGCCGGCGCAGGAATCCCGTCCGGAAGCCCGCGTAGATGTAACCGCCGATGAAGCCGACCATCAGGACGTCCATCGAGCGCAGTGTGCAAGCGCCGCGGTCCCGTGTCTACGGGTTTGTCGCAGCTCTTTCGATTCAAGAAACCCACATCAAGCCGCCACTCGATTCGCAACCTCTGCGAGCGATGATCGGCTCGATGACACCACCGCCTGCCGGATCGTGGATCCGGCTGCACCCGGCCGAGGCCAGCCGGCCATCCGATCGCTGGCACTTGTTCACCGGCGACATGATCTGGCGACCGGCCTGGGCCGAGCCGTCGCTCGAGGCCGCCTGCGGCTACAACACGGGCGTGCTCAGCGGCACCGCGACGCTCCACGTCATCGATGCGGAGCCCGATGAGCCGTGCCTGCTCTGTCTCGCCCGGGCTCCCCTGCGTCCCCTCCCCTAGTCGCGCGCCGCTGACGGCGGCTGTGGCACGCTGCGCGGATGCGCAAGGATGCGACCAGCGATCGCGCTCATCACGGGCGCGGGCTCCGGGATCGGTCGAGCGGCGGCGCTCGGGCTGGCCGGTGCCGGCTTCACCGTCGTGCTGGTCGGTCGGCGGCGCGCGCCACTCGACGAGACGGCCCAGGCCAGTGTCGCCACCGGCGTGGAAGCGGTCGCGATCCCGGCTGACATCACCGACGAAGGGGCGGTCGACGCCCTGTTCGCGCTCGTCGAGGAACGCTTTGGGCGCCTCGACCTCCTGTTCAACAACGCCGGGCTCAACGCGTCGCCGACGCCGATCGATGAGCTCGCCCTCGAGACATGGCAGGCGCTCGTGGACACCAACCTGACCGGTGCGTTCCTGATGACCCGCGGCGCGTTCCGGCTGATGAAGACGCAGGTCCCGCGCGGCGGCCGGATCATCAACAACGGCTCGATATCGGCGCACGTGCCGCGACCCCGGCTGGCGGCCTACACCGCGACCAAGCACGCGATCACCGGGCTGACCAAGGCGACCTCGCTCGACGGCCGGGCGTATGACATCGCCTGCGGTCAGATCGACATCGGGAACGCCGCGACCGACATGGCCGGGCCGATGATCGAGGGCACGCTCCAGGCGGACGGCTCGATCGCCACCGAGCCGACGCTCGATCTCGACAGCGTCGCCCGGGCGATCGTCTACATGGCCAGCCTGCCGCTCGAGGCGAACGTCCAGTTCCTGACGGTCATCGCCACGAAGATGCCGTACATCGGGCGCGGCTAGGGCCTCGTGGACGACGCCCCCGGGACCACCCTGGAGATCGATGAGCTCCTGTTGCGACCGTGGCGCGAGGCGGACGCGCCGGCCCTGCTGGCCGCCTGCCAGGACCCGGAGATCGCACGCTGGGTGACGATCCCGCAGCCCTACGGCCCGGATGATGCGGACGCGTTCATCGAGGTCTCGCGGACGATGTGGCGGGATGGCACCGGGGCACCGTTCGCCATCGTCGAGACGGCCACGGACCGCCTGCTCGGGGCGGTGACGCTGTTCGGGCCGGAGGGCCATCAGGCCACTGTCGGCCTGTGGCTGGCGCCCGACGGCCGCGGTCGCGGTGTCGGCACGCGGGTGCTCCGACGACTGGCCGACTGGACCTTCGAGACCACGGCGGTCTTCCGCCTCGACTGCTTCATCATGGTCGGCAACGAGCCATCCGAGCGGATGGTCGAGCGAGCCGGCTTCCAGCGCGAGGGCGTCCTCCGCGGCTGGGACCTCCACCACGACGGCGTGCCCGTCGACTGCGTTGCCTACTCGCTCCTCCGCACCGACTAGTCGAACGGGGCGACCTGCATCGTCACGCCGTGAGCGAGGCGTCCAGCGGCTCGTAGCGCGTGACGCGCTCGCTGTCACGGGTGATGGCACGAAGGCGGGCCAGGTCGCCCTCGACGAGCCCGAGCGCACGCGCCTGCACGGCGAGGTTGCCGAGCGCGGTGGCCTCGACCGGGCCGGCGACGACCGGGAGGCCCGTGGCGTCGGCGGTGAGCTGACACAGCAGCGCGTTGCGAGCTCCCCCGCCGACGACGTGGACCACGCCCGTCGGGCGCGTGGTGATCCGCGCGGCCGCGTTGATGGTGCGGGCGTAGGCTGCCGCCAGGCTGTCGAGGATCGCCCGAACGAGCGCCGAACGGCGGGGTGGCAATGGCGAGCCGGCGGTGGCGCAGGCAGCCTCGATCCGGGTCGGCATGTCGCCGGGGGCGAGGAACGCCTCGGCGTCGACATCGAAGGTGGGACCGCCCGCGGGTTCAGCTGCGGCCGCGTCGAGGAGGGCCTGCAGGCGGTTAGGGGTTCCGTCCTGGTCCCACGCTCGCCTCGTCTCGTTGAGGAGCCACAGCCCCATCACGTTGTGGAGGTAGCGCGTCCGGCCGTCCACCCCACCCTCATTGGTGAAACCGGCGATCCGACCGGCGTCGTCGAGGTTCGGCGCCTCGAGCTCGACGCCGACCAGTGACCATGTGCCGCTCGAGATATAGGCAAAGTCATCGCCGACAGCGGGAACGGCGACGACCGCGGATGCAGTGTCATGAGACCCGACCAGCGTCACCCGGGTCGCGGCCGGCAGACCGGTCGCCTCGGCGATCGAGCCGCGCAGGCGTCCCAAGGCTCGACCCTGGCTCGCGGACGTCAGGCAGGGCATCGGGGTCCAGCCCGACGAGGGCGGCGAGATCTCTGTCCCAGCGACCCGTCCGGGGGTCGAGCAACCCGGTCGTCGAGGCGTTCGTCCGCTCTGCCGCCAGCTCTCCGGTCAGCCAATAGCCCAGCAGGTCCGGCATGAGCAGCACGCATCGAATGAGATCGAAGGCCGGATCGGATCGAGCCGCCTCGATCTGGTAGAGCGTGTTGAAGGGGAGGTATTGGAGCCCGTTCCGGGCGAACAGCGCAGCCGGCGTGATCTGCTCGTGCACCCGCCGGGCCGCTGCGATGTTCCGCGCATCGCGGTGGTGCCACGGCTCGGCCAGCAGCGCGCCGGTCGCGTCCAGCCATCCGACATCGCACCCCCAGGTGTCGATGCCGATGCTGAGCACGTGCGCGCCCGATCGGGCGGCTCGACGGAGCCCTTCGAGGACCTCGTGGTGAAGGCGGAGCGCATCCCAGTGCAGGCCATCGGGCATGACCACCGGGTCGTTCGGGAACCGGTGCAGCTCCTGCATCTCGATACGACCGTTCGAGATCGACCCGAGGATGACCCGACCGCTCGATGCGCCGATGTCGACGGCGACGAGTGCGTCCACGGTCACCGCAGGAAGGCGGCTGCGACCCCGGCATCGACCGGGACATGCAACCCGGTGGTCTGTGAGAGGTCCCCGCCCACGAGGGCGAAGACGGCGGCCGCAACGTGCTCCGGCAGGACCTCCCTCTTCAGGAGCGTCCGCTGTGCGTAGAACTCGCCGAGCTTGTCCTCTGGGATCCCGTATGTCTTGGCCCGATCGGCGCCCCAGCCCTTGGCGAAGATCCCGGACCCGCGGACGACGCCGTCGGGGTTGATCCCGTTCACCCGGATCCCGAACTCGCCAAGCTCCGCCGCCAGCAACCGGACCTGGTGTGCCTGGTCCGCCTTGGTCGCCCCGTAGGCGATGTTGTTCGGCCCGGCGAAGAATGCGTTCTTGCTCACGATGTAGACGATGTCGCCACCCATCCCCTGGTCACGCATCACCCGGGCCGCGGCCTTCGAGACGAGGAATGACCCGCGGGCCATGACGTCGTGCTGGAGGTCCCAATCTTCAGGCGTCGTGTCGAACAGGCTCTTTGAGATCGACAGGCCGGCATTGTTGACGACGATGTCCAACCCGCCGAACGCGAGGACCGCCGCCCGGACCGCATCCTCGACCTGCTCCGGGTCGGTCACGTCGCAGGCGAGTCCGATCGCCTGATCCCGGCCGCCGATCTCCGAGGCCACGGCCCGGGCGCTGTCGGCGGCGATGTCCGCGACCACCACGCACGCTCCCTCGGCCGCGAGCCGGATCGCGATCGCACGCCCGATGCCCGACCCACCCCCGGTCACGAATGCGATCCGGGTCGCGAGCTGTCGGGGCGTGGGCATCCGTTGGAGCTTGGCTTCCTCGAGCGCCCAGTATTCGATCCGGAACTTCTCCGACTCGGGGATCGGCGCATAGGTCGACAGGCCTTCTGCGCCGCGCATCACGTTGATGGCGTTGACGTAGAACTCGCCGGCCACCCGGGCGGTCTGCTCGTTCGCGCCGAAGCTGAACATCCCGACACCGGGGATGAGGACGATGGCCGGATCCGCCCCGCGGATCGGCGGGCTGTCCGGGGTCGCGTGGCGGTCGTAGTAGGCCCGGTAGTCGTCGCGATAGGCCGCGTGGAGCTCGCGGAGCCGGTCGATGACGGCGTCGAGCGGAGCAGACGCGGGCAGGTCCAGGACCATCGGCCGGATCTTCGTCCGCAGGAAGTGGTCCGGGCACGAGGTGCCCAGGGCCGCGAGCCGCGGATGCGCCTCTCGCTCCAAGAATGCCAGAACCGCAGCGTCGTCGCTGTAGTGCCCGACCTGTCGGCGATCCGTCGACGCCAGGCCGCGGATGACCGGGAGGAGCTCGGTCGCCCGGGCCTGGCGTTCGACGTCAGGGAGGGATTCGTAGCCTGGGATCACCGGACCGAACGGATCCGGGTCGACCGTGCGCTTCGATGTAGTCGAGCGCCGTGCGGATGATGTCGAGGGAATGTGCCTCGCATTCATCCGACGACGCACCCCACGCGGTGATGCCATGACCACCCAGCACCGCCCCGATCGCATCGGGGTTGCTGCGCTGGATCTCGGCGATGTCGAGGCCGAGCTGGAAGCCTGGTCGGCGCCACGGCACCCAGACCACCCGGTCCCCGAAACAGGCACGAGTGAGGCGCTCGCCATCGGCCGCCGTCGCGAAGGCGATCCCCGAGTCCGGGTGCAAGTGGTCGACGTGAGCCGCGTCGAGGAGGCCATGCATGGCCGTGTCGATCGAGGGTGCGGCACCGCCGCGGCCGTGCAGGCAGAAGTCGAAGGCACCGACCATCTCGTCCTCACGGTCGACGCCCGGGTAGACATCGACCAGGCTGCGCATGCGGTCGAGCCGCAGCACCGACAGGCCGGACTCGGTCAGCGTGCCCAGGTCGCCGCCGGAGCCTTTGACCCAGAGCAGGTCGATCGGTGAACCTGTGACCGGATCGATGCCCGTGCCCTTTGACCGAGGTGTTGCCGCCGGCGTAGTTGGTGTTCCGGGGATCGGCACCGAGGCGATGCGACCGGGCCAGCAACTCCTGTGCAGGGTCCCGGACCTGCGTGCTCACGCGCCCCAGCCCGCCGGAGCGCCGTCGGCGCGATCGACCGCGATCCGTTCGGCGTAGCCGGATCGCGCGTACGCGGTCATCGGGATCGGGATCGAGTCCCATCGACTGGCGAAGGTCGTGGAGGAGCGGGCGGACGTCACTGTCAAAGGCGTCCATCAGGACCGCGTTCGCGCCGAGGACGTCGCCCGCCGCCTGTGCGGCAGCGAGAGCGGTCTGGTCGACCAGGAGCGCCTTCGCGGTGGCTTCCTGGACATTCATCACCGAGCGGATCTGGCCCGGGATCTTCGGCTCGATGTTGTGACACTGATCGAGCATGAAGGCCACCCCGGAATCGGCCTCGAGGGCGCCGCCCTTCACGCATTCATGGAGGATGCGGAAGAGCTGGAACGGGTCCGCGGCGCCGACCATCAGGTCATCGTCGGCGTAGAACCGCGAGTTGAAATCGAACCCGCCGAGCTTGTCGAGTCGCAGGAGCGAGGCGACGATGAACTCGATGTTGGTGCCCGGCGCGTGATGACCGGTGTCGACGACGACCTTCGCCTTGGGCCCGAGCGCCATGCAGTGGACCAGTGAGGTCCCCCAGTCGGGCACGTCCATCGTGTAGAAGGACGGCTCGAAGAGCTTGTACTCGAGAACCAGGCGCTGATCCGGGCCGAGCCGGTCGTACACGGTCCGGAGCGACTCGGCGAGGCGGTCCTGCCTGGCCCGGATGTCGTCCTGACCCGGGTAGTTGGTCCCGTCGGCGAACCACAGCTTCAGGTCGCGTGAACCGGTCGCATCCATGATGTCGACGCACTCCAGAAGATGGTCCACCGCCTTGCGTCGGACGCGCGCATCTGGGTGGCAGACGCTGCCGAGCATGTAGTCGTTGTCCTGGAACGTGTTCGAGTTGATCGTCCCGAGGGCGACACCATGCTCATGCGCATGGGCTGCCAGGTGGCCGTAGTCCGCCACCTTGTCCCACGGGATGTGGAGGGCGACCGTCGGCGCGACGCCGGTGAACCGGTGGACCTGGGCGGCGTCTGCGATCTTCTCGTACGGATCGCGAGGGACACCGGCCTGCGGGAACACCTTGAACCGCGTGCCCGAGTTGCCGAAGGCCCACGACGGAAGCTCGATCCGCTGGGCGCGGAGCGTCGCCTGTTCCAACGCCATGGGGCTTGTGACCGTCGCCATCAGGGTTCCTCCTTCGTCCGCACGGAGCATGCCACGGGTTTCGATTGGTTTCAATAACCTGAGTTGACATTTCGAATGCGTTTCCGTACCGTCACGAACCGCAACCCAACCGCGCCCCCCACCGCAGCCAGGGATGTCGGTGACGAGCGAATCAGGCCACAGCGACGTGTTCGCAGAAGAGCGCCAGGAATTCATCGCGCGCATCGTCGAGGAGCACGGGCGGGCGCGGGTCGCGGATCTCTCCGCCCGGTTCCGGGTCTCTCACGTCACCATCCGAAAAGACCTCGCCGTCCTCGAGCTGCAGCGTCGCGTGGTGCGCACCCATGGTGGCGCGGTGGCCGTCGGCCGGGGAGCCGAGCGCGCGTTCGATGTGCGCGAGCGCATCCAGCCATCCGAGAAGGATGCCATCGGGCGTGCGGCTGCCGCGATGGTCGTCGACGGCGAGAGCATCGCTCTCGACGCGAGCACGACCGCGCTGGCCCTTGCCCGCCACCTGAAGGCCAGGGGCAGCTGGCTGCACCTGACGGTCATCACCAACGGGCTGCGGATCGCGTCCGAGCTCGCCGGCTACCCGGGCATCACGGTCGCAATGCCGGCCGGTTTCCTGCGCTGGGAGGCCCTCAGCCTGGTCGGTCCGCTCGGAGCCGGGCTGTTCGAGAAGGTGAATATCCAGAAGGCATTCATGGGCGCCGCCGGGTTCGCGATCGAAGCCGGCCTCAGTGACGCGACCGAGGAGGAGGCCCAGATCAAGCGCCTCATGGTCGAGAGTGCATCCGAGGTCGTCGGGCTGGTCGACCATTCGAAGTGGGGTCGGACGGCGTTCGCGACATTCTGTCGAACGGCAGACCTGACGGCGGTCGTCTCCGACCTCGAGGCACCGACGGCGATGGTCGAGGACCTCCGACGGTCGGGTGTCGAGGTGCGACTGGTTCCACCGACCGCGGCAAGCAGCGGCGGTCCCGTGGGGACGCGGCCGAAGGCCGGCGGACCAGCGCCGTGGTGATGGCGGTCGACGCCACGGCGGTGGAACTCCCGGTGCAGCCGGCCCCAGCAGTGGCCATGCGCGGCATCTCGAAGCAGTTCGGGGCCACGCAGGCTCTCTCCGACGTCAGCCTGGACCTGCGGGCGAACGAGATCCGCGCCCTGGTCGGTGAGAACGGCGCCGGCAAGAGCACCCTGGCGAAGATCCTGGCCGGTATCCACCAGCCCGATTCCGGGACGATCGCCCTCGGTGGGGTGCCGACCCTGCTGCGCGGACCCGCTGACGCCCGGGCCCGCGGGATCGCCGTCGTCCACCAGGAGCCGCATCTCTTCCCCGACCTGTCGGTCGCCGAGAACGTGTTCATCGGTCACGTGCCGGCCGGGCGGTTCCGCTCGGTCGACTGGCCGGCCATGCGCCGCGGTGCGGATGCCATCTTCGGTCAGCTCGACGTCCGGCTCGACCCGCGGGCCGTGGTTCGCGGGCTGTCGATGGCCGACCAGCAGCTCATCGAGATCGCCCGGTCGCTCTCGTTCGATGTCGAACGTCCTCATCCTCGACGAACCGACGGCGTCGCTATCCGCGCATGAGGTCGAGCGACTCTTCGCGATCGTTCGGCGCCTGCGCGACCGTGGGGTCGCGATCCTGTTCGTGAGCCATCGGCTCGACGAGGTCTTCGACCTGTGCGATCAGGCAACTGTCCTGCGCGATGGCCGGCATGTCGTCTCGGCTCCGACCGCCGACCTCACGACCGCCGACCTGATCCGACACATGGTGGGCCGCTCCGTGACGCTCTTCCCGCGCGTCGAGAGTCCGGTCGGCGATGTCCTTCTGGAGGTCGAGGGGCTCACCCGGAGCGGGACGTTCGAGGACGTGACGTTCAACGTCCGGGCTGGCGAGATCGTCGGGTTCGCCGGCCTCGTCGGCGCAGGGCGGACCGAGGTCGCCCGCGTCCTGTTCGGTGTCGACCACGCGCGATCGCGGCACGGTCCGGATCGCCGGTGCCAGCCGTCGATTTCCGCTCCCCGTCCGAGGCGATGGCAGCCGGCGTCGCCTACCTGCCCGAAGACCGCCACCAGGAGGGTCTCGTCCTCGACTTCTCGATCGCCGAGAACGTGACGCTGCCGATCCTTTCTCGCCTGTTCCCGGGCCTGTTCGTCCGTTCGTCGACGGAGCGGACCGTGGGTGAGAGCTACGCATCGCGGCTCGACGTCCGGATGACCGGGGTGGACCAAGCGGCCAGCGCCCTCTCCGGCGGGAACCAGCAGAAGGTCGTCCTCGCCAAATGGCTCGCGACCGAGCCGCGCGTCCTGATCCTCGACGAGCCGACCCGCGGGATCGACATCGGCGCCAAGGTGGAGGTCCACCGGATCATCTCGGAGCTCGCTGCATCCGGGCTCGCGATCCTGCTCATCTCGAGCGATCTGCCCGAAGTCCTGGCGATGTCCGACCGGATCATCGTCCTCCACGAGGGGCGGGTGACGGCGGAGATCGCCCGCGCGGACGCGACCGAGGAAGCGGTCATGTACGCGGCGACGGCCCAGGGAGACGCTCCGCCGTCGGATGGCAGCGATGGCTAGGGCGACCACGATGACGGCCGCGCAGGCGAACGGGCCGGCGAGGCGCCTGCTGGAAGGAGCCGCCTCCCAGCGCGAGCTCAGCCTCGTGGTGATCCTGGTGGGCATGGTCGCCTTCGTCGCGACCCAGGCGCCACAGGTCCTCTCGCAGTCGAACCTGACCGACGTCCTCGGTCCTCGCCTCGGTCATCGCCGTCGCGGCCGTCGGCGAGGCCATCGTGGTCATCACCCGGAACGTCGACCTGTCGGTCGAAGCGACCATCGGCCTCGTCGCCTTCGCGGTCGCCGGCGTGCTGTCGAACGGTCTCCTGCCGATCCCCCTGGCGATGGCCTTCGGGGTCGGACTCGGGTTGGTCCTCGGCATCGTCAACGGCGTCATCGTCGTCGTCTTCCGGGTCCCGTCGATCGTCGCGACCCTCGGCACGCTGAGCATCTACCGGGGCATCGACTTCCTGGTCGCCGGGGGCAAGCAGGTGACGGCGACGCAGCTGCCGCCCGAATACCTGGCGCTCGCCCGGGCGACCGTGGTCGGTATCCCGCTCTTCCTCGTGGTCGCCATCGTGATCTCGGTCGTCTTCGCGGTGATCCTGCGGTCCACGACGTTCGGCCGCTCCGTCTACGCCACCGGGAGCAATCCGGAAGGGGCCGCGGTCCTTGGCATCCAGGCCGGCAAGGTGACCTTCGTCGCGTTCGCCATCTGCGGCCTGCTCGGCGGCGTCGCGGGAGTGATGTGGGGGATCCTGTTCGGGACGATCAACGCGACGTCGGCGACCGGGGTGACCCTGCAGGTCGTGGCGGCGGTCGTGGTCGGCGGCGTGAACATCTTCGGCGGCTCGGGGACGGTCATCGGCGCGGCGCTCGGCGCCCTGTTCCTGACCGTCATCGGGAACGCTCTCATCCTTCTCCGGCTGTCGCAGTTCTGGCTGCAGGCGCTGTACGGCCTGGTCATCCTCATCGCCGTCACGCTCGATGCGGTGCTCGTCAGCCGGTTCCAGCGGACGGTCTCCCGGAGGCAGCGGCCATGACCACCGGGTCGGGCGCGTCTTGCCTCGCTGGCCCGCTGGGAGGTTCTCCTCGCGGCATTCCTGATCGTGTTGATCGTGATCGGAACGGCCGTCTCGCCCGTCTTCCTGACCGGCCGGAACTTCGCGAATCTGATCTCGGCGGTGATCGAAGTCGGGATCATGTCCCTGCCGATGGCCCTGATCATCATCGTCGGCGAGATCGACCTCTCGGTCGAATCGACCGTCGGCCTGACGGCGGCGATCCTCGGAGCGCTGTACTCCGCCGGGACCCCGATCGAGATCGCGATCGTGGTGGTGCTCATCGTCGGCGCCCTGGGCGGTCTGCTCAACGGCGTCCTGGTGACCCGGGTGGGACTGCCGTCCCTCGTGGTCACCCTCGGGACCCTCGCGCTCTACCGGGGCCTCGCCCTGGTGGTCCTCGAGTCGAATGGCGTCAGCGGTTTCCCGGACTGGTTCACGACCTTCGGGTTCGGGACCCTGCCCGGCCTGCCCATCCCATGGCCATTCGTCATCTACGTCGCGCTGGCGGTCGTGCTGGGCGTGGTCCTCCACCGCACCTGGGTCGGGCGTCAGCTGTACGCGATCGGCAAGAACCCAGCCGCGTCGCGCTTCTCCGGCATCCGGGTCGCCCGGGTCAAGCTCCTGCTGTTCGTCCTGTCCGGCACGGTCGCCGCGCTGGCGGGGGTGATCCTGGTCGCCCGGATGTCGAGTGCGCGAGCCGACGTCGGATCCGGCCTGACCCTCGTCGTGATCACCATCGTGCTGCTGGGCGGCGTCGACATCTTCGGTGGCCGGGGCACGATCCCCGGCGTCGTTCTCGCGTTTTTCACATTGGCCGTGCTGGGCAATGTCCTGCGGCTGACGAACGTGTCCTCCGACATCCAGAGCATCGCCGTCGGGCTGCTGCTGATCGTGTCGGTGGTCATCCCAACTCTTGCTCGCCGGGTCAAGGAAGCCGTCGACCGGACTCAAGGAGGTCGGCGAGCGCCGACCGGATCGGTCGGCGGCCCGGGCGAAATAGCCACTTCATGACAGAGGAGGAGGTGCTGTGTTGATCTCATCTCGTAGCGGGCGGACTCGCCGCCCTATTCGCCGTAGCCGCGATCGCGGTCGGCGCCTGCAGCTCGGGCTCCAGCCCGGCGCCCAGCGTGTCGGCGGCTGCCTCGGCCCCCGCGGCACCGTCGGCCGCCGCCTCGGCGCCGGCCTCCGCCGCGGCGTCGAGCTCGGCGAGCCAGGCGTCCGGGCTGACGGTGACGTTCATCCCGAAGCAGATCAATAACCCGTACTTCGACGCCGCCAAGGTCGGCGCCGACAAGGCGGCCGGGGAGCTCGGTGCGACCGTGACCCAGGTCGGTCCGAGCTCGGCGACCGAGGCCCAGTCGTCGTTCATCCAGGATGCGACGACTCAGGGCGTCAAAGCCATCGCGATCTCGGCGAACGACCCGAACGCGGTCGTGCCCGCCCTCCAGGCCGCCAAGGCGGCGGGCATCAAGGTCGTCGGCTATGACTCCAGTCCGGCCGTCGGCGCCTATGACGTGTTCGTCAACCAGACCGACTTCAACCTCATCGGCCAGTCGATGGCCGACTGGGCGTGCGACCTCGCACCGAGCTGCACCGGCGAGATCGCCATCCTCTCGGCGGCCGCAACGGCGTCGAACCAGAACAGCTGGATCGCCAACATGAAGACCGTCCTGCAGGGCGACAAGTACAAGAACCTGAAGCTCGTCGACACCGTCTACGGTGACGACGACCCGCAGAAGAGCACCACGCAGGCCCAGGGCCTGCTCCAGACCCACCCGAACCTCAAGGTGATCATCGCTCCGACCACGGTCGGCATCCTGGCGGCGGCCCAGGTCGTGTCGGGCCAGGGCAAGTCGGACAGCGTCAAGGTCACCGGCCTCGGCTTCCCGAAGCAGATGGCGACCTACGTCAAGGACGGCACATCTCCCGAGTTCGGGCTGTGGAGCGTTCCGGACCTCGGCTACCTGACCATGTATGTGGCCGACGCCCTGGTCAAGGGAACGATCACCGGCAAGCAGGGCGAGACCCTCACGGTCCCGAGCCTCAACAACGGCCAGCCGTACACGATCGGCGCTGACAACACGATCATCCTCGGCCCGCCGCTGACGTTCAACAAGGACAACATCGACGCCCAGAACTGGGGTCCGTCCTGATCGGCCGCAGGTCCTGATCCGGCGCGTCGTGGAGACGCCACCGGGCACCCGGACCGCGGATGACGCGGACCAGATCGGCGGCCCCGGGACCATCCGGTCCCGGGGCCGCCTCACGTGAGGAGGCGATCAGTGGAGCGGATCGGCTTCGAGATGAGGCTGCTCCCAGGGGCCGAGGCGGAATATCGCCGGCGCCATGCAGCCGTCTGGCCGGAGATGCTCGCCGAGCTGAAGGCGGCGGGCGCTCGGAACTATTCGATCTTCCAGCGACGGCGAGGACCTGTTCGGCTACCTGGAGGTCGACGACCTGCACCGCTTCCAGGAATACCTGGCTGCGAGCGATATCAATGGTCGGTGGCAGGCGTCGATGGGTGTCCTGATCGACCCGTTGACCGACCCGGCGACGGGCTTCCACCACAAGCTCGACGAGGTCTTTCACCTCGAATAGACCCGATCAACTCGCGCTTCGCCCGCCGACCTCGAGTGGCTCATCGCCAATGGACTCTGCTAAGAACAGCAGTCGCGCTCGACGGCCGCCAGCGGCGAGGTGCGCAGGATCCGGACTTGGCCGAGATCGCCACCAAGCGGGTCGTCGAAGCTGCCATTCGGCTCGGGCAGAAGCTCGATGGCCAGCGCGCTGATCGGCGTGTCGTCGGGCAGCCCAGCGCTCGCCAGCGCTGCCTCGACCTCGGTTCCCGACCAACGGATCTCGCCTGACGCGAGGAGCGGAACCCCACGGTCGACGTGCTCACGGATCGGCGCGAGCCGGCGCAGGTCGATCTGGACATTTCGCCGCGTCGCGGCGTCGGCCTGGACGACCCGAGCGTACAGCACCACCCAGATCTCGGTATTCGGCGGCTGGGGCAGGACGCGTCGCAGCCCGATGTAAGGGGTGGCGTAGGGCGCTCGGATCCGGATCGCGCCGTCCGTCTCGGGGAGGATCGAGCAGCTCAGCTCGGGAACAGGATGCTGGACCCCCGACAGGACGAGGCTCTCGCCGAACCGCCCCTGCGCTGTCGACCAGAGTGGATCGCTGACCGGTCCGCGGTCGTGCCCGACCCGGATCTCGTAGGTGTAGAAGGAGAACAACTCGGGCGAGCCTGGGCTCACGTCGGGTGGCAGCGGCACGAGGAAGTGCCGGTCGCTACTGGGGCTCGGCTCCAGCCGCTGCATCGTCGCGAGACCGGCGAGATCCTGGACCTGGCCCGGGCGTGATGATCCGGACGAGCTCCGGATCGAGGGGGGTCTGCTCCAGGACGGCAGGGTCGGCGACGGGCTCCGCGTGGGGCAGGAGCAGAGGGTCCGGCGCGCTCGAAAGCACGCGGACGAAGTAGGCGTCGCGCTTGTCGGCCGTCGGCTCGGCGAACTCGAGCCAGAGGCGCCGCACCCGTGACCCGGTGGTCGCATATTCGGAGTCGCGCTCGTACGCGGTGAGCGTCACTCCGGCGGCGACGACCTTCGGAGCCTGGGTGGGCGGCGTGACGATCGGCAGATGCGTGGCGATCGTCCGCTCGATGCCACCGCCCCCTTCGAACCGCACGCGGAACCGATATGCCACGTCCACCTCGTAGGGCAGCCCGTCCGGACCCATCGGTGGCGGCAGCGCGTCGAGGAACACGAATCGGATCGAGGAACGATCGGCGTCGTTGGCGGCCTGCACGTTGATCGCGTTCATCAGCTCGATCGTGCCGACGCCGATGGTCTGGTCGATCGCGCCGGGAGCGTCGGGAAGCCCCACGGTTCGGGTCAGCTGGAGCGTCGGCGAGCCGGCCCCGCGCCAGGTCCAATCCCGGTCGAAGACCACCTGGACAGCGTTGATCCACTGACCGGCGAGCTCTTCTGGGTTCCCGAGCTCGATGCTGGAACCATCGGGTGCGGCATGGTGCGTCAACCCGGCACACCCGAATACGATCCGGTCGCCGGGCCGCCCGGCCAGGAGCGGACCGTCGGCGACGAGATCGAGCGCCGCGGCCAGGCGTCCGAGGAGAACAGGCGACGACTCGTTCTGAGCGACGACCGCCCGGACTTCCGCGCGGGACCCGATCGGGTCGGGGCGGAGGAACACACTCCTGAGCTCGTCCGACGGCGCGAGCGGACGGAGGATCCCGGTCTCCGCGGCTGCGCTCGCGATCGCATGGAGGTCGATATCGACGACTGGACCCAACCTCGCGGCCTGGCTGCCGAAGTAGGTGAGATCGTTGCGGCCGAGGGCCCGGATCGCGATCCGGACATCACGCGCGGTGACGACCGTCAGTGGACCGGTGACGGTCCCGTCTGCCCCGAGCTGCGCAGACACGTCGAGGCTCGCGTAGTCGGCGGCGTCGAGCCAGTCGAACGCCAGATCGAGCGCGGTGTCCGGGTCGGTCGGGAAGGCCCGCGTCGTCCGATACCACTCGACGAAACCTTCGACGTCCGCGATCGGGTCAAAAGCCGGAGGACGCACAAGCACCTGGATGTCGAGGAAGATGGCATCCGGGTCGGCGATCGTCGGTGCGACAGCATCTGCGGGCACGCCCGTGTCGTTGGCCGCGATCTGGGAGAGCAGGGCCGTCCGGGCGGGGGCACCGGCGGCGAAGACGGCCTCGGGATAGCCCAGGCGCGGGCGACGGACCCGTAGGCTGGCCACCGACCCGTCCGCGGGTGGTGAGTAGACGTCCACGACCACGTTGCTCGGCCGACGGTGTCGCTTCATGCGGAGCTGCGTCACCGGCGCCTCGCCGATCCGGACCGGGGAGTCTCCCGTCTCCGGCCCGCCGCCGGTCAGGTCGGCGAGCCGGACGCGAAACTCGTAGCTCCGGCCGTAGCGCAGCTCGACGTCATCCGCGTCGACCGGAACCAGCGGCTGTGGCCTGCCCGGCGGCGTGTTCATCAGGCGCTGATCGTCGACCGTCGAGGCGATCAGCGAACCGCCGCGCCAGTTCACGAACCAGGCCGGCAGCCAGAGTTGGCCACTGTGCTCGCCGGGCGCGACTTCCGTCCAGCGTTCCTCGACGGCGCTCCCCAGGTCGACGCCGAGGTCGAGTCCGGCTTCGACTCTCGAGAGCGAGGTCCATGTCGTCCCGCCTGCCGCGCGGACGTCGACCCGATAGCCGAAGATGCCGCGGGGCGCGAAGACGGGATCCTCGCCGGCGGGGGGTGCCCCCATGGCCCGGTTCTGGCCCTCGACGATGTCCTCGTCATCCCAGCCGAGCTGGACGCCCTCGTCGCGGCCGATCGGAGCACCGTCGCCCGACTCGTCGAGGATGTCTGCGGATAGCGGCTGGCGGGCGTGGACGATCTTCGAGAAGCCGTCGTCGAAACGGACGGCCTCGATGAAGACCTTGTCGAAGTTGCCAAGCGACGCAGCCGCTGTCGCATCGGCGGACACCGGGACGACGACAGGGGTGAAGACGGGTCGTCCGGTGCCGACAGGCAGCTCGGGCACGCGCGTCGCGAACGTCCGGAGGAACCCGGCAGTCGAGGCCTGGGCGGCATAGTCGCTCGACGGCGCGAGGTCGACCCAGAGCCATCCGCCGTGCTCGAGACGTGGGGCGGCGTCGAGCGGGATGTCGAGCTCGACGATCAGGCCCAGTGCCTCGGCGAGGCGTGGCTGGCGCATCGCGAAGGCGATGGCCTCTCCCCAGCCGATCACCATCGGCGGCGGCGGGACGACCGGATCCGGCGGGCACCGCATCAAGCACTGATACGTGTCGTCGATCAGCGCCAACGATGTCCGCGGCTTGACGAATCCGAACGACTGGCGGTAGCTCACCGGGAGGTACTTGCGCAGCTGGCGCCCGAGGTCCCTGTCCTGCGGCGAGAACGTGTCGGCGGCGGGGGTATCGGGGATCTCGAGGGCTTCTTTGATCGCGGTGAAGATCGGCCGCGAGTGAGGGTGGGTGATGGTCGGACCGCCACCCGGCAGGATCACCACCTGATCGACGGCTCCGCGCTGCGGAAGGGCCGCCGCGCTGTCCGATAGGCTGACCGAGAACGCGAAGCCCGCGTCCGCGAACGCCGGGACGCCCGCCGGCGCGGGAACGAGCGGCGAAAGTGGGTCCCCGGTCGGCGCCACCAGGAGGCGGATCGACACCGTCCGCGCCAGATGGTCCCAGTGCTGGAGATAGGGAACGAGCGTCAGCTTGTTCGGGGTGGCCATCGCCTGCTCCTAGAAGGTCGTTGTCTCGCTGACTTCGTAGCTGGCGCTGATCGAGAAGATGAGGAAGATCTCCACCTCGATCTTGACCGAGCCGCTGTAGTCGCACTTCGTCTTGCCGCCGGCCGAGTACACGAGCCCCTTGAGCTCCGCGCGGATCTTCACCGCCACGATCACGAGGTCGACCCCGGCCTCGAGCGCCACGAGACCGCCGTACTTCGGGACGTTGGCGACCGCGTCGTACTCGAACACGAAGCCGACGCCGAGGAAGGCATACGCCTTGAACGGCCCGATCTTGCCCTCGACGCCGACGCCGACGAACGCGAGGAGGTCGAGCTTCTCGGCCGTGACGGCTCCGGACACCGACGTGAGGCTGAACGTGATCTTGCCGCTGACGATGATGAAGACCGCAACGACCCCGATGGACAGGACCGGGATCTTGCCGTCGAGCTCGGCGCCGAAGACGGCATTCGCCTTCGGCCCACCGGTCGCGAGGTCGATGCCGGCGCTCGAGGTGACCGACAGCTTGAGGACGATCCCCGCGCCCGCCGGGAACGCGACGGTCTGCTTCGGGATGCTGACCTCGACCTTTGCCTCGACCTTCAGCTCGTGCTTGGCGTTCGTCGCCCCAAGATCGATCGGGCCCTGGACGCCACGAGCGCCGACGATCGGCAGGTACTGGAGGATCTCCTCGATATCGTCGAGCAGCAGCGACCGGAACTCCGCGATCTGGGACCGCTGCTCCGTCGAGCCGACGACCCGCAGGTCGACGCCCGTGATCCGCTCGACGCCGGAGATGTCCGACCAGATGCGGAGCCCGGTGAACTCGGCCTCCCAGCGGTTCGCCTGGAGGTCGAGACTCAGGGATGCGCCGTCGTAGAACAGCGCCGTTCCATGGCCGGTGCTGCCCCCGAGCCGGAGCGGGATCGGGTGGTTGACGATCGAGACCGGCGAGGAAAGGGCGAGTTCGCCGGCCGCTCCGACATCGAAATGGATGGCGCCGGGCGGCAGCTCGATCGTGTTACCCGGCGGGGGGAACGCGCCCTTCGACGTCGATCGGGCGAAGATGTCCGCGAGGGCCGGTCGAGCACCACTCTCGATCCGTGGAGGTCCACCGGACGCCACCGACGGACGCGGAAACAGGAACGCATGGGTCGGCGTGCTCTGGATGAGCGCGTAGTCGTTGGCCGGGGCCGTCGGCGTGAGCAGATCGGCAGCGTCAGCCAGACGGTAGTCGCCGGGTGTCCCTGCCAGCGGTGGCTCCGTGTACACGCTGTCGTCACCCGCGACATAGGCGACGGGATAACGGCGGACGATCGGCGTTCCGCGATCGTCGGCGACGGTCGATGCCTCGCCGCCGCCTGGCGGGACGCTCGCGACCGGGCGGACGACGACCGACCAGCTGCCTGTCGTCGGGAGCTTTGGCACGCCGCGGACCGTGGCGACGAAAAGCGGTGTCCCACCGTCGTCCGCGACGCCCACCTCGATCCGCTGAGCCCGGAACGGGAGCCCGCTGCCGCCGAAGTCGAGCCAGGCCTCGACTGGGCCTCCGACAGGCCCCTGGGCCTCGATGAGGGCACGGATCGCGTCGGCGCCGGCCGGCACCCCGTTCGGTGTCGTCTGAAGCCAGCCGAGTATCCCGCTGGCGGCCGACCGGCCATCGATCCCTTCGATCGCGACGTCGGCGTCGAAGTAGTACGGCACGAGCGTGGCGCTGCCATGCACGAACACGTCGCCCGGAGCCGGCCGGATCGTGCGGACGTTGAACAGTCCACGGAAGATGCCGGCGTCGAAGACATAGGGCGCGACGACGATCGAGTGACTCGAGTCGAAGTAGCGGTAGTCGAAGAGGCCCGGAGTGAAGGCCTGCCAGCCGCTGTCGCGGCGGATCACGCCGCCGCCCGAACGCCGCTCGATGGTGACCGAACGCGTGACGCGGATCCCCCACGGATGCAGGACGCTGTTGACCTTCACGACCTCGAGGGCGTTCCGACCGACGATCGTCCGGAACTGCACCTTGGCCGCCTCGGCGAATGCAGCGAGCGGGTTGTTCCAGTCGCTGAAGTTCGAGCCGCCGTAGCCCGACAGGTCGATCCGGGTCACCGGGACCCGCGGACGCGAAGCCATGTCGTCGTTGAAGACGGTCTCCACGCTGCCAGCCGGCTGGAGGGTCTCGCCCAGCACAGACAGCCCGAGCGACGCTCCAGATGAAAGGTCGACGCCGTTGAGGAGCTGTCGCATCGCCCCGGCGAACATCGGGGAGATGCCGTCGTCCGCGGGCCGGCCGCCCTCGGCCTGGGCCGTGATCTGGATCCCGCCTGTCGTCTGCTGCGCCGGGAAGGACGGGCGGGTCAGTCCCAGCAGATCCGCCTTGCGGTCCGGCGCGTCGGCCGGCTGGAGCCGGACACCGGCGACGAGCCCGAAGGGAAATGTCGTGCGAACGCCGACAGGCGTCCCGTCGCGATAGGCATCGAGGGTGCCTTTGAGCGCCGCCTCGGGGATGATCGGCATCAATCGCTGCGACCGCGCGCCGATGATCGTCGGGCCGCCGTCGGTCGCCGAGGCGAGGGGCGTCGGGAACCAGCCCATCGTCATGATGTCCTGGTCGGAGTCGAGGGTTCGCACCGGCTCCCATTGGACCTGCGGGACCGTCACGACGAGCATCGACGCGATCGGCGATCGGATCGCAAGGCCGTCGACGGAGATCGAACCGGGCGACCCCGGCAAGGCTCCGACCGACGCCACGTCGCGGTTCGCTCCGGCAGACAGCGCGACGCCCAGCAGGTCCTGGTTGGTCGACACGTCGAGCAGCAGGACGTCCGCGCCCTGGGCGACGGTCTCTGCCAGCGATCGATCGATCGCCGCCAGGCTCTTCCGGTCCGCGCCGGTCGCGATCGCGATGCGCCGCGTTCGCCCCTTCGCCTCGGCCGAGGCAGCCGCGTCGACGAGCGCGGCAGTCCGGCGATCATGGGTTCGGGCGTCTTGCTGCGCCTGGGTCAGACCGACGCCCGGTTGGCCACCACTCTTGCGTGCTGGTCGGGACTCTCCGCTGGATCGCGGCCGCGCCACGAGCGAGGCACCTGCGCCGAGCGCGCCGGCGAACGTGACGCTCGCCGCGTCAGGCTGGGGCCATACGATCTGGCACGCGAGCACGGATCGCGGTGACCCGCGACCGATCCGGCGGCCCTGGATCGCCGCCGTCGCGACATACGGATCCGGGAGGGTCGGCGCCCAGCCATAGACGCCGAGGAGGAGGTGGGCGTCGCCGGCGTCGATCGCGCTCGAATCGATGAGCGGGCCGGTGGCGAACACGATCCACGGCGTCGCGGTCCACAGGAGGGCGTTGGCGAGGGCGAACTGGTGGACGATCCCGTCGTCGATCGCCAACGCGGCCAGTTGGGCGGTCACGGTTCCGTCGAATCTGCTCAGGAGGATGATCCCTCGTCCCGTCCGGAACGAGACTGGCTCACCGTTCGTGGTGACGGGCCGATCCAGGGCGACATCCGCGTGCCCGTCGACGAGCAGCCGTTCGCCCGTCACGGTGTCACACCGGTAGAGGATCGCGAACGGCCCGTCGTAGACCTGACGCCACGGCAGCCGATGGTCACCGGCGCCGCGGATGGTCCACAGGTCATAGGCATGGGCGACGGCTGGCATCAGCGGCTGGATCGCCTCGGCAGCGATGGTCACGCCGGACGGTCCGACCTCGATGGTCACCTCGCCCAGGTCGTGTTCCCGCACGTCCGGCGAGTACCAACGCGCACGGAGACCGTCGACGAACAGGACCCAATCTGCCGTCCGCGAGGCATCGCCGAGGATCGCCGGGTCGGTGATCTGGACGACCGGGAGCCCAAGTCCACCCGCCACGACCGCGCCGGTTCCCGCGAAGGTCACGAGATCATCGCCGATCGGATCGGGGTCGAAAGATGTGGGGGCGACGTCGTACCCGAGAACCAGGGTCCACAGGCGTTCGACGAAGCGCCACGTGCCGGTCGGGGCCCCGAACGTGAAGGCCTCGCCCCAGAGCTCGCACGCGCCCGCGTCACCGCTGACGCTGACGCCGCCCGCACCGAACGTGATCGTGATGGACGGCGGCAGCGTCACGGCGGCCTTGGCATCGTCGCAGCCGCCGGGGACGGGAGTGACGGCCTCGTTGGCGATATCGAGGCGGATCGAGCCATCCAGGGTCCCGCCGATATCGACGGCATCGGCCGCGATCGTCGATGGGCCGTTCAACCCGAGAGAGCCGCCGGTGACGCGGAACCCGACGTACCCGCCTGCCGGAAGCGTCGCTGTCAGGAGGTCGCCACGGATCCAGACCGTCCCCGCGTCAAGGCGAACGACGGTCCGAGCGCCCCGCCGAACCGGCCGGCGAGCGCCTGTCAGGACGAACGCCGGTGAAAGGACCGAGCCGTCGCGCACGGTGACCCGGCGAACGGCCGTGAACAGGTCGAACCAGGCCTCGATCCCACCGATCAATTCGAACGGGCCGAGGCGCTCGGTGGCCTTGAGGCCGCCCAACCTGTCTTCGAACTGTCCGTTGAGGAGGGTCTCGCGGACGTCCCGCCGGATGATGTCGACGGGGGAGCCCTCTCCCGATGCGCCGTCCTCGCCACTGATGGCTGGCGCTTCCAACTCGCGGAGCAGGGCTCGTCGGTCGGCGGCGGCCACACCGGTCCGGATCGAGCGACCTGCTCCCGGAAGGCTCGCCGAGCCACTCGCTAGGCGAGCGGCGGTCGTCGACAGGATCGCGCTTCGCAGCCGCGCTACATCGGCGGCGCCGGACAACGCCAGGTCCGCAGTCGACCGGATGGCATCGTCGATCGCGGCCTTCGGTCCTCGATCCAGGTCCGGCACCGCAGATCCCCTCGATCACGGACCCCGGGATCTCGCCTTAAGACGCTGAGCCGGCGGGTGTCGATGCGACCGTACGGAGGGGGTCGTCGCGCAAACGTCACCAATTCGTCACGGCAAGTCGGTCGCGAAGGGGACGGTCGCGGTGTGGGTGGGGGAAGGCGACAGGATCTCCTCCGCGGCCAACGCCTCCGAACGGCAGACGTCGCCACGACAACGCCGACGCGCTACAATTCCGCGCGACGATGCTCGCCACCGGCGTTCCACCGATCACGCTGCTCGGATGTCCGAAGGACACCCAGCATGTCGGGGTGGTCTTCGTGCACGGTATCGGATCGCAGGCCCAAGGCGAGATCCTGCACGACTGGGGCGGCGCCATCGCCCATGTCCTGTTCGACTTCCGGGTGGACGCCGACCAGAACGGGGATCCGGTGGTTCAAAGCCAGCTCGATCTGGACAGCGGCCTTCCCCTTTTTGTCGAGCTCCAGGTCACGGCGCCGGATCCGCCGGGTGTCGAGCCACCCATCCACTTGGTCCTGACCGAGGCGTGGTGGGCACACGAGATCACGCCCCCGTCGTTCGGCCAGATGGCGCAATGGCTCGGCCCGGACGGGGCGGTGCCGCGGATCGTCAAGACGATCCTGCCGCGTGACTCCACGGACGACCCGCGGGCACGACCGGCATCGAAGGAACCTGACGGGACACCGCTCCCGGAGGAGCACCGGACCTTCGAGACTGCCGCGGAGCGGATGCAAAGGTTTCGCCGCCGACCCGGAAGTGTTCTCGGCCGGGCCTTCAACGCCGTCGGTGCCTGGGTGTACCTCCAGGCGCTGTCGGCCCTGCTCCTGCTGCTGTACGGGACACTCCGCTCGGTCGAGTCCCTGCTGCCGATCGGGCCGCTTGCTGACGGGGCCCTGACCCGCCCGATCGACCGGTTCGTGCTCGACTGGTTCGGTGACGTGTTCGTCCTGCTGTCCGAGCCGACACAGGCGTCGAGCGTGCGCCACCGCCTGTCAGAGGCCATCAGGCAACTCAAGACTGCCGGCTGCGATGAGATCGTGGTCATCGCCCATTCGGGTGGTGCGATCGTCGCCTGGACCACGCTGGTCGCGGAGGGCGTGCCTGGTTCGGACGTCAACGCAGACGCCGGCCAGGACATGGACGGCGGCCCACTCGACGTCCATTCCCTGATCACGATCGGCGAGGGTCTCAACCTTGCCTGGAACATCACGTCGGGTGATACCAGCGGTCATTCGGGCGGTGAGAGCGATCCCGTCGAGCAGGCGCGCCATCGCTTCCAGTTGCTCTACGAGCCCCTCGCTGCCGCGCAGCCCCGCCTCGATTGGATCGACTACTGGGGATCGCGGGACCCGGCGCCGACAGGCCCGGTCGACGCGCCGGCCGCGGACCTCTTCCTGCCTCCCGAGCGCTTCACGAACATGGCGATCTGGAACCTGCTGTCTTCCAGCCAGGACCACGGCGCGTACTGGGACAACGACGAGGAGTTCGTGATCCCCCTGCTACGGCGGCTCGAGGGTATCGGCAGGTCCAGCGACACGCCGTCGTTCTTCGGTTCGACGGGGGCGCACGAACTCCGCTCCAACTGGCGGCGGCGGCGTGTGTCAGTCCTGTCCCTGTGGAAGCAGCTCTGCCTGATGGCCCCGACTGCAGCCGTCATCACGTCCTTTGCCATCGGCAACGGCGTCATCCCCGCCATCGGCGATGCCCTTGCAACAGCCTGGAGCGCGATCCCCGGTAGCGACCTGATCACGAAGCCTGTCGACTACATCCGGGACCTGAACCTCCAGGACTTCGGGCCGACGGATACGCTCGCGGAGGTCGGCGTCTGGGTCGTCGCCGCGCTGATCGCCAGCGTCGCCTGGTTCGCCCTTATCGCGCCGACCGAGCGTTCGGCGCCGTGGGTCGGGGCCGAGCGACTGTCGACGCGGGTGATCGGCTTCCTCGTCGGATCGGGTCCGTTGCTCGCGGCCACACCGCTCGCCATCGGGATCGGCATCGCCGCCGTGAGGTTCATCGGTGGCGCCACGCCGGCCGGTGATGCGGCCGTGGTCTCTGTGTTGCCGTGGATCCTCATTGCGATCGGGATCGGCATCGTCGTCGCGGTGCTGACGAAGAGGTATCCGAACCGGTGGGCGACGCTCCGCATCTTCGCCACGGCCATCGTCTTGTTCCTGTCGTCGTATGTGATCCTCGCACCGCTCGCCGCGATCCTGATCTTCCCGGCGGTCGGACAGATGGTTCTCGGGACGGTCGGGGTGATCCTCGGCTTCGGGATCGTGGCCAGGATCGGCACCTGGCGCTGGACGGCGTGGGACACGCGCGATCGACGGATCGGCCACGCCAGGGATCCCGTCTATCCGACCGTGCGGCTGGTCGCCATGCAGGCGATCATCTTCCTAGCGAGCCTCGGCCTGCTGTATGTCGCGGTGGGGTTCGCGTTCTGGGTCGCGGCGGTCCTCGCGGTCGTCCTCCTGCTCGTCGCCGTCTTCGTCGGGATCGCCATCGACGTCAACCAGCAGCCGACATCCCACCGGCGTCGGACCCCGTTCGAGAACTTCGTGGCGACGGGCAAGCGGTAGGCCTGGGTCGCTCGGGTGCGATCCAGGACGCTAATGCGAGTAGATGACCGCCCGCCACCACGTGTCGCCCGTCGCCTCGACCGTGATCGGTACCGCTGCACCGATATTCTCGTTGAGACCGCCGTCGGCAACGCAGGAGCTGGTAAGGGCGGAGGACGACGACCATCTGACCGTCGCGCTCGAAGGACCGATGCATTGCAGGTAGAAGGCCGCGGCAGCACTACTGCGGTCGAGGTTCACGGCGTAGGAATGGACGGCGGTATCGCCCGGCACCGCGACATGGGAGCTCTTGCCAAGCACCGCCGTACTGAAGGCCTCGAACAGGCCGTCGGCGGTCAGAGCGTCGAGACTCGGTAGCGGGTAGGCGCGACCCGTCGTCGGCATCGACTCCGCGGGCGCCGCGTATCGGCCATCGGCGGGCGTCGCGAGATCGGACTCAAGCACGAAGCCCGCCAACGCCCCGGGATGGAGTGTCGGAGGGGTGCCATCGAGTGGCGCGATGAACGTCTCGAACTGGCTACCCGTGCGATCTTCGAAGTTGGCCACGACCGCCGAATGGTCGGGGAATTCACCGATCACGCCGACCGACCGCCAGTCGGCAGCACGATCCACGGTCGCGGTCAGATCCGGGGTCGTGCCCCCGATCCGCGTCATCACGACCTGCGTGCCGTGACCATGGTCCAGCGTCAGCCAGTAGCCGCCACCGGTCGCGAAGGCGGCGGCCAGCGCGTGGTCGCCGCCGACGGGTCGCCAGATCGTCTGTGTGCTGTTGGTGTCGACGAGTTCGACGCGGCCGTCGTTTCCGCCTGAGCACTCCACCCCCGCTTCATCGGCACACACCTGGAGGGTCGCCATGTCCGGGCCGAACTGGCCGCCCGTGCCTCGGCTGAAGTCCCTGTTCGGAGCGAGGGCGACACCGGGCACGGGTTCGCTCCCGTCGAGCGGGATCGTCACGTAGCCTCCGGTGCTGCTCGAGCTGATGAATCCGCGCCCGTCCGCGGTCCAGGAGATGGACGCCCCGTCGGGGCCGGGCTCGTACCCATGCAAGCCGACTCGACGCGTCGTGTGGGCATCCGGATCGATGACGACGAGGTCTGGACCGGCTGTCTTCGCGGCAAGGAGGCCGGTCGGGCCCCACGACGCTCCGATGTCGGCCGTCGCCCCGTCGACGACCCACGGTCGCGATGCCAGGTCGCGCAGGTCGACGAGGATCAACGAGGTTGGGGTGTTGTCACCATTGACGCCAGCAAGCTCGAGCCAGCCAGACTCCGAGACGGCGCCACCCAAACCCAGCACGAGCCCGTGTCCCTGGATCGGATCGGGCAGGTTCCTCAACAGAAGCTCGTCACCGCCGGGTCGCACCGCGACGACGTCGACGCTGTGCACGTCCCCGGTGCTGCGCCGAACGTAGATGGCGGTGTACCCAGACGTCGCCGCCACCTTCCGCGTCGGTTGCACGATGCTCGCGTCGTCGGACCGTCGGACCAGGTCGTTCGTCGTTGGCGTCGGGAACAGCCGGGCCAGGCCGCCCAGGGCGGCGACCGGGACCAACAGCGCCGCCGCCAACCCGAACAACAACAGGTGACGCGACCTGGGGGCGTGCCTGGCACGCGACCAGAGACTCGTCGGCCGCATCGCCGCATCTGCGATCTCCGAGGCTGGCTTCGGGTCGATGGCACCGTCGACGTAGCGATCCATCTGGTCGGCGAAGCGTCGCTCGAACGGGGTCAGGTCGTTTCGGTCAGTCATCCCCAAGGTCCTCGCGGAGTCGAGCCATGAGTCGGGACAGGCGGGTCCGGACGCCGGATCCGGACATCCCGCAGGCGACACCGATCTCGTCGGCCGTCAGGCCAGCGAGGTAGCGCATCGCCAGGAGCTGGCGGTCGGCCGGACGCAGGCGCTCGAGCGCCTCACTGAGGTCGAGCCGACCCGCTGAGGTCGCGACGATCGAGGCAGACTCGCCCTCCGGATCGACCGGCGTGAGCTCTCGCATCTGCCGTCGTCGCCGCGCGCGCACGAGCTGACGGGCCTCGTTCGTGGTGATCGCGATCACCCACGCACGGAAGCGATCCGGCTCGCGCACGGTCGGCAGTCGCTGCCATGCCTTGATCCAGGCGATCTGCGCCGCATCGCGGGCGGCGTCGATGTCTCCGGTGACCGCAAAGGCCATCCGAACGAGCTCGGGGTGGTGCCGCTCGACAAGCTCGGTGAACGCCGCGCGGTCCCCGCCCCTCGCTCGAACGAGCAGATCTTCCGCTCCGGATGGGATCGTGTCAGCTAGCACATTCACATCAGGTAGATGCCGGTCGGGCGTCGAACGTCCCACGGCTCGTGCGTCGACGGGCATCTTAGGGTCGGTCGACGTCAGACTGCCAGGCCAGGATCACTGCGGCGAGATCCGGACCACGTACGGCTGACCGTCCGCCGTGACCCAGACCGCGCCACCCGCCACGACGACGTTGCCGCAATCGCCACCGAGATCGAGGCGCCCGACGATGCGTCCCGTCGCAGGGTCGATCCGTGTCAACCCGCCGGTGGCGACCCAGACGGATCCGAGGCCGACGGCCAAGCCGCATTCGCCGGGGTCCTGCTCCAGGTCGACCGCGGTGATGACCTTGCCCGAGTCCGGATCGATGCGGATGGCCTGCGCCAGCCCGTCGATCCCCGCGTCGTCGGCGATCCAGACCTGCTCGCCGTCGCTGGCAACCCATCCATTCAGCGGCACCACCAGCCCGACCTTGTTCGTCGCGGCATCGATCCGCACCACCGAGCCCATGTTGTCGACATCCACCCAGACACCCCCCGGTCCCGCCGTCATGATCTGCGGCCCGGCGGAGTCGGGCGAGTTGATCGGGATCGTCGCGACAACCTTGTTGGTCGCGGGATCGATGCGCGTGACCGAGCCGCTGTGCTCGTTGGCCACCCACACCGAGCCCGCGGTCACGACGACGCCCAGCGGTTGCAACCCGACCGGGATCTTCGCGAGGACCTTGCCGCTGGCCGGATCGATCCTCAGGACGGCGTTGTGCTCGTAGTCCGTCTGCCAGACGGAACCTGCTCCGGTCGCCGCATAGCCGTACTCCATCCGGCCCGTGTCGACCTGTCCTGTGACGGCGGACGTCGCCAGGTCGACGCGCACCAGGCTCGTGGGCTCGTGGACCCAGAGCGACGTGTCGTCGGCAGCGAACCAGCGCGGTGCGACGGGTTCGCCGACCTGGATCCGGCCGTCGATCTTCGCCCCGGCCGGGTATGACGGAGACGACGACGGATCCGCACTCGTCGATGCCGCTGGCGACTCCACGATGGCCGGCCGAGCTCGTGGCTGCCACGCTCGCGGAGGCCGCCGGCGTGGTCTCACGGAGCGAAGGACTCGTCGGCGTCGCCGCACAGGCTCCGACGGAGACAACGACCAAGGCGGCGACGCTCGCCCTCACGGCCACCGACGGATATCGCATCGAACGGCTCCTCATGGGATGGTCTCAGCTAGCGCATTCACATCAGGTAGATGCCGGTCGAGCGTCGAACGTCCCACGGCTCGTGCGTCGACCGGCATCGGAGGGTCGGTCAAGTCGAGCGTTGGGCGGCCATGGGCCAACACGGCGGAGCGCGGCCGAGCGCAGGGTCGGCACCCGCATCGATCGCCCGCTGGACGCGAACTGATCAGCGCGATCGAAGCTCGCCTGGGCAGGTAAGCGACGAGCCGCGGCCCGCTATGCTGGCGGCGCCCCCAGACGCCAGAGCCGGCACTCGCACCGGTGACGGCCGCACTAGATCGGCGCGACAGATCGTCATCAGCGCCTTGCGGGCATCGTGCCCATGTCATTCGCGCGCCTGTAGATCGGCATGGTGGAAACAAGGGTCTCGGTAGCCCGATCTCGGGGCGGCGACCGCAACGCGGTCACGTCCCACGCGAGCCGGTCCTTGCGCGATCGAACAGGAGATCAGTGGAGCTCGAATGTGACCGATGACATCGACGCCGCACGCGATGGACTCCGCGGCGCATCCGACGGGTTGCTGCTGGCCATCGAGGAGGTCGCGCTTCGAGAACGAAAGAAGCGCGGCGTCCACCCGACGGATCCGGGGTTCGTCGCGCTCGCCCGCGATGTCCGGATCGCGGCAGAAGCGGTCCTCGACCTGGCACGCGACGAAGAGGCGGAGGCCAGTGACATCGCAGGTCGTGGAGGCCCCACCCTGCCCACCATCGAGGCGACGCCTGAGCCTGAGAATCTCGCGTCGATCCTGGCCGAATGGCGAGCGGTCGAGCGAGAGCTCGCTGAGGTGGATGCGACGTCACCGGAGGCGGCCCGACTCATGGAGCAATTCGAGGTGTTGCGCGATCGGTATGCCCGGGCGTTGAAGGCGTACCGCGAATAGTGGAGAGCCCTGACTGCTGGCCTGTCCCACTCTCAGGCGATCGGTCCGCGCCCGCGCTGCACAGGCGGTGACGCGTTGCGAGACGCGTGTCATACCGCCGATCCGCCTGTGATGTGCGTCCAGGACCGTGCGGAGCAGATTACGAGCCGACTCCCAGCCACCGGTCTCCTGGATCGGAGACCACTGATGGAGGTCCGTCGTGGGACAGCAGGACCAGACCAAGCCGCAGGGCGGCATGTACGACAAGTCAGGCCAGCAGGGCTCAGGCGATCTGACCAGTGCCACCGATCAGGCTGGCAGCGGTCAGACCAGCGAGCCGCGGATGGATCAGGAGCCCGCGAGCGGCAGCCAGGGCGGAACCGGCCAGAGCGGCCAGAGCCAGGGCGGTAGTCAGGGCAATACCCAGGCCGCCAACCAGGGCAGTGCCGGTCAGATGGGGTCGTCTCCCGTGACAGGACAGGAGACGTCCGACCAGCAGACCGCGGGGCAGGACCGACACGGTTCCACAGGCAACCCCCGCTAGACGACTGCCCACAGACCGGGACGTCGCCTCCCTGGCGTCCCGGTCCTTCCATGTCAGAAAGCCGATGGACTGACCCACGAGGCACGAAGGAGACTGCGATGACCGGTGCAGGACTGAACGACCCGGACGAAGGCATCCGTGAGGCCGAGCGGCGGGATCTCGAGGCCGAGCGCAAAGAGGAGCCGGCGCAAGAGCGCGGGCAAGAGGAAGGGAGACCCAAGGTCGACGAGGACGCGAGCGAGGAGGTCAAGGACGAGTAGCGACCCGACGAGGGAAGCGGTCTGATCCGGCTACTCGGCGTCGGATGACGGCTCGAGGTAGTTCGTGGCTTCGCGCGCGCCTCAGCACGTCATCATGGATTGTGCCCTACGGGCGGTGTCGCTGCGACTCAGGACGCGGCCGACCTAGCTAGGAGCCAGCAGATGGCCAAAGGCGGGACAGCGGCACCCATACCTGCCGGCGTGCTCGAGGCATACGACCGTCTGATCGCGACGCAGGAGGGGGCCGCGCGCAAGGGCGCCACCATGCCATACACCTCGGTAAACGGCCACATGTTCAGCTACCTCTCCGGCCCCGGGACGCTCGCCCTGCGGTTGCCGCCGGCTGAACGGGCGGAGTTCCTCGAGCGCCATTCCGCAACCCTGCATGAGGCCTACGGCATCGTGCAGAAGGAGTACGTCACCGTCCCGGCCAGGCTGCTGGCCGACACGGAGCAGCTGAGCCCGTACTTTCGCGCCAGCTACGCCTATGTCTCCGCCCTCAAGCCGAAGCCGACCAAGCGAGCAAAACCGAACGTGGGTTGATGCGCGGCCGGGACCCTCACCCGGCGACGTTGTGACCGATCGAAACGTATCGACGTGGTCGTACCGGGCCCGCGGCCCCGATGGCACGGATCAGGCTGGCTGCGGAAGGACGCGGTCGGGATCGCCGCTGGTGACAGTCATCGCTACGGTTCTGGCTCCGGACCGTCGGCCATCGCCAAAGGGGGCGATGTGAAGCCGACGGAAATCCTGCTCCACGCCGCATCAGGTACCCGGCGGCTCGTTCAAGTCCCGCGCCGCGGGTGCCCATGAACGCCGACGACCGCTTCGACACCGAGGACGAGCGCGAATGTCGTCACTGCTGCCACCAGGACGAGTCGAACCAACTCGGTGAGGCCGGCAGTGGCGTCTGTGGCACCCACGAGCCACCACAGCCACGAGCGGAAACCGAGGGCGATCGGGACCGAGGCGGCTGCGAGGACCGCGGCGTCGGCGAGGCGACGGTGCGTGCCAACGAGCGGCTGCGTCCTGGTGATAAGGCCGAGGTATGCACCGCCCGCTGCGAGGAAGGCGAACATCCCGCAAGTGGCGACGGCGAACACCAGCCCGAGCAATGGCGCGACGCCTTCCTCTCGCGCCGTGAGGAGGCCGATCGACACGCCGAACGTCGCCGAACCCAGCGCCGCCGTCGTGAGAGGGTACCGGCGAATGGTTGGCGCGATGTGCACCTCGAGCCCACGCATCATCGCTACGGCTGGCCATCTCAACGGCCCGAGGCGTGCGCCCCACCGCCTGCCGAGCGTCAACACATCGGCAAGGGCGTCCGGACCCGGCGCAGACTCCCACCCGTCCGTTGCGGTTCCCGCGCCATGAACGACGGCAGCCGCGTGGGCGGCAATCAGGGACGTGACGGCAAGGCTGACGACGAGGATCGCGGTCTCCCTGGTCCACCTCGCTTGGTCGGCCCGAAGGATCACGCTCAGCCAGTCGGCCGCCAGGGTCACCAATACGGCGCCGAGCACGACCCGCGACGCGCGCAGAACGCCGACAAGGCGGGCCATCGGGAGCGGCGAGTCCCGTTGGCAGAGTGATGCGCGGAGTAGGAGCGGAATGAGCGCGAGTGGGACGAAGAACAGCGTGAACGACACGACGGCGTCGTAGGGGTCGTTCTGCCACGGTGCGCGGTCACTCAGGAACGGCAGTTCCTTGCTGGCCCAGGCGAAGGCAACGAACGTCAGCGCACACAGGAGCGTCGCCGCGAAGGCACGCCCTATAGCCGGTCGGCGGAGGTCACCGACGACAAGCGCCGGGACGGAATGGATCTCGGGATCGGCGATCAACATTGGCGGCACTTAGATTTAGTTGGGCGGCGACTCGGACGAGACGATGCCCGACAGTGTGATGGGCGGTTCGGTCGAACTGCGGCGGTCGGGACGATCGCCGACCGGGTCCCGCGCACGGCAACGGTTCCGGCGCTGTCAAGTCATGCCATTGACGCGGGCCGTGGCGTCGTGCGGGAAGTCAAGAGCAGCGTACTGCCACGGCCCGCGGTTCGCCTAGTGTCAGCCCGGATGGGACTGCCTGGCGAGGCGCGCGCGACCAGAAGCCCTCAGAGGTTGGTCAGCATCAGCCGCCACGGCAGGTCGCCGCCGGATCGGTGATGTCGTAGATGGTGCGCTCGACGGCGGTCAGGTCGCGTCGGAGGCGTGAACAGACCTGGCTGATGAGGGCCGCGCCACTGGTCGGGGTCAGCTGGATGGCGCCGTCGTAGCTGCCGATGGCGATCTCGCTGCCATCGGGTGACACGGCCACACCTGCTACAGCCGACAGGGCATGTCCGGGGAAGTAGCGCACCTGTTGGCCCGTTCGTACATCCCACATCCGCGCGCTCTTGTCCTGGCTCGTCGTGAACACGTAGCGACCGTCCGGTGAGAAGATGCCGCGCCACATGATGTTCGTGTCACCACGCAGCTCGTGGAGCTGCTGCCCGGTGGCGGCATCCCAGAGGTGTCCGACGTCGTCGCGACCGACGGTGAGGATGGTCGTACCGTCGGGTGAGAACGTACCGTCGATCATGCCGGCAGGCTCCGCGACGGTTCGGAGCTTCGTGCCGGTCGCTACGTCCCAGATCGTGCCGTTGGGCACGACCGGGCCATCCGCGAAAGTGAACAGCAGAGACCCATCGGGCGACAGCGCTCCACCGCTCACGCCATCGGTTTCGAACCGCCGCAGCAACTGGCGGGTGTCGACATCCCAGATCCCGACCGCCGGTGGCCCGGCGTTGGTCAGCAGTGGCAGGGGCGCGACTACCCATTTCCCGTCCCCGCTGAAGCTGGCCATGGCCGCTCCGTTCTTGCCACCGCCAGACCCCTGGAGCTCGCCGATCTGTGTCCCAGTGGCTGGGTCCCACAGGACGCTCGGACCGTCTCCCGGGCCCGTGAGCAGCATGCGACCATCCGGCGAGAAGGCCGCTGCGTCGATGCGCTGATCGGTCGTCAGGACGTGCGTCACGGTCTGCGTTGCGACATCCCAGATCTTTGCCGTGCCGTCGCCGCTGCCGGCGAACAACTGCCTGCCGTCCGGCGACCACGCCATGCCGTACGTGAATGAGGTCGCTCCCAGGAGTGTGTCTCGCTCGACGGGTCCGGTGACGTCCCAGAATCGCACCGTGCCGTCCTTTCCACCGGTGACTGCGAACCTCCCGTCCGGCGTGAATCCATCCGCGTAGACCGAAGCTGTGTGGCCCACGAACGTGCGCAGGGTCGCACCTGTCGCCACATCCCACAGTCGGGCCGTACCGTCGAGGCTGCCGCTGAGCAGTGTCGCGCCATCGGGCGAGAAGATGAGCTGGAAGGCGATCTCCGTGTGGCCGGTCAGCGTCCGGACGGGCATGCCCGTGGCGACATCCCAGAGGCGGATCGTGTGGTCCAAAGCCGAGGTGGCCAGGAGACGACCGTCTGGCGAGAACGCGGCGTAATTGTTGGAAACCGTGTCCGGACCGCTGAGGTCCCGTAGATGGGTGCCGGATCGGAGGTCCCACAGTCCGCCTACCTTATTCATGACGATGTAGGCCGTTTCTCCGTCTGGCGCCATCACGACGTTGTCCGCCTTCGGGACCTGGCCGATGACGCTGCCATCGCTGGTATCGAACAGGCTGGCGCCCGTCGCCTGGACCGCGGCCACCTCCGTCGAGTCACGCGAGAAGGTGAGTCTGGCCAGACCCGCGAAGCTGGTCGGCGCCGACCATCGCTCCTTGCCGGTCGCCATGTCCCAGACATGGAGCCTCGCATCGAGGGTAGCGACCACGGTGCCGTCGGGTGAGAAGGCGGCCGTATTCACCGATCCAGTGGCACTGGGCAGCGTGTAGACGAGCGCTCCGTCGTGCGCCAGATCCAGGACGTAGCTATTGCCGTCGTCGATGGCGGCGACGAGCGACCGGCCATCCCGCGAGACATCGACGCCGAGGACGCGCGTGAGTGGCTTGGCGATGCCGTCCGCTCCGGGCGGGAACGAGAAGATGCGGTCGCTGAACTCGTATCGCGACGCACGCTGCAATGCGCCGTCGGCCTGTGGCGTGTACTGCGACTCGAGACCCCGGATGGCCAGCAGGGCGGCCAGCTCGGCGCTCTCGCCCCGGTACAGGCTGACGTTGGCCTCCGCGCCCAGCCGCTGGCTCTCGGCATTGGCGAAGCTGTTGGTCGCGTCCTGTCGCGCCACTGCGGCAAAGCCCGCAAGCGCCACCGCCACGATGCCAACGGCCGCCAGGAGCATCGCTCGACGGCGAAGGCGTCGAGCGGAACCGGCCGCCTCCTCCGCCCGGCGCGACTCGGCGGTGGCGAGCGCCTGGGCCGCCGCGAGCTCGCGCTGCCGGGTCGCCTCGCGCTCGTACTGCTCGGTGTCAGCCTGCTCGCGCCCGGCGTCCAGGAACGCCCGCTCACCCGCATTGAGCTCCGCGGTGTGTGAGCCCGCCCACTCGACGGCCTGGGCCAGCCGAGCGCCGCGATACAGCAGGCCGGGATCCCGCTCGGCGACCTCCCACTCGGCGGCCGCGTCGGTCAGGCGTCGGTGCAGACGCAGACCCTCGCGATCCTGGCCCAGCCACTCGCGAAGCGTGGGCCACTCCCGGATGAGCGCCTCATGGGCGACCTCGACCGTCTGATCGGCCATCGTCACCAGCCGCGCGTCCGCGAGGATGCCCAGGACGTGATCGATCTCGACCGCCCGGACCGGGTCGTCCGCGGGCACGAGCTCGGATCGCGACACCCTGCGACGGGTGTCCTGCGTTCCCTCGCCCAGCTCCGTCAGGCGCAGGAAGATGCTCCGCGCGATCCGGCGCTGCTCATCCGACAGCTCACGGAGATAGACCCGATCTGCGGTCGTCGCGATCGCTCCCCGGACCCCACCCGAACCGGCATAGCCCTGCAGGGTCAAGGTCGTGCCGCGTCGTCGGCGCCATGTCTCCAGGAGCGCATGGGACAGGAGCGGGAGGGCGCCGGGCTCCTCGCCCGCGTCGTGCAGCATCAGGTCGCTGAGGCCGGGCACCAGATCCCATCCATTGCGGACGGCCGGCTCCTCGATGGCGCGGCGCAGCTCATCAGCGTCCATCGAGCCGATGTACACCTGGTGGGCGGCGATCGCATCGCGTAGGGCCTCGTATCGCGCCACGTGCGCATAGAAGTCGGCCCGCAGCGTGATCACGACCTTGATGGCCGGGCCGTCCACGGCGCTGGTGTCGGGAGGGAGCGGGACGGCCATACCCGAACCGAGCGGCGCCGCCAGGTCCACCGCGGTCAGCAGGTTGTCGATGAACGCCCGGCGCTCGACTTCGTCACGGCAGTGGGTGAACACCTCCTCGAACTGGTCGATGGCGACGAGGACGCGCCCTCCTCGCCTGCGCCGACCACCGCGCGGGTCAGGCGTGGCCGCGAGCATCCGATTGATGTGCAATCGCAAGCTCCTGGGGTCGCGCCGGAAGTCGTCGACGAGCAGCGCCGTTGACGCCGCAGAAGCGTCCGACGCGAGCGCCGTTGCAAGGCTGTCGAGTGGATGCGCTCCGGGCGTCAGCAGGTGGGTCTGCCATTCACGACGACTATCGCCCTGGACCGCCGGGATGAGACCCGCCCGGAGGATGGATGACTTGCCACTGCCAGAGGCGCCGACGATGGCCATGAGTGGCCACGCCGCCAGGGCCTCGACCAGGCGCGTCGTGGTGGCCTCTCGTCCGAAGAACAGTCGTGCGTCCCCGCCGTCGAAGGGTTGGAGCCCGCGATAGGGCGCCTCTCCCGGGGTCGGCGGCTCGTCGTTGGCGGTGATCGTTCGGATGTCCGGAAAGTCGGTCGGAAGGCCCTCGATGTCCAGCTGGAAGATCCGCAACGGCCAGCGCAGGTCCTTGAGGCGATGCTCGCCGAGGTCACGGAGCGATGTGTCGGGTGGCAGATCGTCAGCCACCAGATCGCGCGTCGTCTGCGTGAGCAGGACCTGGCCCCCGTGGCCGGCCGCCCCGACTCGGGCAGCGCGATGGACATCCATGCCCACGTAGCCGGTCGTCGCGACGACCGGTTCGCCCGTGTGGAGACCCATCCGAACGCGGACGGTCACGCCGCGCGGCCAGACGTGGGCGGCCAGTGCTCGCTGCGCGTCGGTGGCACAGGAGACGGCCTGCTGTGCGCTGGGAAACGCGGCGAAGAACGAGTCGCCCTGGGTGTCGACCTCGTGACCCTGCCAGCGCTCGAACAGCGCTCTCAGCAGCTCGCGCTGGTCTTGGAGGACCTGTGCGTACTCGCCGCGCAAGCGGTCGAGGAGGCGGGTCGACCCCTCGATGTCGGTGAACAGGAGCGTCACCGTGCCAGCGGGCATCGGAAGAGCGGCCGTCGCCTCGCCGGCCGCGTCCGCTGCGGGACCGGGAGGGAGCGTCATGTCAGGAGCCCGGCCGTGATGCTGGGCCTTCGAGCTGGACCCGGGCGTCCAGCTCGTCAGCAGTCATGTCGACCGCCCGCGAGCGCACACCCACGAGAGCGCGGAGCTGGCCTGCGAGCGTGTCGTCCTCTTGCCAAAGGACGTCGCCCGCCCGCAGTTCGGCCAAGCGTGCGGCATCCACTTCGACGGCAGTGTCCCGGATGAGCGGCGTCTCGTCCACGGTGAGCGCACTGTAGCGGCGCCTGATGCTGGCGAAGTGTCGCGTGCGCGACATCCGGTGGGACATCTGCGGGCGCGCACCGCGGTCTTCCGCCTCGACTGTTTCATCATCGTCGGCAACGAGCCGTCCGAGCGGATGGTCGAGCGAGCCGGCTTCCAGCGCGAGGGCGTGCTCCGCGGCTGGGACCTCCAGCATGGCGGCGTCCCTGTCGCCGGTGTCTTCGACTCGCGCCTGTGGACGGATATCCCGGCGGTCGGCCATTGAGCCCGCCCCAACACCTGCGCTAGAATTCGGCCTCTCCCGAGCGGGAGTAACTCAGTTGGCAGAGTGTCAGCTTCCCAAGCTGAATGTCGCGGGTTCGAACCCCGTCTCCCGCTCCACTTCCCTTCTCCCAGCCGCGGTTCAGCGCAGCTGTGCCTTCAGCTCGGACGAAGCCGAGGCAAGGATCTCCCGTGAGAGCGCCTCGTCGTCGACGGCTCGCGCCATCGACACCGCGCCCACGAGCGTCGACAGCGCGGTGATCGCCGTGGCCCGCCGATCGTCACGTCCGGGCGGCAGCAGGCCGATGAGCATCTCGATGTAGACGCCGACCTGGCTGGTGTATGCGGCTCGTGCCCTCGGATCGGCGCGTGCGACATCGGCCGCCAGCGTGGTGACGGCACAGCTCGTCCCGAGGTTGTCGCGGTGGGTCGTGCTCAGGTATGCATCGATGACCGCTGCGAGCGGATCGTGCGGCGATGCGGCGACCGCGGCCATCGCCTGCCCGCCGTCGTGGAGCGCGCGCTCGACCGCCTCGGCCACGAGCTCGTCACGCGTCTCGAAGTGTCGATAGAAACCGCCATGCGTCAGTCCGGCCTCGTGCATCAGCTCGGCCACCCCGACCCTGTCGATCCCGTCCTCGCGGAAGCGCGTCGCTGCGACGCCGACGATCTGCTCGTGGTGCTGGCGCTTGTCCGCTCGCGAATGTCCCATGGCTCTCCTCTCGCGTTTGTGTTGACAGCGTAGATGACGGTCGTCATCCTGCAATCTAGATGACGGGCGTCATCTAGACGACCCTATCAGGACGGAGCCAGACCATGCCGATGATCGATGTCTACGCCAAGACCGGAACCTTTGGCGACACGCACACGCTGGCTCGCGACCTCGCCTCCGCCGTGATGAGCGTCGAAGGCGTGCCGGACATCCCGATGTTCCGCGACAACACCGCGGCGTTCGTCCATGACCTTCCGGCAGCGTCCATCTCGAACGTCAACGGCGACAGCTCCTACGTCCGCGTGCAGGTCCTGACCAACGCCGGCGCGCTTGACCGTGACAAGCAGCTGGCGGTCGTGGCACGGCTCACGTCGATCGTGGCCGATGCCGCGGGCGATCCGACGCTCGCCGACCGTACGTGGGTGCTCCTCACCGAAGCGCCCGAAGGTGGCTGGGGTCTGCACGGACACGCCAGTACGAACGCGGAGCTCGTGGCGGCGGCACGGGCCCAGATCGCCGAACTGGGGGCAGCGGCCTCGAAGAGCTGACGGGCCTCACCCCAACGTCGGTTCCGCGACGGTCAGGACCCCGAGCCCGGCCAGGATGGATGCCGCCTCCTGTTCGGCCTCGACGCGCCGGTCGGTCACGTCGTCCGGGAAGCGAGGGATCGCCAGCCAGGCACGGAGCGAGAGGGCGACCTCGAACTCGGCCTCGAGCGTCCGGGCGGCGAGGAGGCTCGCCTCGAGATGAGCGTCGGCGGCCTCGGGATCGCCGCGCTCGAGCGCGCACCAACCCAGCGTCCGCTCGAGCTGGGCCTCGAGGACGCTCGTCGCCGTCTCGCGACGGACCCGGGCGAGCGTCTCGCGGGCGACCGCCTCGGCCTCCTGCGTGCGCCCGGCGAGCGCGAGGCACTCGGCGATCCGCGCCCGGGTCTCATCCACATAGCCGCGGGCACCGATCCTCTCGAATCGATCGGCCGCGTCCGCGAGGATTTCCAGACCGTCCTCGTGTCGGCCGGCGCGCGCGGCCACGCGCCCGAGGTTGCTGGTCGCGAGCGCGACGCCGAGCTCGTACCGCGCCGCTCCCCAGACCCGGAGCGCGTCGCGAAGGAGCGCCTCCGCCTCGGCGAAGCGACCCTGGTCGGAGAGGATCTCCGCTTCGTTGTTCGACTGGGTGGCCACGTTGGCGACCAGGCCGGCGCGCGTCTTGGCCGCCTTGCTGCGGGCGTAGAGCTCGAGCGCGTCGTCCCAGCGCCCCTCGAAATAGGCTTCGATCCCGAGGTTGTTGAGGACGTTCCCCTGCCCCACGAGGTCACCGACCTCCTCGTAGATCGGGAGCGCGAGATGGCGGTACCGCGCGACCTCCGGACTGCCGAGATCCCCGTACGCGGCGTGGAGGAGGTAGTAGGCGTGGGCCAGCAGGGCCCGCTCGCCGATCCGCTCCGCGGCGGCCGCCGCAGGGAGGGCACCGCGCACGCAGGCGCCGTACTGGCCCTGCCGGAAGCGGATGCCCGCCCGGTCCAAGTCGAGTCGGATCCGGAGGACCTCGGCGTCGCGCCCTCCGAGGCCCTCCAGCCGGCGACGCCCCCGCGAGTACCAGGCAAGCGCCGTCCCGTAGTGCCCCGCCCGTTCGCAGACGATCCCGGTCCTGCGGGCGAGGTCCGCAAGCACCAGCTCATCGGCTCCGGAGCCGGCTGAGGCGCGTAGCACGGCACGCGCTCGCGCGTAGGCGCGCAGCGCCTCGTCATACCGACCCGCGAGCTCGGCGACATCGCCGAGTGACTCGGCCACCGTCGCGACCTCACCCGGCGGGATCTCCGGCAGACCCGCGGCACACGCGAGCGCGCGCCGGTACTGAGCGGCGGCGTCGACGTTCGCATAGCGGGTCCGCGCGACGTCGCCCGCGCGCCGGGCATACATGAACGCCGGCTCGAGCACCCCGCCTCGCTCGAAATGGAGGGCGAGGACCCCGGCGACCTCGTCCGAGTCGTCCCCGGCGTGCCGTTCGATCGCCGTCGCGAGGCGGGCGTGGAGCCTCCGCCGCCGGGCATGCGACAGGCCCTCGTAGGCAGCGTCCCGGACCAGGTCGTGGCGGAATCGGACCCGCGCGGGGTCAGCCCACGCGACGAACTCCTCGAGGTCGGCCCAGGCCGCCAGGTCGTGCTGGACGTCCTCCTCGTCGGCGAGGACCTCGTCGAGCAATTCGAGGTCGACCGTCCGGCCGAGGACCGCGGCCCGGCGGAGCAAGGCGCGACGGGGGCCATCCAGGCGGTCGATCCGGCTCGTGAGCAGGGTCTCGAGACGATCGGGGAGTGCCTCGGTCGACCCCTGCTGCGCGGCGACGACGGCCAGCTCCCGAGCGAAGAGCGGGTTGCCGGCGGCCCGTTCCACGATCGCGGCCAGGTCCGCGTCCGAGAGCGGCGACCCGCCGGCCGCATCGAGCGCGAGCCGCAGGACGGCGTCCGGGTCGAGGGTGCCGAGGTCGATCCGCATGGCTCCCGGACCGCCGAACGTCCGCTCCGCCGGGCGCTGGAGAGCGAGGACGAGCCACGAGGCCGCTTCCTCAGATTCGGCAAGAGCCGTGAGGAGGGCCCATGACGCCTCGTCTGCCCAGTGAAGGTCCTCGAGAACGAAGACGGCGGGAGCAGGCAGTGCGTGCTCGAGCACGGATGCGATCGCGGCGTGGAGCCGGTCGCGGCGGTAGGCCGGAGCGAGTCGCTCCACCTCGGGTGTCTCGGGGAGCGTCGTGCCGAATGGGATGGCGATGAGCGGGAGCCATGGCCGCATCGCCGGGGCGAGACCATCGACCCACTCCGAGAGGCGTTCGCCGGCGGCCGCGGGATCCGCCTCCTCGGGGATCCCCGCCAGCTCGCGCAGGCTGTCGCGCAATCCGCCGTACGGGGTTCCTTCATCGGCGGGCGTGAAGCGGGCGACAAGGCGACCCCCGATCGATGCGCCGGTCAGCAGCTCCTGGGTCAGTCGTGATTTCCCGGAGCCGGCCTCCCCGACGATCGTCGCCGTCCGTCCGGCCCCTCGCGCCGCGCCATCCAGTGCCTCCCTGAGGCGCGCGAGCTCGTCATCGCGGCCCGCCAGCGGCAGCCGGGTCGGCATGAGCGCGCGACGCCCGACCTGGCGCCCGACACGGTACGGGACGACCGGTGCGCGTTTGCCCTTCGGGGTGAACGACTCGAGGGCCTCGCTCGCGAACTCGACCGCCGAACGCCCGAGGACGTCGGCGGTCGCCAGCAGCTCGCCCGGCGCGGCTCGAGCCGCCAGACGGGCGGCCAGGTTGGTCGTATCCCCCATCGCCGTGTACGTCCGTCGGTGCGCGGCACCGACATCGCCGGAGAACACCGGGCCCCGATTGACGCCAGCGCGAAGTCGCAACCGGCCGGCTTCCGGGATCGCCAGGATCTCGCCGAGCGCGCGGAGCATCCGCTCCTCGTCGTCCCCGGTCGAGATCGGTGCACCGGCCGCCATGAACAGCGTCGCGCCGTCCGAGGTCACGTCGGTGCCGAGCAGGGTCACCCCGTGGCGATCGGCGCTGGCTGCCGCAGCCCGGTAGAGCGCATCGAGATCGGCGGACACCGCTGATGGCTGTCGTTCGAGCCGGTCGTCGAGGTCCCCGGCCACGACGAACGCGATCGTCGCGAGCCGGTGCTCGCTCTCGAGCGCGCCGCCGCCGGCAAGGAACGGGCGGAGAGGCGCAGGGACGAGTGATGTGACGTCCACGCCGACCGGGGGCGCGTCGGTCTGGACGCCCTCCGCCAGGGAGCTGCCCGGTCCGGAGCCGGTCGGGCGAGCCGGGCCGGCGAGGGAGAGCGCCGCCGACCGCCGGAGGAGCCTGCCGCCGCTCCGCGCGTCGCCGAGCCAGGCAGGATCGAGCGCCGCGGCGACCCTGTCGTCGACCAGGATCTCACCGGCGTCGGCGGCGCGCTCCAGGCGGACCATCGCGGTCGTCGTCCGGCCCGCCACGAAGATCCCACGTGCCGTGCCGCCGGCCAGGACGAGATCCACCGGGCCGCTGGTGACGCCGATGGACACCCGGAGCGCGACCCGCCCGACGGAGGTCGGGATCGACCCACGGCTCTCGAACCAGCGGCGGATCGAGGCCGCCGTCGACGCCGCCCTGCGCTCCGCCTCGTCCCCGTCGAACAGGACCACGAGCGCGTCGCCAGCGAAGACGAGCACGTCCCCGCCGCGTGCCTCGATCTCGGCGATCAGCGCGGTGAGCACCTCGCTCACCAGGCCGACCACCTCCTCGGCGCCCACGCGGCCGTTCCGCGCGAGGCGCTCCGACAGGCGCGTGAAGCCGGAGACGTCGGCGAACATCAGGCTCCCCTCGACGCGTCGGTGCGCGACCGGCCTCGGATCGGCCAGCCAGCGGACCGCGAGCCGCGGGACATACGGCCACGCCGCGGGATCCGGTTGGGTTGGCGTGGTGCGCGGACGCACCGGTTCCGGGGGACTCACGCTGGCAAGTGTCGCAAACCCGACAGCCACCGGGGGAATCCTGTGTAGACAACCCTCTCTACCGCCCCGTACCTTTCGCAGCGAGGGTTCTCGGGGTCGGTCCCAGGGCCCGGCGGGATCGCGGAGTCGATCCTGACCGGTGGGGAGCCACGCCGACCGGTGCATTCCTGTCATTGCGATACGCGGTCGCCAGAGACCGCGATTGGGAGGGTCTGACTCGTGGCGTCACGCGGCGTGCTCAAGCGCGGCCTCACTCTGCTTGCCTCGGCCGCCCTTGCGGCGATCCCGCTCGTGTCCGGGCTGACGCCTGTGGCTTCCGCGCCGGCGGCGCACGCCGAATCTGCCTACCCAAACGGGTTCGGCGCGGTCGTCCACACGACCGACTACGTCTCGCAGGACCGCTCGTTCACGAACGCCGGCGTCGCCAACCTGCTGGACCCGAATCCGACCGAAGCCTCCGATGGAACGCCACTGCCGCCGCCACCGGTCCCGGCATCGGTGACCGCATCGGCCGGCTCGGGGCCGCTCCAGGGCGCCGCGATCCTGCGCTCCGACCTGTCCGGGTCGCCACTCGCGAAGACGACGCTCGTATCGCTGCAGCTCGAGACGCTGCCCGTGGACATCGCGCTGTCGACGATCCCCATCGAGCGCGCGACGGCGCCCCACACGTGGCAGGAGCTCCTGGCCTCGACCGTGCTGGCCGGTATCCCGCTCCAGAACGTCACGTGGAAGCAGGTCCATCTGCTCTCGGGAGCGGGAAGGCCGGCAGCTCTCGACACGATCACGATGGCCGATGTGGATTGGTCCGGGAGCGTCCTCGCCGACCTTCCGCTCGCTGCGTTCTCCTTCGGTGGGACCGACATCACCAGCGTCCACATCGACCCGTTGCCCGGTGAGCCGGCGCCGACGGCGACCAATGCCGACATCTGGTGCTACGTCCTGAACGAGGCCCAGGCCGGCGCCTGCCCGAACGCCGCATCGCTGGCGGGCCAGTCCCTCATCGGGATCGGCGTCCGCGGCGCGCCGCTCAAGGACATCCCGCTCAAGGACATCCCGCTCAAGGACATCGACATCGCGGCCTCGCCGCTGAAGGACATCCCGCTCAAGGACATCGTGCTCAACGTCGCGCCGCTCAAGGACATCCCGCTCAAGGACATCGACATCGCGGCCTCGCCGCTCAAGGACATCCCGCTCAAGGACATCGACCTTCACACATCGCCGCTCAAGGACATCCCGCTCAAGGACATCGCCTGGGCCAGCTCACCGCTCAAGGACATCCCGCTCAAGGACATCAACCTCGCCACATCGCCGCTCAAGGACATCCCGCTCAAGGACATCGACTTCGGCGTCGCACCGCTCAAGGACATCCCGCTCAAGGACATCAACCTCGCCACATCGCCGCTCAAGGACATCCCGCTCAAGGACATCGACTTCGGCGTCGCACCCCTCAAGGACATCCCGCTCAAGGACATCAACCTCGCCACATCGCCGCTCAAGGACATCCCGCTCAAGGACATTGCCCAGGCGGGCGCGCCGCTCAAGGACATCCCGCTCAAGGACATCGCGTTCGGCACCGCACCGCTCAAGGACATCCCGCTCAAGGACATCGACTTGACGACGTCTGGCCTGGGCGTGCTGCCTCTGTCCGCGATCCTGTGGGGATCTGCCCCTCTGGGAAATGTGGGCCTGAGCCAGTTCTCGTTCGCGAGCGGCCCGCTCTCGACTATCACGATCGCGTCGACCGCTGCTCCGGCCCACATCGCCGGCTGCGCGGCCGCGATCCCGGCGACCTGCGCTCCCGGCAGGACGCTCGGACAGGCTGCAGCAGCCCATGACATCCTGCCCACGGCGACGCTCGCCGACATCGGCGCGGCCGGTTTCGGCGGCCACGGGACGCTCGCCGACCTCTTGGCAGCCCTGCCGACCGGCTCGACGCTCTCACCTCTGCTCGGCGACCTGCGCCTCGACCTGGCGGGACCGGCGGCCCCTGTCGTCACGCTGGCGGCGCTCCTGGGCGCCCTGTCCGGCGTTCCCGATCCGGTCCTCGGCGACCTCCGCGTCGACTTGGCCGCCGGCGACCCGACCCTGGGCGACATCCGGCTGGACCTCATCTCGGGCGCTCCCGGGACGACCGTCAACGATCTCCTCGCCCTGCTGTCGCCGACGACCCCGGATGTGCTCCTCGGTGACCTCCGGCTCGACCTCGTCACGGGTGCTCCGGCGCTCACCATCGCGGACTTCGTCGCCACCCTGTCGTCGACCGTCCCGGATGTCCTTCTCGGCGACCTGCGTCTCGACACGGCGACCGGCGTCGACGCACTCGTCCTGGACGCCTTGAGTGGGTTCCTCCTCGATCCGACGACATTCGCGCCGTATCTCCTCGGCGCCCTGGGAACCTACACGGACGTCACGGGTCACGACATCACGCTCGGCGAGCTGGGGATCTGGACCAACCACTTGGGAGCGGACATCACGCTGGGCGAGCTCGCCCAGTACCTCGATGACTCGGTCTCGTTGTCCGACGTGCTCCTGGGGCTGGTCCCGGCGACGCAATTCCCGTATCAGGACTTCCCGATCGCGAGCCTCGGGCTCAACAAGGCAGGGCGCGACGTCGTCAGGCCCGACTGTGGCGGGTTCAACGGGAACTGCATCACACAGCCGAGCTTCGAGCGGGCGACGCTCACGTACATGGAGGTCACGCTCCAGAACTCGAGCAACTTCCCTCCTCAGCCCGACCCGTCGCTGCCGGTCGACGTCGAGGTGGTCATCCCCGCAGGCGCCGACTTCTCGCACGTCGAGAGGGGCACCCGATTCTCGACCACCACCATTACCACGGGATACGACGTCTCGACACTCCCTGACGGCAGCACCCGGGTCCTGGTCCACGTCGGCCCGTTCAATTCCACCGGCAGCAGCGACGCGATCGATGTCAGGGTCTTCTGGGCCAACGCCATGCAGCTGGGAGCCTCCACCGCCTCCTACCGTGAGCTCACTCCGACGGGCACCGTCGTCGACCCCGGCGCGTCAGTTCCGTTCAACGTCCAGGATGGATCCGAGCCCAACTCGCCTGTCGAGGAGATCGCACTGGGCGGGAGCTACGCGGAAAACGGGCGGGTCCCGAAGATGCCCGTCAATCCGAACGGATGCTCCGCGAGCTCGAATTCGTGCACCGGCACGGATCCGACGTACATCGACGATCTGATCCCGGGCTTCATCAGCTCCCCTGGTGACATCGACTGGTACGAGCTGCCGGGCGTGCGCGCGGGCAGCAGGATCTCGATCGACCTGACGAACCTGCCGTTGGACGCGGACCTCGTGCTGTATGGCCCGTCTGGCGCCGGCACGCCCCCGACGCTCTTCCCTGCGTCCAACGTGCCGCTTCCGGGCCAGCTGGTCGAGGATCCGGGGCTTGGTGTCGGCCAGGCCGCGACCTCGATCGCCGGCCAGGCCCTGAGCGAGCTCCGTCTCGACAACGGGTACAAGTACCCGGACAACTCGATCCAGCTGCCGATGACACCGTTGTCGATCTCACAGCATTCCGGCACGGACCCCGAGAGCGTCGGCGCGATCGCCCCGGTAAATGGCGACGACGCGGGCCTGGTCGGCGACAACTACGTGATCGCCGTGTCCGGCCACAACGGCGCCACGAGCAACCTGCCGTATCTCCTCCGCGCACGGGTGACGACCCCGAAGGCCGAGGCGAGCTGCCTGCCGCGGACGTTCACGGTCAACCCGATGCCCGCCGTCCCCGCCCTCCCGCCGATCCCGGCGGGCGCCAACACGGTCTTCCTGACCAACCAGAGCCGGCTCGTCGCAACCTACGGCCAGACGGCCGCGGACGGCGTCGCGAGCAGCCTGTCGGCCCTCGTCACGTATCTCGGGGCGAACCCCTCGCTCGGCATCGTCCCGGCGGTGATCCCGGTGGACGCCTATCCGGGCGTTCGACCGGCCTATGACGCCTGGGACGACGCGCCATGCAGCGTCTCGGCGGCCAACCGGGTCGCTGCGCAGATCACGGGTGTCCTCCGCACCATCCAGGCGGCCAACCCGGCTCTTGCCTACGTAACCATCGTCGGTGGCGATGACATCGTCCCGATGGGTCGCGTGCCCGACCTGACCCGCGTGAGCAACGAGTCCGAATACACCTCGACGTTCGGCGACGCGCTCAATCCCGTGTCGGCCGCCGAGGCCGCCTCGGACACGCTGACCGATGACGTCTACGGCGACACGAGCCCGACGAAGATCGGCGACGGCAACAACCTGTTCGTTCCGAGACTGGCGGTCGGGCGCCTCGTCGAGAGCCCATCGGACATCCGGGGACAGCTCGGTTCGTTCGTCACGAACCACGGCGCCCTCGACACGCATACCGGCCTCGTCGCCGGGTACGACTTCCTGTCGGACGGGGCAGCGGCGGTCGCGTCGCGTCTCGCCGTCGGCGGTCGGACGGTCGACAGCCACCTGATCGACCCGCCGAACCCGGCCACGCCATGGACCCGGGCGGACCTCCTCGCGAGCCTGTTCCCGGCCGGCGGCGCGACGCCGCTCGTGGACTCGATCAACGCTCACTACGACCACACCGCGTTGCTGCCGTCGGCGGGCAACACGGGCACCAACAGCCAGCTCGAGACGGCGGCCGACATCGCGAGCAGGAGCAGCGCGGGCCAGCTGACCGGCCGCATCCTGTTCACGATGGGTTGCCATGCCGGGCTTGCGGTGCCGGACGCCTACATCTCGGGCAGCGACGCTGCGTCCGCGACCCTCCGCGGGGACTGGTCGCAGACCCTGTCGGCCGCCGGCGTGTCGGTCTACGTGGCCAACACCGGCTATGGCATCGGGGACACGTCCTCGGTGGCCTACTCGGAACGGCTGATGGCTCTCTTCTCCAAGCTGCTCGACGGCTCACTGACGGCCGGACAGGCGCTCACCTACGCGAAGCAGGCCTACTACGGGAGCCTCGGCGCGGTCGGCGTCTACGACACCAAGATCCTTCAGCAGGCCGCCTTCTATGGCCTGCCGTTCTGGCGGATCAGCACCACGGCGACGCCGCCGGCCCCGACCGCGCCAGCGCTCCCCGGCACGCTCGCGACCGATCCGGCGACGGGGCTCCAGGCGCTCCCCGTGACCGAGAACCTCACGTTCACCCCGAAGTCGGACGGCCGCGGCACCTACTGGCAGGCCACGGGACCGAACGGCCTCGAAGACCCGCAGGTCACCCACTACCAGCCGATCGAGCCGCGGACCACACTGTCGGTCGTCACGACCGGGCAGACCGCCCACGGAGCGCTCGTGACCTCCCTGTCGTCGCACGACATGGCGAACGTGAACCCTGTCCTCGACACGCCGACGGCGGACCTGAGCGCGTCGTCGCCGGAGGTTCGGACGGATGCGTCCGCGTGGCCCGGCCACCTCGCCACCATCACGTCATCGGTCGCGCCGTACGGGCGCGCCCAGAGCCTCGTGCTCGTGCCCGGTCGCTTCCTCGGCTCGACGAGCGATGGCACCGGCCAACAGCGCTTCTTCGATAGCGTCGGTGCCTCGGTGCTCTACTCGCCCGACTCCGCGACGGACTTCGCACCGCCCACGATCGACAGCACATCGGGCATCGCGTCGGGCAGCACGATCACGTTCACGGTCCAGGCGAGCGACGCCGAAGGCCCGGTCAAGCGCGTCCTCGTCGGCTATCACGACTTCGACGGCACGTGGAGGTTCACGGACCTCGCCCAGCAGGGCACGACGACGACATGGACGGGGACCGCCATCGCGAGCCACGCGTTCGGGTCATCGGACGGCCTCGAATACTTCTCCCAGGTCGTCGACGCCACGGGCAACGTCGGTACGGCGTCCGACAAGGCCACGGGCTTCACGGCACGCGTCGAGGACACGACGTCACCCACCATCAGCGCCTCGGTGTCTCCGCCTCCGAACGGAGCGGGTTGGGTGGCAGGTTCGTCCGCGACGGTCACGTTCATCTGCACCGATGGCGGCTCAGGTCTGGCCGCCGACGCATGTCCCCCGCCCGTGACCGTCACGGCGCAAGGCTCGACGACGGTCAGCGGGTCGGTGATCGATAAGGCCGGCAACTCAGCCTCGACGTTCGCGGCCGTCCAGCTCGACGGGAGCGGGCCGACGATCAGTGCCGCTGTCACGCCCACCCCGAATGCCTCCGGCTGGGGCAACGGCGCCTCGGCCACGGTCACCTTCTTGTGCACGGATGCAGGGTCAGGCCTCGCGAACGGCGCCTGCCCGGCGCCGCAGACGATCACGAGCCAGGGAACGACCACCGTGCCCGGCACCGTCACCGACATCGCCGGGAACAGCACCACGGTCAACGCGATCGTCCGGCTCGACCGGACCGCGCCCACCATCAGCGCCACCGTCACGCCAACGCCCAACAGCGCGGGCTGGGGCCACCCGGCGTCTGCGACCGTGTCGTTCAGCTGCCTGGACACGGGCGGCTCCGGCCTCGCATCCGGTGCGTGTCCGCCGTCCCAGACGGTCTCGGCCGAGGGCGTGACGAGCGTCAGCGGCAGCGTCACCGACCGCGCCGGCAACCAGGCCTCGATCGCCACGGTCGTCCGGATCGACCGGACCGCGCCGGTGGTGACGGTCGTCATCAGCGCGCCGCCGCACGTGGCCGGCTGCTCCACGTCGGACCCGCTGTCCGGCGTGGCGGTCCAGGCCTCGCTCACGACGACCACTGCCCGCGTGAACGGCATCCCGACGACGACCGCCACCTGCTCGGGAGCGACCGACATCGCCGGCAACACCGGGTCGGCCACGGCGACGTTCGTCGCCCCGATGGCCTTCTCCGGGTTCCTCGCCCCGGTCGACGGAGCGCCGGTCGTGAACACCGGCAACGCCGGCCGCACCTACCCGATCAAGTTCCAGCTGCGCGACCGCACAGGGCGCGTTCATCACCGTCCTGCCGGCCGTGACGACCACCACCTACCAGTCGGTGACGTGCTCGACGTTCGGGTCGGTCGACGATCCGCTCCCCGCGGATACGAGCGGCAACAGCGGCCTCAAGTACGACACGTCGGCGAACCAGTTCACCTACACGTGGAAGACGCCCGGGACGGCCGGCTGCTACGTGTTCCGTCTCGGCCTCGCCGACGGAGCGACCTACGTCGCGGACTTCAAGCTGAAGTAGGGCGGCGAAGCGGCGAGCGTCCGAGTCAAGCTTCAGGCGGCGACTCGGACGCCCCGCCGCGCTAGTCGGAGATCGCCGCCGCCTGCCGCCGGATTCGCTGGGTCAGCGCGGTCAGGATGGCGAGGCGGACCGCCGGATAGTCCTCCATCAACCGGCCGAAGTCATCGGCACCGACCGCGAGCGCCTCGATCGGCTCGACGGCCGTCACCGTCGCCGTCCGCGGCCCGTGGTCGATCAGTGAGATCTCGCCGAGGAACTCGCCCGCGCCCATCTCGCGGATCCGCTGCCCGCCCTGGTCGACGACCGCGCGCCCGCTGACCAGGATGATGAAGCTGTCACCCGGATCCCCTTCGCGGACGAGGACATCACCAGACCCGAATGCGGCCGGTCGCGTGAGCCGTCCGATCGACATCGATCGATGCCTCTGTCATGCCCTGGAAGAGCGGCACCGAGCGGAGCGCATCGGGGGCGGTGACGGTCATCGAGGATCCTCCAAGAGCGGCTGTCGATCGGTCGGAGGCTATGACCGCCCTGTCAACGCCTGATTAACGCCGCTCAGGGCTTCCCCTGTCGCTCCTCGGCCCGACCCAGGGCGGTCCGATAGCGCTCGTGCGCCTCCGACTCCTCGATGTCTGCGATCGCCGACGTCCGATTCGGCGTCGCTGCTGTCGGCGCGGGTCGACTCGACGACCAGCCGGGCCGCAGCCGCGGTCTTGGCAGCGGACGTCTCGGCGAGGCTGGCGGCACTGAGCGCAGACTTGGCAGCCTCAGCCGTCGCCTTCGCCGCCTCCGCAGCCTCCTCGGCGGCGGCTGCCGCCACCTGGGCGGCCAGCCTGCCGCGGCGGGCGACGGCGGCGGTCTGCTCGGCCTGGCGCCACTCGGCGAGCGCCTCGCTCGTCGTCTTCTCGTCCCGCCGTGTATCGCTCATCGACGCGTCCTTCCCGAGATGGTGCGATGACTCGTGCAGTATCACCCGCCCAAGGTCGCGAGGCCATCCCTCAAGGCGGCGTCGAGATCGAGCGTCTGCCCTGCCGCCCACGCCTCGTCGTAGGCGGCATCGCCGAGGGTGGTGCGGGCGGTCGACATCAGGGCCGAGATGTCGTCAAGGAAGTTCGGCAGCGCGCCACCGATGATGGTCCGCAGGTGCGCCGCGGACGACGCGATGCGGACCCCGTCGGCCATCCTGCCGCGGTCGAGGGCGAGCGCCGCCGCCGAGTCGAGCATGAACGGGGCGCGGGGCGCATCACCGAGCCGCTCGATGAGCTCCAGCGCCTGACGCGACATCGCGATCGCCGTCGCGGTGTCGCCGAGCCGCCGGTAGATGATCCCGAGAGCGTTGAGATTGTCGGCGACACGGGGCAGGACGCCCAGCTCGAGCATGACCGCGCACGAGGCTTCGAGATAGCCGCGGGCAGCAGCCGGATCGCCTGACTGCGCCAACGACGCACCGTAGGAGGCGCGGGCCTCCGCCAGCGCGAGCCGATCGCCGGTCGTCTCCAGCTGCTCGACGGCCTCGCCGAACAGCCGCACGGCAGCCGGCGTGTCCCTGCTCGCCATCGCGATGAACCCGAGGTTGCGCAGGTCGTCGCCGATGCGGACCGGATCGTCGCGTTCTCGATCGATGGTCAGGGCCAGCTCGTACGACCGGCCGGCATCCGCGATGTCGCCCTGCCAATAGGCAAGGCCGCCGGCGGCGGTGACCGCCCGTGCCTGGACGAGCGGATCGGAGCCGGCGTCCGGCTTGGCGAGGAGCGAGGTCAGCCACGAACGGCCCTCGCGGATCTGCGAACGCTGCTGCCAGAACCGCCAGATCGCCGCGGCCATGCGCAGGCCGAGGGCGGTGTCACCGTCGGTCGAGGACCAACGCAGGACCGCGCGGATGTTGTCGTTCTCGGCGGCCAACCGGGCAAGCGACGCGTCGCGATCGCCGCCGATCAGGTGCGATTCGAGGGCCTCCGCGAGGTCCGTGACGTAGGTCGCGTGCAGGCGCGTGAACCGATCGGTCTCGCCGGCCGCCGCGAGCTGCTCGCCGGCGTATTCGCGGATCGTCTCGAGCAGGCGGAAGCGTGGCTCGCCGTCCGCCGTGTCGTCGCGGACCAGCAGACTGTCGTCGATGAGCGTCGACACGAGGTCGAGCGGGTCCGCGCCGAGCTGGGCGTCGGGATCGCAAACGATCTCCGACGGACTCGATCCGGCAGCCGCCTGCGAACACCGACAGTCGGCGGAACAGGACTCGTTCCGGCTCGGGGAGGTTGTCATGGCTCCACTCGATGGCGCCCCGCAGCGTCCGCTGCCGGTCGGGGACGCCCTCGCTCCCCGACGACAGGATGGCCAGCCGATGCTCCAGGCGGGTCAGCAGCGCGGCCGGCGATAGCACCTTGGTCCGGGCGGCGGCCAGCTCGATAGCCAGCGGCAGGCCGTCGAGGCGGGTCACGATCCCGGCGATCGCCCGAAGCTCGTCGTCACTCGGTTCGAAACCGGGTCGCGCGATCTTCGCGCGATCGACGAAGAGGGCGACCGCCCCGCTGTCGCGGAGCGTCTCGGGCGTGGCCGCGGCGACCTCGGACGGATCAGGCAGGCGGAGCGGCGGGACGGGGTAGTGCTGCTCCCCGTACAGGCGGAGCGGACGCCGGCTGGTGACCATGACCTTGACCTTCGGAGCGGCCTTGAGCAGCCCGTCCACGAGCGGCGCCGCGTCGAGGATCTGCTCGAAGTTGTCCAGCACGAGCAGGACCGACCGATCGCGCAGGTGCTCGGTGAGCGCCTCGGTCGGGGTTCGGTCGCGGGTCTCGACCAGACCGAGCTCGCCCGCCACGACGGAGGCCACCAGGGTCGCCTCTCGCACCTGGTCGAGGGCCACGAAGAACGCCCCGTCGACGAAGGACGGCCGCAGCCGCTCGGCCGCGCCGATCGCGAGGCGGGTCTTCCCGGTCCCGCCCGGGCCGGTCAGCGTCACGAGCCGATGGTCCGCGACGAGCGCCACGACGTCCTCGACCTGGCGGTCACGACCGACCAGGCTGGTCAGCGGCTCAGGCAGGTGGCTGCGCCCGGCATCGAGCGAGCGGATCGGCGGGAAGTCTGCGGGGAGTCCGTCGATCACGAGCTGGTAGAGCCGCTCCTCGCGGTCCAGGTCCTTGAGCCGGTGGTGGCCGAGATCGCGCACATCGACCCCGCCCGGCAGGCCGCGACTGGCGAGCGCCTCGGTCTCCGCCGACAGCAGTACCTGCCCGCCATGGGCCGCCCCCGCGATGCGGGCCGCCCGGTGGACGTCGAGCCCGACATAGTTGTCGCCACCGCGCCGCCCGTCGCCGGTATGGATCCCGATGCGGACCTTGACGACCGCGCCCTCCGGCCACGTCGCGGCATCGAGTGACCGCTGGATCCCGACCGCTGCCCGGACCGCGCCGGTCGACGTCGGGAAGACCACGAAGAACGAATCGCCCTCGGTGCCGACCTCCACGCCATCCCCCGTCGCGATCGCTGCCCGGACCAGCTCGGCCTGCTGCTCGAGCAGCGCGGGGTACCCGTCGCCGAGCGCCTGGAGCAGCCGGGTCGACCCCTGGATGTCGCTGAACAGGAAGGTGACCGTGCCGGTCGGCAGGTCGGGGCGCCGGGCGACGGTGTCGGTGCCGGTCATGCGCCGGCGACGACGGGCGGGGTCATCGGTTCGTCCGGGTCGTCCGTGATCGGATCGGACGCAGCCTTCTCGCGGCGGGCGAGGAAGACCAGTGGGAGCGACAGCGCCGAGATCGCCGCCGCGACCAGGTACGAGGCGCCGTAGCCGTTGACATCGGCCACGTGCCCGAGGACCGGCTGGGTGACGACGCCACCGGCCGAGCCCATCAGGCTGTCGAACGACAGGACGGTCGCGCGCTGCTCGGACGGGATGATCCCGTTGAGGAAGGCCTGGCGGAGCGGCGATTCGATGGCGAACACCAGCGACCAGATGAGGATGAGCAACAGCGCGAAGGCGAACTGGTTGGTGAGGCCGACCAGGGCCAGCAGCACGACCGTGAGCGCCCCGCCGACGAACAACGCCTCGGTCCGAAGACGGAACAGGCGGCGCACTCGCGTCTGGACCAGTCCGCCGACGATCTGCGCCCCGGCGATCGCGGCCGCGGCCAGGCCGGCGACGCCGTAGGCTGTCGGGTCGCCATACAGCTGGAGCAGGTACGGCTGGAACGCGTAGAACGCGTAGATCCCGACGCCCGCCGTGAACGGCGCGGCCAGCATCAGCCAGCGGACGGGTGGGTTCCGCAGACCCCCGTCGATCGAGCCGCGGAGGACCGCGCCGACCTCGGTGCGGACGCCCTCGCCGCGGTGTGGCGTGAAGCCGATGTCGTGCATGAACAGCCAGGCGATGACCAGGGTCACGCCGAGCAGCGCCGACCGGATCAGGTACGGCACCCCGATGTTCGTCGCCTGGGCGATGAACCCGCCGAGGACCGAGCCGGTCAGCATCGCCACGCCGGTCACGACCTGCGCCTTGGCGAAGATCGATTCGAGGGTGCCGCGGAAGCCGGTCGCGTTGAGGGCGTCCACCAGCCAGGCCTCGGTGGCGCCCGAGAAGAACGTGAACCCGAGCCCGAGCAGGATCGAGGCCACCGCCCAGCCCAACAGGCCGGCCCGCACCTCCCACATCACCAGATACAGGAGCGTCGCGCCGAGCAACGTGGCGGCGCCGAGCATGAACGAGAACTGGCGACCACGCGTGTCGGCGACGACCCCCGTCGGGATCTCGAACAGGACCGAGCCGACGGTGAAGAACGCGTTGACCGTGAAGGCCTGCGTGTTGTCGAGCCCGGCGCTCAGCAGGAACAGCGTGTTGATGCCCCAGATGAAAGACGCCGCCAGGGTCGTGAACAGCGTCAGGACCAGGTAGGTCCGCTGGACGGTTCGTGCGGCGTCGGGCATGTCCACCGGAGTCTACCCACGAGTTGCTGTCGGAAGACCGGTTCGGCGCGGTATCGTGCCGGCATGACATCGACGGACGAGCGGATCGCGACCTTCCGGACGCTCCACGAAGCCGGCTGCTTCGTGATGCCGAATCCGTGGGATATCGGCAGTGCGCGCTACCTCGCAAGCCTCGGCTTCACGGCGCTGGCCACGACCAGCTCGGGGTTCGCATGGAGCACGGGCCGGCCGGACAACGGCGTGTCGGTCGACGACGCTTTGGTGCACCTGAAGGCGGTCGCCGCCGCCGTCGAGGTCCCGATCAACGCCGACTTCGAGGGCGGGTTCGCCATCGAGCCCGACGGCGTGGCGGCCAACGTCGCTCGGGCGGTCACGACGGGGATCGCCGGGGTCTCGATCGAGGATTCGACGGGCGATGCCGACGCCCCGCTGTTCGACTTCGCGCTGGCGGTCGAGCGCGTCCGCGCCGCGCGGCGCGCGATCGACGCGAGTGGGACGGCGTGTCTTGCTGACCGGTCGGTCGGAGGGGTTCATCGCGGGCAGGCCCGATCTCGCCGCCACGATCGCCCGGCTGCGTGCCTACAGCGAGGCCGGCGCGGATTGCCTGTACGCGCCTGGTCTTCGATCGATGTCGGACATCACCGCCGTCGTCCGCGCGGTGGCCCCCAAGCCGGTCAACGTGCTCGTCGGCGGGGACTTCACGACGGTGGCGGAGCTCGCCGCGGCCGGTGTCCGTCGGATCAGCGTCGGCGGCGCACTCGCGAGGACCGCCTGGGCGGGCTTCATGCGAGCTGCCACCGAGATCGCCCGGGACGGCACGTTCGGCGGCCTTGCCGGAGCGGCCTCGTCGGCCGACATCGAGGCGGCATTCGGCGCCGGAGACCAGTCGAGCGACTAGCCGGCGTCCAGGACCTCGCGCGCCTCGATCAGGTCGGCGGTCGTGAACCCCTCCGTGAACGTGTCGTAGACCGACCGCAGGTCGTGGTGCCGTCGGGGGCGCGACTCGGGCGGCGCCGTCCGGGCAAGCCGAGTCGCAGCACGGAGCTCCGACATCCGGACACCGAGCCGTCGCGCCTCTTCCAGCGCCGCCTCGTAGGCCGCCTCCGCAGCGGATCCGGCTCCCGCGCCGCCCTCGATAGCCGCCAGGATGTCGCCACGGAGCAGCCGCATCTCCGGGGCGAGGATGCTGCCCGGCCCGCCCCCGCTCGTCGTCAGCGCGATGGCAGTCTCGATCGGCCCGAGCCCATCGGCGGGACGGCCCCCGATGAGGCTCGCGCCCGCCGACACGAACTGGAGCAACGGCCAGAAGACCGGCGGTGCCACGAGTCCCTGGTACGCCACCATCCCCTCGCCGATGCGCGCCAGGCCGGTGGCGACCTGGCCGAGCCCCACCTGGGCAGCACCCTCCAGGCAGACGCCGGCCGCCGCCCAGATCCGGAAGTCGTACTCGTCGGCGATCTCGAGCACCCGTCCGGCCCGGTCGAGGGCCAGGTCCGGCTCGCGGCGCCACCAGTGGAGCAAGCCGGTATGGAAATGGGCGTAGGCGGAGGTGTAGGGATGGTCCAGCTGGCGGGCGAGGTCGATGGCCGCGAGCGCATGCTCGAGGGCCAGGTCCGGCTGGCCGGCCAGCCACAGGCCGAACCCCGACGTCGTCAGGGTCGCGACGCGTGGATCGTTGCCGACCCGGGACCCGGATGTCCCCGCTGGACTCGACCCCAACAGGCCGATCGCGGCGTCGAGGTGGGCGAGTCCCCCTTTCAGGTCGCCACCGAAGGCGCTGTTCGCGCCGAAGATCAGATGGCCGTCGATCCGCATGTTCGCGTCGTCTTCCTGCTCGGCGAGCTCGAGGATCCTGCGGCCCAGATCCTGGCTCTTGCCGAACTCCGTCCGCAACATGTAGACGCTGGCCAACCCACGCAGCACCCAGTACTGCTGACGAGACTGGTCGCCGCGCTCGAACAGGCTCAGGACCTGTTCGTATGCCGATGCCACCTCAGGGGTGAGGCCCTGGGTCGCCATGAGCGCACGGGCGAGCACCAGCCGGATCGCGACCTCCTTGCCGACGAGCTCGGGCGTCGAAGTCGTCCGCTGCAGAACGGTGAGCAGGTCCGTCGTCAGCTCGACGGTGTCGTGATAGAGGCCGCGCGCCTCGTTGAGGATGAGCAGGCTGTCGGCGAGCTTGGTCAGCTGCCCGAGGTCCGATTCCGCGGTCCAGAAACGCATGGCGACCCGCATGTTCGCGGCCTCGGTCGTCATGACGTTCATCGCGTGATCGCGCTCGGTGCCGACCAGGTCCCGGCGCAACCCGCCGGCAAGGTCCGCGAAATGGGCCGCGTGTGCGCGCCGGACTGCCGGCCCGAGTGGACCCGCATCGATCCGCTCGGTGGCGTACTCGCGAATCGTCTCGAGCATCCGCAGGCGAGGCTCGCCGCGCGGCGGATCGACCTGGCGGACCAGGCTCTTCTCGACCAGAGAGGCGAGGGCCTCGATGACGTCGACGTCCGTCGCCGCCACGGCATCGGTCGCCGCGACCACGGCCTCGACCCCCGACACATCGGCGTCGACGAACACGGCCAGCGATTCGAACACGCGCTGCTCGCCCGGCTCCAGGAGCTGGTAGCTCCACTCGATCGTGGCGCGCAGGGTCTGCTGGCGTTCGGGCAGGTCGCGACTGGAGCTCCTGAGCAGCTCCAGACGGCGTCCGAGCCGGTCGCGCAAGGCTTCCGGCGAGAGCAGCCGCAGGCGGGCGGCGGCCAGCTCGATCGCCAGCGGCAGGCCGTCGAGCCGCCGGCAGATGTCCACCACGGCAGCGGCGTTGTCATCGTCCAGACGGAAGTCGGGGCGGACCATCCGGGCGCGCTCGACGAACAGGGCGATGGCTTCGAAGCCCTCGTACTGCGCGGCCGAGGCACTCCCGCGACCCTCCGGCGGGAGGCCGAGCGGCGGGACCGCGTAGACATGCTCGAGCCGCACGTGGAGCGGCTCGCGGCTCGTGACCAGCAGCTTGATCTCCGGGCAGTCGCCCAGCAGCCGGGTGGTCGTCGGCGCGGCGGCCGTCGACCTGCTCGAAGTTGTCGAGCAGGAGCAGCATCTGGCGATCGCGCAGCCGATCGGTGACGTCCTCCAGGAGCGACCGATCGGGTGCCTCGGCCACCCCGATGGCACGCCCGACCGCGACGGTCATCCCTGCGATGTCCCGGGCCGTCGACAGGTCCACGAATGACACCCCGTCGCGGAACCGCGTCGTGCTGATCCGCGGCGGCCTCGATGGCGAGGCTCGTCTTGCCGGTGCCGCCGGGCCCTGTCAGGGTCAGGAGGCGGACCGAGTCGTCCGCCAGACGGCGCTCGACCTCTTCCAGCTCGGCTCGGCGGCCGACGAACGCCGTCCCGCGGACGGGCAGGTTCCCCGCCGCGTGGTCGAGCGTGGTCAGCGGCGGGAATGTCGACTGCAAGCGACGGATGCACGAGCTGGAAGACGCGCTCGGGGCGCCCGAGGTCCTTGAGCCGGTACTCGCCGAGGTCGCGCAGGCTCGCGCCGTCCGGGAGGTCGTCCGCGGTGAGGGCCGCGGCGGCCGCCGACAGGAGCACCTGCCCGCCGTGCCCGGCGGCCATGATCCGGGCGGTGCGGTTGATGGTCGGACCGAAGTAGTCGTCGCCGCGCCGTTCGGCGTCCCCGCAATGGACGCCGATCCGGACGCGGAGCGGCCCGGTCTCCGCCCATGTCGCCGTCGGCGAGCCCGCGCTGGATGGCCAGACTTGCCGCCACCCCGTCGGCGGCCGTCGGAAAGACCGCCATCAGCCCGTCGCCGGTCGCCTTCACGACCTGCCCGCCAGCCGCTTCGATGGCGCCGCGCAGGATCGCGTCGTGCCGCTCGAGGGCGGACGCCATGGCGTCGGGCAGTCGCTCCCAGAGCTGGGTGCTGCCGGCGATGTCGGTGAACAGGAACGCAAGCGTGCCCGTGCCGACCCCGGAGACGGCGTGTGCCTGGGAGGTCTGCATCCGTGGACGATAGACGCCGGGCGCCCGAAGCGAGAGGCGATCGGACCGCACGGGCCTGCCTCAGTGGACGCGGGAGCCGAGGCCCTCCCAGAACGGCTCGCGCAGCTCGGCCTTGAGGATCTTGCCCGTGCCGCCCTTGGGCAACGTTTCGTGGAAGTGGATCTCGCGCGGGACCTTGTGTGCGGCCAGCCGCGCGCGGCAGAACGAACGGAGGTCGTTCGCGGTCGCCGCGGTGTCCGGCTTCAGGACGACGATGGCCACCGGGACCTCGCCGCGCTTGTCGTCGGGCGCAGCCACGACGGCGCACTCGAGGACGGCCGGATGGGCAGCGAGCACGACCTCGATCTCGACCGACGAGATGTTCTCGCCGGCGCTGATGATCACGTCCTTCGAACGGTCCTTGATGAGGATGTAGCCCGCGTCGTCGATGGTCGCCATGTCGCCCGTGTGGAACCAGCCGTCGCGGATCGCGACGTCGGTCGCCTCGGGGTCGAGGTAGTAGCCATCCATGACGGTGTTGCCGCGCACGACGATCTCGCCGATCTGCTCGCCGTCCGGCCGGACGTCCTGTCCCTCGCCATCGACGACGCGGATCCGGACACCGGGGATCGCCCAGCCTGTCATCGCCTGCCGCTCCTGGCGGCGCTCGTCCGGCTCGCTGTCGGTCAGCACCCGGCGCGGCTGGGCGAGGGTGATGATCGGCGACGTCTCGGTCAGGCCATAGCCGACGATCGCCTGCGCCCCGATGTCCGCTTCGAGCGCTCGGACGAGGTCGGGCGATGCGGGCGAGCCCGCCGATGATCAGCTGGCGGAGGCTGGACAGGTCGAAGCGCGACCGCTCCCGGCTGTTGAGGACCGCGTTGAAGATGGTCGGGACGGCGAGCAGGCGCGTCACCCGGTGCCGCTCGACGAGGCTCATCAGCGCCGTCGGGTCGAACCGACGGAGCATCACGTGGCGACCGCCGACCATGGTCAGGAAGTGCGGCGTGCCCCAGCCGTTGACGTGGAACAGCGGGACCACGTGGAGGACGACGTCGTCCTCGGTGAAGGCGAGCCCGATCTGGGCGGCGAGGCTGTGCAGGTACAGCTCCCGGTGGGTCATCGCCACGCCCTTGGGGAGCCCGGTCGTGCCGCTCGTGTAGAACAGCTCGGCCAGGGCGTTCTCGTCGATGTCGGGGTGGCGTGGATCAGCTGAGCCGGTGGCCAGCAGGGCTTCGTATTCGTGGTCGGCGACCGTGCCTGGCTGTTCGGGCTCCCCGTCGAGCTGGACGAACGTCGGGCGTGGGTCGAGTCGCGATGCCATCCCTTCGACGAGGGGCGCGAACTCGCGGTGGAAGAACACGACCCTGGATGCGGCGTGGCCGAGGATGTACTCGATCTCGTGCGGGGCGAGGCGGATGTTGATCGGGTTGAGCACCGCGCCGGCCTCGATGACGCCGTAGTACGCCTCGAGCAGATGGTGCGTGTTGAAGGTGATGAACGACACCCTGTCGCCGGGCTCCACGCCGAGCCCGACCAGCGCATTGGCCAGTCGGTGGGTGCGCACGCCGAACGCGCGGTACGTGTACTGCTCGTCGCCGTCGATGACGCCGACCTTGTCGCCGAAGAAGGTCGCCGCGCGGTCGCGAAACTCGAGGACCGAGAGTGGCACGAACACGGCGTCACGATAGCGCGAGCGAGGATGCGCCATCATCGCCCGATGGCCGTCGGACGAAGGTTGTGAGCGACACGGGAACCGATGTCGTCGTCGTCGGCGGTGGCATCGTCGGGACGGCCGCCGCCGCCTTCCTGGCCGCGGCCGGAGCGACCGTGACGCTGGTCGAAGGAGACGGCCTCGCGTCAGGTGCGTCGGGCGCGAACTCCGGGGTCGTCCAGCACCCGTTCGACCCGATCCTCGCCGACCTGTATCGCGAGACCCTGGGGCTTTATCGCGACCTGTCGGCCGCCGACCTCGGCTTCCGGCTGCCCGACGAGCCTGCCGGGCTCCTGTACCTCTCGACCGACGATGCCGCGGTCCGGGCCGTGGATCGACGGCTGGCCGAGGCGTTTCCGGAGCTCGACCGGTCGGTCGTCAGCGGGGTGGCGCTCGAGCGGCGTCGAGCCGGCCGTCGCCGGCGGCCTGTCGGCGTGCCGGGTCGGGATCGGCTTCCCGGTCCACCCGGGCGCGTCGACCTACGCGTACGCGACCCTCGCCGAGCAGCGCGGCGCTCGCGTGCGACTGGGGCGGACCGCGACGCTCGACCTCGCCGGCGACGAGGTCGTCGGCGTCGTCGTCGACGACCGCCCGCTGGCATGCGACATGGTGCTCGTGGCGGCCGGCCCATGGTCGTCCGCGCTGGTCGATCCGAGCGGCCGCTGGACGCCGATCAGACGGCGCTGGGGCGTGGTCGTCGAGGCCGAGCTCGCGCACGGGCCATCGCACGTCCTGGAGGAGGCCGACATCACCGCCTCGATCGGCGTCGGGGAGGAGCTCGCCGCGCCGTCAGCTGCCGATCCCGATGCGCACGCCACCGACGGCGTGGACTTCAGCTTCGTGCCGCTGCCGGGGGTCGCGTCGGTCGGCTCGACCTTCCTGCCCGAGCAGCCAGACCCCGCCGCCTGGATCGAGCCGATCCTCCGTCGCGCCGCGACGTACGTGCCCGCCGTCGCCGACGCCCCGATCCGCGGGACGCGCTCATGCGCGCGGCCGCAGAGCGCGGACGGCCGACCGCTCATCGGCGTCGTGCCGGGCCGGCGCCGCCTGTTCATCTGCGCGGGCCACGGGGCGTGGGGCATCTCGACCGGACCGGCCTCGGCACGCATGGTCGTCGACCAGATGCTGGGGCGGGAACCGGTCATCCCAGCCGCCCTGGATCCTGACCGCTTCGGGACGCCCGGCTGACGGCGGTGCCGCGCTACGATCGACGACGACGATCCTGACCTGCCGGACCCGGCAAACGTGCGGAGGCTCATCCGATGACCACCTGGGGCGACTTCGCGACGGCGGCACCAGACATCGCAGCCGACGGCCGGCGGCTCATCGAGGCCCACGGCCACGGCTCGGTGCTGCTGGCGACGGTCCGTGGCGACGCGCCGCCGCGGATCCACCCCATCAGCGTCGGCATCGTCGACGGTCGGCTCTACGCGTTCATCATCGTCGGCGCAGCGAAGCACACGGACCTCGTCGAGGACGGTCGGTATGCCATGCACACCCACCAGGACCCGGAAGCGCCGAGCGAGTTGATGCTCCGCGGCCGGGCGCGACGGGTCGACGACCAGGCCGAACGCGGACGCGTCGCGGACGGCTGGACCTTCGAGGCGGACGACGGCTACACGCTGTTCGTGTTCGACATCGAGCAGGCGGTCCTCGGCGTGCGTGAGACCGCCGACGAGTGGCCGCCGCGGTACAGGACGTGGCGAAGCGAGCGGACCGGACAGGCCGCGACGCCGGCGACCTAGCGGTCGGGGATCGCGGACCAGAGCACTGTCGCGGGTCTGCAATGCGCTGACGGCGTCACGCACATGGCCGGCGGCCTCGCCGGACGGTAGCGTCGCGCCATGACGATCCTCCTCTCGGTCATCGGCTTCGTCGTGCGCTTCGCCTCCGCGCTCCTGACGACGGCGCTCGGCTGGGCGAGCAGCCTGCTGTTCGGGCGTGTCAAGCGATCGCACCAGATCTTCGTGATCCTGATGCTCGCCGGGTCGCTGACCTGGATGTTCTTCATCATCGGCGCGCTGTGGCCGGGCGTGCCGGGCTACCTGTTCGACGCGACCCCGCATCCGGGCTTCATCGATCGGACATGGCTCGGGATCGTCATCTTCGGCGGTCTCCTCCTGCTGCCGCTCGGCGTCGGTCTTGCCGCGTACCTCGTGCCGACCGGCGACGACCGGCCGTCTGGTCTCCGGATCCCGCTGGAGCTGCTGCGCGGCTACATCCTGACCCCGGTCCTTGGCGGCCTGCTGCTGTTCCTGCCGGCGGTCGGCATCTCGCGCAAGGCACGCAGCGTCCGCCACGGCTGGTCCGACGTCCACGTCCCGATCGTCGTCAAGCCCAAGGGCTACGACCAGATCGTCGCAGACCTGCAGCACGCCCTGGCCAGTGTCGGGTTGGAGACAGAGGCCGAAGAGGCGCCAGCGGTGCTGTCCCTGCCTGCGTGGATCCTGACCAGGATCGCCGGAGGCAACGTCCGCAAGCTCCGGCCGGATCGTCTCGTCGAGCTGAAGGGACCGTGCCTGCGGGTCGGGGTCTACCCCTCGGATGTCGCCATCTCGGGGCCTCAGCCCGAGCGCGGGATGGCCCGCGTCGCGATCCTGAGCCGGCTGACCACGACCGCCGCATGGCTCACGACCAGCGCCGAGGCGCAAGCCGTCGAGGACCTGCTGGCACACGTCCATGAACGGCTCTCGGCATCGACCTCACTGACGCCGGCCATGGTCGCAGCCGAGTTCGCCGAGGTCGACGACACCCTGCTCGGCCTCGAGGTCCAGGACGAGGAATGGGACATCCTGTATCGGATGCGGCTGCAGGTCGAGCGCGACGTGCTCGTCCAGCTGGTCGACGACGGGGCGATCGCGACGGTCCCCTCGGCGACGCGCGTCCGAGCCCGGCCCGAGCCCGGGCTTGTCAACCTCGAGGTCGGAGCGGTGCGCGGCAGCGCTCACTGATCGTCGCGGCCGTCAGCGTCGACGGCACCGCCCGCATCGAGCTGTCATGCGACCGTCATGGACGTGTCACGACGACGTCACGCCGGTTTCGCATGGTTCACGGGCTGGGTGGCCACCCCACAGCCCACGAATCAAGCGCACTGGAGACCCACGACATGCCTCGAGTCCTGCGCCGGTCGGCGCTCAGCGTCCTCCTCTTCAGCCTGCTCGCCGGTTCCGCGGCGAGCGTCTCGGCCGCGTCCCCGGATGCGGTCGCCGGCTACGTCTATGTCAACGACAACGCGGCGATCCACAACACCGTCGCCGGCTTCGCCCGGCATCGCGACGGCAGCCTGACACCGCTCGCGGGATCGCCGTTCCAGACCGGTGGCGCCGGCATCGGCAGCCCGACCGGTTCGGCGGGCGCGATCCAGCTGTCGAGCGACCGCCGCTTCGTCCTCGCCGTCGACGCGGCGAGCAACGACATCTCCGTCCTGCGGGTCGGCAAGCACGGCTCGCTGTCGCTGGTCGGCACGGCCAATTCGAACGGCACGACCCCGTTGAGCATCGCCGTCCACCACGACCTCGTGTACGTCGCCAACGCCGGCGCCGGTGGCAGCGACTACACGGGCTTCCGCCTCGACCATCGCGGCCGTCTCACGCCCATCCCGAACTCGACCGTGGCGCTGCCCGACTCGGCGATGCCGGGCCAGGTCCTGTTCAGCGGCGACGGCAAGACCCTCGCCGGCACGCGTGTGGGTCCCGCCACAGGACCATCCTCCATCGACAGCTTCCGGGTCGGTCACGACGGCCGGCTGACCGCGGCGCCCGGATCGCCCTTCCCGGCCCAGAGGATCGGCCCGTTCGGCAGCGAGTTCCGCCCGACCGACCCGAACCAGCTGTTCGTCTCGAACGCCCACGACGGCGGCGGGAACGGGAGCGTGTCGGCCTACACCGTCGGCAAGGACGCGACCCTCACAGCGGTCGGCGGCTCGCCGTTCGCGGACGACGAGACCGCGCCGTGCTGGGTCGAGATCAGCCACGACGGCCAGTACCTGTTCGCGATCAACACGGGATCGAGCTCGATCTCGCGCTACTGGATCGCGCCGAACGGCGCGATGACCCTGCTCGGCAGCACGCCGTTCAAGCAGCCGACCGGGCTCCGGCCGTTCGACGCCCGGCTCGATCCGACCGGCCGCTACCTGTACGTGGTCGATGCGGGAGCGGTGGCCGATCAGCGTGTTCTCCGTCAACGGCGGGAACCTGACCGAGCTCGCCTCCTCGCCGGTGTCGATCCCGGGCGGCGTGGCGCCGTTCGGCATCGTCGTCGACTGACCGTCCGGGCCCACCGGGTCCGGCCGCCCATCAAGCAGCGGGGTCCGTGGCGGGCCCCGCTGCTCCGTGCTCAGGACCCGGCCACGAGGTGGTCGACGATGGCGTGCGCCAGCGGCGTCCCGCGCGGGCTGCCGAGACCGGTCGCGTAGTCCCAGCCGGCGGCCGCGTCGTCGAGCAGGTTGCCGCCGCGGGTCACGTCGTGGAAGACGGTGCCGGCCGGCTGGGCCGCGGCGACCTCGTAGAGCGTCTTGCCGAGCGGCCCGAGCCCCTTCACGCCACCCTGTTCCGCCAGCTGGCGGGTGAGCACGGCGAAGCCGGCCCAGAACGGCGCGGCGGCGCTCGTCCCACCGCCGGATCCGTGGTCGCCGGCACTGACGGTGAGGAAGCCGCTGACCGGATCCGCCGCGGCGGCGACGTCGGGAACCTGGCGCTTGCCGTTCGAGCGGGCGTTGTCCACCCCGGGCCCCGACTGCCAGGTCGGTCGCGCGTTGACGTCGCTCAGCCCGCCGCCCGGCCCCCAGCCGGTGAGCGGCTCCTCCCAGGCGACCTCGTCGATCCATGTCCCGTCCTCGAGCATCGACAGAAACGTGCCGCCGACGCCGATCGCGTTGACGTCGCTGGCCGGCGAGTCCACGGAGATCCGCAGGTCGGTCCGGTTGTTGTCGAGACAGTCATAGGCGCCGTGGTCGCCGCTGGCCACGAAGACGCTGATCCCGGCTGCCGCCGCCGCTGCCATCGAGCTCGCGATGCGGTCCATCGCACTCCCCGAACGGTCGGCTTCGCACGACCCCCAGCTGATCGACACGATGTCGGCCTGGCCGTCCTTGACGATCCGGTCGACGACGTCCGCGATCGCACCGCCCTCGTTGGGTGCCTCGTAGTCGAGGATCTGGGCCTTCGGGGCGACCGCGCGGATGACGTCGATGTCGAGGCTGACCTCGTCCTGGCCGTCGCCCGGCGAGTCGACACCCCCATTGACCGCGATCCGCTTGACCGACGGTCCGGACGTCCCGGCCAGCCGGTCGAAGGCCGCGATGTCCGCCTTGTCGAAGGTGTCGAGCGACACGATCGCGACGGTCTGGCCCTCGCCATGGAGACCGAGCGAGCGGAGTCCTTCGAGCTCGTACACGCGATCGATGATCGGCGGGGTCATCCCGCCTTGCGGACCGGCCGCGATCGGGCCGCGCAGGGCCGCTCGCTCGCTCGGGCGTCCGTCGAGCCCGTCCACGCCGACGACGAGCCCGGCGAGCGCGGCCGGGACCCGTGGCTCGCCGGACGGCGCGTGGAAGGACCGGCCGGCGGCATCGGCGTAGTCATCGAGCGTGACGTCGAACAGCCGCGCCACGGTGCCGGCCGGTGCGACGACGCCGACCGTCGAGCGCTGCGGCGAGGCCGGACTCACGGTGAGGCCATGCGCGGTCGCCCAGTCCGTGACGCGCGCCAGATCCGCCTCGGACAGGCCGAAACGTGCGCCGATCTCGTCGGCACGAAGGAAGTGCCGATAGTCCGGCGATGTCGGGTCGCCGACCGACCGGGCGTAGGCGGCCAGCGCGGCACGGCCCGGGACCTGGAGCACGAGGTCGAAGGCGATCATGCCGATCGGCAGGCGTCGGGCCGAGCTCGATGAGCGGCCGAGGGGTCGTGGCGGCGGTCGTGGTCGCCGAGCCCCGTGCGACCGACCCTTCGTTCCGGGTCGGATCGGGCACGCGGCCCGCCGTGGTCGCACCGATGGTCAACGCGGCACCCAGCAGGAGCGCCGCGGCCACGGCTCGTCGACCTGTCACGGAGACGTCCCCCAGCGGAACGTCTTGAGGGAGAGCTCGGCGCGACTCCGGATGTTGTACTGGAGCCACTTCTCGCCGACCGTCCTGTCGGGGTTCCAGACGACGACGACCACGGCCGCTGTCAGACGCCCGTCGCTCGCGGTCACGAGCCCGACACCGACCGGCGTGGTCGCCGACTGGGGGCTGGACCAGGACCCGGCGTAGGTCCGCCCGATCCCGTCGACGAAGCCGATCTCGGGCCCAAGGATCATGTCCTTCTCGGCAGGGTCGGCACGCAGGTCCGGCGCCCACTGCTGGAGCGTTTTCAGCCACTGGTCGGCGAACGCCTCGGGCGCGGCCTGCGCGGCGGGGACCGCCGTGACGATGAGCAGGCCGTCACCGGACGAGCCCTGGTAGTCGAGGTCGGCCTCCGCGGCGTCGGTGTTCGACGTGTCGAGCGCCCACCAGTCCGAGTACTCGAACTGGTAGCCGAGGTCCGGGCTGACCCACGGCGTCCCGGCACGGATCCCGATCGTGCCCGACGGGACGACGGTCGGGGTGCCGGGCGGAGCTGGTGACGCCTCCACGCCGCCGCCCGGCGGCCCACCACACTCCGTCCCGGGCTGGCAGTCCGGCGGCGGCAATGGCGCCTTCGCGATGACGGCCAGGAGCGCGGCGACGAGCAGGCAGACGCCGAGGAGCACGGCGAAGCCGGCCACCAGCGACGGGCCACGCAGCCGCGCAGGCTCATCACCGGGCGGGGCCCAGCTCGGCCGATCCCTGCCCGGGAAGGGGTGGTCGCGCGACGGCGTCATGGCCTGCTCATGGCGGCGTGGGTTCGGCGCCATCGTCCGCGTCGTTCGCGCCGTCGGCGTCGTCCGAATCGTCAGCGGATCTCGGCGGTGGCTCGGCATCCACGGCGTAGCGCTTCGGGAGTGCGCGGAGGGCGATCCCGCACCGGCCGCAGAACGTGTGCCGCACGGTCCGCTGGCCGCAATTGGCGCACGTGATCTCGGGTCCGGTCTCGACCTCGAACGCCTCCTCGAGGAGCCCGACGTGGAGCGTCCGTCGGCAGCCAGACGAGTGCCATGGCGGCAAGGACGAGCTGGGCCGCAACGTCGACGATCGGGCCGGGCAGGTAGGCGGCCAGTGCGGCGGCGACCAGCAGTGAGCCCGCCAGCACGACGGCGACCGCCGGGCGGCCGGCGATCCCGAGGGCGGCCCTGTCGCGGACGGGTGCCCGGTAGCGGAGCGAGAAGGCCCCGGCCGCCGACCCGATCGCCCCGGCCGCGACGACCGGCAGCGCGACGGCGATGGCGAGGATGCGGCCCACCCACGGGAGTGGCTCTCCGACCGGCGTGAGACCGCCGGCGAACAGATCGAGCGAGCCCGCGATGACCTGCGCCCCGACGAACGCGACCGCCGACGTGACCCCGAACGTCGCTCCGTCGAGGACGTCGTTGTAGCGCCGGTCGCGGAGCAGGATCAGCGGACCGGCCAGCATCGCCGCCCCGCCGAGGAGGGGCACGATCACCCCGAGCGCGACGATCCCCGTCCCGATCCTGTCGGGGAGGCCCGGCCGCCCGGCCGCGGCGTGGATCGCCAGCCCGAAGACGATGCCCCAGGCGATGCCCCACACCAGCGTGAAGGCGATGACCGCCGATGGCGTCCCCTCGTAGACGTCGATCGAGTAGACGTACAGCAGCATCAGCGCCGGCACCAGCACGGCCGCCCCGACGAGCGCGGCCGGGAACGCCCCGACGGCGACCAGCCCCAGCAGCACGACCAGGCCACCCACGAACGCCACTCGGAACGCGCCGAGGTCGGCGCGAGGAAGGTGCGGCAGGATCGTCGAGAACAGCGCGACCCGCGCGACCGATTTCGGCGGGTGCGGCGGCGTAGCTGCCGCGCCGGCCGGCGGCGCCCTGCCTGGCAGGATCGTGGTGGTGCAACGACTCGCCGCAGCGGATGCAGAACGCGGTGTCGGGCACGGTCTCGCCGCAGCGGGGGCAGACGACCTGCTCGTCACTCACGCGCGCACCTTACCGACGCGCTGGTGCGCCCACAAGGCAAGCGAAGCGCCGGACGCCAAACGGCGGGCGAGACCGTAGACTCCGGCGACGATGACCGACATCGCCGACGACCGACCCCGCGCCCGCCCGGATGCTCGCGCTGCGGTCGAGACCGCCGTGGCGATGGTCACCCGGCCGCCCGTCATCCTGGCGCTCATCGCCATCGTCATCCTCGTCTGGCTCAGCCAGGGGATGACCTTCTACCACGACGAGTACACGTTCATCCTGCTCCGCGACCTGTCGGTGCAGGGCATCTTCGCGCCGCACAACGAGCATCTCAGCGCGACCCTGGTGATCCTCTACCGGGTCCTCCTCGGGACGGTCGGGATGGCCTCGTACTGGCCGTACCTCGGGGTGACGTTCGCGCTCCACGTCGCGGTCTCGGGGATCGTCTACATCGTGGTGCGCCGCGAGGCGTCGGCGGCGTGGGCGCTCGGCGCGATGGCGATCATGCTCGTGCTCGGATCGGGCGGCGACGACATCCTGTGGGCGTTCCAGTCCGGCACGATCGGGGCGACCGCGTTCGGGATGGCGCGCGCTCGTGCATCGCGCCGCGCCGGCCCGCGATCGCCGCCGATCCTGCTGACGTCGCCCTGTCGACGTCGGGGGTCGGGCTGGCCTTCTTCGTCGGGACAGGCGTCCACCTGCTGCTGACCCGGCCGCGAGCGCTCCCGTGGCTGCTCGTGCCGCTCGTCTACTACCTGGTCTGGTTCGCGCTGTTCGCGACGTCGTCGGTGTCGCCGGGCCTCGACGGCCTCGTCGAATACGTCCTCGACGGACTGACCGCGAGCGCGGCGGGAGCGCTCGGATCGACCTCGCTGGTCGTCGGGTCGCTGGCGCTGCTCGCGCTCGCATTCGGTCTGGGTCGGGCGTGGGACGTGCCGCCGGTCGTGCTGGCGATGCTCGCCTCGAGCGTCGCGTTCTTCGTCATCGCCGGTCTCGTCCGCGCCCAGCTCGGCGCCGAGCAGGCGACCGCATCGCGCTACATCTACGTCGCCGCACCGCGCATTCCTGATCGCCGGGGCGGTGCTGCTCGCCCGGGTCCCGCGACCGATCGGGCCGGCCATCGGGGCCGTGCTGCTGGTGGTCGCGCTGGCCGGCAACCTCGTGCTGCTGGTCGAGAGCCACGACCGGCTGCTGTCCAAGGTCGCCTGCGAACAGGCGCTGACGCCGCTCCAGCGAGGCAGCGCCGGCAACCCCTGCTGACCGCCGACCTCGCCGAAACGAGCCGCCGACGGGGGGCTTGACGATAGTTCACATCGACGCGTACTATCCGCGTGTGAGTGAACCTTTGTCGACCGTCCTCCCGTCGCCCGTCGCGACACCCCGGCGCCCGATCCGCGCCCACGTCCCACCGACGGACGACGAGCTGACCGCCGCGGCGACCGAGCTGCTCGGCATCTTCCGCGTCGCTTCGCGTCAGGTCTCACCGGGCCCGGCCAGCGACCTGACGATGGGCCAGATCCGGCTCCTGTTCCTCCTCCATCGCGAGGGCCCGCAGCCGATGGGCCGCCTGGCCGATCTCTTCGACCTCAGTCCGACCGCATCGAGTGGGTTCGTGGCCAGGGTCGAGCGTCATGGGCTCGTCGTCCGCCATCACCGATCGGATGACCGCCGGATCGTGGAGTGCGAGCTGACCGATGCCGGCACCAAGTTCCTCCAGGAGTTGTCGGGCGACCGGCTCGACACCGTCCGCGTCGCGTTGACCGCGCTCGAGCCCGCAGAGCTGGCCGAGTTCCGGCGACTGCTCCGCCTCATCCGTGAAGGCCAGGAGGGTCTCGCATGATCGCCCTGCTCCGCACCTACCTGGCGCCCTACAAGGCGACCCTGGCCCTGGTCGTCGGACTGCTCGTCGTCCAGGCGCTCGCCACGCTCTACCTGCCCGCGCTCAACGGCGACATCATCAACAACGGCGTGGCCAAGGGCGACACGACCTACATCCTCCAGACCGGCGCGCTGATGCTCGGCATCTCCGCTCGTCGTGGTCGTCGCCTCGATCATCGCCGTCTACTGGGGCTCGAAGACGGGCATGGCCTTCGGGCGCGACGTCCGCGGCGCGATCTTCCGCAAGGTCGAGAGCTTCTCGCAGGCCGAGCTCAACCACTTCGGCACGCCGTCGCTCATCACCCGCAACACGAACGACGTCCAGCAGGTCCAGATGACCGTGCTGATCGGCATCAACATGATGATCATCGCCCCGATCCTGGCCGTCGGCGGGATCATCCTGGCGCTGCGCCAGGACGTCCCGCTGGCCGGCATCCTGGTCGTGATCCTGCCGCTGATGGCGCTCATCGTCGGTTCGCTGATGTACCGCGCGCTGCCGCTGTTCCAGGCGGTCCAGCGCAAGGTCGACCGCATCAACCAGGTCACCCGCGAGACGCTCAGCGGCATCCGCGTCATCCGCGCGTTCGTGCGGACCAGGCACGAGGAGGAGCGCTTCGAGGTCGCCAACCAGGACCTGATCGCGACCTCGCTCAAGGTCAACCGCCTGTTCGCGCTGATGATCCCGACCCTGATGGCGATCTTCAACCTGTCGTCGGTCGCCATCCTGTGGTTCGGCGCCATCCGCGTGTCGAGCGGCGCGATGCCGATCGGCAACCTCATCGCCTTCCTGCAGTACGTCATGCAGATCCTGTTCGCGGTGATGATGGCCGTCTTCATGTTCATCCTCGTCCCGCGCGCGGTCGTCTCGTCCGCCCGGATCCAGGAGGTCCTCCGGACCGATCCATCGATCAACGACCCGGCCGTCGCCGCGCCGCCGCCGCCCGGACAGGGCACCCTCGAGTTCAGCGACATCGAGTTCCGCTACCCCGGCGCCCAGGACCCGGTCCTGCGCGACATCACGTTCCGGGTCGAACCCGGCCAGACGACCGCGATCGTGGGCAGCACGGGCAGCGGCAAGAGCACGCTGGTCAACCTCATCCCGCGCTTCTACGACGTGACCGAGGGACACCTGGCGATCGACGGCACCGACGTCCGCGAGCTCGACAGGAGCGACCTCTGGGCGCGCATCGGGTTCGTCCCCCAGAAGGCCTTCCTGTTCACCGGCACGATCGCCAGCAACCTGCGCTATCGGCAAGGCCGACGCGACCGACGACGAGCTGTGGGCGGCCCTGCGCGTCGCCCAGGCCGAGACTTCGTCCGCGAGCTCGCAGAAGGCCTCGACGCGCCGGTCACCCAGGGCGGCACGAACCTGTCGGGCGGCCAGCGCCAGCGCCTCGCGATCGCGCGGGCGCTCGTCAAGCGGCCCGAGATCTACGTCTTCGACGACAGCTTCTCGGCCCTCGACTTCAAGACCGATTCGCTGCTGCGCGCCGCGCTCGCCCGCGAGATCGCAGGACGCGACCGTGATCATCGTCGCCCAGCGCGTCGGCACGATCATGGGCGCCGACCGGATCGTCGTCCTCGACGGCGGGACGATCGTCGGCATCGGCACGCACGACGAGCTGATGGCCAGCTGCGAGACCTATCGCGAGATCGTCTACTCCCAGCTCAGCGCGGAGGAAGCGGCATGAGGGCCGGGGGTGCCGGCCGGCGTCCGCCGCCCCGTCCGGGCGGTGGGCCGTTCGGTGGTGTCGGGCTGCCGCCCGAGAAGCCCAAGAACTTCAAGGGCACGTTCCGACGCCTGGTCCAGACGCTCAGCCCCGAGCTGCCCAAGATCCTGCTGGTCGTTGCGTTCGCGATCGTCAGCGTGACCTTCGCCGTCGTCGGGCCGAAGATCCTGGGCAACGCCACGGACATCATCTTCAACGGGGTCGTCAGCCAGCAGATCCCGGCCGGTCTGACCAAGGAGCAGGCGGTCGCCGCGCTCAACGCGGCCGGTCAGACGCAGCAGGCCCAGATGCTCGCGAGCATGAACGTCACGCCCGGCTCCGGCATCGACTTCACGGCCCTGCGCAACACCCTCCTGTTCGTCGCCGTGATCTACATCTTCAGCTCGGTGTTCAGCTGGGCGCAGGCCTACGTCATGGCCGGCGTGTCACAGCGGACCGTCTACCGGATGCGCCGCGACGTCGACCAGAAGCTGTCGCGGATGCCGCTGAGCTACTTCGACAGCCACCCGCGCGGCGACACGCTGAGCCGCGTCACCAACGACATCGACAACATCGCCAACTCGCTCCAGCAGACGATGACCCAGCTCATCACCGCGGTCTGCACGATCATCGGCGTGATCGCGATCATGTTCTGGATCAGCCCGCTGCTGGCAGTCATCTCGCTGCTGACGGTCCCGCTGTCGATCGTCGTCACGGTGTTCATCGCCAAGCGCTCGTCGGTCCAGTTCGCCGCCCAGTGGGCGCAGACCGGCAAGCTCAACGGCCACGTCGAGGAGATGCACACCGGGCACGCCATCGTCAAGGCGTTCGGCCGCCAGCAGGAGGCGATCGACCAGTTCGAGGCGGAGAACGAGGGGCTCTACCAGGCGAGCTATCGCGCCCAGTTCCTGTCGGGCACGATCCAGCCGATCATGGCCTTCATCGCCAACATCAACTACGTGCTGATCTGCGTCATCGGCGGCATCCAGGTCGCCAACGGCCAGATGAGCCTCGGCGACGTCCAGGCGTTCGTCCAGTACTCGCGCCAGTTCACGATGCCGATCACCCAGACCGCCAGCATCGCCAACGTCATCCAGTCGGCGATCGCCTCGGCCGAGCGCGTCTTCGAGCTCCTCGACGAGGACGAGGAGATGCCCGATGTCGCCTACGCCGGCATCCGCCGCGCGGTCACCGGGCGGGTCGAGCTCGAGCACGTCTCGTTCCGCTACCTGCCCGACGTCCCGCTCATCGAGGACCTCAACCTCGTCGTCGAGCCCGGCCAGACGATCGCCATCGTCGGGCCGACCGGCGCCGGCAAGACCACGCTGGTCAACCTGCTGATGCGCTTCTACGAGATCGACGAGGGCCGGATCAGCGTCGACGGCATCGAGAGCCGCGAGATGTCACGCGACGAGCTGCGCTCGACGTTCGGCATGGTCCTCCAGGACACGTGGCTGTTCCACGGCACGCATCCGCGAGAACATCGCCTACGGCCGCGACGACGCGACCGAGGAGGAGATCATCGAGGCCGCCAAGGCCGCGCACGTCGACCACTTCGTGCGGACGCTGCCCGACGGCTACGACACGGTCCTCGACGACGACGCGACGAGCGTGTCCGAGGGCGAGAAGCAGCTGCTGACGATCGCCCGGGCGTTCCTGGCCGACCGCCGGATCCTGATCCTCGACGAGGCGACGAGCTCGGTCGACACGCGGACCGAGGTCCTCATCCAGCGGGCGATGAACAAGCTGATGCTCGGCCGGACGAGCTTCGTCATCGCCCATCGGCTGTCGACGATCCGCGACGCCCACACGATCCTGGTCATGAACCACGGCCAGCATCGTCGAGCAGGGCACGCACGAGGCGCTGCTCGCCAAGCGCGGCTTCTACTTCGACCTGTACGACAGCCAGTTCGCCGAGCCGCTCCTCGAAGAGGCCGGCTGACCGGGGCTCGCGCGGGCTGGCCCGGGCGGGCCGAGAGGGCGGGCGGCGCATCGCGGCGACCGCCGCCGTCAACGCTCCGGGTCGAGCTCCCGGCGCAGCGTCGCCCGGCCACGCGAGATCCAGCTGGCGACCGTGCCTTCCGGGACCGACAGCATCCGGGCGATCTCGGCCTGGGTGTAGCCATCGACGAGGTTGAGGAGCAGAGCGGACCGCGTCCGCACGTCGAGCGTCCCGAGCGCGGCCGACAGGTCGGGGTCGGCGGGGTCGGCCCACGGCCGCGGCTCGATCCGGCCGATCGCCGCCAGCCAGCGCCGTCGGCCGCGGAGCTGGTTGAACGCGAGCCGCAGCGCGATCGTGTACAGCCAGGCCCGGACGTCGACGCCATCGAACCGGTCCCACGAGCGATAGGCCTTGAGATAGGCGTCCTGGGCGACGTCCTCGGCGTCATGCGGATCGCCGAGGACCAGCACCAGGCGACGGACCAGGTTCGCGTAGTGCGGGCGTACGGCCGCCTCGAAGGCGTCCTGCGCGTCCCGGGCGACGGCGGCGCGATCTGCGCGCGCCGTCGCGGTCACATCGGTGGAGGTCACGGCATCGGGTGTCCGAAGCACGCCCCGACGCCGGTGGCGCCGACGCGCTGGTCCACGACCATGATCACCTGGCCGCTCGGGCAGCCTCGATCCCGGGATCACGTAGCCGTGGGCGGGCGGCGTCGAGACATGGACGCTCGAGCTCGTGCCCTTCCCGCCGTCGGGCGTGACCGCCGTCCCGGTCTCGACCTGCCAGTCGACGTTCGGGTAGCCGTGGGCCGCCAGGAAGGCCGCAGCGTCGGGCGGCGTCATGCATTCCATGTTCGGCGCCGGCAAGCGGCTGGCCGGGGTTCTCGATCCCCGGGTAGCCCTCGGCCATCCGGCTGATGACGGCCGCCCCGGCGGCGGCGGTCGCGACGACCGCAAGGACGAGGACCGGCGCCATCGCGAGCGGCAGCGCGAGCCGTCCACGACGACGTCCAGCGCGCGAGCTCGGGCGGGGTCGCGGAGCCGGGTGCGCGTGCCTCGAGGGCGGACAGCCGCGTCGTGAGGTCGTGATCGAGATCGTCCATGTCGTCACCTTCGGATGGGTGGCGGGCCAGTCGGAGCCTACCGCTGTCCTGTACAACACCGCTGCCGGCCCGATCCATGCAGGCCGGGTCGAACCGGCGGCCCGGATATGTCACCATCGGCCGATGGCGATCGATCCGCGCGCCGGCCGGCCGGCCGAGCCCTCGATGCTCGTCGATGTCGACGGTCTCATCCGCGCCTACTACGAGATCCGGCCCGACCCGTCCGATCCCGCGCAGCGGGTCGCCTTCGGCACGTCCGGGCATCGCGGATCCGCGCTGAACGCCGCGTTCAACGAGGCGCACATCGCCGCCACGACCGAGGCGATCTGCCGGTACCGCACGACCCAGGGCACCGACGGGCCGCTGTTCATCGGCCGCGACACCCACGCGCTGTCAGGGCCCGCGATGGCGACCGCGCTCCGGGTCCTGGCCGCGCACGACGTCGACGTCCGGGTGGACGCCGCCGACGGCTACACGCCGACCCCGGTCATCTCGCACGCGATCCTCGTCCACAACCGCGATCGCCAGCGACCGGCTCGCCGATGGGATCGTCGTCACGCCCTCGCACAACCCGCCCGAGGACGGCGGCTTCAAGTACAACCCGCCCAACGGTGGCCCGGCCGACACCGACGTGACGACCTGGATCCAGGACGAGGCCAACCGGCTCCTCGAGGCCGGCCTCGACGGCGTCCGCCGCGTCCCCATCGAGCAGGCGCGGGCGCGCACGACCGCCCACGACTACATCGGCTCCTACGTCGGCGACCTGGACGCCGTCATCGACATGGACGCCATCCGTGCGTCGGGCCTGCGTCTCGGCGTCGATCCGCTCGGCGGCGCGAGTGTCGCCTACTGGCCGGCCATCGGCTGAGCGCTACGGGCTCGACCTGACGGTCACCAACGACGTCGTCGACCCGCAGTTCGCGTTCATGACCTGCGACTGGGACGGTCGGATCCGGATGGACCCCTCCTCGCCGTACGCGATGGCCGGCCTGGTCGGATTGCGCGACCGGTTCGACGTGGCGTTCGCCAACGACACCGACGCCGACCGGCACGGGATCGTCACGCCGAGCGCCGGCCTGCTCAACCCGAACCACTTCCTGTCGGCCGCGGTCGAGCACCTGTTCAGCGAACCCTGCGACTGGGGCCCGGACGTCGCCGTCGGCAAGACCCTCGTGTCGTCCGCGATGATCGACCGCGTGGCCGCCGACCTCGGGCGCCGGCTGCTCGAGGTCCCGGTCGGGTTCAAGTGGTTCGTCCCGGGCCTGGTCGACGGCAGCCTCGGGTTCGGTGGCGAGGAGAGTGCCGGCGCGTCGTTCCTGCGCCACGACGGCACGGCCTGGACGACCGACAAGGACGGGATCATCGCCTGCCTGCTGGCGGCCGAGATGACCGCCCGGACCGGACGCGATCCGGGCGTCATCTATCGCGAGCTGACCGGGCGGTTCGGTGCGCCCGTCTACAAGCGCATCGACGCCGCCGCGACGCCGGCACAGAAGGCGGTCCTCGCGCGATTGTCGGCGGACCAGATCACCGCCACCGAGCTCGCCGGCGAGCCGGTCACTGCGATCCTGACGACGGCGCCCGGCAACGGCGCCGCGATCGGCGGGGTCAAGGTCGAGACCGAGCAGGGCTGGTTCGCGGCCCGGCCGTCGGGCACGGAGAACGTCTACAAGATCTACGCCGAGAGCTTCATCGGCGACGACCACCTGGAACGGATCATCGACGAGGCCCAGGGCGTCGTCGGGAGGGCACTGGCATGAGCGACGAACACGATCACGCACACCACGACCACGAGCACGAGCACGACCACGACCACGAGCACCACCACGACGGAGACGAGGAGCTCGACTACGCCGCCGAGGTCCAGGCGTATCGCGCCGAGAAGGACGACGTCTTCCGACACTCCCCGGCCAGCCCGATCCCGCACGAGGTCCGTCATGACTTCCCGGGGCTGCCCTACTTCCCGGTCGACGAGTCGCTCCGGTTCGAGAGCCTGACCCTCGAGGAGTACGCGGGCGACCAGCCGACGTCGTTCCAGATCCCGACCTCGGACGGACAGCTCAAACCCGCCCATCGCCAGGGTTCGTTCTCGTTCCACGATCGGCGGCGAGCCGCGCCGCCTCACGGCCTACGTCCTCGACGAAGGGCACTCGCACTCGCTGTTCGTGCCGTTCCTCGACGCGACGAGCGGGCACGAGACGTACGGTGCCGGTCGCTACCTCGACCTCGAGCCCGAGGACGACGGGACGTACGCGCTCGACTTCAACCTCGCCTACCACCCGAGCTGCGTCTACTCGCCCTACTACTCGTGCCCGCTGACGCCCGCCGAGAACCGGCTTCCGGTCCGCATCGAGGCCGGCGAACGGCTCGCGGAGGACGCACCGGCCCACTGAAAACAGGCGCTCGGGCGGAAGAGGCGCGAACACCGTGTGCTAAGGTGAGTGGGTCGGCGCCTCTCGTGCCGATGCTCCGCGTGGTCACCCTTGCTTCTCGAACGGGCCGTGCGATCTGCGATCCCCAGTTCGGGGAGTCATGGAGGTCTTCATGGCCACCGGTACCATCAAGAAGGTCGTCGCCGATCGCGGCTTCGGCTTCATCGCCGCCGAGGATGGGAAGGAATACTTCTTCCATCGCGGCGGGCTCGATGCGTCGCTCGACTTCGACCGCCTGCAGGGCGGCGAGCCAGTCGAGTTCGACGTCACGCAGAGTCCCAAGGGTCCACGCGCCGAACGCGTGCACGCCGCCGCCGCGGTCGCCTAGGACGAACGAACGGGCCACCCACACGGGTGGCCCGTTTCGCTATCCCAGCCTGATCATGCGGTCCATCCCGGCCGCCACGCTCGCCCGATGCGAGATCACGATGGTCGTCCGCCCCGCCATGAACGGCGCGAGCGAGGCCATCAACCGCCCCTCCGTCGCGACGTCCAGGTTCGCCGTCGCCTCGTCGAGGACCAGGATCGGCGCGTCCTTGATGATCGCCCGGGCGATGGCGAGCCGCTGACGCTCACCGCCTGACAGCAGCAGGCCGTTCTCCCCGACGCGCGTCGCGTAGCCGTCGGGCAGCGCCTCGATCGCATCGTGGACCTGGGCCATCCGGCAAGCGGTCACGATCGTCTCGTCGGTGACGTCGGCGTCCGCGACCGCCAGGTTGTCACGGATGGTCGCATTGAACAGGTGGACGTCCTGCGGGACCACGCTGAGCAAGCCGCGCACCTCGTCGCCGGTCATCTCGCGGATCGACCGGCCGTCGATCCGGATCTCCCCGTCGTCGTATTCCCAGAACCGCGCCAGCAGGCTGACGAGCGTCGACTTGCCGGAGCCGCTCGGCCCGACGACGGCCAGGCTGCCGCACGGCGGCACGGAGAACGACAGGCCGTCGAGCACGACCGGCTCTCCCGGGGCGTAGCGGAAGGTCAGGTCGCGGACCTCGATACCGGGCGGGGCCGAACGGGACGCGGTGACCCCTCGGGGCGGGTCGGCCACGCCCGGCGCGGCGTCGGTCAGCTCGAACAGCCGGCGCGCAGCCGCCTCGTTGGCGGGCTGGAGCCCGAACGCCGCCGTCAGCGGCGGGATCACCTCGAAGCTCGCGACCGCGACCAGCGGCAGGATGGCGAGGTAGACACCGTCGAGCCGGCCGGCGGCGACCAGTCCGGCCCCGACCGCGAGGACGGCCACGGCCGCCAGCCCGGCCAGTGATCCGGCGACGGCCGAGGTCGCGCTGCGGACCAGGGCGAGCCGGTCGCCGGCGCGATCGAGCCCGGCCCCGAGCGCGAGGACGCGGGCCCGATGGTCGGCGGCCCGGTCGAGCGCGACGAGGTCGGCGATCCCCTGGACCTCGTCGACGACCATCGCGCTCAGCTCCGCACGCGTCGTGATGAGCGCCTGCGCCGGACGGCGCGAGGAACGGCCGGCGGCGAGCGGCAGGACCACGCCCGCGACGACCAGGAACCCGACCAGGACGAGGCCGAGGGCAGGGTCGAATGCCCCGAGCAGCAGCCCGGCGAAGATCGCGACGAGGACGGCCACGATCGGCGGCGCGATGACCCGGACGTAGAAGTCCTCGAGCGTCTCGATGTCGGCGACGATGCGCGCCAGGAGGTCGCCGCTGCGACGGCCGGCCAGCCGGGCAGGTGCGAGCGGCTCGATCGCGGCGAAGAACCAGACCCGCAGGTCGGCGAGGATGGCGAACGTCGCGCGGTGGGTGACGTAGCGCTCGAGGTAGCGGAACGCGCCGCGCGAGATCGCCAGCACACGCACCAGAGGTGATCGCGACGGCCACCTCGGCGACGTTGGTGACCAGCGCCGACTTCGAGATGAGCCAGGCCGAGACCGCCATCAGGGCCACGTTCGAGGCGACGGCCAGGAAGGCGAGCAGCGTCCCGGCCGCGATCCAGCGTCGCTGCGACCCGATGAGGGACAGGAGCCGGGCGATGACCGTCATGCCAGGTCGGCCTCGTCGGCCTCGTCGGCGCCGGCGGCCAGCAGCCGCTGATACGGTCCCGCGCCGACCGCAAGCGCCGACGGCCGGCCGACCTCGACCACGCGCCCGGCCTCCATGACCACGACGAGGTCGGCGGCCGACACGAAACGGAGCCGGTGCGACACGATCACGACGGTCCGCAGCCGCGCCAGGCGCGTCACCGAATCGCGGATGACCGCCTCGCTCTCGGCGTCGAGGTGCGACGTCGGCTCGTCGAGGATGACCAACTGCGCGTCCGCCAGGAAGGCGCGCGCGACGGCGACCCGCTGTCGCTGCCCGCCGCTGAGGCGGATTCCGTCCTCCCCGACGGGCGTCGCATACCCGGCCGGCAACGCCGCGATGAATCCGTCCGCGCCCGCGTCCCGGGCGGCCGCCTGCACCGCCTCGTCGTCGGCGTCGGGACGGGCCAGCCGGATGTTGTCGGCGACCGTCCCGTGGAAGAGGTGGGGGCGCTGCGGCACCCAGGCGACCTCGGCTCGCCACGACCCGGGATCGATCGTGTCGAGCGGCACGTCGCCGACGAGGACGCGACCGGCGTCGGGCTCGAGGAAACGGAGCAGCACGTTGGCGACCGTGGTCTTGCCGGCGCCCGTCGGTCCGACCAGCGCGACGACGGACCGGGCGGGAAGCGTGAGGTCGAGCCCGTCGAGCGCCGGTGCGTCGCGCCCCGGGTACGTCGCGGTCACAGCCTCGAACCGGATGGCACTGTCGGCAGGGAGGGAGGCCGGCGCGACGCTCGACGGACGGGACCGTCGCCCGGACCGCCACCCTGGCGGGCTCCGCGAGGATCGCCTCGATCCGCTCCGCGGCCGTCCGACCTGCCGCGCCGGCGTGGTACCGATTGGCCAGCGTCCGCAGCGGCAGGAAGAACTCCGGGACGATGATCAGGACGGCCAGCGCACGGTCGAAGGCGATCGCACCGTCCATGAGGCGCAGGCTGATCTCGACCGCGACGAGCGCGACCGCGACGGCGCCGCCCCACTCGAGCACGAGCGAGGTCTGGAATGCGGTCCGGAGGACCTCCATCGTCGTGTCGCCGTAGCGCCGGCTCATGTCCCGGATGGTGTCCACCTGCTCGGCGCCGCGGCCGAACAGCTTGAGCGTCGCGATCCCCTGCAGCATGTCGAGGAAGAACGCGCTCAGCCAGCGCATCTCCGCGAACCGGCGCTGCGTGATGGCGCCCGCCCGAGCGCCGATGACGGCCAGCAGCAGGACGAGGACAGGCCCGGTGATGACGAGCACGAGCACGGTCGGCGGATCGACGACCGCGACCGCGCCGAGCACGAGCAGCGGGACGGCCACGGCCAGAACGCGTGCCGGCTGGAACAGCGTCACGAACGCATCGAGCGCCTCGGTCCCGTTGACGACGACCGCCGCCAGCTCCCCGCTCTGTTCGCGACCGGTATAGCCGGGGCCGAGAGCGAGGAGATGCGCGGTCAGGTCCGAGCGCACCTGCATCTTGAGTCTGTCCGCCGCTCGTTGGACCAGCCAGTCGCCGGCCACCAGGACGGGCGTCCGCGCGATCGCGAGGAGCGCCACCGCGGCGAGCATCGGCGCGACCGCCGGAAGCGTCGCTCCGTCGAGGAACACGTCGGCGACCACCTCGCTCGTGAGGTAGGCCGATGCGACCACCAACGCCGCCGCCACGAACCCGCACGCGATCCCGGCCGCGAGCACGGTCCGGGCACCGGGGGCGCGCGCAAGCAGGCGGCGTTCCGGTGCGATCGGCCGGCGTCCGGCTGCGGTCGGGCGCGCGCCCGCGACGGCCATGCGGGCGGTGGCCCTAGTAGCCGTGCGTGTCGACGACGGTCTTGCCCCGGAAGATCCAGTAGACGCCGGCGGTGTAGAGCAGCACGAACGGCATCCCGATGAGCGCGATGATCAGCGCGACCACGAGCGTGTTCTGGGCCGCCGCGGCATTCGTGATCGTGAGGTTGTATGCCGGGTCGATGGTCGAGATGATGAGGTCGGGATACAGCCCGATCCCGCCCGACACCAGGAGCAGGCCGATGGTCGCGGACGAGAGCACGAACGCGCGGAGGTCCTGGCCGCGACGGACCATCAGCCACGCACCGACGAGCGCGAACAGCGCCGCAGCCGGGAAGATCAGCAGGTACAGGTCGGCCTGGTAGCGAATCGTGATCTGCTGATGGAACGCGAGCATCGCGACCACGACGAGCGTATTGAGCACGAAGAAGACGGCCATGATCCCGGGCAGCGTCCGCGCGATGCGGTCATGGAGCTCACCCTCCGTCTTGAGCAGCAGGAAGGTGCCGCCCTGCATCGAGAACATCAGCGCGGTCGTCACGCCGACCAGGAGCGCGAACGGGGTCAGCAGGCCACTCAGCCCCGTCGAGATGTTGCCGTTCTGATCCAGCGGCACACCGGACACGACGTCACCGAACGCGATCCCCAGCAGGAACGCGAGACCGAGCGAGGCCCCTCCGAAGACGGTGTCCCAGGTCGAGCGCCAGCGCGGGCTGTCCTCCTTCGACCGGAACTCGAGCGCGACCGTCCGCAGGATCATGACCAGCAGCACGAGCATGAACGGGAGGTAGAGACCGGAGAACAGGGACGCGTAGGCGAGAGGAAAGACCGCGAACAGGACGCCGCCGCCGAGCACCAGCCAGACCTCGTTTCCGTCCCACACCGGTCCGATGCTGTTGAGGAAGGTGCGGCGCTCGGCGTCGTTCCGCGCCAGGGGCAGCAGCAGGATCCCGACGCCCATGTCGAAGCCGTCGAGGATCAGGTAGCCGGCGATGATCAGCACGAACAGCGCGAACCAGACGTCGTTGAGGGTCATCGCTCCTCCCCCAGGTCGGCGGCGCGCCGGGGGCGGCTGAAGATGTCGCGGAACGTGTCCGGCAGGTTGCCCACCGCGACCGTCTCCACGTCCTCGAGCTCCTCCGGGCCCGTCCTGGATCTTGCGGTTGAGCAGGAACAGGAACAGGACCAGGAGGAGTCCGTACAGCGCGACGAACATGCCCAACGACAGGACGACGTCGATCGCGGTCAGGACCGGCGACACACCGTTCGCGGTCAGCAGGACGTTGTAGACGACCCACGGCTGCCGCCCGACCTCGGCGGTCCACCAGCCGGCGGTGATCGTCGCCTCACCGATGAACACGGTGAGCACCAGCAACCACAGGACGAACCGGGATTCGAAGAGCCGCCGTCTCCACAGGTACATGAGACCGGCCAGCAGCCCGATCCCGGCCAGGGCAGGTCCCATCGTGATCATGAAGTGATAGACCTGGAACAGGAGGTTGATCGGTGGCGTGGGCGCCGGGGCGAACGAATCGATGCCCTGGACCGTGGCGTGGATGTCCTGGTAGGCGAGGAAGCTGAGCAGGCATGGGATCGAGATCCCGCTGGTCGTCTGTGTCGTCGTGTCGACCCAGCCGACCACGTACATCCGGGCACACGACTCGCTCTGGTACAGGCCTTCCATCGAGGCCAGCTTGAGTGGCTGCTCGTTCGTGACCTCGATCGCCATGTTGGCCCCGAACACGAAGACGTTCAGCGTCGCGAACAGGATGAAGACGGGAAGCGCGGCCTTCATGTTCGCCTTCGCCAGCTCGACATGGCGCTTCTTGAGGATGTACCACGCGCTGACGCTGCACATCAGCGCCGCACCGACGGTCCACGACGCGGCCCACACGTGGAGCAGTCGCGGGATGAACGACGGCGTGAGCACGACATCGATGAAGTCGGTCATCACCGCTCTGTTGTCGACGATCGTGTACCCCTGCGGGGTCTGCATCCACGAGTTGGCCATGAGGATCCAGAGCGCCGAGAAATGCGCCCCGAAGACGACCATGAAGATCGAGAACAGCCACAGCCGGGGCCCGAGACGGTTCCCGCCGAAGAGCATCAGCCCGAGGAAGCCGCCCTCGAGGAAGAAGGCGAACACGCCCTCGGCCGCGAGAAGGCTCCCGAACACGTTGCCGACGAAGCGCGAGTAGTCCGCCCAGTTCATCCCGAACTCGAACTCCTGGACGACGCCGGTGGCGACGCCGAGGGCGAAGATCAGGCCGTAGACCTTGACCCAGAAGAACGACAGCCGGCGCCATTTCGGGTCGTGCGTCCGGACGTAGATGACGCCGAGGATGACGAGCATGAGCCCGAGGCCCATCGACAGGGGCGGGAAGATGAAATGGAAGCTGGCCGTGAACGCGAACTGGACACGCGAGAGCGTCTCAGCGTCCAACCGTGTCCTCGCCGGATCCCGCGGGCGCGCGGTCTCGTACACCTTCGAGATCGACGACCATCCCGCTCGGGGTCGAGTCGAGCACGCCACCGCGACAGATCAGGTGCGCCACCAGGCCGGTCCAGCCGGTCTGGTGCGATGCGCCGATCCCGGCACCGGTGTCGCCGTGGAAGTACTCGTGGAACAGGAGCAGGTCGCGCCACTCCGGATCGGTCTGGAGCTTGGTGTACGCGCCGTAGACCGGACGGCGACCATCGGCGTCGGGCAGCCAGATGGAGACGAGCCGGCGGGCGAGGTCCATCGACACGTCGAACAGCCGCAGCTTCGTCCCGGAGCCGGTCGGGTGCTCGACCATGAAGTCGGCGCCCATCCAGGCGTCCCAGTTGCGAAGCGACTGGATCACGAGGTAGTTGAGCGGGAACCAGACCGGTCCCCGCCAGTTCGAGTTGCCGCCGAACAGTCCCGAGGTCGACTCGCCCGGCTCGTAGTCGACCTCGGCCACGAACCCACCGAGGTCGAGCTTGAACGGTGCCGTGGCATGCACCCGTGACAGTGCGCGCAGCCCATGTGGCGACAGGAACTCGTCCTCGGACAGCATCTTGCCGAGCAGCCGCTCGAGGCGCGCCGGCGGCACGACGCTGAGCTGCATGGCCCCGCCGGTTCGAGCGCTGATGTAGCCGCCCTCGCGCAGCCGCTCGTCGGTGATGTGGAGGGCGTCGAGGAGGCTGGCGAAACGCTTGCCGAGCGCCTGACCTCGCTCAGCGATCCGCGCCGGGATGACCGACGTCGGCAGGAGCGGGATGAGCCCGACCATCGAATGCACCTTGATCGGCACGCTGGAGCCGTCGTGCAGCTTGAGCGCATCGAAGTAGAACCCGTCCTCGTCGTCCCACAGCCCGCTCCGGACCATCGCGGCCCCGACCCGGACGGCCTGTTCGAGGAATGTCGTCTGGAAATCCTCGTAGGCAGGGTCGGTCTCGGCCAGCGCGGTGGCGATGCGGAGCATCGCCAGGCAGTAGGCGAACATCCAGGCGGTTGCGTCCGACTGCTCCAGCTCCGCACCCGCCGGGACGTGCGAGCGATCGAACGCACCGATGTTGTCCAGCCCCAGGAAGCCGCCCGAGAAGATGTCGTTGCCTTCCTTGTCCTCGCGGTTCATCCACCACGTGAAGTTCAACAGCAGCTTGTTGAAGATCCGCTTGAGGAACGTCGTGTCGCCGCGCCCATCGATGTCCCAGACCATCAGCGCAGCGACCGGATGGATCGGCGGGTTCACGTCGTCGAACGACCACTCGTAGGCGGGCAGCGCGCCGTCCGGATGCTGGAACCACTCGCGGCAGAGGAGGAGCATCTGGTACTTCGCGAACGTCGGGTCGACATGGGCGAGGGTGATGGCATGGAACGCCAGGTCCCAGGCCGCGAACCACGGGTACTCCCAGGGGTCGGGCATCGACATGATGTCGGCCGCCTCGAAGTGCCGCCAGTTCGCGTTGCGCCCGGTGTCGCGTTCGGCCGGCGGCGGCGGCAGACCCGGGTCGCCGTCAAGCCAGCGAGCCACGTTGTAGCCGTAGTACTGCTTGCTCCACAGCATCCCGGCGAAGGCCTGGCGCATGACGCGTGATTCCTCGTCGGTCCCGCCCTCGCGGCGGAGGTCCTCGTAGAACTCGTCGGCTTCCTGCTCTCGGCGACCCATCATCGTGGCGAACCCGCGGCCGAGCCCGTCGGTCCCGTTCGAGGAGGTCGTCGCCGCGGTCTGATGGAGGCGGAGCCGGATCTCCGCCGACCCGCCGGCAGGGACCGTGACCTGGTACCAGGCAGCCGCCTTGGTCCCGGTCAGATCCGGGTTGACGGTCGGTGCGCCGCCCACCACGTGGTCGTTGATGCCGTCCTTCGGGAAGGGCGTGATCGACGGTGCGTCCTCGATCCGCGGTCGGTTGGTCTCGTTCTCGCAGAACACGAGCCGGGGCATCGTGCCATCCGGCCCGGGCCCGACCTCGAGCGTGTAGTCGCCGAGGTCATGATGGACGGCCCTGACGCTCGCCCCGTCCCCTGCGGCGATGATGGTGGGCTTGCCACCCTCCGGGTTCCACGCCCATTCGTTGCGGAACCAGAGTGTCGGCAGGATGTGGAGCGTGGCCTCCTCCGGGCCCTGGTTGCGCGCGACCACCCGCATCAGGATGTCGGTCGGCGTCGCCTTCGCATAGTCGACCTCGACGATCCAGTAGCGATCGTCGTCGAAGATGCCGGTATCGAGCAGCTCGAACTCGGGCTCGAGCTTGGAGCGCGCCCGGTTCTCCTCGATGAGGCGCTCGTACGGGAACGCGGCCTGCGGGTAGTGGTAGCGCCAGCTCAGCCAGGCGCTGCTCGGGACGGCATCGAGATACCACCAGTACTCCTTGGCATCCTCGCCGTGGTTGCCCTCCTGGTTGGTCAGCCCGAACATCCGCTCCTTGAGGATCGGGTCGACCCCGTTCCACAGCGACAGCGCGAGCGACAGCCGGTTGAAGACGTCGGTCATGCCCGCCATGCCGTCTTCGTTCCAGCGGTAGGCGCGCGACCGTGCGTGGTCGTGCGGGAACCCGTTCCAGGCGTCACCGCTGGCCGAGTAGTCCTCGCGGACGGAGCCCCAGGCGCGTTCCGAGAGATACGGGCCCCACTCGTACCACGGGCTCGCCTCTTTCCAGCCGTTCTCCGGGTGCCCCGCATCGGCCATCCGCGCCCGCTCGGCGCCGGCGGTGCCGGTCATCGGGACGCCGTCCGGCGCGACGCCAGCAGCACGACCGAACGTGGCTCGACCCGGAGCGTCGGCGTGTCCACCGCGGCCGCACCGCCGAAGTCGAGCGCGATGTCGGCGGGCGATGCTCGTCCCGTGTCGATGATCCGGCGCCAGCCGCCCGTCGCCGCGTCGGTGACCGGGAGCTCGAAGTCGAGCGGCTCCCAGTAGGCGTTGAGGAGCAGGTGAAGCGCGCCCGCGGGCGCTCGGACGGTCAGGGCGATGCTGTGCGACGAGTCCGCGAGGTCGGGCTGGCCGAGAGCGACCCCGCTCCACTCGGTCGAGGCACCCTGCAGCAGGTCGAGCAGGCTCGTGCCCTCCGGGACCTCCATCAGGTCGGACAGCCGGCGCCGGAGCCGGATCAGGCCGCGCGTGAAGCGGAGGACGTCGGCGTGGCGGTCCGGCCCCGTCCAGTCGAACCAGGCCGTCGCGTCGTCATGGCAGTAATCGTTGTTGTTGCCGCCCTGGGTCCGGCGCACCTCGTCGCCCATCAGCAGCATCGGCACGCCGAGCGCCAGCATCTCGATGGCCAGGAAGTTCCGGACCTGGCGGCCGCGCAGGCTCTCGATCGCCGGGTCCGTCGTCGGTCCCTCGACGCCGCCGTTCCAGCTCAGGTTCTGGTCGTTGCCGTCCCGATTGCCCTCGCCGTTCGCGTCGTTGTGCTTCCAGTCGTAGGAGACCAGGTCCTCGAGCGTGAACCCGTCGTGACAGGTCACGAAGTTGATGCTGGCCTGTGCGTCACGGTGCTTGTGGCCGTACAGGTCCACGCTGCCGAGGAGCCGGTCCATGAGCACCGGCACCATCCCGGGATCGCCCTTGACGAACGCCCGGACGTCATCGCGGAAGCGACCGTTCCACTCCACCCAGCGGTCGCCGACGAAGCTGCCGACCTGGTACAGCCCGCCCGCATCCCAGGCCTCCGCGATCAGCTTCGTCCCGGCCAGCACCGGGTCCGTCTCGATCTCCCAGAGGACCGGTGGATCGCTCAGCGGCTCACCGTCCTCGCCACGTGACAGGATGGCGGCGAGGTCGAACCGGAAGCCGTCGACGTGCATCTCCTCCACCCAGTAGCGGAGGCTGTCGAGGATCAGCCGGCGGACGATCGGGCCGTTCGCGTTGAGCGTGTTGCCGGTGCCGCTGAAGTCCGCGTAGCGCGCCGGGTCGTCCGCGTCGAGGATGTAGTAGTCATCGTTGGCGAGGCCGCGGAACGAGAAGGTCGGGCCGTCCGCGCCGACCTCCGCGGTGTGGTTGTAGACCACGTCGAGGATGACCTCGATCCCGGCCTGGTGACAGGCCTTGACCAGGTCGCGGAACTCGTCCACGGCCGCGGCCGGCCCCGGCCGGCTGGCGTAGCCCGCATGCGGGGCGAAGAACGAGACCGGCTGGTAGCCCCAGTAGTTGACCAGCCCGGCCGGCGCGGCGAGCGCGTCGAACTGGAAGACCGGGAGCAGCTCCACGGCCGTGATCCCGAGATCGACCAGGTACGGGATCTTCTCCACGAACCCGGCGTACGTCCCGCGTCGTCCGGCGGCCACGCCGGAGCCCGGATCGGCCGTCATCCCGCGGAGATGTGCCTCGTAGACGACGGTCTCGCGCCACGGCCGGCTGATGGGCTCGTCGCCCTCCCAGTCGTACAGGCTCGGGTCGATGACGACGCTCTTCATCGGGACGGCGGTCGGATCGGTCTGACCGGCCGGGACCCGACGATATCCATCGGGCACGACCACTCCGCGACCATACGGATCGAGCAGGACGCGTGTCGGGTCGAACCGTTCACCACGTTCGGGCGCCCACGGGCCGTGCGCCGCGAAGGCATACAGCTGGCCCGCTCCGAGGCCCGGGACCAGAGCGTGCCAGTACTCCCCGGTCCGGTTCACGTGTGGATCGAGGCTGATGACGCGACCCGGCACGAGGTCGTCGGGCCCGTCGAACAGGAGGACGTCGATGCCGGTCGCCCGCTTCGCATAGAGGCACAGGTTGACCCCGCCGGCGACGACGGTGGCGCCGAGCGGATGTGCGGTGCCGGGCTCGACCAGGCTCGCGCGCAGCGTCATCGTCGATCGGTGGCGGGGATCGCGGGCTCGCGCGACGGAGGCCACCCGACCCTAGAGCCCGACACTCGCCTGCATCATGCCGCCGTCGGCGACGTAGGTCGTGGCGGTCCCGTATGACGCCTCGTCCGAGGCGAGGAACGCGACCAGCCGGGCGATCTCCTCGGGCTCGGCGACCCGCCCGAGCGGGATCGCGCTCTCGAGCCTGGCCTTGGCGGCCGGATCGGACAGGGTCACCTCGTCGATCGGCGTGTGGACGGCACCGGGCGCCACTCCGACCACGGTGATGCCGTGCGGCGCGAGCTCGACACCGGCCGTCCGGGTGAGCATCCGGACGCCGCCCTTGGCCAGGCAGTACGGCGCGTTGCCCGGCATCGGCCAGTCCTCGTGGATCGACGAGATGTTGATGATCCGGCCGCCGCCGCCCTGCTTGATCATCTGGCGGGCCGCGGTCTGGACGCCGAAGAACGCACTCTTGAGATCGATCGCGATGACCATGTCGAACTGGCGTTCGGTGGTCTCGAGGGTCGAGGTCCGCGTCTCCATCCCGGCGTTGTTGACGAGGATGTCGAGCCGGCCGAAGGCGGCCACGGTGCCATCGACCAGCCTGCCGATGTCGGCGACGCTCGACACGTCGGCCTGGATGACCTGGGCCGTGCCACCGGCGTCCTCGATCTCCTTGAGGGTGGCGTCGGCCGCGTCCGCATTCTTGTGGTAGTTGATCGTGACCGACGCGCCCTGGCGGGCGAGCTCCAGTGCGATCGCGCGGCCGATCCCGCTGTCGCTGCCGGTGACGATCGCAGCCTTGTCCTTCAGGGTCATCGATCACTCCTCATGTCAACCGGACCGGCATCCCCCGCCGGCGATCCCTCGTGGCTAGTGCCTGTGTGCGCTCGCGGCCCCGACGGGCTCGCGGGCGCCCGAGCTCGAGCCGAGCCGCTCCAGAAGATGGTCGCCCACGCGCAGGGCGTTGGCGATGGCGGTCAGGGCCGGATTGACCGCCCCGATGCTCGGGAAGAAGCTCGTGTCGACGACGTACAGGTTGTCGAGCTCGTGCGCCTTGCAGTCCACGTCGAGGACCGAGGTCGCCGGATCCGAGCCGAACCGGACGGTCCCCGCCTGGTGGGCCACGCCGGCGATCGGGATCTCGTTCTTGAGATAGCCGGTGCGCGGCAGCAGGTGATCGGGATGCATCCCGAGGTGCCCGAGCATCGACTTGAGCTTGCCGTACAGCTGCTTCTTGGGTTCCTGGTTGTTGGGGGTATAGGTGAGCGTGATATTGCCGTCGCGGGCGAGCGTCACCCGATTTCCAGGGCTCGGCAGGTCTTCGGTCGACAGCCAGAAATCGACTGCGTGCTTGGCGACATCCTCGAGCGAGAACCTCGGTGCCAGGATCGTCTCGATGGGCTTCTCGCCCTTGTACATCGGGCCGGTCGATTTGCCGACCATCTGGATGTTGCCCATCGGGTATTCGAAGCCGGGCATCCCGAAGTAGAAGTCGTTGACCCCGAGCGTCTTCTGGAACCGGGTCGGGTTCTCCGCCTGGGAGATGGCGAGCACGGCTGTGCTGTTGTGGAACATGTAGTTGCGGCCGACCTGGTCCGTGCCGTTGGCGAGCCCGTTCGGGTGCCGGTCGGTGGCGGAAGCGAGGAGCAGCGCGGCCGAGTTGGCCGCGCCGGCCGAGACGACCACGATATCGCCGCGATAGGTCTCGCGCTGACCGGCCCGCTCGACCTCGACGCCGGTGACCGTCGTGCCGGGGCCATCGGTCGTGAGCTTCGTCGCGCGGGCGTTCGTCAGCAGGGTGACGTTCGCGTGCTTCAGGGCCGGCCGCACGCCGAAGACCTCGGCGTCGGACTTGCCCATGACCAGCGACGGGAAGCCGTCGCACGTCTGGCAGCGGATGCAGATGCTGTTCGGCATGTCGCTCTCGAGCAGGCGGACGCCGCTCGGCGCATGGAACGGGTGGAACCCGGCCCGCTCGAGGTCGTCGGACAGCTGCTGGATCCGCGGCTCGTGCGACACGGCCGGGAACGGGTAGTCGGTGCTCGACGGAGGTTCGGTCGGGTCCTCGCCGTGCCGGCCGTGGACCTCGTAGAGCTGCTCGGCGCGTGAGTACCAGGGCTCGAACTCGTCATAGGAGATCGGCCACGCGGGCGAGACGCCGTCGTGGTGACGGAGCTCGCCGAAGTCCTCGCGGCGCAAGCGGTAGAGCGCGGCCCCGTAGAACTTCGTCTGGCCACCGACGTAGTAGTGGATACCGGGCGTGAAACCCTTGCCATGCTCGTCGTACCAGGTGTCCTTCGCGACGTAGCGGTTCTTGACGAAGACCTCGTCGGCGTCCCAGTTCTCGATCTCGCGCGGGAGCCAATCGCCGCGTTCGAGGATGAGGATCCGCTTGCCGGACGGTGCCAGATGTCCGGCGAGGGTCCCGCCACCGGCGCCACTGCCGATGATGATGACGTCGAAGTCCTGGCTGCTCGTCATCGCGCCGCTCCCCCCGTGACTACCGTCGCACCGACGTCGTCCTCGTCCCAGGTCATCCGGGACGTGCCGCTCCGGTCGAGGACCTGCGGCGCGCGCTCCTTGCCGAAGTAGTCCTGCGCCCAGCTCCTGAACGCGGCGACCCGATTGCTGCCGCCGGTCATCAGCGCCGCGTGCACGCCGAGCCAGGCGCGCGAAGGCGAGCTTGCCGTGCAGCTCGACGCCCCGGACCTGGGCGATGGCCGCGCCGCGACCGATCATCGCCATCGTCCCCTTGTCGAGGTACGAGAACGGCTTGGCCTGCTTTCCCTCCAGATCGGCGAGGATCGTGTTGGCCGCCGCCCCGCCGCTCTGCAGCGCGACCGAACCAAGCTGCGGGTGCGTCTTGCCGTCCTTGGCGGGGATGTTGGCGACGTCGCCGATCACCAGCACGCCCGGGAAGCCGGCCACCGTGAAGTCCCGCTCGACGTCGATCCGGCCGCCGCGACCCTGGGGGAGGCCGCTCGTGGCGGCGATCGGCGCGGCCTGCAGGCCGCCGCCCCAGATGACGCAGCGCGTGCGGATCGTCGAGCCATCCGTCAGCGTGACGTGGCCGGGCCCGACCTCGGCGACGCCCGTGCCCATCCGCAGGTCGACGCCATCCTTGTCGAGCACCCGCGCTGTGTAGGCGTGTCCCTTGTCCGCGAACATCTTCAACAGCTCATGCCCGTGGTCGACGAGGTGGACCGTCGCGCGTGAGGCGAGGGACGGGAACTCGTGCAGCATCGTCGTGTGGATCATCTCGGACAGTGCGCCGGCCACCTCGACCCCGGTCGGTCCGCCGCCGACGACGACGAAGTCGAGCGCGCCGTCGTCGGCCCGTCGCGGATCGGCATCCGCCTCTTCGAAGGCCTCGATGATCCGCGTCTTGAGACGCTCCGCATCATCGAGCGAGTACAGCGGAAAGGCGTGCTCCGCCCCGGGCGTCCCGAAGAAGCTTGGCTGTGAGCCGGCAGCCAGCACGAGGTAGTCGCCCGTGTACGTCTCGCCGCGCCGCGTCGTGACGGTCCGGGTCGCCGGGTCGATCGTCACGACCTCGGCGCGCTTGGTGTCGAAGCCATCGAACTCGGCCGCGATCTTGCGCAGCGGGTAGGCGATGTCGCCCGCCGCCAGCATCGAGGTGGCCACCTGGTAGAGCAGCGGCTGGAACTGGTGGTAGTCGTTCTTGTCGATGAGGGTGACGCTGACGCCCTTGGTCGCCGCCAACTTCCGCGCGCAGGAGACCCCGGCGAACCCGCCGCCCACGATGACGACGTGCGCCGGCCGGACGGCGGCGCTCACGGTCGGTCGGCGAAGCGCGGGGTCGCGGCGAGTCGGCCGACCAGCTGCGGTGGGGCGTTCTCGAGCAGGTCCGACAGGGCGCCGGCCAGGAGGACCGTCGTCGCCTCGGTGATCTCGTCGACGGCTTGCCGCAGATCGGCCTCGAAGCCGGCCTCGTCCCGCCATGGCAGCACGCCGGTCGGGTTCGGGCTCAGCGCATCCTCGGCGACCGCGCGGATCACCTCCGCGAGGCGCTCGCGTGCGTAGGCGGCATAGAGAGCGCGAGGCACGCCCCGCGTATCGACAGTCGGAGTCGTCATCACCCGAGCCGACGACGGGCCCACCAATGCCGGCATCGCGCCGTTCCCCCTGTTGCGCCCGGTCCTCCACATCGATTCGGTCGCCTGCGGGTGGGGACTTGCCGGCGCGGACGGTGGCTGGCGGAGGCACCTGGGGCGACCCGAACGTCATGTTCCGGGGTGGGCATCGTACGCCACTCCGCGGCCGGGTGGAACCATTCGCGCCGGGACTCGCCGTTAACATCTCGTTCGCGCTCCGGCGAGGGCAGGAGTGGCGGCTGTCAGGACAGATCGGACACGCGAGGAGCGGCTGCCAGCCGTCCGACGAGACCGGGCGGCGCCGTCGCGAGCAGGTCGGTCAACCGCTCGGCGAGCAGGCGGTCGGCGGTGTCGGTCACCTCCCGGATCGCGGTCAGCAGCTCGTCGCTGAAATCGACCTCGTCATGCCAGGGCGGCGCGCCGTCGAGGCCCGGGCTCAGAGCGTCCTCGGCGACCGCTCGAATGACCTCCTCGATCCGTTCGCGGGCGTAGGCGGCGTCGAGATCGCGGACGACCGCTGGTCGGCGATCGACCGGGAAGCGCACCGCGGCGCCTGACACATGCCCTGCGTAAGTCGGCATAGGACCACCCCGTTCCATGGTCTCCCGACATCCGAGATGCCGTGTCTCGCGAGCGATCGGTGCTCTGATCGACGAGTGGCGGCAGGGCTGAGCCCTGTCCGGCGGCACGTCGGGTGGTCGGAACGGGATGATACGCCCGGTGCCCGGATACCGCGGAGATCGGTCCGTGTGCCTGCGCCCAGGCCGCCTCGCGCCGCCCGGGCCATTTCTCATGCGTGTCTCAGACGCCGGAGGTGCAATCCATTGACGAGCGCCCGTGGGCGGCGCGTCCCAGATCGGGTCACGGGAGACGTCGATGAAACTCAAGATCCTCGCCATCGTCGCATTGGCGGTCGTCGGCGTCGGAGCGGCGTTCGTGGCCCTGGGCGGCGGGCTTCCGACGACCGCGGCCAGCACGACCCGCTACCTGACGAGCGCGGTCGCGACCGGCGACGTCACCGACCAGGTCGCGGCGACCGGCTCGGTGGCCGCCAGCGATTCGTACGGCGTCAGCTTCGGCGTCCCTGCCCACATCGCAGGCGCGACGGCGACAGGATCAGGCGCGTCGACGACCTGGAAGGTCACCAGCCTGCATGTCAAGGTCGGCGACACCGTCAAGAAGGGTGCGGACCTCGCCACCGCCGACACGTCCGACCTCAAGCGGCAGCTCGCAGACGCGGTGCTGTCGATCCAGAGCGCCAAGATCCAGCTGTCGAACGCGAACGACGCGCTCGACGCGGCGACGACGACCCAGGCGACCCGCCAGGCCCAGATGAGCGTCTATCAGGCGACGACCCAGGTATCCGACCTGCGCAAGACGCGCGATGACCTGCAGACCCAGATCACCCTCGCGAAGCTGACCGCCCCGATCGACGGCATCGTCACCGCCGTCAACATCGTCAACGGGCTCGACGCTCCGTCGGGTGACGCGATCGTCATCGACGCCCCGACCTTCCAGATCACGACCGATGTCGTCGAGAGCGACCTCGCCTCGATGGCGGTCGGCCAGACGGCCACGGTCTCGATCGCAGCCGTCGACGCCACGGTTGACGGCAAGGTCACCTCGATCGCACCGACCGCGACCGGCAACACGACCGGATCCGTCGTCAACTACGCCGTCGTCGTCTCGCTGTCGAACGCGCCGGCCAACGTCCGCGCCGGGATGACTGCCGACGTCACGATCACCATCGACAGCGCGACCGGGGTCATGACGATCCCGGCGGCCGCCCTCCGCGGGGACACGGGCAACTACACCGTGCTCGTGATGGGCGCGGACGGCACGCCGGCCGCGGAGCCGGTCCAGGTCGGGCTCATCACCAACACCACGGCCGAGGTCAAGAGCGGCCTGACCGTCGGGCAGGAGGTCATCACCGGCGTCAGCAACCCGCAGACCACGACGACCACGACGGCCGGCGGTGGCGGGTTCGGTGGCGGGTTCGGCGGTGGCGGGTTCCCGGTCACCGTCGGCCGTCGCGGCGCCGGTGGCACGAACGGCGGCAACTAGCGATGGCCGACCCGATCATCTCCCTCGACCACGTGAGCCGGGTGTACGACATGGGGCGGATGCACGTGCCCGCGCTGTCGGACGTCAGCCTCCAGGTCCACCCGGGTGAGTTCGTCGCGATCGTCGGGCCGTCGGGCTCGGGCAAGACCACGATGATGAACATCCTGGGCTGTCTCGATCGCCCGACCAGCGGCGGCTACAGCCTTGACGGCACCGCCGTCGCCGAGCTCGACGACAACAGCCTCGCCCGGGTCCGGAGCCGGAGCATCGGCTTCGTGTTCCAGTCGTACAACCTGCTGCCGCGGACGTCGGCGCTCGACAACGTGGCCACTCCCCTCCTCTACCAGGGCGTCTCCCGCAAGGAGCGCGCCGCCCGGGCCAAGAGCGCGCTCGAGCGCCTCGGCATGGGCGACCGCCTGGACCACGAACCGACCGAGCTGTCCGGCGGTCAGCAGCAGCGTGTCGCCGTGGCGCGGGCACTCGTCACCGAACCGGCGATCATCCTCGCCGACGAGCCGACCGGGAATCTCGACAGCCACGCGGGCGCCGAGGTGATGAACCTGCTCCACGAGCTGCACGCAGCCGGCCGGACGATCGTCCTCATCACCCACGACGCCGAGGTCGCGCGGGCCGCCTCGCGCCAGGTCCACCTGCGCGACGGGCAGATCGTCGTATGAGCCTCCGCGAGCTCCTTCGCCTGTCGTTCTCGCGCCTGCGCACGAGCCGGCTGCGTGCCGCGCTGACGATGCTCGGCGTGATCATCGGTGTCGCCTCGGTCGTCGCCCTCGTCGGCGTCGGCCAGGGCACCACGTCCAACATCACCACCCGACTGGCCGGCCTGGGCACGAACCTCCTGACCATCAGCCCGAACGGCGGCGGCGGGGCCACCTCCACGCTGACCATCGAGGACAGCGACGCCATCGCGGCGCTGCCGACGATCGCCGGCGTCGCCCCCGAGATCTCGACCAACGCGACCGTCTCGCTCGGGCGGACCAGCACGACGACCTCGGTCATCGGCACCACGCCGGCCTACCCGACCGTCCTTGCCTACGACATCTACCAGGGCTCGTTCCTGACCGACGCCAGCCTGACCGGCGACCTGCGCGTCGCCGTCCTCGGCGCCACGACCGCGACGAACCTCGGGATCACCGCCTCCGATCTCGGGACGCAGATCTCGGTCGGTGGCCTGCCGTTCCGGGTGATCGGCATCCTCAACCCCAAGGGCGGGACGGGCTTCCAGGATCCCGACGACCAGGTCCTCGTGCCGATCGGGGTCGTGCAGAAGTACTTCGTCGGCGGCGACACCGTCCGGACCATCGGCGTCTCGGTCAGTGACCCGGACCAGATGACGGCGGCCAGCGCAGCGATCACGGCCCTCCTCCGCGACCGCCACGACCTCGCCGCGACCGACACGTCCGACTTCAACGTCTTCAACCAGACCCAGCTGCTGGCGGCCGCGTCATCGATCAGCGCGACCCTGACCCTGCTGCTCGGGGGGATCGCCTCGATCTCGCTCGTCGTCGGTGGCATCGGGATCATGAACATCATGCTGGTCTCGGTCCGCGAGCGGACCCGCGAGATCGGCATCCGCAAGGCCATCGGCGCGCGTGGCCGCGACATCCTCGCCCAGTTCCTCGTCGAGGCGCTGACGCTGTCGCTGCTCGGCGGGCTGATCGGCATCGTCATCGGCCTCATCGTCTCGGCGGCCATCGGCCAGCTGGCCGGCTGGGGCTTCGTGTTCAACCCCATCACCATCGTCGCCGCCGTCCTGTTCAGCCTCGCGGTCGGCGTCGTGTTCGGCGTGTGGCCGGCGCGGCAGGCCGCCCGTCTCGATCCCATCAGCGCCCTGCGCTACGAATGACCACGTCAGCCATCACAAGGAGTCCCAGGTGAGCCTCGATCCGAACCGTCCCATCGTCCCGCAGCAGTTCAACCCGGCCCCGACCGAGCCGATGGCGGCATCGTCCGTCCCGACCTCGCCCGTCGCCCCCGCGCCGGTGACGGCAGGCCCGCCTCCGGTCATCCCCAGGAAGAAGTCGTCGGGCGGCGGCCGCTGGCTCAACCTCGTCCTCGGCGTCGCGGTCGCGGTCGCCATCGCGGGCGTCGCGTTCGCGGTCGGCCGGACCACGGCCCCGGCCTCGGCGGCGACCGGTGCGGGCCGCGGCGGCTTCGCCGGCGGTTTCCCCGGTGGCAGCTTCGCGCCGCGCGCCAGCGGCCAGCCCGGCGCCGGTCGCGGCGGGTTCGGCGGCTTCGGTGGCGGTGGCGCCGGCCTGACGGTGAGCGGCACCGTCGTGTCGGTCGACGGCGACACCATGACCATCAAGACCACCAGTGGCCAGACGATCCAGGTCGCGACCGGCCCGTCGACCACCTACAACACGCAGTCGCCCGCGTCCGCCACGGACGTCGCGGCCGGCAAGACCGTCCAGGTCCAGCTCGACATCACCGGCGGCGCCGGTTTCGGTCGCCCGAACGCCAGCGGCGCGCCCACCGGTCCGGCCGGCACCGCCAGCAGCGTCACGGTCGTGCCATGACATGCGCGCGTGACCGGGTAGGCTGACGACCATGCATCTGCTCGTCGTCGAGGACGATCCGCGGCTGGTCCGCCTGCTGCGGCGACTCCTCGAGGAGGACCGCCACGTGGTCGAGACGGCCACGACCGGTCGTGACGGCCTCGACATCCTCGAGGCCACGACCGGGATCGAGCTCGTCATCCTCGACCTGGGGCTGCCCGACATCTCGGGCCTCGAGGTATCGAAGCGCATCCGGGCATCGGGCTCCGAGGTGGCGATCCTCATGCTGACCGCGCGCGACACCGTCGGGGATCGGGTGACCGGGCTCGACGCGGGTGCCGACGACTACCTCGTGAAGCCCTTCGCCTACGAGGAGCTGGCAGCTCGGCTGCGCGCCCTCGGCCGGCGCGGGCACGCATCGCGCCGCCCGGAACCCCGGCTCGTGGTCGGGCCGATCATGCTCGACGAGACATCGCGGCGGGTCACCCTCGACGGCAAGTCGATCGACCTGAGCCCGCGTGAGTTCTCGCTCCTCGAATGCCTCCTTCGCCATCCCGGCCAGACGCTGTCGCGCGATCAGCTCCTCGACCAGGCCTGGCCGTTCAGCGTCGCCGTGACCCCGAACGCGGTCGATGCCTACGTCCACTACCTGCGCGACAAGCTCGGATCGGCCGGCAGGCTGATCGAGACCGTGCGTGGCGTGGGCTATCGTCTGGCCGATGCCTGACGGGATCCTGCCTCCGACCCAGACGACCGAACCCGAGCTGGCCGCCGACACCAACGAGGGCCGGCTGGTCCGTCACGTCCGGCGCAACCTCGTCCTGTGGAGCGGCGGGACCACGCTGCTCGTGCTGCTCGTGCTCGGCGTGGCGCTCTACGTGGCCGTCGCCAGCTCACTGGCGAACTCGGCGACGGGCCAGCTCGACTCGCGCTTCGACCAGGTCCGCTCGAGCCTGACGGGTCAGCAGCCCGATCCGGACGAAAGCGGACCGTACGGGTACATCTTCGGCGGGGGCGGGTCGGGGACGATCGCGCTCGCCGTCGACGGCAACGGCAACGTCCTGGCGCCGCGCGGCTTCCATGTCCCGCCCGGCCTGCCGGACATGGCCGGGGTCGCCTCGGCGCGGGCCAAGGGCCGCGACGTCCGGACCACGTCGCTGACCTCGCCGGGCTTCGGTCCGGACGGCGCGAACCAGATGGTCTCGACGCCGGTCCGGATCCTGACCGAGAACGTCGCCCTGACCGGCGGCCCGACCTACACCGTCCAGGTCATCGGCGATCGGGTCGCCGAGCAGCGCACGCTCGACACGATGCTGATCGTGCTGCTGATCGGCGGCGGACTGGTCGTCCTCGTCGCGTTCGGCTTCGGGACCGTCTACGCGCGGCGGGCGCTCGTCCCGATCCGCGAATCGCTGGCGGCCCAGCGGGTGGCGCTGCGTCGCCAGCGGGAGTTCGCAGCCGACGCCAGCCACGAGCTGCGGACGCCGCTGACGGTCATCCGGAGCAGCGTCGACTATCTCGAACGGCACCGTGACGAGCCGGTCGCGGAGGTCGGCTCGGCGCTCGAGGACATCGACGACGAGGTGACCCACATGACCGCCATCGTCGAGGACCTGCTCCTGCTCGCACGCTCGGACTCGGGCGCCGTCGCGCTCGAGCACGTGCCCGTCGACCTGGGAGATGTCGCGGCCGACGGCGCGTCGGCGATGGGCAAGCCCGCCACCGATCGCGGCGTCCACGTCGTGGTCGACCCGCAGCCGGCGGTCGTCGCCGGCGACCCGGCGCGCCTGCGCCAGCTGGTGATGATCCTGGTCGACAACGCGATCCGCCACAGCCCGATGGACGGGCGCGTCGGTGTCGCCGTCCGGGCCGGGGTCGGCGGCGCGTCGCTCGTGGTCGAGGACGACGGCCCGGGGATCCGGCCCGAGGACATGCCGCACGTCTTCGAGCGCTTCTACCGCGCGCCCGGCGCGCCGGGTGGCGGCACGGGTCTGGGTCTCGCCATCGCGCAATGGATCGTCGAACGCCACGGCGGCCGGATCGAGGTCGCCAACCGCGCCGAGGGCGGCGCCCGCTTCGTGGTCAGCCTGCCGGCGACCGGCGGAGCGGGCTGAGGCTCGCCGAACCCGAAGGTCGGCCACGGTCCCTCTGGTCCACCGGCCGGCACGCTCCCGCCGAGGTCGCTTCAGACCTCGCGCACCAGATAGCGCTCCATCCCGTCGGTCCAGATGGCACGGTCGTCGTCGGTGATCGCGTAGGCCGCGTAGTCGGCGAGGTCCGGCTGCGTCGAGAGCCAGCCGAGACCGTCGAGGCCCATGACGTAGATCGCCGTCGCGTACGCATCTGTGAAGGCAAGGCGCGGGCCGACGACCGTGACGCTCCGCAGGCCGACCGGCGCCGCGCCGGTTCGCGGGTCGGCGATGTGGTCGCCGCGCTCGTACGAGCCCGACGTGGCGACGGCACGGTCGGAGACGGCCAGCACGGCCGCGACCTTGTCGGCGTGGTCGGGGTGCCGGATCCCGACCCGCCACGGCCGGCCGCCCTCTGCCAGCCCGCGGGCCACGATGTCGCCACCGGCGTTGATCCAGTAGTTGCGCCCGCCGGCGGTATCGATCAACCAGGCGGCCTCCTCGATCGCCCAGCCCTTCACGTATCCCGACGGGTCGAACCGCCCGTCCGAACGATGGTGCCGCGCGTCGAACGCGCCGCCGGTCGTGACCGCCAGGTGGTCGCAGGCAGCCAGGACGTGGCGCAGATCGGCGCTGGCGTTCTCCTCGAGCAGCGAGCCGTCCGCCAGCCGGCTGACCTCGCTGTCAGCGCGGTAGGGGCTGAACCGGGCGTCCGCGTCGTGGAGCCGCTCGACGACCTCGTCGAGGACGGACTCGGCGACGAGCGGCGGCTGGATGTCGATGCTGACGGTCGTCCCCATCACCGCCTCGACGCGGCGAAGCTCGCGGGTCGCCGTCGCGCTCATCCGACGCCGGCCTGATCGAGGGCCGCCTGGAGCGACTGCGTGTAGGCGTCGCTGGTGTAGGTCGCGCCAGACACGAGGTCGATCTTCGCGTTCTGCGCCTGGAGAGCCTCCTGACGCAGGATCGGCCCGGCGTACTGCGAGATCTGCCCGGACCGGCGGCCGGTCGGCAGCTCGAGCGCGACCACGTCGGTGACCTTGCCGCTGGCCACGACCACCTCGACCTGGACGTCGCCGAAACGGGTGGAGACGACCGGACCGTCGACGGTCTTGGAGGAGCTGCTTCCGCCACTCGACGCCTTGGTCGGAGCGGGCGTCGCGCCTGGCGCCGTGGTCGGGGCGGCCGTCGCGCCCGGTGCCTGCGTCGCCTGGTCGCTGACGACGGCGCCGGTCCCCTGGTCGGGCTGCGATCCGACATCGGTCGTCCCGGTCGGGAGCGTGTCGTCGGGCGTCTTGAAGCTGAGCAGCAGGATCAGCGCGCCGGTCGTGATGAGGAGGGCTGCGAACCCCTTCTTGGGCATCGGGAAAGCCAGGTCAGCTGACCGAGGCGCCGGTCGCCTGCTGGATGAGCGAGGCCGCGTCCTGGATCGGGATCGCGAAGCCGAGGCCCTCGGCGTCGGTCGACACCGCGGTGTTCACGCCGACCACGCGCCCGGCGGCGTCGAGCAGGGGACCGCCGCTGTTGCCGGGATTGATCGCCGCGTCGGTCTGGAGCAGGCCGGTCAGCGTCGTGGGCTGGTGGGTGACGTCGTCCTGGACCGTGATCGTGCGGCCGGTCGCCGACAGGATGCCCTTGGTCACGGTCTCGGTGAACGTGCCCAGCGGGCTGCCGATGGCGATGACCGTCTGGCCGACCTGGAGCGTCGACGAGTCGCCGATGACCGCCGGGGTCAGACCCTTCGCGTCGATCTTGATGAGCGCCAGGTCCTTGTCGTCGGACTGCTTGACGATGGTCGCGGGGAACTGCTCGCCGTCGGCCAGCTCGACGGTCAGCGACTGGCTGCCGGCGACGACATGGCGGTTGGTCAGGATGTAGCCGTCCGCGGTGAGGACGATGCCCGACCCGACGCCGGTCGACGGGATCTGGTTGAAGCCGCGCGAGGAGAGGCCCTGCTCGGTGATGGTCACCACCGAATCGCGGACCTTGGCGACGACGTCGGGGAGGTCCTCCGGGCTGACCGCGGGCGCCGCTGTCGAGCCCGCGGCCGTGGTCACGGCGCCCGGTGCGCCGGCGGAGGCTGCCGGAGTCGCATTGGTCGACAGCGGACCCACCACGAGGGCCGCCGTCCCGCCGGCCGCGAGCACCGCGGCCAGGACCGCGGCACCGATGATCGACGCCATCCCGCGCGAGTCGTTGCTGCGAGGAGGACGCGGGCCCGTGCCCGTCGGACCGCCGGTCGAGCCCGGCGCAGGCTCATAAGCGGGCGGCGCGGGGGCGGCCTGGTACGCAGATGCCGGTTCGTAGAACGAGGCCGCCGAGTAGGTCGTTCGGTAGGAGTGCTGGGTCGCCGCGTCGTCGGCCGGCTCGGACGCTGGGGTGGCCGGCGAGGTCGAGCCGGGGACGACGGGTTCCGTCGAGGCCGGCGTCAGCGGCTCTGGGGCGGGGCCGCTCTCGTGGTCGAACATCGGGTTCTCCGATCGTGCTGGGATCGCAAGTGTGAGTCCGGATCCCCTCCATCAAACGCCGGAAGGGTGAGAACCACCTGAGAGTCGACCGCGGCGCGGGCCCCCAGACCTAGCGCGCCGCGGCCGAAGTGTGAAGTCTGCCTTTCAGCTACGTACGCTCAGCTGGCGCTGGTGGATGGGGCAGGGCTGGCGTTCGGGGCGGTGCCATCGCCGTGTCGGTTGCCAGGGAAGCCCGGCTTGCCGGAGCTCGGCCCGCCGGGGACGAGCTTTCCGCCGAACCCGGCACGAACGCTGGCCGCGTCGAGCGAGCCATCGGACCGCTGTGTGCCCTCGGCGACGATGAACGCGCCGACCTTGATGTCCGACAGCGTGCCGGCCTTGCCGTCGACCGTGTACGTCGTCGAAGCGCCGACGTGGATCGTGGTCTTGGTGCCGCCAAGCTGGGTGACCGTGATCGTATCGCCGTCGATGGCGCTCACCTGACCGGCCACGCTCGGCAGGACGACGATGATCGCGGTGACGGTGTAGGTGCCGTCGCTGGCGCGGTCCTGGGCGATGCGGACGTGGTCGCCGACGGCGAGGTCGTCGACCGTGATCGTCTTGCCGGCCTTGGTGATCTTCGTGTCAGAGGTCACCGCGATCGTCCGGGTCCAGCCGTCATCGGTCTTGAGCGAGACCTTCGAGCCGTCGATGGCGGTGATGGTGATCTGGCCCAGGCCGAAGCCACCGAAGACCGAAGCCGGGACCGCCGAACGACCCGGCGCCCGGGCCGATGGGGAAGCCGAAGGCCGGGAGCGGGCCGCGGCCATGGCCGGTCGGGGCCGACGATCCGGGCGCCGCGCTCGCGCCGGGCACGACGGTCGCGTCTGGTGCTGTGCTGGCGCCCGCTGCCGCGGGCGAGGGCGGCGTCGGCGACGCGGCCATCACGGCAACGATCCCGACGAGCAGAAGGATCGCCGAGCCGCCGAGGATGCCGACGCGCCGTGCCGTCGTTCGGGTCCCGGACCGGACATCGGACCGTCCGACGGGTCCCGCGAAGGCGACGCCTCCCGTTTCGATCGTCGGATACGGCTCGGGCGGCGTGGGCGCGAGCGGTGCGGGCGCGAGCGGCGTCCGGGTCGTCTCGGTCGCGTCGCTCGGGTGCTGCTGGTCAGTCATCTGGGCCTCCGGTTCTGGTCGATCGACTCGGGGACCCCACCTGCCCGGGGCCGACCGGTCGCGCGAGGATGACGACCGATCCTTCGGATCTTCTGAGAATCGGGGCCGTCATGGCTGCGCTCAATAGGCGAATCGTTCGAGGTGGATCTGACCCGTCTGCCACGCCCATCGTACGGAGCGTCGTCTCGACCCGCTCCATCATCGGGACCGGGCCGCACAGGTAGACATCGCGCTCGAGGATGTCGGGGACCATCCGTGCCAGCGCGTCGGCGCCGAGCGGGTCGCCCGTCCGGGCGTCGCGCCCTCCGGTGACGTAGCGGATCTGGGCGTCGCGCGCCCACGCGAGCTCCTCGAGCTCGGCGCGGAACACGATCTGGGCCGGGTCGCGGACGCGATAGAGCAACATCAGGTCACCCGGGCGGCCCGGCAGCGCCTCGAACAGCGCGCGGAGCGGCGTGATGCCGATCCCACCGGCGATGAACAGCACCTTGTGGCGGGTCCGGCGCGCCCCGGTGAGTGCGCCATACGGTCCTTCGATGAACACCCGCGTCCCGATCGGGATCTGCCGCATCGCGCTCGACCAGTCGCCGAGCTCCTTGATCGTGATGCGCAGCCAGGCGCCGTTCGGGGCCGACGAGATCGAGAACGGATGTGCCCGCCACCAGCCGTCACGGGTCAGGAACCGCCAGTTGAAGAACTGGCCCGAGCGGACCGCCAGCTTGTGGAGGTCGCGCCCGGTCACGTAGATCGAGAAGATGCCGGGCGCCTCGTCGGTGATGACCGAGACGCGCAAGCGGTGGCGCGCCGACAGCAAGACAGGCTGCCCGACCCGGAAGACGAGGATGAGCGCGGCGGTCGCGACGTACAGCGCCAGCCAGTAGCCCGACCGCCACCGGGTCGTGGATGAAGTCGTTGCCGGTGTACACCTGGTGCAGGAACCCGAGCGCGATCGCGAGGTAGGCGTACAGGTGAAGGCCGTACCACGTCTCGTACGACAGGCGATGGCGGGCGGCACGCATGGAGCTGATGGCGACCATCGCGAACAGGCCGCCGCTGACCAGCGCCATCAGCACGTACGGATAGGTCGTGACGAGGGTGATGAACTCGCCGACGACCGTGCTGCCGTCTCCGAGCGCGTAGCCGGCCGTGATGAACACGACGTGCCCGAGCAGCAGCCAGACGCAGGCGAAGCCCAGCCAGCGATGCGCCCAGGCCAGACCGTCCATCCCGAACGCCTGGTCCAGCCACGGGCTGCGTGACATCAGGACGAGCTGGATGAGGGCGATGTACGTGCCGTACAGGGCCGTGAGCTGGCCGATCGCGGTCAGCTGGCCGCCGAGCGTATCGAGCTGGTCGAGGCCGCCGTGGCGGAGCCACATCGCGAGGATGAGGACACCGTTCGCGATCAGCAGCCCGACCATCTCGGTGCCGCCGATCGACCACGTTCGCGGCAGAGGGACCGGGCGTGCGGGCTGGTTCGGCATCGTCTCGCTGGCCATCGTAGCCCGACGGTGTTGCGCTGACTTGAGACGGGTCTGAGAATGGCGTCTCTAGGTATCCGATACCGGGTCGAAAGGAGGCCGAAGATGTCGAAGCGCGTCCGCCTGCTCGTCGGCACCAAGAAGGGCGCGTTCCTCTTCGACAGCGATGAGGCCCGCACGGATTGGTCGATGAAGGGTCCGCTGTGCGAGGGCTGGCCGGTCCACGACATGATCGTCGAGCCCGATACCGGCGCCATCCTGGTCGCCGCCGGGAACGCCTGGTACGGTCCGGCGATGTGGCGGTCCGAGGACGGCGGCGACACATGGACGCACTCGTCGGCGGGGATGACCTACGGCGACGACGCCGAGCCGGTCACGACCATCTGGAGCCTGGCGACGACGCCGGACGGAGGCATCCTCGCAGGCGTCGAGCCGGCCGGACTCTTCCGGAGCGATGACCGCGGCAGGACGTGGAGCCACGTCGAGGGCCTGACCAACCATCCGAGCCGCCCGACCTGGGGGCCCGGCGCGGGCGGTCTCATCCTTCACACGATCATCCCCCACCCGACCGACACCGACCGGACCTGGGTCGGGATCTCGGCCGTCGGCGTGTTCGAGACGCGCGACGGCGGGGCGTCGTGGGAGGCGCGCAACGTGGGCGTCCGCGCCGAGTCCAACCCGACCGAGAATTTCCCGGAGACCGGGCAATGCGTCCACAAGTTCGCGATGGCGGCCGGCGAGCCTGACACCTTCTACCAGCGGAATCACAACGGTGTCTACCGCTCCGACGACGGGTCGGAGACGTGGCAGGAGATCACCGGGTCGCTGCCGACCGACTTCGGCTTTTCCATGGTCTCTCACCCGCGCGACCCCGCCACCTGCTGGCTGATCCCGCTGAGCACGCCGCAGGAAGGCCGGTTCATGCCCGATGGCCACACCGCGGTGTGGCGAACGCACGATCGGGGCGCCTCCTGGATCCGTTCCGATGACGGGCTGCCCACGCACGACGCCTACATGTCGGTCCTGCGCGAGGCGATGGCCCGCGACACGCTCGACCCGGTCGGCGTCACGTTCGGGACCGCCACCGGCCAGGTGTGGCACAGCTCGGACGAGGGTGTCACGTGGCGGATGATCACCGACACGCTGCCCGAGATCTGGGCGGTCGAAGCCACCGTCCTGGACTGACCGACGTCTCGTGGCGACGGTGATGCTGCCGGGGTCGCTCATCGCGCTGTTTCCCGGCACCGTCCGCAAGCAGGAGGTCGAGGGCGACACGGTCGCGGCCGTGATCGAGGCGCTCGACCGGTCCGTGCCGGGACTGCGCGATCGGCTGGTCGAGGCGGGCCCGCGGCTGCGGCCGCACATCAACGTGTTCGTCGACGGCGAGCCGGGCGACCTCGGGACGCCGCTGCGTCCAGCCGCCGTGGTCCACGTCCTGCCCGCGATAAGCGGCGGATAAGCATCCGGTAACCGCGCGTGCAGGGCCGTCGGGCATCCTGCGCCCATGGCGAAGCGGCGGACCCATCGCGGCGATCGATCGCGGAGCACCTTCCGCGACGGCGGGGCCACGGGGCGTGTCCACGATGACCCACGGTTCAGCGACGCGCTCCGGCGGCTGGACGCGCACGGGTTCGCCTGGGAGGACGTCGCATCGGACATCCTGCCCGTCTTCGAGAGGGCGCGACCGTCCAGCTACCCCGTGGACCCGCCCGCGCTCGCGGTGCTGCCGCCGGGCGTGACCGTCGGCTTCGGGGTCGATGCAGGCCCGGCCTTCATGCGCATCTCGACGACGCACCTGGCGCACTGGCCGGTCGACCTGCCCGGGCTGGCGGATCGGGCGCTCGACAATCTGCGACACCGCACCCGCGAGGTCGACGAGCGCGACCTCCTCCGCGACGCCGTGGACGACGTGCCGGTCGCGGTGTTCCAGTCCCGGGACGGCTGGGCGTCGACGACCGTGCTGCTGCCCGACGCGATCGACCACCTGTTCGGGCCCGGTCCGGCCCTGTTCATCGCTCCGTCGCGCGACCTGCTGATCGGGCTGCCGATCGAGGTCGACACCGAGTTCGCGACGTGGCTGACCGAGGAGTTCGAGGCCATCGATCCCAACGCCCTGCGGCTGGAGGCGTTCGAATGGCGTGACGGGTCGGTCCGCTGCCGGCCGCTGGCACGAGCGGCCGTCGCCGTCTGATGATCAGGCGCGACGGCCGAGGGTCGCGGCGAACGGGTCGAAGGGCTCGGTCCGCTCCGTCGCGGCGTCGAACGCGCCCGACCGTGTCCGCCCCGGGGGCGGCGCGTCGCCCGCCACCGTCCGCCAGCCCTCGTCGGCCAGGCGTTCGAGCGTCTCCAGCGCAGCCGAGACCATCCCGCGAGCGTGGTCAAGCGCCACGCCGGCAAGCGGTCCCTGCCGGGTGGCCTCGGCGACGTCGGCCGAGACGAGCGATGCTGCGCGCGCGGCGCGGACGGCTCCGAGCGCCTCGTCGGTGCCGCCTTCGGCGGACCGCAGGACCAGTGCGACGTTTCCGGCGTGTGCGGCCGCCGCCGCCTCGACGAACGGCCACAGGGCCGCCCGTCCGGACGTGGATGACGGCTCGACGAACCCCAGCGGGTGGCCGTCGAAGATGGCACGTCGGACGGCCACCTCGGCGATGGCCCGGGCGCCCGGTGACGGCTCGTCCGTCAGCCACGGCGTCAGCGCCCCGACGACGATCGCGTCCGCGGCGAGCCCGTCACCCCGGGCCAGGGTCACGCCCAGGAGCTGGAGCGCGAGCGCGCGGCCGGCACGGGTGGCCGGGTCGGACGGAACGCCCGCCGTCAGGTCGGGGGCGACGACGAGCGGCCCCGGACCGATCAGGATCCCCGTTCCGGCCCGGGCAGCCAGGCGATGGGCGAAGGCGTGGTCGGACAGCGCGCGGTCCGGCTCGACGGCATTGGCGATGATCTCGGCCATCGCGTCGGACGTGATGAGGTCGATCCGCTCGAACGCCGCGACGACGGCGCCCTTCGGGCGCGCCGAGCGCGGGCGCGGTCGTCGCGAGGCGGACGTAGGCGCGCCGTCGGGCCGCGGCCCGGTCGATCGCGCGGCGCAGTCGGCCGAGCGCGCGCTGGCTGCCCGTCGGGGCCGGCTCCGGTGGCTCGTTGTCGGCCGGGCGGTCCGCCGCCGTCGCGAGGCGCCCAGGCGGGAACCTCGAGACCGGCATCGGTCATCCGGTCGGCCAGCTCGCGCCCGATCGGGACCTCGATCCGGACCAGGTCGACGCCCGCCCCGACCAGGCCGGCGACCTCGTGCAGGGCCGCCTCGATGTCCGGCTCGCGGAGCGTGACGCCGAGCCACGGACGCGGCGCTTCGCCGAGCATGTCGAGCGTCTCGCGGCGGACCGTCCGCTGGGCGTCGATGCGTTCGATCGCGAGCGTCCGCGAGCCGGGTCGCCTCGACCTCGGCGACCGCGCGCCGGTCGCGCTCGCGCAGCAGCTCGCCCTCGAGGGCGAGGTCGATCGCGCCCGACGCGACGTCGAGCGCCAGCTGCTGGGGCTCGAGGTCGTACTCGAGGAGGGCCATCGCGAACGGCAGGGCGATCCCGTTGCCGAGCGACGCCGGGTTCGCTCGCCAGCCAGCGGTCGACCGCGGCCCCGGCAAGGGGCCGGCCGGCCGCATCGAGCCCGGTCACCCCGAACAGCCGGACGATCGCGCGCTCCTGGCCGATCGTCGTGGACGCTCGGGCCCGCGCGCCCCACGCGCCGGCGAGCGCGTCGGCCCGCGCGACGAGGCGATCGATCGGTCCCCAGTCGTTGGTCATCTGGTGCGGCCGGCGGCCGGTGGCGTCGACACGAGATCCCTCCACTGGTCTCCGACGAGACCCTCCCCGCGGGAGCTCATGCGCAAGTATGCCGTCGCGGCCGCCGCGTCACGTCCCCCGTCACGCGGCGATCGTCATCGTTCGGTCGACCCCGGCCAGGCGATTCCCGGCCAGGAACCCGCGATAGGCCAGCAGGGGATCGTCCGACACGAACCGGACCCCGCGGTCGCCGACGCGCTCGGCACCCGGGACGATCGCCGCCAGGTCGGCCTCGATGCCGCGCCGGTAATCGACCTCGATGACGACCGGCGGCCCGACCCGGAGAAGCGCCAGCTCCCCGGCCGCCGCGCGACGGACGGCCCGCTCGGCTCCCGCCCTGATCAGATCGCCCGCGACCGACGGGTGGAGCGACGCCGCGGCATGGCCGCCGACGGCCGTCTTGACGACGACCCGCTCGGCCCACGGCAGCCAGGCCTCGACCTCCTCGGCCAGCGCGTCGTCGCCGGTGACCAGGCCGACCGGCACGCCCCACGCCCCGAGCGCGAGCGCATTGAGGCCGTACTCGCCGGTCGGGCGGCCGTCGAGTCGCGTCTCGACCGGTGTGCCCGAGTACGTGTGCGCGAGCGTCCCGCGCGGGTGACCTGCCCGGGCGTGATAGCCGACGAACAGCGCCACGCCGAAGCCCGCATCAGGTCCGGCTCCCTCGACCATCGACCATGGCTTCTGGCCCTGGAGCACCCGCGCGGCCGGGTGGACCCTGGCCGGCAGCAGGTTGTACATCGAGCCGTGGCTGTCGTTGACGAGGACCTCCTCTGCGCCGGCGGTCAGCGCGCCCTCGATGGCCGCGTTGGTCTCGTCGATCATCATCTCGACCGCGGCCGGATAGCGGGCATGCGCCGAATCGGTCGGGTTCGGGTGGTTGACCCCGGCGACGCCCTCCATGTCGACGCTGATGTAGACCTTCATCCCCCCTCCGCTGGTCCCGTACGGGCCTGGTGGCCGATCCAGACGTGTCCGTCGGCGAACCGCTCGGCCTTCCAGATCGGTGCGCGTGCCTTCGTCTCGTCGATGGCGTAGCGGGCGGCATCGAACGCCGCGTCGCGATGCGGCGCCACGGCGACGACCGCGATCGACGCCTCGCCGAGCGGCACCTCGCCGGACCGATGGACGATCGCCAGCCGGTCGACGCCGAACCGCACGGCGATCTCGTCGGCGATGGTGGCCAGCGTGCGGAGCGCCATCGCCTCATGCGCCTCGTAATCGAGCGACTCCACCGCGCGACCCGCATGGCGAGCCGCCTCCTCCTCCTGCCCCGGAGCGGGCGTCCCCGGTGTCGATCGCGTCCGGCCCAGGAACCCGACGACCGCGCCGTCCTCGGGCTTGGCCAGCACGTCGGCCAGCTCGGCCAGGATGGCGCTCGTGAACGGCTCGTCGCGGATCTCGAGGATCCAGTGCGTGCGAGGGGCGTCGGGGGCCGTCCCGGCCCCATCGGTCCCTGCCCCACCCGACACGGGCGGGATCATCGCCACCTCGTCGCCGTCGGCCAGCGCCGTGGTCGGCTCGGCGTAGTCTCCGTTGCGCGCGAACCGGAGCGATGCCCGGCCGGGAGCGAGGACCGGGTGGCGCGCCACGAGCGCGGACCAGGCCGCCTCGACGTCGGCGCCGTCCGGCAGCTCGAGCGGGACCTCACGGGTCCCGGCCAGCTCACGCTGGACGGCGAACAGCCGGACCCTGACGTGGATGGGCGTGGCGACGGCCCGGTCCGTGTCGGTCAACCGTGCCACGTCCCGATGAGGAGACCGTCGCCGACCGGCAGGATGGTCGCGGTCAGCCGCGGGTCGGCCAGGACGGCGGCATCGAACGCCCTGAGAGCGGCTGTGTTGACGTCACCGTCGGCGACCGGACGGCTCCCCGAGGCGCGGCCGCCCCATAGAACGTTGTCGGCGACGACGAGCGCGCCCGGGTCGAGGCGGTCGGCCAGGAGGGCGAGGTAGCCCTCGTACTCGGGCTTGAGCGCATCGATGAACGCCATGTCGAACGGGCCGGCCAGCGCCGGGTCGCTCGCGAGTGCATCGAACGCCGGTGCGTTCACGACCGTGATCTGCTCATCGGCGATGCCCGCGTCGCGCCACCAGCCGCGCGCCAGGTCGGTGCGCGCGCGATCGGGGTCGATGGTCACGATCGTGCCGCCTGCGGGCTGGCCGAGCGCCATCCAGAGCGTCGAGTAGCCGTACGCCGTGCCGACCTCGACGATGCGCCGGCGCGACCCGGCCAGCACCGACAGGATGCGCCCGGAGGCGCGATCGACGATCGGGATCCTGGTTCTCGAGGCCGGCCGCCTCGAGGGCGGCGAGCGCCGCCGGGAGCGGCTGTCGACAGCGATTCGATCCAGTCGAGGTCGACGCCGTCGGGGATCCAGTCCGTGCCGTGCTTGTTCATCGTCGTCCCTCACACCAAGAGGCCGGCGCCGAAATAGAGGCCGGCGGCCAGGATCGTCCCGGCCGCGATCGACCCGACGTTGATGTACAGCAGGCCGGTCGCCGATTCCATCGAGCGCGTCCGCGCCGTCTGGACCGACGCCCAGCAGATGACCAGCGGGAACACGAGCCCGACGATCAGCCGCAGCCAGACGAACAGCGCCCACGGTCCGACCAGCGAGGTGAAGGGTGCGACATCCGCAGGCCCGGCGCCGGTCGCGATCCACGCCCAGAACAGCACGACCTGGACGACGACGACGATCAGCAGCGCCCGCGCCAGGAGGATGAGCGGCGCCTCGGGCAGCTTCGGGGTGACGAGGTACCAGTGGCCCAGGATCATCGCCGCGAAGACGCCCCCGATGGCCGCGCTGACGACCGCCAGCTGGACCAGGAGCGAGCACCGCGCCGAGCGAGCCGTCACCCCACGCGAGCGCCCCGAACACGAGTGTCGCCACGGCCGCGGCCAGGCCTCCGACCTCGAGCACGGTGGCGGCCCGCGGCTCGATCCGGCGGGCCACGAAGCCGCCCGCGACGAAGATGCAGAACAGGGCGAGGGCGGCACGCCTGGGCGCGTCCCATGCCGGGTCGACGACGACCGGCGAAGTCCCGAGCGACGAGGGCAGCGCCCCGTCGGAGATCCAGGCGAGGATCCCGAAGCCGACCGCGCACAGCGTCGCGAAGCGCAGGTAGCCCGGGGTGGCGCTCGTCCGCCGCCGGAGCATGACCACGGCCGCGAACAAGCCGAGCGCGAGCCCGGTCAGGACGGTCCAGTTGACGAAGGCGAGGTTCTCGCCGATCTGGGTCGCAGCCACGGCCCGAGTGTAGCGGCGTTGTAGCATCGACCCCGGAGGTGCACATCATGAGTCTCGGTCGCGACACCACGTTCACGTGGTACGGCCATGCGTGCGTCGAGGTCCGGACGCCCGGCGGCAAGACCGTCCTGTTCGATCCATGGTTCGGCAACCCGCGGAGCACCAAGTCCGCCGACGCGGTCGACGCCTGCGACGTCCTGCTGGTGACCCACGGCCACGGCGACCACCTCGGGAACGGCGTCGCGCTGGCGAGCCGCCTGCACCCGGCCTGGCCGTGCATCCACGAGCTGAGCCTGTGGCTGTCGCGGACGCTGCCCGGCGGCGCCGACGCGACGATCGGGATGAACAAGGGCGGGACCGTCGAGGTGGCCGGGCTCAAGGTCACCATGGTCCACGCCGACCATTCGGCCGGTGACTGGAACGGCGGCGGCGAGACGACGCTGTACCTCGGCGAGCCGGCCGGCTTCGTGGTCGAGGTCGAGAACGGCTTCCGCTTCTACCATGCGGGCGACACCAACGTGTTCGGCGACATGCGGCTGATCGGCGAGCTCTACCGGCCGGACATCGCGCTGCTGCCGATCGGCGGCCACTACACGATGGGACCGCGCGAAGCGGCGCTGGCGGTCGAGCTGCTCGGCGTCAAGCACGTGATGCCGATCCACTACGGCACGTTCCCGGCGCTGGCCGGCACGCCCGATCAGCTGCGGGCGGAGCTCGCCGCGCGCGGCCTCGGGGACGTCGAGGTCCATGCACCCGAGCCCGGGGGGACGGTCGACTGATCCCGATCCTCATCGCCATCGTCGTCCTGGCCGCCTATGCCGTCGGGTTCGGGCTGGCTTCGGCGCGAGCGGCCGGCAGGCTCGACAGGGATGAGCGCGTCTGGTTCGTGTTCGGCGCCATCCTCGGACCCGTTGCCCTGCTCCTGCTCCATCGGGCGCCTCCGGCATGGTGTCGGACCTGCCTGGAGCCGACGCGCGGGTGGAGCATGACCTGCTGGTGGTGCGGCGCCGACACCCGCTACCTGAGGCGTGCGCAACGGGCCACGGCGGACACTGGGCAGCCCCCGCGGTCGCCGGACGTCCCGCACCTCCCCGTCAACGGCTCCGGACCCGTGACGCCCGCCCCGATGCATGTGCCGCCGCCCGCCCTGTCCGAGCTCGCGACCATCGCCCCGGTCGCCGCCGTCCGACGACGCGCCGAGTCCCGAAGCGGGGCAGCCGCCGAGATCCGACCCGCGGAGACCCGACCGGCCGCGCCGGCAGAGACCCGACCCACCGACACCCGACCGGCCGCGCCAGCCGCGTCGACCGCGCCGCCCGCCGAGACCCGACCGACCGCGCCAGCCGAGACCCGGCCCGCCGAGACGAAGCCGGCCGCATCGCGCCGCAAGGTGCGGGAAGCTCGGCCGACCACGAACCCGGATCCCGCCCCGGTCCTGGCGACGGCGGTCTATCTCTCGGGCTCGTCCGGCCTGGAGGTCGGTGGGCGCTACGGCTTCGTCATCGACGATGATCGGCTCCGCCTCGTCGGACCGCACGATCCGTCGGTCACCGCGTTCGAGCGTCCGATCGCCGGGATCCTGGCCTCGATCTCACAGGGAAACCTGTTGCTGACCGTGCCGGACCGCAAGCTCGGAACGTTCCTGGCGTTCCGGGCCGTGGCCGGGATGTCGCTCGAGGCGCTCGTCAGGTCGATCGCCGAGGCAGCTGAAGCGCCTGCACGACCATGACCGACGGACAGGACGGACCATCCGTCGGCGAGCGGATCGGACGGATCCTCGGCCCCGAGGTCGTGGCGCTGATCCTGATCATCCTGGTCGTCGCGATCGTCGGGATCGTCCTGCTCAACCGATGAGGATCGACGCCTCGGATGCGGGGGTGGCCGCCGTATCGAACATCGGGACGGCGACCAGCGGGGGGATGTCCCGGTCGGCGTCGGCGATGCTCCTGCGACACGTCCATCGTTCCATGTGCCTGCGGGACGCCCATCCCGGTGACGTAGGCCATCAGGGCCAGACGGAGCGCGGTCTCGTCGCCACCGGTCGCCATCGCCAGGAGAGTCTTCACGTCGGCACGCACCGTGACGGGCGGTGGCTCGGCCACTGCGCGGAGCAGCTTCGCGACCTCGGTCGGTTGCACGTCCTCCTCGTCGTAGAACAGGACTTCGTGCAGCTTCTCGCCCGGGCGCAGGCCGACCACGCGCATCGGCTGCGTCTCCGGGTCGCGACCCGACAGCCGGACGAGGTCGTGGGCCAGATCCATGATCTTGACCGGCTCGCCCATCTCGAGCACGAACAGGTCTCCGCTCTTGCCGACGGCGGCTGCGTCGAGGATCAGCCAGGTCGCCTCGGGGATGGTCATGAAGAACCGGGTCATGTCGGGGTGGGTGATGGTCAGCGGCTCGCTCTTCTCGAGCTGCTCCTGGAAGATCGGCACGACGCTGCCGGTCGACCCGAGCACGTTCCCGAAGCGGACCGCGACGTACGGCCGGCCCGTCCGACTCGCCGCATCGGCCACGAGCATCTCGGCGACCCGCTTGCTGGCGCCCATGACGCTCGACGGCCGGACCGCCTTGTCGGTCGAGACGAGCACGAACCGCTCCACATCGGCGGCGATGCTCGCCTCGAGCAGGGCGAGGGTCCCGCCCATGTTGACGTGGACCGCGTCCGACGGGTGGTCCTCCATCATCGGGACGTGCTTGTAGGCCGCGGCGTGGAAGATGACGTCCGGTCGCTCGAGGGCGATGAGGCGGTCGATCGCCGGCCGGCTGGCCACGTTGACCAGGTGCGCGCGCACGTCACCGCCACCCAGCCCATGCTCGTTCCGCGTCTCGAGCGCCCGCTGGATCATGTAGAGCGGGCTTTCAGCACGATCCACCAGCACCAGCCGGCTCGGGCCGAGCGCATGCACCTGCCGTGCGAGCTCGGATCCGATCGATCCGCCCGCGCCCGTGATGAGGACCGTGCGACCTTCGATGATCTCCCTGACGGCCGCGGCATGGTCTGTGGCCGGTGGCCGGCGGAGGAGGTCATCGACCTGGACGGACCGGACCCGGTGCGCGTCGAGCGTCCCGTCGAGCAGGTCGTTGATGGACGGCACCGTGCGCACCGCCAGACCGAGGGCCATGGCCGCATCCACGACGCGACGGACCGCCTTCCCGCTGGCTCGCGGCATCGTGATCAGCAGCGCTTCTGCGCCCGTGGCCTCGACGGCACGTTCCATCGCTTCGACGTCCCCGAACACCCGGAGATTGCCCATGTGCTTGCCTTCGAGCTCCGGGTCGTCATCGAGATAACCGACCGGGAGGACGCCGGCGTCCGGGTTCCTCAGAGCCGAGCGGGCGATGACGTGGCCGGTCTCGCCCGCGCCATAGAGCAGCGTCCGCCGCACGTTCGCGAGCGAGGCGCCCGGCTGATACTCGCGCTCGGCCGCGGCGCGGATGGCGAACCGGACACCGCCAAGGACAGCCAGGCTGACCAAGAGCTCGGAGATCCAGAACGATCGCGGGAAGCCATCCATGACGGTCGGACCGTGGAAATACGCCGCCTGCGCCCAGCCGAGGGGGTACACGACAGCTGCCGCCAAGAGCGACCCGGCGACGACACCGATGAGGATCCGTTCGAGCTCGGGGACGCTGGCCATCCGCCAGCCCCGGTTGTACAGCCCGCCCCTGATGCCGGTGACGATGCGGGCGAGCACCAGGATCGCGATGATCGGCGCGTACCCGACGAAGCGCTGGGCCGCGACCTCGCCGTCGAACCGGAATGCCAGGGCCAGGAACGACGCGAAGGCGAAGCCGACCACGTCGATGACCACGAGGTGCCTGGACCGCAGCCGATCGGTGATGGGTGCTCCCGACCGCACGGACGCCCACCAGCCCCGGACCGTCGGGTGTCGCTGATCGAGGCGAGCGCCGTCGACGGCGGCATCTGACGCGGAGTCGGGAAGATGTCGACCCTGGGTCGAACTCTGGACCGCCAATGGTGCCCCCTGCGATCACCGTCGCCACACCAGTGAGCCCGTTTCGCTTGGCCGCCCCGGAAGGAAAGGTGGGTGCGATCGGCCTGTCGACGAAAGGCTTGCTGTCGAAGGTTTGGATGATGCGAAAATGTGGACTGGATGTGACTGGGTGACGGCCGATGAATGCCGTCGAAAACTTCACCCGCATGAAAAAGACTGCGGGCCGTTAGGTTAGCCGAAAGCACCCCGGCTGCCTAGTACTTTCGGCTATCGACTCGACGGATCGAGGTGCTTGGACGCACCATCCGATCAACGGTCAGCGGTCCTGATCGGTCGTCTCCGATGCAGCCAGTCGGGCCGTGATGGCGACAGCCGCGCCCGCGTCCGGGATCGCCAGGGATCTGGCCCGGTCAGCTGCCAGGCCGGGTCCCTCCGCGAACGGCGCCCACCGCCGAAGCTCGTCACGCGCGCGGCCGGCATCGAGCCCGACCAGCGACATCCGCCCGCCCGACGCGAGGACCAGCTCCGGCCACTCCGTCGTCGAGCGCAGGACGAGGCACGGGACGCCGAGCCAGCTGGCCTCGCGCTGGACGCCGCCCGAATCGGTCAGCACCGCGGCAGCATGCAGCTGCATGGTCAGAGATGACCGGTAGCCGAGCGGTTCGATGACGAGGACGTCCTCTCCCAGGTCGGCGCCCGATGTCTCGAGCGCCGCACGCGTCCCCGGATGGAGCGCGAGGACGACGGGCCGGTCCGGGCTGGCGACCGCCCTGAGGAGTCCGACCCACGCTCGGATCGCCTCCGGCGATCGATTCTCGGCGCGATGGATCGTCGCGAACAGGTAGCGACCCGGCGCGAGGTCCATGTCCCGGAGCGGGACGGCCTGGAGCGCGGCGGGGTCGCGGACGAGCGGCGCGATCCGGGCCGCCAGGTCCTGCATGAGGTCGCCGACCAGCTCGACCCCATCGACGATGCCTTCTGCCGCGAGATTGTCGACCGCCGCCTGCGTCGGGACGAACAGCCAGTGCGACAGGTGGTCGGCGACGACCCGGTTGATCTCCTCGGGCATCCGCCGGTCGAATGACCGAAGACCGGCCTCGACATGGGCGACCGGCACGCCGAGCTTGGCCGCGGCCAATGCGCCCGCCAGCGTCGAATTCGTGTCGCCGTAGACGAGGACCGCGTCCGGCCGCACGTCCTCGATGATCGGGGCGAGCGCGCTCAGCATCGCGCCGGTCTGCTGCGCGTGTGATCCGCCGCCGATGCCGAGCGCATGGTCCGGCTTGGCGAGGTCGAGCTCGGTGAAGAACGTGCCCGCCATCGCCTCGTCGTAGTGCTGTCCCGTGTCCACGAAGATCTCCTCGTGGCGGGAACGGAGGACCGGCGACAGCGCCGCCGCCTTGATGAGCTGTGGACGTGTCCCGACGACACTCAGGATCCGCATCCGCTGAGGGTAGCGGTCACCTTGCGGGCACGTCGCCTCGCCGGTGGCCGATCCGGAGGACGGCCTCAGGACCCCGTTTCCTCGTCCTCGCGATCAGGCGCGGATCCGGCCAGTCGGCCCGTCACGACACCGAGGACCAACCCGACCACGAGCCCGGTCAGATTGTCCGAGACGTCCGCGCTCTGACACGCTCGATCGAGGCTGATCGCGACGAGCTGGATCGTCTCGATCACGAACGGGAGCGCGATGGCCGCCACGATCAGCGCGACCTTTCGGCGTGACGATGGGAAAAGACCGATCGCGAACCCGAGTGGGACGTACAGGAGGATGTTGAAGGTCGGGTCGCCCATGTCGAGGACCTCCCGGATGGAGGCGATGCCGATCCGTCCGAGATCGCAGGTGCCCGTCCCGACGGCGCCGAAGCGCACCGCCTCGCGACTGGGGGTCAGCGTGGCCGACACGATGAGGCCGAAGCCCAGGATCAGGATCAGCGCGACCGGCCAGCCGACCTTGAGGGCCCTGGCGGCACGCGGGCTGAGCGCGATCCCGAGCACGATCGTGATCGCCACACCGGGCCAGAACCAGGCGAAGTCACGAAGGTAGTCGCGGAAGTCGGCGAATGTCACCGCGGCGCGTTCACTGCCGAGGTCGTCCGGACGTGGACGTCATGCCGCGCCGGGACGCCGTCAGCGTCGGGCCGAACCGAGGATGACCTCAAGGCCCGCCACCACCCTGTCGACATCCGAATCCGCCATGCCGGGCCAGAGCGGGAGCGAGATGACCCGCTCGTACTCCGCGGTCGCGACCGGGAGGTCTTCCGGGCGATATCCCCAGCGCTGTCGGTAGTACGGGTGAAGGTGCAGCGGGATGAAATGGACGCTGGCCCCGATCCCGAGGTCCTTGAGCCGGTCGATGACCTCGCCTCGACCGATCCGCGACCGCCCGAGATCGAGGCGGATGACGTACAGGTGCCAGGCGTGGGATCCGTCCGGGGCGTCGAGCGGGGTCTCGATCAGGTCCGCGACACTCGACGCGCCCAGACACGCGGTATACCGCCGAGCAAGGACCTGGCGAGCACGAAGGAGCTCCTCTGCGCGCTCCAGCTGGACCAGGCCGAGCGCCGCCGCGATGTCGGTCATGTTGTACTTGTAGCCGACGTCCTCGATCTCGTAGTACCACGAGCCGCTCGCTGCGTACCGGTTCCAGGCGGTCCGGGAGATCCCGTGCAGCGACATCAGCCGGGCGCGATCGGCGATGGCCGGGTCGTCGGTCACCAGCATCCCGCCTTCGCCGGTCGTGATCGTCTTCGTCGCATAGAACGAGTAGGCGCCGACAGCGCCGAACGTTCCGGCGTATCGACCGTCGGGACCGCCGATCCGACTCGGGAACGCGTGGGCCGCGTCCTCGACGATCCCGACGCCGCGGGGCTCGAGCACGGTGACCAGTCGTTCGATCTCGACCGGCCGCCCGGCGACGTGGACGACCACGGCGGCCTTGGTGCGCGGCGTGACCGCGGCCAGCATGGCGTCAGGGGTCGCGTTCAACGTGGCCGCGTCGATATCCACGAGGACCGGTCGTGCGCCCCGATAGGCGACGACCTCGGCGCTGGCGGCGAACGTCCAGGTCGGGACGAGGACCTCATCGTCGGGGCCGACGTTCATCGCTTCCAGGGCCAGATGCAGGGCCGCCGTCGCCGAGTTGAGCGCGATCGCATGCCCCGATCCGACGGTCGCCGCAAACCGCTCCTCGAAGGTCTTCGAGACCGCTCCCGTGGTCAGCCAGCCGGAATCGAGGACGTCGAGGACGGCCTGCTTCTCCCGCTCCGTGATCGACGGGCGGGCGAAGGGGAGGAAGTCGGTCGAATGCTCTGCCAACGCGAGACCCCCAGCGCGCGGATGACGCAAGTCGGGCTACGGTACATGACCGGGCGCGCGCGGGTCCGCAGACCGGCCCCGATGATCAGCGGAGGCTATCGACCCTGGATCCCAGGAACCGCAGGACCCCGGCGACGTCATCGTCGGACAGTCCCGGCTCGGTGGGCAGGTTGACGATCTCGGAGCAGGCGGCCTCCGCGACCGGGGCCGAACCGGTGGTGTAGCCCCACCGCTCGAGTCCCGTGGTGATCGGGTGCAACGGCGAGACGAACCAGTCGCCGAGGTTGATCCCGGCGCGGTCGGCGGCGGCGGCGAAGCCGCTCTTGTCACGGACCCGCAGCGGATACCGGAGGAACGAATGCGTGGCGCTCGCGGGTTCGGCGGCGGGCGTCCGGTCGTGGTCGCGCAGCCAGGTCGAATACCGATCCGCGATCGCTCGACGGCGGGCGACGTCGGGTCCCAGGCGCCCGATGCGGTCGGCCCCCCGCTTCGCCTGCCAGTCCGACAGGCCGGCCAGGAAGCCGTCGGGCATCTCGATGCCGCCGAGCTCCTGGCCTTCCGACGATGCGGGAACGAGCCCGAGCCGACTGGCCCGCCGATAGGCTGACCGACCGGCTCGCAACAGCCGTCCGTGGCCCGCATGCTCTTCCGCGGCGACAAGAGCCCTCAGGATGGAGACCCGGACGGCGGTCGGCTCCTTGGCGGCCTCCTCGAGACGACGAAGTCGCGCCGCCGTGTCGCCATCACGGGCGACGGCGAACCCGCCGAGCCCGGTCGACAGAGGCTTGCTCCACTGAGTGGAAAAGAAGGAAGCCGCCGCCGTCGAACCGTTCGGGTGCCCGTGGTACTGCCCGCCCAAGCCATGGGTGCAGTCGTCCACCACCGTCAGTCCGCGCTGCGCGGCGATCGCTTCGAGGCTGTCCAGGTCAGCCGAGAGACCGAACGTGTTCTGGGCGAGGATGATCTTCGTCCTAGGGCTGACGGCAGCTTCGGTGGCCGATGGGTCGATCGTGTACGTCGTCGGGTCGATATCGACGTAGATCGGTCGAGCGCCGACGTAGAGGATCGCGTTCGGCACGGCGACGCATGTGAACGCAGGCAGGATCACCTCGTCGCCCGGCCCGACGTCGAGCGCTCGGAGGATCGCGTACAACGCGACCCGGCCCTTGGCGAACAAGCTCACGCGCTCCGACGGGACCCCGATGGTGTCGCCGATCCTCGAACGGAAGGTGTCGGCAGCGTCGATGGTGCTCAATCCGCCCCGGTCAGGATCTGCAGATAGCGTCGGGCGAGACGGGCATAGGTGTGCTCGCGCTCGACATACGCTCGTCCGTTCTCGCCAAGCCTGGCGCGATCGGCCTCCGTCAGGGCCTTCAGTGACCGGATCGCGTCGGCCAGGGCGACGGGATCGTCCGGGGGGACGGTCATCCCGCACTCGGCATCGAGCAGCCAATCGTCGACCATGTTGGCCGCGAGGATGACCGGCCGCGATGCAGCGAGATAGTCGAAGACCTTGTTCGGCGAGATCCCGTATTGCCAGAGCGGACTGGCGTGGTAGCCGATGTAGCAAACGTCGAACTCGCGCAACGCCGCCGGCACGTCGGGCTTTGGGATGGCTCCCACGAAGGTCACATTCGGCAGGCCCGCCGCCAGGGCCCTGAAGCGCTCCTCCTCGGATCCCTGCCCGACGATCACGAACCCGACATCGTCATCGGCAAGGATCCGGGCGGCGCCGATCAGGGCCTCGAGCCCGGCCGCGACCCCCAGCGTCCCGACGAACCCGACCGTGAAGTCGTTTGCGATCGCCGCTGCATGGACGAGCGGTGGCGCAGGGGTCGTCGGCTCACGAAGCGCATCGGGACTGGCCCCGTTCGGGATGACTCGCAGCTTCGACGGTTCCATCCCGCGCGAGACGTAATGCGGGCCTGCTGTCGGAAGGACAGAGACGACGACGTCGGCGACACGATAGGCATACCTCTCGAACCAGCTCATCACCGCCACCAGCGGATGCCGGCGCGACAGTCCGCCCAGGTCCTCCAAGGTGCGCGGCCAGATGTCACGGACCTCGAAGACCAGGCGGCTGCGGTTCCGTCGCGCCCATCGTCGCGCTGGAAGGATCGGGAACAGCGAAGGCGACGACACGACGATGGCGTCAGGCGGCGGGAGGCGCTTCATCGGCAGGCGGTAGAGGCGGAGCATGAAGACGACCATGTTGTAGACGCGTCCGAGGCTGAAGGATCGACGATAGGCTGGAACGCGAACCCAGCAGTAGGTCAGGCCATCGACGTCCTCGATCGTGTAAGCGCCCGTGACCGCCGGCCGTCGAGTGAACAGGTGGGAGTAGGACCCCGAGATCACCACGACAGTCATGCCGAGTCCCACCAGCTCGCGCCCCAGCTCATAGTGGCGGAACTCCATCCCGTGGCGAGGAGAGCCGGCGTACTGGTTCACGAACCACACGACGAACGGCGAAGAGCCGGGGCGTCCGGAGGCGTCGGATGGCTTCATGGTGCCGCTGGGCTCCGCGTCTCGCCGATCGTCTGGATCAGGTCCGACTCCTTCCTCGAGGCTCACGGTCTTCTTGACGGTAGGGTGATCGGAGGCCGTCGGGTGTCCTCACATCCCGGGGCGGGGCCGAGCCAGGATGCGCCGACGCAACCGCACCATGCTCCGCAAGACGCGATGCGGCAGGAATGTGAGAGCGAACAGCCCGAGGACCGCAGGCTGGCGTCGCCGGAGTCGAAGGGCCGTCGCCAGATGGGCGCGCGCGACACGTCTTGAGCCGATCAGGAGCTCGAGCTCGCCGACCCATCGGTGCGCGTGCACCCGAGCCGTGATGATCATCGCGGATCCGAGGGTGATCCGTTCGGAATCGCGAGCAAGCGTTGCATCGAGGACTTTCAGATACGCTCGAGCCATGGCGAGTGCCATGCCCGGGCCACCGAGCTTGTCGGTCGTGCCCGTCCGATAGCGGACATCCGCGATGTCTGCGTAGGCGACCGGCCCGGCCCGACACGCGCGCAGGAAGAAGTCGTAGTCCTCGCCGACCGACAGCCGCTCATCGAACCGTCCCGCCTCCGTTGCGCGCTCCCGGCGCATGACCACGGACGACGTGAGGACGAGGTTGCCCATGATCATGGGCGAGAAGACGTCACCGACGTACAGTCGATGATCCTGCGACGAGAGCGGGAGATCGATCCCCAGATCCGACAGCGGCACGGAGCTCGAGAAGAGCTCGTCGAGCGTGAAGTAGCTGTACGCAGAGAAGAGATCCGTCAAGCCTGACGACGGGACGACGGTTCCCTGGTCGTCGACGAACGCCGTGTCGGTCCAGATCATCCCTGCGTCGGGGTATCGATCGAAGCCGGCCAGCAGCAAGCTGAGGTGCCAGGGCGCCCATGCGTCGTCAGAGTCCAGGAAGGCGATGAACGGCCCGGTCGCGAGATCGAGCCCTGCGTTGCGCGCCGATGAGGCACCGGCGTTGGCCTGGAAATGGTAGCGAACGCGCGGGTCATCGAAACCCTGCGTCATGAGCTCGCGGGTGCCGTCGCTCGAGCCGTCATCGACGACGATGACCTCCACCTCGCGGTGACTCTGGGAGAGCACGCTTTCGACCGCTACGCGGAGCGTCTGCCGCCGATCGAAAGTGGGGATGATGACGCTGACCAGGCCGGGCATCTGGGATCACCGCGGTAGGAGCGAGGAAGAGATCGACATCGAGGGGTTGACAAGCGGGAAAGGCTATCATGGAAGCGAATGACCCCCCTCGAGGTCGACGAATCGGATGCCACCGCCTGCTCTCTCCTCGGGCTCGTGGACGATCGTCGAAGCCATTTCACCTACCCGCACCCGGCCCATCGCTGCTTCGCGACCAGCCGTCCGCAGGCGACCGACCTCGTCCGCCAGCAGACGTTCTGCCTCGGTCCCGGATACGTCACGTGCGATCGGTATGTCGCATCGCAGCGCCCGGTAGCGACCGCCGACCAACAGGGATCCCGGCAGGCCGGAGGTGTAGCGGCCGGTTCGGCCAGCGCAACCCCGATCGCTGACACCGCCACGACCGTGATCTATGTCTTTCGGACCGGTGACTCGCTGGCCCGGATCGCCGCGGCCTACGGGTTGACGATCGAGCAGATCGTGGCGACGAACCACCTCGATCCGCACGTCGCCGTCAAGGACGGCGCTCGACTGCTGATCCCGATCGATCGCCTTCCAGGGGACGTCACCGGGGCGCAGCGGGCAGGGCCGAGAGGGAGCAGATAGGTCCGGTTGACGGTCTTGGGCGCCTGGTCGATTATTCACGCCTTCGGATCCCTACCGCCGATCATTGCTCGCGGAACGTCCTGGGCCCGAGGCTTACAAGAGTGAAAGACCGTGGACCTTCGGCGTCAGATCGCCATCATCCGACCGTGGCTTCCCCTGCTCGTGATCACCGTCGTGCTGGCGGGCGGCATCGCGTTCGCGTTCAGTAGCCTGCTGCCCAAGACATACGAGGCGAGGGCGACTCTGATCGTCGGTCAATCGCTGTCGGTGGCGAACCCGGACATCAACCAGCTGCTCGTGTCCCAGCGCCTGTCGACGACCTACGCCACGGTCGCGACGAAGCGGCCGATCCTCGATGCGACGATCAAGGAGCTGGGGCTCGATGTGACCTCCGATGACCTTGCGAAGCGGGTCAGGGCCGACGCGCCGCTGGACAGCACGCTCCTGACGATCTCCGCCCAGGACGCCGATCCGGCTCAGGCGGCGGCCATCGCGAACTCGCTGGCCCAGCAGCTCATCTCGGCCTCGCCTGCGATCCAGGGCCGCGAGGCCTCGATCCAGTCGTCGATCGATGCCGATGTGAAGGACACGCAGGACCAGATCGCGACGACCCAGGCGCAAGTCGCGGCCCTGACCGGCGCGACCGACCGGACGCCCAAGCAGGATTCCGATCTCGATGCCCTCGAAAGCAGGCTCGCGAGCCTTCGGTCGACCCTCGCATCTCTCCTCTCGCTGTCGTCCGGCAACGCCTCCAACCTGCTGACGGTCATCGAGCCAGCGGTCCCCGCGACCGCGCCCATCTCGCCGAACCGGGTCCAGAACACGGCCCTCGGGGCGGTCCTCGGCCTGCTCCTGATCGCCGGTGCGATCGCCCTGCTCGAGCTGCTGTACGACGGCGTGAGGGACACCGACGCGGTGATGGATGCCGCCGGCCTGAGCACCCTGGGCGTGATCTCGCGCATGAAGGGCAACCGCAGCAGCAGCGAGATGTACCAGCTGGCCGCCCTGCTGTATCCGCGCTCGGGTGTCGCGGAGGCCTATCGGACGCTTCGGACGAATGTCGAGTTCTCCGCCATCGACACGCCGATCCGGACCCTCCTGGTGACCAGTGCGGTGTCGGGTGAGGGCAAGACCGTGACCGCGGCCAATCTCGCTGTCGTCTTCGCACAGGCGGGCCGGCGGGTCCTCCTCGTCGACGCCGACCTGCGCAAGCCGGGCGTCCACATCATCTTCGACCTGCCGAACGCCCACGGTCTGACGACCCTGTTGCGCAGTGCCGATATCGGCCTCGATTCGGTCGTCCAGCCGACCGAGCAGGAGAACCTGCGGGTCCTGACCACCGGACCCCTGCCACCCAACCCGGCCGAACTGGCGGGTTCACAGCGGATGCGGACGGTGGTCGACCTCCTCAAGAGCACCGAGGACCTGGTCATCTTCGACAGCCCCCCACTCCAGGCCGTCGCCGACGCGGCCATCCTGGCGTCGTTCCTCGATGCATCGCTGTTCGTGATCGACGCGCAGCGCAGCAGGCGTCGGGTCATCCGACCGGCCCGGGAGGCGCTGTCCAAGGCCGGTGCCAACGTCCTCGGAGCGGTCCTCAACCGCGTTCCGACGCGCGCCTCGGATCGGTCTCCCTACTACGGGGGCTACGGGCGATTCGACGACGCGGCAGCGGGACCGTCGGCCGTGCCCGACGCGTCGCGATAGCCGGCTCGACCGTCCGGGCGCTCTCGCGAGCCCGATCGTGCGTGCGATCCGCGCCTGACCGTCGGCTTCGGGCCTGAGGACGGACGTGGATTCGAAGCGCGCTCTCGACGTGACGCTCGGCTCGCTCGCGCTCGTGGTCGCGGCGCCGATCCTGGCCGGCATCGCCCTGTTCATGCGTCTGTCCGGGGATCGCGGACCCATCCTGTATCGCGCCCGGCGCGTCGGCGAAGGGACCCGGATGATCACGGTCCTCAAGGTGCGGACGATGGTCGTGGACGCCGGCGGGCTGGGCGTGACGACGTCGGCGGATCCGCGGGTCACGCGCCTCGGACGCCTGCTCCGGCGATATCGCATCGACGAGCTGCCGCAGCTGGTCAATGTCGTCCGCGGAGAGATGTCGCTCGTCGGACCGCGCCCGGAGGATCCCGCCTATGTCGACCTGGCCGATCCACTCCACCGCCGCGTCTTCTCGGCGCGCCCCGGCATCACGGGGCTCGCCCAGCTGGCGTTCCACGACGAGGCCCGACACCTGGTCGGACCCGACGCCGAACGCCGCTACCGGGAGGAGATCCTCCCGGCCAAGCTGCGGCTGGACGCCGAGTACCTGGACCGGAGGTCGACGAAGCTGGACATCGAGATCCTCGTCCGCACCGTTCGAACGGTGCTCGGCTGAACGCTCCGTCGGCCCTGGACGCACGGCGGGCCAGGCGATCCGGGGCGTGTAGAATGCCGCCCTCCCGCCGACGTCCTGGCGGGATCGGGTGGGCCCTGGATCCGGCCGTCCGTGTCGGGGGTCGATCCGTTGGGGGGTGACATGCCGGCAGTGCTGCGTCGCCTGGTCGACCGGCTCCACAGCGATTTCCTGATGGACTCCCGCCTGGGGCTGTACCGGCAGCTCGTGTCGTCGGCGCTCGCTGCCGGGTATCGGATCCATTCGGTGGCGGGGCTGTGGGGGCTCATCGAGCGCGGCGGACTGGATCCGGCGCGACGCCATCTCGTGCTCCGACATGACGTCGACACCGACCCGCGGACCGCGGCGGCGATGTGGCAGATCGATCGCGAGCTCGGTGTCGAGAGCTCGTACTTCTTCCGGCTTTCCACCATGGCACCCGCGCTCATGGCGTCGATCGCCGCCGGCGGAAGCGAAGCCAGCTATCACTACGAAGAGATGGCGACCGTCGCCAAACGACGCGGACTGCGGACACGGGCCGAGGCCCTGGACCACGTGCCCGAGGCGAGGGCGCTGTTCGCCACGAACCTCCAGCGTCTGCGCTCGGCGACAGGCCTCCCGATGCGAGTCGTCGCCGCGCATGGTGATTTCGTCAACCGACGGCTCGGCGTGCCGAGCTCGGTCATCCTCGAGGATCCCGACCTCCGGTCCGCGCTCGGCATCGACCTCGAGACATATGACCAGGCGTACCTCTCCCGTCTCCCGAGCCGACATTCCGACGCGCCCTATCCCCAGTTCTGGGTGCCGAGCGATCCAGCCGGATCGATCCGGGCCGGCGAACCGGTCATCTCCGTCTTGATCCACCCGCGACACTGGCGCGTCGATCGACGGATCAACGCGCGCGATGACCTCGAGCGCATGATCGAGGGCCTTCGGTTCGAGATCCCTGCTGTGCGGCGGCGGCGCGCGTGAGTGCCCGACGTCCCCGCGTCGGCATGGCCCTCTACGGGGACGTGACCTACGACAATCGCGTCCGGAAGGAGGCGCGCACCCTCGCACAGGCGGGCTACGACGTCACCATCGCCTGTCTCGCGTCACACGGGCCGTCTCCGGATCTCCCGCCCGGCGTGGACATCCTCGTCGTCGAGCAGCCGGGGTCGTCTGTGAGTCGGGGCTTCGCGAACCCATTCTTCGCGCCCGCCGGGAGCCGTCGCGCAGCCCTCGTGCAGCGCATCGGGTGGTTGATCGCCTATGGCCGGGGCCTCCGGTCGTGGGGACGACGCGCGGTCGACCAGGTCGGGCCTGTCGACGTCTGGCACGCGCATGACCTCACCGGACTCGCGGCGATCGTCCCGCATCTGCCCCGCCGATCTGCCGTCGTCTACGACTCGCACGAGCTCTTCCTCGAGACCGGCACGGCCCTGCGGCTACCGAAGGCGGCGCGCCGTCTCCTGAGGGTCTACGAGCGACGTCTCGTGTCGCGGACACTTGCCGTGATCACGGTCAACGACGAGATCGCGAGCATCCTTGCTCGCCGTTACAAGCCGCGTCGGATCGAGGTCGTCCACAACTGCCCGGAGCGCTGGTCGCCACCGGCCGCGCGCCCCGACCTCATCCGTGAAGCTGCCGGGATCCCCGACGGGGCGCCGATCGTCCTCTATCACGGCGGCCTGACAGCCGGCCGCGGGATCGACATGTTGGTGGATTCGATGCTCGTCAACGGCCTGGAAGACGTCCATCTCGTCCTCATGGGCTACGGCGACCTGCACGACCGATTCGAGGGCGTGGCGCGCGAGGAGCGCTGGAACGGCCGCATCCACGTCATCGACCCGGTGCCCCCCTCGGCGTTGCTGTCGTGGGTGGCGAGCGCCGACGTCGGGGCGATGCCGAACCCCGGAGCGACCCGGAACGACTACTTCTCGACCCCGAACAAGCTCTTCGAGTGTTTCGCGGCCGGCGTGCCGGTCGTCGCCAGCGACTTTCCCACCATGCGGAGGATCGTCATCGACGACCCTGAAGGCCCATTCGGCGCCGTGTGCGATCCGAGACACGCGGAGTCGATCGCGGCGGCGATCAGTTCGATCGTGCGCCTGAGCCCTGAGGATCGCGATGCACTTCGAGCGCGATGCCGCCGAGTGGCGGCGGAGCGCTGGAACTGGGAAACCGAGGCACGTCATCTGCTCTCGATCTACGCGGAGATCCTGCCCCAACGGACGAGGGTCGAACCATGAAGCTGCCCAAGCTCGTCACCGAAGCGCGCGAGCTGCGTCGGCTCCCGGTGGTGAAGATCGAGATGTCCGGCGAGGGATCCTGTCGAGAGAGCTACGAGTTCTTCACGCGGCGCCATGCCCGCTGGAAAGTGATCCAGAACAAGAAGTGGGGCGTCGCCCTGGCCGAGCTGCCCGACCATTCCGAGGACTACAGACGACGGGCCAGCCGCCTGCTGCGACGCCGTGTCAAACACGCCACCGAAGCCGGGTTCACATTCACGCGGATCAACGCGACTGAGCGGATCGACGAGATGATGGCGGTCAATCGATCAGCCGAGGAGCGCCAGGGTCAGCCGATCCACCCGGACTATCTCGATAAGCCGACGGTGCTTCGCTACGTCGAACAGTTCGGCGATGTGTACGGCGTCAACGACGCGAGCGGAACGTTGCGGGCCTATCTGTTCCTGCGCGTGTGCGGCGAGGTGGCCTACATCGAGCGGCTCCTCGGTCACGCCGATGTCCTCGATCAGGGCGTGATGTACCTGCTGATCTCGGGGACCATCGAGGACCTCATCGAGCACCGACGCAGCTCCGGTCGTCCAGCCTGGTTCATGTACGACATGTTCTCCGGCGCTTCTCCAGGCATGCGTGACTTCAAGCACGTCATCGGCTGCCGGCCGTATCGCGTCGAGTGGTCCTGGCGCTCCTAAGCACCACCCGCTAGGCGATTCACCCGTATCCTCGCGACGTCGGTCGGGCCGGGACCGCCGCCGATCCGTCCGACAGATCTACCCAGCGAGGTCGCATGAGCGAAGCCAGTCGCGCGGATACCTTCTCCGGCAAGGTCGTCGTCCTGTTCGGCACCCAGGTCTTCGGGGCGGCCGTCGGCATCGTCAACGGGATCCTGCTCGCCCGGTTGCTCGGCCCCGCCGGAAAGGGCGACTACTACATCCTGATCATCCTGCCGGCCACGACGATGGTCCTGATCCAGCTCGGACTGCCCCAGGCATTCGGCTTCTTTGCGGCGCGCGGGCAGACGGTCGGGATCGTGATCAAGGCGATCGTCTTGTCAGCGGCCCTGTCCGTCGCAGCGTTCCTCGGTCTCATCGTCTTCCTGCCAGTGATCCGAGAGGCTTTCCTGCATGCGATCCCGCTCGAGCTGATCCTGTTCGCGTTTCTCGCCCTGCCGCTCGCCCTGAACGCGACATTCACCTCCGGCATCGTCACGGGACGGCAAGCGGTGCGCTGGTACGCCGCCGTGAACATGGCCTACCCGATCGTGACGACTGCTCTCCTCATCGTCATCCTCGGGGGGATCGGTCCGACGGTCACTGACGCGATCGCGGTCTACCTGATCGCCTCGTTGATCCAGACCGTCGGCTTCGCGATCGGCGCGTGGCGCGTGACGGCAGCGGCGAAGGAAGGCGCCCAGCGCGTCTCGTACCGCGAGCTCTTCCGTTATGGCCTGCCGTTCTTCCCCGGCAGCCTCACGCAGTTCTTCAGCGCGCGTGCCGACGTGTACCTGATCGCCTATCTGATCCCGGACCCGTCGGCGGCTCTTGGCTACTACAGCATGGCGGTCGGGCTCGCCGAGCTGGTGTTCTTCTTCCCGAATGCGGTGGCGACCCTGTACTTCCCGCACGTCGCGGGCTCGCTGCGAGAGGATTCCGATCGCCAGGTGGCGATGGTGTCGCGCGTCGCGCTGCTGATCACCGCGGTGGTCGCCGTGGCCCTCATTCCGGTCAGCATCGCCATGATCAAGATCCTCCTGCCCGCCTATGAGCCAGCTCTCCCGGCGCTCTTCGTCCTCCTGCCTGGGGTGGTCGCGCTCAGCACGACGAAGATCGTCTACGGCTATGTCACCGGGATCCGCATGCCGGCGATCACGTCGTACGTCAACATCTTCGCGTTCGCCATCAACATCATCGCGAACCTCATCCTCATCCCACGGTTCGGGATCGTGGGGGCCTCGGCCGCCTCGCTGATCTCGTACACGATCTCGTCGATCGTGTTCACGACGATCGCCGCCCGACTCGCCGATGCGCGCGTCCTGGACTTCTGGATCCCACGGACGAGTGACATCCGGTTCATCGTCGCCATGTCGATCAGCCTCATGCGACGCTTCATCACGGTCCCGCTGCGTGGCAGCTGAGCGGATGGTTGATCGCGGAAGCTCCCGACGGGCACGGGCCGACCAATCCGCTATGCTGCCGGCCGAGTTCCCCGAGTCCGGAGCAGACATGAGCGTCACCAGGCAGTCCCGGTCGGGGTCGGAGAACGACGGATCGCTCGCGGCAGACTCGATCCCGACCATTTGGCGCGACCCGAACACGCGGGGGTTCGCGTGACCGATTCCGTCGCGCGCGTCGGCGAGGTCCTGGGTGTCGGCCCGAGACGCGCCTGGCTAGCGACGATCATCGGCATCGCCGGCCTCGCCATCCTCGTGGCGGAGGCAACCCGGCTCAGCCTGATGCCGACGGTCGTTGGCGCGGCGGTCGCCGTGATGGTCACGATGGTCTGCTTCCGCTGGCCGATGCTGGCCCTTGTCGCATTCGTCGCCTTGATCCCGATCGAGGAGGTCGTGGTCATCGACGGGCTCGGAACGGTCAGCAAGTTCGCCGGGGTCCTGTTCGCCGTGACGTACGGCCTGCCACGCCTCGGCCGCCTGCAGCTCGGTGCGATGCCGCGGGCCGGCTGGGCGTTCCTGATCTGGGCGCTCGCCAGCGTCGGTTGGGCGGACGACCCGAACACCTCTTGGGGGGAGCTTGCGACGCTGCTCCAGCTCTTCCTGATCGCGCTGCTCATCGCCGATGTCGTCGTCCACCGACCGACGATCGTGCGACCGATCCTGTGGGTCTACAGCCTCTCAGCAGCGGCAACGGCATGCGTCGGGATCCTGACCTTCGTCGCCCTCGGGCCCGACGCCGATGTGCGCGCCTCGGCCATCCAGGGCCAGAACCCGGCTCAATTCGCCGGCGTCCTCCTGCCGGCGTTCGTCTTCGGCCTGTACGAGGTCCTGAACGGCGGGCGGCGGATCGTCGGTGCGTCGATCGTCTTGTTGACGACCGCCGGGATCGTCGTTTCGGGGACGCGCGGGGCGTGGGTGAGCATGGCGGTCGTCGTCCTCGTCTTCATCATGCCGCGACTCCAGCTACGCCAACAGGTCGCCGCGGTCGCGATGGCGGTCGTCATCGGCCTCGTGACCCTCCAGATCCCGGGTGTCTCGAGCCTCCTGTTGGAACGCGCCGGGAACGCCGTCAGCACCGGGGGCTCGGGGCGCACCGACATCTGGTCGGTCGGCGCCACCATCTTCTGGTCGTCCCCGGTGCTCGGTGTCGGGTACGCGAACTTTCCCGTCGCGTACACATCGGATGCGATCCAGCAGACGGGGGACGTGACGTTCGGGTTCGCGGAACAACAGGGGGTCGGCCCGCATAACCTCGTGGTCGGGACCTTGATCGAGCTCGGCCCGATCGGCGTGCTGATCCTTGCCCTGTTCGTCCTGCCCCTCGTCCTGCAGCGCGGGTGGGGATCCGAGGGCGCGACCGTGCAGGCGGCGCTGGCGTCGCTGCTCGTCCTTGCGCTGTTCCTCGACATCCTGGGCAACCGCAAACAGGTCTGGCTGGTCATCGGACTGGCAGCCGGTCTGGTCTATCTCCGGCGCAGGGCCCTCGCGAGCGACCCGTCCGCGACGCCGGAGGTCGAACAGCCCGACACGATCCCGGCCGGGCCGGGCATCCAGCGGCCCGGAGCGTGGTGGCGATCCCTGTCGTGAAGACCGACGCTCCTGCGTGACTGACGCCGTCTGGATCACCCCGGCCTATCCATGGGATCGTCAGCCGGTCACCGGTGTCTTCTATCAAACGCAGGCCCGGGCATTGGCGCGACGTGGCCTCGACCTGACGGTCACCAGTCCGACTCCCTGGACGCCATGGCCGTTGTCGCGCTGGCGCGACCGCTGGCGCCTCTACGCGGAGGCGCCGAGCGCGATGCGTGATGAAGACGTCGCGGTCGTCCGTCCCCGCTATCTGGGCCTGCCCGGCGAGCCAGGCTGGGCGTCGCCAGATCGCCTCATCGCGAGGTCGGTGTGGGGCGCTCGCCAGACCTGGGCGGGGGCGCGACTCGTACACGGCCACTCGGCCATCCCCGCGCTCGCGGCGTGGCGGGTGGCGGACCGGAGCGGGCTCCCATTCGCGCTGACATTCCACGGGAGCGACCTGAATACGTGGCCCGATCACCATCCCGAGCGCCTCTCCGATCTACGGACCGCGATCCGCGCCGCGGGCCTCGTCGTCGCCGTCAGCTCGGCCCTGGCCACCCGCATCGAAACGATCGCCGACGTCACGCCGCTCGTCCTGCCGCTCGGCTCGGATCATCGCGCGCTCGCCGCCTCCGCCATCACACGCGACGACGCGCGTCAGAGGCTGAGCCTCACCGACGATCGGATCGTGGTGCTGTTCGTGGGCAACCTCCTCGACGCCAAGGGAGTCCGCGAGCTGGTCGACGCGATCATCCCGCTGGGCGACCGCTTCGTCGGGGCTGTTCGTCGGCGACGGGCCCCTGTCGGGGTACGGCATGGATGAGTCGCGTGCCACCGGCTGTCTGGTGTACCTGGGTGCCAGGCCCCACGACGAGGTCGCGGGCTACATGTCGGCGGCCGACGTCCTGGTCCTGCCGTCCCACCGGGAAGGGCTGCCGACCGTGCTGGTCGAGGCCGGGTCACTCGGACTGCCGGTCATCGCCAGCGCGGTGGGCGGGATCCCGGCCCTCCTCGGAGAGGATCGTGGCGCGATCCTGCCGGCCGTCACCTCGGAGGCGATCGCCGACTGCGCTGGTCGCGTTCGAGGCGAACCGGTCAGCAGCGACCGCCGCCGCGGCGAGGCTGCGAACGCACGTCCTCGCCGAACACGACGTCGACGCGAACGCCGAACGGTTGCTCGACGCATATGCGTCGATGACGGGCGGGCCGCGACGGTCATGACCGCCGCGGGGCGTCAGTGGAAGCTGTCGTTCGAGAACGTCACGCCGGCAGGGTTCTTTCCCTGGCTGCTGTAGAAACCGTAGTTGCCGGATCCCGTCGACGTGATGTTGTCGAGGTGGATGCCCGTCGACCCGACCGTCTCGTAGCGGACGGCGACGTCGAGCGCGTTGGAGATACGGGCCGTGTCGAACGTGATATTCCGCAGGGTCGGGTCCCACAGGACGATGGCCTGCTCCGTCCCGGTGACGGTCAGGCGGCGGACGGTGACGTTCCAGGCATTCCGATTGTCGGTGTTGGAGTGGAAGAAGTGGAACGCGCTCGACAGGTGACCGGAGCCATTCACATTGATGTCTTCGAACAGGAGGTCATGCACCCCGCCGGCCGCCCACGACAGGTAGAACGCATGGTCAGTCGTCGGAGATGACGCGCTCGTCGAACCACCGGTGCAGCTCGCCAGGATGGAGATGTTCCGCATCGTGATGTGGTGGGCCCCCGGCATCCCGGCATACCCGCCGAAGGTGACGATCCCCGTGCTCATGGCCCGACCGTGGGCGCAGTTGAAGCCATCCCATGTCTGGTCATGGGCGCCCCCCTCGAAGCTGATACAGCTGAAGCCGGAGACGCCGCCGCCGTCGAAGGTCACCCCACCGCGGGTCGCAGCACGAACAGTGACTGGACGCGTGCGACCGGCGAACTGCGAGCCGATCCAGAGGGCGTCGGCATGCTCGCTCGACGACGTGCTGACGTGGTACGTCCCGTTGGCGACGATGATGGTGCCGTTGTTGTTATTGGCGAGCGCCGACAGCAGCCCAGCGATCGAGGAGACCGTCACGGTGTTTCCGGTGGAGGCCTGAGCGGGCGGCGGGGTGGGGGTCGGGGTGGGGGTCGGGGTGGGAGCCACGGCCGGGGTCACGGAAGCGGTGGTCGTGAACAGGCCAGCCGGAGCGTAGAGGTACGAAACCCCGTAGAGGGACTTCACGGACTTCCCGTTGATCGTGCTGATGCGGTACCAGGAACTACCCGAGACAGGCTTGCCGGCACAGGTCCTCGACCACGAACCCCCGGTCACCTTCGTCGCGACGAGGACCTTTGTGTTCGCGACGATCTGGCGCCTGGCGCTCGACGACGTCGACGGCTTCGACCTCAGATAGGTCGTGCACGTCGCATACCTGGTGTAGGGCGTCGCCTTGAACAGGCTGGTTGCGCCGTAGAGGTAACTGACGCCGTACAGGGAGCTGACGCTCTTGCCATTGATTGCCGAGATCCGGTACCACGACTTGGCCGAGACGGACGAGCCGCATGCCGTGCGATAGCTGGCGCCGCTGACGGTCGCGACGACCGACACCTTCGTGCCGGGCGGGATCAGGGTCGCCACTCGCGCGTGTGTCGACGCGCTGGTCCTCAGGTTCGCGTTGCACTTTGCCGTCTTCGAGACGGTCGCGCCCAGCGCATCGCTCGGCGATGCGACCGAGGCGATGCCGAAGACGAGCAGGGCCGAGATGACGGCGATGACGACGCCGATCGGCATGAAGGACCGGCGGGAGCGGCTGATCGCATGGGACAAGACAGGTACCTCGCTTTGGCAGAAGCACAGCTTCGCCAAGGATCGCGCCGGCAACGGTCAACCTTGGGGCCAGTCCCGGCCGGCCCGCGATAGGTCACGACCCACAGGACCCGGCGCGCAGGGTCCGAGGGCGGTGGGGGGACGGTCAAGGGGGGACCGCCTGAGCGCCGCACGCTCTGAGGTGGGCGCTCCCGGAAGGATAGCGCCCAGCGACCGGGCTTGCTGGTCGAACCCGGCACGTCCGGGAGGAACGTGCCGGGCGCGGGCCCACATCGGTCAGTGCAAGACGTCGTTGATGAACGTGACGCCGGATGGGTTCGGTCCCTGCGAGCTGTAGAACCCTCCGGAGTTCACCGACGTCATGTTCCTGAACACGACGTTCGTTGCCGGCGTCGATTCGAAGCGGATGGCGGAACTACCGGCGTTCGTGATGGTCGCTCCATCGAACAGCCAGTCACGTGTCGGCGGATCCCACAGGATGATCGCCTGCTGAGACGCGATCCCCTTGTTGCCGTTGAACGTCAGCCGTCGGACGGTCACGCCATGCGCGGCGACATTGGGTGCATCGGACGCATAGCCGTGATCCATGTGGATCGCGCTGACGAGGCCCATCGAGTCGGTGGCGTTGACCGTCAGGTCCTCCACGAGGATGTTCTGCCAGCCCTCGAGGGCATACGAGAAGTAGATCGCGTGGTCGGTCGCGCCCGCGTTGACGCGGTGGCAGGAGGCTTCGATGGTGAAGTGCTTCAAGGAGATGTCGTGGGGGGCCGCCAACCCGTAGTAGCCACCGAACACGACGACGCCGGTCTGGCTGGTCGTGCCGTTCGCGAAGTTGAAGCCGTCCCAGGTCTGATCGTGGGCGCCTCCGTTGAAGCTCATGCCGCCGCAGTACCCGCCGCCGCAGTCGAACGTCACGCCACCGATCGTGGCGGCGCGCACGGTGATGGGCCGCGTCCGCGAGGCGTACTTGGAGCCGATCCACAACGAGTTGGCAGCCTGGTTGCCGGAGCCGCTGATGCTGTAGGTCCCGTTGGCGACCACGATCACGTCAACGGAGTTGTCAGCCAGCGCTGAGAGCAACCCTGGAACCGATGACACGTTGACGGTCTTGGTTCCGGGGGGTGTCGGGGTCGGGGTCGGGGTCGGCGTGGCGGTCGGAACCGGCGTCGGTGTCGGCGTCGCCGTCGGCGCGGCGGTGGGAGTCGGCGTCGGCGTCGGCGCGGCGGGCGTCGTCGGCGTCGGCGTCGGCGTCGGGGTCGGCTTCGCCGTCGGCGTGGCCGTCGGTGTCGGTGTCGGTGTCGGGGTGGGCTTCGCCGTCGGATCCGGCGTGGGTGTCGGGTCGGGCGTGGGCGTCGGCGTCGGCTTCGGGGTCGGTGTCGGGGCCGCCGTGGCGGTGGCGGCCACCGTCACGTCGAAGTTCGCCGTCGGCGTCGGGGCCGTGGGCGCCAGGGAGCTGGCGAGGAGGAGCGGCTTGAGACCGAGCGCATGCGATCCGAGCGAGGAACTCTTGGGGACGGTGAACGAGGTCCGGAAGGTTCCGTGGTTCTTGGGCGACACCTTCGGCATCCCGCCGATCGCGGAGTCCCAGGTGAGCTGCAGCTGGGATCTGGAGTCGAAGCCTTGCCCGATCACGGTGACCTTGGTACCGGGGGGCCCGCTCGAGGGGGTGAGCGTCAGCGTCGCACCGGCAGCACGCGTCGCGGCGAAGGGCAGGACGTACAACCCGAGTGCGACGACCATGATCAGGGTCGCGATCCAGTCGCGCACACGGCGCGGCTTACCTGGCGGTGGAGCGACGGTGCCTTCCGGAACCCATGCGGTCCCATCCCAGAACGTCATGCGATGCTTGCTCCATTCGGTGGCCCGGCCCGCTCGGAGAGCGCCGTGGCTTTGCGGACCCGCCTCGCGACGGGGGTGCCTTTTCGTGGACGACGCCGGATCTGCTTGGAGCCCCCGGATCCCGGCTTCGGTAACCTACCGGCCGGCCCCTCGGGGCGCCATGGCCCAAACAGGGCGCGCCGCTAGCCGCGTAGTACCAAGCCACGTTCGTCAAGGTGCGCGCAGGCACCGCGGATGGCCGAGATCGGCCTAGCTGGCGCGGTCTGGAACCACCCTCCGCAGCGTCTGGACACCGCCGTCGGCCTCGACTACCGTCCGGGGCGTGTGCCCATGGAACGCCGGACGATCAGGCATCAGGACAGGGGACGACAGGTGACCGAGGATCGCCTGCTCGTCGCCGTTGCCACGGACCGGACGATCGTCGGATGGCAGGCACGCTGCATCGAGGAGCTCGCCGTGGTGCCAGGCGTCCGACTCGTCCGATGGCTGCGCGGGTCGACGGATGACGACCGGTCATCGACGGGAAAGGACTCAGGGGCGCGGGTCCCGGTGGCCGTCCCCGAAGCGCTGACAGGGACCGAACCTGAAGACCTCGCCGATCTGAACCTCGCGGGACGGGAGCAGCACGTCGACGTGGTCCTGGACCTGATGACCGATGGCGACGGCATCGGCACACCCGTCCCGTGGGCGTCGGAGGTGTGGCGATACGGATACGGCCCGACCCTGTCGCGGGATCCCGAACGTACGGCTCTGATCGACTACGTCCGAGGACCGGGCACGACGAGGGTCGCGCTCGTCAGTGAGCCATCCGGAGCGATCGTCCGCGAGGGATGGCTCCAGACGGTCTCGTGGTGGACGGGCAGGCCGCTCGAACGCCTGCTCCAGGATCCGGCGGACTGGCCGGCGCTCGCTGCATACGAGCGCTTGGATCCGGATCGAGCGGGGAGTGCGGCATCGGGCGACAAGCCGCGATCAGCCGATCGGGCTGGGGCGCTGCACGCGAGCCGGTCCGAGCGAGCGGCGCGCACGCCGCGGCGGCTCCTCGAAGTCGCCGCCGCGGGTCGCCGCGTCGGAGCGTGGCCGAACGTCCTCTTCCGGCATGTCGACTGGAACATCGGGATCGTGCCCGTGCCGATCGATCGGATGCTGACCGATGGCGACGACGCGCCCGTCGCCTGGCTGCCCAGCAGGCCTGGCCGCTTCGCGGCAGATCCGTTCGGGATCGAGCGCGACGGCGTGCTGCACATCCTGTTCGAGGATTACGACCAGCGGACGAGCCGCGGGGCGATCAGCCACATCGCCATCGGCCCGGACGGGTCGACGTCCGACCCCGAACCCGTGCTCGACCCGGGCGTCCATGCCTCGTACCCCTTCCTGATCGAGGACGCCGGCGGGATCTTCATGCTTCCCGAAGCGTCGGCGTCGGGCGAGCTTGTCCTGTACGAGGCGGTCGAGTTCCCGCGGCGGTGGCGGCCGGCGGCCACCCTGCTCCCCGGGGTTCCGGCCGCGGACGCGACCGTCGTCGAATACGAGGGACGCTGGTGGATGTTCGCGACGCGGGCCGATCGCGGTGCGAACCAGAACCTGTTCATCTGGCACGCGGCGGAGCTCACCGGTCCGTGGCTCCCGCATGCCGCCAACCCGGTCAAGACCGATGCGCGCTCGGCGCGACCGGGCGGGACGCCGTTCATCGCCGGCGGCGCGCTCTACAGACCGGGCCAGGACAACTCCCGTCGCTACGGCGGCCGGATCATCGTCAACCGCGTCGACGTGCTGACGCCGACGGCATTCAGCGAACGGCCGGTCAAGGCCATCGGGCCGCGGCGGGACTCGCCATATCCCGATGGATTGCACACGCTGTCGAGCGTGGGCGGCCGAACCCTGATCGATGGCAACGGGCTCCACTTCGTCCGCGAGGTCTTCCGCAACAACGTCGCCAGCAAGATCCCCGGCCTGCGCTCGTCCTGATCGGAAGCCTCAGCTGCGCGGCGCGGACGGGCCCCCGTCGGCCTCGCGTCATGTGGTGCGTGGGGGCAACCTCGTGCTCGCCCATTCGCGCGCGGCTGTCGTATGCTCGGTCGACACGGGGGTTTCTTCTAGTGGGAGAAGTGTTGGTGAACGAGACATCTGGTCCGAGGGACCGGATCCGGCAGGTCATCCGCGAGCACGGGCATCTGCCGGTGGATATCGCATCGATCGGGGACGATGCAGATCTCTTCCAGGCGGGCATGACGTCGCACGCGAGCGTCAACCTGATGCTCGGACTCGAGGCCGAGTTCGACGTCGAATTCCCGGATTCGATGCTCAAGCGAAGCGTCTTCCAGAGCGTCTCCGCGATCGCGGCGGCCCTCGACGAGCTCCGAGTCGCGGCAGCATGAGCATCGCCGTCGATCTCGACCAGGAGTTCCTCGACGTCGATCCGCCGCATCGCCGATGAGGCCGCGGCACCCCATGCCGACGATGTCGACCGCCAGGCGCGCTTCCCGATCGAGTCGATCGATGCCCTTCGCGCCGAGCGCGCCCTGTCGGCGATGATCCCGACCGAGTACGGCGGCGGCGGCGTCTCGCTCGAGACGATCGCGGCGGCCTGCTTCGAGCTCGGGCGTCGGTGCGGCGCGAGCGCGATGGTCTTCGCGATGCACCAGATCCAGATCGCCTCGATCGTGCGGCACGTCGATGGTGCGCCGTGGTTCGAGGACTACCTCCGCGACGTCGCCCGGGATCAGCGCCTGGTCGCGTCGGTCACGTCCGAGATCGGCACCGGCGGCGACCTCGGGAAGTCGATCGCGGCCGTCACGCCCGGCGAGGACGGCCTGTCCACGTTCGAGAAGCAGGCGCCGACCGTCTCGTACGGAGCCTATGCCGACGACCTGCTGACCACCCTCCGCAGGGCACCCGACGCTGAGCCCGGCGACCAGGTCGTCGTCCTGACCCACCGCGAGCAGTTCACGCTCGAGCAGATGGGCACCTGGGATCCGATGGGCATGCGCGGCACGTGCTCGCCCGGCTACGTCGTCCGCGCGACGTTCCCGAGCGACCAGGTGCTGCCGGTCCCGTTCTCGACGGTCGGGACCGAATCGATGGTGCCGATCTCACACATCCTGTGGTCGCACCTGTGGCTCGGCATCGCGACCGACGCCTTCGATCGGGCACGTGCCTTCGTGCGCGCCTCGGCCAAGGGGCGGCCGGACCAGCTCCCGCCCACGGCCGTCCGCCTGTCCCAGCTCATGAGCGAGCTGTCACTGCTGCGCGCGGAGGTCTACACGGGCCTGCGTGACTTCGGCGATGCCTCGGTCGGCGACCGCGAGCGACTGTCCACGATGGCGACGATCCTGCGCTTCAACAACCTGAAGATCGCGGCGTCGGAGCAGGCTCCGCGCGTGTGCCAGGGGGCGATGAGCGTGTGCGGGATCGTCGGCTACAAGAACGACACCCCGTTCAGCGTCGGCCGGCACCTGCGCGACACCATGTCGGCCTGCCTGATGGTCGCCAACGACCGTATCCACCAGACGAACGCCAGCCTGCTGCTCATCGCCAAGGACGTCTAGGTCGTGGCGACCTATCGCGAGGCCAGCCCGGAGCAGGCCGCCTTCCTCGCCTCGCTGATCGACGCCGGCCTGCTCCTGGAGACCGGCGCGCCCGGCCTGCTTGGCCAGGGCCCCGCATTCGACGACGTGCGCGAGGCGTTCACCGCCGCGGTCACCAGGGCGTCGGGCTCGGACCCGGTCGAATCGATGCGGTTCCCGCCGCTGACCTCGACGTTCGAGATCGAGAAGAACGGCTACCTGTCGTCGTTCCCCCACCTGGCCGGGAGTGTCTTCTCGTTCGAGGGCAACGACGCCCAGGCACTCGAGCTCGAGGGGCGCGCGGCGCGTCATGAGGACTGGAGCGAGTTCCAGTCGAAGACCGACGCGGTCCTCCTCCCCGCGGCCTGCTACCCGGTCTATCCACAGATCGCCCGCCGCGGTCCCCTGCCCCGGGACGGCGTGATCGTCGACACCGGCAGCGCGTGGGTCTTCCGCAACGAGCCGTCGGGCGATCCCGCCCGGATGCGCTCGTTCCACATGCGCGAGTTCGTCCGGATCGGCGATCCCGCCGACGTCGCGACCTTCCGCGACGCCTGGCTCGAGCGGACGCTCAGCCTGTTCGGGCGGCTCGGGCTCGTCGCGGAGTCCGAGATCGCGTCGGATCCCTTCTTCGGCCGCGTCGGTCGGATGCTGGCCGCGAACCAGAAGGAGCAGGAGCTCAAGTTCGAGCTCGTCGCGATGGTCGGCGGACCGGAGCCGACGGCGATCGCCTCCTTCAACTATCACCAGGACCATTTCACCCAGGTCTACGAGATCGGCCTCGAAGGCGGTGGCATCGCCCACACCGGCTGCGTCGCATTCGGGATCGAGCGGGTCACGCTCGCCCTGTTCCGGGCTCACGGCCTCGACCCACGGGCGTGGCCGCCCGAGGTGCGCGCGGAGCTGTGGCCGTGAGCTCCGTGGCCTCGACGATGGTCAGCCTCTTCGGCCACGATCCCGCGACGTACCGCCCGCACGCGATCCACACGGGCGAGCGGAACTATCTCGAGACGAACTGCTTCACCGACATCATCAGCGAGCTCCTCCACGCCCGTGGTGACGAGCCGGTGGCGTCCTTCGGGTCGTTCGTGCGGATGGACTTCGAGAACGACCAGTGGACGTTCTTCAAGCCGCGACCGGAGGACATGGAGCTCCTGTACGGCCTCGACATCCACGAGATCCAGCCGTATCGGTCCATCCCCCACCAGGTCGCTGAGCAGCTGGCCCTGGGTCGGACGATGACGATCGAGCTCGACGGCTGGTATCTCCCGGACACGGCCGCGACGAGCTATCGGACCGGGCACGTGAAGACCGGCGTGATCGCCGAGGCGATCGACCTCGAGCTGGAGATCTTCCGCTACTACCACAACGCATCGCTCTACGAGCTCGCGGGTGAGGACTTCCGGGGTGCGTTCCGGACCGGGCAGGACTGGTCGCCCGACGTCCTGCCGCCGTATACGGAGCTGATCCGGTTCGACGCCGGGCCGGCCATCCGCGACCCGGAGCTGCACGAGGTCGCCCGCGGCCTGCTCCGGCACCATCTCGATCGCGTCCCGCCGGGCAACCCCTTCGATCGGTTCGCGGCGCGATTGACGGCCGACCTGCCGTCGCTCCTCGAGGGCGACGAAGCTCGCTATCACGCCTTCACGTTCGCCACCTTCCGGATGGCGGGCGCCGGGTTCGAGCTGCTGGCGTCGCACGCCGAGTGGCTGCTCGGCGAACGGAGCACCCCCGCGGCGGAGGCGATGGGCCGGATCGTCGAGGGTTGCAAGCTGCTCGGCTTCAAGCTCGCGCGGCGTCGGCCATTCGACCCGAGCGAGTCGATGCATATGCTCAGCCAGGCGTGGACCGAGGCGCTCGGCTCGCTCGACGACGCCCTGCGCTGACCGCGATGCCCGCCGCGCTGACGCCCGCCCGGGCCCGCGTCGCGGGCCACGAGGTGCTGCTGCTCGACCGCGACTGGCAGGCGGCGGCGGCCGAGCCCGGTCGCCTTTGGCCGGCTGACGCGCGCGATGCGCTCGACGCACTCGACTGGATCCCTGCCGAGGTTCCCGGCACGGCCGCCGGGGCGCTCCGGGCCGCCGGCCGGGAGCCGGGCGACCTCGATTCACAGGACTGGTGGTTCCGAACGACATTCGAGGCAGCCCCGGCCGGCGGCGACGAGGAGCTCGTGCTGTGTCTCGACGGCCTGGCGACGATCGCGGACGTGTTCCTGAACGGCGAGCTGATCCTCGAGAGCGACTCGATGTTCGCGCGCCACGCCGTCGACATCGGGTCCCGGCTGCTCGACCGGAACGAGCTGGCGATCCGCTTCCACGCGCTCCGACCGGAGCTGGCCGTCAAGCGGACGCCGCGCGCGCGCTGGCGCACGCGCCTCGTCGCCGACAACAACCTGCGCTGGTTCCGGACGATGCTGCTCGGGCGGATCCCGTCGTTCTCACCCGGTCCGGCCGCCGTCGGGCCGTGGCGCGCGGTCCGGCTCGAACGCCGTCGTGGCATCGTCATCGAGTCGCTGTCGCTGCGACCGCGGCTGGACGGGGACGTCGGCGTGCTCGTCGTGGCGGCGCGGCTGCGGTCCATCGGCCAGTCGTCGGTGGCGCAGGCGCTCATCGAGATCGACGGGCCGTCGGGTCTGCATCATGCTTCGCTCGAGGCCGCCCCCGACGGGAATGCGCTGTCACTCGAGGGCATCCTCCGGATCCCGGACGTCGAGCGCTGGTGGCCCCATACGCACGGGAAGCCGGCCCTCCACACCGTCCGGCTCGTCGTGGGACCCGATGACGCGCCGGTCACGATCGATGCCGGCCGCGTCGGCTTCCGGACACTGGCCGCGGGTCCGACGGCCGATCACGATATCGAGCGGGACGGCCTGTTCGTCCACGTGAACGAGGTGCCGATCTTCGCCCGTGGCGCCCTGTGGACGCCCCTCGACATCGTTGGCCTCGCTCCGTCGGTCGGCCAGCTGCGCGAGGCCATCGAGACCACCCGGGCCGCCGGGATGAACATGCTGCGCCTGCCGGGGTTCGGTCCGTACGAGAGCGACGCGTTCCACGACCTGTGCGACGAGCTCGGGATGCTGGTCTGGCAGGACCTGATGTTCGCGAGCATGGACTACCCGTTCGGCGATGAGCGGTTCGGGAGGGTCGCCGCGGCCGAGGCGCGCGACGTCGCGACCCGGCTGGCCGGCCGGCCGAGCTCGGCCGTGCTGTGCGGGAACAGCGAGGTCGAGCAGCAGGTCGCGATGCTCGGACTCGACATGGGGCTCGCTCGGATCCCTTTCTACGACGAGGTCGTCCCGGGGATCGCCGCCGAGGTCGGTCTCGACGCGATCTGCGTGCCGTCGTCGCCGTTCGGTGGCGACCTGCCGATGCGGCCCGATCACGGCGTCACGAACTACTACGGGGTCGGCGGGTATCGGGGTCCCCTGTCGGACGCGCGGACGAGCGGGATCCTGTTCGCCGCGGAGTGCCTGGCCTTCGCGAACATCCCCGATGACGAGGCGCTGGCGACCCTGGTCCCGGAGCCACCCGGTGAGCCGTTCGTCCATCACCCGCGCTGGAAGGCCGGCGTGGCCCGGGACGCCGGGTCGGGCTGGGACTTCGACGACCTGCGCGACCACTATCTCGAGGTCGTCTTCGGCGTGGACGCCGGCACGCTCCGCCGAGGCACCTACGACCGCTATCTCGAGCTGTCGCGGCTGGCCACCGGCGAGGTCATGACCCACGTCTACGGCGAGTGGCGCAGGGCGGGCTCCCCATCTGGCGGCGGGATGATCCTGTGGCTGCGCGATCTCGTCGCCGGGGCCGGCTATGGCGTCGTCGACAACCTGGGCCGGCCGAAGACCCCATATCACTACCTGCGTCGGATCCTCGCGCCGACGGCGGTCTGGCTGATCGACGAGGGGATCGGGGGCGTCATCGCCCACGTCGCCAACGACGGGCCGCTCCCGATGTCGGCGCGCCTGCGGGTGTCCCTGTACACGGACCTCGAATTGCCGGTCGGGCGCGGCGAGGAACAGCTCGAGCTGCCGCCCCACGGCGCGACCCATCGCGACGTCGAGGCCGTCATCGGGCACTTCGTCGATGCGGCGTGGGCGTATCGCTTCGGCCCCCCGGCACAGGATGCGATCGTGGCAAGCCTCGAGCGGGACGGAGCGGATGGCCCGGAGCTGCTGTCGCAGTCGTTCCACTTCCCGGCCGGGCGACCCCTGTCTCCGGAACCCGAACAGCGGCTCGGCATCTCGGCGTCCGCGCGCCGCGGCTCCGACGGCTCGGTCTGCCTGGCGGTCACGAGCCGCCGGCTCGCGTACGGGGTGCGCATCCACGCGCCCGGGTACGTACCGTCGGATGACGCATTCTCGATCGAGCCCGGCGGCGTCCGGCAGGTGACCCTTCGCCCGACGCGACCCGGGCTGGACTGGACCGGCGGAGGGCTGACGGCCGTGAATCTCACAGGACGCGTCGCCATCCGGGACGCCCGCGACGAGCCGTGACGCCGCCGCCACCGGCCCGTCCGGTCATCCTCGAGGTCGCCCCCGATCGGGTCTTTGCGATGTATCACGCGCCGGCGTCGGGTGCGGCGTCGGGCACGGCTGTCCTCGTCTGCCCCACCTGGGGATGGGACGACGTGGCGTCCTACCGAAGCCGGCGGGCGTGGGCGGACCGGCTCGCAGCCGACGGACACCCGACCCTGCGGATCGACCTCCCGGGCGCGGGCGACAGCGGCGGGTCACCAGGCGACGAGGATCGTCTCGGGGCGTGGACCCGCGCCGTCTCGGCCGCCGCCGGATGGCTTGCCGGCCAGCCGGGGGTTTCGCGGGTCGCCGCGATCGGTCTCGGGCTCGGTGGGCTGGTGGCGGCCAGGGCGATCGCCGACGGAGCGCCGGTCGACGACCTGGTGCTGTGGGGAGCCCCGGTCCAGGGCCGCGCCTTCCTGCGCGAGCAGCGCGCATTCGCCGGCCTCCAGAGCTCGGCCCTCGGTCTCACCCAGGAGCAGATCGCGGCCGGACTGCCCGAGGGCTGGCTTGAGGTCGGCGGTTTCGTCCTGTCCGCCGACACGATGGCCGCGCTCCAGGCGATCGATCTCACGGCGCTGCCGACCGGCCGTCTCCAGCGCGCTCTCCTGCTCGACCGCGACGGGATCCGCCACGACCGGGCCCTCGAGGAGCACCTGCGCCAGCAGGGCGTCGTCGTCTCGACCGTGCCGGGCAACGGCTGGACCGAGATGGTCTTCCATCCCGAGCGATACGCGCCTGCGGTCGCGACGTTCGACCGCGTGGCCGCCTGGCTCGACGAGGCGATCCCTGCGTCCGTCGCGATGGACGGGGCCGATCCGACCGCCGCCTCCTCGAATGGCCTCGAGCTGATCCAGGCTGGCGTCCGCATCCGCGAGACCGCGATCCGGATCGAGCAGCCGTTCGGGCAGATCTTCGGCGTGCTCGCCGAGCCCGTCGAGGGGCCGCGGTCGGATCTGTGTGCGATCTTCCTCAATGCGGGGGCCGTCCGCCGGATCGGCCCGAACCGGATGTGGGTGGAGGCGTCGCGCCGCTGGAGCGCGCGCGGCGTGCCCATGATCCGGATGGACCTGGAGGGGATCGGCGACGCCGACGGCGACCCCGATCGGTATCGCGATGTCGGCAACTTCTACACGGCGGAGTTCGGGGCACAGGTCGGGGCGATCATCGACGACCTGGAGCGCCGCGGTTTCGGGCCCCGGTTCGTGCTGGTCGGGCTGTGTGCCGGGGGTTACTGGGCGTTCCACACCGGGGCATCCGACGGACGCATCGTGGCGGCGCTCATCATCAACCCACGCGCGATGATCTGGGACCCGGACCTCCTGTCTCGCCGCGAGGCGCGCAAGGTCCAGCGCCTGCTCGAACCGGCTCTCTGGACGAGGATCGCCCGCGGGGAGGTCGGGGCCTCCCGGATGGTCTCCGTGTCCCGGGCGGTCGCCGGGCGAGCGGCAGGCGCGGTCGTGGGGGCGCCGGCCCGGCTGCGTCACCGCGGATCCGGCGAACCCGCGGCCGATGCGGTCGTCCGGCTGTTCGATGCCTTGTCATCTCTCGGGACCCGGGTCGTGCTGGCGTTCTCGAGCGACGAGCCCGTCTACGACGAGCTTGCGGCCGACGGGATCCTCGCCCGGCTCGACCAGTGGCCGAACGTCGTGCTCGAGCAGCTTCCCGGTCACGACCACACGCTGCGGCCGATGATCGCTCAACAGGCCCTCCACCGGCTGCTCGACGCCGAGTTCGAGCGCCTGGTCAGCGCCCCAGCCGATCGGTGAGCCACTCAGCCACCGATGCGAGGCTCGCGTCGGTTGTGGTGTGGGTCATGTCGAACTCCTCGTACGTCACCGCGAGCGAGAGCCGCTCCAACGTCGCGTGGGCACTGCGGCCGTATTCCACGCCGAGCACCTCATCGTGGGTGCCGTGGACGATGAGGACGGGCTTGGCGCGGAGCCGGTCGGGCGGGGCGAGGCGGGGCAGGACCTCGGGTGGCAGCCGGCCGCTCATGCAGACCACTCCGGCGAGCCGATCCGGGCCGGTGAGCATCGACGTGAGCCCCATGATCCCGCCCTGGCTGAACCCGGCGATGAAGACCCGCCGGGGATCGGCGCCAAAGGCGAGGACCGCCTCGTCGACGAAGCCGGCCAGCCGATCGGCCGCGACGTGCAGCTCGTCACCGTCGATGACCGGGCCGTCGGGCGTGAACGTGACGTGGAACCAGCAGAAGGAGAACGGCCCCATCTCGATCGGCGAGCGCGCACTGATGACGACGAAGCGGGGATCGAACGATCCGGCGAGAGCTGCCATGGCGAGCTCGTTGCTCCCGACGCCGTGGAGGAGCACGAGCAGGGGCGGCCGTTCCGCGGCGGGCGGCGGGAGGCTCGCATCCCGGACGCGGTAGGCCAGCGACAGCGGCGGGCGGCTCTGACCGCTCATCGAGTCGGGTCGGAGCGGTCAGGACCGGCCCGCATCAGTCCGGCCCTCGATCGCCCGCCGTTGCACAATGGGCAGACGCTGATCGGAGGCCTACGACCTCGATGGACAGACCGGAGATGCCGGTGAACCCGGCCGATCTCGACTGGGTGGCCGATACGGACCTATTCCGGCAGGCATTCAGGCGATACGCGACGACGGTCGTCATCGTCACCTATTTCGATGCCGACGGGCGGCCAAGCGGCATGACGGCCACGTCGATGTGCTCACTCTCGCCGTCCCCACCGTCTCTCCTGGTCTGCATCAACCGTTCGTCGCGCGCCCACGCCGAGATCACGGATCGGGGCCGATACGGCGTGAATCTCCTGTCAGTCGGGCAGCAGAGCGTAGCACTCCACTGCAGCCGGATCGGTGGCGACAAGCAGCTGAGGGACGACTGGCTCGCGCCGGACGCGCCCGAAGGTGCGACACCCCGCCTCCTCGGATCGCTGGCCCATCTCGAGTGCGAGGTCGCCACGTCGTTCGAGGTGTACTCCCACACGGTCTTCCTTGGACTCATCCACCGAGCCTGGGTCAATCCGATCGAGGCGCCGCCGCTCCTCTACCACGGCGGTTCGTACAGTCAGCTCGAGTCAACGGCCGAACGGTCGGATCACCTCGATTGAGCCAGCCGCGGGTCGTCGTGACGGGCGGTGCCGGATTTGTCGGGGGCCATCTGGTCGACCGATTGGTGGCCGACGGCTGGTCCGTCCTCGTCATCGATGACCTGTCGACCGGACGCGCCGCGAACCTCCCGGACGACGTCCGTCTCGAGCGCCTCGACGTGTCGATCGACGACCTCGACGGGACCGTCCGTGCGTGGCATCCGAGCGTGGTCTTCCACCTCGCCGCACAGGCGAGCGTGCCCCGGTCGATCGAGTCGCCGCTGCACGATCTCGCGGTCAACGTCATCGGGACCAACCGCGTCGCGACCGCAGCGCGACTCGCGGGCGCGGAGCGTCTGGTCTTCGTCTCGTCCGGCGGAGCCATCTACGGCGAGACACGTCGCCCGGCCAGCGAGACGGCGCGCGCCGCCCCGAGCTCCTACTACGGCATCCACAAGCTGGCGGCCGAGGGTCACGTGGTCCTGGCCGGCCTGCCGTACGCGATCGCCCGGCCATCGAACATCTACGGTCCGCGCCAGGCGAGCGGGCTCGAAGGCGCCGTCGTGGCCTCGTTCGTGGCCCTGGCGCTGGCCGGGCAGGCCCTGACCATCGACGGTGACGGTGGCCAGACGCGTGACTTCGTCCACGTCACGGACGTGGTGGGGGCCCTCGTCCGTCTCGCCGATCCGGCCACCCCGAGCGGGACATGGAACGTCGCGGCGGGCCGGCGGACGTCGATCACGACGCTGGCGGACACCGTGGAGCGCGCGGCCGGCGCACGACTCGGCCGCATCCATCGGCCGGTCCGATCCGGAGACGTCCGTGACTCGGCGGTCTCGGCAGCCCGGCTACGGGCGCTCGGCTGGAGGCCGGCCATCTCTCTCGATCGCGGGATCCGTGAGCTCCTGACCCCCGCACCAGGGACCGCGACGGGTCAGTCCGGATCGGGGACGGCGGGTTCCGTCGCCGGTTCGGCGCCCGTCCCCGCCAGCCTCTCGTCGTAGCGCCTGTCGCGCCAGGCCAGGGCGGCCTTCAGCCCGTCGCGGCGGACGATCTCGTCCCATTCGCGCTGCTCCGGCGTATCCGCCGCGTTGATGATCGCCCCGAGGTCGATGCCGGCCTCCACCGCCAGCCGGAACCCGGCCGCGTCCATGGCACGATTGAGCATCCGCTTGGTCGGGGCCATCACCTCGGGCGGCGTCCGTGCCAATCGATCGGCGAGGGCGTCCACCTCTGCCGCGAGCCGGTCGGCCGGGACGACCCGGTTGATGAGCCCGATCCGCTCGGCCTCGGTCGCGTCGATGAGGTCGCCCGTCAGCAGCAGCTCGCGGGTCTTCTTCTGGCCGATCAGGTATGGCATCAGCAGCGCGACCGGGGCCGACCCGTAGCGGATCTCCGGCTCTCCGAGCCTGGCTCCCTCGGCCGCGACGATGAGGTCGCACGCCATCGCCAGCTCGAGCCCGCCCGCCAGCGCGTACCCGTGGACCTGCGCGATGACCGGCTTGGGACAATCGAGGACGTGGAGGGTGGCCGCCACGTCGGCCGCCAGCAGCTCGCGCCAGCCGACCGGGCCGAGCGCCTCGCCCTCGGCTTCCTCGGTCAGGTCGTAGCCCGCCGAGAACGCCCGGCCGGCGCCCTCGAGCACGATGACCCGCACGTCGGCGTCGGCGGTGGCGTCGTCGATCGCCGCGACGAGGGCCTCGACGAGCTCGCCCGACAGCGCGTTGAGCTTGGCGGGCCGGTTGAGCGTCAGGCGGACGCCCCACGGTGTCCTGCGGCGGAGGAGGACGGGTTCGGCCGGCGCTCTGTCGGCGATGTCGTCAGGCATCGGGCGGTCCTTCGAGCACGACCAGTGCGTCCACCGCGATCGCGCCGCCGGCCGACGCGATCACCGGGTTGAGGTCCACCTCGAGCACGTCGGGACGCTCGACGCCGAGCGTGCTGAGCGCGACGAGCATGCCGACCACCGTCCCCCGGTCGACCGCGGGGCGGCCACGCACGGCGCCGAGGATCCGGCTGCCGCGCAAGTCGTCGAGCATCGCGGCGGCTGCCGCATGGTCGACGGGCGCGAGGCGGACCGCGACGTCATCGAGCACCTCGGTCAGGACCCCGCCGATCCCCACCAGCACGGCCGGGCCGAATTGCGGATCCCGCCGGAAGCCGAGGATGAGCTCGACCCCGTGCGGAGCCATCGGTTCGATCAACAGGCCGCGCACGGTCAGGCCGCGGCGGCGGCCGATCTCGAGCAACGTCAGCGCCGCGCCATACACGGCGTCGTCCCCGCGCAGGCCGAGCGCCACGCCACCGATGTCGCTCTTGTGCGCCAGCCCGGCCGCGTCGAGCTTGAGCGCGATCGGGCCGCCGACCGTGCGCGCGGCCCCGACGGCGGCCGCGGCGTCGGACACGGCGATCACCTGGCTGACCGCGATGCCGGCCCGACCGATGAACGCCAGGCTCTCGGGCTCGGACAAGGTGACCGGCGGGCGAGCACGACGGGCGGCAGTCGCGGCCGCCGCGTCGGCGCCGTACGAGGTCCGGTCTGCGGCGAGGGCCGGCCACGCGTCCCGCCACGGCCCGTCGTCCACCCGGTGGTCGTGCCGCCCCTCCCAGGCGGCGACCTCGGCGATGGCCCGGAACGCCGGCACGGCGCCGCGGAGCAGCGGCGCGCCGCCACCCGACCGTGTCGAGCAGCGCCTTCGTCTCGGGCGGCGGCTCGCCCGATGTCAACGAGACGTAGATCGGCAGGATCCCGGGTCGATCGGCGGTCGCGGCCAGGAGCGCGGACGCGACCTCGTTGGCGGTGTTGACCTCGGACGGCAGCGAGCGGTACGGGAAGTCGTGGACGAGGACGAGGACGTCGTATGCGCCGGACGCGGCCATCGCCTCGCACGCGGCGCCGTAGGCCACCGACGGGTCCGCCGCGCCCCACGGATCGAGCGGATTGCCGATGTAGCCCATCGTCGGCAGCGCCTCGAGGATCGCCCTCCGGGCGGTGCCGGTGATCGGTGGCAGGTCGAGCCCGGTCATCGGGACGAGGTCGGCGATGAGCGACGCCTCGCCGGTCGACACCGTCACGACCCCGGTCCGGCCACGCCCGACGCGGCGGCCCGTGCGGCGGACGCCCTCGACCAGCTCGGCCGTCTCGAGCAGCTCGTCGAGGTCGCGGCAGCGGATGACCCCGGCCGCCTCGAGCGCCGCGTCGGTCACGCGCGTCTCGCCGGCCAGCGAGCCGGTGTGGGCGACGGCTGCCGCCTGCGCCTGGTCGCTGTGACCCACCTTGACGGCCATGATCGGCTTGCCCAGCTCGAGGGCCCGGTCGGCCAGGGCCAGGAACCGCTCCGGCCGCTTGAACCCCTCGAGGAAGAGGATGACCGAGCTCGTCTCGGGGTCGTCGAGGCAGTAGGCGAGGTAGTCGCAGACGTCGAGGACGACCTCCGAGCCGCAGCTGATGATCCGCGAGAAGCCGATCCGGTTCCCCGAATGGACGAAGGCGTCGCTGACCGACCCCGACTGCGCGATCCCGGCCACGCCGCCGCGCGGCAGGTACGGCGACACGTCGCCGATGTAGGTCGCGCTGTTGCTGACGAGGTCGATGACACCCATGCAGTTCGGCCCGAGCAGCGCCAGCCCGTGCTCGCGCGCGATGGCGGCGACCTCGAGCTGCATCGCAGCGGCCGCCTCTCCGCCCTCGACGACGCCGCCGCCCGGGATGACGACCGCGGGCACGCCGGCGGCCGCGGCAGCCTCGGTCACGGATGCGGCACGCAACGGGTTGAGTGCCACGACCGCGATGTCGGGCGTCTCGGGGAGGGCCTCCAACGACGGATAGCAGGGCTGACCGTGCAGCTCGTCGTACTTCGGGTTGACGAAGTGGCAGCGGGTCGCGCTGCCCATGACCCGCAGGTTGTCGCGGACCGTCTCGGCGATCCAGGAGCGTGGCGAGGCCCCGACCACCGCGATGCTGGCAGGAGCGAAGAGCGGCCGCAGGTCGATGGCGCCTGAGCCGGCCTCTGCCCTCACCCGACCACCCGGCCCACGCCCCGCTTCTCGAGCGCGCGGGCGACGATCATCCGCTGGATCTCGGACGTCCCCTCCCAGATGCGGTCGACGCGCAGCTCGCGCAGGAACCGCTCGGCCGCGAACTCGCGCATGTACCCGCGGCCGCCGTAGACCTGGACGACCCGGTCCGCGCAACGCCACGCCGCCTCGGACGCGAACAGCTTGGCGAGCGACGCCTTGGCATGGACGACCTTGGGGTCCGCGCCGTTGTCGGCCAGCCAGGCGCATTCGCGCGCGAGCAGGCGTGCCGCCGACGCGTCCGCCGCTGAATCGGCCAGGGGGAAGCTGACGCCCTGGAAGTCGTAGATCCGCTCGCCGAACGCGTGCCGCCCGGTCGCCCAGTCGACGGCCAGGCCGAGCAGTCGCTCCATGGCGCCCGCGCAGCGCGCGGCGATGTGGATGCGCTCCTCGACGAACCACTCGTTGGTCAGCTCGTCGGCGCGCCCGACGCCGCCCAGCACGGCCGACGCCGGGACTCGCACGTCCTCCAGGACGAACTGCGGGTGCCGGTCGGCAAAGGTGTGGGTGTAGTCCGGGTCGTGACGCATCACGACGCCGGGCGTGTCGTAGTCGACCAGGAACAGCGTGGGCAGGCGATCCTCGCCGTCGACCAGCGCGCAATGGAAGATCATGAAGTCGGTGTCGTCGGGGCCCGTCACGAACCACTTCTCGCCGTTCAGGACGTACTCGCCGGTGGCGGCGTCGCGAACCGCGGTCGCATGGAGCGTCCGGGCGTCGGAGCCGGCGCCCTCCTCGGTGATCGCGTAGCTCCCCGAGCGCTCGCCGCGCAACGACGGGTCGAGATACCGTCGGCGCTGCTCGGCGTCGGCGTGGACCAGGACGTTGTAGGCGCCCGGGACGTACGACCACAGGCCGCCAGTCGCCTGCCCGAACTGCTCGTGGACGAGGACCTGATCGACGACCGACCAGCCCTGACCCCCGACCTCGACCGGGAACGGGCCGCCATGGAGCCGGGCGTCGCGGGCGGCCGCCCGGATGGGGTTCCCCCAGTCCCGCGGAACATGCCCGCCGGCCCGCTCGAACTCGACCTCGCGCGGCTGGAGCACGTCGCGCACGAACGCCCGGGCGCGCGTCTGGAGCTCGGTCTGGGCGGGCGTCAAGGTCAGGTCCATCGCGGCCAAGGATGCGGCACGCGACGGTTTCGCCGTCGGGCCGCGTCGCGAACCCCGGGACGCGGTGGTCGCGCCTACGACGGCTGGGCGAGCACCATGATCCGGATCTCGGTCATGTCGTCCATCGCGTAGCGCAGGCCCTCGCGTCCGAGGCCCGAGTCCTTGACGCCGCCGTAGGGCATGTGGTCGATCCGGTACGTCGGCACGTCGTTGACGATCACGCCACCGACCTCGAGCTCGCCGAACGCGCGCCACGCGCCCGCCAGGTCATTGGTGAAGACGCCGGTCTGCAGCCCGAACATCGAGTCGTTGACGGCCGCGATCGCCTCGTCGAATGCGCGGAACGGGAAGGCCACGACCAGCGGCGCGAACGCCTCGTTCGAGCAGACCTGGGCACTCACCGGCACGTCGGTCAGGATCGTCGGCGGGAAGAACGTGCCGTCGGCCTTGCCGCCGAGGAGAGCCTTGCCGCCGAGCGCGAGCGCCTCGTCGACCCAGCGCTGCGTCCGGCCGGCTGCCGTCGCGTCGACCATCGGGCCGACATCGGTCGTCGGGTCGAGCGGATCGCCGAGCTTGAGCGCCCGGGCGCCGTCCACGAACCGGTCCATGAACGCGTCCCAGATCTCCTCGTGGATGAACATCCGCTGGACGCTGATGCACACCTGGCCGGCATAGGTGAACGCTCCGACGAGGCAGCGCTTGACCGCCCAGTCGAGGTCGGCGGTCTTGTCGACGATGACGCCGGCGTTGCCGCCGAGCTCGAGCACGACCCGCTTCTTGCCCGCCCGCTCCTTCATCCGCCAGCCGACCGACGGCGAGCCGGTGAACGTCAGCAGCTTGAAGCGGTCGTCGGCGACCATCCGGTCGCCCAGCTCGCGGGTCATCGGCAGGATCGAGACCGAGCCTGCCGGCGCCCCGGCCGCCTCGATGATCTCGGCCACGGCCAGCATCGTCAGCGGGTCCTTGGACGGCGGCTTGAGCACGATCGTGTTGCCCGACGCGATCGCCGGGGCGACCTTGTGGGCCGCCAGGTTGAGCGGGAAGTTGAACGGGCTGATCCCGGCGATCGGGCCGATCGGGAAGCGCCGCGTGATCCCGATGCGGTCCTTCGACGACGGCAGCAGGTCGAGCGGGATGACCTCGCCGGTCATCCGCTCCGCCTCCTCGGCACCGAGCCGGAAGGTCAGGACCGCGCGGTCCACCTCGACCAGCGCGTCGCGGATCGGCTTGCCGGCCTCGAGGGCGATGAGCCGGCCGATCTCCTCGCGCCGCCCGCGCAGCCCCGCGCTGATGTCGCGCAGGATCCGGCCGCGCTCGTAGGCGGGCAGCGTGCGCGTGACCTCGAAGGCAGCCACTGCCGCCTCGACGGCTTCCTCGTACTGCGCCTCGGTCGCGGTGTAGGTCGTCCCGGCCGGGGTCGACGGGTCGGCCGGGTTGTCGACCACCAGGACGTCGGGCGACTCGACCCAGCGGCCGGCAAGGAAGATCGGATGAGGCTTGGTGCCGGCGGCGACGGTCATCGGGCGGGACTCCTGTGGGGTACGTTGCATCGTACAACGACGTCCCGGCGACGCCGCCGCCCAAGCCCGCCGAGGAGGGAGACCATGCCCCGACAGCCCGCCCTGCGCGACGCCCTCCGGGTCAAGCCCGGCAGTCGCGTCCGGCTCGCGAAGCTCGATCCGAACGCGACGTTCGGCCACGACAAGGCGTCGTCGGTGGACCGGACCGCGAAGCAGATGGAGCGGCTGCGCGACCTCCAGGACAGGATCTGGGCCGAGCAGAAGCACCCGGTCCTCATCGTCCTCCAGGGCATCGACGCCGCCGGCAAGGACGGCACCATCGCCAAGGTCATGGACGCGTTCGACCCGCAGGGCTGCCCGGTGACCTCGTTCAAGGTGCCGAGCGCCGTGGAGCTCGCCCACGACTACCTGTGGCGCGTCCACCAGCGGACGCCGGCCAAGGGCGAGATCGGCATCTTCAACCGGTCGCACTACGAGGACGTCCTCGTCGTCCGGGTCCACGACCTCGTCCCGCGCGCGGTCTGGTCGAAGCGCTACGAGCAGATCAACGACTTCGAGCGGACGCTGGCCGAGAGCGGCACGACCATCGTCAAGTTCTTCCTCAACATCGACCGCGACGAGCAGCGCCAGCGCATCCAGGACCGCTACGACGACCCGACGAAGCGGTGGAAGTTCAAGCTCGGCGACCTCGCGGAGCGGAAGCTCTGGGACGACTATCAGGCCGCCTTCGACGACGCGCTGACCAAGACGTCGACGCCGTGGGCGCCGTGGTACGTCATCCCCGCCAACCGCAACTGGTTCCGCAACCTGGCGGTGTCGACGATCCTGGCCGACGTCCTGGCCGGGCTGAAGCCCGCCTATCCCGGCGCCGGCGGACCTGCCGGCAAACCTCGTCATCGAGTAGGCGCGGTCCCGACGCCGCCCAGGCTGGACCGTCGAGACGGTCGGCGAAGTCCACCAGCCAGCCGGCGACCGAGTCGCCGAAGCTCGCCCATCTCGTCGGGTTCGAGGCCGACGGAGCGCGCGTTCCCAGGCGAGGGCCTTGCCGATGCAGGCGTAGTCGAGTGCGAGGGCGCTCAGCGCGACCAGCGCTTGGCGCGGCAGGACATCGGTCCAGGCTTCGAGGTAGACGTCGAGCAGTCGGACGAAGACCGGATCGCCGCCGTCGCGCCCGGTGTTGTGGGCGATCGAGTTGAAGGTCCCGCGTCAGGGTCCCGAACGGGTGCGCGACCGCGGCGTCGCCCCAGTCGAAGATGCGGTCGCCGGCCGGGCCGACGAGGATGTTGCCGCCGTGGAGGTCGTCGTGCTGGATCGATGGCGGCGATGCCGGCGCTGGCGAGGTCGTCGGCGGCAGCACGGATCGCCCCCGCAGAGGCACGCAGTCGTGTCCGGGCAGCATCGGCCGCCACACGCTCCTCGGGGACGATCAGTGCCCACCACTCCCCCGCCTCGAGCAGCCGCTCGAGCGCATCCGGGAGTCGCCTGGGCGCACGTCCGGCGTCCCGGCCACGAGCATCGCCGCGACGGCCGCCTCGCCCTCGACCGAACGCTGGAGCGCCGCGTACTCGGCCAGGATCCGCTCCCAGGCGACCAGATCGTGGTCGCCGGTGCCGTCCGGTCGCGTGGCGCGCATCGTCGGGCCGCCGTCCTCGAACAGGATCCATGGCCGGTCCGGGTGCACGGCCAGCGGCAACAGGACGTGCGCGACCCCGAAGACCCGGAACACCTCCAGCAGCGGGCCCTCGTGCGCCGGCCCCGGACCGCTCGCCTTGAACCACACGACCCCGCCGCTCGTCGGCACGCGCATCGCCGTCGACCACGGCCGGACGTGAGGCTGCTCGACCTCGCCGATGACCGTGCGGCCCAACCCCGCAAGCGTCGCCTCGACCCAAGCGAGCGCCCCCGCGCGCCAGCCCGGGTCGAGCCAGGTCCGCGCGCCGGTCGGCGTCTCCCCGCTGGTCACGCCGCCAGGTTCAGTGCTTGCCGCCGAAGAGCGTCCCGAACACGCCCCGGATCACGTCCTGGCCCAGCTTCGACGACACGACCTGGCCGCCGGTCCGGATCGCCGTGTTGATCGTCCGCTGCTCGGCCTTGCGGGCGTCGGCGACGGCCTTCTCCTGCGACTTCCGCTCACGCTCCGCCGCCTTCTGGGCCGCGACCATCTCCTTGGCCTGGCGGTTGATCTCGGCCCGCTGCTGCGCCGGCGTCATGGTGTTGAGCCCGGTCGCGGTCGTCGGCGGGACACCGGCCGCGACGGCGGCGTCGGTGGCGGCCTGGGCGGCGGCCGCCCGCGATGCGGCGATCTTGGCGTTGATCAGCTCGTACGCGCTGTCGCGGTCGATGGCCGTGCCGTACTTCGCCGCGAACGGGCTGGTGGCGATGCGGCCGGCGAACTGGACCGCGTCGAGCGGTGTCATCGACGAATCGGGCGGCAGCAGCCGGGTCGCGGCGAGCGGCGTCGGGACGCCCCGCGGCGACAGCACCGTCACCAGCGCCTCGCCGGTCCCGAGCGAGGTGATCGTCTTCTCGACGTCGTAGAAGGTCGTGGTCGGGAACGTCCGGGCGGTCTTGCGCAGCGCGTCGGCGTCGTCGGGCGTGAACGCGCGAAGCGCGTGCTGGACGCGGTTGCCGAGCTGGGCCAGGACCGACGACGGGACGTCGGTCGGGGCCTGGGTCACGAAGTAGACGCCGACCCCCTTCGAGCGGATGAGCCGCGCGGTCCGCTCGATCTCGGCGAGCAGCGCCGCCGAGGCGTTGTCGAACAGCAGGTGCGCCTCGTCGAAGAAGAAGCACAGCTTCGGCTTCGGCAGGTCGCCGACCTCGGGCAGCGTCTCGTACAGCCGGGCGAGCATCCAGAGCATGAACGTCGAGAACAGGCTCGGGCTGGTTCATGACGTCCGACAGCTCGAGGATGCTGACGATGCCTTCGCCGTCGGGCGTCGTGCGCAGCAGGTCCATCACGTCGAACTCGGGCTCGCCGAAGAAGATGTCGGCGCCCGACTGCTCGAGCACGACGATCGAGCGCAGGAGCACGCCCACCGACGCGCTCGACATCCCGCCGTAGTCGGCGAGGGCGGGCTTGCCCTCGTCGGAGGCGAGGTACTTGAGCGTGGCGGCGAGGTCCTTGAGGTCGAGCAGGGGCAGCTGGTTGTCGTCGCAGTACTTGAAGATCAGCGACAGGATCGAGGTCTGGGTGTCGTTGAGCCCCAGCACCCTGCCGAGCAGCAGCGGCCCGAACGAGTGGGTCGTGGCCCGGACCTGCGCCCCGAGCTTGCCCGACAGCGACAGGTACTCGACCGGGTGGCCGGACGGCTCGAAGGTCCAGCCGAGCGACGTCAGGCGGTCGACGACCTTGGGGTTGGTGGCGTCGCCGGGCGCGGCCATCCCCGTCAGGTCGCCCTTGATGTCGGCCACGAAGACCGGCACGCCCGCCTTCGACAGCTGGCCGGCGAGGAGCTGGAGGGTCTTGGTCTTGCCGGTGCCGGTGGCCCCGGCGATCAGCCCGTGGCGGTTCATCATGCTGAGCGCCACCTGGACGCGCGCGTCGTTCGCGAGCTCGGCGCCGAGCATCGGGCTGCCGATCACGAGGCCCGGCTCGGTCAGCGCGTAGCCGGTCGCCATCTCGTCATGGAACGCCTGGTCCATCGGTCCTCCGGGGGCTGCCGCGAGGTCGTCGCGGTCGTCGCGGGCGGTGGGCAAGCGTATCATCGGCGCCTCCCGATACGGGGCAGTCAATCCAGGAGGAGGAGCATCGCGGCCATGGACGGCTTCCAGGCTTTCCTGACCAAGTCGAACGCGCTCGCGCTGGCGATCGGCGTCATCATCGGCGTCGCGCTCGGGTCGGTCGTGCTCGACGCTGGTCAACGCGATCATCATGCCGCCGATCGGCTGGGTCCTCGGCTCGTCGACTTCGCGTCGATCAAGACGGTGCTCGGGACGAACGCCAAGGGCGAGGAAGTCTCGATCGGTTGGGGGCTCTTCCTCAACTCACTGATCGTGTTCGTCGTGGTGATGCTGGTCGTCTACATCATCAGCAAGATCTTCATCAAGGAGGCGCCGCCTCCGGGACCGTCGCCCGAGGAGGTCCTGCTGACGGAGATCCGCGACGAGCTGCGGAACGCGCGGGGGGCGGATCAGGGAGCCGGCGCCGCCGGGTAGCTGCCCAGCACGCGGGTCATCGTCGTCACCGCGCGGAGCTCCTCGAAGGCCGCGTCGGTCGCCGGGTCCGCCGTGTCGGCGTCGAGGTCGATCCAGAAGACGTACTCCCAGGCGCGCTCGCGGCTCGGGCGCGACTCGAGCTTGTGCATGTTCAGGTCGTGGTCCGCGAAGACCCGCAGGACGGCGAGCAGGGTGCCGGGCTCGTTCCGGACCGCGACGACCAGGGTCGTCCGCCGGCCACCGCCGTCGGACAGGAGCGGGAGCGGGCCTGCATCCGGCGGCGCCAGGACGAGGAACCGCGTCCGGTTTCCCGGCAGGTCGCCGATCTCGTCCTCCAGGACCTCGAGCCCGAAGAGGCCGGCGGCCCTCGGCGACAGGACCGCCGCGGCGCCTCGCTCGCCGTTGTCGGCGATGGACTTGCCGGCGCCCGCCGTGTTGTACGTCGTCAGCAGCTGCCACGGCCGGCGGCGCAGGAACCCCTCGGCCTGGCCGAGCGCCTGGATGTGCGAGTAGACGCGCGCGATGTCATCGAGCGACTGGCCCGGGCAGCGCGGCGAGACAGAGGCTGACCGGGACGACGACCTCGCCGCGGATCTGCAGGTCGTGCTCGAGGAGCAGGTCGTAGTTCTCGCGGACAGTTCCGTTGATGACGTTCTCGATCGGGACGACGCCGGCCCTCGCCTGCGCCGGATGCGACGGCCTCGAAGACCTCGCGAAAGCTCCCGAGCGGGACGCGACGGACATCACCGAACGCGGCGATCACGGCGTCCTCGGCGAACGCGCCGGGCTCTCCGGCGTAGGCGATCGGAAGGTCGCTCGTCATCGTGGCCGGAGTCTAGCGGCGCAACGCTCCTGCGAGCCGGCGAGACTTAGCGTTCGAACCAGGCCGTCGTGTCCTGCGGGACCTTCTCCTCGTCGAGGTCGGCGCGTTGCTCGCGCGCGGCGCCGGCCGACACCGCCACGCCCCGCCGGTTGCCCGCGGCCTCGGTCGCGCCTTCCCAATGGGCCTCGGCGAGCAGCGCGTTGAGTGCCGTGATGTACGCCTCGATCGAGGCCGCGATGATGTTCGGGCCGCGGGCCTCGCCGGTGTACTCGCCGCTGCCGCGCTCGCCGCCGATGTCGGGCGGGGCGATCCGGACCGTCACCGCGCCGATCGTGTCGGTCCCCTCGCCCAGCGCGTGGATGTCGTAGGCGAGCAGCCGCGGATGGCCAGTCAGGACACCGGAGAGGGCCTTGTCCACGGCACGGAACAGCGCGTCGATCGCGCCGTTGCCGGTCTCGGATGCGCGCCACTCGTGGTCGCCCGAGGCGATGACCACGGCCCCGCGGCTGCGCACGTTGCTGCCCGACGTCGCCGTCCAGCGCGCGAGATGCAGCGCGCCGCCGTCCGTGCCTGGCGTCGCGTTCGAGTCGCTCATCGGGTCACCTCCGGGGGGTCGCTGTCGCGCCGTGGGTCGACGTCGCGCCGGCCGCCGGCGATCCGTCACGGTTCGGGGCGGTCGTGAAATGTCGTTCGTCGCGGCGCCGGAGCTCCGAGCCGGACTTCCAGATGCCGTATTCGAGCGAATCGGCGAGCGCCGACGCGGACGCCGCGATGATGTTGGTGTCGCTGCCCATCGTCGACCATGTCCGCGCCCCGTCCATCGAATCGATGACGACCCGGGTCCGGGCTGCGGTCGCCGCACCGCCGTCGAGGATGCGCACCTTGTAGTCGACGAGGTGGACCTCCTCGATCCCCGGGTAGAACGCACCGAGCGCCTTGCGGAGAGCAGCGTCGAGTGCGTTGACCGGCCCGTTCCCGTCGGCCGCCGTGTGGAGGATCTCGCCGGCGACCTCGACCTTGACGGTCGCCTCGGCCAGCATCTCGCGCCCGTCCCGCTGCTCGACGAGGCACGTGTAGTCGACGATCCGGAACGGCGCGACATAGTCCGCGGCGTGGCGGCGGATGAGCAGCTCGAAGCTGGCCTCGGCGCCCTCGAACGCGAGCCCGTCGGCCTCGAGCTGCTTGATCAGCTGCGACAGCTCGCGCGGATCGACGACGCCCTCGAGGCTCTGGCCGAGCTGCTCGGCACGGATCGAGATGTTGGCCCGGCCGCCGAGCTCCGAGACGACGAGTCGTCCCTCGTTGCCGACCACGGTCGGATCGACATGCTGGTAGCTCCGCTCGACCTTGGCCACGGCTGCCCCGTGGACCCCGCCCTTGTGGGCGAATGCCGACCGGCCGACGTACGGCTGATAGTCGTTCGGGGCGATGTTGGCGATCTCCGCGACCGACCGCGACAGCTCGGTCAGGCCGGCCAGGTCGCCGCCGCCGGCCGGGACGAGCACGTTCGACGTCTTGAGCGCGAGGTTGGCCAGGATGCTGACCATGTTGGCGTTGCCGGCCCGCTCGCCATAGCCGTTGATGGTCGCCTGGACGTGCCGGATCCCGGCCGCCACCGCGGCCATCGAGTTCGCGACAGCCAGCTCGGCGTCGTTGTGGGTGTGGATGCCCCAGGTGACGGCCGGCGCGTCCGGGTCGGCCTCGAGGGTCGTCCGCACGTCGCCGATGATCGCCACCAGCTCGTTGGTCATCGTCCCGCCGTTCGTGTCGCACAGGACGATCGTCCGCGAGCCGGCCTGGCGGGCCGCCCGCAGGGTCGACAGCGCATAGTCGCGGTCCGCCTTGTAGCCGTCGAAGAAATGCTCGGCGTCGTAGACGGCCTCGCGCCCGCGATCGACGACGAAGCCGACCGAGTCCGCGATCATGTCGAGGTTCTCGGCGGGCGTGGCGCCCAGCACCTCGATCACGTGGAGCAGCCAGCTCTTGCCGAAGATCGTGACGACGGGGGTCTCGGCGGCGACCAGCTCGCGCAGGTTCGGGTCGTTCTCCGCGGTGTTGGCGCGGTGGCGCGTGGACCCGAACGCGGCAAGCCTGGCGCGCTCCCAGCGCATCGTCCGGGCGGCCGCGAAGAACTCGATGTCCTTCGGGTTCGAGCCCGGCCAGCCGCCCTCGACGAACGGCATGCCGAACTCGTCGAGCATCCGCGCCACGCGCAGCTTGTCCGCGAGCGACAGGGTGATGTTCTCGCCCTGGGTGCCGTCGCGCAGGGTCGTGTCGTAGAGGATGACCGGCGCGTCGCTCATGCCGCCACTCCGGCCGCGGCCTCGAGCGCCTCGATGACCGCGGTCGCGAAGGCGGTCGTGCCGACCACGACGAGCCCGTCGGTCGGATCGGAGGGGTCGGCGAGGTCGCCGGTCCGCCAGCCGTCGGCCAGCGCCGTGCCGACGGCCGTCTCGATCGCCCCGGCCGCATCCGCCTGCCCGAGCGAGGTCCGCAGCATCATCGCCGCGGACAGGATCGTGCCGATCGGGTTCGCGATGTCGCGACCGGCGATGTCGGGCGCCGAACCGTGGATCGGTTCGTACAAGCCGAACTGCCCGTGGTCGGTCCGGCGCTCCCCGAGCGATGCCGACGGCAGCACGCCGAGGCTGCCGGCGAGGACCGCCGCCTCGTCGGACAGGATGTCGCCGAACAGGTTCTCGGTGACGATGACGTCGAAGTCGGCCGGTCGCCGGATGAGCAGCATCGCGCACGAATCGACGAGCTGGTGGTTGAGCCGGACGTCGGGGTACTCGGCGGCCAGCTCGTCGGCGATCCGGCGCCACAGCCGCGAGGTCGCGATGACGTTGGCCTTGTCGACCGAGGTCAGGATCCCGCGCCGGCTCCGCGCCAGCTCGAACCCGAGCCGGACGATCCGCGCGATCTCGTGCTCCGCGTACGGCAGCGTGTCGAGCGCGCTCCGGGCGCCGGGCTCGGTGGCGGCTTCCGTCCGCTCCCCGAAGTAGATCCCGCCGGTCAGCTCGCGGACGATGACCATGTCCACGCCATCGAGCAGCTCGGGCCGCAGCGGCGACGAGGCGACGAGCGTCGGCTGGACCGAGATCGGTCGCAGGTTGGCGAACAGGCCGAGCCCGCCGCGCAGCGCGAACAGCGCCTGCTCCGGCCGGACGGCCGCGCTCGGGTCCGACCACTTCGGCCCGCCGACCGCACCGAGCAGGACGGCATCGGCGGCGCGACAAGCCTCGACGTCCTCGTCGCGGATCGCCACCCCGTAGGCGTCGATGGCCGCGCCACCGACCACGAGCTCCGACCAGTCGACACCGAACCCGAAGCGGGCCCCCGCGGCGTCGACGACGCGCCGGGCGGCAGTGACGACCTCCGGCCCCACCCCGTCGCCCGGGATCGTCGCGACCCGGTACGTCGTCACGGGAGCGACTCGCCCTGGCGCGGCGACACGAACGCCACCGACACGCCGTTGATCTCGGCCCCATGCAGCTTGTTGACGGCTGTCAGGTAGCCCTCGAGCGACGCCTCGATGATGTTCGTGGATAACCCGTGACCGGTCACCACCAGCGCGCCCGGACCCTCGTCCGACGAGCGGCGGCAGCGGACCAGCACCTGGCCCTGGGCGTCCTCGCCGGCGGACACCGCCTTGATCTCGTACTCGGTCAGCGTCGGGTGCCAGCCGAGGACGGGCTGCAGCGCCTCGTCCACGGCGTCGAACAGCGCGTCCACCGGCCCGTTCCCGGTCGCCTCGGCCGTCCGTTCTTCGCCCGCGATCATGAGCGTGACCGAGCCCGTGGCGTTGCCGCCGTGCGACGAGGTCACGCTCCAGCCGACGACCTCGACCGACGCCGGCACCTCGGACGAGCGCTGTTCGACCAGCGCGTGGAGGTCGGCGTCGGTGACCTCCTTCTTGGCGTCGGCGAGCGCCACCGCCTGGCGGTAGATCTCGTCGAGCGCGTCGCCTTCGAACTCGTAGCCGAGCTCGTGGAGCTTGCCCTGCAGCCCGCGCCGGCCCGACAGCTTGCCGATCGTCAGCTGGCTGCCGGACAGCCCGACCGACTGTGGGGTCATGATCTCGTACGTCAGCGGGTTCTTGATCACGCCGTCCTGGTGGATCCCCGATTCGTGCGCGAAGGCGTTGCCGCCGACGATCGCCTTGTTGGGCTGGACGGCGAAACCGGTCAGATAGCTGACCAGCCGGCTGGCGGCCGTCAGCTGCTCGGTGGCGACGCCCGATCCGAGCTCGGCGAACTGGTTCGGCCGGGTGCGGATGGCCATCACGACCTCTTCGAGCGAGGCGTTGCCGGCACGCTCGCCGAGACCGTTGACGGTGACCTCGACCTGGCGGGCCCCGGCCTGGATGGCCGCCAGCGTGTTGGCCGTGGCGAGACCGAGGTCGTTGTGGCAGTGGACGCTGACCGTCGCCTGCTCGCCGACGAGTGCGACCACCCGCTCGACCAGCGCACCGAACTCCGAGGGGATGGCGTAGCCGACGGTGTCGGGGATGTTGACGGTCGACGCCCCGGCCTCGACGACGGCCTCGTAGACCTTGAGCAGGTAGTCGAGGTCGGTCCGCGAGGCGTCCTCGGCGGAGAACTCGATCTCGGCGTCGCGACCCAGCTGCTCGCGCCCGTAGCGGACCCAGCGGACCGCCTCGGCCAGCGCCGTCTCCCGGTCGATGCGGAGCTTGTGCTTGAGATGGATGTCGCTGGTCGCGATGAAGACGTGGAGGTGCGGCCGCTCGGCGACCTTGATCGCCTCGATCGCGCGCTGCGGATCGCCATCCTTGCAGCGGGCGAGAGCCGCGACCGCGATCCCGTCGCGCGTCTCCTGGGCGATCCGGCGGACCGCCTCGAAGTCGCCTGGCGACGCCGCCGGGAAAACCGGCCTCGATGACATCCACGCGCAGTCGCGCGAGCTGCCGCGCGACGTCGAGCTTCTCGGCGGCGGTCAGGCCGGCGCCGGGAGCCTGCTCGCCGTCGCGCAGGGTGGTGTCGAAGATGCGGATGCTGCCCGCCGGCACGAACGGCCCGGCGGGCCGGGGTACGGCGCCGCTCACCGCGACGCGCCCGGCGTGGTGGCCGACGCCTGCGACTGGCCGGCCACGACCTCGACCGGGTCGAGGAAGGGCATCTGGGCGCGCAACCGTCCTCCGACGCGCTCGACGAGGTGGTCGTGGTCGGCCGAGCGCAGCCGCTCGAACTCCTTGCGCCCGGAGTCGCTCTCGGCGATCCAATTGCGGGCGAACGTCCCGTCCTGGATCTCGCGCAGGACCTGCTGCATCGAAGCCCGGACGTGGTCGTCGATGATCCGCGGCCCGCTGACGTAGTCGCCGTACTCGGCGGTGTCGCTGACCGAGAAGCGCATGAAGTTGAGGCCGCCGCGGTAGATCAGGTCGACGATGAGCTTGAGCTCGTGCATCGTCTCGAAGTACGCCAGCTCGGGCTGGTAGCCCGCCTCGACGAGCGTCTCGAAGCCCATCTTGATGAGCGCCGCGGTCCCGCCGCACAAGACGGCCTGCTCGCCGAACAGGTCGGTCTCCGTCTCCTCGGCGAAGGTCGTCTCGAGCACGCCGGCCCGGGTGCATCCGAGAGCGCGCGCGTAGGCGAGGACGCGCTCTCGCGCGGTCTCGGACGCGTTGCGGTGAACGGCGAACAGCGCCGGCACGCCGCCGCCGGCACGGTAGACCGAGCGGAGGAGATGCCCGGGACCCTTCGGGGCGACCATCCCGACGTCGACGATGCCCGGCGGGTCGATCCGCCCGAAATGGATGTTGAAGCCGTGGGCGAACATCAGCAGGTGACCCGGCCGCAGGTTGGGCTCGATCTCCGCGTCGTAGACGGCCTTCTGGGAGGTGTCGGGGACGAGGATCATGATCACGTCGGCCGCCCGGACGGCCTCGGCGACGTCCATCACGCGCAGGCCCGCCTCGGAGGCAAGGTCGCGGCTCTTCGAGCCCGGCGCCAGCCCGACGACGACGTCGACCCCCGATTCGTGGAGGTTCAGGGCATGGGCGTGGCCCTGGCTCCCGTACCCGATGATGGCCACGGTCTGGCCCGCCAGCGCCGCCGGATCCGCGTCGTTGTCGTAGTACATCACCGCAGTCATCTGCCTCGACCCTCCTTCTTGGCACCCTCAGCAGGGTGCCGTGTATCGCGCTCCGAGGTCCGAGGCCGAGCCCCCGCGAGGCCATCGGCCCGAGGACTTGCCTCCTCGATGGAACCTGAGCCCCGGGCCATCACGACGGCACCGGTGCGGACCAACTCCTTGATGCCGTACGTGCGCACCAGCGCCACGAACGCGTCGACCTCGGTCTCCGTCCCGGTCACCTCGACGATGACCGAGCCATCGGCCAGGTCGACGACCCGGCCGCGCGACAGCTCGACGAGCTTGAGGACCTCCGCGCGGGTCGCGTCCGTCGCCCGGATCTTGACCAGCGCGAGCTCCTGCTGGACGGTCGGCTCAGCGGTCACGTCCTGGACCTTGAGCACGTCGATGAGCCGGTAGAGCTGCTTGGCCGCCTGCTCCACCGCGACGTCGTCGCCGTGCAGCGTGATGGTCATCCGGCTGACGTCGTCGCTGTCGGTGTGGCTGACCGCGAGCGAATCGATGTTGAAGTTGCGGGCTCGCATCAGGCTCGACACGCGGTTGAGGACGCCCGGCTTGTTGAGCACGACCGCCACCAGCACGTGCCGGCGGGTCTCGCCGCCGCCGGGAAGCGCCCGGGACGGCGGTGCGCCATGGGCATGAGCCGGCGCCGCGGCCGCCTCGGCGCCGGGCAGCTGCCCGTTCGACTGGGCATCGGCGCTCATTCGTCCGCCCCGCCCCACTTCTCGATGAGGTCGGACAGGCCCTTGCCGGCCGGCATCATCGGGAAGATGTTCTGCTCCTCGGCGATCTCGAACCAGATGAGCGCCGGGCCGTCGACCGCCTGGGCGTCGCGGATCGCGGTGTCCACCTCGTCGGGCGTCCGGGCGCGGAAGGCCGGCACGCCGAACGCGTCGGCGAGCTTGGCGAAGTCGGGGCCGAGCAGATGCGACGAGTGGTAGTTGCCGGCGTAGATGATCTCCTGCCACTGGCGGATCATCCCGAGCTTCTTGTTGTCGAACAGCGCGATCTTGACCGGGATCCTGTCCTGGACCAGGGTCATCAGCTCCTGGAACGTCATCTGGAAGCCGCCATCGCCGGTGATCGCCCACGTCTCCCGATCGGGCCGGCCGAGAGCCGCGCCCATCGCCGCCGGGACCGAGAAGCCCATCGTCCCGAGGCCGCCCGACGAGACGTGGCTGTTCGGCTGGCGGAAGCCCGCGTAGCGCGCCAGCCACATCTGGTTCTGCCCGACGTCGGCCACGTAGGTCGCGGCGTGGTCGGTCAGCTCGCCGATCCGTTCGACGACGTAATCCGCCGACAGGAGGCCGTCGCGCCAGGCGCCCGAGCCGTGCCAGCTCGACGCGATCGAGTCGGTCTTCCACTCCGCGAGCTGGTCGAAGTAGTCGGTCCGCGTCGCCGGGTCGACCGCCGCGACCAGCCCGGTCAGTGCCTGGAGCACCCGCTTGGCGTCGCCCACGATGGGCACCTCGACCGCGACGTTCTTGCCGATCTCGGCCGGGTCGATGTCGACGTGGATGATCCGGGCGTACGGCGCGTAGGTCCGGACGTTGCCGGTCACCCGGTCGTCGAAGCGCATCCCGATGGCGACGAGCAGGTCGGCGCTCTGGATGGCCCGGTTGACGTGCTTCCAGCCGTGCATCCCCATGTAGCCATAGGCCAGCGGGTGGGTCTCGTCGATCGCCCCGATCCCGAGCAGCGTCCAGGCGACCGGGATCTGGGTCTTCTCCGCGAACGCGACCAGGTCGTCCCAGGCCTCGGCGTGGAGGACCCCGTGACCGGCCAGGATGACCGGGCGCTTGGCCGCGGCGATCTCGGCCGCAGCCGACTTGAGCTGTCGCGGGTGACCGTCCATGTTCGGCCGGAAGCCGGGCAGGCCTGCCACGACCTCGGCCGCGGACGGGTGGGTCGCCCGCGTCTCCTGCTGGAGGGCGTCCTTGGTGATGTCGATGTGGACCGGCCCGGGGCGCCCGGACCGCGCGATGTGGAACGCCTCGGCGACGACCCGCGGCAGGTCGTCCGCGTCGCGGACCAGGTAGTTGTGCTTGGTCATCGGCAGCGTGATGCCGTTGATGTCGATCTCCTGGAAGGCGTCCTTGCCGATCAGCGCCGCCGGCACGTTGCCGGTGATGGCGACCATCGGCACCGAATCGAGGAGCGCGGTGCCGATGCCCGTGACCAGGTTGGTCGCGCCCGGCCCCGACGTGCCCATGCACACTCCGACGCGTCCCGTCACTCGTGCGTAGCCGTCTGCCGCGTGGGCGCCGCCCTGCTCGTGGCGGACCAGGACGTGGCGCAGCTCCGGGTAGTCTCCGAGGATGTCGTACAGCGGCAGGATCACCCCGCCCGGGTAGCTGAAGATGACGTCCACGCCCTGGAGGAGGAGCGCCTCGCACAGGACGTCCGCGCCGATCCGCGTGCGCTTCAGGTCGCGACCCTCGTGGAGCATCGACTTGCGGGCGAGCTCGACCGCGGCCGCCTCTGCCGTGCCGTCGTTGGGCACGTGGCTCCGTCTGGTCGCTGGATCCTTGGCGATCGTCATCCTGGTCGGGCCTCCCGCGCTTGGAAATACAAAAGACCCTCGCCGCCCCGGCGAGGGTCCTGAGGTTGATCGGTGGTGATCGAGCCTAGCGGCGCTCGTCCCTCCGTGTCCCTCGGTCCCGCCGGGAGCCGGTAATCAGCCCAAGAAGGCCGCCAAGCCCCGGAAGAGAGAGGAGAAGATCGAGGAGGGATACGTCAGACAGGGATGGATCGATCGGGACATGCACGCGCCGGCCATCCGACGTCACGACGACGGCGACCTTGCGGTGAGCTCTCGTATCGAACCAGCCCAATCGGGTCTCCACGTGGTGCCGCAGCGATCCCGCGACGTTTGGGCAGTCTAGCATCGATCCGCGAGGCGTCAACCGCACCCGACCGCTCGCCCGTCCGCGTCCCGTCGCGGTCATGCCGGCATCGTCCGGAGGCGCTCGATGAGCCAGTCGGAGCTGCGGGTCAGAGCCTCGAGGTCGAGAGTGTCGGTCGACGGTCGGTCGGTCGGTCGTCCGAGCAGGTAGCCCTGGCCGGCCCCGATCCCGAGCGAGCGCACGACCTCGAGCTGGGCCGGCGTCTCGATCCCCTCGGCGATGACCAGGGCGCCCCATCGATCGGCCAGGTCGCGGAGCGTCCGCACGACCTCGAGCGACGCGTCGCGCGCGGCACCGCCCTGGACCAGCGACAGGTCGATCTTGACGATGTCGAAGCGCAGCTGGCTAAGCAGGCGAAGGCCGGCGTTCCCGGCGCCCACGTCGTCGGCCGCCAGTCGGATCCCGGCCACGCGGCAGGCCTCGACCGCGCGCCGCAGCCGGGCGATGTCCTCGACCGCCTCGCGCTCGGTCAGCTCGAGCACGACATAGCGTGGGTCGAGCCCGTGGCGGACGATCATCCGGAGCAGGGCGTGGATGCTGAAATCGTCCCGCTCGAGGGTCCGTGGCGACAGGTTGACCGTCAGCGTCCCGGGCAGCCGCAGGCGCGCGGCCGTCTCCATGACCATGTTCATGCACGCGATGTCGAGCTCGGCCGTCCGGCCCGTGGCCTCGGCGGCCTCGAACATGGTGCTCGGGTCGGCGAAGCCACTGTCGGGCAATGGCCGCACGAGACCCTCGAACCCGCGCGGCGCCCCGGTCGCGAGGTCGTAGATCGGCTGGAACAGCGCGCGCACGGCGCCGGTCGCCGCCACCCGCGCCACGAGCGCCGACAGCTCGGCCTTCGGCCGCTCGGCCGTCGGTCCGTCGTGCCGTTCGGGGTCGTAGACGGTGACGCACGTCCGGCCATGGCGCTTGCTCCACAGCAGGGCCGATTCGGCCTGGCCGTAGAGGGCGTCGCGGTCGCGCGCCAGCTCGGAGATCTGGCTGATGCCGGCCGAGAACGACACGGCCGTCGGGTCGCGGCGGTCCTCGCCGTCGAGACAGGCGGCCAGCAGCCGCCGGATCGTGACCCGGGCGCCCTCGTCGTCGGTGCCGGGCATGATGACCGCGAATTCGTCGCCACCGATCCGGAACGCACGGTCGCCGCGGCGAAGGAATGTCGCCATGGTGGTCGACGCGTGGCGCAGGAGGCGGTCGCCATACGCGTGTCCGTTGGCGTCGTTGATCTGCTTGAAGTCGTCGAGGTCGACCAGCGCGAGGGCCAGCGGCAGGCCGTGGCGGATCGCATTCGCCCACTGGCGCTCGATCTCCTCCTGGAAGGCGCGATGGTTTCCCAGCCCGGTGAGCGCGTCGCGCAGAGCCTCGGCACGCGCCCGGTCATAGGCGTCCTCGAGGATCCGACGGGTCTCCTCGAGGCGCTCGGCGGGCTCCAGCACGCGGCGCGCCAGCCAGACCGTGAGCGACCCAAGGATCGTCGCGAGGATCAGCAGGCTGAGGGTGGGGACCACGAGCGACGTCCCGAACCCCCACGCCAGGCCGTAGATCATCGGCGCCGCGATCGCGATCGGGATGAGGAACATGGTCATGAGCGCGAGGAACAGGCGGATCCGGACCAAGCGCAGGTTGGTCGACTCGCCGATCAGGTCGTCGGGCGCCGCGTCGTCGTGGATGGGAGCACTCCGGCTGGGGGGTCCGTGGCAGTGGTGCAACGGTTATAGCCGCGCTTGCGTGTCTAGGGATGAGCACCGTCGTACTTCGCGCCGTAGGACCAACGGGTGCATCCACGCACCCCCGGGCGAAGCCACGATGACGTCGTGTTCATCCTCTACGCCGTGCTCGCGGGCCTCGTCATCGGGCTGGTCAGTGGCGGGTCCGTCGGTCGTCTCGGCGGTCTGCGCTTCTCGTGGGCGCCGCTCATCGTGGGCGGACTGGTCGTCCAGCTGCTGCTCTTCTCGTCGAGCGTCGGCGATGCCCTCGGCCCGCTCGCGCCGGTCGCCTACGTCGCCTCGAACCTGGCGGTCCTCGCGGCTGTCTGGAAGAACCGCTCGATCCCGGGTCTGCCGCTCGTGCTCGTCGGCGGCGCCGCCAACCTGCTGGCGATCTGCGCCAACGGCGGCTACATGCCGGTCAGCGCGGCCGCCCTGGCCGCGCTCGGCAGGGTCGCCGGCGATGGCTATGTGAATAGCCGCTTCGTCGATGGCGCGGTGCTCGGCCCGCTGACCGACCAGTTCCCGATGCCCGCCTGGGTTCCGCTGGCCAACATCTTCAGCCTCGGCGACGTCCTGATCGGCGTCGGCGCGGCCATCGCGATCGTGGCCGCGATGCGCGGTCGGGCGCCGATGGTGGACCACACCACGCACGCCGAGGGGGTCGAACCCGCCTGACGACGGCTCGTCGGCCACGGGTGGTGCGCCGGTGCAATGACCCGAGCGGCGGCTCGCCCGGTACTACCGATGCATGTCAGCGACGGTCGCTCGCCAGCACCGTTCGAGCTGAAGCGACGTTCGCTTCCGTTGGACGGCCGTCCAGGGCAAACCCGTCGTGAGACGGGGACGCAAAGCCAGGGATCTTCGCGAGAAGACCGCCCGGTTGCCGGCAGCCATCGCCCAGATACACAACCGATAGAGGTGGTGTCGTGAAGGCGAACCTGGCGCGCTTCACCGTGGCCCTGTCGCTCCTGGCGACCATGGCCCTCACGTTGGCTGCTGGCCTGAAGTGGCACTGACGGACCTCGTGTCCGTCGCTCCCTTGAAGGAACAGCGCGACCCGGCGCTGCGACCCGGCCCCCTGGCCGGTCTGCGCTGGGACTGAGTCCTGGCGGGTCGCCTCCGACCCGTACGCGACCCGAGAGGAGCGGCCGAAGGGCCGCTCCTTTGTCGTTCAGATAAGGGTGGTCGCCTCTTACCTCGGCCCGGCGACGCGCCCTAGCGTGGCCGTCATGAGACGCGGGTCAGGCTCGTTCGTGCTCCTGGCGTGTCTCGCCATCGTCGCCGACGGGTGCGGGACGACGACCCCCACTCCGCCGCCGGTGAACGATCCGGCCCCGACGCCGACCGCGAGCCAGGCGGCGGGCGGACCGGGCGTCCTCGACGCGTGCGACCCGGCGGGCCTCGTGGCCTGTGACCAGCAGGCGGCGTTCATCTCGATCCCGATCGCCGATACCGGTGTCGCGCTGACGTGGTCGAGCCAGTGGGCGCCCGGCCGGACCGATCGCGCCGGCTGGGACGCGAGCGGGCTGGGGCTGGGTGGCTGGTCGTTCGATGTCGTCGAGCGGTACGACCCGGCGGACCACGTCCTCATCGACGGTGACGGCTCGTGGCGATCCGTCATGGGCGTCGCCGTTCCCTCGGGCGGCACGGCGGTCCCGACCTACGATGGCTCGACCGCCACTGTGTTCGACGGGTCGGGCCACCAGGTCAGCACCGTCGACGGGTTGCTCGGGACCACCCTGCTCACGACGGCCTACGACGCGGACGGGCGCCTTACGAGCGTCGAGGGGACGTGGGGCGGCCATCCGGTCCACGCGGCGATCATCCGTGGCTCCGACGGGACCGCCCAGGCGGTCACCGGCATCGATGGTGCGAAGACGCTCCTCCACGTCGACGGCAACGGCCAGCTCGACGAGGTGACGGATCCGATCGGGCGGCCGACGTCGTTCGCGTGGGCCGACGGCGGGCTCATCACCAGCGAGACCGATCCGCTCGGCGGGGTCACGCACGACACCTACGATCAGGACGGCCGCCTCGTCGGCTCGAGCGACGCCGACGGGGTCACGACACAGTGGAGCCGCGCCGAGACGCCGACGTCGATCGAGGTGAAAGCCACGACCGCGCTCGGCCGGACGACGACCTACCGCACCGAGTCGACCGCGGCCGGAACGACTCGGACGATCGTCGGGGCGGACGGCACGACCACCACCGAGACGACCTCGCCGGACGGGTCGATCGCCCTGACCCTGCCCGATGGGACCAAGCGGACGATCTCGATGGTCCCGCATGCCATCTGGGGCGCCGCCGTCCCCGTCCCGAGGTCCGATGTCACGGCGCGCACCGATGGCGTGACGTCGACCACCGAGGTCGCGGAGTCGCTGACCGCGGTCGGCGGACGTCCGGAGGCGGAGACCGGGACCATCACCACGACGGTCAACGACGCCACATCGGTGGAGACGGTGGACCCCTCGGCACGCACCATCTCCGTCAAGGACGCGTCCGGCCGGACGTCATCCCGGACGTACGACCAGGCCGGACGGATCGTCGCCGAGACCGTGCCCGGCGCTGCCGCCGCTCGCGGTGACGTACGACGCCAACGGGCGGCAGTCGAGCGTGACAGTCGGCACGGGGGCCACTGCGCGGACCTGGCGTGACGCGTACGACACGGCGACCGGGACGCTGGTCGTCACGCGACCGGACGGATCGTCGCAGACGCAGGCGGTCGACTCCGCCGGCGACGGCGTCTCGAGCTCGACCGCGGACGGCGCGACGGTGGTCGAAGGACACGACGCAGACGGCCGCCTGACCCAGCTCCAACCAGCGGGCGGTCTGGCCTACACCCTCGGCTACAGCGCCGCCGGGCGCCCGACCCTGTTCCTGCCGCCCGCAGTCGCGAGCGACGGGTCCGCCGAGACGACCACGTACGACGCCGACGGGTCGCCCACCGCGATCGAGGGCCCCGGACAACGGTCCATGACGCTCACATACGACCCGGCCGGGCGGGTGTCCGGGCGGACCGTGGCCGGCGGCACGGCGACGACCACCTACGATCCTTCGGGTCGGGTGGCGACAGGGGCCGACCCGGCTGGTGAGTCGGTCGCCTATGGGTTCGCGAGCGGTCAGGCGGATTCGCTCCACTGGTCAGGCCCGGTCACCGGATCGGTGGAGACGACGCTCGACTCGAACGGCCGCGTGACATCCGAGGCGATCGACGGCTCGGCCGGTGACACGCAAACGTACGATCCGGGCGGCCGGCTCACGGGGATCGGGCAGCTGTCGCTCACCAGGGATCCGGCCAGCGGGCTCGTGTCGGATACCACGCTCGGACCTGTTCGAACGGTCGCGACGTACGACGGCATCGATCAGCTCGCGCGGACGACGACGTCCGTGTCCGGCTCGGTCGTCCTCGACGACCGGTACATCCGCGACGCCCTCGGCCGCGTCGCCACCGTCGTAGAGACGACGCCCGGCGGTACGACGACGACGAGCTATACGTACGACGGCTCCGACCGACTCGCGTCTGTCCGCGTCGACGACCAGTCGACGGAGACCGATACGTACGACGCGGCCGGAAACCGTGTCCGATCGGTCACCCCGGCGGGATCGACGGTGAGCACCTACGACGCACGGGACCGGCTCATGCGGGCGGGCGCCGACACCTACGCCTGGGCGCCCGACGGCAGCCTCGCCTCGATCTCGAGACCCTCGGGCTCGACGACATTCGCATTCGACGAGCTCGGGCGCCTCCGCGCTGTCCACCTGCCTGGAGGCCGGACCGTCGGCTACGTCGTCGACGCCGACGGACGGCGCGTCGGACGCGAGGTCGACGGCGCCCTGACGAGTGGCTACCTCTATGACCCGATCGGTCGAGTGGTCGCCCAAACAGACGGTTCCGGCGCCGTCGTGGCGCGCTTCGCGTACGACGACCAGGGGCACCTCGCCACGATGCGCAGAGGCGCCGAGACCTATCGCATCGTCACCGACCCGGTCGGTAGTCCCCGTCTCGTCGTCGACGTGGCGACCGGCGCCGTCGCCGAGGCGATCGACTACGACGCATGGGGCCGGATCACCAACGACACGACGCCGGGGTTCATCCCGTTCGGGTTCGCCGGCGGCCTGTCCGACCCTGACACCGGGCTCGTCCACTTCGGGGCACGCGACTACGACCCGTCGACCGGGCGCTGGACCGCGTCGGACCCGATCCGCTTCGAGGGTGGCGACGCGGATCTGTACCGGTACGTCGCGGATGATCCGGTCGATCGGACAGACCCGGCAGGAACCGCGAGCGTCTGCTATGGGGATCTGTGTGGCAACGGTTCGTGGAACGGCGGTAACCCCGACCTCCACGGTTGTTACGGATCCGCCTGCATCAGGTGGTGCTGGTACGAATGCAACAAGCCAAACGATCCGTTCACGTGTGTCGGGCTGTTCTGCATGCGGGATGCCTGCATCTTCACGTCGTGCATCATCGGCGACACGCACGTCTATACCGGCGACGGCGTCCACTACGACTTTCAGGCAGCCGGGGAGTTCATCGCGGCGACCACACCGGACGGCGGTCTCGAGATCCAATCGAGGCAGCAGCCTGTCCTCGGCGGGAACGCAGATCACGTTCGACACAGCCGTGGCCGCGCGCGTCGACGGAGACCGGATCGGAGTGTACGCCGACGAGCCCTCGTTCCTCGTCGTGAACGGCAAGGCAGTCACGGCCGCGGACGTCGCCGAGCGATTGCCCGGAGGTGGCTCGCTCGAACGCCACGGCGGCACGGTCACCGTCCGCTGGACCGACGGGAGCAGCCTGACCGTCACCCAAAACGCCAGGACGCTCGAGCTGACGTTCGTTCCTTCGACATCGCTGGCGTCCAGCCTCCGCGGCTTGCTGGGCGACGAGAACGGCGACAAGGCCGACGACCTGACCGGGCGCGACGGCAAGGTGCTCGACCGGTCCGCTCCGGACTTCGCGACCAAGCTCTACACCCAGTTCGGGGACAGCTGGCGGATCAAGCAGTCCGAGTCGTTGTTCGACTACCGGCCCGGCGAAAGCACCGCGACGTTCACCGACCTGAGCATCCCGTCCGCACCGGTCACGGTCGACACGATCCCGGCGGCTGCCAGGGCCACCGCCCAGACCATCTGCGAGGCGGCCGGTGTCCGGGGTGAGCCACTCCTCGACGACTGCCTCATCGATGTCGGGATGACCGGCGACGCCTCGTACGTGGCGGCGACGGCCGCGATCGCCGCGGCCGGCACCCTCGGCCTGACGTCCGGGGCGACCGGTTCCGCTCCGAGACCGAGCCCGTCGGCGGGCCCAGGTCCGAGCTCGGCCGCGAGCGTGCCGCCGACCCCGGTCGGTCAGATCGCCGTCGGGCAGACGATCACCAGCTTCATCGCGACGCCGACCGACCGCGCCGACTACACCTTCACCGGTGCGGCCGGCCAGGTGATCTACCTCCAGGCACACGACGCCTGTACGGGCACGCTCGGTTGGAACCTCCTCGCGCCAGGTGGCGGGGACCTGGGCGGCAGCCTCATCTGCAGCGACCTCCAGCGCGAGGTGCTGAAGGATCCGGGCACGTACACCGTCCGGGTCAACGCCGACGAGAACGCGTCCGGGCCATTCTCGTTCACCGTGCTGGCCGTCCCGGCCACCGTCGTCGCCCCGGTGACGATCGGCCAGGCGATGGCTGGTTCGCTGACGACAGCCGGCCAGCAGGCCGACTACACGTTCTCGGGGACCGCCGGCCAGGTCGTCTACCTCGAGCATGGTGATTCGTGCACTGCACAGATCGACTGGGAGCTTCGTCCTCCGTCGGGCGGTTCACTCGGATCGACGAGCTCGTGCAACGACCTGGGGCGGACCACGCTGCGAGCCTCGGGGACGTACACCGTCCGCTTCTTCGGAGACCACGTGACCACCGGACCGTATGCGTTCACCCTGCTGGCGGTGCCGGCGACGGTGGTCACCCCGGTCGCTCTCGGGCAGACCGTGAGCGGGGCGCTCGCCGGCCCCGGACAACAGGCCGACTACACGTTCACCGCCACTCCCGGCCAGGCGATCCAGGCACACGCCCTCGGCGCGTGCGTCGATGGCCTCGGCTGGCAGCTCCTCGGACCCGACGGAGGGCTCCTCGACTTCACGGTCGCGTGCCACGACCTCGGACCCGACACGCTCAAGACCGCGGGGACCTACACGATCCGGGTTTCGGGCGATCGCACCTCGACCGGCGCATACAGCTTCACGCTGCAGCCTGGAGGCTGAAAGGGCGCCCGGCGAAACGGCCACGCCCAGGTCGTTCGGGCCTGTGACGAGTACCTCTGGTAGGCTCGCCCGATGAGCGCCGCCGCACCCCGCACGATCGTCGAGAAGATCTGGACGGACCACGTCGTGACCCAGGACCCGGGCGCCCCCGCCGTCCTGGCCGTCGACCTCCACCTCGTCCACGAAGTCACCAGCCCGCAGGCGTTCACCGGCCTGCGCGCTCGGGAGATCGGCGTCCGCCGGCCGCACCAGACCGTGGCGACCGCCGACCACTCGATCCCGACGACCGACCGCAGCCTGCCGTTCATCGACGCCATGGCGCTCGCGCAGGTCAACCAGCTCGAGGCCAACTGCGCGGAATTCGGGATCCCGATGCACGGCATCGGCGACCCGTCGCAGGGCATCGTCCACGTCATCGGGCCGCAGATGGGGCTGACCCAACCCGGGATGACGATCGTATGCGGCGACTCGCATACCAGCACGCACGGGGCGTTCGGGGCGCTCGCGTTCGGGATCGGGACGAGCGAGGTCGAGATGGTGCTCGCGACCCAGACCCTGCTCCAGCGCGATCCGAAGACCTACGAGGTCCGCGTCGACGGCCGCCTGACCCCCGGCGTCAGCGCCAAGGACATCATCCTGGCCCTCATCTCCCGGATCGGGATCGGTGGCGGGACCGGGCACGTGTTCGAGTACACCGGCGACGCGATCCGCGGCCTGACCATGGAGCAGCGGATGACCGTCTGCAACATGAGCATCGAGGGCGGGGCGCGGGCCGGGCTGATCGCCCCGGACGACACGACGTTCGAGTACGTCCACGGCCGCCCGTACGCACCCGCAGGCGCCGACTGGGACCGGGCGGTCGAGACCTGGCGGCGCTTGCCGACCGACGCCGGCGCGGCCTATGACAAGTCGATCACCATCGACGCCGATGCGCTCGAGCCGATGGTGACCTACGGCACGAACCCCGGGATGGGCATCCCGATCACAAGCCGCGTCCCCTCCCCGGCCGACCAGACCGACCCCGGCCAGCGCCGCGCGCTCGAGCACGCCCTCGAGTACATGGACCTCCAGCCCGGCCAGGAGATCCTCGGCCAGAAGGTCGACGTCGTCTTCGTCGGCAGCTGCACGAATGGCCGGATCAGCGACCTGCGCCTCGCCGCGAGCGTGCTCAAGGACCGCCACGTCGCCGACGGCGTGCGGCTGATGGTCGTCCCGGGCTCGGACGAGGTGAAGCGCGAGGCCGAGCGCGAGGGACTGTCGGAGATCTTCAAGGCCGCCGGGGCCGAGTGGCGCGAAGCCGGCTGCTCGATGTGCATCGCCATGAACGGCGACCAGCTGCGGCCCGGCCAGTACGCGGTCAGCACCAGCAACCGGAACTTCGAGGGCCGCCAGGGCAAGGGCGGTCGGACGTTCCTGGCCTCGCCGCTGACCGCCGCCGCAAGCGCCATCGCCGGGGTCGTCGCCGACCCGCGACGGCTGCCCGGCATCGAGACGCTCGCCGCGGTGGGCGGTCGCTAGCCGTGGCCGAGCGGTTCCGCGTCTTCACCAGCAAGGCGATCCCCCTGCCGGCCGAGAACGTCGACACCGACCAGATCGTCCCCGCCCGCTACCTCAAGGTGACCACCAAGGAAGGCCTCGCCGACGCTCTGTTCCGTGACTGGCGGTTCGAGGAGGACGGCTCGCTCAAGGAGCCGCGCTTCATCCTCGACCAGCCCGAGATGGCCGGTCGGCGGATCCTGCTGGTCGGCGACAACTTCGGCGCGGGATCGTCACGCGAGCACGCGCCATGGGCGCTGTCCGCCTGGGGCGTCCGGGCGATCCTGTCGACCTCGTACGCCGACATCTTCAAGTCGAACAGCCTCAAGAACGGCGTGCTGCCGATCGTCGTCGACCCGGCCACGCACGCGCGCCTGTTCGACCTTCTGGCCGCCGACCCGGACGCCGAGCTGACGGTCGACCTGGCCGAGCAGGGTGTGCTCCTGCCCGACGGCTCGACGATCGACTTCGACATCGACCCGTTCGCCAAGCAGATGATCCTGGCGGGCACGGACGAGCTCGGCTACCTCCTGTCGAAGGAAGCCGAGCTCAGCGCCTGGGAGGCGGCGCATCCGCCGCGGATCGACTCGCTCGCAGGAGCGCGCTGACCGACCCGCCGGAGAGGTTCGCGGGATGGCCAGACGGCGTCCCGTCCGATCCTGTGCGACGATCGGACGGTGAACCCGCTCGACGCGCTCACGCTGCTCCTCATCGTCGTCGCCGCGATCCTCGGCTGGCGCTCCGGTGCCATCCCGCAGGTATCGGGGCTCATCGGGGCGATCGTCGGCGGCGCGACGGCCATCCTCGCCTTCCCGTACCTGGCCGATCCCCTGTCCGGCATCGACCCGGCATTCCGGCCGGTCGTCGTCCTGATCTTCCTCATCGGCGCCGTCGCGGTCGGCGAGTCGGTCGGGGCGGGCATCGGTCGCGTGGCGGCTCGCGGGCTCGGCGAGGGCCTGCTCGGCACCACGGACCGGGCGATCGGCTCCGGCCTCGGTGTCATCCAGGCGCTGCTCATCGTCTGGCTGGCGGGGAGCCTGCTGGCGGAAGGCCCGATCCCTCGGCTGGCCGAGACCGCCGGCGGTTCCACGGCGGTCCGCACGATGGCCACGATCCTGCCGCCGCCGACCGAGATCGCGGTCGGCCTCGGCGGCTGGCTGGACGCGACCGGTCTGCCCGACGTCTTCGTCGGGTTCGAGCCGCTGGCGGCACCGCCCGTGGACCGGCCGAGCGACCCGCAGGCCCGGGCGCTCGCCGCCGCCGCCATCTCGAGCACGCTCAAGGTGTCGGCCGCCACCTGCGGCCTGTCCTCGCTCGGGACCGGCTTCGTGATCGCGCGCGGCTATGTCGTCACGAACGCACACGTCGTCGCGGGTGCCCACGCCCGCGGCGTTCGCGTCAACGCGGGCGGCCAGACCTTCGACGCCGTCCCGGTCATGTTCGACCCGAAGCTCGATGTCGCCCTCCTGTACGTCCCGGGTCTCGGGGCGCGGGCACTGACCTTCGCCGCCACGGACCCGGATCGCGGGGCGCTGGGCGCCACCCTCGGCTACCCGGGTGGTGGTGACCTGCAGATCCTTCCTGCCGCGGTCGCCGGCCGCTACCCGGCGACCGGCCACGACATCTACGGCACCGACAAGATCCGTCGCCAGATCCTCGAGCTGCGGGCGGCCATCGACCGCGGGGACAGCGGTGGCCCGCTGATCCTCCAGAACGGCTCGGTCGGGGGCGTCGTCTTCGCCGAGGCGCGGACGAACGCCGACGTCGGCTACGCGCTGTCGGCGACCGAGGTCGCGGCGGCCGTCGAGCCGGGCGTCGGGCACACCCAGGCGGTCGACACCGGCGCGTGCATCGTCGAACGGTAGCGACGGCCGCCAGCCCGTGTAGGGTTATCGACCCGACGTCCGCACGCCATCCGGCCCAGGAGACCCCGATGCCCGACGCGCCCACGACCTCCGATCCGGCAAAGCGCCATTCCGCGGCACTGACCGACGGCCCCGACCGGGCCGGCGCCCGAGCCATGCTCAAGGCCGTCGGGTTCACCGACGAAGACCTCGCCCGGCCGCTGGTCGGGGTCGCGACGACGTGGATCGAGACGATGCCGTGCAACCTCAACCAGCGGCACCTCGCCGACTTCGTCAAGGCCGGTATCCGCGCCGCGGGCGGCACCCCGATGGAGTTCAACACCATCGCGGTCAGCGACGGCGTGTCGATGGGCACCGAGGGGATGAAGGCGTCGCTCGTCAGCCGCGAGGTCATCGCCGACTCGATCGAGCTCGTCGTCCGCGGCCACCTGCTCGACGGCGTCGTCTGCCTGGTGGGCTGCGACAAGACGATCCCGGCTGCGGCGATGGCTCTCGCGCGGCTCGACGTGCCGGGCCTCGCCCTGTACAACGGGACGATCTACCCGGGCACCATCGACGGGGTGCGCAACGCCACGGTGGTCAGCGTCTACGAGGCCATCGGCGCCTATCGCGCCGGGAAGATCACGCTCGAGCGGCTGTACGAGATCGAGAACGCCGCATGCCCCGGGCCCGGCGCCTGCGGCGGCCAGTTCACGGCCAACACGATGAGCATGGTGCTCGAGTTCATCGGGTTGTCGCCGGCCGGGCTCAACGGGATCCCGGCCGAGGATCCGCGCAAGGAGCAGGCCGCGTTCAAGTCCGGCGAGCTGGTCATGGACCTCGTCCGCCGCGACGTCCGGCCGTCGTCGATCGTCACCCGCGCCTCGCTCGAGAACGGCATCGCCAGCGTGGCCGCGACCGGTGGCTCGACCAACGGCGTGCTGCACCTGCTGGCCATCGCCCACGAGTTCGGCATCGCCGCTCGACATCGACGAGTTCGGCGACATCGCCGACCGCACGCCGGTCGTGGCGGACATGCAGCCGGGCGGCCGGTTCACGGCGACCGACCTGTACGAGGCCGGCGGCGTGGCGCTGGTCATGCGCGAGCTTCTCAAGCGGCCCGGTCTGCTCCACGGCGACGAGACGACCGTGGACGGACGGACGATCGCCGGAGTCGCGGCGGACTCCCTCGAGACGCCCGGCCAGAAGGTGATCGTCCCGCTCGAGACGCCGCTCAAGCCGACCGGCGGGCTGGCCATCCTGCACGGCTCGCTCGCGCCCGATGGCTGCGTCATCAAGCTCGCCGGCCACGAGCGGCGGTCCCATCGGGGACCGGCCCGCGTCTTCGATTCGGAGGCGGCGTGCTACGACGCGGTCCGCGCTCAACGGATCAAGCCGGGCGACGTCGTCGTGATCCGTTACGAGGGCCCGGTCGGCGGCCCGGGGATGCAGGAGATGCTGCAGGTGACCGGAGCGCTGGTCGGCGAAGGCCTGGGCGACTCGGTCGCGCTGCTGACCGACGGCCGCTTCTCGGGCGGCACGCACGGGCTGATGATCGGGCACGTCGCGCCCGAGGCCGCCCTCGGCGGGCCGATCGCGATCGTCGAGGAGGGCGACACGATCGTCATCGACGTGGACCGCAAGGCGCTCGATCTCGAGCTCCCCGCGGGCGAGAGCGAGCGGCGCTTCGCGCGCTGGACCCCGCCGCAGCCCCGCTATCGGACCGGCGTCATGGCGAAGTACGCGGCGCTCGTCGGGACCGCGTCGGAGGGCGCGATCACGACCGGAGAGCGGATGACGTCGAGCCTCGCCCGGCGATGAGGCCACTCCGTGCGCGGTCGACGGTTCGGCGGCATCATGGCGTGGTGACGAGCGAGCACGACAGCCGGCCGACGCTGCCCCCGGACCCCGAGCTGTACGACTCCCCGCGCGCCCGGATCGCCCGGGACAAGGGCCTCGAGGCCCCGTACATCGCGGGCGGCTTCGACCCCGACCCGGAGAAGGGCCTGGCCGAGGAACGCAAGTACGGCAAGTGGCTCATCTGGATGGTCGCCGGGCTGATGTTCGGGGGCTTCGTGATCGGCATCGCCATCGCCATCACCGTCGGCACCGTGCCGTGACCGTCAGCGCGGAGGCACCGTCGCGCCGCGTCGACGAGGCGGCCTGGTCCCGCGCCACCGACGAGCTCGTCGAGACCGTCCGCGAGCTCATCCGGATCCCCTCGACCAATCCGCCGCCGCCCGATGTCCCCGACGGCGAGCTCGTCGCGGCGCGACGGATCGCGTCGATGCTCGAGGCGGCCGGTCTCGCGCCCGAGGTCGTCGAGCCCGTCCCCGGTCGTGGGTCCGTCCACGCGCGGCTGCGCGGCGACGGGACGGGCGGCGCGCCGCTCCTGCTCCTGTCCCACCTCGACGTCGTCCCCGCACCCGCCGATCGCTGGAGTCACGACCCGTTCGCGGCCGACCTGGCCGACGGCTACATCTACGGTCGCGGCGCGGTGGACATGAAGGCGATGATCGGGATGGAGCTGCAGGTCGTGCGCCTGCTCGCGGCCGAGGCACGTGCCGCCGGCCTCGACCCGGCCCGCGACCCGATCCCGGGACTCCGGCGCGACGTGCTGTTCACCTGCACCGCCGACGAGGAGGCCGGCGGGCTGGCCGGTGCGAAGTGGGTCGCCGACAACCGGCCCGACTGGCTGCGCGGCGACGGCGCCCTCAACGAGTGCGGCGGGGTCTCGACCACGATCGCCGGCCGGCGGCTGTACCCGATCCAGGTCGCCGAGAAGGGGTTCGCCGCGTACCGGATCGCGGTCCGCGGGACGTGGGGCCACGGCTCGATGCCGCGCGACGACAACGCGGCCGTGCTTGCGGCCGCCGTCATCGGGCGATTGGCCGTCCCCGGCCCGTCACGCGTGACGCCGGTGATGGCCAGGTTCCTCGAGCTGGCCGGGGCGGCCCTGCCGGCCGACGCGGGCCGCCTCCTCGAGGGTCTGTCGGGCGACGACCCGGGCCGCGCCGAGGCCGCGATCGCGGTCGCCTGCGACCCGATGTACGCGCGGGCGCTGCGCGCACTCGTCCGCGACACCATCAGCCCGGACGTCATCCAGGCCGGGATCAAGTACAACGTCATCCCGGGCGACGCAGTGATCGAGGTGGACTGCCGCGTGCTGCCGGGGACGACCGAGGCGGACATGCGTGCGCAGGTCGTCGAGCGCCTCGGGCCTGACCTGGCGGCCGCCTGCGAGATCGAGCTGATCGTCTTCGGTGCGCCGGTCGAGGCGCCTGCCGAAGGCCCGCTCTTCGACCTCCTGGTCGAGGCCATCCGCGATCACGACCCCGACGGCATCCCGCTGCCGGTCATGGTGCCGTTCGCGACCGACGCCAAGCACACCGATGCGCTGGGGACGCCGACCTACGGCTTCTCGCCGCTCCGCCTCGATCCGGACGAACGCTTCCTCGAGCGGTTCCACGGCGTCGACGAGCGCGTCTCGGTCGATGCGCTGCGCTGGGGGCTGCCCGTCCTGTACGACGTCGTCCGCGGTTTCTGCGGCTGACCGTCAGCGCCGCCTAGTGGTGCCCGCCCGGTTCGGTGATCGGCCGGATGCGGACCTCCTCCTCGCAGGTCTTGCAGCGGAAGAGCGTCGAGTTCGACCACTCCCGTTCCGGATCGTTCTCCGACGGGTCATGGGACGCTTCCGGTTCGAGTCGTCCCCACGACCCGTCCGAATGGCGATGCTGGACGTCGAGCAAGAGCTCCTGCATCCGACCGTAGTCCATCGCGTTCGTTCCTCCTACTCGTGCTCGGTCCGGATGAGCCGACCGCGCCGGCTGATGGCGTGGGTGGCCAGAGCCGCGACGCCCATCGCGACGATAGCGCGCTCGGCCGTGGGCAGCGGTCTGACCGCGGACAGGAACTGGTCGGCCCGCCCGCGATCGACCACCCGCAGGACTGCGTGACCGCGCTGGGTCAGGCGGAGCGTGCGCTGCCGGCGATCCTCGGGCTCCTGGTGGCGTTCGACGAGGCGGCGGCGCACGAGGCCATCCACCAGGCGGCTCGTCGCCGAGGGCGACCGGCCGATCGACTCGGCCAGCTCACCCACCGTGAGCGTGCTCCCATCGGCCAGCACGTACAGCGCGGCCAGCTGGGTGAAGCCGAGGCGAAGCTCGCCGAGCTGGCCGGCAAAGCCGATGACCAGCTCGCGCCAGAGGGCCCGGCCCATCGCCACCCGTTCGCTGATCTGGCGGACATTCGGCAGACGGTTGCCCGCCGCGAGGACCGGGGCGGACAGGTCGGCTTCGAACCGGCGGGCGATGGATCTGGTCGGAGCGGGGCGGCTCATCGCCCGCGGGCTATGACGGTCGTCGGACACGATGTGAGCGTACGGCGTGCACGAGACGTATGCAACCATGCACGGTCGTCGTGCTGGGCCGTGCTCCGGCGACCTACGCTTCGCGTGATGCCACACCTTGCCTTCGTGTGCCCCGGCCAGGGCTCCCAGACCGTCGGGATGGGGCGCGCCCTCGCCGCCGACTCCCCCGCCGCCGCTGCCGTCTTCGCCGACGCCGACGACGCGCTCGGTTCCTCGATCAGCGAGCTCGCCTGGGACGGGCCGGCCGAACGCCTCGACCTGACCGAGAACGCCCAGCCGGCCCTCCTGGCGACGTCGATGGCGATCCTCGCCTCCCTGCGCGAACGCTGGGCCGCGGCCGGGCTCGAGCCGCCCACCCCGGCCTTCATCGCCGGGCACTCGATGGGCCAGTATTCGGCGATGGTCGCTGCCGGCGCCCTGTCGCTGGCCGACGGCGTGCGACTCGTCCGCGAGCGCGGGCGACTGATGCAGGCCTCGGGCCAGGGTCGTGACGGCGCGATGGCCGCCCTGATCGGTCTCGACGACGCGCGGCTCCCCGAGCTGGTCGCCGGGGCCTCCGCGCATGGCGTCTTCGTCGTCGCCAACCGCAACGCCCCGGGCCAGGTCGTCGTGTCCGGCGAACGGCCCGCCATCGAGGCCGGCGCCGAGCTGGCCAAGACGCTCGGCGCCAAGCGCGCGATCGTGCTGCCGGTGTCGGTCGCGGCGCACTCGCCGCTGATGGTCGAGGCGGCCGAGGGCATGCGACGGGCGCTGGCTGAGGTGGCCTTCCACGATCCTGCCGTCGAGCTGCTCGCCAACGCGGATGCCGCTCCGATCACGACCGCCGAGGGCTGTCGCGCCGAGCTGGTCGAGCACCTGACCGCCGGCGTCGACTGGATCCGCATCGTCGAACGGATGACCGCGTCGGGCGTCACGACCTTCGTCGAGGTCGGCCCCGGTCGCGTCCTGACCGGGCTCATCAAGCGGATCGCCCCCGACGCCGAGGTCATCCCGGCGGACGACCCCGCCTCGCTCGATCGGATCCTGTCCCTGGGCGCCGTGCCCGCCTGAAGCCGTCTCATCCCTGCATTCGTCCTAGGAGGAAGCACCTTGCGCAAGCCCGACTACGATCGGCGTGTCGTCGTCACCGGCCTCGGCGTCATCAGCTCGGTCGGCAACGACGTGCCCACGGCGTGGGCCAACCTCGTCGGCGGCGTCTCGGGTCTCGGCCCGATCACCCTGTTCGACACCGGGCCGTACGAGGCCAAGCTCGCCGGCGAGGTCCACGACTTCGACGCGACCCAGTGGATGGACGCCAAGGCCGCCCGCCGCAGCGAGTCGAGCCTCCATTTCGGGGTCGCCGCGGCCAAGCAGGCCCTCGCCGATTCCGGCTTCGAGATCACCGATGCGAACCGCACCGAGGTCGGCGTGATCTTCGGCTCGGGGGCCGGCGGGCAGAAGCTGATGATCGACAACTACGCCTCCCTCCACGATCGCGGGCCGCGGTCCGTCGCGCCGACGTTCATCGCCAACGCGCTCGTCGACAGCTGCTCCGGGATGATCGCCATCGAGACCGGGGCGATCGGCCACAACATGTGCGTCGTGTCCGCGTGCGCGACCGGCACGCACAGCATCGGCGAGGCGGCCGAGGCCATCCGCCGCGGCGATTGCATCGCGGTCATCAGCGGCTCGACCGAGGCACCCCTTTTAGAAGTGGGACATGCGGGCTTCTCGAACATGCGTGGGATGGGCATGCCGCGACCGGGTGAGGCGCCGCAGACGGTATCGCGGCCGTTCGACCTCACGCGCGACGGCTTCGTGCTCGGTGAGGGCGCCGGCTCGCTCTTCCTCGAGGATCTCGAGCTGGCGAAGGCGCGCGGCGCCAAGATCTACGCCGAGGTCGTCGGCTATGGGTCGGCGGCCGACGGCTGGGACATGATCCAGCCCATCGACCTGGGTATCGGCTCGGCGCGTGCCATGCAGATGGCCCTCGAGCGGCGCGGCGTGCCGGCCGACGAGGTCGACCTGATCAACCCGCACGGCACGTCGACGCCGCTCGGCGACAAGCGCGAGACCGAGGCCATCTGGACGGTCTTCGGGCCGCGTGCCGCCGGGGACGCCCGCTCGCTCGCCATCAGCGCGACCAAGTCGATGACCGGGCACATGATGGGTGCGGCCGGCGCATTCGAGGCGTTCGCGACCGTGATGTCGGTGGCCGAGCAGTGCGCTCCGGCAACGATCAACTACCGCGACGCCGATCCGGAGTGCGACCTGTGGGTCGTCCGCGAGACCCAGGCCCTGCCGATCCGCTACGCCCTATCCAACAACATCGGGCTCGGCGGTCACAACGGAGCGGTCATCTTCGGCCGGTACAACGGCGACTGACATCTCCCGGCTCGTCCTGTCACTACAATCAGCCCGCTTCCATCAGCCCTAGGAGCCCACTTGCCTGAACTGGATCCTGCTCGCCGGGCGGTCGTGACCGGCCTCGGGGCCGTCATGCCGATCGGCAACGACTTCCCGACGTACTGGTCGAACCTGGTGGCGGGGGTGACCGGCACGCGGACGGTCCGCCGCTTCGACGCCTCGGCCTTCGAGGTCCGGATCGCTGCCGAGGTCCTCGACTTCGACCCGACGACCGTGATGGACGCCAAGATGGCGCGTCGGATGAGCCGCTTCATCCAGCTTGGCGATGGCGCGCCGGGCATGGAGGCCGTCCGCGACGCCGGGATCGACTTCGCGGCGATGAGCCAGGACGAGCGCGACCGGGTCGGCGTCGTCGTCAACACCGGCGGCGGCGGCATCGAGCAGATCATCGACGGGACCCACGTCCACGACCAGAAGGGTCCGCGTTTCGTCAGCCCGTTCGCGATCCCGGCGCTGTCGGGCTCGATGGCGGCCTGCATGCTGTCGATGGAGTACGGGCTGACCGGGCCGGTCATCACCCAGGTCGCCGCCTGCGCGACATCCGTGATCGCGTTCCATGACGCGCTGCGGCTCATCCGGACCGGCGAGTGCGACGTCGTCCTGACCGGCGGCTCGGAAGCGCCGATCTGGCCGATGGGCCTCGCCGCGCTCGTCGAACATGACCGCGCTGTCGAAGCGCAACGACGACCCCGAGACGGCGTCGCGGCCGTTCGACGCCACGCGCGACGGGTTCGTGCTGGGCGAGGGCGCCGGGGTGGTCGTGGTCGAATCGCTCGAGCACGCGCTGTCCCGCGGCGCGACGCCGCTGGCCGAGGTCGATCGGCGGCGCCCTGACCGCGGACGCGTTCCACATCAGCGCCCCGGATCCGTCCGGTCGCGGCCAGACCCGGGCGATGACCTCGGCGCTGCGCAACGCCGGGGTCGCGCCCGACGAGGTCGACTACATCGTCGCCCACGGGACCGCGACGCAGCTCAACGACTCGACCGAGACCAAGGCGATCAAGGCGGCCTACGGCGACCACGCCTACAAGGTCGCCGATCAGCTCGCCGAAGTCGATGATCGGCCACCTGGTCGGCGCCGCCGGGATCGCCTCGGCGCTCGCCGCCATCGGCGCCATCCGCGACCAGGTCATCCCGCCGACGGCCAACCTCCACGTGCCCGATCCCGGAGTGCGACCTCGACTACACGCCGCTCGTCGCGCGGAAGGCGAAGATCGAGACGGTGGCGGTCAACGGCTTCGGGTTCGGCGGCCAGAACGCGGTGGCGATCTTCCGCGCGATCACCTGAGGGCGCGGCCCTCGAAGGCCTCGATGGCCGCGACATGCTCGTCCGGCAGCGCGACCGGGAGGCCGGTCGCGTAGTCGTAGCGGACGAGGATCGATTCGCTGACGGCGACCAGCCGTGGCGCGTCGCCTTCGACGCAGGCGAGCAGCCGATGCTCGAGGGTGAACGACGATCGCCCGATCCGGGTCGCCCGGGTCTCGACCGTGACCGTCTCGCCGTGGAAGGCGGGCGCCCGGTAGGTGATCCGCGCCTCCGCCAGGATCAGGCTCTCGGCACCTTCGGTCCCGAGCGCGATGGGCTCGCCGGTCACGTCGGTCCAATAGCGGATGCGGGCGATCTCGCAATAGGTCAGGTATTTCGCGTTGTTGACGTGCCCCATCGCGTCGGTGTCGGCGAAGCGGACGACGATGTCGACGCGATGTCTGAACGGGCCGGTCAGGTCGCGCGGGTCAGGCGAGGCCGTCTTCGGGTGCCGGTGCTGGTGCATCGCCCGAGTGTACGGGCCGCCGTGCGTCGAAACCGCGCAGGCGCAGCGAGTTGAGGACGACCGACACCGACGACAGGGCCATCGCGCCGGCCGCGAGCCCCGGGTTCAGCGTGATCCCGAACGCCGGGTAGAGGACGCCCATCGCGACCGGGATCAGGACCACGTTGTAGCCGAACGCCCAGAACAGGTTCTGGCGGATGACCGACATCGTCGCCTTCGACAGGGCGATCGCCGACGCGACCGCGCGCGGGTCGCCGCCGACGAGCGTGACATCGGAGGCCTCGATCGCGACGTCCGCGCCGGTCCCGATGGCGACCCCGAGATCGGCGCCGCGCGATGGCCGGCGCGTCGTTGATCCCGTCACCGACCATCGCGACCACGTGGCCCTCGCGCGCGGAGCCGCTCGATGAAGGCGGCCTTGTCGGCCGGGCGGACGTCGGCCTCGATCCGGTCGCTCGGGATGCCGACCTGGCGGCCGACGGCCTCGGCGGTCGCGCGACCGTCGCCGGTCACCAGCCAGACCTCGATCCCGCGCGTCGCCAGCGACCGAACGGCGTCGGCCGCGGTCGGCTTGACCGGATCGCCGAGCGAGATGCAGCCGGCCGCCGCACCGTCGATCGCGACATAGGCGACGGTCCGGCCGGCCGACTCGCTTGTGGTGGCCGTCTCGGCCAGGCCGGACGTGTCGATGCCGCGCTCGTCCATCAGACGGCGGCTCCCGATGAGCACCGAGCGCGGGCCGCCTCCGCCCGTGAGCGGTTCCCTCGACTCCGCCGCCGACGATGGCGCGGAAGCCCGACGCACCGTCGAATGCCGAGGCCGTCCTCGTGCGCCCGGGCGACGATCGCCGCACCGAGCGGGTGCTCGCTCCCCGTCTCGAGCGCGCCGGCCGCGGCGAGGACCTCGCCGACCGACCGGCCGGCCGCGGGCGCGACATCGATCGACCGTCGGGCGGCCGAGCGTCAGCGTGCCGGTCTTGTCGAAGACCGACGGCGTCCACGCGGTGGGCCGTCTCGAGCGCCTCGCCGCCGCGGATCAGGATCCCGGCCTCGGCGCCTCGCCCGGTCCCGACCATGATCGCGGTCGGGGTCGCGAGACCCATGGCGCACGGGCAGGCGATGACGAGGACCGCTGATGAACGCGGCCAGCGCGTAGGTCAGCCGCGGCTCGGGTCCGGCGACGAACCAGGCGAGGAACGTGACGACGGCGGTCACGATGACGATCGGGACGAAGACCTCGGCGATCCGGTCGGCGAGCCGCTCGATCGGCGCCTTCGAGCCCTGTGCGCGCCGGACGAGCTCGACGATCCGCGCGAGCGCGGTGTCGCGGCCGACGCGCGTCGCGCGCATCACGAACGTCCCGGTGGTGTTGAGGGTGGCGCCGATGACCTCGTCGCCCGGTCCGACCGTCGACCGGGATCGGCTCGCCGGTCAGCATCGAGGCGTCGACGGCCGAGCCGCCGTCGACGATCAGGCCATCGACCGGCACCTTGTCGCCGGGCCTGACGCGCAGCAGGTCGCCGGGCTGGACGTCGTCGAGCGCGATCTCGACGTCGGTCCCCTCGCGGACGAGCCGCGCGGTCGCCGGGCTGAGCCCGATCAGGCCGCGGATGGCGCCGGTCGTACGTGCCTTCGCCCGGGCCTCGAGCCAGCGTCCGAGCAGGACGAGCCCGATGATGATCGTCGCGGAGTCGAAGTAGGTCACCGGTTCGATGCCGGCCGATGCGACGACGTCCGGCCACAGCGTGACGACCACGCTGTACGCCCAGGCGGCGCTCGTCCCGACGGCGACCAGCGTGTCCATGTTGGTCGTGCCGTGGCGTGCGGCTCGCCACGCCGCCCGGTAGAAGCGGCCGCCGGCCCAGACCTGGATGAGCGTCGCGGGCAGCAGGACCAGCCGGTTGAGCTCGGTCAGCCCGATCGCCGTCTGCGGCGCGAACATCATCAGCCATGATCAGCGCGGCGACCGCGATCGAGGCGACCGCCCGGACCAGGAGAGCGCGTGACTCGCGATCGCGTTCGAGGTCGTCGGCGGCCAGCGCCTCGGCGAGCGTGGGCGCCGGCCCCGTCTCGGCGGCCGCACGCGGGCGCACGTCGTAGCCGGCCGACTCGATGGCCCCGACGAGCGCCGCGCGATCGGCGATCGTCGGGCCGGTAGTGGACCGTGGCCGTCTCGGTCGCGAGGTTGACCGACGCCGTCTCGACGCCCGGCGTCTTGCGCAGGAACCGTTCGATCCGATTGACGCACGACGCGCACGTCATCCCCTCGATGGGGAGCGTCAGCTCGGTGGTGGGCGGGGCCGTCGGTGCGCTCGTCATACTCCCTGGGAGTATATCATCCGGGTCCCTGTGCGACACTCGCCGGATGCTGGAAGCGGGCGCCATCCGAACCTCGTTCCCGGGCCCGTGGGGACCGTTCCATGTCGCAGTCACGAGCGGCGGCGATCGTCGCGATCGAGTGGTGGACGACCGAGGAGGCGTTCGAGGCGGGCGTGCGTCGCCGGATCGGAGGTCCGGTCGTCGCGGCCGCCGAGGCACCGCCGGACGATCCTCGGCTGGCGGATCTGCGTGCCGCCGTGTCCGCGGTCGAGGCGGTGCTGGCCGGCCGGCCGATCACCTCTCGCGCTGCGGTTCGACCTGGACGACCGGCCCGCCTGGGACCGCCGTGTGCTCGAGGCCGTGGCGGCCATCCCGTATGGCCGGACGGCGAGCTACGGGGACGATCGCCCGACGGATCGGTGCGCCACGGGCCGCGCGGGCGGTCGGTGGCGCCGTCGGGCGGAACCCGATCAGCCTGCTGATCCCGTGCCATCGCGTGATCGCCGCCGACGGCACGATCGGCGGCTACGGCGGTGATGGCTGGGGCAGCCGCGAGGAGCGTCTGGCGATCAAGCGCGGTCTCCTCGAGGGCGAGGGGGTCCGGCTGGTCGGATGAGTCGACGGGGGTTGCCTCGTGGCGAGCGTGGGGTCATCATCCGTGTCCGGTATCCGACACCACGACGGTCACACGTGGACTGGTGACGCGCAGCCGCAGCCGCCCAGACTATCGCCAAGGTCCCACGAGCAATGGGCAAGAAGCGAGACAGGAGCGAGTCATGAACAGCAGACGTCGACCAGGCGAGTTCGCAGACTCAGGCGAGGACGACACCGAGGGCCAGTCGTACAAGGCTCGCGCCGTCCCCGAAGGCGACGACACCGAGGGCCAGTCGTACAAGGCTCGCGCCGTCCCCGACGAGCGACGACACCGAGGGCCAGTCGTACAAGGCTCGCGCCGTCCCCGACGAGCGACGACACCGAGGGCCAGTCGTACAAGGCTCGCGCCGTCCCCGAAGAGCGACGACACCGAGGGCCAGTCGTACAAGGCTCGCGCCGTCCCCGGACGAGGACGACACCGAGGGCCAGTCGTACAAGGCTCGCGCCGTCCCCGAAGGCGACGACACCGAGGGCCAGTCGTACAAGGCTCGCGCCGTCCCCGAAGGCGACGACACCGAGGGCCAGTCGTACAAGGCTCGCGCCGTCCCCGAAGGGACGACACCGAGGGCCAGTCGTACAAGGCTCGCGCCGTCCCCGAAGGCGACGACACCGAGGGCCAGTCGTACAAGGCTCGCGCCGTCCCCGAAGAGGACGACACCGAGGGCCAGTCGTACAAGGCTCGCTGATCCGACCCGCCTGAGACGGCTCGGCTCTGCCGAGCTCGTCCCGCCGCTCCACACAAGACGCGACCTGGGTGACCGAGACTCGCCGGCACCACCCCGGTCGCGTCATCATGTCCGGGTGAGCCGATGCTGACCGCCTACCGCCGGGTCTTCGCGAACTCCCGGCTGGCGAGGCTGATGGTCGGCGAGTTCGTCTCATCCGTCGGCGACTGGCTGTACCTGGTCGCGATGCTCATCGTCGTCTACGAGCAATCCCACGATGCCCTGGCCCTTGGCCTCGTCGGGGCAGCCCGGATCGCGCCCTATCTGATCCTGTCGGTGCCGGCCGGCATCATCGCGGACAGGTTCGACCGCCGATTGATCCTGCTGGCGACGGATGTCAGCCGCGGCGCGCTCCAGGTCGTGCTGGCAGTGCTGGTCCTGGCCGGGGCGCCGGTCCTGTCGATCGTCGCCGTCGCCATCGTCGCATCGTGCATCTCGACCTTCTTCGGTCCGGCCATCGGGGCCTACCTGCCGTCGCTGGTCGACGACGAGGCAGATCTGGGTCCCGCCAACAGCGTCTGGGCGACGCTCGACAATCTCGCCTACTTCGTCGGCCCGGCGATCGCCGGAGTCGTCATCGCGACGGGCGGGCTGGCCATCGCCTTCGTACTGAATGCGCTGACGTTCGCGTTCGTCTCGGTGATGCTGGCGACGCTGCCGAGCCGCCGGACGCTGATCGAGGCAGCCGAAGATAAGGCCCGCACAGAGGGCGCGGCCGAGGTCCAGGCGGCGGTCGCCACCGGGTGGGGCACGATCGTGCGCCGGCTCCCCGGGATCGTCGTGCTGGACACGGCGACCAGCTTTGCCGGCGGTGCGCTCGGTGTCCTGACCGTGGTCATCGCGGTCGACTCGCTCGGAGCCGGCGAGGCCGGGACCGGACTGCTGAACGCGGCGACGGGGATCGGCGGGATCGCGGCTGGCCTGGTGGCCGGCTGGGTCGTCCTGCGTCGGCTCGATGTCGGGATCGTGGCGGGATGCCTCATCAGTGCCGTCGGGCTGGTCGTCCTCGGGACGACGCACGACCTGGCGCCCGCGCTCCTCGCGATCGGGATCGCGGTCGGGGCGATCCTCCTGCTCGATGTGATCCTGGCGACCGTCCTTCAGCGACTCGTCCCGGACGAGGAGCGTGGCCGGGCGATGGGGGTGATGCAGATCCCCGGTGGCCTTGCCTCGATCGCCGGGGCGTTCATGGCGCCGTTGATCGCAGACCGGTTCGGGGTTGCGAGCGCGCTGGGCATCATCGCGGTCGCGTCCACGGTCCTCGGGCTGACCGCGGTCGCGGTGCTCCGGCCGACCGGCGTTCTCGCCGGCTCCGGGCTCGATCCCCGCCGGCTGGAGCTGCTCAGGGCGAGCGTGTTCGGAGGCGTCCTGCCGATCAGGATCGAGGCCGCGGCCAGGCAGCTGGAGGCGGTCGAGGTCGGTGCGGGCCAGCGCGTCATCGAGCAGGGCGACGTCGCCGACCGGGTCTACATCATCGATTCGGGGGCGTTCGCCGTGTCGCAGACGGTGGACGGGCGATCCGTCGAGCTTCGGACGATGGGGCCGGGCGAGGTCTTCGGGGAGATCGGCATCCTGTCCTCCGTGCCGCGGACGGCGACCGTGACGGCGACCTCGGCCGGTCGGCTGTTCGCGCTGGACCGCGACGGGTTCCTCGGGCTGGTGGACGCCGGGCCGGGACTGACCACGCAGCTGCTCGATCGATATCGGGGCACCTGGGATCGCAGCTGACACGGGGGATGGACGACGCCATACACTCCGATGGGCGGACCGCACTCCCGTGGTCCGCGGCAGTCGCAGGAGTCGCGGACACGATGCCCGACACCGGCTTCGGCGGGGGAGCTGACAAGGAGACGGCCGCCGTCGTCGAGGCCATCGGCCGCTCGCGCCTGTTCCGGGGCGTGGCCGAGCAGGACCTCGCCGCCATCGCCCCGATGCTCCGGCAACGCCGCTATCGGGCCGGCGAGACCATCTTCCACGAGGGCGACCCGGGCGACGCGATGCACGTCATCGCCTCGGGCCGGGCGAAGATCTCGATCGAATCGCCCGAAGGCGAAGAGGCGATCCTCGTGACCCTCGGACCGGGCGAGGTGTTCGGCGAGCTGGTGCTCCTGGACGGCGCGCCCCGGTCCGCCGCGGCCATCGCGGTCGAGCCGACCGTGACCTACATCCTGACCTCGCCTGACTTCGGCCCGCTGATCGCCGGGAACGACGCCTTCCGCTCGGCCATCCTTCGCACCCTCGCCCAGGAGCTCCGCCGGCTGACGGTCGATGTCTCGGAGCTCCACTTCCTCGACCTCGCCGGGCGACTCGCGAGCCGGCTGGCCCGGATGGCTGAGGAGGCGGCGCCCGGCCAGCCCGAAGAGGTCCGCCTCGGACGCGGCTATACCCAGACGGAGCTGGCGGCGATGATCGGCGGGACGCGCCAGAGCGTGAACCGGGTCGTGGCCGAGCTCGTGTCGGAGGACCTGCTGCGGGTCGAGCCGAACGACCTCGTCGTCGTCGACGTCGCGCGGATGGCGCAGCGCGCCCGATGGTGAAGCGCGCACGCTCCGACGATCCCGGCGGCCTCTCGCCCGATGCGCGAGCCCTGCTGCGCGAGGTCGCGCTCCGCGGCCAGACGGCGGTCAGGCTCGATGTCGACATGGAGACGGCGCTGCTCCGCTCGATCGTGGATGCGACCGTCGGGATCTTCCGCGCCGAGGCGGCGTCGATCGCGCTCCTCGACGAGGCGACCGGCAACCTCCGGTTCGTCGTCGCCGCGGGCGCGCAGGGCGAGCCGGTCGTCGGTCTGACCATCCCACCGACCCAGGGGCTGGCGGGCTACGTCTTCTCGACCGGCGAGAGCATCGCGCTGTCGGACCCGTCGAACGACCCGCGCTTCGGGCGCGGGGTCGCCGAGTCGACCGGGTTCATGCCGCGCTCGATCCTGGCGGTGCCGCTCGAGGACGGGGACCGGACCGTCGGGGTCCTCGAGGTCATCGACAAGCTCGACGGGCCGTTCTCGATGGAGGACATCGGCATCGCGTCGCTGTTCGCCCGCCAGGCCGCGACCGCGATCCGGGTGGCGGCGCGGGCGCGCGAGATCCGGATCGTCCTGGCCGATGTCCTCGCATCGGACGAGGAGACGCCGGACGACGCCGCGGTGCGCGAGCTCGTCTCCGCCGCGACGCGCCGGCACGCCGGCGACGATCGGTTCTGGTCGTTCGTGGACGCCATCGCGGGCATGCGTCACGCCTCCCCGGCCGATCGCGAGCTCGCCATCGAGCTCCTGCGCGTCATCGGCCGGCATGGCGCCGTCGACCAGCCGGGAAACCACGGGGCGGCGACTTCGCCAACGACGATGACCAGCAGGGACATGCCGGCCTGGAGCCAGCCGTTCCAGACGGAGCGTCGCGGCGGCCTCACGCGCGTCGAACAGGTCATCTCGGGCGGCGAACCGCGCGACTGGCTTGCCGGACGAGGCGAGGGCGTCACGGTCGCGATCATCGATTCGGGGGTCGACGGAGGCCATCCGGCCGTCGGGGGCAAGCTGACCCGGAGCCTTCGCGTCGACCTGACCGGTGAGGAGCCGGCCGTCGTCGACGACGAGGAGGCGCGCGATGTCGTCGGGCACGGGACCGCGTGCGCCGGGATCATCCACGGGCTCGCGCCCGAGGCCGACATCGTCTCGATCCGGGTCCTGAACCCGGACAACAAGGGCAAGGGGATCGCCTTCGCGCATGCCCTCGACTACGTGGTCGAGAACCACATCGGGATCGCGAACATGAGCCTGTCGTCGAAGAGCGAGGCCCTGTACGCGACCTTCCACGACCTCGTCGACCAGGCCTATTTCGCGAACAGCCTGCTGGTCTGCTCGGCGAGCAACTACCCGGGCGAGGAGAGCTACCCGTCGGTCTTCTCGTCGGTCTTCTCGGTGGCGGCCCACGACATCCCGGAACCGCTGACCTGGTTCTACAACCCGAACCCGCCGGTCGAATTCGGGGCGTGGGGAGTCGACGTGCCGATCGCCTGGGCGGAAGGTGGATCGATCGTGGCGACCGGCAACAGCTTCGCCGCCCCGCACATCACCGGCCTTCTCGCGCGCCTTCGCTCGGTCTACCCGAACGCGACCCCGTTCGAGGCGAAGACGCTCCGTCGACGGCCGAGTCGCGTCGGGCAGCCGCGCGAAGCGGCCAGCCGGAGCGAGCGCACCAGTGCGTGAGCGAGCGGCGACAACGAATGCGGCTGGCGCCGCCGGACTGTCAGCCTCTGGGAATAGGCCGCATCGGATACACCCCGATCACGATCGGCGTGCGTGGGTCGAGCGACAGCTCGTAGCCGATCTCGCCGGCACGGAGAAGGTCCCCGAGGAGGAGCCCTTCGCGGTTCGGCAGGCCGACGTACACCCAGCCCGGGTCGAGCCTGACGGAGGTCACGTCGTCGTCGTCACCATCGATCGCGAAGCGGCGCCGCAGCTCGTGCATCGGCACGTATGGGCGGCTCTTGATGAAGCGGCGCAGCTGCGGCGCGGTGCACTGGCCGTTCCGGTCGGGATTCTGCGTCGAGGCGCCGTTGGAGGGCGCACCGTTGGCGTGGGTCGGCGGATGGTCAGGGGCGTCGCGACGTGGCTCGGCCGGTGCGACCGGCCCGCGTCCATCGGCCTCGCGGCGCATCGGCGTGACCGCCGGGGCCTGCGCGGCGATCGGAGCCTGCGCGGCGATCGGAGCCTGCGTCGCCGCCGCCTGCGTCGCAGCGGCCTGCCCAGGTCCCGGACCGGTCCAGCCCGTTCAGGTCGCGTCGAGGTGCGGTCGAAGCCGGCGGCGGGGCGGCCGGTTCGGTGCCGGATGGCGAAGCCGGGCTGACGCTCGTGGCGCGACGGGATCCGTCGACGGCGCCGCCTGCGACGTGATGCGGACGGCCGTGATGGCGCCGGCTCATCGGGGGCTGGGCTCCTGGAGTCGGGTCCCATGCGGGTCGGCGACGCCGCGTCGGGGGCTGGGCTCGATGGTGGTCATCAGGTCTCGGTCGGCTTCGGCGGGCCGCATCGGGCGCGACCCGTCGCCCGATGATACCGCAGGGTGCCGTTCATGCGGCCACCGGGCCGGGCGAGGCGTGGTCTCGCCGCACCGGCCGTCGGGTCAGCCGTCGACGACGTACAGCTCGCGCGGGGCCTCGTTGAGCGCGAGCGGGCCGTCCGGCCCGCACAGCACGATGTCCTCGATCCGCGCGCCGTAGGCCCGTCCAGGTAGATCCCGGGTTCGATCGAGAAGGCCATCCCGGGGCGCGAGCGGCTCGCGGTTGCCGGCGACGATGTACGGGTCCTCGTGACCCTCGAGGCCGATCCCGTGGCCGGTCCGGTGGAAGAACGCCTCGCCGTAGCCCTCGGCCTCGATCGGGGTGCGCGCGGCGGCGTCGACCGCCTCGGCGGCTGACACCCGGCCGGACCGCGGCCGTCGAGCGCGGCCTGGGCGGACCGCAGGACGCCGAACAGGTGGCGGAACCGTTCGTCCGGGCCCTTGGCCGGATCCCCGCCGGTCACCCACAACGTGCGCGTGATGTCCGAGCCGTAGCCGTCGATCGTGCCGCCGATGTCGAGGACGATCGGCTCGCCGGCGGCGATCACCCGCTCCGACGCCTCGTGATGGGGCGATGCGGAGTTGGGGCCGGACGCGACGATGGCGAAGGTCGCCTCGTCGTGGCCCTCGGCGATGAGCCGCTCGCGGACCTCGCGCGCGACGTCCGCCTCGGTCCGGCCGACCAGCCGCCCGGCGGCGATCTGCGCGACGACGCGGTCGGCGGCGTGGGCGGCCTCGGTCAGCAACGCGATCTCGTCCTGGTCCTTGACGATCCGGAGCCGGCCGAGGATCGGCGAGGCGAGCTCGAACCGAGCCCCGGCCAGCGCTCCTGGAGGCGCAGCAGATGCCGCGCCGGGAGGTCGTCGGACACGGCGATCCGGAGGGCCTCGTCCGGCGACGCGACGGTCGTCGCGCACCATCGTCGCCACGAGCGCGTGCGGATCGTCGGTCTCGTCCCAGGTCACGACCGGCAGCAGCCCGGCCGCCGCGGGTGGACACGACCGCGCCGGCGTGGCCTCCAGGCGCGGCGCCACCAGGGCCACATCGCCGGCGGTCGGGATGACCAGCATCGTCAGACGTTCCAGCGGCATCGCCGGATAGCCCGCCAGGTAGCGCATGTCCGCGCCGACCCCGACCAGGATCGCGGCGAAGCCCGCCTCTGCGGCCAGGTCGCGGGCGGCCGCCAGTCGTTCGCCGTACCGTGCGGCCGGGATGGTCGGTCGGTCGCGATGATGTGGCCGGTCGGCATCCCAGCTCTCCTTGATCCAGTGCTCGATGAAGTTGCGACGCTCGTCGCTCAGCGAGGCGGTACGGCGCGAAGACGGCCCCGGCTGCATGCGCCCGTCGTCGCAGCTCGGGGTCGTCGTGCTGGCCGATCGCGAGGACGAGCTTCCGGGCGGACGTCGCCCGTTCGGCCGCCTCGATCCCGTCGTAGGCCCGGGCCGTCAGGTCGATGACGACGCCGTCGAGCATCGGGCAGGGCCGCCTCGAGCGCGGGCAGGGATCGCACGGCGACGGGGTCCGCGCCGGCGCCGCGGACGAGCCCGTCCAGCCGCGTCGCCCAGATCAGGTCATCCGCGAGGATGACGATCCGCATCGTCAGTCGAACGTCTCCGCGAGGTGGTCGAAGACGTCGCGGGCGGTCACGACACCGGTCGGCCGGCCGTCGTCGATGATCGGGATGTGGCGGAAGCCGCCGACCGCCATCTTGTGGATGGCGATGGCGATCGGGTCGTCGTGGCGGAGGACGACCGGGTCCGGTGTCATGAAGTCGCGGACCTGGAACGCGTCGAGACGCGTGCCGGCCGCCTTCACCACGGCGTCGCGGTCGGTGAAGATGCCGACCAGCCGGTCATCGACGGTGACGAGAACGCAATCCGCCTCGGCCTCGTGCATCCGGGCGATGGCCACGTCCACCGGCGTCTCCGGGCCGACGGTCGAGCGGCGGCGGCGCGCCGAGCGAGTCGAGATGCTCCCCGAGCAGCCGGCCGTGGAACGTCGAGGCCGGCTGCGGGATCCCGGTCCCGGCCAGGTCCGCGCCGCAGTTGTCGCAGACCTCGGCGCCCGTCAGGTTCTCGAACCCGCAGACCGGACAGTCCATCGTCTCCGCTCCCCGCGTCCTACTCGACGGTCCAGGTCTCGCCGCCGTTGAGGACGTCGGCGAGATCGCCCGCCCCGTTCTTCGCGATGGCGGTCGCGATCTGGTCCTCGATGAGCTTGTCGTGGGTCGGTCGGTCGACGGAGCGCAGGACGCCGACCGGCACGGGATAGTCCGGCCAGAACATGCGCGACAGCATCAGCGCGAGGTAGGGCTCCTCGGCCTTCTCGTCGTGGACGAGCAGGTCCGCCTCGGTGACGCCGTTCTCACCGATGGTCACGACCTCGGGGTGCAGGCCGATCAGCCGGATGCCCTTGTCGCGGTCCTTGCCGAAGATCATCGGCTTGCCGTGCTCGAGGACGAGCATCCGGTCCTCGCGGACCTCGCGGTCGGTGAAGTCGCGCCACGCCCCGTCGTTGAAGATGTTGCAGTTCTGGAGGACCTCGACGAACGCGCTGCCCTTGTGGCGGCCGGCGCGCTCGAGCGTGTCCTGGAGATGCTCGGTGTGCGTGTCGACCGAGCGGGCGACGAAGCTCGCCTCCGCGGCGAGCGCGATCGTCAGCGGCATGATCGGCGTGTCGATCGTCCCGGCCGGCGTCGACTTGGTCCGCTTGCCGAACTCCGAGGTCGGCGACGCCTGGCCCTTGGTCAGGCCGTAGATCCGGTTGTTGAACATGACCAGGTTGATGTCGACGTTGCGGCGCATCGAGTGGATGACGTGGTTGCCGCCGATCGACAGCGCGTCGCCGTCGCCGGTGATGACCCAGACCATCAGGTCGGGGCGGGCCGCCTTGAGCCCGGTCGCGAGCGTCGGCGCGCGGCCGTGGATGGTGTGGAAGCCGTACGTGTTCATGTAGTACGGCAGCCGGCCGGAGCAGCCGATGCCCGAGATGAACACGATGTTCTCGCGCTTGTACCCGAAGTCGGGCATCACCTTCTGGGTCTGGGCCAGGATCGAGTAGTCGCCGCAGCCGGGGCACCAGCGCACCTCCTGGTCGGACACGAAGTCCTTGCGGGTCAGCTGGATGACCGCCGCGTTCTCCGGGCTGAGCGCGGGCTGGCCGGCAGCCGGGGCGGCGTGCCCGTTCGTCTCGGTCATGAGGCTCCCTCGGCGAGGATGCGTTCGGCCTCGTCCACGATCTCGGCGATGCGGAACGGCTTGCCGCGGACCTTGTCGTAGCCGACGGCGTCGATCAGGTAGCGGGCCCGGATGAGCATCAGCAGCTGGCCCAGGTTGACCTCCGGGATGAGCACGCGCTTGTAGCGGCGCAGCACGTCCTCGGTGTTGGCCGGGAACGGGTTGAGGTGGCGCAGGTGGGCGTGGGCGACGGACCTGCCGTCCGCCGTCAGGCGCTCGACCGCCGAGCGGATGGCGCCGTAGGTCGAGCCCCAGCCGAGGATCAGCAGCTCGCCGTGGTCGGGCCCGAACACGTCGAGCGGCGGGATGTCGTTGGCGATGCCGGCGACCTTGGCCTGCCGGTAGAGCTGCATCCGGTGGTGGTTGTCCGGGTCGTAGCTGACGTTGCCGGTGATGTCGGCCTTCTCGAGACCGCCGATGCGGTGCTCGAGGCCGGGCGTGCCGGGCACGGCCCACGGCCGGGCCAGCGTGTCGGGGTCGCGCTGGTACGGCCGGAACGTGGCCGGGTCGGTCGCGTTCGTCGACGCCGATCCGCGGCAGGTCGTCGAACGACGGGATGTGCCACGGCTCCGAGCCGGTCGCCAGGAAGGCGTCCGACAGGTAGACGACCGGGGTCATGTACTTGAGCGCGAGCCGGCAGGCCTCGATGGCGAGGTCGAAGCACTCGCCGGGCGTGGCCGGCGCGACGATCGGCAGCGGCGAGTCGCTGTTGCGGCCGAACATGACCTGCAGCAGGTCCGCCTGCTCGTTCTTGGTCGGCATCCCGGTCGACGGGCCGGCGCGCTGGACGTCGATGACGACGAGCGGCAGCTCGACCATGACCGCGAGGCCCATCGCCTCGGTCTTGAGCGCGATGCCCGGACCGGACGAGGCGGTCAGCGCCAGCGCGCCGCCGTACGAGGCGCCGATCGCCGCGCCGATCGCGGCGATCTCGTCCTCGGCCTGGAAGGTCTTGACCCCGAACGTCTTGTAGCCCGACAGCTGGTGGAGGATGTCGCGAGGCCGGGGTGATCGGGTACGAGCCGTAGAACAGCTGGCGATCGGCCAGGCGCGACGCGGTCAGGAAGCCGAGCGCGGTCGCCTCGTTGCCGGTGATGTTCCGGTAGACGCCCGGGTCGAGCTTGGCCGGCCGGACGCGGTAGTGGGTGTGGAACATCTCGGTCGTCTCGCCGAACGCGTAGCCCGCCTTGAGCGCCCGCTTGTTCGCCTCGGCGACGACCGGTCGGGCCGAGAACTTCTCGTCGATCCAGTGGATCGTCGGCTCCTGGCTGCGCTCGTACAGCCAGAACATCAGCCCGAGGGCGAAGAAGTTCTTGGTCAGGTCCTTCTGCTTGCTGGTCATGTCGAGGCCGTCGAGCGAGCGCTCGTTGAGGGTCGTGATCGGGACCTCGAAGACGGTGTAGGACTTGAGCGAGCCGTCGGTCAGCGGATTGCTCGCGTAGGCCGCCTTGTTGAGGTTCTGCTGGGTGAACGCGTCGCTGTTGACGATCAGCGCGCCGCCCGCCGGCAGGTCGCCGATGTTCGTCTTGAGCGCGGCCGGGTTCATCGCCACCAGGACGTCGGGCTGGTCGCCCGGCGTGTGGATGTCCGACGACGAGAAGCTGATCTGGAAGCCCGACACGCCGGGCAGCGACCCGGCCGGTGCCCGGATCTCGGCCGGGAAGTCGGGCAGCGTGCTGATGTCGTTGCCGAACACCGCCGCGGTGCGGGTGAACTGGGTGCCGGTCAGCTGCATCCCGTCGCCGGAATCGCCGGCGAAGCGGATGGTGACCCGTTCGAGCTCCCGGATGTCCGCGTCGAGCTCCTTGGTGGCTGTCACGCGCCTTCCGGCTCCTTGATGCGCTGGTTGGTCCGCGGCGGCAGGTTGAGCAGCTCCTCGGGGAACGACTCGGCCAGGTAGCGGATGATGTCCGACTGGCGGACGACCCCGACGAGCTGGCCGTCGGCGTCGACGACCGGCACGTTCCGATAGCGCCCGGTGCGCATCAGGATGATCGCGTCGCGGATCGTCTGGTCGAGATCGAGCGTGTGCGGATCGGTCGTCATGAGGCTCTCGACCGGCTGGTCCAGGTCGACGTTGCCGCCGACGATCCGGCCGAAGATGTCGCGCTCGGTCAGGACGCCGAGGAGGCGGCCGGCGGCGTCGCACACGAACACCGAATCGCCCGTTCCGCTGCGCTGGATGGCCCGGACGCAGTCGGCCAGCGACGTGCCCGGCGCGACGGTCACGGGCTGGCGGCGGCTGAGCGAGCGGAGGCGCTCTTCGGAGACGGACGGGATACGCCGCAGGACGGCGGCTTCGGTCAGGTCGGTCACGCGCTCAAGTGTAGTGCGAAGCGGCCGCGTGCGAGCCCGAGGGTCCCCGCGCGGCGCGTCCTGCTAGCCTCGGAGCGTGGATCGTCGTCAGGCCACGGGGATCGCCCTCGTCGTCCTCACCGCCTTCTCGTTCGGTTCGGCGTCGGTCCTGTCACGCCCGGTCTACGACACCGGGATGGGCTGGCTCGGCCTCGTCACCTGGCGGTTCCTGATCGGCACGGCGCTGGCCTGGACATGGGTCGCCGTGTCGCCCGCCCGCCGATCGGCGGTGCGGAACCTCGACCGGCGGCAGCTGGCCGTGACGATCGCCCTGGGCGTGCTGTTCACCGGCAACGCGGGGACGTACTACGCCGCCCTCGAGACGGTCCCGGTCGGGCTGGCCAGCGTGATCGTCTACACCTACCCGGTCTTCGTCGCCATCCTGTCCATCCGCTTCGCGACGCGGCTGCCCGGACGCCGGCCGTGGATCGCCCTGGCGCTGGCGACCGTCGGCGTCGTCCTGGCTCTCGGCGGCATCGACCTGTCCGAGGCACCGCCGCTCGACGGCTTCCTGTTGCTGATGGCCTCGTCGCTCATCTACGCGATCTGGATCATCGCCTCGGCGCGGCTGTCGGGCGAGCGCCGGGACCGGCTGGCCAGCGAGGACACCGCCCGCGTCGGCTCGACCCGTGACGCGGCGGCCACGACGGCGATCATGATCACCGCGACCGCCGTCGCCTACTGCGTGCTTCACGATCGTGACCGGCGGCTCGCTCGATCCGCGCGCGGTCCCCGCCGGCGCCTGGCCGGAGCTTGTCGGCGATCGGGTTCCTGGCATCGTTCCTGGCGATCCAGGCGTTCTATGCCGCGGTGCGCCGCATCGGCGCCGCCCGGGCCGCCCTGATCAGCACGGTCGAGCCGCTCATCATCGTGGTCCTCGCCTGGGTCTTCCTCGGCCAGTACCTCGCCCCGATCCAGTTCCTCGGGGCGGCCTGCATCATGGTCGGCGTCGTGGTCGCGCAGACGGCGCCGCGTCCGCGAGGGTGCGCCCGAGCCGGCGATGCCGCTCGATGCCGAGGCACCGACCGAGGACTGAAACGGCGCAGCGGTCAGGCGCGGTGCCGGGACGTCAGGCTCGCGCGGCCGCCAGCATCGCCCGCGCGCCCGATGCCACGTAGCCGCCGTCCGCGCCGAGCCCGATGAACCGGAACCCGAGCTCGAGATGGCGGGCGATGACGGCGGGGTCGTAGAGCAGGATCCCGGCCGTCTTGCCGGCGGCCTCGGTCGCGGCGAGCACGGCCCGGACGGCGTCGAGGTAGCGCGGGTCGTCGAACCGGCCCGGGACCCCGAGGCTGTGCGACAGGTCCGTCGGGCCGACGAACAGGACGTCGACGCCGTCGATGGCGGCGATCTCCGCCGCGTGCTCGACCGCGCTCGGCGACTCGATCTGGATGATCCCGAGGATCCGCCGGTTGATGGCCGGGATGTCGCCGTGCCCCAGCTGACCGAGACCGGCGCCGCGTGTCGACAGCGCCAGGCCGCGGACGCCATCCGGCGGGTAGCGCATGAACGAGACCGCCTCGCGCGCCTGTTCGGGGAGATCCACGCGCGGGACCATGATCCCGTGCGCACCGAGGTCGAGCGCCCGCCCGATCCGCAGCCGCTCGCCCGACTGCGGTCGCACGAGGGCAGCCGTCTTCGTCGCACCCGTCGCGTGGAGCTGGCCGAGCAGCTCGGATTCGGTGCCTGCGCCGTGCTCGAGGTCGATGATCAGCCAGTCGAAGCCGGCCCGGGCGACGATCTCGGTCGCGACCGGCGAGCCCAGCCCGACGAACGACCCGAACAGGGTCTCGCCGGCTCGAAGCCGGTCGTGGAGGTCGATGACGCCGGGGACGGGCGGTCGGGCGGTCTGGTCGGTCATGCCGCCATGATGCCCGTCGCCGGTCGGCGGTGTGCGACGTGCCGGCGGACGCCCCGACTACGAGCCGTTGACCAGCCCGGTCGTGTCGACGACCTCGAGGTCGCGCCCGGTGACGACGTCGAGCTCGTGCATCACGTCGTCGTCGAAATGCGGGTCGCTCGCGCCGGTGACATACCACGGTGAGCCGTTGTCGGCGAGGATCATCCCGTAGCGCTTGAGCGCGTCCGCGATGACCCGGGCCTGGGGCGAGAAGCCGCTGGTGTCGAACGACGCCTTGAGCCGGACGCGGAGTCCCATCGGCGGCAGCGAGGTCGATGTCTGCGAGCTGGCGTAGTGGGTGGCCGGGTAGATGTACGCCATGCGCGTCACGTTCGTGGTGAACCGCAGCGCGTGGGCGATCCGGCCGGCCGCGACCTCCTCGTAGCGCACGAGGCCGGGGAGGATGGGCAGGCCCGCGGCGTCCGCGCTGGTGAAGCCCGCCGGGCGGAGCGCGTTCGAGCGAAGGTCCCAGGTCGCACCGCTGCCCGCTTGCCACGCCCCACCGACCTGCCGCGCGTCGAACAGCTCGTACAGGTGGCAGGCGTCCTTGTCGACCATCAGGATGTGGCCGTCGGAGCCCGCTTCCTGGAGAGGGTTCGCCGGGATCGGATACGGGACGTGGTCGGAATCCTCGTCGTAGTCGAACGTGACGGTCGAGCGCGGCGTCGACGCCGTCACGACCTGGTACGGGATGCCGTAGCCCGCGAACGACCCGAAGTCCATGTGCAGGCCGCGGTCGAGCCCGATCGTCCCGATCATCGTCGCCGAGTCCGAGGCGACCGGGCGGGTGTCGATGGGCTTGTTCCAGACGTTGTCGATCGGGAAGATCGGGCAGCCCGGAGCACCGGCCAGTGTCGGGGCGCCGCCCGCGCCGCCGCTCGTCGGGGTCGGGGTGGGGGTGGGCGTCGGTGTGGGTGTGGGTGTAGGCGTGGGTGTCGGGGTCGGGCGCTGTCGTCGCCTTCGGGTGGCTCGAGAACTTGCGCGGATCCGTGCCCGCCCGGTACTCGGCACCGTCCGACCAGCCGTCGTGGTCCGTGTCCGCGACCCGCGGGTTCGTGCCGATGCGCTGCTCGGTGAGGTTGGACAGCCCGTCATGGTCGGGGCTCTCGTGGCCGTCTGTGATGCCGTCGTGGTCGCTGTCGGCATATCGCGGCGAGGTCCCGGCCAGGAACTCGAAGGCGTTCCGAAGACCGTCGTGATCGCGGTCCTCTCGCCCGTCTCGGATCCCGTCGTGGTCGCTGTCGGCGCTGCGCGGGTTCGTCCCGGACAGGTACTCCTGCCGGTTGGTCAGCCCGTCATGGTCGGGGTCCTCGCGGCCGTCGGCGATCCCGTTCCCGTTGCTGTCCGCGCGATACGGGTTCGTATGCGACCAGGTCCGTTCCCACGTGTTCGGGAGGCCGTCGTGGTCGGAGTCCGTGGCGGCAAGCGCCGCGGCCGGCGACAGGAGACCCCCGACGAGCAGGAGCGCTGGCACGGCGATGCCCAGGCGGCGTAGTCGGTGGCGAACCATGTGGGCATCGTGCCGTCTCTGCGCGGCTGGCGGAATGCCTCGGTCGTCCCGACCGACCGACCCCGTGGTCCGGTTCCGGCTGGCAACGACGGACCGGTGGCGGTCGACGCAGCGTGCTTCTGAACGTTTCCTCGTCAGCCGGTTCCATACTCTGTGACGCGGCCAGACGGGCTGCGAGCCGAGGTGACCGGTAACGTGCAAAGCGGGCTCGTCGAGCGTGCTGCGCAGGGCGACCAGGAGGCATTCGCCTCGCTGGCGACCGATCACGTCGATCGCTGCTACGCGCTGGCGTATCGCATCCTGCGCGACCCGCATCGCGCCCAGGACGCCACCCAACAGGCCCTCCTGAGCGCCTGGCGCGACCTCCCGACCCTGCGTGACCTCGATCGCTTCGAGGCATGGCTGTATCGGATCGTGGTCCACGCCTGCTACGTCGAATCACGTACCCAGCGGCGCTGGGTCAGCCGGGTGCAGGTCCTCTCGATCGTTCCTCCCGACATCCCCGACGTGGCGACCTCGGTCGTCCGCCGAGACGAGCTCGAGCGCGCCTTCGGTCTGCTGACACCGGAACAGCGGGCGGTCGTCGTGCTCCATCACCACCTCGGGTATCCGCTGACCGAGATCGCGGCCACGCTGGATATCCCCGTCGGGACCGCGCGGTCCCGCCTCCACTACGCGATCCGTCAGCTGCGGGTCGCGCTCGATGCGGACGCTCCGTCCGTGGCCACATCTCAGGAGCGTCCAGCATGACCCCGCACGACCTGACGACCTTCGACCCCCGCATCGCGGACTGGCTGGAGGACGACCCCAACAACGCACCCGACCAGGCGCTCGACATCGTCCTGGCCGCCTTCCCATCGATCAAGCAGCGGCATGCCTCGCGCCTGCCGCGGAGGTTCACCATGACCACTCTTCCCAGGCTCGCCCTCGGGGCGGCGGCGATCGTCGTCGTCGTCCTCGCTGGCGCATTCCTCGTGAGACCACCTGCCTCTGGAGTCGGCGGCGGCGGTCCGACGCCGTCGCCATCGACGGCGCCGGCATCCGTCGCGCCGTCAGCGCCACCGTCGCCATCGCCGTCCGCGGCGCCGGGTCCGTTGGACACGTCGACGTGGACGACCTACACCTCGACTCGCTATGGGTTCACCATCGGCCACCCGGCCGACTGGACGGTGATCCCGTCCGACCGCCTTTGGGCGTTTCCGCGGACACGACGTGCTGCCCCCCTCCAGGAACCGAGACGTTCCAGTCGCCTGCCGGTGACGTCGGCGTATCGGCTTGGTCGGTCGCTCTCCCGAAGGGACGACGGCGATGCGTGGATCCGGCCTACTGCGCCAAGATCGATCCAGATTTGCCCGCGCCCTGCAGAGCAGCACGGTCCCGGCGAGCATGGATGGCCAAGCCGGCCGACTCGTGCAGTTCACGAGCGACACGCAGGCCTTCATACCCGTCGGCGGCAGTTGTACATCGTCGCGTGCTGGAGGCGCGAACGACCCGAGCGTCCGCCGTTCGGCGGTGCCGCCTCGTCGAAGCCTACCTATCGACGATGCGTCCTGCCCGGCGATCCGGCCAGCCCGGCCCGTCGGCGACCCGCGACCGTCCTGACGATCGGCACCTGCACCGCAGTACGTCGCGCCCGTCCATCACCGCGAACGTCCGGGTCTGCCCGGATCAGCTGCCAGCCGACGAGCCGTCGACGGACTCCTGCCCGGTCATCGCGACCGTCGCGGCTCCGAGCACGTGCCTTTGCCACGACCACAGGTGTATCGTCCTCGTCGGTCAGCGCGAATCTTCTTGATCTATCGACGAACGACGGGACAACCGCTCTCCACGGCGTTTCTGTCGACGGTCACGTTCCACCGGCGAGCACACCGTCCGGTTCGCCGGGTCGCAAGCGCGAGCCCCGTCGACGCCGAGCGCGGCTCGACCCGACGCTCAGTCGGGGAACGCCTCCGGCCCGCGCTCGGTCAGCTCGCGGGCCTCGCCGGAGGCGTCCTCGGCCGGCAGCCACGAATACGGATAGCGGCCGTCCTCGAGGGCGGCCGCTTGCCGCGTGATCCGGAGCGGGTGGAACGTGTCGACCATCACCGCCAGCTCCTCGGTCGCCTCCTTGCCGATCGACGCCTCGGCCGTGCCCGGATGCGGGCCGTGCGGGATGCCGGCCGGGTGGAGCGTGAACGACGAGATGCCGACGCCGCGCCGGCTCATGAAGTTGCCGGCGACGTAGTAGATGACCTCGTCGCTGTTGATGTTCGAGTGGTTGTACGGCGCCGGGATCGCCAGCGGGTGGTAGTCGAACTTGCGCGGCACGAACGAGCAGACGACGAAGTTGCGCGCCGCGAACGTCTGGTGGACCGGCGGCGGCTGGTGGACGCGCCCGGTGATCGGCTGGAAGTCGCCGATGTTGAACGCGAACGGCCAGAGGTAGCCGTCCCAGCCGACGACGTCGAACGGGTGATGCGTGTAGTGGTAGGCGGTCAGCCGGCTGCGCATCTTGACGTGGACCACGAAGTCGCCGTCGTCGGTCCGTGGCGGGGACCGTCGTCGGGCAGCCGGATGTCGCGCTGCGAGTAGGGCGAGTGCTCGAGGAGCTGGCCGTAGTCGTTGCGATAGCGCTTCGGCGCCTCGATCTCCGACGGGCACTCGAGATAGAGCATCCGCTGGTCGCTGCCGGCGTCCGGGGCGAGCCGCCAGGTCGTGCCGATCGGCAGGACGAGGTAGTCGCCCGGGCCGTAGCGGATCGGCCCGAAGACCGTGTCGAGCAGGCCCTCGCCCTCGTGGACGTAGAGCATCTCGTCGGCCTCGCCGTTGCGATAGAAGACCGTCTCGGGCATCGCCTCGGCGGGCCGGACGACGCCCATCACGACGTCGTTGTTGAAGAAGAGCGGGATCCGGCCGGTCACCGCGTCGCCGGCCGGCTCGACGCCGGCGGCGTCGATCAGTCGGTGGTGGTGGTAGCCGTCGTCGGCCTCCTCGAGCCGGATCGTCGCGCGACCGGCTCGATCCGGTGCGTCCGCGTCGGCGGCGTCACGTGGTAGAGCAGCGAGCTCCGGCCGGTGAACCCCTCGACGCCGAACAGCTCCTCGGCGTAGAGCGAGCCGTCGGGCGCGCGATGCTGGGTGTGGCGCGTGTGCGGGATGCTGCCGCGGGCGACGTAGAACATCGAGCGACTGGCCTCCTCGGGTCCGAGGAGGCCAGTCTAGGTCGTGCCGATGCCGGAGTCCGGGTCAGGATGTCGGCTGGAGGTACCCGTAGTAGCCATAGCCGAGCTTGTCGCCAAAGAACGTGAGCTTCTCGGCGTTGATCGGGCGCTGATTGCCACCGTCCGGGTCCATCTGAAGAACGTGGTCGGACCCCAGAACAGGATATGTGCGCCGTCGATGTCCACGACGGCGCGCCGCAGCCGCCACAGGACCCCTGCGTGAGTTGCTTCAGTCGCTCCCATCGGGTTTCGCACGTACGACCTCCACGGTCGCGACGTTGAAGTCATCGATCGGCCTGAACTGACACGACCGCGATCCGTCCGGCGACCAGTCCGGGTCGCCCCACGGTGTCCCGGTCGGCAGGCCCATGTCGTGGAGCCCGCTGTCGTCCGCGTTGACGATGAAGATCCGGCTGTTGGTGTTCTTGTCCGTCGTGTCGTCGTGGTCGATCCAGCCTCGAACTCTGCTCGCCACGGGCCGTCCAGCGGCGCCGCAGCCGACCTGATTCGTCGCGGAATTGATCCGCACCACCGCGCCTGTTCTGGACGTCCCAGACGCCACCGGGACCCGCCGTCATGATCTGCGGCCCGAGACGCGCTCCGGCGGCCGACCGGGATCTCGCGACGACGCGGTTGGTCGTGGGATCGATCGCGTACCGCTTCATGTGCTCGTCGGCGACCCACACGCGCCTGCGGTCACGCGACGCCTGCCGGTGCCGATCCGACGAGCCCGATCGACCCGACGACCTGGTCGGCGACCGGGTCGACCTGAAGGCGTCGCGTCCCCAGTCCGTCGCCAGACGGCCCCGGCTCCGGTCGTCACATAGCCGTACTCCAGCGGGTTCGTGGGGACCTGTCCCGTGATGGCGGACGTCGCCAGATCCACACGACCAGGTTCGAGGGCTCGTGGACCCAGAGCGACGTCGGCCGTCGGACAGCGAACCAGCGCGGGGCGACTGGTTGGCCGACCTGGATCCGGCCGTCGATCGTGCGACGGCCGGGATCGACGCACGCGATCGGACGCCGACCGTCGATCACGACCGTCGGTGATGGCCCCGGCAGCCCCGATCGGGGTCGACTCGGCTCCGAGAGAACGAGGTAACGGCGCCGCCGATCAGCAGCACGCCGATCACGGCGGCCGCGGCGACGCGGGCGGGCGTGGGCATCGTGGGCAACCTCCACGGGATCCGCAGATCCCGTTCCTGTGGTGTGGTTTCGATGCGGAGGAGAGCGGCCTCGACGGCGCGGTCGAGGCGCCTGGGTCGGGCCGATCTCGAGCCACGACCGAGCGGCGCGTTCGAGCGAGCGGTCGTCGGTCATGCGAGACGTCCTCCGTGGACCGCGGTCGGCTCCGCGTCCGCCATGAGGGCGTCACGGAGTGCGCGCGTGGCGTAGTGCAGGCGCGATCGGGCCGTGCCCGCGGGGATCTCGAGCATCTCGGCGATCTCCACGAGCGGCAGCCCGAGGTAGTGGTGCAGGACGAACACCGCCCGCTGGTCGATCGGGAGCCGGCGGAATGCCCGCTCCAGCTCGTCGCGGTCGGCGATGACGGCTGTGCCATCCGGCGTACTCGGCCCATCGAGGGGCAGGACGCGGACGTTGGCCGTCCATTGGCGCGCCCGCTGCGATTTGTCGTAGCAGGCGTGGACGAGGATCCGATGGATCCACGCCTCGAAGCGGTCGGGTTCGCGCAGGTGCCGAAGCCGGCGCCAGGCGAGCACGAGGGCGTTCTGCAGAGCGTCCTCGGCGAGAGCCGGGTCGCGCAGGATCCGATGAGCCACCGCGTAGAGCGAATCGCTGACCTGGTGCACCAGGACGGCGAACGCCTCACGATCGCCCTGACGGGCCTGCTCGACGAGGTCTCGATCCACCATCGACCTCCGGGTGCCGCGACCGAGGTGGCCGCGGATATCACCATATGACGGTGGTCAGTCTGGCAAACGTTCAGTGCGTCGCGCCGTCAGTCGCGGCCGACGATCGGGCTCCGTCGTTCGAGCAGGACGACGTCGCGCCAGCGACCGTGTGCGTCCTGGCCCATCCGCTCCTGGACGCCGACCCGCCGGAAGCCGACCCGCTCGTGGAGCGCCAGGCTGGCGGCGTTCTCGGCGATGACGCCCGCGAACAGGGTCCAGTAGCCGGCCGCCTCCGAGGCCGGGATGAGCGCCTCGAGCAGCGCCCGGCCGACGCCGCGGCCGCGCGCGTCGGCCGCGACGTAGACGCTCTCCCAGGCGACGCCGGCGTAGACCTTGCGCGACGAGTAGCCGCCGAGCGCCGTCCAGCCGAGCGTCGCGCCCGTCCGCGTCGCGGGCGACGAACCGGCAGTCGGTCGGGTGCGACCGGTCGAAGTGAGCCCAGTCGGGCGCCTCGCGCTCGAGGGTGGCGTCGCCGGTCGCGATGCCCTCGGCGTAGATGCGCCGGACGTCGGGCCAGTCGTCGACGGTCATCGGGCGATGGTCGAGAGTCGCCATGGCCCGTCGATGGTATGCGCGTCGCGATCGCGCAGAACGACCTCGGTCGCGGACGGACCGGCGCGTCGCCCGCGACGGGCACGACTGTCAGCGCTTCGCGCTCGACGGGTCGAAGGTCACCGACCTGAGCAACGCCTCCCACGCCCCCTGGCTCAGGTGCTGCCCGGCGTCGAACGTGCTGTTGCCCCAGCCGAATTCGTAGGCTCGCCCATCGACGAAGACGTATGCGAGCGCGGCGTTGCACAGCTGCTGCAATCGGCCCGTCGCCGGTCCGATCTGGAGCTCTGGCCACGTCGCCGAATCACCACCTTCGCAGCCGTGCCGGAACGTTCCCGAACGTCTGCTGGTACAGAACGTTCCTCCACGCGTCGAACGTGGTGCCGGCCGGCAGTGCCTGCGACGTCCCGCTGATGGACGTGTCCGTGCCGCTGACCACGATCTCGTCGACCACCCCGGGCAGGCTGTCGTCCGTCCCCGTCCAGACCCTGGTCCCGGCTGTCGTCGTCCAGCCAGACGCGATCGGGATCGAATACCCGTACATCGGTGACCGGAACGTCCCGGTCAGCGGCGGCAGATCCTGGAGATCGATCGCACCCGCGGCGTCGAAGGACACCGAAGCCAGAAGGGCGTCGAACAACGCTCGATCGACATGGCCGTCGAGGGTGAATTCGTAGCCGCGACGGTCGACCACGACCGCAGCGTCGAAGAGGACGCCACCGACCGCGACACTCGGGCCGGCGTCAACGCCCCCGTTCTGCGCGAGAGAGCCCGTCTCGCCGCCGATCGTGATCGTCGTGCCGCACGACGCAGCCGCAGCGTAGTGACAGTAGGTCGCGAGCCACGAGTCCGGAGACTGACTGGCCGTCAAGGGCTGGGAGGCGACCGACGAGCCGAGCATCGGACGACCCGATCGCGTCGAGGGCAGGGTCGCCCGGCGACGTCCAGGTGCCGGTCGTCCAGGACGTCGTGGCCGGTGTCGCGGTCCAGCCGGCCGGATACCGCACCGTGTAGCCATGTCGCTGCGACGTGAACGTCCCGGTCGAGCGCCGGGACCGATGCGACCGACGCCGGGGCAGTCGGCGAGGCTGTTGCAGCGACGCCCGAGTTGGGGCTGGGGCCTGCGACGGCGGATTGCCCCGGTCTTGTGATGAGCAGCAGGCCGCCGACGGCGAGGATGCCGACAACGGCGGCCGCGCCGACGCGGCTGGGAGTCGTCATGACAGGGAACCTCCAGGGCGCACGAACCGCGCGCCGTTGTCGAGTCAGGTGGATCTCGTCGACGACGGCGTCGAGCACGCGCTCCGGAAGCTCGGCCGGACCGTCGGCCAGCCAGGCCTTGGCGATCCGGTCGAAGTCGCGCTCGATGGTCATGCCAGACGCTCCGTCGATGTCGCGGTCCGGGCATCGGCTTCGAGAGCCGCCCGGAGGGCTGTGGTGGCGTAGTGCAGCCGGGACTTGACCGTCCCCAGCGGGACGCCGAGCTCGTCGGCGATCTCGGGGAGCGTCAACCCGACGTAGTGGTGCAGGACGAAGATCGCGCGCTGCTCCGGCGACACGCGCCGGAAGCCGCGCTCGAGCAGATCGCGGTCGATGACCGTGGCGGTGTCGTCCCGCCCGGCCGGCCCGTCGGTCGGCAGGACCCGGACGTTGGCGGCCCAGCTGCGCCGCCGCCTCGCCTCCGCGTAGCACGCGTGGACGAGGATCCGCCGCAGCCAGGCGTCGAACCGGTCGTCGTCGCGCAGCGTCGGCAGCTCCCGCCAGGCGGTGACGAGCGTCTGTTGGACGGCGTCCTCGGCTCGATCGGCGTCGCGCAGGATCCTGAACGCGATCGCCATCAGCCGATCGCCGACCGCACGTGCGAGGTCGGCGAACGCTTCCTCATCCCCTCGTCGAGCCAGGTCCAGGAGCGCTTGCTGCACTCGCCGGTCCTCCCTCATCGCGTCCGACCTGGACGCACTACCCCCGATGAGTCGATCGCTGCGCCAAAGGTTCGATCTTTCGCGTTCGCCAGATTCAGGTCGGGCCGCTCGATGACGGGCGACCGGAGGGCACCGAGTCGCTCGACCCGCAGGACGACCTCGTCGCCGGGCTCGAGATAGCGGCCGAGCGTGGCATCGCGGACCTCGAGCAGGCAGCCCGAGCCGACGGTCCCGCTGCCGACCAGGTCGCCGGGCCGGAGCCGCGCGTCCGCCGACGCGCGGGCGAGCATGTCGCCGAACGAGAACTGCGCGTCGGACCAGCGGCCGCGGCTGGTCTCGGTGCCGTTGACCTCGGCGGTCATGGCCAGGTCGTAGCCGGTGCCTCGGCGGGCGTCGGCGAGCTCGTCCGGGCGTGACCAGCCACGGCCCGAACGAGCTGGCGAAGTCCTTGCCCTTGGCCGGGCCGAGCCGGACCGCGGTCTCCTCGCGCTGGAGGTCCCGCGCGGACCAGTCGTCGAAGATCGTGAACCCGCCGATCGCCTCCTCGGCGCGGTCGGGCGACAGGTCCGCCGCCGGCGTGTCGATCAGCGGCCGCGACCTCGAGCTCGTAGTCGAGCTCGTGCGACGCGGCCGGCGACCAGACCGGCTCGTCCGGCCCGCGGATCTCCGAGACGTTGCTGAAGTAGAAGACCGGGATCCGGAACCACGCCTCCGGGATCTCGCCGCCGCGCCGCTCCCACATCGTCCGGACGTGGCCCTCGAACGCGTAGAAGTCGCGGACCGACGGCGGCCGCAGCACCGGCGGACCGAAGGCGACGTCGGTGGCGGCCAGGACGGCGTCGTCGTCCTCGTCGCGCGGCTCGAAGCCGTCGACCAGGTCGCGCAGCGCCTCGACGCGGAGGCCGCGCGCGAGATGATCGTCGAGCGTCGTCACCGGCTGGCGGAAGAGCGATCGCGTCGTGTGCCAGGGTGGGTCGCGCGCCGACCGCGCGTCGACGGGCCACCTCGAGGTCGAGCCAGCGACGCGGGTCCTCCTCCGCATCGAGCGCGGCCGCCAGCCGCCAGGGTGCGCCCGCGGGGGCGTGTCGTTCGCGGACATGGGCGACCTTCATGCCGGGCAGTCTAGCCAGCGCTCCCGCGCCACGACGCACAATGCGCCGACGTGCCACGTCTGCAGCGCAAGAGCTTTTCGGGTCCGGACCAGGTCCGGAAGTTCTCGATGGGCCACGTCGACATCGTCAACCTCGACGAGACCTCGGTCGGGCGGTTCGTCTGGGAGCCCGGCTGGCGCTGGTCGGAGGTCGTCAAGCCCGTCGTCGACACGCCGTCGTGCGTCAATCGCCATCTCGGCTACGTGATCGCCGGGCACCTCCACGTCCTGATGGACGACGGCACGGAGATGGACATCGTGGCCGGCGACGCCTACGAGATCCCGCCGGGTCACGACGCCTGGATCGTCGGCGACGAGGTGTTCGACTCGGTCGAGTTCGCCAGCGCGCGCCTGTTCGGGATCGCCCCCGACGAGGAGGACGAGCGGACGCTGGCGACGATCCTGTTCACCGACATCGTCGATTCGACGGCGACGCTCGCGCGGCTCGGCGACAAGGCGTGGCGGCGGCTGCTGCTGGACCACAACGACACGCTGCGCGGCGAGCTCGACCGGTTCCGTGGCCGCGAGATCGTGACGACCGGAGACGGGTTCCTGGCCCTCTTCGACAGCGCGGCGCGAGCCGTCCGCTGTGCGGCCGCGATGACCGACGCGGTCCGGCCGCTCGGCGTCGAGATCCGGGCCGGTCTCCACACCGGCGAGGTCAACCTGGCCGGCGGCAACGCGCGCGGGGTCGCCGTCCACGCGGCCGCGCGGGTGGCGGCCCTCGCCGGTCCGGGCGAGGTCCTCGTGTCGGGGACGACGCGCGACCTGCTCGATGGGTCCGGCCTCCGACTCGAGGACCGCGGGGCGCACGAGCTCAAGGGCCTCGATGGGGCCCGCCCGGTCTACGCGCTCGTCCGCTCCTGAGCGGGCGCGAGGCGCCTCAGCCGGGCCCGGCGCGTTCCATCAGGTACGTGGCGACGTGCCGCGTCCGCGTCGGCGGCTCGATGACCTCGATCCGGAACGCTGGCTCGAACAATCGCTCGACTTCGCCGGGAACGAGCCCGGGGAACGCTCGCGAGGGACCGCCGAAGCTGAAGCGCGGCAGGTCCTCGGGTCGCCCCAGGAACGCGAACAGGAAGAAGCGCGAACCCGGCCGTGCGAGCCGCGTGACGTAGCCGGCGAGGGCCTCTCGCCCTGCGGCCGGCAGATCGTCGAGCGTCCCGTAGTCCACGAGCAGGTCGAACGGCCCATCGACGCCGTCGACGTGCCCCGCGGTCAGATCGCCCGACACCAGCGTCAGTCGCTCCGGCCCGAGACCCCGTTTCGCCGCCGCGGCCCGCGCCTTGCGCAAGGCCACCGCCGAGAAATCCACGCCGACCACGGAGAAACCGGCCTCGGCGAGCTCCATCGCGACCGACCCGGCGCCACAGCCGAGGTCGATGGCGCGAGCGGCGGGCTCGCCAGGTCGGCGCAACGTCTCGGCAGCACAGCGACCGTCGGCCACCAGCGACCGCAGCTCGTTCCGGTCGGCGCCCTCCCACGGGGCACCGAACCTGTACATCAGGTCATACCCGCGCCGACCGACGGTGACCATCAGGCTGCTGGGGCGTCCGGCTCGCGCGCGAGCGCCGTCGCCATCCGGGCGATCTGGAGCGCGAGGACGAAGATGCCGAGGGCCACGACCGGGTGGAGCGCCGCGATCGCCGGGTACGAATCCCGGAATTCCGGGAGCGAGGTCTGGACGATGTACAGCACGAACAGGACGACGACCGCGCCCAGGAGCCGGCGGCCGGGGCGTGCCACGAGCGCCACGATCAGCAGGGCGATGGCCGCGATGCCGACTCCCGTGTAGCCGAAGTCGCGATGCGTCTCCTGGAACGCCGGGTCGTCGAACAGGGCGAGGCCGATGAGGAAGACCTGGATGACGATCGTCGCCACGAAGATCCAGGCCACCACGGCGAACGCGACGTGCAGGTAGCGGGCCATCCCACCCCTCCGCTCCGATGCCGGGATTCGACCGCCGCGCGAGGCGGCTCCCTTGGCCGGGCAAGTCTAGACGTGCCCGCAAAGCCCCCGAACGGGTGCGAAGAATGAACGCTCAGCCACTTTGTTCGACCAGTAGATTCGGACGACGCCCCCGACCGGGCGCCACCGAGGAGCAGGCTCCGTGGATCGAGATCTCGTGGAGGCGGCGCAAGGCGGGGATCGGGAGGCGTTTGTCGACCTGATCCGCGTTCGGAGCGACCGGCTCTACACGATCGCGCATCGGATCCTGCGGGACGTCGATCGGGCCGAGGATGCCCTGCAGGACGCACTGGTGATCGCCTGGCGTGACCTGCGGAGCCTCCGCGATCCGGACCGACTCGACGCCTGGCTGCAACGCCTCCTCATCAACGTGTGCATCGGCCAGGCGACGCGCGAGCGTCGACGCACGGCCAACCTGCGGGTGCTGCCGATCGACGGACCGGAAGCGCCCGACGAGCTGCTGACCATCGCCGACCGTGACCTGCTCGAACGCGGGTTCCGGCGGCTGACGCCCGACCAACGGGCGATCCTCGTGCTCCATCACTTCCTGGGCTATGCCCCGTCCGAGATCGCCGAGACCCTCGGCGTCCCGGCCGGGACGGCCCGGTCTCGACTCCACCATGCCCATCGCGCCATGCGGGCCGCCCTCGAGGCGGACGCTCGGCGAGGGGTCAAGGAAGGGCGCCCGGCATGACACAGCAACGCGACATCGAGCGCCTTCTCGACCTCTGGTTCAGCGACGGCCCGACCGAGAGCCCAGACCGGGTCATCGACGTCGTCGCCGATCGCATCGAGCGTCAGCCCCAGCGACCAGCGTGGCGCTTCCATCTGAGGGAGATCCACGTGAACACCATGCTTCGCGCCGGCATCGCGGTCGCCGCGGTCGTCGTCGTCGCCTTCATCGCCGTCCAACTGCTGCCCGGTCAGTCGGGTGTGACCGGCGGCCAGCCCTCCACCAAACCGTCGCCGAGTGCATCCCCGGCGTCCTGCGTCGACGCCCAGAGTTGCGCGCCATTCCCGGCCGGGCCGGTGACGTCCACTGTCTTCACACCCAAGGTGTCGTTCACGGCACCCGCCGGCTACACGCAATACGCGGATGTGCCGCAGGCATTCGGCGTCCAGACCGCTCCGGGTAGCACCCCAGGCGGGTTCTTGATCGTCCGCGACCCGGCTCCTTCGACCCAGGCCAACGCCTGCGAGGGTGACCTGGACCCTGCGATCAAGACCTACACCGTTGACACCATCAGTTCGGCATTCGTCGCCGACAAGCCGTTCCAGGTCACGACACCGACCGCAGTGACGATCGGCCCATATAGCGGCAAGACATTCGATATGCAGCTCGCCTCGACGTGGACCGGGACCTGCCCGTGGAGCAACGGCAAGCCGGGTGCTTTGGCACTGACCGTCCAGAGCGGGCCGACATCGACGAGCCCGTCGTACGGGATGGCGGCCGGCGACCCCGCCACCCGGGTCTATCTGCTCGATGTCGGCGGCAAGCCGATCTGGATCCAGACCGACAAGTCGGCTGCGGACCAGGTCCTGCCCGTCCTCCAGACGCTGTCGTTCGCTCCGTAAGACGGCCGGCTCGAGCGCGGGAGCCTCCTAGAGGTTCCCGCGCTTGGCCTGCTCGCGCTCGATGGCCTCGAACAGCGCCTTGAAGTTGCCGACGCCGAAGCCGCGCGAACCGTGGCGCTCGATGATCTCGAAGAAGAACGTCGGGCGGTCCTGGACCGGGCGGGTGAAGATCTGGAGGAGGTAGCCCTCCTCGTCGCGGTCGGCCTCGATGCCGAGCTCCTCGAGCGTGTCGATCGGCACACCGACGTCGCCGACGCGGTCGGCCAGCGTCGCGTAGTACTCGTGCGGCAGGCCCAGGAACTCGATGCCGTTGTCGCGCAGCCGGCGGACGGTCGTCACGATGTCCTCGGTCCGCAGCGCGATGTGCTGGCAGCCGGGCGAGCGGTACCAGTCGATGAATTCCTGGATCTGGCTCTTCTTCTTGCCGGTCGCCGGCTCGTTGATCGGGAACTTGATCCGGCCGTTGCCGTTGGTCATGACCTTCGACATCAGCGCCGAGTAGTCGGTGTGGATGACCTTGTCGTCGTAGTGGATCAGCTGGGCGAAGCCGAGGACGTCGCGGTAGAAGTCGACGAACGCGTCCATCTGGCCGAGCTCGACGTTGCCGACGCAGTGGTCGACCTCGAGCAGCGACAGCCCGCCGGCGGCCGGCGCGAACGACTTGACCTTGCGATAGCCGGGCGCGAACACGCCGTGCGTAGTCGCGCCGGTCGACGAACGAGTGGACGACCTCGCCGTAGGTGTGGATCGAGGCCTTGCGGAGCGTGCCGTCCTCGCCGCCGTCGAGCTCGGTCGGGCTGAGCGCCGAGACCGCGCCGCGCGTCGTCGTCTCGCGCCAGGCCGACTCGACGTCGTCCACCGCGAAGGCGATGTCGTGGACGCCGTCGCCGTGCTCGCGGACGTGCTCGGCGATCTCGCCGTCGGGCGTCAGCGGCGCGGTGAACACGAAGCGGATGTCGTTCTGGACCATGACGTAGCTGGCCCGGTCGCGGACCTTGGTCTCGAGACCGCTGAAGGCGACCGGGGTGAAGCCCCACAGGGCGCGGTAGTAGGCCGCAGCCTGGCGGGCGTTGCCGACCCAGAACTCGACGTGGTCGATGCCCTTCAGCGGCAGGAAGTCGGCGGCCTTGGCGTAGGCGTCCGTGTCGATCCGGGCGCCCGCCTGGTTGGCGGCGCCACGCGAGACGATCTGTGTCATCAACAGGTCTCCGCTGCTGTCGGCATGGGCCGCTCCGCGGTGAGGCGCGCCGGCCGGTGGTCTTGGCCGTCAATGCTACGCCCGGCGTGCCACACTGGCGACATGGACGACCTGCTCGACCGGCTCCAGGCGGCACGCAGCGGGCTGGCCGCGACCCGTCCTGCGGTGGAGGCCGGCGCACCCTGGCCGATGGCCGCCGTTTACGACGATTCGGACGAGGCGCGCTGGGGGCCGGGCGAGGTCCTCGCCCACCTCGCCGAGATGGCGCAGTACTGGCAGGGCGAGATCGAGCGCGTGCTGGACGGCACGCCCGACCCGGTACCGTTCGGCCGGATCGCGACTGACCCGGTCCGGATCGGGCTCGTCGGGCGCGACCGGTCGCTCCCGCCACGGGTGCTGTACGACCGGATCGAGGATGCGCTCGGCCGGTTCGATCGACGCTGGCGAACCCTGACCGCAGGCGACCTGGCGCGACGCGGGCTGCATCCGTCGCGCGGCGAGCTGACCGTGGCCGAGATGCCCGACCGGTTCATCGTCGGACACCTCGCCGATCACGTCGCCCAGATCGAGCGGATCCTCGCGGACGGCGACAGTCCGGGCTGACGCCGGAGCGCATGTTCGTCCTGTACGCGATCCCGATCGGCGTGCTGGTCGGGCTCCTCCTCGGCGGGCGGCTCGAACGACTCGGCGAGCTTCGGCTGCGCTGGGTCCCGCTCATCCTCGTGGGACTGGCGGTGCAGGCCGCGATCTACACCGACGCTGCGAGTGGCATCGTGGGTTCGATCGGGCCCGCGCTGTACACCGGCTCGACCGCTGCGGTCCTCGTGGCGGTCCTGCGCAACGTCCGGGTCCCGGGCGTGGCCGTGATCGCGGTCGGTGCCGGCTGCAACCTCGCGGCCATCGTGGCGAACGGCGGCTGGATGCCGGCCGACGCCTCGGCGCTCGCGTCGGTCGGCGGGCTGGACGCGGGCTACACCAACAGCATCGTCGTCGCCGACCCGCCGCTTCGGCTGCTGACCGACCTGTTCGCACTGCCGGCGTGGCTGCCGTTCGCCAATGTGTTCAGCGTCGGGGACGTGCTGATCGGGATCGGCGTGGCGGCGACGATCGCGCTGGCGATGCGGGCGGCGGCTCCCGCCTCGGAGCCGGGTCCCGCCGTCTCTTGATCCCGGCCACTGTCACGCACGTGCAAGGACGAGCGCGGCGCAACAGGAGCCTGGTCGATGGCACCCGGCGCAGGCTTGCCGTGAGATGTGTGCCGATCGCACGAGCCGTCCGGCAAAGAGCAGCGTGATCGCGGTCACCGCCGATGACGACCGGTTCGCCTCCAGCCGCCGCGCGGCGATGGACCTTGCCGAGCGCGAGGACGCGGAGCTGATCCTGTACGACTGGGAGTCGCCGATGCTCCTCGGTGACCCGCTCCCGAGCGTCTGGTCGGCCGACGGCACGGACACGGCGGTGCCGGATCGACTCGACGAGAAGGCGCTCGAGGCTGCCGGCCGCGCAGCGATCGCCGAGCAGGTCATCGAGGCCAAGGCCGCGGGTCTGCGAGCTTCCGGCTGGCTGCCATCGGAACGAGGTGCTGACGCGCTGTTCAAGTACGCGCGGGACCATGAGGCGATCGGCATCGTCGTCCCGGCCGACCTCGAGGACTCGGTCGCCGAGTCCGACTCCGCGGACGCGGTCCGGCTCGTCGTGGCCTAACCACGGGTCTGCCGTCGCCGCGGACCGAGCTCAACCGAACGTGAAGCAGTAGGCCTCCGCGCCGGCATCGACGAACTCGATCTCGAACGTGCGATCGGTGATCGCGCCGTGTTGGCGGATCAGCTGGAAGGTTCGCTGGTCGGCCAGTATCCCGCGGCCGTCCACGTCCACGTCGGATCCGCTGTCCGGTCCCGGCGGCTCGCCGTCGAGGAAGACCCTGAACGGGATCGATGCTCCCGGTGACGCGGACCCATCACCAGGTTGACGTCGCGTGCGTGGAAACGGAAGGCGATGCGCGCCTTCGCCTCGATCGAGATCCCGGCGTGTCGCGCCACGTTCCAGGTCCCGGACAGGGCCCACTCGTTCAGTCGCAGGGACTCGAGCGCATAGACGGCTGGTTCGTCGTACGAGGCGACGTTCTCCTGGGCGAAACCGCTGCTCTGCCCATAGCCCACGTACGTCTCGGGTGTCTGCAGCGTCCCCCAGTCCGCGGCGACCTCGAGATCGCGCGGCTCGACCGACACGAGGTCCCGACCGACACCCTCCGCGCCCGCGTCCGCGAGCAGCTGCTGGATGACCATCTCGGTCATCGCGTACTCGCCCTCGCCGAAGTGGTGATAGCGGATGCGTCCCTGCGCATCGGCGAGGTAGAGCGCCGGCCAGAAGTGGTTCGCGAAGTCGCGCCAGATGCCGTAGTCGTCGTCGAGGGCGACCGGGTACTCGACGCCGAGCGCACGAGATCGGGCGATCACGTTGTCGCGCTCATGCTCGAACCCGAACTCCGGGGTGTGGACGCCGACGACGGTCAGGCCATGGCCCGCGTACTTCGCGGCCCAGGCGCGCAGATAGGGCAGGGTCCGGAGCCAGTTGACGCAGGTGTAGGTCCAGAAATCGACCAGGACGACGCGTCCCCGCAGGCCGTCGGCCGTCAGTGGCTCCGTGTTGAGCCAACCCGTCGCGCGGTCGAACGATGCGAGCGGGCCCTCGTCGGGCAGGTCGGCCGGATCGCCCGCCAGGCGGTGGGCGATCGATCCCAGGAGTCCGGGGGAGCGGGGTGGGTCGGCGATCGTCGGTCCCTCCGCTACCGCAGCGAGCGGAACGTGGCGCGGAGCTCCTCGGACAGCACCTGCGGCTGCTCCCAGGCGGCGAAGTGGCCGCCCTCCGCCACCCGGTTGTAGTGGACGAGCTTCGGGTACGCCTTCTCGGCCCACGACCGGGGAGCCGGGTAGAGCTCATCCGGGAAGACCGTCACGCCGACCGGGATGTCGACGCCCTTGATGTCGAAGAAGGCGAGGTGGCTCTCCCAGTACAGGCGGGCCGACGAGATCCCCGACTTCGTCAGCCAGTAGTGCGTGACGTTGTCGAGGACGTCGTCCCGCGTGAGTCCGCCCGGCTGTCCGACGAATGCGCGCTCGATCAGCTCGTAGCTGCGCTCGTCGTGGTCGATCATCCAGGCCGCCAGGCCGACCGGCGAATCCTCGAGGGCGTACAGGGTCTGCGGGCGGTTGGCCATCTCCTGGGCGTAGCCGGTGCCGGTCGCGAAGAAGTGCTTGAGGATGTCGAACGCCGTGTCCTCATCGGCCGACAGCCCGTCCGGCTTGGGTCCGCCGGTGGCGACCGCCTTCGACACATCCGGCGGGAGGGTCGCCGGCATGTTGGTGTGGATGCCGAGCAACCCCGCGGGGCGCAAGCAGCGCCATCTGCTCGGTGACCGCATTCCCCCAGTCCCCGCCCTGGGCCACGTACCGCTCGTACCCGAGGCGTTTCATGAGCTCGACCCAGGCGCGGGCGATGCGGACCGGGTCCCAACCGGTCTCGGTCGGCTTCCCGGAGAAGCCGTGGCCCGGCAAGGACGGGATGACGAGGTGGAACGCGTCCGCGGCGTCGGCACCGTGGCTCGTCGGGATCGGTCAGCGGGTCGATGATCTTGAGCTGCTCGATCGTCGAGCCGGGCCAGCCGTGCGTGACGATCAGCGGCAGCGCGTCCTCGTGCGTCGAGCGGACGTGGATGAAGTGGATGTCGACGCCATCGATCCGGGTGACGAAGTGCGGCAACGCCGCGAACCGCTTCTCGAAGGTCCGCCAGTCGTAGTCCGTCGCCCAATAGCGAGCGAGCGCCTTGATCGTGTCCAGGTGCACGCCCTGGACGGGAGCCGTCTCGCGATCGGGCCACCTGGTCGCTTCGACGCGGCGGCGCAGGTCCGCGAGCTCCTCGTCCGAGACGCTGAAGGTGAACGGGCGGATCGCCTCCGGACCGGCCGCGACGCTGGTCGCCGGCTGCGGCAGTGTCTGGGACATCACGCATCTCCCCGTGGGTGCGCCGCGCGGCGACGTCGCCGCTGCTGGACGCTGGACCGCCTACGGTAGTCCTTCCGTGAGGCGTCCGGGGATCGTTCCCATTCCCGGCACCGAACGCCCTAGTCGGGCGCCTCGTCGAGCACGTTCGCCTTGAGGAATGCGAGGGCGCGCGAGAACGCATCGCGACGGTTCTCGCGCTTCTCGAAGCCGTGGCCCTCCTCGTCGTACCACTGGACCTCGTAGCGCTTGCCCTCGATCTCGAGCGCCTCGACCATCCGCTCGGTCATGAGCGGGACGACACGCTTGTCCTTGCGTCCATGGAGGATCAGCAGCGGCGCCTCGATCCGCTCCGCGCTGTAGACGGGTGACCCGCGGCGGTAGCTCGAGGAGCGGGCCGGGTCGTCGGGCGAGCCCATCATCTTGTGGAGGTCGAGCCGGCCGAGCCGGTCGCCGTGACGGTAGCTCTCGGCGATCTCCGAGTCGCCGTAGAGGTCGACGCCGGCGGACCACAGGGCCGGCTCGTCGACCAGGGCGCACAGCACGAGATAGCCACCATACGAGCTGCCGTGGATCGCCAGACGCCCGTCCGACCACGGCTGGGCGGCCGCCCACCGCGCGGCGTCGACGAGGTCGTGGACGTCGGCGTGGCCCCACTCATCGACGTTCGCGATGCGGAAGGCGCGCCCGTAGCCGGTCGAGCCGCGGAAGTCGACGTCGAAGACCGCGAAGCCCTCGGCGACGAGAAGCTGCTTGAACGGGTAGAAGGCACGGAACGACTGGCCGGTCGGGCCGCCGTGCGGGATGACCACCGTCGGCACCTTGCGGCCGCCGCGCTTGCCCGTCGCATTCTGCGGGCGCCACAACGTGCCCTCGACCCGCAGCCCGTCACGGGCCTTGACGACGATCCGTTCGGCGGTCGGGACACGAGCCGGTGTCAGCGCGGCACGCAGGACCGCCGGTGTAGCGTCGGTGACCTGGCGTGGCCGGGCGCCATCCGGGGCGACGCCGGGAACCGGGAGCAGCCAGAGGTCCGGCGGCGCCGTCACGCGCTCACCGACGGCCGCGATCCAGGCTCCGTCGGCCAGCCAGCCGACCGACTTCCAGACGCCGTCCCACGGGTTGATCCGGCTGCCGGCCGCGGCCGCTGAGACGGTCCGCGGCGTCTTGGGTGGCCGGCCGCGCCCGCGCTTCGGGGCCGGCGCCGCGTCGAGCTCGCCGACGAGCAGGTCCTGCAGGGCATCGTGGACCTCGATGTGGACGAAGCGGCTGCCGTCGGGCGAGGGCAGCGGCGCCGACCCGACACCGCCGCCGGGCTCGCCGTGCTCGCGCTCGCCGGCCGTCAGCACGATCCGGTCGTGCCCGTCCGCGGTCAGCCGGATCACCTGGAACCAGCCGTCGGCGTCCGACACGAACAGGAGCGAGCCGTCAGGGAGCCAGCGGGCAGCCACATCCACCGAACCCGCGCCGGCGACGACCCGGCTCTCCCCGGTGGCGACGTCCACGATCGCGATCTGCGAGCTCTCGCTGACCTCCGGCCCGCGCTGGGCCATGACCGCGATCCGGCGCCCGTCGGGTGCCCATTCGTAGGCGTCGACATCGATCCCGCTCTCGGTCAGGACGGTCGGGCGAGGCGGCTTCGGCTCCGTCGCCGGTCGGCCACGGCGGGGCACGGGCGCGTCGATCAGCCAGATCTGCGTCCAGCCACGGCGGCGCGACAGGAAGGCCAGCCGGTGGCCATCGGGCGACCAGCGCGGCTCGCGACCGCCGCCCGGCTTGCCGACGACGAGCGTCAGGCGCGACCCGTCGGCCTCGACGACCCAGATCTCGTCATCGCGGACGAACGCCAGCCGGCGACCGTCGGGCGACCACTGCGGATCGGTGACGGCCTTCTCCGACGCGGTCAGCTGAGCCGGGTACCCGCCGCGGAGCGAGAGGGTGAACAGCTGGCGCGCCCCGGCGGTCTCGGCGGTGTAGGCCACGATCCGGTCGCGCGGATGCAGGCGGAACTCGCGCGGCGCGTCGACCGCCACGATCGCCTCGACGGTCAGGTTCGGGGAGGGCGTGGTCGGGGCGGTCGGCATCAGTCGCGGGTGGCCGGCTCGACCGAGGCCTCGAGCTGCTCGCCGAGCTCGACCGTCCGGCGATAGGCCGCCCACACGGCCTCGGACAGCACCGTCCGGAGCCGTCCCGATTCGAGCTCGTGCAGCGCCGCCGCCGAGGTGCCACCGGGTGAGGTGACCATGTTGCGCAGCTCGGCCGGGTGCATCCCGGACTGCTTGGCGAACAGGGTCGAGCCCTCGAGGGTCTCGATCACGAGATCGTGCGCGATGTGGCGCGGGAAGCCGAGGTGGACGGCCGCGTCGATGAGCGCCTCCATCACGAGGAAGACATAGGTCGGGCCGGTGCCGGACACCGCGGTCGCCATCGCGACCATCTTCTCGTCGTCGACCTCGAGCTGGTGGCCGAGGGCGCCGAGCAGGGCGGCCGCCTGGGCGCGCTGGGTCTCGGTCGTCTCGGGCGTCGCGTACCAGACGGTCATCCCCTTGCCGAGGCGGGCCGGGGTGTTGGGCATGCTCCGAACGACCTGGTCGTGGCCGAGGTTGCCGATCAGGGCCGTCGTCGTGGCGCCCGCCAGGACGCTCAGGACGAGCTGGCCGCGGCGCAGATGCGGGCCGATCTCGTGCCCGACCTTGGCGAGCATCTGCGGCTTGATGCCGAACAGGATCACGTCGGCCCCCTCGACGGCCTCGGTGTTGGACGCGACCGTCCGAATGCCGTACTCGCGGGCCAGGTGCTCGCGTCGCTCGACGCGCGGATGGCTGGCGACGACCTGGCCCGGTTCGACCAGCTTGCCGCGCAGCATGCCGGCGATCATCGCCTCCGCCATGACGCCGGAACCGACCGTCGCGATCGTGGAGTTCGCCAGGGGGGACATCGCGCGGAGTATAGCCGCGGGGGTGGGCCTACTCGGAGCCCGCGGTCTCGGAGCCCGCGGTCGCGACGCCGGTCAGGAAGAAGCGGCCCGTCGTCGTGACGGTCGCGTCGACGAACCCGGCCGCACGCAGGGCGCGCTCGAGCTCGTCAGGCGTGTAGTAGACCTTGACGATGGTGAACTCGCGGCCGTCGGCCAGGCGGCGGACCGAGGCATCGTCGGCGGGCGCGGGATGGTCGGCCGCGCTCGATTGCGGATCGGGCAGCGAATTGATGAAGGCGAACGTCCCCCCGGGCTTGAGCCAGTGTCGGACGAGCGCGAGGAACGCGTCGATACGCGCGCGCGGGACGTGGCTCAGCCAGAAGCCGGTGAACACGGCGTCGACCGCGCGATCGGGTTCGGCCCACGCGTCGCGGACGTGGAGGTGGGCGCGCAGCCGGTGCGCGACCAGGCGCTCGCGCGCCCGGTCGAGCGGGCCGGGGGCCCCGTCATACAGCGACAGCTCGCCCTTCGAGGCGAGCAACGGGGACCACCAGCCGGTCCCGGCCGCGAGCTCGACGATGTCGCCATGGATCGGCAGCTCGTCGAGCCACCGACCCGCGACGTCGAGCTCGGCGTTCCACGCGGCATCGTGGACGGGCCCGCGGGCGTAGCGGCCTCGACGGAGGTACCAGTCGTCGTATTCGGGCGCCCTGGCCTCGTAGTAGGCGAGCATCTCGGCGTCGACATCGTGGCCGGCGGCGGCTGGCGAGGCGACCGGGAGTGCCTCCGCGACCGAGGTCGTGGTGCCGTGGTCGGCAGTGCCGGCGCCCACCGGCCGCTCCCCTCTCGGTCAGCGCCTGGTGGAGGCGGAACCGCAGGAAGCCGTTGTCACCGGCCTTGCCGACGCACTCCGGGCAGAGCTGCGCCCAGCCCTCGAGATCGTCCGGACCGCGGCAGACGTGGGCAGCCCCGCACCACAGGCACTCGAATGTCGCGCGGAACGGCATCCCTCGACCTATGGCCCGACCGGGGTCCACGACCCCATCGGCGCGGTGTCGACGAAGGCCCCCGGATCGAAGATCTCGGCCAGCAGCTCGATCCCGTCGATCACCCGCGGCCCGGGCCGGCTGAAATAGGCCGAGCCGTCGAGCGCGAAGACCTGCCCGCGGCGGACGGCGACGAGATCGTCGTAGCCGGGCGGACGGCGCGTCAGCGCCCATTCGTCGAGCGTCTCGCGCAGATGGAACCCACACGGCATCAGCAGCAGCATCTCGGGGTCCACGTCGGCGACCGCATCCCAGGTCGTCTGGACGGACCGCTCGCCATCGGCACCCAGGAGCTCCCAGCCGCCCGCCCGCCGGATCTGCTCGGGGACCCAGTGGCCGCAGGCGAACGGCGGATCGAGCCATTCGAGCCCGACCACGCGTGGCGACCGACCGCCGGCATCGCGCCGGGCCTGGACCTTCTCCTCGACCGCGCCGAGCCGCTCGCGCAGTGACTCGACGAGATCGACCGCCGCATCCTCGCTCTCGGTCATCGCGCCGACCGTCGAGATCGTGTTGAAGATGCCCTCGATCGAGGTCGGCTCGAGTGACACGACGGTGATGTCCGCGTCGATCGCCCGCGCCACCTCGTTGACCTCGCGGTAGCTGACCGCGCAGACGCGGCACAGCTCCTGGGTGAGGATCAGGTCGGGCTGCGCGGCGGCCAGGGCCGCATCGTCGAGCGCATACAGCGAGGAACCGCCATGGACCGAGGCGGTGACGCAGACGGTGGATGTCGCGCGAGTTCGCGCTGCCGAGGTCGTGGACGCTCCTGGTCATGACGGGTTTGCCGACGACCTCGGGCGGATAGTCGCACTCGTGGGTGACGCCGACGAGGTCGTCACCGAGCCCGATCGCGCAGACGATCTCGGTGGCGGACGGCAGGAGCGAGACGATGCGCATCAGGACGACCGTGGTACTGGCACCCTCAACGGGCGACTGGCACTCGCGCCCGGAGGTCTGAGGCCGAGCCCCGCGAGGCCATCAGCCCGACGGTTCAGCGCGGCTTCAGCTCGTCGACGGCGGCCCGGGCGGCGGCCTTGTCGGTGAACCAGGTCGCGTCGATCGCCGTGTAGTTGGCCCACTCCGGCGGGAGCGACTCTTCGGGGAAGATGGCGTTCACCGGGCACTCCGGTTCGCAGGCGCCGCAGTCGATGCACTCGTTCGGATCGATGAACAGCTTGCGATCCGTGCCCTCGTCGAAGTGGATGCAATCGACCGGGCAGACGGAGACGCACGACACGTCGAGCACATCGATGCACGGCTCGGCGATCACATAGGCCATCCAGGATCCTCCTCGAGGCTGACGGGTGGCGGCACGCATCGTGGCGCGACGCGGAGCGAGAGCGTACCACTGGCCGCGCTCACGAGGGACCCGCTCACGAGGAGGCCGGACCACCCACCCAGCGGATCGGGATCTGCATGCCGCGGGCGAGGTGGCCGGGGATGTGGCAGGCGACCGTCCACGGACCGCCCGCCGCCGCGTCGGCGGGGATCGTCCAGACCAGGTCCACGCGCTCGCCCGAGTGGACCACGATCCGCACGCCTTCCACGCCGGGCGGGACCGTGACGACAGGTGTCGGTCCGGGTGGGGCACCGGCCGTCGCGGCCTCGGCGGCCTCCCAGGCGTCCTGGACGTCTGCGTCGCCGATGACGGCCTCGTGGACCTCGAGACCACCGTTGATGACGTGGAGGAGGATGGTCTCGCCCGGTGACAGATCGAGGGTGTCGGGCTGGAACGAGTAGTCCCGGGCGATGAGGTTGACCTCGCGCGGTGCGGACGAGGTCCCCGGCGAGATCGGCGGCGTCGCCGGTGGCGAGCCTGTGTCGCAGCCGGCCAGCACCAGCACGACGGCGGCCAGGGCGAGCATGGCGACGCGGGTCCGTCGGGCGAGTGAGGTCACGGCCCGAAGTCTATGACGCGACCTCCGCAACGCCTCGGCAGTCGTTGGACCTCGCCTGGAACGGGCGCGCCCGGCCCGAGGACCTCAAGGGACGCTCACCACTTGAGCCCGTCCGTGGCCACGACGGCGCAGAGGACGGCGACCTGGGCGGCCGCGACCATGAGACTGTTGACGAGCTGACGCACGGGGCACCTCCACCGGCCATTGCCGGTCCCGATCGACGGTCGACCCCTCCAGGGAGTGCCCGGTCCGACACCGCTCGCGCCAGTCTCGCGGTCGTCCCTTATCTGCCGCTTATCAGGCGGGCGAAGGTGGCGTCGCGACGTCGGAGGTCTTCGGCAGGTAGGCCTCCGGATCGTCCCGGAAGTCGAGCAGGCAGCCCTTGCCGCAGAACCAGTAGGTCGTTCCGTCGTGCTCGAGCGACAGGAGGCTGGTCGTGGTGTCGACGTCCATCCCGCACACCGGATCGATCTCGATCGCCATCATCCACTCCTTGATCAGTACTCCCATGGAGTATACCGGTCACGTACCATCGCGCCGATGGACGCCCTCGACCACGCTCCGTTCCGCGCCAGCCTTCTCGCCGAGCGCGAGCGCCTGCTCGCCGAGATCGGCGAGGCGATCGTGGCTCCCGGGCAGATGACCTACGGGTCGCAGGCCGCGGCCGCGAGCCAGGTCTTCGCACAGCAGCGCGACCTGGCGCTGCGCGACCGGGCCGACCAACAGCTCGTCCTCGTCGATGAGGCGCTGGCCCGGCTCGATGCGGGGACGTTCGGAGCCTGCATCCGCTGCGGCGAGCCCATCGCGGCCGATCGGCTCGAGGCGCTGCCGTGGGCGGCCCGCTGCATCGACTGCCAGCGCCTCGCCGCGCGCGACCGCTGATGGCGACCGAACGCCGACCTCGTCAGCATCGCCGACATCCGCGCCGCCGCCGGGCGACTCGAGGGCATCACGCTCCGGACCCCGCTCGTCGGCTTCGGTCCGTCGGCCGACCGCCGCTTCCTCAAGGCCGAGTCGCTCCAGCCGATCGGGGCCTTCAAGCTGCGCGGTGCCTACGCCGCGATCTCGACCCTGTCGCCCGAGGAGCGGGCGCGCGGCGTCATCACGTATTCATCGGGCAACCACGGACAAGGCGTCGCGCGAGCGGCGCGGCTGCTCGGGGCACCGGCCGTCGTCGTGATGCCGTCCGACGCCCCGGCGATCAAGCGCACCCGCATCGAGCTGGACGGCGCCCAGGTCGTGGTCGTCGGGCCGGCCAGCGAGGAACGGCACCAGGTCGCTCTCGAGATCGCGGCCCGCCGCGGGTTCTCGGTCATCCCGCCATTCGATGACGACCGCGTCATCGCCGGTCAGGGCACGGTCGGGCTCGAGATCGCCGAGGACCTGCCGGACCTCGCCGCCGTCCTGGTGCCGATCGGGGGTGGAGGGCTGGCCAGCGGGGTCGCCGTCGCGATCGCGGCGCTGCGCCCGGACGCCCGCGTGATCGGCGTCGAGCCCGAGCTGGCCGCCGACGCCCGCGACTCCCTGGAACGAGGCGAGATCGTGCGCTGGCCGGCGGACCAGGTATCGAGGACGATCGCCGACGGGACGCGGACACAGGCCCTCGGTGTCAGGACGTTCGCGCATCTCTACCCACTGCTCAACACCATCGTCACCGTCAGCGAGGCCGAGATCGCCGCGGCGGTTCGGCTCGCGGCCGAATGGAGCCGGCTCGTCGTCGAGCCCTCGGGCGCGCTCGGCATCGCCGCCATGGCGTTCCACGGCCGCGAGCTCAGGCTCGACAAGGGGAGCGGGTCGGTCGTGGCCGTCGTCAGCGGCGGGAATGTGGACCCCGACGAGTACCGCGGGTACCTCGAGGCGCCCATCCCGCCGCTGGGGTAGGGTCCGGGCCGCACCGGCCGTGCGCGCCGAGAGATGTCGCGCAGGAAGGCCCTTCTCAGTTCGTTCAAGCCAAGCGGAACCATTTCGCTTGAGGCGAACCAGTGGGTGAACGTGTTCGTGGGCGACGTCTTCGCCGACGTCGGCGCGAGGCCCGGGGCACAATGCCGTCGGGACCGACGCCCGCGGGGCCCGCCGCCGCCGGGGCCCCCGACGCCCGGCTCCCCTACCCGCCCGGTTCGGCCCGCTCGTCCGCCAGGCGTTCGGCGAGGCGCCGCTCGCGGATCCGGATCTGGGCCATCTCCACATCCGCCCGTCGGTCCGAGCGCGCCTCGTCGCGAGCCTCGGCACGCATCCAGCCGGCGACGACGAGCAGGATCGCCGTCAGGAAGATCAGGTCGCCGGCCAGCCACATGATCCCGGCGGCCAGGCGCTGGTCGTCGATCGCGGACAACCCCCACGGGCGCACCAGCGTCAGGTAGTGCGGGTAGAGCACGTCCGTCGCGTTGAGGATCACGACCGCCAGGAAGGTGTTCTGGGTCATCTGGGTCAGCAGGTACACGATCCGTGCGGGGTGGCCCATCCGCCACGGCGCCGGGTCGAGAGCGACGGCCGGCCACCAGAACAGGAGTGCCCCTGTCAGGAAGAGCAGGTGCTCGAAGTCATGGACGTTCGGGTCCTCGAGCGACGCGTTGAACAACGGCGAGAAGTGGACCCCCCACATCATCGCCGCGAACATCACCCAGGCGGTCACCGGGAACGCCATGAACCGGACGATCCGCGAGTGCAGGATCGGGAGGATCCAGCGGTGGCGCGTCTCCGATGAGCTCAGCCGCAGGATCAGCGTGATCGGAGCCGAGAGGGCCAGCAACGGCGCGGCGACCAGCATCAGCAGCACGTGCTGGACCATGTGGACCGAGAACAGCGCCGTGTCGTAGCGCGCGATCCCGGACAGCAGCGCGAACGCCAGCGCGACGATCCCGCCGTAGAACGCGACGGACCGACGGCGCGGCACCGGGTTGCCTGGATGGACGGTGTTCACGCGTCTGACCGCCCACCACCACCAGCCGGTCACGACGACCAGCCCGAGCGTCGGCAGCGGCTCGAACGTCCAGCCGAGCAGGAGCGTGGCCGCCGTGGGCGCCTCGGCCGGGACGGGGCCATGGGCGGCGACCGGGCCGGCCAGCAGGGCGATGCCGGCAAGAGCAGCGGCCATGGTCGCGAGCCGGCGGGTCAGACGCAGCGCACCCATCCGCCGCATCGTCGCACGAACCGGCCGCGCGGTCGTAGAATGGCGGCGGTTCGACCCGGGCGGTCGGCCGCGCCTGCTTGTCGCATCCGGTCGTCGCGCCCCCCAAGGCGCTGACCATCCTCGAGGACCTTGATGTCGAGCTCCCCCAGGTCGAACGCCACCCGGACCGCGATCTTCGCGCTCGGCGTGGGCGCTGCGATCATCATCGTGAGCCTGCTGCTCCTCGCGTTCGGGGTCGACGTCCTCAAGATCGGCGACACATTCGTGACCGGGCTGTTCCCGCCGGTCGCCGTCACGAGCCAGGGCGCGCAGATCCGTGAGCTGTACACGGTCATCTTCCTGATCGCGGTCGCCATCTTCCTCGTGGTCGAGGGGCTGATCATCTGGACGGTGATCCGCTACCGGCGCAAGCCGGGCGACGACACCCTCCCGCCGCAGACCCACGGCAACAACGTCGCCGAGTTCGTCTGGACGGTGGTCCCGACCCTCATCGTCATCCTGATGTTCATCGTGTCGTGGCAGACCCTGAATGCCGTGGACACCAGCGCGGCCGACGCCAACACGACCAGGATCCGCGCGGTCGCGGCCCAGTTCCAGTGGCAGTTCGACTACCTCGACCAGAACGACAAGGTCCTCTACACGGAGTTCATCCCGCTCGTCAGCGGGGGCGGCGGGATGATGGTCCCGGCCGGCCGGACCGTCCAGCTGTCGCTGGTCAGCAAGGACGTCATCCACGCCTTCTACGTGCCGCAGTTCCTGTTCAAGCGCGACGTCGTGCCGGGTCGGACCAACCAGTTCGACTTCACCGTGGATGCCGCCGATGCCGGCCAGACGTTCCGCGGCCAGTGCGCCGAGCTGTGTGGGATCGGGCACAGCATCATGCTGTTCGAGGTCAAGGCGCTCAGCCCGCAGGATTTCGACACCTGGCTGGCGGGCAAGGCGGCACAGAATCCGCCGGCGGCATCACCTGGCGCCAGTGGCGGACCCGCCCCAAGCGGCAGCGGAGGGCCTGCACCGAGCGGGAGCGCACCGGCGCCGAGCGGGAGCGCACCGGCGCCGAGCGGTGGTGCAGCAGGCCCGGCGCTCAGCCTGACCGCGAGCAACATCGAGTACACCGAGAAGACCCTGACCGCGCCGGCGGGAACGCCCTTCCAGATCGATTTCGACAACGAGGACGCGGGCGTCGCGCACAACGTCACGATCCACAAGGACTCGCCGACGGGCGAGCAGGTCTTCGCCGGAGACATCTTCCCGGGCGTTGCCAAGAAGACCTACGACGTGCCGGCCCTGGCGGCCGGGACCTACTCGTATGTATGCGCCGTTCATCCGACGCAGATGATCGGCACCCTCACGGTCCAGTAAGGAGCGCTCATGGCGACGACCACGCTGAACCCCGCCGCCGCGCGCACTCGGAGCGCCCTGTATGAATGGCTGACCACGACCGATCACAAGAAGATCGGGATCATGTACGTGATCAACTCGTTCATCTTCTTCTTCATCGGCGGCCTGCTGGCGCTCGGCGTCCGGTCGGAGCTCGCGCAGCCCGGGCTGCAGTTCCTGACCGACACCCAGTACAACGAGTTCTTCACGATGCACGCCACGTTCATGATCTTCCTGTTCGTGATCCCGATGCTGGCGGGCTTCGGCAACTACATCGTGCCGCTCCAGATCGGCGCCCCGGACATGGCCTTCCCGCGCATCAACGCGCTGTCGTTCTGGATGCTGCCGCTGGGCGGGCTCCTGCTCCTGATGGGCTTCGTGACGGGCGGGACCGCCGACGCCGGCTGGACGAGCTACGCGCCACTGTCGGAAGACCGCCCGCTGGCGGCCACCGGCTACGGCCAGGACCTGTGGATCGTCGCGCTCGTCCTGATCGGGACCAGCTCGATCCTGGGCGCGATCAACTTCCTGGTCACGATGTTCAAGATGCGGGCGCCCGGGATGACCCTGTTCCGGATGCCGATCATGGTCTGGACCGTGCTGGTCACGTCGGTCCTGGTGCTGATGGCGACGCCGGTCATCACCAGCGCGCTGATCATGCTGTTCATCGACCGCAACTACGGCGGCTCGTTCTTCGACCCGTCACGCGGCGGCGACGCGATCCTCTACCAGAACATCTTCTGGTTCTACTCGCACCCGGCGGTCTACGTGATGATCCTGCCCGCGATGGGCATGGTCAGCGAGATCCTGCCCGTCTTCTCGCGCAAGCCGCTGTTCGGCTACAAGGCGTTCATCTTCGCGACCGCGGCGATCGGCGCCCTCGGCTTCTCGGTCTGGGCCCACCACATGTTCACGACCGGCGCGGTCTACCTGCCGTTCTTCAGCATCATGACGTTCCTGATCGCGGTCCCGACCGGGGTCAAGATGTTCAACTGGGTGTTCACGTTATGGCGCGGCCAGCTGATGCTCAAGACGCCGCTGCTGTTCGCGCTCGGCTTCCTGACGATGTTCCTGATCGGCGGCATCAACGGCGCGTTCAGCGCCTCGGTGCCGGTCGACTTCGCGCTGCACGACACGTACTGGGTGGTGGCCCACCTCCACTACGTGCTGTTCGGCGGGTCCGTCTTCGGGATCATGGGCGGGTTCTACTACTGGTTCCCCAAGATGACCGGCAAGATGATGAACGAGACCGTCGGCAAGGTCCAGTTCCTGCTCATGTTCATCGGCTTCAACCTGACCTTCTTCCCGATGCACGAGCTCGGCCTGGCGGGCATGCCGCGGCGCATCGCGGACTACTCCTCGACCGCAGGCTGGAACGACCTCAACCTGCTGGCCACGATCGGCGGCTTCACGATCGCCGCGAGCATGCTGCTGTTCCTGTGGAACATCTTCCTGTCGCTGCGCAGCGGCGAGCCGGCCGGCGACGACCCGTGGGAGGGCAACACGCTCGAATGGGCGACCACCTCGCCGCCGCCCGCCTACAACTTCGACCACCTGCCCGAGATCCGGTCCGAGCGACCGGTGTTCGACGTCCGGCATGGCCGGACGGCGGCCCACTGAGCGGGTCGCGACGATGGCGATGACGACCGACACCCAGCCGCTCCCCGTCGAGCACAACCCGCTCGCGTCGATGCCGCACGACACCCACGGCGGCATCAGCAACCCGGTCCTCGGGATGCTCCTGTTCATCACCTCCGAGGTGATGTTCTTCGGCGGGCTGTTCGCGGCCTACTTCAGCATCCGCGCGAACACCGCGCAGTGGCCGCCGATCAACACCGAGACGGGCGAGGCGTTCAAGCTCGCCATCCTGCCCTTCGTCGGTCCCGCCACGATCCTGCTGATCCTGAGCTCGGTGACCTGCCAGTACGCGGTCTGGCAGATCCGCGCCGACGACCGGACCCGGTTCATCCGGGCGATGACCATCACGGTCGTCCTCGGGATCACCTTCCTGATCGCCCAGATCATCGACTACACCCTCCTCGGGCAGGAAGGGCTGACGCTCTCGTCGGGCGTCTACGGGACCACCTACTACACGCTCACGGGGTTCCACGGCGCGCACGTCTTCGGCGGCGTGATCATGCTGTCGGTGGTGCTCTATCGCGGGATGGCCGGCCAGTTCAGCGCGAAGCACTACGATGCCGTCGAAGCCGCCTCGCTCTACTGGCACTTCGTCGACGTGGTCTGGATCCTGCTGTTCTCGCTGCTGTACCTGCTCCCCGGCAAGACGCCGACGACCTAGGAGTCGATCGCCATGCACCCACTCCGGCACCCACGCAACGCGGCCCTCGTCGGGATCATCTTCATCGTCATCGCCTTCATCTTCTGGGTCGTGCCCACGGTCGCGGGCCTGACGGAGCCGTACAACATGGTCGCGGCGGGCACCACGATGCTGCTGTTCCTCGGCGTGGCGATGGCGATCATGGCGTACGTCCTGGTCGCCGGGTCCTCGGACGAGTGACCCGCTCCGTCCCTGCCCGCATGACCTGACCCGAGCGACCGATGCTCGACCAGATCTGGACCAACTTCCTCGACCTCACCGCGCAGTTCGTCACGCCCGACTGGGGGAAGCTCATCTTCCTGATGCCGGTGGCGATCGTGCTGGCCGCCGTCCTGGCCCTGATCTGGATCTTCGCCAAGCTGGCACGGGCCAAGCCCGCCCGCCGCGGGATGCGACGGCTCCCTCCCCGGACGCCGGACGACGATCCACATGCCGGGGCCGTCGTTCGCGCCGATCTTCGCCGCGGTCGGCGTCTTCCTCGTGCTGCTCGGCCTGGTGGTCGGCGGGATCAGCATCCTGCTCGGGCTGATCGCCCTCGTGCTGACGCTGCTCTACTGGCTGGCCGAGGGGATGCGCAACTACGACCACGACATCGGGCCGACGACCACGATCGTCCCGGCCACCGTCCACGACGGACCGCCGCCCGGGGTCCACATGCCCGGCCCGTCGTGGCGGCCGTTCCTCGGTGCGTTCGGGCTGTTCGCGGTGATGCTCGGGCTGGTGTTCGGGGAGTGGGTGCTGGCGGCCGGCATCATCGCCCTGGTCTCGACGCTCATCGGCTGGCTGGTCGACGCCGTCGCCGAGTACCGCCAGACGGTCAAGGCCGACACGACCGGCCATCTCGAGAACATCCCGGAGCCGAAGTCGCCGCGACGGCTGCTGTCGGTCCTGACCGTGCTGATCGTCGGGGCGGCGGTCCTCCAGTCGGGCGTCTTCGCCGGCGGCGACGGCCAATGGCGGGACCGGTACGCCGGGCGCATCGGGTGCACCGGCGGGCTCGGGGGCGCCGGCGGGTTCGGGGGCACCGGCGGGGAGCGGCGGGCCGCCACCGGCCAGCGGGGCGACCGCCGACGTCTCCATCCAGGCCAAGGGCGTGGCCTACGTCGAGACCACCTTCACGGCACCGGCCGGCAAGCCGTTCACCATCGCCTTCGACAACGAGGACGCGGGCACCCCGCACAACATCGAGATCCTCGATGCGTCAGGGGCGACCGCATTCAAGGGCGACATCTTCCCCGGCGTCGCGACGAAGATCTACAACGTCCCGGCCCTGACTGCCGGTTCGTACAAGTTCCTGTGCATCGTCCACCCGACGATCATGACAGGGACCGCGACGATCCAGTAGGCAGGCGACCATGCCGCGCCGGCCGATCCTGCTGGCCCTGCTCGTCGCCGTCATCACCACCGGCGTGATCCTGGCGGCCGTCCGCGGACCGGACCTCGTCGCCTCGCTCTCGTCCGGGACCCACGCCGCGGTCGGCTCCCCGGCCCCGCCGGTCGCGGGCACGACCCTCGACGGCACCCCGTTCGATCTTGCCGCCTACGCGGGAAAGCCGGTCGTCATCAACTTCTGGGGTCCAAGCTGCGTCCCCTGCCGCGACGAGTTCCCGCTGCTCGAGCAGAAGCTGACCGAGCATGCGGCCGACGGGCTCACCGTCGTCGGCGTTCTGACGGACGATCCGGTCGAGCCGGCGCGCGACTTCGCGAAGCAGTACGGCGCGACGTGGTCCACGGTCGTCGACCCGGACAAGACCATCAAGGCGGCCTATCGCGTCGCGGCACGGCCGCAGTCGTACTTCGTGGACCGGACCGGCGTGATCCGGTCGATCCAGGTCGGTGAGCTGACGGACGCCGACTTCGAGCGCCAGTACAGCCGGATCGCGCCGTGACGAACGGCGACCCGATGGTCGTCGTCGACGGGCTGGTCAAGCGGTACGGCACCCGCACGGTCCTCGACGGCGTCTCGCTGACGATCGGCGGCGGCGAGCTGGTCGCGCTGCTCGGGCCGAACGGCGCCGGCAAGACGACGACGGTCGAGATCGTCGAGGGCTATCGACGTGCCGACGGCGGCACCGCTCGCGTGCTGGGGACCGATCCCGCAGCCGGTGGGCCTGCCTTGCGTGCTCGCGTCGGGCTGATGCTCCAGGACGGCGGCATCGACCCGCGCGCCCGGCCGCGCGAGACGCTCCGCCAGTACGGCCGCTTCCACGCCGACCCCCGCGACGCCGACGAGCTGCTCGAGCTGGTCGGCCTGACCACCGTCGCCGGGACGCGGTATCGGCGTCTGTCCGGCGGTGAGCGGCAGCGGCTCGGGCTGGCGCTCGCCCTGGTCGGCCGGCCCGAGGTCGTGATCCTCGACGAGCCGACGGCCGGCATGGATCCGGAGGCTCGGGCCACCACCCGGGCGATCGTCGCCGGTTTGCGTGACGACGGCGCGGCCGTCCTGCTGACCAGCCACGACCTGACCGACGTCGAGCGGCTGGCCGACCGCATCGTCGTCCTCGACGGCGGGCGGGTCGTCGCTGCCGGATCGCCGGCCGAGCTGAGCGCCGGCGCCACGCCACGGCTCCGGTTCCGCCTCGACCGGGCGCTGGGCGCGACCGATGTGGAGGCCCTCGCGCGGGCCCTCGTCGGCGTCCGTCCAGGTGCACGGGTCGTGCCCGACGGCGACGGCGCCCGCTACCGACTCGAGGGAGCGCCACCGGACTCGGCGCTCGTGGCGGCCATCGCCTCGTGGTGCGCGACCGCCGATCGCCTCATCGTCGAGCTCCGGACGTCTGGTGGCAGTCTCGAGGACGTCTACCTCGAGCTGGTCGGGGCGGGTCGACCTGTCGCGCCGCAGGGAGACGAGCGGTGAGCAGGCCGGCATCGCCGCTGGCGGCGACCCTGTCACAGACCGGGATGGAGCTGCGACTGACCGCGCGGCGAGGCGAGAACGTCCTCGTCACCGTCGTCATCCCGGTCGTCGTCCTGCTGTTCTTCGCGTCGTTCAGCATCCTGCCGAGCGGCACCGGGCGCCCGGTCGACTTCCTGCTGCCCGGCGCGCTCGCGCTCGCGATCATCGCCACCAGCCTGGTCAACCTCGGCATCGCGACCGCGTACGAACGGAACTACGGCGTCCTCAAGCGTCTCGGCGGCTCACCGCTGACCAGGCCCGGCCTGCTGGCGAGCAAGATGAGCGCCGTCCTCGTGGTCGAGGTCGGCCAGATCGTCCTGCTGCTGGTGATCGCCGCCACGGTCCTCGGCTGGCGACCCGGCCCCGGCGCGTCCCCGGCCCTCCTGGTCGTGGGCCTCGTCCTCGGGACCCTTGCCTTCGCCGGGCTCGGGCTGCTCATGGCCGGCGCGCTGCGCGCCGAGGCGACCCTCGCCCTGGCCAACGCGCTGTTCATCGCCTTCCTGCTGCTCGGTGGGATCGTGATCCCGGTCGACCAGCTGCCCGGGCCGCTCGCGACGATCGCCGGACTGCTGCCCGCCGCCGCCCTCGCCGACGTCTTCCGTGCGGCGCTCGTGTCGGGCGACATCGCGGTCGCGGGGCCGGTGGCCATCCTCGTCGTCTGGGGAGTCGGCGCGGTGGTCCTCGCGGCGCGCACGTTCCGCTGGGAGTGAGCCGCTGACGGCGGCCTAGTCGGACACCTCGGGGAGCTCGCGCAGCCGCAGGATCGGACTGCCGATGAGGAACAGCACCCCGGCCATCGCGGCGATGACGCCGAACAGGATCGCCTCCCGCACCCCGACCAGCCCGCCCAGGATCCCGCCCATCAACGCGCCGATCGGGCGCACGCCGTAGTTGATGAACCGGAAGGCGCCGCCCGCGCGGCCGCGGATCCGGTCGGGCGTCCGCGCGTAGATGATCGCGCCGACGTTGATGTCGAGGATCATCACCCCGAACCCGGCCCCGAACTCGGAGCCGAACAGCAGCGCCAGGATGACCGGCATCGACATCTCCGGCCCGGCCAGCGGGATGAGCAGCAGCGAGGCCGGGTACAGCACGCAGCCGAGCGCGTAGGCCGGCCCGAGCCCGATCCGCCGCCCGATCCGCGACGCGACCAGCGCGCCGATCACGGACCCGATGGCGCCGGTCCCGAGCGCCAGGCCGAGGGCTCCCGGCGAGACACCCAGGGTGGTCGTCGCGTACAGGATGAACAGGGCGCTCACCGCGAACGTGAACAGGTTGATGGTCGCCACCGACAGCAGCGTCGGGCGCATGATCCGGTCCCGGAGCACGAACGACAGGCCCGCCAGCAGCCGCTCGCGGGTCGACCCCTCGTCGACCTCGATCGGCGGCTCGGGCGAGCGGATGCGGCGCAGGAAGAAGACCGAGCCGAGGAACGACAGCGAGTCGGCGAACATCGCGATCGGCGCGCCGAGGAGCTGGACGAGCAATCCGCCGATGGTCGGGCCGCCGACCGAGGCGAGCGACCGGCTGCCGTTGAGCAGGGCCATCGCCTCGACGTAGCGGTCGCGCGTGGTGACCGACACGAACAGCGTGTTCCACGACAGGTCGAACACCACCGACAGACTGCCCGCCAGGAAGCCGACGACGTACAGCTGCGGCATCGCCAGGACGCCCAGGACCGAGGCGACCGGGATGCTGGCGATCAACGCGGCGCGGGCCAGGTCCGCGCCGATCATCAGCCGGCGCCGGGTCCGGACCCGGTCCAGCCAGACGCCGGCCGGCAGCGAGAAGACCAGGTGCGGGAGCAGGCCGAACGCCGTGAGCGTGCCCATCTGGCCGGCGTCCGCGCCCAGGATCAGGACCGCGACGAGCGGCAGGCCGAGCTGGGTGACCTGGTCGCCGAAGACCGAGATCGTCTGGCCGAGCCAGAGTCTCCGGAAATCGGGTGCGTCGAAGAGGAGCGGCGGCAGTCGGCGCCGAAGCGCGGCGGGACCCAAACGCGGTCAGCCGCGCCGCGAGCGCGGCCGAAGGGTCAGGACGGCGGGTTCTGCTTCTCGGCCAGCTGCTTCGAGACTTCCTTGTCGATCTCGTTCTGGCGGTTCTGCCGGACGCGCCTGACCATGATCAGTCCGAAGACCCACGGCCACAGGAGCGCGACGACCAGCCCGACGAGGAGGGACAAGGCCCAGTTGGGGTTCGAGGGTGTCCCGAGACCGGTGGCCCAGTACACCACGAGGAACGCCACCACCCCCAGGACGATGCCGGTGATCCTTCGAATCATCGTTGCGAGGCCCTCCATCGCTCGGGCGACCGGCACGAACGGCGCAGGCCCGAGACCTGAGCCTAGGCGCACGGGGCGCGGCACGTCAATCCGGATGGTCCGTGAACGTTTCCGTCGTCGCTGCCACTCATTGGGTATGTGGCACCACTAAGGTGTCGGCACATACCGGGAGCGACGGTGCGAGACCTCGTCATCCAGGCCCAGAACGGCGATCGCGATGCATTCGCGGCGCTGGTCCACATGACCAGCGACCGGATGTACGGGCTCGCCGCGCGGATCCTGCGCGACAACGTCCTCGCCGAGGATGCCCTGCAGGGCGCCCTCATCACCGTCTGGCGCCAGCTCCCCACCCTGCGTGACCCGGACCGCTTCGAAGCCTGGGTCAGGCGCCTGCTCGTCCATGCGTGCTACGCCGAGGCCAGGCGTCAGCGTTCGTGGGCGGCGAACGTCCGCGTCCTGCCGGTCGACGGGCCGGCGGCACCGGATGGACTGCTCTCGATCGACGACCGCGACGCGCTCGACCGGGCGTTCCGACGCCTGACCATCGAGCAGCGGGCGGTCTTCGTCCTGCATCACCACGTGGGCCTCCCACTGATCGAGATCGCCGACACGCTCGGCATCCCGGCCGGGACGGCCCGCTCGCGACTCCACTATGCGACGCGGGTGCTGCGCGCGGCCGTCGAGGCCGACGCGGCGCCGGTCGCCCCCGAAGGACGGATGGCATGACCACTGACCGCGACTTCGACCGACTCGCCCGAGCGTGGCTCGAGCTGGGTCCCGACGAGGCGCCCGATCGCGTCGTCGCCACCGTCCTCCAGGCCGCAGACGACGATGCCGCAGGTGCGACGTCCGATCCGGTGGCCCGTCTGGAGGGACTTCGACATGACTCGCCTGCCGATCTTCGCCGCGACAGCCGCGGCAGTGCTCGTCGTCGTCGATCGGCGGCGCGCTCTTCTTCACCAGTCGACCGGTCCCGCGACGAACGGTGCCGTGCCGACCGTCGCCCCGACCGCCGCGCCGATCCGCGCGAGCGCCACGGCGAGGACCAGATCCCGGCCGCGCTGCGATCGATGTGGGTCGGGCCGAAGCGGACCGTCCCCGGCATGCCGTCGAGCGACCGCGTACCGCTTCCGGCTCACCAGCGTGCAGCTCGGGTTCCCCAATGACCAGCTCCAGGACGATTGGTTCGACTCGCTCGCATCGGCGACCGGACCGGACGAGCTGAGCGTGTCGGCCTTGAGCTCGAGCAGCGGATGCCAGTCCGGTGACGTCGGTCGATACGCGTGGACGCTGTCCACGTCCGGCGTCCGTCTCCACCTGACGACCGTCAGCGACCCGTGCGCGGACCGGTCGATCCGCACTGGCCGGCGACTGGATCCGCGTCGCGTGCACGGACACGAGCGATGGATGCTTCGGCGACCTCGAGGCCGGGACCTTCCCGTCGCAGTACGTGGCGCCACGGGTCGGTCCGACCGAGAGCTGGAAGCCCGAGCTTGGCGCCATCTCATACACCGTCCCCGACGGCTGGGCGAACTCGTCGGATTGGCCGACGACCTTCAGCCTGAGCCCGTCGGACGAGTACGCCAAATGGACGTCGACGCGGCGCCGCCCGACGATTCGACCTACGGCATCTGGGTCTACACCAAACCGGCGGCGACCACCCAATCGCCGACGTGTGCGAACACAGAGCAGACATCGGTCCCGCAGACTGTGTCGGGGTTGATGGACTGGGTCCGGAGCCGACCATCGCTGGTGACGACGACGCCGACCCCGATCACCATCGACGGGCACAGCGGCATGTACACGGACATCAAGGTCGCTCCGTCCTGGACCGGCGACCTGTCCCGACACGACGCCAACCCACGGCGATCTTCCTGTCAGAGTCGGGGACAGACCCGAATGCGTGGAGCATGGGCCTCCTGGGCGCCGAGCAGATCAGGCTCATCCTGCTCGACCTCGGCGGCGGGTCCACTGTCGTGATCGTCGATCGATTCGACCGATCCGGCCCGCTTCCAGGCGCTCATCGACCAGGCGATGCCGATCGTCTCCAGCTTCACCTTCAAGTAGGTCCGGAGAGGACGGCGGCCGCTCGCGGCCGCCGTCCCGCCCTGCCCGACGGCCCGTCGGGCGAGACGCCGTCCGTCATCGGCGCCACTGCTCCCGTATCGTCTCGGACATGATCCGGACGTCCCCGTTCCACAAGCGGACCAGCGCGCTCAACGAGACCGGGCTCTGGGAGCACTGGTCCAACCAGCTGGCGGCGACCCGCTACCAGATGTCCGAGAAGTTCGAGTACTTCGCGATCCGCAACGCGGCCGGCCTGTTCGACTCCTCCCCGCTGTACAAGTACCGGATCGCCGGCCCGGACGCGGAGCGTTTCCTGGCCGGCGTCCTGATCCGCGACATCCGCCAGTGCGCGCCCGGGCACGCCCAGTACACGGCGTGGTGCGACGACCGCGGCTTCGTCGTCGAGGACGGCGTCGTCCTCCGCCTCGAGTCCGATGAGTTCCTGCTGACCGCCGCCGAACCCAACCTCGCCTACTTCGAGGGCCTCGTCGGCCGGCTCGACGTCGCCATCGAGGACGTGTCGGACGCCTGGGGCGTGCTCGCCGTCCAGGGCCCGCGCTCGCGCGAGATCCTCGCTGAGCTGACCCCGGTCGTGACGGAGCTGCCGTACTTCGGGGTCGCCAGGGCCACCATCGGCAAGGTGCCCGTCCTCGTGTCGCGCACCGGGTTCACCGGCGACCTCGGCTTCGAGCTGTGGGTCCCGGCGAACGCGGCGATCAAGGTCTGGGACGCCGTCTGGGCCGCGCAGTCGCGGCCAGGGCGTGATCCCGTTCGGGCTGACCGCCCTGTACATGGCCCGCATCGAGGCCGGCCTCGTGCTCCTCGACGTCGACTTCCACTCGAGCCGGTTCGCCTGGACGGACGCCGACCGCACGACCCCGATCGAGCTCGGGCTCGGCTGGATGGTCCGCGACATCGAGACCGACGGCCGCGAGTTCATCGGCCGCGACGCGATCCGCCGCGAGCTCGCCGGCAAGACCTCGCGCTGGAAGCTGAGCGGGCTCGTCGTCGACTGGCGCGAGTACGACCGGATCTACGACGAGGCCGGGCTCATCCCGCCCAAGGACCACACGCCGATCCAGGACGAGTACTACATCTACGACGACGAGCTCAACCAGCTCGGCTACGCCACGAGCCAGATGTACTCGCCGATGCTCCAGCGCCACATCGCCCTCGCGCGCGTGCCGCTCGACCGGTCGGCGCCCGGGTCGCGGGTCAAGCTGGAGATGGCGGTCAACCACCGCTACGAGTACTTCGACGCCCACGTGGCCCGCACGCCGCTGTTCAACCCCCAGCGAAGGACCGCCTGACATGCCGAAGGACAAGAAGCCCGCGGACGCGAAGAAGCCGGCGCGCCGCGCAGCGCGAGTCGAAGTCCGACCGGACCTACGACGCGATCGTCATCGGTGGCGGCCACAACGGCCTGACCAACGGCGCCTACCTCGCCAAGGCCGGGCTGCGGACGCTCGTCCTCGAGCGGCGCCACCTCGTCGGCGGCGCGGCGATCACCGAGGAGCTCCGGCCGGGCTTCTGGTTCACCACGTTCTCGTACGCGCTCAGCCTGCTCCGGCCCGACATCGTCCAGGACCTCGACCTCGTCAAGCACGGCTTCATGCCGATCCTGATGCCGACCACCTTCTGCCCGATGGAGAACGGCGACTACCTGCTGATGGGCCAGGACCACGCCGAGAACCAGCAGGCGATCGCCCGCCACAGCCGGCACGACGCGGACGCCTACGACGCGTTCAACCACGACGTCAACAAGGTCCTGCAGGCGATCAAGCCACTGCTCGACCAGGCGCCACCCGACATCTGGAGCGACGACCCCGAGGAGCTGATCGCCCTCGCCAACCTCGGCAGCCGGTTCAAGCGGCTCGACAAGAAGGTCCTCCACGACGCGGTCCGGCTGCTGACCGGCAGCGCCGCCGACTTCCTCGACGACTACTTCGAGTCGGACATCCTGAAGGGCTACCTCGCCTCGACCTCGATCATCGGCACCAAGGTCGGGCCGTACTCGCAGGGGTCGGGGCTCGTGCTGCTGTACCACATCCTCGGCGAGCACGACGGCGAGTTCGGGGCGTGGTCGTTCCACAAGGGCGGCAACGGCGGCTTCACCCAGGTGCTGGCCCGGGCCGCGCAGTCGTTCGGCGTCGAGATCCGGCTCGAGTCGCCGGTCGACCACGTGATCACCCGGAACGGGCGCGCCACGGGCGTCGCGCTGACCGACGGGACCGAGTTCCACGCCCCGATCGTCGTCTCGGCGCTCGACCCGCGCCGGACCTTCCTCGAGCTGGTCGAGCCGCGCGAGCTGCCGACCGACCTCGTCGACACCATCGAGCGCTTCCGCTTCCAGGGGACCTCGGCCAAGGTCAACTTCGCGCTCGACGCACCGCCGCGCTACCCGGCCCTCGGCGACCGGACCGACCAGTACCGCGGGTTCACCAACATCGGGCCGTCGATGGAGTACCTCGAGCGCGCCTACGACGACGCCAAGTACGGCTGGTACTCGAAGCGGCCGTACCTCGACTGCGCGGTCCAGTCGATGGTCGATCCGGACATGGCGCCGCCCGGCAAGGCGGTCATGAGCTGCTTCGTCCAGTACGCGCCGTACCACCTGCGCGGCAGCGACTGGGACACCGAGAAGGAAGGCCTGGGCGACACGGTCCAGGCGACCCTCGAATCGTTCTTCCCGGGCTTCGGCGACCTCGTCCTCCAGCGTGAGATCCGCACGCCGCTCGACATCGAGCGGACCGTCGGGCTGTCCGAGGGCAACATCTTCGCCGGCGAGTTCCTGGCACCCCAGATGTGGTTCTTCCGGCCGGCGCCGGGCTGACAGCCAGTACGCCACGCCGATCGACGGCTACTACCAGTGCGGCTCGGGCACGCATCCCGGCGGCTGCGTCATGGGCGCGCCCGGCAAGCTCGCCGCGCAGCGGATCCTCAAGGATCGCGCGAAGGGCCGAGCCAAGACCTGACGCCACGCCGGCACGCCAAGAACCGAATCGCGATCACGGACGCCATACCCTATCGAGCACGCCCTGACGGGCTGCCGAACCCGAGGCGACCGTGGACCAGCGAGGACGCGTCGAGCGAGCGAGGCGAGGCGATCATGACGCCTTCGCGGAGCTCGTTCGCGGGTCCGTCACGCGGCTGGACGGGGCCGCCCGCCTCATCCTCCGGGATCCGGAGCTGGCCCGCGACGCGGTCCAGGAGGCCCTCATCCGAGCCTGGCGGGACCTGCCCGGGTTGCGTGACCCGGACCGGTTCGACGCCTGGCTCCATCGCCTCACCGTCAACTCCTGCCTCGATCTGGCCCGTCGACGGCGTCGTCGGGTCATCGAGGTCGAGCTCGAGCCGATCGACGCCGCGGTGGCGTTCGATCCGGCGGGGGCTTTCGCCGACCGCGAAGTCGTCGATGCTGCCATGCGGCATCTCGACGCCGACGGCCGGGCGATCGTCGTCCTGCACTACTTCCTGGGGATGCCGCTGACCGAGGTCGCGGCGACCCTGGGCATCCCGGTCGGCACAGTCAAGTCGCGGCTCCATCGCGCCCTCGGCGAGATGCGGATCGCGGTCGGGACCGAGCCGGCGCTCCCATCGCCACAAGAGGGAGGGCAGGTCGCATGACCACGCCGATGCGCCACGAGCGCGACCTCCCGCCGATCCTCGGCGATCTGGCGATGGCCCCCTATCCCGACTACGTGGACGGCGTCCTCGGGCGGACCAGCCGGATGCGGCAGCGGCCCGCCTGGACGTTCCCAGGAAGGTGGCTCCAGATGGATATCACGACTCGCACGACATCTGTGCGCGAGGCTGCCGTGGCGGCAGCTCGGCATCCTCGCGCTCATCGCGCTCCTGCTCGCGACGGCCCTCGCCGCTTACGTCGGCTCCCAGCGGCACGTGCCGGCCCCGTTCGGGCCGGCGAGGAACGGGCTGATCCCGTATATCTCGGGCGGTGACATCTATGTCGGCGATCCGCTGACCGGCCGGACCACCCTCCTGCTGGGCGGCCCGGATGATGACGCGAGCCCGGGCTACTCACCCGACGGCACGCGTCTCGCGTTCATCCGGTCGGCACCGGCCGGCGGGGCGAGCCAGCAACCGGTCGACCTGTACGTCATGCACGATGACGGCAGCAATGTCACGAAGATCACGTCGGCGCCGTTGCCGAACATCGTGTGGGCGACGTGGGCGCCTGATGGCAGGAACCTGGCCGTCATCCACCCGGTGGACGGCGTGAACGAGCTGGATCTGCTCGACGTCGATGGCCGGCTGGCACCCAAACGGATCGCAGCCGCCGCGGGCGCAGATCAGATCGCGTTCCGGCCGCCGGATGGTGGCGAGATCGTCTTCCGAGCCGTGGTCGGCGGCAAGTACGGCCTGTTCGTCATGAATGCCGATGGGACGAACCCTCGGACCCTGGTCAAGCCGACGAATACCGTCGACCTCGACCAGGACCTCAACGCAGTCATCTATTCGTCCGACGGCAGCCGCATCTTCTACCAGCGCTGGTTCCCGGACTCGATCCAGCTGTGGGTGATGAACGCCGACGGCAGCGGAGCGCACGAGTTCGTCCCCACGTCGGGTCCGCACTGGATCGGCATCCCCGATCCGTCGCCGGACGGTCGTTGGGTCGCCTTCTGGGACGTCCCGGAGGACGGGAGCGGTAACCCGCAACGCGTCGCGGTCATCCGTTCCGACGGGACCGGTCCCATCATCCACACCGGTCCTCCCCTCGATGGCTTGGCTCATTGGGTGTGGTCGCCGGACTCGACAAGCATCCTGATGATGTCCGAGAAGGCGGGCGCGAAGGCGCTCCTGCTCGACCCGGAGGGCGGTCCATGGACCACGATCCCGTGGCAGTCGGACAAGGATCTCGACTGGCAACGCCAGGCGTTCTGAGCGTCGCTGGCGCCCGACCGCGCCGCGTGGCACAAAGGAAGAACCCCGGGTGGTCGGGCCCGGGGTTCAAGGAATATGCGGATTGGTTGCGGGGAGAGGATTCGAACCTCTGACCTTCGGGTTATGAGCCCGACGAGCTGCCGCTGCTCCACCCCGCGACCTGCAACTCTAGGGTGTAGGACCGGTTCGGTCAAACGTGGGCTGCGCTGACGCCAGCGCATCGTCGACCGCTTCGTCGAAGGTGAGCGACCTTCCCTCGACCAGGCCGTGCTCGAACTCGGGCCCCGCCGCCACTGAAACGTGCTCTCGATAGACCTCGCGCCCTGCTTCGAACTGGCCGAAGGGGCCATGGGCCTCCTCTGTTTCGATCGCCCCCCAGATCCGGCCCGCTCGCTCCGGCTGATCGAGTTCCGCGGCGGCCCACGCGAGGATGGCGAGCGCGTAGGCGATGCTCTGACGCGATCCGATCGCCTTCGCGATGGACAGGGCTTCGAGACATATCTCCTGAGCGTGTGCTGGCCGGCCCATCTCGATGGCGAATTCTCCGGCTGTGAGCAGCGAGTTCGCTCGATGCCATCGCGATCCCGCCAGTGTCCCCAGATCGGCGCTGCGGACTGCCAGGTCGAGAGCCTCCTCTCGACGACCATCGTCCCAGGCGATGCCCGCAAGAAGCATCAGGGTCTGTGATTCGGCCCAGGGCGACTGACCCCGATAGAACGCGCGGCCCTCCTCGGCGAGAGCCAGCGCCAGCTCCCTGTCGCCCAAGCGACGGGTCTCGACGGCCACGCGATAGAGCAGATGACCGATCCCCAAATCGTCGCCAAGTTCGCGGAAGGCCGCCAACGAGGCGCGGTGGTGCACGGTTCCTTCCTCGAACCGCCCGCTGATGAAGATCGATCCTCCGAGCGCCCGGAGCGCCCGAGCCCGCAAGGCGAGCGGCACCTCACCCATGGCAAGGAACGTCTGGAGCCAGCGTTCGCCCTCGCTGGTGCTGTGCGAGACCCAGTACTGCTCGAGCGCGACAGCCATCTGCAGGCCCAGCTCCGCATCCTCGCGCTCAAGAGCTCGCTCGAGGACGGCACGGATGTTCGCGAGCTCGGGCAGGATGATCTCGACCCGCTCGTTGCCCTGGGCCTCGACGAACATGCCTGCCGACACCGCGAGCGCGAGGTAGAACGCTGCGTGGCGGTCCACGACGGCCAGCGCTTCGTCCGACGCCTCGAATCGCTCAGTGGCGAATTCGAGGACGGTCGCGAGCATCGACAGGCGCCCTTCCTCGCCCTGCCGAAGGAGGCTCTGCTCGAGGAGCGACGCGACCGAGTCGAGATCTCCGTCGCAGATCGCTTCGACCGCCTCGAGCGTGAAGCTGCCGGCGAAGACACTGAGCTGGTCGAACAGCCTCCGATCGTCCTCGGACAGGAGGTCGTAACTCCAGGCGATCGTCGCGCGGAGCGTCCGCTGACGTTCGGGGGCATCGCGTCGGCCGCCGGTGAGCATCGGCAGAGCGTGCTGGAGGCGTGCGAGCAGCTGGTTCGGCGGCAGGACGCGCGTTCGCGCGGCGGCCAGCTCGATGGCGAGCGGCAGTCCGTCGAGCCGGCGGCAGATCTCGTCGACGGCGTCGGCCGGTTCGGTCACGAAGGCGCGCTCGCGGAACAGCTCGACGGCGTCGGTCGGCGGCAACGGGAGGACCGCGAATTCGCGCTCACCGTTGATCCGCAGAGGTGCCCGCGAGGTCGTGAGCAGGCACAGGTTCGGGCAGGCCGCCACGAGCGCGGCGAGCACCGGCGCGACGTCGGGCAGCAGTTGCTCGAGGTTGTCGAGCAAGATCAGCATCCGCTTGTCACCGATGTGCTCGACGAGCCCGTGCTTGGCGTCGATCGCCGCGGCGATGGTCGGCTCGATGAGGGCCGGCTCGGTCAGGGCCGCCAACGGGACCCAGAAGACGCCGCCGCCGAAGTGCTCGACCGCCTCGGCCGCGACCTGGAGTGCCAACCGTGTCTTGCCCGAGCCACCGGCCCCGGTCATCGTCACGACCCGCGCAGTCTCGAGGAGGCCGGCGATGTCGCGCAGCTCGGCGCTCCGACCGACCAGCGGATCGAGCTGGGCGGGCAGGTTCGTCGCGTTCAGCGATCGGAGGGCCGCGAACCGGTCCCAGCCGAGCTGGGACAGTCGCTCGGGCGCGCCGAGGTCTTTCAGCCGGTGCAGCCCGAGGTCGCGGCCGGGCTCCTCGGACAAGGCGGCCCGGGTCGCTTCGGACATGACGACCTGCCCGCCGTGCGCGGCCGAGCAGATCCGGGCCGCCCGGTGCACGTCGAGACCGACGTATCCCTCGTCGGTGACGATCGGCGTGCCGGTGTGGACGCCGATCCGAACGCGGACCGGTCCGTCGACGCCCTGGATGTCGCGCGCCGCGGCGACCGCGTCATCGGCCCGACCGAACGCGACGAAGAACGCGTCGCCCTGCGTGTCGACCTCCACGCCGTCATGTCCGGCGAAGATCGAGCGCAGGTTCCGGCGGTGCTCCGCGAGCAGGTCCGCATAGCCCGCGCCGTGCTCGTTGAGCAGGCGGGTCGAGCCCTCGATGTCGGTGAACAGGAAGGTGACGATGCCGGACGGGAGCTCACGCATGGAGCAATGATGAAGGGTCAGTGCGGGCCAGGACTCCGACCCTCGAGGCGCCGCCCGCCGATCAGCAGCCCAAGCACCAGGCTCGTCACGAGGACAGCGCTGAAGACGTAGATCGGATAGACGATGTTGACGCTGGCGAGGACGCCGGCGATGAGAGACGCGACGATGAACCCGACCGTCCCGGCCGCGCCGAACAGGCCCTGCGCGGTCGACGATCGGCCGGGTGGCGAGTTGGCCGCCACGACCGCGTAGAGCGCCGGATTGAGCATCGCGAACCCGGTCGCCTCGAGCAGGACCAGCGGGACGGCGAGACAGCGGGTTCGTGATCATCGTGTAGGCGATCGCGACGGTCGCCGGCAGAAGCGAACCGGCGACGATGAAGGCCAGCGACCCACGACGGTCCACCAGCCGCCCGGCGAACGGCGACAGCAGCAACACCGGCAGGCCGAACATGGCGAACGTGAACCCGATGAGGTCGAGACCGGCGCCAAGATGCTGGAGGAACAGGCTCCAGATGACCTCGTAGGTCCCACCCGCGAAATAGCCGCCGACGTTGATGACGAGGACGGCGACGAGCCCGCGGTTCCACAGCCGGGTCGGAGCGGCTGGATCCATCTGGGCGGCCCGGTCAGCGTCGACGTCCGTTGCGGCGCGGCTCGGCGCGGACCGGAACTCCGTGGCGTCCGGCGACGGCGACGGGTGCGTCCGCTGTCCGGTCTCGCGACCGCGCAGACCGATCGGGATGGCGGCGATCCAGGCGGCGATGCCACCGAACACGAACACGAACGAGATGCCGCCGAACATCCCGGCCCCGAACGCGCCGATGGCCGGTCCGAGCAGCAGCCCGCCCATCTGGACCGCGCCATACAGACCGAACGCCTCGCCCCGGCGTTCCGGCGGCGTCGCATCGGTCAGGTAGCCGCGCGCGGCCGGGTCGTACGCCGCCGTCGACAGGCCGGCGCCGGCGCGGAGGAGCACGAACGCCAGCGGCCCCGTGAAGACCAGGGGCAGGATGCTGAAGACCCCTGTCATCACCAGCCCGGCGACCATCAACGGGACGCGCGCGGTCCGGTCGGCCAGCCAGCCGAAGACGGGCTCGCCCACCAGCCGGGCCGCCGGCCAGGCGGCGATGACGAGGCCGAGGAGGGCGAGATCGACGCCCTGCTCGGTGAAGTAGAGGGGCAGCACCGGCAGCAGCGCACCGAACCCGAGCCACACGATGAACTCAGCCAGGAGGAGCGGGACGACCTCACCCCAGCGCTCGAGCCAGGCATCGAGGCGGGCGGCCGGGGAGAAGCTCGACATGGTCGGAGCCTAGCGAGCGCCGGTATACTTGCGGGCCCCCAAGCACGATCGCCCCACAGGGAGCAACGGCCTGCCCATGGATGCCATCACGGCCGAAGGCCTGGTCAAGATCTATCGGTCCCGGAAGAGCGAGGTCCGCGCGCTCGACGGGCTCGACCTGAGCGTGCCGGAAGGGACCGTCCTGGGTCTGCTGGGGCCGAACGGCGCCGGCAAGACGACGACGGTCCGCATCCTCGCCACGCTGCTCAAGCCGGACGCCGGACACGCGACGGTGGCGGGCTTCGACGTCGTCCGACAGGCCGACCAGCTGCGCGCGGTCATCGGGCTGTCAGGCCAGTTCGCGGCCGTGGACGAGAACCTGACCGGCCGCGAGAACCTGTTCATGTTCGGCCGCCTGTACCAGCTGCCCGCCGCCGAATCGAAGCAACGCGCCGCCGACCTGCTCGAGCAGTTCAGCCTCGCGAACGCCGCCGACCGGACGGTCAAGACCTATTCGGGCGGGATGCGTCGCCGGCTCGACCTGGCCAGCGCGCTCATCGGCCGGCCGCGGCTCCTGTTCCTCGACGAGCCGACCACCGGGCTCGATCCGCGCAGCCGGCTCGGGATGTGGGACGTCATCCGCGGGCTCGTCCGCGAGGGCACGACGCTGCTGCTGACGACCCAGTACCTCGAGGAGGCGGACGAGCTGGCCGACACGATCGCGGTCGTCGATGACGGCCGGATCATCGCCCGCGGCACCGCAGACGAGCTCAAGAGCCAGGTCGGTGGCGAGCGGATCGAGGTCGTCGTCCATGCCCGCGACGACATCGAGAGGGCGCGCGAGGTCCTCGCCCGCGACGCGGGCAGCGACATCACCCTCGACGAGCACACCCGGAAGATGACCGTGCCGTCGGGCGCAGGCGCGCAGGGCCTCCTGCAGGTCGTCCGCGACCTCGACGCGGCCGGGATCCGGATCGACGACATCGGCCTTCGCCGGCCGACCCTCGACGACGTCTTCCTGTCGCTGACCGGACACGGAGCCGAGGCGACGGCATTCGAGGAGGAGGTCGCGTGAGCGCCGCGACGACGGGCACGAGCCAGGCGCCGGTCGCTCGCGGCGGGTTCCGCAGCGCCCTGGCCGACAGCCGGGTCATCACCTGGCGCAACCTCAAGCGCATCCCGCGCATCCCGGAGCTGGCGATCTTCGCCATCTTCCAGTCGATCATGTTCGTGCTGCTGTTCGCGTTCGTGTTCGGTGGCGCGATCCTGCTCCCGGGCTACACCGACTCGAACGCCTACCGCGAGTACCTGCTCCCCGGCGTCTTCTGCCAGACGATCTCGTTCGCCGCCGCGACCACCGCGGTCGGCATGTGCGACGACATCAACAAGGGGATCATCGACCGCTTCCGCTCGCTGCCGATGGCCCGCTCGGCGGTCCTCTCGGGACGCACCGTGGCCGACGTCATCTACCAGGCCGGGATCCTGATCGTGCTGATGGTGTCGGGCCTCCTGGTCGGCTGGAAGATCAACAACGGCATCCCGTCGTTCCTGGCCGGCTTCGGCCTGCTGCTGCTGTTCGCCTTCGCGATGTCGTGGATCGGCGTCTGGCTCGGGCTGTCGGTGCCGACCGTCGAGGTCGCGCAGCAGGTGTCGTTCATCGTCATCTTCCCGCTGTCGTTCGTGTCGAGCGCGTTCGTCCCGATCGCGACGATGCCGACGTGGCTCCAGCCATTCGCCGAGTGGAACCCGATCAGCGTCATCACCTCGGCGCTGTCGCCAGTTGTTCGGTAATCCGAACCCGTTCGTGCGCGCCGGCAGCTTCCCGTCCGAGCAGCCGATCCTGCTGTCGCTGATCTGGATCGTCGTCATCGTCGGCGTCTTCGCGCCGCTCGGCATCCGTCGCTACCGCTCGATGAGCCGCTAGGCCTACCATCTGGGCGTGCTCCCCGAACCGGCGCTCCTGGCCCTCGGCATCGTGCTCGCGCTCCTGGTCCTGCTGCCCGCGCGACGCCTCCACCTGGCCGGCTTCTCGAGCGCGGTCGTCGCCGTGTATGCGTTGGGCGTGTGGGCCCTGGCCATGGTCCTGATCATCCGCCCGGTGCTGATCCGGTTCCTCATCCCGATCCTGGTGGTGCTGTATCTCGCCCCGTTCGTCACGGCACCGGGCCGGATGACGGCGATCGTCCGGCGCGGCCGTGGTCCCCGCGGCGACCCGCCGCGGCCGCCGATGAAGAACGTGACGCCGCCGGACGGTCCCACCGGGCCGAGCGGGCCGAGCGGAACGAGCCGATCCGGATGATCGGGTGACGGGGGCACGCGGGTGAGCAGTCCGGTCGGTCCGGTCGCGCTCCACGGCGGCGGCGAATTCCAGCCGGGCGACGAGGCGTTCCTCGGGGCGCTGTTGCAGCGAGCCGTCGACCGGGGCGTGGAGCAGCCGATCCGCGTCGCCCTCGTGCCCACCGCGGCCGCGCGCGGCCGGCCCGATCTCGCGGCGGCGCACGGTGTGGACGCGTTCAGGCGGGTGGCGACGGCCGGTGGCTGGGCCATCGATGCCGAGTGCGTGCCGGTCGTGGACGCCTCGAGCGCCGCCGACCCGCGCCTCGCCCAGTGGCTGGCCGCGGCCGATGTCATCCACTTCCCGGGCGGCGACCCCGACATCATCCCGAGCCTCATGCTCGGGAGCGCGGCCTGGGCCGCCATCACCGAGGCGCATGTCGGCGGCGCGGTCCTCGCCGGGGCGAGCGCGGGTGCGATGGCGTTCGGGTCGTGGACATGGACGCACGGTGGCGGCGTCGCGGGGCTCAAGGTCGTTCGAGGCCTCGTCGTCGTGCCCCACGCCCGCGCTGCCACCTGGGAGACCACGGTCGCGCGGTTCGCGGCGTGGGCGCCGCCAGGCCTGGGTGCGCTCGGGCTCGCCGAGCAGACCGGCGTCGTCGAGCAGCCACCGATACCCGGCAGCGAGACGATCTCGTGGCTCGTGGTCGGGCCAGGCGAGGCGCGCTGGCTCGCCGATCCGGACGGCGGCAAGACGATCGTCGCGAGGTCGGGCGAGGTGATCGAGACGCCGGTCATCCCGCTGTGAAGCATGGCCTCGGCTGGCGGTTCGACCCGACGATCACGTTCCTCAACCACGGCTCGTTCGGGGCGTGCCCCGAGCCCGTCCTCGAGGTCCAGAGAGCGTGGCGGGACCGGATGGAGGCGGAGCCGGTCCAGTTCCTGAACGACGACCTGCCCGGGCTGCTGGACGAGGCGCGCGGCGCGATCGGGCGGTTCCTCGGCGCGGACCCCGAGGGCCTCGCGTTCCTGCCGAACGCGACGACGGGCGTCAACACGGTGCTCCAGTCGCTCCGCTTCGAACCCGGCGACGAGCTGCTGACGAACGACCACGAGTACAACGCCACGATCAACGCGATGCGGGCCGTGGCAGCACGCGACGGGGCGCGGGTGGTCGTGGCGAAGGTCCCGTTCCCGATCGCCTCGGCCGATGAGGCGGCGGAGGCCATCCTGGCCGCCGTGACCGAGCGGACCCGGCTCGTCCTGGTCAGCCACGTCACGAGCCCGACCGCCCTGATCTTCCCGGTCGAGACGCTCGTCGCCGAGCTCGACCGGCGCGGCATCGACACGCTGGTGGACGCCGCGCACGCGCCCGGGATGGTGCCCGTGGCCGTTGACACCCTGGGCGCCGCGTATTGGACCGGCAACGGCCACAAGTGGCTGTGTGGACCGAAGGGCACGGCCGTCCTGTGGGTCCGCGAGGACCGCCGCGACCGCGTCCACCCGCTGGTCGTGTCGCACGGGGCGAACGCGCCGCTGGCCGGCCGGACGCGGTTCCGCCACGAGTTCGATTGGGTGGGCACGTCCGACCCGACCGGGTTCCTGACACTCTCCGCGGCGATCGACTGGATGGCCCGCGCGGCGCCCGAGGGCGGCGGCTGGCCGGCCGTCATGGCCGCCAACCACGACCTCGCGATCACGGGACGCGACGTGATCGCCGCCGCCCTCGGGATCGAGGTGCGGGTGCCCGACTCGATGCTCGGCTCGATGGCGGCGCTGCCCCTGACGATCCCGGGCGCGGACGACGTTGCGGCAGACGCCCTCCGACGCGCCCTCGTCGCCGAACACGGCATCCAGGTCCCGATCGGTGGCTGGCCGGCCCGCGCCGCGCGGACGGAGAAGGGGCCCAGCCAGATCCTCCTCCGCATCTCCGCCCAGCTCTACAACGAGCCGGCCGACTACGAACGGCTCGCGCGCGCCCTCGAGGGTCGTGTCGGAGGGGGTTGAGGCACCGGTGGCGTCACGCTGCCGCGATCCGATAGATCATGCCCGTCCCCCAGTCGCCGACCAGGACAGCGCCGTCGGGCGCGGAGGTGACCGGCACCGGCTGGGTCAGTCCGGTCAGGAACGGCTCGACCGTGCCGGTCCAGGTCGAACCGTCGTGGACGAGCGCTACGCGAAGGACGACCCCGGTCGCCCATTCGGCGACGAGCGCGGACGGCGGGATCGATGCCCCGAGCCCGTCCGTCACGATGGCGACGCCGCTGACCGCCGCGTGCTTGTCGAGGACCGCGACCGGTGACGGCACGCCGTCGCAGACCGAACCGCCCTGGCCATAGCAGTCGGGGAAGCCCCACGCCTGGCCGGATCGGACGACCGACAGCCAGTCACCGGGTGTCGCGTCCCCCAGATCGTCGCGCTGGTTCATCGTCACGAACAGGTCGCCGGTGCCCGGGTCATACGCCAGCCCGACCGGCGCGCGGATCCCGCCGGCGACCACCTGGAGGTCGCTGCCGTCGGGGAGGAACGAAAGGACGGCCGCAGCGTCCTCGGTGGTCGACGTGCACGCGTCGCACGGCGCCGAGACGCCGAGCACGAGACGCCCCGAGCTCGACAGCGCCAGCCCGTTGACCTCGCCCACATCGGCCGGCAGCGTCAGGACCGTTGCGTGGCTGGCGAACGCACCGTCGGCGAAACCGCGATAAGCATCGACCCGGCCGGCCGACGCGACGAACAGCGTCTCGCCCGACCACACCAGCCCGAGCGGCGTGTGCTGCGCGGCGATCACCTCGACCGGCGTCGCCCCGGCGCTGGGGATCAGGTAGACCGCGTCGGTCCCGGCATCCGTGTAGGCGGCGGTCGCGGCCCACACCCGGCCGTCCGTGTCGACGGCGAACGCCGAGACGTGCGACAACCCGGTCGCGTAGACGGTGGCGGCGAGACCCTCTGGACCCTGGAGCCCGGCCCCGATCGCGGTCAGGGCGGTCGCCGCGGGCGTCGCGGACGGGCCGGCGGGTGCGCCAGTGCTGCCGGCTGTCGCCGAGGAGCAGCCGGCGACGACCAAGGTCAGGAGGAGTGTCGCAAGGCGTCGCATGTCACGGGCGTGCAGAGACCCCGACGGCCGACCGGAGCCGGCCGCCGGGGATCGCGACGCTAGGTCGCCGGAGTCGCCGCGGGCGCCGAGCTGCCGGAGCCGGAGCTACCGGAACCGCCCATGTTCGGGCAGTTCGCCGACGATCCGTTGTGAGTCCCACCGCCGGGGTTACCCGACGGCGCGGTCGTGCCCGGCGCCGTCGACGGCGCAGGACTGGCCGCCGAGACGGCCGCGACGCCGCCACCGACCAGGAGCAGCGCCGAGATGGCGCCGGTCAGGACGACCCGGCGGAAGCCGGTCGAGCGGGATACGGCCGCGGTGGACTCCACGGGCGGAGGTGTCGCTGGCGGTGCCGGCGCGTGTGCCGGCACCAGCGGCTGGAAGGCCTGGTCCATATTCGACTCCTTTCATCGTGTGGGATGCGCCGCCTGATCACTGCGAACGCTTCCTCGGGCGGGCTCTCTCGAGTCGAGCCTCACCTGCAGCGTCGTCGCGGCCCGTGAGAGCGCTCTGAGGGTGCGCAAGGCCCTGACCCCCGGACATGGATCCGCCGCCCGGTCGAGAGAACGGACGGCGGAAGGATCGCGCGGGAGTCGAACGTCAGGTCGGCGTGAGATCACGAGGCTGCTGAGAGGCCAGCGTGCCCGGGTGCCATGGCGTCCCGAGGAGCGGCAGGACGTAGCGGTCCAGCCCGTAGTAGCCGGCGACCTTCCAGCCGAGGATGAGCCCGATCGCCAGCGTGAACATGACCGGGTTGCTGGAGGCCGAGCCGGCAAGCAGGAAGGACATGTTCATCATCGCCCCGAAGAAGGCTGCGATGCCGGTCAGACAGCCGACCAGGAGCCCCAGGCCGACGGCCATCTCGCCAAAGGCGATCAGTGGAGCGAACCAGGTGTAGGCCTGGTTGTCGAGGAGGGTCTGGATGAACGAGCGGTACCAGTCATAGGTGATGGCCGGGCTGCCTGTGTCGGGAACGGCCACGGCAGCCGTCCAGAACCCTTTGAGGGCTGCGCCGCCGTCCATCCAGCCCTGGCCGCTGAACTTGTGATATCCAGCCTCCAGCCAGGTGAAGCCGACGAACAGGCGGATCGGCAGCCAGAACAGGCCGGCCCGCGTGTTGCTGAACAGGAACCGGGTGAAGGCCGGTCCTTCGATCTCGATGGTCTCGCCGCCTGGGTCCTTGCGCATCTGGAAGAGAACGACGAGGAGCGCCAGGAACGAGATCCAGAAACCGGCCGTCACGAGCTGATTCAGCGTGCTGCCGGCCGCGGGCGAGACCCACGGATTGACGAGCAGGAACAACAGGACGGCCGCGATGGCACCGAGTGGGACCGCAACAGCGCGACTGGTGGACATCGAAACCTCTCCTCTCATCGATGACGACGAGTGAGCTGGACGATGACCTTGGCGGGTGCTCGTTCGTCGAGCTCACGGTTAGTGTGGCGCGGCGACCGTCAGGTCGCAGGGAATGTCATCCCGTTCTGCTCTCGGCCGAGTAGATCCCGTCGAGGAACCGGCTCCGCACGCGGCCGATCTGGCGCGTGTCGACGAGGCCGGCAGCGGCGGCCATGCGCTCCCAGGAGCTGTAGCTGAAGGGGTGCGGGACCCACGGGTTGCCGCGGTCCGCGTCGTACTCGACGACGACGAAGCGGCCGGCCGAGTCGACGTGCGCCGCAAGCGTGGCGACGACCTCGACCTGCTGCCGGCGGCCCACGAAATGGAGGCTGTTGGCGGCGACGAGGCCGTCGAGCGCCGGGAGTGTCAGCGGCCGTTGGAAGTCGGCGACGATCGCCTCGATCGCGACGCCGGGGAAGCGTGTCCGGACGGCTTCCGTATTGCGCTCGAGCGCATGCCGGTCGCGGTCGACCGCCACGATCCGCCCGCCCTGTCCGAGCAGGTCGGCGAGCGCCAGCGTGAACGCGCCCTCCCCGGCACCGATGTCGGCCCACGTCCCGCCCGGCGCCACCGCGGGCCGCAGGAGCGCGACGTGATCGGCGTGGTCCACGACCCTAGCCGGTGCTCTGGAGGCCCGCCGCCACGCCGTTGACGGTCAGCTGGACGAGCCGCAGCACGCGCTGGCGCTCGGGGTCGTCTGGCGCGAGGGCACGCAGTCGGGCGAGGAGCCGGACCTGGAGCTCCGACAGCGAGTCGACGTACGGATTCCGGAGCGCGACCGAGCGTTGGAGCACGGGCGCGCCGTCGAGCAGGCGCGTCCGTCCGGTCACCCGGCCGATGAGGGCGACGGTCCGTCTGTACTCGCTTTCGATGGCGTCCCAGCGCCGGTCATCGCCCGGGCCGGTCGCGAGCGCCGCATACAGCCGGGCGACGCCCATGTCGGCCTTGGCCAGGCTCATCTCGGCGTTGTCGAGCAGGCTGGACAGGAACGGCCAGTCGCGTGCCAGCCGTGCCAGCGCATCGAGCCCGGCCTCGCCGTGGGCCGCCCGGTATGCCTCGAGCGCATGGCCGAGCCCGTACCACCCGGGCAGGTTGATGCGCGACTGCGACCACGCGAACGTCCACGGGATCGCCCGCAGCGAATCGATGGTCGGCGCCTCGTCCCGCCGGCCGCGGGCCGCCGGCCGCGACCCGAGCCGGAGGTCGGACAGCTCGCGGATCGGCGTGATGTCGCGGAAGAACGACGCGAACGCCGGGTCGTCGTGGACCAATGCCCGGTACGCCGTCCGGGCGGTCGCCGCGAGCTCATCCATGACCGGCGCCGCGACCTCGAGCGCGCGTTCGAGACGTGCGTCGTGCTCGGGTGCGGAGGCCAGCAGGATCGCGCCGGTCATCTGCTCGAGGTGGCGCTGCGCGATGGTCGGATCCGAGTAGTTGGCGGCGATCACCTCGCCCTGCTCGGTCAGCCGGAGCCGCCCATCGACCGACCCCGGCGCTTGGCCGAGGATGGCCCGGTTGGTCGGCCCGCCGCCGCGCCCGAGCGCCCCGCCACGACCGTGGAACAACGTCAGCTCGACGCCGCGCGAGTGGGCGACCGCGACCAGCGACGACTGCGCCTGGTGGAGCATCCAGGCGGCGGCCAGCAATCCCGATTCCTTGTTCGAATCCGAATAGCCCAGCATCACCTCCTGGCGGTCGCCGCGCGCCGTCAGCCTGGCGCGGTAGGAAGGGTCGTCGAGCAGCGCGCCGAGGATCTCGCCGGCGCCCGTGAGCGCCTCGCTCGATTCGAAGAGCGGGACGACGTCGAGGCTCGGTGGGTCGTCGCCGGTCCCCTCGGCGGCAAGACGTGCGAGCTCGAGGACATCGGTCACGTCCGACGCCGACGCCGTGAAGCTGACGACGTACCGGTGCGACACGTCGCGCCCGAACCGTTCCTGGCCCGCGGCGATCGCCCGGAATGTGGCGAGCACCTCGTCGAGCGTCACGCCCGGGGCGAGCTCCGTCGCCCCCGGCGCGCCGGCACGGATCGCGGCCAGCGCCGCCGCGTGGACCGCGGAGTGCTGGCGGACCTCGAGCGAGGCGAGGTGGAACCCGAACGTGCCGACCTGCCAGCGCAGCTCGGCGACCTCGCCCCAGGCGATGCGCTCGAGACCGTCGGCCACGAGCGCGTCGGAGATCTCGACCAGCTCGGCATCGAGATCGACGGCCGACTCGTACCGTCCGGTCAGGGGCGCGGGCTCGCCGACGAGCGCGGCGCGTGTCCGGCGCAGCCGCTCGGCGATGAACCCGAAGCGCTGGCGGTACGGCTCGTCGGGAAAGCGCCGGCGGAGCTGGCGATCGGTCTCGGGCAGGTCCTCCGCGTCGCGCGCGAGACGCGAGGCCAGCGGCCTGGCCATCCGGTCCGCCGGGATCGACACGGCGGTCGTCTGCATCAGCCGCGTGGCGACGGCCTCGTAGCCGCGCAGGACGTGGTCGGCGTGGATGCGGAACGTCCGCGTGGTGATCTCGGCGGTCACCCCCGGGTTGCCGTCGCGATCTCCGCCGATCCAGCTCCCCGGCTGCAGGAAGGGACCGACCCGCGGCGGCCGCGTCCCGGTCCGGCCGGTGTCGGCGGCAGGTCCGGTCGCACGTCCGGACGGCGGATCGAGCGCGGCGTCGAGCGCCCGATACAGGCGCGGGATGACCGTGAACAGCGTGGCATCGAAGAACGCCATCGCGGTGCGGACCTCGTCGAGCGGGGTCGGGCTGACGATCCGCAGGTTCGACGTCCGCCACAGCACGGTGATCTCCTCGCGGAGCCGGCGGCGGACCTCGCGATCCTCCGATGGTGTCAGCCGCGGGTCGTCGAGCCGCGCGAGCAGGACCGCACAGCGACGCAGGGCGACGAGGGTCGTGCGGCGACGCGCCTCGGTCGGGTGGGCGGTGAGGACCGGCCCGACCGCGAGCCTGGCGATGAGGGCGTCGAGCTCCGCGTCGGGCCGCCCGAGCCGGCGCAGGCGCGCGACGGCGTCCGCCACCGAATCGTCGAGGATCCCGTCGCGCGCGGCACGCTCGCGCCGGCGCAGCGTCCGGACACGACCGCGCGCCTCGGCGAGGTTGACGAGCCCGAAATAGAGCGCGAAGGCGGTGATGACGGCCTCGGCCGCTTCGAGGTCGAGCCCGCGGAGCTCCTCGTCGAGCCGGACACGTTCCTGCGGGTCATCGTCGCGCCGGAGCGCGATCGTCCGTTTCCGGATGCGCTCGACCGTGGCGAACAGCTCCGGTCCCGCCTGCTCGGAGATCACCTGGCCGAGGAGGGCACCGAGCAGCCGGACCTCGGCCGCGAGCGGGTCGCGCGCACCGGCCGACCCGATGCCGAGCGGCTCGGCGGCGACCGCGGGCGACTGCCGGGAGGTGGCTGAGGAGGACTTGGGCGGTCCGCCGGCGCCCGCTCGCGGCGTCCTGGGGGTCGTCACGACCGCCCTCGTCCGGGCCCGTTCCGCGCCCGAGCGGCCACCGCGTCGCAACCTTCAGCGCCGCAACCTTTCCGTAGGCTTGTATGGTGATGCCGATGACGAGCGTCCGGTCCGCGTCCCCATCCACCCGTGCGCCCGCTTCGGGAGGTCGTCTCGTGCCGTCCCAGACCGCCGCCGCCGACCAGCTGGAGCAGCTCACCTTCCTGCACGAGGTCGCGCGCCTCGCAACCACCGCCCGGACGTGGGACGAGTTGCTCGAGACCGTCGTCGACCGGACCCGCGACGTGCTCCACGCGGATGTCTCCTCGCTCTACCTGCTCGACCGCGACGGAGCGTACCTGACGCTGGCGGCGACCAACGGCCTCGACCGGTACCAGATCGGCCGGGCGCGCGTGCCATTCGGCGAGGGCGTGACCGGCAGCGTGGCCGCCGACCGTCGTCCGCTGGCGATCCCCGACGTCAAGGCCGACGCCCGTTTCCTGTGGGTCCGCGGCATCGACCAGCGGCGTTTCGTCGCCTCGATGCTGTCGGTGCCGCTCACCTGGCACGACCAGACCGTCGGGGTCCTCAACGTCCAGACCGAGCGCCGCCGGACGTTCAGCGACCACGACGTGGCGCAGCTCGGCGCGGTCGCCGACCTGCTGGCCGGGATCATCGAGAAGGGCCGGCAGCAGTCGGAGGCCGAGGCGCGGGTCGAGGCGCTCAAGGCGATCGACGAGGCTCGCAGCGAGCTGATCGCGCTCGTCACCCACGAGCTGCGGACGCCGCTGGCCATCGTCCGTGCCTACGCCGACCTGCTGGCCGACGAGCCGCCGCTCCGCGGTCGCGAATTGCGCGACCTCGCGCGCCGCCAGACGCGGGCCGCCTGGCACCGTGCGACGCTCGAGCAGATCGAACGGCTCGACCGGCTGGTCGACTCCATCCTCGCCTCGGTGCGCGTCGTGCCGGAGGGCCCGGCCTCGGTCACGCCCGTCGACCTGAGCGTCCTGGTCGACGAGGTCATGACCTCGTTGCGACCCATCCTCGAGGGTCATCGGGTCGAGATCGTGCCGGGCATCCGGCTGCACGCCCTGGCCGATCCACCGCGACTGCGCCAGATCGTCGAGCACCTGGTCGAGAACGCGGTGAAGTACGCGCCGCCGGCGACCGCCATCCGGATCGACTGGTCGCTCCAGGAAGGCGTGGTCCTGCTCGGCATCTCGGATGAGGGCCCGGGCATCCCGGACGAGTGGCGCGAGCGGATCTTCGAGCCGTACGCGCGCCGCGACACGCACACGGCCCGTGGGTCCGGGATCGGGCTCTACGCCGCCAAGCGACTCGGCGAATCGATGGGTGCTCACCTGTGGTGCGAACCGGCCCGCCCCCACGGCGCGCGGTTCGTCGTTGCGCTCCCGGCCGCCGTTGCCATCTGACCCAATAGAGCGAGGACCATGATCAACATGAGCAGCCGCCCCCTCCGGATCCTGGTCGTCGACGACGACCCGGCCATGGTGGGTGCGATCACCGCGCTGGTCGGCACCGAAGGCCACCAGGTCATCACCGCGTACGACGGGCTGACGGCCGTCAAGCGCTTCCGCGAGGAGCACCCGGACCTCGTCCTGCTCGACCTGGCGATGCCCGGCCCGGACGGGTTCAATGTCGCCGGCCAGATGCGCGCGGTCGGGCCGGCGCCGATCCTGATCGTGTCGGGCGAGAGCGGCGAGGCGGCCAAGGTCCGCGCGCTCGGTCTCGGCGCCGACGATTACCTGACGAAGCCATTCGGCAAGGCCGAGCTGCTGGCCCGGATCGCCGCGGTCATGCGCCGTGTCGACCGCTCGGTCGGACCCGGCGGTGCTGGCGGTGGGCCGCTGGCGGCCGGCGAGCTCGTGCTCGAGCCCGGGCGTCACGAGGCGCGGGTGGGCGATCAGGTGCTGGCCCTCACGCCGACGGAGTTCCGTCTCCTCGAAGCGCTCGTGCGGGCCGGCGGCGACATCGTCCCGCACCTCCAGCTGGCGCGTGCCGGCTGGCCGGCCGAGACCGATCCCGACCTGCTCTGGCTCAAGCCGCACCTGGCACGCTTGCGCTCCAAGGTCGCGGCCGCCGACGGGCCGCAGGTCGTGGCCGTCCGCGGTGTCGGCTATCGGATCCTCGTCGAGGGCGACACGGCCGGTTGAGCGGCGCGGTGCGAGGTCCGCGCCCGGGCTCCTAGACGGCGACGGCGATCGCGCGACCGGTCGCGTCATGCGCCGCATCGGCACAGGCGATCCGGCAACCGCGCGCGTCGCGACCACCAAGCGGGTTGAAGTGGAAGTAGGCCTCGCCCGATGGCGTCAGCCGGCAGCCGCAGGTCGCGCACGTCACCGGCGCATCGCGACCGTCGCGGACCGCGGAGACCGGTCGCACGTCGGAGTCGGAGGGGTGGATCATCGGCGGGCACCTTCCGGGGTCTGGGCTGGGGATCGACCTGGAGACGCCATCACCGACGAGTGACGATGCCCCATGTTCCGCAGAGGCTAGGCCGAACGAACCTCGCCGGTCGGCATCCGAACGGGAACGAAGGGGTTGCGGTCAGGTTGCGGCCGCGTGCCGGGACCCTCCGACGGCCCTCAGGCCCCGACCGCGACGAGGAAGAAGTCCGTCCCGAACGCCACCAGGAGACCGATCAGAAGGGCGACGTTGGCGGCCACGGGTTGGGCGAACCGCCGCGACGTGGCCATCATCTCGTTGAACACGTAGATCAGCGCGCCCGCGGCGACGCCCAGGAACACGATCGACAGGAGCGGCGACACGAACGAATAGCCGATCACGCCGCCGAGGAACGTCGGGCCGCCGCCGATGACGCCGAGCACCGCGATGAATGCCCAGGTCGGCTGCGGACCGGTCGTCAGCGGAGCCGCGATCCCGAACCCTTCGGTCGCGTTGTGGAGAGCGAAGCCGACGACGAGGACCAGGGCGAATGCCGTCGCGCCGGTCGCGGCGGACTGACCGATCGCCAGCCCCTCGGAGAAGTTGTGCAACCCCAGGCCGATCGCGGTGCCGAGCGCGATGTCGCGGACGGAGACCCCCTCGGTCCGACGCGCGCGCATACGGTTCGAGAACCACACGAGCGACAGCAGTCCGAACGCGATGGAGAGACCGAACGCGACGACGTTGATGACGAAGTCGCTGGTCGGGCCCTCGCCCTTCGTCGCCGCCACGAGGGCGTCCTCGACCGGCTCGACGGCCTGGGCCAGGATGTCCCAGATGAGGAACAGGATCACGCCCGCGGCGCCGGTCGTAAGCAGGGCCTGCGTCCTGGTCGAGAGGTTCCGCAATCGGCCGACCGGCAGGCCGAGGAAGATGGTCACGCCGGCAAGGAAGGACAGCAGAACGGTCTGCTCGAAGGACACGTGAGCTCCGATCAGTGCGTTGTTGGACCAGCGGAATGTAAGGGTGCTTGCGCTTTTGTGTCAAGCGCCCTTGTCACATGGGTTCAGGCCCGCGCCGGCCGCCGACGGCCGGTGGCACGGATCGGCTAGTCGGGTACCGGGCGACGTGACGCCAGGCCACCACGTGGTCATATCCTTCCGGCGTGGTTGGTGTGTTGGAGGGATAGGCGTGGAGTCGCATGACGATGGCGAGCCGCTGCTGCAGCGCTACGGCTGGGCCGAGAACGAGGACCCGCTGGTGGAGGCGGTCTCGATCACGCTAGTCCAGCCTGCCGACGGGTCCGCCCTGGCCGCGCTCCGGCCGCGCCGTGAGATCACGGCCCAACTCACCGTCGGGCAAGCCCTGGCCGAGGCCTTCGCCCTGGAGGACTTCGCCTGGGGCTCCGTGCTCGCCCAGTCCGACCGGCTCGGCGACTGGGACGTGATCATCGAGCCTTGCGGGTGGGCGGCATCCGTCCCGGAGACCCTCGCGCGCCTCTCCGCGGGCGGGTCGGCGATCAACGTCTTCTGGAACGTGAACGCGGTGATCACGTTTTCGCTCGCACGAGCCGGAGCGCTGGTTCGCACGTTCGACGCGCTGCTCTACGACGAGGCGGCCGACGCCTTGCCCGAGGAGCAGGGCCTGCGATGGGGGGTCGACGCACCGCGCGCCAGCGCCCTCGCCGTCATGGAGAGGCTCACGGGCGTGCCCGTGGAGCGCGAGTGGCTACTAGGGCGTGCGCGGCGATCGTTCGTCGTCCCGCTCGAGCCTCGATGACTCCACGATCGACACGCTCACAAGCGGGATCTCAGCACGGCGACCTCGGGCATCTCCTCGAGCGGGCCGAAGCCATGCTCGGCCAGCCAGCGGACCACCACCAAGCTTCGCCACGACCACCACGCGCGGATCACGTCGATGTCGACCTCGATGCCGTAGCCGGCGACGACGTCGCCAAGGCGCTCCTCGTGTGCGAGCGTGAGGGTGGCGAGGTCGTAGAGCGCGTCGCCCTGGGACGCCTCGGACCAGTCGATGACGCCGGTGACCTCGTCACCGTCGACGAAGACGTGGGTGATCTGCAGGTCGCCGTGGATGAACACCGGTGTCCATGACCGGAGCGCGGCCTCGGCGATCCGGCGGTTGCGAGTGACCACGTCGGCGGGAAGGACGTCGTTGGCCATGAGCCAGTCGCATTCGGCGTCGAGACGCGATGCCAACTCGTCGAGGTTCCGACCGGGCCATGGCGGCAGGGGCGCGTCGTGCAGCATCCGTGCGGCGGCACCCGCCGCGGCCCACGCCGCCGACGACGCCGTTGACGGCTCCTCGAGGCGACCGAGGGCCGTCCCTGGGAGGGCGGCGAGGGCGAGCACTGGCGGCTTTCGCCACAGGACCTCCGGAGTCGGGATGGGCGCCATCGCCATCGCCTCGACCTCGATATCGGTGCGCGTCTGATCCGCGTCGATCTTCAGGAAGATGTCACCGACGCGCAGGGTCGCGCGCTCCTGATGGGCGACGACGACTTCGACCTCATCCACGTCGACGATTATCTCGGGGATGACGACCGCGGGGGCTACAGCCGAGCGGTCTCGGCGCTGGCCGCGGATGATCCCGGCGCACTGACCAGGCCCGCCACCGACTCCGGGCCGGCAGCGACCGTCGCAGGTGCCTCGACCACGATCGGCTCGACCAGCCAGAAGCGCGACGCGAGGTCGGCTTCGTCGAGGACGCGACCGGCGAGGTCGGAGCCGGCTGAGCGGTGGGCCTCGAGGAGGCGGATCAGCTCGATCACGCGGGCCTGGCCATCGGGGCGATCGGCGAGGACGCCCGACAAGCGGACGGCACCCACGCTCCGTTCGTCCAAAGCGGCCGTGTGCCGGCCACTCGGGTCGTACAGGTACGCCCGGCCGCCGGTCATCCCGGCCCCGAAGTTGGCGCCGACCGGGCCGAGGACGACCACCGTCCCGCCGGTCATGTATTCGCAGCCGTGCGGGCCGATGCCCTCGACCACGGCCTCCGCGCCGCTGTTGCGGACCGCGAAGCGCATCCCCGCCCGGCCGACGAGGTGGAGCCGCCCGCCGGTGGCGCCGTACAGGACGGTATTGCCGGCGATCGCCTCGGACGCGGCGTCTGCGGCGAGGTCGGGCTCCGGGGCGACCGTGATCGTGCCACCCGACAGGCCCTTGCCGACGTAGTCGTTGGCCTGGCCGACCAGTCGCAGCTCGACGCCCGGCCCGGCGAACGCCCCGAACGATTGCCCGGCCGCCCCGCGCAGGTCGAGGCGGATCGGACCGTGGAGCTCGCCCCGTTCGAGGGCGCCGGTCAGCCCGGCACCGAACGAGCGGTCGGCCGTCGTCACGCGGAGGCCCGACGCCTGGACGGAGCCCTGGCCACGGAACGCGGACGCGATGCCGACCTCGAGCGAGGATGCCGGCGCCCGGCCGATGTCGCGGCCGGCGGAGGCCGGATCCGCGCGGCGGGCCGCCGACGCCGGCCACGGGGTCGCGCCGATCACCGGCGCAAGCTCGGCCTGCGCGACGCCGATCGGCCGCAGCAGCCGCCTCCCCTCCCCGACGACCTCGCCGACCGAGCGAGCGCCCACGGCGGCGAGCTCGCGGCGGAGGTCCTCGGCGATGGCGGTGAAGAAGCGGACGACGTCATCGGGCGTGCCCGCGAACTTGGCCCGCAGGTCCTCGCGCTGGGTGGCGATGCCGGTCGGGCACGTGTCGAGGTGGCACTGCCGGGCCATGTCGCAGCCGATCGCGACGAGCGCCGCGGTCCCGAATGCGTACTCCTCGGCGCCGAGCAGCGCGGCGACGAGCAGGTCGCGGCCGGTCTGGAGCCCGCCGTCGGTGCGCAGCGCGACGCGGTCGCGCAGGTCGTTGCGGAGGAGGACCTGGTGGACCTCGGCGAGGCCGAGCTCCCACGGCGCGCCGACGTGCTTGATCGATGACAGCGGTGACGCGCCGGTCCCACCGGCGTGGCCGCGACAGGTGGATGTACGACGCGCCGGCCTTGGCGACGCCGGCCGCGATGGTGCCGACGCCGCGGCCGGCGACGAGCTTGACGCCGATCCGCGCGGACGGGTTGATCGCCCGCAGGTCCGCGATCAGCTGGGCGAGGTCCTCGATCGAGTAGATGTCGTGATGCGGCGGCGGACTGATGTAGCTCTGGCCGGGCTGGCCGCGGCGGAGGGCGGCGATGTAGGCCGTGGCCTTGCGCCCGGGGAGCTGGCCGCCCTCGCCAGGCTTCGAACCCTGGGCGATCTTGATCTCGAGCTGATCGGCCCGCGCGAGATACGTGGCGGTGACGCCGAAGCGTGCCGAGGCGACCTGCTTGATCCGGCGCGTCATGGCGGCGGCCGTCGGGGCCGGGCGCGTACCAGGCCGGGTCCTCGCCGCCCTCGCCCGTGTTGGCGGAGCCACCCGCCCGCTGGATGCCGATGGTCAGCGCCTGGTGCGCCTCCGGGCTGAGGGCGCCCACGCTCATCGCCGAGACCACGAACCGGCGCACGATCGAGCGTGCATCCTCGACCTCGTCGAGCGGGGTCGGCGTCGCGACGTGCCGGATCCGCAGCTCGTCGCGCGGCACCGCCCTGTCGGTGGCAGGGCGAGCGAGCGCCGCGCGGTACCGAGCCAGCCTCCCGTCGATGTCGGCCGGCGCCACGCCATCCCGCCCACCGACGGCGAGGAGCGGTGATCTCGGTCGCGATGCGCGGCGAGAAGAGGTGGGCCTCGCCATCGCCGCGGAAGCGCGCGAAGCCGGGGTCCGGGAGGCGTGGCTCGCGCCCGGCTGGGGCTCCGGGATGGCCAGCGCCGCAGCGCGCCGGCGGAGCTGGCGGTCGGCCAGGTCGGCCAGGGTCGTCCGACCCGGCCAGGCCGCGGCGGTCGGGAAGCAGCGCGCGACGACGGACGGGTCGAGGTCGACGACGTCGATCAGCGCGCCGCCGATGTACGAGGCGACGGTGCTGATGCCCATCCGGGCGAGCGTCTTGCGCAGGCCGGCTTCGAACGCGGCGACGACGCTCCGGATCGTGTCGGCGGGCGTGAGCGATTCTCGGCGCCACGGGTCCCGGCCAGCTCGGCCGCGAGCTCGATGGCCAGCCGCGGCTGGACGACGGTGCGCGCCGACGGCGAGGACCATCGCCATGGCATGGACGTCGAGGACGTCGGCCGCGCTCACGGCCAGGTCGGTCCGGCCGCGCAGCCCGGCTGCGGTGAGGGCCGTGTGGACGGCCCCGGTCGGCGAGGATCGAGGGGACCGGCAGGCGGTCGCAGCGACGCCGCGCGATCGGTCAGGACGACGACCGTCGGCGCCGCGTCGGGCAGCGGTCACGCGCATCGCGTGGCCAGCCGGTCGAGCGCCGCTTCGAGACCGCCGCTGCCGTCGCCGGCGGCCCAGGTCGCGTCGAGCGTCCGAACCGTGCCCGCCGTCGGCGCGGACAGCGGCCAGCAGGCCGTCGAGGTCGACGACGACCGGGCGCTCGAGGCGGACGGTCCGCGGTCCGCGCGGCAGACCGCCCAGCAGCGCCGGCCGGCGACCCAGCTCGACGCGAAGGTCCATCACGACGCGCTCGCGCTCCGGGTCGATGGCCGGGTTCGTGACCTGGGCGAACGCCTGGCGGAGGTGGTCGGCGACGGGTCGGTCGAGGCGGCCGCGGCCCGGCGTCGGCGTGTCGTCGCCCATGCTCCAGAGCGGCTCGTGGCCCTCGAGCGCCATCGTCTTGATGTCGAGTCGCGCCCGTTCGGCATCGAGGCCGGCCAGGTAGCGCAGCGCATGCTCGGACGGTCGAGACGCGCGTGCGGCGCGCCCCCGGGTCCGACCGACGACTCGATCCGGTCGTCGTGCACCGGTCGTGCCGCATCGTGGATCGGCAGCGCCCGAAGCGCCCGCGTCTTTGCCTCGGCGTCCTCGAGGATCGAACGTCGGCCCGGCTCGACGAGCAGCAGCTCACCCGGCCCGAGCCGGCCGCGGCGGACGGTCTCGGACGCGCTGAACGGAACGGCGCCTGCCTCGGACGCGACGGCCACCAGCCGGTCGCGTGTCACCGCGAACGCCGCCGGCCGCAACCCGTTCCGATCGACCAGCACGCCCACGTGCCGGCCGTCGGCGAACACGATCGCGGCCGGGCCATCCCATGGCGCCAGGAAGCCGGCAGTCCGCCGGCGGAGCGTGGCCACGTGCGGATGCGGCGCGCGGCGGAGCGCGAGGGCCTCGGGGATCGCGGTCAGCAGCGCGGGCGTGAGCTCCCAGCCGGTCGCCGTCAGGAGCTCGAGCGCCTCGTCGAGCGAGAGCGAATCGGAGCCGTCTTCGGACAGCAGCGGACCGGCGGCGAGAAGGGCGCGCGCGATCCCGGAGCCGGCGGCGTCCCCGGCTCGGCCGCGGACCTGTTCGCGATTGCCGCGGACGGTGTTGATCTCGCCGTTGTGGGCGATCGACCGGAACGGCTGGGCCAGCCGCCAGACCGGGTGGGTGTTGGTGGCGTAGCGCTGGTGGAAGACGGTGTAACCGAGGCCAAGGGGCTCGCGCAGGTCCGGGTAGAGGTCGGGCAGGCGGCTGCCGATGACCAGGCCCTTGTAGACGATCGTGCGGGCCGACGCGGACGGCACCGAGAGAGTGGCCATGGATCCGCCTGCCGCACGCGCGGCGGTCTCGAGACCACGGCGGGCGACGACCAGCCGGCGCTCGAATGCCGCGTCGGCCACGGGTCGCGGGTCGCCGTCACCCCGGGCCGGTCGGCCGACCACGGCTTGCGCGAAGGCCGGTCGCGAAGCGGCCGCAGAGGCCCCGAGGGCGGCCACATCGACCGGGACCGCCCGCCAGGCGACGACCGCGAGGCCCGCCTCGAGGAACGTGGTCTCGACGAGCGCCCGTGCGCGCGCCTCGGCCACGCGGCCACGCGGGAGGAACAGGGAGACGACCGCCGGACGCCCGGCGGCCAGCTCGTCCCCGGCGATCAGGCGGAGGATCGACCGGTCGAGCGGGAGCGCGACCCCGGCGCCATCGCTCGATTCGCCGTCGGCTCCGAATGCCCCGCGATGGCCCAGCGCGGCCAGACCGGCCAGCGCCAGCGGCAGGACGCGATCACGTGAATGCCCACCCGCATCCGCGACGAACCCGACGCCACACGCGTCATGCTCGAACCGCTCCTCGTACAACGGGGCGGCGGTGCGACGGCTCCGATTCGATCGCTGTGGTGGTTCCATGCCTGTCTCCGGTTGGGGGGACGGACCGGCCGCCATCGATGAGGGATCGACGGCGGCCGGCGGTCTGCGATGGGTGGGCCAGGAGGTGGCCCACCGGCTCACACCTGATAGGCGACCTCGCCGTGGACGGAGCGGTCGAGGCCCATCGCCTCGGCCTCGGGCTTGACCCGGATGCCGAGCAGGACATCGACGACCTTGACGATGACGAACGTGCCGACGACCGCGTAGCCGATCGTCGCGCCGACGGCGACGAGCTGGATGCCGACCTGGGACGGGTTGCCGTCGAGCAGCCCGGAGTACGCGGCCTGAACGGTGGAGGAGGCGAAGACACCCGTGGCGATGGCCCCGAACATCCCGCCGATGCCGTGGACCGCGAAGACGTCGAGCGCGTCGTCGACCTTGGAGCGCGCCCGTAGGAGCGTGGCGCTGTAGCACAGCCCGCCGGCGACGAGGCCGATGATCAATGCACCGCCCGGCGTCACGAAGCCCGACGCCGGGGTGATCGCCACGAGCCCGGCGACCGCGCCGCAGGCGGCACCGACGACGCTGACCTTGCGGTTGTGCGCGTAGCTGGCGAGGACCCAGGTGACCGTCGCGGCCGCGGCGGCGATGTTGGTGACCGTGAACGCGCTGGCGGCCAGGCCGCCCGCGGTCAGCGCGGAGCCGGCGTTGAAGCCGAACCAGCCGAACCACAGCAGCCCGGCGCCGAGGACGGTCATCGGCACGTCATGCGGCTCCGACTTCTCGCCATTCATCGCCCGGCGTCCGATCATCAGGGCCACGACGAGGGCGGACACGCCCGAGCTGATATGGACCACGGTCCCGCCGGCGAAGTCGAGGGCGCCGAGCTTGTACAGCCAGCCATCGGTCGACCAGACCCAGTGGGCGATCGGCGAATAGATGAGGATCGACCACAGGATCGTGAACAGGACGAACGAGCCGAACCTCTTGCGCTCGGCGAACGCGCCGGTGATGAGCGCCGGGGTGATCGCCGCGAACATCAGCTGGAACATCGCGAACAACATGAACGGGATGGTCACGGCGTAGACCGCGGACGGCGCCTGGCCGACGCCGTTGAACATGGCGAAGTCGAGGTTCCCGATCAGCCCCCAGCCGTTGACGTCGGGGCCGAAGGCGAGGGTGAAGCCGACGACGACCCAGACGATGCTCACCAGCGCCAGCCCGAAGAAGCTGTGCATCACCGTCGACAGGACGTTCTTGCTGCGCACCAGCCCGCCGTAGAACAGGGCCAGGCCGGGCAGCATGATCATGACCAGGGCCGTGGACATCAACATCCAGGCGGTGTCGCCAGTGTCCATCCGATCGGGTCCTCCTGAACGCGCACCGTCCGGAGGCACGTCCGGACTTGGCGCAACGCTAGGTGGAGGGGCCCCCGCGAAGCGTCCCTGCGGCAGGACCGACAAGGTGTCCGTTCGGTGTCGAGCCTCGCGCGGCGCGCGGGCGAGGTTGCGGCTCGGGACCCGCGGGCGCGGGGCTCCCTAGAATGGGTCGATGACCACCGCGCCGACTCGACCTGCCACGCACCGCGCCGACAGCCACGAGCTCATCCGGGTCCTGGGTGCGCGCGAGAACAATCTCAAGGACGTCAGCATCGACATCCCGAAGCGCCGGCTGACGGTGTTCACCGGCGTCTCGGGTTCGGGCAAGAGCTCGCTCGTGTTCGACACCATCGCTGCCGAGTCGCGACGGCTGATCGACGAGACCTACGCGACCTTCGTCCAGGTCTTCATGCCGAACCTGCCTCGACCCGACGTCGACGTCCTCGAGGGCCTGACGACCGCGATCCTGGTCGACCAGGAGCGCCTCGGTGCGAACCCGCGCTCGACGCTCGGCACGGTCACCGACGCGAACGCCATGTTGCGCAGCCTGTTCAGCCGCCTCGGCACCCCCTACATCGGCGGCCCGACGGCGTTCTCCTTCAACATCCCCACCACCAGGGCGAGCGGCGTCATGACCGGCCCCAAGGGCGAGAAGAAGATCGTCAAGGACGCCATCTACCTCGGCGGGATGTGTCCGGAGTGCGAAGGGCGCGGCACCGTCTCCGACCTCGACATGTCAGTGATCATCGACGAGTCGAAGTCGCTCAGCGAGGGCGCCATCCTGGTGCCGGGTTACACGGCGGACGGCTGGATGGTCACCCAGTTCGTGGAGTCCGGCTTCTTCGACCCGAGGAAGCCGATCAAGGACTACACCGAGAAGGAGCGTCACGACCTCCTCTACAGGCAGACGACGAAGGTCAAGGCGCGGGGCATCAACGTCACCTACGACGGGCTGATCCCCAAGATCCGCAAGTCGATGTTCAGCAAGGACGTCGACTCGCTGCAGCCGCACATCCGGGCCTTCGTCGAGCGGGCGGCGGTGTTCAAGACCTGTCCGGCCTGTGACGGCAGCCGGCTCGACGCGCCGGCGCGCTCGTCCAAGATCGACGGGCGCAGCATCGCCGACGTCTGCGGTCTGCAGGTCACGGACGCGGCGGTCTGGCTGCGCGGCATCGACGACAAGGGTGTGAAGCCGCTGGTCGCCAACCTCCTGCACCTGTTCGACGCGTTCGTGGAGATCGGGCTGGGCTATCTCTCGCTCGACCGCCCGTCCGGCACGCTGTCCGGAGGAGAGGCGCAGCGCACGAAGATGGTCCGCCATCTCGGGTCCGCGCTGACCGACGTCACCTACGTCTTCGACGAGCCCACGGTCGGTCTCCACCCACACGACATCGAGCGGATGAACAAGCTCCTCCTCGAGCTTCGCGACAAGGGCAACACCGTGCTCGTCGTCGAGCACAAGCCGGAGACCATCGCGATCGCCGACCATGTCGTCGACCTCGGCCCTGGAGCCGGGAGCGGCGGTGGCACCGTCTGTTTCGAGGGGACGGTCGAGGGATTGAAGGCGTCGGGCACGCTCACCGGCCGACACCTCGACCAGCGTGCGTCACTCAAGGATTCGGTCCGCGCGCCGATCGGCACGCTCCAGATCCGTGGCGCGGACGTGCACAACCTGCAGGACGTGGATGTCGATGTCCCGCTCGGCGTCCTGTGCGTCGTGACCGGCGTGGCCGGCTCCGGCAAGAGCTCCCTCGTCCATGGCTCGATCCCCGCGAGCGCGGGCGTGGTGTCGATCGAGCAGGGCCCGATCCACGGCTCGCGCCGGAGCAACCCGGCGACATACACGGGTGTGCTCGATCCGATCCGCGGCGCGTTCGCGAAGGCCAACGGCGTCAAGCCGGCGCTGTTCAGCGCCAACTCGGAGGGCGCCTGCCCGACCTGCAACGGCAACGGGATGATCTACACGGAGCTTGGGTTCATGGAGACCGTCGCGACGGTCTGCGAGGACTGCGGTGGAAAGCGCTTCCAGGCGTCGGTGCTGGAGCTGCGACTGGGCGGACTGAACATCGCCGAGGTGCTCGACCTCCCCGTCGCCGATGCCCACACGTTCTTCGCGGCGGGTCCGGCCAAGACCCCGGCCGCCGCCTCGATCCTGGAACGCCTCGAGGACGTCGGGCTCGGCTACCTCAAGCTCGGGCAGCCCTTGCCGACCCTGTCCGGCGGCGAGCGACAGCGGCTCAAGCTGGCCACCCACATGGGCGACAAGGGCGGCATCTACATCCTCGACGAGCCGACCACCGGCCTCCATCTCGCCGATGTCGAGCACCTCCTGGGCCTCCTCGACCGGCTGGTCGACGCCGGCAAGTCGGTCATCGTCATCGCGCACCACCAGGCAGTCATGGCCCACGCCGACTGGATCATCGACCTCGGTCCCGGCGCGGGCAACGATGGTGGTCGGATCGTGTTCGAGGGCACGCCCGCCGACCTCGTTGCCGCCCGTTCGACGCTGACCGGCGAGCACCTCGCGGCCTACGTCGGCGCCTGATCGACGCGGTCACGACTCGAGTCGTTCGAACCGCCACATGTCGACGTCGCGGACGGGCCGATAGCCGATCGTCTCGTAGATGTGGTTCGAGGTCGGGTTCGCGAGGTCGGTGAACAGGAAGCAGAACCGACGGCCGGCGTCGAGAGCCGCCTGGCTGATCCCTGCGACCAGCGCGCTCGCATAGCCGTGGCCACGCCGGTCGGGCGGCGTGTACACCGGGCCGACGCGCACCCCGTGGGGCGTCGGGCTGCCGATGCCGGCCAGCGAGACCACCTCGCCATCCTCCCAGAGGTACAGGGTCCGACCGCGACCGGCCAGCCAGCGATCGGTCATGGCGTCGACGTTGTCGGGCGCGGTCGGCTCGAGCGCCTCGCGCATGAAGGCATCGATCCAGTCGCGGACGAGGGCGCGGTCGGTGGGCTCGGCGGGGCGGAGGCGACCGGGCACGGCGGCCGGTGTCTGGACCTCCCTCAGGCGGAAGATCCGCTCCGAGACGGTGAGCTTGGCCCGTGGGCCGCCACGAGCCCGCAGAGCGTCAACGAACGCCCGGACGTGCTCGACCGGACCGAGGGCTCCCGGCAGGTCGCGATCGACGAGGTCATCCGCGAGGGCGCCGATGGCGCCCGGATGGTCGATCTCGGACAGGACGAGGTGGAACGGTGGCGTCTGCATCGCCGCCGCGACCACGCGCCCGTTCGCAGCCACGGTGGCGAGATACGGCTCGCCGGTGAACTCCTCGGGTGAAGCGCGGAGGTTGGACGTGACGCCGAGGATCAGGTTGTGCTCGGCCTCGCGGGCGACCAGGAACGGCTCAGCAGCCTCGAGGAAGGCGACGACGTCGCCGTATCGCCGGAGGTCCATCCGCGGAGCATAGGGTCCGGCAACCGGGGCTGCGGACCCTGGCCCCACGAGGGTCGCCGCGTCAGGCGGCTCGCAAGCTGCTGCCGCGGAGCATCCGCACGACGAACAGCACGATGCAGGCGCCGATCACGGCGATCACGATGCTGCCGATGTTCAGGCCGGTCACGTCGCCGATACCCATCAGTGACGCGAGCCAGCCGCCGACGATGGCGCCGACGATGCCGACGATGATCGACCCGATGAGACCGATCCCGCCGCCCATCAGGAAGTCGGCGATGACCCCGGCGATCAGGCCGAGGATGATCCAGCTGAGCAGACCCATGGTGGCTTGCCTCGTACTACGCGGTCGGGCCGATCGAACGCGGCTCCGACCACGTCGAGCGTCGGGCGCGGCGCCTGACGCGCGCGCGAGGCAACAGGCCCGTGCCGAATCAACGACGTGACGGTCAGGGATTGATGTCAGTCGCGCTGGGAACGGCTCATGCTGGAGCGGGTATGCTCCGGAACCGACACCGGGTGCAGGGCCCAGGGATACGCGATGCGCGATGGGAGCGGTGGCCACATTCGTCTATCTCACCCAGGTCTTGAGGGACCTCGCGCCGCCGATCGAGGAGGTGGTGCGTCACGACGTGGGCTCGGTGACGCCGCTGCCATACGCATTCGTCGACGACGCGGACGTCGCGGCCCGTTCCGCGAGATCCGAGGACGACTGGCGTCACCGGATCGGTCTCGGTTGGACGTCAGTCGGCACCCTCCGCTTTGATCTGCCGTGGCCTCAGGGCGCCACGCTGACAGTGGAACTCACCCGATTCGGGCTGGCGACTTATGTCGGTTCACTGAGGTACGCGATCCAACTCGACCGCGCCCTGGACACGAACGCGGTCTTTGAGCGCGACAGGCACCGCGGCGGTCCAACGTTCATCGGCGGGACGGCAGCATCTCGTCTGAACGCGACGCCCGATCTTGCCAAGCGAGTCGCAGCCGTCCTGCGCGAGGAGTTCATGAGCGGCACGCTCTGGGTCAGAGGCGATGGATGCGGGATGACCCTTAGTCCGGGCGTTCCTGGGTCGAAGCTTGACCTGTGGACATATGGCCGAAACGACTACCTGGGCAGGAACGCCACGACGGATGCAGGACGAGTGCTCGAGATCGCGGCCGTGATCCAGGAGACGATCTGACCGCGACCACGGCATCGCGCGACACCTGGTGGGTGCCCGTAGCAGCTTCCGAATCGAGTGGCCCGATGTCGACCCATTCAAGGTGGCGCTGCGAGCCGGGTGGGATTCGAACCCACGACCAAGGGATTAAAAGTCCCGTGCTCTGCCGCTGAGCTACCGGCCCTCGGACAGGGTACCCGACGGCGGTCCCGGGTCGCCGTCGGTCCCTTCCGAGCTAGGCGGCAATCAGTGCTTGTGCTTGGCGCCCTTGGTCGTGGTCGAGAACACGTCGTGCTCGACGACACTGACGAGCTCGCTCGCCGTGAAGTGCGCGCTCCCCATCGCGAACGTGCCACCGGCGAACTTGTCGGTGACCGTCTCGTTGAAGGTCTCCGTCGAGCCATCGGGGTTCTTGGTGACGGTGTGCGTGCTGGTCGTCCTCGACCCTCCGGTCGCGTGCAGGGTCAGCGACACACTCCGGGTGACGTCGACGAAGACGTCGTCGTCGGTGCAGCTGTGGAAGGTCTCCTCGGTGCCGCTCACGGTCCCCGAGGCCGTCGCTGAGTTGAGCTTCTTGTCGACCTTGACGGTCGCGGCATCCGTGGTCGCGTTGAGCGACGTCAGGATGATGCCGTCGGACCCGTCCGAACAGGTGACGTCCTCGACGATGAACGTGAACGCCGACAGGCTGTGGACCGCCTCGCCGTCGATGGTGCCGATCTGGGCGATGACCTGGGCGCTCCCATCTTCCGTCTGACCGGCTCCGGCGAAGATGTTCCCGTCGCCCGCCGGGAACGTGTCGGCGAAGACCGCCGGCACGGCGACCGCCAGGGTCATCACGCTGGCCACGGCGAGGCTGGTGATCCCACGTTTGAGCATCGTGGACTCCCCTTTTCCCTACCCTCCGGCCGCGGATCATCCACGGCGTCGTGCCTAGGCTACCCGCTGCGGATGCGACATATCCGCCCGCCCGGCCCGCGGTCAGCCGGGTGAGGTGACCGGTGTGGGCAGCGGCTCGCCGCGGATGCCGGCGAGCAGGTTGGCCGCGGCCATCGCCGCCATCTTGCCGCGGGTCGCACGCGACGCCGACGCGATATGGGGCACGATCAGGCAGTTGTCGAGACCGACCAGCGGGTCGTCCATCGGGATCGGTTCGGGGTCCGTGACGTCCAGGGCGGCCGCGCCGATGACGCCGTCGCGCAGCGCGTCGGCCAGGGCGGGGTGGTCGATGACGGGACCGCGGGACGTGTTGACCAGCACGGCCGTCGGCTTCATCCAGGCAAGCGTCTCGGCCTTGATCAGACCGCGCGTCTCCTCGGACAGGTTGACGTGGATCGACACGTAGTCGCAGCGCGGCAGCAGCTCCTCCAGCGGCAGGTAGGTGGCCCCGAGTGGTTCGGTCACCTCTCGCGGCAGCGGCTGCAGGTCGTGGTAGAGGACCTCCATCCCGAACCCGCGCGCCCGCCGCGCGACGGCCTGGCCGATCCGCCCGAATCCGACGATGCCGATCGTCGCGCCATGCACGTCCGGTCCGAGCAGGAGCATCGGTCCCCACGTCTTCCAGTTGCCCGCGCGCACGTACCGGTCAGCCCTCGGGGAGCCGCCGGGCGGCCGCCATCAGCAGGGCGAAGGCGAGGTCCGCGGTCGTCTCGGTGAGGACGCCGGGCGTGTTCCCGACGGCCACGCCGCGCCGGGCGCACTCGGCGACGTCGATGTTGTCGAACCCGACGGCGTAGTTGCTGACGACCTTGAGCTGCGGACCCGCCGCGTCCAGGAACGCGCCGTCGACCCGGTCGGTCAACAGCGTCAGGACGCCGTCGCGACCGGCCACCCGGCGGAGCAGCTCGTCGCGTGGCGGAGGCAGCTCGTCCGTCCACAGATCCATCTCGCACGCGTCCCGAACGACGGCCAGACCCTCGTCGGGGATGATCCGCGTGACGAAGACCGACGGTCGCTCGCTCATACCCGGGCCGCGACCAGCGGCTCCACGAACGTCCGGATCCGGCCGAGCGCTTCGAGCAGGTTCTCCTGCGAGTTGGCGTAGCTGATCCGGATGTGGTCGTCGCCGAACACGCCGAAGGCCGACCCCGGCAGCACGCAGACGCCGGCCTCGTGGAGGAGCCGCTCCGCGAGATCCGCGCCCGACAGCCCGACCCCGGCGATCGACGGGAACACGTAGAACGCGCCGACCGGCTTGCGACATTCGATCCCGGGGATCGCGTTGAGGCCGTCGACGATGAGGTCGCGCCGTGCCTTGAACTCGACGACCATCGCGTCCACGTCGTCCTGCGGTCCGACGAGCGCCTCGACCGCGCCGACCTGGGCGAACGTCGCGACCCCGCTGATGGTGTTGATGATCAGCTGGCCGTAGACCTTGACCAGCGACTCGGGGACGATCGCGTAGCCCATCCGCCAGCCGGTCATGGCGAACGTCTTGGAGAAGCCGTCGAGCACGATCGTCCGCTCGGCCATCCCCGGCAGCGACGCGATCGAGACGTGCTCGGCGCCGTCGTACAGGATCCGCCCGTAGATCTCGTCGGCGAGGACCCACAGGTCGTGGCGGATGGCCAGCTCGGCGATCCGTTCGAGGTCGCCGCGGGTCAGGACGCCGCCGGTCGGATTGGCGGGCGAGTTGATGACGAGGACGCGCGTCCTCGGCGTGATGAGCGACGCGAGCTCGTCGACGTCGAGCCGGAAGTCGTTCGCCATCCGGATCGGGATCGGGACGGGCGTCGCCCCGACGAACCGGGTCAGCGATTCGTAGATCGGGTAGCCCGGGTCGGGCACGAGGACCTCGTCGCCCGGATCGACCAGCGCCAGGATCGCGTACAGCATCACGCCCTTGCCGCCGACCGTGACGAACACCGGTGCGGCTCGACCGGGAAGCCCTTGCGGGCCGACGCGTCGGCGGCGATCGCCTCGCGCAGGGCGGGGATGCCCGCGAACGGCGGGTAGTGGGTCGCACCCGCGTCGAGCGCGGCCTTGGCCGCAGCCCGGACGTTGGCCGGGGTATCGAAGTCCGGCTCGCCGATCTGGAGGTAGACGATCGAGCGGCCTTCGGCCTCGAGCGCGCGCGCCCGGGCCGAGACCTCGAACGCGCTCTCGGTGCCGATCGTGCCCATCCGGGCGGCGATGCGCATGGCGTGACCTCCGATCAGGGCAGCATCTGGCGCAGCACGAAGCGCACGTTGGCCGGTCGCTCGGCCAGCCGACGCATGTACCACGGATACCAGTAGTCGCCGTACGAGATGAGCGTCTGGACGCGATAGCCGGCACGCGCCAGGCGGAGCTGCTCATTGGTCCGGATGCCGTACAGCATCTCGACCTCGAACCCGTCGAGCCCGATGCCGGCCGCCCCGACCTGGGCCGCGATCTGCTCGATCAGGGCGACGTCGTGGGTCCCGAGACCGAGTCGGATCGGGCCGCCCGCGGCCGTCGAGCAGGAAGCGGACCGCCAACCCAACGTAGCTCGCGTCGACGCTGTGACGGTCACGGAAGGCGATCGACGCCTTCTCGTCGTAGGCGCCCTTCACCAGGCGGATTGCCGGGTCGAGCGGTCGCAGCCGCTCCATGTCGGCCGCCGTCCGGCGCAGGTACGCCTGGAGGCAGATGCCGGTCCGAGGCTGCGTCGCGCGCAGGCGCTCGTAGAGGTCGAGGGTCGCATCGACATAGGCGCTCCCCTCCATGTCGATCCACAGGTACGAGCCGACCGATGCCGCGTGCTCGGCGATGGCCACCAGATGGCGGAGACAGGCGTCGGGATCGAGGTCGAGGCCGAGCTGGGTCGGCTTGACCGACACCTCGCCGGTGATCCCGGCCGCCACGATCTTGTCGATCGACTCGATGTAGTGGGCGGCGACCTCATCGGCCTCGGCGAGGTTCTCGAGGTTCTCGCCGAGTCTCGTGTAGAGCGTCCCGATCCCAGCCGCCTGGAGAGGCAGGGCAGCCGCCAGGGCGTCCTCGATGGTCTCGCCGGGCATGAACCGCCGGACCGCGCGCCGCATGAAACGGAAGCTGCGGCAGGTGCTCCCGCAGCCAGCGATCGCGGGCGGCCCACAGCAAGATACGGCGCAATTCGGCACTCCCGCAGCGGTCCGTTGGAGAGACTTTCGGATGATAGGCGACCGGAGGGCTAGAATCGCATCCGATGACCCGCTTCTACGACATCGACGCCGCCAATGCCGCCGTCGGCGAGCTCGACGGGATCGTGCGCCTGCTGGTCGAGCAACGCGCCGAGCTGGTCCGGTTGCGCGATGAGGTGCTGGCGTCCGGGATCGGATCCGGCGAGGGGGACGGGGCGACGACCGCGGTCGCGGACCGCTCCGAGCGGGCCGTCCGTTCGGAGCTGCCGTCCGACGCGCCACCGGTGGACGACCTGCGGCTGACCCAATTGCGGATGCAGGGCCTGATCGACCAGATGGCCGCCGGCGTGGCACGGATCGACGCCATGGGTCTGACCCTGCGCGATATCGAGCACGGCCTGGTGGACTTCCCGGCCCTCGTGTCCGGCCGGCAGGTCTGGCTGTGCTGGCAGCGCGGCGAAGCCGTGATCGGCTGGTGGCACCCCCTCGACACCGGGTTCTCCGGCCGACGCCCGCTCGCCGAGCTGTCGTGACCGAGCGATCGGTCATCGTCGGGCGCGATGGTCGCGCCAAGGCGTACCGGCCGCTCCCCCCGTCGACGCGCGCGGCGGCCATCGAGGCCGGGCTGGCGGCGTACGACCGGGGCGACTTCTTCGAGGCACACGAGGAGCTCGAGCCGGCCTGGATGGGCACCGACGATCCAGCCGAGCGGGCGCTGCTCCAGGGCCTGATCAAGATCGCCGCCGCCTATGTCCACGACGTCCGCGGCAACCCGCCTGGGATCGTGCGCAACCTCGAGGGCGCCCGGGTCCTGCTCGATCAGGCGCGCGAGGGTGGTCCGTCGGACGAGGTCCCGGGGCTGGACGCGGCGACGCTCATCGAGGCGATCGACGCGCGCCTGGCAGACCTTGCCGCCCACCCCGAGGGACCGACACTCGGGCCGCCCGACCTCTCCCGGACCCCGACCCCGACACGAAGGAGCGCCCCGTGACGATGCCCGCCCCGATCCCGACGGTCGATGTGACCGAAGCCGAGCGTCGCCTCCGCGAGGATCCGGCCGGTCCGATCCTGCTCGACGTGCGCGAGCCGAGCGAGTTCGCCGCGGTCCGGGCGCCGGGTGCGGTGCTGGTTCCGACATCGCAGTTCACTGCTCGAGCCGGCGAGCTGCCGGCCGACCGGCCGATCCTCGTGATCTGCGCCATGGGCGGCCGATCTGCCGCCGTGACGGGCTTCCTGGTCCAGGCCGGTCGGACCGACGTGGCCAACGTCGCGGGCGGCATGGATGCCTGGGAACGTGCCGGCCTGCCGGTCAAGCGCGGACCGGTCGCCGCGGGCGAAGGGGACCTGCCCGCCGGCTGAGGTCCCGTCGGTGGCGAACGGCGCGCTCGCTCGAGCGGCGAGCCTAGTGTCGCCGGCCGCGACGCATGACCCGCTCCGCGATCGCCCGGGTCTGTGCCTTGTGGGCGAACGCCCAGCCGATGAGGATCAGCAGGATGAAGTCGACGGTCCCGACGGCGGCGGCGTTGAGGTAGCCCAGCTGCTGCCCGATATCACCGTCGATCTTCAGCCCCGGCACGGTCGCACCGACCAGGCCGAGCTGGAAGAACGGCGGCAGCGGGGCGGTATTCGCGCGCTGGCTCGAGGCGAGGATCGTCCCGCCCGTCGTTTCGCCGCCGACCAGGATGGCCTCCGGGCCGCTGATGACAGCCGGCGCGCCCTCGAGCCCGGCCGGAAGGTCGGTGGCATCCAGGTGCTTCCATTCGGGCAGGTCGCCATTGGTCGACGGGATCGCCCAGTACAGCTGCGTCTGCGGGCCGGAGCCGTCATCGCCGCCGATGAGGTACAGCGACCCGTTGGCCGCCCAGCCGGATGCGTTGGTCCGGGCAGCCGGCAGGTTGGCCGCGTTGTTCACGTCCCAGCGGACCACCTTGCCCGTGTTCGGATCGGGCGGCAGGCCTGCGGCAGCCGCGGCCCCGAACGCACCACGCTGGACCGTGGCGACCGGGCCGTTGGCGTCGTTCCCGCCGTAGACCCAGATGTAGTCGCCGACCACGGCCGCGATCGCGTCGTTCTGCGGCTGGACCATCGGCTGCTCCGCCGTCCAGGCGCCGAGCTTGCCCTGCGAGTTCAGCCGCGTTCGAAGGGTGGTAGCGACCGGCCCGGAGTCGTTGCGGCCGCCGACGACCAGGAGACCGTCGGTGGTGATGGCCGTGGCGCCGCCGGCACGACCCTCGGGCAGCTTGAGGTCGTCTGCCTTGGTCCAGGCACCGAGCTGCCCGGTCTGGCTGTCGGGGCTCAGGACGAACACGGTGTCGGTCGTCTTGCCGGAGCCGTCGATACCGCCGATGACGTAGATGCTGCCGGCGACGTACGCCACGCTCGCATCGGCCCGGGCATCAGGAAGCGTGGGGCCCTGCTCCCACTTGTCGAAGTTGCCGGTCCCGACCGTGCGCGCCACGTAGACCGAGGACTGCGCGGTCTTGCCGTCGGTGCCGCCGATGTACAGGATCTGCGTCCCCACCTGGAGCACCGACCCATCGGTCCGTGCCGCGGGGAGGGCGAGCTCGGCCGGTGACTGCTCCCACGGGATGACGGCACCCACCGGGGCGGGACAGGGCAGGGTCTCGTTGGTCGGCGGGCAGAGGTTGATCGGGGACCAGACGAGCACGCCGAGGTCGACCGTGCTGCTGACCGTCAGGTAGTACGCCCGGTCCGGAAGGTAACCCAGGATGAAGATGATGAAGATGAGCCACAGGAACGCCTTGACCGAGGCCCAACCCCAGCCGTCGGCGTCGAGCAGCCCGAACATGGCGCGCTTTCGCGGCACCACCGTTCCGGCTCCGAGCGCTCGCTGGGCCATCGTCCTCCATCCTCATCCGTCGGCCGGGCAGGCCGACGGCGCTCTCATTTGACGGTGAGGGTCCCTGTCATCGTGGGGTGCACGGTGCACTGGAAGGGGTACGTCCCCGCGTCGAGCGCCGGCACGTCATAGGGCTGCGTGGCGACACCATTGAAGGTCGCGCCGGAGAACTTGACCGCTCCCGACGAGTCCTTGATCTGGATGTTGTGCGGCGTCCCGGCGTCCTCATTGTCGAAGTCGATGACGAACGCCTTGCCGGCCGGGGCGCTGATGTCGGGCGTGGTGAAGGCGATCCCCTGCGCGGTGACCTTCACGTGCGTGGCGTTGGCGTCGGGCGATGCCGCCGGCGAGCCCGATGCGCTCGGCGAGCCGGACGGGGTAGCGAACGCATCCGACCAGCAGGCCGGGAACGGCGTCGAGCCGGGCGCAGGCTTGTAGGTCGGGTCGACCCAGCCGTTGAACGTCTCGACCTTGCCCGTCACCGGGTCGGTCACCGGCTCGTTGAGCGACGGATCGCGAACCGTATACGTCTCGGTCGAGGGCGCACGGATGAACGCGATGAGGTCCTCGATCTGGATGTAGTTGAGCGGCCCGGGCGGGTGGCCCTCGTTCGACCAGACCGGCATGACCGAGTTCGGGTTGCCACAGGCGTAACGACCGCCGGCGACCATCATGTTGTTGATGTAGTCGACCGACAGGTGGGCGTACAGCTTCTCCTGGCTGTTGAGGACCGGACCGATGCCGCCCTGGCCCTGGGCGCCGTGGCAGCGGGCGCAGTTGGCCTCGTACAGGTTGTAGCCGCGCTCGACCGAGGTGACCTGCTGGGAATCGGCCTCGGCGTCGAGGCGCGATTGGGTGATCCCGAGCGGGGCCAGCTCGTAGAACCAGTAGACGACGACGAACAGCGAGACCACGACGACCGCGAGGAAGCCGACCCAGCGGGCGTTCGACGACGACCGCACGACCTGGGCCGCGCGCTCCGGCGTGAGCTCGCTCGACCGCACCGACGGCGGGGAGGTGAAGCGCTCGACGGGTGCCGGCTCGGCAGGTGGCCGTGGGACGGGCAGACGCTGCTCGGGCTCGCGTCCGGGCGTGTCGCTCATCGCGCTCCTCGGCGGGGCGGTCGGTGGTCGCGCATCAGATGCAGCCCGTCGGCGTGCGCGGCGGGATCAGCCCGGGCTGACCGAGGGCCACGGGCAGCGGGCCGAGCGTGATCTTGCCGGTGTTGATGGTCAGCACGCCCGAATCGTCCACCGTGATCGAGAAGCGATCCATGCTCCGCGGCGCCGGGCCGAACTGCGCGCCGGCGGCCTTGATGCCGAGCCGGTCGTAGCGCGACCCGTGGCACGGGCACTCGAACCAGAAGTTCTTGATGCAGGGGTTCGGCTTGCAGCCGAGGTGCGGGCAGCGCTGGTACAGCGCCCGCACGTTGAGCGGCGGCGCCGTCGCCGGCCGTGTCGGTGCCCGGCAGGAACCGCTGCTGTCCCGGGTCGTACAGGATCACGAACGCACGCGCCTCGGAGTAGTAGGCCGGGAAGCCCTCCTCGATCGGCAGCTGAGAGTTCTGGAGCTTGATCGTGCTGAGGTCACCGATCTGGACCGGCGCACCGAAGCCGCCCTTGAGGTTCGGCCACGCGAAAGCCAGCGTCCCGGCCAGGACCTCGAACAGCCACAGGCCGACGCCGGTGCCGAGCGCGAGCCGCATCAGCTGCCGGCGTGACAGCCCCTGGACCTGCTGCTTGCGCAGCGACTTGATGGCCTCGCTGGTCAGCGCGGCCGGCTTGTCGATGAGTTCGACCTGGTAGTTGCTCATGATCGCGTGGTCCTTCGGGTCGCCGTCATAGGGCGAAATGGAGGCCCGGGCTGGTCACGTACGGGATGACGAACGTGTAGCCGGGGCCGCGGAAGAAGATGCCGACGAAAGTGACGATGAGGCCGAGACAGCAGAACATCGTGAACAGCATGACCGCGGTCTTCCGCTCGGACGGACGCACGGCCAGGATGTTCTCGCGGTCGATGTAGGGGATCAGTGCGGCCCCGACGAGCACGAACGTGGGGACGAGGACGCCGGCGACCGTCGGGTGGAAGTAGGCCAGCAGCTCCTGGAGGCCCAGGAAGTACCACGGCGCCTTGGCCACGGCCGGGGTCACGTTGCCGTTCGCCAGCTCCTCGAGGGGAGCGTTCACGAACAGGCCCATCATCAGCAGGAAGATGCTCATCACCCCGGCCGCCAGGAACTCGATGGTGAGCAGGTGCGGCCAGGTCATGACCGTGTCGTCGGGCTCCTTCTGGACCCGGACGACGGCGTCCTGCTTGACCAGCGCGAGCAGCCGGTACGGTCGCGCCGACATCGGGACCCGCTGCTTGTCGATCTCCGTCCGCCGCGTCGGGTCGACCGGCAGCACGACCCGCTTCTCGGTCTCGGGCGGCGTCTTGACGTCACTCATCAGAGCGGCCCACTGATGCCACCGTCCTTGCGGATGCGCCAGAAGTGGACGGCCAGGAACGTGGCGGCGATGAGCGGCAGGAACACGACGTGGCCCACGTAGAAGCGTAAGAGGGTGTTCTGTCCGACCTCGAGGCCGCCGAGCAGGATGAGCTTGGTCGGGGTGTTGAACAGCGGCGCGTAGCCGCCCATGTTCGTGCCGATGGTGATCGCCCAGTAGGCGATCTGGTCCCATGGCAGGAGATATCCGGTGAAGCTCAGCATGATGGTCAGGAACAGGAGGACGACGCCCACTACCCAGTTGAACTCACGGGGCGGCTTGTAGGCCCCGTGATAGAACACCCTCATCATGTGCAGGAAAACGAAGAAGACCATGAGATGGGCGGCCCATCGATGGATATTTCTCGTTAACAGCCCGAACGTCACCTGGCTCTGGATCTCGAGGATGTTCGTGTACGCCTGCGTCGCCGAGGGCACGTAGAAGAACATCAGGTACACGCCGGTCACGGTCAGCACGAGGAACAGGAAGAACGACAGCCCGCCGAGGCAGAACGTGTAGGCGAACTTGACGGCGTGCTGGCGGACGCGGACCGGGTGGATGTGCAGGAAGACGTTGTTCATGACCGCGTACGCGCGCGACCGCTCGTCGCGCGGGTAGGGCTGGCGGAAGAGCGAGCGCCAGACGACGCTCCGGCGGATGGTCTCGTCCACCCGCTCGAGGAAACTCACCTGGGTCCTCCTGCCACGCCGGGAGTGCCGGCCAGCTGCGCGTCACGGTACGACTCCTTGTAGAGCCGGCCGTCGGTCGAGATCTCCTGCAGCTCGAACCGCTCCATCGTAATGGCGTCGAACGGGCAACGCTTGACGCACAGCGCGCAGCGGATGCAGCGCTCCTCGTCGAGGATCATCGCACCGCCGTTGTCCCAGCCGTACGCCTCCTCGAGCTCGGGCAGCAGGCCCTCCGACTTGAGCGTGTTGATGTCGACCATGTGGATGACGCCCTCGGGGCAGACATCCGCGCAGGCCCCGCACAGGACACAGCGGAACGGGTCGAACCAGATGTTGAAGTTGCACATCAGGCAACGGGTCGATTCGGCGACCGCGCCATTGGCGTCGTAGCCGAGCTCGACCGGCGTGTTGAAGTTGACGACCGGCTCGGTCGAGGGCATGCGGGCGGCCAGCGGGACCATCGGGATGTGCTGGCGGGGCAGGACGTCGTAGAACTCGGGCATGTCGTGGCGCCACGAGCTGGTGATCTTGACGTTGGCGGCGACGGTCACATCCGTCCGGCCGGACAGGTAGCGGTCGATGGCGTAGGCGCACTTCTTACCGTGGCCGGCGGCCTCGATGAGCGTCGTCGGGCCGGTCACGAAGTCGCCGCAGGCGAACACGCCCTTGACATTGCTGGCGTACGTCGCCGGGTCGACCTTGACCCGGCCGCGGTTGATCTCGAACTTGGCCTCGACCGGCAGGAACGTCAGGTCGGCGGCCTGCGACACGGCCGGGATGACCGTCTGGGCCGGGATGACGAACTCGGAGCCCTCGATCGGGACCGGCGAGCGACGACCGGATGCGTCCGGCTCGCCGAGGCGGTTGCGGATGAACTTGACGCCCGCGACCTTGCCCTTCTTGCCGATGATCTCGATCGGGCTGGCGAGGAACTCCATCCGGACGCCCTCGCGCTCGGTCTCGCCCAGCTCCTCCTCGTCGACGACGAGCTCGGACCGCGTCCGCCGGTAGACGATCGAGACCCGATCCGCGCCGTGGCGCAGGCTCGTCCGTGAGCAGTCCATGGCCGTATAGCCGCCACCGATGACGACGACGTCGGTCCCGACCTCGAGCGGCTGGCCGAGGTTGGCCTTCTTCATGAAGTCGACGCCGTACTGGACGCCATCGAGGTCGGCGCCCGGGATGTCGAGCGCGACCGCGTCCATGGCCCCGCCGGTGATGGCGATGCCGTCGAAGTCCTGCTGGAGCTGCTCGAACGTGATGTCGGTGCCGATCGTCGTGTCGTAGACGAACCGGACGCCGAGCCGCTCGACCAGGCGGACGTCCATCTCGATCGCCTCGCGCGGCAGGCGGAATGCGGGCACGCCGATGAGCATCGTCCCGCCGGCGTACGGCAGGCTGTCGAAGACCGTCACCTGGTAGCCCTTGGTGGCGAGCTCCCGGGCGACGGCCAGGCCGGCCGGGCCCGCGCCGACGACCGCGACGCGCTCCTCGCGCGGCGTGATGTCGGGCATCACGTCCGGGATCCCCGACGCCTCGTGCCATTCGACGAGGAAGCGCTTCATCGCCCGGATGGCCAGCGGACGGTCGATGTCGCCGCGGCGGCAGGCCCGCTCGCACGGCGCGGAGCAGACGTACGAGCACATCGCCGCGACCGGGTTCGGGTCGCGCGACAGGATGTATCCCTCCTCGAACCGGCCCTCGGCCGCGAGGTTGAGATAGCCGCGGCAATTGGTCCCGACCGGACACGCTTCCTGGCATTCGATGTTGCACTGGAGCCAGGACGCGTCGACAGGTTGGACGAGGAATTCCTGGGGTTGCTCGATGACCAAGCGGACGTGCCTTTCCCTGGTTCTCAGGCGAGGGCGCGAGCGGGGGGTCGGCCGAAGCGCCGACAGGTCCGAATCTACCATCGCACCCGAACACCGTGCACGCGCGACGCCTCCGTCCGCACGATGCACGTGGACTGCATCACCGGCCCGGCCGACGGTCGCCGCACGCTCCGCCCAAGTTGACGCCGCCATGGCTCGCAGCTACGCTGATTCGACCATGGTGCCCCGGACCGGAAGGAGCACGACCCGAGCGATGCCCGCAACGTGACGGCGAGCGAATTCAGCTTCCTGGCGCTCGGCCTCATCCTCGGGGCGATCTCCGGAGCCGCCTTGGTCGAGCTCATCCGTGCTCGGCCGCCCACCCCGCGAGAGGTGAGAGTCACCGTCGCGCATGACGCGATCCCGCGCCGGGCATCGACACTCGCCGACGACGCGTTCGTCGCGGTCGGTCCGGAACCCGCCCGCGGAGGGCCGGCCGATCGACGCGAAGCTCCAGGTCAGGGAGTGCCCAACGCGCCGGACCGTCGAACGACCGTTCGATACACCGAGCCGACGGCGACGCCGTCGATGGCGGGCGCCATCCCCATCAGCCCGGACCCGAACGAGCCGCCGATGCCGGGCCGGATCATGGAGCCGGCCCTGCCGCTGACCGGCATCCCGCCGGCCAAGGACCCGAAGGCGCCCGGTCCCGAGATGGTCGGCCTGCCGATCTCGGCCGGAGAGGACCCGATGATGGCGGCCCTCGCCGCCAGCATCGCCGCCGCCGAGGCCCGCGCCATCGGCCGGATCGAGCCGCTCGGCGCATCGGATCCCGAGCCGACCGCGGCCCCGACCCCCGCGTCAGCGCCCGAGGCGACGACTGCGCCGGTCGCGATGCTGACGGCCGTCGGCCTCCTCGATCGGCCGCCACCGCCCGCGGACGATGCGGGGACGACCCCGGTCGCCACGGAACGGTGCGCCGAGGAGCGCCGGATCGCCGCCGAACGCTGCGAGCTCGCAACGCGTGCCCGGACACTGGCGGATGACGCGGTGGACGCGCTGCGCGTCGCGCAGCGGACGTACGACGCGCACGAGGCTGCGGCCGTCACCGCCTCCTGGCGCGCCGACCCGCGTGCCGTGCACGAAGCCAAGGACGCGGCGCAGGGCGGGTTCCGGGCCGCGGTCACCGCCGCCGCCACGCCCGACCAGCTGGAAGCCGCTGCGCGCGATTGGCTGAACGAGATCAACCGGATCAACACGGACGCCCGCGAGGCGCAGACGACCGTCACGCGCGAGCACGCGGCCGCGGCCGAGATCGGGGCGACGCTCGAGCGGCTGGGCCTCGAGGCGGATGCCGCCCGGATCGGCGCCGAGAACGCCGATGCAGCGTGCCTGGCCGCGCGCGTCGCCGTCGCGGAGTGCGACGAACGGACGACGAGCGACGCCGTCCCGCCGCTCATCGCCCCGGCGCCGACCGATGAGTCGGGACGGCTCGAGGAGGACGAGACGCTCGGCCTTGCCCTCGAGGCCGGCGGTGCGCCGCGGATCTTCCGGCTCCTGCGAGGCGACCGGGCGGCGATGACGACCCTCGTCGCGGCAGCTGGCCGACGACGGCGATGCCGAGGCCAAACGTCACTGGCAGCTGCTGCTGACCGGGCTGGTCGAGGCGATCGTGGCCGACGCGATCGAGGCGTCGGCGCTCGATTTCCCGGAGGAGCACGCGTTCTGGGGAACGTTCACGCGGGGTCAATCCCGCGACGTCGTGCGTGCCCTGTCATCGCTCGGCTATCGCTTCGATGGGCTCGGCGGCTGGACCGACGACCGCCAGCCGTCGCAGCGCGACGTCTCGCTGGCGCTCGGTTACGCCGGGCTCGACCCGATGCGGATCCGCCACTGGCCGGACGGAGCCGGCATGGCGGCGTTGTTCGCCGACGTCACCGTGGCGGCCGACGAATGGCTCGCCAGCGTCGCCGGCGACCTGACCCTGGCCGAGATGGTGGGCATGCTCGGACGGCGTGCCGACGGACTGGCCGAGGTCTGGAACCAGTGGGGCCGCATCCGGCCATTGCTGCTCGACGAGACCTGACCGACCGTCAGCCAGGCCCTTCCTCCTCGTCGTCCTCGATGACGATCACGCGCAGCCCCTCGGCCGCCGCGACACCGATCCGGGCGCCCTCATCGGCCGCCCACGTCCGGATCCGCTCGGCCAGACCGTCGACGTCGCGGATCTGGCTGGCGTGCGCGCGCAGCGCCTCGATCTTCCGCTCGATGGTCGCCGAGACGTCGACCCAGGTGTCGGCACGCTCCGACCAGAACAGGTAGATCCGGCGGACCTTGTGCGCCGCGAGCCCGGAGCGGGCCAGCCACGGGAAGGCCATCGGGTTGCGGGCCGCCGGGTAGACCGCGTCCACCGCGGCGATCCCGGCCGCTCGATGGTCGGTGTGGTTGATCCCGCCGCCGGCGTAGAACACGGTCTCCGGGTCGGTGGCCAGGACGGCGTCCGGGCGGAAGGTCCGGATCTCGCGAACGAGCTGCTCGCGCAGCGGCAGGTCGTTGACGAGTCCACCGTCGGGCGCGTGGAGGAAGGTCACGCCGGCATAGCCGATGATCTCCGCGGCCGCGCGCTGCTCGGTCTCGCGCAGGCGCGGCGAGCTCGAGCGGATCGGCCTCGGGGTCCTCGCCGCCCTGGTCGCCGCTCGTGCAGCAGACCAGCCAGCCCTCGGAGCCGGCGTCGATCCAGCGGGCGGCGGTCCCGGCCGGCCCGAAGTCGGCGTCGTCGGGATGGGCGGCGATGACCATGAACCGGGCCGGCCGCCAGGCGTGGTCCGCCGGGGCGGCGGGCTCGGTCATGCAGTCGGGACGCTGGAGTCCGGGGTCCGTCCGGTCACGACGCGCGCGCCGCCTGGAGCTCGTCGAGGGTCTTGAGGACGATCTCGGCGTGACCCTGCGCCTTGACCTTCCGCCAGACGCGGGCGATGCGGCCGTCGGGATCGATCAGGAACGTCGAGCGGATGAGGCCCGTGTAGGTCTTGCCGTAGTTCTGCTTCTCGCCCCAGGCGCCATAGGTCTCGGCCAGGGCGTGGCTCTCGTCGGTCAGGAGGGTGAACGGGAGCTCGTACTTGTCGCGGAACCGCTGGTGGCTGTCGGCGCCATCCGGGCTTACGCCCCAGACGTCCGCGCCGCGCTCGTGGATCGTCTGGTTCCGGTCGCGGAACTCGCATGCCTCGGTCGTACAGCCGGTCGTGTCGTCTTCCGGGTAGAAGTACAGGATCGTCCAGCGACCGCGCTGGTCTGCCAGGTGATGGACGGTGCCGGTCTCGTCCGGCAGGGCGACATCCGGGGCGACGTCGCCGACTTCGGGCGTGCTCATGGTCAGAGCGTAGCAGGCGTCTCGACGACCAGCAGGAGGCCGTTCCGGAGGGCGACGCTCGCCTCCGAGGCGACGCGAACATTGGACAGCCCGCGGGTGTGGCCGATCGCCAGCGGCTCGTCGGTCAGCGGGTAGGCGAGGCCCTCCGTGGTGACGCCCTCGACGCCCGGGCCGAGCGGCAGGAGCGACACGATGTCGCCGATCCGTCCGGCCAGCCGGCGCGTGACCGGGCGGCCGTCGGCACCGGGCGCCTTGACCAACCCGATCCGCGCGGCGACGTCGAGGATGGTCGCCGGGCGCCCGTCCAGCTCGGGCAGAGCGAGCAGCCCGAGGTTGGCCAGGGCGTGGTCGATCCGCGGACCGCCGAGCGCCCCGACGACGACGACGCCAGACGCGCCCAGGCGGATCGCCGCCAGGATCGCCAGCTCGGTGTCCGATTCGTCCTTGTCCGGGCGGCTTCGCTCGACCGGGACACCGGCGGCTTCCAGAGCCGCGAGGTCCGGCTCGCCGAGCGAGTCGCCGTCGCCGACCCACAGGTCGATGGCGACGCCGAGGGTGGCCGCGTGACGAGCCCCGCCGTCGGCGGCGACGACCATGCCGACGCCGGCGTCCCAGCCGGGCCAGGCGAGATCGAGCCGCGACCGCGACGCCACCGCGCCGTCGGCCAGGATGAGGGCGTCCACGCGGTCGATGCTACCCCGGGGTGGGGCCGCCGGCGCGGTCCGATGCTAGACTCCGGCCCGTGCCCGCCGACCGCGTCCATCCCTCGATCCAGCGCGTCCTGGACGCCGCCGCCCGCAAGGGCGTGACCCTCGAGGTGACGGTCTTCGACGAGTCGACCCACACCGCCGCCGACGCCGCGGCAGCCCTCGGCGTGGAGCTCGGCCAGATCGTCAAGTCGCTGGTCTTCATCATGTCCGGCGAGGGCGGTGTCGAGCCCCTGCTCTGCCTCGTGTCGGGGACCAACCGGGTCGACCTGGCGCGGCTGGCCGCGGTCACCAGTGCAGCCGACGTCCGACGGGCCACGGCTCGCGAGGCGCACGAGCTGACCGGCTTCGCCATCGGCGGCATCCCGCCGATCGGCCACGTCCGGCCGGTCCGGACGATCATGGATCCGGACCTCGGGCGCTACCAGGTCGTCTGGGCGGCGGCGGGCCTGTCGACCGCGGTCTTCCCGGTCCCGCCGGCCACGCTGCGGACCCTCGCCAACGCGACGGTCACCCCGATCGCCGAGGAACCGGCCGCCGCCGACACGCCTCAGAACGTCGGCGCCTGACCGGCCGTCGTGCCGACGGTGAGCCTCGAGCCTCGCAACGCCACGGTCGTCTACCCGGGCGGCCTGCGCGGCCGCTGGCGGTGGGGCGGGAGCGGGTCGGGTCGCGAGGTCTTCGCGCTGACGGAGGCCGGCGGCGAGCTGGTCGACCTGGGTCCCGTCGTCGCCGACGATCCGGAGCCGCTGTGCCGAGCCGAGCTCCGTCTCGAGGGTCCGCGCGGCGCCTGGACCGTCCGGTTCGCGTCGCTCATCCACGACGAGCCGCGGGCGCCTGCACTGGGATTCGGCGGGTCTGCTGGTGGTCGGCTACGGCTTCCACACCTACGGGCTCGAGACCGCGACCGGCGTCCTGCGCTGGGAGCACCGCTCGGCGACGCCGATCGTCGCGCTGCTCGGCTCGTCGCGGCTCGCGCATGTCCTCGTCCAGGCCGAGATCGAGACGTTCGCCATCGAGCCCGACGGGGTCGTCGCGTGGCGGATCGCCCATTCCGACGTGGTGACCGCGGCGGAGCTGGTCGGCGGCCGGCTCGTCCTGACCAGCTTCGATGGTCAGCTGACCGCCCTCGACCCGGCGACCGGGCGGACGACCGGCTGATCCTCCTCCGCTGCAGCGACGCCGCACGCCGCGCCCGGGCCGTGTGGACGGACGGTGGATAACTCGACGGATCGGCCACCGAACGGTGGACAACCGGGTTGACCCGACACCTCCGGCCGCCTAGCGTTCTGGGCAGCCCGGAGGAGCCGAGCGGCACTAACGGCTGAGATCGCCTCAAAGCCCACGTGTCGTGGAGGTTCCTTCGGGTCCTTTCGTGTCCGGCGCGTATCATCGCCGCCGTGCCTCCCCTGATCCCCTTCGTCGCCGGCCTCGCCGCGCTCGTCGCCGGCGTGCTGGTCCTGCGCACCTTCGGCTCGAACTACCGGGTCGGGCGCCTGCTTGCCTCGACCCCGGAGGTCAGCGTGGCCGAAGCGCGACTGCTGGCCGACGGGCGGCCGCGCTACGTGCGGGTCCAGGGCCGGATCGATGCCGAGGACGAGTTCGAGGACGATGCCCACCGCCCGCTCGTCTTCCGCCGGACTCAGCTCCAGGTCCGGAAGGATCGCGGCTGGGTGTCGTTCGAGGACCGGCGCGAGCGGGTCAGGTTCGAGGTCCGCGACGGCCTCGACGGGATCGTCGTCGACGATGCCGGCCTCGACACGGGTCTCGTCGTCATCCCGCGCGAATCGGTCGGCACCGCGGCCGACGTCGCCGACCGCGTCCCGCCGGGCACCTCCCCGTCGACCGCCGGTCCGGCTGCGCGTGGACCAGGTCTCCTCGGTCGAGCATGCCATCGTGCTCGGCGTCCCGCGGCTGGACGCCGACGGCGAGCCACGACTCACGGCCGGGCTCGGACGGCCGCTCGTCCTGAGCACGCTCGACAACGACGAGGCGATGCGCGTCCTGAGCGAGGGGCGGTCCGGCCGCATCAAGGTCGCGGTCGTGTGTCTCGCCGGTGGCGTGGGCCTGCTGGTCATCGCCCTCATCCTCGCGCTCGCAGGTGCGGTCACATGAGACGCCGGCGGGCGCTCGCCATCGCGGCCGCGAGCGTCGCCTGGCTGATCTTCGCGGCGTGCGTGTTCGCGGCGTCGCCGACGCCCGCCCCGGAGGTCGGCGACCCGCGCAGCTCCGGACAGGGACCGGGTCTGGTCGGCGATCCCGGCATCGCGATCTTGGTCGTCATCGCGATCGGCCTCGGCTCGGTCGTCGCGACGCTTGTCTATGTACGGCTGACGGCGGACCGCAACGCCTGAACACGCCGGGACCATCGGACTATTGGCAAGAAGTGTGAGATTGGTAGGCTCGGGCGGCCAACTTCACATTTCCTCTAGTGAGCCGTGCCGATCTCGATCCCGCCAAGGCCCGCGGACGCCACCCTGTCGGTCACCAAGGCCGCCAGGCTGCTGGGCGTCCACCCGAACACGATCCGGGCATGGAGCGACGCCGGGCGGCTTCGGTACTACCGGATCAATCCGCGTGGCGATCGGCGCTACCGGGTCGGTGACCTGCAGCGGTTCCTGGCCGCCGCCGAGACCGGGGCGGTGGACGGCGCGCCTCAGGCCTCGGCCGGCACGTGGGGCGGCCGGCGGACCGTGGACCCGGCCGCGGCCCCACGCTTCGCGGGAAGCAGCCGCGACCGGCTGAACCTCACACGGAGCGATCCGCTCGACGCCGAGCGCCACCGGCTCGACCTGACCGTCGCGGCCGGCATCAGCCGGCTGGTCAACGCCGGCGAGGATGCCGACGAGGCACTCCTCGCAGCGGTCGCCGCCGTCCGGGACGCCTATGGCCATCACCTGGTCGTCGCCTGGGAGCTCCGCGGCGATCGGATGCTGCCGCGAGCGTCGGCCGCCGCCGATGTCGCCGATTCGCATCGGCTGGTCGAGCTGCCGAGCCGGTACGGGATCCTCGGCCGCGTCCTCGGTCTGGCCGTCGGGAGCACGCGCGCCGGCCACGCACCGCTGCCCGGTCTGCTCCTGTCGGATTCCGACGATGACCTCGCCCTCGCCGTGCTGGCAGACCGCCGGCCCGAGCTCGCGGTCGTCATCCCCGGGGTCCACGGTCCATGGGGCGTCCTGTTGATCGTCGGCGAGACCGAGGGATCGCTCGGGTCCGCGCGACCTCGACGTCGCGCGCGTCGCGGCCGACGGCCTCGGCGCCATCGTGAGCGGAGCCCGCCGTGCGGACGAGGTGGCCCACCTCCTCCACCGCGCCGAGGCGCTGCGACGGGTGGCCGGCGACATCGGCAGCCGGCTCGACCTCGACCGCATCCTCTCCGGCCTGGTCGACCACGCGATGGTGCTGTTCGGCGGCGACCGTGCCGCGGTCTTCCTGCAGCACGGGGACGGCCACATCACCGCCGATGTCAGCCGCGGCCTGTCGGCCAGCTACCTCGCGAGCGTCCGCGACTTCCCTCCCCGGTCCCTGCCGGCCGCGGCTGTCGCGGCACGACGGCCGCTCTACGCGGTCGGCTACCGCGACGACCCGCGCGGGGAGGACGTCCGCGCTGCGGTCGTGCAGGAGGGCTTCGACACGCTGTGCACCGCGCCGCTGCTGGACGGCGACCAGCTCCTCGGCCTGCTCAACGTCTATCACGACCGGCCGCACCAGTGGACGGCCGACGAGCTCGACACGATCGGCGCCCTGGCGACCCAGGCGAGCGTCGCGATCCGGGCCGCGCAGGACTACGAGCGGATGGCGACCTGGGCAGCCCAGCTCCAGTCGATCCAGCAGCTGGGCGCCCGGCTCAGCCGGCTGTCGAGCGTGGCCGAGATCGGCAACGCGATCGCCACCGAGCTTCGCCAGCTCATCGACTACCACAACGTCCGGGTCTACCGCCTCATCGGCACCGACCTCGATCCCGGTCGCGATGCAGGGCCAGGTCGGCGAGTACATCGACGAGACGCCGGACCAGCTGCGCGTGGGCCTGGGCGAGGGGATCACCGGCTGGGTCGCCGCCAACCGGATCGCCCAGAACCTCGCCAACGCCGCGGCCGACCCGCGCGCCAGCACGATCCCGGGCACGCAGGACGACCTCGACGAATCGATGCTGCTCGCCCCGATGCTGTTCGACGACCAGGTCCTGGGCGTCGTCGTGCTCTCGAAGCTCGGGCTGGACAGGTTCACCGACGACGACCTGCGCCTGCTGGTCATCTACGCCAGCTTCGCCGCGCAGGCGATGGCCAACGCCGACACGACCGAGCGGCTGCGCGAGCAGACGCTGGCGCTCGAGCGCCAGCTGCGTGGGCAGCGCGAGCTTCTGCTCATCACCGAATCGCTCCTGACCACGCTCGATTCGCATGGCGTCCTCGAGAGCATCACCGAGCGCCTCGGCGGGCTGATCGCCAGCGACAACGTCGCCATCGAGGTGATCGATCCGGCATCGGGTCTGCTGACACCGCTGACCGCGCGCGGCATCCATGCCGCCCAGTTCCTTGAGCCGTGGCAGGCGGGCGAGACCGGCATCGCGACCTGGGTGGTCGAGCACAACGAGCCGGTCCTGATCGCCGACGAGCGGAACGACCCACGGGTCAACCACTTCCGCGCGGAGCCCGATGGAGTCGACGGCAGCCTGATCGTGGTCCCGCTGCTCGGTCGCGGCGGGGCGATCGGCGTGCTGACCATCGAGCGGCTCGGGGTCGGGAACACCTACACGCCGGAGGAGTTCGAGCTCGTCCAGCTGTTCGCGGCACAGGTCTCGATCGCGCTCCAGAACGCCGAGGTCTTCCAGGCGGTCGAGATCAGGGCACGGACCGACGACCTGACCGGTCTGCTCAACCACGGCACATTCGGCGAGTGGCTCGAGCGGAGCGTCCGCGATGGGTCCTCGTTCAGCCTGATCATGCTCGACCTCGACGACTTCCGGAACGTCAACAACGATCTCGGCCACCAGGCCGGCGACACGCTCCTGCGGCGGATCGCCGCCGAGCTCGTGCGGGCCGGTCGCGAGACGGACCTCGTCTTCCGGTACGGCGGCGACGAGTTCGCGTTCCTGCTGCCGAACACCGACGCCGTCGGAGCCGCTGCAGGTCGCGGAACGCGCCCGTCAGGCGGTCGCGGGGATCGACAGCACGGTCAGCGCCTCGATCGGCGTGGCGACCTTCCCGACCGATGGCGCGACGGCGACCGACGTGCTGCTGGCCGCCGACCGCGCGTGCTACGTGGCCAAGCGCGGTGGACGCGACCGCGTCGCGACCGCTGCCGAGGGTCTTGCCCAGGCGGCCGAGCTGTCGCTCCAGCCGCCGACCCCGGTCGACTCGGCGGCATCGCCACCCGACTGACGGGTCGTCACCGCTTTGGCAGTCGAGGCGTCACCATGGACGTCATGCGTTCCCGCTTCACCGTCGGGATCGCGGCCGTGCTCCTCCTGACGGCGGCCTGCGTTCCCGACCCGACCAACCGACCGAGCCTGACGGCCGGCGTCGCCGTTGCCACGGCCACCCCCAGGCCGACCCCCGCCGGCCCGACACCGACGCCGTCGTTCGTGCGACCGACCCCGACGCCCCAGCCGACCTTCCTCGTCTACACGGTCGTGTCGGGCGACAGCCTCGACAAGATCGCCAAGAAGTTCGGCACGAGCGGCCGGAGCATCGCCTACTGGAACCGCGCCACCTACCCGTCGCTCGACCCGGAGTCGGGCGCCTACCGGCCGAATGACATCAAGATCGGCTGGACCCTGCTGCTGATCCCGCACAAGGAGGTCGATCCCGAGAACCTGCCGACGCTGCCACCGACGCCCGGGCCGAGCGGCAGTGGCACACCCTCGTCCTCGCCGTCGGACGCTCCGACGGGCGACTGACGACCCGGCCGCCGACCGGCGGCTATCGTGTCGCGATGCGCAACGCCGCGAGCCGACCCCGGATCGCCATCACCGTCGCCGTCGCCGACCGCCAGCCCGAGCCCGAGCTCGCGACCCGTCGCAACGCGCTGTACGCCGCCGCGATCGCGCGTCACGGCGGCGAGCCGGTCGTCCTCGACGCCGCCACCGACGCGGGGGTGCGGGCGAAAGCCGTGGCCGAGATGGACGGCCTGCTCATCAGCGGTGGTGCCGACCTTCATCCCGAGCGCTACGGCCGCGAAGACCGGGGGTCGCCGACCGTCGAACGCGACCGTGATGCGCTCGAGCACGAGGCGTGGACCGAAGCACAGGCGCGCGGTCTCCCCGTCCTCGGCATCTGTCGCGGGTTCCAGGCGATCAACGTCTTCTCCGGCGGCGCGCTCCTCCAGCATGTCGACGGTCACCAGGGACCGCGCTGGGGGAAGGGGCCAGCCCTCGTCCATCCGCTGCGCGTCGCGCCCGGCACGCGGCTCGCCCGCATCCTCTTCCCGACCAATGCCGGCGGCGGCGTGGTCCGCGTCAACTCGTACCATCACCAGGCAGTGCGCGCCGGCGAGCTTGCCCCGGGCCTCGTCGCGAGCGCGTGGGCGAGCAGCCCGGCCGGAGACCTGGTCGAAGCCCTCGAAGCCGCCGATGGCCGGTTCGTGTTCGGTCTGCAGTGCCACCCCGAGCGGACCGAATCGACGCCGCCCGCCTTCGAGCGGCTGTTCGCCGTGTTCGTCGACGCTGCGCGCGGGCCCGCCGGGCGTCGCTGAGCCGGAGCGGGGCGAGGGAGCCGGCTAACGGGCTACAGCCGGCCGGCCTCGATGATCCGCTGCAGGAACTGGCGCGTCCGCGGCTCCTGCGGGTCGTTGAGGATGCGCTCGGGCGGACCGATCTCGCAGATGGTGCCCGCGTCGAGGAAGCAGATGCGGTCGGCGATGTCCCGCGCGAACCCCATCTCGTGGGTGGCGATGACCATCGTCATGCCCAGACGCAGCGAGCTCGCGGATGACGTTGAGGACCTCGGCCACGAGCTCCGGATCGAGCGCGCTCGTGACCTCGTCGAGCAGCAGGATGTCGGGCTTCATCGCCAGCGCCCGGACGATCGCGACCCGCTGCTGCTGCCCGCCGGACAGCCGGTCGGGGACCTCGTCGCGCTTGTCCGCCAGCCCGAACCGTGCCAGGAGCTCGGTCGCCTCGGCCTCGGCCTGGCGGCGCGGCGTCCCGGAGGCCCTGCGCGGGGCGAGCGTGACGTTGTCCAGCACGGACAGGTGCGGGAAGAGGTTGAACGCCTGGAACACGATCCCGATCCGCCGCCGGATCCGGTCGAGATCGACGCCGTCGGCCGTGATCTCGGCGCCTTCGACCACGATGCGGCCGGCGTCGATCCGCTCGAGCAGGTTGATGCAGCGCAGGAGCGTCGACTTGCCGGAACCCGACGACCCGATCAGGCAGACGACCTCGTGCTCGGCCACGACCAGGTCGATGCCGCGCAGGACCTCGAGCGCCCCGAACGACTTGTGGAGGCCTTCGATGCGGAGGGCCTCGCGGCCGTCCCGGGACGAGCTCGCGGCCGGGCTCGACGTGGCGGTCATCGGCCGCCGCCGGCGGCGACACGCCGCTTCTCGCGAGCGACCAGCCAGTCGGTCAGCCGGGCGAGCGGGATGGTCAGGACCAGGAACACGAAGGCGACGGCCATGTACGGGGTGAAGTTGAACAAGGCCGCCTGCTTGATCTGGGCCGTCCGGAAGATCTCGACCACGCCGATGAACGAGACGAGGACCGTGTCCTTCTGGAGCCCGATGAAGTCGTTGAGCAGCGGCGGCACGACCCGCCGGATCGCCTGCGGCAGCACGACGTGCCGCATCGACTGGAAGCGAGACAGGCCGAGCGAGCGGGCCGCCGCGTCCTGGCTCGGGTGGACCGACTCGATGCCGGCCCGGTACACCTCGGACACGTAGGCCGAGTAGATGAGGGTCAGCGCCACCACGCCCCAGAAGAACGGCTCGCTCGGGACGCCATCGATGCCGAGCCCCGGGATGCCGAAGCCGAGGATGAAGATGACGAGGATCCCCGGCAGCGCTCGGAAGACGTCGACGTAGACCGTCCCGAGGACCCGGATCGGGAAGAACACCGGACCCGACAGCCCGCGCATGACGGCGATCAGCAGCCCGAACGGCAGGATCAGGATCTCGGCGATCAGGAACAGCGCGACGTTCTTCCAGAACGCGTTGAGCAGGCCGGGCAGGCTCGCCCAGAAGATCGGGCCGTTCGAGGAAATCCTTCTGGACCTCCGGCCAGCCGGGCGCGTGCACGACGACCCAGGCCAGGCCGCCGATGACGACGATCGAGCTGACCAGCGCGATCGCCGTGGCGCGCCACGAGATCGCCGACGCCCGTCGCGCGACGGGCGGCCCACCACCCTGTGTCGTGACCGAGCCGCCGCTCATCGGCCTGGTCGCGGCGTCCGGGCTACGGGGTGAAGACGGGGGCCGCCGCCTTGTCCGACAGCCATTCCGTCGTGATCGCTGCGAGGCTGCCATCGGCGGTGATCGCCGCGATGGCCCCGTTGATGCAGCTCGTCAGCGTGCTGCCCTTCTCGAGGACGAGGCTGAAGTGCTCACCGCCGACGCTCGCGGTCGGCAGCGCGAACTGGCCGACGACCGTGCCGTTGTCGAGCTGGGCGCCGGCCATGTAGAACGCGGTCGGCAGGTCGGTCACGATGCCGTCGATCTGCTTGGCCTTGAGGCCGGCGATGGCCGCGTCGTTGGTGTCGTAGACGCTCGGGTCCTTGGTCGGCTTGATGATGTCGGTGATCGTCGAGTAGCTCGTCGTCCCGACCTGGGCGCCGAGCCTGAAGGCCGCCAGCCCGCTGATGGTCGTGACCTTGGCGATCGGGTTGCTGGCCAGCGCCGCGATCGCCTGGTTGACGAAGTAATAGCCGTCGGTCATGTCGACCGCCTGGGCCCGTTCGGGCGTGTACGACACCTCGTTGATGTCGAAGTCGAACGTCTTCGGGCCGGGCTTGTACGAGTTGTCGAAGGGCACGTAGGTCCACGCCACCTGGTCCTTGGTGAACCCGAGCTTGGTCGCCAGCGCATAGGCCACCGCGCTCTCGAAGCCCTGCCCGTTGGTCGGGTCGCCGAGCTCCCACGGCGCGGTCTTGTGGCCATCGGCGTTCTCGGCGAAGTAGGGCGGGAAGGCCGGGTTGTCGGTGGCGATGGTCAGCTTGCCGGGTGCCACGAGGGTCAGGTTGGCTGCCGCGCACGCGTCCGGGGACGCCGATGGCGTCGCGGAGGGCGCGACGCTCGGGGCCGTGGTGACCACGGCGGCGGCCGACGGCGACGACACGACCGGCGTCGCGCTGGACCCGCTGGACGAGCAGGCAGCGGCGACGATGGCGACGAGGCCGATGGACAGGACACGGAACGTGCGCACGGAAGCACCTCAGGCAGCAGGGACGCGCGAGAGTGTACAGGTGACGGGCCGTCGAGCGCGACCGAGGCCGCGGCCGGGCGCACATGGAGCGGCCGACGGGGCGGGAGGAGGCGCGCCCCGTCGGCCGAGGTGAAGATCCCTCGGGTCAGTGCTGGAGCGTGACCTTCCCGTCGGTCCGCCCGAACCTCCCGGTTCGGTTCATCTCTCGGAGGAAGAGCAGCAGGTTGACCTGGCGGAGCGACCAGTCGTGACCGGTCGCGGGCAGGCCGCACACGAATGCCGTGAGGTTCGCCGCCTCAGCGGGCGACAGACCCTTCATCTGGAGGAGCCGGTAGACGGACCGGGTCGCCGGCGTCTCGGCTGTCGGCCGCGAACCGGTGGGCGTCGGGGCCGGTGTCCTGGAGGGCGTGACCCCAGAAGCGGCCGCGGTAGCCGCTGCGACCGGCCCCGCTGACGAGGCGTGGCGAGATGATCGCCCGGGTCCCCGTGATCCTCGCTGCGCCTGTCCGGCCATGGCCCAAGGTCCTTCGTCCTGGCTTTGCGCCGCCGGGACCGTCCCGGTCCGGTGCGGTAGGGGCATGGTGTTGGTCGTCCGAACGACCGGCGATGACCCGGATGTCCCGCCACCCCGGTACTTGCGGACGAGCCGGGAGGAGGGAGTCTGGCGCCGTGCCGATAGACTCCGACCGTGCGCGTCCGTCGTTTCGAACTCCGGCTCATCGCGGTCGCCCTCGTCGTCTGCTGGTCGGTCGCCGCGGGTCTGATCCTGCTCGCCTATCGACCCGGCGGTCCGTACGACGTGATCGTCGGGCTCCTGGCGATGACGCCGGTCGCCATCGCCCTCGCCGGCGTGATCTGGCCACCGGTCGCACGCGGCAACCACGCGTTCCCGGCCACCATCTGGCTCGGCATCATCGCCCTGCTCTGCCTGGTGCCGTCGATCCTCGAGGTCGTCACCCAGCTCACGTCGTTCGGGTCGCGGACGCTGCTGCCGTCGTTCGAGGCGGCCTACCCGTGGCTGATCGCGCTGCTTGCCACGAGCCTGTTCAGCGGCTACGGGATCGCCCGGCGGCTCGGTGGCGGCACCGCGCTCCGCCGTCGACGGCTGGTGGCAGGGACCGTGATCGCCGTGGTCGCCACGCTCGTCGCGACGGTGTCCTTCGCCGCCGTCGCGGTCGCCAATGACATCGCGCTGCAGGCCACGCCGGCCGGCACGTCACGCTTCGGGCCGACCGCAGGGAGCGAGGAGCCGCCCCTGTGCGACGCGCCGCTGACCGTCGGCACGAGCGCGCGGCTCGCGATGCATCTCGACGCGACCGTCGACCTGCGCCCGATCGGCTCGGTCGACCTGACCGGGCTGCGGGTCGGCGACGACTTCCGCTGGCTGGCCTACGTCGCGGCGGACCGTCAGCTCGGCCAGTACGGCTCGGCGCGGATCGGCGGTGGCACCTGGGACCTCTCGCCCGGCGCATGACTGGCAGCGCGCCGACCCGGCGGCGGCCGCCGGTGGATCGGTCGACGAGCAGGCGCTCGCGGTCGCCCTGTCGCCTGCCTACCGCGCCACCGCCGAAGATCGCGGGATCGAGGTCATCGAGGGGGCGCGCGCCCGCCGTTGCCGGATCGCCGTCGACGGCGCGACCTTCGCGGCCGCATTCCCCGAGGCGACCTTGCTGGTGGGACCGGCCGACCTCCACCGCTGGCGCGGCCAGCTCGACTACTGGATCTTCCTCGACGGCGAGCTCGGCCAGGTCGCGGGCAGCGCCAACGGGGAGGCAGCCGGGATCGTGCCCGAGGCGCTCAACGGGACGATCGACGTCCGGCTGACCGCGACCGAGCGTGGCCGCGATGCGGTCGTCTATCCTCCGACCCCATGACGGACGACGAGCGTGGACGGTACGCGACGAAGCGTGACCGGCTGGCCCGCCTGACCCGGCTCGTCGCCATCCTGCAGGCCCACCCCGAGGGGATGCGCACGGCCGACATCGCGGAACGCGTCGACATGTCGGTCCGGACGGTCTACCGCGACCTGAACGCCATCGAAGGCGAGCTCCATCTGCCGGTCTGGAGCGAGGACGGCGTGTGGGGGATCGACTCGGCCAAGGCGTTCCTGCCGCCGCTGAACCTGACCCAGCAGGAGGCGATGGCGGTCGTCCTGTCGGCACGCCTGATGGTCCGCTACGCGGACAAGTACGACCCGGACCTGGCCGCCGCGTTCGAGAAGCTCGAGCGCGGGCTGCCGTCGCCGCTGGCCGAGCACGTCGAGCGGACCCTCGACGGGTTGTCCAAGGCGCCCCGCGATGAGCGCTTCAGCGCGAACGTCCGGCTCCTGACCCGAGCATGGGCCGAGCGCCGGGTCGTGACCATCGACTACGCGCCGGCCAACTACGAGGTCGGCGCGGCGCCGCGGCGGGCGACCGTGCGCCCGTACCTGCTCGAGCCGTCGCTCCAGACCCACGCGCTCTACCTGATCGGCTTCGACGAGGAGCGCGACGCGCTGCGGACGTTCAAGATCGAGCGCATCCGGACCGCCGCGCTCACGCCGCGGACGTTCGAGCCACCCGACCCGGCGGCGACCACGTCCGCCCTGCGCGCGGCATGGGACATCATCGCGGACCAGCCGCCGGTCGAGGTCGTCCTGCGCTTCGCGCCGGGGGTCGCGGCCCGGGTCCTCGAGGCGACGTGGCACCCGACCCAGACGGTCGAGACCGAGGCCGACGGGTCGCTGGTCTGGCGGGCGACGGTGTCGGGGACGATCGAGATCCGGCTGTGGATCCTGCAATGGGGCGACGACGTCGAGGTGCTCGCGCCGGCGGCGCTGCGCGACGACGTGGCCGCCACCCACCGCCGGGCAGCCGAGCGTTACGCGGCCACCGGATGATCCGCCGCCAGCCGTTCGCCGCGGTCAACCTCATCAGCGACCCGATCCACGGCTACATCGAGCTGACCAAGCGCCTCGAACCGGACGAGTCGGCGGCGGCCGGGCTCCCCGACGAGGAGGTCGCCGAGGAGGACCTGCTCGACACGGCCTGGCTCCAGCGGCTGCGGCGGATCAGCCAGCTCCAGAGTGCGCGCTGGGTCTTCCCGACCGCCGAGCACTCGCGCTTCACGCACGGGCTCGGGGTCATGCACGAAGCCGGCCTGTGGGCGCGCTCCCTCTACCCGAGCCTGCGCAGCGTCCTGATGGCGGCCGGCGAACCGCCTCCGTCCGAGGGCCTCGTCGTCGAGACGCTGCGGATGGCCGGGCTCCTCCATGACGTCGGCCACGGTCCGTTCGCCCATTTCTTCGACGAGCACGTCCTGGCCGCGTTCGAGGCGCCAGCCGACCCGCGCCGGCCGGCCGGCAAGAGACTGACCCACGAGGACCTGTCGGGGCTGATCATCGATGAGCTCGGGCCGCTGCTGCGCGGCCTGCGGCGCGCTCCCGGAGCGGTCGCCGAGCGCGACGCGTTCGCCGACGGCGAGACGATCGATCCGGCCTGGGTATCGTTCCTCGTCTCGAAGCCAGCTCTCGCCGATCCGGCCATGCCGCGCTGGGTGCGCTGGCTCCAGCCGCTGCTGTCGGGCGTGTTCACCGTCGACAACCTCGACTACGTCCGGCGCGACGCGTACCTGACCGGGGTCGCGGTCGGGCCGGTCGACGTCGAGCGGCTGCGGCGCTACGCGTTCATCTCCGAGCGCGGGCTGACCCTCTTCGAGCCCGGGCTGCCGGCCCTCGAGATGTTCCTGACGTCGCGCCGGTTCATGTACCAGCAGGTCTACTTCCACCGGACCGTGCGCGCCATCGACCTCGACCTTGGCGAGGTGTTCGGCCCGTCGATCCGGGCGATCTTCGGGGAGGGCTCGCCGGCCGACCAGCTGGCCGCATACGCCGACCTCGACGAGTACGGCCTCCTCCACCAGGCCGCCCGTTGGGCGCGCGGCGAGGCGATCGCCGCCCGGCCGACGCCCGGGGACGGCACGGTGACCGAGGCGGTCGCCGATGCGTGGCAGGCCGTCCTGCTGCGTCGCCCGACGTGGCGGTCCGAAGCCGAGATCCGTGCCGAGTACGAGGCGGGCGGGCGGCCCGAAGGGCTCGTCGCGAGCCTCGGGACGCCCGAACCGGGCCGCGTGGCGATCGACCTGGCGGAGGTGGATGCGCGGCCCGCCGACGCGGCCTCGACCGACGGCCTTCTCGCCCTCGAGACGCGCGACGGCGGGGTGGCGTCGCTGTCGGCGGCCCTCGCCTCGATCCCCGCCTACTGGCTCATCGGCCGGCGCTATCGGCGGCGATGACGACGTTCGGGCTGGTCCACGGCGCATTCCACGGGGCGTGGTGCTGGGAGCTGCTGGCGGCTGAGCTCCGCACGCTCGGCCACGAGACGGTCGCGATGGACCTGCCATGCGACGATCCGGCGGCCGGCAACCAGCGCTACGCCGAGGTGGTCGTCGAGGCGCTCTCCGGCCGCGGACCGGTCACCCTCGTCGGCCACTCGCTCGGTGGCCTGACCATCCCGCTGGTCGCAGCGGCGCGGCCCGTCGAGCGGATGGTCTTCCTGTGCGCGCGCATCCCGATCCCCGGGCAGTCCTCCGAGGCGCTGTTCGGGGAGCCCGGCGTCTACCGGGACGCGCCGGAAGAGACATGGCCGCTCCGCGGCGACGACGGGCTGATGGACTGGCCGGCCGAACGTGTCATCCCGGTCATCTATCCCGATTGCCCCGAACCGATCGCAGCGTGGGCCGCGTCACGCCTGCGACGCCAGAGCACGACGCCGTACTCGGAGCTCTGCCCGCTGGACGCCTGGCCCGACACGCCCTCGTCGTACATCCTCTGCCACGACGACCTCCTGGTCGGCCCCGATCGAGCGCGGCGTGTGGCACGCGAGCTGCTCGGAACGTTCGCTGACGAGCTGCCCGGCGGCCATTCCCCGTTCCTGGCCCAGCCGGTCGAGCTGGCGACCCTCCTCGATCGGATCGCGCACGGGGGCGCCGAGCGCTAGTGGGTCGGGCTCGGTGACGCGTGCGCGGCCGTCGGGGTCGGCTTGGGCGCCGGCTTCGACCGCCGCGGCAGGACGGTCAACGGATCGACCCTGGCGATCTCGGCGGTCGGCACCTTCATCCGCTTCACGATCGCCGGATCCATCGTGTAGGAGGCCGTCTCATACGGGCTGAACAGGCCGTAGTGGAGGTGGCAGCCCGTGGCATGGCCGGTCCGTCCCTCGTATCCGATCAGGTCGCCGGCCCGGACCGTTTGGCCCTTCTTGACCGTGATCTTGCCGAAGTGCGCGTAGACGCTCCGGTAGCCGTTGCCGTCGTCGATGACGACCACGATCGGGAGCGTGATCCACAGCTTCTTGGCATCGAGCCGCTTGTAGTAGGCGCTGAGGTCGCCGATCCAGCCGAGGAAGTCGTCGAAGTGACGCCCCGCCGCCAGGACCGTGCCGTCATGCGCCGCCACGATCTTGTCGCCGCAGAACGTGGCGAGATCGATCCCGTCATGGAACCGCTCACCGTCCACGAACCACTCGCCCCACGGGGTGAGGCCGAACGGGAGGGTGATCCTCGGGTGCGCGATCGGCCAGCGATAGCCGGTCAGGCCGGGGTCGGCGGCCGCCGCCGGCGGCGGCTCGGACGGCTGCGTGACGGCGGCGGGTGCCGCATCGGCGGAGGCGCGCGGCGACGGTGACGGGGATGGCGAGTCGACCACGTGGACCTCTCCGGCGACGGTCCCGGTCGGCGCCAGCGGGGTCGGGGCGAAGATCGTGCCTGCTGCCAGCGATCCCACGATCAGGATCGCGGCGCCGCCAAGGGCGAGTCGCGCGAGGAGACGGCGCCTCGAGCGACGTGGGTGACGGAGCACGGGCGCATATATAGCACCGCCGAGAGCGGCCCGCTGGCCGCTGCGACCGATCCGTCGCGTCGACCCCCATCCGGCACTGCCCGGATACACTCGTGCGACGAGGAGGAGAGGCCATTGGACTGCCCGACATGCGGGACCACGAACGACCCCGGCAGGAAGTTCTGCGGGGAGTGCGGGACGGCTCTCGCGACGTCGTGCCCATCGTGCGGTGCGTCGAATGCGCCCGGTGTCAAGTTCTGCGGGGAATGCGGGACCGACCTCCGCGCCCCGGGCGCGGCGGCCCCGGCTGGCAGGCGGGACGCGCCCACCGCCGAGCGCCGGCTCGTGTCCATCCTGTTCGCCGACCTGGTCGGGTTCACGCCGCTGTCCGAGTCGCGTGACGCCGAGACCGTCCGCGACCTGCTGGACCGCTATTTCGCGACGGCGACCCAGATCATCGACTCGTACGGCGGCACGATCGAGAAGTTCATCGGCGACGCGGTGATGGCCGTCTGGGGCGCTCCGACCGCCTTCGAGGACGATGCCGAGCGAGCCGTCCGCAGCGCGCTCGACCTCGTCGCCGCCGTCGAGGCTCTCGGTCACGAGCTCGGCGCCGAGCTCCAGCTGAGGGCGGGCGTGCTCACCGGCGAGGCGGCCGTGACGCTTGGGGCGACCAACCAGGGCATGGTCGCGGGCGACCTCGTCAACACCGCGGCACGACTCCAATCGGTGGCACCGCCTGGGACCGTGCTGGTGGGCGACGCGACCTACCAGGCTGCATCGGACGCCATCGCGTTCGAACCCGCGGGCGAGCAGCTGCTCAAGGGCAAGGCCGCGCCGGTCCCCGCCTACCGCGCGCTGCGGGTCGTGGCCAGGCGTGGCGGGTCAGGACGCATCGAGCAGCTCGAGGCGCCCTTCGTCGGGCGCGCTCCCGAGCTCCGCATGCTCAAGGACTTCCACATCGCCACGGGCGCCGAGCGACGTCCGCGTCTCGTCTCGATCATCGGCCAGGGCGGGATCGGCAAGAGCCGGTTGATCTGGGAGTTCCAGAAGTACCTCGACGGCGTGACCGAGGTCGTCTACTGGCATCAGGGCCGCTCGCCTGCCTACGGGGTCGGCATCAGCTTCTGGGCACTCGCCGAGATGGTCCGCGGCCGGATCGGCATCACCGATGAGGACGATCCGGCGGCGGCACGTTCCAGGCTGAGCGACGCTCTCGTCGAGTTCGTGACTGACGAGGCGGAGCGACGCTGGATGGAGCCGCGCCTCCTCCAGCTGCTCGGCATCGAGGGAGGAGAAGGAGCCGAGCCCAGCGATCGCGAATCACTGTTCGCCGCGTGGCGCCTTCTGTTCGAGCGCATCGCCGAGCACGGCGTCGTGGTCCTCGTGTTCGAGGATCTCCAGTGGGCGGACGACGGGCTGCTGGATTTCATCGACCACGTGCTCGACTGGTCCCGCGAGCGGCCGATCTACATCATCACCTCGGCCCGGCCGGAGCTCCTCGACCGCCGGCACGATTGGGGCGCCGGCCGACGGAACTTCACCTCGCTCGTGCTCGAGCCACTGACGGCCGAGCACATGCGCGAGCTGCTCGCCGGTCTCGTGCCCGGGTTGCCGGCGCCGGTCATGGAGCGCGTGCTCGATCGCGCGGAGGGCATCCCGCTGTACGCGGTCGAGACCGTCCGGATGCTCCTCGCCGACGGGCTCGTCACGCTCGACGACGGCATCTACCGACCGACCGGCGACCTGTCGGATCTGTCGGTCCCGGCGTCGCTTCATGCCCTGATCGCCTCGCGTCTCGACAACCTCGATCCGGCGGATCGCTCGCTGCTCCAGGCTGCGTCCGTCATCGGCAAGACGTTCGGCGCAGATGCGCTTGCGGCGGTGAGCGGCCTCACGCCCGACGAGCTCGTCGGGCAGCTGCGTGGCCTCGTTCGTCGCGAGATGCTGACGCTCGAGGCGGATCCGAGGTCGCCCGAGCGTGGCCAGTACGGGTTCGTCCAGGGTCTCATCCGCGAGGTCGCCTACGGGACGCTCGCCAGGCGCGATCGGCGGCGGATGCACATCGCGGCGGCGCGCTACTTCGAGTCGCTTGACGACGAGGGCATCGCCGGCGCCCTCGCCGAGCACTACGTCGCGGCCTACAAGGCCCAGCCCGACGGCCCCGAGGGCGCGGCCGTCGCCGCCCAGGCGCGCGTTGCGCTGCGGGGGGCGGCGGAGCGCGCCCAGTCGCTCGGTTCGTTCGTGCAGGCGACGCAGTTCCTCGAGCAGGCCCTCGAGGTGACCACGGACCCGGCCGAAGCGTCGCAGCTCCACGCCGCCGCCGGCATGGCCGGCCGGAATGCGGGGCTCCTCGAGGAGCCGATCGCGCATATGGCCAAGTCCCTCGAGCTGGCCCGCACCTCGATGGGACGACCCGATCTGTTGGCGGCCATCGTCGGCTATGCCAGATCCTCGAACTGGTCCGGCCGCACGGCGGATGCGGCGGCGTTGCTGGAGCCGGCCCGCGAGGAGTACCGCGACCTCATCGAGACGCCGGCGTACGTTCGCCTTGCGGCTGAGCTCGCGCGGACCTATCTGCTTCTCGGTCGCGATCCCGATGTCATCCGGTTGATCGACGACACGTTGCCGACCGCAGAACGACTCGACCTCATCCGCGAGACCGTGGAGCTGCTGGTCACTCGCGGACCCGCCCTTGCCAACGTCGGACGACTGCGCGAGAGCATCGTGACCCTCGTCGGTGCGGTCTCCGTGTGCGAGTCGTACGAGCTTGTGGCGTCCGGTCTTCGAGCGCGCGTGAACCTCAGCTATGCGGCCGCAGGCGAGGACCCCCGGCTCGCGTATCGCGTCGCCCGAGACGGCGTGGACCAGCTGCGCCGCCTTGGCATGCGCGACTGGCCGTACATGCTCAGCAACGCCGCCGAGCTCGCGATCCGGATCGGCGAATGGGATGGGGTGCTGGCCGAGCTCGAAGAAGCGGCTCTCGCAGAATCCCACGCGGCCGCTCGGCTGCGTCGCGCCGAGATCCAGGGGCTCCGGGGCATGGACGTCGATGTCGAGCTGCAGGCCATCGCCGACAGGGTTGCCGACCTGACCGAGGCGCAGACGCAGTCGACGGTCGACGAGGTGCGGGCTTCGGTCGCGCTCGCCCGAGGCGACTCGAGCGCGGCACTCGGGTTCGCGCAACGGTCGTACCGACAATTCGTCGCGCCGGATTCCACGGCTGTCTCGACGGCCGTGCGCGCGGCTGCGAGGCTCGGAGACCTGGCGGCCGCGCAAGAGGCGCTCGGTGCATTGGAGGGCCAGCCCGGTCGGGTTGCCCGAACGGCGGCCCGTGAGGCTGGGGCGGTCGTGGCGATCCTCGAGGGCCGGTCCGCCGATGGGATCGCCGGGTTCGCCGACGCCATCCGACGGTGGCGCGACCTGGGACTGGATTTCGAGGCGGCCGATGTCCACCCTGACGTTCGTGGCGATGGTCGGCCCGACCGAACCGGAGGCGCGTGACGCGGCCGAACACGCACGTCTTGTCTTCGAACACATCGGAGCGATCCTGCACCTGGCGCTCCTGGACGAGGCCATGGCTGCGGCCACGCCCCCTGTCCGAGCGACGCGCCGGGATGCTGCGACCGTGGAAGACGTGGCGGCATCAGCGACGCGCGCGCAATAGAGGGTTGCATGCCGCAGCCGTTATGCGTATGGTATGCAGCATGAACCGCCGCACCTTCTCGGAGGAGTCCAAGAAGAAGCTCTGGCGGCCCTGCCGGGAGGCACGGGCCCTGGGGCTCTAGACGGCGCGTCCGACACGACGAACCGGGGCCTCCAGGGAACGGAGGCTCCAGGGGCCGCGGCACCACGACGGTGACCGCGGTTTTTTCATGCCCTGAACCTCCCGGCCCGGCGGCCCCTCCCACGCGATGGAAGGGACCACGACATGAACGACATCCTGATCCTCGGCGACGGCCCGCTGGGCCGAGCGGTCGAGACCGCGGCGCACGATCGCGGCGAGAGCATCCGCCTCCTCGGGCGACCGACGACGGGACGACATCGAGCGGATGACCTCGTCGCCGCCGACGTGGTCGTCGAGGCCTCGCGTGGCGATGCGGTCGTGGCGAACCTGGCGGCTGCGCTGGATGCCGGAAGTCGCCGCTTCGTGATCGCCACGACCGGGTGGGCCGCCGATCGGCCTGCCGTCGACGCCGTCCTGCGCGAGCACGGCGCAGCGGCCGTGGCGGCCGCCAACTTCAGCATCGGGGTCGCCCTGTTCGGGCGGCTGGTGGAGGCCGCGGTCGGGCTGTTCGGTCCGCTCGAGGCGTTCGATCCGTATCTCCTCGAATGGCATCGCCGATCCAAGCGCGACCGGCCGTCAGGCACCGCGGCCGATCTCGCCGGGCGGATCGCCCGCGCCCATCCGCGCCTGGCCGACGCGAACGACCTCGAGGTCGTGTCCATCCGGGCCGGTGCATCGCCGGGCATGCACCTCGTCGGCTTCGACGCGACCGGCGAGACCATCGAGCTCCGGCTGACGGCACGTGACCGCTCCCCGTATGCCGCGGGGATCCTCGCCGCCGCCGACTGGCTGCGCCACGTCCCGCGCGAGCCGGGCCTCCACCCATTCGACCCGATCGTGGACGAGCTGATCGTCCGCCACCCCATCGCTGCCTGAAAGGAACGAGCCATGACACTCCCCGTCACGACGACCCGACCCATCCTTCGCGGCGCGCTGACCGCACTGGTCACGCCATTCACCCCCGACGGCGCCCTCGACGAGGCCGCGTTCCGCCGGCTCGTCCGCTGGCAGATCCTGGCCGGCATCGACGGGCTCGTCCCGTGCGGCACGACCGGCGAGTCCCCCACCCTGTCCACCGACGAACGCGAGCGGCTGATCGCCGCGACCGTCGAGGTCGCCTCCGAGCGTCCGTCCCGGGATCGCATCCGGGTGGTCGCCGGGACCGGCACGAACGACACCGCCGCCACGATCCGGGCGACGCGCCGGGCAGCCGAGCTCGGCGCCGACGCCGCCCTGGTCGTGGCGCCGTACTACAACCGGCCCGACGGCCGGATGCTCGACGCGCATTTCCGGGCGATCGCCGACGAGGGCGACCTCCCGATCGTCGTCTACAACGTCCCGTCGCGGACCGGCACGAACGTCGACGCCGACACGTTCCTGCGGCTCGCCGAGCACCCGCGCGTCATCGCGATCAAGGAGGCGAGCGGCAATCTCGAGCAGATCGCCCGGATCTGCCGCGACCGGCCGCGCGACGTGGCGGTCCTGGCCGGCGACGACGCCTGGACCCTGCCGATCCTGGCGCTGGGCGGCGACGGCGTCGTGTCGGTCGCCTCGAACGAGATCCCGGGCGAGCTGGTCGCCCTGTGCGCCGCGGCGCTGGCCGGCGACTGGGAGACCGCACGGCGGACCCACGAGCGCTGGCTGCCGCTGTTCCTCGGCAACTTCCGGGGCGGACCCAACCCGGTCCCGGCCAAGGCTGCCCTGCGGTTGATGGGCCTGCTCGGGTCGGACATGGTCCGCGCGCCGCTGCTGCCGCTCGACGCCGACGGGCTGGCCGCGATGGCCGGCACCCTCCGACGGCTCGGGCTGGTCGAGGCGACCGGCGGCCGGATCGCGGCCGAGATCGTCGGCGAGCCACGGGAGGCGGTGGCATGACGGTCGAGGCCCTCGCCGCGTCCGCGACCGCGGACCCCGACACCCTCCTGGCCGACCTCGAGGCCGGCCGTCTCCGCGCCGCCGAGCCGGACCCGTCGGCCGTCGATGGCTGGCGTGTCCGGCCCGAGGTCAAGGCGGCGATCCTCGCCTGCTTCGCCGACCGCACGACCACGGACTGGGCGGTCGGCCCGCTGACCTTCCGCGATCGAGCCACCGTCCCGCCGCGCGACGACCTCGCAGGAGGCCCGTGGCGGATCGTGCCCGGCGGAACGGCGATCCGCCGCGGCGCCCATCTCGGCGAGGGTGTCGTCGTCATGCCGCCGTCGTACGTCAACGTCGGCGCCTGGGTCGGCGACGGGACGATGGTCGATTCGCACGTGCTTGTCGGGTCGTGCGCGCAGGTCGGGGCGCGGGTGCACCTGGCCGCGGGCGTGACGATCGGTGGCGTCCTCGAGCCGGCCGGCGCGCGACCGGTCATCGTCGAGGACGACGCGTTCGTCGGGGCGGGCAGCGCCCTGCTCGAGGGAGTCCTCGTCGGGCCGGGGCGCCGTCATCGGCGCCGGGGTGACGCTGACCGGCACCTCGCGGCTGTACGACCTCGTCCGCGGGCGCGTGCTCGAGGGCACGGCCGAGGCGCCGCTCGTCGTGCCGGCCGGTGCGGTCGTGATCCCGGGGTCTCGCGCGCTGCATGGCCGGTTCGCGGCCCAGCACGGGCTCTCGGCGTCGGTCGCGCTGCTGGTCAAGGATCGCGACGCCGGGACGTCCGCGCGGGTCGCGCTCGAAGAGGCGCTCCGGTGAGCGTCGACGTCCCCGCCGGACCGCGGCGCGGGCGGCCGCCGGTCCGGAACGAGATCGCCCGGGCCGGGCGGCTCGCCGGGATCGAGCCCGACGAGCTGGCCCGGCGGTTCGGGACGCCGCTGTACGTCTACGACCTCGACGTCGTCGACCGTCAGGTCGCAGCCCTGCGGGCCGTCCTCCCTCCGGTCGTCGAGCTGGCCTACGCCGTCAAGGCGAACCCGGCGCTGTCGGTGGTGGCCCACCTGGGCCGTCTCGGGCTCGGGGCCGACGTCGCGTCCGGCGGCGAGCTGGCCACCGTCGATCCGCGCCGGGATCGGCCCCGAGCGCGTGGTCATGACCGGTCCCGGCAAGCGGGACGACGAGCTCCGTGCCGCGGTCGCGGCCGGCGATCCGGGCCGTCACCGTCGAATCGCCCGGCGAGCTCGACCGACTCGAGGCGATCGCCGCCGAGCTCGGGCGTCGACAGCCCATCCTGCTCCGGGCGGCCGTGTCCGAGAGCTCGCGGCTCGAGCGCGTCCGGCTCGTCGGCGACGACGGTGCGGGCAAGTTCGGGATGGATCGGGGTGACCTCGTCGCCTCGGCGGCGCGGGCGGTCGCCTCATCCCATCTCGAGCTGCTCGGCCTCCACGCCTTCGGGGCGTCGAACGTCCTCGACGCCGACGCGCTCGTCGAGCATGTCGCGACGACCGTCCAGGCCGCGCGCCGGCTGGCGCTCGGGGCCGGCGTCCCGCTCCGCCTCATCGACGCCGGTGGGGGGCTCGGCATCCCGTACGAGCCGGACGAGCCCGTTCTCGACCTGGACCGCCTCGGCGACGGGCTGGCCGAGCTGACCGCGGGCTGGCCGGATCGATCCGCTCTTGCAGGATGCGCGGCTGCTGCTCGAGCCGGGGCGGTTCCTGGTCGGCCCGGCCGGTGCCTACCTCGCGCGCGTCGTGGACCGCAAGACGGTCGACGGCTCGATCGTGGTCATCCTCGATGGCGGCGTGCATCACGTCCTGCGTCCGGCGCTGGTCGGGCAGGAGCATCGGCTTCGGGCGTACCCGGGCGGCGGCGATCACCGGACGCCTGCGATCGGCCGCGCCGTCCCGGTCACCGTCGCCGGCCCGCTCTGCTCGGGGCTCGACGTCTTCAGCCAGGGCGCAGTGATGGCGCCGCCGGACGTCGGCGACCTGGTGGCCGTCCTCGACGTCGGGGCGTATGGCTTCACCGAGTCGATGCCGCTCTTCCTGTCGCACCCGATCCCGGCCGAGGTCGCCGTCCAGGACGGGCGGGCCGCGCTCATCCGGCCGCGGCTGGACCCCGGGGAGTGGCTCGACCGGCAGATCCTGGTGGCGCCCTGATCCGTCGATAGCGACTTCTTCATCGTTCGGGGCGTCGTTTCGCTACCCGTCGCGGCTACTTTCATGAGAACGGCCACCAGTGGCCGGATCAATGAGGACCGCCGCCCCGATGCACGCCGACGCCCCAGACGACCTGCCACTGCTCGCCGAACGCCTCCGACTCGGCCTGCCTCTCCGCGGCTTCGACGGCCGCGACATCCCGCTCCGGAGCGCCGGATGGTGCCAACCTCTGCGCGACCGAGGCGGCGCACGCGCTCCTGCTCTCGGGAGCGAGCCTCCTGCCGGCGGAGTTCGCCGACGCGTTCGTGTTCGCGGCCCTCGCTCGCGCGGGCGACATCGAGGCCGCCGCATGCATGGCGGGCGACGCGCCGTCGATCGTCACCGCCAAGGTCACCGCGGTCCTGGTCAGTGCGGCGGTCCGCGCCTCGGTCCTTGCCCGCGGCTCCGACCGGAGCCCGAGCGCCATCAACAAGGCCACACTGTCGTGGTACGAGCTCAGCCACCTGCGTCGACGCGAGCTGCTCGACGCGAGCTTCATCGGGGTCGACGAACGCCAGTCCGCGTAGGGATCTGACACGGCCCTGCAACCGGCCGGCGACGCGTCGTCATCCGATCGTCAACGTTCGGAGCGAGGATGCAGCATATGACGCTCGCACTGGTGGTCGCTCTCTCGCAGCTGGCCGACGGGCTCGCCTTCCAGCTCGCGCTCGGACACGGCCGCGAGCTCAACCCCGGAGCAGCCACCGTCTTCGACGCCTTCGGCCCGACGACGGTGCTCGCGTTCAAGATCGTCGCGGCGGTCGTGCTCGGGATCGGCTCCTACGCGCTGCTCCGCCACCAGCGGGCGCGCGTGGCGATCGAGTGGCTGGCCGTCTTCGGGTTCGTGGGCTGTCTGACCGAGCTGATCGCGATCGCCTGAACGCCGGAGCGACCGGCCACCCGGACCTCAGCGCCAGTCGACGGTCACGATCTCGATCGGGCCCGACAGGCCCTTGAGCGTCGCGCTTCCGGAGGCCGGACGTCCGGTGCGCCTCGCCGACCGTCGAGACGCTGGCGACGATCTCGCCGGCCGCCCCGAGTCCCGCGATGCGGGCCGCCTCGTGGACGCCCTTGCCGTGGAAGTCGCCGCCGACCTGCGTCGCGTCGGAAGCGTGGAGGCCGATCCGGACCTGCGGGCGCGAAGCCCTGCGTCGAGCGCTGCTCCGCGAGGCGTCGCTGGATCGCGATCGCGGCGGCCACCGCGAGGTCCGGCGAGTCGAAGCTCACGAAGAACCCGTCGCCGGTCGTCGAGATCTCCTCGCCGTCGTGGGCCGCGAACACCTCGCGAAGGGCGGTGTTGTGCCAGCGCAGGATCGCCTCCCAGGCCTCGTCGCCGAGGGCCTCGACCAGGTTCGTCGAACCGACGATGTCGGTGAACATGAACGTCTTCATCACCCGCCGGGCGGGGCCGGTCTTGCCGCGCAGCTGCCACGGCAGGAGCTCCGAGATGTCCTCGAGGATGATCGGCCGCGGTCGGGCACGAGAAGGCGGCCGCGCGGAGGAGCTCCTCGTCGACGCTGTCGGTCCCGACGACGTCGCTCTTGCCGTAGTCGCCCTCCAGCCAGTCGAAGGCCGTCGGCGCGAGCGTGATGCAGTTGCCCGCCCCGATGCACTTGTGGCGCTCGACGCGCGCCCGGATGGCCATCAGTGGGACCCGACCGCCGCGAGCCCGCGGAATGCCAGCGAGGTCGCCTCGGCGCGGCTCGACGTCCCGAGCCGGGCGAACAGGTGCGCCAGGCGACGCGACGACGTCGTCCTCGGCGAGTTCGAGCTCGGCGGCGATCTCGGCGTTGCGTCCGGCCCTCGGTCAGGAGCTGGAGCAGGTGGCGTTCGGTGTCGTCGAGGCTCGGGCCGGCGGCTTCCGCGGAGGACCCATCCCGCGCGCCGGCAACCGTTTCAGGGCTGAGCTCGTCCAGCGGGCCGGCAAGCTCGACCAGCTCGCGCCCGACCGGCCCGGTCAGCCACCGGACGCGGATCGTCTCGTCGGCCGTGCCCTGGGCGATGCGTGACAGGGTCGTCCGCAGGTAGCCACGGATGAAATCCTGGAACCCGGACGGTTCCCCGGCCAGGAGGGCACGGGCCGCCGGGATGAGGATCTCCAGGCTGGTGTCCTCGTGGTGTGCCGCTTCCAGCGCCTGGAGGGCGGCGCCGCCGTGCATGGCCGCAGCCTCGGTGTCGCCGCGCGCAAGGGCGATCGTCGCGAGCGCCGTGTCGGCCTGTGCGCCCCATGGCGCATGGCCGGGCAGGAGCGGCAACGCGTCCTTCACCTGCGGCCGCCGACCGCTCGACGAGCTCGACCAGCTCCGGGTCGAGACCGCTGTCGGCCCGTCGTGCGCGGCCAGGCGCGCAGCCTCGAGCGCCAGGCGGGCCAGCGCCTCGCACCGCGCGGACGCCTGCCCGGCCTCGGTCGCCATCGCGACCGCCGACTCGAGGTGGCTGCGCATCCCATCCGCGTCGCCGGCGCCGGCCCGGACCATCCCTTGCCAGGTCTCGAGCTGGATGGAGCGGCTTCGTGACGGTGCCGAGGAGATCGCCGCCGGCGGCCTTGCCGAGCCATCGCTCGGCACCCTCGAGGTCGCCGAGCTCGAGCAGGCCCATCGCCACGCCGCCCGCGGCCAGGAACTCGGTCGTCCGGTCGCCCTGGAGCCTGGCCGCCCGATGGGCATCCTCGCCGCGGGACAGCGCCAGGTCCGGCACCACCTTGGCCCGCGAGTAGACGTGGACCCCGAACAGCATCTGGAGGTCCAGCCGGTCGCGCTCGCTCTCGGTGACGAGCTCGGACAGACGGCTCGTCACCCGCCGGATCTCCTCGAGATGTCGCGCCGATGCCGTCAGGTGCATCACCGGGCCGTACCGCGCGTAGGCCATGGCGATGACCGTCGACATGACGCCGGTCCGGTCACCGATCCGCTCGTAGATGCGCGAGCGCTCGCTCGAGGACCGTCGGCGACCTCGATGACGAGCGGGCCGATCGGCGGATGCCGAGCAGGAGCTCCTCGACGTCGCCGCCGGCCGGTCACCGCCTCGAGCCACGGCATCGCCGCGGCCGGCCAGCATCTCGTCCGCGAACCAGGAGCGCGCGCGTGCGAACTCGATCATCCCGATCTCGCGGAGGGCGGCCGCCAGGCTTCGATCGTCGCCGACCTGCTCGGCGAGCTCGATGGCGCGGCGGTAGGCCTCCTCGGCGGCGTCGAGGTCGACCTCGATGGCGACCGCGCCCAACGACTCACCGATCGGCGTCCGAAGGAGCGCCTGGCCGAGCTCGAGCGTCGCCCGCAGCTCGGTCGCCGCGTCGCCACGATCGGCGGCGCGGGCAAGGGCGCGGCGGGCCAGCTCCGCGGCCTCGTCCTCGTCGTGGTTCATCCGGAGCGCCGACGCGCGCCGGAGCTGGACGTCGATCTCGATGGCCGGGATCGCGCATCGCCTCGGCCAGGGCGGCGAGCTCGGTCAGGCCGTCGAGCCGCTCGTCGGTCTTGCGCAGGACGGCGAACGCGTCGTCGCGGGTCGCGAGGAGGATCCGTCGGTCGTCCGGCGACGACACGACCGGCAGCGCCTGCTCGACGAGCCGGAGCGCCTCCTCGGGCGCATTGGACGCGAGGGCGGCGGTCGCCGCGTCGATCGAGAAGCGTGCGGCACGGACCGTGTCGCCGGCCGCGAGGGCGTGCTGGGCGAGCATCGGCAGGCCGGCCGGAGCCGGATCGCCGCCGTCGAGCAGCAGGTCGACGACCGCGGCGTGGACCTGCCGGCGACGGGCCGGCCGACAGCTGGGCTCGCGGCGAACTGGCGGACCTGCTCGTGGGTGAACGTGTAGTCCGCGGGCTCGCCGGCAGCCTGGGGGAGCAGGAGGCCCGCCTGGACGGCCGGGGCGAGATCGTCGGCCAGCTGGTCGGCGTCTCGCCGGTCGCGCGTCGCACGGCCGACCCGGCCGACGCGCCGGCGCCGATCCGGGCCTGGATCGCCCGAAGGTCGCGCAGGCTGAAGCTGCGGCCGAGGATCGCGGCGTCGCCGAGCGCGGCCCGCGTCGGCGCCGGGAGGCGCGCGGCGCGACGATCGATGAGCGTCCGGACCGCCGACGGGACGAGCCGGGCCGCGTTGCGGCCGAGCCGCCACTCGCCGTCGATCTGCTGGAGCGTGCCGGCCTCGCGGTGCGTCCGCGCCAGCTCCTCGACGATGAACGGCACGCCCTCGGACTGGACGTGCATGGCCGTCGCCGACGCGGCCTCGACCGGACCGCCGAGGACGCGCTTCAGCAGCTCCGCCGTCTCGACCGAGCTGAAGCGACCGGGTCGCAGCCGCCGGACGAGACCCATCCGCTCCATGTCCGCGACGAAGTTCACGGCCTCGGTGACCGTCGCGAACTCGTCCGGCCGGATCGTCAGGAACAGGAAGATCGGCCGGTCGGCGTCGCTCCGGACGACGTAGCGGAGCAGCCGGAGCGTGTCGTCGTCGGCCCACTGGACGTCGTCGATGAACAGCGCGAGCGGCTGGATCCGCGCGAGCGTCGACGATCGCGACGCCCGCGAGGTCGAAGGCCCGGAGGAGCTTGGCATCCGGCGACAGGGTCTCGAACCCGGGCTCGTCGCGCCCGGAGATGGCATCGACGACGCGGCTGACGCGCGGCCTCCGCCGGCGTTCCCGCGGCGGTGTCGCGGATCGCGGTCGAGGCGAACAGGCTCCGCGCGACGAGGAACGGCCCGCGGATCTCCTCGTCGGCCGTGATCGCGACGCAGGTGAACCCGCTCGCCGCGGCGAGCTCGGCCGCGGCGAGCAGCAGGCGTGTCTTGCCGATGCCCGGCTCGCCCTCGAGCGTCACCGCGGCGAGGCGGGTGGACGCCTCGCGCAGCTCCTGGGCGATCGCGTCGAGCTCGCTGCGCTCCGCCCGATGACCGCGCCGTTGCGCCCGCCGCAGCTGGACCGCGAGCGAGCACTGGGGCCCGACCAGGGGGTCGAGCACGCCGCCGTCGGCCATCCGGATCGGCGCGCGTGGCTCCACGGTCGGCGACTTCGTCGAGCATGTCGCGGATTATGCAGCCGCGACGAGGAAAGGCTAGGCGGTCGCGCCCCGTCGCTCGCCGGGTGACAGCAGTCCGCGATCGTATGCGACGGCGACCGCCGCGGCGCGGTCGTTGACCTCGAGCTTCGCGTAGATGTGGAGCAGGTGCGTCTTGACGGTCGCCTCCGAGATGAACAGGTGAGCGGCCGCCCCGCGGTTCGTCTCGCCCTGGGCGATCAGGCGAAGGACCTCCAGCTCGCGCTCGCTCAGCGTGTCGGCAGCGGGCGTGCGCAGCTGGCTGACCAGCCGCGTCGCGACCGACGGCGCCAGGACGGCCTCGCCGCGGGCGGCCGCACGGATCGCCCGGACCAGCTCCTCGCGCGGTGAGTCCTTGAGCAGGTAGCCGGTCGCGCCGGCCTCGAGCGCCGGGACCACGTCGCTGTCCGAGTCGTACGTGGTCAGCACCAGGACGCGCGCCGGCAGTCCCCGCTCGCCGAGCTCCCGGATGGCGGCAGCACCGCCGAGGCCCGGCATCCGCAGGTCCATCAGGATGACGTCGGGCGCGAGACGCTCGGCCATCGTCAGCGCCTCGCGCGCCATCGGAGGCCTCGCCGACGACCTCGAAGTCCGCGTCGCTCGACGAGCATGCCGCGCAGGCCGTCGCGAACGACCGGATGATCGTCGACGATGAGCAGCCGGATCGGGCTCACGCGGCGGGCCCGCCGACCGACGAGCCGGCGGCGATCGCCGGCACGCGGGCCGAGATGGCCGTCCCGCCACCGGGCTCGGATTCGATCGCGAGCGACCCCGCGACCCGGGCGATCCGCTGGCGCATCCCGGTCAGACCGAACCCGGAGCCGTCCGCCGGGACCGCGCTCCGGGGCGCTGAACCCGGCGCCGTCGTCGCGGACGTCGAGCGTCACGACGTCGCCCATGAACGTCAGCGTCAGCCACGCCCGGCTCGCGCCGGCGTGCTTGGCGACGTTGGCGAGGGCCTCCTGGGCGGTCCGCAGCAGCGCGACCTCGATCTCGGGATGGAGGCCGATCACCTCGCCGGTGATCGTCACCTCGACCGGGATCGCCGTTGAGCTCGGACCACTCGCGCGCGACGACGGCGAGCGCGTCGGGGAGCGTCCCCGCCTCGAGCGCGCCCGGCATCGACGCCTCGACCGAGCGGCGCGCCTCGGTCAGGCTCTCGCGGGCGAGTCGCTTGGCGTTCTCGATGTGGCGATCGCGGTCCGCCGGTCGGTCCTGCGTGCTGGTCGGCCGCCTCGAGCTGGGTGATGATCCCGGTCAGCCCCTGGGCGATCGTGTCGTGGATCTCGCGCGCCATCCGCTGCCGCTCGTCGAGGACGCCCGCCTCGCGGGCCTGGGTCAGCAGCTGCGCGTGGAGGCCGGCGTTCTCCTCGAGCGCCGCCTCGAGCCGGGCGAGCGCGACGCGGCGTTCCTCGTTCTGCTCGGTGACCTTCTCGCCGAACGACGGCGCCGGCGCTGATCGCGACGGTCTGGACGATGATGATCGCGAGGTACCAGGTCCACGCGTCGGAGGTCTGCGGGAAGCCGGCGATGAGGGTGTTCACGAGGATCGACGACGCCGCGACGCCGACGACGGCGAGCGGCAGCGGCCGCAGCACCGTGGCGTAGAAGAACCCGGCGATCATGAAGATGAAGAACAGCGGCTGCCGGAGCATCAGCACCGACGCGAAGACCAGCAGCCCGACGAAGAAGACGTCGAGCCGCAGGAGATGGTCCTTGTTGGGTTCCGGCCGGCGCGTGTAGAGGACGTACATCCAGACCGCGGCGCCGGCGGCGATGGCGAGGGTCGTCAGCCGCCAGCCGAGGTCCGGGTCGCCGGCGCTGACCCCGAGGAACGTGGCGAAGGCGAGCAGCACGTACCCGCCCCAATCGAGCATGCCGTCGCTGAAACGCTCCCAGCTCGGCCTTGTCGTCGCGGTCATGACGGAACGCTACTCCACCGCCCGGCGCGCGGAAGCGGGAGCCCGTCGCGCTGGCGATGCTCCCGCTCCCGACGACGTGCTCATTCCCACCGGAAGAGCCGGACGGCGAGGACCCCGACGACGATCGTCAGCAGGCCCATCCCGAGCAGCGGCGCCACCTGCGGCACCGTTCCGAGCCACGCGTCCTGGAGACCCTGGACGCCGGGCGGCGTGAAGTCGCCGATCTTGACCAGGATGTCCGGCAGGTAGACCCGCGGCAGGTACACCCCGCCGAGGAACATCACGACGAAGAACATCGGGATCGCGACGGCCGTCGCCACGCGCGACGACGGTGCGAGCGCCGCGACCAGCAAGCCGATCGCGAACAGCGACCCCATCCCGAGCAGGAACGCGACGACGTAGTAGACGGGCTGGACGGGCAGCGGCACGCCGTAGGCCACGTTGGCGACGATGACCAGCAGGACCAGGGCGATGACCGCTGTGACCATGTAGATCGCGAGCTGGGCCACCAGCAGGCGGAGCGGGTGGACGGGCGTCGTCGAGAGCCGCCGCAGCACGCCCTTCTCGCGATAGGTCGCGAGGCGGATCGGCAGCGTCTGGATCCCGAGCGTGCCTACGGTGATCACGACCAGCGACGGCACGAACACGTCGATGAAGCGCAGGCCGCCGAGCGCCGGGTCGGGCTTCGTGGCGCCGAAGATCGAGCCGAAGATCAGCAGGATGACCGTCGGCAGGGCGATGGCCGCGAGCCAGGTGATGGGCTCTCGGAACACCAGCTTCGCCTCGGTCAGGATGAGCGACCGCATCTCGTTCATGACAGCTCCCCAGCGGTGCGGGCCAGCCGGCCCGTCAATGCGATGAATGCGTCGTCGAGGTTCGCCTGCTCGACGCGAAGGTCGTTGGCCACGATCTGCTGGCGAGCCAGGACCGAGGTGACCGCCTGGATCAGGTTGCCCGTGCCCGTCACGGTGACGATCGGTCCCGAGCGCTCGACGCGCTTGACCTCGGGCAGGTCGGTGAGCAACCGGTCCTCGATCGGGACCGACGGCCGGAACCGGAGGCGCTGCTCCGGGTCGACCATCGACACGATGCCGGCCGGCGTGTCGAGCGCGATCACCCGCCCGGCGCCGAAGACGGCCACCCGGTCGGCCAGACGCTCGGCCTCTTCCATCAGGTGCGTGACGAGGAGGATCGTCACGCCGCGATCGCGGATCGACTCGATCAGGTGCCACGTCTCGCGGCGCGCCTGCGGGTCGAGCCCGGTTGACAGCTCGTCGAGGATGGCGACCTTCGGCCGCCCGACGAGCGCAAGGGCGATCGACAGGCGCTGCTTCTGGCCGCCCGACAGGTTCTTGTAGGCCGTGCCGCGCTGGTCGTCGAGCCCGAGGTCGCCGATCAGCTCGCGCGGATCGGCCGGGTCCGGATAGAACGAGGCGAACAGCTCGACCGCCTCGCGGACGGTGATCCGCTCGGGCAGCTCGCTCTCCTGGAGCTGGACGCCGACGAGGGTCCGCAATCGCTCGCGGTCCCGCCGGGGATCGAGCCCGAGCACGCTGATCGTGCCGGAGTCGGGGGTGCGGAGACCGGCGATCGACTCGACGGTCGTGGTCTTGCCGGCGCCGTTCGGTCCGAGGATGCCGAAGATCTCGCCTTCCTCGACCGCGAACGAGACGCCGTCGACAGCCTGGCGGCTGCCGTAGTGCTTCCGGAGATCGGTGACTTCGATGACGTTCATGGGACAAGGCTCGCAGGGGCGACCCCATTGCCACATCGAACGTCCGTCCAGAATGCGCGGGCAGCCTGGAGGACCTCGCCATCAACCGAACGGTTGATGCGGCCGTCGACCGGGACAAGATCGTCCACGGTCACGTCTCGCCGTGGTGACGGGTCTGTCAGGTGAACCCCGGTACTCTCAGGAGCGTCATCATGCACGATCAGGACTGGCTCGCGGAGCGCTTCGAATCGAACCGCGCCCACCTGCGCGGCGTCGCCTATCGGATGCTCGGGTCGCTGCCCGAAGCCGACGACGCCGTCCAGGAGGCCTGGATCAGGCTGAGCCGGACCGACACGAGCGACGTCGAGAACCTGCGGGCGTGGCTGACCACCGTCGTCGGTCGTGTCTGCCTGAACATGCTGCGATCGCGCACGACCCGTCGCGAGTCGTCACTCGAGACCCACCTCCCGGACCCTGTCGTGAGCCCGGAGGAAGGCATGGATCCCGAGCAGGAGGCACTGCTGGGCGATTCGGTCGGCCTGGCGATGCTCGTCGTGCTCGATGCGCTGAACCCCGCCGAGCGCGTGGCGTTCGTGCTCCACGACGTCTTCGCCATCCCATTCGATGACATCGCCCCGATCGTCGGCCGGACGCCGACCGCGACGCGGCAGCTCGCCAGCCGGGCGCGTCGTCGCGTCCAGGGCGCGCCGGAGCCGGACGTCGATCTCGACGGCCAGTGGGCGGTAGTCGACGCGTTCCTCGCAGCCGCCCGGGAGGGCGACTTCGAACGCCTCGTCGCGGTGCTCGATCCGGACGTCGTCCTCCGCTCGGACGGCGGGCCGGATCGGCCACAGCTGGCGACGCTCGTCCACGGTGCGCGGACCGTCGCGGAACAGGCGATGAGCTTCCGCCGGTTCACCGAGACCGCGACGCGCGTCCTGGTCAACGGCCTCCCGGGTGGCGTCGCCTGGGCGCCCGACGGGCGGCCATTCGCGGTCCTGGCGCTGACGGTCCAGCGCGGGCGCATCGTCGCCATCGACGTCCTCGCGGATCCGGAGCGGCTCGACCGGCTGGACCTCACCGAGGTCGGCTGAGCGCTCGCGTTCGCGGTCGGTCACGTTCCCGCGGATCCGCGGGTCCTTTCTGTAGATGCGCAGGAACCAGAAGGAAGGACTCCCATGACCGATCACACCGCCGGCACAGCCGGCACAGCCCGTCCGCCCGCTGCCCCATGGTGGGTGACGATGTTCACGCCACTCGCGAAGAGACTCCTGAAGGCCGGAGCACCGCTCGGCTTCAACGGGCTCATCACCATCCGCGGCCGAAAGACCGGCCTACCGCACACGATCCCGATCGCGATCATCGAGGTCGACGGACGTCGCTGGGTCTGGGCGCCGTGGGGCGGCTCGCAATGGGTCCACAACCTGCGGGCCGCCGGCCGCGCGACCATCACCGTGCGGCGACGCGAACAGGAGGTCCTGGCGGTCGAACTCGATGGTGCGGAGCGCATCGCGTTCTTTCGCGACACGTTGGGGCCCGTCGCGCGGGCCATGCCGCTCGGGATGTGGTTCATCCGCACCGTCGATCGGACCGATCTCGACGATCCGGTGGGTGCGGCCGACGGTCGGGCGGTCTTCGAGCTCTACCCGACCCGTTGATATCGCCGTGAGGTTTCGATGCCGGCACCGCCGCGACGACGGTGCCGGCGAACCGCGTTGCGGCTAGTGGCCGAAGCCGCCCCCGGCCTTGGCCAGGGCCCGGACGAAGGCGTTCGCGTTGACCGTGCCCAGTCCGGATGCCAGGTCGTACCCGGTGCCCGCGTCGTAACCCGGGACCTCGTACGTATTGCCGTCGGAGTTCACGAACGGCCCGATGCCGTTGTCGCCGCTCGTCACGTCGACGATGCCGTCCGGACGATGCGGGCGGTTGCGGAGCCGATAGAGGTCGTCGTTGATCCAGCCCAGTGGATGGTGGGCGACCTGGTTGGCCATCGCGACGATGCCCGCGAACTCCGGTGTCGCAGCGCTCGTGCCACCGAAGATGTGGTACGGCGAGCTCGGAGTCACGAACGTGTAGTAGACCCACACGCCGCCGTCGACCGCCGCGTTGAGGCTGATGTCAGGCGTGCCGCGCTGGTGGCCGACGACCGACTTGACGCCGTCCTGGAAGGCAGGCCGGCCGAACACCTGGCTGAGACCGCCGCCGCCGGCTGCCTGGATGCCGATCGGCGAATCGTTCCAGACCACGTCCGGCGAGAGGCGGTGCCCCGCGTCGTCGAGGTTCATCTGGGTCCCGCCGATGCTGGTCACGAGCGGGTCGCTCGACGGCCAGCTGTTGACGGGCATCGTGTACAGGTCTTCGAGGTTCGTCTGGAAGTCAGTCGAACCCTCGTCGCCGGATGCCCCGAGCACGGTCACGTGATGCAGCAGCGCGTTCTTGAACGCACCCCGGAGGGCAAGGAGCGACTGCTTGTTCGGGAACGTGTTCTCGGTGGCCCCGAAGCTCTGCGAGATGATGCTCGCGAGGTGGTGGTTGATCACGTAGTTCTCGGCCTTGACGATCTCGGGGAAGCCCGTCACGCCTTCGGTCTCGGACACCGGCGTCTCGACCAGCAGGATCTTCGCCTTCGGCGCCATGACGTGCGCCCACTCGACGTCGAGGGTGGTCTCCTGCGCCCAGCCGACCATGTCGTCGTTCGTCGGATCGAACGGCGGGACCTGTCCGGCGGGCTGGATGATCGTCAGCTTGGGATCCTTGGCGATCGCCGGATCGATCGGCACGCCCCATGGGTTCGACACCCCGAAGGTCTGGTCGAACTGATGGAGGTCAGCGGCGATCGTCGGCGATCCGAACGAGTCGATGATCGCGATCGTCTGACCGGCGCCCGTGATCCCTGCGTTGTGGAGCGCCGCGAGGTTGTACGCGTTCTCGAACTGGGCGGGCGAATAGCACCGGATGCCGAGCAACGTCACGCAGTCCGATGTCGGGCGCGGTTGCGTCTGGGCCTTCTTCGCGACATGGCCGACGACGGCCGGATGTGGTGCGACGACCGCGTTGGCGTGGTCGTACAGCGTCAGACTGGCGGCGCCCGCGAGCGCGACGGCTGCGATCAGCGCGACCAGCCACGGTACGAACCGGCGTGAAGCCGTTGTCGAAACCATCTCTCGGTATCCTCCTGCGTCTTGGACTCCGACACATCCTGTCGGACGGGACGGATCGTCCCGGTGCCCCCCATCGCCGGAGCGATACGTGCGATCGACCTGGGTCGACGCATCCTCCTGCCGAGGAGTCTGCCCAGCACGGGTGATGTTGTCCAGACGCACCCCATGCTCAGGCGGTGCGTCGGGGCAACGGTGTCTGCCCGACGCCCGGTGGCTCGCTATTGGGCCAGGCGCGGGTACAGGCGTGTCCCGATCGCGAGCAGGATCGACCAGCCCGACCGACAGCACGGCGAAGTCGGTCGCCAGGCCGTGCTCGCTGACGCTGCCGACGATCATCAGCGACCGCAGCGCGTCCACCATGTAGGTCAGCGGGTTGAGCGTCGCCACCACCTTCAGCCAGTCGGGCATCAGCGCGACCGGGTAGATCGCACTGCTGGCGAAGAAGAGCGGCATCGTCAGGAGCTGGCCGATCCCCATGAACCGCTCGCGAGACTTGACGACGCAGGCGATGTCGAGCGAGAACGTGGCGAAGAGGGCCGACCCGAGCACCACGATCGCGACCACCTCGACGATCGACACCAGGTCGACCCGGAGGTGGACCCCGATGAGGGCCGCGACCACGGTGACGATGATGGCCTGGACGATCGAGCGGATGCCGCCGGCCAGGGACTTGCCGGTCACGAGGGCCGTCCGGGATGCGGGGCTGACCAGCATCTTCTGGACGATCCCGAGGTCACGCTCCCAGATGACGGCGATGCCGTAGAAGATCGCGCTGAACAGCGCGCTCTGGGCAAGGATCCCGGGCGCGAGGTAGTCGAGATACGAGAGCGAACCGGTCGGGATCGCCCGGATGCTCGACATCACCTGGCCGAAGATGACCAGCCACAGGATCGGCTGGACGGCTCGGGTGGCGATCTCGATCGGGTCGCGGCGGACCTTGCGGAGCTCGCTCCGGGCGACCGTGCCGGTGTCGAGCAGGAAGCGCAGCAGCGCCGGCGGCTCAGCCCAGGCGGCTGGCCGTTCGGCGCGTTCGAGCGACGTCACGGTAGGTACCTCCAGCATCGATCGCGGTCCCGGTCGCGGCACGGAAGACATCGTCCAACGTGGCGCCCGGACCGATGGCGTCCTTGAGCTCGGTCGGGGTCCCGATCGCGGCGATGGCGCCGCGATGCATCACCGCGACGCGGTCACACAGGGCATCGGCCTCGTCCATGTGGTGGGTCGTCAACACGATCGTGGTCCCGTCCCGGTCGCGCAGCTCACGGATGCGGCCCCAGACGGCGTCGCGTCCCGTCGGGTCGAGCCCGACGGTCGGCTCGTCGAGGAACAGCACCGACGGACGATGGAGCATCGCCTGGGCCAGCTCGAGCCGTCGGATCATCCCGCCCGAGTAGGTCCGGACGATGCGATCCGCGGCTCCCTCGAGCTCCATGAACCGAAGTGCCTCGTCGACCCGGGACGCGCGCTCGTCGCCGGGCAAGTGGTACAGCCGCGCCGACAGGTCGAGGTTCTCGCGTCCGGTCAACGCACCGTCGGCCGACAGGAGCTGCGGAACGTACCCGATCCGACGCCGGACGAGGCTCGGCTGGCGGACGACGTCGAAGCCTGCCACGTGGGCCTCGCCCGAGGTCGGCGGCAGGAGCGTGATGAGCATCTTGATCGTCGTCGTCTTGCCCGCACCGTTGGGTCCGAGGAGACCGAAGATCTCGTCGTCGACGACCAGGTCGAGCCCGTCGACCGCGACGACGTCGTCGAACCGGCGGGTGAGCTCGTGCGTGCGGACCGCCTCGTCGACCGCGATCATTGCCGGCGGTCCTCATCACCGGCGATGCCGGCGAGCAGCTCGAGGGCCGCTGCGAGCATCGTGAGCTCGTTCGCGGACAGGGAGGCGAGATCGGCGCTCAGCCGCGACCGCACGAGCAGCTGCGCCCGACCGACGTGCTCGGTCCCGGTCGGGGTCAGCCGCAGCTGGATCCGTCGTCGCTCGTCGGGGTCGGTGGTTCGTTCGACGAGGCCCGCCCGAACGAGACGCTCCACCAGGCCGGACGCCCCGGGTGGCGTGCTCCCCAGGTGTTCGGCGAGGGGCGCGAGGCCCGTCCCCGGGTGGCGCCGGACGTACAGAAGGGCACGCAGCTGGGGGACCGTCAGGGCGCCGGCACCGGCCGTCCGCATCTCCGTGCGGATCCGGCGCGTCATCCGCGGGACGACATGGAGGATCGCGTCCGCGACCTCGTCCGCTGTAGCGCCGGAGCTCCGCGACGTCGGCGGTCGGGACGGTTCACTGAGAGAACTGTTCATGTCACGAAGTATATACGCGACGCTGCCGGTTCGCATCTGCGGTGGCTGGTCGCGGGCGCGGTATCATCCGCGGGCGTCCGCCCGTAGCTCAGTGGATCAGAGCGACTGACTTCGGATCAGTAGGTCGGGGGTTCGAATCCCTCCGGGCGGGCCAGAACAACCCAGCTCCAAAGCGTCCCCGCGGCGGTCGCCTTCGATCCTGGGATCAGCGCTTCGTGGAGCCCCGCCTCGTACCGGGCCGGTCTCCCCTACTGGGTGCTACTTGGTGGGCTGGAAGATCGCGTACGTCTGGGTCGAGATCTTCGTGCCGTCCAGATAGACGTCGAGGCGGTAACAGCCGTTCGTGACAAAGCCCAGGGCCTTCGTATCGAGGTTATAGATCCACGAGCCGGCCGAATACCGGAACTGATTCGTCCCGGCCCTGGATGAACCGGCGTCCGCATAGGTCTCGATCGAGTTGGAGACGCCGGTGTTGCAGACCGCGGCGTTCACACCGATCGTCAATCGTCCTTGAGCGATCGAGGAGCTCGTCTGCTGGACGCTGCCGAGGGAGACCACGACCTTGACGGGAATTACGCGGCCGTTCTTGCCCTTATTGACGACGACCGCCGCCGGTGTCGTGGTCGACTGGTCAAGCGGCTTGAGATATCGGAGCGTGTAGACGACTGTCCAGGAGAGCGTGTTGGAGGCCGCGTTCTGACTGGTCGCCGCGTCGACCGCGCCGCCGGCCGGCACGTTGACCGTGACGCTGCCCTGGACGAGCGCCGTGATCGTGAAGGTGTACGTGTCGCCGTCGACAGCGGTGAAGTTCGAGATGCGCCGTTGCTGACCAGGACGTCCAGGACGTGAAGCCGGTCACGGTCTCGCTGAACTGGGCGGTCACGCCGAAGGCCGCGGTGCTGGTCATGCCCGAGCCGCCGCCCGACAGGACGACCGTCGGCGGCGTGTTGTCGTAGGTCCAGGAGAGGGTGTTGGACGCGCTGTTCGGGTTGCCCCCGGTGTCGACCGCGGTGTTGCCATGGACGTCGACCGTGACGACGCCCTCGACGAGCGGACTGATCGTGAACGGTACGTATCGCCGCGACCGCGGTGAAGATCGACAGGTTGCCGTTGCTGACGAACACGCCCGCCGACGAGAAGCCGGTCACGGGCTCGCTGAACTCGCGGTCACGAGGACGCAGCGGTGTTCGTCGAGCCGATGCCGCCGTTGCTGCGGACGACCGTCGGCGGGATGTCGTAGGTCCAGAGAGCGTGTTGAGGCCGCGTTCTGCTTGGTCGCCGCGTCGACCGCGCCGCCGGCCGGCACGTTGACCGTGACGCTGCCCTGGGAGAGCGCCGTGATCGTGAAGGTGTACGTGTCGCCGTCGACAGCGGTGAAGTTCGAGATGCTGCCGTTGCTGACCAGGACGTCCGAGGACGTGAAGCCGGTCACGGTCTCGCTGAACTGGGCGGTCACGCCGAACCGCGGTGCTGGTCATGCCGAGCCGCCGCCCGACAGGACGACCGTCGGCGGCGTGTTGTCGAGGTCCAGCAGAGGCCGCTGGACGCGCTGTTCGGGTGCCCCCGTGTCGACCGCGGTGTTGCCATGGACGTCGACCGTGACGACGCCCTCGACGAGCGGCTTGATCGTGAACGTGTACGTGTCGCCGTCGACGGCGAGTCTGTTCGGCAGCGGTTGCCGTCGCTGACGAACACGCCGCCGACAGAACGCCGGTCACGGGCTCGCGAACCCGGCGACACGAGGACGGCAACGATGTTCGTCGAGCCCGATGCCGCCGTTGCTACGACCGTCGGCGGGATGTCGAGGTCCAGGAGAGCGTGTTGGAGGCCGCGTTCTGATTGGTCGCCGCGTCGACCCCGCCGCCGGTCGGCACGTTGCCGTGACGCTGCCCTGGGACGAGCGCCGTGATCGTGAAGGTGTACGTGTCGCCGTCGACAGCGGTGAAGTTCGAGATGCTGCCGTTGCTGACCATGGACGTCCGCAGGACGTGAAGCCGGTCACGGTCTCGCTGAACTGGGCGGTCACGCCGAAGGCCGCGGTGCTGGTCATGCCCGAGCCGCCGCCCGACAGGACGACCGTCGGCGGCGTGTTGTCGTAGGTCCAGGAGAGGGTGTTCGACGCGCTGTTCGGGTTGCCCCCGGTGTCGACCGCGGTGTTGCCATGGACGTCGACCGTGACGACGCCCTCGACGAGCGGAGTGATCGTGAACGTGTACGTGTCGCCGTCGACCGCGGTGAAGTTCGACAGGTTGCCGTTGCTGACGAACACGCCCGCCGACGATAAGCCGGTCACGGGCTCGCTGACTGGCGGTCACGAGACGGCAGCGGTGTTCGTCGAGCCGATGCCGCCGTTGCTGAGGACGACCTGTCGGCGGAAGATCGACGTACGGTCCAGGTCAGCGTGTTGCTGACCTGGTTGGGCTGCTCTGGGCGTCGACCGCGTCGCCGGCCGGCACCTTGACCGTGACGCTGCCCTGGACGAGCGCCGTGATCGTGAAGGTGTACGTGTCGCCGTCGACCGCGGTGAAGTGCGAGATGCTGCCGTTGCTGACCAGGACGTCCGAGGACGTGAAGCCGGTCACGGGCTTGTTGAACTGGGCCGTCACGCCGACTGCGGCCGTGTCGTCGACCCCTGGCCACTGAGGACGACCGTCGGCCCGGGGTGGGCCGCGGAGACGAGCGCGGGGCCAAGAAGGCTCGCGTCAGGAAGAGTGCCTGGGCCAGGACCACGCCGCGGCGCGAGACGCGCCAACGCCGCGACGAACCTGTTCGAACATCGATCGGGACCCTCGGCTTCTGACGACTGCCGCCTTCGCCACCCACGGCAGCGCGCGCTGACCGACCGCCCGATGTCGAGCGGAGCGCTCACATGCTATAGGGCGACCGTCTCGCCCGTGACGCCCCAGTGGGTCCAGGCCAGGACCGCCATGGTTACGCCGTTGACTCCGACGCGAGCCGCTCGAGGCGCCAACTGATGAGCAGGATCGGCGAAAGCTGCTAGGTGATGCGCTCCGAACGCATCGATGACATTCCATGGTTTCGAGCCAAGATCGGAAACCGAGCGTGCCCGATTCGCAGCAACGTCGGCACGGCCACGTCCGTGATGACCCAGGAGGTGGGGCCGAAGGCACCTGACGTGGATCAGGCCGCCCGCAGAGCCGACGGTACGTGGCGTGAATCGAGGCCGCCCTCAGGGCCGCGACCGGCTCGTCGACGCCTACAATCGAGAGGGTTTGCACCGCGCGCTCGGAGTCCCTCCGGGCGGGCCAGATCCGAAAGGTGCATTACCACGAGGATCGGCCGGTCGCCGACATCGCGGCGATTCTCGGCTGCCCGAGCCGGCCGCGCGGGTTTATCTCGATCGCGGTCCCGAGCGCCTGCGGCAGCTCCTTGACGAGGACCACGATGTCGCTCGAGCGACGGCTCCGCAAGGAGCTCCGGCAGTCCGCGCTCACACGCCTTCCGCTATGCCGAGTTGCTGCTTTCCTTCGCCCGCCGAACGTCGACTCATGCGAGCGGTCTGGCCGATGACGCCACCCGTGCCGAGGTGCGCCGAGCCGCTCGCGCGCACGGGAAGAGGGGCATCCATCGCTGGACGCCCCTCTCAGGCGCGTGTGACGGGCCGTGCGGCGCCGTCACCTCGGATCTCGATGGATCACTTCGGCGGTGGCGCGACCTTGCAGCTCACTTCGGTGGTGTTGCCCGAGGTGTCGGTCACCTGAAGGATGGCGTCTCCCTTGAGCTTGAGGTGCGAGACGATCACGCCGGGACCGGGGCGGCTGTCCGTGGGAGTCGCGCCCGGAGCTTGCGTGATCTTGACCTTGTCACCGCTGGCGAACGGATCTGAGACGAAGGCGCTGCCACCGTCCTTGATCACGATCGAGGCGACACCGACAGCGTCCGTGCCCGTCAGCTGATAGAACCCATCGGGGTTCTGCCCGCTCTTGCCGGCGTTCGGCCCGGAGTTCGGCACGTTCTTTCCCGACGGGATTGGTCGTCTCGACGCAGGCAGCCGCCGGCGGTGTCGTGTCCCGCCAGAGCTTGGTCGCGGTCGCGCAATCGGTCTCAGGGACGTCGCCCGCGCTGACGATGCTGAAGCAGGCCTTGATCGTGTCCGTTCCGAGCCCGGCCGTGCCCTGGGTCGCGGCATAGGTGAAGCCAGCGTTGCCGGAACCGTCGGTGTTGGCTGTTCCGTTCTTGCCCGAGTTCGGGCCGGAGACCGATGTTGAAGCTGACCGCCCGCCACCCACGGTCGTGCCGGCGGCGATGGTCGCCGTGACCGTATGCGTCTGCCCTGGGGTGCACGAGCTCGAGTCGCTCGGCCGGAGCCAACGAGATGTCGAGCACCATCCCGCACGGCCGCGGAGACCGCGATCGCGGAGAACACCTCGTGCCAAAGGCAATGGCACAGATCTCATGGTCGCCTGCCGCGAGGCCGGAGATCGCGCGACCTGTGCGTCACTGACACGGGACCGTCGACCGTCGAGGGTCGTGGACACGACGACGCCTGCGCCGCCGTCCATCGTCAACCTCGACCTTGTCCGCCGGATCCGATGAGCGGGCATCGGTCCGGCATGGACGTTCGAGTCGCACCGGTGCACGTTCCGCCGCCGAGAGCGATGTCATCCGCGATCGACCCGCCGCAGTGCACGGCGGATGGCTTCCGCCCGCGGAGCTGTTGGACACGACGCCCAGGCTGGTCAGAGTCGCCAGCGATGCAGCGCCGTCACCGCCGAGATTCTGGATACCGTCGGACAGGAAGATCCGGAACTTGTGTGCTCCGGCGGTCGCTCGCTGGTGCCGACGCGACCCCGAACCCCCGCGAGTATCCGTACGCGCACGGGCCAGCCCTCACCTCCGCCATGACCCGAGGTGGTCGCACACCTCGGCACGAATTGTGAATGCCGCTTCGAACTCCGATCTCGACGTTCGACCGAACCGCGTCGCGGGCAACCTCGATGCCGTCACGCGACTTTTCGCAGGCGAACACCGTCCGCCGCCCCGCCCGGAGATCAGTCGACGCCCGGTCTGGGCACGACGTGCATTTCCGTCGGATGTCGCCGACGTCGACCTGGCCGGCCGGATGCGGTAACGCTGTCGCCCACGAGATAGTCGGTGCCAGCCGCCGGGCTGTCGAGCGAGACCGCCAAGTTGGCCCCGTTCACTAGGGTCGGTTGATGACGAACTGGCGGCTACCGAACCGGATACCACCAGGTTTGCGATCAGTGCCGCGAGGATGCACGACCTCAAGCACGCCTTCCAACCCATCCGCTGAGGACTCCTACTCGACGGGGCGCCACGGGAGGGTCGCCGTCAGGCCCCTCCCGCCGTGAGGCGGGCTGGACACAGCTATGCTCGCGGGCACCATGGACGAGAAGACCGCGACAGTCGCCGCCATCCCCATGTTCGCCACGCTGGAGCCACGCAGCCTCGAGGCGGTCGCCACGCTCGCGAAGAACGTCTCCGTGCCGGCCGACACGGTGCTCGTGCGGGAGGGTGGACCGGCTGAGTCGTTCTACGTCATCGTCAGCGGCACGATCCACATCGAGCGTGCCGGCAATTTCGTCCGCTCGATGTCGAACGGCGGCTTCCTCGGCGAGGTCGCCTTGATCGAGGGCGGCACGCGCACCGCGACCGCCATCTGCACCACCCCCTGTGAGCTGCTCGAGTTCGGCAGCTTCGAATTCGGCCGGGTCATGGCCACGTTCCCCGACGTTCGCGCCCGGGTCGAGGCCGCCGTCGCCCGCCGCCCGCACGCCGAGGCGACGTAGTCGACGCTACACGTCCCGATCCGTCAGACGTTCGACAGGTCCCGTGACCGAGCGGCCTCTGGGCTCGACGCTGCCGATGGCCGCGCCACCGCGGTCTCGACCCGCGCAAGCAGGGGTTTCGCTCCAAGCCGCTCCAGGATCGCTCGGGCGGCGTCGGCCGCGGCCCGCACCTCGGGCTCGTCTGTGTCGAGCAGGGTGACGATGTCGATGCAGGCCAGCGCCTCGTCGAAGACGAGGCCGAGGTCACGCCAGCGACGCAGGGCATCCCGGTACAGGGCCAGCGACTCGGCCCGCCGGCCATCCGCGGCGGCCAGACCAGCAGCGATCGTCAGCTTCCGTGCCTCGACCGTCGGGGCGCGGAAGCCGGATGCGACGATCGCTTCGAGGTCGACCGACGCCCCCGCGATATCGCCTCCCCAGAGCGAGGCATGGGCCGCGAACATCCTCTGATCCGTCCCATTGACGCTCGTGCTCAGCTCCGCGGCCGTCCGGTACTCGACCGTCGCGTCGGCGAGCCGCCCCGCCGCGAGAGCGGCCGCCCCGCGGGCTTCCCGCATGTTGCCGACGAGGGTCCAGTCGGTGCTCGCCCCGACCAGGGCTCCGATCTCCGCGAGGATGTCCTCGACATCGTCGCCCCGGAACGCGGGCACGATCGCCGCATTGGAGAGGAGCTGGACCCGGTCTTCGGACGCCGGGTCATCGGCCAGGGCCTCGGCGAGGACCGCCACGGCCCGGTCCCACAGGCCGAGGCGGTAGCAAGCGTAGCCATTCGAGACGGAAAAACCGAATGTCCAGAAGCGCTGGCCCATCCGACGCGAAAGCGCGAGGCCCTCGGCGGAACCCTCGAGAATGGCGGCGGGGTCGATCTCGCCCTGGTGGATCATCCGATTGTTGATGCCCCTCAGAAGGGTCGGCACAAGGCCAGCCGACCTCGCCAGCCGCTCCCCGGTTTCGATGGCTCCGGTGCCTTCCTGGGTGCGACCGAGATCCGAGAGCGCGCTGCCCTTCGTGATGAGCGTGTCGGCCAGAAGGGCAACGAGATCCGCATGCTCCGCGACCTCAAGTGCACGGTCGCTCATCTCGACGGCCCGCCGGGCGTCTCCGACGAACATGTATGCCCGACCCGATTGGCTGTGCAGGCTCGCGAGCGCCGGGTCGTCGCCGAGGTCGGCGAATTCGACCACGGCTGGCTCGAGCAGGGCGATGGCAGCGTCGGTGCGGCGGGCGGACAGATACGCCTTCCCGAGCGCGGCCACAGATCTTGCAGTCGCCACACGGTCCTCGTTGGCCCGATGCAGCTCGGTGGCACGGAGGAGGAAGCCCTCGGCGTCGTCGTGGCGGCCGGCTTGCGAAGCCACGTCGCCGGCCCGTTCGAGCAGCTCGGCCGTCTCCGCGGGATCCGTCGCGACCGACAGCGCCTGGCGTAGGAAGGTCAACGCCTGGTCGTGCGACCCGAGCGAGATCGCTCGCTCTGCGGCGCCGCGGAGGGCGATGCGGGCCTGACCGGCGAGGGCATCGGCCTCTGGTCCCGCAGACGCGCTCGCGTGCGCCGCCAGGTAATGACCGGCGAGCCCGCCGGCGATCTCGTCTGTATCGAGACTCTCGAAGAACCGCGCCGCGGCCAGATGGCGGACCTTGCGGTCCCGCTTCGCCAGGGTGTTGTAGGCGACCTCGCGGATGAGCGCCTGGACGAAGGCGTACTGACCGCGCTCCGGGCTGCGCGGGTCCGACTCGAGTGTGAGGAGCTCCTTGCGGACGAGCGCGCGAAGGCGTATTTCAAGCTCCGACTCGGCGATGCCCGAGACGGCCGACAACCCCGCCAGGCTGAAGCTCTGGCCAAGGACCGCGGCATCGGAGATGAGCACCCGGTCGTCCGGGGCGAGCCCGTCGAGCCGGCTCGCGATCAACGCGGTGAGGGTCTCGGGGACGGCAAGGGTCGTCAGGTCGCCGACAGGGTGATACACCCCGTCATCGATGGCCAGCCGTCCTTCGGCGACGAGCATCCGGACGGTCTCGACGGCGTAGAGCGGGACCCCGTCGGCGCGGTCGAGGATCGCCCTCACGGCCGTCGCCGGAAGTCCCGGGACGAGGCCGGCGAGAAGCTCGCGCATCGCGGGTTCGCTGAGGGGCTCGAGATAGAGCGACGTGAAGTTGCGCTTGCCTGCGCCCCAGTCTGGACGCCTCTCGAGGAGGTCGGGACGCGACAGGGTGACGACGTAGATGGGGACGTTCCGGCTCCATTCGAGGAGGTGGTCGACGAAGTCGAGAAGACCGGAGTCGGCGTAGTGGTGATCCTCAAACACGAGCGCCACCGGTGCCGTCGCGGCGAGGCGCTCGAAGAACGTCCGCCAGGCCGCGAACAGCTGCTCGGACCCGCTGGTCGAGGCCTCGATCCCGAGGAGGGCCAGCAGGGCCTGTTCGATCCAGCGCCGCTCGACCTCGTCGGGAACATAGATCGCGAGCATCTCGGCGACCTTCGCTCGCGTCGTCGGCTCATCGTCGGTTTCGAGGAGGCCGGCTCGCCGACGGATCATCTCGCCGAGCGCCCAGAAGCTGACCCCCTCACCGTAAGCTGGCGAGCGCCCGTCGTGGAACAGGACGTCGTCGACCAGTCCGTCGATGTACTTGAGGAGTTCCCATGCCAGCCTGGTCTTGCCGATCCCCGCGGGTCCGATCACCGAGACGAGCCTGGCGCGGCGGTCGCGGCTCGTCGCATGGAACAGGTCCTTGATCTGACGAAACTCATCATCGCGGCCGACGAACGGGGCCTCAAGACGGTCGGACCGGTTCCTGCCGCCACGTTCGGCCACGATCCGCACAGCCCGCCAGGCAGGCACCGGGCTGGTCTTGCCCTTGAGGGTCTGCTCGCCGGCCTCCTCGAAGACCACGGCCATGCTCGCGGCGCGCTGGGTCGCTTCGCCGACCAGGACCGTGCCCGGGGAGGCGATGGACTGCAACCTGCTCGCGGTGTTAACGAGGTCGCCGGCGACCATGCCCTCGTTCGTGGCTCCGAGCGTCACCGCCGCTTCGCCGGTCAGCACGCCGGCCCGCGCCTCGATCCCGGGCCCGAGCGTGCGGACCGCGGTGACGAGCTCGAGCCCGGCTCGGACGGCTCGCTCGGCGTCGTCCTCATGGGCCGTCGGCGCGCCCCAGACCGCCATCACGGCATCGCCGATGAACTTCTCGACCGTGCCGCCGTAGCGGGCGATGACGTCATGCGACAGGTCGAAGTAGCGACTCAGCAGCTCGCGGGTGTCCTCGGCATCCCGCCCTTCGGCGAGGGTCGTGAACCCGACGAGATCGGCGAACAGGATGCTGACGACGCGTCGCTCGGCGACCGGCGCCGGAGCAGCGCTCGGTGCGGGACGACGGGTCGCCGGGTCGGCCGTCGCCGCGCCGGTCACTCTGGTTCCACATTCCCCACAGAACTTGGCGTCGACCGGGATCGGCGCGCCACACGCGGGGCAGCCGATCGCGAGGGGCTCACCGCACTCGATGCAGAACTTGCGTCCGGCCTCGTTGACTTTGCCGCACTGGGTACAGGGCAACGCTCACTCCAGAACCCGAGGTAGGGCTGGAGCGTAGCGCACGCGTCAGAGGTTGGGGCGCCAGATCGCGGTGGGCGCCGACGCACCTGAGCCTCGGGGTCCCCCGCCCATGGATCCCCGACCCGTTCTGGTCATCGGGTCATGAGGGATCCGGTTGGCTCAGACGATCCTGGTCTCGGCGATCTCGATCGCGAGGGCAACCGCCCCATCCATGGTCATCGCCGATCCGGCCGTCACCGCGCGCTCGAAATCGGCCGGGGCCATCGCGCGGCGCGCGACATCGAGCGGCTCCTCGAGAAGCACGATCGCGGTACTCGGTCCACCGCCGACCTCCTGACGGAGATGGTCGGCCGCCGCGGCGAGGCGGGCACCATCCTCCGGTCGACCTCGCTCGAGAGCCAGGGTCGCAACGACGTCCAGCGCGATCGACACGCCGCCACGACCACCCGCCTCGTGGAGTTGACCAAGTGCTGCGGCGATCCGATGACCGCCTGCGCGGGGGTCGCCATCGCGTGCTTCGATGAGACCGAGGGCAAGCAGGTTCGTCGCGTTGAGGAAGACCTCTCCCGAGGCATCCCCGAGTGCGATCGACTCCGTGACCGATCTGCGGGCGGCGCCGAGATCGCCGAGCCGGATCTGTGTCAGGGCCAGACCCTGGAGGGCATTGAACAGGACGGTATCGTCGCCGATCTCCCTCGCGATCTCGATGGCATCCTCCAGGTCGTCTCGCGCCGACGTGGGTCGCGACCCGATCGTGGCGAAGCCCAAGCCGGTCTTTGCCATCGCGAGTTGACGCCGATCGCCGACGACTCCAGCCATCGCGACGGCGGCTTCGAGTTGCTCGGCAGCGGGCCCATAGTCGCCGTGCCAGGACGCGAGCATCCCGCCGGTCGTCAGCGACTGGAATTGGACCGGCGTCGCACCGGAGTCGATCGAAGCCTGTAGTAGCTCGGCGAGCGCCCGTCGACCTTCGAGCAGGTGGTTGCGCATGTGCCAGAAGTCCCGGAGGGCGACAGCGATCCGCATGCCGGTCTCCGGCTGCGCTTCGAGCGACCACGCGATGGCCGCCCGGAAATTGGGCAGCTCGCGGTCGAGGCGATCCAGCACCTCGTCCCGGTGGGCGTTGCTCAGGACATCCGAGGTTGCCTCGGCGAGATCTTGGTAGTAGCCAGCATGCCGGGCACGTGTGTCGCTCTCGTCCCGAGGCGATGCGGCCAGATGCTCGGCGCCGTACTCGCGGATGGTCTCGAGCATGGCGAGGCGGTCGCCGTCGCCGACCCGTGACGGGCGCAGGAGGCTTCGATCGACCATGGCCGAGGTGAGGTCGATCACGTCGACGCCGAGCTCCACCTCTGGGTCGACCACCGCCCTGATCGCGTCGAGCTCAGCACCACCCGAGAAGACACTGAAGCGCTGGAAGAACGTCTGCTCAGGCGCGGACAGCAGGTCGTAGCTCCAGTCGATGGCGCCGCGAAGCGTGCGCTGCCGGTCCGGGAGGTCGCGACGCGTCGTCGCCAGGAGTGTCAACCGATGATCCAGCAGGGGGACGATCTGACCTGGCGAGAGGAGGTTGCTGCGGGCAGCAGCCAGCTCGATGGCCAGGGGCAGGCCATCCAACCGCCGGCAGATGGCGGCGACGGCTGGCGCGTTGGCATCGGTCAGCGTGAAGTCCGAACGGGCCGCACGGGCTCGCTCGACGAACAGTTGGACCGCCTCGTTGGCGCCGATGTCCTGGGCAGTCGGCTGACCGGGTTCGGCTGGAGGGTCGAGCGGTTGCACCTGATGGACATGCTCGCCCGCGATCGAGAGTGGTTCCCGACTCGTGGCGAGGATGTTGAGACCTGGCGCATCGCCGAGAAGTCCTCCGATGTCGGGTGCCGCGTCGATGACCTGCTCAAGATTGTCGAGGATCAGCAGCATCCGCCGCGTGGCGAGATGATCGGCCAGGACCGCGGCGATCGGCCGTCCGGGCTGCTCCTGAACCCCGAGGGTCGTCGCGATCGAGGGGAGGACGAGCGCGGGATCGCGCAAGGCGTCGAGGGCGACGAACCATGTTCCGTCGGAGTAGCGATCCGAAGAGTTGCGCGCCACCTCGATCGCGAGCCGGGTCTTGCCGGTCCCGCCGGGACCGATCAGCGTCACCATCCGCTCGCGTCCGAGAAGATCGCCCACGTCCGCGATCTCACGCGTCCGGCCGATGAAACGCGTCAGGAACGTCGGAAGTCTCGCGTGCGCTGACGCCGTCTGCGTGCGGATCGGCGGGAAGTCGGCTGCGAGGCCTGGCGCCTCGATCTGAAAGAGATGTTCGGGTCCTGGCAAGTCCCGAAGGGAGTGGATGCCGAGATCGAGGAACCTGACGTCGGCTGCGATGCTGCCGAGGGCGAGGTCTCTCACCGCTTGGGTCACGAGTACTTGCCCGCCGTGCCCGGCGGCCATCACCCGCGCGGTTCGATGGACATCGAGCCCTGTGTAGTCCCGTCCACCGAGAACCGCCTCGCCGACGTGGATGCCGATCCGGACCCCCAGCTTCACGTCGCCGGGCCAGGCATGTTCGGCCAGGGCGCGCTGGGCGGCCACGGCGGCGTTGATCGCCTCTCGGACGGACGGAAAGACGGCGAAGACCGAATCGCCCTCCGTGGACACCATCGTCCCTCCACTGCTGCTGATCGCCTCGCCTAGCAGAGCGAGATGGTCATCCAGGAGCGAGGGAAATGCGTCGCCGAGCTCGGTGATCAGGCGCGTCGAGCCCTCGATATCGGTCATGAGGAACGCGACGGTGCCGATCGGGAGGTTCCTCATGAGTAGCACGATACATGCGCCGTAGTCGATATTTGCCTCAAGCGGCCGTCAGCACTCCGACGGACGACTCGGGCGGACGCGACGTCCGATCAGTGATCGAGCCAGAACTCGCAGACCAGCCGGACCGTGGCGGCCGGGTCTTCCAGTGGCACCAGGTAGGACGCGCCGTCGACGACCGCCGCGGAACCATGTGGAAGCAGCTTGCTCGCGGCTACAGCCTGCTGCGGTGACCAGCCTTTGTGGTCGCTTCCGGTGACGAACAACGTTCGCACTGAGACCTCGGGGAGGCGTTTGGTCAGATCCGGCCGATGCAGCGAGATCGACACGACGGCGTTGCGCAGCGCGCGCGGGTCGGCCTGAGTCAGGCAATCCTCGACGAGGGCGATGGCCGCTGGATCCTGTGCGCGGGTCCTGGGCGACAAGAGGGTGTCGACCACCCCCTTGCGGATGAAGCCGGCGGGGCCGAGCAGCCGATATGCCCAGAGCAGGCTGTTCGTGCGGATCCGCTCCGTTCGAGTCAGGGGCTGGATCGGGGTTCCCAGAGCCACGATGGTTCGACACCGTTCTGGCCATCGGAGCGCGAAGTCGATCCCGACATGGCCTCCCCACGCGTTGCCCACCCAGTCCACGGGTGCGCGGATGCCCAGTGTGTCGAGGATCGTGCCGGCTGCCTCGGCACACTCCTCGAGCGTGTAGTGCCGACCTGGATCCCCGCTGGCCCCATGGCCCGGTCCGGTGATGATGACGAGGCGGCGCTCCGTGGCCAGCTCGCTCTCGACGCGCGCCCACGACCGCGAGTCGACGAAGAGGCTGTGCCACAGGACGGCGACAGGCCCAGCGCCGAGCAGTCGCACCGCGAGCGGACCGACTCGCGTCTCGACGGTGCGTCGATCTTCGACCGACACCTCCGAGGCCGAGGCCGGCTGGACCGGTGCCAGGATGGCCCGGTCGGCGAGTCGCTCGACGGTCTCGCTCACCACTGAGCCCCATCGACGGACGTCGCTCGCGAAACAGGGGACACATCAGCGACCGGACCTGCGCGCCACATCAGGACACCAGCGGCCAGGACCCACATGGTCAGGATCAACGACGACGCCAGGAAGACCGTCTCCGCGGCCTGGGCTTCTTCACCGGCATCGATCTGGAGGAATGCTGCCAACACGGACCCCGCGGCACCGACGACGGCAACCACGCCGAACCAGACCGGGAAACGCCGACTCACGATGAGCCGCGCCTCCGAAGCACCCGAACGACAGCCCGAAGAACGTCAACATGCCCATGCTCCAGACGCCGAAGTCGATGCGGTTCGCCGCGTCCCAGGTACGCAGGGCGAGGGCCGCATCGGCCGCATTCGCGCTGAGCGAGGCGACCGCGAGCGTGCGCAGGCCGAACCCGTCGATGGCGAGGCTGACCGTGACGACGGCGCCGCCGAGGAGCGCCGCAGCGAGACCCAGCCTGGCGAGAGCCTCGCCCGACGTTCCGGTCATCTCGTCCGCAAAGCCGACGAGTCCGCCGACGATCAAAAGGATGGCGATGATGATCGTCACGTGGATGGCGACCCAGGCGCCGTTCCCGGCGATCGCCTGGACCGCGGCCGCAGCGTCGAGCTCGGCGGTGTGGGGATGCAGGGCATTCCCGACCAGACCGATCACTGCCCCTGCGATCAAGAGCGATCCGGACATCCTGGCCCACGACTGGGAAACGGGTCCCGGGCGCGTCGACATCCATCGCTCCTTCTCAGGTGTCGAGGCGACCGCCACGACCGTCCCAAGACCGTACGGCCCGGGCTCCCGAATCGGGCCGGTCATTCGTTCGATTCGTGCCCTCGGTCGCGCCTGGCCCTCGCGGGCGGCACCGCCTGGATCAGCCTTGGGCCATCGCCTGATCGAAACGGTCGGCCTCGACGCCGATCCGCATGAGATGGATCCGAAGAAGGTCGATCGTGGTGGCGCGCACCGACGCCGGATCGGACGCGAGACCGGTCGTCGGGCCCGCCACGATGACGGCAAGGACCCTGCGCGCGAGCTCTCGGGCACCGTCCTCGCCAAGGTCAGGTGCGGACGCGGCTAGGACCCGGCCGAAGATCGCCTCTCCCTGACCGAAGAAGTCCGCCAGCTCCGATTGGGTCAGCGGGCGCCCCATCTGGCGCGCGAGGTCGAGGGCCAACAGGTACGTCGGGAGGACATCGATCACCACGTCGACGCTCATCCGAAGCTGGATCAGCGGATCGATGTCGGGGTCGATCCGCGTCGAATCCCAGTCGAGGCGATCGTCGTCGAGCAGGAATGTCGCGAACGCCGCCTTGGACGGGAAGTAGTGGTAGAGGGCCGCGGGACTCAGGTGACAGGCGTGGGCGAGCGCCTTGATCGTCGAACCGCGGTATCCGTGCGCGCGGAAGACGGGCGCGGCCAGGCGAAAGAGCTCATGGCGGCGACCGTTGAGGCCGGCCTGGAGCGCCGGATCGAAGGGGAGCCAGGTCATGACGCGGCAAGCCTCAGCTGTCGCGCAGGACGGGATCCGCGAACCGCTCGGCCAGCCAGCGCATCTTCGCGACGTCATGGAAGCCGGCGCCGCCCTCGTGGTCGTTGTACGGGTACTCGATGATCTCCTTCGGACCGCCGTACTCGTTGAACCCGCCGTAGACCGTGGATGGCGGACAGACCTCGTCCATCAGCCCGACCGAGAACAAGGCCGGAGCTGTCGCGCGTCGACCGAGGGCCGCGACGTCCACGTACCGGAGGGTCCGCAGGACGCGCTCGGTATGGTCCCGATGTGCCTTCAGGTAGCGGACGATCTCGGGATATGGCTCCTTATCGGTGATCGCGATGGCCCGGGCGAAGTCGCACGCGAAAGGGACGTCGGGCATGGCGGCCGCCACGTCCGGCATGAGCGCCGCGACCGCGATGGAGATGCCGCCGCCCTGGCTCCCGCCGGTCACGGCGATCCGGGCGGGGTCGATAGCCGAGTGGGAACGTGCGGTCTCGACGGCCCGCACGGCGTCGGTGAACACGCGGCGGTAGTAGTACGTCGAGGGGTCCAGGATCCCGCGGGTCATGAAACCCGGGTGGGCCGGGCTGCCGTCAGCCTGCGGATCGGGAGTGTCGCCGACCGACCACGTGGAGCCCTGGCCGCGAGTGTCCATCACGAGATGCGCGTAGCCCGCTGCAGCCCAGATGACCTTCTCGTGCGGCAGGCCCCGGCCGCCTCCGTAACCGATGTACTCGACGACCGCCGGACGAGCATCAGCCCGACCGGCAGGGAGATGCAACCAGCCGCGGATCGGCGACCCACCGAAGCCGCGGAACGTCACGTCCCACGTGTCGATCACGGCGAGGCCGCTGTCCACCCGTTCGAAGGTCGCGTCGAGCGGGTACGTCCGGGCATCCGCCAACGTGTCCGCCCAGAAGGCGTCGAGATCGTCGGGCTCCACGAGCGCCGGGCGGTATTCGCGGAGCTGGTCGAGCGGCAGGTCCGTATACGGCATCTAGCGTCTCCCTCGTGCCCGCGGATGTGCCTGGCTGGCGCTTGCACACATCATGCGTCGCACGGGCGAGCGCGCGCACCTACCGCACGGCCGTCCTGGTCAGGAAGTGTCGACGGACGGCGAGGTCGACGACCGGGCCGACCAGCTGGATCGTGGCACGAAGCGGCAGATCGTCCGATGACCGTCCGACCAGGATGCTCACGCGACCGGGCTCGACCACCCGCCGCATGTCGGCACCCGTGTATGCGAACTGTTCTGCGTGGAGGGTGAACGCGATCGTTCGCCGTTCGCCGGGCGCCAGATGGACGCGCCGGAAGCCGCGCAGCTCGCGAACCGGCCTGCGCGACCGTCGCCTCCTCATCACGGATATAGAGCTGCACGACCTCGTCGCCCGCCCGTTCCGCGACGTTCGTGACGTCGACCTCGACCGTCACCTGTCCGTCCCGGGTCGGCACCGTCGTCCGGTCCAGGCGCAGGTCCGACAGCTCGATGCGCGCGTAGGACATCCCGAACCCGAACGGCCACAACGGGCTTGTCGGGCCGTCGACGTAGTCGCCACGCGGGTTCGAGCGACCCGCCGGTCGGATGGTGTCGGTAGGTCAGCGGCACCTGCCCGACGTGACGTGGCATCGTGACCGGCAGACGACCGCTGGCGTCGGTGGCCCCGGTCAGGATGTCGGTGAGGGCCTCCGGTCCCGCGTCCCCGGGAACCCACGCGAGCAGGATGGCGGCGCATCGTTCGGCCGCCCTCTCCAGCGCGAGCGGCCGGCCGCTGACGACGACCAGGACCACGGGCGTGCCGGTCGCGGTAACGGCATCGAGCAGCTCCTGCTGCCGACCGAACAAGCCGAGGTCGTGTCGATCGCGGAACTCCCCGGTCGTGGAGTCGGCCGTCAGCCCGGAGCGCTCCGCGACCACCACGATCGCGATGTCGGACCGGCCGGCGATCTCGACCGCCTCGGCGATCACCGCGTCGGACCCGTCATGGACACCGGTCCCGTTGGCATGAAGGATCTCGCAGCCGTCGAGTCGCTGGCGGAGCGAGTCCAGGAGGGTCGGGCGTCCCGCGAGCTCGTCCTCGACGACCACCGACGCGCCTTCAGCGATGATCCCGAACGCCTGGGTCCCACTCCGTCGCGTCTCGACCAGGGTCTCGACGTGGACCAGGTGGCTGTAGTCGCCGAGGAACTCGCGCGGACTGTTGGCCCCCGGCCCGATGACGGCGATCCGCCGAAGCGACGGCGCGAGTGGCAGGATCCCGTCGTTGGCGACGAGGACGATCGATCGGCGGGCGAGCTCGAGGCCGACCCGCGCCTCGTCTTCGGCCAGCTCGGCAAGCTCTGCCTCGGTCGGTTCCTCGTGGTACGGGCAGTCGAACAGGCCCAGGCGGAACTTGACGCGAAGGATCCGACCGACAGCCTCGTCGAGCAGCGATTCGCTGACCCGCCCCGCTTCGAGGGCAGCCCGGAGCGGCGCGGCGTAGGCCGACAGACGTGGAAGCTCGAGGTCCACGCCCGCCTCGAGTGCCATCGCGGCGACCACCTCGGGGTCGTCGGTCAGGTGGTGGGCGGTCTGGAGCATCTCGATGCCGGCGTAGTCGGAGGCGACGATGCCGTCGAACCCCCACCGCTCGCGCAGGATCGTCCTGAACAGTTCGTGCGAGGCGTGACATGGGAGCCCGTCCACGTCGCAGTAGGCCGGCATCACGCTCGCCAGGCCGGCCTCGACCACCGCCGTCTCGAACGGGAAGAACTGTTCGTCCTGCATCTCGCGCGGACCGAGGTGCGCCGGGGCCTGATTGAGGCCACCCTCGGCAAGGCCGTGGCCGACGAGGTGCTTGCCGGTCGCCAGCACGCCGTCGCGGAGGTCGGGGCCCTGGAGGGCCCGGATGTATGCCGCGCCGAGCTCCGCCGCGAGGTACGGATCCTCGCCGTAGGTCTCTTCGATCCGGCCCCAACGTGGGTCGCGAGCGATGTCGAGGACCGGCGCCAGGGCATGTCGCGCCCCGGTCGCCAGCATCCGACGCCGGATCGAGCCGACCACCCGGCCGACCAGGTCGGGGTCGAAGGTCGCGCCAGCGCCGATCGACTGCTGGAAGCAGGCTGCCCCAAGGGCCAGGAGCCCGTGCAGGGACTCCTCGTGGATGATGGCCGGGATCCCGAGTCGGGTCTCCTCCACGAGGAACCGCTGGATCTCGTTCGCCGCGCGAGCCACCTCGAGCGGGCGCAGGTTCGTGGATCCGGCGAGGCGGGTGATCTCGCCGATGCCGTGGCCCGCCAGTGCGCGAAGTCGGTCCAGATCGAGGTCGCTCTCGCCGACCACTTCGAACGCCCAGACGGCGCTCAGCTGGGCGATCTTCTCGTCGGGGGTCATCCGGGCGACCAGATCGGACACGCGGTCCGACGTGGACAGTCCCGGATCGCGGTAAGGCGGTGCCGCAGTGGTCATCCCTTCACCGATCCCTGGGTCAGGCCGCCGACCAGCTGGCGCTCAGCGACGAGATAGAACACCAGCGCCGGGACGAGGGCGAGCGTCGTGTAGGCCAGGATCCGCGCGGTGTCGGTCGTGTACTGGGTCGAGAAGTTCGTCACGCCGAGCGGGAGCGTCCAGTGCGACTCGTCGGACAGCATCACCAGCGGGAGCAGGAACTGGTTCCACGACGCGACGATGGCCAGCACCCCGACCGTCGCCAGGACCGGCCGGGACAGGGGCAGAAGGATCCGCCAGAAGAACCCGAACGACCCGCAGCCGTCGATCGATGCCGCGTCCTCGAGCTCGATCGGGATGCTCCGGAAGAAGGGCCGCAGGACGACGATCGTCAGCGGCAGGCCGAAGGCCGCCTCGGGCAGGGCGATCCCGAGCGGGTTGTCGAGCAGCCCGAGGTCGCGGACGAGGATGAACAGGGGCAGGATCGCGACCGCCGACGGGAAGAGCAGGCCCAGCGTGAACAGCGTGTAGAGGACCTCGCGGCCGGGGAAGGTCCGGCGCGCGAAGACGAACGCGGCGAGCGCCGCGAACAGGACGACCAGGACCGTCGAGAGCCCGGCGATGATCGTGCTGTTGGCCAGCTGTCGCCAGAAGCTCGGCGACGTGAGCGTGTCGGTGTAGTTGGCGGTGACCCACGGGTTCGGGAGCCCGATCGCGTCGTTCGCGAGCTGGGCCGGGTCCTTGAAGCCGCCGAGCACCGCGTACGCGATCGGCACGATGATCACGGCCGCCACTAGCAGGAGCACGCCGTAGCGGACGATCGCCGAGACGAGCCGTCCCAGCCGGATGGCGACCGGGACCGGCGGTCGCGCAGCGGCAGCTCATCGGTCGGATCGCCGTGTCGGTCCCGGGCGCGGAGATAGGGGTCGTCATGGCGCTACTCGGCTCCGGTGGTCATGGCGCCCTCGATGTCCCGGCGGAGCACCCAGCGCTGGTATGCCAGGGCGAGGACCAGCGCGCACCCGAACAGGATCACGGCGACCGCGCTGCCGTATCCGAGCTGGAAGCGCTTGAAGCCCCAGTCGAACATGTACGTCGCCATCGTGTTCGACGCGTTCACCGGACCGCCGCCGGTCGTGACCCAGATGAGGTCGAACAGCTGGAGGGCGCCGATGATCGACAGGAAGACGGACACCCGCAGCGTCGGCCCGAGCAACGGCAGCGTCACGTAGCGGATCGCCTGCCGGCGCGAGGCGCCGTCGATCGCCGCCGCCTCCTCGAGCTCGTGCGGGATGCCCTGCAGGCCGGCCAGCAACAGGATCATGTGGAAGCCGAAGTACTTCCACGAGATGATGAAGAACATCGCCAGCATGACGGTGCTCGGGTCCGCGAGCCACGGCTGGTAGAGCGAGCCCAGGCCGATCGCGTGGAGCAGCCCATCGGCCAGTCCGCTCGGCTGCAGGAGGAGGCTCCAGACGACACCGGTGATGACCTCCGCGATGACGTACGGGGCGAAGAACACGAGCCGCAGGATCGCTGCGGCCGCGGAACCGGCGGCTGAGCATCAGTGCCAGCCCGAGCGCGAACGGGATCTGGACGATGAGCGACAGGACGATGACCAGGACGTTGTGCTGGACGGCTCCCTGGAAGACGGGGTCGGCCAGCGCCCGCTGGTAGTTGGCGAGCCCGACGAAGTCGGTCAGCGGGGTCAGCCCGTTCCACTTGAAGAAGCTGTAGTGGACCGCCTGGACGATCGGGAAGAGGACGAAGATCGCGTAGAGCACCAGCGCGGGCAGCAGGAACAGGGCGATCGCCGTGCGCCTGCCGGGGCCGCGCCGGGCACGTCTCTGGGGTTCGGTCCCGATCGCGGTCGTCATGTGGGCACCGACGATACCGAACGGGCCGGCGCGGAGGCCGGCCCGTTCGACATTCGCTGGTTCGCCGTGACTACTGGGTCTTGGCTGCCGTCGCGATCGCCGCTGCGACCGACTCGGGCGTGCCCGACCCGGCGTACAGGGTGGCGACCGCGTCGTTGATGGACCCGCCGAGCGCCGGGGTGGTCGCCTGGTCGAGATAGAGCTGGACGAAGTTGGCCTTGGCGCGAGCGGCCAGGACCGCCGTCAGCTGTCGGATCGGTGACCGACGACTCGGTCCCGACGGTGGTCGGCAGGATGCCCGTGTTGAGGGCGCCCCACTGGGTCGCCGCGTCCTTGCTGACGAGGAAGTGGAGGAAGTCGATCGTCTCGGGCGGCGCGTCCTTGCCGACCGCGAAGCCGTTGCCGCCGCCGAGCCCGTCGTTCGCATCACCGGGGGCGCCGGCGACGGTCGGGAACCCGAACCAGCCGAGGTTGTCGCCCATGCCCTTCTTGTCGGCGGAGTTGGCGGTGACCGTGCCGGGCAGCCACTGGCCCATCAGCTGGATCGCGCCATCGCCCTTGGCCATGGCGGCGGCGCCGCTGCCCGGCGCCGTCCCACGGCGCGGCGAGGAAGCCCTGCTGGAACGGCTTGAGGTCGATCAGCTTCTTGAAGTCGGCGCCGGCCTTGACGAAGCACGGGTCGGACCAGTCACCGGTCGTGACGGCCTTGTCCATGCCGGCCTTGCCGCATTCGCGGACCGCGAGATAGGCCCAGAAGAACGCGCCGGTCCAGGTGTCCTTGCCTGCCAGCGCGAACGGGCGTCAGCGCCGGCGGTCTTGAGCTTCCCGACGTCGGCCAGGAGGTCGTCCCAGGTGGCCGGCGGCGCGGTGATCCCGGCCTTGGCGAACTGGGACTTGTTGTACCAGAAGCCGACCATGCCGAGGTCGAACGGGATGCCGTACTGCTTGCCGTCGACCTGGTACATGCCGAGGGCGCCCGGGTTGATCTCGCTCGCCCACGACGACACGTCGGCGGTGATGTCCTTCACGAGACCGGCCGTCTGCTGCTCGCGCAGCCCGCCGCCGCCCCACGACTGGAACAGGTCCGGCGGGGTGCCGGCCTGGAGGAGGGTCGTGAGCTTGGTCTTGAACGCCTCGTTCTCGAGGACGGTGATGTTGACCGTGACGTTCGGATGCGCCGCCGTGTACTCGTCGGCCAGCTTCTGCCACAGGCCCTTGCCCGGGTCGTTGTTCTGGATGTGGTACCAGTTGATCGTGACGGCCGCGGCCGATGGCGAGCCGGAGCGGCGGTCGCCGGTGCGGCCGTCGGAGCGGTGGTCGCCGCCGCGGACGCCGGCGCGCTCGAGGCGCCTACCGCTCGAGCAGGCGGCGAAGACGACGGCCGCGGTCGCGAGCAGGGTCGCGGCACCTCGACGAGACATCATGTGACCTGGCCTCCTGTGCTGCGCCGGTGGTTGATCACCGGCGGGTCCTTCCTGGCTGGGGCTGGCGAGGCGGAGACGATGGGTGGTCGGGTCGGTGTGACCGGATGCGGTGGCCGGGTCGTGTCGACCACGATGCGTCGTCCCGCAAACGGAGGAGGGTGTTCGCGGGACGACGATACGGCTGATCGGGGATCGTGAGGTCGCGCGCTCGAGCGTCCTCCAGTCGCTCGAAAGTTGCGAAACCATGTCCGAATGTTTTCGGTTCCGCATCCTAGCCACCGGTTCGACTCCGCGTCAAGCCTCAAACGGCATGACACGAGAACCCCAGTCCAAGTGGGACAGGCGAGCGGCGTCGCCAGGGGCCCGCGCCGTTCGAAACTTTCGGACCAAAGTCGCTACACTGGATGCATGAGCTCGACGGTCAAACCCGGCGATCGCCGGCCGCGTAACGGGACGACGATGGAGTTCATCGCCGCACAGGCCGGTGTGTCGGTGCCGACGGTATCGAAAGTGATCAACGGCCGATCCGACGTGGCCCCCGACACGCGCAAGAGGGTGGAAGCTGCCATCCGGGAGCACGGCTACCACCGGCCTGCTCGCGATCAGCGGGTCGCGCCCATCCTGGAGCTGACCTTTCACGAGCTCGACAGCGAGTGGGCTCTCGAGATCGTGCGAGGCGTGGAGCGTGTCGCTGGTCGTCATCACCTGTCGGTGGTCCTGTCGGAGATGCAGGGCCGGCGGACACCCGGGTCGCGGCTGGATCGAGAGCGTCCTCGCTCGGCGACCGACCGGCGTGATCGCCGTCTTCTCCGACCTCAGTGAAACGATGCGCAACCAGCTCCGGACGCGGGACATCCCATTCGTGATCGTCGACCCGACCGGCGAGCTCCGCCACGACACGCCGTCGGTCGGTGCCACGAACTGGAACGGCGGCCTGACCGCGACTCGTCATCTGCTCGCACTCGGTCACACGCGGATCGCGGTCATCGGCGGGCCGGAGGACATCCTGTGCAGCCGCGCGCGCCTCGACGGCTTCCGCGCGGCCATGGATGCGGCCGGCGATCGCGATCGATCCGGAGCTCGTCAGCCACGGCCGTTTCCACGTCGAGGAAGGGATCGATCGAGCCCGGGTCCTGCTGCGGATGCCGGATCCGCCGACTGCCATCGTCACCGGCGACGATCTCCAGGCGCTGGGCGTCTACCAGGTCGCGCGCGAGCTTCGGCTCCACATCCCGGAGGACCTCAGCGTCGTCGGGTTCGACGATCTGCCGGTCGCCCGCTGGGTCGGTCCGCCGCTGACCACGATCCGCCAGCCTCTGGTCGAGATGGCCGAGACGGCCGCCGAGCTCGTCCTGGCCATCGCCCGAGGGGAGCGGCCGCCCAGGGCCGGGTCGAGCTATCGACCGAGCTCATCGTCCGCGAGAGCACGGCCCCGCCGAGCCGCTGACCCGGTCACACTCCCAACCGGCTCGACCGATCGCAGCGGGGACAGGAGGAACGCCGCGGAGAGGCGCCTGGGTCCGCTGCTAGCCGCGGACCCGCGGCGTCATTCGGCCGGCGGGCTGTCCGCGATCCGGTGCGCCATCGTGCCCATGATCTGCCAGGCGATGTCCGGGTGCTCGGCCAGGTAGGGCCGGAACTCCCAGGCGGTCATGCCGACGCATTTGAGATCGGTCTCGGCGGTGACCGTCGCCGTCCGCACGCTGTCGGAGGCCAGGAGCGCGATCTCGCCGAACCAGTCGCCGGGACCGAGTCGGCGGACCTGGCGACCGCCGATGCTGACCGTCGCGGTGCCATCGAGGACGATGAAGAACCCGACGCCCTGCGCGCCTTCGTCGATGGCGGTGTCGCCCGCCCGGAACGTTCGGTCCTTCAACATCCCGGACAGTTGACCGAGGGCCTTCTTGTCGAGGCCGGCGAGGAGAGGGACCTTGGCGAGGACGTCCAGCGGGGCGACGGTGCTCATGGCCGCGATACTACCGGGCGGCTGGCAGCGCGCACAAGCCACGGTTACTCTCCAGTCATCGTGATCTGCCAGACCTGCGGGACGGCCAACCCGTCCGACGGCCGCTTCTGCATCGGGTGCGGGACCGCTCTTGGCGGCTGCCCGACGTGCGGCGCGCAGAACCCGCCCGGCGCCAGGTTCTGTGGCACCTGCGGGACGAACCTCGGTGCGACCGTCGCGACCGCCGGCCATCGCGGCCGACCGACCCGCCGGCGGCACGCTCGACGGCGCCGGCAGCGCCACCGAGCGACGTGTCGTCACGGTCCTGTTCGCCGACCTGGTCGGGTTCACCTCGCTGTCGGCGAGCCGCGACCCGGAGACCATCCGCGAGCTCCAGGATCAGCTACTTCGAACGGACCCGGGTGATCGTCGACCGCTACGGCGGTGTCGGTCGAGAAGTTCATCGGCGACGCCGTGATGGCCCTGTGGGGCGCACCGGTCGCCCACGAGGACGACGCCGAGCGGGCGGTCCGCGCCGCCCTCGATCTCGTCGACATGGTCCCGGCGCTCGGCCGGGAGTCCGGCGTGGACCTCGCCATCAGGGCCGGCGTGCTGACCGGGCCGGCGGCGGTCAACGTCGGCGCCGAAGGCCAGGGGATGGTCACCGGCGACATGGTCAACACGGCCGCCCGGCTCCAGTCGGTGGCGGCGCCGGGCACGGTCCTCGTCGGCGAGGCGACCCGGATCGCGGCCGAGCCCGCCGTCGAGTTCGCCGCCGGCCGGCGAGCAGGAGCTCAAGGGCAAGGCCGCGCCCGTCCCTGCCTGGCGCGCGGTCCGGGTCGTCGGCGAGCGCGGCGGGGCGCGGCGGCCCGACGCGCTCGAGCCGCCGTTCGTCGGGCGGACCGACGAGCTGCGCTTCCTCAAGGAGCAGTTCCACGCGACCGGCCGCGAGCAGCGGGCCCGGCTCGTATCGCTCGTCGGGCAGGCCGGGATCGGCAAGAGCCGGCTCGCCTGGGAGCTGGAGAAGTACCTCGACGGGGTCGTCGAGCAGGTCTGGTGGCACCGCGGCCGCTCACCGTCCTATGGCGAGGGCGTCACGTTCTGGGCGCTCGGCGAGATGATCCGGCGGCGGGCCAACCTGACCGAGGGCGACGACGAGGAGGCCACCCGCGCGGCGATCGCGGCGATGGTCGAGGAGCACATCGCCGACGAGACCGAGCGCGCCTGGATCGAGCCGCGGATCCTCGTCCTGCTGGGCATCGGCGAGACACCCGCCGGCGGGCGCAACGAGCTGTTCGCCGCGTGGCGGACGTTCTTCGAGCGACTGGCGGAGACCGGCACCGTCGCATTCGTCGTCGAGGACCTCCAGTGGTCGGACGACGGCCTGCTCGACTTCCTCGAGCACCTGCTCGACTGGGGCCGCTCGAGCCCGATCTTCGTGCTGACCCTCGCCCGGCCCGAGCTCCTCGAACGGCGGCCCGGCTGGGGGACGGATCGGCGCGGTGCCATGGCGATGCGCCTCGATCCGCTGACCGATGCCGCCATGCGCGAGCTGCTCGATGGCATCGCGCCGGACCTCCCGGCCAAGGTCGTCGCCCGGATCCTCGAGCGCGCCGACGGCCTGCCGTTGTATGCCGTCGAGACGATCCGGATGATGATCGCCACCGGACGGCTGGCCCAGGAGGGCGGCCGAGTGGTGATGACCGGCCGGACGCTCGACCCCGACGAACCTGGGCGCCCTCGAGGTGCCGCCGACCCTGCACGCCCTCGTCGCGGCCCGGCTCGACCGGTTGTCGGCCGCCGATCGGTCGATCCTGCAGGACGCCGCCGTGCTCGGCCAGACGTTCACCGTCGAAGCGCTCGCCGCGATCTCGGGCGAGACGGCCGACGCTCTCGAGCCGCGTCTCGACACGCTGGTCCGCCAGGAGGTCCTGACCGTCGAGACCGACCCGCGGGCGCCGACCCGCGGCCAGCACGCCTTCGTCCAGGCACTCGTCCGCGAGGTCGCCTACGGGACGCTGTCGAAGCGCGACCGTCGGGCGCGTCACCTGACCGCGGCCCGCCACCTCGAATCGCTCGGCGACGAGGAGCTGGCGGGGGTCGTCGCGAGCCACTTCGTCGCCGCCTATCGGGCCGCGCCCGACGGACCGGCCGGCGAGGCGGTCGCTGCCCAGGCGCGGGTCTCGCTGCTGGCCACCGCCGACCGGGCCGAGGCGCTCGGGGCGCTCGGCCAGGCGATCGACGCGCTGACATCGGCGCTCGAGGTGACGCGCGACCCGTCCGACCACGCCCGCCTCGAGGAGCGGATCGGCACGCTGCAGGGCTACCGGTCGCGCTACGACGAGGGGCATCGCAGCCTTGCGGCCGCCGTCGAGGCGTACACGGCCCTCGGCGACGAGGTCGGTGTCATCCGGGCCGTCGGTCGCCACATCCAGCTCTACCTGGCCAGTGCCCAGATCGCGACCGCGATGGAGGTCGCCCGACCCTTCCGTCGAGGCCGCGGAGGCGCTCGCGACGAGGGACCGCAGCGGACCGGTCGCGGACGGATCGGATGCCGCCGATGCGGACGAGGCGGCGGCCCTCTTCATCGAGGTCCTCGGACGGACGGCGTTCCGCAACCAGGAGATGGCCGAGGCAGTCCGCTTGTCCGACCGGGCGCTCGCACTCGCCGAACCACTCCGCCTCGACGAGATCGTCGCGATGTCCCTCGTCACGAAGGCGATCCGCGCTGATGTTCGGCGGTCACCGGCGTGAAGGGCCTGGCGCTGCTCGAGGGCGCGGTGCTCGACGCGCGGGCGCACGGCCAACATACGGCGGCGCTTCGAGGCCTGAACAACCTGGCGTCCGGCAACGGTCGACAGCGATCCGCGCGGATCCCTCGAGCGGACGCGCGAGGGCATGGCCCTGACCCGTCGGCTTGGGTTGATCGGCTTCGACGGGTACCACGCCGGCAATGCGGTCGGTGCGGCCGAACGCCTCGGGCGAGTGGTCATGGACGGAGCAGGCGCTCGATGAGCTCATCGAGAACGACCCGGATCGGATCGACGTGGAGTGGCTCGCCGCCAATCGCGACGCCTTCACCGCGTGGACCGGCGAGCCGGATGTCGAGCGCGCCGAGCGACTGCTCGCGGGCGCCCTGGTCGAGAGCGACTACCAGACCGAGCTCAACGTGAGCGGCTGGCTCGCGCGCTGCGCGTTCGCCGCGGGTCGTCTGGACGACGCGGTGCGGCATGTCGGAACCGTTCGTCCGCTACGCCGCAGACGGTGCTGGACACCGCGGCGACTTCGTGATGATCGCGCGCTTCGCGCTGCACGCCGGTCGGATGGGCGATGCGGAGCGGGTGCTCGAGGTCGTCACCGACCTGTTCGGCGGCGTCACGGACTTCGACAAGTCGAACGTGCGGGCTGGGATCGCCGCGCTCCAGGGTCGCCCAGCCGAGGCGCTCGGGCTGTATCGGTCGGCGCTGGCCGGCTACCGCGACGCCGGCTGCCGGTTCGATGTCGCGCTGACGGTCCTCGACATGGCCGCGCTCATCGGCCCTGACGAGCCGGCGGTCCGGGCTGCCATCCCCGAAGGTCGTGAGATCCTCGTCGGCCTCGGCGCCCACTCGCTCGTCGAGCGGCTCGACGCGCTCGCGAGCGAGGGAAAGGGTTCGCCGGCCTCGGCCGATCGGGGGATGGAGCGAAGGGCGGCCCAGCCGACGGGATGATCGGGCAGCCGCGTCATCCCAGCAGCGCGTCGGTCGCCTCATCCGGGAGTCCGTCGTAGAACCGTCGAGGACAAGCGCGAAGACCGCTTCGTCGGGTGCCGCACGCAGGAACAGCGTCATCGACGAGCGGACCTTCATCGCGTCGAGTGGGCCGAAGATCTCCACCGCGTCGCGTCCTTCGAGCGCGGCCACGATCGAGGCGCATTCGCGCAGGCGCGCACCGAGGATCGGGTGGGCGAGGTAGGCGCGCGCTTCCTCGAGTGAGCGGATCGCGAACGCCTGCGAGGTCGCGCTTCGTCCCAGGCCGGCGACCTGGGGAAAGATGAACCAGATCCAGTGGCCGGTCTTGTGGCCGCGGTGCAGCTCGGCGAGGACGCTGGGATAGACGTCCCTCTGGGCATCGACGAAGCGCTCCAGCTCGGCGGTCACAGGTCGATCGTACCGTCGGCTCGTCGAAAGCTGTCGTACGCGTGCAATGACATCGGGCCTTCGTCAGCAGCGCCCCGCCAAGCCCCGCCCATCTACGGTCAGCGGACCGACACCTTGCCGTAGTGAGGGCCTTTCGCGATGGCTGCCCAGGGATCCGAGACGCGGATGGACCGCTCGTCACCGACCGTGAACGCCGCCACCGATGATCGGCCGCGGTCGGATGCCCGCACGGACGAGACGACCGGCGCCGGCTGGGGCTGGCCATTCCTCGCGACGATCGGCCTCGGCGGATTCGCGCTGATGACGTGGCTGGTCGCCAGCAAGTTCGTGTTCCCCTTCGACCAGCCGCTCCTGGACGCGGCCTCGGGCCTGGGCCAGTACATGGTCGCGTGGCGCGACCTGTCCGACTCGGCCAACATCCCGCTGATCGTCATCGGTGTCGCGATCGTCGCCTTCCTGCTCTTCACCAAGCAACGGGGAGAGGCATTCGTCGTCATCGCCGTGCTGGCCGCCGCGACGGCGGGCAGCGAGGCGGTCAAGCAGCTCGTCGCCAGGCCGCGGCCGCCGGGCTTCACCAACGACGCCGCCGGCATCGTGTACAGCTACCCGTCGGGCCACGTGCTCGAGGCGGTGACCATCTACGGGATCATCGCGGTCCTCCTCTGGCGGAGCTCGCTGCCGACCGTCGTCCGGGTCGCCCTGCCGATCCTGTTCTCGGTGCTGATCGTCTTGGTGGCCATCGCCCGGGTCGCCGTGAGCGCCCACTTCCCGAGCGACGTCCTGGCGGGCTTCCTCGCCGGGATCGGCTGCCTGGCGCTGTTCGCGATCGTCACCGGCATGCTGGCGCGGCGACGCGCCGCATCGAAGGCGACGTCGACCTCGTCGTCGGCGAAGCCGTCGACCGCCTCGTCGGCGTCCTGACGGCCTCGACGTGACGGACCAGATGGATGGGCACGGCGATGGCGCACGGCCGACCCGCGCGTTCGTGATCGGGCGCGACCGCCCGGGGAAGCCGATCGGCGACTCGGTCACCGAAGTCGAGCGGCTGTTGGTGGCTGAAGGCGCGACCGTCACGGACGTCGCCGTGGTCCAGCGCAAGCGCGACGTCCGCCGGCTGACCAAGAAGGCGGCCAAGGACGGCTGCGACGTGGTCCTCGCGGTCGGTGGTGACGGCACGGTGCTGCAGGTCGCGACGGCCCTGGCGGGGACGCAGGTCGCGCTGGCGATCGTGCCGACCGGGACGGGCAACCTGCTGGCCGGCAACCTCGGCATCCCGAAGGAGGCGGCAGAGGCCGTCCACACCGCGCTGGCCGGACGCCCGCGTCGCATCGACGTCGGGCGGCTGAGCGTGGGCGGCAAGCGCCGGGCCTTCACGGTGGCCTGCGGCGCCGGCTTCGATGCCGACGTGATGGAGCGCACCGACAGCGAGGAGAAGGGCCGCTGGGGCAGGTTCGCGTACCTCGCCAGCGCGCTCCTCGAGGGCGGCAACATCCACAACGTGGCGCACAAGATCACCCTCGACGGCGTCCGCAGCACGACCGAGGCGGCCCAGGTCCTGATCGCCAACTTCGGTCGCGTGCCGGCGGGCCTGAAGGTGCGCGGCGTGCGCGCGGATGACGGGATGCTCGACGTCTTCATCGTCCGGGCGTCGGGGCCTCTGCCGGCGTTGCTGGCCGGCTGGGAGGCGCTCCGGACCACCGGGGACGGGGGGACCGACGGTGGCCGGGTCTTCCGCGCCAGGGCACGCAAGGTGCGCGTCGAGACGTCGCCCAAGCGCCGCGTCGAGACCGACGGGAGCGTGGTCGGGCGAACCCCGTTCACGGCCTCCGTCCGCCCGATGGCCCTGACCGTCATGGTGCCGAGGCGCTGACGGCCATGGCTCGCTCCACGACCGCGATGGCCGCCCCGAAGATCGAGACCCCGCCGATCAAGAAGCCGGAGACGCCCGACAAGCTGGGTGTCACCCAGCTGTTCGTCGGGTTCCTGATGGCGCTCATCGCGATGCTCGTCTTCGCGGTCCTGGCCGACCAGATCTACAACCAGGAGGCGTTCGTCCTCGACGCCGTGGCGAACCCGTTCCTCCATTCGATCTCGTCGCCGGCGATGGACCTGATCATGAACGGCATCACGACGCTCGGGTCCGTCCCGTTCGTCGCCGCCCTGTTCGTCGGTTCGGTGATCTTCTTCGTCTATCACGGATACCGGTCCGAGGCGCTCTTCCTCGCCGCGGCGATCGGCGGCTCCGTGCTGCTGAACAGCCTGATGAAGGTGTTCGTCCACCGGCCGCGCCCGGCGCTCCCGTGGGCGCATGTCCTCCCGGACTACAGCTTTCCCAGCGGCCACTCGATGAACTCCATCGTCTTCTACCTTGCGGTCGCACTGATCATCCGGGCGGTCTACGGAAAGCGGGCCGGCTCCATCGCGGTGCCGCTCGCGCTGCTGATCGCCGTCGCGGTCGGCTTCAGCCGCATCTACCTCGGCTACCACTACCTGAGCGACGTCGTCGGCGGGTTCGCGGCGGGCCTCGGCTGGCTGTTCGTCGTGGTCGTCGCCTTCGAGGCGATCCCACGGACATGGGCGAAGCGGCCCTGGCTCCGCCGTCCCGCAGGAGGCACGGGATCGTCGTGATGGACCTGCCCGGCTTCTATCGCGAACAGACGCGGCTGTACTGGCAGTGGCGCGCGACGCGCCTTGCCCTCGTCCGGCGCGTCCTGCTGTCGTGGATCGCGGCGGGCCTGGCGCTCCTGATCGTCGCCACGGTCTCCTCGAACCTGACCCTCGACGGGCCGGTCTCGCTCGTGGTGGCGGCTCTGTCGCTGGCCGTCCTGAACCTGCTGGCGCGACCGTTCCTGATGCTGGCCCTGTCTCCCCTGCCTGCGTTCACCGTCCAGGTCGCGGAGCTGCTCGTCGAGATCGTGATCGTGCTTGCCATCGGCCGGTTCGTGCCCGGGGTCGGCGTCGCGAACATGGGCGCGGCCATCTGGGACGCCGTGGCGCTGACGATCCTCAACGCGCTGTTCGCCGAGATCCTCCGAGCGTCTGACGATGACTCGTACCACGGCAGCCAGGTCCGCCGGCTGGCGGCCCGCGACTTCGGGAAGCCGCGGACCGAGACGCCCGGCCTGCTCATGGTCCAGCTCGACGGGCTGAGCCTGCCGGTCCTGCGCGAGCAGATGCGCGCGGGACGGATGCCCGGGTTGGACCGGCTGGTGCGCCACGGCGAGGCCAAGATCGACCCGTGGTACGCGCTGCTGCCGCCCGTCACGCCGGTCAGCCAGGCGGGGATCCTGCACGGCAACAACGACGAGATGCCGGGCTTCCGCTGGTTCGAGAAGCGATCGAAGACGCTGATCGTGGCCAACACGCCCGATGGCGCCTCCGAGATCGAGCGCCGTCGGTCGACCGGCCGCGGATTGCTGGCTGATGACGGCGCGAGCATCGGGAACCTCGTGACCGGCGACGCCGCGCGTACCTACCTGACGATGGCGACGATCGAGGACGACCTGCCCAGCGTGGACGACCCCAAGGTCCGGGGCGTGTTCGTGCGCCAGGTCAACTACATCCGGCTCCTGGTGCTGACCCTCGGCGAGGTCGCCAAGGAGTGGTATCAGCGCGAGCGACAGCGGTCGCGCGGCATCGAGCCGCGGATCCACCGTGATCTCCACTACGCGCTCGAACGGGCGCTGACCAACGTCGCGCTGCGCAACCTGACGACCGCCCTCGTCATCCAGGAGATGTTCGACGAGGCGCCGGCGATCTACGTCGACTACACCGGGTACGACGCGCTCGCCCACCATGTCGGTCCCGAACGCGACGAGGCGGTCGATGCGCTCGATGGTCTCGACCGGACGCTCGGCACCCTGCGGCGCGTGGCGCGCGAGACACACCGGCCCTACAAGATGGTCGTCTTGTCCGACCACGGGCAGTGCCTCGGGACGCCGTTCTCGGAACTGTACGGCGAGCTGCTCGAGGACGTGGCCAAGAAGCTGGTCGGCGACACGACGGATCGGCCGACGCTGCGAGATGCGTGGGAGTACCACGGCACCTCCGGCATGATCCTGGGTGAGATCGGGCGCGGGCCCGGCGTCCGGTCCGCAGCTCGCGCGACGCGCCTCCCGGCGGCGGATCGCCCGGACCGGCGACGGCGAGACCGGCGAGCTGGTCGCCTGCGCCTCGGGCAACCTCGCGCTTCTCTACCTCACCTGCTCCGAGGACCGGGTGGCACGCGAGGAGATCGACCGGCGATATCCCGACCTGATCCCGGGCCTCCTGGCACATCCGGGGGTGGGCCTCATCGTGGTCCATTCCGACCGGTTGGGGCCGGTGGCCCTGGGACGTGACGGGGAGCAGCACCTTGCATCCGGGCGGATCGTCGGCAGCGACCCCGTCGCGATCTACGGACCACGCGCGGCGGATGGCCTTCGCCGGCTCGACGGGTTCTCCAACACGGGCGACCTCATCGTCATCGGGCCGTACGACCCGGCGACCGGCGAGGTCGTGTCCTACGAGGACCTGGTCGGGTCACACGGCGGTCTCGGGGGGTGGCAGGGCGAGCCATTCGTGCTCCACCCGTCCGACCTGCCCGTCGGTGACGAGCCGCTCGTCGGAGCTCCGGCGGTCCATGCCCAGCTGCGCGTGTGGCTCGACGCCCTGAAGAACGGCGTCGCCCACCCCGACGACAGGCCGGCGGCTGCGGGCGAAGAGGCGGTGCCCGCCCCGAAGCCTGTCCCCGCGACCGACACCGTCGATGGACACGAGCCGCCCGAGTCACCCGAGTCACCCGAGCCACCGGGGACTCCAGAGACGCCGGGGCGGACCCGCCGCGAGCCCGTCGGCGCGAACGCCACGACCCCGATCTAGGCGGGTTGACGGACCCTCGCGGTACCCCGCGGGAACCGAACGGCCACGCGCGTCGTCTCCGGCACACGACCGCCCGCTTCGGGTGGCAGCCAGACGAAGGTGAACCCGATGTCGCAGCCAGTCCGTACGCTCGGTGCCCTCGCGCTCGGTGCGTTCATCGTCGCGGTGGCGGCCCTGTCGGTCAGGGGTGGCCCAGTGTCGGGTGCCCCGGCCACCACGGATCCCGCGACCCACACCATCACGATCACGGCGACCGGGAAGACGACGGTCGTGCCAGACGTCGCCCGCGTCTATCTCGGCGTCACGGCGAACCGTTCGACGGTCAAGGCAGTCCGCGACGCCGGTGCCCAGGCGATGACCGACATCATCGCCGCGGTCAAGGCGCTCGGCGTCGACGAGAAGGACATCCAGACGACGAACGTGAGCCTGAACCCCCAGTACGGCAACGGCAGCACGCCCAAGGTCGTCGGCTACCAGATCAGCGAGCAGGTCGAGATCACCGTCCGCGACCTCGACAAGGCGGGTGACGTCATCGACGCCGCCACGGCCAAGGGCGCGACCGACGTGAACGGGATCTCGTTCGAAGTCGCCGACCCGGTCAAGGCCCAGAACGACGCGCGGGCAGCCGCGGTCGCCGCGGCCCGGGCCAGCGCCCAGGCGATGGCCGGCGCCGGCAACGTGAGCCTCGGCACGGTCGTGTCGATGACCGACGCGACCCAGCCGTCTCCGATCTTCTACGGCGGCCTCGACTCGCTCAAGGCGGCCGCCCCGGCGGCCGGTGTCCCGACCCCGGTCCAGCCCGGGACGCAGGACCTGTCCGCCACGGTCACGGTGGTCTTCGAGATCAACTAAGTCCCCGCGGAGGAGACCGGACGGCGGCGCCACCCGGCGCCGCCGTCCGACGTTACCCTCAGGCGGTGCGAGCGACCGCCCCACCCAGCGCGACGAGCGCCGCGGCCGCTCGTACCTCGGAAGCGCGCGTCGGGGTGGCTGCCGCGATCGCGGCAGCGATCATCTATGGGGCGGCCTACCCGGCGACCGCGGTGGCGATCCGGTCCTTCTCACCCCTGGTGGTCGCCGGACTGTCGTGCACCCTGGCGCTCGTCATCGTCGTCGGTCTGGCGCTGGCCGGCGTGCTGCCGGCGCCGTCGGTCGGCTCGATGACGCGGCCGAGGCTGATCCGGCTCGTCACCCTCGCGCTGCTTGGCGGCATCCTGTTCATCGTCGGCGTGAACATCGCGGTGGCGATCGCCGGGCCGACCATCACCGGCTTCGTCGCGCCGCTGTACGCCGTGTTCGGCACGCTCTTCGCGGTCCCTCTTCTCGGTGAGCGGATCCATCCGGCGACGATCGCGGCGTTCGTCCTCGCGTTCGCGGGTACCGCCCTGTTGGCCGGCACCGTGCCGGGCGGAGCTGGTGCCGGCGGCGTCCTCCTTGCGCTCGTCGCCGCCGCCATGTTCGGCCTGTATGTCGTCCTCGCCCGTCGCTGGGGCGCTCCGTATCGCCTCGACGGCACGCTCGTCACGATCGCCAACCTCGTCGGTCGGGGACCGATCCTGCTCGTCGCGGCGTTCCTCATCGACCCGGGCGGCGTCGTCCCGGCAAGGCCGGATCCGGCCGCCATCGTCGCGCTCCTGACGATCGCGGTCGGATCGAGCGCGTCGGGCAACCTGCTGCTGATGGCATCGGTGCGACGCATCCCGGCGGCTCGGGCATCCGGGGCCCTGCTCCTCACTCCCGTCGCCTCGGCGCTCATCGCGGCCGTCGTCCTCGACGATCGGCTGACGACCGCGGGGCTGGTCGGCGCCGGGCTCATCCTCGCCGGCATGGCGCTGGCGAGCGGCGCCACGATGCTGCGCCGGGCCACCAACGTCCCGGACGGGCCCGACACGCCCGACCTCGCGGCTCCCTAGCCGCTGGCCTTGGCCTCGCTGATCTCGAGCAGATGCCCGTCGGGGTCGCGGAGGAAAGCCCGGATCTCCCACTCGGATTCGACCGGTGGCGTGAGGAATGCAGCTCCTCGCTCGGCCAGCAGAGCGTGGGCCGCTCGGCAGTCCGGGACCCGGATCGTCATCGAGTGGCTGACGGTGTCCGGATCCGCCGGCGGAGCGAACGTGACGGTCGGCTTGTCGGCGGTCGGGCCGCCGCCGGTCACCAGCAGCAGCCACGTCCCGAACGCGCGCAGGACGCATGACGAGCCGCCGTACTCGCGGTAGACCTCGGCACCCAGGACGTCGCGGTAGAACGTCCGGGCCAAGTCGAGGTCGGAGACGACGAGGATGTGGGTGAGCTCCATCCCCTCGGCGGGGAACGATGTGGCCATGGACGGCAGAGTAGTCCCTCGAGGTGCAGGCCGGCCGGGCGGCACCCGATCGCCGTGGACGCGGTTGCGGGCCGGCGCGAAGGACGCCGGCCCGCCCGTGCTCACGCCGCGGCGAGGAGCGGCGACGGTGCGCCGACGAGCTTCCAGCCCGACTGCCAGCTGCCGGCGTTCGCGATATTCAACGTGATGTTGAGGAAGGCGAGCCCCTCGAGCTGGCGGGCACGGCTGAGCGGCCCGACGTCGACCGGGTTGAGCCCGATCGACGAGACGAGGTCGAGGACTGTCGCCTTCGAGGCGGCATCATCGCCGGCGACATAGCCGTCGAGCTGGACGCCATCGGCGAACGGGTCGGCCTGGTGCGACGCGAAGACGGTATTGAAGGCCTTGACGACGTGCGCGCCCGGCAAGAGCGCGGCGAGCTCTTCGGCGTTCGAGGTCGAGGTGTCGATATCCGGACCCTCCGCGCCGAACGACATCCGGTTCGTGGCATCGACGACCACGGTGCCGACGACCGCGCTGCGGATCTCCGCGGCGATCGCCTCGACGCTCGAGAACGGGGCGGCGATGACGACGATCCCTGCCTCGGTCGCGGCCGCGAGGTTCGATGTGGCGACCTGCACTCCAGTGGCAGCGGCGACCGAGCCGGCGTCCTCGGGGTCGCGCGATGCGATGACGACGGTATGGCCGGCGCGCGCGAATGACGTGGCAAGCGACCGGCCGACGTTGCCGGCACCGATGATGGCGATATCCACGGTGATGTACCTCCGGTTGGCTTGACGAGTTGGCCTACATCAAGCAGACTTTGTTGTAGACACAACATAGACCCCGAGTTCGCCGTTGTCAATACTATTTTGGAGAGAACAAAGATGACGCTCGAAGGACGGCGCCGGCCGGCTGTCGGCGCGCAGGTCAAACGCTGGCGCTCCGAACGCAGCCTGACCCTCGCCAACGTCGCAGAGCGATCCGGGCTCAACATCGGCTATCTGTCACAGATCGAGAACGACAAGGCGTCCCCGTCCCTTGCCTGCCTTGCGTCCATCAGTGACGCACTGGACGTACCGATCGCCTGGTTCTTCGTCGACGAGGTCCCGCCGCCACGCGTCGTCCACGCCGCGGATCGACCGACGGTCGCACGTGACGGGTTCGGCCGCATCGAGCGCGTGGATGGCGGCGATACGCGCGACGTCTCGATCATCGAAGGGGTGACGTCGGCCGGTGGCCGGGCGGGACTGCACGCCCATGCTGGTGACGAACACCACCTCATCCTTGCCGGACGGTGGCGGATGTCGCAGGGCGACCATGTCGTCGAGCTCGGCCCCGGCGACTACCTTCGCTGGGACGGGTCGATCCCCCATGACGCCGAGGTCATCGGTGACGAGGAGGGGCGCATCCTGATCGTGACGCTCCTCGACAAGGCCTGACGGACCAGGAGCCGGGCGGCCGTCGCGACCGCGAACCACGGCAAACGGAATCGAGTCCGCGGACACGCTATCCTGTGCGCTCGACCGCACGCGTCGCCCGCGAGTCCCCCAAACCCTCGCGACCGTCATCGCTCAAGTCAGGTGGTTCCCAATGAAAGTCGGTGTCGCCAAGGAGACCGCGCCCGGTGAGCGGCGCGTCGCCCTGGTACCCGAGGTCCTCGCCAAGCTCACGGCCGCCGGACTCGACGTCCTCGTCGAGCACGACGCCGGCGCAGGCGCCGCCATCCCCGATACCGCGTACCAGGAGGCCGGCGCGACGATCGCCTCGACGGTCGACCTGTACGGCCAGTCGGACGTCGTGCTTCGCGTCCAGAAGCCGTCGGCCTCCGAGGTCAGCGTGCTGCACAAGGGTCAGGTGGTCGTCGGGCTGCTCCAGCCGCTGCTCGACCCGGCGCTGATGCGGTCACTGGCCGACGCCGGGGTCACCGCGATCAGCCTCGACGCCATCCCGCGGACGCTGTCGCGGGCGCAGTCGATGGACGCCCTCTCGTCGCAGGCCAACGTCGGCGGCTACAAGGCGGTCCTCATCGCCGCCAACGCCTACGGCCGCTACTTCCCGCTGCTGACGACGGCGGCCGGTACGGCCAAGCCCGCCAACGTGCTGATCCTGGGCATCGGCGTCGCCGGTCTCCAGGCGATCGGCACCGCGCGACGGCTCGGCGCGGTCGTCAAGGCGTACGACGTGCGGCCCGAGACGCGCGAGCAGGCCGAGAGCCTCGGCGCCCAGTTCGTCAAGCTCAAGACGACCATCGATGCCACCGGCGCCGGCGGCTATGCCCGCGAGCTGACCGCCGAGGAGCGAGCCTCCCAGCAGGCCGAGCTCAACGAGGTCATCGGCGGCATGGACATCGTGATCACGACGGCCCAGGTCCCGGGCCGCAAGCCCCCGCTCCTCGTGACGGCCGCGGCGGTCGGGCTGATGAAGTCGGGCTCGGTCATCGTCGACATGGCGGCCTCGGCGCTCGGCGGGAACGTGGAGCTGTCACAGGCCGGCGAGACCATCCAGTCGGACAACGGGGTGACGATCATCGCCCCCGACAACCTGCCGGCCTCGATGCCGGCCGGCGCCTCGGCCTTCTACGCTCGCAACATCTCGGCGCTGCTGCTCGGGATGGTCAAGGACGGCGCGCTGAACCTCGACTTCGAGGACGAGGTCACGAAGGCGACGGTCATCACCCACGACGGCGCGATCACGTCCGACGCCGTCACCAAGCTGCTCGAGCCGGCCGCGCCTGCCGCTGGAGGTCCCGCGTGAGTCAAGAGCTTCTGAACTCGCTGGCGATCTTCGTGCTGGCGATCCTCGTCGGGTTCGAGGTCATCAGCAAGGTTCCCGCGACCCTTCACACGCCGCTGATGTCCGGAGCCAACTCGATCCACGGCATCGTCCTCGTCGGAGGGATGTTCATCGCCGCGGCGGCGGACAACCCGCTCAGCTACGCCCTCGCCTTCGTGGCGATGGTGTTCGGGTCGATGAATGTCGTCGGCGGCTACGTCGTCACCGATCGGATGCTCCAGATGTTCCGCAAGAAGCCGACGGCCCCGAAGGCCACCACCGAGGGCGCCGACGGCGCTCCTGGCGCGTAGTCGAGGAGCAGGTCGATGTCCCAAGAATGGATCTACACGGTCGTCTACCTCGCCTGGCTGGTGGGGGCCGCCTGCTTCGTGCTGGGCCTCCACCGGATGAACTCGCCCGCCACCGGGCGGAGCGGCAACCAGCTCAGTGCGGCCGGCATGGTCGTCGCCGTCGTCGCGACCCTCATCTACCTCGTGACCCGTGAGGGCGGCCTCTCGGGCACCGCGCTCGTCATCATCGTCGTCGGCTTCCTGATCGGAGGCGGCGCCGGCCTGTACACGGCACGGACGGTGAAGATGACCGCGATGCCGCAGCTGGTGTCGCTGTTCAACGCGGTCGGCGGCGGTGCCGCTGCCCTCGTCGCGATCGATGACTTCATCCGGCTCAATTCGGGGGCGCCGGTCGACACGACGATCTTCGTCGTCCTCGGCGCGCTGATCGGCTCGGTCACATTCACCGGATCGCTCATCGCCGGTGGCAAGCTCCAGGGCGTCATCCCCGGCAAGCCCATCTACGTCCCGGGCGGCCAGCTCGTCACGATCGCGCTCGCGGTCGTCGCCGTCCTCGGCACCATCGCGCTGATCCTCGGGGCGGCGGGCACCCTGTCGCTCGATAGCAGCGCGACGCTCGCCCTCCTCGGCGTCGTCGTCCTGGCCGGACTGATCTTCGGGATCACGATGGTCCTGCCGATCGGCGGAGCGGACATGCCGGTCGTCATCAGCCTGCTCAACTCGTTCACCGGGACCGCCGCGGCGATGGCCGGCTTCGTGCTGGGCAACCCGGTCCTCATCATCGCCGGCGCTCTCGTCGGAGCGTCCGGCGCGATCCTGACCAAGCTCATGGCCGATGCGATGAACCGCTCGATCATGAACATCATGGTCGGCGGGTTCGGGGGCGGAGATGCGGCGACCGGAGCTGTCGCGGGTGTCGGCGGGACGGTTCGCGAGATCGGGGCCGACGACGTCGCGATCCAGCTCGCGTACGCCAGTCACGTGATCATCGTCCCGGGCTACGGTCTCGCGGTCGCCCAGGCACAGCACGCCGTCCGCGAGCTGGCCGAGCTGCTCGAATCCCGCGGCGTGGACGTCAAGTACGCCATCCACCCTGTCGCCGGCCGGATGCCGGGTCACATGAACGTCCTGCTGGCCGAGGCCAACGTGCCCTATCCCCAGCTCAAGGAGATGGACGAGATCAACCCGGAGTTCGAACGGGCGGACGTGGCGCTGGTGATCGGCGCCAACGACGTCACCAACCCGGCCGCTCGACGGCCCGGCTCGCCGGTCTCGGGGATGCCGATCCTCGACGTCGACCATGCCAAGTCGATCGTCGTCATCAAGCGCTCGATGGGCAAGGGCTACGCCGGCATCGACAACGAGCTCTACTCGGATCCGAAGACCGGGATGCTCTTCGCCGACGCGAAGGACGGGCTGGCGGCACTGACGGCGGCGGTCAAGGCGCTCTAGTCGGGCCGGCCGAGACCGCCCTAGGCGGACGGGACGACCGCGGCCGTCTGCGGGACCGTGTTGATGTCGTGCATCTTGAGTGGGGCGAGCGTGCCAAGAGACTCGGCGATCACGATCGCGTCGTCGCCCGCGCTCGAGGACGAAGTCGGACCTCGGGTTCACGAACGCGCGCCCGCCGCGGTTGACCGACAGCAGGGTGGCCTCGTGCTCGTCGCGCAGACGGGCCGAGACAGTGTCGATGGACAGCCCGAGGTACTCGTCGGGCAGCGTGACGCGATAGAGCTCGGAGCCCTCGCCGCCCGACACGATGTCCGTGACCAACCCGGTCAACCCTGGATACAGGGCCGAGCGCGCGAGCAGGTGTGAAGCGACCTTGGACGTCACCAACAGCTCGTCCACCTCGGCGCGGTGGAAATGCGGTTCGTGGCGCGGGTTGTTGACCTCGGACACCGTCCGGACGCCCGGCGCGATCGACTTGATGGCCATGATCGCCAAGATCGAGTGCATGTCCGCCTCGTCCGAGCCATCGACCGGGAAGACAAGCGCCGCCGACGCCTCGACCATCCCCGCCCGCTCGAGGTCGCCGGTGTCGGTCGCATCGCCGCGCACGAAATAGATGCCCGCGCCCGCCGGGTTCTTGTCGAGATCGGCGAGGACGACGATCTTCTGCTTGTAGTCGTCGCCTCGGAGCTCGTCGATCAGGTCACGGGCGGTGCTGTTCCAGCCGCACACGACGATATGGTCCCGATGGCCGGATGCGCCCAAACCCTGGCCCTCCTTGAGCAGGAAATCGATGACCATCGCGACGAGCGCGCCGGTGATCATCCCGAGCATGGCGACGCCGAACAGGATAAGCAACCAGCCGACGACCCGGCCACCCGGCGATGTCACGAAGTCCGCGTTGCCCTGGCCGAGGACGGTGGCGATACCCCAGTTGAACGAGTCGAAGAAGGACTCGATGGTCGGTGGCTTCTCGAGCAGGGTGATCAGGATCGCCGCGATCGCGACGATCGCGATGATCCCCTCCCCGAGCGAGATGAAGAAGCGGCGGTCGACCTGGCCCGCGACGCGCCGGACATGCCACGCGACGCGGCGGATGATCGGGCTGGTCAGGACCGGGAGGGCCATCTTCGGCATGGCACCGATCGTGCCACACCGAGGCAGTCCGACGAAAGGGGCGCGCGCCGCTGTCAGTCGGCCCGGGATGCCTCTGCGACCGTCACGTCCACGACATCCGCGCGGAGGGCGGCGACGAGGTCACCAGGCGCCAGGTGGAGGTTCACACCCGGTGCGCCGCCACCGATGGCGACCCGCTCGAATCCCTCGATCGAGGCATCGGCGATGACCGGCCAGGCACGGCTCGACGCGAACGGCGTGATCGTGTAGCGGACGTAGCCGGTCACCGCGTGTGCCTCGTCGGCGTCGGGGAGCGACAGGCGGGAGACGCCCAGGTGGGCGCGCAGCTTCGGCCAGTCGAACCGCCGACCGGCCGGGACGAGCACGAACAGGTAATCGTCCTCGCCGCGGCGGACGACGATGGTCCGCAACAGCGCGCCGAGCGGGATGTCCTGGAAACGGGCGCTCTCCTCCGCGCTGCCGGCACGCTCCGTGCGGACGACGCGGTATGGGATGCCGGTCGCCTCGATGGCCTCGATCGCCGGCGTCGTCGGGTCGATGGGGTCAGGCCTTCGGCTCTGCCGACTCGGCGGCGTCGGGCTGGTGGTGAGGATGCTTGGGGTCGGGGAAGGCGCGCATCAGTCGCCTGCCGGATCTTCGAGCGAGATCCGGATGCGCTTGTTGATGCGGCCCTTGCTCTCGTAGCCGGTGACCCGGATCGACCCGACCTCGCGGGTGTTCGCCACGTGGGTCCCGCCGTCGGCCTGGAGGTCGAGCCCGACGATCTCGATGGTCCGGATCTCCTCGATCCCCTCGGGCAGCAGGTTGACCTTGGTCCGGATCAGGTCCGGGATGGCGAACGCCTCGGCGCGCGGGAGGACGTTGACCCGGACGTCGCGCGAGGCGCGCCAGCTCGGCGTTGACGCTGGCCTCGATGGCGTCGACGAGGTCGCCCGACATCCGCTCGAACTCGAAGTCCATCCGGCCCGCGCCCGGCTCCATGTTGCCGCCGGTCACGAGCGCGCCGTAGTCGCGCCAGACGACGCCGCACAGCGCGTGCAGCGCCGTGTGGGTGCGCATCAGCGCATGCCGGCGCGCCCAATCGAGGTCCACCCGAACGACGTCTCCGACGGACGGCGGGGCATCCTCCCCGGGCTCGAGCTCGTGGACGATCTCGCCGCCGTCCTTGCGGGCCGCGCGGACCGTCCACGACCGCCCATCGGCCGTGCGCAGCAGCAGGCCGCGATCCGACGGCTGGCCACCGCCTCCCGGGTAGAAGACCGTCCGATCGAGCACGACGAGGGTCGGCTCGCTGCCGGTCGACCGAGGCGATGCGGGCCTCGACCTCGCGGGCGTAGGCGTCCGTGTAGCAGAGCTGCTCGCCGGCCGGCGTCACGGGCGCGAGCCGATCACTGGACGGTGAGGGTCCCGATCATCGTGGGGTGGACGCTGCACACGAACGCGTACGAGCCGGCGTCCAGCGCCGGGACGTCGTAGACCCGCGTGGCGACGCCGTTGAAGATCTCGCCCTTGAACAGCTCGGCGCCATTGGTGTCACCGAGGTGGAGCGTGACGTTGTGCGGGACGCCGGCGTCCTTGTTCTCGAACGAGATCTGGAAGGGCGTGTTGGCCGGCGCCGTCAGGGCGGTCTGCTCGTACTTGATGTTCAGGGCGCTGATCTGGACGACGACCAGGTTGCCCGAGCCGCTGGGGGCGGGGGCGGAGCCGCTCGGTGCCGCGGCCGAGCCGCTCGGGGCCGGCCCCGAAGCCGTCGCGGAACCGCTCGGTGCCGGTGGCGGCGTGACCGATGGGGCCGGGGCGTAGGTCCAGCCGGCGCTCGCGGTCGCGCAGCCTGCCACGACGACGGCCGACAGGAGGGCGACGGACAGGGAGCGCGCGACACGCATCGTGCTGGGCCTCTCGAGGGACGGGTGGCGGACGGTCCGAAGTGGCCCCTGGGCCGCTTCTACGGGTGCCAGATGGAATCTACCGCGCCGGCGGGCGTCGTGTCGCGAGATGCGTCCGGGGCCATCCGGTGCGGTCAGGGGTGGGTACTACCCCTCGAGTACCACACCGCCACAGGACTAATGGGCCGGTTGTGAGCGCCCGGACCCTCGCCTAGTCTCGACCACCCCGGCTCGATCGTGAGACCGGTTCATCCGATATCCATCCCGCGGAGCCTGCCCTGATGTTCAAACTCGCCATCCATCGAACCTGGCGCATCGTCGCCACCGTCGGCCCGCTTGCCGCCATCGCCCTCAGCCTGGCCGCCGGCCTCAAGTGGCGCTGATCCCCTAAGTCGCATCCTCGCCGTCCTGCCGGTGCCCATCCGGCGGGGCATATCGCGATCCGACCGAGACCCGGAGACCTCCCTCCGGGTCTCTCGGTGTCTCAGGACTTTTCGGTGAGCCCGAGGCGGATCGCGACCGCGGCCGCCTCGACCCGGCCGGAGACCTCCAGCTTCGCCAGGATGTTCCCGACGTGGACGCCGACCGTCTTCTGGCTGATGAACAGGCGCTCGCCGATCTCCCGGTTCGTCCGGCCCTGGGCGACGAGGGCGAGGACCTCGCGCTCCCGCCCGCTCAACCCGAACGTGTCGGTCCGGCGCGACGCCGCGGTCGGATCGCCGGCGATCGCCCGGACCAGGTCGGAGTGGCCGTTGGACCGATCCTCCGGACCGGCGCCGGCCATGACCGGGACCAGCGGCGGGGCCGGTCGTGCGTCGAGCAGCTCGTCGACCTCGGGCGGCAGGACGATCCGGGCACGGCCGGCCAGCTCCCGGAGCTCGCGCAGCAGCGGCTTCGCACCGAGCCGCAGCCCGAGCTCGACGGCCTCGAGCAACGGCGCGCGGGCGTCGGTCCGACCGGTCCGTCCGGCACCGGACCCGAGCATCGCCTCGGCCTCCCGCCAGCGCGCGAGGGCCGCGTCGTACGGCGCCTCGAGCGCGGCCCAGTCGCGAGCCACATCGCGCCAGATCGCCGCGTCGTCCTCGCCCTCGATCCGTCGCTGGAACGCGCGGCCCGTGGCGAGTGACGCGTCGGCCACCCGGCGCGATCCGGCCGACGGGGGCGCTCCGGACGCCATGACGAGCTCGGTCGCGGTGTCGAGGACCGCGGTCGTCCGCTGCCGGGCGGCGGCCAGCGGCGCGAGCTGCCGATGCTCCCGGGCGTCCACGGCCGCGGCCGCGTCGACCTGGGCGACCATCGAGGCCATCCGCGCCACGAGCAGCCACTCCTCGGTCGCGCGGACGCTCGCCCAGCCGCGCTCGACGGAACGGCTCGCGTCGGCGATGTCGCCGCGCCACAGCGCGAACGACGCCGCCGCGAGGTAGTACGGCCCGGCCAGCTGCGGCTCGCGCACCGCGTCGAACTCGAGGATCGTCTGGCCGAGCAGGCGCGACGCCTCCTCGCCGGCGTCGGTCTCGATCTCGACGATCGCCAGCTGGAGGACCGAGGCGAGGTAGACGACGCCGACCGGCAGCCAGCGCATGGCCCGTGCGGCTCACCTCGCGCGCCTCGGACCAGCGCCCGAGCAGGAACAGCGTGTCGGCCACGTTGCCCGCCAGGAAGTTGCCGTAGACGGCCTCGAGACCGGCCCGTCGGGCATCCTCGATCCCTTCGTAGGCGACCTCGACCGCCTCCGTCCGCCGGCTCATCAGGTCGAGGACCGTGGTCAGGTTGGCGCGGACCCGGAACAGCGCGTCGGGATCGTCGAGCTCGCGGGCGCCGGCCTCGGCCTCGCGGAGGAGCTCGACCGAGGCGGCCGGATCGCTGCCCCACGCCAGCGCGACCGCCAGCGTCGTCAGCGCGTGGACCTCCTGCGTCCGCGCGACCGGGTCGCAGGCGCGGGCGACCTTCATCGCCTCCCGGGCCAGCCGCTGCGCCTCGGAGAAGATCCCGTCGAGCATCTGGAGCTGGGCGAGCGCGGCCAGCACCGTCGCCCGTTCCGGGCTGGGCTCGCGCGGGACCAGCTCGACGGCGCGTCGGGCCGCGTGCATCGCCCCGGCCGGGTCGCCGGCCGCTCGCCGGATGTGGGCCAGCCGTTCGTGGAGCAGCCCGAGCCGGACCCGGTCGCGCCGGCCGTCGAGACCGCCGATCGCCGACTTCGAGGTAGGCCGTCGCGCGCGACATCCGGCCGACCGCGAAGGCCGCCTCCGAGGCGCGCTCCTGGAGGTCGACCAGGTTCGGGCCGGTCGGCGGACGCCGACGGGCGGCAGCAGAGGTCGGGGACGCTCGGGGAGCGACAGGGCCAGCTCGAGGGCGGCCAGCTCGTCCGCGGCCGCGTGGCGAGCCGCGGCCGCCGCCGCGGCGTCGATCGCGGCCGCCCGCGGCCGCGGGCGGATCGAACGCGGCCGAGCCAGTGCGCCGCGATCGCCGACGGCGGTCCGCCCAGGCTCATCGCCAGCGCGGCGTGGTAGCGCGTCCGGGCGATCGGCAGCAGGTCCCAGGCGACGGCCTTGCCGATCGAGTCGTGCCGGAACCCGACCGCCGTCGTCGCGCTCGACCAGGAAGCCGTTCGCGAGCGCCTCGGTGCGGCCCGCCCACAGGTCCGGGTCGAGGACGCCGGCGCCGACCCGCGGACCGGTGACCGAGCGCGGCGCGGACCGGCTGGTGTCGAGCTCGAAGGCGGCGGCCACGGCCGCCAGCTGCGACCGAGGTCAGCGGGCGCTCGGCGAGGGCCAGGAGGCGGAGCACGCGCCGGCATTCCTGCGAGCGGACGGCCATCCGGGCGATCACCAGCTCCTCGAACGAGCCGGTCAGCGACGCGCTCGGCAGCTCGCGGCGCGCGGCCAGCAGCTCCTCGGCGACGAGCGGCAGCCCGCCCGACCGCTCGGCGACCAGCAGCAGCAGGCTGGCCGAGGCGCGCTCGCCCTCGATCCCCTCGATCAGGAGCGCCAGCTCGTCGCGATCGAGCGGCGGCAGGGCCAGCCGGTCGGGCCGCGAGCCGGCCAGGATGGCCGCGAGGTCCGTGGTCCACGAGTCGTCGCGCGCGACGACGTCCGGCTGGTGCGTGCCGATGATGGCCAGCCGCTGGTCGCGCGAGATCCGGGCGAGGAACGTGACCAGCGCCCGCGTCGCCGGCGTCGGCGAGGTGGAGGTCCTCGAGCACGAGCACGACCGGATGGCGCTCCCCCAGCCGCCCGAGCAGCCCGAGGATGCCCTCGAGGGTCCGCGCCTGGCGTCGCTCGGGAGCGGTCTGGCCGCCGTCGTCGATCGGCGCCCCGATCGCCGCGAGTCGCGGACCGAGCTCGGGCAGGAGCCGGACGACCTCGGACGTCGCGGGACCCGAGCAGGTCCGGCAGGGTCGTCGTCGGGCAGCGCGAGCAGGGTCGGGCCGATGGCGCGGACGATCGGGCCGTACGGCTCGTCCGCGTGGGCGGGCCAGGCCGTCGCGCGCAGGACGGTCATCGGGTCGTGCAGGGCGTCGATCCGGGCGATCGCCTCGTCGAGGAAGCGGGTGACGCCGATCCCGGCCGTGCCCTCGAGCAGGAGCGTCCTCGTCCGCCCGTGCGCGGCGTCGTCGAGGCCGGTGGCGAGCTCGCGCGAACGCCGCCTCGCGCCCGACGAACCGCGCGCTCGTGTACCTGACGGGCATGGCTCATTCTAGGGCGCCCGCGTCGCCCGATGCTCGACCGCGCCGGTGGCGGTCGCGTCGGCTAGGCTGGCCGCGATGACCGACGACGGCCGGCCGGCGCCCCACCCCGCCAACACGCTCAACGAGCTGACCGGCGAGGAGTGGCTCTACTTCACCAAGTCGCTGCTGACGACGGCCTACCCGTCGGAGCTCGGGCACGCCGCGCGGCGCGTCCACGGGGCGAACAAGCCGCCGCGGCTGATGGCCCGACTGATCGAGTTCTTCAGCCGGACCGGCGAGCTCGTGCTCGACCCGTTCGCGGGCGTCGGCGGGACGCTCCTCGGAGCGGCCATCGCTCGCGGGCCGCGGCGCGCCATCGGCATCGAGCTCGACCCGCGCTGGGCGGCCGTCTTCGAGCGGGTCGTCCGCGACCTGGCCAACGAGCGCGACGGCGCCGGTCCGGTGCTCGCCGACCTCGGGATCGGCCGATCCCGGTGGGCCGCGGCCGTTCGATCCGTGCGGCGCTGCGAGATGCGCGTCGGCGACGCCCTCGCGCTCCTGCCGGCGATCGCGGCCGGCTCGATCGACCTCGTCGCCACGGACCCGCCGTACAACCTCCAGCTGCCGATGACGATGGCCGGCGGGCCGCTGGCCGAGACCCACGCCAATCGTCGGACCGACTACGCGATGGTCACCGACTCGGCCGACGACCTCGCCAACGCCGCCGACTACCCGACCTTCCTCGACCGGATGGAGAGCGTCTTCGCCGAGCTCGAACGCGTCCTGCGGCCGGGCGGCTACGCGGTCGTCATCGTGCGCGACGCGTACCAGGACGGGCGCTACCTGTTCACCGGCTCGGACCTGGCCGCGCGGGCCGCCGCGGTCGGGCTCGTGCCCAAGGGCGACCTCATCTGGTACCAGGCCGGGACGCGGCTGCGGCCGTACGGCTACCCGCACGCCTTCGTCCCCAACATCGTCCACCAGCACATCCTGGTGCTGCGCCGCGAAGCCGGTCCGTCAGCTGTCGCGTCGCCGCCGCGATTCGAGGTAGGCGGCGAGGACGTCGCTGTCGAGGTCCGCCTCGCCCATGGTCCACGTGTCGGCGACGGTCGGCATCGTCGCGACCGGCCCCTCGGCCGGGCCTTCCTCGATCACCGCGCCGAGGGTCATCTTGTGGAGCCAGCCCTGACGACCGTCCGGGCAGAGCACCAGCCAGTAGGCACCGTACTTCTCGAGGAGCTGGACCTCGTCGCCCTGGTCGAGATAGCCGATCTCGGCGCCGCGCAGCTCGTCGGGTGAGTCGAGCAGCCGGACGACGCGGTAGCGGATGACCCGCCGCTCGCGGCCATCGAGCTTTCCGACGAGGCCCTGGTCGAAGGTGAGGCGTGGCGCCGGGGTGTCGTCGCGGATCGGGTCCGCCTTGCGCGCCTGGATCAGCGACGGGCGACGCCAGCGCGGCATCAGCGCCTCGAGGTCGGCGGCGGCGATGTCCCCGCTCTGCATCGCCGCGCCACCGTTCATCTGTGCCCCGGCAGCGGCGCCGACGAGAGCCGCCGGCGCGACCTCGAGGCCGCGCGCCGCAGCGGCCGCCAGCACGTCATCGGACGGATCGTCGTCGTCGCGGCGGCGACGACCGAACAGGCCGAACGCCATGGCGGCCGTCACCGCGCCGGTCGTCGTCACGAGCGTCGGGGCGAGGCTGAACGACGGGAAGGCGGGGGCGGGCAGGCCGACGATGGCGAACAGCCCGGCGACCGGGCTCCACGCGGCCGGATGATGACTGCCCGGGCCACCCGATGTGCCTCGCGTATCCGCACCGCCGCCACCGGATCCGGCCGGGCCGGCGCCGCCGGCGACCGTGGCGATGACGAGAGACGGGCTCGCGGTCGGTGTGGCGGCAGGCTCCAGGAAGGCTGGCGGGACCACCGCCGTCGGGCTGGCGGTGCCGTCGCTGGTCGGAGTCGGAGTCGGACTCGGCGTCGGCGTCGGGACCGAGGTCACGACGATCACGACGGTCGGGGTCGGCCGCGGGGTGGGCGGGACGATCCGGCGCGGCGCCACCGTCGGTGTCGGTGTCGGCGTCGGGGTCGGCCTCACGATCGGCTTCGGCGTCGGCGTCGGCTTCGGTGTGGGTGTCGGCGTCGGCTTCGGTGTCGGCGTGGGCGTCGGCTTGGGTGTCGGCGTGGGGACGGTCCCGATGGTGACGTTGCCCGCCGCGAGGGTCGCGTCTTCGTGATGCCTTGCGTGAGCGGTGATGACGATCGGCGTGTGTCCCGGTCGGGAGCTTGCCGGACCAGCTGAAGGTCACGCCCTTCCCCCACGAGCCGCCCGGAGGGGCAGTCATCGCGTGCGACACCGTGCCGACGGTCGCGGTCACCCCATCAGCGCGCAATCCGTCGGAGTTCCGGAACACCACTGAGATCGAGATGGTGGTCGCCGTCGTCCCGGTTCGTGGCGAGACGACGGCGTTGGACAGCGTGGTCTTGCTCGGGGCGGCGGCCGCCATGGGCGTCGCGAGGGCGGCCAGCAAGAGCATGGCCGCGGCGACAGCCCCGATCCACGCCCACGCCTCGCGGGTCCTCTTTCGTTGGTCCCAGACCAGCAAGCTCAACCTCCCGGGCACGGGCGGTCGCCCGACGCCGAGGTCGAGGATGTCGGGGCGTGAGACGGCGGGCAATGGTACGTGGGTCCGGGTGGACCCAGCCGTCAGGTAGCGGGTCGACGTTCCGGTGCGTCCTGCCACCGGGGCTGGCGGGTGCGGTGCGGTCTGGTCGGGAGACTGGTCCGACCGTCGGCCACGGGTGACCCGGAATGGTCATTGGCGTGGATCGCCGGAGGCCACAGCATGGTCGCCATGCAGACCATCTCCGCTCCCGGGCCGGCCCATCGACTCGGCTCCATCGTCGGGGGGACGCTGTTCGGGGCCACGCTGGTCGCGGTCGGGCTCGGGTTCGCCTTCCTTGCCATCCAGACACCGCTGGTATCGCGTCTCGTCCCAGCCCGTGGCGCCGGGACGGTCGAGCTCCCCGGCGCGATGTTCATCTGGACGCTCGCCCTGGTCGCCGTGGCGGGCCTGTCGATCGCCGGGACCAACCGCCTGGCGGCGACACTGGCGATGGTCAAGATCCGGGTCGGAGCCCGATCGCCGGTCACGAGGATGCAGTCCCAGCTTCCCGACGACGTCATCGTCGTCACCGACATCAAGCCGGACGACGGCCGGCCCATCCCCGAGCTGGTCGTTGGGCCGTTCGGCGTCGCGATCGTCCATGAGCTGGCTGCCCGCGAGACGATCCGGCCGGTCGGGAGTGGCTGGGAGAAGCGGACGCAACAGGGCTGGATCCCGACCGAATACCCCATCGATCGCGTCAACCGCGACGCGGAACGCGTCCGGCATTGGCTGACCAACGGCGACCTGGACTTCGTGGTCCGCGTCTACGCCGCCCTCGTCACGACCGATCGCGGGATCCAGCGGTCACCGGTGTGTGCGGTGATCAGCGAAGACCAGATCCCCGCCTGGTTCGAGGCGCTGCCGCGGCAGCGAAGCCTGACCGCGGGCCGGCGCAGCCATCTGCTCGCCCGGATCCACGAGGCCACCACGCGCGAACGCCGCTGATCGGGCGGAACGCCCGCATCGGGGAACGCTGGTAGGGGAGCCAGGACTCGAACCTGGAACCAGCGGGATATAAGCCCGCCGCTCTAACCGATTGAGCTACTCCCCCGCCGGACGATGCTACACCCCGTCGACCGGCGCCCCGGGTCGTCAGCTCCCGCCGAGGATCCGTCCGGTGATGGACTTCAGACCGAAGGACCGCGATCGCGACCGGCCGCCCGCATCCGTCGTCGGTTGCCTGCGTCTGCTGGCCGAGCGTGATCCCGCCGGGAGCGTAGGCGCGGGCCGGGAGGGTCGCGGTGAACTCGCGCTCCTCGTCGGTCCGCAACGCCTCGATCGGAAGCTCATCCGGGTCGAACGGGCGCTCGACACCGGGAGCCACGGCGGGCGGCCGAGCGTAGGCCGGTGCGCCATAGAGCTGCGGCAGGGCGACGTGCTGCTCGTCGGTGGACACGCGCGGTTCCCTCGAGCGATAGGCGGTCGGGATCGGATACCCGTGCCGGCCGCGGAAAGAGTGCGCGCGGAGCGTACCGCGAATCGACACCCGTTTGCCAGCCGTTCTGCCGCCCGATCCGCGTTGTGGTGCATCTCGTCACCGTTCTCGCTGCCGATGCGGTCAGCCGAGCAGCGGCCGGATGACCTGGACCACGACGACCAGCACGAGATAGGCGATCGGGACCGCGGCGAAGAACCCGAGCGCCGCGCTCCAGGCGCTCCGTCGTGCCACCGACCCGGAGCCGGTCGGCTGCGGCACGATCAGGTACGTGACCACGGTGCCGATGAGCAGGACCAGCACGACGTAGATCGCCACCGCCAGCGTGCGCAGGTCGCCGCCGGGCAGGACTGCGCCGCGGCTCAGCGCGACGTCGTAGGCGAGATACGCGAGCGCCAGCACGGTCGCGACGCTGAGGCTCGCGGCCACCGCCCGGACGACCGGTCGCGGCGCGTTGCGGAACTGGCGCCAGCGGATCTCCACCCACGAGCGCCGCGGCGGGAGCGCCGCGGGATCGCGCCGGCCGGTCATCCCTCGCCCAGGATGGTCAGGACGCGGCGCGGCGGCAGCGTGTCGGGGGTGTGCGCGGCCAGCAGCGCGACCGCCTCGGCGAACCGCTCGATCTCGTCGTCGGTGGTGAAGAAGCCGACGCTGATCCGCAGCGCGTCGAGCGCATCGATCGTCCGGGCGATCGCGAAGACGCGCGATCCGAGCTCGTCGAGGGCGGCCCGAGCCGACCAGCCGGCGATCCGGAACGTCACCAGGGTCGCCATCGCATGTGACGGGGTCAGGACGGTCACGCCGGGGATCCCCGCCAGGCGAGAAGCCGCCGCGGCCGCCGTCGCAGTCCCGCGTCGGTGGATGTAGTCGAGCCCGACGTACATCGACAACCAGCCGATCGAACGGGCCATGCCGACGACCGACGGGCGGTGGAAGCCGCTGACATCGAACCGCCGCGCGTCCGGCCACCAGGCCGCGTCGCCCCGTCCGTCGATCCGCTCGAAGCTGAACGCAGCCGCCGAGGGCCGGGACGAGGGAGGCGATCCGCGACGGGTCGATCACGAGCGCGCCCATCCCCTCGGGCCCGAGCAGCCACTTCTGCGCGGAGACCGCGTACAGGTCCGCGCCGAGCTCATCGAATCGGGCCGGGATGGCGCCGGCGGCCTGCGCTCCGTCGACCACCACGAGAGCCCCGCTGAGCGTGGGCCAGCGCCGCGATCCGGGCGACCGGCATGACGGCGCCGGTCGTCCACAGGACGTGGGAGATCGAGACCAGGCGCGTGTCGGGCGTGATCGCGGCCTCGAACGCGGCGAGCGTGCGGTCGTCGTCGCCGTCGTCACCGGCGTCCACGAAGGTGAGCTCGACGCCCATCCGATCGCGCAGGGCGACGAGCAGCGCCGAGCCCGCCGGCGTGCTCGTGGGCGGTGGTCACGGCGCGGCCGCCGGCCCGCCAGTCGGGCAGCAACGTGGCGGCGTTCATCCCGTCGGTCGTGGCGTGGGTCAGGGCGACCGAGCGCGACGTCGGTCCCGAGGACCGCCGCCACGCCGGCGCGCGCCTCGGCCATCCGCTGCAGGAAGTCGTCGAAGTCGTCGGGGTGTGCCCGGCCGACGTCGCGCTCGCGGGCCTCCATGTCGGCCATCGCCGCGGCGGTCTCGGCGGGCAGCGGACCGACCGATCCGGTGTTGAGGTAGATGCCCGCGGCGAGGGCCGGGAGCGCCGCCCGGACGGTCGCCAGCTTCTCCGCGTCGGGGGTGAAGGGGCCGACCACGGCCGTATGATACCGAGCATGAGTGGCCTGGCCCGACCGGAGTTCCTGGCCACCACCGAGTGGCTGGCCGACAACATCGACCGGCCGGAGATCCGGGTCCTCGACCTCCGCTGGCGACCCGACGGGAGCGCGCCGGCGGTCCACGCGGGCGGTCACATCCCGGGCGCCGCGCTCGTCGACTGGCGGACGGACCTGGTCGAGGACGACGACCACGGCGAGACGATCCTGCTGGTGGGGCCCGACCGGATGGCGGCCCTGGCGGCCCAGGTCGGGATCGCCGACGGCACGACCGTCGTGGTCTACGACGACAGCCAGGGCCTGTTCGCGGCCCGCGCCTGGTGGAGCTTCCTCGCCTACGGCCTCGAATCGGTGCGCGTCCTCGACGGCGGCTTTCCGGTCTGGGCGGCCGAGGGTCGCGAGGTCTCGAACGCCCAGCCCGGTCCGGGCGGCCCGGCGTTCACCGTCCGCGGCCCGAACCGGATGCGGCTGACGACGCCCGACGTGCGCGGCCTGCTCGGTTCGCCCGACGTCACCCTCCTCGATGCGCGGGCGCCGGCCGAGTACCACGGCTACGAGGGCAACACCAAGCGGCTCGGTCACATCCCGGGTGCTGTCAACGTTCCCGTCGGGTCGACCAGCGAGCCGGGCGGCCAGCGCCTCCGCGACGGCGCCGAGCTGCGCGACCAGCTCCACCGGGCGAACGTCGTCCGCGGCCGGCGGATGGTCTGCTACGACGGCTCGGGGATCGCGGCAGCGAAGCTCGCCTTCGTGCTGACCCTGCTCGGACACGACGACGTCGCGGTCTACGACGGCGGCTGGGCCGACTGGGGCAACCGGCTGGACCTGCCGGTCGACCGCTAGCGATCCGGCGGGAGGTCCGACCCCGACGCCGGTCCGGACCCCGGTCGCGACCGCGACCCCGCCGTCACGAGCAGCTCGGACCCGTGCTGCAACCCCTCGTACAGCGCCGTCACCGTCTCGACCGTGTCGATCTCGTCCGCGGTCTTGTCCGGTCGCAGGGCGACGATCCGCGGGAAGCGCAGCGAGAAGCCCGATCCGTGGCGGTTCGAGCGGACGATCACGTCGAAGGCGATCTCGACGACGACCGTCGGCTCGACCTGGTGGTAGCGCCCGTAGCGGGCGATCGTGTGGGCCTCGAACCAGCGCGTCATCTCGGCGATCTCGGCGTCGGTCAGGCCGCTGTACGCCTTGCCGATGTTGACCAGCTTGTCGTGCTCGGTGTCGCGGACCGCGAACGTGTAGTCCGACAGCACGCCGTGACGCTTGCCGTGCCCGACCTCGACGCCGACGACGACGCAGTCGATCGTCGCCAGCGCCTTCTTCATCTTGAGCCAGCCCAGGCCGCGCCGGCCCGGGGCGTAGATGCTGTGCGGGTCCTTGACCATCAGACCCTCGTTGCGCCGGGCGCGGGAGTCCGCGAAGGCCGCCTCCACGGCCTCCGTGTCGACCGCGGTCGTCAGGTGCGAGCGCGCGAAACGGCCGCCGTCCGAGGCGAGCGGGAGCTCCAGGGCGTCGAGCCGTGCCCGGCGTTCGGTCAGCGGCTCGCGCAGGAGCGGCTCGACCGGCGTCATCGCCGCCGGCGCCCGACCGCGAGCGCGTCGAAGGTGACGAAGATGACCGGCACCTCGGCCTGGATCGCGGCCGACGGCGTCTTCCGCCCGAGGCGTGCCTGGAGCGCGATGAACGGCAGGACCATCCCGTCGCGCCAGCCGAGGATCTCGCCGTCGAGGATCCCGTCCCACGGCAGCCCCTCGGCTGCCCCGACGATCTCGGGATAGCCCGAGCTGACGTCGTGCAGGTCGCGCGAGTAGAGGCGCACCTCGCGACCCCGCTTGTGGAGCTGCGCCCGGATGCCGTCGTACTTGTCCTCGAGCCAGACCTCCGGGCCGAGCCGGGCGACGATCTCCGCGGCGTCCTCGGCCGGCGACGCGAGCATGAACTTGAGCGGGTGGAAGAGCGCGAGCGAGGCGCTCGCGAGGGCGTCATCGCGGGCCAGGCGCAGCCAGCTGCCCGACGTCTCCGACGAGCATGCCGGCCCACTTGACGTCGTCGAGCGGCCGGTCGAAGGCGCGCGCGATGGCGGCCTCGACGAGGCCCTCGCGCAGCCCGATCCGCAGGTCGCCGCCCAGCACCTTGACGATGTACTTGGCGGTGAGCGGGTCGGCCCGTTCGAGCAGCGTCGCGCAGGATGGCCGACTTGCGCGCCGGCCCGGACGCCTGCTCGATCGCGGCGAACGCGGCGGCCACCTCGGGGAGCGTCGGGCTCGTCTCGGGCGGCGGGGCGTGGCCGGCCTCGCGCAGGACGTCGGCGACGGCGATGCCGAGGTCGGACGAGCGGTCGTACGCCTCGCCGAGCGCCGCGCGCGGGACGTTGCCGAGCGAGGTCACGGTCGTGGCGATCGCCGCCCAGCCGAGACCCGCCGCCCGCTGGTCGGCCTCGGCGAACGGCCGGCCGGTCAGGAAGACGGCGGCGATCGGCAGCTCGTCGGGCGACAGGTCGCGCAGGTAGTCGGCGAGGATCGCCGTCTTCTCGGACGTCCGGGTGGTCGCCGCGAGGCGCTCGGCGAGCTCGCTCCAGCGACGCATCGGACGATGGTATACCGTGCCGGAGATGGTGCAGCGGACGTGGTTCCCGGAGACCCTGACCGGCACCCGGGTCGTCCTGCGGCGTCACGTCCCGGAGAACATCGGCGCCTTCCAGCGCTGGTACGCCGACCCGGAGATCGCCCGGCTGGCGCGCTACCAGGCGACCCCGATGCGTCCCGAGGAGATCGAGCGCTTCTTCGCGGCCCGGGTCGTCGGGCCGGACGCGCTGGCGATGGCCGTCCACGAGAAGGCCACCGACCGGCTGGTCGGGACCTGCGCGTTCAGCCAGCTCGACGGCGAGAACGGGTCAGCGCTGTACCACATCACCATCGGCGAGTCGGACGTCTGGGGTCGCGGGTTCGGGACCGAGGCGACGCAGCTGATGCTCGATCACGCGTTCGGCACGCTCGGGCTGCACCGGATCGCGCTGTACGTGTTCGAGTTCAACGAGCGCGCCATCCGCGCCTACCGCCGCTGCGGCTTCGTCGGTCGAGGGCCGCTCGCGCGAGTCGATCTGGCGCGACGACCGCTGGTGGGACGAGCTGGCGATGAGCGTCCTCGAATCGGACTGGCGGGCGACGGCGCGACGCTGGCGACCAAGTACTGCGGCCGGCGAGGCGGTCGCCGCGATCGCGGATGTCGGCGCGTCGGTCGCAGAGATCGCCGCAGCCGGCCCGTCGGATCGGCTGCGGCGGACGCTCGGGAGGTGGCGATGACGACCCAGGGACCCGCGGCCGACGCGGCACGGGCCGATGTCCGCGAGCTGATCGCGGCCAAGGGCCACACGGTCGACAACGCCCGGGCGGCGGTGGCGCGGCTGGACGCGGCGTTCGCTGCGGGCGACCTGGTCCGCACCGCGGCGATGGACCAGTACCTCGGCGACCTGATGCTCGCCCTCGAGCAGGACGACGATCAGAAGCTCGGTGGCAAGAGCGCCGAGGCCGCCCGGTTCATCCTGCGCGCCATCGACCGCGAGCTGGACAACGCCTAACCCGCTACACTCGGGGTCTCACTGACCACCTCGGAGGCCCAGCCCATGTCTGATGTCAAGCTCGGGATCCTGCTCTGGAGCCAGGCGGCGTCCTGGCCCGAGATGCTCGATGGCGCGAAGCTCGTCGACCGCCTCGGCTACGACCACCTCTGGACGTGGGACCACCTCTACGCCATCTTCGGCGACCCGTACCAGCCGATCTTCGAGGGCTGGTCGCTGCTCAACGCCTGGGCGCGCGAGACCGAGCAGACGCGACTCGGCCTGCTGGTCGGCGCGAACACGTTCCGCAACCCGGGCGTCGTCGCCAAGACGGCGACCACGCTCGACCACGTCAGCGGCGGCCGGGCGATCCTGGGCATCGGCGGGGCGTGGATGGAGCCCGAGCACACCGCCCACGGCATCGACTTCGGGACCGGCTTCGGTCAGCGCCTCGACTGGCTCGACGAATCGGTCGGGGCGATGCGGCGGATGCTCGATGGCGAGTCGGTGACGTCCGAGCCCGGCGGCCACTACGCCTTCGACGACCTCCGCCAGAGCCCGCTGCCGGTCCAGAAGCACCTGCCGATCATGATCGGCGGCGGCGGCGAGAAGAAGACCCTGCGGACGGTCGCCCGCTACGCCGACATGTGGAACGGGATGGGTCCGCTCGACGTGATGACCCACAAGCTCGACGTCCTCCGCGAGCACTGCGAGGCCGTCGGACGCGACATCGCCGAGATCGAGTTGACGCTCGGGATCAAGGCCACCATCCGCGACACCGAGGCCGAGGCGATCGCAGGTCTGGAAGGCCGCGATGGCCCACAACAAGACGCCGCTCTCCAGAGTCGAGAACGACGTCACGTTCTGGAACGGGACCGCCGGAGCAGCTCGCCGACCGCCTGCGACCGTACGTCGAGCTCGGCTTCCGGACCGTCATCTCCGAGCAGCCGGCGCCGTACGACACCGAGACGCTCGAGCGCCTCATCGGCGAGGTCGTCCCGCTCCTCTGACGCGACGGCGTTCAGGCGTCGGCTGGCCCGGCGAAGGCTTTCCCGGCCGCGGCTCTCGCGGCGCCAGGCGACGGCTCTCCCGGCCGATGCACGTGGGCTGCATCGCCGAGGGTCCGCGCCACGGGGTTGATGCAGTCCATAGGCATCACGGCGTGATGTTCGCCGCTGGCGGCCACCGGGGCCGACGTGGCGATCGGGTCAGCCCGCGACGGAGACCAGGATCTCGCGGGCCTCGGACGCGGTCGGGAGGCGCGGGGAGTTGCGGATCGCCGCGTCGTCGATGGTGTCGCTGACGAGCTGGTCGATGGCGTCGTCGTCGGCGAGACCGAGCCGGCGCAGGGTCGGGCGCTGGTCGACGTCCCGCAGGAGCTGCTCGATCGCGCCGATGGCGACGGCGGCGGCGGTCGAATCGGGTTCGGCGGCAGACGCGACGCCGAGCGCGATCCCGACGAGCGCGAGCTCGCGGTCGCGCGTGCCGAGGTAGAAGCGCAGGACCTCGGGGAGGACGGTCGCCAGCGCGGTCCCGTGGGCGACCCGGCCGCGCGTCCCGATCGAGTGGCCCAGCGCGTGGACGAGCCCGACTCCCGTGCCGCTGGCCTGGCCGACGCCCGCCAGGTGCGAGGCGACCAGCATCTGCGAGCGCGCCTCGATGTCCGAGCCGTCGGCGACCGCGGCCCGCAGCCACTCCCCGACGGTCCGGATCACGCCGAGGGCCGTCGTCTCGGCGAACGGGTTCGGGTTGGCCGACAGCAGCGACTCGAGCGAATGGGTCATCGCGTCGATGCCGGTCGCGGCGGTCGCGGCCGGCGGCAGGCCGACGGTCAGCACCGGGTCGAGGATGGTCGCCACCGGGAGCAGCGACGGATGGCCGATGTAACCCTTGCGCCCGGCCGCCTCGTCGGTGATGACGGCGAACGAGTTGGTCTCGGCGCCGGTGCCGGCGGTGGTCGGCACCGCGACCAGCGGCCGGCCGGGGGCCAGGCCCGGACCGTCGTATTCGAGCTCCCAGACCGGGAGGTCGTTGGCGGCCCGCAGGTCGAGCGCCTTGGCCGTGTCCATCGACGAGCCGCCACCGACCGGCACGACGACCGTGCCGTCCAGCCCGAAGTCGCGCAGCGCCGCGGCGCCGCTCTCGACGGTCGAGGCGCCCGGGTTCGGCTCGCAGTCGCCGAACACGCCGGTCTCGAACCCGCCGGCCGCGAGCACCCCGACGACGCGATCGACGACGCCCGAGCCGCGGACGCCCGGGTCGGTCACCACGAACACCCGCGAGCCGCCGGCCGCGGCGACCACCTCGGGGAGCCGCTCGATCGCGCCGACCCCGAAGAACACGCGGTTGCGCAGGACGATCTCGATCTGGCGATCGGCCAGGCGGGTCACGCGACGACCTCCACGACGGTGTCGGTCGAGGTGTCGCGCCGGACCGTCAGCCAGCGCCGGCAGCCGGCGGCGTGGAACCAGCGCTCGGTCGTCACGCCGTCGGGGTTGTCGAAGATCCAGACGTCGTCGAAGTCGCGCTCGTCGGGGTCGGTGATCCAGTCGGGCACGTGGCGGCGCTCGCCGCCGAACGTGAACTCGTCGAGCGGACGGCGGCCGCAGCGCGGGCAGTCGAGCCACAGCATCAGCGCGTCCCCGCCGAGCCCTGGTCGGCCAGGACGTGGTCGCGCCGGAAGCGGTCGAGCGCGAACGGCGCGATGAACGGCGACGGCCGGCCAGTGGCGATCAGCTCGGCCATCCGCTCGCCGCCGGCCGGCATCGCCTTGAAGCCCCACGTCCCCCAGCCGGTCGTGACCAGGAAGCCGTCGACGCCGGTCGCGCCCATGATCGGCGAGTAGTCGGCCGAGATGTCGCAGATGCCGGCCCACGGCCGCAGGATGCGCAGCTCGCGCAGGAACGGCAGCAGCCGGGTGATCTTGTACGAGTAGCTCCGCAGGGCGGCGAACGACGACTGGCGCGAGTACGACGGCTGCGAGTCGAACTCGGCGCCGATCAGCATCTGGCCGCGCTCGGTCTGCGACACGTAGCAGGCGAGCTCCGTGCTCGCCAGGATCGGCCCGAAGCCCTGCGCGTAGTCGTTGGTGACGAACGCCTGCAGCGGGTGGGTCCGGACCGGCAGCCGGACGCCGGCCTTGGCGGCCATCGCGGTCACGTGGCCGCCGACCGCGGTCAGCACGACGCCCGCCGAGATCGGTCCGCCGGCGGTCTCCACCCCGACGACCCGGCCGCTCGCCGTCGCGGAGCAGCCCGGTCACCGGCGTGTGCTGGTGGATGTCGACGCCGCGCCGCAACGCGCCCGAGGCGAACGCCCAGACGACCCGGTCGTGGCGGGCCGTCGCGCCCTCGACGTGGTGCGACGCGCCGAGCACCGGGTAGCGGCCGCCGCCGGTCAGGTCGACCTGCGGGACCAGCTCCTTGAGCTCGGCCGGGCGTGACGCATGAACGTCTTCGCGCCGCAGGCCGTGTTCATCTGTGCCCGCGCGCGCTCGGTGCGCATCGCCATCTCCGTGTGGGCGAGCCAGAAGATGCCCTTGGTCTGGAGCAGGATCGCGGCGCCGGTCTCCGCCTCGAGGCCCTGGTACAGCTCGAGCGAGTGCTGGTAGAAGCGGATCGCCTCGGGGATGCCGTAGTTGGCGCGGATGATCGTCGTGTTGCGGCCGGTGTTGCCGGACGCGATGTAGTCGGCCTCGAGCACGGCCACGTTGGTGATGCCGTGGCGGGTCGCGAGGTAGTACGCGGTCGACAGGCCGTGCCCGCCGCCGCCGATGATCACGACGTCGTAGGACGTCTTCGGCGTCGTCGCCAGCGGATCTCGGGGAGCGTCTCGGTGTACGCGTTCATCGCAGCCGGCTCCGCGAGCTCGTCGGCGTAGGCCGTGGCGGTCAGCAGCAGACGCGTGCCCGTCGTCGGGGAGCCAGAGCTTCGCCGGGCACGCCGGCGATCGAGCCCTGGGCGAGCGCCGGCCGCTCGGCCGGCAGCGGCCACTCGAGGTGGTGGGCGACGTCGTCGACTGGCGAGCCAGGCGCCGGACGAAGCCCGGCCTCGCGGCTCGACGATCGCGTGCTCGTCGTCGACCTCGACGCCGTCGGCGCCGATGGCGAACGCGTCGTCGGGCGCGAAGCGCAGGACGGTCACGTCGTCGCCGTGCCAGCGGCGCGGCGTCGAGCGCGGCCGGGTCGGCGACGACGCGCAGGCCCGTGCAGCGGCTCAAGCGCGAGCACGATGGCCCTCCGGGTCGTAGAACGGCGTCGGCGTGACGACCGCCTCGCGGCCGTCGATCTCGACCGTCTCGGGGAACGGCGTCCGGCGCAGCCAGCCGAGCATCAGCGCCTTGCCGAGCAGCGGCGACGTCCAGCTCGCCGGTCACGTTGCCGACGATCTCGCCGTCCGACCAGATCGGCGCTCCCTCGATCGGCGCGGTGCCCGGCATCGTGAAGCCGAGCCAGCGCCGCTCGTCGGGCAGCTTGGCCGTCCGCTCGAGCGCCGCGCGGCCGATGAAGCGCGGCTTGTCCATCCGCACCGCCCAGTCCATCCCGAGCCGGCGCGGCGTCGTGTCGAGCTCGGTGTCCATGCCGACGATGACGTGGCCCTTCTCGAGCCGCAGCCCGAACAGCGCCTGGAGGCCGTGCGGCCGGATGCCGAGGTCGCGCGCCGAGGTCGAGCAGCGCCCGCCACAGCTCGACCGAGCGGTCGATCGGGTGATGGAGCTCGAAGGCGGCCTCGCCGGTGAACGACAGCCGCATGACGTGGCACGGCACGCCGGCGACGTCGGCGTGGACGTGGCCGAGGAAGCGGGGCGGGTCGGCCAGGCCGGCGCGGCGCAGGAGGTCGGCGGCGAGCGGCCCGGTGACGTTGATCGCGGCGAGCGACATCGTCCGGTCGAGGACGTGGACGTCGAGGCCCCACGTCTCGATCCAGTCGCGGACCCACATCTCGGCGTTGGCCGCGCCGCCGGACGTGAACGTCAGCACGAACCGGGTCTCCGACTCGCGCAGATCATCCCGTCGTCGATGACGTGGCCGCGCTCGTTGAGCAGCAGCGCGTAGCGCGACCGGCCGGGCTTGATGTCCGCGACGTGGCACGGGTAGAGCCGCTCGAGCAGCTCGACGACGTCCGGCCCGGAGACGACCAGCTTGCCGAGCGTGCGACACGTCGCCGATCGAGACGCCCTCGCGGACCGCCCAGTACTCGGCGACCGCGTCGCCGTAGTGCCACGGCCGCCACCAGCCACCGAACCGGTCCATCCGCGCGCCGAGCGGCGAGGTGCTCGTCGTGGAGCGGGGTCCGGCGGAAGACGTCGACGTAGCCGTCGGCGGCGGCCTCGGCGAGGGTGATCTGGCGCGTGGCCGGCCGGGCCGTGAACGGCTCGGGCACCTCGCCGGTCCGCGCCGCGATCCACGACCGGACGTGGGGCAGGCAGGCGCCGCCCTGGCACGGTCCGAGACAGGCCTGGCTGGCGCGCTTGAGCAGCTCGAGCTCGGTGAAGCCGCGGTCCCAGACGCCGGCGAGGTCCGCGACCGTCGTGCCCATGCAGCCGCAGACGACGCCCTCGGTCGGCGGCGGCGGGAGCGGCTGGTCGGTGGCGGCGTCGCCGACGACGGTCGACCGGCACGGACGCCGGCCATCCGCGCGAGGAGGTCGCGCGGCGCGAGGCCCGAGGTCGACGACGACGGTGTCGGCCGGCGTCGTCGTCTCGGCGCCGCGTCGCCGGGTCGGTCGTCACGACGGCCGTGACGCGGCCGCCCTCGCCCTCGAAGCGGACCGAGGTTGCGCGTCGACCGTCGACGACGCCGGCCCAGGTCGACGCCGGCGGCATCGAGCTTCTCGGCGGCGCGCGCCGTCACGAGCCCCGCCAGCCGGTTGCCCGGGCAGACCGGATGGATCTCGGCGGCGCCGGTCGCGACGACGATCTCGTGCGGGTGGACGTGGAGCATCGCCGTGCGTGGTCCGGACGACGATCATCGGCCCGGCGTAGATCGCGACGACCTCGTCGCCGGCGTGCGCGTCGAGGACGCGGACCGACCTGCCGGCACGTTCCGCCTCGGCCGCCGCGGCGAGCCCGGACGACCCGCCGCCGATGACGGCGACGTCGACCTCGAGATGGTGCAGCGCGACCGTCGGCCGGGAGCGGCGTCGCGGTCAGGTCCGCGGCGGCCACCACGGGGAGTGGCGGGTTCGCCCCGGCCGGATGCCGCGCGACGCGCAACCCCGGCCGTGCCGGCGTCTGGCAGGTCCGGACGTAGGCGATGCCGTCGACCTCGGCCAGGCAGTTCCCGCAGTCGCCGGCCAGGCACAGCGTGCCGCCGCGCCCGGGGACCTCGCCGCCGCGCAGGATCGCGATCGCGACCGAGTCGCCCGCCTCGAACGCGACCGGCCGCCCGTCGACGACGATCCGGCCGCCGCCGGCCACCGCCGGGTCGGTCACTGGCGCATCCGGAGGCCCTGCGGGTCGAACAGCGGCTCGGGCTGCAGCCGCGCCGGCCGGCGCCGGCCGATGATCTCGATCTCGAAACCGCCGCCGCCCGGGCCGTCCGGCGTGGCGAGCTCGGTCGGCACGTACCCGAGCGCGATCGACTTCCCGACGTGGTGCCCGTAGCCGCCCGAGGTCACCCAGCCGACGACCGCGCCGTCGTGCCAGATCGGCTCGTCGCCGATGACGTCGGCCGGGTCGTCCGGATCGGGCTCGACGACGAACGTCACGAGCCGGCGCTTCGGGCCGCCGGCGGCCGCCTCGGCCTCGTGCGCCGCCCGCCCGATGAACTCGTGGTCGAGCTTGATGTAGCGCGGGATCCCGCCTTCGAGCGGCGTGTAGATCGGCCGGTACTCGCGGAACCACGTCCCGTAGCTCTTCTCGAGCCGCAGCGACATCAGCGCGCGCATCCCGAACAGCCGCAGGCCGTGCGGCTCGCCGGCCGCCATGATCCGGTCGAACAGCTCGCGCTGGTACTCCGGCGCGACCCACAGCTCGTAGCCGAGGTCGCCCGCGTAGTTGATCCGGCGCGAGGTGGACCGGCGTCATCCCGAGGTCGACCTGCCGGAACGTCATGAACGGGAACGCCGCGGTCGACAGGTCCAGGTCGGGCGCGATCGCCTGGAGGACGTCGCGCGCATGCGGCCCGGCGACCGACAACCCGACGAGCCCGAGCCCCAAGCACCTCGAACCGACACGGACCCGTCGGCCGGCAGGTGATGGCGGAACCAGCGCGAGTGGTGGACCTCGGCCGGCAGCGACCCGAACAGGTAGAACTCGTCGGCCTCGCTCGCGCGCGCGACCGTGAACTCCCCGACGATCCGGCCCGCGTCGTTGAGCATCGCGCGTCAGCGTGATCCGCCCGGGCGCCGGCATCCGCGCGGTCAGCAGCGACGACAGCCAGGCCTCGGCGCCGGGGCCGGTCACCCGGTACTTGGCGTAGTTGGAGATCTCGGTCATGCCGACCCGCTCGCGCACGGCGGCGACCTCGGCGGCGACCTGCGACCACGCGTTCGAGCGACGGAAGGTGACCTCCTCCTTCGGCTCGAGCCCCTTCTCCTGGAACCACAGCGCGTGCTCGAGACCGAAGGTCGCGCCCCAGACCGCGTTGGCGGCCGTCAGCCGGTCGTAGATCGGCGTCGTCAGCAGCGGCCGCGCGCCGGGCAGCTCCTCGTTCGGGAAGGTGATCCGGAACCGGCGGCGGTAGTTCTCCTGGACCTTGGCGTTCGTGTAGGCCAGCGTCGCGTAGTCGCCGTAGCGGGCGACGTCCATCGCCCAGATATCCATCCCGGAATCGCCGTGGTCGCCGGCGGTCATCCAGGTGGCCAGCGCCAGCCCGACGCCGCCGCCCTGCGACAGCCCGGCCATCACCCCGCAGGCGACCCAGAAGCCGCGCAGGCCGCGGATCGGTCCGACCAGCGGATTGCCGTCGGGTGAGAACGTGAACGGCCCGTTGACGATGCGCCGGATCCCGGTCGTGCCCATCGCCGGGTAGTGCTGGAACGCGACCTCGAGCTCGGGCGTGATGCGGTCGATGTCCGGCTTGAGCAGCTGCGAGCCGAAGTCCCACGGCGTCTCGCGCGGCGACCACGGCACGCATGCCTGCTCGTACGTGCCGAGCAGCATCGCGCCGCCCTCCTGGCGGATGTAGATCTCGCCGCCGAAGTCGAGCGCCATCGGCATCTCGTGGCCGGTCCTGGCGACGTGGTCGGCGACCTCGGGCATGTCCTGGGTGATGAGGTAGATGTGCTCCATGGCGAGGACCGGCAGCTCGATCCCGACCATCCGGCCGACCTCGCGCGCCCACAGCCCGCCGGCGTTGACGACGTGCTCGGCGTGGATCGACGTCGCCGCTCTCGACGCGGACGTCCCACGTCCCGTCCGGGCGCTGCGACAGGCCGACGACCGGCGTGTGCTGGTGGACCTCGGCGCCGGCGATCTGCGCGCTCTTGACGTAGGCGTGGGTGACGCCGGTCGGGTCGACGTGCCCCTCGACCGGGTCGTACAGCGCCCCGACGAAGTACTGCGGGTCGAGCAGCGGGAAGAGGTCGGCCGCCTCCTTCGAGGAGATCAGCTCGAGGTCCATCCCGAGGTAGCGACCGCGGGCGACGGCCATCCGCAGGAAGTCCATCCGGACCTCCGTGTCGGCCAGCATCAGCCCGCCCGGCAGGTGGATCGAGCAGTCCTGACCGCTGATCCGCTCGATCTCCTCGTACAGCTGGATGGTGTACTGCTGCAGCTTCGAGACGTTCGGGTCGCCGTTGAGCGTGTGCATCCCGCCGGCCGCGTGCCAGGTCGAGCCGGCCGTCAGCTCGCGCCGCTCGAGCAGCATGACGTCGGTCCAGCCCGCCTTGGTCAGGTGGTACAGCACGCTGGCGCCGACCACGCCGCCACCGATGACGACGACCTGCGCCGACGACTTCATCTGGACATCCCCCTCGACCGAAGTGGTCTCTCTGGCCGGTTCAATAGTCGGTCGGGACGCCGCCCTCGGCGACGCGGCGGGCGACGAACGCCTCGAGCTCCTCGTGGATGGCCGGGTCCATCGGCGGCGGCTCGTAGGCCGCCAGCAGCTCCTTCCAGATCCGGTTCGCCTTCGAGGGCAGCTCGGGCGAGCCGGCCTCCTGCCAGGTCTCGTAGTTGCGCCAGTCGCTGAGCATCGGCTTGTGGAACGCGGTCCGGTAGCGCGACTGGGTGTGCTCGGCGCCGAAGAAGTGGCCGCCCGGGCCGACCTCCTGCATCGCCTCGAAGGCGAGCGTGTCGTCGTCGACGACGACCGGGTCGAGGAACGCTGCGACCATCCCGAGCAGCTCGGCGTCGAGGATCATCTTCTCGTAGCTGGCGTGGAGCCCGCCCTCCATCCAGCCGGCGCCGTGCATCAGCAGGTTGACACCGCCCATGATCGCGCCCCACAGCGAGAAGACCGACTCGTACGCCGCCTGCGCGTCGAGTGCGTTGGAGGCGTTGACGTTGGACGAGCGGTACGGCACGCCGTAGCGCCGCGCCAGCTGGCCGCCGATCATCGAGGTGCGCATGTCCTCCGGGGTCCCGAACGCGGGCGCGCCCGACTGCATGTCGACGTTCGAGGTGAACCCGCCGTAGATGACCGGGGCACCCGGGTTGACGACCTGGGTGAGGACCATCCCGGCCAGTGCCTCGGCGTTCTGCTCGGCCAGGGCGCCCGCCAGGGTGACCGGCGCCATCGCGCCGGCCAGCGTGAACGGGGTGATGCACACGATCTGGTTGTGGGCCGCGAACTCGATGATGCCCTGGAGCATCGGCGTGTCGAGCCGGAGCGGCGAGCTCGAGTTGACGACCGTGAAGACCGACGGCTCGCGCTCGATGCGTCGCGGCGTCCACGCCGCGGGCGATGCGGACCATCTCGAGGACGTCGATGTTCCGCTGGCGACCGAGGCTGTAGCAGTGGACCGCCTTGTCCATCAGGGTCAGCGCGTCGTACGAGGCGTAGAGGTGGCGGACGCCGTGGTGCAGGTCGACCGGCTCGACCGGATAGCCCGACAGGAAGTGGACGGCGTTGAGCGTCTGCCCCAGCCGCAGCAGGTTCTGGTAGTCGACGCGGTTGCCGATCCGCCGCCCGCGGTCGAGGTCCGACACGTTGGGCGGACTGCCGACGGTCCCGAAGGCCACCCAGTCGCCGCCGAGCTCGACGTTGCGCTCGGGGTTGCGGGCGTGGAGCGTGAACTGCGCCGGCGCCGTCTTGATCAGCTCGGTGACCATCGCCGGGTCGAACCGGACGCGCTGCGAATCAGGCGTGAGCTGGGCGCCGGCCGCGCGCAGGACCTCGCGCGCATCGGGGTCGAGGAAGTCCATCCCGATCTCGGACAGGACCCGGAGCGAGCCGAGATGGATCGACTCGAGCTCGTCGGCGGACACGACCTCGGTCGGCTGATAGCGCATCCGCGGCTGCGCCCAGGGCGGCTGCTGTGGCGCGGCGTTTCGGGCGTGGCCCTCACGACCGCCGCCCCGACGACGCCGGAGTCCCTCGCCCGCCGGGGTGTCCATGTCCGTCACCGGCCAACTCTAGCGGGAACCACGAGGCCGGGCCCGACGGGACGGGCTAGGTGTCGCTGCCCATGCTGCGCATGTTCCGGATGAGGTTGACGATCAGGACCAGCAGGACGGCCAGAAGGCCGAGCTGGAACCACGTGTAGTCCATCTCCTTCGGCAGGATCCGCCGCGTGTCGTCGGGGAAGACGAGGACGACGTACAGCAGCGCGCCGACCACCAGCACGGCCGTGCCGAAGCCGATCAACCGCTGCTTGACCCGCCGGATCCGGTTCCGGTAGCCGAACAGCATGCGTCGTCGCCTCGGTGATGACCGGCTCCTGTGCCTCGATGAACTCGAGGAACTGGAGGGCGCGCTGGACGCGGCCGGTCCCCGCATACAGGCGGTCGAACGTGCGGCGGGGATCGAGCAGGGCGATCCCCTGCTGGCGCGCCAGGCGCCGGACGAAGCGCCGGACGTTGTCCTGCAGGTCGTAGTCCACCGCCAGCGAGTGCCGCAGCGTTCCGAGCGTGACCAGCATCTTCAGGTAGCCGACGATGCTGGACGACATCGTCAGCTGCTGGACCCGGATCGTGTCGAGGATGTCGACGGCGAGCTTCGAGTAGGGGTTCTCCGCGTGGCGTGCGGGTCCGGGAGCCTCCTCGGTCGTCCGCAGCTTGTCCGTGACGGTGTCGTACAGGAACGCCTGATGGATGCGGATGAGCTGCCATCGCGTGGTCGCGATATCCGTCTCCGGACCCGGCGCCAGCCAGCGCATGAGCTCCAGGACGGCCGATCTCGACCTCGCCCCGGAACAGCAGCCAGCTGTACCGGGTCAGCGAGTCGCGGACGCGATCGGGCAGCTGGCCGACGATCCCGAAGTCGACGTAGCCGATCGCGTCGCCCGGCAGGACGAACAGGTTGGCCGGGTGCAGGTCGGCATGGAAGTAGCCGAACACGTAGACCTGGTTGAGCATGTTCCAGTCGAGGTTGCGGACGATCCGGTCCAGGTCGTGGCCGCGGGCGGCGAGCGCCTCGAGGTAGGCGGTGTTCCCCTCCCGCTTGGCGACCATGATCTCGATCAGCGGGATGCCGACGATCAGCTCGGTGGTCAGGACGCGCGACGTCGTGTAGTCGCGATGGACGCGGGCGATCCGCTCGACCTTGTCACCCTGCGCGTTCTGGTACAGCAGGACCGCCTGCCTCGCCTCGACCAGGTAGTCCAGCTCGTCCGCCGTCCAGCGCGCGAACTCGTCGATGACCTCGCGACTGCGGGTGGCCCCGAAGACGTGGCTCCAGTCGAGGATCCGGGTCGTCGAATACATCAGCGCGATGTCTGCGGCAAGGGTCGTCCGGATGCCCGGGCGCTGGACCTTGACCGCGACCGGCTCGCCGCTGTGCAGGACGGCCCGATGGACCTGGCCGATCGACGCCGCCGCGAACGAGGCGTGGCTGAACGAGCGGAACACCGTCTCGGGGTCGGCGCCCAGCTCCTCGGTGATGATCGCGCGCACATCGTCGTACGAGAACGGCTCGACCTGGTTGAGGAGCTTGAACAGCTCGTCGCAGTACGCCGCCGGCAGCAGGTCGAAGCGCAGGGCGAGCATCTGGCCGAACTTGATCCAGGCGCCGCCCAGGCGCTGGAACGCCAGGCGCATCCGGACCGGGCCGGGGCGAGGATCGCCCCCAGGCAGGTGAAGGGCGGGTGCGAGGAAGAAGAGGAAGAAGACGGAGAGGACGCGCCAGACCCGGCGTGGGTGCCTGAACAGCGTTCTCATGTCGATTCGTCGCGGTCAGCGGCGATGGCGCACCGTCGGTCGCGGGGCCGAGACTCGAGCGCTACCCGGAGCCACTGCGCGGAGCTGGAGCCCTCAGGATCCCTCGTCATCCATGGAGACGCGCCGGCGTCGCGTGGGCAGGGAAGTCTCCTCCTCCCATTCGCGACCGGCTCTGACCAGCTCGGCGAGCGTTCGTCGTGAGAACCGGAACATGAGCGCGACCGCCCCCTCGGCGGCGAGCTGACCCTCGCGCCCAAGACGCATCCCGCGTCGGACGCTGTCCGCCAGGATCGCCTCGCCTTCGTCGAACGTATCGGCCAGGCGGCGCTGGCGGAGCCGCAGGGCGTAGGCCTCGCGTTCCTCCGCGGTCGGTCCCTTCAGCCACTCCTCGCGGCGCGCTCGCTCGGCGGCCGCCCACGCCTCGATCTCGGCCTGCGTCGGCTCGCCGCCGGCCGCCTCGTCGATCCCGGCGTTCGTGGACGCCGTCCCCGTCGAATCAGTCATGACAACCACCCTGCGTCTGTGCGCGGTACGCGGTGACACGTCGTCGCTGCGAACAGGGAGTGTACCGCTCCGGTCGAGCAGCGGAACGAGGATCCGGGATCCGGTCACCCGCCGCTGAGGTCGAACCAGGTCGTCTTGAGCTGGGTGTAGCCGTCGAGGGCGTGGAGGCTCTTGTCGCGTCCGAAGCCCGACTGCTTGTAGCCGCCGAACGGCACCGTGATGTCGGCCGTGTCGAAGGTGTTGACGTAGACGATCCCGGCCCGGATCCGGCGAGCCAGCCGGTGGGCGCGGTTGACGTCGCGAGTCCAGAGGCCGGCCGCCAGCCCGTACGGCGTGTCGTTGGCGATCGCCAGCGCCTTCGTCCTCGTCGTCGAACTCGGTCACGGTCAGGACCGGCCCGAAGATCTCCTCGCGCGCGACCCGCATGCCGTTGGCGACGCCATCGAGGATGGTCGGCTCGACGAAGTAGCCGCCGCTGTCCTCGCGCACGCGCTCGCCGCCCGACACGACCCGCGCGCCCTCCGCGCGACCGAGGTCCACGTAGCCGAGCACCTTGGCCAGCTGGCGGTCGTCCACGATCGAGCCGAGCCGGGTCCGCGGATCGAGCGGCTCGCCGGGCGCGAGCTTCCGCCCGAGGGCCGCGACCCGCTCGACCAGCTCCTCGCTGACCGAGCGATGGACGATGAGGCGCGACCCGGCGTTGCAGGTCTGGCCGCTGTTGTAGAAGATCCCCCAGCCGATCGCGGATGCGGCCGCCTCGAGGTCGCCGACGTCGGCGAGCACGACCTGCGGGCTCTTGCCGCCGAGCTCGAGCGAGATCGCCTTGACGTCCGACTCGCCGACCGCCCGGAGCAGCGACTTGCCGACCTCGGTGGAGCCGGTGAAGGCGATCTTGTCCACGCCCGGATGGACCGCCAGAGCGTGGCCGATGACCGCGCCGGGTCCGGTGACGACGTTGAGGACACCGTCCGGGAGGCCGGCCTCGGCGGCCAGCTCGGCCAGCCGGAGCGCGGTCAGCGGCGACTGGCTGGCGGGCTTGAGCACGACCGAGTTGCCGGTGGCCAGCGCCGCACCCAGCTTCCAGGCCGTGATGATCATCGGGTAGTTCCACGGCACGATCGCCGCCACGACGCCGATCGGCTCGCGGGTCACCAGCGACAGCGCATCGGGTCCGGTCGGGCCGATCTCGCCGTACGCCTTGTCGATCGTCTCGGCGTACCACTGGATGGTCGTCGCGGCCGACGGGATGTCCACCTTGAGCGTGTCGCGGATCGGCTTGCCGACGTCGAGCGACTCGAGCAGCGCGAGCTCGTCGAGGTTCTCGCGGATGAGCTCGGCGAGCCGCAGCAGGACCCGCTTGCGGGCCATCGGCGGCTGGTCGCTCCAGCGCCGATCGTCGAACGACCGGCGCGCCGCGGTCACGGCGCGGTCGACGTCCTCGAGATCGCCCTCGGCGACCTGCGCGATGCGCGAGCCGTCGCGCCCGGCGATGTCGTCGAACGTCCGGCCCGAGGCCGCGGGGCCGTAGCGGCCGTCGATGAACAGCTCGGTCCGCGGCTCGATCGCGGCCGCGCGGGCAAGCCAGTCGTCGAGGGTGGGCTTGGCCGTGGGGCGGTCCGGAGCCCCCGACGTCCCCGTCGTCTCGGTCGTCACGCGGCGTACCGCCGCAGCGCGGCCTCGTCGAGAGTGAACCCGAGCCCCGGGGCGGGCGGCACGCGCAGGATCCCGTCCGGGCCCGGCCGGATCGGCTCGGCGAGCATGAAATCGCGACGTTCCGGGGTCCACCCAGGTGGGTCGTACGGGAACTCGATGAACGGCCCGCCCCCGACGCCGGCGGCAACGTGCAGGTTGGCCAGCAGCCCGATCCCGTTCGTCCAGGTGTGCGGCGTGTACCAGCGATTCCGCGCCAGCGCCAGCTCGGCGATCGTCCGGCCGCGGAGCATCCCGGCGGCGAGCACGACGTCGGGCTGGAAGACGTCGAACGCGTCGGCCTCGACGGCAGACACCAGCTCGGCGAACGTCCGGGTCATCTCCCCGCCCGCGATCGCGGACGCCAGGCGCCGACGCGCGAAGCGCGGCCAGGCCGCGCAGGTCGGTGCCGGCCAGCGGCTCCTCGACCCACACGACGCCGACGTCGGCCAGTCGCACGGCGATCTCGCGGGCGGCGACCGGATCGAGCGAGCGCGGACGTGTCGCCGGCCATCCGCCAGCCCTGGTTGAGGTCGACCATGATCGCCATCGAGTCGCCGACGGCGTCGCGGGTCGCGGCGACCGCGGCCATCCCCTCCTCGAGCCGGTTCGGGTCGACCCGGATCTTGAGCGCGCCGAACCCCTCGTCGCGGAGGCGGAGCGCCGATTCGGCACGCGCGGCCGGCGCCAGCAGCATGCCGCACGAGGCGTACGCCGGGATGCCCTCGCTCGCGCCGCCGAACAGCGTCGCGACCGGCAGTCCGGCGACCTGGCCGACGATGTCCCACAGGGCGACCTCGAGCGGCCAGTAGCGGCCGGCGTGGAAGTCGATCGTCTCGAGCGTGCGGACGTGCCGGGCGATCGCCAGCGGGTCGCCGCCGACGAAGAGGTGCTCGATAGGCCTCGAAGCCGTCCATCGTGTCGCCGGATCCGATCCCGACCACGCCCTCGTCGGTCTCGACCCGGACGATCGTCGCGGCGAACGATCGCCGCGGGACGGGGTCCCAGGCGGCCGGGAAGGCAGGGTCGAGCGGCATGACGAGGCGGTCGAGTCGGATGCCGGTGATGCGCACGGTCGGAGTATCACTCACGCGCAACCCGGCAGTTCGTTGACAGTCGGGTGGGCCGCCAGTACCGTTCCGACACATCCGTCACCCGGCTGGAGGTTCGGTGTCCGGGCGGCGCGATGTAACCGCGATCGATGCGTTCCGCGCAGGTGCTCGCCATCAGGTGTCTCGCCCGAGGAGGAACCAGGACGATGGACTATTCCGAAGTCGACAAGGTCCGACGATCTTCCACCCCACTACAGCTCGACATCGTCGAATCGTTCATGGGCGGCCGCCTGAGCCGTCGCGAGTTCATCACCCGCGGCTCGGTCATCGGCCTGTCGATGGCCTCGATGACCGCGATCATCGCCGCCTGCAGCTCCGCGGCCAGCCCGTCCCCGACAGCGGCCGGCAGCGCAGCTGCGTCAGCGGCCCCGACCGCGGCCGGAAGTGTGGCGGCATCGGTCGCGCCGTCTGCCTCGGCCGCGAGCGGCGGCACGATCAAGGTCGCCGGCCAGCGACCCGTCTCGGTCGACCCGGTCGCGATGCAGGACCTCGGCGGCTACGGCATCACCGCGCAGTGCTTCGAGTTCCTGTGCGCGCTCGATCCGAATGGCAAGGACATCGCCCCCGGACTGGCGCTGTCGTGGACCCCGAACGCCGATGGCACGGTCTGGACGTTCAAGCTGCGCACAGGCGTCACGTGGCAGAAGGACGGCTCGCCGTTCACCGCCGATGACGTCGTCGCCACGATGGAGCGACTCGTCACGGCCGGCAACTCGGGCCTCAAGGGCGTGCTCGAGTCGGGTGGCGCGGTCGCCACCGACCCGAACACGGTGACCTTCACCCTGGCCGGCGGAAACGGCAACTTCCCGTACCTCGTGTCGGTGTTCAACGCCCAGACGTTGATCACCCCGAAGGCGTACGTCGCGGGAACGACCCTCGACAAGGATCCCAACGGGACCGGCGCCTGGAAGCTTGCGACCTACAACGCGCAGACCGGCGCGACCTTCACCCGGAACGACGCCTGGTGGGGTGGCAAGACCCCGCTCGACGGCACCGAGTTCATCTTCTTCGACGCCACGGGCCCGATGGTCACGGCCTACCAGGGCCAGCAGGTCGACGCGATCGTGCAGTTCGACGTGCTGTCCGGCCAGTCCCTCCTGACCGATCCGAACTTCAACCTGATCGCCACCGAGGCGGCCCTCCATCGCCAGATCTGGATGCGCTGCGACACGGGCCAGTTCGCGAAGAAGGAAGTCCGTCAGGCGCTCGCCTACACGTTCGACCGGCCGGCGCTCATCCAGACGCTCTTCCAGGGCAAGGCGCAGCTGGGCAACGACCACGTCATCTGGGAGGGCTATCCGTACTTCGACCCGTCCGTCACCCAGCGAGCCCAGGACATCGACAAGGCCAAGTCGCTGCTCGCGGCGGCCGGCGTGACGAACCTGACCGCAACGCTCCATTGCGGCCAGCTGCTCGAGATCCCGGACCTCGCGACGCTGCTCAAGAGCCAGGCCAGCCAGGCCGGCATCACGCTCAACGTCGCGGTCGAGAGCCTCACCACGTTCTACGGAGCCCAGTGGTGCCCCGACAAGCCGGCCGACCCGCCGTGCTCCGGTGCGGCCGAGCTCGGCATCGTCGACTACGGCCACCGGGCGACCCCCGACGTGTACCTCAACGCGGCCCTCAAGACGAAGGGCATCTGGAACTCGTCCCAGTACTCGTCGCCGGCGTTCGATCAGGCGTTCAAGGATTTCCAGACCGCGGTCGGCGTGGACGCCCAGAAAGCCGCCTGCACCAAGATCGAGACGATCCTCAACGACGACACGCCGATCGGGCTGCCGTACTTCTACAACTACCTCGCGGGCACATCCAAGAACTTCAACGGCGTCTACTCGAGCGCGCTCGGGCAGATGGTCTTCTCGGCGGCCACCAAGGTCGCCTGACAGTCGCTCGGGCGTGAGGACGAAGGATCGACCCTCGTTCTCACGCCACCCATCGCCATGACGGGCTGAGGTAACCGATGGCCCGGTTCATCTCGCGCCGCCTGCTGCTCGCGCTGGTCACGCTCTGGCTGCTGGCCACGATCGTGTTCGTCATCGCGAACGTCCTGCCCAATGACGTCGGGCGGACGATCCTCGGGCCGTTCGCACCGCAGGAGAGCGTCGACGCGCTCAACAAGCGGCTGGGCACGGACCAGCCGATCCTGGTCCAGTACGTCAATGCGATGAAGTCCGTGGTCACGTTCAACTACGGCGACTCGTACGTGACCGGCCAGCCGGTGCTGCCGACGTTGGCCGCCGCGATCGGTCGCTCCGCCAAGCTCGCCGGGCTGGCCCTCTTCCTCACCATCCCGCTGGCGATCATCGCCGGGCTGTTCGCAGCGCGGCGGCGTGACCGTCCGAGCGACCGCGCGATCGTCCTCCTCGGTGTGACGTCGTCGTCGATCCCAGAGTTCGTGACGGGGACGATCCTGGTCGTCGTGGTCGGCGTCCAGCTCAAGCTGCTCCCGGTGCTCGCGACACCACCGCCCAACGCCGACATCCCGACCCAGATCAAATACCTGCTGATGCCGGCGACGGCCATGGCGATCGTCTACTTCGGCTACATCGCGAGGATGACCCGGGCGGGGACGATCGAGGTCCTCCAGTCCGACTACGCGCGGACCGCGACGATGAAGGGCCTGACCACCGGCCAGACGATGCGCCGCCACGTCCTGCGCAACGCGCTCATCCCGACGGTGGCCGTCATCGCCGTCCAGATCGGCTACCTCTTCGGGGGCATCATCGCGGTCGAGAAGATCTTCAACTACAACGGGATGGGCCAGACGATGCTGTTCGCGGCACAACAGAAGGACATCCCGATGCTGACCGCCGGCGCGATCATCATCGGCATCGTGTACATGCTGGCGACCCTCGCGGCCGACATGACGATCGCCTGGATGAACCCCCGCATCCGCCTGGACGCCGAACGCTGATGGTCGACGTCATGATCACGCCCCAGCCGGTCGCCCCGATCGCCGCGGGTCCCATCTCCGAGCGATCGCAGGCCCGTCGCGAAACGCTGCGGCTGCTCATCCGTCGCCCCGCGTTCATCGTCGGGAACATCATCATCATCGGCTGGATCATCTGCGCCATCCTCGGCCAGCGGATCACGCCGTACGACCCGTTCAACTATTTCGCCCCCGGGGGGAGCCTGCCGCCCAGCCCCGAGCACCTCGATGGGGACCGATCGACTCGGGCGCGACGTGCTGTCCCGGGTCATGGTCGGGTCGCGCGACGTCCTGATCATCGCTCCGCTGGCGGCCCTGCTCGGGGTGGTGGCCGGGACGTTCCTCGGGCTGGTCATGGGCTACTACCGCGGCGCCATCGACGACGTGCTGAGCCGGATCGTCGAGGCATTCCTTGCCCTGCCGGTCGTGCTCGTGGCCCTGCTCACACTGGTCGTGCTCGGGACCTCGCCGCTGGTCGTCGTCTGCGTGGTCGGCATCCTGTTCACGCCGATCGTCGCGCGGACGGTGCGCTCGGCCGTCCTGTCCGAGCGCCAGCTCGATTACGTGACCGCGGCCAAGCTGCGCGGCGAGTCCGGGCTGTTCATCCTGTCCCGCGAGATCTTCCCGAACGTGCTCGGCCCGACCGTGGTCGAGATGACGGTGCGCTTCGGCTACGCGATCTTCACCGTCGCGACGCTGTCGTTCCTCGGCGTGGGCCTGCAGCCGCCGTCACCGGACTGGGGCCTGACCGTGGCCGAGGAATACAACAACATGATCTCGGGGATCTGGTGGCCGACGCTCTTCCCGGCGCTCGCCATCGCCAGCACGGTCATCGCGGTCAACCTCATCGCCGACTCGCTCCAATCGGTGCTCAGCGAATGACCGCCGAGCTCGCACCGCCTCCGCCCGCGACGCCCGCGCCGACCCCGCCGGCGGCTCTGAAGGTCGAGGACCTGTCGCTCGCCTACGTGGTCCGCGGCATCCCCCGCCCCGTCCTGCGTGGCGTGTCGTTCGAGGTCAGGCCCGGCGAGTCGTACGGGCTCGTCGGCGAATCCGGCTGCGGCAAGTCCACGACCGCCTACGCCGCGGTGCGGTACCTGCCGCGCAACGGGATCATCACCGGCGGCCGGATCCTGGTGTCGGGGCGACGACATCACGAGGATGAGCGACGAGGAGGTCCGCCAGTTCCGGATCCACCACGCCTCGATGGTCTACCAGGACCCGGGCGCCGCGCTGAACCCGACGACCAAGATCGGGCCGCAGGTCGCCGAGGCGTTCACGGTCCTCGGCCAGAGCGGCGACCAGGCCAAGGAGAGCGCCCTCAAGGCGCTCCGCCGTGTCCAGATCGCCGACCCCGAGGACGTCGCCCAGCGCTATCCGCACCAGCTGTCGGGCGGGATGCAGCAGCGCGTCGTCATCGCCATCGCGCTGGCGTCGAACCCCAAGCTGCTCGTGCTCGACGAGCCGACCACCGGGCTCGACGCCACCGTCGAGGCGAGCGTGCTCGACCTGGTCCGCTCGCTCCAGGCGGAGACCAACGCCGCGGTCCTCCTGATCGCCCACAACCTGGGCGTCATCCGGACGATGTGCGACCGGGTCGGCGTGATGTATGCCGGCAAGATCGTCGAGGAAGGGGACGCGGCTGCGGTCTTCGAGCACCCGGAGCACCCGTACACGCTCGGGCTCCTCCGCTCGCTCCCGCGGCACGGCATCCGCAAGACCGAGCGAGCGCTGTCGACGATCCCGGGCAACCTGCCGCAGATCGGCACGGACCTGCCGACCTGCGTGTTCGTGGACCGCTGTCCGCTGGCCGACGAGCTGTGCCGGACCGTCGAGCCGCCGATCGTGACGCTCGAGGACGGTCGCTGGACGCGGTGCCACCATCGCGACCGGATCCCGACGCTGACCGAGCCACCGGCGGTCGTCGGCACGGATACCGTCCATGGCGACCGCGCCCTGTCCATCGAGCACGTCTCGAAGACCTTCCACCAGAGTGGCCACGACGTGCCGGCTCTGGTCGCGGTGAACCTCCAGCTGTTCGATGGCGAGACGCTCGGCCTCGTCGGCGAGTCCGGCTCGGGCAAGTCCACGCTGGCCAAGACCATCCTCGGCATCGAGAGCCCCGATACCGGCAGCAACCTCGAGCTGGACGAGCACTCCCTGGCCGCCCGGTCCACCAGCCGGCCCACCGAGGACAAGCGCTCGATCCAGATGGTCTTCCAGAACCCGGACTCGGCACTCAACCGCGGCTGGACCTCCCGCCACATCCTCCAGCGATCGGTCAGCAAGCTGACCGGGCTGAAGGGCAAGGCGGTCAACGAGCGCGTGGACAAGCTGGCCTCGGACCTGCGGCTCACCCAGCGCCACCTCGATCTCAAGCCGCGGCAGCTGTCGGGCGGGCTCAAGCAGCGCGTGGCGATCGCCCGCGCGTTCGCCGGCGACCCTCGGATCGTCGTGGCCGACGAGCCGACGAGCGCCCTCGACGTCTCGGTCCAGGCGGCCATCCTCAACCTGCTGTCCGACCTTCAGCTCAAGAGCCGGACCAGCTACCTGCTGATCTCGCACGACCTGGGCGTGGTGCGCTACCTGGCCGACCGGATCGCGGTGATGTACCTCGGCCGGATCATGGAGGTCGGCGGTTCCGAGCAGGTGTTCAAGGGCCCGAACCACCCGTACACCGAGGCGTTGCTGTCGGCCGTCCCGAACGTCGACGGCGAGGTCCGCGCCCGGATCCTCCTCGAGGGCGAGATCCCGAGCCCTGCCAACCCGCCGTCGGGCTGCGTCTTCCACACCCGCTGCCATCGGGCGATCGCGGGGCTGTGCGAGGTGACCGAGCCACCGCTCATCGAGGTCGAGCCGGGCCACATGATGGCCTGCCACATCCCGCTCGAGGAGCTGCGGACGCTCCAGCTCCGCCGGACCACCGAGGGCGCCGGCGACGTCGAGGCAGCGGTGACCAAGGCCGCCGAGACCACCGGCCAGTCCGTCGAGGAGCTGGCCGAGGCGGTCCAGGAGGCGGAAGCGGCCGGAACGGTCACCGCCGAGGCCGATGCGCAGAGCGGCGACTCCGATGGGCCCCCGAACCCCGAAGCACCGGCGGCCGGGTAAAGGGCGTTGGACGTCGGCAACGCGTTCCACGACATCCTGAACTGGTTCCAGACGGTGGCGCCGGGTGGTTTCGGCCTGATCCTCATCCCGCTGATCATCCTGGGCACGATCACGATCCTGGTGAGTCGACGACCGTAGATTCGGCACTCCCCGGTGCATGGGCACGCCACGAATCCGTTTGCACGTCGTGGGACGGATGGGCTGTCGCCGTCCGGTCGATCCGGCCACATCATTCGCGGTCCAACGAATGCATCGTGCCGCCGCCTGCACCGCGTCACGATGGTCACGAGGGATCGGTGCTGGACGGAAGGGACCCGAGGGATGAGGCGAACGTTCGGAGCGCTGGTCTCGGCTGGCCTCCTGGTGACCATCCTGGCCGGCACTGCATCGGCAGCGCCGCCCAAGCATGCCGGCAAGGCGTCGTCGTTCACCGCGAGCGCTTGCGTCGACTCGCAGAACGTGATGATCCTCCGCGTGGACTGGGCGAACGCGACCATCGATCAGAACCAGAACCTGACCGTGACGTGGACGTTGAAGGGCCGGCGCCTGCCGGCGACACCCATCGTCGGGGTCTTCTCGCCCACGTTCGATGAGACTTCCTGGGCGAACACCGCGTCGGATGTCATCGTCGGGCCCAAGGGCCCGGTCGACTGGAACAAGTGGCGAACCATCAGCGCAACGGCGTCCGGAGCCTTCACCGCAGCGACGGCCAAGGCCGCCCGCCGATCGGGTGGCTGGCCCGCCTGCTAGACCAGGCGCGAAGCGATACTGGGAGAGCGTCCGTCGGGCGACGGGCGCTCTCTCGATTCACGGAACGCCTACTGGGCCGCGGTGAGCGACCCGTGGACGCTGCCCGTCGTGCCGGCCTCGCCGCTGGTCGTGCAGTCGAAGTCGTATCTCTCCGGTGGACCCGCCTCGAACGGGCCGTGGACGTTCGCGAAGTACGGACAGCCAGCGAAACCGTCGACGCTGGTCTCGTACGGCGGGTCGACGTCGGGGCACGTGTATCGGTCGGAGAGGAGCAGGATCGTCATGCTCAGGTCCCTGCCCGGTCCCCCGACGACGCCGACGCTGCCTTGCCCCGGTTTGGGCTCGGGCGGGTTGCCGGCAAGGTTGCCGCGGATGAGCACTCCGCTCAGATGGCCACTCCCGCAGTCATCTGTATCCACGTCGAGGACGTAGGTCCCTCCGGGCTCGATCACGAAATCGAAGTCGTCGGTCGAGGTCATCGAGAAGGTGGCCGAGCCGGTGACGGATTGATTCCCATTGCGGAGCTGCCAGCTGAGCGTCCCGGCGATCCGGGTGGCGTGTGTGGTTCCGGGCGTCTGGCATGCGGAGTCGGCACAGCAACCCGGCTCGGTGCTGTCGGGCGGACAGGTTGACGGGACGGTGGTGGCGGGCGGGGTCTGCGGTGGCTCGGTCGGAGCCGGCGTCTTCTCCTCGCACTTGACGATGCTGTTCTCCAGGTCGGCCACCGCGGACTCGTTCAGTGCGTCGAGATCGTGCTTGACCCACGCCACGCCGGCACCGATGGCGACCCCGAGCCACTTGACCTTGGTCAGGTCGATCATGGTGTCGTTGAGCAGCCCGACGTATTCGGCCGCGGCGTTCGCCTTGATCTCCAGCCGGGTGTCTTCGACCTGTTGGAGCAGACGATCCTTGGTGCCCGGATCCTTCTGATATGCGTCGATGGTCAGTTGATTCGTCGGGTTCTCCGCGCACTTCTTGAGCGCGTCGATCCGGGCGCTCAGCTTCTTGTATGCCGCGCTGAGGTCGAGGGCGTCGAACACCGATCCGACGGCCTTGATGCCCTGGACGAACGGGTCGAGCTTGCCCTCGGCCTCGAGATACGACTGGAGGTGCTCCACGTAGATGTCGAAGACCTGCTCGGTCCCCTTTTGGATCCCGACCCGGACGACGACCTGGCCGCCGGTCTCGTCAGCGGGCGCCACGCCTGGAGCCCCGACGGGTGCCCGATCGAGGGCGAGTCGCGCCGGGATGCCTGAGGTCGCGTGAGGAACGAAGTAGCGAAGGGTGACGGCGAACCCGCCGGGAGTCGCCTCGGCGGTCGTCGTCAGCTGCGATGGGTCGCCGGTGGACGCCGGCGTCAGCGCGATCGCGATATCCGCCGTCTCGCCGGTCGGCAGTGTCTCCACGACGTGTGCGCTGTGGTCGTCTGCCGACACGACCGAGATGGTGCTCATCGCCAGGATGATCGCCTGGCCTTCGCTCAAGCCCTGCGCCGTGAGGTTGTCGACCTGGGCGCGATCGAACGGACCGAAGCTCGAGGCGGGACCCGATGGGGCAGTCGCGCCGGCGCCGCATGCCGCGAGGACGAGCGGGATGATGCTCAACGCGACGACGGTCCGCGATCCCATCGACCCCTCCCGGGTGATTGCGTCTCGCGACCAAGCCGATCGGCCCGCATCGTGGCGGCCATCATATGGCGCAGCGCAAGACCCGAGATCGCGCGGCAAACGGATCCGTCCCGCCGACTCCGGCTGGTGGCTCCCTAGAGTGTCATCGCGACGCGACGTGCTTCGTACATCGCGGCGTGGATGTTGCGGCTGGCGACCGCGTCGCCGATCCGGAACAGCTGGTAGGTCCCATCCTCGTTGACGTCGACCGCCTGCGGCCGGCCCGCGAGATAGGCGTCGAGGTCCACCTCGCCGTCGTTCGACGACCCGGGACGGAGATCGAGATAGAGCTCGGCGTTCGGGATCGTCCCGTGCTCGACGACGACCTGGTCGACGACGCGATGGGTCGTCCCGGACCTGTAATCGCTCTCCAGGTCGACCTCGAGCCGTCGATCCGCCGTCCGTCGCACCGCGACCACGCGGTGGTCGGGCGTCATCCGAACGTCCGCCGCGTAGAACGCCGCCAGGTAGGCCGGGTAGTCGGTGCCGAGCACCTCGAGCCCGACGTGGCGATCGGGCGTGACGATCTCGACCGTCGAGCCGGCGGCAGCCATGCGTTCGGCGCAGGACAGGGCGGCTTCGGCGCCGTGGTCGTCGAACACGAGGACCGCGCCGCGTGACGGCGTGACCGCCCCGCCGATCACGTCCCAGGTGGTCACGACCAGGTCCCCGCCCTCGGTCAGGGCCGGCAACCGCGGAGCTCCGCCGGTGGCGACGACCACCACGTCCGGCGCCAAGGCGGCGATGTCGGCGCGATCCGCAACGGTGTCGAAGCGGAACTCGACGCCCGCGTGGCGGCACTCGGCCACGAGCCAGTCGACGATGCCGATGAGGTCTGCATGGCGAGGCGTCGCGCGCGCCGCCAGGCGGATCTGTCCGCCCGGCTCGGAGGCTGCTTCGAACACGACGACACGGTGGCCGCGCTCCGCGGCGACCCGGGCGGCCTCGAGGCCGGCGGGGCCCGCCCCCACGACGACGACCGTCCGGCGCGGGCCGGCGCTCGGGACCGTGAGCTGCGGGATCGTCTCCTCGCGCCCGGTCGCCACGTTGTGGATGCACAGCCCGTCGAGACCGACGTAGATGCGATTGAGGCAGTACGAGATCCCGACGCACGGCCGGATCCGGTCCACCTGGCCCGCCTCGAGCTTGCGGACGATGTGCGGGTCGGCCATGTGCGCCCGCATCATCCCGACCATGTCGACCAGCCCCTCGGCGACAGCGTACCGGGCGGTCGCGACGTCGGCGATCCGAGCGGCGTGGAAGACCGGCAGGGACAGCCGCTCCCGGAACCGTCCGGCCAGCTCGAGACCCGGCCCGAGCGGCGTCCCGAGCCCCGGGATGACGTGCGACAGAGCCTCGTCCGTCGCGATCGAGCCCTTGACGACGTTGACGAAGTCGATCATCCCGGTCCGCGACAGGGCCGTGGCGATGGCCAGGCAGTCCGACTCGGTCAGGCCGCCCGGCACATCCTCCGCGCCACTCATCCGGATGCCGACGACGAACCCGTCGCCGACCTCGCCTCGGATGGCCTCGAGGACCTCGATCGCGAAGCGCATCCGGTTCTCGAGCGATCCGCCATACCGGTCTGATCGCTGGTTGACGAGCGGCGACCAGAACTGGTCGATCAGGTGCCCGTACGCTTCGAGCTCGATGCCGTCGAGGCCGCCTTCCTTGCACCGCCGGGCGGCGTCGCCGAAGGCCCGGACGACCCGCCGGATATCGGCCTCCTCCATCTCCTTGGGGAAGCTCCGGTGAGCCGGCTCGCGGACCGATGACGCCGAGATCGTCGGCAGCCAGTCGCCGTCGTCGGCCACGGTCCTCCGCCCGAGGTGGGTGAGCTGGACCATGGTCGCGGTGCCGTGGGCGTGCATCCGCTCGGCCATCTGCCGGAACCACGGGATGATGTCGTCGTCGCCGGCGTACAGCTGGCCGAACACGGGCGGCGAGTCCGGCGCGACGTTGGTCGACCCGCCGAACATCGTCAGCGCGATGCCGCCCTTCGCCTTCTCCTCGTGGTAGAGCTGGTAGCGGAGCTTCGGCTTGCCGTCCTCGGCGTAGGCCGGCTCATGGCTCGGGCTCATGATCCGGTTGCGGAGCGTCAGGTGGCGGAGCTGGAATGGCTGGAGGAGCGGGTCCGTGGCGGTCATCGATCGTCGCGGCGACGAGTCAGACGTCCGAATCGGGGAAGCTCGCCCGGCGTCGTGCGAGCCAGTCGAGGAGCTCCTCGTGGATCGCGTCGTCGAGCGGCGGCATCTCGTACTCGGCCAGCCGGCGCTTCCAGCGCAGGTTCGCCCGCTGGGCGGCATCGAGCCCGCCGTCGATCTCCCACTGCTCGAAGCTGTCGTTGTTCGACAGCTCGGAGCGCCAGAACGCGTTCTCGAAGTTGGCCAGCGTGTGCGGCGAGCCCAGGAAGTGCTGGCCCGGGCCGCCCGCCAGCATGGCGTCGAGCGCGTAGCCGTTGTCGGTCTGGTCGACGCCCCTGATGTAGGCCTCGGTCATCGAGGCCTGGTCCTCGTCGAGGATGAACTTCTCGTAGCCGATCGCCAGGCCGCCCTCCAGCCAGCCCGCGGTGTGGAGGTTGAAGTTGACGCCGGCCTGGATCGTCGTCAGGTAGCTGATCGCGCTCTCGTAGGCCGCCTGGTAGTCGGGCAGCTTGGACGCCGTGAAGTTGCCGCCGCTCCGGAACGGGACGCCGAGCCGGCGGGCGAGCGCCGCCAGCACGAACAGGACGAGCTGCGGCTCCGGGGTCCCGAAGGTCGGCGCGCCCGACTGCATCGACATCGACGACGCGAACGAGCCGAAGATGACCGGCGCGCCGGGCCGGACGATCTGGCAGAACGCCATCCCGGCCAGGGCCTCGGCGAGCGTCTGGGTCGCCTGCGCCGCGACGGTCACCGGGGCCATCGCGCCGCCGAGGATGAACGGCGTGATGAGCATGATCTGGTTGTTCTCGGCGTAGACCTTGGCCGAGCCGAGCATGTTGAAGTCCCACGACATGGGCGAGTTGGCGTTGGCCAGACCCATGATCACGTGCTCGCGCTCCATGGTCTCGGCGCCGAACACGATGCGCGCCATGTCGACCGAATCCTGGGCCCGGCTCGGGTGGGTGACCGAGCCCATGAACGCCCGGTCCGAGTAGCGGATGTGGCTGTAGACCATCTCGAAGTGGCGCTTGTTGACTGGCAGGTCGACCGGCTCGCACAGCGTCCCGCCGCCGTGGTGGAGCGTCCGGCTCGTGTAGGTCAGCTTCACGAAATTGCGGAAGTCCTCGATCGTGGCGTAGCGCCGGCCCTCGTCGAGGTTGTGGATGAACGGCGAGCCGTAGGTCGGTACGAGGACCATGTACGGGTCGCCGATCTCGACGCTGCGGGCGGGGTTGCGGGCACGCTGCGTGAACAGGGCGGGAGCGGTCGCCTGGACGAGCGAACGGCACATCCCTCTTGGGAAGCGGACCCGCGTGCCGGTCACGTCGGCGCCGGCCCCACGGAAGATCTCGACCGCGTCGGGGAAGTTGACGATCTCGATGCCGACCTGCTCGAGGAGGGTGTCGGCATTGGATTCGATCTGCTCCAACCCGCCGACCCCGATGACCTCGACCGGCGGCAGCTTGCGGGTCAGGAATGGCAGGGTGTCCATGTGCCGTGCCAGGCGCTCGGTCTGGCGCGCGGCCCGACCGCGACGGACCGCCGGATGTTCGAGGTCCTGGGCAGTCATCTGGCCTCCTCGGGTTCGGCGCAGGCGGTTGGGTGCCCCGACATGGTAGGCGTCCGGTTTCAGAGACGCAGCGCCAGCTCCCGGCCCTCGTAGAAGGCAAGGCTGGCACGCCGGGGCGCGACGCAGTCGCCGATGTGGTCGAATCCCACGCCGCGGGCGGCCAGGGCGTCGGCCAGGGCGGTCACCGCGACCGGGGTCTCGGCGATGACCAGCGCGTCGGCGGGCACCTCGGACAGGTCGCCGGTCTGCGTCGAGCGGATCGTCGCGATCCCATCCCGCCAGCCCGTGATGCAGGCCGACGTGATCGACTCGCCTCCGGCGAGCCCGTACCGCCTGCGAAGCGGACCGTCGGCGGCGCTGTGGAAGAGGCCGCCCGCTACGACGGGCGCTGCGGTCAGGATCGTCACGTCGTGGCCCGCCTCCGCGAGGTGGACGGCAGTCCCCAGGCCTCGCCAGTCGCCGAGATCGTCGAGCACGACGACCCGGTGTCCGGGAGCGGCCGTGCCGTCCAGCACGTCCTGGATGGCGAAGACGTCGCTCGCGTCCACCCCGGGGAGCCGGTCGACGAGCGGGAGCGCGCGCTGGAACCCCGTCCGCGGCGGTCGCGAGCCGGTGGCCACGATGACGACATCGGCCGCGGCCGCGGCGACGTCGTCGGGACCGGCCTCGACGCCGAGCCGGACATCCACCCCGAGCGCATCGAGCCGCCGGCCGAACCAGGCGAGCAGGTCGAGGATCTGGCCGCGTGACGGCTGGAGCCCGGCGAGGCGGAACTGCCCGCCGAGAGCGTCGCCGCGCTCCATCAGCGTGACCTCGTGGCCCCGTTCCGCGGCGACCCGTGCCGCCTCCAGCCCCGCCGGTCCGCCGCCCACGACCAGGACGCGACGGGGTGTCGCAGCCGGCTCGAACCGGTCGCCGCCCCACTCCCACTCGCGCCCGGCCGACGGGTTGACGAGGCACGAGATCCAGTAGTCGCGCGAGCGACGGCCCCAGCACAGCTGGTTGCACGAGATGCACGGGCGGACCTCGTCGGCGCGGCCGGCTCGGGCCTTGGCGACCAGGTGCGGGTCGGCGATCTGGCCGCGGACGATGCTGACCATGTCGGCATGGCCGGCGGCGAGGACCGCCTCGGCGGCTTCGGGCGTCCGGATGTGGCTCTCGGCCTGGACGCGGGCGTGCCGGACGACAGCCTTGAGCGCCGCCGCGAACGGCTCGCCGAGCCGTTGGTCGTAGAGCGACGGCGGGATGATCTGGTGGAAGTCGAAGTAGGAGCCCGTTCCGCAGGTCACGTAGTCCATCAGCCGGCGCTCATCGTGCCAGGCCACGATCCGGGCCAGCTCCTCGACGGACGGCATCGCCGGTGAGCCCGGGTCGGCGCTGACCGCCAGCCCGATGATGAACTCCTCGCCGCAGCGCTCGCGGATCCGGCGCAGGATCTCCGACGAGAACCGCATCCGGTTCTCGAACGAGCCGCCCCACGCGTCGGTCCGCCGGTTCGACCAGGACCCCCAGAACTGGTCGACGACCGCGTGGTAGGCGGCGAAGATCTCGATCCCGTCGAAGCCGCTCGCCTTCGCCCGGCCGGCGGCTGCCACGAACCCCTCGATCAGCGTCTCGATCTCGTCGGCCGTCATCGCATGGCTGCCGTCGGCGTCGTGGTACGACGGCAATCCCGACGGCGACCAGTTCGGCGCGAACGAGTTGTCGGCGTCGCCGTGCTGGCCGACGTGATACAGCTGGTGGATCAGCACGACGTCAGGGTTCGCCTCGCGGCACGCATCCGTCACGCGCCGGAAGGCCGGGATGATCGCGTCGTCGTCGTGGCGGAAGTTGCCGCGGGTCAGGACACCGGTGCGATGGATCGGGACCGGCTCGACCACGATCATCCCGGCGCCGCCGAGCGCCCGCTCGCGGTAGTAGCCGATGTGGCGCTCGCCCGGCAGACCGTCCTCGGCCATGTTCGCGGTGTGCGCCCCGAACGTGATCCGGCTGCGCAGCGTCCGGTGCCGCAGCGTCAGCGGCTCGAAGACGTGCGGGAAGGCCCCGGCCGGTCGAGCCGCGGTGGGATCCGGCGCCGGAGGTTCCGCCGCCGTCCCGGTCACGGAGCCGCGATCTCGGTCGTTCGCGTCGCCGCCGCCTCCCGCCGGCGGAGGGCCACGAGCGCGATGACGCCACCGAGCGAGGTCGTCCCGAGGATCGCGAGATGGACCAGCAGCCCGAGCGCGAACGCCGAGTCGCGCGGGATGCCGAGGCTGTCGGCGATGGCGACCACCGTCAGCTCGAACGTCCCGACGAAGCCCGGGCCGGCCGGGACGATCGAGACGAGCGCCACGCCGCTGGTCATCAGTGCCGCCTGGGCGACCGACAGCTGCACGCCGACCGCCTGGCCGGCGGCAAGGAAGGTCGCCGTCGATGCCGCCCAGGCCAGCGCGCTGAACGCGATGGCGCCGATCACCACGCTCGGCCGGCCGGCGACCGCGAGGCCCTCGCGCAGTCGTCGCAGGAGCTCGAGCAGACGCGGACGGCGGGCGATGATCTCGGTCGCCCGCGCCGCCCCGGGCAGGCGATGCGCGGCGATCCCGAGGCCGAGCACGATGACCACCAACGAGATGAATGCCAGCCCGAGCAGGACCGCGCTGCTCATGGCGCCGCGGACGCTCAGGATCAGCACCGCGACCGAGGCGATGGCCACGACCATGACGGTGTCGACGACGCGCTCGACGACGACCGTGCCCAGGACCGTCGTCCGGCTGATGCCTTCGCCCTCACCCAGCGCGTGGCTGCGGTACAGCTCCCCGAGTCGCGCCGGCAGGACGTTGTTGGCCAGATAGCCGATGTAGGTGTAGCCGAGGACACGGCGGTATCGGAGCGGGGCGATCGGCGCGAGCAGGGTCCGCCAGCGAGCCCCGCGTGCGCCGATGTCGATGGTCGTCGTCACGAGCATGACCAGGATCCAGGCCGGCGACGCCGTGCGCAGGACCGTCGAACGCCGCGTTGAGGTCGACGGAGCGGATGAGGATCCAGATCGCCGCGACGCTGATGGCGATCCCGATCGTCCCACGCAGCAACGCGTTCCGGCTGATCCGCATCGACTCAGTCCGGGCGACGACGACGGGCGGACAACTTGGGTGAGCGGCGGACCCGCAGCCGGTGCAGGACGAACCGGGCGACCACCCGCAGCGTGGACAGCCCATACACCACGCTCCGCCGGAAGCCCACCGACGAGGCCTCGTCGAAGTAGCGGGTCGGGACCGCGATCTCGCCGATGCGGCCGGCCATCCCGGCCGCCACGACCTGTGCGATCAGCTCCTGGTCGAACACGAAGTCGTCGCTGTTGAGGGCGTAGGGGACGGTCTCGAGCAGGTGGCGGCTGTAGGCGCGCAGGCCCGTGTGGTACTCGGACAGGTGGAGCCCGAATGCGAAGTTCTCGAGCCCGGTCAGGAAGCGGTTGCTGACGTACTTCCAGCGCGGCATCCCGCCCGCCAGCGGGTCACCGAGGAAGCGGCTGCCGAGCATCAGGTCGCGCGTGCCGGCCGCGATGGGGGCGATGAGCGCCGGGATGCGGGTCGCGTCGTACTGGTAGTCGGGGTGGAGCATCACGACGATGTCGGCGCCTGCCGCGAGCGCCGCGTCGTAGCACGTCTTCTGGTTGCCGCCGTAGCCCCGGTTCTGGCTGTGGATGATGACGTCGAGACCGAGCTGCCGGGCGATCTCGACCGTGTCGTCGCGCGACACGTCATCGACCAGGATGATCTTGTGGACGAGGTCGTGCGGGATGTCCGCATACGTCCGCTCCAGCGTCCGGGCGGCGTTGTAGGCGGGCATCACGATGATGAGCCGCGGGCTGGCGGTGGCCTCGGACGTGGGCATCGCGCGAAGGGTACCGCAGCACCGGCCGGTCCCGGTCACGGGACCGTCGTACGCATGTGAGAGGATTTCGTCAGCAGCCCACCGTTTCGAGGAACGCCCAGCCCATGTTCGAACGACTCTTCGGCACCCGCGACCAGGACCCAGCCATCGCGGGGCGCATCCCGCCCGGCCAGTACAAGACGGACAAGTTCCCGGTCCTCCACTACGGCTCCGTGCCGCACGTCGACCTCGCCACCTGGGACTTCAAGGTCTGGGGGGAGGTCGACGCGCCATTCACCCTGACGTGGCAGCAGTTCAAGGACCTGCCGCGCAAGACGATCGAGACGGACATCCACTGCGTCACGCGCTGGACGAAGCTCGACACCACGTGGGAGGGCGTCGCCATCCAGACGATCCTGGAGATGGCCGGCGTCCGCCCGACCGCCACGCACGTCGTCTCGCACGCCGAGCAGGGCTACACGGCGAACGTCCCGCTGTCCGTGCTCGATGACGACGACGTCATCCTGGCCGACACGTTCGGTGGCGCGCCGCTCGAATCGGAGCACGGCTATCCGCTCCGCCTGGTCATCCCCAAGCGCTATTTCTGGAAGAGCAGCAAGTGGATCCGCGGCCTCGAGTTCCTGGACCACGACCAGCTCGGGTTCTGGGAACGCTACGGGTACAACAACGACGCGGACCCGTGGAAGGAAGAGCGCTTCAGCGAGTAGCGGCTGTCGGCCCGGGCAGGGCCGCCGAACGCGGTCACGTCCGACCCGGCCCCGGCCCCGCCGGCCCCGGCCCCGGCCCCGGCCCCGGCAAGGTTCCTGTGAGGAACACTTTTCTGATATCTGAGCGTGGTCGCGGCCGAGTTCTTACAGATCCTGTCGATCCAGCACGCTCACCACGCTCAGATATCGCGATCTGGTGCCTGGCAGGAACATGGCGAGCCACGGGAGCCGGCCGGCGACTCTCGGCTGCCGCCGGGCTCGTTATCCCTTGATCGCTCCGCTCAGACCTGCTCCACTCAGGAACATCCGCTGGAAGACCAGGAACAGGGCGATCGGGATGATGCTCGAGATCGTCAGCGCCGCGATGAACACGTCGAGCTCGGTCGTCGGCTGGAGCGTCGGCAGCCGCACCGACAGCGGCTGCAGGTCCGGGTTGCGGAGCACCAGCAGCGGCCACAGGTAGTCCTTCCACGTCGCGATGACCGCGAACACCGAGACGACCCCGAGGATCGGTTTCGACATCGGCAGGACGACCGACCAGAACAGCCGGAACGGACCGGCGCCGTCGACCCGGGCGGCCTCGAAGATCTCGCGCGGCAGGCTGTCGAAGAAGCGGGTCATCAGCACGATGTTCACGGCGCTCGCGCCGGCCGGCAGCCAGACGCCCCAGAACGAATCGATCAGGCTGACGTGCACGACCGGCATGTCGACGACGGTCAGGTAGAGCGGCACGAGCAGCACGATCGGCGGCACGAACAGCGTGGCGATCACCAGGCCGAGCAGCACCCGCCGGAAACGCGGCCGCAGCACCGACAGCGCGAACCCCGCGGTCGTCGCCACCGTGATCTGGACGACCCACGAGCCGAACGCGATCAGCACCGTGTTCCACAGGTACCGGTCGATGTGCGTGCGCGACCAGGCCGTGAGGAGGTTGGCGAAGTCGATCCCGTGGGGGAACAGGGCCATCGGCGTCCGGAGCGTGTCCTGGGTCGGCGTGATCGACGACTTGACCATCCACACCAGCGGTCCGAGCCCGACGATCAGCAGCACGACCAGGGTGGTCCCGAGGATCGCGTTCATCGACCAGCGGAACCGGCGACCGCGCCAGTCGGCCGACGAGATCATCCCTCGCTCGGTCGTGCTCGCCTTCGAGGTGCCGCCACGACGCGGCAGCCGCCGCCTCATGCGCTCGTGCTCCATGAGCGGGTGAGCCAGAAGTAGACCGCGGTGAAGATCGCCAGGAAGCCGGCCAGCATGACGCTCAGCGCGGCGGCCATCCCGTAGTCGCCGCCGAGGCTGTTCTGGAACGCGTAGCGATAGATCAGCAGCAGGACGGTCATCGTCGCGTTGGCCGGTCCGCCGCCCGTGAACAGGAGCGGCTCGGTGAACAGCTGCGACGTCGCGATGAGCTGGAGGATGAGCGTGACGAACAGGATCGCCCGCATCTGCGGCAGGGTGATGTGCCAGATCTTCTGCCAGATCGAGGCGCCGTCGACCTCTGCCGCCTCGTACAGCTGGGCCGGCACGCTCAGCAGGGCCGCGAGGTAGATGATCACCGTCCCGCCGGCTGCTGCCCAGGTCGCCTCGATGACGATCGATGGCATGGCGCTCCCCGCGTCCTGGAGCCACGACTGCGGCGGGATCCCGAACCAGCCGAGGATCGTGTTGAACACGCCGGTCGGTGCGGCATTGAAGAAGAACCGCCACAGGAGGACGGACACCACCGGCGGGATGACGACCGGCAGGTAGACCAGGGCGCTGTACAGGCCGCGATGCCGCCGCGTCTCGCTGATGAGGACGGCGAGGATGATCGGGATCGGGAACCCGAAGACGAGGGCGAGGAGAGCGAACCAGGCCGTGTTCCGAACGGCGATGCCGAGGAGCGGGTCGGCCAGGACGCGGGCGAAGTTGTCCAGCCCGACGAAGACCGGGTCCGACACGAGGTTCGTCACCTGGACGCTCATCACGAACGCCCGCAGGATCGGGAACCAGGCGAAGACGCCGAAGACGATCAGGAACGGCAGGAGGAAGACGAGCGTGCTCAGCCCGTCCCTCGACACTCTCAAGCGGGCGGCTCGGCGGCGCTCGACGTCACGGGCGGGGGCCGCCGTGTCCGTGTAGGCACCCATGCCGTCGTCTCACCTCTGTCGCGGGCTCGTTGCCGGCCGGACTATGACATCTCGACCGGTTCGGGGTGAGCGGCGGTGGGGCCCCCTGGAGGAAGGGCCCCACCGACCGCTTCGGGTCAAGGCTTGTCGAGGATCGCCTGGACCTGGGTGTTGGCGGCGTCGAGCAGTGCGTCGACGTTCGCATTCTTGTCGGTCAGGACCGCCTGCACGACGGGGTCGAGCGCGGCGTACAGGTCCTGCGTGTGGGCTGTGGGCTCATTGACCAGCTGCTGGTCGAAGATCTGCGACGTGAAGTGGGTCATCTGGGCCGTCGGGACGTTGATGTAGTCCTTGATCCACGTCTGGGACTCGTCGTAGGTGGCCTTGTCGAAGATCGGCAGGGCCGGCACGCCGACGGGCTGGTTATTGGCCTTGAGGGCCTGGGCATCGGCCACCGCGCCATCCTGGGTGAGCAGCTTCTGCATGTAGTAGAAGTCGATCCACTGGACGGCGGCGTCGCGCTGCGCGTCGGTGGTCACGACGTTGACCGCCGCGAGTGTGCCGCCGCCGAGGACGCCCGCGTTCGGGTCGCTGGCGAGCGGGATGATGGAGACGCCGTAGTCGGCCGGGTTCAGGTTGTTGTTCTGGACCATCGCGGTGTAGAGGTCGGAACCACCGGTGAAGATGCCGACCTGACCCGAGGCGAACGCCTGGTTGATGGTGCCCCATGCATAGTCGAAGGTCGACCCCATGGAGTTGTCATCCCAGCGGAGGGTCTTGAGGTTGGCCAGCGCCTGCTTGGTGGCGGGGTTGTTGAGGGTCGCGGTGACCTTGCCATCGGAGCCGACCGTCTCCATCCGGCCGCCGAGTGCGTAGGTGGCCGTCGTGAGCTGCCAGCCGCCGGTGTTCTCGGTCGCCATCTCGGCGTAGCCGGCGACGCCGGTCTTCTGGGCGATCGCCTTGGCGTCGGCCCGGATCTCATCCCAGGTCGTCGGTGGCTTGTCGGGATCCAGCCCGGCTGCCGTGAACAGCGTGCGGTTGTAGGTCAGCGACATGCCGTAGGCCTGGGTCGGGATGGCCCAGATCTTGCCATCGGCGTCCTGCCCGTTGACCAGGACGTTCTTGTTGAACTTGTCGATGTAGGGCAGCGCCTGGACGCGGTCGTTGATGTTCACGATCTGGTGCTGGGCGATGAGGCCCTTGCCGTCTGTGAACGGGATCGTGAACACGTCCGGGAGCGTGCCGGCGGCAAGCGCCGCGGTGAACGTCGGGGCCGTCCAGTTGTACTCCTCGGGGGTCACGGTGACCCACGGGTACTTGGTCTCGAACTCCTTGATCTGGAGGTTCAGCGCGTCGACCGCTTCCTGGGTGGCCCCCGGCCGGAGGACGCCGACGCTGATGGTGACCGGCTCGTGGCCGGCATTCGGATCGGCCGAGGCGGTCGCGACGGCCGCGGCCGATGCGGTCGGCGCCGTGGTCGCCGGGGCCGAGGACGTGGCGGTGGACCCGCACGCGGTGACGAGGATCGCGGTGACGGCCATGAAGGCCAGGACACCGAGCCGGTGCGGGGGAGAACCTGTCATCACTCGTTCACTCCACTTTCATCGTTTCTGCGGTGGACCGTCTTGGAACGTCTGTCCGCGTCCTTCCGACGCGACGACCCGGAAGTCATCGGCTCCTCCTCATTCCGCTTCCCTTGTCGGCCAGTGCGATCGGGCGAGAGTCTCTGGATCGATCCGCAGCCACGCCGACGCGTCGGGTGGCAGGCATCCGTCGTCGAGCGCGGTGCTGACGAGGAGCAGGTCGGCTTCGGACGGCAGGGCGACGGCGTCGCTCCCCAGGTTGGTGATGGCCAGGAAGTCGTCACCACGGAGGAAGGCCAGCACGCCATCGGGCGCCTCCAGCCAGCGCAGCGGGCCATCACCGAGGCTGGGCTCGTGCCGCCGGATCCGTAGCGCGTCGCGGTAGAGGTTGAGCATCGACGCGGGATCGCGGTCCTGGATGTCGACCGTTCGTGCGACCCAGGTCGTCGGCTGGCGGAGCCACGGCTCGGCAGAGGTTCCCGCCGGGCTGAACCCGAACGGCCGCTCGTCACCGAACCACGGGAGAGGGACCCGACACCCGTCACGGCCGGGATCCTCTCCACCCGAGCGGAAATGCATCGGGTCCTCGAGCTGGTGCTCGGGCAGGTCCTGGACCTCTTCGAGCCCGAGCTCGTCGCCCTGGTAGATGTACAGGGAGCCGGGCAGCGCGGCGGCGAGGAGCGCGGCGGCACGCGCGCGGCGCATCCCGAGCTCGAGGTCGGTCGGGGTCCCGCGCCGCTTGCGGACGAAGGCGAACGACGAGTCCTCCTGCCCGTAGCGGGTCACCGGCCGGGTCACATCGTGGTTCGAGATGAGCCAGGTCGCGGGGGCATCGACCGGGGCGTGGGCGGCGAGCGTCGCATCGATCGAGGCACGCATCCCCGACGCGTCCCAGGGCTGGGCCATGAAGTCGAAGTTGAACGCCGTGTGGAGCTCGTCCGGCCGCAGGTACTTCGCGAAGCGCTCGACGTCGGGCAGCCACAGCTCGCCGACCAGGATCCGCGAGCCCGGGTAGCCGTCGGCGATGGCGCGCCAGCTCCGATAGATGTCGTGCAGGTCGTCGCGGTCCGTGTTCGGATGCTGGCCGGCCGCCGGCTCGGCGGGGATCTCCGGCAGGCTCGGGTCCTTGACCAGCAAAGCGGCCGAGTCGATCCGGATGCCTGCCGCCCCACGATCGAGCCAGAACCGGATGATCGCCTCGTGTTCGTGACGGACGTCCGGATGGTCCCAGTTGAGGTCCGGCTGGGCCGCGGAGAAGAGGTGCAGGTACCACTCGCCCGGCGTGCCATCGGGATCGGTCGTCCTCGTCCAGGACGGCCCGGAGAAGTTGGATGGCCAGCCCGTGGGGATCTCGTCGCCCTGCGGACCGCGACCCGGGTGGAACCAGAACCGCGCTCGCTCGGCGGAGCCGGGAGGAGACGCGAGCGCGGCCTGGAACCAGGGGTGCTGGTCGGAAACATGATTGGGGACCACGTCGACGATGGTCCGGATCCCGAGTGCGGCCGCGTCGGCGATGAGTCGCTCCGCTTCCTCGAGGGTGCCGAAAGCCGGGTCGATCGCTCGGTAGTCGGCGATGTCGTAGCCGCCGTCCGCCAGCGGGGACCGGTACCACGGGGTGAACCAGATGGCATCGATGCCGAGCGAGGCCAGGTAGGGCAACCGCGACCGGACCCCGGCGATGTCGCCGATGCCATCGCCGTTGCCGTCGGCGAAGCTCCGCACGTAGAGCTCGTAGATGACGGCGTCGCGCCACCATGCGCGGTCGTCGCGCGCCCGGCCGGCGGCGACGGGGCGGCCGGTCTCGACGCGCGATTCGGTCATCGTCTGGAGTGAACGAGCATCGGCCGGATCCGTTGCGTCGCCGTCACTCGAGCGCAATCTCGTCGTCATTGCGCCGCAAGGTACACGACTCGACAAGACAATGCAAGAACGAAACATTTGACGGGCGGAAGTTGGCAGCACCTCGCCCGATGACCGCGCAAGGGACCGGATGGGTGGCTAGTTGGTCGGCGCGGGCCCCGTCGAAGCCCGGACCACGAGCTCCGGCTCGAACAGCAGCTCGTCGTGCTGGATCGGCGCACCGGCGACCTGCTGGGCCAGCAGCTCGATGACCATGCGTGACATCGGCTCGATCGGCTGACGCACGGTCGTGAGCGGTGGCTCGGTGCAGTTCATCAGGAACGAGTCGTCGAAGCCGACGATCGACAGGTCTCCCGGGACGCTCCGACCCGCGCGCTTGGCCGCGCGGATCGCGCCCAGCGCCATCAGGTCGCTCGCACACAGGATCCCGGTCACCCCCGCCTCGATGAGTCGCGCGGCGCCGGCCTGCGCGGCCTCGATCGAATACCAGGCATGGGCGATCCGGTCAGGTCCGAGCGAGATCCCGGCCTTGTCGGCCATGGCCCGGGCGGTGGCGATCTTGCGTCGCGAGGGGATGTGATCGATCGGGCCCGCGAGCACGCCGATGCGGCTATGGCCGAGCGAGAGCAGGTGGCCGAGCGCCTGCTCGACTGCGACGGCGTCGTCGCACGAGACGCGCGGGAACCCGAGCCCGTCGATCGACGCGTTGACGAGGACGGTCGGCAACCCGCGTTCGGCAAGCCGTGCGTAATGACCGTGGGGCGCGTCCTCCTGCGCGTACAGCCCGCCCGCGAACACGACCCCCGAGACCTGTTGCTGGAGCAGCAGCTCGACGTAGTCCGCCTCGGACACGCCGCCGGCGGTCTGGGTGCAGAGCACCGGCGTGAACCCGCGCTGGGCGAGGGCGACGCCGAGGACCTCCGCGAACGCAGGGAAGATCGGGTTCTGCAGCTCGGGCAGGACCAGGCCGACAAGGCGTGCCCGCTCGCCACGGAGCTTGGTGGGTCGCTCGTAGCCGAGGACATCGAGGGCTGTCAGGACGGCTTGCCGCGTCGGTTCCGCGACACCGGGCTTGCCGTTCAGCACCCGGCTGACGGTCGCCTCACTCACGCCGACCTTGCGCGCGACCTCCGCCAACCGTCTCGTCATGCCCGGCATCGTACTGCAAGATATCGACAACCGTTTGCGGCCCTGTGCAGGTGCCCGCCCCCGGACCCCTTGACCGACTTGTTGCACACTTGGGCCATGACCGACGCGACGATCGAGCCGATGCCCGCCATCTATCTCGGCCACGGCGCCCCGCCGTTGCTCGAGGACGCCGAGTGGATGGGCGAGCTGGGCGCATGGGCCGGATCCCTCCCGCGACCGAGCTCGATCCTGATCGTCAGCGCGCATTGGCAGACCGCGCCGATGGCGCTGAGCGCGACACACCCGGTCCCGCTCGTCTACGACTTCTACGGGTTCCCGCAGCACTACTACGACATGACCTACGACGCGCCGGTGGCGCCCGACCTGGCCGCCAGGATCCGCGGGCTGATGCCATCCAACGAGCCGGTCCTCGAGCGCGAGACCCGCGGCCTCGACCACGGGGCGTGGGTCCCGCTCAAGGCGATGTACCCGAACGCCGACATCCCGGTCCTCCAGATGTCGATGCCGGACCTCGACCCGCAGCACCTGTTCGAGGTCGGCCGCCGGCTTGCGCCGCTGCGCGACGAGGGCGTGCTGATCGTCGGCAGCGGCTTCATGACCCACGGCCTGCCGTTCGTCCACGAATACTTCATGGGCAAGCCAGGCGCGCCGCAATGGTCGATCGACTTCGACCAGTGGGCGACCGAGGCGCTCGTCCGCGGCGACCTCGACGAGCTGTTCGCGTTCCGTGACAAGGCGCCGGGGATGCCCTATGCCCACCCGACCGTCGAGCACTTTGCGCCGCTGTTCGTGACTCTCGGGGCGGTCGCGAAGCCCGATGACGCCCCCGAGTTCGCCATCGAGGGCTACTTCTACGGGCTCTCGAAGCGCTCCTTCGAGGCGCGCTGAGCGCCCGAGTCGCTAGCTGCGGCGCGGGCCGCGCATCAGCCGCGGGTCCGGCGCGAACAGCCGCAGCCGGCTGCCCAGCAGCAGCACCTCGCGATCGAGCAGCCGGATGAGCGCGGCCAGGCGCTCGACCGTCGTCGCGGCCTCGAGCAGCGCCTGCCGGCGCGGCAGCTCGATCTGGACGATCCCCGACAGCAGGTAGGACAGGACCGTCGGATCGTCTGGGATGACGAGATCGGTCCGCCGGTCCGCCGCGGGCGGCTCGCCGACCTCCTCGATCTCCAGCGCGCCCGGGTGGCCCTCGACCTCGGCGTCGCCGAAGACATCGATCATCGCGTCGACCAGATCCTCGTCGGACGCGTCGTCATCATCGGTCGACCGGCCGGCATCCACCTCGACCCGGATGTCGAGGGCTTCGGTCGTCTCGCCATCACGTGCGCGCATGAGCTCGAGATAGCGGACGAACCGGCGGATGGCCGAGGCCGCGAGCCGCTCGGCGCGTGCCTCGTCACCGACCTCGTCCTCGAGCGGCGTGACGTCCGCGACCAGGTACGGCTCCCGTTCCGGATCCACGGCGTCGATCGCGAAGCGGCCGGTCGCTGCGGCCAGCAGGTCGTACCGGCCATCCGGGTATCGGCCCGCCTCACGGATCTCGACCAGGGCGCCCACGCCGGCCAGCGCGAGCGAGCGCCCATCCCCCACCTCCCGGCCCTCGCGGATGAGCACGACCCCGAACGGTGCGCCGTTGTCGAGGCAGTGGCGGGTCAGCGCCCGATAGCGGTCCTCGAAGATGTGGAGCGGCAGCACGATGCCCGGGCAGAGGACCGTATGCAGCGGGAAGAGCGGGATCTGCATCGACCATCCCCTCGAGGGTTCCGAGGCCTCGGGCGACGCGGAACGCCGTCCAACCCGAGTCTAGACCGGTCCGGGCCACGTCGGTGTCGACCAGAGGTCCCATGGCGTGACACGACGAAGCCGCCGGTCGCCCGGCGGCTTGGTTGGTCGGTGGTCGTGATGCCGGCCGCGAGGCCGGCCGTGGGTCAGTGCGAGCAGCCCTTCGGCGCGCCACCATCGTCGGCGGTCCGGAAGCTCGAGCCGCAGCCGCAGGCGGCGACCGCGTTCGGGTTGTTGACCGTGAAGCCGGCGCCCATCAGCGTGTCGACGTAGTCGATCTGGGAGCCCTTGAGCAGGTCCACGCTCTGGCCGTCGACGTAGACCTTGATCCCGCTCACGTCCAGGACGCGATCCTCGGGGGTCGGCGCGTCTTCGAGCATCATCCCGTAGCGGAAGCCCGAGCAACCGCCGGAATAGACGTAGACGCGCAGACCGATCGCCGGGTTGGTCTCTTCCTTCGTCAGCTCGGTGAGCTTGCCGACTGCGGCGTCGGTGAGCGAGACCACGGTCATCGGCTGCTGTTCGATCATCGGGCGGATCCCTCCGGGAGGAGTGCGTGGGTCGGTTTCGAGATGAGGGCGTTCGTGCTGTGCACATCGTACGCACGGCAACAGGTTTCGACAAGCACCCGTGCCGAAACTCTCGTACCAGGGGACGGACGGCTCCTTACGGACGGGTCGGCAACGTCTGCCAATCGCCCCAGCCGGTCCCCGTCACGAGCACCTGGGGATCCGAGCCGTCGACATTGACGCTGTCGAGAGACGTCCCCACGAAGTTGACGTCCGATGTCGAGTAGAGGATCCGGTCACCCCCGGGTGAGAACCTGATGGTGCCGATCGGGACTTCGCCGGTCTCATGGGACAGGGTCGTCACGGCGCCGTTGGCCACGTCGATGACCCGGAGCTCGTAGACGCTCAAGGCCGGATCGGACGTCGAATCGTATACGGCCGGCATCCAGATGAAGGCGACCCGATCACCGGTCGGCGACATGACGAGGTTCTGATACACGGCGCCCTTCCCGGGTCCATTGGGCCCGTTCACGGCCCCGGGCAGGACCCGCAGCTCGGTGCCGTCGGCCTTGGCGATCACGAGCGAGTTCGAGTCGACATAGTCGATGAACGCGACGCGAGCCCCATCGCTCGAGTAGGCGGCCTCGCGGTGCGATCGCAGGTCCCCGACCGGCACCTGCCGCGGTGCTCCGCCGTCGATGGGGAACTCCCAAGTCTCAGAGGTCTCGTACGGCGTGATCGTCGCGATCGGCATCAGGAGCGACTTCCCGTCAGGCGACCAGACCGGGGAGTAATCGCCATGCACCTCATACCCGGCCGGCACGCTGAGCAGCGCCTGGCGCACCCCGTCGGGTCCGTAGATGCCGAATGTGTGCCCCAGATCGACCGACGTTGCGACGCGCGTGGAGTCCGGCGACCAGGAGACGAGCCAGCCGGTGCCCGGGACGGACGCGACCACATGACCTGCCGGATCGCTGATGTAGACCTTGCCTTCGCCTGAGGTCGCGCGACAGCTGTCATCCCAGGCCGATCGATAGGCGAGGTGGCGCCCGTCGGGCGACCACATCGGTCCCTCACCCCAGAAGCTGCCGCAGCCGGCCGGGCCGCCGCCACCGGGATCGAGAACGCCATCGGCGATCCGGACCGGGTTCCCGCCATCCCAATCAGCCACATAGATGTCGCCGTCAAGGCCGTAGGCAAGGTGGCCAAGGCGGCCGGTCGGGAACGGCGAGGGACGGTCCAGGAAGGCACCGGCAAGGATCGCCCCACCCACGATCGCCATGCCCACCACGAGCAGGATGAGCGCGATCGACCACCGTGCCCCCAGGAGTGGGAACGGATGCGCACCGCTCGATCCGGCGCTGGGCACCGTGCCGACCCAGTCGCTGCCCGGACGAGAGATCCAGACCGGACGGGGCGTTCGGCGACGCGTGGCCTCGGCGACCCGTTCCAGGCCACCGGCCGGCACTGGGGACAGGGCGTCTGCCTCGAACCAGGCGGCGAGCGTTCGGTCGAAGTCGTCGTGGGCGGTCATGCGATCGACTCCCTGCCGACGGTCGGCGTGCGCGCATCGGCGTCGAGGGCGGCACGAAGCGCTGTCGTGGCGCGGTTGAGCCGGGACTTGAAGGTCCCGACCGCGATGTCGAGGACGTTGGCCGCCTCGGCGTCGGGCAGCCCAAGGTAGTAATGGACGACGAGGACGGCGCGCTGCTCGGGGGTCAGGCGATGGAACCCGCGCTCCAGCAGGTCGCGAACCGCGGTCAGCTCCTGGGCGTCAGGGTCACCACGAGCATCGGGCGCGTCGACGTGGATCTCGACGATCCCGCGATGTCTGACTCGCCGGGCCTCGCGGTAGCAGGCGTGGACCAGCAGCCGATGGAGCCAGGCGTCGAATTGTTCTGGATCCCGGACCGCCCGGATGTGGAGCCATGCCGACATCAGCGCTTCCTGGACGGCGTCGGACGCCATGTCGTCGCTGCGGAGGATCAGCCGGGCGGTCCGGTGCAGCCGATCGAACGCGTCCGCGGCAAGCGACGTGAAGGCGTCGTGGTCGCCGTCTCTTGCGCGAAGGACGAGGTCTCGCTGCATCGGACTTCCGGCTTGATGGCGGCCCGGTGGCCGCGCTCACCCATCATGAGTCTGGCGGCAAGCGACTCGTTCCATCTTTGATTGCTTCGCGACAGCGACTGCAGCCCCGGACGAAAGATGGAACGACTGCGCCAGTACCGGACTCATACCGGGCGATAGCGCCGGGACATCCCGGCGCCCCCGCGGAAGGGTCCTGGACCCTAGCCTGCCGCGACCGCAGAGCGCCGTCCCGTGTGGTCGGCATGGAGGGCTAGATCCGTGAACATCCCGTTCAAGATGGTCCTGGCCGCGGTGGCCGTCGTCGTGTCGAGCAATGCCTGCGGTGCAGCGGCAGTCGCTCCGTCGTCGACGGTGGCTCCGTCGTCTTCGGCCGTGGCTCCCTCGTCGGCTGTGGTCGTCGCCTCGCCGCCGGCCGCGGTCGCCTCGTCGTCCGAGGCGGTCACCCCCTCGTCGGCACCCAGCGCCAGCCAGCAGGTCACCCGCTTGACGGTTGCCGGGACCGATGTCAACGGTCCCGCTATCCAGCTCACGGTTGACCTTCCGCCGGATTGGGAGCCGTTCACGTGGGGCGCGGACCGCGGCACCTCGAGCCCGCCGGCCGGCATGGCCTTCGTGGTCAGTCTCGTCGACGACACCTTCGCGGATCCATGCGCGCATAGCCTGCGGAGTCCGAAGGTCGGATCCACGGTCGAGGCCCTCGCGAAAGCGCTCGGCGAGATCCCGGATACGACCGCGACCAAACCTGTCCAGACGACGATCGCCGGGCACACGGCAACGTATGTCGAGCTTGCGATCCCGGCATCGCTGCCTTGTGATCCCAGTCAGTTCTACCTGTGGCAAGACTCCCCGGGCGGTGATTGGTGGGTCCAGGGTCTCAACGAGACGGCTCGGGTCTGGATCCTCGAAGTCGGAGGCAGGCGAGTCACGTTCCTCACCCACTCGTATCCCGGGTCCGGGGACGATGCCAAGGCCGAGTTCCAAAAGATCCTTGACTCGGTCGTGTTCGACGTCGCCTCCTGACGAGCCGGCAGCCATGCCCGTGGCGGACGGCGACCCGAACCTTTTCGGCGAAGCGCAGGATGCGTTGCCGGCGGTGCTCGGCACGGCGACCCTCGACGGGATCGCCGGCGGACGACGCGCCTAGGCCGGCGTCTCGAGGCGCTCGACGACCGTGGCGATCCCCTGCCCGACCCCGATGCACATGGTCGCCAGGCCGTAGCGGCCGCCGGTGCGGCGCAGCTCGTGGGTCAGCATCGTGATCAGGCGGCCGCCGCTCATCCCGAGCGGGTGGCCGAGCGCGATCGCGCCGCCGTTGACGTTGACCTTTGCCGGGTCGAGACCGAGCTCATCGATGCAGGCCACCGCCTGCGAGGCGAACGCCTCGTTGAGCTCGACGAGATCGAGGTCGGCGACGCCGATCCCTGCCCGGTCGAGCGCCTTGCGCGTCGCCGGGACCGGCCCGATGCCCATGACGGCCGGGTCCACGCCGGCGACCGCGGTCGACAGCACGCGTGCCAGCGGGCGCAGGCCGAGGGCGCGGGCACGCTCCGCCTCCACGAGCAGCACCGCCGACGCGCCATCGTTGATCCCCGAGGCGTTGCCCGCGGTCACGGTCCCGCCGTCGGGCTTGAACACCGGCCGCAGTCGGGCGAGTGCCTCGATCGACGAGTCGGCACGAGGATGCTCGTCCCGCGTCACGACGACCGGGTCGCCCTTGCGCTGCGGGACCGTGATCGGGACGATCTGGTCGTCGAACCGGCCGGCCTCGATGGCGGCCACGGCCCGGCACTGACTGTCGAGCGCGAACGCGTCCTGGCGCTCGCGCGAGACGCCCCACCGCTCGGCGACGTTCTCGGCGGTCTCGCCCATCGAGTACGGGTAGTACTGCTCGGCCAGGCGCGGGTTGACGAACCGCCAGCCGAGCGTCGTGTCGACCGCTTCGCGGTTGCCGCGGTCCCAGGCGGCCTCGGGCTTGAGCTGCACGTACGGCGCGCGGGTCATCGACTCGACGCCGCCGCCGATGAACACCTCGCCGTCGCCGGCGGCGATCGCGTGTGCCGCCGTGTTGATCGCCTGGAGACCGGAGCCGCACAGCCGGTTGACGGTCTGCCCGCCGACCTCGACCGGGAAGCCCGCGATCAGGAGCGCCATCCGGGCGACGTTGCGGTTGTCCTCGCCGGCCTGGTTCGCGCAGCCGAGGATGACGTCCTCGACCAGCGCTGGGTCGATGCCCGCACGATCGACCACGGCCCGCAGGACGGCTGCGGCGAGGTCGTCCGGTCGGACAGCGGCCAGCGCGCCGCCGTAGCGGCCGATCGGGGTGCGGACGGCCTCGACGATCCAGGCTTCGCGGAGCGGGCGGTGCGTGTCTCGGGTCACGGCACGATTGTACGTGCGGGCCTGAGCAGCCTACGGGCAGCGACCCGATGGCGAGCCTGACATCGTCGGACACGGCCCCCGCCGCGGTCGGCGGTGCGCCGAGGACGATGCCGCGTTCGCGCCCGCGGTCATGCGCGTGTCGATCAGCTGGCCTTGCCGGCCGCCGCGAGCGACGGCGCCGGATCGAAGCGCGGACCATCGGAGGCGAGCTGCGCGAGGGCAGCCAGCACCGCGGGCGGGCCGCCGAGCGTGGCGGCCCGCTCGAACGGGCCGCTCGGATGCGACGCGCCGAGACGCAGCGCGAGGTCGATGTCGGTCGGTGTGGCGACGCCATCGCCGGCCGCCCGGTACGCCTCGTTGACGATGGCGAGGACGATCCGTTCGACGATGCGCGCGCCGGCATCGTCATCGTCGGCGGGCTGCGTGGATCGCGGCGAACTCGGGCGAGGGTCCACGACGCCGGCCGGCGTCGTCATAGCCGTAGAAGCCGCCGCCGGTCTTGCGGCCGAGGCGACCCTCGGCCACCAGCCGCTCCTGGATCGGCGACGGCCGGAAGCGCTCAGCGAGCGGGTCGCCGGCGGCGCGCGACCGCTCGAAGATGCCCAGCGCCGCGGCGAGGCTGATGTCGATCCCGGTCAGGTCCATCAGCTCGAAGGGTCCGAGCGGGAAGCCGTCGGCACGGATGGCGGCGTCGATGGCCTCGATCGTGGTGCCGCCGGCCTCGAGCATCGCCAGCGCCTCGAGCGTGAACGGCCGGTTCACCCGGTTGACGATGAACCCGGGCGTGTCCGCGCTGCGGACCGGGACCTTGCCCCAGGCCGTCATCAGGGCCGTGGCCCGATCCAGGACGGCCGGATCCGTGGCCGGCGCGGCGATGACCTCGATGAGCGGCATGACGGGCGCCGGATTGAAGAAGTGCAGGCCGAGAACGCGCGCACCGGCCATCGTCGCGGCGGCGATGTCGGCGACGGACAGGGCGCTCGTGTTCGTGGCCAGGATCGTCCGGCCCGGAAGCAGATCCCCGAGCTCGCGGAAGATCGCGCGTTTGAGGTCGAGGTCCTCGATGGCGGCTTCGATGACGAGACCAGGATCGGCTGCGGCGACGTCGGCGAGCGTCGGCGCGTCGGTCAGCCGGTCGAGCCGGCCGTCGACCCAGGCGTCGGCCGAATCGGGGTCGAGGTCGAGCCGGGCGGCCCGTCGCTCCAGCCCGGTGCGGATGCGCGCACGACCGCGCTCGATGGCGGCGGCGTCGACGTCGTGGACGCGCACGTCGTGGCCGGCCTCGAGCGCGAGCTGGGCGATCCCGGCGCCCATCGTCCCGGCACCGATGACGCCCACGGCGCCGACCGAGTCCACGACCCCGGTCATGTCAGACCGGCTTGATCGCTTCGAACGGCTGGCGGCAGTCGGTGCAGAAGCGGATCGTCCGGCAGGCCGTCGGGCCGAACAGGTTCTCGAGGCGGGTCCGGCGCGAGCCGCAATGCGGGCACGGGACGCGGGGCTCGAGGTCGATGAGACCGCCGCCGGCCGAAGCCGCGGAGTCCGGACCGGGCGGCGCGATCCCTGCCGCGCGCAGGGCGGCCCGACCGGCCTGGCTGATGCGCTCCGATGTCCAGGGGACCTCGAACGTGGCCTCGACCTCGACCGGCCGCCCGAAGGTGGCGAGCCTCTCCGCGATCGACCGCTTGATCAGCTCGAGCGCAGGGCAGCCCACGAAGGTCGGCAGGATCTCGACCCGGATCGGGCCCGCCGCACCGACCTCGACGCTGTGGATGATCCCCAGGTCGACGACCGAGAGCATCGGCAGCTCGGGGTCCATGACCTCGGCCAGGGCAGCGCGCACGGTCGACTCGTCCACGGGCCGCGGTCCGGGTGCAGTCGCTGAGCCGGTCACGACGCCGGCGCGGATCCGCGCGACGCCGACCTGCACGCCCATCTCGCTCACCAGGTCGCCCCCGGATCGGACCGCCGGACGGAGGTGAACTCGCCCCACAGCCAGCGGAATGCCTCGCCGTGGTCGAGTCGGCCACGCTCGGGGTCGCGCGCCGGCGGCGGCATCGGCAGGTCGAGGTTGGCGAAGGTCGGGCGGATCGTGTCGCGCCAGCGTGTCTCGAGCTCGGTCATCGGGGCGGCCAGGATCCCGGCCGCGATGAGTGCCGGCTCCCCGGGGAGTGGCGTGAAGACCGTGGCCGCGTCCGGACCGAGCTCACCGAGCGCGGCCAGCAACCGGTCGCGCGCCTCGCCCTCGGCCCGGGCCAGCCGGTCGAGCCACGCGCCGGCGTGCATCCGGTGGTAGCGCTCCTCACGCAGGAGCTTGCCGACGAGCTCGGCCAGCGGAGCCCACGATCCATCTGCCAGCGCCTCCAGCCGGACGACATCGGCGCTGTCGTACAGGAAGCGCCGGGCGATCGTCATCGCCCAGTCACCGCGACCGTGGTCGAGCAGCCGGCAGTGGCGGTAGTCGGGAGGCTCCCGATCGTAGGCAAGCGCGTCGGCATCGCTGCCGGTCAGGTCGGCCAGCAGCCCGTACAGCGCGGCCGCGTGGCCCAGCTCGTCCTGGGCGAGCGAGCTCATCGCGACGTCCTCTTCGAGCAGCGGCGCGATCCCCGTCCACTCCGAGTCGGAGAAGCCGATCACGAATTCGTCGTCGGCCATCGAGCACAGCAGCCCGGCCAGCGCGGTCGTCGTCGCCGGCGGGTGCCGCAACGGCGCTCACGAGGATCGTGCCTTTGGCTTCGGCTGGCCCGCCTGGGCTCGTGCGGCGGCCAGCTTGTCGCGCATGACGTAGCCGCCCGGCTTCTTGAACGAGCGGTCGAGCGGCGGCTGGAGCAGGTCCGGGTCGTCGAGGTCGACGATGTCGGTGCGGCGGACGACCCACAGCCGGACGCTCTCCTGGCGGCGCCCGAACATCTCGCGCGCGTAATGGACCGCGAGCTCCGCGTCGGGCGCCATCACGCTCCCGCCGTGGCGCATCGGGTCGCCGTCCTTCTCCTGGCGGAAGACCTCCCACACCTCGAGCTCGGGGGCGGCCGCGGCGGCCTCGTCGTTCATGCCGCTCGCGGGACGCCCAGGATCGTCTCGCGGACCCAGCGCGTCTCCTCGCGGGCGAGCCGCCGGAACTCGAGCCTGGCCTGCGACCGCGGTCCGTGGTTGGTGACCACCGTTCGCAGCTCGTCCCAGTCCGGCTCGCGATAACGCCACTCCTTGGCCGCTCTCGTCGAACCGCAGCTCCGGGTCGGGGATGACCAGTCCGAGCTCGCGGATCCGTGGCACGTAGATGGTCAGGAACTCCTGGCGCAGCTCCTCGGAGGTCTTGGCCTTGATCCGCCAGTGCAGGTCGCGGTCCGTGTCGCGCGGCGAGCGCGGGCCGTGCATCTGCATCAGCGGTCCCCACCATCGGTCGAGCGCGTCCTGGATGGCGGCGCGCTGCGCCACGGACCCGGTCGCCATGGTCACGACGACATCGCGGCCGTGCATGATGTGGACCGATTCCTCCCAGCAGATCTTGCGCATCGTCCGGGCGTACGGCGCATAGGACGAGTCGCGCAGCGCCATCTGGGCCACGATCGCCGCCGCGTCCACCAGCCAGGCGATCATCCCGACGTCCGCCCAGCCGACGGTCGGGTAGTGGAAGACGTTGTGGAACTTGGTCTTGCCGGCGAGCAGGTCGTCGAACATCGCCTCGCGCGGCTTGCCGAGGTCCTCGGCGACGCGATACAGCAGCTGGGCGTGCCCGACCTCGTCCTGGACCTTGGCGGTCAGGGCGAGCTTGCGGCGGAGGGTCGGCGCCCGCATCAGCCACTCGCGCTCGGGGAGGACGCCCATCAGCTCGCTGTTGGCGTGCATCTCGACGAACCGCAGAACGGCGGTCCGGTACTCGTCGGGCATCCAGTCGGTGGCCTCGACCTTGAGCCCGGCGGCGACGTGGGCCTCGAACAGGGCGTACCGCTCGTCGTGGGGCAGGTCGTCGTTGAAGGCCGGGCGGCCGCGCTCGAGCGGGCCGAGGATGGGTTCGAGGGCGAGCGGATCGGTCATGGCCTGCGGCCCGCTGCGCCTGGACGGCCCGCAGCGACAGGTCGGCGTAGGCCTCGGCCACTGCCTGGGGCGTGACCCGGCCACTCGGCCGGTACCAGGCGACCAGGCCGTTGATCGCCGACAGGATGTACGCCGCGGTCACGGCCGGGTCCACCGTCGCGAATGCCCCGGTCTGCACCCCGAGCGCGATCGTCGCGCGGAAGCGGGCCTCGTAGGCGTCCCGCCGGCGGGCCATCTCGTCGCGATGGGCTCGATCGAGCGCGCGCCACTCGTGGACGAACACGCTCGCCCGCTCGATGTCCTCGGTCACGACGGCGACGTGAGCGCGGACCAGCGAGATCAGCTGGACCCCGGGCCCGAACACGACCGCTCCCGGGTCGCCGGCCTCGACGATGTCCGCGGCAGCCTCGAAGCGCGACGCCGTGTTCTCGACGATCGACCACAGGACATCCTGCTTCGAGGACACGTGCGCGTAGAGGCTGGCACCCTGGATGTCGACGGCACGGGCGATGTCGCGCACGCTGGTGCCGTCGTAGCCGTGCTTGTGGAAGAGGACGCTGGCGGCGTCCTCGATCGCCTGCCGGCGCGTGGTCTCGACCATGGCGTTTAGGAGCCCCTAACTAACGCTTGTTAGGGCAGCCTATCCTCGAATGGCAGGCATCGTCAAGGCGAGCCGCTACTCCCCGGTGAACCGCGGTGGCCGCTTGTCCACGAATGCTGCCAGGCCCTCGGCGTGGTCGGCGCTGGCCCCGGCGATCCCCTGCCGGTACGCCTCGTCCTCGAGCGCCGTCTCCAGGTCGACCGACCAGCTCCGTTCGAGCGCTCGCTTGGTCAGCGCGACGGCGCGCGGCGCCAGGCCCGCCAGCCGGAGAGCCATCGACCTCGCCTCGGCTGCCAGCGCCTCGGCGGGCACGACCCGGGCGACCAGGCCGAACCGTTCGCCGTCGGCCGCACTCAGCGGTTCGCCGAGGAGGGCGAGCTCCGCCGCCTTGGCCGGGCCGACCAGCCGTGGCAGGAACCAGGTCGCGCCGCTGTCGGGCACGAGTCCGATCCGCTCGAAGGCGAGCACGAAGCTGGCACCCTCGGCGGCGATGCGCAGGTCGCACGCGAAGGCGAGCGAGGCACCTGCTCCTGCCGCGACCCCGTTGATCGCTCCGACGATCGGCTGGTCGAGCCGCCGCATGGCGGCGATGATCGGGTTGTACCGCTCGCGCACCTCGACCTCGAGCGGGGTCGCGTCCGGCTCGAGGCGTTCCTTGAGGTCCTGGCCCGCGCAGAAGGCACGACCCGCGCCCGTCAGCACGACCGCTCGGATCGTCCGGTCGCGCTCGATCGTCCGGAGCGCGGCCAGCAGCTCCTGCTTGAGCGGGATGGTCAGCGCGTTGAGGGCCGCCGGCCGGTCGAGCGTGATCGTGGCGATCGCGTCGGCGACCTCGTAGCGGAGCGCGGTGAAGGCAGCCGCCTGCGGATCGCCTGCCATCGGGCCGGGTCAGACCCCGCTGAACTCGACCAGCCGACCGTCGACGAGCTCGAACACGCGCCGGTCGATCGGCTCATCCGAACCGCCGGACTGCTCGACGATGAACTCGGCGAACAGCGTCGCGAAGTCGTCGTCGCCGGGCCGCAGCGAGCCGGCGGTCATCAGGTGGCGCTCGGGGAGGCCGACGAGGATCCGCCCGGCGGTCCCGAGCTCGGCGACCAGGTGGGCGACCACGTCGGGCAGCATGATCCGGGCGGCATCCCAGCCATTGCCGGTGTCGGAGCTGATCAGCCGCCGATCCCCCGACACCTCGTCCGTCCATGGCGCCGTCGACGACCAGCGGGCGAGGTTGCGCAACGCGGCGTCCTGGACCTCCGTCGGCTCGACGCCCCACGACAGCAGGTGATCGCCGTTGACGACGATGTCGTATGCCCCGGCATCGATGGTGTAGACGACCGGCAGCTCGGCCGGCCCGACGTCGAGCAGGGGCTGCGCGTGGCTCTGGGCGGAATGGGCGGCGAGCACCTCGCGATCGATCGATTCGAGCGACAGGCCCTGCGTCCCGACCGGCCGGAAGGCCGGATAGATGATGTCGCGAGCGTGCGCCCAGTCCTGCTCCGGGCTGTCGGCGGGCGAAGCGCTGGACTCCGGGGCCGGTGAGTGGCCGCTGACCGGTGAGGAGTCGTCGATCGGCGCCAGGTAATCGGGCGCGCTATCGCGGATGGACGCCGGCGGGTCGTCCCCGAGCTCGCGCTCGAAGTCTCGTCCGACGTCAGACCCGCCATCGGGCTCTCGCTCCATGCGCGTCCCTCCTCCTGCTCGTCGCGGTCAGTGTCCCGACCAGACGGGCGGGCGTTTCTCGGTGAAGGCGGCCATCCCTTCGGCCTGGTCATCGGTGTCGAACAGACCGAAGAATGCATCACGCTCGCGCGCGAGACCCTCGCTCAGACCGTGCTCCGTCGCATCGACGACCGCGGCCTTGGCTGCGCGTGCCGCGCGGGGTGGCATGGTCGCGACCGACGCTGCCAGCTCGAGCGCGGCGTCGACCGTCGCCTCGGCCGGGACGACGCGGGTCACGAGGCCGCGGGCTTCGGCCTCACGGGCCGACAGGGAGCGACCGGTCAGGATCAGCTCCATCGCTCGCGCCTTGCCGATCGCCCGGGTCAGACGCTGCGTGCCGCCCGCGCCCGGCATGACCCCGATCAGGATCTCCGGCTGGCCGAACGTCGCGTCGTCGGCAGCGACGATCATGTCGCAGGCCATCGCCAGCTCGCAGCCGCCGCCGAGGGCGAACCCACGGACCGCGGCGATCAGCGGCAGCCCGACGGCATCGATCCGGTCCCACGCCCCGAACCGGCCGCCCTCGGCCAGCGAGGCGGACGTCTGGCCGGCGAGCTCCCGGATGTCGGCGCCGGCCGCGAACGCCCGGTCGCCTGCGCCGGTCACCACGATCGCCCGGCAGGCAGGGTCAGCGTCGAGCGTCTCGAGCGCCGATGCCAGCTGGTCGAGGAGGTCGAAGCTGAGCGCGTTGAGCGCCTTCGGACGGTCGAGCGTCACCAGAGCGACGCCAGGCAGCGACGACGGCCGGGGCGGCCGAGCGGGGAGCCGGGGCCGGGTAGTCGACGCGAATGAGCGCGGCGTCGGCCGCCTCGCGTGTCTGCCCGAGCCGATCGTTCGGCGGCGCGGTGTCGGTCACCTGGGCTCCTTGGCGCTTCGTTCAGACAGTATCCACAGCCGGGGAAGCCGCGGCGTCCATTTCCGGCGCATCCTCGAGCACGAGCAGGGTCGACAGGCCAGGTGCGATCTCGCGGAGGTTGCGGCCCGCGGCGCGCATCGCGTCGGAGGCCAGCCCGGCATCGAGCGCGGCCCGATCGTCGAACGTCATCGTCGTGACGATGACGAGGTCGGTCTCGCCGCCGAGCGCATCTGCGACGCGTCTGACGCGGGCCTCGCGGAGCCCGGGTGTTCGGGCGACGAGAGGCAGGTGCTCGGTGGCGTACCGGCGCTCGAAGGTCGCCAGCGCGTCGGGACCGCCATCCGGGCGGCGGAACAGGGCGAGCAGCGTGGTCATGGGCGCACCTCCGTCGGTCCCTCCGCCGCGGCGCCGATCGACGCCTCGGCCGAGCGATAGAAGACCCGCATCGCCTCGAGCGCGAGGGCCGGGCGCCGGTTCAGCACATCATGGCCGCAGTCCGGGGCGACGAACAGCGAGCCGCGGCGGACCTGGCGGGACAGCTCCCAGGCCTGTCCGATGGGCACCAGCGGATCGCGATCCCCGCAGACGACCAGGGTCGGGCCCGCGATCGTGCGCAGGTCGGCCGGGCTGAGCAGCGGCTGGACGGCGATGTCGGCGGCGATCGCCGGCAGCAGCCGCTCCCAGGCGCCGAGGCCCTGGGTGCGGTCGATCGTCCGGTCCATCTCCGCGGCCCAGGTCGGATCATCACGGCGGATGCGGACCGGGTCCATCAGCCGCGACCCCACGCTCGCTCGCGGCTCGCGCGGCGTCGCGATCCCGGCGACGACCAGGGTGACCACGCGATCGGGCACGCGGACCGCAAGACCGAGACCGGTCATCGCCCCCATCGAATGGCCGGCCAGGTGGAACGTCGCGAGCTCGAGTGCGTCGACGAACGCCTCGACGTCATCGACCAGCCAGCCGGCCTCGAACCCGTCGGCGGCGTCCCAGCGCGTGCCGCCGTGGCCCCGCGCGTCGGGGAGATACAGCGTGAATCGCTCGGCGAGCGCCGGGATCTGGCTCGCGAACGACGCGCGACCCGAGGTCGAGGCGCCGTGCAGGAGGACGAGCGGCGGGCCGGAGCCGACCGTCTCGTAGGCGATCCCGAGGCCATTGGCACGGATCGTGGGCATCGCCGCGATGCTACCGCTCCGGCCCGCCCTTGACGTCGGCGGCCCCGGCCCGCTCGGCGCGGGCGACCCCGGCCCGCTCGACGCGCCCCGCCCTACAATCGGGCCATGTCCGAGACACCGGCGGCCGCGACCCGCACCGAGCGCGATTCGATGGGCGAGATGCAGGTCCCGTCGGACGCGCTGTACGGCGCCTCCACCCAGCGAGCCGTCGAGAACTTCCCGATCTCCGGTCAGCGGATGCCGCCCCGTTTCCTCCGCGCGCTGGCCCTGATCAAGCTCGCGGCGGCCGAGACGAACGGCCAGCTCGGCCTGCTCGACGCCGACGTCGCCGGGGCGATCGCGGCCGCGGCGGCATCGGTCGCCGACGGCGACCACGACGACCAGTTCCCCATCGACATCTACCAGACGGGCTCGGCGACCTCGACCAACACCAACATGAACGAGGTCGTCGCCCACCTCGCGAGCGCCCGCCTCGACGGTCGCACGGTCCACCCGAACGACGACGTCAACCGCTGCCAGAGCTCGAACGACACGATCCCGACCGCGCTCCAGCTGTCGGCCGCGATGGCGATCGAGGAGCAGCTGCTGCCCGCCCTCGAGCGGCTGCACACCGGGCTGGCCGCGAAGGAGCAGGAGTTCTGGCCCATCGTCAAGACCGGCCGGACGCATCTCCAGGACGCGACGCCGATCCGGCTCGGACAGGAGTTCCGGGGCTACGCCGGCCAGGTCGAGGAGTCGCTCCGTCGCGCGCGGGCGGCCCAGGCCGAGCTGCTCGAGGTGCCGCTCGGCGGGACGGCGGTGGGGACCGGGATCAATGCCCACCCGGAGTTCGCGTTCCGGACGTGCGCCCGGCTGTCGGCCCTGACCGGTCTCGCCGTCCGCGAGACCGGCAACCATTTCCACGCCCAGGCGACGCTCGATGCCGCGATCGCCGCCCACGGCTCGATCCGGACGATCGCCCTCAGCCTGTGGAAGATCGCCTCGGACATCCGGTTGATGGGGATGGGCCCGCGAGCCGGGATCGCCGAGCTGGCCCTGCCCGAGACCCAGCCGGGCTCGAGCATCATGCCGGGCAAGGTGAACCCGGTCATCGTCGAGAGCCTGACGATGGTCGTCGCCCGGGTCGTCGGGAACGACGCGACCATCGGCTTCGCCCAGACCGGGCAGCCTGCTCGAGCTCAACGTGATGCTGCCGGTGACCGCGGCGGCGTTGCTCGAATCGATCGCGCTGCTCGCCGCGGCGGCGGAGAACCTGAGCGTTCGCCTGGTCGAGGGTCTGCAGGCGACCGAACGCGGACCGCAGCTCGTCGAGCAGGGACTGATGCTCGCGACCGCGCTGGCGCCGGTCATCGGCTACGACGACGCGGCCAAGCTGGCCAAGGAGGCGCTCAAGTCCGGCCGGACGATCCGCGAGCTTGCCCTCGAGCGCGGGATGGACGCCACCGAGCTCGACCGCCTGCTCGATCCCGCGGGGATGACCGAGCCGGGACTGGGAGGCGGCCCGGCTGGCGGCTGACCCCGACCGGCCGGTCGCCCGCCGACCCCGACCGCTACAATCCGCGCGATGACCGAGACGCGCCTGTGGGACCGCGCCGCCGCACTGCCAGCCCGGACGGACGGGGTCCGGCTGCCCGAGGTCGCCACCCTCGCGACAGAGCTGCCGACGGTCGCGGAGCTGTTCGACTTCATGCGCGACGCCGAGCTGCGGTTCGCGACGCTCCGCCTCCGCATCGAGGAGCGAGCCCACACCTCGCGCGGCGAAGAGCTGACGCTGATGGACGCGGTCCTCCGGCACCCGGGCGACGCCAAGGTCACGACGACCCGGCCGAATGGCACCGCGCGCTCCGAGTACGAGGTCTGGATCTCGGACGGCGAGATCGTCCGGACCTATGCAAGCGCCCATCACCTCGGGACGCAGCGACCGATCCGCAACTGGCCACGCGGGCTCAACGACCCCGATTTCCCGGGGACGGCGCGGGTCTACGAGCCGGTGACCTCGCTCCCCTCCGAGACGCTGCCCGAGACCTTCGTCCACCCGGCCGGCTACTGCCAGAACACGCTCGCGACCGGGCGCTGCGCGGTCACCGGAACGGACGTCGTGATCGGCCGTGAGGTCGTCCTGCTCGAATGCGACCACCCGCGCACGACCGAGCTCGCCGGCGACCGACCTGACTTCCACATCTCGATCGCGGTCGATCGCGACACCGGCGTCATCCTGCGACTCGTCGAATCGATCGGTGGCGCCGTCACCCGCGACGCCGAGGTGGTCGAGCTGTCGCCCGATGTCCCGCTGCCGCCCGCGGCGTTCAACTTCGTCTTCCCCACCGGGACGACGATGCTCTACTGATGGGCGACCCCGCCCAGGACCACGCAAAGCACCACCGGCTCGTCGAGCTCGAGGAGATGGTCCGCGACGGTCAGATCGACACGATCGTGGTCGCCATCACCGACATGCAGGGCCGGCTGATGGGCAAGCGCGTCCAGGGCCAGGCGTTCCTCGACGGCGTCATCTCCCACGGCGCCCACTTCTGCACGTACCTGCTCGGGCACCGACATGGAGATGAACACGCCCGAGGGTTTCAAGCTGATGAACTGGGAGACCGGCTACGGCGACTGGATCGCCGAGCCGATCTGGGATCAGCTCCGGGTCCTGCCGTGGCTGCCCGGGACGGCGATGGTCCTCGCCGACGTGGTCGACGAGGAGACCGGCCACGAGATCCCGGTCGCGCCGCGGACCATCCTCAAGCGCCAGGTCGAGCGCGCCGCCAAGGCCGGGCTACGCGCTCAAGGCCGGCTCCGAGTTCGAGTTCTACGTGCTCAAGGACTCCTGGGAGGAGCTCGCAGAGCAGGGCTGGCCCGTCCCGCGGACGTTCGGGCACTACAACGAGGACTACCACCTCCTCCAGGCGACCAAGGCCGAGCCGCTCCACCGCCTGCTGCGCAACCAGATGACCGCGGCCGACGTGCCCATCGAGTTCAGCAAGGGCGAGGCCGCCAACGGCCAGCACGAGGTCAACATCCGCTACGACCACGTCCTCGAGTCGGCCGACCGGAGCGTCGTCTTCAAGCACGGCGCGAAGGAGATCGCCTACCTCAACGGCTGGGGCATCACGTTCATGGCCAAGCCCGACCATCGCTGGACCGGCTCGTCGGGCCACCTCCACATGAGCCTGTGGGACGTCGTCAAGGACGTGCCGCTGATGCACGCCGCCGAGGGCGCGCCGGCCGGCCCCTACGGCCTGTCCGAGGTCGGCCAGCAGTTCGTGGCCGGGATGATGAAGCTGTCGCGCGAGCTGGCCGTCTTCATCGCGCCGTTCATCAACTCGTACAAGCGCTACGCGTCGCTGTCGTGGGCGCCGGTCAACGTCGTCTGGGGCCGCGACAACCGGACGACCGGGTTCCGCCTCGTCGGTCGCGGGCCGGCGCTGCACGTCGAGGACCGCTTTCCCGGGCGGCGACATGAATGCCTACCTGACCTACGCCGCGATGATCGGCGCCGGCCTGTACGGCATCGAGCACGAGCTCCCGCTCGAGCCCGAGTTCAAGGGCAACGGCTACCTCGCGACCGGCGTGCAGCGGATGCCGCGGGCGCTGTACGAGGCGATCGCCGAGCTGGAGCGGTCCGAGGCCGCGGTCGAGATCTTCGGCCAGGACGTCGTCGACCACTACCTCAACGCGGCGCGGGTCGAGCAGCAGACCTACGACTCGGTCGTCCACCCCTGGGAGCGCGAGCGCTACCTCGAGCGCGGCTAGATCCGAAGCGGCACCGGGCCTCCGCGACCTGGCGGATGCGCCGCGCGACGTCCGCGTGACCGGACGCCTCGGCCGTGTCGGCGGGCGTGTCGCCGGCGTCCGTCCGGGCGGTCGGGTCGGCGCCGGCCGACAGGAGCAGCTCGACCAGCTCGTCGTCGCCGTGCTGGGCCGCCGCGTGGAGTGGCGTGAACCCGTTCCGCTGCGTCGCGTTGACGTCGGCGCCGGCCGCGATCAGCACGCGGCAGACCTCGTGATGGAGACCGGCCGCGGCCGAGTGGAGCGGCTGGACGACCATCTCGTTGCGTGACACCGCGCCGACGTCCGCGCCCTCGCCCAGCAGCAGTCGGGCGGCCTCGGCCTTGCCGAAGAAGGCGGCGAAGTGGAGCGCCGTGAACCCGTCGGTCGAATAGGCCAGGGCCCGGGCCGGATCCTCGTCGAGCCGCTCGCGGAGCCGGTCGATGTAGCCGAGCGCGGTCGCCTCGAAGACGTCGAGCTCGGGGTCGGCCGCCAGCAGGGCGTCGGTCGTCGCCCGATCGAACCGGTAGCGCGAGCGCATGATCGCCGACACGCCGTCGCGGTCCCGGACGGTGGCCAGGAACGGGTCGGTGGCGACCAGCTCGGCGACGCGCGTGGCGTCGTCGGCGCTGACCGCGTCGAGCAGATCCTGTTCCGGGCTGGTCATCGCCCGAGCCTCCGTGTCGTGGTGTCACATCGTGCCACGCGAGGGCACGGGCCGGGCGCTACTCTGACCGCGACGAACGTCGAGAGGGAGAACGATGCGACTCGAGGACAAGGTCTCGATCATCACCGGCGGCGGCGGCGGGATGGGCCGCGTCGCCGCGCAGCTGTTCGCGGCGCAGGGCGCCAAGGTCGTCGTCGCCGAGTACGGCGAGGCGGCCGGCGCGGAGACCGTCGAGCTCGTCCGGGCGGCCGGCGGCGAGGCGACGTTCGTCAAGGCCGACGTCTCGAAGGAGGCCGACGCGAAGGCGATGGTCGACCACGCCGTCGCGACCTACGGCCGGCTCGACTGCCTCTACAACAACGCCGGGATCATGCCCGAGGCGGACCACTCGGTCACCGACACCGATGTCGCGACCTGGGACTCGGTGATGGCCGTCAACGTCCGCGGCGTCTTCCTCGGCTGCAAGTACGCCATCCCGGCCATGATCGAGGGCGGCGGCGGGTCGATCATCAACATCGCCAGCTTCGTGGCGCTCCTCGGCTGCAGCGTCCCGCAGGACGCCTACACCGCGTCGAAGGGCGCCGTCCTGTCGCTGACCCGCAGCCTCGCCGTCCAGTTCGGGCCGAAGGGCATCCGCACCAACGCGATCTGCCCCGGCCCGGTCGAGACGCCGCTGCTGATGGACTGGCTGGTCAAGGACGAGGCCGCCAAGCAGCTCCGGCTGGCGCGCAACCCGACGGGCCGGTTCGGCAAGCCCGAGGAGATCGTCCACATGGCGGTCTACCTCGCCTCGGACGAGTCGCGCTGGACGAACGGCGCCTCGCTCGTCGTCGACGGCGGGATCACCGTCAACTACTTCTGATCGACGTTGCGGAGGCATCGATGACGGAGGAGACGACCGAGGTGGCCAGCGGGCGGATCGCGATCGGCATCGACGTCGGTGGCAGCGGGATCAAGGCCGCCGTCGTGGACGTCGAGGCCGGACGGCTCCGCTCCGAGCGCCTTCGCGTCCCGACGCCGAAGCCGTCCACCCCGGAAGCGGTCATCGCCTCGATCACCCGGATCGTCCGCCGGCTGGTCAAGTCGAGCGGGCTCGGCGAAGGGACGCCCGGTCGGGATCGGCCTGCCCGGGGTCGCCATCGACGGCGTGCTCAAGACGGCCGCCAACATCGATCCCGGCTGGGTCGACTTCCCGGTCGTCGATCGTCTGACCCGCGTCCTCAAGCGCCCGGTCTTCATCATCAACGACGCCGACGCCGCCGGGCATCGCCGAGATGCGCTTCGGGGTCGGCAAGGACCAGCCGGGCGTGGTCATCTTCCTGACCCTCGGGACGGGCGTCGGCTCGGGCCTGTTCAACGATGGCGTGCTCGTCCCGAACACCGAGTTCGGCCAGATGGAGATCCGCGGCCGCGCCGCCGAGAAGCGCTCCGCCGCCGCCGCCCGGGTCCGGCGCGGGCTGTCGTGGAAGGCGTGGGCGGCCGACCTCGACGAGCACCTCGACCGGATCCACGAGCTGATGTGGCCGAACCTGATGATCCTCGGCGGCGGGGTGAGCAAGAGCGCGGACAAGTACGTGCCGCGGCTGACGGTCCGGACCACGGTGGTCCCGGCCCTGCTGCGCAACGACGCCGGGATCATCGGCGCGGCGATCGTCGCGGCAGAGACGCCCCCGGCGCCAGTGACTGCGCCCGCGCCCGCGCCGACGCCGATGGCCGATGCGACGGCATCCGAGGTGCCAGACCTCTCCCCGACCCCGCCCTCTGGCGCCGGATCGGGCACGACCGAGACCGGCTGACGCGCGACGTGCTCGGGCCGGGTCGCACGGGCCCGGGCGTATCATCGAGCCACTTCAGACCGGCTCCCACACACCACGCGAGGTCCCTCCATGACGACCGACACCCGCGCCGACGTGCGCGCCACGCAGATGGTCATCGGCGGCGAGTCCGTCGACGCTGCCGACGGCCAGACGTTCGACGTCATCGACCCGGCGACCGGCAAGGTCATCGCGACCGCGCCGCTGGGCGGACCGGAGGACGTGGACCGCGCGGTCGAGGCGGCCCGCCGCGCGTTCGACGACCGCAAGGGCTGGGCGAACTGGGCGGCCGGCAAGCGCGGACGCTCGCTGGCCAAGCTCGCCGCCCTGGTCAAGGACCACACCGAGGAGCTCGCCCAGCTCGAGAGCCGCAACGTCGGCAAGCCGATCACGCGGCGCCCGCGGCGAGATCATCGGCGTCAGCCTCGTCTTCGACTACTACGCCGGCGCCGCCAACAAGGTCTTCGGCCAGACGATCCCGGTCTCGCAAGCCGGGGCTCGACCTCACCCTGCGCGAGCCGATCGGCGTCGTCGGGCTGATCGTGCCCTGGAACTTCCCGCTGCTGATGGCCTCCTGGAAGGTCGCGCCGGCGCTCGCCGCGGGCAACACCGGCGATCCTCAAGCCCGCCAGCTACTCCCCGTTGACGGCGATCCGCCTCGGCGAGCTCGCGCTCGAGGCGGGCATCCCGGCCGGCGTCCTCAACGTCGTCACCGGGCCGGGCGGCTCGGCCGGCGCGTGCGATCGCGGCCCACCCGGGCATCGGCAAGGTCGCCTTCACCGGCGAGACGACGACCGGCCAGGAGATCATGCGGCTGGCCGCCGGCAACGTGAAGAAGATCTCGCTCGAGCTCGGCGGCAAGAGCCCGAACATCGTCTTCGCCGACGCCGACCTCGAGAAGTTCGCCCGCGAGTCGCCGTACTCGGTCTTCGACAACTGCGGCCAGGACTGCTGCGCCCGGAGCCGGATCCTCGTCGAGCGGTCGGCCCACGACCAGGTCGTCGAGCTGTTCGCCGCGGCGACCCGCAACGTCAAGGTCGGCGACCCGAGCGACGACGCGACCGAGGTCGGGCACGCTGGTCAGCTTCAAGCAGCGCGACCGCGTCCGCGACTACATCGAGATCGGGCTCGGCGAGGGCGCGACCATCGTCGTCGGCGGCGACGCGCCGGACGATGCCGGCGCTGGCCGGATGGCGCCTACCTCATGCCGACGGTCTTCGACGGCGTGTCGAACGACATGCGCATCGCGCGCGAGGAGATCTTCGGGCCGGTCGTCTCGATCATCGCGTTCGACACCGAGGAGGAGGCGCTCCGGCTCGCCAACGCGACGCCGTACGGCCTGTCCGGCTCGATCTGGAGCCGCGACATCGGCAAGGCGCTGCGCGCCGCGAAGGCGCTCCAGGCCGGGGTCATCAGCGTCAACTCGAACTCGTCGGTCCACACCGAGGCGCCGTTCGGCGGCTACAAGATGTCGGGCATCGGGCGCGAGCTCGGGATGTCCGCGCTCGACCTCTACACCGAGACGAAGAACGTCTTCATCGACCTGACCTGAGGAGTCGGCAGCCGCCGCGGTTGGCCGCCGGCACGCGAGCCCGCGTCTCACTGCCCGATCACCACCTCGGGCCACGACACGTCGGGACGCCGCCGCTCGAGCCAGTCGCGGAGCGCCCACATCGTGGTCCGGAACGCGATCTCCGACCACGGGATGTCCTCGGGCGCGAAGGCCACGATCTCGGTCGCCTCGGGCGTCGGGGCCGCGGTCCCGCCGACGATCCGGGCCTCGAACGCGATCGTCACGACGCTCGCCTCGAGCCGCGAGTAGAGCCCGACGATCTCGCCCGGCTCGACGAGCAGGCCGGTCTCCTCGAAGGTCTCGCGGATGGCCGCCTGGTGGACCGTCTCGTCGACCTCGAGGAAGCCGCCCGGCTGCGCCCACGAGCCCAGGCCAGGTTCGATGCCGCGCCGGATGAGGACGATCTCGCCCGCGTCGGTGATCGGGAAGGTCGTGACCACGAGGCGCGGGTTGACGTAGGCGATGTGCCCGCAGGTCGGGCACGCGAGTCGGTCGCGGTCCTCGCCTTCGATGGCACCGAAGACCAGCGGCGAGCCGCAGCGCGAGCAGAACTTGAGCGATTCGGCGAGCCAGGCCGGCACGCCGCGACCCGACGGCAGATCGGTCGAGCGTCCGTCCGGGCCGCGCTCGAAGCGTTCGTCCATCATCGGAGGGCCGACCAGGCCGACGCATCACGCCACGATGACCAGGAGCGCGGCCACGACCAGCGCGGTCAGGCCGATCACGCTGACGATGACCCACGCGAGACGGAACAGACCCTTGGTCCGGTCGACCGGCATCCACGCCCAGGCCGAGCGCCAGATGCGCAGGATCGCGTCGGCGGTCGTGACGACCAGCAGCGGTGCCGCGATGAGCACGCACAGCTTGACCAGCGGGCTGCCGAGCCCGGCGCCGAGCTCGAGCGCGGAGATCGCGATCGCGCCGCAGATGAGCACGATCACGCTCAGGTTGATGTAGTACGGCTGGAGCGGGGTCGGGGCGACCTCCGGGACGGACCGCGGCGGCAGGCCCTGGAGGCTCGGCGGCAGGGTCGATGCCGGCCTGTCGATGTCGGCCTCGGCACCGCCTGCCGATCGAGGACCGGCATCCCGGGCTCCCAGCGCTCGTCGTCCATCGCGGCGAGTGTACCGGGACTCTCGCCGGGCGCCGCCAACGCCCGACCTAGACGGTCCGAGCCTCGTCCGCGTCGGCCTCGTCGACCGCGACCTCGCAGGTCGGGCAGTACCAGCGCGTCTCGAGCGGCGTCCCGCAGCGGCCGTGGCGGATGGGCTCGTGCCCCTCGCCGGCACGCCGCGCACCCCAGTCGGCGAGGAGCCGGAGCGCCGATGCCAGATCGTGCCCGTCGGCAGTCAGCGCGTAGGACATCCGCGGCGGGCGTTCCTGGTAGGGCGTCGCGACCACGATCCGTTCGCGCTCGAGACGGCGGAGGCGGTCGGTCAGGATGTTCGGTGCGATCCCGGGGACCGCCTCGCCGAGCTCGTTGAACCGGCGCGGGCCGGTCGAGGAGCGTCTCGACGAGGAGGAGGCTCCAGCGGTCGCCGACCCGCTCGAGGGCGGCTTCGAGGGGTGAGGGCTCGCGCATGGCTTCGATGGTAGGTGCGGGTTCGGGGCTTGTCACGATTGCGACTCAGTAGTAGATTGCAAGTCACAAGTCTATCGCAGCCACGCAGACACCCGGAGAACACCACGAACATGACCGCCATCGAAGAGCTCCAGACCGCCGTCTCCACACTCGCCGAGCGCGTCGGCCCATCGATCGTCGGGATCGGCCGCGGCACCCGCGGCTCCGGCGTCGTCATCGCCGACGGCAAGGTCCTGACCAATGCCCACAACCTCCGCGGCGACGAGGTCACCGTGACCTTCGCCGATGGCCGCCAGACCCGCGGCACGGTCGCCGGCTGGGACGGCGACGGCGATCTCGCCGTCATCGACGTCGACACGACCGGCGCGACCGCCCTCGAGTGGGGCGACGGCGAGGCCCTCAGCGTCGGGACCGCGGTCTTCGGCGCCGGCGCCAGCCACGGCGGCGGCACGCGCGTGACGTTCGGGCTCGTGTCCGCCGTCGCGCGGGCGTTCCGCGGCCCGGGCGGCCGGCGCATCGACGGCAGCGTCGAGCACACGGCTCCCCTCGCCCCCGGGTCGTCGGGTGGTGCGCTGCTCGACGGCGAAGGCCGGATCGTCGGACTCAACACCAACCGCATCGGCGAGGGCTTCTACCTGGCGCTCCCCGTGGACGCTGCCCTGCGGACGCGGATCGACGCGCTGGGACGCGGCGAGTCGCCCGAGCGACCGCGACTCGGGGTGGCCGTCGCGCCGAACCACGTCGCCCGTCGGATGCGCCGCTCGGTCGGCCTCCCGGAGCGTGACGGCATCCTCGTCCGCGGGGTCGAGGACGGCAGCCTGGCCGAGGCGGCCGGGATCCAGGCCGGCGACCTCATCGTCGAGGCCGGCGGCACGCCGATCACCGACGCGGACGACCTGCACACCGCTCTGTCCACGCTCGAGCTCCCGTTCGAGGTCAAGCTGGTCCGCGGCACGGACGAGCGGACCGTCCAGGTCGGCGGCGCCACCAAGGCGACCGGCGAGGCCTGACCGTGGCCATCGCGCCCGCTCCCCGACCGGTCGTCGTCCGCCGAGCCAGATGACGGCTCGGATGACGAGATCCTCGATGCGTACTCGGCTGCCGTCTCGACGGCGGCCGAGCGGCTCATCCCGTCGGTCGCCAGCCTGCGCGTGACCCGCCAGGTCGGTGGCTGGAGCGGGACCGGGGCCGGGTCGGCCGTGGCCATCGAACCGGTCGGCCATCTCGTGACGTCGGCCCACGTCGTCGCCGGCTCGGACCGCGGCACGGCCACGTTCGTCGACGGCGCCGAGCTCGTGTTCGACGTCGTCGGGCGCGACCCGCTGTCCGACCTGGCCGTCGTCCGGACGACCGGCGGCAACCCGCGTCCGGCGCCGCTCGGTCACGCCGAGCGGCTGCGCGTCGGCCAGCTGGTCGTCGCCATCGGCAACCCGCTCGGCTTCGCGGGCACCGTGACGGCCGGCGTCGTCAGCGCGCTCGGGCGCTCGCTGGCCACCCGCGACGGGCGCGCCAGCCGGCTCGTCGAGAACGTCATCCAGACCGACGCCGCGCTCAACCCCGGCAACTCGGGCGGGGCGCTGGCCGACTCGCGCGGCCGCGTCGTCGGCATCAACACCGCGGTCGCGGGGGTCGGCCTCGGCCTGGCCGTCCCGATCGACGCCGCCACGCGCGCGATCATCGACAGCCTGATCGTCCACGGACGGGTCCGGCGCGCGTTCCTCGGCATCGTCGGCGGGACGCGACCGCTGGGCGAGACCGTCGCGGCGCGGCTCGGCCGGACGCGTGGTCTCGAGATCGTCCAGCTGCTCGAGCCGGGCCCGGCCGCGGCCGCCGGCCTGCGCGTCGGCGACATCGTGGTCGAGCTCGACGGCAACCCGATCGAGGGCGTCGGCGACCTCCAGCGCCGCCTCGTCGGCGACGTCATCGGGCGCTCGATCGACCTTCGTTTCGAGCGCGCCGGCGAACCCCGCTCCATCTCGATCCGCCCCGTCGAGCTCGCCTCCTAGGGCCTCGCCGCCGGCCGGCAGACCGGCTAGCATCGGGCGCATGGAGCGCCTCGTCGCCTGGTATCGGGTCGGCTCGTCGTGGGGCGCGATCGTCGCGCTCGTCGTCGCCAACGCGATCCCGCTGTTCGGCGTCCTGTTCCTCGGCTGGAACGTCTGGACGATCCTGACCATCTACTGGCTCGAGAACGGCGTCGTCGGGTTCTTCAACGTGCTCAAGATGTCGAAGGCGGCCGGGACCGATCCGGTCGGGTCCGGCATGACCGCGACGGTCAACGGGCGGCCGATCGCCGGGTCCGCGAAGGCCGTCCTGATCCCGTTCTTCGTCGTCCACTACGGGATCTTCTGGCTCGTCCACGGCATCTTCATCCTGACCCTGCCGATGTTCGTGGCGTTCGGCGGCGGCGGCTTCTTCGACGGCGGAGCGCCCTCCGACGGTGGCGCCGGGATCATGTCGGACCCGGGCGCCATCGCGTTCGTGCTCATCGGCCTCTTCATCAGCCACGGGATCTCGTACCAGCTCAACTACATCGGTCGCGGCGAGTACCTGCGGACGAGCGTCGCCCGGCAGATGGTGGCGCCCTACGGCCGTCTCGTCATCCTCCACGTCACGATCATCCTGGGCGGCATGGCCATCGCCTTCACCGGCGCGCCGGCGGCCGCGGTCCTCGTCCTGGTGCTGCTCAAGACGGCGCTCGATCTTGGCCTCCATCTCGCCGAGCACCGAGAGCCTGCGACCCCGATCGCGCCGGCCGCTCCCGGACCCGGTCCCGAGATCGCCCGGTGACACCGACCCTCGGCACGCCGAGCCCGTCACCCGCGTCGTGTCCGACCCGCGCTTCGATCGACTCGTCCCGGACGGGACGCCGATCACGCCCCACGCCGGCGGCGCGCTCTGGGCGGAGGGACCCGTCTACGTCCCCGACGAGGACGCGGTCCTGTGGAGCGACGTCCGAAGCAACGCAGTCCGCCGCTGGTCGGACGCCGATGGCGACAGCGTCCTCTACCAGCCGTCCGACTTCGCCAACGGCCACACGCTCGACCACGACGGCACGGTCCTCGCCTGCGAGCACGGGCGACGCCGGATCGCGCGCTACGAGCGCGATGGCTCGCGGACGACGGTGGTGGACCGGTTCGGGTGGCGCGCGGTTCAACTCGCCCAACGACATCGTCGTCGCCTCCGATGGCGCGATCTGGTTCACCGACCCGCCGTACGGGATCCTCGACGATTCCGAGGGCTACAAGGCCGATTCCGAGCTGGAGGGCTGCTTCGTCTACCGCCTGGACCGCGCCACGGGCGAGCTGACGATCGCGAGTCGCGATCTCGTCCACCCGAATGGCCTGGCGTTCTCGCCCGACGAGCGGACGATGTACGTGTCGGACACGTCGGTCGCGCGGATCGAGGGCGGCAACCACCACATCCTCGCCTTCGACGTCGTCGACGGGCGGCGGCTCGAGCGCGCCCCGGGTCTTCCTGGTCATGGAGCCCGGCGTCTCGGACGGCTTGCGGGTCGACGTCGAGGGGAACGTCTGGACCTCGGCCGGCGACGGCATCCACGTCCTGGACGCCGCCGGGCGTCGAGCTGGGCCGGATCATCCTGCCGCAGGAGGCCAGCAACTGCCAGTTCGGCGGCCCGGACGGCCGGCGGCTGTACATCACCGCGACGTCGACCCTGTGGTCGATCCCGGTCGGGATCCGCGGGGCCGTCACGCCCTGGGTGGGCGCGCCGGGCTAGCGGTCAGCCCGCGTCGTCGAGGACGGCCTGGGTCTGGCGGGCGCGCCACGCGGCGAGACGCTCGGCGAGGGCCGGATCGGAGAGAGCCAGGATCGCCGCCGCGAGCAGGCCGGCGTTGGTGGCGTTGCCGATGGCGACCGTGGCGACCGGCACGCCGCGCGGCATCTGGACGATCGACAGCAGCGAATCCAGGCCGCCGAGGTGCTGGGTCGGGATCGGGACGCCGATGACCGGGCAGCGCCGTCTTCGCGGCGAGCATCCCGGGCAGGTGGGCGGCGCCGCCGGCGCCCGCGATGATGACCTTGATCCCGCGTCCGGCGGCCTCCTCGGCGTAGCGGAACAGCCGATCCGGCGTCCGGTGTGCCGACACGACCTTGAGCTCCGACGGGACGCCGAGCTCGTCGAGGACGGCGACGGCCGCCTCGAGCGTCGGGAAGTCCGAGCGGCTGCCGCCGACGATGCCGACGATCGGCGTCGCGGCTGGCTCGGTCATCGGTCGTCCTCCATCGTGTCGTCGGCCCAGCTGAGCGTCGCCGAGCGCCTGTCGCGCCCGGTCGAGCGCACGCGTCGACGTCAGGCCGCGGTCGCCGTCAGGTGTCCCATCTTGCGGCGTTCGAACACGCGGCGCTTGTCGTACAGATGCAGGTGGACGGCCGGATCCGCCAGTGCCGACTGCGACGCCGACCAGACGCGCGTCGCGGAGCCGGCCGCTGCCGAGCAGGTTGACCATCGCGGTCGGCGTGAGCGCCTCGGCCGACCCGAGCCCCAGCCCGCAGATCGCCCGGATGTGCTGCTCGAACTGCGACGTCGCGGCGCCCTCGATCGTCCAGTGGCCCGAGTTGTGGACGCGTGGCGCCAGCTCGTTGACGACCAGCGAGCCGTCGCGCAGCAGGAACAGCTCGGCGGTGAGCGTCCCGCACAGGTCCATCGCGGCGGCCAGGGTCGTCCCGATGGCGACCGCGCGCTCGGCCACGTCGGCCGCGACGGGCGCCGGCGCGACCGACTCGACGAGGATCCCGGCGTCGTGGCGTGTTCCGGGCGATCGGGAAGGCCGCGACCGCCCCATCGAGCCCGCGAGCGACGACGACCGACAGCTCCGCCTCGAAATCGAGCTCGCTGCTCGGCGAGCAGGGCGGACCCGACCGGCCGGCCGAGCCGCTCCCAGGCGTCGGCGAGCTCGCCGTGCCTCGACGATCCGGAGCTGGCCGCGCCCGTCGTAGCCGCCGATCGGCAGCTTGAGCCGGAGCGGCAGGCCGAGCTCGCCGGCGGCGGCGGTCGCCTCGGCCACGGACCGGACTTCGCGCCACGGCGCGACGGCGACCCCGGCGCCCTCGACGAACCGCCGCTCGGCCAGGCGGTCCTGGGTCACGACCAGCGGCCCGATGTCCGGGCCGGACCGGGACGACCGCTGCCGACCGCCTCGACCACGTCGGCGGCGACGTGCTCCAGCTCGTAGGTGACGACCGCGCTCAGGTCGGCCAGCCGCAGCGCCGCCCCGACGTCGTCGTACGAGCCGACGACGAGCCGGTCCGCGACGGCCGCCGCCGGGCAGTCGGGGTCCGGGTCGAGGACGGCGACCCGGTAGCCCATCGCCCGCGCCGCGAGCCCGAGCATGCGTCCGAGCTGGCCGCCACCGAGGATGCCGATGACGGCCGGCGGCGCGATCGGCCGGTGGGGTACGCATCGCGCGAGTGTACGGGCGGCTACCCTGTGACGATGGGCGCCGTCGATCACGTGGTCGTCACCGGGCTGATGGCCTCCGGCAAGACCACCGTCGGGCAGCTCCTGGCGCAGCGCCTCGGCTGGACGTGGCGCGACTCGGACGTCGACATCGAGGCGGCGACCGGCTCGACCGTCCGCGAGCTGCGCGACCACGAAGGCGTCGACGCGATGCACGACGCGCGAGGCCGCGCAGCTGCTCGACGCGCTCGCAGTCGCCCGAGCCGAGCGTCATCAGCGCCGCGGCGAGCGTCATCGACCACGCGGCCACTGCGCGCTGACCTTCGCCGGCCCGGGCGTCGCGGTCATCTGGCTGCACGCGTCGCCCGCAGCTCCTCGCCCAGCGGTTCGACTCGGCCGACGAGCACCGGCCGGCGTACGGCGCCGACCCGGAGACGTTCCTCGCCGAGCAGGCCGCGCAGCGCGAGCCGCTGCTGTCCGAGGTCGGTGCGCACGTCCTCGACGTCGACGGCCGCACCCCCGACCAGCTGGTCGCGCAGGCGATGGAGATCGCTCCGCTAGCATCGGGCCATGACCGAGCGGACGGCCCTCATCCTCGACGTCGACACCGGGATCGACGACAGCCTCGCGCTCCTCTACGCGGCCGCCTCGCCCGACGCCGAGCTCGTCGCCGCGACCTGCGTGTCGGGCAACATCGACGCGCCGCAGGTCGCGATCAACACGCGGGCGGTCCTCGAGCTCGCCGGCCGGACCGACGTCGAGGTCGCGCTCGGGCGCGAGACGCCGCTCGTCCGCGCGCTCGAGACGACGCCCGAGACGCACGGGCCGCAGGGCCTCGGGCCACGCCGAGCTCCCGCCACCGACGCGCCCGCTGTCCGACCGGCACGCGGTCGACCTCATCCTCGAGGAGGCCCGGCGGCGGCCCGGCGAGATCACCCTCGTCACGCTCGGCCCGCTGACCAACCTGGCCATCGCGGTCCTGCGCGAGCCGGCGCTGCCCCGCCTGCTCCGCGGCTACACGCTGATGGGCGGCGCGTTCGGGACGTCCGGGCAACACGACCCCGACCACCGAGTGGAACATCCACTGCGACCCCGAGGCCGCGAAGATCGTGTTCCGCGCCTGGGGCGACGCGTGCGCGGCCGACCCGACCATCCCGCGGCCGCTGGCCCTCGGTCTCGACGTCACCGAGCAGGCGCGGATCGTCCCCGACGACGTCGTCCGGCTCGCGCGGCGGGCCGGCAGCACGCCCGACGACTCGATCGCGCTGGCGCGCGGCGAGGACCCGATGCTGGCGACCCGGTCGGTGGCCAGCAACCCGATCGTCCGCTACGTCGCCGACGCGCTGCGCTTCTACATGGAGTTCCACGCCACGTACGACGGCTTCTACGGCGCGTTCATCCACGATCCGCTGGCCGTCGCGGCGGCGCTCGACCGGTCGCTCGTCACGACCGAGGCGCTGTACGTCGACGTCGAGACGCGTGGCGAGCTCACGACCGGGATGACCGTCGCGGACCGGCGCCGACTCACCGGCAAGCCGCCGAACCTCGACGTCGCGGTCACCGCCGACGTCGCCGACGTTCCTCGATCGCCTGGTCGAACGCGTCGGAGGGCTGGCGGCGGACCGGCTCGGACGTGTCACGCTAGGGGCGGTGCGTGCTCGCCCTGGCACGGCACCGGGAGGGACGAGGAGGACCCGATGGATCTCAACTGGCTGACGATCTGCGCCGAAGGCCAGACGACGGCTGCATCCCGACGATCCAGCTCGTCTATCTCGTCGCCCTGATCGTCGGCGCGATCCTGTTCGCGGTCGTCGCGCGTCGGTCGCGCGACCTGACGACCGCCGTCCTGACGCTGATGCCGGTCGCCATCGCGATCAACATCGCGGTCGGCTCGATCGCCATCGCGCTCCGTCTGCCGATCTACCTCGACTCGATCGGGACCGTGCTCGTCGGCGCCCTGGCGGGACCGTGGGCGGGCGCGCTGACCGGCATCCTGTCGAACCTGATCTGGTCGATCCTGCCGGTGCCCGGGCGGCGCCGGCCCGACGGCCGCCTTCTTCGCGCCGGTCGCCGGCGTCATCGGCCTGATGGCCGGCTTCTGGGCGAGCCGCGGCGTCTTCCAGCTCCGGCCCGATGACGTCCGGGTCGGCGGCTTCCTGGCGCTCGCGGCCGGGATCGTCGGAGCGTTCGTGGCGTTCCTGGTCGTCCAGGCGACGATCGGCATCCCGGACCTCGGCGTGACCGATCCCGACACGCTACGCAGAACCAGTGGATGTTCCTGGCCATCGCGATCGGGTCGATCGCCGTCGGCGTCGTCGTCGGCTGGATCGCCAGCCGGACGGTCTTCGCGTTCAAGGGCGACGATCCGATCATCCGCCAGTACCTGATCGGCGCGACGACCATCGCCGCGTTCGCCCTCGTGTTCGCCGTGCTGCGGCTGCTGTTCAGCCCGACCGGCTACTTCTCGACGATCACCGGGGTCAAGGCCGACGGCACGCCCGGACACCTTCCTCGGCGGGGCGAACCTGACCGGTCTCGCGCTGTCCGACCCGCTCGGGTTCATCGGGACCGCGGTCGTCGGCCATCCTCGTGGCGTTCGGAGCCTGGTCGTGGGCCCGGCGCGGCGAGAACGCCCGCCTCTTCCCGGTCTGGATCGGCGGCCTGACGACCGGCCTCGTCGCCGCGGCCATCTCGGCACCGATCGCCGCCGGTGTCTTCGGCGGCGTGACCGGCGGCGGGACGGACGCGCTCGTCGCGCTCTTCCGGACGCTCGGCCTCGGGCGTCTTCCAGTCGGCGTTCGCGCAGGGCCTGACCAGCGACCCGCTCGACAAGACCATCAGCTACACGATCGTCTTCCTGATCCTGGGCGCCCTGCCGATCACCGTCCGGACGATGTACAGCCGCGGTGAGGCCACGGTCGCGGAGTGACCCCGACCGCCACGGCCGGCTGACGACGAGGGATGTCTGCGACAACCGGGTATTTCGTCGCGGGGTCGAGCTGGCTTCATCGCCGCAACCCGCTGACCAAGCTCCTGACCCTCGGGCTCGTCCTGCTGGCGGCGTTCCTGCTGCCGCCGGTCGTCCTGCCGGTCCTGGCCGTCGCGATCCTGGTCGCGGCGTGGTCGGCCGGCCTGCTGCGGCCGCTGCTCCGGGCGATGCGCATCCCGGCCTTGCTGCTGCTCTCGATCCTGGTCGTCAACAGCCTGTTCTTCCCGGCGGCGAAGGACATCCTCGCGTCGCTCGGCCCGCTCGCGATCACGCGCGAGGGCCTGACCTTCGGGCTCATCTCGGCCGGCCGGGTCCTCGTCGCGTTCCTCGCCTCGGTCGACGTTCCTGTTCACGACCCTCGCCGACGACCTGCTCGAGACGCTCATCAGCGCGCGGCGCGAGCTACCGCATCGCGTTCGTCGTGCTGTCGGCGGTCCAGCTGGTCCCGCGGATGCGGTCGCGCGCCGGGGCGATCCTCGAGGCGCAGCAGGCCCGCGGGCTGTCGCTCGAGGGTTCGTTCGTGCGGCGCATCCGGTCGCTCGTGCCGCTGATCGGACCGGTCCTGCTCGGCGCGCTCGTGGACGCGCGCGAGCGGACGTTCGCGCTGGAGGCGCGCGGGTTCGGGGCGCGACCCGGGCGGACCGCCTATCGGATCGTCGCCGACCCGCCGGTCGATCGCTGGCTGCGCGCTGCTGATCCTCGTCGCCGCGGTCGTGATCGTGCTCGTCGGCGCTCGGGGTGCATCGCGCGGTGATGACGACCGACGCGACCGCCGGCCACGACGGTCCGCCCCTGCTCGTCGAGGACCTGACCGTCCGCTACCCGGGCCGGCGCGAACCGAGCATCGAGGGCGTCGGCCTGACCGTCGCGGCCGGGGAGCGCGTCGGCGTCGCCGGGCGGACCGGCGCGGGCAAGTCCACGCTGGCGCTCGCGGCGGCCGGGTTCATCCCGCGCGTGGTCAGGGCGAAGGTCGGCGGCCGGGTCGTCGTCGAGGGGCAGGATGCCGTCGACGGCACCCGCCGGGGCGCTGCTCGGGCGGGTCGGGATCGTCTTCGCGACGCCGGCCAACCAGCTGTCGGCCTCGAAGCTGACGGTCCGCGAGGAGCTCGCCTTCGGGCTCGAGAACCTGGGCGTCCCGCGCGACGAGATGGACGCGCGGATCGACGCGACGCTCGCGCGGCTGTCGATCGGCCACCTCGCCGACCGCGAGCCGTTCGCCCTGTCCGGCGGCGAGCAGCAGCGGGTCGCCATCGCGAGCATCGTGGCGATGGGCACGACCGTGCTCGTCCTCGACGAGCCGACCGCGCAGCTCGACCCGGCCGGGACGGTGTCGGTCGCCGAGCTCCTCGACGAGCTGGCCCGTGCCGGGTCCGCGATCCTGTGCGCCGAGCACGACCCGAGCGTGCTCGGCCGGATGGACCGCTGCCTCGTCCTCGACGCGGGAAGGTGATCGCCCTCGACGTCCCGGGCGGCGCGCTGGCCACGGCCGAGTCCGCCGGCGGCCCGCCCGCGCCGACGCTCGTCCGGCTCGCGCAGGCTGCCGGGCTGTCGCCGTCCGCACGCGTTCGACGAGGCGGCGATCGCCACCGCCCTGGGCAACGCGGCGCACGCGGCACCGGGGTCGGCGCCTCGGCCCACCGCCGGCACGGCCCCGCACACGACGCCCGCATCCACGTCGGGCTGGACGCCGTCCGGCGACCGGGCACCCGTCCGGGTCGAGTTCGACGACCTCGTCCACCGCTATCCGAGCGGCATCGAGGCCGTCCGTGGCGTCTCGCTGACCATCGAGCCCGGCGAGGCCGTCGCGATCCTCGGCCAGAACGGGTCGGGCAAGACGACCCTCGTCAAGCACCTCAACGGGCTGCTGCGGCCGGCCGTCGGGTCGCGTCCTCCTCGACGGGCAGCCCACCGACGCCCGGTCGATCGCCGAGCTCGCGGCGACCGTCGGGTTCGTCTTCCAGAACCCCGACGAGCAGCTGTTCGAACGCTCCGTCGAGCGCGAGGTGTCGTTCGGGCCGCGCAACCTCAAGGTCCCGCCGGCCGAGATCGCCGCCCGGGTCGCGGGCAGCCTCGAGGCCGTCGGCCTGACCGCCCAGCGTGCGACCAACCCCTACGACCTCGACCTGTCGCAGCGCAAGCTCGTCGCGCTGGCCGGCATCCTGGCCATGGATCCGGCCGTCCTCGTCCTCGACGAGCCGACGACCGGCCAGGACGCGGAGGGCATCGCGCGCGTCGGCGCGGTCGTCGAGGCCATGCGCGCGGCGCGGCCGGTCGGTCATCGCCATCACCCACGACATGGAATTCGCGGCATCGCGCTTCGGGCGGATCGTCGTCATGCGCGAGGGGATCGTCGTCGCCGACGGGCCGCCGGAGGCCGTCTTCGCGCCGGCCAACCACGACCTCCTCGCGTCGACCGGGTTGACGCCGCCGCCGGCCGCCCGGATCGCGGCTCGGATGGGCCTGGGGATCGTGCCAGCCGACGCGGATCGGCTCCTGGCGGCCATCGGGCTGGTCGATCCATTGGTGCATCTGCGGGCCTGACGCGAGAGAGCACGCTCCAATGGCCCACTGTTTTCGGGCCGTTGGACCCTCGCCGGCAGACACGGCGCCGCGCAGGCTTCGAGTGAAGGAGGTCTCGAGATGCGCATCCTGCTGGCCGTCGATGGTTCTCGATCATCCGATCGTGCACGGGACCTCGTTGCCGCCCTGCCTGCGGACGTTGGTGGCCGCGTCCGCATCGTCAGCGTGGTCCCGACGATGAGCGACCCGGTCGGGGTCGCATGGGCGCCGGTCTACGACCGCGAGACCACGCCCGTCGACGAGAGTGCGCTCCAGACCCATCGCGACGCGCTCGACGCAGCCGAGCGCGAGATCCGTTCCGCTCGGTCCGACCTTGTCATCGAGACCGTGCTCGTGCGCGGTCGCGCGGCGAGCCGGATCGTCGAGGAGGCCTGTTCGATGCCGGCCGACCTGGTGGTCATCGGTCATCGCGGTCACGGCCGATGGGAATCGATCCTCCTCGGGTCGGTCTCGGCCGAGGTCGTCGATCATGCCCCGTGCCCGGTCCTCGTCGCGCGCGACGAGCGCATCGGGCCGATCATCCTGGCCGACGACCGCTCGGACCATGCCCGGGCGGCCGAGGCCTTCATGACTGGCTGGCCACTATTCGAGGGCCTGCCGGTCACGGTCGTGACGGTCGATGAGGACGGCTTCCCGTACTCGCCATCGGTCCCGCCGCTCGTCTACTCCGAGGCGATGGACGCGTACGCGTACGGGACCGCGGCGCAGCGTCGCGCGACCGAGGCCGACTGCGAGGCGGCCGCGATGCCGCCTCCGTCAGGCGGGCCTGCGAGGCCGAAGCCGAGGTGCGCGAGGGCGATCCGGCCCACGAGATCGTGCTGAGCGCCCGACATCACGGGGCCGGGCTGGTCGTCGTCGGGACCCGCGGACAGACCGGCCTGCGCCGGCTGATCCTGGGCAGCGTCGCGCGCAAGGTCCTGCTCCATGCGCCGTGCTCGGTGCTGATCGTGCGCGGCGGACCGCACGTGACCGGGCCGGACCCTGCTCGACGGCAGACACGCCGAGCTGGTCAGTCCCTTCGGTTGACGCCGCCTGCCACCACGACGATCAGCAGGAACGACGTCTCGACGACGTCGATCCCGCCGATGACGAGGGCGAGGACCAGCGGCAGCGCGTCGCCGAGCGCCCAGCCCGCACAGGCGGCACCGGCCGCGACGGCGAGGAAGACCAGCCGGACGCCGCGGACGAGCCCGGGCACGTCGTCGGCGCCACCCGCGAGCCGCGTCGAGGCCGCGTGACAGGAGCACCACGGCGAGGGCCGCGGAGACGCCGGCGAGCGCGGCCCGGATCGGGATCGGTGGGCGGACGATCGCGTCGAGCGTCGCTCCGTTCGAGCCGACCGCGCGTGGCGGCGACGACGGCGAGCCCGCCCAGGACGAGGGCGCCGATGGCGGCGAGTCGAGGACTCACGATCACGTCACGGTACACGTTCGGTCGACCGATCCTCCCGGCGCGGCTCAGCGCACGCCACCTCGTGGCTGGCGCCGTCGACGATCCGCCAGGCGCGCAGCCCGGGCTCGCCGGTCGAGGGATCGGCCTCGTCGTGGTCCAGCGACACGAGCAGGTACAGCGAATCCGGGATAGAAGGCGAGCCCGAGATCGGTCGGCGAGGGCACTGCCGGCGAGTGGGTGTGCGAGTGGACGATCCCCCAGAAGACCTCGCCGGCGTCGTCGGTCTCGATCGTCAGGCGGAGCAGGTCCTGGGGCTCGATCTCGTAGCGGAACGGCGAGGCGGCCTTGTTCCGCGTCGGGACGTAGTGGAGCGCGCGCCCCGCCGTCGGCCGCCGGCGCGTCGCCGACGATCAGCCCGCACGCCTCGTTCGGGTACTCGGCCCGTGCCTGGGCCACGATCGCCTCGCGGATCGCCGCCGGCAGCGAGACGGCGCTCGGCCCCGGGTGATCGCCGGCGGCGTCAGGCATCGGCGTCCGGCTCGGCCGGCTTGCGGGCGATCACCCACAGGAACAGGGCGTCGTGCCGGTCCTCGGGCTCCTCCTCGACGACGGCCATCTCGATGCTCGAAGCCCGCTCGCCGGACCAGCGCGCGGTTCTTCTTCGCCCCGTAGTGGCTGAAGAACATCGGGCGCGCCGAGCCAGTCGTCCTCGACCTCGTCGGGCGAATCCTGGGCACCCATCGTCGCGACGAGCACGCCGCCGGGTCGCAGCCAGCGATGGATGGCATCGAGGAGGACCGGGCAGATCGACCCGCGGGACATGCGTCAGCGAGTAGAAGGCGACGACCGCATCGAGGCTCGCGGGCGGCAGGTCCAGGGCGGTCATGTCCGCCTGGATGAAGCGTCGCCTCGGGCACGGCGGCGCGAGCGAGCTCGATCTGGCGCGCCGAGAGGTCGACCCCGGTCACGCGCCGGCCGTCGGCCAGGGCGCGGGTCATCGGGACGCCTGCGCCGCACCCGAGGTCGAGGACGTCCGTGTCGCGCGGGATCCGGTCGAGGGCGCGGGCCAGCCAGCGCCAGCCGTGGCGCGGACGGATCGCGCGTCGCTCCATGCGAAGTAGCGCTCCGCGATCGCGTCGTAGCCGTCGGCGACGATCCGCCGCGGATCGTCGCGCCGCGGCCGCCGTCGTCGTCACGACGCGTTCACCACCAGTTGACGCCGCCTTCGAGCGCCTCCTCCATGTCGTCGAGGTTGGTCGAGAACGTGCCGGCCGACAGGTACTTCCAGCCGCCGTCGGGGAGCAGCGCGACGATCGTCCCCGACGTCCATCTCGGCGGCGACGCGGGCGGCGGCGACGAGGACGGCGCCGCACGACGGCCCGGCGAAGATGCCCTCGCGGAAGACGAGCTCGCGCAGCGCGGCGATCGCGTCGCGGTTCGAGACGAGGTACTTGGCGTCGATCAGCGTCGGGTCGAGGATCTCGGGGATGAACCCGTCGTCGAGCGAGCGCAGACCCTGGACGTACTCGCCGGGGAGCGGCTCCGCGGCGACGATCCGGACGCCGGGCTTGTGCTCGCGCAGGTAGCGCGACACGCCCATCAGCGTCCCGGCCGTGCCGAGCCCGGCGACGAACACGTCGATCTCCGGGCAGTCGGCCAGGATCTCCGGGCCGGTCGTCTCGTAGTGGGCGAGCGGGTTGGCCGGGATTGCCGTACTGGTACGGCATCACGAACCGCTCGTCCTTGCTGACGAGGTGCTTGGCCAGCGCGATCGCACCGTTCGACCCGAGCGCGCCCGGCGAGTCGATCACCTCGGCGCCGAACAGCGCGGCCATCTGGCGCCGCTCGTTGGTGACGTTGTCGGGCATCACCAGCGCGACGCGGTAGCCCTTCCGCCGGCCGATCATCGCCAGCGCGATCCCGGTGTTGCCCGAGGTCGGCTCGAGGATGATCGAGTCGTCGTGGAGCAGCCCGCGCGTCTCGAGGTCGTCGATCAGGTACTTGGCGACGCGATCCTTGACCGAGCCCGGTCGGGTTGAGCATCTCGAGCTTGGCGAAGATGCGCACCGACGGCTTCGGCGACATGCGCGGGATCTCGACGAGCGGCGTGTAGCCGATCGCGTCGAGGATGCTGTCGAAGCGGCCACCGTGTCGGGGCAGCTCCTCGTGGATATGCCCCATCGAGCGTCAGCCCCCGGCCATCGCCGGGAGCAGGCGGACCTCGTCGGCCGGGGCGACCGGCGTGTCGAGACCCGCGCAGGTAGCGCACGTCCTGGCCGTTGACGTAGACGTTGACGAACCGGTTGAGGTCGCCGTCGTCGGTCAGCAGCTGCGACCCGAGCGACGGGTGCTGCTCGACGAGCGCGTCGACGACGTCGCGGATCGAGTCGCCGTCGAGCTCGAGCGACTTGGCGCCGCCGACGTTCGCGCGGAGGACCGCCGGGATGAAGACCGTGCTCACGCGCGCGCCTCCGAAGCGAGCCGGTCAGCAGGAACGGCGCCTCGACGTTCACGCCGTCGACCTGGAACGGGACGCCGGCCTTCCGGGCCGCGACGGCCGCGTCCGAGCAGACCGGGCAGTTCGGGTCGCGGCGCAGCTTGAGCTCGGTGAACTCGGTCTCGAGGGCATCGAACAGGAGCAGCCGGCCGGCCAGCGTCGTCGCCGATCCCGAGCAGGACCTTGAGCGCCTCGTTCGCCTGGAGCATGCCGAGGATGCCGGGCACGACGCCGAGCACGCCGGCCACCGAGCAGCCGGGCGCGAGCTCGGGCGGCGGCGGGGTCGGGTACAGGCAGCGGTAGCACGGGCCCTCGAACGGGACGAACGTCGTCAGCTGGCCCTCGAACCGGAAGACGCTGGCGTGGACGACCGGGATGTTCGGCCGCGACCGCGGCGTCGTTGAGGATGTAGCGCGTCTCGAACGTGTCGGTCCCGTCGAGGATCACGTCGTAGCCGGCGATGATCCGCTCGACGTTGGCGGCGACGAGCATCTCCTCGTGGGCGACGACCTTGACCTCGGGGTTGAGCGCGTTGATCGACTTCCGCGCCGATTCGACCTTGCGCTCCCCGACCCGGTCGGTCGTGTGGACGATCTGGCGCTGGAGGTTGCTGACGTCGACGACGTCGAAGTCGACGATGCCGATCGTCCCGACGCCGGCGGCGGCGAGGTAGAGCGCGGCCGGCGAGCCGAGCCCGCCGGCGCCGATGAGCAGCGCCTTCGAGCCGAGCAGCGTCGCCTGGCCCTCGACGCCGACCTCGGGGATCAGCAGGTGGCGGCTGTAGCGCTGCTTCTGCTCGGCGGTCAGGACGACCGGCGTCATCGAACTCGAGACCGGCGCTCTTCCAGCCCTGGAAGCCGCCCGACATCGAGGCGACGTCGGTGTAGCCCATCTCGGCGAGGGTCTGGGCGGCGAACAGCGAGCGGACGCCGCCGGCGCAGTACAGGATCACCGGGCGCGTCGCGGTCGGGCGCGACGCCCTCGATCTGCTGCTCGATGTAGGACTTGGAGACGTGGCTGGCGCCGGGCAGGTGGCCCTGCTCCCACTCGGACGTCCTCGCGGACGTCGACGATGGTGGCGGCGCCCGCGGGCAGGGCGTCGACCTCGCTGTGGGGTGACTTCTCTGATCTGCGCGCGGGCCTCGCGGAGGAGGTCGGCGTAGGACTTTGGCATGGGGTGAGGGGCTCCGATGGTCGACGGGCTGGCAGCGGTTCCGATGCCAGGGCGGTAGGGATGGATCGCGGGTCGGGTCCGCGTGGACGAGCCGGCGTCAGGCCGGCGGCAGACACCTGCAGCGGCGCTCGATCCGGGCGGTCATGCGCCGGCCTCGGCCGGGCTCGGCGTCGTGTTGGTCGGATCGCTCGCGCCCAGGTCGCCGAGCACGTGCTGGAGGCTGTCGTGGCTGAGCATCGCGCACTTGAGGCGGGCCGGGCTGATCTCGATGCCGAGCAGGTCGAGCAGGTCGTCGGCGCGGAAGGCCGCGACCTCCTCGATCGGCTTGCCCTTGATCTCGTCGGTCAGGAGGCTGGCGCTCGCCTGGCTGATCGCGCAGCCGCGGCCGGTGAAGGCGACGCGGTCCACGACGCCGTCGTGGACGCCGAGCATCAGCGTGATCCGGTCGCCACACAGCGGGTTGGCGCCTTCGTAGGACGCGTCGGCGTCTTCGATGACCCCGAAGTTGTGGGGTCGCCGGTAGTGCTCGAGGATGTAGTCGCGGTACAGATCGTCCATGCTCGTTCGAGTGTAGCGCGAACCTGCAATTCCGACCATATCAGTCGGATATGGGCGCCTCGGCCTGGAGGTCGTCGGTTCGGTCGATGGCGACCTGCTGCGCGCGGTTCGATGCGTCGAGGAGATCGTTCACGCGTCGGAGCTCGTCGGCCGTGGGCGTGGTCCCGACCAGCGCGGCAAGCCCGTCCAGCCAGGTCGCGTGTGCGGCCCAGGAGTCCGACCATGTCCCGCCGCGGCCCGCTTCGCGTCGCGCGTCGGCCGCCAAGCGCCCGATCGCCTGGCGACCGGCATCGTCGCCGCCCGCCGGCGTTGATCTTGCGGACGACGGCATTGGTCGCCATCACGGACTCTTCGAACCTGGTCCAGGCCAGTCGTGCGGCGAACGACTCGCCAAGCACCCAGCGGGGCAGATCGGCGACCAGGCGATCCCGGTTCGGAGAGCACACCACGAGCGAGAAGTAGCCGCAGCCGACCAGGTAGATCGCGAACGCCGTCCAGGTCGCGGTGTCGGGCAACGCGGCGACCACCTGCGAGACCACGGTGATGAGCGTGAGGGGTGCAACGATGAGCAGGATCACCCGCCACGGGTAGCGTTCCGTGAGGAGGTAGAGGGCCAATCCCAGCGGAAGGACCGTCCAGAGCGCGAGGTGCACCCAGAGTGTGCTCGCGACGGCGTATGCGAGCCAGGCGACCAACAGCACGATCCCGATGCCGGGCGGCCAATTGACCGGATCCAGCCGTGACAGCCGAGCGTGCCGAGAGTCCCCGCTCATGTCTGGATATCGTCCCTCGCGCGGCGCGCTCGTCAAGGCCTTGTTCGACAGATCGGTGCTCGTCGTCTGCCGACCCGGCGATAATCGCCCCGATGTACATCCCCGCCCACTTCCGCCCCGACGACGACGAGGTCCGTGAGCTGCTCCGGCACCCGGGCGCGGCGAACCTTATCACCGCGACCGCGGAGGGGCTGCTGGCCACGATGCTGCCGCTCGCGTTCGACGAGGGTGGGAGCCGGCCCGGGCTCGGACCGTGGGGCGCGTTGATGGGGCACGTCGCACGGAACAATCGCCAGTGGCAGGTCGAGGCCGTCGGTGAGGCGCTGGTCATCGTGCAAGGACCCGACGCCTACATCTCGCCGGCCTGGTACGCGACCAAGCGCGAGCACGGCCGGGTCGTCCCGACCTGGAACTACATCATCGCCCACGTCCATGGGCGCCTGGTCGTCCACGACGATCCGGCCTGGGTCGAGGCCAACGTCCGGCGCCTGACCGCGCTCCACGAGGGTGTGCGCGCGGAACCATGGTCCGTCGACGACGCCCCGCGGCCCTATGTCGAGGGCCAGCTCCGGGCCATCGTCGGGGTCGAGGTCGTCATCGACCGCGTCGAGGGCAAGTGGAAGCTCAGCCAGAACCGCTCCGACGCCGACATCGAAGGCGCGATCGAGGGCCTCGAGGCGACCGGCGAGCGAGGAGTGTCCGAAGCGATGCGCGATCTCTAGCGGATGCGGCGGAACCGCCACGCAGGCGGCGGGTCCTCTTCCTGGACCCCGCGAGGCTCGTGGCGGTCGGGTCCCGGCAGGCCGAAGATGCCGTCGATGACGTCCTGTCCCTTCCGGATGCTGTAGCCGACGAGCGTCCCCACGACGGTCACGAGGATCAGGGCGAGGACGACGTTGGTGATCGCGATCATGGCGCGAACGATCCCGTGACGACCGGCCCCGCCGGCTGGTAGGTCCCGATCACGACGCCCGTCGTGGAGACCTTGCTGTCGACGAGCTTCAGGCCGGCGGGGATCGTGCCATCCGAGAACAGGCGCTTGCCCGACCCCACGAGCACCGGGAAGATCCACAGCCGGTACTCGTCGACGAGGTCGGTGCGGAGGAGCGTCTGGATCAGGTTCCCGCTGCCGTGCACCTGCAGCTCGGGGCCGTCCGCGCGTTTCAGCGCCGCGATACCGTCGGCCACGTCGCCCTCGATCAGGACGGAGCGGTCCCAGTCGAGCGTGGGATGGCTCCGCGATGCGACGTACTTGGTGGCGTCGTTGAGGGGTTTGGCGCCCTCCCCGTCGGCGGTCGGCCAGTACGCGGCGAAGATGTCATAGGTCCGGCGTCCGAGGACGAGGTCGAACGGCGCGCTCATCGCCTCGCCCATGACCTGACCCATCATCTCGTCCCAGTAGTGGACCGACCAGCCGCCTTGGGTGAAGCCACCGCTATCGTCCTCGCCGGGCCCGCCCGGGGCTTGCATGACCCCGTCGAGGGTCACGAACGTGCTCACGATCAGCCTTGGCATCGTTCCTCTCCTTTCGGTCGGGCCCGAGGCGGGGATCAGCCGTTGAAGACCCGCTGGACTTCCTTGAGGCCGGCGACGAGGGCGTCGATGTCCTCGCGGGTCGAGTAGACGTTGAAGCTCGCCCGGGCGGTGGCCGCCAGGTCGAGGCGCTCATGGAGCGGCATCGTGCAATGGTGGCCGGCCCGGACCGCGACCCCGAACCGGTCGAGCACCTGGGCGACGTCATGCGGGTGGATGCCGGGCAGGTTGAACGGGACCACGCCGCCGCGCAGCTCGGGATCCATCGGGCCGTAGAGGGCGATGTCGGGGATCTCGCGCGGCAGCGTCTCGAGCGCGTACCCCACGAGGTCGCGCTCGTGCTCGCGGACGGCGTCCATGCCGATGGCCGTGAGGTAGTCGGCCGCCACGCCGAGCCCGATCGCGTCGCCGACGGCCGGTGTCCCCGCCTCGAACTTCCAGGGGATGTCGTTGAAGTCGCTCCGCCGGAGGTGGACCTCGCGGATCATCTCGCCACCCGACAGGAACGGCGGCATCGCCTCGAGCAGCTCGCGCCGCCCCCACAGCGCGCCCGAGCCCATCGGGCCGAGCATCTTGTGGCCACTGAACGCGTAGAAGTCGGCGCCGAGCGCCTGGACGTCGACCGGCACGTGCGGGACGGCCTGGGCGCCATCGATCAGCACCAGCGCGCCGGCCGCGTGGGCCATCTCGACCATCTCGCGGACCGGGTTGATGGTCCCGAGCGTGTTCGACACGTGGGTGAAGGCGACCAGCTTGGGCTTCAGGCGGAGGAGCACCTCCAACACGTCGAGGCGGAGGATCCCGTCGTCGGTGATCGGGATGAACTCGAGGTCGCCGTCGCGCTCCTGGACGAGGAGCTGCCACGGGACGAGGTTGGCGTGATGCTCCATCTCGGTCAGCACGATCGCGTCGCCGCGGTCGATGTTCCGCCGGCCCCACGAGTAGGCGACGAGGTTGATCGCCTCGGTCGCGTTGCGGGTGAAGATGACCTCGTGGCTGTCGGGGGCGTTGATGAAGCGCGCCACCTTGACCCGCGCCGCCTCGTACGCCGCGGTCGCCTTCTCGCCGATCGTGTAGATGCCGCGGTGGACGTTCGCGTTGTACTCGCGGTAGTAGGCATCGAGCGCGTCGATCACGACCTTCGGCTTCTGGCTCGTCGACGCCGAGTCGAGGTAGACCAGCGGGTGGCCGTTGACCTGCTGGGCCAGGATCGGGAAGTCGGCACGGAGCGCCGCGGCGTCGAGCGCGGACGTCGTCGGCTCGGTCGTGATGGTCATCGCCGTCGCCCGCTAGCGGGCGGTCTCCACGGCTTCGAGCTCCTCGCCGGCCGGAGCCTTGGGGACGAGCAGCGCCTCGTCGGGGACTTCGGTCTCGTAGCCGTTCTCGCGCAGGACCGGCCCGTAGCCCTCGTCCTCGAGACGAAGCGCCAGGTCCTTGCCACCCGAGGTGATGATCTTGCCCTGCGCCAGCACGTGGACGAAGTCAGGCGTGATGTAGTTGAGCAGGCGCTGGTAGTGGGTGATCAGCAGGACGCCGAGGTTTGGGTTGAGCATCGCGTTGACGCCCTCGGCGACGATCCGCAGCGCGTCGATGTCGAGGCCTGAGTCGGTCTCGTCCAGGATCGCCATCTCGGGCTCGAGCACGGCCATCTGGAGCATCTCGAGCCGCTTCTTCTCGCCACCGGAGAAGCCGTCGTTGACGTACCGGCTGGCGAAGCCCTCGTCCATCCGCAGCAGCGCCATCTTCTCGCGCATCTTGTTGCGGAAGTCGCGCATCGACACGCCGCCCTTGACCGAGTCTGTCGGGTCGACGTCGGGGTTCTTGTCGATGCCCTGGAGCTTGGCGTTGAGCGCCGAGCGGATGAACGACGCGACCGACAGGCCCGGGATGGCCGTCGGGTACTGGAAGGCGAGGAACAGCCCGAGCCGGGCGCGCTTGTCGGGCGACAGCTTGAGGATGTCACGGCCCTTCCAATGAACCTCGCCGCCCTTGACCACGTAGGCCGGGTGGCCCATCAGCGCGTAGGCAAGAGTCGTCTTGCCCGAGCCGTTGGGGCCCATGATCGCGTGGACCTCGCCCTTGCCGACGGTCAGGTCGATCCCCTGCAGGATCTCGTGGTCGGGCGCGGCGACGGGCGCGACGCGCAGCCCGCGGATGATGAGCTGCTGGTCGTCGGCGGTATCGGTCGTCACGGGTCGGTCAGGCTCCCTGGATGGGTGTCGGCTGGACGGGGGCAGAGGTGGTGGTAGTCGTGGCGGCGGGATCGGCGCGGGGCGGGACGAGGTCCGCGAGCGTCATCGAGTCGAGGGCGCCGGTGACTGCGTCGCGGACGCGGACCCACAGGACATTGACCGTGCAGCGGGCCGAGCGATCGCACAGATTCGCGTGCTCAGGGTCGTCGCTCGCGCAGAGCATCGGGGCGATCGGGCCTTCGAGCGCCCGCAGGACATCTGCCATCGAGATGCTCTCGGGCGCACGCGCGAGCTCGTACCCGCCGTGGGCGCCGCGCGTGCTGGTCACGAGACCCGCCTCGCGGAGGCTGACGACGAGCTGCTCGAGGTAGGCGCGCGGGAGGTCCTCCTCGGTCGCGATCTCCGCCAGCGACGCCGGACCGGTCCCGTAGTGCCGCCCGAGCTGGACCATCAGCCGGACGCCGTACTCACCCTTCGTCGAGAAGGCGATGGCGCCGCTGCCGTGGTAGGCCAGACGGTGGGGAGTGACGGCGGGGGCAGGAGTCGCGGCGGTCGTCAGGGTCGTGGCCTCGATATCCGAGTGATTTCGTCGGATATGAGTCTACGCGGCGCCGCCGGGGAGCGTCAATCGGCGGACGGGGAGTAGATTCCCCGCTACCGCCCTAGAGCCTGTGCACGGAGGAGAGCACATGTCCAGCGAGGAGGATGCCGGCGTCGCCACTCCTGGCTGGGTCTCGGTATTGGTGAGCCCGTTGCGCTCTCGATCGCGCATGTGGCTGGTCGTCTGGGTGGCGGGCGTGTGCAGCGCTCTCTTCGGTGGCGTCGTCGGGCTCCTCGCGGTGCTCGTGATGATGTGGTCTCTCGCGGCCCTCCAGTGGACGGATCGTCACGCTGCCTGGCCAGGCAGCGAAGGCTCCCGTCCCCGAACGATCGTCCCGCCGGTCATCGCCTGGTTCGTGGCGATGAGCCTGCTTGTCCTGCATCTCACCAGCGGCAACGTATGCCCGAGCCAGGCGACCACGTGCACCGGGGACGCTGGACAGACGGTGCTTTTCTACCTCGCCCTCTTGATCCTCGTGGTGGCTCTGCTTGTGGGGATCTTGTTCTGGGCCGTGAGGACCCTGCGTCGGCGCAACGCTCACTGACCGGGCCTCCATCCGAGATCGCAGGGCACGGGTGGTATCGTCGGCGAGCATGATTCGCACGAGTCCCAGCCTCGATCCGGTCCGACCTTCGAACGGAAAGCGGTCACGGCGCCACGTCGGGTCCTCTGGAGCGGTCGTCGCGCTGATCGGTCTATCGATGATCGTGGCCGGCTGCGGTGGCGTGACACCGTCGTTGCCGTCCCTCCCGGCCCTGCCGTCTCTGCCGGCCCGCCCGTCGCTGCCCCCGCTCCCGTCCGTCTCGGCGGTCCCGTCGCTGCCCGCGCTCCCATCGCTCCCGGCCCCCACACAGACGCCGCCCTCAACGACGTCGCCGACCTCCACGCCCACGGCGTCGCCGACCCCGACTGCGACGCCCACGCCGACGCCGACTCCCACGGTGTCACCGACGCCGACCCCGACGCCGACTGCGACGCCGACCCCCACGCCCACGCCGACCCCCACGCCGACGGCAACACCTGCCGCGACTACGACGCCCGGCCCCTCCCCGACGCCGACGGCCATCACGACGCCGAATCCGACTGCGACCCCGACGACCTCATCAAGTCCGACGCCCATCGTGGCGACCGCTGCGCCATCCGCGAGCCCCGGGCCGGGCCCCGGCGAGTCGGCGGGCTCCGTGTCACCCTGGTTGATCCTCCTGATCGTCATCCTCGCCATCGGCCTTGCCGCGGTGCTCTACCTCCTGTATCGAGGACGAGATGGGACGGGCGGGCCACCGCCGGGCGGACCGGGAGACGGGACTGAAGGGCTGCCGGCTACGGCACCTGTGCCCGAAGCGGATGCCGTCGACGAGACGGCGCCTGATCCCGGAGGGACGGGGGCCCCGGCCCCCTAGGGATCGCTACCTTGCCGCCAGGTACGTGGCCAGAAGGCCAAGTCGAAGGCGGTCTACATCCCCTCCGCGGCGGAGACGTCGGGCATCTGCACTACGTTCGCCCGAACGCCGCCTTGACCTGCGGCTGGTACAGGTACCAGAGCACCACGGCGCCTGCGATGGCGGGCACGAGCGCCGCACCGATCGCGGCGATGATCTCGCTCGTGAGGGTGGTGCCGACCAAGGACAGACCGGCGCTCACGAGACCGACGATGATGCACAGGCTGGCCCACAGTCTCGCGATGAGCCAGGCCCAGTCGCGTTCCAGCCAGAGGCCGAAGCCGCTGACTAGCCCCAGAACGCCAACGGCCACGAGGAAGAGCCCGACGATCATCATGATCCCGTCGAGGGTCGTCCCGAACCCGATCTTCGTCAGGAATCCGCCGCCGATGCCGATGTCGCCGAGACCGGCCAGGATGTCCAGGATGCCGGCGATGACGGCCACGACCGCCATCACCGTCACGCCCATCGGTCGAACCACGCCAGCTGTCATCGAGGTGCCTCCGATCCGCCTGCAGGATGGATCCCACGGCGCGAGATATCAAGGCCGTGGAACACCGCCACACAGTGCGACAATGGCCAGCCCACGGGGGAATGCCGACACGTGGCTGCGTCCGTCACGCGTCCTGACTCCCGGGAGAAGGAGTGAGCCGTGAAGTTCATCGTCGGGGTCATCGTCGGTTTCGGGATCGGCGTGGCCAGTTCGATCGTGTATTCCGGTCAGACCGGCAAGGACCTCCGCGAGGTGTACGCCGACGTCCGCAAGAACGTGGACACCGTCGACCTTGAGCAGTTCGGCCAGGAGGTCCAGACCAACGTCACGCAGGCCCAGGCCCAGGTCCAGGCCAGCGTCGCCCAGGCCCAGGCCCAGGTCCAGGCGAGCGTCGCCCAGGCCGGAGACAAGATCGCCGAGGTCCGCGGGAAGTCCGGCGGCAACGGCACGGCCACGGATGAGCTGGCGGCCGAGGCCTCCACGGAGTAGTCCGGACGCGTCAGACGGGACGCGGCTCGAGGACGACGATCGCGGTGTCGGTCGAGCGCCTGGTCGCGTAGCCGTCGAGGTGAGGGGTGTAGCCGCGCCAGATGTCCCACAGGCGGTCGCGCTCGTCGCCCTCGGCGGCGCGTCCGCGGACCGCTCGGGTCCGGCTCTCGCCCTTCAGCTCGATCTCGGCGTCGGGGTGCCCGAGGAGGTTGAGCCACCAGGCCGGTTCGCCCTCGCCCCAGCCGTTCATCGCCATGGTCACGATGTTCGGGCCGTCCTCGTAGTACGCGACGATGGCTTCGCGTGACTTGCCGGACCGGCGCCCGACGGTGACCAGACGCATCGTCCCCCACTTGCCCGGCTTCGGCGGCCAGAGACCCCGGCGTCCGCCGGTGACGCGGTACAGGGCGCGATGCGCGACCCAGGCCGTCCGGACGAACCAGCGAGGCGGCATGAACGGAGACCGATCGGCATCCTCCGTCGCGGTCGGGGTCGGGGTCGTGGCGCCATCGGTCGGCCTGCTCGTCATCTCGATCTCCTCGTCGTATGGTAGGCTCCGGTCGTCCGTACGCCGTAAGGCTTCGTCCGTACGCCGTAAGGTAGGCCGTACGGCGTAAGGTGTCAAGGGGCGACTTTTGGAGAGCATCCGGACGAGCGACGAGAGCGAGGCGCGGCGGGCGCCGCTGACCCGGGCCCGGGTGCTGCAGGCCGCGGTCGACCTGGCCGATCGCGAGGGCATCGACGCGGTCAGCATGCGGCGGCTCGGCCAGGAGCTGGGTGTCGAGGCGATGTCGCTGTACACCCATGTCCGCGGCAAGGAGGACCTCCTCGACGGCATGGTCGACACGGTCGTGGCCGAGATCGCGGTCGATCCCACCGGTCCCGACTGGCGGACGACGCTCCGACGGACGATCCTCGGCGCTCGGACGGTGATGCTCCGCCACCGGTGGGCCGCTCGCGTCATCGAGACACGGACCACACCTGGCCTGGCGACCCTTGCCTACATGGAGGCGGCGACCGGCGTCGTGCGCGATGGCGGCTTCACGATCGACCTCACGCATCACGCGATGCACGTCCTGGGCAGCCGCGTCTTCGGGTTCAACCAGGATCTGTACGACGATCCGGGCGTCCCCGATCCTGCAGCAGCCGCGAGCTTCGCGGCCCAGCTGGCCGGTGCGTATCCGAACATGGCCGCGATCGCCGCGGCAGCGAGCCACGAGGATGGGCTCGGTGGGTGCGACGACGACTACGAGTTCGCGTTCGGGCTCGACCTGATCCTCGACGGCCTCGAGCAGCGACGGGCGGCGACGCCCTCGAGCTGAGGTCCCACTCTTGACATCGCCGACGCGCGGCCCGGAGCATCAGCGGGTGAACGATCGGAGCGGCGTCCTGCCCCGTGGCGATGGCGTCACGTTCCTGTTCAGCGACATCGAGGGCAGCACGAGACTCGCCCAGCGGCTCGGTCCGGCGGCCTGGGCGGCCCTCCTGCGCGAGCACGACGCGCGGATCGATCGCGCCGTCGCGCCGACCGGCGGAGTCGTCGTCAAGCACGAGGGTGACGGCGCGTTCGCTGCCTTCGCGCGACCGAACGCCGCCCTCGATGCGGCGGTCGCGATCGACCGCTCGCTGGCCGACCTGTCATCGGACGCCGGTGGGTCGTTCCGTGTGCGGATCGGGCTGCACACCGGGCTCGGCGCGACGACCGAGGACGGGTCGGACTACGTCGGCATCGACGTCCACTACGCGGCACGGGTCGCGGCGGCGGCCAACGGCGGCCAGATCCTGCTCTCGGATGCCGTGGTCGACGCGCTCGACCGACCGCCGCCCGACGACACGCGGATCGAGGACGAGGGCTTTCATCCGCTGCGAGACTTCGACACGCCCCGCCGGCTCCATCGCCTGGTCGTGCCGGGTACCGCCGACGACCCGCGTCCGCTCCGCTCGTTGCGGGTCCCGACCAATCTGCCGGAGCCCGTCACGACCTTCGTCGGCCGCGAGGTGGAGCTGGGCGAGGTCGCCGCGCTGCTCGCCACGGCCCGGATCCTGACGCTGACGGGCCCCGGTGGGACCGGCAAGACACGGCTCGCCATCGGGGCGGCAGGGGCCATCCGCGACCGGTTCCCCGATGGCGCCTGGTTCATCGAGCTCGCCCCGGTGCGAGATCCCGAGCTCATCCCGTCCTCGATCGCGTCCGTCCTCGGCGTCCACGAGCTCCCCGACCGTCCGATCATCGAGATCCTGCACGACCATCTCCGTGGGCGATCCCTCCTCCTGGTCCTCGACAATCTCGAACAGCTCCTGCCCGCGGCCGGCACGCTCGTCGCGGACCTGGTTCGCAATGCGCCGGGACTCCGGGTGCTCGTCACGAGCCGCGAAGTCCTGCGGATCACCGGCGAACAGGAATATCCCGTCGCCCCGCTCGACGGCCGGGACGCGCTCGAGCTGTTCGTGCAACGAGCGCGGCTGGTCCGCCCGGACTTCGCACTGACGACGGCCACCGAACCGGACGTGCAGGCGATCGTCACCACGCTCGAGGGCCTCCCGCTCGCCGTCGAGCTCGCCGCGGCGCGCATCAGGATCCTCCCGCCCGCGCGCATCCTCGAACGTCTCGGACGGACGCTGGATCTGCTCGCCGACGGAGCGCGGGACCTGCCCGAGCGGCAGCGAACCCTGCGTGGAGCGATCGCCTGGAGCGTGGACCTGCTCGACCAGTCGGAGCAGGTCCTGTTCCGGCGGCTGGCGGTCTTCAGCGGCGGCTGGACGGCCGATGCCGCCCAGGAAGTCGCCGATCCGGGCGCGGCCGAGATCGATGCGCTCAGCAGTCTCGAGTCGCTCGCCGACAAGAGCCTCGTGCGGATCGTCTCGACCGACCACGGCGAGCCACGGTTCAACCGCCACGCCTACATCCGCGAGTACGCGTCCGAGCTCCTCGCCGGAGCCGGCGAACGCGACCTGTGCGAGCGCCGCCACGCGATGGTCTACGTCGCGCTCGCGGAGGCGGCCGAACCGCACCTGCTGGCCGAGGACAGCCTGATCTGGCTCGAGCGGGTCGAGCACGAGCGGCACAACCTGCGGACCGCGATGCGCTGGTCGCTGACCGTCGGCGAGCCCGAGGTCGGGCTGCGGATCGCCTGGGCGATCTGGCGCTTCTGGCAGCAGAGGGCCGAGCTGCGCGAGGGACGTGCCTGGCTGGCCGAGCTGTTGGCGCAGCCCGAGGCTCGCACCGACTCCACGGTGCGTGTCCACGCCCTGTCGGCATCGGGTGGGCTGGCGTACTGGGCCAACGACTTCCCCGCTGCGTGGCAGGCATACGACGACGCGCTTGCGACCGCCGAACGCCTCGGCGACCAGCGATTGATCGCCGACGCGAACTACGACATGGGCTTTCGCTACGTGGTCGAACCGGATCCGGCGCGACATGAGGCGTATGAGCGTCGCGCGCTCGAGCTGTACGAGGCGCTCGGTGACGAGGGGGCCGCCGTGCGCGCCCGACAGGCGCTGGTCGTCGGCGCCTTCCTCGGCGGAGACCGGGACGCCGCGCATCGGCTGGAGGAGCTGAACCTGGAGGCCTTCCGCCGAAGCGGATCCTGGTATCGGACCGCGGACAGCCTCACCCTCCTGGGCTCGATCGAGATCGAGGACGGCGACGTCGAGGCGGCGGACGTCCACATCCGCGAGGCCCTGTCGATCGTGGGGCCGCGGGGGGCGACCGCGCCGATCGTCGGCGCGCTCGGCGTGGCTGCCCACATCGCCCTGGCGCGTGGTCAGCTCGAGACGGGCGCCCGGCTGGCCGGCGCGACGGCAGCGGTCGCGCGTCGGGCGGAGATCACGAACGCGATGCTCGAGGTGCTCCACATGGCCGACCCGGCCGAGACGGCCCGGGACCGCCTGGGGACGCGCGCCGAGCCGTTGCTGGCCGAGGGCGAGCTGCTGTCGATGGACGAGGCCGTCGCGCTGGCGGTCAGCTGAGGGCGACGAGCCTCGGCGTCACCCCCGCATCGACACATGACGAGGCCGGGGCACCCCACCATCGGTGGAGCGCCCCGGCCGGACGCCGCTCGGGGCACGGCGTATGAATGGGGAGGCGGATGGACTCCGTCGCCTAGCGACGGTTCCGGCGCCGGACGACGGCCGGGACCGGGGTGACGATGCCGAGGATGAGGATCAAGGCGCCGAGCGCCGCCAGGACGAGCGTCAGGCTGCTGCCCGGGTCGCTCGGCCCGGTCGGGGCCAGCGTGTCGGTCGGTGGCGGTGTCGGCACGTGGGTCTCGCCGCCCGGTGCGGCCGGGACGAAGACATCGGACGTATCCGCGTCAGGCCCGGTCTGGTCGGACTGGATGGTCGCTGTGTTGGTCAGCGGCTGGCTCAGCTTGGCCGCGTCCGTATCGACGGTGACCATGTAGCTGACCGAGCCCGACTTCGTGACTTCCTCGGCGGACCATGACAGCGTCCGGGTGGGTGCGTCATAGGTGACGAAGGTGAATTCATCGCTGCCGGTCGCGGAGCCGGTGACGTAGCTGACACCGGCCGGCAGCACGTCGTGGATCACGCCGTTGTCGACCGGGTCACCGGTGAAGGTGTAGGCCAAGGTGTAGGTGACGGTCGACCCCTCGGAAGCCGTTGGCAGGTCACCGATGATCGGCGCGTCGTTGGTCTTGTCGATGGTCAGACCGTGGGTGAGGACCTCGACGACGGCGTCGTCCTGGCCGCTGGCGCTGTTGCCCTGGGCTGTCACGCCGTGGACGACGGCCACGTTGGTCGTGTTCTTGGTGACGTCGATGGTCGACGTGCAGGTCATCGAGGCGCCGGCTGCGAGCGTCGTCCCCGGGCAGGAGGCCGCGAAGTCGTCGCCCGGCAGCCCGGGTGTCCCGTTGTCGTCGGTGACGACGATGCCCGACAGGTCGAGCGGTCCGGTGTTCGTGATGACGTAGCTGTAGGTGACCGCGCCCGGCTCGGTCGCAAAGACCGCGCCATCGGCGGCGTCGCCGGCCGTCTTGACGATCGAGATCGCCGGCTTCTGCGGGATCACCCGGACGCTGTCCGAGGCGCAGTCGACGAACTGTTCGGCGACGCACACCTGTGCGACGTTGGTCTGCGGATCGGTCGAGGCGTCAGCGTCGATCGTCGCGTCGTAGCCGATCGTGGCGGCGACGGCGTCGGTCGGCAGGCTGGCGAACGTCCACGTCAGCGTCCGTCCGTCCGCGGAGAGCACGAACGAGGTCGCCGCCGGCGTCGAGGTCTGGCTGGTCGCGACATATGTCTGCCCGACGGGCAGGGTGTCGGTCACGACCGCGTCGGTGACCGGGCCGTCCGTCACCGCGACCGTGATCCCGTAGGTCACGGTCTGGTTCGGTTCGACCAGGCCATCTGCGTCGTTGGAGGTCTTGTCGAGGCCCACCGACGGGCACCGGACGGTGACGTCCGAGTGGTCGGAACCCTGGCCGCCGATGTAGGTGAGCGAGACGGTGTTCGAGACGGTGCCGCAATCAGCGGCGCCGGTTGTGGCCACGATGTGCACCGATGTCGTGCCGCCGTTGGGGCCGAGAGGCGCCGGGCCGAAGGTGAGGACGCCTGTTGTGTCGATGGACCAGCCGGAGCTCGCCGGGCTGATCGCCCAGGTCAGGCCGACCGGCGTTGGATCCGAGGCGGTGACGCCGAACGCGGTCCCGGCCCCGGTGTTGGTGATCGTGATGGTGAAGCCGATCTGGTCGCCGGCGACGATCGTCGGCTCATCGGCGGTCTTGGTGATGACGACGGTCGGGCAGTTGACCGTGATGGTCGCGGTGCTGCTGTGGTCGGCCGCGAGGTCGGCCGCGGCCAGGACCTGCGGTGCGCCCTCGTTCGAGGCTGTGACGGTGGCGGTGTTCTCGATCGAGCCGCAATCCGCGGCCTCGGTCTCGCCCGAGATGGTGACGGTCGCGTCACCGCCGGCGGCGATGGTGTCGAAGGTGCAGGTGAGGACGCCCGCGCTGATCGAGCAGTCGGTCGTGTCGTCGACCGCCCAGTCGATCCCGGTCGGGAGCGTGTCGCTGATCACGACATCGCTGGCCGCACCCGGACCGGCGTTGCTGACCACGATCTTGAAGCTGGCGACCTCGCCGGCCGAGATCGAGTCGTTGACCGCCGTCTTGACGATCGACAGGCTCGGGCACTGGACGTCGACCGAGGCGGTCGCCTGGGCACCGCCGTCGTTGCCCGACGCAGCGGTGGCCGTGTTGCTCACGGTCCCGCAGTCGAGTCCCGACGTCGCGCTGACAAGGTGGATCGGGCCGACGCTGGCCGCCGGCGCGAGGCTGGCGAACGAGCAGTCGAGGACCTGGCTGCCGACCGCGCCGCTGACGGCGCAACCGGTGAAGGCCGGGGCTGAGCGACCAGTCGAGCCCGCCGCCCGCGGGGAGCGGGTCATGGACGGTCACATTGGTCCCGGTGCCGAGGCCGGCGTTCGAGACCGTGATGTCGAAGCCGATCGGGGTGCCGGCACTGACCGGGCCGGCCGGGATCGGCTGTCTTGGTGATCTGGATGTCGGCGCACTGGACGGTCACCGAACCCGTGTCGACGTTGTTGGCGAGCTTGTCGGCCGGCTCGTTGCTGGCGCTGGCAGTCGCGGTGTTGTTCGTCGGTCCGCCGCAATCGCTCTTGCTCGACGGGCCGGTGACGGTATAGGTCTTGGACGCGCCGGCCGCGAGGTCACCGACGGTGCATGTCAACAGGCCTGCCGAGATCGAGCAGTCGGGTTCGGATTCGGTCCAGGCGATGCCGGCCGGGAGCGGATCGCTCACGACGACACCCCTGGCGATGCCCTGACCGATGTTGTCGACCTTGATGGTCCAGGTGATCGGGTCACCGGCATTGACGATGCCGCCATCGGGCGTCTTGGTGACCTGGATGTCCGGGCACTGGACCACGACCGAGGCCGTGGACGAGTTCCCGCCATCGTTGCCCGAGGTGGCCGTCGCGGTATTCGAGACCGTGCCGCAGTCCGCGGCATCGGTCGTGCCATGGATGTGGACCTTGAAGTTCGAACCGGCGGCCATGGTCGCCGCGTCGCAGGTCAGGGCACCGGCCGCGATCGAGCAGGTCGCCGTCGCGGTCCCGGTCGTCGGGTCGGCGATCCAGGCGATGCCGGTCGGGAGGGTGTCGGCGACATGGACGGCCGTGGCCGCCCCGTCGCCCGAGTTGCTGACCGTGATGTCGAAGCCGATGTCGGCGCCGGCGCTGACCGGTCCGGCCGGGTTGGCCGTCTTGACGATCCCGACGTTGGCGCACAGGACGTTGATCGACCCTGTGTCGGTGTTGTTGCTCCCGGAGACCTCGTTGGAGGCCGTGGCCGAGGCCGTGTTCGGGATGACTGCGCAGTTCTGGCCGCTCGTCGGAGCGGTCAGGGTGACGGTCTTGCTGGCCCCGGCCGCGATCGACGCGTAGGTGCATGTGAGCACGTCCGGGATCGGCGCCGTGTTGATCGAGCACGCGGAGCCGTCTGGTCCGCCGGCCGTCCATGTGTAGCCCGATGGCAGGTTGTCGGTCACGACAACGTTGGTCGCGGCCGTCGAACCGATGTTGCTGGTCACGATCGTGAAGACCGCGTTGGAGCCCGCATTGACCGAGCCGTTATCCGGGGTCTTGACCACGGCGATGTCCGGGCAGTCCACGGTGACGGTCGCCCGACTGGTCGCCGGGTCGGTCAGCGTCCCGTCGACCCTGGCGACGTTGGCGATCGTTCCGCACTCGCCCTTGGCCGTGTTGCTGACGAGGTGGATGGGACCCTGGCTCGCGCCCGATGCGAGGAGTGGGAACGCACAGTCGAGCGTCTGGCTCCCGACAGCTCCGCTGATCGAGCAGCCGGTGAATGCCGGGCTGAGCGACCAGTTAAGTGCGTTGCCGGCGGGCAGGACGTCGGAGACGTGGACCTGCGTGGCCGCGCTCTGACCCGTGTTGCCGATGGTGATATCGAAGCCGATCGGGCTGCCGACAGCGACCGGGCCGACCGGGTTGGCAGTCTTCGTGATGGTCAGGTGCGCCGGCGGCGGCGGCGGGCAGTTGATGGCCGCGAAGAGGTCGTCGACGAAGCTCGTGAAGTCGGCGGGCAAGTAGCTGCCGCCGCCGATATGCGTCATGACCGAGTCGGTCCAGGCGAGATCGCCCGCGTTGCTGAATGGCAGGCTGGTGTCGCCCGGGTCCTGCGGCGTGCTCAGGTTGACCGCCTCGACCACGAAGCCCGAGGTGCGTGCGCCGTTGGCCGCTCCGGTAGCGGCGTTCGCGCCCTGCAGCCACGTCTCCGGGATGCTGAGGTCATCGCCGTGCGTGTTCGGCTTGTTCGGCGAGCCGTCGGTCAGCACGAACATGACGTCCGGCACACCGGCCCGGCCGCCGGCGGTGTTGGCCTCGGCGGTCGTGATCCCGTCCGCTGTGGGAGTCAGGCCCGACGGCCCGCTCAGTGCGTTGACCGCGGTCAGGAACGTCGCGGATGACTTGAAGCCGCTGGTGATGTTCGTCGCCGTGCTGCCGTTGAACCGCGTGCCGGCGTACAGGCCGTCCCCGCCGTCGCCCTGGAAGGCGTTGACGAAGCCGACGATCCCGTCCTTGAGCTGCTGGAGGTTGGACGGCAGGCTGCCCTGGGCACCGATCGAGCCGGACATGTCGATGACGAAGGAGAAGTCACCGGCATGGCAGACGACCCCGCTGAGCTCCGGGTTCGCTGTGAACGCGTCGATCGTCCGGTAGGTGACCCGGACCGTGAAGAAGTCGACCGAGGTCGTGGCCTGGTTGTTCGTGCCGTCGTCGCAGCCGTTGCCGCCGTCGAGGGCGCGCAGCTGGACCCGGAAGTTGGCCGTCGTGAGCTGGGTCGGGTCCCAGACCTGGCCCCACGTGTCGGTCGCGCTGCCGAGCGTGGACGTCGTGTCGGTGCCGGTCAGGTTGATCGTCTTGGTGCGCAGGGTCGTGCCGCCGTCGCCGGACAGCCGGACGTCGAGCTGACAGCCGCTGCTGTCGCTCGACTTGGCCTGGATGCTGACGGTGATGCCGTCGACGATCGATCCGTCAGGGACCCCGAAGCCGAAGGTCGAGTACCCCTGCGAGAGGTTGCCGCTGTTCGATGGGCGGGCGGTCGCGTATGTGCCGTCACTGGCGAACGCGTTGCCCGGGTTCGTCCAGCCGTTCGGCGTGGTCGTCGCCCCTGGCGCCTTGGCCCCGCTGTCGAGCGCCAGAGCGCCGGTCGCCCCGATCGTCAAAAGCAAAGACGAGATGATGAGTGCGGTGCCGCCCACGCTCGCGAGTCGCGCGAGCAGGTGGTGTCGATCGCCCCGAGCCATCGATGTGACCTCCCCCGAGTGGATGATGTCGTGCCGGCCGGGTGTCGACAGATCGACTCCCCGTGGCCGTCCCGAGCATGCACAGGGCTGGGACTTCGACTAGTACCATCGGTGAGTCCGTCGACCGCACCAGACAGCCCCGCAACCTGGGGGACCTATCCGGACGCGACAGGGCCCGGCGCAAAAGATGGTGCGTCCGGGCACGACGAGTACCAGGACGAGGGTCCTGGTGACGCTGGAGCCGGTCAGGGCTCCTCGGTGTCGACGAGGCTGGCGAGATGCTCCTCGTCGTGGTTCGAGGCGAGCCGCAGGAGACCGGCGACGTCGAGGCGGCCGTACGTCGCGTGGGTCCCGAAGCGGGCCCAGCCGGCCTCGTCGAGCGCCCGGACCGTGGCGACCGTCTTCGCCCGCCGCCGGGCGAACACCGTCAGGACCGTGAGCAGCGTCGCCTCTTCGAAGCCGGGGGCGAGCCCGGGCTCGGTCCAGGTCCAGTGCGGGTCGTCCTGCCTGGCGACCTGGGCCAGACGCGCCCGATGGACCTCATCCTCGACCGCGATGAGGTGGCGGACGGTCTCGGTCGGATCCCATTCGCCGTCGGGGATCGGACGCCACTCGGCGACGCGGGCCTTCGCCGCCGCCGCCAGCCGGGCGGGGAACCCCGCGAACGCCTCGATCAGGGCGGCCTGCTGGTCGGTCACTGGTCGCGCACCTTCTCGAGCATCGACTGGCGCCACGCCTCCGACGCCTCGACCGCGTTGAACGTGTACAGGTGGAGGCCGGTGACACGGGCCGCCGGGTCGGCCAGCAGCGGTGCCAGGTCCTCGACGAAACCGGTCGGCTTGTAGAACCCGCCCGAGCGGGCCATCCCGGTCACGAACCGGACGTTCTTGAGCAGGAACCGCCTGGCATCCTTGACCCCGATCCGGGCCGCGATCGACAGGAGCTTCTGCGGGTCGGCGACGCCCGGGACGCCGACGACGACGTCCGGGCGCGAACCCCTCGGCGCGCCGGTCGCGGACCCAGCCGGCCACGGCCTTCGGATCGAAGTCCATCTGGGTCGTGACGTGGGCGACGTACGGCGCCTTGTCGACGAGCGCCTGGGCCAGGGCGGCATCCGGGATGTCGGGGTGGCCCTGCGGATACGCCGGGCAGCCGATCGTCGTGAACGGATGGCCGAGCTCGGTCATCGCCCGCAGCAGCGACAAGCCATCGAGGTACTCCCCCGGCTCGTCGGCGTCGCCACCGACCACGAAGGCGTGCGTCAAGCCGGCATCGCGGGCACGGCCGAGCAAGCCGGCGAGGACCGATCGGTCGGCGATCATCCGGGCCGACAGGTGCGGGATCGCGCGGAAGCCGTCGGCCTGGAGGCGGGCCGCCCAGTCGAGCGTCGCGTCGATGCCCTTGGCGGGCGACGCGGTGACCGACACGCGCGCCCCGGCCGGCAGGTGCGGGACCTGGTCGGGCAGGCTCTTGAGCGGGAGCAGCTCGAAGATCGGGTCGGCGAGGACCGCCGCGACCGCCGCCCGACCCGTGTCGTCAAGACCGCGACGACGCGTGAGCAGCGGTGCCATCAGACCTCCGAGTCGGGCATCGACGCCTTGCGCCGGGCGATGAAGTCGAGCAGCGCCTCGTCGACGGCGGGATCGATCGGCGGCGCCTCGTACTCGGCCAGCATCTTCTTCCAGATGCGGTTGGCTCGCTGCGCGGCATCGAGCGAGCCGTCCTCCTGCCACTGCTCGAAGCTGTTGTTGTCGGTCACGTCGGAGCGGTAGAAGGCGGTCTCGAAGTTGGCCAGGGTGTGGGCGCTGCCGAGGTAATGCGTCCCCGGCTCGTTCATCCGGATCGCGTCGAGCGCCTGGCCGTTGTCGGACATGTCGACGCCGTTGACGAAGACGGCCATCATCCCGCACTGGTCGGCGTCGAGGATGAACTTCTCGTAGCCGACGGTCAGCCCGCCCTCGAGCCAGCCGGCCGCGTGGAGGACGAAGTTGACGCCACCGAGCACCGTCGGCTGGAGGGTGGCGGCGCTCTCGTAGGCGGCCTGGGCGTCGGCGATCTTCGAGCCGCACAGCGAGCCGCCGCTCCGGAACGGGACGCCGAGCCGGCGGGCCAGGGCGGCCATCACGTACAGCACCAGCGCGGGCTCCGGCGTGCCGAACGTCGGCGCGCCCGACTGCATCGACATCGACGACGCGAACGAGCCGAGGATGACCGGCGCGCCCGGCCGGGTGAGCTGGACGAAGGTCATCCCGGCCAACGCCTCGGCCAGGGTCTGGGCACACACGCCGGCCGCGGTGACCGGGGCCATCGCGCCGGCCAGGATGAACGGGGTCAGGAGCGTCGCCTGGTTGGCCTCGGCGTACGCACGGGCGGCACCAAGCATCACCGAGTCCCAGACCAGCGGCGAGTTGGCGTTGATGAGCGAGGTGATGACCGTGTGGTCCTCGAGGTAGTCCGCCCCGAACGTCAGGCGCGCCATCTCGACCGTGTCGCGCGCGCGCTCGGGCGCCGTGACCGAGCCCATGAACGGCTTGTCGCTGTAGCGGATGTGGCTGTAGACCATGTCGAGGTGGCGCTTGTTCACCGGGACGTCGACCGGCTCGCAGACCGTCCCGCCCGAGTGATGCATGTACGGCGAGGCGTACGTCAGCTTGACCAGGTTGCGGAAGTCCTCGAGCGTGCCGTAGCGCCGGCCGTTGTCGAGGTCGCGCACGAACGGCGAGCCGTAGTTCGGGGCGAAGACCGTGTGCACCCCGCCGATCTCGACGTTGCGTTCCGGGTTGCGCGCGTACTGGGTGTACTGGCGGGGCGCGGTGGCCTGGACGATCGTCCGGCACATCCCGCGCGGGAAGCGGACGCGCACGCCATCGATGTCGGCGCCGCCCTCGCGCAGGACCCTGAGCGCCTCGGCATCGCCGCGAAACTCGACCCCGACCTCCTCGAGGATCGTGTCGGCGTTGTGCTCGATGAGCGCGAGGCCCTCCTCGCCGAGCACCTCGAACGGCGCGAGCGTGCGGGTCAGGAACGGGATGTGCTCCGCGTGAGCCGCGAGGCGCAGCGCCTGGCGCGCCGCGCGGCCACCGCTGCGTCGTCGATTCGGGTCGTCCATCAGGTGTCCTCTCTGGTGCCGATCGCCACGCTTCGGCGGCGGCGGCGCTCGTTGCGGGCGTCCTGGGCCGCGGCGGCACCGGCCGGCGCGCGTTCCGGCAGGTCGACCGCAGCCGCGAGATGCGGGAACGAGGCGGTCTTGTGCGGGAACGCCATCGCCTCGACGAAGTGCTGCTGGAAGCGCGGCTCGACGGCGGTCTCGATCTTCTCGACCCGGCGGACGACTCCTTCGATCTCGGTCCGAGCCGCGCCGGACAGCAGCGCGATGAGCGCCCCGGTGCCGGCGGCGTTGCCGGCCGACCGGACGTGGGCGAGGTCGCAGTCCGGGATGAGCCCGAGGATCATCGCGTGGAGCGGGTCGATCTGGCTGCCGAACGCGCCGGCGAGACGGACCTCGTCGACCTCGTCGATGGCGAGCTGGTCCATCAGCAGCCGGACGCCCGCGTAGAGGGCGGCCTTGGCCAGCTGGATGGCGCGGACATCGTTCTGGGTGATGGCGATCCGCGGCGAGGTCCCGGACCCGTCGCCGGCATGGAGGACGTAGCTGAACGTCCGGCCATCGGGCACGATCCGCGCGGTGCGTGCCGCCAGTCCGCCGTCGATGACGCCGTCCTCGCTGACGATCCCCGCCAGGAACATCTCGGCGACGACCTCGATGATCCCCGAGCCGCAGATCCCGCTGATCCCGGTGTCGGCGATGCCGGCGGCGAACTCCGGCTCGTCCGACCAGGCGTCGACGCCGATGACCCGGAACCGCGGCTCGAGCGTCTCGCGGTCGATCCGGACGCGCTCGATCGCGCCGGGCGCGGCGCGCTGTCCGCCCGAGATCTGGGCGCCCTCGAAGGCGGGCCCGGTCGGGCTCGACGCGGCCAGCAGCCGGCGGCGGTCGCCCAGCACGATCTCCGCGTTGGTGCCGACGTCCACGACGAGCGTCATCCGCTCCGCCAGGTGGGGCTCCTCGGCCAGGATCACGCCGGCCGTGTCCGCCCCGACGTGGCCGGCGATGCACGGCAGCACGTACACGCGCGCACCCGGGTGGACGAGAAGGCCGAGCTCCGCGGCGGTGGTGTTGACCGCCCGGTCGGTGGCCAGCGCGAAGGGCGCGCCGCCGAGCGGCGTCGGGTCGATGCCGAGCAGGAGGTGATGCATGATCGGGTTGCCGACGATCGCCAGCTCGAGGATGTCGACCCGCTTGATGCCGGCCCGCATCGCGAACGATGCGATCAGCCCGTCGAGGGCCTTGCGCACGGCCGCGGTCATCTCGCCGGCGCCCTCGGGATGCATCATCGCGTACGAGACGCGGCTCATCAGGTCCTCGCCGAACCGGATCTGCGGGTTCATCACGCCGTTGCTGGCAAGGACCGACCCGTCCGCCAGGTCGGCGAGATGGCCGGCGATCGTCGTCGAGCCGATGTCGATCGCCACGCCGTAGGCCTTCTCGTGCAGTCCGGGCCAGACCCCGATGACCTGCCGGCCGCCGTGCACCGCGACCGTGACGCCGTACGAGCCCTTCTCGAGCGCGGGCTGGAGCGCCCGGATGACCTCGAGGTCGGCCTCGAGGCCGGTCAGCTGCCACTCCCGTTCGAGCGCCTCGAACAGCCGGGCGAGGTCGCCCGTCGGTGACGCGAGCTCGGGCGGCGTCACCTCGACGTAGTGCAGCCGGACGACGGGGTCGACCGTGAACGTCCGGACGTCGAGTCCTTTGCGCACGACCTGGCGATGGACCTGGCTCTCCGGCGGGACGTCGATCAGGACGTCGCCGCAGACCTGCGCGGTGCACGACAGCCGCCGGTCCGCGGCCAGGCCCTTGTCGTCACGGTACGCGGCCTCGAGGGCGGCGAACGCCGACAGGTGCCCCGGCTCCGAGACGATGCCGTGCTTGGGGAACGAGCCGAGGCCCTGGGTCACCTGGCAGCGGCCGCAGATCCCGCGCCCGCCGCAGACCGAGTCGATATCGACGCCGAGCGCGCGCGCGGCGTCGAGCACCGTCGTCCCCTCGGCGAACCGTCCGCGACGGCCGGACGGCGTGAAGATGACGAGCGCGTCGTCGGCCACGAGCGGTGGGGCCGTCAGGCGACCGCGACGGCGCGTCGGTTGACGCGGCGTCGGGAGATCTCGCCCTCGGGGGTCGGCTCGCGATGGGCGACGATCCAGCGACCGCAGTCGGGGTCGTGACCCATCAGCACGTCGGCGGCCATCACGCTGGCCTTGACCTCGGGCATCAGCGGGTTGGTGATGGCCGACGTCATCCCGGCGGCGATCGCCATCGGCAGGAACGCCGCGTTGATGCCCTCACGGTTCGGCAGCCCGAAGCTGACGTTGCTGGCGCCGCACGTCGTGTTGACGCCGAGCTCCTCGCGGAGACGGCGGACGAGGGCGAACACCTGCTGGCCGGCCTGCGCGAGCGCTCCGATCGGCATCACCAGCGGGTCGACGATGATGTCCGAGCGCGGGATCCCGTGGTCGGCGGCCCGCTCGACGATCCGCTTCGCGACCGCGAACCGGACATCCGGGTCCATGCTGATCCCGGTGTCGTCGTTGCTGATGGCGACGACCGCGGCGCCGTACTTGCGGACCAGCGGCAGGACGCGCTCGAGGCGCTCCTCCTCCCCGGTCACCGAGTTGAGCAGCGGCTTGCCCCGGTAGACGGCGAGGCCGGCCTCGAGCGCTTCGACGATCGACGAGTCGATCGACAGCGGCAGGTCGGTCAGGCTCTGGACGAGCTGGATGGTCCTGGCCAGGATCGCCGGCTCGTCGGCCAGCGGGATGCCGGCGTTGATGTCGAGCATCTGCGCACCGGCCTCGACCTGGGCGATCACGTCGCGCTCGACGCGGCTGAAGTCGCCGGCCTTCATCTCCTCGGCCAGGAGCTTGCGACCGGTCGGATTGATGCGCTCGCCGATGATGACGAACGGGCGATCGAAGCCGATGACGGTTTCGCGCGCGTAGGAGCTGATGACGGTGTCGGTCATGTCGCGGAGATCTCCGATGTCGTGGCGGGCGGAAGGATCGGTCCGTCGGCGACGCCGCCGGTCTGGATGAGCTCCGCGAGATGGTGCTTCGTGTATTCGGTCTCGAGCCGGTCGGCCTCGGCCTTGACCACGGCCTCGAGGTCGTCGCCACAAGGCTCGAACGTCTTGCGCCACTCCCCGATGTACGAGTTGTACTCGCGCATCCCGGCCCGGTTGGCCGCCTTGTCGATGGCGACCTGGAAGCGGGGATGGAGGACGACCTTGCTCGACCGACGAGCGTCCTTGGCGACGACCTGGGCCGGGATGTCGCGCCACCAGATGATCGAAAGCATCGGGGCCATGTCAGGCGGCTCCTGCTACGGCGTGCTGGATCGATGGACCGAGGTCGCCAAAGCCGGTGAGGCGACGCTCGAAGGCGAGGCCCAGCCGCCCGGCGGCTGCTTCGGCGCGCGCGGTCAGGTCCGCGTCATCGGACTGGGCGAGGAAGACGAGCCGGCGGTACGCGCCGAAGTAGTCGGGCAGCAGCTCGGGGTGCCGGTCGAGGCCGAGGCCCGTCCAGATGATCGAGTCGAACTGGCGGGCCAGGAAGTCGGTCAGGTAGAACGTCCCGACCTCTTCCTCCTGGAGGGCCTCGAAGGCCGCGGCTCCGGCGTAGAACTCGTAGCAGTGGGCGCCCTCGATGCGGTCGAGGCCCTCGCGTTCGAGATACGCGTCGAGCACGCCGGCCGTACCGCAGTCGGCGTAGGCGACGAAGATCCGGACGTCGCGCCCATGGCGCGCGCGGACCTTGTCGACCTTGGCGGCCACCGCGTCGGCGATCAGCGACGGTCGCATGTGGAGCCGGGCATCGACGCCCTCGACGCGAACGCCCGGGATCCCCGCGGTCAGGGCCAGCAGCTCGCGAGCGAGCGCCCCGCAGCCGACGATGACGATCCGGGTCGGGATCGTCTCAGGCTGTCGGGATCGCCTCAGGCGGCACTGGCGCGGCGCTCGTCGATGAGCCGGCGGGCGGTCTCGGCGGCGACACCGGCGTCACGGCAATAGGCGTCGGCACCGACCGCGGCACCGAACTCCTCGTTGAGCGGGGCTCCGCCGACGAGCACGATGTAGTCCTGTCGGATGCCGCGGTCCTTGAGCGTCTGGATGACGACCTTCATGTACGGCATGGTCGTGGTCAGCAGCGCCGACATGCCCAGGATGTCCGGCTTGTGGAGCTCGAGGGCATTCATGAACTTCTCGGCATCGGTGTTGATGCCGAGGTCGAACACCTCGAAGCCGGCGCCCTCGAGCATCATCCCGACCAGGTTCTTGCCGATGTCGTGGATGTCGCCCTTGACCGTCCCGATGACGACCTTGCCGACCGGCTGGGCGCCCGTCTCGGCGAGCAGCGGGCGGAGGATGGCCATCCCGGCCTTCATCGCGTTGGCGGCGAGGAGGACCTCCGGGACGAACAGGATGCCGTCGCGGAAGTCGATGCCGACGATCTTCATGCCGGCCACCAGCGCATCGTCGAGGACGCGCGTCGCGGACCAGCCGCGGCCGAGCAGGATGTTCGTCCCCTCGACGATCTCGGGAGCCATCCCGTCGTACAGGTCGTTGTGCATCTGCTCGGTGAGCTCATCGTCGGAGAGCGCCGCGAGGTCGATCTCCGCGTACTCGTCAGGCGCCATGCGGGTCTCGTCTCCTGGGTCGATGCGTTCGGGGGTTCCACATCGTGGAACCGTGCCGTATGATGGAACTCCCTTGGATGGGAATCTAGTCCACAAAGGTCCTGATGTCCAGAGTCCAGTCCATCGAGCGAGCGTTCGCCGTCCTCGGCGCCCTGGCCGACGGTCCGATCGGCGTCACCGAGGTCGCCGACCGCGTCGACCTGCCCAAGTCCACGGCCGCCCGCCTGCTCGCCTCGCTGGCCCGCGAGGGCGTCGTCGAGCAGGTCCCGGGTGACAGCCGATACCGGCTGGGACCGCGCCTGGTGACGCTCGCTGCGCGGATCCGGCCGGTCCGCACGCTCTCCGGGCTGGCACGACCGTCGCTCGAGGAGCTTGTCGGCACAGCGGGCGAGGCGGCCGGCCTCAGCGTTCGCGACGGCGACGCGGCCCACTACATCGACCAGGTCGGCAGCCCCAACCCGGTGTCCGTCCGCGACTGGACCGGATCGCGGATCCCCCTCCACGCCGTGTCATCGGGCCAGGTCCTGCTGGCCTACGCGCCGACGACCTTCGTCCAGCGCTACCTCGGCCGGCCGATGGAGCCGTTCACGCCGCGCACCCTCGTCACCGCCGATGCGCTGCTCGAGCGCATGCGCGCGATCCGGCGCGACGGCTACACGTGGGCGCTCGAGGAGTTCGACGAAGGCATCTCGTCCGTCGCGGCGCCGGTCGCCGACGCATCGGGCGAGGTCGTGGCGGTGGTCCATGTCCACGGGCCGTCGTACCGATTCCCGGCGCCGGGAGCGGAGCGTCCGTTGGCCGACCTGGTGGTCGCGGCGGCGGCCCGGGTCACCGAGAGCCTGCGCCAGGCCGGGTAGGGCGCTCGGTCCATGGCATGCGCGACGCCGGTCCGAGCGATAGATTGAGGCCATGCCAACGACGCATCCGGTGCGGGTCGGACTGATCGGGGCCGGCCTGATGGCTCGCCACCATCTGGGCGACATGCTCGAGCGTGAGGACACCGAGGTCGCGGCGATGTGCGAACCATCGGAGGCGAGCTTCGGGATCACGGCGAGGGCGTTCACCGACCGCGGCCTCGCGGTGCCACCGAACGAACCCGACTGGGAGCGGTTCGTGGAGCGGTTCGTCCCCCATCTCGACGCGGTGGCGATCATCACGCCCCACGTCTTCCACTCGGCACAGGCGACGGTCTGCCTCGAGGCGGGGCTCGACGTGCTGCTCGAGAAGCCGATGGTCATGGACGCGGCCGAGGCAGAGGCGCTCATCGCCACCCGTGACCGGACCGGACGGTTGCTGGTCGTGGCGTTCACGGGCAGCCTGTCCCCACAGGTGCGAACCGCGGCGCGGATGATCGCCAGCGGGAAGCTGGGCGAGCTGCTCAACGTCGACGCGGTCGTGTGGCAGGACTGGCAGACGCGCACCACCGGGACGTGGCGCCAGGTCCCCGCGATGTCCGGCGGTGGGTTCCTGTTCGACACCGGCGCGCACATGCTCAACACCGTCACCGACATCGCCGGCGCCGACGTCGTCGAGGTCGCCGCATGGATGGTCGACGACGGCAGCCCGGTCGACATCCGGGGGGTCGTCATCGCCAGGCTCGCATCGGGCGCCCTCGTGACGATGAACGGGTGCGGGCGCGCGTCCTCGTTGGGGTCGGACATCCGCCTGTTCTGTGAGCGGGCCACCCTGCGGACAGGGGTCTGGGGCGAACGACTCGAAGTGCAGCGGCGTGGCGCCATGCGGTCGTCGCCCATCCGGTCGGTCAAGTCGCGGCCCGTCTGGGAGCAGTTCCTCGCGGTACGCAGCGGGCGCGAGCCGAACCCGAGCCCACCGGAGGTCGGCCTCCGGATGGCCCGGCTGTGGGACGCGATCCGCGAATTGTCGGCGCGTGGCGGCGCCGTGGTCCGGCCGGGAGTGTCGGCATGACGATCCGGGTCACGGTCTGGAACGAGTATCGCCAGGAGCGGTCCGATCCCGCGATCGCTGCGATCTATCCGGCCGGGATCCATGGGGCCATCGCCGACGGGATCCGCGGCGCCGATCTCGAGATCCGAACAGCGACGCTGGACGACCCTGAGCAGGGCTTGAGCGACGCTGTCCTTGACTCGACCGACGTCCTCACATGGTGGGGTCACCGGGCGCACGACGAGGTGGCCGACGCGGTGGTGGACCGCGTCCACGCCCGCGTGCTCGACGGGATGGGTCTCGTGGTCCTTCACTCCGGCCACTACTCGAGGATCTTCCGTCGCCTGATGGGAACGACCTGCGCCCTGAAATGGCGCGAGGCGGGCGAGCGGGAACGGGTGTGGGTGGTGGACCCGGGTCATCCGATCGCGGCCGGCCTCGGCGAGTCATTCGACATCGAGCACGAGGAGATGTACGGCGAGCACTTCGACATCCCGGCTCCAGACCGGCTCGTGCTGGTCGGCTGGTTCCAGGGCGGCGAGGTGTTCCGGAGCGGTTGCTGCTACCAGCGCGGCCGCGGTCGCATCTTCTACTTCCAGCCCGGCCACGAGACGCACCCGACGTACCACCACCCGCTCGTGCAGCGGGTCATCGCCAACGCGGTGCGCTGGGCCGGCGACACGACGGGCGCAGCGCCCACGTTCGGCCGGCGGGAGCCGCTCGAACCGATCCGCTGACGGTCAGGCTGCGGTGTTGACCGGCGGTCAACGAAGTCGGCTGGTTTTGCGGTCTCCGGCCCAAGATCGGTCGGGGTGTTGACCGGCGGTCAACGAAGTCGGCTGGTTTTGCGGTCTCCGGCCCAAGATCGGTCGGGGCGTTGACCGGCGGTCAACGAAGTCGGGCGGTTTTGCGGTCTCCGGCGGCGGTTCGCCCGGAATCGTTGACTCCGGGTCAACCGCTCGGCCGCGAAAGGGCCGGTCGGATCGTCATCGCTCGGAATCGTTGACCGCGGGTCAACGTCGCGCGTCGCCGTCAGCGCGTCGTCCCGATCCGGTGCAGTCGCTCGGGCGTCAGCGCGGCGCACAGCACCACGAGGACCACACCGAGCACGATCAACAGCCACAGGCCCAGCGCGAAGCCGCCGGTCACGTCGCGGGTGATCCCGAACGCGAGCGGCCCGACGGCCGACAGGATGTAGCCGACGAGCAGCATCATCGCGGCCGTGGCCGCGACGTCGGACGGGCGTCCGCCGACGTCGACCGGAAGGGTCAGCACGATCGGGAAGATCGCGCCCATCCCGGCACCGAGGACGACCGCCCAGATGACGGCCGGATCCGGCACGACGGCCACGCCGATCAGGCCGGCCAGGATGAGCAGCGCCGACGCGACCAGCTGGCTCCGCCGGCTGCCGATCCGATCGGCCCCGAGCGGCATCACGGTCGTCGCGACCAGGGTCACCGCGCCGAACAGTGCGACCAGGCTCGCCGACGATGGCTCCGACCAGCCGCGATCGACGTAGACGGCCGCGAGCCAGGTGACGACACCGTAGTAGAGCAGCGACTGGAGCCCGAACAGCGTCCCGAGCAGCCAGGCGACCGGGCTCCGCCACGGGATCCGCGGCGGCGCGAGCGTCTCGTCCCTGATCTCGTCGGGCGGCGCCAGCCCGAGCCAGATCGCCAGCGATGCCAGCCCGGCCAGGGTCACGACGCCGAGCGCCAGCCGCCAATCGCCGCTGTCGCCCGCGAGCGGGACCACGGCCACGGCGCCAAGCGTTCCGCCGAGCACCAGGCCGATCGCGTAGGCGCCCGTCCCGAGCGCCGGTCGCGCCGGCATCTCGTGTCGCACGATCAACGGGAAGATGGGACCGGCGAGACCCATCCCGAGCCCGATCCCGAACGTCAGCGCCAGCACCAGCAGCGGGCCGGGGACCGCGAGACGGAGCAGCCCGAAGACGATGACGAGCGTCGCGCAGGCGGCGATCGCCCAGCGGGCCCCGAGCCGCCGCGCGACACCGGGCGCGAGCGGGGCGAAGATCCCCATGCACAGGACCGGGATCGAGCTCAGCGCACCGGCGACCGCGTGCGAGATGCCCAGCCCGCTCTGGATGCTCGGCAGGAGCGGGCCGATGACGATGACCTGCGGCCGGAAGACCAGCGCGACGGCGAGCAGTGCGACCAGTGGGCGGGCGAGCGAGCGGATCGTCCGAGCGTCGGTGTCAGCCAGGCTCGGGGCCGTCCACGTTCGTGACCGGCTCGCCCTCGCCGACGCGGATCAGGACCGCCTCCACGCCCTGCGAACCGACGGCAGTCCCCTCGCGATGGATGAGCCCCCGCGGGATGAGCACGAAATCGCCGGCGCCCGCTTCCGCGCGGACCCGTCCGCCCGGACCGGACTCCACGGTCGCCGATCCGGCCACCACGTAGATGTACGTGTCATGGCCGGCGTGGACGTGCCAGCCGGTCAGCACCCCGGCGGTCGTCCGGAGCGTGCCGGCCCACACCCCGTCGTGGTCGAACGCCTCGCGCCGGTCCATCCCGGGTGTCGTGACCGCCGGGAGGGGCATGTCCGCGGAATGCACGACGCGGACGCGGGTCATCGCGATCCGTCCCTGCCCGTGACGTGCTCGTCGATCAGCGTCTGGGCATCGAACTGCGCGCGCCCGAGGACGAACCAGATGGCGTGGACCGGCTCGTCGCCGAGCGTCGCCAGGCGGTGCGGGACGGACGAGTTGATCGAGATCGCGTCGCCCGGCTCGAGGACGTACTCGTCGAAGCCGATGCGGACCTGGAGGCGCCCGCTCAGCACGTAGCCCCACTCGTGCCCGGGGTGCCGCTGGAAGGCATCGGGCGGACTGGACGCCCCGCCGACCTCGTAGGTCACGTGCAGGAACTCGATGCCGGGTTCGGACAGGGTCGTCAGCCGCTCCCAGTTGACGCCGGACGCGAGCCGGATCGAATGCCGGTCCGCGGCGCGCTGGACGGGCGGGGCCGTCGCCATCGTGCCGCCCGACGGCACCTCGGCACGTGCCGGAGCCGCGGGCTCGGGCGGCCGCCGGTCGTTGAACAGCAGCTCGTCGAGCGACACGTCGAGCTCGGCGGCGATCGCGTAGAGCGTGCTGACCGACGGGTTGGCGCGACCGGTCTCGATCTGCGAGATGAGGCTTGGCGACACGCCGAGCCGTTCGGCCAGCGTCCGGAGGCTCAGGTTCCGGGCCCGCCGTGCCTCCCGCAGCCGCTCGCCCATCTCCGGGTAGTCCGGGCGTCCGGAGCGTGTGGCGCTGGGGCTGGTCACGGTGGCTGTCCTCATCCGGATGGTCAGAACATCATCCGGCCGTTGTCGACGACGAGGTCGATGCCCTCGACGGACGGATTCTCGAGAAGGAAACGCGTGCCGTCGACGATATCGTCCATCGCCGCAAGTTTCTTGGTGATGGTCTTCGACGTATGGCCCTCGAGGATGGCCGGCGGCTTGCCGTGCCAGTACGGGCTGTCCCCGGTGATCCCCGGATGGATCGCGTTGACCCGGATCGGCGCCAGCTCCCAGGCCAGCGTCCGCGCCAGCCCGGAGATACCGCCGTTGACCGTCGAGACCGTCGTCGAGCCCGGGGTACGGCCGGTCCTTGGCCTGGCCGCCGAACAGGACGATCGAGCTGTCGGGCGCCAGCCGGTCGAGCAGGACGTGGACGACCTCGGCGAAGCCGACGAGCTTGAGGGTGACGAGCTCGAGCGCCCGGTCGATGTCGAAGTCGCGGATCGTGTTGTCGTCGCGCTGGATGGCCACGATCGCGAGGTAGCGGACCGGGCCGACCGACGCGAGCGCGTCGCGGATCGTCTTGGGCTTGGCGAGGTCGAGCGCCAGGCCGCGCGCCGAGCCGCCGATGTCGGCCGCGACCGCCTCCGCCCGCGCCTGGTCGCGCCCGGTCAGGACGGTCTCGCGCCCGGTCCCGGCGTAGTAGCGCGCCAGCTCCCGGCCGATGCCCTCGGTCCCGCCGACCACCACGATGCAGCCGTCATCCGACATGTCAGCCCTCCTCGAACCGGCGCCATTGGTCGACCCACCGATAGGCGTGCCGGGCCGGCGGTTGGGGCGCCTGCGTCTCGATCCAGCGGACGCGCTCGGTGCCCGTGTTGTAGAAGCCGTGGACCGAGCCGACGCCGGCGAACGCGACATCACCCGGACCGAACGTGTAGTGCTGGCCGTCGATCTCGCCCTCGATCTCGCCGGCGAGGAAGACGTACGCCTCCTCGAACGGGTGGTCGTGCGCCTGGGCGGCGCCGCCCAGCTCGTAGTCGACCGTGAACAGCGTGACGTGGTCGGCCCCGAAGTTCCGGTCGACCAACATCTTCACGGAGATCCCGCTGTAGGCCAGGATCGCCGTATCGGCACCCGCGGGAGCGCGGCCGCGGGCCGGATCCTTCACCCGGAGCGCCTCGATCTGCGGCCCCGTGCCCTCGTAGTGGCCGACGAGCCGGAGCGTCGGGTCGCCGAACGGCGGGCGAGTGGCGTCGGCGTCCATCCGCGCCAGGTCCTGGGCCGGCTCGAAGAACGTGTCCCGCCGCGGCGCCGACGGGTCGAGCCGCTGCGGGCTGCTGAGCGACAGGAAGCGAGCCGCCTCCGCGCCCGTGTTCCCGAGCGCGTGCCGGAGGCCCGTCGGGATCAGGGCGAAGTCGCCGTCGACGAGCCGGTGGACGCGCCCTCCCAGGTCGACGAGGAGCTCGCCCGACAGGATGTAGAGCGCCTCCTCGAACGAGTGGACATGTGGCGCCAGCCAGCCGCCGGGCTGGAGCCCGATGGCGGCCAGGTCGGTGTGGACGGCGCCCTGCTCGGGCCCGACGACGCGCAGGCGTGCCAGCCCCGACGACGTCGCAGAGGCGGCTGCGGGATGGTCGATGAACGACCAGTCGATGTGACCGACGGAGTGCATCTGGCGGCTCGCTAGCGAAGGGTTGGCTGGGTTTGGCCGGAGGTGTGGGGCGGCGCCTACTCGAACCGTCGGGACCAGGCGTCGACGCCGACCGCCAGCAGGAGGATGACACCAAGCGTCACCTGCTGGTAGAACGGGTCGAGCCCGAGGAGGTTGAAGCCGTTGGCGATGAGGGCGACGAACAGGCAGCCGAGGACGGTCCGGCCGATCGTCCCTTCGCCGCCGAGGATGCTCGTCCCGCCGACGATGATCCCGGTCAGCACGGTGAACGTCAGGAACTGTCCGCTGCTGGCCTGCGCGGACAGGACGCGTGACGCGTCGAGCGTTCCCGGCCAAGGCCGCGGCCGTCCCGCTGAGGGCGAACGTCGAGATCCGGATGGCATCGACCCGGACGCCGCCGAGGCGAGCGGCCTGGGTGTTGCCGCCGGTCGCATAGACGTAGCGTCCGAAGGTCGTCCGGCTGAGCAGGATGGCGGCGAGGGCCGCGATGATGATCATGATCCAGGCGGCGCTGCTGAGGCCCAGGATCTCGGTCGCCGCGAACGACTGGAAGTCGAGGTGGTCGAGGGCGACCACGAGGTTGCCCTTGGTCACGATCGCCGCGATGCCGCTGACGACGAACGTCATCGCCAGCGTCCCGATCAGCGGGTTGATCCGGAACCAGGTCACGATGACGCCGTTGGCGATGCCGACCGCCAGCCCGACGGCCAGCCCGGCCAGGACGCCGACGACCGGCGAGATCGACGAGGCCGTCGTCAGGGCCACCGCCCCGGCCAGCCCGTAGATCGCCCCGATCGACAGGTCGATCCCACCGGCGATGAGGACGAACGTCCCCGCGCAGGCGACGATGATGATGCCGGCCTGCTGGTCGAGGATGTTCGTCAGGTTGCCGACCCGCAGGAACGGCGGGCTGATGATCGCGAGCACGACGAAGGCGATGAGGAACGGGATGAGGATCCCCGCCCGGGCGACGATGCGCGCGACCCGTTGCGACGGAGCCGTCGTCGTCTGATCCGCGCCGACCGTGTTCGCGCTCATGCGGCGCTCGTCGAGGTCGTGCCGAAGGCTGCGCTCACGATCCCCTCCTCCGTCATGTCCGGACCCGACAGCTCGGCGACGAGCCGGCCCCCGCGCATCACCAGGACCCGGTGGGCCAGCCCCAGGATCTCCTCGACCTCGTTCGAGATGAGCAGGATCGCCATCCCGTCCGCCGCCAGCCGGACCAGCACGTCGTAGATGTCGCGCTTCGCCCCGACGTCGATGCCGCGCGTCGGCTCATCGGCGAGGAGCACGCCCGGTTCGATGAGCAGTGCACGGGCGAACAGCAGCTTCTGCTGGTTGCCGCCCGACAGCGAGCCCGCCGGCGACTCGAGCAGCGGCGACCCGTCCACCCGTTCGAGGGCGTCGCGGACCTGGCCGGCCTCCATCCCGCGCCGCACGAAGCCGAACCGCCCGAAGCGCCCGACGCTCGTCAGGCTGACGTTCTCGCGGATCGGTCGGCGCAGGATCAGCCCGTCGTCCTTGCGCGACTCGGGGATCAGCGCGACGCCCGCGGCGATCGAGGCGGCGGGACGTCCGGTGAGCGCCGTGCCGGCCGACCTGACCGTGCCGGCCGTCGCCGGCGTCGCCCCGTAGATCGCCCGGGCGAGCTCGGAGCGGCCGGCGCCGATGAGCCCGGCCAGGCCCACGATCTCGCCGGCGCGCAGCGTGAGCGTGGCGTCCGATGACGCCCGGCGCGCTCAGCCCTGCGACGTCGAGGACCACCGGCGCGTCGGCCGGTGCGAGGCGCTTCTCCGGGTAGGCGCGGCCCACCGGCCGGCCGAGCATCCCGGTCACGAGGGTCGCCTCGGTCTCCTCGGACGTCTGGCTCGTCCGGACGACCCGGCCGTCGCGCAGGACCGTGACCGTGTCGGACAGGTCGAGGACCTCGGTCAGGAAGTGCGAGACGAGGATGACCGTGTGGCCCTGGGCCCGCAGGCCGCGGATGATCTGGTGCAGCCGCTCGACCTCCACGGTCGACAGGCTCGCCGACGGCTCGTCGAGGACGATCAGCTCGGCCTCGCGAGCGAGCGCTCGCAGGATCTCGACCTGCTGCTGGGCGGCGATGGGCAGGTGCCCCACGACGGACCCTGCCTCGAGGTCGAAGCCCGCGTCCGCGACCAGCCGGTCGAACCGCTCGCGGAGCGATCGCCGATCGATGAAGCCGGCGCGCTTCGGCTCCGCGCCGAGGAACACGTTCTCCGCCACGGTCAGCCTCGGGACGAGGGCGACCTCCTGCGCCACGAGCGCGATCCCGCGCACGAGCGCCGCGCGGGGAGAGCCGAACGCGACCGGCGTCCCGTGCAGGACCAGGTCGCCCTGGTCCTGCGGGAACACGCCGGCGATGATCTTGCCGAGGGTGGACTTGCCGGCACCGTTCTCGCCGACGAAGGCGTGGACGGTCCCCTGCCGGATGGCGATCGAGACGTCATCGAGGGCCCGGGTCGCCCCGAAGGACTTCCCGAGCCCCCGGACCTCGAGGTGGACGACCTCGTCGGCCTGCATCGTGGTGTCGCGACCAGCGACCCGCTCGGACGTCAGCCCGGCCACTCCGCGAGCGGCAGGAAGGTCTGGACGTTGGCCTTGGTCACCACGCCGCCGTCGGGCAGCGTCGCGAGCGGATCGACACCCGGGACCGGCGTGCCGGACCGGATGGCATCGATCAGGTTCTTGGTGCCGAGGCCGCCCTCGGTCGCCGGCATCTGCATGACCGTGCCGAAGCGCTCGCCCGACGCGATGCCCTGGAGCGCGACCGCGCCGCCGCCGTAGCCGACGAGGCGGACCTGGTCCTTGATGCCCTTGACGGCCTGGACGGCGCCGGTGATCGCCTGGTCGGCGCTGACGATGACCGACACGTCCGGATGGGCGGCCACGATGTCCTGGGCGGCCTTGAGGCCGAGGGCCGTCGTGTAGAACGACTCACCGGTATCGGACACGACCTTGATCTCGGGGTGCGGCGCGATCGCGTCGTCGAACGCCTTCTTGAGCGCGATGTCGAGCGCGGCGGCCTTGACCGACCAGATGTAGCCGACGTTGCACGGGTGGGTGGCGTCGGACTTGAGGTCCGCACAGGCGGTGACGACGAGGTTGCCGATCTTCTTGCCGAGCTCGCTCGGGACGAATGCCACGTTCGAGCTCATGCCGGGGACCTGGAAGTCGGCAGTGGTCATATCGGCGCCGAGGATCTGGTCGATGTTGCCCACGGCGATGCCCTGGGCGATCGCCTTCTTGACGTCCTCGACCATGCCCGCGCCGTACAGCGGCTGGGTTTCGATCGCGTCGTACTTGCCGGACGCGGTCGCGTCCTGGAGCTGCTTCACCTGGTCGGCCGGGACGAGATTCGCGTCGAAGACCGTCAGCTTGGCGTTCCCGGCGGCTGCGGCGGCCTGCGCGGCGGCCAGCATCGGGGCGTCGTAGCTGTTGGCGACCGCGAACGACAGGTAGGCGATCTGGAGCGTCTTGTCGTTGGCGCTGGCGCTCGGGGCGACGGCCGCGGACGGAGCGGTGGTCGCCGGCGCCGCGGACTGGGCGGCGGCCGATGGTGCGGTCGACGCGGTGCTTCCGCTGCACGCTGCCAAGGCAAGGCTCGCGACGGCGAGCAGCCCGGCCAGCCTCCTCGGGCGGATCCGGCCGACGGGATCTGTACGCATGTGATCCTCCTCCACCTCGAAGCGGTCCTCCCCGCGATCCCGGGAGTGTGTAGAGAGGATGAACAGGTGTCAAGCCATATTGCAATGTTGAACAACCGGAGCGCACACTTGTCGTTCACGTTGCGCCACTTGACGTCTCCACGCTCGACTTGCGCGGGTTTCGTCGCTGTGTAGCATGGGTGAACGCACCATCCCGCCTCGGGCACGACCCGCCATGGACGGACCTGCATTGGGGATCCTGTCGTGATGTCACCACTCGCCTCGCCCGGCTCGATGAACGTCGACTGGGAGGAGCGCTGGAACGTCGATCGGCTGCGCACCTACCGCACGACCCGTGCACGCGACGCGCTGGCCGCCTCGGACCTGGGCGCCGTCCTGCTGTTCGACTTCAACAACATCCGCTACGTCACCAGCACGCACATCGGCGAGTGGGCGCGCGACAAGATGACCCGCTACGCGCTGCTGACCCGTGGCGGCGATCCGCACATCTGGGACTTCGGCTCGGCGGCCAAGCACCACCGGCTCAACTGCCCGTGGATGCGCCCGGAGAACATCCACGCCGGGATGGTCGGCCTGCGCGGCGCGGTCGCACCGGATGCCGGCCTGTTCCGGTCGGCCGCCCGCGAGATCGCGGCGATCCTGCGCGCCGAGGGCGTGGCGGACATGCCGCTCGGCGTCGACATCGTCGAGCCGCCGATGCTCGCCGCGCTGGCCGAGGAAGGCGTCACGGTCCGTGACGGCCAGCAGGTCCTGCTCGACGCCCGCGAGGTCAAGTCGAAGGACGAGATCACGCTGCTCAACGTCGCCTGCTCGATGGTCGACGGCGCCTACCAGCTGCTGGCCGAGCAGCTCAAGCCGGGCGTCCGCGAGAGCGACCTGGTGGCCAACGTCACGCACTACCTGTTCGATCTCGGCTCGGAGCACGTCGACAACATCAACGCGGTGTCGGGCGAGCGCTGCAGCCCGCACCCGCACGTCTTCAGCGACCGGATCATCCGGCCCGGCGACCAGGCCTTCTTCGACATCATCCACACGTTCATCGGCTACAAGACCTGCTACTACCGGACGTTCGTGGTCGGCAAGGGAACCGATGCGCAGCGCGACGCGTACAAGCGGGCGCGCGAGTGGATCGACGCCTCGATCGAGCTGATGCGACCCGGCGTGACCACCGACCAGGTGGCGAGCGTCTGGCCGAAGGCGCAGGAGTTCGGCTTCGACAACGAGATGGAGTGCTTCGGGCTCCAGTTCGGCCACAGCGTCGGCCTGTTCCTGCACGAGCGCCCGATCATCAGCCGGCTCAACTCGCTCGAGCACCCGGTCGAGCTCAAGGAGGGCATGGTCATCGCCCTCGAGACCTACTGCCCGGCCAAGGACGGCGTCTCGGCAGCCCGCATCGAGGAAGAGGTCGTCATCACCGCCGACGGCCCGCAGATCATCACCCGCTTCCCGTCCGACGAGCTGTTCGTCGCCAACGCGTACTGACCGCGCGACCCAGGAGGCCCCCATGGCGACCGCCGCCCCCGATATCGACCGCGACACCCGGCTCCGGATGTACCGGACGATGGTCGACTGCCGCTACTTCGAGGTCCGGGCCCAGGAGCTGTTCTTCGAGGGGCTCGTCCGCGGGACGACCCACCTCGGCATCGGCCAGGAGGCGGTGGCAGCCGGAGTCGCTGCCGCGATGCGCGCCGATGACTACACGTTCTGCACCTACCGCGGGCACAACCACACCCTCGCCCGGGGCGTGCCGATGGCGCCGATCTTCGCCGAGCTGTTCGGGCGCGGGACGGGGCTCCTCGGCGGCAAGGGCGGCTCGATGCACCTGACGTCCGTCGAGCACGGGGCGATGGGCTCGTACGCCATCGTCGGCGCCCACCTGCCGATCGCGCTCGGGGCCGCCTGGTCGGCGCAGTACCGCGGGTCGGGCCAGGTCGCGGTCTGCTTCTTCGGCGACGGGACGACCAACATCGGCGCGTTCCACGAGGCACTCAACATGGCGGCGGTCTGGAAGGCCCCGGTCGTGTTCGTGTGCGAGAACAACCAGTACATGGAGTACACGCCGATCGGCGCGGTGACCGCGGTCGAGCACCCGGCCGCGGACCGGGCGTCCGCCTACGGCCTGGAGTCGATCCTCGTCGACGGCAACGACGTCGACGCGGTGTACGAGGTCGCCCGGGCGGCCGTCGACCGGGCGCGCGCGGGCGACGGGCCATCGCTGATCGAGGCGCTGACCTACCGGCACGGCGGCCACTCGCGCGCCGATCCGGGCAAGTACCGCCCCGACGACGAGGTGGCGGCGTGGAAGGCGCGCGACCCGATCCCGGCCTACCGTGCCCGGCTCGAGGACGGCCGGCGTCGCGACGGCCGCGCTCGACGCCATCGAGACCGAGACCCACGAGGCGGTCGCAGCCGCCGAGGCCGAGGCGCGCGCCGCACCCGAGCCGTCGCGAGGACGTGCTCCTGACCCAGCTCTGGGCCGACGGAGGCTCGTCGTGGCGGAACTGACCTATCGCGCGGCCATCGCGCGAGGCATCGCCCAGGAGATGCGGCGCGACCCGAACGTCGTGCTGATCGGCGAGGACGTCGGGGCGGCCGGCGGCGTGTTCAAGCTGACCGAGGGCCTGTTCGCCGAGTTCGGGGCCGATCGCGTCCGCGACACGCCGATCAGCGAGCAGGCGATCATCGGCGCCGCGATGGGCGCCGCGATGACCGGTCTGCGCCCGATCGCCGAGCTGATGTTCTCGGACTTCTTCGCGGTGACCTGGGACATGGTCATCAACCAGATCGCCAAGACGCGCTACATGACCGACGGCCAGGTGTCGCTGCCGCTCGTGATCCGGACCGCCAACGGCGCGGGTCTGCGGTTCGGTGCCCAGCACAGCCAGAGCATCGAGAACTGGGCGATGGCCATCCCGGGCCTGAAGGTCGTCGCGCCGTCGACGCCCGCCGACATGGTCGGGCTGATGGCGGCGGCGATCCGCGACCCCGACCCGGTCATCGTCTGCGAGCACAAGGCGCTGTTCGCCGACAAGGGCGAGGTCCCCGACGGCGAGATCGTCGACACGCTCGGGACGGCACGCGATCGTCCGGCCGGGCTCGGACGTCACGATCGTGGCGCTGGCGGCGATGGTCCCGAAGGCGATCGCGGCCGCCGACCTCCTGGCCGCCGAGCATGGCGGTCGACGCCGAGGTCATCGACCTGCGCTCGCTCGTCCCGCTCGACACCGCGGCCATCCTCGCCTCGGTCGCGAAGACCAGCCGGCTGTTCACGGTCGAGGAGAACCCGCGGCTGTGCGGCTGGGGCGCGGAGATCGCCTCGATCGTGGCCGACGAGGGCTTCTACAGCCTCGATGCGCCGATCGTCCGGATCACCACCCCGCACATCCCGCTGCCGTCGGCCGCGGCGCTCGAGGACCTCGCCGTGCCGTCGGTCGAGCGCATCGTCGAGACCGTCCGGCGGCGGATGGACGACGCCGCATGAGCACCGGGCGCCGCTGTCGATGACCGCCCCGACCGCAGCCGTCCTGGGCACCGGCCGGATGGGCTCGGCCATGGCCGAGCGGCTGGCCGGCCAGGGCGTCGCGGTCGTGGTCTACAACCGGTCGCCGGACCGGGCGACCGCGCTGGCCGCGAGGATCGGCGCGGGCGTGGCGGCCACCCCGGCCGAGGCCGCGTCGCGGGCGGACGTCGTCATCACCATGGTCGCCGACGACGCCGCCGTGCGTGACCTGTTCGAGGCGCCGGACGGCATCACGGCCGGCCTGCGACCCGGCGCGGTCGCGGTCGACATGAGCACCGTCCTGCCCGACACGATCCGGGCCGTCGCGCCCGCCGTCCGCGCGCGGGGCGCGGGCATCCTCGACGGTCCGGTGTCGGGCAGCGTCTCGTCGACGCTGGCGGGCGAGCTGACGATCATGGTCGGCGGCGAGGCGGACGACCTCGAGCGCGCCCGACCCATCCTCGACCGTCTCGCGCGCCGCGTCTTCCACCTCGGGCCGCTCGGGACCGGCGCGGTCATGAAGCTGGCGGTCAACACGCTCATCTTCGGGCTCAACGGCGCGGTCGCGGAGGGCCTCGTCCTGGCCGAGCGCAACGGCATCGACCGGGCGCTCGCCTACGAGGTCCTCGCCTCGAGCGCGGCCGGGGCGCCGATGGTCGCCTACAAGCGGGCGAACTTCGTGGAGCCCGACACGACCCCGGTCGCCTTCTCGCTGGCGCTCGCCGACAAGGACCTGCGGCTCATCCGTGAGCTCGCCGAGGCGTCGGACACCGCCGATGCCACAGGCGACCGTCAACCTCGACACGATCCAGGCGGCCGAGCGGTCGATGGGAGAGGACCTCGACTTCGCGCTGGTCGCCAGTCACCTGCGTCAGGAGGGCCGGCGATGACCGATCGGCCATGAGGAGGGCATCAGCCAGGAGATCGTCAGACAGCCACGAGGATCCGACCGAATCCACGCACGAGGAACGATCGATGACCGACCGCATGCTCATCAAGGGTGGGATCGTGCTCACCCAGGACCCGGCACTCGGCGAGATGCCCGATGCCGATGTGCTGATCGAGGACGGCAAGATCGTCTCCATCGGCCACGGACTGTCCGCGGACGGCGCGCGCACGATCGATGCGACCGGCGACATCGTCATCCCGGGCTTCATCGACACGCATCGCCACACCTGGGAGACCTCGATCCGGACCAGCGCGCCGGACTTCGCGCTGATCACCTACTTCGAGCTCGATCCTCGACAAGTTCGCGCCGCACTACCGGCCGGACGACGTCTACGCCGGCAACCTGTGGGGCTCGCTCGAGTGCATCAACGCGGGCATCACGACGCTCGTCGACTGGTCGCACATCATCAATACGCCCGAGCATGCCGACGCCGGGATCCGCGGGTTGCAGGAGTCGAAGATCCGGTCGGTCTACGCCTACGGGTTCGGCAACACCTCGCTCGTCGACTGGTGGTTCGGGCCGGACTACGCGGGCAGCGTCCTGACCTCCGACGGCCCCGACGCTCGCCGGATCCGGAAGCAGTACTTCAACTCCGACGACGGGCGGATCACGATGGCGCTCGCCACCCGCGGGCCGAACTTCTGCAAGCCGGACGTCGTCCAGCACGACTGGCACCTGGCCAAGGAGCTCGGGCTCAACATCACCGTCCACGTCGCGATGGACCGGTTCGGCTACACCAAGATGCAGGTGACCATGCTCCGGGACATGGACCTGCTCTACCCGAACACGACCTATGTCCACGCATCGCATTTCACCCCCGAGGAGTGGGCGCTCGCCCGCGACTCCGGCGGGAACGTCTCGTTCGCGCCGCAGATCGAGGTCCAGATGGGTCACGGCTGGGCTCCCGCGGTGACCGCCATGGAGTACGGCATCCCGATCGGCCTGTCGTCCGACGTGGCGACGACCGCCCCGTCCGACCAGTTCACCCAGATGCGCTCGATCTTCGGCTCGGAGCGCGGCCGGAAGCACCAGGAAGCCTGGGAGGCCGACCTCGACGGGCTCGAGGCCTCGCCGGGACTCATCACGGCGCGCCAGGTCCTGGGCTGGGCGACCATCGGCGGGGCCGAGGTCGCGGGGATCGCCGATCGGACCGGCTCGTTGACCCCGGGCAAGCAGGCCGACATCGTGATCATCGACGGGTCGGCCGTGAACGTGGCCCCGATCATCGACCCGGTCGGCGCGGTCGTCTGCGCCGCCGACGTGTCGAACGTCAAGACGGTCATGGTCGCCGGCGAGATCCTCAAGGAGGACTTCCGGCTCAAGGCCGACCTCGGCGCGCCGCGCAAGGCCGTCGAGGCCTCGCGCGACTACCTCCTCTCGAAGTTCGGCGATCCGGAGCCGGGCTGGATCGTCAAGGCCACCGCCTGATCCATCGCACGCCACCGGCCGCGGGCGCTTCCCCCGAGCGCTCGCGGCCTTTCCGTGTCCGGTCCGAGCCGTGCGACCGGCCCTTGACGACGTCTTTGGCAGCGCCGCATCCTCCGCCAGCAGAACCGGCCTGCTTGGCGCCGCGGTTCGGGAGCGAGGGGAGCCGTGCCCAGCCTCTACATCGACGGTGAATGGGTCGCCTCCGCGGACGGGACCTGCAGCGCGGTCGTCAATCCCTCGGACGCGACCATCGTCACCGAGGTCGACGTCGCCACCGACGCCCAGGTCCAGGCGGCCATCGCACGCGGCCCGCCGTGCGTTCGACACGACCGACTGGCCACGCCGCCCGGCCGACCGAGCGTGCCGCGCTGCTCGATCGCGTCGCCGACCTCCTCGACCGCGATCTCGAGGAGATGGCCCGGCTCGAGACGCTCGACACCGGCAAGGCGATGCGCGAGAGCCGCTGGGACATGGCCGACGTCGCGCGCGTGTTCCGCTACTACGCCGAGCTCGCCGCGACGGACGCCGGCCGCATCGTCGACACGGGCGACCCGGACGCCCTCAGCCGGATCGTCTACGAGCCGATCGGCGTGTGCGCGCTGATCGGACCGTGGAACTACCCGCTCCTCCAGATGAGCTGGAAGATCGCGCCGGCGCTGGCCGCCGGCAACACCGCGGTCATGAAGCCGGCGCAGGTGACGCCGCTGACGACCATCGCGCTGACCCGGCTGCTCGATGAGGCCGGCGTCCCGGCGGGGGTCGTCAACCTCGTCCTCGGTCCGGGCGAGCGGGTCGGCCAGGCGCTGGCGGACAGCCCCGACGTGGACCTCATCTCGCTGACCGGCGGGCACGACGCCGGCCGTGCCCTGTTGCGCGGCGCGGCGGTCAACTTCAAGAAGGTCGCGCTCGAGATGGGCGGCAAGAGCCCGAACATCGTCTTCGACGACGCCGACTTCGAGACCGCCGTGGACAACGCGCTGACCGCAGCCTTCACGCACTCGGGGCAGGTCTGCTCGGCCGGGACGCGGGCGATCGTCCAGGACACGATCTACGACCGTTTCGTCACGGAGGTCGCCGCGCGCGCCGAGCGGATCCGGCTCGGCCACGGGACCGACGACGCGACCGAGGCCGGGGCGCTCATCTCGGCCGAGCACCGGACCAAGGTCGAGGCACACGTCGCGCGCGCGATCGCCGAGGGAGCCCGGCTGGTCGCCGGTGGCCGGCGACCGGACGAGCCCGAGCTGCAGGCCGGCTTCTACTACCGGCCGACCGTCTTCGCCGACGTGACGAGCACGATGCGCATCGTCCAGGAGGAGGTCTTCGGCCCGGTCCTGACCGTCGAGCGCTTCTCGACCGAGGACGAGGCCGTCGCCCTCGGCAACGACACGACGTACGGCCTGGCCGGGGCGGTCTGGACCGCCGATGCCGGGCGCGCCCAGCGCGTCGCGGCGCGCCTCCGCCACGGGACGATCTGGATCAACACCTACAACGTCTACGTGCCGCAGGCCGAGTGGGGCGGCTACAAGCAGTCCGGGATCGGCCGCGAGCTCGGCCCGACCGGGCTCGACGAGTACCGCGAGGCCAAGCACATCTGGCAGAGCACCGCGCCCGGCCCGAGCGGCTGGTTCGGCGGCTGAATCGAGAAGGCCGGCGGGTCCCGCCGGCCTTCGTCGCGTGTCGGAGCCGCAGGCCTACTCGGCCGGGATCTCCGCGTGGATGGCGTCGAGGTCGATGCCCTGCTGGCGACGGACGAGGCGGGCCACGACGTAGACGACCGCAGCGATCACGTAGATCGCGGCGAGGAACTGGATCGACTGGGTGTTGCTGACACCGATCCCGTAGAGCGGGTTCGACAGCCACTCGTAGATGACCCAGCCGAGGAAGATCGTCGTGATCGCCCCGGCGATGCTGATGATCGGCAGCCCGGCGATCGCGTACCGGGCGATCGGCGACTTCTGGTAGATGTCCTTCTTCCACCAGGGCAGGATCGTCGCGGCGATCGCCGTCCCGAAGAAGGTGACGGCGATGACGAGCGACGCGTCGAGGGTGAGCTTCGAGAAGCCCGTCACGAACGAATAGAGGTACGACACGATCACCCCCGGGATCATGATCAGGAGCAGCGCATACCACGGCACGCCGCGGTCCGAGACGCGACCGGCCCACTCCGGCAGGACCCGGTCGAACGCCGCCGCGAAGATCATCCGCGTCGACGACAGCCAGAGGGTCCCGGCCCAGCCGAGGAACCACACGCCGAAGATGACCACGATGATCATCTGGATGATGTGGTTGTCGATCAGGAACGCCGCCAGCATCGGCGGATAGCCCCAGATCGGTATCGTCGGTGCGACGGTCACGTAGCCGTATGCGTAGTTGATGAAGTTGACGTTCGTGGCGTTGAAGAAGTCCCAGCCGAACGTCTTCGACGCGAGCAGCACGAAGGCGATAGCGAGGGCGATCGTGACCCACAGACCGCCGAGCATCCCGTTGAGGACCTTCCGGAAGTCGCCGGACCCGCGGACCTCGCCGTAGAGCGTCGCGCCCCAGTTCGGGTACAGGATCCAGAACATCATGAAGGGCAGGAGCAGGAACGTTCCGCTACTGAGCCCGAAGTCGAGCGGCGACCCGCCGGGCACGAACGCGTCGTTGGCGACCGCGTTGTCGATCGTCGCCTGGTAGGCGTTCGAGACGCCGAACAGGCTCTGGCCTTCTCGATCGAAGGCAGTCTTGAACGTGTCCTGTGACGAGACGATCATGAGGATGAACATCGCGGCCAGGGCGATGAGGCCGATGTAGAGGCTCACCCGCTGGATCCGGGCATAGCCGGCCATGCCCAGGGCGACCGCACCCGAGGCGATGACGATCGTGATGATCGAGACGGTGAACGTCCCGGCCTGCGACCCGAGGAAGGTGAGCAGGTCGGTGGCGCCCGCGATCGCAGCCAGCGGCTGCAGGAACTCGATGTTGAGGATGTAGCCGTAGATCGGCGCCCACAGGGCGAGGATGAACCACCAGCCCGTGCTGGACAGGACGAAGCCGATCCCGCCCGCGCCTCATGCCGAGGACCAGGCCGATCACGACACCGGCGACGCCGGCGATGATCGCGATGGTGTCGCCAGCGCCGAACGCGTTCGCAGCGAGGTAGCCGGTGAGCCCGCCGACCACCGCCGCGACGATCGCGCCGGGGACCCCGTCGAAGATCCGCGTCTGCCAGACGTAGTCGCCGCCGGCCCGCGGCATGACCGCGATCAGCCCGGCATAGACGATGCACAGGAACGTCATCGTGACCCCGGACAGGACCAGGGCCGACAGGACCGATCCGTCCGGGACGAACGCGAAGATCGCCAGGCTGTAGAACATCCCCAGGGTGACGAGGTTCACCGAGAAGAACGAATAGCCGAAAGCGTCGAACGCCGACCAGCCCTTGACGAGGCCGGTCGCGTTCCGCAGGAACAATGACGGGGCTTTCGCCACTTCGGGTGTAGTCATCGACTCCTCTCCTCCATCTGCCTGACCCGAATCAGCCATTGATGAGCAGGTAGCGCTTCACCTCGCCTTTCTTCGAGTCCAGGTCGACGATGGCCGCCTGGAGGACCCCGTCCTCATAGGTGCTGCCGGGGTTGACCGCCAATGTCCGTCCGATCTTGACCGCGCCGCGACCCTCGTGGATGTGGCCGTGGAGCGACAGGACGGGGCCGTACTCGACGATCGCATCGCGCACGGCATGGGATCCGACCGGGACGAGCGCCTGACCGCCGGACACGTAGCGCATGTCGGCGTCGAGCTTGGGGGCGTTGTCGAGGTTGGACCCGTACGGCGGCGCGTGGAAGTTGAAGATCGCCCGGCGCTTGTCGGGGACGTCGGCGAGGAGCTCGTCGATCCGCGTCCGGAGCTGGTCCTCCGGGAGCTCGCGGAACGTGTTCCACGGCGTCGGGTTGGCCCAGCCGGTCGACACCATCGTGAAGCCGTCGAGCTCGATCGTGTTCTGCTCGCCGAGGTCGACGAGCTCGGCGGCCGCGATGATCGGGTCGAGCTCGAAGATGTCGTCGTTGGCCGGCGAGACGATGCAGCGGATGCCCTTGCCCTTGAGGCGCTCGTCGGCGAGCGCCATCCAGCGCTCGACCATGCCGACCATCTCGGCCTTGAACCGGGTATCGACGAGCGCCGGGTCGCCCTCCCACGCGGCGACCTCGTCGTCGGTCAGCCGGATCGGGTAGTAGCCGCGATCGGCGATCCGCTTCTCCATCGCCTTGACCTCGTCCTCGGTCGAGAGGACGTAGTCCTGGTCCTGGAGCCGGAGGTTCCAGCCGCCGTTGCGGCTGACGATCGGGACCATCGCCTTGCCGGTCATGTCGCCGCCCATGACGAGGACGTCGGCCTTGTGGAACGTCCCCGCGTTGAGGAACTTGCGCCAGCACACCTCGGAGCCGTGGACGTCGGTGGCGAAGAAGATGCGCATCAGTTGTGCCCCATCTCCTCGGGGTCGTTGTACCAGGTCTGGCGCTCGCCGACCCGCGATCGGAGCTTCCAGCGGGTCGACTTCGGGCGCCTCGTCGATCGCCTTGCGCAGGGCGACGATCTGGGCCGCCGGGTCGAACAGCACGTCCCGGCCGTTGTTGAGGTCGAGGTCCTCCGGTGTCAGCTCGGTGGCGAGGTACTTGTCGAGCGTGTCGAGGTTGCCGGTGACCGTCCGCCACCAGCCCCAGTCGTTCGAGGTGAACGACAGGATGCGGGGCACGTTGATGGCGCCCTGACCGAGCGCGCGCGTCCACGGCGCCGTCGTCCTGGGCGAGCGGGTGCTCGGCGAGCAGGACCAGCGCGTCGAGCACGTCCTTGCGATTGATCTTGACGATCTGGAGCTTGGACAGCAGGAGCTCGGCGAGCGGCAGCGTCGGCGTCGACTTCGACGAGCCGGTCGCCGAACTCGAAGCGATGGCACATCTCGAGGCTGTCCACCAGCACGTCGACCGGGCGGCTGCGCGGCACGTCCACGAAGTACGCCTGCTTGCCGCCGAACAGCGCGTTGTGGCGCTTGTCGGGCGTGTAGCCCTCGGTCGACAGGAGCTGCGTAGAAGGCGCCTCGATCCTTGCCCCGGGTCGCGAAGTCGAGGTCGACCTCGACCCGTCGGGTGCGGGCCGGCCAGTCCGGGGCGTGGGCCCGGATCGCCATCCCGCCCATCAGCCGGACGAGGAGTCCCCGCTTGTCGGCGAGGTCGACCACGCGCAGGGCCTCCGCCAGGGGATCCTGGAGCGTACGCGCCGGGTCGGGTTCGCCGGGGCCAGCGGTCATCGACCGTCCATCCAGCCGAGGGGACATTTGCGCCGGCAACCGTCCGACGCCTGATGGTCAGCGAGTATAGGGCCCAGTGTCCGTGTGCGGACCGTGTGTCTGCACCCAGAGTTGATGGTCCGTGCACGCTCCGCTGACAGAACCGATCCAGCCTCTTGACGGCCGTCGGTCCCGGGCTGTCCAATGCACGCGGAGACCGCACAGCATTGCCCGGCGTCCGGCACACTGTCGTCCGCATGGCGTTGGGAACCATGCTCGGGGGAAGAGGAGGTCCCTCGGTCTTCGGATCGAGAACCAGCGCACCACAACGGAGGATGGATTTGTCTAGCCAGCGCTCAGTGACCCGATTCGCGGGTTTCCTCGCCGTCGCAGCCATCGCGCTCGCGGCGTGCTCATCGTCGGGCGGGTCGACCGCCCCATCCAGCGCGGCCTCGGCCGGTTCCTCGGCTGCTGCCAGCGGCGGCGGTGCCGCGGACATGACCGCGCTCATCGCCGCGGCCAAGGCCGAAGGCGCCCTGACCACGATCGCGCTCCCGCGCGACTGGTGCAACTACGGAGCCGCCATCGACGGCTTCTCCGCGAAGTACGGGATCAAGGTCACCGGCCTCAACCCCGGTGGCGGCTCGAAGGACGAGCTGGCCGCGATCACCGCCAACAAGGACAATCCCGGCCCGGCGGCCCCGGACGTCGTCGACGTCGGCCTCGCCTTCGGCCCGCAGGGCGTCGACCAGAGGCCTCTTCCAGCCGTACAAGGTCGCGACGTGGGACACCATCCCGGACTCGGCCAAGTCGGCCGACGGGATGTGGTACGGCGACTACTTCGGCGTCATGTCGTTCGAGGTCAACACCAAGGTCGTCACGAACGTCCCGAAGGACTGGCCCGACCTGCTGAAGCCCGACTACAAGAAGAGCGTCGCGCTGTTCGGTGACCCGCTCGCCTCGAACCAGGCCCAGTCCGCCGTCTGGGCGGCCGGCCTGTCGTCGAACGGCGGCAACCTCGACAGCGTCAAGGAAGGCCTCGACTTCTTCAAGCAGCTCAACGACGCCGGCAACTTCGTGCCGGTCATCGCCAGCACGGCGACCGTCGCCAGCGGCAACACGCCGATCCGCCTCGGCTGGACGTACAACGGCCTCGCCGACAAGGACAAGCTCGCGGGCAACCCGCCGATCACCGTCGTCGTCCCGACGTCCGGCCGCTTCGGTGGCATGTACGTCCAGGCGATCAGCGAGTACGCCCCGCATCCGAACGCTGCCAAGCTGTGGGAGGAGTACCTCTACTCCGACGAAGGCCAGAACCTCTGGCTGGCCGGCTACTGCAACCCGATCCGCTATGACGACATGGCGGCGAAGAGCACCCTCGACCCGGCCGCGAACGCGAAGCTGCCCGAGTCCAAGGGGACGCAGCTGCCGACCCTCGCACAGATCACAGCCGCCTCGACGGCGATCACCGCGGGCTGGCCCACCGTGGTCGGCGTCACGGTCAAGTAGCGCCGACTCCGTCGACGCCGAACGAACGGTAGGGCGATGACAGACGTCGCTCTGCCCACGATCAGCCAGGACGCGCCATCGGCGCGTCCTGGCCGCCGCATCTCCTGGTCGTGGCTGGGCCTCCTGCCCTTCCTCATCTTCGCCGCGGCCTTCCTCATCATCCCGACCTTCTACCTGGTCAACGGCTCGTTCCATACCCAAGCCGGGGAGTTCGACTCTCCAGAACTACGCCGACCTGAGCCAGCCGACGATCGTCGAGGCGTTCCGCGCCAGCATCGAGATCAGCCTGGTGACCGCGGTGATCGGCGGGGTGTTCGGCTTCCTGCTCGCCTACGCGGTGATCCGCGGCGGCCTGCCGGGGATCCTCGGCGCCGCCCTGATGACGTTCTCGGGCGTCGCCTCGAACTTCGCCGGCGTCCCGCTCGCGCTCGCCTTCATCTTCACGCTGGGCTACACCGGCCTGATCACGGTCATGCTCCAGCAGATCGGGATCGACATCACCAAGAGCGACTTCACGATCTTCTCGAAGCTCGGCCTCGAGATCGCCTACCTCTACTTCCAGTTCCCGCTGATGGTCCTGATCATGGCCCCGGCCATCGCGGGCCTGAAGACCGAGTGGCGCGAGGCGTCCGAGAACATGGGCGCCAGCACGTACCAGTACTGGCGCCACATCGCGCTGCCGATCCTGACGCCGACGCTCCTCGGGACGATGATCCTGCTGTTCGGGAACGCGTTCGGGGCGCAGGCGACGGCGTACACGCTGACCGGCGAGATCAATATCGTGACCCTGCTCATCACCCGTCAGATCAACGGCGACGTGCTCAACAACATCAACCTGGGCTACGCCGTGGCGATGGGCATGGTCGGCGTCATGGGCATCACGATCATCGCCTACCTCTGGCTCCAGCGGCGCGCGGCGCGGTGGCAGCGATGAGGGGGACGCGGCTGGCCTGGTGGGTCATCTTCCTCATCGGCGCGATCTATTTCTTCGTGCCGCTCATCGCGACGTTCATCTACTCGCTCGGCAACCCGATCGCGCCGGGCGCACCGCCGCCAACGGTCGCCGCCTACGGCACCATCCTCAACAGCTCCCAACTTCTGGGAGAGCCTCGGCTACTCGTTCATCATCGGCATCATCACCATCATCGTGAGCATCGGGCTGCTGATGCCGACCGCCTACTGGGTCCGGCTGAAAGTGCCGCGCGCGCGACCGCTCATCGAGTTCATCACGCTTCTGCCGTTCGTCATCCCGCCGATCATCCTCGTGTTCGGACTCATCCAGACGTTCAGCCACGGCCCGTTGCCGCTGACCCACACCGACATGGGCAGCAACGTCCTGCTGGTCGCCGCCTACACCGTCCTGTCGTTCCCGTACATGTACCGCGCGGTCGACACGGGCCTGCAGGCGACCGACATCCGGAGCCTGACCGAGGCCGCCCAGAGCCTTGGTGCGGGCTGGACGCGGATCATCCTGCGGGTCATCCTGCCGAACCTGCGGGTGGCGCTGCTGAGCGGTGCGTTCCTGACCCTCGCCATCGTCATCGGCGAGTTCACCATCGCCTCGTTCCTGGCCCGGCCGGCGTTCGGCCCCTACCTGAACCTGCTCGGCACGACCGCGGCCTACGAGCCGGCCGCGGTCACCATCATCAGCTTCGGATTGACCTGGCTGGCGATGATCATGATCGCCTTCATCGGCCGCGGTCGCACTCGCGTAGCCGTCACTGGCGCGCGCTAGGAGGTTCGGCAGACACGATGGCGTTCCTGACCCTGACCAGCGTGCGCAAGACATTCGCGGGTGGTGGCGCCGCGGCCGTCCAGGACTTCAACCTCGATGTCGCCCGCGGGGAGTTCGTGTCCTTCCTCGGCCCATCGGGCTGCGGCAAGACGACGACCCTCCGGATGATCGCCGGGTTCGAACGGCCGACCTCCGGCACGATCACGGTCGGTGACAAGGACATCACCAACAAGCCGCCGAACCAGCGCGACGTCGGGATGGTCTTCCAGTCGTACGCGCTGTTCCCGAACATGACGGTCGCCGACAACATCGGCTTCGGGCTGAAGGTCCGCAAGAAGCCGAAGGCCGAGATCGACAAGCGGGTCACCGAGCTGCTCGGGCTCATCCACCTCGAGGACCGCGGCGGGCGCTACCCGTGGCAGCTGTCCGGCGGCCAGCAGCAGCGCATCGCCCTCGCCCGGGCGCTCGCCATCGAGCCGCAGGTCCTGCTCCTCGACGAGCCGCTGTCCGCGCTCGACGCCAAGATCCGGATCGTCCTGCGCAAGGAGATCCGCGCGATCCAGCGCCAGCTCGGGATCACGACCGTGTACGTCACCCACGACCAGGAGGAGGCGCTCTCGCTGTCCGACCGGGTCGTGGTCATGAGCGACGGCCGGATCGAGCAGATCGGCACGCCGTCGGAGATCTACAACTTCCCGGCGACGGCGTTCGTGGCCTCCTTCGTGGGCACGCTCAACCTCGTCAGCGCCAGGGTGATCGATGCGTCGGCCGGCCGGTTGTCGCTCGACGGCCAGGAGATCCGGGCGAGCAAGGTCACGACCGACACCTCCGCCGACGGGAAGGTGACGCTCGCGCTCCGGCCCGAGGGCATCTCGCTCGGCCAGGGGGATGCCGACTCGAACCGGCTCCACGGCGCGGTCGAGGACATCAACTTCCTCGGCTCGATCGTGCGCATCCGGGTCAAGCTGGGCGCGGGCAGCGACGGTGAGCCACCGTCGGTCATCGCGCTCGACTCGTTCAACGAGCCGCACCTGAAGGTGCCCGACGTCGGTGAGGACGTGACGATCTCGTTCCCGCCCGAGGCTGCCTTCGTGCTCGGTGCCGCGCGCGGCGCCGCCGCCCCGACCGCGGAGGCCGGCGCCGAGGTGTGACCGTCCCGCTCGACGGGATCGACCTCGTCATCTTCGACAAGGACGGCACGCTCATCGAGTTCCACGCGATGTGGGGCGGCTGGGCCGTCACGCTCGCCGCGGACCTGCGCCTCGCCACGGGCGCGTCCGATCGAAGCGCCGCTGTTCGAGATGCTCGGCTACGACGCGGCCACCGGCACCGTCCTGCCGCACGGCGGGCTGGCAGCGACGCCGATGTCCCGCCTGCGCGACCGAACGCGGGAGGTGTTGCTCGCGACGGGGATCACGGCCGCCGAGGCGGACCGCGCGCTGACGAGTGCCTGGCACGCGCCGGACCCGGTCGCGCTGGCCACCCCGCTGGTCGATCTCGTGGCCCTGTTCGCCGACTCCATGCCGATGGCCGGAAGGTCGCGCGTGGCCACCAGCGACGACCGTGACCCGACGGTCCGGACGCTCGCCGCGCTGGGGATCGCCGACGGTGTGGACGCGCTCGTCTGCGCCGACGACGGCCTGCCGGTCAAGCCCGCGCCGGACATGGTCCTCCGCCTGTGCGATGAGACCGGCGTCCCCGCCGGCCGCACCGCCGTCGTCGGCGACTCGCCGGCCGACATGCGCATGGGACGCAGCGCCGGCGCTGGCATGACGATCGGGGTCCTGACCGGTGTCGGGAGCCACGCCGACCTGGACCCTCTCGCCGACCTCGTCCTCGACTCCGTGGCGAGCCTGCAGGACGCCTGACGGGCAGGCAGGCGGGCGGAGCGTCCGCCCTCGGGTCTGGTACCGATGGGCTATCGCCGCGAGCGTGCCCGGCCCCGTACCGTGGAGCCATCCCCACCATCTGGCGTGGGCCGAGCCGAACCGTCCATGAGGGCCCGTCGCACCGATGGTCGTCGCCCGCCCGCGACCCGCCCAGGATCCGGCCGTGACGCCGATCGCCGACCTCCCCACCCGGACGGCTGCGCTCCGCCGGATCGCGGCCGAGGTCAGCGGCCGCCATGATCTCGATGGGCTGTTCCGTGACGTCATCGACGAGGCATTCACGCTGTTCGGCGTCGACCAGGCCGGGCTGTGGACGTACGACGACGGCCCGACCCCGCTGAGCCTGGTCGCCCAGCGCGGCCTCTCACCGGAGATCCTCGAGATCATCGCCACGCTCCCGCGCGACGCCCGGACGGCCGGGATGGACGCGCTCCGCGAGCGCGAGGTCCGCGTCCTCGGGGGCAGGCTGGAGACGACCGTGCCGGCGGTCCGAGCGGCCTATCGACGGGCCGGCGTCCGGACGATCTGCTTCGTCCCGATCGTGTTCCGCGACGCGCCGCTCGGCCTCCTCGTCCTGTATCACCGGTCGGACCACGACTGGACGCCCGACGAGACCGAGCTGGCCCGGGCCTTCGCCGATCAGATGGCGAGCGCCATCGGGAGCGCCCGCCTGGCCGATTCGTCCCGCACGATGACCGGCCGCCTCCGAGCGATCTCGGAGCTGGCCGCCAGGCTCAACCGCCTGCAAGACCTCGCCGGCATCGGTCACGCCATCGTGGCGGAGGCGCGGACCCTGCTCGACCACGACACGATCCGGGTCTACCGGGTCGATCACGAGACCGGGATGTGCGAGCCGATCGCCTTCCAGGGCACGTTCATGGACGTCGAGGACCCGGACCCCTCCCTCCTCAGGGTGCCCATCGGCACCGGACTCACGGGCTGGGTGGCGAAGCACGGCGAGACCGTCCGGCTGGGCGACGCCGCGGGCGACCAGCGGACGCTCGTCGTGCGCTCGACCGAGGGCCCCGAATCGATGCTCATCGTGCCGATGACCTTCGACGGGATCGTCCACGGCGTCATCGTCCTGTCGAAGGACGGGCTCGACCGCTTCGATGACGACGACGAGACGACCGTGGCGATCTTCGCCGGCTACGCGGCCCAGGCCCTCGTCAACGGCTCGAACATGGAGCGACTGCGCCATCAGCGGAGCGAGCTCGAGCTCCAGCTCGAGGGCCAGCGCCGCCTGCTCGAGGTCAACGAGCGGCTGCTGTCCACGCTCGAGCCGGCCGGCGTCCTCGACCTCATCGCCGATTCGCTGCGGGCGATCGTGCCGTACGACTCGCTGACGATCTACCGGGTCGATCGCGCTGCCGCCAGTCGCCGTGCGGTGGTCGCCCGCGACACGGTTCGCAGAGCTGATCCTCGCCCACGAGATCCCGCTCGGGACCGGGCTGACCGGCTGGGTCATCGATCACGGCGAGGCCGTCCTCGCCAACCAGGCCCACCTCGATCCACGCTCCATCCAGGTCCCCGGCACCCCGTTCGAGCCCGAGGCGATGATCATCGTCCCGCTGTTCGTCAACGGCCAGACGATCGGCACGCTCAACATCGGCCGGATGGGCGACGACGAGACCGCGTTCAGCGCGAACGAGTTCGAGCTGACCCAGCTGTTCGCGGCGCAGGCATCGATCGCCCTCCAGAACGCCGAGACGCACGGCGCCGTCCGGGTCCGCGCCGACCTCGACGCGCTGACGGGCCTGCGCAATCACGGCTCCTTCCAGCGCGAGCTCGGGGAGGCGATCGACACCGGGTCGGAGGCCGCGCCCTTTGCCGTCCTGATGCTCGATCTCGACGGGTTCAAGGCGTTCAACGACGCGTGCGGGCATCCGGCCGGTGATGCGTTCCTTGGCGCGGTCGCCACCGTCATCGGCGAGGCCACCCGCGGCGACGATCGCGTCTATCGGTACGGCGGTGACGAGTTCGTGGTCATCCTGCCGGGAGCGGACCGGGTCGTCGCCCACGAGGTCGCGGTCCGCATCCGCCGGGCCGTGGCCGACCTGTCCGGGACGATCGGAGGCCCGGGCGTCACCATCAGCGTCGGCGCGGCCTGCTACCCGGACGACGGCCGCACGAAGGACGCCCTGGTGGACATGGCCGACCGGGCCCTGTACCTGGCCAAGCCGGAGGGCCGGACGGCCGTCGGAGCGCAGTCGCCCGCCGATCCGTACCTGCGGGCCCTCGACGAGACCGCCCTCGCCCTGCTCGACCGCCACGATTCGACGGTCCTGCTCGAGACGATCCTGACCCACGCGACCGCCCTGCTCGGGACCCCCCACGGCTACATCAACCTGGCCGAGCCCGATGAGGCGTCTCTCGTCGTCAGCCACGGCAGCGGCATGTTCGCGGACTTCATCGGTGACCGGATGGCCATCGACGAGGGCCTCGACGGCCAGATCTTCCGGACCGGGACCCCGCTGGCCGTCGCCGACTACGACTCGTTCCCGGGCCGCTCGCCGGCCATGCCGGCGGCGCGCTTCGGGTCGATGATGGGCGTCCCGCTGGCTGCGGGCGGCAAGACGGTCGGGGTCATCGGGCTCGCGTCCGCGACGACCGACCGCGCGTTCGGGCCGCGCGAGACCCACGCGCTCGTCCGGTTCGCCCAGCTGGCCTCGATCGCGCTCGACAACTCGCGCCTGTTCGACGCCGCACAGCGCGGCGCGCTCCACGACCCGACGACCGGCCTCCCCAACCGCGAGCTGCTGACCGACCGGATCGCCGACGCGCTCGCGGCGACACCCGCCGACGGCGCCGGGGTCGCGGTGATCCTGCTCGATCTCGATCGCTTCAAGGTCATCAACGAGAGCGTCGGCCACGCGGTCGGCGACCGGCTGCTGGCCGCCGTCGGCCAGCGCCTCGTGGGCTCGCTGCGCCCGAGCGACACGGTGGCCCGCTTCGGTGGCGACGAGTTCGGGATCGTCCTCGACCCCGTCCAGGATGCCGACGATGCGCGGCGCATCGCCGAGCGGATCGGCAACGACCTGCGAGCCTCGTTCCCGATGGATGGTCGCGAATGGTTCATCAGCGCGTCGCTCGGGATCGTGCTCGGCCGCGCCGGCCGGGAGACCGCGGGGGAGCTCCTCCGCGAGGCCGAGATCGCGATGGTCCGGGCCAAGGGCGATCCGTCACGGCGATACGCCCTGTTCGAGCCGTCGATGTCGGATCAGACGATGGAGCGCATCGACATGGAGAACGACCTGCGGCGCGCCATCGAGCGCGGCGAGCTGCGGGTCCACTACCAGCCGCTCGTCGACCTCGCCAGCGACCGGATCGTCGGGTTCGAGGCGCTCGTCCGCTGGCAGCACCCCGTCCGCGGGCTCGTCCCGCCGCTGGCCTTCATCCCGCTGGCCGAGGAGACCGGTCTGATCGTCCCGCTCGGTCGCTGGGTCCTCGAGACGGCCTGCCGCCAGGCGGTCCGCTGGCACGCGGCCCGGCAGGGGCGCCCGCGGTTGCTGATGTCGGTCAACCTGTCGGCGCGCCAGTTCGACCAGCCCGACCTCGTCGACCAGGTCGACGCGATCCTGGCCGAGACCGGGATGGATCCGACCCTGCTCGAGCTCGAGATCACCGAGAGCGTCGTCATGGACCAGTCGGAGGTCGGGATCCGGACGCTCAATCGGCTCCGCGACATGGGCGTCCGGCTCGTGCTCGACGACTTCGGGACCGGCTATTCGTCGCTGTCGTACCTCCGCCACCTGCCGCTCGACACGATCAAGATCGACCGACCGTTCGTGGCCGGGCTCGACGGGCAGGCCGACCGCTCGATCGTCGAGGCGGTCATCAGCCTGGCCCACGGCCTGCGGATCAGCGTCGTCGCCGAGGGGATCGAGACCGAGGCCCAGTTCGAGACCCTGCGCGCCATGGGCTGCGACGTCGGGCAGGGCTACCTGTTCGCCCGGCCGATAGCGGCCGTCGACGCCGGGCGACTCCTGTCGCCGAGCCGGTCGGGCGCGTCGACCCGCGCCGGGTCATCACCAGCCAAGAACAGTCTCGCCCGGCGCGCGCCCTCTCGACCGAGGACCGTCCGGACCCGTCCGCGGGGCGCCGCCAGCCTCACCCGGCGGCGTCCCGGCTGAGGACGTCTAGCTTCGGCCGCCCATCAGCCGGAGCATGAACAGGAACAGGTTGATGAAGTCGAGGTAGAGCTTGAGCGCGCCGATGACGGCCGCCTTCTCCATCGAGCCGGTCTGCGCGGCGAGATCGCCGGCGCGGATCCGCTGGACGTCGTAGGCGGTCAGCGCGGTGAACAGCACGACGCCGACGAGCGACACGATCCATGTGACGGTGCTGCTCTGCAGGAACAGGTTGATCAGCATCGCCGCCAACAGCCCGATGAGGGCCATGAACAGGATCCCGCCCATCGCCGCGAGCGAGCGCTTGGTCACCGTCCCGTAGACGGCCGCCCCGCCGAACATCGCCGACGCGCTCAGGAACGCGCTGACGACCGACGCCTCGGAGTAGCTCGACACGATCAGCCCGATCGTCACGCCGAGCGACGCGGCGTAGACGAAGAAGAGAGCCGAGCGCCGTCGTGGCGCTGATCCGGTTGATCGCGCCGGCGATGGCCATCACGATCGCGATCTGGGCGATGAACAGCAGGAAGAAGTTGCCCTCGGCGAAGTCGAGCAGACGCGCGTTGCTCTGCACGACGGTGGCCACACCGGCCGACAGCAGGAGCCCGGCGAACATCCAGACGAAGGCGTGCGTCAGGAACGCATTGGCCAGGCGCGGATCGGGGATGACCCCGAGCGCCGACGGTGTCGTCGCGCCGACGGTCGCGCCGGGGGCGGCCGGCAGGCCCGGCGTCAGCGGCACCGGCCGTTCGGTCGTGTACGGGTTGCGGTACGGATACTGGTCCTGACTCATCGGTCGGCGCCCTCCTGGCTCTTGATCACCACATCAGGCCGGCGTCGCGTGGGTCCCACCGCTCGGCCAGCAATGTCACGGTCACGTCGTGCTCCACCACCGATTCGGTCTGCTCCTTGACCTGCGCGATCATCGAACCGGCGTAGGGGCAGAACGGGGTGGTCAGGATCATCTTGATCTCGGTCGAATCGGGACCGAGGATGATCTGCTTGATGAGAGCCAGCTCGACCACGTTCATCCCGATCTCCGGGTCGACGACGCCGCGCAGGGCGTCGAGGATGGCGAGCTCGGTGGCACGCCGGGTCGTGTCGAACGCGGCGGCGTCGGTCGGCTCGGTGCCGGCGCTCGTCGGGTCCTCGGTCGGGGTCGTCGTGGTGCTGTCGGTCATGGGATCTCCGGGTGTGTCCCATGAGCGTACCATCCGTCCGCCAAAACGCTTCTGAGCGTGATCCGGGGTTTCAGGCGGCGGATGCGGCCGGTTTGATGACCACGCCGGGGACGCGGTACTGGGCGGGCAGCCCGGCCGCCTCGGCGTCGGTGTAGCCGGGGCCGGTGAGCGAGCCGTCTGGCTCGACGAAATCCGCGTAGCGATCGGGCTGGCCGGCGGCGTAGACGTACGCGGCGGCGATGCCCAGCACGCGCAGCTCGGGATGGTCCTTGAGGATGTGGGGAAGGTCGTACCCGTTGGCCCGCAGCTCGAGCAGCTGGCGGACGGTCAGCCGCGACCCGTAGCAGAACGGCTCCCCGTTCATCACCAGCGGATCCTGCTGGACCCACTTGATGGTCATCGGTCAGGCGCCCTTGTACAGCAGCTGGAGGATCGGGTTGCGCTTGTGGTCGCCGGCGATGCGGCGGTGCCAGCTGTATGCCGCGATCGCGGCGTCCAGGGCCGCGCCCGCCGAGGCAAGCTCGTCCGGCGCGAGGGTGCTCGGGAGCGACGCGCGCAGGCCCTCGCACAGGCCGATGAGGTCGTTCATCGGCGTCCCTCGGCGGCGGTAGACCGGCGCGGTCCATTCGGCGTACTCGTGGGCCAGGCTCGGAACGTCCGTCTCGAGGCAGAGCGCGACGCGTTCGGCCAGCAGCTCGGCGTCGTGGAGGAGCAGACGCTGGCCGGCGTCGTCGTAGCGGGTGCGGATCGTCGGATCGGCATCCATCGCGACGCGCAGCGCGCGACCGGCGAGCCGGCCGACATCGCCGCGGATGCGTGCGGCGGCGGCCGGATAGCCGGCGGTGCGGTCGCGGGGCGGCAGGCCGAGGCTCGGGTGGCTCACGATGGCGAGTCTAGCGTGGAGCGTGGGCCGCCGCCACGGCCGGGCTACGATGGCGGCGTGAACGAGGCCGGACCACCCGACGCACCGACGGCACCGCCGCGCCCACGCCGATCCCGGGCGAGCGACGGCTCGCCCATCCGCCGTCGGACCGCTATCGGACGGCCGAGGTGAGCGCCGACGAGCACGACGCCCGACACGAGCGCGACGGGCGGCTCGGGCGCGTCGGTCGTGCGCGGGGTCGTGCTCGCGGTCGTGGCCGGGATCGTCGGTGCGATCGCGATCGTCCTGCTCGGTGGGGTCGCCGCCGTCTCGGCGGGTCTCGTCGTCGTCGCGGCTGCCACGGGATGGGCGGTCGGGGCTGCTCTCCGCTTCGGGGCGGGTGACCTGCTCGCGCCGCGGCGGCGGGTCGTCCTCGCGGTCGTCGTGGCGCTCGCCTCGGTCGTCCTCGCCCAGGTCGGGCTATGGCAGTACGCCCTGCGCGAGGGCGGTGTCCTGCCGTTCGTCGAGTACCTCGACGAGGTCTTTGGTCCGCTCGTCCCGATCCAGGCCGCCGTGGCCGTCGTGGTCGCCTGGTTCGCCGCCCGGTGACCGGCGACATCCGCTTCCGGCGCCCGGTCGAGGCCGACCACCGGCCCCTGGTCGGCAAGGTCGACGAGTGGTGGGGCGGCCGCGCGATCCACCAGATCTTCCCGCGCCTCTGGCTCCAGCATTTCAGCGGGACGTCGTGGATCGCCGAGGACGCCGAGGGTCGGACGGTCGGCTTCCTCGTCGGGTTCATCAGCCCCGACCAGCCGGACGAGGCCTACATCCACATGGTCGCGACGAACCCGAACCACCGGCGGGCGGGCCTCGGCCGCAGCCTGTACGAGCAGTTCTTCGCGGACGCGCGCGCGCGTGGCGCCCGTCGCGTGACGGCGATCACCTGGCCGGGCAACCGCGTGTCGGTCGGGTTCCACCGGGCGATGGGCTTCACGCCGGCCGACGGGCCGGGGACCCAGAACCTGTACGGCACCCCGGCCTATCCCGACTACGACGCCGATGGCGAGGACCGGGTCGTGTTCAGCCGGGAGATCTGACCGCCGCCGGCGTGAGCTGCTCCCGAAGCAGGCGCCCGAAGCGGGCGGCCCGTTCCGCCTCCGGCGCCGCGTCCACCCAGCGCTCGAGCAGCGACTCGCCCTCGGCGTAGACGAACACGTAGGTCCGCCACAGCGGGTGATCGATGAACTCGAGCTGCTTCTCCGCGCGGGCCGGGGACACGCGACCGACATCCCGGAGGTAGGCCGCGACCTCCTCGTGGGACCGGCCCTCGACGTGGCGGAGCAGCGCCGCGTTGCCGCCGATCGTGGCGAGCGTCGTCCGATGGGTCTCGATGGCGGCGGCACGTTCGGCAGTGGCGCGGGTCCCAGCCGGGTCCGTGGATGCCAGGCCCGCGCGCTCGAACAGCTCGACGAGGAGATCGTCGCGCTCGGTCGCGGGTGCCACGAACCGCTCGCCGAGGTCGGCCAGGCCCTCGCTGATGAGGCATTCCGGTGTGTTGATGAGCAGGATCGACGCCTCGAGGCGGCCCTGGCGATCGACCAGCTCGGCCTCCTTCGTCGCGTGCTCGAGATGGTGGCCGGGGTATGCCTCATGGGCCATGGTGCCGGGGAGGCTGGGTGCGCGCGCGGGGAGGTCCGTGTTGAGATCGATCCGGGAGCGCCGACCGCCATCGAACCAGTTGTAGGCGGCCCACGGCTGGTCGCGGACAAGCCCGACACGCAGGTCCTCGCCGTCGGGGAGCCCGAACCGCTCGGCTGCCGCGCCCCGGAAGCGTTCGACGAGCCAATCGAGGACGGCAGGCAGGCGATCGACGGGGACCTCGAGCCCGGCATCCCACGCGGCCAGTCGGTCTTCGAGCGCGCCGTCGCCCGGGAGGAGCCCGTCGATCCGCGCCGCGGCGTCGTCGAACCGCGCGTCCGGGATCCACGCCGGCCGGTGGTCGAAGCAGCGGGTCACGTGGTCGAGATAGGGCAGCGCGTCGCCGGCGAGGGCCGCCGCCTGGGTCTCGAGCGCGATCAGCTGGACGTCGAGCCAGCCACGACGGTCGGGCTCGGCCACCTCGGTCGGCAGCCTGGCGCGCAGAGCGGCCGCATCGTCGCGAAGACGAACGGCCGGGCGCTGCTGCTCGATGTCGACCTGGGCCTTCAGCGCGGCGGGCCCGAAGTAGCCGTCGACGAGTCCCGGGATGAGCTGGTCGAGGCGTAGCCCGAGCAGGATGTAGTCGCGGGCGACGGGATCGGGCTGAGGGACGCTCCGCCGGCCGCCGACGGCCGGGACGCGGACGTCGGTCGCCGTCACCGCTGCATCTTCTCGGGCCGCGGTGCTCGGGGCGCGTCATGGTCGATGTGGGCGTCGGCCTGGCGTCGGGCTTCCGCAAGACGCTCGGCGAGGGCTGGGTCGGTCGGGAGGCCGGAGCGGTCGGGAGCGCGGTCCGGGGCTCGATCGGGCGACGCCGATCCGACGCCGCCGGTCTCGCCGACGAACGGCATCCCGCCGCGCTCGACAGCGTCGAGGCTCATCCGCAGTGCGGCGGTCTTCTGCTCGGTGACCTCACGGACGTAGTCGGCCTCCTCGTCGGCGGTCATCGCGCGACCGCGGACGATCGCCTTGGGCTTGCCGACCATCAGCCAGGCGAGGTGGTAGCGGTCCATGCTCCCCCACGCGGTCGAGAGCAGGTCGTCGGAGCGCTTGAGCCACATCTGCATCGAGGGCAGCGAGGGGTTCGCGCGCAGCCGGTCGCCCTCGTCGACGAGCTGACGCGTGCCGGCGATCAGCTCGTCGCGGGTCATCGCGGACCGTCCGTTGTCTGGTCTGGCGCGGCGGCGGTGGCGGCGCCGGCCTCGCGGATCAGCGCCTCGCGATCCGCCCGCGCCCGCCGCGTCCACGGTCCCGGCGACCCGTTGCCGATCGGCGACGCCGTCGAAACGCGTCACCGGCAGCACGCCCGGCCACGCTCGACGACAGGAACGCCTCGTCGGCCGCGGCCAGGTCGTCGCGCGTCAGGTCGCGCCTCGACAGCGCGGAGCCCGACCCGCTCGCCCCAGGCCGAGCAGCCACGAGCGGGTCGTTCCGGGCAGGATGGCGCACGCGAGCGACGGCGTCGCGAGCTCGACGACGCCGTCGGCTGCCCGCCGGACGACGAAGATGTTGGCGGTCGTGCCCTCGGACAGCTCGTCGTCGATGGTCAGGAAGAGCGCATCGTCGGCGCCGGCGCGCCGCGCCTCGAGCCGGGCGTAGACGAAGTCCGCGCGCGACGTGGTCTTGAGCGTGGCCAGCGGGCTGGCAGGGTCGCGGCGAACCGATGAGGCGATGAGGTGCAGGCCACGCTCGAGGTGCTGGGCGGGTGCCGGCACGACCGGCCAGGCCTGGATCGCGATCGTCGGCGCGACGACCTCGTCGGGCGGGAGAAGGCCGCGACCCCGGAACGCGCCACGCGAGACCGTGATGCGGACGGATGCGTCACCGGTCGCGCCATCGAGATCGTCGGCTGCGAGCAGGTCGGCGATGCCGGTCGCCAGCAGCTCGGCGATGTCGTCGGGGAGCGGGATGTCCAGGCCCGCCGCCGAGTTGCGGAGGCGCGCCGTGTGCTCGGTCAGCTCGGTCGGGTGACCGCCCCGCACCCGCAGCGGTCTCGAAGATCCCGTCGCCCAGCTGGAAGCCACGGTCGAACACCGACAGGTGGGGACCACGGGCGTCGAGGAGCCGCCCGTCGACCCAGACGTGCCGGTCGGCGCGGTCGGCGCCGTCTTCGGCGGGACCGCCGCGTGGGCCGTCCGTCACGCGATCTCCACGGCGCCGATCGCCCCGAGCGGGCCGCGCGCCTTGGTCACCGTCTCCTCCCACTCGGCGGCCGGATCGCTCTTCCAGGTGATGCCGCCGCCGACGTGGAGGGTGAGCCGCCGACCGTCGGCCACGAACGTCCGGATGACGATGCTCGTCTGCATCGCGCCGTCGGGGCCGATCCAGCCGATGGCGCCGGTGTACGGCCCGCGACGGACCGGCTCGAGGCCCTCGAGGATCTCCATCGCGCGGATCTTGGGCGCACCGGTGATCGAGCCGCCGGGGAACGAGGCGGCCAGCAGGTCGAAGGCGTCGCGCCCCGTCGGCCAGCACGCCGGTGACGGTCGAGACGAGGTGCTGGACGGCGGCGGTCCGCTCCAGGCGGCACAGGCGCGGGACGCGCACGCTGCCCGGCCGGCAGACCCGGCCCAGGTCGTTGCGCAGGACGTCGACGATCATCACGTTCTCGGCGCGGTCCTTGTCGCTCGACAGGAGCTCGCGCGCGAGCGCGCGATCGCTCGCCGCGTCCCGGCCGCGCGGCCGCGTGCCCTTGATCGGGTCGGCTGTGACGTGGCCGTCGGCATCGACCGACAGGAACGGCTCCGGCGACGCCGACAGGAGCGCCCGCGGGTGGCCCGTCAGCTGGCCCGGCCCGAGATCGAGGTAGGCGGAGAACAGCGACGGGTCGCCGGTGCGCAGTCGTCGGTAGAGGTCCCATGGGTCGCCCTCGAACGGCGCTTCGAGCCGGCGGGTGAGGTTCGCCTGGTAGATGTCGCCGTCGGCGATGTGGCGGCGGATGCGCTCGACGCCGGCCTCGTAGGCGCGGCGGTCGAGCCCGGATCGGAAGACGATCGGGCCGGGGACGGCGGGCTCGGGGCGCGGGCCGCGCCTGGGCGACGAGCCGGGCATGGACGTCGTCGAGTCGCCGAGCGAGGCGGCGGCCGTCGCCGTCGAGCGCCCGTCCGCGCGAGCCACGCGTGGCCCGTCCGCCGATCCCAGGCGACGACCCAGTCATGGAGCGCGAGACGCAACGGCGGCAGGTCCTGGTCGGCCGGGGCGATCGCCGGCAGGTGCTCGAGGGCCGCGCCGAGGTCGTAGCCGAGGAAGCCGACCAGGCCGCCGAGGAATGGCGGGGCATCCGCCGGGACGACGATGGTCCGGTCGAGCCGTTGCGACGAGGCGGCGCGCGACGGCGAACGGATCCGGCCCGGCGGCGGGCGTCTCGAGGACCGCGACCGGATCGGCGGTCAGGTACGTCCAGCGCGGCGTTCCGCCCGGGTCGTGCGCTCTCGAGCAGGACGAGCCCGGGCAGGTCACGGAACGACTCGGCGACGTCGATCGCGCGCGCCGCCGCGATCCGGTCGGACAGCCGGCGCAGCCGGAGCGGGGCGCTCGAACGCGAGGTCGGGATCATCGGTCGATGATAAAGCCGTCCTCGGCTCGAGCCGCCGTGCCCGGGAGCCTTAGTCGGTCGCGATGTCCGGGCACGGCGGCGCCGGCGCGATCAGACGGGCCAGGAAGGCCCGCCAACCGATACGGCCCACCGAGCCGGGTGGGGCCGACTGAGCCTTCGCCAGGCTCCTGGCCTCGCGCGCTTCGCGCTTGGCGTCGGCCATCACCCGCCTGTGCTCGAGCTCGCGAGCTTCGAACCTGGCGAGGTTCTCACGCTCTTCGGGCGTCATGTACAGCAAAGCTGTCGGATGCATCGTTGAGGCCCCCCTTCGATCGTCACCTACTGTCGTGACGACAACTGTTGTAACGATCTGAAGGTAGGACTGGATCTTCTCGCTGCCATCCGGCAAACGACCGATGCGGGGTCTCGATGGCGACTGGGTCGGGCCAGGGAGCGGAGCCGCGCGCCGCTCCCCCGACCGGATCCTCAGGCCGCGGGGACCGGCGCCGGCTTCTCGATCGGGACGCCGATCATGCTGCCGTACTCGGTCCACGAGCCGTCGTAGTTGCGGACCCGGTTGTAGCCCAGGAGCTCGTGCAGGACGAACCACGAGTGGCTCGACCGCTCGCCGATCCGGCAGTAGGCGATGACGTCCTTGTCGGGCGTGACGCCCTTTGCCTCGTACAGCGTCGCGAGGTCCTCGGCGCTCTTGAACGTGCCGTCTTCCTTGACCGTCTGTGCCCACGGGATCGACGCTGCGCCCGGGATATGCCCGGCCCGCTGGGCCGTCTCGCTCATGCCGGGGGGCGCGATGATCTCGCCGTTGTACTCGGCCGGCGAGCGGACGTCCACGAGGGCGAGCTCGGGGTCGCCCAGCCGCGGCAGGATGTCGTCGCGGAAGGCGCGCAGGCTGAAGTCGGGCTCCGGGAGCTGGTAGCCGGTCGGCGGCGTAGGCGGGCGGGTCGACGCTCAGCGCGAGGCCCTTGTCCAGCCAGAACTTGCGGCCGCCGTTGAGGATCCGGACGTCGCGGTGGCCGTACAGCTTGAGCTGCCAGTAGGCCCACGCAGCGAACCAGTTGTTGTTGTCGCCGTACAGCACGATCGTCGTATCGGGACCGATCCCCGACTCCGACAGGAGCGCGCTGAAGTCCTCGCGGCCGGCGATGTCGCGGCGGATGCCGTCGGCCAGCTGGCTCGTCCAGTTCCAGCCGACCGCGCCCGGGATGTGGCTCTGCTCGTAGGCGGCGGTGTCGACGTCGACCTCGACGAAGCGGACGTTCGGGTCATCGAGATGGGCGAGCGCCCAGTCGCTGTCGACGAGCGCGTTCTCGGTGGCGTAGGTGTGGTGACTCATGGGTTCGGTTCCTCCTCTTGCCTCGGCTGTTCGGTCATGTGGTGGTCGCCGATCGGTGCGGTCTCGGGGTTCGCGGCTTCCGCTCAGCCGCCCGACACCGGTCGGTCGCGGCGGCTGAATTCGGCCAGCCGCTCGGTACACGACGCGGCCTCGCGACGCGCCTGGCGCACGATCCACGGATCGACCCGGCTCGAATCCTCGATCTCGATCGTCGGGCCGAGCGGGCCGTCCTCGATCACGATCCCCGAGCTGTTGCGGTAGTCGGCCATCCAGTTCGCCTGCAGCTGGAGCGCCACGTCGGCGACGACCGGGACGCTGAACAGCCAGTCAAGGTAAGTCGCGTTGAGCCGATCGACCACGTCGGCGAGCCGGATCGGGACCCCGCGTTCGAGGCGCGCCAGGAGATCGATGACGCGGATCGTCGTGAACGGGTCGCCGCTCTCGGCGATCGTGGGCGGCACGAACGAGGGGTCGGGCAGGCCGTCGGGGGCCGCCCGCAACGGGCCAAGCCCGATCGTGGCGACAGCGGTCTGGGTGCGAGGGTCGGTCATGCGGTCGGTCATCTCCGACTGGTTCACTCGGGATTGTGGAATCTAGCACCGGATGGCGGAGGACACCAGCCGTCGGCGGCCACCGGGAACGCGCACCTGGGTCGCCGCCGCGCCCCGGCCGGCGAACGAACCTTCATCAACCCGATATCGCATCCCCACGGTTTTGCGTCATGCTGGTCCGACCGGGCGGAGCGCCCGGGGGCGGCCTGCGCAGTGCGGCCCGTCGAATGTCACTCCTGACGAGCTAGATGGCGACGATGGACCCCGAACCGATCCCGACCCAACCGACCACCGACGACGAGCCACCGGCTGCGATTCCTGTCGTGCCCGGCCCCTCCCTGGTCTCGGCGTCACCGGCGGCCGGTCGTGGACGCGGTCCGACGATCCGTCGCGCGGCTATCGCCCTCGGCCTGGTGCTGGCGTTCAGCGTCGGGATCGGGGTCGGCCGCCTGGATCTGCCTGCATTGGGCAGCTTCGGAACGACGACCCCGGCTCCCTCCGCCTCGTCGGCGACCAACTTCGGCCTCATCCAGGAGGCATGGGACATCCTGCACAGCAAGTACGTCGGCGCCGACCAGCTCAAGGACAGCGACCTGATCTACGGCGCCATCAACGGCATGACCGAAGCCGTCGGCGACACCGGTCACACCTCGTTCCTCACTCCCGAACAGCGCGTCCAGCGCTCGAACGACCTCTCTGGCAAGTACGTGGGCATCGGCGTCCGGATGGACGTCGCGACTGACGGCCTGCCCCTGGTCGTCGGTGTCTTCGACGGCAGCCCGGCCGCCAAGGCCGGCATCGTCGTCGGAGACGAGATCGTCGCGGTCGATGGAAACAGCACGACGAACCTCACCACCGATCAGGTCGTCAACCTGGTTCGCGGCGCGGCGGGCACGACCGTCGATATCACCGTCAAGAGCGCGGGCGGTGGCCCGGAGCGGACGTTGCCGATGGTCCGGGCCGACGTCGCAGTCCAGCCTGTCAGCTGGACCCTCGTGCCCGGGACCAAGACCGCGTTCATTCGGCTCGAACAGTTCTCGACCGGCGCCGCCGACGACCTGAAGGGCGTCCTGGGCGACGTCAGGAAGGCCGGTGCGGACCGGATCATCTTCGACCTGCGCGGCAACCCGGGCGGTTACGTCAACGAGGCCGAGGCGGTCGCCAGCCAGTTCCTCAAGGACGGCACCGTCTACATCGAGCGGGCAGCCGACGGCCACGAGACCACCCATCCGGTGACGCCGGGTGGACTCGCCACCGATCTGCCGCTCGTGGTCCTGGTCGATGCGGGCACCGCCAGCTCGTCCGAGATCGTGACCGGCGCCATCCAGGACGCAGGTCGCGGCCAGATCGTCGGCATCACGACATTCGGGACCGGGACGGTCCTCGGCGAGTTCCCGCTGTCGGACGGCTCGGCGCTGCGGGTCGGGACGGTCGAATGGCTGACCCCGGACGGCCGCCAGATCTGGCATCACGGGATCACCCCCGACGTGGACGTCGAGCGCGCCAGTGACATCCCGGCGCTCGACCCGGACGCAGTCTCGAAGATGAACCCGGCGCAGGTCGCCAAGATCAACGACCCACAGCTCGCGCGCGCGCTGTCGATCGTGGCCGCGATCCCGTCGACCGGCGGCTGATCGGTCAGTCGGTCACGCCGGTCACGCGGTCAGCCGGCCAGCGGGCGCCAGCGCCAGGTCATCTCGGCGACCAGCGGCCGGCCCGGCTCGACGACCGTCGGGCCGGTGTTGAGGGCATCGGGCGGCGCGGTCTGGGGCTCGACGCAGAGCGCGTCCTCCGGTTCGGTGTAGACCACCCAGTACTCGCACGCCGATTCGATCGTCAGCTCGACGAAACCCGGCCAGCGCAGGACAGGCGGCCGTCGGAGGTCGGTGAAGGTGTCGTCCCACGGGCCGGGCGGCGGCGAGACCACGGGACGGGTCGCGATCTCCGCCGCGTCGCGCGGAAGCATCGCGCCCGCGTCGAGCTCGAGCTCGAGCTCGCCGTCGATGCCCGCGGGCCGGCGCACGAACCACGGGTGCCAGCCGATCGAGGCTGGCATCGGCACCTCGGCACGAAGCTCGAGCTGGCAGGTCAGGCGGTCGGCTGCGAGGTCGAACCGCTGGACGACCGAGCCCGCGAACGGCCAGTCAGGCCCGAGATCGATCTCGATCGTGCGCTCGTCCAGCCGTCGCCAGTGGCGGTCGAACACCGTCCCATGGATCGCGTGGGGCGGCATGCGGACCGGCAGCCGACGCTGCCGACCCGCGAACGTGAACCTCGCGTCGCGCGTGCGGCCGGCCCATGGCGCCATCGGGTAGGAGCCCCATCGCAGCACATCGTCGCGAGGGGCCCTGAGCAGCTCGATCCCGCCGATGGAGAACGAGGCAAGGCGGCCACCGGCGACGAGATCGACGACCGCCTCGACGCCCGGCGCCGACAGACGGAGGGTGTCGGGCTCGTCCGTGGTGGTGCCGCCATCCCCCGTTCCGACGTCGTCGCCGGGGAGCCCGACCTGCATCGTCCCGCCGCCGGACGCCGCGACCGGTGCCAGCGGGTCCCCCTTGGCGACCAGCTCGTTGGTCGGCGGGGTCGTCCGGAAGATCTGCTGGTCGAAGCCGACGAGGATCCCGCCGATCGACTGGCCGACCGACTGGCCCTTCTTCTTGGTCACCCCGGCAGTCTAGCGGGGGCTTCGGCCCGTCCGCGTCGGAGCATGCGACGTCCGTGCTCCACGACCGTCCGGCTGCTACCGTTTCCGGACCGAACCATCTGTCCCCGTGGAGGCGAAACCCTTGGCCGGATCCCCGGATGTCCTCGTCATCGGCGGCGGGATCGTCGGCGCGGCCTCGGCCTACCACCTTGCCCGGCGCGGTGCGTCGGTGACGCTGCTGGAACAGGACCGGCTGGCGTCCGGCGCCACGGGCCGGAACCTCGGCTTCATCTGGCTCCACACCCGCCGCGCCGGACCGGAGCTCGAGCTGGTCATGGCGACCCGCAATGAGCTGGAGGGCCTCCCCGAGGAGCTCGGTGCCGACTTCGGGCTGCGCACCAACGGCGGCCTCTTCTACTTCAACACCGAGGCCCAGGGCGCGGTGATGCGCGAGTTCGTCGAGCGTCGCACGGCCGATGGCGTCCCGATGCGACTGCTCGATGGCGACGAGGCCCGGGCCATGGCGCCGATCCTGCCCGAGACGGTGCTGGGCGCCTCGTACTGCCCGCTCGACGCCCAGGTCGATCCGACCCGCTACGTGCGCGCGTTCGGGGCCGCCGCCCAGCGGGCGGGCGCCCGGGTCGTCGAGGGCGCGACCGCCCGCGCGTTCGAGACCGACGGCGGCCGGATCACCCGCGTGCAGACCGACATCGGCCCGATCTCGGCCGGCCACGTCGTGCTCGCCGGCGGCGCCTGGAGCCCGTACCTCGCGGCGCAGCTCGGGATCGACCTGCCGATCCACCCGATGCGCCTCCAGATCGTCCAGACCGAGCCGCAGCCGCCCAGCCTCGATGTCGTGATGTACGGGCCTGCGGCGGTCAAGCAGTACGCGCTCTTCCGCGATCTCCCCTCGTACCGTCAGGAGGCGTTCGCCACCGCGCTCGAGGACCGGCTCGGTCTGGCCCTGCTCGAGTCCGCCTGCCAGACCGCCGACGGCTCGTACCTGCTCGGTATCGCGATGGACTTCCCCGGCTTCGACTGGAAGCCGGACCTGGCCGGGATCTCGCTGGTCGCCGAGGGGATGGCCACCGCGATCCCCGCGCTCAAGGGCGCCAAGTTCGCCCGAGCGTGGGCCGGTGTGCTGCCGATGACCTCCGACAGCCTGCCGGTGATCGACCACGCGCCCGGCTTCGACGACCTGATCATCGCGGCCGGGCACGTGTTCGGGAACGGCGCCGGCCCGACGACCGGCCGCCTCGTGGCCGACCTCGTGTGCGGCACCGAGCCGGCCATCGACATGACGCCGTTCCGTGCGATCCGGCCGACGCTCGTGCCGGTCGAACCGGGGAGCACCTGGTAGCGATGGAGCCCGTCATGACGCCAGCCGCCGACCGCCGGATCGCGTTCATCAACCCGTTCGGGACGGCCGCCTTCGATGCCATCATCGAGGAGACGCTGGTCCCCTACGCCGCTCCGGGCACGTCGGTCGACGTCATCCACCTCGAGGGCGTCCCGGCCAACATCGACTACTACTACCCGAAGCACCTGATGGAGCTGGCGATCTTCGACGAGGTCCGCCGGCTCGAGGAGCGGGGCTACGACGCGGTCGTCGTCGGGTGCTGCTACGACCCGGGTGTCCGCGTGGCCCGCGAGCTGGTCGACATCCCGGTCGTCGGGCCGCTCGAGGCGGCGATGAACCACGCCTCGTACTTCGGGCACTCGTTCACGGTCGTGACGGACCACGCCAAGGCCCGGCCGTGGCTCGAGGACATCGTCCGCCTCGCGGGCCAGGGCAACTGCCGTGGCGTGCGCTTCATCGACTGGTACGTCACCGACATGATCGAGGACACGACCGCGGTCGCCGACGACGCGGCGGCCGCCTGTCTCACGGCGCTGTCCGAGGACCAGGCCGAGGTCGTCATCCTCGGCTGCACGATCATCGGCGGCTGCCTCGAGCGCGAGATCATGACCACCGGTCGGCATCGCGAGCTGCCGATCCTCAACCCGAACCTGCTTGCGCTCAAGGCGGCCGAGACGCTGGCCGACCTCCACCGGATGGGCAAGTACACGATCTCCCGGGTCGGGTTCTATCAGCGCCATGAGCAGCACGATCCGGCCGAGGCCGAGGAGGTGCGGCGGCGCTACCACCTGGTCGACCGGGGCGCCGTCGAGGCCGACCGATGACGGCCGAGGCGCCGCGGTGACGGTCGACGTCGCCGCGACGTTCACGGTCGCGGACATCGCCGAGCGCGTGGCGCGCGACTACCTCGGGCTGCGACCCGGGGAGCGGTTCGCGATCATCGTCGACGACCGGACCGACGCCGAGATCCCCCGCGAGCTCGCGCGGGCCGCGCATGCCCTGGGCGCGGATCCGGTCGTCGTGTCGTTCCCGCCGCGCGCACGGAGCGGCGCGGAACCGCCGGCCTCGGCCGCCGCGGCGATGGCCGCCGCCGATGTCGTCCTGTGCGCCGCCAGCACGTCCCTCTACCACACGACGGCCAAGGCGGCGGCGCAGCGGGCCGGTGCGCGTGGCGACTTCAACGCCCCGTATCGGGCCGACGCCTGGCGGACCGGCGCGATGACCGCGGACTTCACGGCCATCCGGGCACGTGCCGAGCGGCTGGCCGCGCTGTGGCGGCGGACGCGTGAGGTCCGCATCACGTCCCCCGCCGGCACGGACCTGCGGGCGACGGTCGAGGGTCGCGAGCCGATGGCCTGGCTGACCGGGATCTGCCGCAACCCGGGCGAGGTGTCGGCGCTGCCCGGTGGCGAGGTCTCGCTGCCGCCGCTGGAGGGCACGTCGGAAGGGATCGTCGTGTGGGAACGGGTCGCCTCGGACCTGGGCGCGCTCGAAGGACCGGTCACCATCACGGTCCGGGCGGGGCGGGCGACCGCGATCGCGGGCGGCGCCTCGGCCGACCGTCTGCGCGCGATCGTCGAGGGCGTCCGGGACGCCGACAACATCGGCGAGATCGGGATCGGGCTCAACCCGGCCGCGCGCATCGGCGACGAGATCACCGAGGCCAAGAAGGCCTTCGGGACCGTGCATATCGCGCTCGGTGATTCGGCCAACGAGTACGGTGGCCTGGTCGAATGCGATGTCCACCTCGACGGGCTCGTCATGGAGCCGACGATCGAGTTCGACGGGGTGCCCGTCGTCGTTGCGGGCCGCCACGTCTACGAGCTCGAGCCATGACCGTCGAGGAAGCCGCCGGACCGCTCATCGTCACGGCTTATCCAGGCCCGCGCGCCCAGGCGATCATCGAGCGGATGCGTGCGGTCGAGGGCGCCGGCCCGCGGACGGGTGGCGAAGCACCGCCGCTGGTCGTGGAATCGGCGTCGGGCTCGACGCTGGTCGACCCGGACGGCAACCGGTTCATCGACCTTGCCGGGAGCTTCGCGGCCGCCAACGTCGGGCACGGCCACCCGGCCGTCGTGGCGGCCATCCGCGACCAGGCCGGTCGCGCCGACCATGTTTCGTCGGCGTCGGCCAGCGAGGCGCGCGTCGGGTTCGAGGAGGCTCTCGTCGGCATCGCGCCGGCCGGCCTGGACCGGGTCCTCCTCGGTATCAGCGGATCCGACGCCAACGACACCGCGCTCAAGCTCGCCCGGACGCTGACCGGCCGCCGCGACGTGCTCGCCTTCTCTGGTGGCTACTTCGGGCGGGCCAGCGGCGTGATCGGCATCATCGGCAAGTCGGCCATGCGCGCCGCGGGCGGCGTGGACGCCGGCGCCCAGTTCCTGCCCTACCCGAACGCGTCTCACTGGCCGCTCGGGCCGGGCGACGAGGCCGGTGCGCCAGGCGTTGGCCCTGGTGCGTCACGCGCTGGAGGACCCGGCCTCGGGCGTCGGCCCGGTCGCGGCGGTCATCGTCGAACCGGTCCAGGGCAATGCCGGCGTCGTGATCCCGCCCGATGGGTTCCTGGCCGGGCTGCGCGAGCTGTGCGACCGTCACGGCGCGGTCTTGATCTTCGACGAGATCCAGTCGGGCTTCGGGCGGACCGGCCGGGCCTGGGCAGCCGATCACTGGTCGGTCGTCCCGGACCTGATGACGGTCGGCAAGGGGATCGGTGGCGGGATGGCCGTCTCCGCGGTCGTCGGACGGGAGGCGTTCATGCGCCACTGGCGGCCCGGGACCCACACCTCGACGTTCATGGGCAACGCCGTCAACCTGGCCGCCGGCAGGGCGGCCATCGGCGTCTTCCGTGACGAGCGACTGGCGGAGCGCTCGGCGACGGTCGGGGCGCACCTCCTGGACCGGCTTCGCGGGGTGCTCGCGGATGATCCGCACGTGGGCGAGATCCGCGGCCTGGGCCTGTTCGTCGGGATCGACATCGTGGCCGATCGGGAGTCGCGCGAAGCCGATCCGCATCGGACCGCGGCGATCAGGGCCGCTGCCTTCGAGCGCGGCGTCGTCGTCGGCGTCGGCGGCCATGCCGACCACGTGCTCAAGATCTGTCCGCCACTGACCATCGACGAGCGGATCCTCGACCGCGCGGTCGAGGTGACCGTCGACGCCATCAAGGGGAGCCGATGACCGGGACCGGGACGCTGACCGCCGTCCGAGGCGTGGCCAACTACATCGACGGCCAGTGGTCGCCGGCCGAGTCCGGGGAGACGCTCGAGAGCCGCGATCCCGCGACCGGCGACCTGGTGGCGGTCGCTCCGCGGTCGGGCCTCGCCGACGTGGGCCGGGCGATCGCCGCCGCCCGGGCGACCTTCGACGACGGTGCCTGGCCGGCGACCGCCGGTCGCCAGCGCTCCGCGATCCTGCTCGAGCTGGCACGGCTGCTGCGCGAGGAGGCCGAGCCGCTGTCGCGCCTCGTGGCGATCGAGATGGGCAAGCCCATCCGGTACGTCCGCGAGCGCGAGATCGAGCCCGCCATCGACCGGATCCTGTTCTACGCGAGCGCCGCCCGGATGATCCGCGGCGAAGTGACGTCGTCCGCGCCGGACCACCTGCTCAACTTCATCCTCAAGGAGCCGGTCGGCGTCTGCGGCCTGATCACGCCGTGGAACGACCCGGTCGACCTGCCGCTGCGCAAGATCGGCGCGGCGATCGCCACCGGCTGCACGTTCGTGCTCAAGCCCGCCAGCGACGCTCCCGCCTCATCGATGGCCATCTTCGAGCTGCTGGATCGGATCGAGGCGCTGCCGCACGGCGTGGCCAACGGGGTCGTCGGCGAGGGTGCGCTCATCGGCGAGGCACTCGCCAGCGATCCTCGCGTGGACAAGATCAGCTTCACCGGCAGCAGCGAGGTCGGACGGCGGCTGCTCGAGCTCGGCGCCCGGACGTTCAAGCGCGTCTCGATCGAGGCCGGCGGCAAGGCGCCGGTCATCGTCTTCCCGGACGCCAATCTCGACAAGGCGATGGATGCCGTCGCGGTCGGGATCTTCCTGTACGCCGGGCAGTCATGCACCGCGGGCTCGCGCCTGCTCCTCGAGCGGTCGATCCACGACCGGTTCCTCGACGGTCTGATCGAGCGGGCCGAGGGGTTGCGCGTCGGGTCGCCGCTCGACGAGGACACGCAGCTCGGGCCGATGGTCTCGCCACGCCAGCTCGACCGCGTGCTCGGCTACGTCGAGCGCGGCCGGGCCGAGGGTGCGCGGCTCGTCCTCGGCGGCGAGCGGCTCGGCGGCGACTGGGCGACCGGCCAGTACATGGCGCCGACCATCTTCGACGACGTGGCGCCCTCGATGGCGATCGCGCGCGAGGAGATCTTCGGGCCGGTCCTGTCGGTGATGACGTTCGACACCGAGGACGAGGCGCTGGCGATCGCCAACGACAACGATTTCGGGCTTGGCAGCGCGGTCTGGACGGCAGACCTGGACCGGGCGATCCGGGTCGCTCGCCGGCTGCGGGTCGGCGACGTCTGGGTCAACACCCACTACGTCCGGCTGGCCGAGAGCCCGTTCGGCGGCGTCAAGCAGAGCGGCATCGGACGCGAGCTCGGGATGGAAGGCCTCGACGCCTATCTCGAATCGAAGCGGGTCTGCATCGACAGCTCGCCGACCTTCCACATCCGCTGAGGTGACGGCGCGTCGCATCGCCGCCGGGGCCGCGGGCACGGACGGTCCGGTTCACCTTCGACGGTCGAGCGTACGACGGCATCGAGGGCGAGCCGCTCGCGGTCGCGCTGCTCGCCGCGGACCGTGTCGTGCTGTCGCGGAGCTTCCGGTTCCATCGGCCACGCGGCCTGATGTGCTCGACCGGCCAGTGTGGCTGGTGCGAGTGCGAGGTCGACGGCGTGCCGAGCGTCCGGTCGTGCCGGGTCCCCGTCCGTGACGGACTGGTCGCGCGCGGGGAGCACGCCTGGCCGTCGGTCGAGCGTGACCTCGTGTCGCTCGTCGGGCTGTTCTCGCGCTGGATCCCGCCGACGTTCTACCACCACCGATTCCTGCGGCCGCGCCGCCTGCGCAAGCGGTACCTCGACGTCCTGCGCTGGTTCGGCGGGCGGGGGCGGCTGACGCTGGACGGGCGGCGGGCGGCGGGGCACGCACCTCGTCCGAGCCGACGGCTCGAGGCGGACGTGCTGGTCGTGGGGGCGGGTGCGTCCGGAGTCGCCGCCGCGACGAAGGCCGCGGACTCCGCGGCGACGGTCATCCTGCTCGACCCGGATCGGGTCGGTGCCCGACCCTGCCGGGGGTCCAGGTGCTGGCCGGCGTCGCGGCCGTCGGCTGGTACGACGGCATGGTCGCGGCGCTGGGGGACGATGCCGCGTACGAGATCACGGCCCGCTCGGTGGTCGCCGCCACGGGCTCCTACGACCGGGTGCCGCTCGTCCCGGGCGCCGACCGGCCGGGCGTCATGGCCGCGCGGCTGGTGACCGAGCTGGTCGATCGCCACGGCGTCCTGCCCGGGCGCCGGGTCCTGCTCGTCGGCGATGACGACGCCCTGGCGACCGCTGCCGACCGACTCCGACAGGCGGGCGCGTCGACGCTGCACGGGCCGATCCCGACCGCCTCGCTCGTCTCGGTCCGGGGTCGGCGCCGCGTCGTCGGGCGCCGATGTGATGGTCGATGGCAAGCGACGACGCCTGTCGGTCGACCTCGTCGTCTTCGGCGACAGAAGCCCGAATCTCGATCTCGTCCTGGCCGCGGGCGCCGCCGTCGAGCGGCAGGGCGACACGCTCGTTCCGGTCCTCGACGGCGACGGTCGGACGACGGTCCCGACGCTGTCGGTCGTCGGCTCGGCGACGGGTCGCCCGGGCACCGCCCACGCGAGACACCCGAACCCGGACGCCGCGCACCCCGACGCGATGGTCTGCTTCTGCGAGGACGTCCGCGTCCACGAGATCCGGGACGAGCTTGCCGCCGGCTACCGCGACCCCGAGCTCGTCAAGCGCCGGACGGGCACGCTGACCGGGCCGTGCCAGGGCAAGTCGTGCCTCCAGGCGTTCGCCTGCCTGACCGGCTCGGACAGCGTCCCGACCGCCCGACCGCCGCTGCGCCCGGTCCGCCTCGGCGACCTCGTCCCGCCGCCATGAGAGGCCACGGTCTCGGTGCGCTCCTGACCGACCAGCTCCCGTCCAGCGCGGACGTCGTCATCGTCGGTGCCGGGATCGCCGGGCTCGGCTTCGCGCGCGAGCTCGCGGCGCGTGGCGTGCGCGACATCGTCATCGTCGACCGCGGCTACCCGGGCGGCGGCGCCACCGGCCGGAACGTCGCCCGCATCCGGGCGATGCAGCTGACCGAGGAGCTCACCCACGTCGCCATCGCGTGCCAGGCGAAATACGACCGGATGGGCGAGGAGCTCGGGTTCAACGTCCTGTTCTACAGGCTCGGCTACGCCTGGGTGCTCTACGAGGCGGCCGAGGTCGAGCGGATGCGCGCCATCGTCGAGATGCACCACCGGATCGGCGTCCGGAGCGCCTTCCTCGATCCGGACGAGACGCTCCGCCGGCTGCCGATCCTGCGCGGCGGCGAGCCGGTCGCCGGGGCGGTCCTCAACGACGACGCGATCGTCCACCACGACGCGGTCGTGTGGGCGCACCTCGAGCACCTGGCCCGCACGAGCGTCCGGATCGTGCCCGGCGCCACGGTGACGGGCATCTCGCGGGGCGACGCACGGCGTCGAGGCGGTCGTCACCGACCGCGGCCGGATCGAGACCCGGACCGTGCTCAACGCCGCCGGCGGCTGGTCGAGCCGGCTCAACGATCTGGCCGGCGTCAACGCCCCCAACCGTCCTCTCCGGCGCGAGGTCCTGGTCACCGCGCCGCTGCGCCGGACGATCGAGGCGGCCGTCACGTTCTACCGGCCGACCGAGGGCTGGTTCAACCAGACCCTTCGCGGCGAGATCGTGATGGGTGTCGTGGACCCCGACGAGCCGGCCGGCGTGGATCAAGGCTCGTCGTGGGCGTTCCTCCGACGGACCGCGGCGATGATGGTCCGCAAGGCGCCGGCCCTCGCCGATGTCTCGGTCATCCGCCAATGGGCCGGGATGTACGACATCTCGCCCGACCACGTGCCGCTCGTCGGGCCGACCGCGCAGCTCGACGGCTGGTGGCAGGCGAACGGCTGGAGCGGGCGCGGGATGCTCCTCGGCCCGTACCTGACCGAGCTGCTCGGGGAGCAGTTCGTGACCGGTCGCCGGCCGGCGCACCTCGACGCGTTCGACCCGGACCGGTTCGGGGCGGCGGCGGTCGCCGAGGACGAGTCGGCGGACTACTACGCCCGCTACGCGTCCCGCTGAGGCGCGAGCCTAGAGCAGCTCTCCGTGGGCCGACGCGGTCGGCTCGCCCTCGCGGGGACGCGGCTCCTCGCCCGGGCCGTAGACCTCGCCCGACTCGAGCACCGGCAGGGCGGCGGACGCCGTCCCCTCGATCGCGCCGACCCCGAACGGCACCCACTTCGACGGGTCCTGGAGACGGTGCGCCTCGGTGTTGCCGCGGGTGTGGACCTCGGAGAACCCCTTCGGCTCGATCCACATCCGCTCGCCCTCGAGCAGGCCGAGGACGCCCGACTGGCCCGGCTCGGCGCGCTCGTGCTGGCAGTAGGCGCAGGCGGCCTGGTCGTGCTTCTGGTAGGTCTCGGGCTCCTCGTAGGTCGTGATGTAGCCCTCGTAGTTGCGGAGCACGACCTTGTGGTCGCTGTAGCTGATCAGGTAGTTGGGCATGACCGGGATCTTGCCGCCGCCGCCGGGCGCATCGATGACGTAGGTCGGCACGGCGTAGCCCGAGGTGTGGCCGCGCAGGCCCTCCATGATCTCGAGGCCCTTGCCGACCGGCGTCCGGAAGTGGCCCGACCCCTCGACCAGGTCGCACTGGTAGAGGTAGTACGGCCGGATCCGGTTGGCGACCAGCCTGTGGACGAGCGACCGCTGGATGTGCACGCAGTCGTTGACGCCGGCGAGCAGCACGCTCTGGTTGCCGACCGGGAGGCCGGCCCGGGTCAGCTTGTCGACCGCGCGCGAGACCTCGGGCGTGATCTCGTTGGGGTGGTTGAAGTGGAGGTTGATCCACAGCGGGTGGTACTTCTCGAGCATCTCGCACAGCTCGTCGTCGATCCGCTGCGGGCAGGAAGACCGGCACGCGGCTGCCGATCCGGATGATCTCGATGTGGGGGATCTCGCGGAGGCCCTTGAGGATCGATTCGAACAGCTTCGGCGCGAGCGTCAGGCCGTCGCCGCCGGAGATCAGGACGTCGCGGACCTGCGGGGTCCGGCGCAGGTACTCGAGCTGCGCCTCGTGGTCGCGGCGGTTGAAGTTCTGGGTCGGGTCGCCGACGATGCGCGACCGCGTGCAGTAGCGGCAGTAGCTCGCGCACTGGGTCGTGACCAGCATCAGCACGCGGTCGGGGTAGCGGTGGACGAGGCCCGGGACCGGCGAGTGGCGGTCCTCGGCCAGCGAGTCCTCCATCATCCCGGTGAAGGCGCCGTGCTCGCGCGCGGTCGGGATGACCTGGAGGCGGATCGGGTCGTTCGGGTCGTTCGGGTCGATCAGGCTGATGAAGTACGGCGTGATGTCGACCCGGAACTTCTCGGGCGCGGACAGGCCCTCGCGCTCGTCGTCGGTCAGCTCGAGGATCTGCTCGATCTCCTCGAGGTCGTTGACCCGGTTGCTGAGCTGCCAGCGCCAGTCGTTCCACTGCGCGTCGGGCACGTCCTCCCAGCGCGGCGCGCGGCGACTGACGGCCGGACGCCCGTCCGGACCGAGCGCCCGGGCCGGATCCGCGAGGTTGACGAACGGAGCCTCGGCGGCGGCGCGGGCGGCATCCTGATGCGCGACGGCGGTCCTGATCTCCTGGGCGTCCAACGCGGCGAGCCTCCGGTGTTACGACGCATAAAGTCTATGCAGTCTGCAAGTCCACGGATGATAGCGCGATGGTCCGGGGTGGGTCCACCGCTCGGCGACGCGACCCCGTGCGCGCAAGGACGGCCGCTCGACCCCTCACCGTGATGCACGTGGGCTGCATCACGGGGCGCCGGAAACACGGGGCGCCGGAAACTGGATATGCCGTCTACATGCACTCACGCGGACGGGTCTTCGGACGGCGCCGTGTTACGCGACCGGCGGCACCATCAGGACGAGCTTGCCGACATGTCGTTTCGCCACGAAGTCGGCCTGTGCCTCGCCGATCCGCTCCAGCGGATACGTCCGTGCCACGAGCGGGACGATCTCGCCGCGCTCGAGGTAGCCGATGAGGTTGCCGAACACCTCGGCGTCCTGCGACGTGCAGCCGAGGAGGGTCAGGTCCTTGAGGTAGAGCGTCCGCAGGTCGAGCTCGACGACGTGGGCCACCGATCGCGCCCGAGATCGCGTAGCGGCCACCCGGCCGGAGCACCTCCAGCAGCTCCGGGCCACGCCGGTCCGCCGACGAGGTCGATGACGACGTCGACCGACTCCCGGCCGATCGCGGACACCAGGTCCGCGTCGCGCGGGACGACCGTCCCGGCCCCGAGCGCGCGGACGGCCGCGGCCTTGTCCGCGCCGGCGACCGCGATGACCTCCGCGCCGCGACGCCGCGCGAGCATCACCGCCGCCGACCCGACGCCGCCCGAGGCGCCGGTGACAAGGACGCGCTCGCCGGCCGCGACCCGTGACCGATGGAGCAGGTTCTCGGCCGTCCCGTACGAGCACGGCACCGCGGCCAGCTGCGCGTCCGACAGGTCGCACTCGATCCGATACGTGTCCGCCGATGGGACGCGGACGAACTGCGCGAAGCCGCCGTCGATCTCCGATCCGAGCCACGGATCGCGGCCGTCACGACGCAGCGAGCGAAGGCAGCCCTGGACGATCACCCGCTCGCCGATCCGACTCGCTCGCGACGCCGTCGCCGACCGCCACGATCTCGCCGCACACGTCGGCGCCCTGGATCGCGCGGGAACGTCACCGCGTCTCCGGCCCAGCTGCCGCCCGCGTACCAGCCGATCCGGGTGTTGATGTCGGTGTTGTTGACGCCGGCGGCGCGGACGGCGATCAGGACGTCGTCGTGTCCGGGTTCGGGGGTCGGGACGTCGCGCCGATACTCGAGCATCTCGGGGCCGCCATGCCCGAGCAGGAGCACCGCGTCCATGGTCCCGCGGGGCAGCGCCATGACCGGACGGCTACTCGCCGATCACCGCCCAGAGGAAGCCCATCATGATGAAGAAGCCGCTGAACAGCGCGATCAGGCCGATGCCGCCATACGGGGAGTTCGCTCCCTCGTGCGGGACGAGCTGGAGCCCGATCCCGAAGAACAGCGCCCACGCGATGAACAGGAACAGGAACAGGAACTTCGCGTTCGGGTTGGTGATCTTGCGGACCCAGCGCGCGCCACCCTCGGCGGACATCGCGGCCTTGAGCATGATCCCGATCATCGTGATGACGATGATCGCGGAGATCCCGAACGGGACCGGCTGCTGGAAGGCGACAAGGAACAGCTGCACGGGGCGATGCTAGCAGACCGCCCGGACGCCCGGAACGGCAGTCGCGGGTACGATTGGACGGTCCGCCAACCAGCGTCGTGAACGAGGCGAACCAGCCACGTGACCCCATTCGATCGACTCGGGCGTTTCGTCGTGCGCCGCGCCTGGTGGGTGGTCACGGCGTGGCTCGCGCTCCTCGTGGTGGCCATCCCGTTCGCCCCCCAGGTGCCGGGCAAGCTGAGCGCCGGCGGGTTCATCCTCGACGACCTCGAGTCCGCCCGGGCCAAGGCGCTCCTCGAGACGACTCTGGGGGCGCCGCCGTCGGCGCTCGTCATCGTCTTCTCGAGCCCGACCCTCGAAGCTGGCACGCCGGCCTTCGAGACCGCCGCCGCCGACGCGATCCGCGACGTCCCGAGCGCGCCGCACGTCGCTCGCGTCGTGTCCCACCTCCTGGCGCCCAGCCAGGTCTCGGCCGATCGCCACACCGCCTATGACATCGTCTTCCTCGACCTGTCGCCCGATGACTCGCCGAAGGCCCTGCCGGTCCTGCGTGAGCGCCTCCACGACGCGCCCGGGCTGACCGTCGAGCTGGCCGGTGGCCCGGCCTTCTACGGCGACGTGCAGACAGTCTCCGAGAGCGACCTGCGCCGCAGCGAGCTCGTGTCGCTGCCCTTGGCTGCGCTGGCTCTCGTGTTCGTGTTCGGGTCGCTGGTCGCTGCGGGCGTGCCGCTCCTGGTCGGCGGGGCGGCGGTCATCGTCGCCCTGGCGGGGATCTTCGTGGTCGCCTCGCTGACGCCGATGAGCATCTTCGTGCTCAACCTGGCGACGCTGCTCGGTCTAGGGCTCGGGGTCGACTACTCGCTGCTGATGACCAGCCGGTTCCGCGAGGAGCTCGCCCTCCGCCCGGACGACCCGGACCGGGTGGCCGAGGCGGTCCGGATCACCGTCGCGACCGCGGGCCGCGCCGTGTTCTTCAGCGGGCTGACCGTGCTGCTCGGCCTGCTCGGTCTCGTCCTGTTCGAGTTCATGATCCTCCGCTCGGTCGGGATCGCCGGGGCGATCGTCGTCGCGCTGGCGGTCGCCTCCGCCCTGACACTGCTGCCGGCGATCCTGACCATCCTCGGGGCACGAGTGGACCGGTTCGCGGTCCGGACGGTCACCCGGACGCCCGGCACGGAGGGGCCGTGGTCGCGGCTGGCACGTCGCGTCATGCGCCATCCGGTCCTGGTCATCATCCCGACGCTCGCGTTCCTGCTCCTGCTCGGGTCGCCCTTCCTGCACATCCGGTTCAACGCCCCCGATGCCACGATCCTGCCGCCGGAGGTGCCGTCGCGGGCCGCCTTCGACCGCCTCCAGGCCGACTTCGGGGCAGGCGAGTTCGCGCCGCTCGTGATCGCCATCCGGACCGACGGTCCGGCAACGTCGCCGACCAACCTGGCCGCCCTGTACGACTACTCGCGGCGCCTGACCGCCGACCCGCGGATCACCCGCGTGGACAGCCTGGTCGACGTCGACCCGCGGATGACGCTGGCCCAGTACACGCTGCTGTACGGCGACCCGAACGGGCCGCGAGACCGGTACGTCCAGACAGCCCTGGCCGCCACGACGAAGGGCGACGTCACGGCGTTCACCGTCTACACCCCGTTCGGTGGCAATGACGACGAGGGCAAGGCGCTGGTGACCGACCTCCGGACACCGGGCAGCCCGGTCGCGCCACCTGCCGGGATGACCGTCCTCATCGGCGGTGGCGCGGCGGACGTCGCCGATGTGGTCGCCCGCGTCCGCGCCGACTTTCCGCGGACCCTGCTGTTCATCATCGTGACGACCTATCTCGTCCTGTTCGTGCTGCTGCGCTCGGTCGTGCTCCCGGCCAAGGCGCTGGTCATGAACACGCTGTCGATCGTCGCCAGCTTCGGGGCGCTGGTCTGGATCTTCCAGGACGGCAACCTTTCGGCGCTGTTCGGGTTCGCGCCGCTCGGCTTCGTCGAGACCACCCAGCCGGTGATCCTGTTCTGCGTCCTGTTCGGCCTGTCGATGGACTATGAGGTCTTCCTGTTGACCCGGATGAAGGAGATCTGGGACCGGACCGGCGACAACATCGAGGCGGTCGCCGGCGGGATGGAGCGCAGCGGTCGGATCGTGACCTCCGCCGCGCTCATCGTGGTCGTGGTGGCCGGTTCGTTCGCCTTCGCCGACATCGTGCTGATCAAGGCTCTCGGCGTCGGGATGGCGATCGCGGTCGCCCTCGATGCGACCGTCATCCGTGCGCTCCTCGTGCCGGCCACCATGCGCCTCCTCGGTCGCTGGAACTGGTGGCTGCCCGAACGGCTGGCACGCGTGCTGGCCGGCCGCCTGCCCGCGTCGGAGGCCGAGGTGGAGGCCGCCATCCGATGACGAGAACGAGCCGCCCGCCGGCAGCCTTCCTGGTCCTGTTCCTCGCGCTGGTCCTCGTGGGCTGCACGGGTTCCGCGGCCGGCGCCCCGATCCTGGCCAACCCGACCCCGTTCCTGCCGACGCCAGTGGCGCCGACGGCCCGCCCGACGGCCCCCGCGGATCCGCTCCCCGTGGTCCTGCCACGCGACGACGGCCCGCACGACCGGCTGACCGAGTGGTGGTACTACACGGGGCACCTCCACGACGCGGCTGGTGACCGATTCGGCTTCGAGTTCGTGGTCTTCCGCGCCGAACGCGGCACCTTCCCGACGTCGTGGGTCTCGCACCTGGCGGTGACCGACGAGAACGGTGACCGGTTCGCCTACAGCCAGCGACTGGAGGTCGGCCCACAGGTCGACCGCTCGCCGCGCGGGCCGGACGGCCAGCCGACCGGGTTCGACCTGTCCCTGACGGGTGCCGACCCGTCCAAACCCGAGACACAGGGCCAGCCGCCATGGGCCATGGCGGGGACCGACGGACACGACCATCTGGCCGCCACGCTCGCGCCAGCCGAGGCGGCCGCGGCCGGCGTGCCCGGTGGTCTCGGGCTCGACCTCCGGCTCGACGCGACCAAGCCGCCGGCCCTCCATGGCAGCGATGGCTGGATCGACTTCGGGCCGGCCGGCAGCTCGTACTACTACTCGCGGACCGCGATGGACGCGACCGGCACGCTGACGGTCGACGGCCGGACGCTGACGGTGGACGGCTCCGCCTGGTTCGACCACCAGTGGGGCGATTTCATCTCGGTGGGCGGCGGCGGCTGGGACTGGTTCGCCGTCAACCTCGCCGATGGGACGGACCTGACGCTGTCGCTCGTGCGCGACGCCGACGGCAGCTACCCGCTGATCTACGGGACCGTCGTGGCCGCGGACGGGAGCGTCCGGCACCTCGAGCGCGACGCCTTCACGGTGGACGTCACCGGGCACTGGACCAGCCCGGCGACCGGCGCGACCTATCCGGCCGGCTGGACGATCCGCATCCCGGACGACGACCTCGTCATCGACCTGCGGCCGACCGTCGCGGACCAGGAGCTCGACACGCGGGCGACGACCGGGGTCATCTATTGGGAAGGCTCACAGGTCGTCCACGCGACGCGGGGCGGGACGCCGCTGGGCGGCGAGGCCTATGTCGAGCTGACCGGGTACGCGCCGTCGTCGCCCACATCGACGACGTCACCCTGAGGCGCCGACGGGCGAGACCTCCGGTCCGGCCTCAGTGCGTGACGGGCATGGCGACGGGCGGCAGCTCGAGATCCACGGTGGCGGCAAGCGTGCGCGACGCGGCATCGACGGCCGACAGGCCCTTCAGGACGCCCAGCATCTCGCTCGCCGAGCTGCGGTAACCGGACGCGTCGTTGAGCGAATCACGAAGGGCCAGCGTCGCCGTCGTCGACATCTTCCGATAGAAATCACCGAGCGGACCGGCCGCCGTATCCGCGTCGCGCCACTGCGCGAGCCGTGCGACCAGGTCCGTGCCAAGCGCCGCGTCGGCCGACAACGAGCGCAGCCCTCGGGCGAGGTCGATCGTCGTCGCGTGCGGGTCGGCCAGGGTCGCGGCCAGCGTGGTCGTGTCGGCCGAGATCCGGCCATTGACCACGGCGGTCCCGCTCAGCGCGGTGACGGCCGCCTGTGGGGCCCCGACCGGCGCGGTGACCGCGTTCGGGATGGCGGTCGCGATCGGCGCCGGGGTCGCGATGACGACGGCTGCCTGGACCGGCGTGTCGTGCAAGGACAGGGTGATCGCTGCGGCGGTGAACACACCGCCCACGAGGACACCGACGACCAGGCCGAGGCCGAGGATGGCGGAGGCTCGCTTGGCGGTCACGCCCAGGATGAGCAGGGCGCCACAGCCCTCGCAGCGCGAGGTCCCGTCGGACAGCGGGCGCGCGCACGACGGACAGTTGAAGACGTGGGCATCCACTTCGCCGATGGTGATCGGCTTGGCTGCCGGCTTCGGGTCCGGGGTCGCCCCCTTGGCCTTCTTGCCTCGCAGCAGGTTCGCGGTCATGTGTGAGGAATACCCTCCGACGATCTCGAAAAGGCGCGCTCAGGCGTGCCGCGTCGGCACGATCCGCTCGCCCAGCGAGTGTGCCGCGACGGGCACCGGAACACACCCAACCCAATGGTCCCAGCCCGGCAGCGGTACTGTCGGCGGCAGGGTCGCTGGAGCCTCTGGCGCGCGGCTCATTTGCCGGAGATAAGTGAGACTCTGTCTCAACAGTGGTATGCTCCCCCGATGGGCGACCCGACACCGATCGTGACCGCGCTGGACCGCGCCGGATATCGGCTGACCGGACCGCGCCGCTCGCTGGCGGCGCTCATCGCCGACCAGGTCGGCCACTTCACGGCGGCCGAGCTGGTCGACGCGGCCCGCGATCGCCGGCTCGGCGTCGGACGCGCAACGGTCTTCCGGACGCTCGAGGTCCTCGAGGAGCTCGGAGCTGTCGAGCGACTCGACCTCCCGTCGGGCGAGCACGCATACGTCGGTTGCGAGCCCGCGCACCACCATCACGTGGTCTGCTCGCAGTGCGGGCGGGCCAGCGAGATCGCCGACGTCGGGCTGCGGCCGATCCTGCGTGACGTTGCCCGACAGACGGGCTATCGCGTGGACGACCACCGCCTCGAGCTGTTCGGGCTCTGCCCGGCCTGCCTGGCCGCCCGACCCCGACCGTCGTCCGTCACCGCCTGACCGGACTCAGATGAACGACGCACAGCCGATCCGACCGCGCCACCGACCGAGACTGGGTCTCATCGCGGTGGTCGCGTGCGCCATCGCGGCGATCGTCGCGGGGTGCACCAGCGGCGCGGACCCGCATGCCTCGGGCGGTGAAGCGGTGACGGTGGTCGCGACGACGACCGTCTTCGCCGACATCGTGCGCAACGTCGGCGGCGACCGGATCACGGTCACCTCGATCATCCCGGCCGGCGTCGGCCCGGAGGACTACGAGCCGAAGCCCGACGACGCGAAGCAGCTCGCGGGCGCCGACCTGATCGTCTCGAACGGCGTCGGACTCGACGACTTCCTCGACAAGCTGCTCCAGGCGTCGGGCGAGGAACAGGCGACGCGACTCGTGCTCGGTGACGGCATCCCGACGATCACCGTCGACGGCGAGGCGAACCCGCATTTCTGGCTGGACCCGAGCCTGGTTGCGGACCACTACGTGCCGGCGATCGCGGCCGCACTCACCCGGCTCGACCCGGCCGGGGCGGCCGGCTATGCCGCGAATGCCGCGGCCTACACGGCCCAGCTCACGGCGCTGGACGACGCGGACAGGACGGCGCTCGCGCAGATCCCGCCGGCGAACCGCAAGCTCGTGACGTTCCACGACGCCTTCCCGTACTTCGCCGCGCACTACGGGTTCCAACTGATCGGCGTCATCCTCCCGAACGTCGGCCAGGAGCCGAGCGCGTCCCAGCTGGCCGACCTGGTCGGCAAGGTCAGGGCGTCGGGCGTCAAGGCGGTCTTCGCCGAGGCCCAGTTCAACCCGGAGCTCGCCCAGACGCTCGCCGAGGAGGCCGGCGTCACGAACGTCGTGACGACGCTCTACAACGACACCGTCGGCCCGCCGCCGAACGACACATACCTCAAGATGATGGCGTGGAACGTGGACCAGATCGTGCGGTCGCTCCGGTGAGCGCAGGCGCGGCCGCGGCGGTCAGCCTCCACCACGTCACGGCGGGCTACGGCGACCGGGTGGCCCTGACCGATGTCGACCTCGAGATCCCGACCGGCTCGCTGCTGGCCGTCATCGGCCCGAACGGCTCGGGCAAGAGCACCCTGCTCAAGACGATCGCCGGGCTGCTGCCGCCGTTCGAGGGATCGGTCGAGGTCTTCGGCGGACCCGCCCGGGCCGTCGCCAAGCGGATCGCCTACGTGCCGCAGGCCGAGCTCGTCGATTGGGGCTTTCCGGTGACGGTCGGCGACGTGGCGATGATGGGTCGCGTGCCGCTGATCGGCTTCGGTCGCTCACCGGGCCGCGAGGATCGCGAGGCCGTCGAGGCGGCGCTCGAGACGGTCAGGATGGCCGACGACCGCGACCGCCAGATCGGAGCGCTGTCGGGCGGGCAGCGCCGCCGGGTCTTCCTGGCCAAGGCGCTGGCAGCCCGGCCCGACCTGTACCTCCTCGACGAGCCGGTGACCGGGGTGGACGTCACGACCCAGGAGGACCTGATGCGGATCCTCGAGGCCGAATCCGATGCCGGGCGGACCGTCATCGCGACGACCCACGACCTGGCGAGCGCAGCCCATCACTTCCACCAGGCGGCGTTCATCAACGGACGGATCGTCGCGTTCGGTGCGGCTGACCTCGTGCTCGACCCTGCGCTGCTGTCCGAGACCTATGGCGGCCACGTGATCGTGCTGCCGGCCGGCGACCGGACGATCATCGATGACGCCCATCACCATGACGACGCTGCGCCGGGCGAGCACCACTTCCACGAGGGGGGTCGCTGACGTGCTCGACTTCCTGCTCGACCCGATGGCCTTCGGTTTCATGCAGCGCGGGCTCATCGCCGCGATCCTGGTCGGCATCGTCTGCGCGGTGATGGGCGCCTTCGTCGTGCTGCGCGGCCTCGCCTTCATCGGCGACGCGGTCAGCCACGCCGCGTTCCCGGGGCTGGTCATCGCGTTCCTGCTCGGCATCCCGTTGTACGTCGGCGGGGCGATCGCTGCGGTCGGCACGGCTCTCGCGATCGGGGCGGTCGCCCGCCGCGGCGCGCTCCGTTTCGACACCGCGGTCGGGGTGCTGTTCGCCGGGATGTTCGCCTTCGGCATCGTCCTGTTCAGCACGATCCAGGGCTACGTCGCCGACCTGTTCAGCTACCTCCTCGGCAACGTCCTCGGGATCACGACCGCGGACATCGTCCAGATCGCCGTTCTCGGCGGGATCGTGCTGCTGATCGTCGCCGTGCTGCGCAAGGAGCTGCTGTACGCCTCGTTCGATCCGGCCGGGGCGGCCGCGTCGGGGCTGCCGGTCGTGATGCTGGACTACCTGCTGCTCGGGCTGATCGGCGTCACCATCGTCGTCAGCATCCAGGCGGTCGGGATCATCATGGTGGTGGCCATGCTGGTCACCCCGGCCGCGACCGGCCAGCTGCTCGTCGACAAGTTCTGGGACCTGGTCCGGGTCGCGATCGGGGTCGCGGTCGTCTCCGCGGTGGTCGGGCTGTACCTGAGCTTCTACCTGAACGTCGCATCGGGCGCGTCGATCGTGCTGGTCGAGACCCTGTTCTTCGCGCTGGCCCTGCTGTTCTCACCGAAGTCGGGCTGGATCCCGCAGCGACGGCGACGCGGCCGGTCGGCGCCGGCCATCGCCACGACCGAGGGGACCTGACCCGGCCTCTGTCGTCAGAGCGCGACTTGCCGGCTGACCTCGACCTACCCGCGGGCACCCTTCGCCAGGACGTCCTCGAGCTCGGGCGCCGTGGGCATCCCCTCCCGGGCGCCCGGCCGGGTCGTCGCGAGCGAGGCAGCGATCACGGCACGCTGCGCAGCCACGGCCAGGTCGAAGCCGGCCGCGAGACCCGCCGCGAGCGCCCCGTTGAGCGTGTCGCCGGCACCGACCGTATCGACCGCCTCGACCCGTGGCGGCGCGATCGCGCGCGCCTGGCGGCCGGCCAGCAGCAGCGCGCCGCGTGATCCGAGGCTGACGAGGACGGCGCGACCGGCCGGCTCCGGTGCGAGCAGCCGCTTGGCCCGGGCCGACGGACTGCCGTCCCCACCGACGAGATCCGCCAGCTCGCCATCGTTCGGGGTCAGGATGGTCGCGAGGTCGAGGGTCGACCGGCCAAGGCCCGCCGCCGGTGCGGGATTGAGGATCGCAGTGGCGCCGGCGAGTCGGGCGAGACGGATGGCCTCGTGCGTGGCTCCCGTCCGGATCTCGTGGCCGACCAGCACGACGTCGTCGATGGCGAGGTCGAGCCGCTTCAGCGCCGCCCGGACCTGGACCGAGGTCAGTGCCGCGTTCGCGCCCCCGGCGACCGCGATGCTGTTCTCACCGGTCTCGTCGACGAGGATGAGGGCCACGCCGGTCGGCTCGTCGGGCAGGGTCAGGAGGCCGCGGACATCGATGCCCTCGGCCTCGAGCGCGGATCGCGCCTCTTCCCCGAACGTGTCGCCGCCGACCGCGCCGACGAACGTCACGGCCGCGCCGAGCCGGGCCGCCGCGACCGCCTGGTTCCCGCCCTTGCCACCGTGGTGCCGGGCGAACCGGCCGCCGATGACTGTCTCGCCCGGCGCGGGCAGGCGTTCGGTCGTGACGACCAGGTCGACGTTGACCGATCCGACGACGATGACCCGGCCGGACCTCAGGCCGCCGGCTCGCGGGAGCGTCGCCTCGGCCTGCGCGTCCATCCGTCCTATGAGCCCGTGATGAACTCGCCGCCGTCGACGCTGATGATGTCGCCGTTGATGAACTCCGTGCCGTCGCCGGACAGGGCGAGGATCGCGTTCGCGACGTCCTGTGGGGTCGTCATCCGGCCGGTCGGATTCCGCTTCATGGTGATGTCGATCATGGTCTGCGACTCGGGGATCTTGAGCAGCGCCGGGGTGATCGTGACGCCCGCCCTGATGCAGTTCGCGGTCGCGCCGGTGCCCTGCCGCGCGAGCTCCATCGCGAGCTGGCGAACGTGGGATTCGAGCGCCGCCTTGGCCGACGACACCACGCCGTATGACGGCACGACCCGGGTCGAGCCCTCCGAGGTCATGGCGTAGATCTTCGAGCCCTGGCCGAGGAAGCCGCCGCGCCACAGGTCCTGGACCCAGTAGACGAGGCTGTTCGCCATCACGTCCTGGGTCATCTCCATCTTCTTGCGGTCGACGCCGGCCTTGGGATCCTCAGTCAGGAACGGCACCAGCGAGCCGAACGCGAGGGAGTGCATCACGACCCGGACGTAGGGCTCGCGGCCAGCCGACCGCGAGGCGTCGAACCGCCCGCGCAGGGTCGCGAGCGCGGTCGCCCGTTTCTCGTCGTCGGCCGCGTTCATGTTGATGTACAGGGCCTCGACGCCCTCGGCCTCGATGGCTGCCTTGACCTCGTCGACGTGGGGCAGGGCCGCGCGGAAATCGAGATGGATCCCGCAGATGTTGTAGCCGGCCTTCGCGAGCGTGATCGCGGTCGCTTCGCCCATCCCCGATGAGCCGCCGAGGATCAGCGCCCAGCGCTCGCGGTCGTCGGTCATTCGGGTGCCTCCAGGGTGTCGATGGGCGGACCCGCCGAGTCTAGCAGCGGCCCGAGCACGCTCCGGGCGCCGTGCGTGCAGGGCTGCACCCGACCGGCCTCGGCGCCGAGACCAGATGAGACAATCCGGATCGGGTCTGAGAACAGGACCCGGGGAGGCGCGTCAGGTGACCAACACCCAGATCCTGCTGCTGATCACGCCGATCGTGATCGTCGAGCTGATCCTGATCGTGATCGCGCTGCGTGACCTGCTCCGCCCCGAACGCCAGGTGCGCGGCGACAGCAAACTGCTGTGGGGGATCGTGATCGTCTTCATCAGCCTTCTCGGGCCGATCATCTACCTGGTGGCCGGGCGGCGCGAGGAGGCATGAACCAGCCGGCGCCGGCGACGGTCACCTGCAGGGGGCTGGTCAAGCGGTTCGGCGGGTCGGGCGGGGTGCTGGCCGTCGACGGGCTCGACCTCGACGTGCCGGCGGGCTCGGTCTTCGGGCTGCTCGGACCGAACGGCGCGGGCAAGACGACCACGCTGCGGCTGATCACCGGGCTGGCCCGGCCGACCGCCGGGGTCGTCACCATCGACGGCGCGCCGGTCTCGACGGGCGGCGGGCTCGACGCGCGCCGCGGCATCGGTGTGCTGGACCAGGACCCGCGCTACTACTCCTGGATGACCGGGCGCGAGCTGGTCACCTTCGCAGGCGAGCTCCAGGGGCTGGCTCGCCGCGACGCGGGGGCGCGCGCCGACGAGACGCTCGAGCTGGTCGGGCTCGCGGACGCCCGGGGACGGCGGATCGCCGGCTACTCGGGCGGGATGCGTCAGCGGCTCGGCATCGCCCAGGCGCTCGTCGCCCGGCCACGGCTGCTCATCCTCGACGAACCGGTCAGCTCGCTCGACCCCGAGGGCCGGCGCGACCTGCTGGCGCTGATCGCCGACGTCCGGGCGAGCGCCACGGTCATCTTCTCGACGCACGTCCTGGCCGACGTGGAGCGGATCTGCGACCGCGTCGCGATCCTCGACCACGGCCGGCTGGTGACCGAAGGCGCGCTCGAGGCGCTCCTCGGGCGATATGCCTCGCCGGTCTACCGGTTGGACCCCGAGCTCGGGCAGGAGGCGGCACTGGTCGCATTGGCCGCGACGCTCCGCGCGACGGCGTGGATCGACGGTGTGACCGAGCGCGATGGCCGGCTGACCGTGTCGGTGACCGACGAGGCGGCCGCGTCGGCCGGGCTGCTGCCGCTGGTCGTCGCGGCCGGCGTCCGGCTGGCCGCCTTCGAACGTGTCCGACCCTCGCTCGAGGACGTCTTCCTGCGGCTGGTCGGCCGCGAACCGGACACCGAGCCCGGCGGGCGGGCCGCGGCATGAGCGGCACGTGACGGGCGCCACGATCCTGCTCCGCAAGGAGCTGCTCGAGTCGTGGCGGACGCTGCGCCTGCCGATCGTCGCCGGGCTGTTCCTGCTCGTCGGGCTGACCTCGCCGCTGCTCGCGAAGTTCCTGCCCGAGATCATCAAGGCCGCGGCGGGCGACCAGCTGCCCTCGATCCCGTTGCCGACTCCGGTCGCCGCCGACGCAGTGACGCAGACCTGGAAGAACCTCGCCCAGTTCGGCGCCTTCGCGGCGATCGTCCTGGCGATGGGTGCCGTGTCCACGGAACGGGATCGCGGCACGGCCGCGTTCGTGCTGTCCAAGACCGTGTCGCGCGGAGCGTTCATCGCGGCAAAGGTCGCGGCGATCGGAGCCATCCTGGCGATCTGCACGGCGCTGGCCGTCGCGGTGGCCTGGTTCTACGCGGCGATCCTGTTCGAGCCGTTGCCCGTCGGCGGCTGGATCGCGATGGCGGTCCTCGCCTGGCTCAGCCTCGCGGCCTGGGCCGCGCTGACCTTCCTCGGCAGCACCGTCACGGGCTCGACGGCGGCGGCAGCCGGGATCGGGTTCGGGGCCCTGCTCCTGCTGTCGATCGCCTCCGCGATCCCGAACGTCGGCCGCTTCCTGCCCGGCGGGCTGGCCGCCCCGGCGATCGCGCTCGCCTCGGGTGTCCCGGTCGATGCGGGCGACGTGCTCACCCCGGTCATCGCAACGGTCGTGCTGATCGCCCTGGCCATCGGCGGCGCCGTCTGGTCGTTCGGGCGCCAGGAGCTGTAGACCTTCGGCCTGTCACGCTCGACCGTCAGACGACGCCGCGCGCACGCAGGCCCGCGATCTCGGCTGCGTCGTAGCCAAGCTCGGCAAGGATCGCGTCGGTGTCCTCGCCGAGCGTCGGCGGCGGTGTCCGGATCGTGGCCGGCGTCGCGGCGAGCTGGAACGGGATACCGACCTGGCGGATCACGCCCCAGGCGGGATGCTGCTGCTCGACCGTCATCCCGAGCTCGACCGCTTCGGGCGAGGCGAACGCGGTGACGATGTCGTTGATCGGCCCGCACGGGATCTCGGCGGCGTCGAGCGCCGTCAGCCAGTCGGCGGTCGAGCGCTCCGCGAAGCGCTCGGCGAGGATCGGCCGCAGCTCGGCCCGCCGCTCGACCCGGTCGCCGTTCGTGGCAAACCGCGCATCCTGCGCCAGGCCGTCCAGCCCGAGTGCGGCGCACAATCGCGGCCACTGGCGCGCCGAGCCGACCGCGATCGCGATCGCGCCGTCGGCCGTGGCAAACGTCTCGTACGGCACGATGTTCGGGTGGGCGTTGCCGAGCCGGCCGGGCGCCACGCCGCTGACGAACGCGTTCTGCGCCTGGTTGACGAGGCTGGCCATCGTGGCGCCCAGGAGCGAGATGTCGATCCGCTGGCCACGACCCGGCGCCGGACCGTCGTCCCGCTCGCGCCCGACCAGCGCGGCGAGGACGCTGACCGCGCCGAGCATCCCGGACACGACGTCGCTGATCGCGACGCCGACCTTGGTCGGACCGCCACCTTCGTCGTCGGGCGCGCCGGTGATCGACATCAGGCCGCTGGCCGCCTGGACCACGAAGTCGTAGCCGGGCCGGGTCGCCGCCGGGCCGGTCGTCCCGTAGCCCGAGATCGCCAGGTGGACGAGCCGCGGGTTGATGGCCTCGAGCGTCGTGTCGTCGAAGCCGAGCCGTGCGAACCCCCCGACACGTGCGTTCTCGACCAGGACGTCGCCGTCGGCGAGGAGCCGGCGCAGGATCGCCACGCCCTCGGGCGCCTTGAGGTCGAGCCGCATCCCGCGCTTGTTGCGGTTGACGGCCAGGTAGTAGGCGGCCGTCCGTCGCCCCTCGCCGTCTGCGGGGCCGACCCACGGCGGGCCCCAGCCCCGGGTCGCGTCACCCTCGGGGGGCTCGATCTTGACGACCTCCGCGCCGAGGTCGCCGAGAAGCATCGTGCAGTACGGCCCGGCGAGGACCGTCGAGCAATCGATGACGCGCAGGCCCGCGAGCGGGCCGGGTCGGGGGTCGGAACGCGGCGGGGTCCGGGCGGGCGGCCATCGTCGCCCGATGGTAGCGGCGGCGGCTAGGACCGGTTCGGTGCGACCCGCGTCGCGCGGACCGGGAAGTCGATCTGGTCGGGGTCAGCGGCCTCGACCCACTCCATCAGGTCGCGGTTGACGATGACGGTGTCGACGCGAACGTCCCGCTTCTCGCCGCCGGCCGTGAATTCGATCCGGGCGGCGGTCAACGGCACCATCGCCTTGCGTCGCCGGATGGCCGCGACGGGATCGGTGCCAGGAAGCGCGTGGTAGAAGCCGCGCACCTGGTACGGACCCATCTTGATCGCCACGTGCTGCTGCAACGTGCGATGACGCCGCGCACTGTCGCCGCGTGGACCGCTCGCATGGACCATCCAGACCTCATCGCGCGGAACGACGAGCTCGGCGACCTCCATCGGCTGACCACCGTCGAACCGTTCGACCATGACGTCGATGAGGGCGTACTCATCGTGCTCGTTGAGCATGTCGGTCAGTCGGTCGCCATCGAGGATGGTGCGGCCCGACAGGATGCAATCCTCACCGTAGGCGAAGAAGTCGACCTCATCGCCGAGCGCGGCCGCCGCTGCCGGATCCTGCGTCTCGGTCGCGGGACCGGGCCGGGTGAACGCGACCAGGAGTCGTCGCGGGATCCGATCGAGCATGGCGTCATCCTCGCCGCCATCCGGCGGTCCGGGAATGCCCCGAACGTCCCGTGTGCGCTAGCATCGGGACCATGACGAACCCCGCCGAACCGCATCGCCCGACACTCATGACCGTCCACGCGCACCCGGACGACGAGACGATCGGGACGGGCGGTGCGATGGCGAAGGCCGTCGACGCCGGCCATCGGGTGGTCCTCGTCACGGGGACGCGCGGTGAGCTCGGCGAGATCGTCGTCCCGGACATGGACACGCCCGACAACCATCGCCGCCTCGGCGAGATCCGGGCGGGCGAGCTCGAGCGGGCGATGGGGATCCTCGGCGTGACCGAATGGGAGAACCTCGGCTACCGCGACTCCGGGATGATGGGCACCGACGGCAACCGCGACCCCCGCAGCTACTGGATGGCCGACCTCGACGAGGCCGCCCGCCGGCTGACCTGGCTGGTCCGGCTCTACCAGCCCGACGTCATGACCACCTACAACGAGTTCGGCGGGTACGGTCATCCCGACCACATCCGGACCCATGACGTCGCGGTCCGGGCGTTCGCCCGCGCCGGCGACCGGGAGTGGTACCCGGAGCAGTTCGAGGAGCCGGGGCTGGAGCCGTGGGCGCCGTCGAAGCTGTACATCCAGGCGATCCCTGCGTCGGTCCGCGAGAAGATCAATGCGCGGATGAAGGAGGCGGGTCAGAAGCCCTGGTGGGCGCCGGCCGACGACGCCACGCCGGAGCAGATCGCCGAGATGGAGGAGTTCGCGGCCAAGATGCTGGTGCCCGACGACCAGATCACGACCTGGATCGACGTGTCGGGGGCTCCGCTCAAGGCCAAGTGGGACGCCATCCACGAGCACGTCACCCAGATCAGCGACCAGAGCGGGTTCATGCTGATGGGCTTCGAGGGCTGGCGCGACGGCTGGGCCAACGAGGCGTACATCCTGCAGGAGTCGCGGGTCGAGACGGCGCTGCCCGAAACGGACCTGTTCGCCGGCATCGCCTGACCGGTCGATGCCGATCCCGCGTCGGATCGCGCGGCTCAATCGCCGAGTCACCAACCCCATCCTCGGCGCCGATCGTCGTCCGGCTGCCGGGCTTCGGGATCCTCGTCCACCGCGGCCGGCGGTCGGACCGCGAGTACCGGACGCCCGTCCTCTCGTTCCGACGCGGCGACCGACTCGTCTTCGCGCTGACCTACGGGACCGAGACCGATTGGGTCAGGAACGTGCTGGCCGCGGGGTCGTGCGATCTCGTCGTGCGCGGGCGGGCGATCCACCTCGTCGAGCCGCGGCTGTTCCACGATCCGGCTCACCGCGCCGTCCCGCGGATCGTCGGCCTGGCTCTCGCGGTCCTCCGATCGGACGACTTCCTCGAGCTTCGCCTCGCCTGACGCGCGCTGCTACCAGGGCAGCAGGCCCTTCGACGCCGAGAACACCTGGCCCATGACGACGCGGCCATCCCCGGCCGGGTCGAGGAAGTTGGGCTGGGCCTTGTCCAGGATGATGTGCGGGTGGATGTGGACCTGGACGAGCTTCGTCCCGCGGAACGTCAGCTCGAGGGTGATCCCCTCCATCGTCGGCTCCGACCAGGTCTGGTCGAACACGAAGTTGCCGAGCGCGTACCAGATCGGCTTGCCCTTGTAGATCTCCATGGCGGCCGCCCAGTGGGCGTGGTTGCCGATGACCATGTCGGCGCCGTTGTCGATGATCATCCGGGCCAGCAGCTTCTGCTGCGGGAAGGGCGTGTCGTCGTATTCGGTGCCCCAGTGCGGGTAGACGATGACGAGGTCGGCGCCGGCCGCGCGCGCCGCGGCGACGTCCGCCTTGACGTTCTTGGCCGACAGCGGCGCGCTGCCGATCTTGGTCGCGGTCGCGTGATACGAGCTGGCGATCGCGTCGTAGCCGAGGATCGCGACCTTGATGCCGCCGGCCTCGAGGATGGCCGGCTTGCGCGCCGCGGCAAGGTCCTTGCCCGCGCCGCGACACGGCGATCCCGTATTTCTTCACGTTCTTGATGGTCTGCAGGAGGCCCGCCCCGCCCGCGTCGCGGATGTGGTTGTTGGCCAGCGAGACGTAGTCGATGCCGGCGTCGGCCAGCCCGGCGATGAACCTCGGGTCGGCCGAGAAGACCGTCCCCGACGTGTGGTACTTGGGCTTGTCGGGCGCCGGGTTCTCGAAGTTGGCGACGGCGATGTCGGCGCCCTTGATGAGCGCCCGGACCGCGCCGGCGTCACCGGTCCGCTGCGTCCGGGGCACCTCCCAGCCGAACGACGAGCAGCAGACCCGACCGGTGATGTCGGCCGTCCCGCCATCGAACGGGAAGTCGGCGCCCTTGCCCTTGAGCGCGAGGGTCTGGTAGACGCCGCGGTCGAGCATGATGTCGCCACCCGCGAACAGGGTCCAGGTGGTGGCCGGGTCGTAGGCCGCGGCCGGGGCCGGAGCGGGGAGTCGCGCGGTCAGCGGCCAGTCCTTCGTCGCCTTGACGCGGTCGACGCCGAACAGCGCCTTGTCGCCCCACGCCAGCGCACGGACCTCCGGACCGACCTCGTCGGCGCGCAGGAACGCGAGCCGCTTGCCGTTCTTGGTGAGGTCCGCGGCGAGGGCCGTCTCGTCCGGAGCGAGGACGAGGCGATCCGTGTCGCTCGGGCGATCGACCTTGAGCGCCGCGAGGATCGCGTCGGCCTCGCCCGACACGAGCTCGAGCGCGGCGTAGCGGGTGCTCCGGCCGGCCAGCACGTCCTCGAGCTCGGCGCGGGTCGTCGCCGTGGGGGTCGCCCGGAAGTTCGTGACCGGGACGATCGAGCACGTCGGCGATCGGACCGGGCGTGGCGGGAGCCGGGCTGGACGGTGAGGACGTGGCCGCGGCGCCCTGGCTCGGAGCCGGGCTCGGCGAGGCGCCATCCGCGGAGGCAGGAGGAGCGGATGCGCCGATGACCCGCGAGCCCTCGCTCGGGCTCGGGGCTGAGCCCGAGGCGCCGCCGATGATGCCGAGCTGGACGACGGCGAGCACCGTCACGAGGGCGACGAGCAGCAGGCCGAGCAGGACCGGGAACGGGCGCCCTTTCACCGGCCGGAGTGTGACAGAGGTCGGCTCGACGGGCCGACGAGGAGCCGTCCGACCGCCGCCGCGAACGGCCCGGGACAGGAGAACGCCCCGTCCGGGCGGGCGGACGGGGCGTAGGGAAATGCGGAGTGATGGCGGACCCGACCGGATTCGAACCGGCGATCTCCAGCGTGACAGGCTGGCATGTTGGGCCGCTACACCACGGGTCCAGTTGCGGCGAGGGCGGAGCATAGCAGAGGGCGTCGGGGTTGTCGCCATCGGGCCGGGGTGACGCGACCCGACCTATACTCGGCCCCCATGCCACGGATCGACCTGCGCTGCGACACCGTCACGCACCCGACGCCGGCCATGCGCCGGGCGATGGCCGAGGCCGAGGTCGGCGACGACGTGTTCGGCGACGACCCGACGGTCAACGCCCTCGAGGAACGCGCCGCGGAGCTCCTCGGCAAGGAAGCCGGCCTGTTCGTGGCCGAGCGGCACGATGGGCAACCTCGTCGCCCAGATGGCCCACCTCGCGCGCGGCCAGGAGACGATCGCGGGTCGCGAGCACCACCTCATCATCGACGAGGCGGCCGGCCATGCGGTGATCGTCGGCGCCAGCGTCCGCGCCCTCGAGGACCGGCCGGACGGCACCATGGACCTCGCCGAGATCGACGACGCGTTCCGCGATCCGAACGACCTGCACGAGCCGATCACCGGCCTCGTCACCATCGAGAACACCCATGCCCACTCGATGGGCCAGCCGCTCACGCCCGAGTACACCCGAGCCGTCGCGGACATCGCCCACGAGCACGGCGTCCCGCTCCACATCGACGGAGCCCGGTTCTGGAACGCCGTCGTCGCCCAGGGCGTCCAGGCGACCGACCTGGCCGGCCCGGCCGACTCCGTCACGTTCTGCCTGTCGAAGGGGCTCGCCTGCCCGGTCGGATCGGTCGTCGTCGGGCCGCGCGACTTCATCTGGCGCGCGCGCCGCGCCCGCAAGATGGTCGGTGGCGGGATGCGCCAGGTCGGGATCCTGGCGGCGGCCGGGCCTGGTCGCGCTGTCGAGCGGCCCGGACGGCATGATCGAGCGGCTCGCCGAGGACCACGCCAACGCCCGTCGCCTGGCCGAGGCGCTGGCCGAGATGGACGGCATCGTCGCGCCGGCGGGACGGCACAGCCGACGCCCGGGCCGCTGGACCCCGCCCGCGTCCGCACGAACTTCGTCCTGTTCAAGGTCGAGCGCGACCGGGCAGCGTTCCTGGCCGCCGTTCGAGCGCGTGACGTCGTGATGGTGGAATATCCCCACGGGCAGGTCCGCGCCGTGACCCACTACGGGGTGACCCGAGCCGACATCGACATCGTCATCGACGCGACCCGCGCGGCGCTCGCCGAGACCAGACCGGTCGCCGAGCCCGCCACCGCCTGATCCGCCGCTCGCCGGCCGGACCGTCAAGCCCGGACCGGACCCGCGCGACACGGGTCCGCCGCGAGATCATCCATCCGTCCATCGCCGCCCACCTGGGCGTGCCGGAGGTAGCCCAGAGTTGACCGACCACCGCCCCGCTCCGCCGCTGCCGCGTCCCGCGCCCGCGACGGAGCCCGGCCCGCTCGACGACCAGTTCTACGACCTCGTCGAGGCGCGTTTCGTCCGGCTCGTCCGCGACAACCCGGTCCTCGCCACGGCGATCGGCCTGCACCAGGACGACGACCTGCTCGGCGACGGCAGTCGCGAGGCGGTCCTGGCGGAGCTCGCCGCCGACCAGGCGCATCTCGGCAGCGATCGAGGCGCTCGACCCGGCCGGGCTGTCGCCGGCGGCCGCGTTCGAGCGCGACCTCGAGCTCCACAACGTCCGGCGCGCCATCTTCGACGCCGAGGTCCTGCGCATCTGGGAGCGCCGGTCGTTCGCGCTCGACACGCTCGGCGACGGCCTGTTCCTGCTGTTCGCCCGCGACTACGCGCCGCTCCCCGAGCGGCTCGATGCGATCGCCGGCCGGCTCGAGGCGACGGCCACCTACCTCGAGGAGGCCAAGACCCGCGCGACGGTCCCGCAGGTCCGGCGCTGGCAGCAGATCGAGATCGAGACCGCCGCCGAGCTGCCGGCCTTCTTCGACGAGATCGTCGCCGCCGGCGAGGATCACTTGCCGGCGGCCGAGCAGCGTCGCCTGGCGCGGGCGAGCGAGTCGGCCAAGGTCGCGGTCGAGCTGTACACGGCCTGGCTCGAGGGCACGCTGCCGGGCGGGACGGACGAATGGGCGATCGGCCGCGAGCGCCACGACGAGCTGGTCGGCTTGCGCGCCTTCGACGGGCTCGATGCCGACGCGATCCTCGAGCTCGGCTGGGAGCAGCTGCGCGAGGAGCATGCGCGCCGGGCCGCGGCCGCGCGCGAGATCGATCCCGACGGTCGACGAGGCGAGCGTCATCGAGCGGATCAAGAGCGACCAGCCGGGGACGTTCGAGGAGGCCCTCGACGCCTATCGCGACGCGATGCTCCGGGCGCGCGCCCACCTGATCGAGCACGACCTCGTGACGCGTCCCGGCCGACGAGCGGATCGACGTCGTCGAGACCCCGCAGTACCTGCGCAACGTCATGCCGTTCGCGGCCTACTTCGAGCCCGCCGCGTTCGATCCCGACCCGAAGGGCATCTACATCGTCACGCCGTCGGTCGACGACGACCCGAACGCGATGCGCGAGCACAACTACGCGTCGATCAGCAACACCAGCATCCACGAGGCCTACCCGGGCCACCACCTCCAGCTCGACACCGCGCGACGGAACCGGTCGCTGACCCGCCTGCTGACCGACGCGCCCGAGTTCGTCGAGGGCTGGGGGATGTACTCCGAGCTGATGATGCGCGAGCAGGGCTTCGACGACGACCCGCGCTTCCGGCTGATCATGCACACCGACGCGATCTGGCGGGCCTGCCGGATCATCCTCGACGTCCGGATGCACCGCGGCGAGATGACCGTCGACGAGGCCACCGACTTCCTCGTCGAGCAGACCAGCTTCGAGCGACCGAACGCCCACGCCGAGGTCCAGTGGTACACCTACCGCCCGACCTACCAGCTGTCGTACCTGCTCGGGCGGACGCTCCTGCTCGGGCTGCGGGCCGACGAGCAGCGCCGCCTCGGCGACCGGTTCAGCCTGAAGGGCTTCCACGACACGCTGCTGCGCAACGGGTCGCTGCCGATCAGCTTCCACCGGCGGCTGCTGACGCGGCCGAGGCCTGACGCGCGCGTGCAGGTCATCCCGGCGATCGACCTCGAGGGCGGTCGCTCGCGGATCGTCTACTGGCCCGGCGCGAGCGCCGGGATCGGCGCGCCGACCGACCGGCCCGACCGGATCGCCGAGCGGTTCGTGGCCCTGGGTGCGCGGCTCATCCACCTCGTCGACTTCGACGGGGCGCGGGCCGGCGCGCCGGTCAACCTCGAGGCCGTCGGCGCGGTCGCGGCCCGGGTCGCCGTCCCGCTCCAGCTGGCCGGCGGCGTCGAGTCCGAGGACGCCGATCCGGCTCGCCTTCGCGGCCGGGGCGACGCGGGTCGTGCTGACCACGGCGCATCGCGGACCGGCCGGAGGACCTGCGGGCATGCCTGGCGGTCGCCGGCGACTGGCTGGCCGTCGGGCTCGATCCGCGGCCGGAGCGGCTGGCGGCCTTCCCGTGGCGGCGGGCGACGCCGCCGACCGTCGACGGGCTGGTCGGCGAGCTGGTCGCGGCCGGGGTCGGGCGCTTCGTCCTGAGCCACGGCGGCGACGAGCCGGACCTGTCGCGCACCCGCGATCTCGTTCGGTCGTACGATGCCGAGATCCTCGTGGCGGGCGGCGTCCGCGATCTCGACGGACTCCGCCGCCTGCGCGACACCGGCGTCGCCGGCGTCATCCTCGGTGAGGTCCTCCTGTCCGGGGCGATCGACTATCCCGCCGCCCTGGAGGCCGCCGCGTGAACCCGCCCTCGCCGATGACCACGACTCCCGCACTGGAGCACGCCCGTGCCTGAGCCGAGCCGCGGCAAGCGGCGCCGCGCGACGCAGATGCAACGCCGCGCCGATCGGGTCGGAGCGCGATCCAAGCCGCGACCGAAGACGTCGCCCGTCGGCGGCGCCACGGTCTCGAGCCGGATGCCCGGGACCTGGTGGCTGGCCGCCGGCGTGATCGCGATCGTCGCGGTCGTCGCGGTCGTCGTCATCCTGCGGTCAGGGCCGAGCACGGCCGGCGTCGGCGGCCAGGCGCCAGCGCGTCGGCCCGGCGCACCAGCCGGCTGCCGCGGCCGCACGGTGCCTGCCCGACGAGCCAGCCCGACGCGCTCCCGGCCGGACAGACGCGCACGGTGACGCTGAACACGCCGAAGGGCACGATCGTCATCAAGGTCGAGGCCGACCTGTCGCCGATCGCGGCCGGCAACTTCGTCGCCCTCGCGTCGTGCGGCTTCTACGACGGGACGCCGTTCCATCGGACGGCCGACGCTGCCGGACGGGACGCCGTTCGTCATCCAGGGCGGCGACCCGACGCGGCGACCGGGTCGCGGCGGCCCGGGCTACACGATCGAGGACGAGCCGGTCACGACGCCGTACAAGCGCGGCACGGTCGCGATGGCCCGCACGCCGGCGCCCGAACTCGCGTCGGCTCGCAGTTCTTCATCGTCCTCGACGACAAGGACGGCGACGTCCTCGGCGCAGGCGCAACACCTACCAGATCATCGGCAACGTCACTCGGGGATGGACGACGGCCGACGCCATCTTCGCCGCGTCGGGCGGGCGTCGAGCTGCCCGACGAACCCGATCCCGATCACGACCGCGACCGTCGCCAACCCTGAGCCCAGCGCACCGAACGAGGAGCCAGCCCATGACCAGCGCCACGATCGCCACCGACCTCGGCGACATCGAGGTCGAGCTGTACGACGAGAGTGCCCCGAAGGCGACGCGCCAACTTCATCAAGCTCGCCAAGCAGGGCTTCTACGACGACGTCGATCTTCCACCGGGTCATCCCGGGCTTCGTCGCCCAGGCCGGCGACGGCGAGTACGGCAAGAAGTCGTCCCTCGAGAAGGGCCGGGTCGGGACCGGCGGCCCGGGCTACAAGTTCGAGGACGAGCCGGTCCAGGGCGACTACGTCCGCGGTGCGCTGGCGATGGCCAACGCGGGCCCGAACACGAACGGCTCGCAGTTCTTCATCTGCCACCAGGACCTGACCGGGAAGCTGCCCAAGAACTACACGCTGTTCGGCCAGGTGACCCGCGGGATGGACGTCGTCGACAAGATCGTCGGGGCGCCGCGCGACAGCCGGGACCTGCCCGAACGAGCCCGGTCGCGATGACGTCGGTGACGATCGACGCCGACGAAGGTTAAGGAATTTACACCGAGGCCTGTGTCAAAACCCTTGGAAAACGACCCGCGACCGGGTAGGCTATCGGTGCTGCTCAGTCAGCGCTGCCCCAGCGGCAAGGTCATGGGTAGGTAGGGTCAGGGTAGTCGGTGCAGCCGACGTGATAGATGCCCTTGACGCGTGGCAGAAGCGTCCGCTTCGGCGGACTCCTTCACCGGGACAGCATCGAAGCGGCTCCTTCGGGAGCCGCTTCGACGTATCTGCGACTCAGCGTGCTTCGCGAGTCGGCTCGACAAGACCCAGTCGGTAGGCCACCGCCGCCGCCTCGCCGCGGCCGGCGACCCCGAGCTTTCCCAGGATGTTCGACACATGGACGCCCGCCGTGTTCTCGCTGATGAACAGCTCCTCGGCGATCTGCCGGTTCGTCCGTCCGAGTGCGACAAGGGCGAGGACCTCCCGTTCGCGCGCGGTCAGACCGAGACGCAGCACGTCGTCGGGCTCCGACGCCGTGGTCGCGGTCGCGGCCGCCCGCTCCGGATCGCCGGGCTCGAGGTCCAGTCGAGCGCGCCCGGCGAGCCCCAGCACTTCGGCCCGCAGTGGTTCGGCCCCGAGTCGCTCGGCCACCGCGAGCGCGGCCCGCAGGGCCGCCGCGACGAGGGTGCGATCGCCGCGGACCGCGAGCCGGGCCTCGGCTTCGCGCCAGCGGCCATACGCGGCGACATATCCTCGCCCGAGCCGGCTCCACGCCTCGATCGATCGGACCCATGCATCGGGATCCGGGCGCCGCTCGAGTCGCGTCGCCTCGGCCTCGCACAACAGCAGCCACGCCTCGGACAGCTCCTTGTACGCCGGTCGGCTGGTCACGACGTCGGCGTGCCGGCGACGCATCGCCTCGACCAGAGACCGTCCGGCGGCGACGGCTTCGTCGGCTGCGGCGGTCGACCGCCGGGCGCGCGCCACCTCGGCGACATCGGCGTGCGCCCGGACACCGAGCGCGTAGACCTCGCTGATGCGGACCTCGGGGGTGAAATCGATCAGGCGGATGGCCGCGTCGACCTGGACTGCTGCATCTTCGGGCCGGCGCTGCCATATGGCGAGCTCGACCAGGCTCGACTGGACCGGAACGACGAACTGGATGTCGGTCGCACGTTCGGCGAGGCGGGCGAGGGGACGCAGTCGCTCGGCGGCCTCGTCGAACCGGCCGCGCGACAGCGCCAACCGCGCCTGCATCTCGGCGACGAGGATCTCGTTGACCCCGAGTGGCCCCACCGCCTCGGCTCGCTGGAGGGCCTGCTCGGTCTCGTCCCAGCGCCCGAGCCGAAACGTCTCGTCGGCCGTGTTGCACAGCAGGTGAGTACCGAAGAAGCGCATCAGCATGAGGCGTTGGGACGTCGCGATCCCCGTTGCGCAGACCACGATGGCCTCCTCGAGCCGCCCGGCAGAATCGAGAAGCCACGCCCGGTTCGCGTAGGCCCGGCCGATGTCGTCCACGTTGCCGGCCGCCTCGGCGATGGAGAGAGCGACGTCGAGGTCAGCCAGCGCCGCGTCCATGTCGCCGAGGACGCCACGGTTCACCCCGACGGTGTTGAGCGCGTGGCCCTCGGTGTCCCGCGCCCCGACCGCACGGGCGAGGCCGAGTGCGTCCTGCGCCACGGAGAGCGACTCTGCGAAGCGCCCGCCGAGCGTCAGGATCTGGGCCAGGCCGGCCATGACCCGCGCGCGCGCCTCGGACGGCGGCTCGACGGGGATCAGGTCCATCGCCCTCCGATACGCCTCGTTGGCGAGGGCGCCCTGGCCGGCGATCCACGCGCAGCGACCGAGGCGCTCGTTGAGCAGGCCGGCCCGCACGGGATCGGCCGTCGCGTCCACCAGGCCGATCGCCGTGCGCAATTGCTGCACGGCGCGGCCCGGCTCGTGGAACCGGGCGACGCCAGCAGCAGCCGCGAGGAGGTCGACGAGGTCGCGGCCGGCGCGTGCCTCGGCGTCGGGGACCTGGTCCCACAGGCCGATGGCCCGCTCGAACTGGTAGAGCGCCTCGGGGAACGCATAGCCTGCCTCGGCCCGCTCACCGGCGACGACAGCCGACTCGAGCGCCCGCGGCAAGTCGTGCGCGGCGTACCAGTGGTAGGCGAGCTCGGCCGCGCGCGAGGCGTCATCACCCGCTCGCGCCTCGAGGGTCCGCGCGAACGCGGCATGCAGCCGGGTCCTCTCGCCCGGCAGCAGGTCGTCGTACACGGCTTCCTGGAGGAGAGCGTGGCGGAAGACATAGCGCTCGATGCCGGCCGTCGGATCGGGCACGAGCACCTGCCGGGCGACGCACTCTCGGAGCGCCTCGTAGACGGCGGTCGCCTCGAGCCCGGCGGCCTCGGCGAGCAGCTCCGGATCGACCCGCTGCCCCGCCGCCGACGCGACCCGCAGGAACTCCTGGCTCCCCTCCCCGAGGTCGGCGATGCGCGCGAGGACGACGTCGCGCAGCGTGGACGGCAGCTCGGTCGTGCCGTCGTCGCCCGCCGCCACGAGGAGCTCCTCGGCGAAGAAGGCGTTGCCGCCGGAGCGGGCATGGATCGACTCCAGCAGCGCGGCATCGAGCTCCCGCCCGGCGATCGCCTCGAGCTGAGCCCCTGACTCGAGTCTGTCGAACGGGGGCAGCTCGACGCGTTCGACCTTGCCGGTCCGCTCCAGCTCGGCGATGAACGGCAGCAGCGGGTGGCGCCGGTGGAGCTCGTCGGAGCGATACGACAGCAGGATCATGACGGCACTGTCGCGCAGGTTGCGGACGAGGAAGCCGAGCAGGTCGCGCGTGGATCGGTCCGACCAGTGGAGGTCCTCGACGACGAACAGCAGTGGCTGCCGATCGGCGATCCGGGTCAGGACGGCCAGCACCAGCTCGAACAGCCGGCCCTGTGCCGAGCCGACGCTCAGCCCGGACTCACCGCCGCCATCCGCCGCGACCGGACCGAGATCCGGCATGAGGCGCGCCAGCTCGGCACGGCCGTGGCCGACAACGGCGTCGACCTCGTCGGGATCGGCGTGCCGGACGTAGCCGCGCAGCGCCTCGATCACCGGTGCGTACGGGAGCGAGCCGTCACCGAGGTCGATGCAGCCGCCGGTGAGTACGACGAACCCGTCTGCGCGGGCAGACTCGGCGACGGCCGCGATGAGGCGTGTCTTGCCGACGCCGGCCTCGCCGGCGATGAGCGTCGTGGCGCTCTGACCCCCGCTTGTGCGCTCGAGGGCGGCGCGCAACTGCTCGAGCTCGCTCGAACGACCGATGAGGACCGGGCTGGAGACGCGAGGCGCCACGCCCTTGATTATCACGCCTCAGCCGCGCACGCTCGAAGGGCCTCGATCGACGCGCTCGCGCGCCGGGGGCTCGACGACCGGCGACGAACGCCAGCAGCTCCTTCCACCGGCGCCGATGGCTGCCGTCACGCCGGGCTTCCTTGAGCAGCCAGGCACGCTCCGCATCCTCGATCCGCTGCCTACAGACCTGGTCCGCATAGACCTCCATCTGGTGATAGCCGTACATCTCGACCTGTCCCTTCGTCTTCCCCCGCCGGTTCCGCGGCGTCTGGTTCGAGACTCGGGCTAACGGCCGTCAGGGCGCATCGTGACGTCTCACTATTTCGCACCCGGCGCGCCTTCATTCGCGACGCGAAGCTGCGATGCCGCTGGGATGTGGAGCGATCCCGCGCCGGTCGCGGCGCAATCGGTCGCAGGGCACGATCGGCTCGCCGTGGAGACCCAGACAGCCCCGCCAGCGATCCCCGTGCCCGTCGCGACGAAACCGCGCGTCGCGTCGGTCGACGCGCCGTCGGCCGACACGGTCCGAGGGCCAGCCGCCGTCAGAGTCGACGGGGTGAGCATGCGGTTCCCCGACCAGCTCGCCGTCGACGACATCTCGCTCGTCGTCCCGGCCGGCTCCATCCTTGGTGTGATCGGTCCGTCGGGCGCCGGCAAGACGACGACCATCCGCCTGCTGACCGGTGCCCTGGTGCCGACCTCCGGGACCGTCACGGTCCTCGGCGAGGAACCCCGCGCGTTCCGACGGCAGACGCGCGAGCGGATCGGCTACATGCCCCAGTCGTTCACCCTGTTCCCGGATCTGACCGTCCGCGAGAACGTCGACTTCGTCGGCTCGCTGTTCGGGATGCTGTTCCGATCGCGTGGTCGGCGGACCCGCGAGGTCCTCGAGCTGCTCGACCTGTGGGAGGTCCGTGGCCGACGCGCCGGCCGCCTGTCCGGCGGGATGCAGCGGCGGCTCGAGCTGGCCTGCGCGCTCGTCCACGACCCGGCGCTCCTGTTCCTCGACGAGCCGACCGCGGGGATCGACCCGCTCCTGCGAGCCCGTGTCTGGGAGGAGCTGCACCGGCTGCGCGACCGGCGGACGGACGCTCATCGTCACCACCCAGCACATCGACGAGGCCGAGGCGTGCGACCAGGTCGCCCTCATCGCCGCGGGGCGGCTCGTCGCCCTCGCGACACCCGACGATCTCCGCCGCGAGGCGATGGGTGGCGACGTGGTCGCGATCGAGACCGCGACGCCGTTCGATGGCGATGCCCTCCGCTCGCTGCCGTTCGTGCGCCGCGTCCGCCAGGACGGGCCGCGGACCCTGACGGTCATCGTCGATGACGCGGGCACGGCCACGCCCGACGTCGTCGAGGCCATCCGCACCCACAGCGAGGTGGTCAGCGCGCGTGAGGATCGGCCGACGTTCGACGAGGTGTTCGGGATCCTGGTCCAGCGCGCGCACCGAGGAGCCCGTCGCGTGAGGGGCATCGCGACGATGATCCTGCGGTTGCTCGCCCTCGTCGGCAAGGAGCTGGTCGAGGTCCTGCGCCGGCCGGGCGCGCTCGCGAGCCTCGTGCTCGGGCCGTTCCTGATCCTGGCGCTCTTCGGCATCGGCTACAACGGCCAGTTCAAGCCGCTCCAGACGGTCGTCGTCGTGCCGCCGGGCTCGGGCCTGCCGACCGACGTCGAAGACGTACCAGGACCTCGCCGGGAGACGGCCTGCACATCGCGGCGGTCGTGCCCGACGCCGGCCAGGCGCAGGCGGGGTTCGCCGACGGGAGCACCGACGTCGTGGTCGTCGCGCCGGCCGACTCGGCCGCCCGGTTCAAGGCGGGCGAGCAGTCCACCATCGAGGTCCTCGTCAACACCGTCGACCCGGTCCGCGCCGACTACGCCGGCTTCCTCGCGGCGAACCTGTCCAACGCGGTCAACCAGGCGATCATCAGCAAGGCGGTCGCCTCGAGCGAGGGCTACGTGCTGGCCAACGCCCAGGACGCCAAGCCGGTGCCACCCGAGGTCATCGCCGCGCCGACCCACGCCGAGATCACGAACGAGGCACCGTCCGAGCCGGCGGTCCTGGCCTTCTACGGTCCGGCGGTCCTGGCCCTCATCCTCCAGCACCTCGCCGTGACCCTCGTCGCGCTGTCGCTCGTCCGCGAACGGACCAGCGGCGTCATCGAGCTGTTCCGGGTCGCGCCGGTCAATGCCTGGGAGGTCATCGCCGGCAAGGTCTTCTCGTATCTCCTGATCGGCGGTGGCATCGCGGTCGTCACGGTCGCGCTGCTCGTCGGCGTGTTCCACGTCCCGATGCTCGGCGACCCGGCGGCGCTGGCGGTGACGATCGGGCTGCTCCTGCTCGCCTCGCTCGGGCTGGGCCTGCTGATCGCGGTCGTCTCGGACTCGGAGCGGCAGGCCGTCCAGCTGTCGCTGCTGCTGCTGCTCGCAGGGGTCTTCTTCAGCGGTTTCGTGATCGCCATCTCGCAGTTCAGCGACCCGGTCCGGCTGCTTGCCTACCTGCTGCCGGTCACGCACGGCATCCAGCTCACCCAGGACATCATGCTGCGCGGCAGCGTCAGCGAGCCGTGGGAATTCGTGGCGCTCGGTGCGATCGCCGCGGTGTCGCTGCTGCTCGCCTGGCTCGGCCTCCGCCGGGGGATGACCCGAGCCTGACCTCGTATGATGGGCGCTCGCGCGCCTGTAGCTCAGTGGATAGAGCGTTGGGTTCCGGACCCAAAGGTCGCAGGTTCGAGTCCTGTCGGGCGCGCCATTTCAACCTTTTCGGGCAGCGCCAGCGCCAATCCGTGCGCGTAGGCCGCCTGGGTCAGCCGGACACCCACGATCACCGGGCCGGCGACCGTGATCCGGTCGTAGATGGCGTGCATCAGATCGCGCATTGTTCCGGCCGTCATGCGGCAACCTGCACGTCCGCCACGCGCTCGTCGGCGATGATCCGCCCGTCACGCATCCGGATGATCCGGTCGCAGGCGGCGCCAACCTCCTGGTCGTGCGTGACGATGAGCACGGTCTGCCCGCGCTCACGGTTGAAGCGACGGAGCAGGCCCAGGACTTCCGCGGCCCGGGATGAATCCAGGTTGCCCGTCGGCTCATCACCGAGGATCAGCTTCGGGTCGTTCACGAGGGCACGGGCGATGGCCACGCGCTGCTGCTCGCCCCCTGACAACTCCATCGGCCGGTGCCCCGCTCGCTCGGCAAGGCCGACCGACGCCAGCGAGGCGCGCGCAGCCACACGGGCTGCCGAACCGGACGTCCCGGCATACTCGGCGGCGAGGGCCACGTTCTCCTCGGCGGTGAGCGTCGGGACCAGGTTGAAGGACTGGAACACGAAGCCCATCGATCGAGCCCGGATGGACGTTCGCTCGCCGTCCGAGAGGGTCGTCGCATCGACCCCATCGATGCGCAGGGTCGGGGCCGGGCCGTCGTCGGTATCCGGCGCGTGGAGCAGCCCGAGCAGGTGCATGAGCGTGCTCTTGCCGGAGCCTGACGGCCCCATGATCGCCACCATCTCGCCGGCGGCGATGCTGACGTCAACACCCTGCAGGGCATCGATGCTGGTCCGGCGCGACAGCCGGTAGGTCTTGCGCAGGTCGGTCGCTTCGATCAGGTTCATCGTTCGCTCCTTCGTCGTTCGGTCGTTGGTCATTCGTAGCGCAGGGCCGACACCGGGTCGAGCCGTGCGGCAGTCCAGGCCGGGATGATCCCGGCCACCATCCCGAGGATCGTGCTGAAGCCGACCGCGAACGCCGCGGTCTGTGCGGTGAGGTCGAAGAGGACGGTGCCGCTCGATCGGCCGGCCTCGTTGACCAGGACGACGACCGCAGCGCCCAGGCCGAGCCCGATCAGGCCGCCCAGCAGCCCGATGACCCCGGCCTCGGCGACGAGCTCGCGGACGATGCGTCGCCGGGAGCCGCCGATGGCCCGCCGGATGCCGATCTCGCGGGTCCGCTCGGCCACGCTCATGGCCATCGTGTTGATCACCGACAGGCCGCCCACGATGAGGCTGATGGCGGCCACCCCGATGATGATCGCGTTGAAGATCACGGTCGTGGCGCCGACCGTCTCGGAGAACTCGGCGCCGGTCATGGTCGCGCTGTTCTCGACCGCGGCCTCGATCGCCGCGGCCACCGTCGTCGGGTCGGCACCGACTTCGGGGAAGACGACGATCTGGTTGGCCAGCTCGTCCGCCTGGAGCGACTCGGCGACGAGTGGGGGCAGGTCGCCCAGGTACAGCGCCTGGGCCGTCGAGAGCGGGATGAAGCCGTTCGTGTCGGGCGAGCTGAGGGTGGGTTGCAGGGTCCCAAGGACCTCGAAGGACTCGCCTCGGATGTCGACCGTCCCGCCGGCGACGACGCCGTACTTGCGGGCGATGGTCGACCCCAGGACCACGACGTTGCCGGTGTCCTCGGCGATGAGCTGGCGTCCCGTGGCCAGCTCGAGTGTGAACGTCTCGAACCCGGCGTCGGCGCCCGGGATGGTCCCGACCAGGAAGTCCGGCGCGCCGAACCCGATAGCGGGATCGGGGTCCCACGGGATCTCGACCTTGGGCTGGACGGCACCGACGCCGTCGAGGCCGGCGATGATCTCGACGTCGTCGAGGCGCATCGGCGACGAGCCGAAGGCCATGCCGTCGGTGACGACGATCTTGTCGGCGAAGTATTCGCTGCCCATGCCGACGAGGCCGTTGATCTGGTTGGCCAGCGAACTGAACACCACGAGTGCCCAGATGCCGATGGTGATGCCGGTGATGGTCAGGCTCGTGCGCAGCTTGCGCCGCGAGAGCTCTCGGAGGATTTGCATGACTACCCTGCTTTCAGGCTGAAGGGGGGATAGCGGTCGGTCACGAGCAGGAACGCGTAGGCGTTCACGCGCAGGCTCCACCGCCCGACGCCGACCACGTAGTTGAAGAGCGGCTGGGGATAACGCCCGGTCATGAGGATCGCGAACCAGGCGATCACGATGGCGAGGGCCGCTCCGATGATCAGGACGATCAGCGCGACGTAATGGGGGATCGCCAGGAACCACTTGACCAGTGGAAGCCAGCGGTTCAGGTCGCGATCGACCTCTGGATACTCGATCTCGAGGTGCACCGATTGCTCCTCGACAGTGGACGGATATCGGTCCGTGAGCAGGGCCACGTAGGCACCGACGCGGGCGCCGAAGCGGGTCAGCTCCCGTGCGAAGTCGAACCACCAGCGCGGGTAGCGCATGCGGATGACGATCATCAGCGCCGTGGCGAAAGCCAAGCCAGCGAGCAGTCCACCGCCGGCTCCGACAATTTGCTCACCGGCTGCGGTGACCATCATGTGGGTCCCGCTCCCCGTGATCACTCCGAGCACGATGGCAATCGGTATGACCCAGATCAGGCGAAAGAAGGTCGTAACCCGATCAAGGCGTTCGGGGTAGTCAATGGTCAGACGAGCCGCGTACGGCCCCACTGGCATCGCTGGCGCCGTCACGACGCCACACTCGCCCGCGTCAGCGCGGCCAGCGCGCCGCGGTCGCTGATGCTGATGATGACCTTGCCCCGGGCACGTCCGAGTTCCAGGTAGCGGATCGCCTCGGCTGCTTGGTCGAGGCGGTAGGTCCGGTCGATGACCGGCACGATCTTTCCGTCGTCTGTCAGCTGCGCAAGGACGAGCAGGTCGGCACTGCTCGGAGCGGTCGTGAACGAGACGATCCTGTGGCTCGTGAACCGCGTCAGCACCACGGCAGCCAGGATGTGACCGAACGGCCCCACCCAGCGGTTGGTACCGACGTATGACAGCAACAGCGTGCCCGTCGCGGTCAGCGCGCGTCGTCGAGCCGACAGTGAGTGGTTGCCCACAAGGTCCAGGATGACGTCATACCGACTGGCTGACTCCGTGAAGTCCTCGCTGGTGTAGTCGATGACGTGGTCGGCGCCGAGTGATCGAACCATCTCGACGTTCGGGCCGCTGGTCACCGCGGTCACCTCGGCGCCCAGGACCTTGGCGATCTGCACCGCATAGGTGCCGACGCCGCCCGAGGCCCCATTGATCAGAACCCGCTGCCCGGGCTGGACCTGTCCGGCATCGCGAAGCCCCTGGAGTGCGGTGAGCGCGGCCAGCGGCATCGCGGCGGCCTGTTGGAAGCTGAGGCTCGACGGCTTGGCCGCCAGGGCGGTGTCCGGCGCCGCGACGTACTCCGCGATCGCGCCGGGGACGCTCCCGTACACCTCGTCGCCGGGGCGGAAGGCGGTCACCAAACTGCCTACCGCCGCCACACGACCGGCGAGGTCCGTGCCCGCGACGGCGAACTGGGGTCGACGCGGGCTAAAGCCGAGTCCGGAGCCCGCGGCGCGCATCAGATAGGGGCGGCCGCGCAGGATGAGCCGGTCGGCGGTGTTGACCGACGCGGCATGCACGCGCACCAGCACGTCGTGGTCGCCGATCGTGGGCTGGTCGATGTCGCGCAGCTGCAGGTCATCGGGTGAGCCATAGGTTGGTTGAACGATTGCCTTCATGGTGGTCTCCTGCTAATGTACGGCGTACATCGCCAATACGGCGTACATTAGATGTACAGCGTACATACGTCAAGACCCAGGTGCCGAGAGGGATGCAAATGGTTGTCAAGCAACGATCGAGGACCAGACGACGAGTCCCACTCAGCCGGCAGCGAGTGCTCCGAACGGCCATCAAGCTCGCTGATGAAGGCGGAATCGAGTCGCTCAGCATGCGGAACGTCGCCCAGGAGCTGGGGGTATACCCCATGGCGCTCTACAACCACTTCGCGAACAAGGACGATCTGCTCGACGCGATGGTCGACGTGATGTACGAGGAGATCGACGTCACCGCCGGAGGGTCAGACTGGAAAGGGGCGATGCGTCAGCAAGCCAACTCGATCCGCGAAGTGCTCGCGCGTCACCGCTGGGCGCTGGGGGTGATCCAGTCCCGCGTCCATCCAGGCCCGGGCAACATGCGATACCACGACATGGTGATACGGGCGTTGCGGCAGGCTGGCTTCTCCGTCGCGATGGCCGTTCACGCCTTCACCCTGCTCGACAGCTTCATCTTCGGCTTCGCGCTGCAAGAGCAGACCCTGCCCTTCGAAAGCACGGACCAGGTCGACAAGTTGGCGATCGAGATTCTCAGCCAGTTCCCCGCTGACGACTATCCCTACCTCGCTGAGTCCGTTGCCGAGCACGTGGGCAAGGCCGGCTACGACTTCGCCAGCGAGTTCGACTTCGGTCTCGATCTGATCCTCGCCGGTCTGGACAGCCTCCGGGCGTCGCCCGACCGTGCCGATCCCATCGGCACGGCCTGACTGCGGAGCGAGAGTGGTTGGCGCATAGTCCGGCTTGAGCGAGCGATGGGCACTCGGGGTCGCGCGCGGGGGCTCAGCCTGCATTCAAGAGATCACGCTGGCTCCAGGCTCGGGACGACGAGCCAACCAAGGGCGCGGCCCGAATAGATCAGCTGCTCGGTCGTCAGTCCCGACCGCGCTCGTAGGTCGGCGAGGTGCCGCTTGACGGTGCTGGGCCTGATACCCACGAGTTCGGCCGCGTCGTGGACCGACCCGCCGGCGGCGACGTAGGCGGCAAGCACGTCCATCTGGCGCCGCGTCGCCTGCGGCGGAAGCACCCCGCGCTGGTACCCGTCCCTCATGCCAGCCGCCTAGCAGCGGCCAGCCACTCGTCGCGCCCCTCGATCGGGATGGTGTAGGTTGAAATCGCGCGTCCAACACCTGTCGGGCGCGCCACAGTCCACGACCTTTGCCGCGGCCCCAGCCCGGGCAGTCCCGTGCGCTCCGCCATCGGCGCCAGCTTCACCTTGACGCAAACCGCTCACCTCGCGGACGATAGTCGCGAGGCCCGCCCAGGCCTCCGGACCTGACGCTGCGCCCCTGGCGACCATCGTCGTTCGACCACCGCCAGGCGAGGACTACCCGATGGCCCAGGCGAAGTCGGCCCAACAGGCCGCGCTCGAGCTCGACCCTCGAGCCAAGCTCGAGATCCTCGGGGCGATCCTGCTCGCCCTGTTCCTGTTCGCCCTCGACCAGACGGTCGTCGGCACCGCCCTGCCGGTCATCGTGACCGACCTTCACGGCAACGACCTGTACGTCTGGGTCGTCACCATCTACCTGCTGACCTCGACGATCAGCGGCCCGATCTACGGCAAGCTGTCCGACCTTTTCGGGCGGCGCCCGATCATCATCTTCGCGGTCAGCCTGTTCCTGATCGCGTCGGTCCTGTCCGGGCTCAGCCAGTAGATGGGGCAGCTGATCCTGTTCCGCGGCCTCCAGGGCCTCGGCGGCGGGGCGATCTTCCCGGTGGCGCTGGCCGTCGTCGCCGACCTGTACACGCCGTCCGAGCGGGGCAAGTACCTCGGCCTGTTCGGGGCCGTCTTCGGGGTCTCATTCCTGATCGGGCCGGCGATCGGCGGGCTGATCACCGACACGGTCGGCTGGCACTGGATCTTCTTCGTGAACGTGCCGATCGGCCTGATCTCGCTGGTCATCATCTCGCGGCTCCTGCCGGCGATCAAGCGGCCGGACGCGGCCCGGAACATCGACTACCTCGGGGCGGCGGTCTTCGCCGCGGCGATCAGCCTGATCCTGATCGGCCTGACCAACAAGGGCACCGGCGACTGGACCGATCCGGCCGTCGGCGGCCTGATCCTGGTCGGGCTCCTCATAACGGCCGTCTTCATCTGGATCGAGTCGCGGGCAGCGGATCCGATCGTCCCGCTCGGCCTGTTCCGGATCCGCAACTTCTCGGTCTCCGTGACCGCGATGTTCCTCGCCGCCTTCGGCTTCTTCGGGGCGGTCATCTTCCTGCCTCGCTGGTTGCAGACGGTCGGCGGGGCGAGCGCCACGATCTCGGGCTACAACCTCCTGCCCCTCGTTGGCGGCCTGATCGTGAGCGCCACGATGTCGGGGCAGATCGTGGCCCGGACCGGGAAGTACAAGATCCTGATGCTCGTCTCGCTGGTCATGCTCGCGGTCGGCCTCGCGCTCATGACCAAGCTCACCGCCGAGACGCCCCGGCCGGTGCTCTGGTTCTGGATGGTGATCGCCGGTCTGGGCATCGGTCCGTCGTTCGCCGTCTTCACCCTCGTCGTCCAGAACTCGGTCAATGCCGCCCGGATCGGGGTGGCCACGGCCAGCCTGACGTTCTTCCAGCAGATCGGCGGCACGATCGGGCTGACCCTGGCGGGCTCGCTCCTGGCGACCCGCCTCGTGACCGAGATCCCGAAACAGCTCGTCGCGGGCGGCGTGCCCCAGCCGGTCGTCGACGGGTTCGCGGGAGGCGGCGGGGTGGACCTGACCGGGACGGGGGATCTCGGCCAGCGGATCCTGGCCAGCGTCCCGCCCGCTCAGCAGCCTCAGATCGCGCCGTTGATCCCGGCGATCGTCCATGCCATCTACGAAGCGTTCTCGATCGCGATCGCGGCGACGTTCTGGGTCGGCGTCGTCGGGGCGATCATCGCGGTCATCGCGGTTGCCTTCATGCACGAGGAGCCGATGCGCACGACCTTCGACGTCGCCGAGACGGCGGACTCAGCGGAGCCGGTCACCGCCTGAGTGGTCCGGCTCCGTCAGACGACGACCCCAGCTGCCGATCAAACGTTCAGGCAGTCGTTCGGAGTAAAGCCAGCCACGCTGCGTTAGGCGACGATCACGATCCGGCGAGGAACAGCTCGATCACGGGAACTGCGACGTCCGGGCGTTGCACGGGGAGCTTGAGCGTCAGCGTGCCCTCGGGCTGTCCGCCCGGGTGGATCGTGCTCGCGTGCGCGCCCGGGGGCAGTGAGACGACGGCCGACTTCCGACGCATCGTTGAGCAGCTGAGCGTAGTCGACCTTGCCGGCAAGGCCGGGCAGGTGAACGTGCTGGAACGGCCACGCAAAGAGGTGGAGGTACAGCCGGTCGGCACGCTGCGTATAGCGGGCGTCCGCTGGGGGAGTGAACGTGGACGCGCCGGCGCCGTAGATGGACCGGCCATGGAGCCGCATCCATTCGCCCACGCCGCGGAGGGACGCGGTCGCGCGCGGATCGAAGTTGCCGCGAGCGGTGGGACCGACGTTGAGCAGCATGTTGCCGTCCTTGGAGACACCGTCGACGAGCATCCGGACCAACAGGTCGACCGGCTTGTAGTCCAGGTTGTCGCGGTCGTAACCCCAGCTGCCGTTGAGGGTCTGGCACGCCTCCCAGACGATGGGCTCGCCGTCAGCCGACATAGGCCCGGCCGGCTGGTACTGCTCGGGCGTGACGAAGTCGCCCGGGATGCCGAGGCGATCGTTGACGACGATGCCGGGCTGCAGCTCCCGGACCATGGCGAGGAGCTCGGCGGACCTCCAGTAGTCGGGGCCCTTGCCGGACAGGACGGACGACTCAGGGATCGTGCCGTCTTCGTAGGAGAAGTCCATGAAGAGGTAGTCGATCTTGCCGTATCGAGTCAGCAACTCCCGGACCTGGCCGTGGAGGTACTCGCGATACCGGTTTGCGTCCCTACCTTCGTTCAGGGCCGCGACGTCGCTGCGGTTTCGCAAGGGATGGAAGTCATCGACCGCGAAGTCGGGATGGTGCCAATCCAGGAGAGAGTGGTAGAAGCCGACCTTCAGGCCGGCCGCGCGCATCGCATCGACAAACGGCCCGATCAGGTCCCGGCGATACGGCGTGGCCATCACGGAGTAGTCGGTCAAGGCTGAATCCCAGAGGCAGAACCCTTCGTGATGCTTCGTCGTGAGAACGACGTAACGCATCCCGGCTTCGGCGGCGGTCTTCGCCCACTCGCGGGGATCGTAGAGGTCAGGCTCGAAATAGCGGAGGTAGCGTTCGTAGTCGGTGGGAGCGATCTGCTCCCGGCTCATCGCCCATTCGTGGCGGGCGGGCAGCGAGTACAGGCCCCAATGGACGAACATCCCGAACCGCGCCTCGAGAAACCAGCCCAGGTCTGTATCGATCGCGCCGTTCGTCATGGTGATTTTCATGATGCGCCGTCCCGTCGCGCAAGGCAGTCACCCCGCTCGCAGGGCGACAAGCTCGAACACCTCGACGGATTCTGACTTGCCCTTGAGTGCCGGCGTCCCGAGCGGGCGGACCGTGGCCCGGCCGTCGAGGCGCTCGTACGTGGGGCCGCTGATGACGACGCTGCCGGGCTCCGCGAACGACTGGAGGCGAGCGGCGAGGTTGGTAGCGTCGCCGATGGCCGAGAAGGTGCGCACTTCGGAGGCGCCCACGTTTCCGACCAGGGCAGGGCCGGTGTTGATCCCGACTCGAAATTGCGGTCGGTCGCCGGCGCCCGGCAATGCAGCAATGGCGCGCTGCATCTCGAGTGCGGTCCTCGCCGCCCGCAATGCGTGGTCGGCCTGCCGGTTCGGCGCATTGAAGATCGCCATCATCGCATCGCCCACGAACTGCACCACGGTGCCGCCCTGCTCGAGCACGATCGGCACGATCGTCCCGAACGCGTCGTTCAGCATCGCGACGACGGCCGACGGTGCCAGGTGCTCGGCGTAGGCGGTGTAGCCCCGCAGGTCGGCGAACAGCACCGTCACCTCGACCTCTTCGCCACCGAGCGCCGCGCGGCCGGGATCTGCGATCAGCGCGGCGGCCACGTCAGGTGAGAGGTAATGGTGGAGCAGCTGGTCCACGACGTCACGCAGGCTTTCGACGAGGCGGCCCTGGGCGTACGCCCTCCGCTGCGACGCCTCGAGCAGGTAGGCACCGACGCATCCCGCCACGACCGTCGCCGCCAGGATGAACAGCTGGAGAACGAGCTCCGGGCCGAGCTCGAGAGCAAGGCCGAACGCGAAGAAGAGGGCGCAGTAGGCGATGCTGATACCGACGGCACCGGCGAAAGGGTGACGAGTGATCGAGAAACCGTACACGGCCGTCAGCATGATCCCGGGCATCGCATACACCGCAAACGTGCCCGTGACGGTGGTCAGCAGGAGAACCGCCGTCCCGGCCACAAGCTGCTGACCGAGGCCGATCGCGTCGCGCCGGCGCTGCGTCGTGGCCCACCTGCTCAGCGCCGCGCTGACGAGGCAAACGATGACCATCGTCCCGCAGATGAGCCAGATCGGGCCCGCTGCGATCCCAAGTGCTGGTGGCGCGAGGATGGCGACCGCGACCCAGTTGCCGATCGCGACAAGACTGGCCGTTCGGACGCGCCGGATACCGTCAGTCTCGTCGTCGTGCTGGTACGCGTGCTCCAGCTCCGGGGCGACAAAACGCAGCGTCCGGGAGTTCCGCCGGTCCCAGCCCAGAGGAAGAGCCACGGCGCCAGTCTAGCGATCGCCGCTCGCGCGGCAGGGTCATGTCGCGACGTCGTCCGAGCGACGTCAGGTCACGATCCCGCCATCGTGCTCAAAGTGACTACTCGGTATCTCGATTGTCATGAGTGCGCCTTCGCTACCGTCGGGCGCGCCATCCCATCCTGCGGAAGCGGAGAGCTCGAATGACGCCCCAGGGCACCCTCTTCACTCCTGCTGCTCGATCGCGACAGATGATGCGGATCGCAGTCGTCTTCGCGTTCCTGCTGGCACTCGACGCCGCCACCACGTTCGTCGCGCTCACGTTCTTCGGTGCGGTCGAGCTGAACCCGCTCGGACCGGTCGTCGGCATCCTCGGCAAGGGCGTGGCAGTCGTGGTCATCCTCGCGTTGGTCCGGCTGGCGGATCCCGCATGGCGGATCCGTGCGGCAGCGCCGGGAGCGCTGGCTCTGCTCCTCCCGGTCGCCTGGAACGTCTCGCAGCTGACGGGCGTGCTCCGCTGACGCCGCTCGCTAGACGCGGCGCGTCCGAAGGCGACGCCGGCGGAGTGCCTCGCTGTCGCTTTCCTTCGGAACGACGCTGATCGAGCCGTCCTGTTCGAGCACGACGAGCCGAGCGTCCTTGATCTTATCCAGACCGTGCTCTCGCAGCGCCGCCGCGAGATCCTCGGGGTCGAGGTCCTCGGCTTTGACTGACTTGTCGACCCAGACGCCGTCACGGGCCAGCACGGTCGGGTCGGGTTCGAGCACGTGACGGACCCAGGGCACTCGCTCTCGCACCATCGCCGTCAGCCAATTGAGCGCGAAGATCGTCGCCACGATGACCAGTCCGCCAAGCACGGAGTTGTCGGGTCCGGTCATCGCCGGCTGAAGGGCGTTGGCCGCGAGCAGCAGGAGGGCGAGGTCGAAGATCGTGAACTGACCCAGCTCTCGTTTGCCGAAGACGCGGAGGACCGCGACGAAGACCACGTAGACGATCACCGTCCGGGCGACAAGCTCGAGCGGGTGGACCCCGAAGACGAACACGGCTGGCGCCCTCCTTGGTTGCCGGGTCAGTGCCTGTTGCGCACGTCGGCAACGCTACCCCGAGCCGCCACCAGGGATCGTCAGGCTGGCACCTCGGCGGGGGTCGCATCGCCGTCGCGCTCCGACGGCATCTCATCCTTTGCGAGCGTGGACGGCCACCAGTTCCACGCGCCCGAGCAGGACGACGATCGACGGCACGAGCAGCGAGCGAACGCAGGAACGTGTCCATCAGGACGCCCAACGGCAACGCCGTAGCCGATCTGCTGGATCTGACCGCCGCCGGCCGAGCCGCCGGCGACGGCCAGGACCGCGAAGGTGCCGCCGAGGATCACCCCGGCCGTCGTGATCGTGCTGCCGGTCCGGCCGATCGCCCGGGCCACGGCATCGCGCAGCGGGAGCGTCATGGGCCTCCTCCCGGATGCGGCTCATGATCAGGATGTTGTAGTCGGAGCCGAGCGCCATCAGGAAGACGAACATCAGGAACGGCAGGATGAAGTTGATCCCGTCCTGGCCGCCGAGGTGCACGAAGACGATCCCGACCAGCCCGAGCGCGGCCAGGTACGAGAGGACGATGCTCGCGACGAGGTAGAGCGGCGCGACAAGGCTCCGCAGCACGATCGCCAGGAGCATCCCGATCAGGATCGCGACGATCGGGATGATCCGGGCGAGGTCGGACCCGGAGATGTGGCTGATGTCGTAGGCGAACGCGACCTGGCCGAAGACGCCACTGGCCGACGCGCCGGCTGCCTGCGCCACGCTGATCGACGTTCGCCCGCATCGCGGGACGGTCTCGAGCACGGCCGGGCTGGAGGTGTCGCCGTTCGCCGAACTCGACCGAGTACTGGACGTGTGGCCGTCGGGCGCTGATCAGCTGGCCGGTCGCGCGGTAGGCGTTGTACAGCTCGGCCGGGACGGCCGTCCGTCGTCGGGACGGGCGGCAGCTCCCGGGCCGGGCCGAGCGTCTGGTGGAGCTGCGTCAGCTGGTCGGTGGTCAAGCGGAACGCCGTTGGGGTTGAGCGGGCCGACGAGCCCGCTGAACTCCGGCACGGCCGCGAGGCCCGTCTGGGCCGGCTGCGAGGACCGACGGATCGTCCCAGACCGACTGCGGGAACTGCATCAGGACCGCGCTGCGGCCGGCGTTCGACGACGGGAAATGCTCCGCGATCAGGGCGGAGCCGGCCGCCGAATCGGTGCCGCTCGGGCTCGATCGCGACGTCACCGAACCCGGCCACGCCTGTCGTGAGTGAGGGTCAGCGCGAGGACCGCCGAAGAGGATGAGGCCCGACCAGGAGCGTCGGGGCCGGGTCGACGGGTCACGAAGATGCCGATCCGATCCCAGAGCCCGTGGCGGTCGTGGGTGCGCGGTGCCGCGCCCGTCGGCCAGAAGACGGCGCGTCCGAAGATCGCGAGCAGCGCGGGCAGCAGCGTGAGGCCCGCCAGCAGCATCAGCGCGATGCCGATCGCGAGGGCCGGCCCGAGGCTCTGGTAGAAGGCGAACTCGGCGAGGACCAGGCTCACGCAGCGCCGCGATGACCGTGAACGCCGAGAAGGTGATCGACTCCCCGACCCGGCTGACCGACTGGACGACGGCCTCGTGCGGCGTCAGGCCTCGTCGGAGCTCCTCGCGGACGCGGAACACCAGGAAGACGCCGTAGTCCGTCCCGGCGCCGAGGATCAGCACGATCAGCAAGAGCTGGGTGATCGACGAGACCTGGACGCCGATCTTCGTGGACTCGGCGATGACCGGGCCGGAGAGGACCAGCACGAATGCGGCCGGCAGGAGCGTCACGAGCGGCGCAAGCGCCGCGCGGAAGGCGAGCAGCGAGCAGCACGATGATGAACAGCGAGCGAGAGCAGCTGAGGTCGTGGTCTGCGAGGATCCCGACGCGGCGACCGTGTCGACCTGGGTCGCCAGCTGGCCGGTCAGGTGGACGTCGAGACCAGCCGGGACGCCCGGCCGGCGTGAACGTCCCGCGGATCGTCGTCGACGACGCCCTGCGCCTCGGGACCGCCGCTGAACGCGACGACGGCCGCCTCGACGAGCGCCTGGCGTGCCTGTCCATCCTGCGAGACGCCGAGGTCAGCGACGACCTTCACCTTGTCGATGCCGCGGATCTGCTGCCTCGAGTCGCGTCGATCGCCGCGTTGTCGGCCGCCGTCAGCCCGCCGTCGCGCGCGGCCACCAGGGTCGCGGCGGCCAGCGACGCGTCCTGGAACGGCGCCGCCATGGCGGCCGCCTGCATGCTCGGGGTGTTGGCCGGCAGGAAGCCACTCGTCGTGTCCTTGGCCACGTCGCTCAGCGAAGGCAGGAGCCGGACGGCGAGGATCGTGACGACGATCCAGGCCACGACGATCAGGAACCTGAAGCGGACGGTGAATCGCCCGAGGCTGACGAAGAAGCTGCTCAACCGATCTCTCCTGGGGACTTCACGATGTGGTTCGTGCGGCGTGCCGCGTCGACGTGTCCGAGGCATTCGAACACTCGGAGGCTGAGCCGCTTGGAAACCGGCTCGTAGACCAAGGATCGAGGCGCGAGTGTAATGCCAATCGTTGTCCTACGTCAACGATAGTGTACTGTTAACCAATGGTCACGGATCAGCAGGACGATCGGCAGGAGCTCGCGCGGCGTGCGTGGCGCCTTCTCATGGAGCACGGGCAGCGTCGCCTGGAGACGGTCGGTCACGAGATCGAGGACATGGGTCTGAGCAGGGTCATGGCCCAGTTCCTCGGGGCTATCTGTCAATCGCCACCCGGTCCCACGAACCAGCTCGCGACCCGCTTCGGTGTCGACCCGGCGTGGGTCACCGACATCGTCGATCGGCTCGAAGCGCGCGGCGAGATCGTCCGAAGGCCCTCCCCGACCGACCGGCGGGTCAAGATCCTCGAAGTGACCGAGGCCGGCCGCGAGACCTTTCGCCGCCTGGAGGTGGTGTTCGCGACCCCTCCACCCGAGCTGCTCGACACGCCCCGTGAGGATCTGCTGGCGCTCGTCCGGATCGCGGAGCGGCTGGGCAGCACGGGACGCGCCACGGACACTCTCGGGGAGCGAGTCGCGGCCGCGAACGAGGCTCCAAGCTAGGGTTTCACGCCGAGCGCACTGAACTGGCGATCCCCGGCCGTGGCAGGCGTCAGCTCGAATTCCCGGAACAGCTGGATGTCGATGAACCCGACGTCGTCGTACAGCTTGATGGCTTCCTCCTGGCTGTACCACCGGCCTTCCGGCGAGCGCTGCTGCTCCTCACGCTCGACGATCTCGCCGTCGACCTCGACCTCGAACCGCTGCTGCGTGTGCCACCACTGCCTGGCGGGCTCGCGCCATTCGCGCACCCAGCTCCTGACGATGGCCCCGTCCTCTGGCCGAGTCTTCGTGAACAGGAGCTCCCAGCCCGTATCGAGCGGTTCGCCCTCCCGCCAATCGAAGAAGAACGGCGTCACGAACGCGCCGCCCGGCTCGAGGTGGACAAAGCAACGCCGCAGCACCTCGCGCGCCGCGTCGACATCCGCCAGCAGTTGCAGCACGCTCGACGAGCCGACGATCGTGCGATACCGACGTGGCAGATCGAGCGCCCGCATGTCCTGCTCGTAGAGGGTCGGCGAGAGGTTCAAGGCGGCTGCCTTGGCGCGGCAGATATCGAGCATCTCTGGCGAGTTGTCCACGCCATCGATGTCGATGCCGGCCTGGGCGTAGTCGAGGACGAGCCGACCGGTCCCGCAGCCGATATCGAGCGCCGGCTCACCGTATCGCCGGATGACATCGAAGTAAAAGCCGCGATCACTCCAGTCGGCGGTGTCGTCCCGCCAGAGATCCCACGTCGAGGCGATCAGCCCGTGATAGTCGTAGTCAGGGATCGTCACCTGGCGGATGTTCGTCGCTGGTCGGCGGCGATGCAACGGCCTTCTTGGTGGTCGGCCCCAGGCGCCTGGCGCTAGAAGCCGAGGACCTCGTCGACCAGGACGACGGTGACGCGCCCCGGGACGATCTCCCGATTGACGATCAGGACCTTGTTCACGGCGCTGTGGATGCCGTACGCCTCCAGCGCGCGGGCGTCCTCGAGCGGGAGGGCGTACTCGTCGATCCGACGCAGACCCTCCTCGAGATCGGCCACGACCTTCTGCGTGCCGACGACGAGGATCACCCGGCCGGCACCGGCGGCGTAGGCGGCCAGCTGACTGCCGCTCATCGACGCGGCGAGCAGGGAACCGGTCTCGGTGACGGCGTGGACGCTGCCGAGCATCACGTCAGGGACGCCGGCCTCTCGCCGGATCTCGTCGCCCTGCGTCGCGCGGTCCATCGCCCGGATGCGCGGGCCGACCGGTTCGTACCGGCCGGACGTCTCGAGCTCCTCGGTGATCCCGGTGACGTCAAGGGTCTTCGAGGCTCCGTGGTGGACGTTCGCCCCCTCCGGGATCAGGTCCAGGACGATCCGCTTGGCCTCGGCTGCGTTCGTGGCGCGGAGGACGCGGAAGCCGTTCGCCTCGAGTGCGGCGGTCGCCCGCTGTACCTGGGCCTCGTCTGCCTGGATGCCGAATCGATCGCTGGTCGGGCTGTCGGTCGGGCGGGTTGCGGTGATCATCGTGGGTCGTTCCTTTGCGGGCTGTGTCGCCTATACTTGCGACTGCAAACACCATACGCCGACAGTAGGTGCATATGCAAGTACCTGACTCCCGCCGATCCCGCGAACGTCCTGGACGGCCTCATCAAGGACGCACTTCCGGACGAGCGCGGCCTGGCAGCCTGGCGGTCCTTGCTGAAGGCGCACGCATCACTCATGCGGGAGCTGTCGACGGATCTGGCGATGAAGGCGCGCCTCCCGTTGGGCGACTTCGACGTGCTCGCTCAGCTCGCCATCGCCGGCGGCGAGCTGCGCATGACCGACCTGGCGACCAAGACGTTCAGCTCGCGATCGGCGATGACCCGCCGCGTCGACCGTCTGGTCGAGGAGGGGCACGTCAGGCGGACGAGCTCGGACGCGGATGGGCGGGGTGTCGTCATCGCGCCTGACGGATGCGGGCCTGGCGCGGCTCGGGGATGCGGTTCCCGTCCATCTCGAGGGAGTGTCGAAGCTGTTCATCGAGCGGCTCGACGACGACGAGCTTGCTGTCCTCGAGCGTGCGCTCGACAAGGTCAGCCTGCACTGCTCCTTCGGCTGAGGCGCGACGCTCGGCCATCGTCGGCGGATAGGCCCCGCCGGAATCGCTGCAGAGGCTGGACCGCTGGCGAAGCGACTGGACGGGAACGCGGCGCGTCAGGCCGCGGCCCCGACCACGCTGCCGGCGCCGACCGCGCCGTCCGGACTCTTCGTGGCGCTCGTGGCGAACGCACGTCCTCGAACGAGGATCGCCGCCGCCAGCAGCACACCGACGGCCAGCAGGTACGGGGCGAAGGACGCGACGCGCAGGTAGAGCAGCCCACCCAGGAGCGGTCCCACCATCTGCACCGCCGAGCCGATGGCCGACATGCTGCCGGCCAGCCAGCCTTGCTCCTCGTCACCCACGGCCTTGGAGAGCAGTCCCTGCAGGACGGCACCGGTCGCGCCCTGGGCCATCGCGAACGACAGCGTACCCACGACCAGCAGCAACGACGAGGGCACGAAGGCCGCCATCACGACGATCAGGCCGCAGCCGACCGCCTGGCCGAGCAGGCCACCGATCACGAGGCCGCGCTCGCCCATGATCCGCAGCAGCACTGCCAGCAGCCCGCCCTGGACGACGATGTCCACGACGCCGACTCCTGACATCAGCAGCCCGACCTGTGCGGCGTTCCACGACAGCGTGTCCATGGCGAGCACGGGCAGGTTGCCCGCGAGCACGGCCAGGGGCACCGCCGCGAGAGCGAACACGACGACCAGGGTGCTCAGCTCCGGGCGGCGCACCGCGTCACGAAGGGCACGGAATGGATCGACGTCGGCGAGGGAGAGTCGCGTCGCGCGTCGCTCGGCGCGCAGGCTCTCGGGCAACGCGATGGCGGCCAGGATCGCGGTCAGCAGCGTCACGGCTGCTGCCGCGAACAGCGGCGCCGTGAGGCTCACCGACGCCAGCAACCCACCGATCGCCGGGCCGACGAGGAACCCGACGCCGCCTACGGCGCCGGCCAACCCGAACCGCCGCGCCCGATCGTCTGCATCCGTGATGTCGGCCAGGTAGGCGAACGCAACGGACATGTCACCGGCCGTCAGGCCGTCGATGACCCGCGCAAGGAGCAGGATCCAGAGCGCTCCGCCGAGGCCGAACAGGGCCCAGCCGACCGCCGATCCGATGAGGCTCACGATCAGGACGGGGCGCCGTCCGATCCGATCGGACAGTGCACCAAGGAAGGGTGCGGCGACGAAGGCGCAGGCTGCATAGACGGCTTCGAGGATGCCGACCCAGAACGCGGTCGCGCCCGGGTCTGTGACGTGCGCGCCGACGACGAACGGCAGGACTGGGAAGACGAGCCCCATGCCGACGGTGCTCAGGAAGCTGATGGTGAGGATGATCAGCAGCGGGAGCCGCTGTGATCTGAGGTTGATCATCGATGGGTCCTTCAGAGGGTGTTGGCGCGGGATCCGCGCAGGAAGGCCGCTACTCGGCCAGGAGGAGGTACAGCGCCTTGCGGGTCTGGTCGATCAAGGCGACGGCCTTCTCGACCTGGTCGGCGGTTCCGGTGCGCTCGATCTGGGCGCTGGCCGCAAAGAGGGCGCCGATCGACTGGCGCAGGTCAAGGCGTGGGCCGGATGCCTCGGCGATCTGTTCCCAGGGCATCGGCGAGCGATCATGTTCGTGCGACTCGACGGCCGCTCGGCCGGCGTCCGTCAGCGAGAACACGCGGCGGCTGCCGTCCTGCTCGCCGGCGACCAGGCCCTGCTCCTCCATCGCCTGGAGCGTCGGGTAGACGGATCCTGGACCCGGTGTCCACACGCCCCCGCTCCGGGTGGCGAGCTCCTGGATCAACTGGTAGCCGTGCATCGGCTGCTCCGCGAGAAGAGCGAGGATCGCCGCCTGCATATCGCCGCGTCGTGCCCGGCCGCCGGGCATCTGGCCGAACCCGGGTCGGCCGATCCCGAAGCCCGGTCCGCCTCGGCGGGCCTCGCCTCGGGACCGGTGGGCCCACGCTCCATCTGGATCCGCCGGCCGGCGGCGGCCGCCCGGCATCGAGTCTCGTTTCATCGTGTTGCTCCTTTCATGAGCTGTATCACTGTGCAACACGATATATCGTTATCTATTGCGATGTCAAGCGGGCGCGGTCTCAGACGCGGATCTCCATCGCGATGCTGTACGTTGGGGAACCGTTCGATCGAGCAGGTTTGGAGAAGCGCTCGTGGCGATCCCGCCCTAGGGTGGAGTGACCCTGGACACCAGCCAAGGAGAAGCCGAGATGCCGACCAAGCAGCCAACGAAGGCGAAGGCCCAGACGCACGACGCGGACAGCGTTTGGTCCGAGGAAGAGAAGGCCGCCGCCCGGGCGGCCGCCGCTGAGCGGAAGGCCGCGTCCAAACGCAGCCCCGCGAGGAGCGGGCCGCAGGCCTCCAGGACCTCACCGACAGCATCGCCAAGATGCCGCCCGACGACCGGGCGATGGCGGAGCGGATCCACGACATCGTCACGGCCGCGGTGCCATCCCTCGCGCCAAAGACCTACTACGGCATGCCGGCGTACGCCAGGGAGGGCAAGGACGGCAAGGTGATCGCCTTCTTCAAGCCCAAGTCCAAGTTCAAGGTCCGTTACTCGACCGTCGGGTTCCAGCCCGACGCGGGCCTCGACGACGGCGACATGTGGCCCACCGAGTTCGCGGTGATCAAGCTGACACCGACGGTGGAGGCCCGGATCGCCGCTCTGGTCAAGAAGGCAGCCGGCTGAGGCTCCGGCCCTCGCGCGATCGCGCCGAGCGGCCGTCCCGGATGCGGCCGTGCACCACCCTCTATGATCGAGAGCCAGCACGGCTCCCGCTCACAGGGGGGAACATCAATGGCGGAACCCGCGAGCGCCGCAGCGGCGCCCGTCCCGGACAGCGCTGAGGGCGCCTGGAACCCGCGCCTCGCGCTGCTCCTTGCCATGGCGATGTTCGTCCTCGTGGTCGACACGTCGCTCATGAACGTCTCGATCTCCGCCGTCGTCCACGACCTGGGGACGACCGTCAGCAGCGTGCAGTCGGCCATCGCGCTCGAGGCGCTCGTGTCGGCGGCGTTCATCCTGATCAGCAGCAAGATCGGCGACCTCATCGGACGCCGGCGGGCGTACGTCCTGGGCCTGCTCGGCTACGCCGTCGGTGCCCTGGCGATGGTGCTCGCGCAGACGATCGTGCCGGTCGTCATCTTCTGGGCGATCCTGGGCGGGCTCGGTGCCTCGCTCCTCCTTCCCGCGATGCAGTCGCTGATCCATGGCAACTTCGAGGGCGCCGCCCAGAAGCGGGTGTACGCGCTCGTCGGCGCCTCGGCGGCGATCGCGGCAGCGGTCGGTCCGCTGTTGGGCGGCTTCGTCACGACGTTCCTGTCGTGGCGGGTCGGCTTCGCCCTGGAGCTCGTCGTCATCGGCATCGTCCTGGCGGGGATCCGTCTGGTGCGCGACGTCCCGTACACCGGCGATCGGCACCTCGATCCGGTCGGCGCGCTCCTGTCCGTCCTGGGGATGGGCGGCATCGTGCTGGGCATCCTCGCCTGGCAGGAAGGCGCGGAGGCGGTCGGCATCCTGATCCTCGTCGGCATCATCGCGCTCGGCCTGCTGTGGCGGTGGCTCACGAGCCGGAAGGCGCAGGGCAAGGTCACGCTGCTGGACCCGGACCTGCTCCGCGCGGCGATCTTCCGTCTCGGGATCAGCGGTCAGATGCTCCAGAACATCGCGCTCGGCGGGATGATGATCGCGCTCCCGATCTTCCTGCAGATGGTCCTCGGCTACAACGCGCTGCAGACTGGCCTGTCGATCGCGCCGCTGTCCCTGTCGATGTTCGCCGTAGCGATCCTGGCCGGTCGCCGGTCCACCCATCGCCGCTCGAGCAGCGTCATCCAGCTGGGCTTCGCGCTCCTGTCCATCGGAATCGTGGTGATGCTGCCGCTGGTCCCGCGAGCGGATTCGGGCCTGTGGCTCGCGATCCCGCTGATCGTGGCCGGGTCGGGCCTCGGACTCCTCGTGTCCCAGCTCAACAACTACACGCTGGCGCCGATCTCCGAGGAACGCATCAGCGAGGCGGCCGGGGTGAACTCCGCCGCGGGGTCGTTCGGCCTGTCGTTCGGGCTGGCGATGGCGGGCGGCGTCATGCTCGCGACCCTCGCTTTCGCGTTCACGGCGGCTGCCGAGGCGAGCACCGTCCTCAGCCCGGCCGAGCAACAGCAGGTCGCCCAGGCCCTGACCGATGACGCCGAGCTGATGACGAACGCGCAGCTCGACGAGCAGCTCGTCGGGCAGTCGCCGGAGGTCAAGGCCGAGATCATCCGCATCAATACCGAGGTCAGGCCAGTGGCGCTCCAGGTAGCGCTCCTCGTGCCGCTCATCGCCGGCCTCCTTGGCCTGGTCGCGTCCTTCCGGATGGCGAAGCAGCCGGACATCGTGCCATCGGCGGCCGTGGAGGGCGTGGCGTTCGGCTAGCCGCTCTCGAGTCCGTCCCACGACCAGCGCGGGATCGGGAGACCTTCCGGTACGTCGTCGGCCGACTCGTCGTACCGGGCCATGCTGGTCGTGGTCGCCCAGGCGAAGTAGTCGTGGAGAGCCTGCCGGAGCGCGTCGTCCCCGGCCAGGCCGGCGTCCTCCAGGGCCTGGTCGAAGCAGGCGATCGCGCGCCTGTCCATATCCTCGTGCTCACCGTTCCCGCTGTGGATGCGCACGACGGAGCTCTCGTCACCGAACGCGGTCGAGTAGGCCGGCGGTCCGCCGAGGGCCTCGGCCCAGTAGGCGGCCAGGCGCTGGGTATGGTCGGGCTGGAAGCCGTGCCGGAACGCGTGACTCACGACCGGGTCGGCCATCACCCGCTCGTGCCAGGCCGCCGCCAGACGCAGCAGACCGGCCTCGCCCCCGGCCGATTCGTACAGGGTGCTCATGGCGGCAGGATGCCAGCATCGTCAACCCGACACAGGCTGACGCCGCCAACGTGTCGTCGTCGCGACGCCATCCCTGTGTGCAACCCTGGAAACCCCTAGACACGATTCCCGATAACCGTGGATACTCCACGGTATGACACAAACGTACGAGCACACGAGCGCTCGCCTTCGGGTGGGCCAGGCCGCCGAGATGCTCGGCGTGTCGGTCGAGACGCTGCGGCGCTGGGAGACCGAAGGACGCCTCCGGATGGAGCGTTCGACCGGCGGCCAGCGGCTCGTCGAGATCGAAGAGGTCAGCCGGCTTCTCGACGAGCGCCGCAAGGCATCGACGGATCGGCCGATCGTCGCCCAGTCCGCGCGCAACCGCTTCCCCGGCATCGTCACCCGCATCGAGAAGGATCGCGTCGCCGCGGTCGTCGAGGTCATCGCCGGGCCGCATCGGATGGTCAGCCTCATGACCGCGGAGGCGGTCGAGGAGCTGGGCCTCAAGGTCGGCGACGAGGCGGTCTGCGTCGTCAAGGCCACCAACGTGATCGTCGAGATCCCGACCGCAAAGGAGCCACGCGCATGAAGTCCCGCCTTGTCCCGGCCGTGGCGATCCTCGCCCTCGTCCTGGCCGCCTGCTCGGGCTCCGGGTCGTCGCCGAGCACCGCGGCGACTGCGGCCCTCGGCCGCTGCCTCGGCGGCCGCGTCGGCCGCTCCGTCGGGCGCGTCGGGGGCCGCGCTCACGGTCTACGGCGCCTCATCGCTGAAGGCCGCGCTCACCAAGGCGAAGGCCGCGTACGAGACAGCGAACCCGGGCACGACCGTCACCGTGTCGACCGATGCCTCATCCGCCCTGGAGACGCAGATCGAGCAGGGTGCTCCGGCCGATGTCTTCCTGTCCGCCGACACGACCAACCCGCAGAAGCTCGTCGACAAGGGTCTGGCCGACGGCGACCTGGTCCCGTTCGCAGGCAACAAGCTCACGATCGTCGTGCCCACCGCCAACCCGGCGGGCATCACCTCCCCGATGGATCTCGCCAAGCCCGGGGTCAAGGTGATCGCCGCCGGTGACGCCGTTCCGATCACCAAGTACGCGACCCAGCTCGTCGGGCAACCTGGCCAAGGTGGCCGGCTATCCGGCCGACTTCGTCGCCAAGTACACGGGGAACATCGCGTCCAAGGAGGACAACGTCGCCGCCCTTCTCTCCAAGATCGCGCTTGGCGAGGGGGACGCCGGCATCGTGTACGTGACCGATGCCAAGGGGTCCGACAAGGTGACGACGATCGCCATCCCTGATTCGGCGAACGTGCCCGCAGCCTATGACGGTGTGGTGGTCAAGGCCTCGCAGAACCCGGTCGCGGCCAAGGCCTTCCTCGACTGGTTCGCCGGTCCCGATGGCCAGGCCATCCTCAAGGACCTCGGGTTCCTGCCACCGGCGTCGTGATCGAAAGCACCACGGGGGGACCGACCGGGACTGGGGACGTGGCGGGTCGTTCGCGGCCTGCCACGCACCGGTCGGGTCCATGGGGCGAGCGCTCGGTAACAGCGCTCGCCCTCCTCCTTTCGCTGTTCCTCGGCCTGCCGGTCCTCGCCCTCGTCGGCCGGTCGATCGTCGTCGGGTCGCTCCAGGTCGCGCTGACCTCGCCGGTGGTCCTCGAGGCGCTCTGGCTGAGCCTGTACACGACCGCCATCAGCCTCGTCGTGACGGTGGCGCTCGGTCTGCCACTCGCGGTCGTCCTCGCCCGTCGGCAGTTCCGCGGAAAGGGCTGGATCGAGGCGGTCGTCGACCTGCCGATCGTCCTGCCGCCGTCGGTGGCCGGCCTCGCCCTGCTCCTCGTGTTCGGTCGACGCGGGCTGCTGGCGGCGCCGTTCGACCTCCTCGGCTTCTCCGTGCCGTTCACGACGGTGGCCGTGATCATGGCCCAGGTCTTCGTGGCGGCTCCCTTCTTCGTGCGCTCGGCGCGGACGGGCATCGCGGGCGTGGACCGCGATCTCGAGGACGCGGCCCGGGTGGACGGCGCGACCGAGCGGCAGCTGTTCCGCTCGATCACGATCCCGCTCGCAGGCGCGGCGCTGGCGGCCGGCGTGGTCATGAGCTGGGCGCGTGCCCTCGGCGAGTTCGGGGCGACGATCATGTTCGCGGGCAACGTCGAAGGGAAGACCCAGACGCTCCCGCTCGTCGTCTACAGCGAGTTCCAGGGCGGCGACCTGGACCAGTCGATCGCCGCCGCGGCCATCCTCGTCATCGCCGCGTTCGGCGTGCTGGTGGCGGTCAGGTTCTTCCACTGGGGCCGATTCCTGGACGTCCGCGGGATCGCCTGATGCTCTGCGAGTGCTGCGGGACGGCGCTTCTCGGAACCGGATCCTGCCCTTCGTGCGACGTCCGGATGAGCAGCCCGCCGCACGTGTGTCTACGCTGGATGTCGATCATCAGCGATGAGCACGGATGTCCGCCGGGTTTCTCGCTCCTCGAGGACGACCACGAGACCGCGTGGCGGCTCGACCGCATCGACGGATATCCGCAGGAAGGAGCCGGATCATGAAGATCAGCGCGCGCAACCAGCTGCCGGGGACGGTCACGTCGGTGACCGAGGGCGCCGTGATGGCCGAGGTCGTCGTCGCCATCGACGGCGGCCACGAGATCGTGTCGGCGATCACGGCCGAGTCCGCTCGGCGGCTCGGGCTGACCCAGGGCAAGCGCGTCGTCGCGGTCATCAAGTCGACCGAGGTGATGCTCGCCATCGATGACTGAGCCGATCCTGCTTCGGCCGATCGGCGTCATCCGCACGCCCTTCGGGCAGACCGAGGGCATGCCGATCCAGGCCGCCGCGGCGGTCGGCATCCGCGGCCGGATCGAGCTCGACCCGGACCTGGTCGAGGGTCTCGCGGACCTCGACGGCTTCAGTCACCTGACGCTTGATCTACCACCTCCACCTGGTCGGGTCGGTCCGGCTGACGGTGACGCCGTTCCTCGACGACCGTGCGCACGGGATCTTCGCCACGCGCGCACCGACCCGGCCGAACGCGATCGGCCTGTCGACCGTGCGGCTCGTCGCCGTCTCCGGCTCGACGATCGAGATCGAGGACGTCGACATGGCCGACGGGACGCCGCTCCTCGACATCAAGCCCTACGTGCCTGCATTCGATGAGCGCCAGGACGTGCGCGTCGGCTGGTACACCGAGCGTCTCGGCGGCCTGGCCGAGGCTCGGGCGGACGATCGTTTCGGGGACAGCGAACCCAGCTGACGTCCCAGGGCGACACACTCGGATCCGGGCAGCGCACATGGCTGACGAACCGGTCCTGCCGCGCTGTACCTTTCGCGGTGCAGGGCCGTCACGCTCGGCAGCCGCTCGGCCGGCAACAGGATCGCACCGCTGAGGGAACAAGACATGAAGAACCCGCCCATCCTGATCGCGATCATCGGCTTCTTCGCTGGACTGGCAGGCTTCGCCTTCCTGTTCGTCGGCTTGCGCATGGTCGGATTCGACTGGTTCGGGGCGTTCGGCGACCTCCCGGCGTTCGACCACGTCGGGTTGTGGGGCTGGCTCGCGATCGCCACAGGGATCGTGTGGATCCTCGCGGCGCTGGGCCTCTGGGCGCTGCAGCCGTGGGCGCGCTTCTTCGCGCTGTTCATGGCCGGTTTCGCGCTCTTCGAGGCGGTCCTCGCGTTCTTGCAGTTCCCGGGCACGGGTGTCGGCCTCTCGATGGCGCTCCTGCCCGTCCTGCTCCTCTGGTACCTGAACTCCTCCGAGGTCAAGGCGGCGTTCGCCGAGGGCGAGCCTGCTCCGGTCGCCGCGCCCGCAGCCGCGGCACCCGCCGTGACGGCAGCCGCTGTCGCGGCACCGGTCGCTGCGGCAGCCCGGCGGCGCCGGCGCCGGCACCGCGGCGCCGGCGGTGGCAACGGCTGCCGCTGCAGCGGCAGCGCCGGCAGCTGCGCCGGCCCAGCCCGTCCCCGCCGACACCGCCACGCATCACATGGATGTCGAGGACGTCGAGGGGATCGGGCCCGCCCAGGCCCAGAAGCTCGCGACGGTCGGCATCGCCACGACGGACGACCTGCTCAGGGCCGGTGCGACACACGACGCCCGCGAGAGGATCGCCGAGGCGACCGGCATCAGCGGCAAGCTGATCCGCGACTGGGTCGACAAGGTCGACCTGATGCGCGTCCCCGGCGTCGGCCCGCAGTACAGCGACCTGTTGGAGGCCGCCGGTGTCGACTCGCCCGCCGAACTCGCCCAGCGCAACCCGGCAAACCTCGCGACGACGCTCCAGGAAGTCGCCGCCGCCCGGCCCGGCATCGTTCGCAGGGTCCCGACCGAGACCGAGGTCGCGGAGTGGGTGGCGGAGGCGGCCAGGCTCCCCAAGGTCGTCCAGCACTGACGAGCGCGCCACCCGCGCCGTCCCGCTAGACAGCACAACGACCGGCTAGACCGGGCACTTGCGTCGTCCCGCTATATACGTATACTCCTACGTAGACCTACGTCACGCGTCAGGAGTTACGATGGAGCCGTGCCGAACAAGACCATCTACGTCTCCGATGGAGACCTCAGCCTCTACCAGCGCGCGCAGGAGCTCGCCGGCGGCAACCTCTCGGCGGCGATCTCCGCTGCCCTCCGCCGCTACGTCGACGTCGAGGAGGGTCGGCGCGAGGGCTTCGACGAGATCATCGTCCGGGTCGGACTCGGCAAGGGCCGCAAGGTCCGGTTCGTCGGCATCCTCCTGGGCGAATGGGTCAACTCGTCGTTCAACCGCGTCGAGACCTTCCGGGTCTACCGCGGCCGAACGGGCAAGTTCGTCCTCCACATCGAACGCAGTCCCGACTTCACGATGGTCGACGCCGAGGGCAAGCCGGCAGGCTGGCGCGGCTATCTCGGGATCGGCAACATCAGCTACGGGTCCGCGCCCGCTGAGTCCATCCTCGAGGTCATCGCGTCGCTCGACGAGCTTCGCGCGAAGATCCCGCCACAGCTGTACGACATGGTCATCCCGTCCACCCAGCAGCCGACCGTCGAAGACCTCGACATCTGATCCTCGCGGGCGCCACGCCGACCTCCGGGGAGGTGTGGCATGACGGCCATCGGCTCGAAGGTCGGCGATCCACGTCTCCGGGTTGCGCAAGTCCTACGGCGATCACGTCGTCCTCGACGGCATCGATCTCGACGTCGCCGAAGGGACGGTCTTCGCCCTCCTCGGGCCGAACGGCGCCGGCAAGACGACCATGGTCCGGATCCTGTCGACCCTGCTCGCCGCCGATGGCGGCGAGGTCTCGGTCGCGGGGCACGACATCGGCCGCGCGCCGGACGCGGTTCGAGCCGAGATCGGAGTCACCGGCCAGTTCTCGGCCGTCGACAAGCTCTTCACCGGCGAGGAGAACCTCCAGCTGATGGCCGACCTGCGGCACCTCGGCAAGGCCGAGGGCCGTCGACGCGTCGACGAGCTGCTCCGACGCTTCGACCTGGTCGAGGCGGCCGGGAAGCCCGTCGCGACCTATTCCGGTGGCATGAAGCGGCGTCTCGACCTCGCGATGACCCTCATCGGCGAGCCGCGGATCATCTTCCTCGACGAGCCGACGGCCGGTCTCGACCCGCGCAGCCGCCGCGTGATGTGGCAGACCGTGCGAGACCTCGTCGCAGGCGGCGTGACGATCTTCCTGACGACGCAGGACCTCGCCGAGGCCGACCAGCTCGCCCACCGGATCGCCGTCCTCGACCACGGCGTCCTGGTCGCCCAGGGCACGGCAGATGAGCTGAAGCGGCTGGTGTCAGGCGGCCACATCCGCCTCTCGTTCACCGACGTGGCCGAGCTCGATCGGGCCGCGCGGACCTTTGACGGAGCCTCCCGCGATAGCGAGTCTCTCACCCTCCAGATCCCGAGCGACGGCGGGGTCGGTTCCCTGCGGGCCCTCCTCGACAGGCTCGACGCGGACTCGATCGTGGTCGCGGGCCTGACGGTCGAGACGCCCGATCTCGACGACGTCTTCCTGTCGCTGACCGGCGACCCCACGCATGAGAAAGCGGCTGTCCGATGAACACGTATCCACTGGTCCTGGTCGACTCCGCGACGATGCTGCGGCGCAACCTGCGCCGGATGCGCCGCTACCCGTCGCTGACCTTCTTCATCGCCGGCATCCCGGTCGTGTTCCTGCTGCTCTTCGTCTTCGTCCTGGGCGGAACGCTCGGGGCAGGGCTGGGCGGCGCGACCGGTGGACGAGCCGCATACACCGCCTACGTCCTGCCGGGCATCCTCCTGGTCACCGTGGCCGGCGCCGCCCAGGGGACGGCGCTCTCCATGGCGATGGACATGACCGAGGGGATCATCGACCGATTCCGGACGATGGCCATCGGGCGAACGTCGGTCCTGACCGGCCACGTGATCGGCAGCACGATCCAGACCCTCCTGGCACTCGCCATCGTGATGGTCGTCGCGGTGCTGATCGGCTTCCGGCCGACCACGGGTCCAGCCGAGTGGATCGCGGCAGTGGGTGTCCTGGCCCTCGCCGCGCTGGCCATCTCGTGGTTCTCGATCGCCCTGGGCATGTGGCCGAAGGATGTCGAGACTGCGAGCAACCTCCCGATCTTCCTGGTCCTCCTGCCGTTCCTGAGCAGCGCCTTCGTCCCGACGGATACGATGCCGGACGGCCTCAGCTGGTTCGCCCAGAACCAGCCCTTCACGCCGATCATCGAGACGGTGCGGAGTCTCCTGCTCGGGACCCCGATCGGGAACAGTGGCCTGCTCGCCGTCGCCTGGTGCATCGGGATCTCGATCGTCGGGTACCTGTGGGCCAAGCGCCTGTACGAGCGCGATCCAGCAGCACGCTAGGTGGCGATCAGCGTCCGCGGGACCGCCTGACGGTGTCGAGCGCCCGGCGCGCCTGCGCGATGTGGACGCGGTCGTGGCCCGCCGCCAGCCGGAACGTCAGACCGTAGCTCTCGTCACCGCGCTCGCGGTGCCGACCGACCCGGTCGCGATCCGCGGTCGGACGGCGCGCCCACAGATCGAGATTCGAGCGGCGGAGCGCCGTGAACAAGTCGATCAGGAGCGCCGGGTCGTCGGCATCGTGCTCGAGGCGATCCACCCAGAGGGCCTGGTCGTACCCGACGATGTCGGGCACGTCCTCGGCGAGGATCCAGCGCTCGCGTGCCGCGACCACCAGCTCGCCGTCCGTGATGTGGCCGATGCACTCGAGGACGGACCATTCGCCCGGCTCGGGCCGGACGCGGAGGAGGTCGCCGGCGTCGGTGACGAGCGCACGCAGCGTGGCTGGCGTGTCCGCCTGGACGACGGCCGGGTCGTCGTCGCCGAGCGCCGCCAGGAGCGAGGCGCGGTAGGCGTCGGGCGTGCCGACCGGGTCGATGGTCTGGTCCATGGCGTCCTCCGCGCATCTCTCCGTGATCGTCCGTCTGCCCGATGATGGTCCATCCGTCAGCCGGCCGCGCGCGGCTCCAGGCGTGCGCGCAGAAGGTCGGTCCGCGTGCTGCCGTCCACTCCTGCGACGCGGCACGACCAGCCACCGGCCTCGGGCCAGACCGTGATCTCGGGGTGCGTCCCGGGCTCGACGGCCCGGACGTATTCGAGCCGGGCGAGCCGTGGGATCGCGCGGACGGCCGCCTCGCCGCCGGCGCCGAGCACCGCCTCGTCGAGCCAGTCGGCGTAGACCGCGTTGTTGACATGGTCCAACGGGTCGAGCTCCTGCGGCCTGACGTCCAGGGATGTCCGCGTCGCGTCGGCGCCCTGCACGCCGGGGTCGACGCGTGCCAGCCCGAACGTCGCAGCCGGCGCCCCGAAGACCGCGTCGAACTCCGACGGGATCCGGGTCGGCGAGCCGCGGGCGTCCAGCAGCACCCAGTCGATGAGGACGGATGCAGCGAGCATCCCGGTCTCGTCGACGAAGTCGGTCCGCCGCCGGGCCCAGACGCGGCGCCCGCCGACGACCCGCGTGGTCCCGACGAGCTCGGCGCTGACCTCGATCGGTGCCAGGACCTCGACCTCGGCGGCGCGGACCAGCCAGGTCAGGCCGCGCTCGGCGTACCAGTCTCGCCCGAAGCCGCGGGCGGACGAATGGAGGCCCGCCAGGTCCTGCGTGTAGCGGAGCAGGACCGAGGTGCGGATGTGGCCATCGGGTGCGGCCTCGTCGAACCGGACGCGATAGGTCGACGAGCAGGTGTCCGGGTCGGCCGGCGTCGCCGCCCCGGTCACGAGCCTGTCATGTCCGCGCGGCCGCCCGCGGCCCGGCCAGCGAATCGAGCGTCTCGAGGGTGACCAGCTCCGTTCGTTCGTGGGGCGCGGTCTGCCGCGCGAGGCGGATCTCGCACGACCGTCGTGCGTCGAAGACCACGAGCGCGACGTCGAGCGCCTCGTCCTCGTCGGCGGCGTGCGACCGCGCGTCGTCGAGCTGGTGGAGCACGTCGGCGTTGATCCCGCGTGCGCCCCACTTGCAGTCGTACGCCTCGGCCGCGCCGTCGCGTTCGACGGTGACGTCATACGGATGGATCTCGGCGCGGACGCCATCGAACAGCACGCGCCGTTCGCGTCTGACAGGCTCCGGGCCGACCCGGCGGGCGAGCAGCTGCGCGGTGAGCTCCTCGACGAGCGCGCCGCGGACCTGGCTGCGGACCTGCTCACCGCGATCGGCGACCTCGAGCGAGGCGGCCAGGATCGCCTCGGACCGGCCGAGCGCGGACCGCGTCCGCCGCGGCCGCCGCGCCGAACAGCGTCGGGAACATCGCGCGCCAGATGTCGGGATCGGTGGTCTGGCCGTTCATCACCGCCCGGGCGAGGACCCGCTGGCCGGGCGTCGCGTCGGCGAGCAGCGCGGCGGTCCGGGCGACCTGCGGGTCCGCCTGGATCCCGGCGTAGACGACCGCGCGGGCGTCACGGGCGGCGTCCTGGAACCTCACGGCCGCTCGCCGAGCGTCAGCAGGACGACCTGCGGGAAGGTGGACAGCCAGTCGATGGCGCGATGCGGATCCTCGATCCGGGCGATCTCGTCGACGGCCATGTCCACGGCGGCACTGGCCTCGTCGGTCAGGTCGTCATCGCCTCGGTGGGCGGTCACCTCGTCGAAGCGGGTGCGCCAGGCGTCGGTCAGGTCGGCGACGTACGACCACTCGTCCTCGATCTGCTCGCCGAGCTCCTCCAGCACGACGTACGCGGCAAGGGCACGGTCGATCGCGTCACGGATGGTCTCGTCGGACATGTCGCAAGCCTACCCCGCGAGGGGCGCGGAGCGACGGTCAGGCGGCGTGGATCGTCCGGCGCCGGGCGGAGCTCTCGACGTCCGTCGCGTCGACCGGATCGGGCATGTTGCGCCGGAGCAGAGCGGTCAGCTCGCGCCGGGCCCGATCGTCCCAGGCCCGCGAGTAGATCCTGATGGCGTCGGCCCGGACGCGGTTTGCCAGCTGGCGATGACCGGCGGCCTCGAGCTGGCCGACCAGGTCGAGGACGACCCGATAGAGCCCAGGCAATTCCTCGGCGGCAGAGGTCGGCTCCATCGTCGCGAGGATGACGCTCGGACGCGCGTGAGGGGAATAGCCCAGCGGTCCCGAACGACCGGTCCGTTCGGACCACTGGATCAGTCGCCCGGATGCCCGCCGCTGCGGATCGCAAACCGTCCGAGCATCCCGGTGGCCGGCATCCAGGCGGCGCTGACGCGATCGACCGACGCCGCTGCCGGTCCTTCCTCGAGGCGCGCGAGGAGGCGCTCGAGCAGGTCGGGCGGGCCTTCGGCGACGCAGCGGACGGAACCGTCGGACCCGTTCGCGACCCAGCCGTCGAGACCGAGGGCCATCGCCTCGCGGAGCACGAAGTAGCGGAAGCCGACGCCCTGCACCCGCCCGATGACCGTGGCATCGAGGCGGGTCGTCTCCCCGTCTGGCGTCACGATCCGCTCAGGCCGCCTTGCGGCCGGCGGGCCACGCGAGCACGAGGGCATCCAGGACGAGCTCGGGCGAGACGTTCGAGGCGAGCAGCTCGGCGGCCCGCGCTGTCCGCTCGAGGAACGCGACGGCGGCACCAGGATCGATGGCGCCGGCGATGGCTCCCAGCTCCTCGAGCATGACCGTGTCGCGCACGGACCGTGCGCCTCCGCTCTCGATCAGCGCGAGATCGCGCGCCACGTCGGCCCAGAGGCCGACGATCGTCTCGACGGCGCGACGTCGGTCGGTGGCCGGGGTCTTCGGCGCGGCGACCGCGCCGCCGTCCACGTCGTCGGCCATCTCGCCGTCCGTGGCCTCGTCGGCCAGGGCCACCGGGACCGTCGGGCTCGGGGTCGGAGCGGCACCGCGCCGACGATTCGTCCGGCCCGGCCCGGCTGCCGCGACCGGGTCGGCGGTCAGCAGGCCCGACAGCGCGAGTGCGCGCGGGACGACGGCCCGGGCGGCCGCCAACCGCGCCGACGGACGCGCTTCGGTCAGGTCGAGCAGGACGCGGGTGAGCTCGGCCCGGATGAGGACGGCCTCGGGCGCCCGCGCATAGGCGAGCGCCAGGCCGGGACGGCCCGCCGCCAACCGGCCGAGCCGGGCGGCCGTCGGCGGGTCGGCCAGGTCGTGGTCGGCGACGATGCGCTCGATGTCGCGGGCGCCGACGAGACCCAGGCGGACGCGGAAGCACCGCGAGCGGACGGTCGGCAGGAGGCGCGCCTCCTGGTCGGCGCAGAGCGCGATGGTCACCCCGGCCGGGGGCTCCTCGAGCGTCTTGAGGAGGGCCGACTGGGCATCCTCGTTCATCCGGTCGGCGCCCTCGATGATCGCCACACGGGCGCCGCCTTCGACCGGCATCAGCGACAGCTCGCCGATGAGGTCCTTCACGCCCCGAAAGCGAGCGTCCGGGCCGCCGATCACGACCTGCCGGCCGGGCCCGACCGGGCCGAGCCGGTGGAGGTCCGGGTGATCACCATGCTCGACGAGCCGGCATGCCCGGCAGATGCGGCACGGCCGTTCGGCGGGCGCGGCCGTGCACAGGAGGCCGGCGGCGAGATCGAGCGCCAGCGTCGTCTTGCCGACCCCGTCGGGGCCGACGAACAGGACCGCCTGGGGCGCCGGACCCCGGACCATCGCGGCGACAGCGTCGAGCGCTGCCGCCTGCCCCCTGGTCCGGGCACCGTCCATGGCGGAGCTCAGGCGGGTTCGGTCGTGGCCGACTTGCGGGTCGTGCGTCGCTTCGGTGCGACCGCCGGCTCGGCGTCGGCGCCCGCGCGGCGTCCCCCTCGACCGAAGCCGAGCGGCCGTGGTCGCCTTGGCCGCGGCCGGCTTGCGGGTGGCACGCGGCTTCGCGGCGGCCTTCGCCGCCGGTCCGGCCACCGCGTCGGTCGCCGACGATCCGGCCTCCGAGCCGGCGTCCGGAAGGACGTCCTCGGTCGCTGCCGATGCCGGCTTCCGGCTGGCCCGCGGCTTGGCGGCGGCCTTCTCGCCCGTCGCGGATGCGGCGGTCTTGCGCGTCGCGCGCGGCTTCGGACCGGTGCCGGCGGCAGCCGGCGTCTCCGCCGTCGTCGCGACATCGGCCGTGTCCGCCTGGTCGGCCGCGTGGTCGAAGCGCCCGGAGCCCCTCCGGTCGTTCGGCTCGAAGCCGGCTTGGACGCGACCTGGGCTCGAAGCAGCGCCTCGAGCTCGGGCGGCACGTCGCTCCACGGCTCGTTCGAGCTGCGGACCGGGGCCGGTCGGTCGTCTCGCCGGACCGGGGCGCGGTCCTCGCGCGGCGGCAGGCTCGATCGCGTCCGGCCGCTGACATCGGGGTAGCGGTTGATGCCGCCACCGCCGCCGCCCACGCCGCCGGAACCGCCGCGACCGCCGTAGCGCTCGCGCTCCATCGCCGACTGGTACGCGCCACGACCTCCGCGGGCGCCGCGCCCGCCACCCTGACCGCGACCGCTGTTGCCACGTCGCTCGGCGATCAGGTACTCGGGGATCTCGGGCTCATCGAAGTCCTCGTCGTCCAGCGGGGCACGCGACGCCGCCGTCGACGCCGCCGGGGTCCCGAGCTGGGAGTCCCAGACCGAGCCGAACGGGGTCGTCCGCGGCCCGCGGGGCGCGGGCGCGATGTCGGCCTCCTCGTCCTCGTCGATGTCGGACGGCATCGGACGGGACGATCGTGCTGCTGCTGCCGCGGGCGGCGCCGCCACGTCCGCGCCGTCGCGCCGTCCTCGGCTCCGATCTCGTCGGCACGACCGCGTCCACGACCGCGACCACGACCACCGCGTCGCCGTCGGCGTCGCGGCTCACCGGTCTCGTCGACGGACTCGTCCCCATCGGCCGCCTCGGCGGCGGCATCGGTCGCCGCGTCATCGAGGTCGTCGAGGGTGAACACCTCGGCGCGGGCGAGATCGGCCTCGGTGAGGGATCCCGCGACGCGCGACAGCCGCTCGCCCGGCAGGGCGACGAGCCCGGCGCCGTCCGCCCTGGCTGCGGCCACGGGCTCGGCGGCTCCACTGCGGGCCGGACGCCGGCCACGCGGGCCGACGGCGGCCACCGGCTCGGCCTCGCGACCACGGCCCCGTCCGCGTCCTCGACCACGGCCTGCGCCGGTGCCCTCGGTCTGCTTGTCCGGCACCTCTGTCATCGACAGGTCCGCGTCGTCGCCCTCGGCGACCCGCCTGCCCGAGCGCGTGCCCTTCTCGACGCGCGCCAGCTGGACGATGTCGGTGAACTGGTCGGCGACCTCGATCAGGTCGGAGCTGGTGTTGCCGCGGAAGCTGATGACCTCGACGCGGACGCCCTGCTCCTGGACCGCCCGGATCGCTGGAGCGAAATCGCCGTCGCCCGAGACGACGATGGCGATGTCGAGGTTGCGAGCCGTCTTCATCATGTCGACGACCAGCTCGATGTCGAGGTTGGCCTTGACCTTGCCGTCGCCGTACTTGCGGATGTCCTTGCTGACGACCTTGTAGTTGCTCCGGCGCAGGAAGTCGTGGAAGTTGCGCTGGTTCTCGTTGTCCGGGTCGAGGCCCGTGTACGCGTAGGCGCGCACCAGATCGCGGCCTGCGGAGGCCGCCTTGAGAAGCGTGACGTAATCGATGTCCACGCCCGCGGCCTTGGCCGCATAGAAGATGTTCGCGACGTCAACGAAGACGGCGACGTTCTTGCCCACTGTGACTCCTTGGGTTAGGGATTCGCCCGGCCGGCGCGGTGACGCAGCACGGTGCGGGCGCTCATATCGTGCGGCGCGTGGCGGAACCCGCCGCGGCCACGGTCTTGAAGAGATGCGGACTGGCTTCACCGAAACCCATCCGCTGCCAGCGATCGAGCGCCGCGTCGTCATCGGGCCGAGCGGCCTCGACGATGGCGCAACCCTTGTTGCTGGCCGACCTGAGCAGTTCCTCGAGAAGCGCCTCGGTGATCCGATCGGCGTCGTACTCCGGGTCGACGACGAGGAGGTCGATCGTGCCGACGTAACCGCCGGCGCGAACGGATGGACGGAGCGCGAGGATCGCGCCCCCGACGACGACGCGTTGCGCTTCCGCGACGACGATGCTCGCCTGCGGGAGATAGACGAGCTGGCGCATCAGATCGGCCACGCCGAGCGGGCTCTCGCCGCGGCTCATCTGAGCGGCGTCGTCGCCCAGGGCGACGATCCGATCGATGTCCGTGACGCGCGCCACTCGGACCAGGTATTCCACGCCGACGGGTCCAACCTCGCAGGGTTCGGCGACCAAGGCCCACGATCGGGTTCGACCGAGGCTGGTACCGGGGCCCGCGATCCGCTCGCGGCTGCGAACGACGGGACGTTCGCGACGCGCTGCAGGGTGCGGCCGACCGGTATTGCATTCAGGTCGCCGGTGGGTAATATACGGCATCGCTTCGGCGGCCACCTGCGCGCCGCCCGGATGCGGGATCCCGTCATCGCCGCTCGTTCATGCATCGCCGTCCGAGGACCGTCACCTGGGGAGGGTGGACGACCAGGGTTCGGGGGGCAGCCGAGGGACCTGGCGGGTCCGGCCCGGATCGAGCCAGGGGGTTTCGACCGGTGGTTTGGAGGAGACTGAATGAAACTGCACAAGGTCAGCGCGCTCGCGGCCATCAGCGTCTTGGCATTCGCGGCGTGCAGCTCCAGTGGTGGAGCCTCGACGGCTCCGAGTGCGGCCGCCAGCGCCGGCGGCAGCGCCGCTGCCGCGGGTGGGACGCAGGGCGACCCCGCCAGCGCCGCCGCCTGCAAGAACAAGAAGGGCAGCAGCTCGACCGAGATCCACGTCTACTCGAGCCTGCCGCTCGGTGGCACCAACACCCCGCAGACCACGGCCATGGTCGAGCAGATCAAGGCCACCCTCGACGGCCAGAAGGTCGGCAACTTCACCATCAAGTACACGAGCCTCGATGACTCCTCGGCCGCCAACAACGGCGACTGGGACGGCACGGTCGAGACGTCGAACGCCAACACGGCAGCCAACGATCCGGACGCGATGGTCTACATCGGCACCTACAACTCGGGTGCCGCGAAGCTGTCGATCCCGATCCTCAACGCAGCCTGCCTGATCATGCTCAGCCCGGCCAACAGCTATCCGGGCCTGACCCACGCGGTCGAAGGCGTGACCGCGCAGGGCGAGCCGGATTCCTACTATCCGGGCGGCTATCGCAACTACGCCCGCGTCATCAACACCGACGACAACCAGGGTGGCGCTTCGTCCGAATGGGCGCTCTCGCTCGGGTTCAAGAAGGCGTACGTCGTCGACGACGGCCAGACCTACGGTCAGGGCATCGGCCGCGCATGGGCGCTCCACTTCGGCAAGATCGGCGGCACCGTGGTCAGCGCGAACGGCTCGTCCGAGAGCTATGACCCGAAGGCGACCGACTTCGCCGCTCTGGCCCAGAAGGTCAAGGACTCCGGCGCGGATGTCATGTTCGTCGGTGCGATCACCGGCCAGGGCACGCCGAAGCTCTGGAAGGACATCAAGGCAGCTGTCCCGAACATCCAGATGTTCGGCCCGGACGGCGTCAACGAGAAGTCCTGGTATGACGGCACCGGCGCAGCCGGCAACGGCACCTACCTGACGTTCGGTGGTGTCGACATCACCCAGCTGCAGGGCACCGGCAAGCAGTGGGCGACCGACTACGAGTCCGCCCACAACGGGACCCAGCCGCCGTTCTACGCCACGTACGCCAAGGCAGCCGCGCAGGTGACCCTTGCCGCACTGACCAAGGCCGCCACGAATGACCGCCTCGCGGTCCTCCAGGCGGTCATGGGCACCAGCGCGCTCGACACCGTCGTCGGCGCGATGGCCTTCGACGCGAATGGCGACGCCAAGGGCGGCGTCATCTCGAGCTACCAGGTCATCACCAGCTGGCCGCCCAAGTTCCTGGGCGTCATCACCCAGACCAAGTAGTGCAGTCCGCCTGAACCGCAGGCGGCAGCGTTCGGGGCGGGCCACCGGCCCGCCCCGACGCACATCTGGCCCATCCGCGCACCCGTTCCTCGTGTCGTCACTCTGAGGACCCCCCAGCCGCATGGACCAACTGATCCAGGTTCTGATCATCGGGCTCGCCAACGGCCTGATCTTCGCGCTCGTCGCGCTCGGCTACACCCTGGTCTACGGCATCATCGAGCTCATCAACTTCGCCCATGGCGACGTGTTCATGCTGGGTTCGATGCTGGCGTTCTTCCTTGTCGCCCCGGCATCGAGCGGCGGTTGGGCCATCTTTCCGATCGACGAGAGCATGGCCTTCCCGATCAAGGTCGTCGAGATCCTGATCGTGCTCGCGATCTGCATGGCCATGACCGCACTGCTCAACGTGTCCATCGAGCGGGTCGCCTACCGGCCCCTCCGCAACGCGCCCAAGCTGGCGCCGCTCATCTCGGCCATCGGCATGAGCTACGTCCTCCAGAACATCGGGCTGGTCTGGGGCGGCGCCTATCAGCGGACCATCGACAGCGTCTTCCCGGCGACCAACATGCTCGCACCGTTCGGGATCACCGGGATCGTGATCACCCCGGCACAGCTGTTCGTCGGCGTCATGACGATCCCGCTCCTGATCGCCCTGACCCTGTTCGTCAACCGGACCCGCCAGGGGCGGGCGATGCGGGCCACGGCGCAGGACCCCGACACGGCCGGGCTGATGGGCGTCGATGTCAACCGCACGATCGCGATCACCTTCCTGATCGGTGGCGGCCTTGCCGGTGCGGCCGGTGTCGCCCAGCTGCTGTATAACAACTACACGGTCTACACCCTCGGCTTCCGCTTCGGGCTCAACTCGTTCACCGCGGCCGTCCTCGGCGGGATCGGCAACCTCCAGGGGGCGGTCCTGGGGGCGCTCGTGATCGGCGAGGTGAATGCCCTGAGTGACTTCTACCTCTCGCCCAACTGGACCCAGGCCATCGTCTTCGGCGTCCTGATCGCGATCCTCGTCTTCCGTCCGACCGGCCTCCTCGGCCAGCAGCTGGCGGACCGGGCATGAGCGCCGCGGCGGACTCGGTCGGCACCGGCGTCGGCGGCTGGCTCGGCTTCGTCGGCGGCACCCTGGCCGCCATGCCGGGGCAGTACCGCGCGGCCTGGCGACGCCGTCGGGGCAGGACGATCGGGCTGACGATCGTCTTCCTGGCGGTCGTCCTCTACCCGGTCATCGGGCACTACCTCCTGGCCCAGTTCAGCCGGAACGTGTTCCCGCTGCCGTACCCGGACGACACGGTCGCCACGTTCATGACGATCTTCGCGATCATGGCCATCGGGCTGAACATCGTCGCCGGGTTCGCCGGTCTGCTCGACCTCGGCTACGTCGCGTTCTACGCGATCGGCGCGTACACGGCAGCCTTCCTGGCCTCGCCACACTTCGGCCAGCTCGGGATCAACCTGACGTTCCTCGGCCACGTCGGTCCGGGGGCGGTCGGGATCCACCTGCCGTACTGGATCGTCGTGATCGTCGCGGTCGCCGTGGTCGCCACGTTCGGGGCGCTCCTCGGGGCGCCGACCCTCCGCCTCCGCGGCGACTACCTGGCGATCGTGACCCTCGGTTTCGGCGAGATCGTGCCGCTCTTCTTCAAGAACCTGTCGAGCGTGACCTTCTCGCTCAACGTCGGTCCGATCAACATCCAGCTCCAGAACCAGAACTGGACCGGCGGCGTCCAGGGCATCAACCCGATCGACCCGCCGTATCCTGCCGGGGTTCGACGTCGTCTTCGACGCGCGCTCGGGAGCCGCTCGCGGTCTACCTCGGGCTGTTCATGCTGGCGATCGCGATCCTCGTGGCGCGCAACCTCGAGCACTCGCGCATCGGACGCGCCTGGGGCGCGCTCCGTGAGGACGAGACGGCTGCCGAGATGATGGGCGTCAACACCGTCCGGACCAAGCTGCTCGCATTCGCGCTCGGCGCCAGCTTCGCCGGTGTCGCCGGATCGTTCCAGGCGTCCTACCTCGGCGCCTCGACGTCCGACTTCTTCTCGTTCTCGATCTCGATCCTGGTCCTGATCATGGTCATCCTCGGCGGCATCGGGAACATCTGGGGGGCCGTGTTCGGCGCCTTCGCCCTGACGTACGTGGACAAGACCCTGCTGCCGTACATCGGCCAGCGCATCGGCGACGTCGCGCCGTCGCTGCCCAACCCGGCTCAGTACAACTTCCTGATCTTCGGTGTGATCCTGGTGGTGATGATGCGGTTCCGGCCGCAGGGCTTCCTGCCGTCGAGACAGCGCGAGGCGGAGCTCACGGTGGCGGGCCTCCAGGACGCCGAGGCCCAGCTCGGGTTGCCGACCGACGACGTCGACAACATCAGCGTCGCGCCCCACGGTCAGAGCGAGGTCGGCCAGGGCGCCCGCGATGCCGAGACCCCGGACGAGGCCAGACGCGAATGAGCATGCTCGAGCTGCCGGCCGACCTCGACACCGGGGCGATGCACGACTCGGCGCTGCTGGTCAAGTCGCGCGCGGTGACCAAGCGGTTCGGTGGCCTGCTGGCGGTCAACAACGTCGACTTCGACATCCCGCGTGGCTCGATCGTGTCGCTGATCGGCCCCAACGGGGCCGGCAAGACCACCTTCTTCAACATGATCACCGGCTACTACGTGCCGACGAGCGGCGACATCGTCTTCGACGGTCACCGGATCGTGACCATGAAGGGCAAGAAGGCGAGATCGCTCAAGCCACACGAGGTGACGGCGCTCGGGATCGGCCGGACCTTCCAGAACATCCGGCTGTTCGGCACGATGTCCGCCCTCGACAACGTGAAGGTCGGGATCAACGTCCACCTCAAGAGCCACTGGTGGGATTCGGTCGTGCGCACACCGTCGATGCTCCGCGAGGAGAAGAAGGTGATCGAGGAGTGCATGGCCCTGCTCAAGCTGGTCGAGCTCGACAAGCGCGCCGAGACCTGGGCGCGCAACCTGCCCTACGGCGACCAGCGCCGCCTGGAGATCGCCCGGGCGCTCGCGACGCGCCCGAAGCTCCTCCTGCTCGACGAGCCGACGGCCGGGATGAACAGCAGCGAGACGCGCCAGATGACCGACTTCATCCAGCGCCTCAGAGGCGAGCTCGGCCTGACCGTCCTGCTCATCGAGCACGACATGCGGGTCGTCATGGGCATCAGCGACCGGGTCACCGTCCTCGACCACGGCGAGGTCATCGCCGAAGGTGCGCCGGCCGAGGTCCGGGCGAACCCGAAGGTCATCGAGGCGTATCTTGGCCGCGGCGCGGCGGAGGCCTGACCGATGGCTTTGCTCGAACTCGACGACGTCCACACCTACTACGGCGCGATCCACGCCCTGCGCGGCGTGTCGCTGTCCGTCGAAGAGGGCGAGATCGTCACGCTGATCGGCTCGAACGGGGCCGGCAAGTCGACCACCCTGCGGACCATCTCCGGCCAGCTCCGGCTGCGGCAGGGATCGATCAAGCTGCGCGGTGAGCGGATCGACCACCGCCGGCCGCACGAGATCGTCGCGCTCGGCGTCTGCCAGTCGCCCGAGGGACGGCGCGTGTTCAGCCGGATGACGGTCCACGAGAACCTCGAGATGGGGGCCTTCTCGCGCAAGGACAAGGCCGCCATCCAGGCCGACTTCGTCCGGGTCTACGGGCTCTTCCCCCGGCTCAAGGAGCGCGAGGCGCAGAAGGCCGGCACGCTGTCGGGCGGCGAGCAGCAGATGCTGGCGATCGGCCGCGCGCTGATGGCCGAACCGAAGCTGCTGCTGCTCGACGAGCCGTCGATGGGACTCGCCCCGATCCTGGTCGAGCAGATCTTCGACATCATCAAGGAGATCAACGCCCAGGGGACGACCGTCCTCCTGGTCGAGCAGAACGCGCTGATGGCGCTCGCCATCGCGAACCGCGGCTACATCCTGCAGACCGGCGAGATCGTCCTGTCGGACGACGCCGCGGCGCTGGCCAAGAACCCGGCCGTGCGCGCGGCCTACCTCGGGGGCGACTGACCCGGACCGCCCATGACCGAGCTCCGCAAGGTCACCGGTCCATCCTCACCGTTCGGACGGCACGTCGGGCGCCTCATCGCGGTGGTCGTCATCGCCGTCCTGGTCGCGATCGTGAAGCCATGGGGTGCGGCCGTCCGGCCGGACCCGGCTCCGGTCCCGGTCGCGGCCGCAAGCTCGTCGCCAGGCCCGATCGCGACCCCATTGGCGAGCGTGCGGCCGCGGCTCTACGACTTCCTGTCGTTCGGGACGAACCAGCCGCCGCCGGGCTGGGAGATGTGGCCGGCCGGCAACCTCGCCTCGTTCTCGTTCGCCATGCGCATCGACCTCCAGCCAGCGGCGTCGGCAAGCCCGGCGGCGAGCGACGGTGCGAGCGCGAACCCGACACCCGCCACCACGCCGATCCCGGTCGGCTCGTCCGGCGTGGGCAGCCCGCGCGGGACGGTCCCGGATGCGTGGCCGACCATCCGCATCCCGGTCGGCAGCAAGCTCGACCTGATCGGCATCAACACCCCACTCGGATACGTGGTCCAGGTCGTCGCGCTGCGACGGACCGGCCAGGATGGCAGTGTGACCCCGGTCCATGCCGTCCTCGGGACGTCCCCGTGGCCCGATCACTTCACGATCATCGGCTACGGGGCGGAGGACGAGCCTGACGCGATGCAGCCGTGGCCGGCCGGCACCTACCGGCTCGAGCTGAGCATCGACCCGGGAGGGCTCGCCCGGACCGTCGAGATCGTGATCGACGGTCCCGCGCCGGGAGCCTCGGCAGAGCCGTCGGCAGGGCCGTCGGCGGTTCCGGCAGCCAGCCCCGTGCCCTCGGCGGCAGCGCTCGAACCGGCACCCTGACCGGGCGCTCGACCGCACGGTCGGTCGGCCGGGTCCCGCGGTCGTAGGATGTGTCGATGGACCTCGGACTGACCAACGCGCGCGCCCTCGTCGGGGGTGGCAGCGGCGGCCTCGGCGGCGCGATCGCGGAGGTCCTCCGCGAGGAGGGAGCGCAGGTCGGGCTGGCCGCCCGGCCGAGCGCCCGGCTCGACGACGCGGCGGCACGCCTCGGCGCGACCGCCGTCCCCGCCGACCTGTCCACGCCCGACGGTCCGGCGGCGGCCGTGGCCGCGGCCGTCAAGGCGCTCGGCGGCCTGGACCTGCTGGTCGTCAACTCGGGCGGACCGCCGCCGGGCCGATTCGACGAGGTCGACGAAGCCGCCTGGCAGGCCGCCATCGACGGGACCCTGTGGAGCGCGATCCGCCTCCTGCGCGCCGCTTTGCCGCACCTCCGTGAGGGGCACGACCCCGCGATCCTGGTCATCCTGTCGAGCTCGGCGCGCGAGCCGATCCCCGGGCTGACCACCTCGAACCTGCTACGTCCCGGGCTGGCCGGCCTGATCAAGTCGCTGGTCGAGGAGATCGTCCCGGTCCGCATCAACGGCATCGCTCCGGGCCGGCTCGCCACGGGCCGGATCGCCGAGATCGACGCCGCCATCTCGCGCACGAGAGGCGTGCCCATCGAGGACGTCCAGCGCTACAACCTCGGCAGGATCCCGCTCGGGCGGTACGGCGACCCGCCCGAGCTCGGGCGGGTGGCGGCGTTCCTGCTGTCGCCGGCCGCCTCCTACGTCACCGGGGCGATCGTCCCGGTCGACGGCGGGATGATCCGCGCCCTTCCCTGAATCCGGATCGCCGCGCCGCCGGTCAGCGGTAGGTCGGCTCGCGGGTCATCGTCCAGGTCGCCCGCGACAGTACGATCAGGCCGATGGCGGCCAGCCACAGCCCCGGGCCGTTGGTGAGCACCTGGGATGGCGAACCGAACTGGAATGCACCGTCGATCGCCAGCTCCACGACGCGCGCCACGAAGCCGATCCAGCCGGCGACCGCGAGGATCGCGAACGACAGCCACCGATCGAGCCCGACAGGCCGATCGCCCGCCGCGTAGGGCAGCGCGACCAGCGCCAGCGTGGCGATCCCGACCAGGAAGACCACGATCCCCGTCCCGGCCATGCCGTCGCCCGAGATCGGCGTGATGCCCGGCGTCCCCCCGACCTTCCACCAGGGCAGGACGCAGCCGACGACCATCAGCGCCCCGCCGACCGCCGCCAGCGTCCGACCCCGGCCGAGCGGCCGGCGATGGAGGGTCATTCGCCGGGGACGCCGGAATAGACCTCCGGCTTGAGCACTCCCACGTACCGCAGGTTGCGATAGTGCTCGCCGTAGTCGAGTCCGTAGCCGACCACGAACTGGTCGGGGATCGTGAAGCCGGTGTAGTCGACCGGGATCTCGACCAGGCGGCGGGCCGGCTTGTCGAGCAGCGTGCAGATGCGCAGCGACGCCGGGCCCTTGCCGCGCAGGTAGCGGATCAGGTAGTTGAGGGTCAGCCCGGTGTCGATGATGTCCTCGACGATCAGGACGTCCTCGCCGGCGATGCTGGCCGACAGGTCCTTGAGGATGCGCACGAGGCCCGACGATTCGGTCGTCGTGCCGCCGTATGAGCTGACCTCCATCAGGTCGATCCGGATCGGGATCTCGATCGCGCGCATGAGGTCGGCCATGAACGGCAGCGAGCCCTTGAGCACCGACACGAGGGTCAGCGGCCGGCCGCCGTAGTCGGCGCTGATCCGGGCGCCGAGCTCGTTGACCTTGGCGGCGATCTCGGCCTCGGTCAGCAGGATCTCGGCGACGTCGTCGTGAAAGCTCGTCTGGTCGCTCATGCGGGTGTGGCAGGTCCTTTCAGGGCGGTGTCGGCTGCCTGGGCTGAGCGACGACGACGTGCCGGCTGGCGACCGGCCGCCGGCTCTGTCCGGACAGGGAGGGCGTCGTCGGTCGCGGCGGCGACCTCATCGCCGTCGGGTCCGAGCGTCAGCCCGATGGCTTCGACATCAGGCGCCAGGGCATACGGTTCGGCCACCTGGCCGGATGTCCCCGACAGCCCGGCGGCGAGCGCGAGCTTGCCGTACTTGAGCATCAGGGCACGGAAGTCGCGAGCGTAGAACAGCTTGACGTTGAGCTCCGGGTAGAGCTCGCGGAGGCGGCGCAGCTTGCGGTTCTTCTTGCGGACGAGCTTCTGGCGGAGCGTCGTCATCTCGAGATAGAGATCGAGATCGGGCAGGTAGAAGTCCGGCGAGAAGCTCTCGACCACGTCCCCGTCGAGGTTCCACAGGATCGGGAAGGTGTGCGGCTCGTACTCCCAGCGGACCGCGTAGAAGTCGAGGATGCGGGACATCTCGGCCTCGCTCGCGTGCGCGAACGGGACGCTCACCGATCCACCATCGAGCCGCCACGATCGAGACGCTCGAGCCAGCTGACGAGGTCGCCGTCCCACGCGGCGAGGTCGGCCCGGACGGCCGCGACGTCGGCATCGCTGATCGGCTGGATCGTGCCTCTGGGGAGCCGGCGGTCGCCGACGGGCGGATCCGCCGCCACATCGAGGACCGGGTTGTCATCGGCCGACTCGGCCGGGAGCGAGGAGACCGAGCGCCGCGCTCCCGCAGCCGGGACAGGCGAGCTCGACGAACGTGAGATCGTCGCGGCGGGCCAGGATCCGGATGCGCCCCGTCGGGACGGGCGCCCCGCACGCGGTGCACGTGGCGCCGTCGGGGAGCGGACGAGGACGATCGCTGGGGCCCATCGGCGGCCAGTCTAGCGGAGCGCGGCCGCACGCGGGTCGGCGGGAGGTCAGCGATACCCCCAGGGGGTATCATGTCGACAGCGACGCCGACCAGGCGCCGACGAGCCGAGGATCCCGACCGCCGATGAGCCCGACCGAAGGGCGACGCACGACGCCCCCACCCGACCCGAGCCACTTCCGCCACAGCTACTCCAAGGACAAGGCCCAGCTCGTTCGACGCCTGTCCCGGATGGAGGGGCAGGTGCGCGGCATCGCCCGGATGATCGAGCGCGAGGAGTACTGCGTCGACATCCTGCAACAGACCGCCGCGCTGCGCGCCGCCGTCGATTCGCTGTCGATCATGGTCCTCGAGGACCACGTCGGCGGGTGCGTCCGGACCGCGGCCGAGCAGGGCAAGGCCGACGAGTACGTCGACGAGGTCATCGACGTCGTCCGCCGGACCCTCGGGCGCCCCGTCCGCACATCAGGTCGCTCCGCCTGACCGACCACCGTCGACAACACGCCGTCCACGGCCCGGTTGTCCACGAATCGCGGGCGGCCGCGTCGTTTCGTGGAAAAACCCGTTGACGCGGGTGGCGCCGGACCTCTACCGTCCGGCATCCGCACTGGGGCCGATGCAAGGGTAACGCGGTCCACGAGGGGCCTGGGGAGACCCGGCCACGAACCGGATGGACGGCGGAAGACCGAAGCCGAGCCTGCGGTGCGAGAAGATCCCGCCGCCGGGAGCGGCGCCGCGAGGCGGCATGGCACGCGGATCCACAGGAGGCGTGTCGTGGACCGACCACGCGAGCCGCTCCCGACGCGCGTGGAGTCCACCCCGGACCTGCCGCGCGCATATGACGCCGCCCTCGACGCCGGCCTCGCTGCGTTGTCGCTGACCCTGGATCCCGCGACGCGCGCGGCGATCGACGGCCACGCCCGCCTGCTGCTGGCCTGGACGACCGCCATCAACCTGACCGCCATCCGGGACCCTGCCGCGGTCGCGGTCGCGCATGTCGTCGACAGCCTGACCGCGATCGCGCTGATGCGAGAGCGCGGGATCAGCCGGTTCGTCGACCTCGGGTCGGGCGGCGGCTATCCGGGCTTCCCGCTCGCGGCGGCCATCCGGGCCGAGCGTGCGCTCCTCATCGAACCGATCGCGAAGAAAGCCGCGTTCCTGTCGACGGTGGCTGCTGCCACCGGCCTCGAGCCGGCGGTCGAGGCAGCCGCGGTCCGGGCCGAGGCGCTGGCCGCCGATCCGCGTCACCGCGGCCGCTGGCCGGCCGTGACGGCGCGGGCCGTGGGCGGCCTTGCCGAGCTCGTCGAGCTCGCGTTCCCGCTGCTGGCGCCTGGCGGCTGCCTGATCGCCTGGAAGCGCGGCGACATCGCCGCGGAGATGGCGGCCGCGGACCGGGCGATCGCCGCGCTCGGTGGCGGCTCGCTGGTCGTCCGGTCCGTGGATGTGGCCGGGCTCGACGGCCACCGCCTCGTGGTCGCGACCGCTCGCGGACGCGTCCCGCCCGCCTATCCGCGCGACCCTGGCGTGCGCCGACGCCGGCCGTGGTGACCGGCGCACTGCTAGATTGGTCCGCGTGCGGATCGCGGTCCTCTCCGACATCCACAGCAACCTCGTTGCCCTCGATGCGGTCCTCGCCGCGGCCGGCGCGGTCGACGCCGTCTGGCATCTCGGTGACGTGGTCGGCTACGGCCCGGAGCCCGATGGCGTCGTCGCGCGGCTGACCGAGATCGGCGCCATCGGCGTCCGTGGCAACCACGACGCGGCCGCGGCCGGCGGCTCCGAGATCGACTGGTTCAACGCCGACGCGAAGGCGGCCATGGAGTGGACCCGCGGGGCCATCTCGGCGACGACCAGGGACTGGCTCGCAGCGCTCCCGCTGCGGCGGATGGAGACCTCGTTCACGATGGTCCACGGCAGCCCGCGCGACCCGATCTGGGAGTACGTGACGTCCGCTGCGCTGGCACGGGCCGGCCTGTCGGCGATCTCCACCGAGCACGGCCTCCACGGCCACACCCACGTCCCGATCGCGTTCACGATGGTCGACGGCCGGATGCGCACCCTCGCGCCGCGGGCGGGCAACATGGTCGCACTCGGCGAGGGTCGGATGCTTCTCAATCCGGGGTCGGTCGGCCAGCCCCGCGACCACGATCCGCGGGCCAGCTACATGATCCTCGACGTGGACGCCGGGACCGCGACCTGGGGGCGGGTCGCCTACGACTTTGACGGGGTCGGCGCGGCGATGCGGTCGGCCGGCCTGCCGGAACGTCTCGCCGATCGCCTCCGTGTCGGCGTCTGATTTCGCTCGGTGACCATCGCGGGACGTACCCTAACGTGGCAGCCATCGAAATCGTTCTTCTTCCCGCGCCCAAGTCGTAGCGGAGTCCTCATGTGATCGGTGGGAGGCGGCCCCTTCGGGGTCGCAAGCCGGCGGACCGGCGCGTCCGGGTCGAACGCCCCCACGCCCCCTATTTCCGGTACATGGGCCCCAACACGCTGGTCGCCAAACCCGCGGCCAACGTCGCCTTGACGCCCGGCGGACGGCTCGTGGGCCGGGTCCGTGCGGTGGTCTTCGGCCGTCCCCTGTCGACCGAGGAGGAGATCGGCGAACGGCTGTCCAAGACGAAGGCCCTGGCCATCTTCAGCTCGGACGCCATCAGCTCGTCGGCCTATGCCACCGAGGAGATCCTGCGCGTGCTGCTGGTGGCCGGCGCCAGCGCGCTCGTCCTGTCGCTCCAGGTGGCGGTCGCCATCACGATCCTGCTGACGGTGGTGTCGATCTCCTACCGGCAGGTGTGTCGCGCCTACCCGAACGGCGGCGGCGCCTACATCGTGGCCAAGACCAACCTGGCACCGATCTTCGGGCTGATCGCCGCGGCCGCGCTGCTCATCGACTACGTGATGACGGTCGCAGTCTCGACCGCAGCGGCGATCGCCCAGATCCAGTCGGTCATCCCGGACGCGTACTACTTCCGGATCGAGATCGCCTTCGTGTCCATCTCGTTGATCACCATCGCCAACCTCCGCGGTCTGCGCGAGTCCGGGAACATCTTCGCCGTCCCGACCTATCTGTTCGTGTTCCTCGCCCTCGGCATCATCACCATCGGCCTGGTCAACATCATCGGCGGGACGGTCGTCCCGCCGCCTCAGCCCGACGCCCAGCCATACCCGAACCCGCTCGAGCCGATCACCATCCTCCTGCTCCTCAAGGCGTTCGCGGGTGGATCCGTGGCGCTGACCGGTGTCGAGGCGATCGCCAACGGCGTCCCCGCGTTCAAGCCGCCCGAAGCGAAGAACGCCGCCAACACGATGACGGCGATGTCGATCCTGCTCGGCATCCTGTTCATCGGGCTCACCGTGTTCGCCGTCCAGTACGGCCTCCGCCCGACGAACCCCGGCGGCGCCTCGATCGTCGCGCTCGCCGCGGAGGCCGCCTTCGGGAAGGGCTCCGTCCTGTTCGTCACCTTTGCGGCGAGCACTGCGCTCATCCTGTTCCTCGCCGCGAACACGAGCTTCAATGCGTTCCCGCGGCTGGCGGCCATCCTGGCCGAGGACGGCTACATGCCCCGCCAGTTCTCGTTCCGCGGCGATCGCCTGGCCTACTCGTGGGGCATCGTCCTGCTGGCGGCCGTGGCGTTCGCGCTGCTGTGGGCGTTCGGCGGGGATACCCATGCCCTGATCCCGCTCTACTCGGTCGGCGTGTTCGTGTGCTTCACGCTCAGCCAGATCGGGATGGTCAAGCACTGGCGCGAGGTCAAGGAGGCGGGTTGGCGATGGCGGGCCACCGTCAATGCGGTGGGCGCCGTCCTGACCGCGGTCGTCCTCGTGGTCGTGGTCTCCGAGAAGTTCCGCGATGGGGCGTACCTCGTCGTCATCCTCGTGCCGCTCCTGGTCCTGATGATGCTGTTCATCAATCGGCAGTACGCGCGCTCGTCGCGCGAGGTGGCCGTCTCACCGGACATCGTGATCCAGGCCCCGTATCGTGAGGAGCGAGCGGTCGTGCCGATCCCCGGCCTGAACCGGGCGGTCGTCCAGGCGATCAACGTCGCTCGCTCGGTCAGCGACGACGTCCGAGCCGTGTACATCACCGACGACCCCGACGACGGCGCCCGGCTCCGCCTCGACTTCGAGCGGCAGGTGCCCGGCGTCCCGCTGGTCGTCGTCGAGTCGCCGTATCGCACGCTGGTCGGACCGCTGCTCGCCTACCTCGACGTGCTCGACTCGGCATGGCCGCCCGGCAAGGCGGAGCCGATCACGTTCGTGGTCATCCCCGAGTACGTGGCCCGGAGCTGGTGGGAGCGCATCCTGTACAACCAGTCGGCCAAGCGCCTGCGCAGCGTGCTCCTCGGACGGCCGCACACGGTCGTCGTCGCCGTCCCCTACCGACGGGAGGACCCGGCGTTGTTCGAGGCGGCCCTCGGCGGCGAACGGCCGGAGCGCCCCGACCACGACGGTCCACCGACCGCGCCGCCGACGCCACCCACGACGCCAGGCGGGCCGCCGTCGCCGACCGCGCGCCACCGCTCCGCTGACGAGCCCGGACCCTCCCGAACGGGAGTGGATCTACAGCCCGCGCACCTGGACCCTTTCCGGCATGCGCTGAGAGCGCGTGACGACCACCCAGGCAACGATGGCGTAGGCGATCCCGCCCGCGATGTCCACGAGGTAGTGGTCGCCGAGGTAGACGATCGAGAACCAGGCGATGCCCGAGTAGGCGAGCATCACCCATCTGCCACGACCGGGAACGTGTCGAAGGCAGAGGTAGGCGAGGAACGGGTAGGCGGCGTGGAGGGACGGGAACGCGGCCACCGGATCCGGGCTGATGCCGCCGAACGCGAATGACGCCACCAGGCTGCCCTGGATGCCCAGGACGCCGACGAGACCATCGATCGCACCCGCCTCGAGGTGTGCGAGGGTGGGCCCTCCGCCGGCCGTCGTCAGGTGACCGGACGCGGCCGTCCACCATGGCGGCGCCGCCGGCAGCAGGAGGTAGGTCGCAAAGGCCGCGATCGACAGGACGACCAGTGCCGCCACGAAATCGTAGAAGACGTGACGATGGCGCACCCACAGATACGCTCCCACGCCCAACGGGAGGAACGTATGCAGGACGTAGATGCCGGTCGCCGCGAGAGCCAGGGCGTCGAAGGAACCCAGTGGCCGCAGCGCCCGCTGCAGCACGTCGGTCGCGATCGCACCGTTCAGGAATGCCCGGTCGATCATCGCGCCCCCGTCGAGATGGACCGTCCGTAGCAGGACCGGGACGAACGCGCGGATCAGCTCATAGGCGAGCGCGACCACGACCAGGGGGAGCCAGTCGCGGACCGGATGCCGGCCGCCAGGCCCGGCCAGCCGCCAGCCGACCATGGTGACCGCCAGGCGGACCCGATGACCACGACATCCGGGGTCAGCTGCACCCCGTCCGACAGCGCGAGCACTGCGACGAGCACGAGGTAGGCGGCCAGGGAGCGCCGGACGACGCGGTCGTTCCTCGACCGGAGACGGGCCGTCTCAGTGCCCACCGATGCGTCGAGATGCGGGCCCCGGCGCGGCACATCCGGACGAGGTCCCTCCCGATGAGAGAGGACTGTCCCGGATCGGCCGACGATCTCTTCGCGGCAGGAAGAAAGGATGGACATCTGCGCTGCCAGTGGGCCGGCGGATCGGACGATCAAGGTCCGCGGTCTTCCGACTCGGTCGGCTCAAGGGTACCTGCGGAGGGGATTGCATGCCCCGCGTGAGGTGCCCCGCGCTGACCTCGTGCCCACCCGGTGGTATCGTGACTGGCCATGTCAGACGCCCACGCCCCGGCCTTCCGCCGAGCGGTCATCGCGCTCAACGGTGGATCGAGCGACGCGAGGATCGTGCGGCTGGTCGCCGACTACGCCCGCAATACCAAGGCCGAGCTGGTCGCTGTCCACGTCGTCGAGATCGACTGGACGCTCCCCCTGGACGCAGACATCGCCGGTCGCTCGGAGGAGGTCCAGCGGGTCCTCGACACGGCCGAGTCGGTCGCCGAGCACTACCGCCTCGTCCTCGAGCCCGTCCTGCTCCAGGCCCGCGACGTCGGTGCCGCGATCGTCGACGAGGCAACGGAACGCGGCGCGGACCTGCTCGTCGTCGGCCTGCCCTATCGAAAGCGGTTCGGTGGCGAGTTCGCCATCGGCCGGACCATCCCGTACATCCTCCAGAACGCGCCGTGCGCGGTCTGGGTCGTGCGCGATCCCATCAGCGAGGAGCCAGCGTGAAGATCGTCATCATCGGGTGCGGCCGGGTCGGCGCATCGATGGCCGAGGCCTACGACCGAAGCGGCCACCAGGTGCTCGTCATCGATAGCCTGACGTCCGCATTCGATCGCCTGCCGTCGACATTCGGCGGGACAGCCATCCGGGGCGACGGGACGGACGAGGACGTCCTCGAACGTGCCGGCGCCGCCGGGGCCGATGTCTTCCTGGCCCTGACCGAGGGGGACAATCGGAACGTGATGGCCGCCCAGCTCGCATTCGAGGCGCTCGGGATCGAGAAGGTCATCGCCAAGATCAACGACCCGCTTCGGGCCAAGGCGTACGCCGAGCTCGGGATCGGGACGTTGTGCCGGACCGGCCTGATGGTCGACGCGGTCGACCGCTATCTGGGCCTGCCACTGTCGACTCTGCCCGGGATGCTGGCGCCGTCCGGCCACCACGACCAGCACGAGCGGGGCGGGGCCTTCGGCCCGGCCGCCGTTCCCAGCGCGACCAAGGAGGTCTGAACCGATGTTCGTGCTCGTCGTCGGCGGGGGGAAGGTCGGCTACTACCTCGCCAAGGAACTCATCGAGTCGGGCCACGAGGTCGCGCTCATGGAGAAGGACCAGCGGCGCGCCAGGGAGATCGCCGACGAGATCGGCTCGATCGTCATCGCCCACGACGGCTGCGAGGGCAAGTACCTCGCCGAGGCCGGCTGCAACCGGGCGGACGTGGTCGCGGCTGTCACCGGCGACGACGAGGACAACCTCGTCATCTGCCAGATGGCGAAGCACCACTTCGACGTGCCCGCGGACCATCGCCCGGGTCAACAACCCGAAGAACGAGGCGCTCTTCCGCCACCTCGGTGTCGACGAGCTGATCAGCCCGACCCGGATGATCCTGGGCTCGATCGAGCAGGACATCCCGGTCCACGAGCTGCTCCACCTGGCGGCGCTCGGCGAGGGCGAGCTCGAGCTGATCGAGGCGCACCTCCAGTCGGGATCGCCGGCCATCGGGCGGGCGCCCAAGGACCTGTCGATCCCGGACGGCTGCTCGCTGTTCGCCGTCATCCGCGACGGCATCGCCACGCCGCTCCGGCCGGACACGGTGATGCTCGAGGGCGACAAGGTCATCGCCATCGGCAAGCAGGAGTGCCAGGAGATGCTCCACGACCAGCTCATCGGCGACCCGGACGCGATCGAGACGCCGTCCCGTTAAACGAATCGAAGACCAGTGCTCGCCTGGAGAGCATCTGTCAGAAGTCGGACTGCCGGGCGTCCCAGGGCAAATCTCAAGATGAAGAACGCGCAACACTCTTGACAACGTCATTGTCAGGGTTCTAGCATCCGGATATGTCCCAGGTCCGCCCAGAGCACGATCCCGAACGGCCGGTCTACGTCATCAGCGTGGCCGCGACGCTCGTCAGCGCGCATCCGCGGACACTCCGGATCTACGAGGACGAGGGCCTGCTCTGTCCGGCCCGGACCCCCACCAACATCCGCCTCTACAGCGAGAACGACATCCGTCGTCTCACCTGGATCCGGCACCTGACCCGTGACCGCGGCGTCAACCTTGCCGGTATCCGGATCCTGTTCGAGCTCGAAGAGCGCCTCGGCGCTCGGATCCTCGAAGCCCTCTACGCCGAGGGGACCGCGGACCGGGAGACGCCCGACGCGTCCGCCCCCGCCTCCACCCGGTCGACCCCAGCAGACACCTAGGAGATCCTCATGGCCAAGCGACCGTCATCCCCGGTCGACGAGCAGCCCGCCCCGTCCACCACATCCAGCGGCACTCGCGACCTCCCGCTCGTCGCCCTCCGCGAGACGGTCATCTTTCCCGAGATGATCGTCCCGCTCCAGGTCGGCCGCGAGAAGAGCGTCAACGCGCTCAATGCCGCCGTCCTCGAGGGCGGGCCGATCGCGCTCGTCACCCAGCGACAGGCCGAGCAGGAAGACATCGAGGATCCGTCCGAGCTCTATTCGATCGGCACGCTGGCCAAGATCGCCCAGGTCGTGCAGCTCCAGGACGGGACGGTCCGCGCGATCGTCCAGGGTCAGGGGCGCCTGCGCGTCCTCGGCTTCTCGGCGACCGAGCCGTTCCTCCGGGCGACCATCGAGGAGCTCCCCGACGAGAGCCCCGACGGCCTCGAGGTCCAGGCGCTGATGCGCACGGTCCAGGCCCAGATCGAGCAGTACGTCGCCAACGGCGCTCCGGTCCCACCGGAGGCCGCCGTCGCCGCCCGCAACATCAGCGAGCCCGGATTGCTGGCCGACATGGTCGCCTACAGCCCGGACATGTCGACCGAGCAGCGCCAGGAGATGCTCGAGACCATCGACGTCACCGAGCGCCTGAAGCTCGTCTCCAACTTCCTCGCGCACCAGATCGAGATCCTCGAGCTGAAGGGCCGCATCCAGTCCGAGGTCAAGTCCGAGATGGACAAGACCCAGCGCGAGTACATCCTCCGCGAGCAGCTCAAGGCCATCCAGCGCGAGCTGGGTGAGGACGATCCGCAGCAGGCGGAGATCAACGAGCTGCGCGACAAGGTCGAGTCGGCAGGGATGCCCGACGAGATCAAGGCCCGCGCGATCAAGGAAGTGGACCGCATGAGCCGGATCCCCTCCGCGTCGCCGGAGGTCGGGGTCATCCGCACCTACGTCGACTGGCTGGTCGGCCTGCCGTGGAACGTCTCCACCGACGACCAGCTCGACATCAAGGAAGCCGCCCGGATCCTCGACGAGGACCACTACGGCCTCGAGAAGATCAAGGAGCGGATCCTCGAGTACCTCGCCGTGCGCACGCTCGCCGACGAGATCCGCAGCCCGATCCTCGCCTTCGTCGGACCGCCCGGCGTCGGCAAGACCAGCCTGGGCAAGAGCATCGCCCGGGCGATGGGCCGCAAGTTCGTGCGGATGAGCCTCGGCGGCATCCACGACGAGGCCGAGATCCGCGGACACCGCCGGACCTACATCGGTGCGCTCCCCGGACGGATCATCCAGAGCGTCAAGACGGCCGGCACCAACAACCCGGTGTTCATGCTCGACGAGGTCGACAAGATCGGCATGGACTTCCGTGGCGACCCGTCGTCGGCCCTGCTCGAGGTCCTCGATCCCGAGCAGAACAACACCTTCCAGGACAACTACCTCGAGGTGCCGTTCGACCTGTCCAAGGTGCTGTTCGTCGCCACCGCCAACCTCCTCGACCCGATCCCGCCGGCCCTCCGCGACCGGATGGAGATCGTCCAGCTGCCCGGCTACACCGAGCAGGAGAAGATCGAGATCGGCAAGCGGTTCCTCATCCCCAAGCAGATGAAGAACCATGGCCTCAAGCCGAGCAACATCCAGATCACCGATGAGGCGATGACCGAGCTGGTCCGCTCGTACACGCACGAGGCCGGCGTCCGGAACCTCGAGCGCGAGATCGCCAACGTCATGCGCAAGGTCGCCCGGCAGGTCGCCGAGGGCCGCAAGCGCAAGACCGTCATCGACGTCAAGAAGCTGGCCGACATGCTCGGCCCGCAGCGCTTCGAGTACGGCGAGCTCGAGTCCGAGGACCAGACGGGTTCGGCGATCGGCCTGGTCGTGACCGAGGTCGGCGGCGACGTCGTCGCCATCGAGGTCACCCGGATGGAAGGTCGTGAGGACTTCATCCTGACCGGCCAGCTGGGCGAGGTCATGCGCGAGTCGGCGCGAGCCGGCCTGTCGTGGACACGTGCCCACGCGGCGGAGCTCGGGATCCATCGCGAGGTCTTCGAGACGAACACCCTGCACATCCACGTGCCGGCCGGCGGCATCCCGAAGGACGGTCCGTCCGCCGGGATCACGATGGCCACCGCGATCGTCAGCGCATTGACCGGGATCCCCATCCGCAAGGACGTGGCGATGACCGGCGAGATCACGCTGCGCGGTCGGGTGCTCCCGATCGGCGGGCTGAAGAGCAAGATCCTGGCCGCGCACCTCGCGGGCGCCAAGATCGTGATCCTGCCGCGCAAGAACGAGAAGGACCTGCGCGACATCCCGGAGGAGATCCGGAAGTCGATCAAGCTCGTCCTGGTGGACAACATGGACCAGGTCCTCGAGGCGGCCCTTCGGCGCAAGCCGAAGGCGCTCGTCGCCGAGCCGCCGAAGGTCATCAAGGGCACCGACCCGCTCGACCCCGAGCCGGAGAAGCAGCCCACCGTCCGCCGCACCAACTTCCCGCCGACCGACCAGCCCCCAGTGGTCGTTCGAGGGTCGTAACCAGCACCGAGGTTCGCCTGTGGCCGGTCCCGCGGGTCTCGACTACAAGGATTACTACGCGGTCTTGGGCGTGCCCAAGACCGCGTCTCAGGCTGACATCAAGAAGGCCTTCCGCAAGCTCGCCCGTCAGCATCATCCCGACGCGAAGCCCGGTGACAACGCCGCCGAGCGCAAGTTCAAGGAGATCAACGAGGCCAACGAGGTCCTCAGCGATCCGGCCAAGCGCAAGCAGTACGACGAGCTCGGGGCGAACTGGGAGGCCATCAGCCGCGCCCGTTCGGCCGGGGCCGGGTCGGCCGGTGCCGGCAGCCCGTTCGGGGGGTTCGGCGGCGCGGGCGCTGGCGGCAATGTCCGCTACGAGTTCCACGCGCGCCGATGGCGGCGAGTTCTCGGACTTCTTCCGCATGTTCTTCGGCGACGAGGCGCCCGGACCGTCGCCGGCGATCGGGCGGCCGCGGCTCGCGGCCGACCGGCGGCCTCGGCTTCGAGGACATCCTGGCCGGGATGGGCATCGACGGCCGGTCAGTCGGGCAACCCGCCGCCCCGGCCTGCACCGCCCGCCATCCACGAAGCGACCGCCGAGATCACCCTCGAGGAGGCCTACCACGGCACGACCCGGCTGGTCGACGTCGATGGAAAGCGCCTCGAGATCACCATCCCGCCGGGCGCCGACACCGGCTCCCGGATCAAGCTCACCGGTCGCGGACCCGGCGGCGGCGACCTGATCGTCGTCACCAGGCTGACCCCGGACCCGACCTTCACCCGACGCGGCGCCGACCTCGAGCGCGAGCTCCCGCTGACGCTCGAGGAGGCGCTCCTCGGCGGCGAGGTCAGGGTCGGGACACTGAAGGGCGGTGTCCTGCTGACCATCCCGCCCGGGACCCAGCCCGGACGCACGTTCCGACTCCGCGGCCAGGGCATGCCGCGCTTCAAGGCGACCGGCCACGGCGACCTGCTCGTCAAGGCGAAGGTCGTCCTGCCGACCAACCTGTCCGACGACGCCAAGGCCGCGGCCAGGGCATTCGTCGACCTCGCCCACCAACCCGACCCGCGCTGACCCCGCGCCGGCGCTCGACCAGAGAGAACATCCCATGCAACTCGACCAATTCACCCAGAAGGCCCAGGAGGCCATCGTCGCCGCCCAGGCGACCGCCCAGCGGCTCGACAGCCCGATCCTCGACGTCGAGCACATCCTGTCCGCGCTGCTCGAGCCCGACGACGGCATCCCGGCCGAGACGCTGCGCCGGCTCGGCGTCGACCTGCCCGGCTTCCGCGGCGAGCTCGCCGCCATCCTCGCCCGCCGCGCGCGTGTCGCCGGCGGCTCGATGTCGATGGATCCGCGCGCCCGCCGCGTCATCGAGACCGCCGAGGCCGAGGCACGACGTCTCGGCGACGAGTACGTCTCGACCGAGCATCTGCTCCTCGGCGTCGCCGAGGTCGGTGGCGAAGCGCAGCAGCTGCTCGAGCGCCATGCCGCCGGCCGCGAGGCCATCCTGCAGGCGCTCCAGAGCGTCCGCGGCGGCCAGCGCGTCACCTCGCAGAACCCCGAGGGCACCTACGCGGCGCTCGAGAAGTACGGCCGCGACCTGACCGCCGAGGCCCGGGCCGGCAAGCTCGACCCGGTCATCGGCCGCGACGACGAGATCCGCCGGGTCATCCAGGTGCTGTCGCGACGGACGAAGAACAACCCGGTCCTCATCGGCGAGCCCGGCGTCGGCAAGACCGCCATCGCCGAGGGGCTCGCCCAGCGGATCGTCCGCGGCGACGTGCCCGAGGGACTCAAGGACAAGCGGGTGGTCTCGCTCGACCTCGGCGCGCTCATCGCCGGCGCCAAGTTCCGTGGCGAGTTCGAGGAGCGCCTCAAGGCCGTGCTCAAGGAGATCAAGGACGCCGAGGGCCAGGTCATCCTGTTCATCGACGAGCTCCACACGGTCGTCGGGGCGGGCGCGGCCGAGGGCGCCATGGACGCGTCCAACCTGCTCAAGCCGATGCTCGCCCGCGGCGAGCTCCACACCATCGGTGCGACGACGCTCGACGAGTACCGCAAGCACATCGAGAAGGACGCCGCGCTCGAGCGGCGCTTCCAGCCGGTGCTCGTCGACCAGCCGACGGTCGAGGAGACGATCAGCATCCTGCGCGGCCTGCGCGAGCGGTACGAGGTCCACCACGGCGTCCGGATCACCGATTCGGCGCTGGTCGCGGCCGCGACGCTGTCCGACCGCTACATCACCGAGCGGTTCCTGCCCGACAAGGCGATCGACCTCGTCGACGAGGCGGCGTCGCGGCTGCGGATGCAGATCGACTCGATGCCGATCGAGCTCGACGAGCACGAGCGCCGCCGGATCCAGCTCGAGATCGAGCGCGAGGCGCTGCGCAAGGAGACCGACGACGCGTCGAAGGCGCGGCTCGAGGCGCTCGAGAAGGAGCTCGCCGACATCGAGGAGCAGGCCGGCGCCATGAAGCAGCGCTGGGAGGCCGAGAAGGCCGCCATCGCCGCCATGCGCGCGACCAAGTCCGAGCTCGAGGCGCTCCAGACGCGCATCGAGCAGGCCGAGCGCGAGGCGGACCTGGCCAAGGCCGCCGAGCTCAAGTACGGCCGCCTGCCGGAGCTCCAGGCGCAGCTCAAGGAGCAGGAGGCGACCCTCGCCACGCTCCAGGGCCCGGGCTCGCTGCTCAAGGAGGAGGTCACCGCCGACGACATCGCCGAGATCGTCGCGGTCTGGACCGGGATCCCGGTCAACCGCCTGCTCGAGGGCGAGACGGCCAAGCTGATCCAGATGGAGGACCGGCTCCACCAGCGCGTCATCGGCCAGGACGAGGCCATCCAGGCCGTGTCCGACGCCGTCCGTCGCGCCCGGGCCGGGCTCAAGGACCCGCGCCGGCCGATCGGCTCGTTCCTGTTCCTGGGCCCGACCGGCGTCGGCAAGACCGAGCTCGCGCGGGCGCTGGCCGAGTTCCTGTTCGACGACGAGAACGCGCTGGTCCGCATCGACATGAGCGAGTACATGGAGAAGTTCTCGGTGTCGCGGCTGGTCGGGGCGCCTCCCGGCTACGTCGGCTACGACGAGGGCGGCCAGCTGACCGAGGCCGTCCGCCGCCGGCCGTACCAGGTCGTGCTGCTCGACGAGATCGAGAAGGCGCACCCGGACGTGTTCAACGTCCTGCTCCAGGTCCTCGACGACGGCCGCCTGACCGACAGCCAGGGACGGACCGTGGACTTCAAGAACACGGTCATCATCATGACCAGCAACATCGGCAGCGCGGCCATCGCGGCCAGCGGCGCGCGCAGCGGCGATGCCGAGTACGAGACGATGAAGCGCGAGGTGACCGAGACGCTCGGCGCGCACTTCCGGCCCGAGTTCCTCAACCGGGTGGACGAGGTCATCGTCTTCCACGCCCTGACCGAGGCCGACCTCGAGAAGATCGTCGAGCTGCTGCTGGCCGATCTCCAACTGCGCCTGGCGCAGCAGGAGATCGAGATCGACCTGACGCCTGCCGCCCGCGCGCTCATCGTCCGCGATGGGACGGACGCCGCCTATCGGCGCTCGCCCGCTCAAGCGGACGATCCAACGCCTCGTCGAGAACCCGCTGGCACGAGCGCTTGTCGCCGGCGAGTTCCGGCCGGGCGACCGAGTCACTGCCGACGCCGACCCCGTGTCGGGCACGCTCGTCTTCTCGACCGAGGGGGCGACCGTGGTGACCGATGCGTCGACGCGCCGTGACGCGCGCAGGCCGGCGCCGGCCGGACGGCGCAAGCCGAGCCCGCTCGACCTGCCGGCGACCGACGCGAAGCGTCCCGACGGCGAGCTCGTCAACTGATGCGGCCGCGCTCGGCGGTGAGGTTCGACGCCGTCGTCGAGCGCCTCGCGACCCTCCCCGATGTGCTGCCACCGCCGGCGGCGGCACTGATGCCGGTCTTCCTCGGCGATCCCGACGGCGTCCCGCCGCGGATCCCGCCGTCGGGCCGTGCCGGCCGGCCGGCCGGAGTGCTCGTGCTGATCCACCCGGGCGACGACGGCGAAGCCCGGGTCGTCCTGACCGAGCGCGTGACACGCGACGGACACCACAGCGGCGAGGTCAGCTTCCCGGGCGGCAAGGCCGAGCCGCACGACGCCGACCTCGTGGCGACCGCCCTGCGCGAGGCGGCCGAGGAGGTCGCACTCGACGCGGCGGCGGCCGGAGTGCGGGTGGTCGGCCTGCTCGAGCGGTTCTGGATCCCGGTCAGCGACTTCGACGTCACGCCGGTCCTGGCCGTCGCCGCGAACCGGCCCGTCCTGGTCGCCGCGCCGGACGAGGTCGCCAGCATCGTCGAGCCGCCGGTCGCCCGGTTCCTGCCGGGTGCGCCGATCGCCATCGTCGAGCGGACGATCGGCGCGTGGCCGCTCCGCTACGGCGCCTACGAGGTCGACGGGCTGTCGGTCTGGGGCGCGACCGCCCGGATCCTGAGCCAGCTCGGCGCGATCCTCGACGCCTGAGGCCTCCGCGGTCCCTCAGGGTGCCGGACGGGCCGCCCGCGCCCCGTATCCTGCGGGGGATGACACGCATCCTCATCCGGGGGACCAAGAGCCCCCTCGACGCCGTTCCGGCGGAGCGCGTCCTCGATGACAACCTGATCGCGAACAACAGCGGCAACCTGCTGTTCCTCGAGACGGCGTTCAAGGTCCTGAGCACGCGTGACGCGGAGGTCATCCCGGACCGGCTGGCCGCGCACCGCCTCGGCGCCGACGAGATCAACGAGCGCTTCGACGTCTACGTCATCCCCCTCGCCAACGCCTTCCGGGCGAGCTTCGAGGAGACCCTCGTCCGTCTGACCGCGGTCATCGAGAAGCTGACGATCCCGGTGGTGGTCCTGGGCGTCGGGGTCCAGACCGCGAAGTCGCACGCGCCGGGCGCGATCCGCCCGTTCGACGACTCGGTCAAGGCGTTCGTCCGGGCGGTCCTCGACCGTTCGCCGTCGATCGGCGTCCGCGGCGAGACGACCCAGGCCTACCTCAACGAGCTCGGGTTCCGCGACGTCGAGGTCATCGGCTGCCCGTCGATGTTCCTGCATGGCGACCGGCTGGTCGTCACCAAGCGGCCGACCCTCGACCGCGACGCCCGGATCGGGATGGGCATCACCCCGCGGATCTCGCGGCTCGGTCCGATCGTCAGCCACCACCTCGAGCGCTACCCGAACTTCGAGTACATCGGCCAGGACATCGAGGCGCTCCGTCTGCTGCTGTGGGGCGAGAGCCCTCCCGACGACGACGGCACGGGCCCGCTGCCGAGCTACCCCGCGCACCCGCTGCGTCCGCGACGACAAGTCGGTCTTCTTCGTCGACCCGTGGCCGTGGATCGACCACATGCGCCGGACCGACTTCGTGTTCGGGACGCGGATCCACGGCAGCATCGCGGCGGTCCTGGCCGGGACGCCGACCGTCCTGCTCGCCCACGATGCGCAGGACCCTCGAGCTCGCCCGCTACCTCGAGATCCCGCATCGCTGGCTCGGCGACGTGGGGCCGGAGGTGGATGCCGCAGACCTCTATGACGGAGGCGGACTTCGGGCCGCTGATGACCGGCCATGCCCGTCGCTTCCGGACGTTCACGACGTACCTCGAGAAGAGCGGGCCTGCGACACGTCTTCCAGCCCGGCGAGGATCCGTCGCTGTTCGACGCACAGCTGGCGGCGGTCAGCTTCCCGCCACCGGTCCGGGCGCGACGGCCGTCGGCGTTCGACCGCGCCCGGCATCGCGCCACGCTCCTGGAGCGGCGATCGCGCAAGGTCGTCCAGCGACTCGGTCGCGACTGACCCGTCAGGCAGGCTCACCCTCGGTGGGCTCGGTGGAGTGGGGTCGGTCGGTCCGTGGCGCCAGCTGGCCGATGCCGCTGGCCCACCGGTGCGCGATCGTCGCCGGCGGCGTCGCGCGTCCGGCCCTCGAGGTGTCGCGGTCGTCGGCTCCGGCGAGCTCGACGACGATGGCGCGCATCTCCGAATGCTCGGTCCAGGCCGCGTGCGGGATGTCGGCCGGCCAGACGGCCGCCTCCCCGGCAGCGATGCGGGTGTACTCGTCGCCGACGCCGACCCAGCCGCCGCCCTCGACCACGATGAACAGGGACGTGTTCGGGTTGGCGTGCGGCTCGATCCGTGCCCCGCGGGCGAAGGCCAGCTCGGACACGGCCCCGCGTCCGTCGCTGTGGAGGATCTGGCCGGACAGGCCGACCGAGCCGATCGGACCGTCCGGGCGACGGTGACCGACCCCGAACCGGCGGATCTCGATCGGCATCGGCGATCGACCGGCTAGCGGCGGCGGCGCTGCTGGCGCTGGCTGCGCCGGCCGCCGGACGGGCGCTTCTTGATGGTCGCCTCGGGGTCGGAGTACTTCTGCCGCGTGAAGTAGCGCTCGCGCGCCATCTTCTGCTCGTAGGCAGCGAACATCGGCGGGAAGCGGAAGAAGCGGATCCAGACCATCGTGCCGATGCCGACGATCTGGGTCGTGAGGACGATGAAGTAGTCGAAGATGAAGAGCGACTCGATGATCAGCAGGCTGAACGTGATCAGCCCGGTCCACCACAGCCACTCCCACATCTCGAGGTAGATGGCGTGGCGATGGAGCGCACGCGTCCGGACGTTGTACAGGACGGTCAGGATCGCCAGCAGGATGAGGGCGGAGATCCAGGTGGGATGGAAGATGTCCGGGAAGTTGTGGCTGTTGAACGAGGCGAAGAGATAGTCCCAGGGAGCGAGCGTCACCGATGACCTCGTAGTCGCGTTTGCCGGCGTTCGGAGTATGCCATGTCAGGCGGTATACTCGGCCCGAATGGTGCGGCGCACCGCGACCGTCCGGGGATCCATGGCCCGCCCCGCCGACGCTTCGCAGGCCCATGGGAGATCGGAGGACGCCCCGGGTGCGAGCCCTGCTGTCAGTCGCGAACCGAGACGGCATCGCGGCGCTCGCGCGCGACCTCCTCGCGCTGGACATCGAGGTCTACGCGACCGAGGGCACCCGTGATCACCTGGCGGGCGAGGGGATCGAGGTCCACTCGGTCACCGAGCTGACCCAGGGCGAGCCCGACGTCGGCGGCCAGGTCAAGACCTTCCATCACGCGGTGTATGCCGGCATCCTGGCCCGCCGCGATGTCCCCGCCCAGCTCGAGGAGCTGCGCGCGCAGGGGATCGGGCTGATCGACATCGTGGTCGTCAACGTCAAGCCGTTCGCGCCGGCCATCGGCGTGAAGCTGGTCGGTCTCGACGAGGCGATCGAGATGATCGACGTCGGTGGCGCGGCGCTGCTGGGGGCGGCCGCCCGCAACGCCGCGGGCGTCGCCTCGGTCGCCGACCCGGCGCACTACCAGCGAGTGATCGCCGAGATCCGTGAGCTCGGGACGGTCAGCCCGGAGATGCGGGCCAAGCTGGCGGCCGAGGCGTTCAGCACGGTCGCCGCGTACCACGCCGAGATCGCCGCCTACCTCAACCAGATCTCGGGGAACACGTTCCCGCGCCACCTCGCGCTCGTGCTCGAGAAGGTGGACGACCTGCGCTACGGCGAGAACCCGCACCAGCGGGCCGCCTTCTATCGCGAGACGACCCACCGCAGCGGGACGCTCGCCGACGCGACGCGGTTGCAGGGCGAGATGCCGTCGTTCAACAACCTGCTCGACCTCGATGCCGCCTACCGCATCGCCCGCGACTACACGGCGCCGAGCGTCGCCATCGTCAAGCACACCGACCCGGTCGGGCTCGCCTCCAACGACGAGCTCGTCGAGGCCTACCGGCACGCCCTCGAGACCGACCCGGTGGCGGCCTTCGGCGGGATCGTCGGGGTCAACCGCGAGCTCGACGGGGCGACGGCACGCGAGATCGCCGCCAACTCCTACGAGGCGGTCGTCGCGCCCGGGTTCAGCCAGGCGGCCGTCGGGATCCTGCGCGGCAAGCCGGGCCTCGAGCTGCTGGCCATCCCGCCCGACCCGACCGAGGGGATGCGCGACTACGGCATCGCCAGCCTCGACTTCAAGCGGGTCGCCGGCGGCCTGCTGGTCGAGAGCGTCGACGACCTCGGGCTCGATCGCGGCCGGCTCCAGGTCGTCACCAAGCGACGCCCGACGCTCGAAGAGCTGACCGACATGCTGTTCGCCTGGCGCGCGGTCCGGCACGTCCGCTCGAACGCCATCGTCCTGGCCCGCAACGGCGCCACGGTCGGGATCGGCGCGGGGCAGGCCAGCCGCCAGGTCTCGGTCGAGATCGCGGTCCGGCGAGCGGGCGATCGGGCGAAGCTGTCGGTGCATGGCCTCGGACGCCTACTTCCCGTTCCCGGACGGGATCCAGGCCGCCGCCAGCGCGGGCGTCACCGCGATCATCCAGCCGGGCGGCTCGATCCGCGACGAGATGGCCATCGAGGTCGCCGACCGCCATCACCTCGCGATGGTGTTCACGGGGCGTCGTCATTTCCGCCACTGAGCGAGATCCGATGGAGCAGCTCCTCGCCCTCGAGATGATCCGGGTGACGGAGGCCGCCGCCATCGAGTCGGCGCGGTTCATGGGACGAGGCGAGAAGGACGCCGCCGACGCCGCGGCGACCGAGGCGATGCGGGCGACGATGGACGAGATCGACTTCGCCGGCCGGATCGTCATCGGCGAAGGAGAGCGCGACGAGGCGCCGATGCTGTACATCGGCGAGCGCGTCGGTCGGACCGGTGCCGACCGCGACGACGTGCCCCGGATCGACATCGCCGTCGACCCGCTCGAGGGCACGAACCTCGTCGCCCATGGCCAGGCAGGCGCGATCACGGTGCTCGCCGCCTCGGAGGCCCACGGGCTGACCCACGCCCCCGACACGTACATGGAGAAGCTGTGCGTCGGCCCGGTGGCGGCCGGCAAGGTGGACATCCGCGAGACGCCGACCGAGAACCTGCGACGGATCGCGGAGGCGCTCGGCCGGCGCGTATCGGACATCACCGTCGTCATCCTCGAACGCCCGCGACACGACGCGTTGATCGCCGAGGTCCGGGCAGCCGGAGCGCGGATCAAGCTGATCGGCGACGGCGACCTGTCGGCGGCGATCTCGTGCGCGGTGTCGGGGACCGGCGTCCACGCGGTCATGGGCACCGGCGGTGCGCCGGAGGGTGTCATCACGGCGGCCGCCCTGCGCTGTCTCGGTGGCGAGATCCAGGCGCGCTTCCGCTATCGCAGCGACGACGAACGCGAACGCGGGGCCCGGATGGGCCATGGCGACGAAACGCGCGTCTACCGGACCGAGGACCTGGCGCCCGGGGACAACCTGGTCTTCGCCGCGACCGGGGTCACCAGCGGCGACCTGCTCCAGGGGGTCCGCTTCTTCGGCGGCGGTGCGCGGACGCACTCGCTGGTGATGGCCTACCAGGCCAAGCAGGTCCGCTTCGTCGACACCGTCCACATGTTCGACCGCGACAGCCCGCCGCGCGTCCGGCTCTAGGAGGAGCGATCACGTGCGCTACGGCTACAAGGCCTCGGCCGAGCAATTCCCTCCTCGCCGGCTGCTCGACCTCGCGGTCGCCGCGGAGCGGGCCGGGTTCGAGTCGGTCTGGACGAGCGACCATTTCCAGCCCTGGCGGCACACCGGCGGCCATGCCCCCAACGCGCTCGTCTGGCTGGGCGCGGCCGCTCAGGCGACCGAGCGCGTCGTGCTCGGCACCAGCGTCCTGACCCCGACCTTCCGCTACAACCCCGCAGTCGTCGCCCAGGCGTTCGCGACGCTCGGCTGTCTGGCCCCGGGGCGGGTGATCCTCGGTGTCGGGACCGGTGAATCGATGAACGAGAAACCGGTCGGTGTCGAGTGGCCCGACCAGAAGGAGCGCTTCGCCCGCCTGCGCGAGGCGGTGACCCTCATCCACCAGCTGTTCGAGGAGGAGTTCGTCACCTTCGAGGGTGAGTACTACCGGACCCACAACGCGACGATCTACGACAAGCCGGACAAGGAGGTCCCGGTCTACATCGCCGCCTCGGGGCCGGCCGCCGCGCGGCTCGCCGGCCGGATCGGCGACGGGTTCATCTGCACCTCGGGCAAGGGCGAGGAGCTGTACACCGAGACCCTCATCCCGGCGCTCCAGGAGGCCTGCCTGCGGGTCGATCGCGATCCCGACACGATCGACCGGATGATCGAGATGAAGGTCAGCTTCGACACCGATCGCGCCCGGGCGATGGAGGACACCAAGGTCTGGTCGGCGCTGGCACTGTCGGGCGAGGAGAAGATGGGGGTCGAGGACCCGCGCGAGATGGAGGAGCTGGCGAAGGGGGTCGAGGACATCGCCCACAAGCGCTGGCTCGTCTCGGACGACCCCGAGGAGCACGTCGAGCAGATCGCGACGTACATCGGCTACGGGTTCGAGCACCTCGTCTTCCACTTCCCGGGCGAGGACCAGGAAGCCGCCATCGCTCGCTACGGCGAGCTCATCCTGCCGCGGCTCCGCGCCAGGTTCGGCTAGTCGGAACGGAGGCTGCCGAGCAGGTCGGCGAGGATGCCGGCGGCTCGCCAGCCGTCGTGGAACGTGTTGTAGAGGGGCATCGGGGCGAGGCGGACGATGTCCGGGGCGCGGATGTCGGCGATGACGCCACCGGCTGCCAGACCCGCCAGGACGGCCTCGGGGTCGGCGACCCGGACGGACAGTTGCGCTCCCCGGGCGGCCGGATCGGCCGGCGTCAGGATGTCGGCGCCGATCGCCTGCAGCCGCGCCTCCAGGTCGCTGGTGAGGGCCACCGACCGCCGCCTGAGGACGGGCATCCCGACCTCGTCGAAGATCGCGAGCGAGGCCGCGAGCGCGGCGAGCGACAGGATCGGCGAGGTCGATGTGGACCAGCCCGCAGCACCGTCGGCCGGGACGAACGGGCCGTCCATGTCGAAACGGTGGTCGGGGTCGATCCCCCACCAGCCGCCGAGCCGCGGCAGCGAGCGGTCGCGGCCGTGGCGCTCGTGGACGAACATCGAGGCGACCGAGCCGGGGCCGCCGTTGAGGTACTTGTACGTGCACCACGCGGCGAAGTCCACATCCCATTCGTGGAGCGCGAGCTCGACGTTGCCGGCTGCGTGGGCGAGGTCCCAACCGACCGGCACCCCGGCCGCGTGCCCGGCGGCTGTCAGGCGTTCGATGTCGTGCGCCTGCCCCGTCGCGAAGTTGACGCCGGCAAGGAACACCACCGCGAGCGTCGGACCGTGGTCGCCGATGGCGGCCTCGAGGTCGTCCGTCCGGACGGTCGCCTCGCCGGCGCGCGGCTCGACGACGACCAGGTCCGCCTCCGGATCGAGACCGCGCGCGCCCAGGTGGCTGGTCAGCGCGTGGCGGTCCGACGGGAAGAGCGGGCCGTCGGTCAGGATCCGCCGGCGCCTGCCGGCCGGGCGGAAGAACGACGTCAGCAGCAGGTGGATGTTCGCGGTCAGGCCGAGCATCAGGCCGATCTCGGCGGGTCGTGCGCCGACGATCCGGGCCATCGGCGCCCGAAGGGCGTCGTCCATCGTGAACCACGGTCGATCGGGCGCGAACCAGGCGTCGACGCCGAGGCGCGCCCAGGCATCGAGCTCGGTCTCGATCGCGGCGCGGACCGTCCGTGGCTGGAGCCCGAGCGACTGGCCCGCGTAGTAGATGGCCGTGGTGCCGTCGGGTCCGCTCGGGAGCAGGAACCGGTCGCGGAGCGCCGTCATCGGATCGGCGGCGTCGCGGGCGATCACGTCAGCTTCGGCCGCCGCGGCGTCGGGGTACGGTCCGGTCATCTGACGGCTCCGCTGCTGGTGGGGTCCGGCCGCCCGAGGGTAGCATCCACTCATGCACGATCCGGGGGCTCCATCGATGCGCCGCGCCGCCGTGTCCTTCCTTGCCCTGGTCCTCGCCGGCTGTGGGGGCGGGTCGGTCGCGTCCGCGCCCACCTCGGCGGCACCGATCCTCCGCGGCACCGGCCTCGCCGAGCCCGAGCCCGAGCGCCGCTTCGGTCGCGTCGTCCGAACCGGGATCCAGCCCCGGCCAGACGCGGACCGACCCGTCGGGGATCGCCCAGGTCTGGGTCCCGGCCGGGACATTCACGATGGGCACCGATGCGGCGGCGATCGCCGCCCTGACAGCCGCGAGTCCGCCGCCGTGGGTCCTCGAGGAGTTCCCCAGCGAGCAGCCGGCCCACGACGTCACCCTGACCCACGGCTATTGGATCGACAAGGATGAGGTGACGAACGCCTCGTTCGCCGCGTTCAAGACGGCCGGCGGCTATACGAACCGGGCGCTCTGGTCCGACGCCGGCTGGACATGGCTCAGTCACCGGATCGTCGGCAACCTGCCGCTGACCTGCGTCGGTGACGATCCCGACCCTGCCGCGCCTGTGCGTCACCTGGTTCGAGGCCGAGGCGTACGCGACGTGGCGGGGCGCCCGGCTCCCGACCGAAGCCGAGTGGGAGTTCGCCGCCCGAGGCCCGGATTCGCATGTCTATCCGTGGGGCGAGACCTTCGACGCCGCCAAGGCGAACGTCGTGGACGCCGTCGGGCCCGTTCCGGTCGGCGGGTATCCGGCCGGAGCGAGCTGGGTCGGCGCCCTCGACATGTCCGGCAATGCCATGGAGTGGGTCGCCGACTGGCTCGACCCCGACTGGTACGCGACGAGCCCGGCCGATGATCCGACCGGCCCGGCGACCGGCACGATCAAGGTCGAGAAGGGCGGCTGGTGGGGGAGCAATGAGTTCGTCGCCCGCTCGGCCTACCGCCACTACGAGGACCCGCCGACCTACCAGGATCACCACATCGGCTTCCGGGTGGTCACCCCGTGACGGACCGGATCGTCGTCGCGATGGGCGGTGGCGGGTTCTCGATGGAGCCCGACAACCCGCTCCTCGACGACCACGTCCTCGAGCTCGCCCGGGCGTCGCGCGGGCGTCGTCGGCCGCGCATCTGCTTCATCGCGACCGCGAGCGGCGACAGCCCCGGCTACATCGCCGACTTCTACGCCGCCTTCGCCCGCCGGACCGAGGCAAGCCATCTGGCGCTGTTCAAGCGGACCGTGGACGACATCGACGGCATGCTGCTCCGCCAGGACGTCGTCTACGTCGGCGGCGGCAACACCGAGAACATGATGGCCGTCTGGCGCGTCCATGGGGTCGACGTGGCGCTCCGGCGGGCCTGGGGATCGGGCATCGTCATGGCCGGCCTGTCCGCCGGGTCGCTGTGCTGGTTCGAGACCGGGACGACCGATTCGTTCGGGGCCGGGCTTGGCGGTCCTGTCCGGTGGGCTCGGCTTGCTGCCCGGCAGCCATGCCCCGCACTACGACGGCGAGCCGACGCGACGCGGCCACTACCAGCGACTCATCGCCGAGGGCGCCCTGCCGGCCGGCTACGCAGCCGACGACAGCGCCGCGCTCGTCTTCCACGGCACCGAGCTCGCGGAGGTGGTCACGTCGCGTCGCGAGGCCCGCGCGTATCGGGTGGAACGTGGACCAGCCCGCGAGGCCATGGAGACCGAGCTGCCGGCGCGCTACCTGGGCTGATCCGGGCGCCAGCCGCCGAGCGAGGGGTCCCAGGTACCGATCGGGCGCACGGCATCCGGTCCCTCGATCGCCAGCTGGCGGCGGCGCGCCGTCTCGACCGTGACGTCCCAGCCGGGTGGCACGAGTCGCGGCGCCAGGTCGGCCAGCGGCGCGAGCACGAACAGCCGTGTCGCCGCGGCCGGATGCGGGACGACGAGCAGCTTCGTGGCCTTCACCGGGTCGATCGCCGCGTCGTTGGAGCGAGCTGCGGGCGGCGGATCGACGGACAGCGAGCGCGCGCCCGTAGATCAGCAGGTCGAGATCGAGCTCGCGCGGACCCCAGCGCTCGCGTGCGACCCGGCCGAAAGCGCGCTCGAGCGCCTTGAGCGAGGCGAGCAGCGACAGTGCGCCGGCCGTGGTGTCGACCAGGGCGGCCCCGTCGGCGCCGGCGGTGACGTCGAGTCGGACGACGGCGTTGCGGAACTCCGGCTGATCGGTGAAGCCAACGGGCTCGGTCGCGTACAGGCGCGAGACGGCTCGCACTCGGGCGCCCGGAAGACCGGCCAGGGCGTGGACAGCCCGCGCCATCGTCGCCTCGGCGCCGCCGATGTTCGCCCCGAGGCCGATGTACGCGCGGACCCGTCTCCCTGGCACCGTCCCAGTATCGGCGCGGCGGCGAGCGGTCGCCGCACGGACGGCCGCTAGACTCGGTCGCGATGGCCCCTGTCGCGGTGAGGATCCTGCACCCCGAACCCGGAACTGGCGCGGGCCCGTTGACCCGCCGGCTGGCCGACGCGCGGTCGCGGGTCGCCGAGCACCATCGGCGTGGGTTCCTGGCCGCGGGCGCGGCCGATGTCGAGATCGTGTCGGGGCCACCCGACGACCGCTCGTTCGGTGACCGCCTGCGCCGGCTCGTCGAGCGGGACGGCGCGCCGGGCGGCCTCGTCGTCCTGGGCTCGGGAGCCATCCCTCTGGCCACCACCGCCGATCGTCGGGCGTTCGTCGCGGTCGCCGCGAGCGACGACCGGACTGCCCTCGCCAACAACCGGTATTCGGCCGATGTCGTCGCGATCGCGCGTGCCGGGTCGCTGCCCGCGATCCCCGACCTGCCCGGCGACAACGCCCTGCCGCGCTGGCTCGAGGAGGTCGCCGGCTATCGCGTGGACGACCTGCGGCGACGCTGGCGGCTGTCGTTCGACCTCGACGGTCCGCTCGACCTGGTGCTGCTCGATCGGTCTGCACCGGGTCGGGAAGCGCGGCCGACCCGCGGGACACGGTGGTGCGTGGACCGGCTCGCCGCCGTTCGTGCGATCGCGGCCGACCGCCGCGCGGAGCTGCTGGTCGCCGGCCGGACCTCGGCCACGACGCTGGGCTGGCTCGAGCGTCATGCCGCCGCACGGGTCCGGGCCTGGGTCGAGGAACGCGGGCTCCGGGCATCGTCACGCCTCGCCCAGGCCGGCGGCACCCGCGATGGGGACCACGCGGCCACGCCGGCCGCGCGCCCGCCTCCCTGCTGGGGCTCGCCCTCGACCGCGACGGCCCGGGGTCGCTGGGCGAGCAGCTGGCCCGGTTCGCGGACGCCGCGATCGTCGATACGCGCGTGCTCCTTGCGCATCGGCTCGGTGGCGACGAGGCCGGCTGGCCGTCGGCCGAGGATCGGTTCGCCTCGGACCTCCTGCTCGCGGACGCGGTCGCGGACCCGTGGCTGCGCGAGCTCACAGCCTCCGCCGTCGAGGCCCCGATCCCGATCCTGCTCGGCGGTCACACGCTCGTCGGACCGGGCGTCCGGCTTGTCGTCGATGGGCCGCCCCGCGGCGCGCGATGGACGTGACGCCCGGTCTGAGGCGCGACCCGCTGCCCGACCTTGACGCCGTCGGCCAGGACGACGAGCTCGTCGACCGCATGCGCGCCGAGATCGAGCGCGACGGCCCGCTGTCGTTCGCCCGGTTCATGGACCTCGCGCTGTACGACCCGCACGGTGGCTACTACCGGGCGGTGGCGGCCCGGCCCGGCCGCGAGGGCGACTTCCTGACCGCCCCGGAGGCGCACCCGATCTTCGGCGCCGCCCTCGCCCGGGCGGTCGCCGACGTCTGGGACCGGCTCGACCGCCCGGAACCCTTCGTCCTCCGCGAGTACGGCGCCGGCACCGGCGCGCTCGCCGTGGCGATCCTCGACGGGCTCGCCCGCGAGCGAGCCGATGTCGCCAGCGTCCTCCGCTACGACCCGATCGAGGTCGAGGCGGGCAGGCTCGAGACGATCGCCGCCCGGCTCGCCGCCGCCGGCCATGCCTCCGCCTTCGACCCGACGCGGCCGACCGTCGAGCGAGCCGATCACCGGCATGGTCCTCGCCAACGAGGTCCTCGACGCCCTGCCGACCCATCGCGTCGTCATGCGTCATGGCGTCCTGCGCGAGATCGCCGTCGGCTGGGGGGACGGAGGCTTCGTCGACGTCGAGACCGACCCGTCGACGCCGGCCTTGGCCGAACGTCTCGACGCAGACGGGCATCGTCCTCGGCGACGGCCAGCGTGCCGAGATCTGCCTCGCCCTCGACGCCTGGATCGCCGACGCGGCCGCCGGCCTCGACGCGCGGCGTCGTCCTCCTGATCGACTACGGCTACCCGGCCGATGCCCTGTACGACCCGGTCCGGCGCCGCGACGGGACGCTTCGTGCCTACCTCCGCCACCGGGTCCACGACGACCCGTACGTCCACGTCGGGCGTCAGGACCTGACCGCGCACGTGGACGTGACCGCGGTCGAGCGCGCGGCGGCCACGGCCGGCCTCACCCACCTGGGGACGACGACCCAGGCCGAGCTCCTCGTCGGGCTCGGGACGGAGGACCTGCTCCGGTCGATCCAGGCCGACCCCGCGACCACCCTCGAGGGCTACCTCGAGGTCCGTTCGGCGCTGCTGCGCCTGCTCGATCCGGCGGCCATGGGGCGTTTCCGGGTGATGGCCTTCGGGCGCGACTGGCCGTCCGAAGCGAGCCTCGCTGGCATGGACTATCGGCTGCGGCCAGGTCCGCAGGCCGACCCCACCTAACCGCACCTAACCCCACCGGAATAGGTCGACTTACCTATTGCCGCTCGAGGCAGCACGGCAGCACGATTCGCCATGGTCGGGCACGACCTGAAAGGGAGCGACGCGCGGACCTGCACGCGCGCTCGGCGCGCGTCGCTCCCCTACCACCCTCGGCGCCACTCACACGCTGCGCCGCCGCGACCACTCCCACTGATAGAATGACCTCGGGCCCGGACTCGCCTGTTCCGGGTACGCCTGCGCTCTCCAACAGGGTCCTCGGGCCAGCGGTGGCGCCCCGGCGCGCCGCTCGAAGGGAGTTCGGTTGACCGGCATCTGGTACATCGTGGGGTTCGCCTTCGCGGGCGTCTCGTTCGTGTTCCTGACGATCGGCGCCGCGTGGCTCATCTCGCACCGCAACCGCGGTGACGTCCACAAGGGCCTGCCCTACGAATCGGGCATCGACACGTTCGGCGATACGCATGGCCGGTTCGGCCTGTCGTTCTACGTCTACGCGCTGCTGTTCGTGGCATTCGACATCGAGGTCGTGTTCATCTATCTCTGGGCGATCACCTTCGACAGCCTTCTGCTCGGCGGCCTGGTCAGCATGCTGATCTTCGTCGCGATCCTGCTCCTCGGGCTCGCCTACGCGTGGCGGAAGGGGGCCCTGACATGGCGGTGACACGAGAGGGCGGCAACCTGCCGGCAGTCGTCGACGAGGCCCGCGACGTCGTCAGTCCGATCATCGTCCCGAACACGCTGTGGAGCGCGGCCGACCCCGAGGCCTACGACGGCGGCCAGCAGAGCGACATCACGCACCTGCGGGAGTTCGAGGCGAGCGGTCTCGGGCGCCACGACGATGCCCGCTGGAGCGGCGTCCTCGAGGTCATCCCGACCAAGGCCGACTACGTCCTCGACCTGATCCGCATGAACAGCCTGTGGCCGCTGCTGTCGGGGCTCGCCTGCTGTGCCATCGAGATGATGTCGGCGGCGACATCGAAGAACGACATGGACCGCTGGGGCATGTTCCCGTTCCGCGCCAGCCCGCGGCAGGCCGACGTGCTCATCGTCGCCGGCACCCTCACGACCAAGATGGCCGGGCCGCTGGTCCGACTCTGGGAGCAGATGCCCGAGCCCAAGTGGTGCGTCGCGATGGGCGATTGCACGTGCTCCGGGGGCCGCTACAAGCGGAGCTACGCCACGGTCGAGGGGATCGACCGGGTGATGCCGGTCGATGTCTACGTGCCCGGCTGCCCGCCCCGCCCGGAGGGGCTGATCTACGGGATGATGAAGCTGCAGCAGCTCGTCAAGGAACGGCGCGGGCATTGGCCGGAGCGGGCGATCGGCCCGACCGTCCCGGAGGACGTCTAGGCGTGGACCGCGCGTTCAAGGCGCGTCTCGAACGGCGCTTCGCCGACCAGCTCACCGGGCCGGTCCGCCAGCGTCACGACGAGACCGAGATGCGGATCGCCCCCGGCGACGTCGTGGCGGTGCTGACCGCGCTCCACGACGAACCCGACCTCCACTTCCAGTTCCTGAGCGACCTGGCCGGCGTCGACACCGGCGTGGTCATGCAGGTCGTCTACCACCTCTGGAGCGAGACGACCCCCGACTGGCTCCGCGTCACCGCCGACGGCCTGTCGCGCGAGGACCCGCGGGTCCCGTCGGTGACCTTCCTGTGGAAGGGCGCCGAGTGGATGGAACGCGAGGCCTACGACATGTTCGGCATCACGTTCGAGGGCAACCGCGACCTCCGCCGCATCTACATGCCGCCCGACTACGAGAGCTTCCCGCTGCGCAAGGACTTCTTCCTGCCCGACGACGCGGCCCGCTCGCCCGGTGGCGGCGTTCGGCCGATGGAGCGGACGCAGGCCCCCAGCAACGTCCCCACGACGGCGCTCGTGCGTCGCACGCCGGTCTGACCGGGACCCGGAGACCCACCACCATGCCCAGCAACGCGCCGCACGCATCGACCGACGATCCCCGGGTCATGCTCGACCGCGACCTCGGCGTGTTCGAGCCGGTCCCGCCGTATCCGCCGCGGACCGAGCGCGAGGCCGAGTTCTACTCGCTGGCCGACGGCGAGATGTTCATCAACATGGGGCCCCAGCACCCGTCGACCCACGGGGTGCTGCGGGTGGTGCTCAAGCTCGACGGCGAGAAGGTGGTCGACCTCGATCCCGTGCTCGGCTACCTGCATCGCGGCGTCGAGAAGCTGTGCGAGAACGCCGACTACCACCAGGCGATCTGCTACACCGACCCGCTCGAGTACGTCAGCTCGCTGTTCAACGAGTGGGCGCCGGTGCTCGCCTTCGAGAAGCTGATGGACGTCCAGGTGCCGCGTCGCGCCGAGTACATCCGCGTCCTGTCGAGCGAGCTCAACCGGATCGCCAGCCATGCGCTCTTCCTCGGCTGGATGGCGCTCGACCTCGGCGGGCTGACGCCGATCCTGTGGTCGTTCATCGAGCGCGACGAGATCGTCGACATGCTGGCGGCGCTGACCGGCCAGCGGATGCTGTTCAACTACTTCCGGATCGGCGGCGTCAACGGCGACCTCAACCATGAGTTCATGAGCCGGCTCGGCGACTGGATGTCGAAGGCGACCGAGCAGATCGAATCCGGCAACACCCTGCTCAACGAGAACGAGATCTTCGTCCGCCGGATGCGCGGGCTCGGCACCATCGACACGGCGACGGCGCTGCGGATGGTGATGACCGGGCCGAACCTGCGGGCGACCGGCGTCCCGTTCGACATCCGCCGAGCGCACCCGTACAGCGTCTTCCCCGAGCTCGAGTTCGACATCCCGACCCGGTCCGAGGGCGACTGCCTGGCGCGCTACCTGTTGCGGATGGACGAGATCAAGCAGAGCCTGCGGATCATCGACCAGTGCCTCCACAACATGCCCGACGGACCGGTCATGGCCAAGCTGCCGCGGCTCATGCGTCCGCGGCCGGGTCGCGCGTATGGCGCCGTCGAGGGCCCGCGCGGCCAGTACTCGACCTACGCCATCAGCGACGGCACCGACCAGCCGTTCCGGATGCGGATCCACGATCCCTCGTTCATCCACCTGCAGTCGGTCGGCCTGATGATGCCGGGCCATCTGATCGCGGACACGATGGCGATCATGGCGAGCCTCGACCCGATCATGGGCGGCGTGGACAAATGAGCGTGAACTGCCTCGCGCGCCGTCGGACGAGTCGAGGGCAAGGCGCCGCCGAGCATGCGAGCGAGCGCGCCCCAAGGTGCGTGAGCGAACACGCGCAGGCGGCAACGCGGCCATCGACCGTCCCACGGCGCGCCGTGGTGACCGTCGCATGACGGTCGTCGGGAAGTCCTGGAGCCGGCTGAGCCTGCCCGGGAAGATCGTCTTCACCGTCGTGCCGTTGCTGCTCGTCACGGCGCTCGTCGCGCTGTGGGCGGTCCTGCTGCTCGGCCCGACCATCCTCGACATCCTGACCGCGAACCTGCCGATCGTCCGGTTCGTGGTCGCGGTGACCATCGTGCTGCTGATGACCGTCCCGACGGCCTTCCTGATCATCTACATGGAGATGAAGGTCATCGCCCTGATGAACCTGCGGATCGGCCCTGACCGGGTGGGGCCGTTCGGGTCGCTGCTGTCGGTGGTCCACGGGCTCAAGGTGCTGATGAAGGAGGACTTCACCCCGACCGGCGCCGACCCGATCGTCTTCACATGGGCGCCGGTGGTGACCTACCTCGCCAGCGTGATGACCCTGCTCGTCATCCCATTCGCGCCCGGGATCTTCGGCCAGGACCTCAACCTCGGTCTGCTCTACTTCTTCGCCATCGGCGGGCTGTCAGTTGTCGGGCTGCTGATGGCCGGCTGGTCGAGCTACAACAAGTACTCGCTGCTCGGCGGGCTCCGCTCGGCGGCGCAGGTCATCAGCTACGAGATCCCGCTGACGCTGTCGGTGGTCGGGCTGATCCTGCTGGCCGGCACGATGAGCCTCAACCAGATCGTGTTGAACCAGTCCGGCTGGTTCACCGACTGGTACGTCTTCCAGCAGCCGCTGGCGGTCCTGATCTTCTTCATCGCCGCGACCGCCGAGGCGAACCGGACGCCGTTCGACCTGACCGAGGCCGACTCGGAGATCGTCGCCGGCTTCGCGACCGAGTACTCCGGGATGCGCTTCGGCTTCTTCTTCTTCGCCGAGTACGTCAACGTGTTCATCATCTCGGCGCTGACGGTGACCCTCTTCTTCGGCGGCTGGAACGCGCCGTTCCCGTGGCCGTGGCCGATCACACTGAGCCTCGACCCCGGGTCGCTGGGCATCCTGCTGCTGATCCTCGTCGCGGTCGTGCCGCTGATCCTGACCGTCGTGTTCGCCGCGCCCGTGTGGATGCTCAGCGGCCGGATCAAGGGCTGGCAGGCGCTGATCGTCGGGTTCATCCTCGCCAACCTCTTCATCGTCCTGGTCATCTTCGGGCTGGCCTACGTCGGGCTCGACTGGGTGGCCGGCATCTTCTGGTTCCTGGGCAAGACGTACGTCTTCGTGTTCACGTTCGTCTGGATGCGCGGGACCCTGCCGCGCGTCCGCATCGACCAGCTGATGGACTTCGCCTGGAAGTGGCTGCTGCCGGTGTCGCTGCTCAACCTGTTCGTGACCGCCGCGGCGATCGTCGTGGCCAAGACCGTGAGGCCCTAGCCATGAGTCTCGTCCCGGGTCTCGGGCTCGCCAAGGGCATGGCGCTGACCCTGCGCCGCTTCTTCGAGCCCAAGGTCACCGTCATGTACCCGGAGGACCGGCGCGACGTCCCGCACAAGTTCCGCGGCCGCCTCCAGCTGCTGTACGACGAGTGGGGCACGCTCAAGTGCGAGACCTGCTTCCAGTGCGCCCAGGCCTGCCCGATCGAGTGCATCGACATGGGCGGCATCGACACCCGCGGTCGCTTCCACGTCCACTGGGGTGCGCCGGAGACGTACGGCGAGCGGCGTGAGGAATCGGCGCTCCGGCGCTCCGGCCGGCCCGTGCCCGACCCGGCCTACCTGCCGTTCGCGCCGGTCGACATGACCCTGCTCGACAGGGTCCTCGACGAGCACGACCACGACCCGGCGGACATGCTGGCCATCCTCGAGGAGACGCAAGAGGTCTACGGCTACCTGCCGGTCGCCGCCCTCAAGCGGATCAGCCAGCGGACCGGAGCGTGGTACGCGACGATCTACGGCACCGCGACCTTCTACAGCCACCTCCGCTTCGAGCCCGCCGAGGCGTCCGTGCAGGCGGCCGCCGTCGACGCGCGCCGACTGCCGGAGAGCAGCTACCTGGCCGCCCTGGATGCCGCTCTGGCGCCGGCGCGCCGGCGGTCCGCCAAGCGGGCGCAGGCGTAGCGCGATGGTCGACCTGCTCAAGACCCCCGCATCCTGGCCCACGATCCTGCTCGAGCGCGCCCGTGCCGCCGACCCGACGGACCTCGACGCGGCGACTCGGGCCGGCGCGTTCGACGGGCTGCGCCGCGCCATCCGCAACTTCGGGGCGACGGCCACCACCGCCACGATCGCCGGCGCATGGCTGCGCGGCCGAGGCGGGGCAGGCTTCCCGGCCGCGGTCAAGTGGCGGACGGCCGTCGCGACCGACGCCCCGCGCCGGTACGTCGTGATCAACGGCTACGGCGCCGATCCGGCGACCGTCACCGACCGCTTCCTGCTCGAGCGCGACCCGTATGCGGTCATCGAGGGAGCCGCCATCGCCGCCTTCGCGATCGGCGCGAGCGAGGCGATCATCGCGGTCCGCGCCGACGCGACCGCGGCCATCCGCGGGCTCGAGGCTGCCATCGGCGCTGCCGAGGAGGCGGGTTTCATCGGCTTCGACGTGCTCGGCTCGGGCCACGACATCACGATCACCGTCCGGCCGGTCCAGGGCGCCTACATGCTCGGCGAGGAGACCGTCCTGCTCAAGGCACTCGAGGGCAAGCGCGGACAGCCTGAGCAGCGGCCGCCGCACCCCGCCGAGCGCGGCCTGTTCGACATGCCGACCGTGGTCCACAACGTCCAGACCGCGGCGGCGGTGCCGTGGATCATGCGCAACGGCAGCGAGGCGTTCACGGCCACCGGCTCGTCCGACAGCCCAGGCACGATCCTCGTCCAGATCCGGACCCCGGCGGGCGACGGCATCGCGGAGGTCCCGCTCGGCACGCCGCTGCGTGAGGTCGTGGGCCTGGGTCGCAAGCTGCCCGCCGGCCGGACGATCAAGGCGGTCCTCGTCGGTGGTCCGTCCGGCGGCCTGCTCCCGCCCGACGTGCTCGACACGCCGTACGACTTCGAGACCCTGCGCGCGGTCGGCGCGCACGTCGGCTCGGGCTCGGTGGTCGTCGCCGACGATCGAGCCTGCACCGTGGACCTTGCCCGCCTCCTGACCCGCTTCTGCGCCGGCGAGGCGTGCGGCAAGACCATCCCGTGCCGGATCGGGACGCGCCGCCTGGTCGAGATCGCCGACCGCGTCGCCGAGGGCTTGCCGCGACCGACCGACCCGGAGCTGCTCGGCGACCTGTCGGCCGACATCGTGGCCTCCGGTCTGTGCGACCACGAGCGGCTGACGACGCTTCCGCTGGCCAGCGGGATGCGATACTTCCGGTCCGAGCTGGACGAGCACATCCTGAACAGTGCCTGCCCTGCCGGCGTCTGCCATCCGATCGCGGTGGCGGCCGGTGCGATCCGATAAGGCGACCCATGGCTGACCTCATCACGCGCCCCGATAGCCGCCCCGCCAGCGAGCCGGTCTCGCTCGCCGACCGCCTGCTCGACACGCAGTCGCCGCAGCGGCCGCAGTCGTCGCCGCGGATCCGGATCGAGGTGGACGGCCGCGTCGTCGAGGGCTTCGAGGGCCAGACCATCCTCGAGGTCTGCCGCGACAACGGGATCGAGATCCCGACCCTCTGCTACGAGCCCAAGCTGCCGGGCTTCGGCGCGTGCCGGATGTGCGTGGTCGAAGTCGAGGGCGAGGAGCATCCGCCGATCTCCTGCTCACGCGCGTGCGAGCCCGACATGAAGGTCCAGACCCAGACCGAGGAGCTGCGCCGCCTGCGCCGGACCAACCTCGAGCTGATCTTCTCCGACCACAACGCCTACTGCCTGCCGCCCTGCCAGAACAAGTGCCCGAGCCACATCGACATCCCGGGCTTCCTCAAGGCGAACGCCGAGGCCGACTGGCGCGAGAGCGCGCGCATCTTCAAGCGGACGATCCCGTTCCCGAGCGTGCTCGGCCGGGTCTGCCCGGCGCCATGCGAGGAGCACTGCCGGCGCGACGAGGTCGATGAGGCGATCGCCATCCGCGACAGCCACCGATACGCCGGCGACCAGGTGCTCAAGGCGATGCTCGACGAGGACGTCGATCCGCCGCTGCCGTTCGAGCGGCAGGCGCCGACCGGCCGCAAGGCCGCGGTCATCGGCTCCGGCCCGGCCGGGATGGCGGCCGCGTTCTACCTCCTGCTGTCGGGCCACGACGTGACGGTGTTCGAGCGCGACCCGGCCCCCGGCGGGATGCTCCGCTACGGCATCCCGCAGTACCGCCTGCCGAAGGTCGAGGTCCTCGAGGCCGAATACGAATTGGTCACCCGGCTCGGCGGCCGGATCGTCTGCAACGCGGGGCTCGGTGTGGACTTCACGCTCGACGACCTGACCTACCAGGGCTTCGACGCGGTCGTCATCGCCATCGGCTGCTACGACACGAACAAGCTCGGCATCCCGGGCGAGGACGCGGCCGAGGTGCTCGACGGCCTCGAGTACCTGCGGACCGCGACGCTCGGCCTGCCCTACCCGAACCACGCCGGCAAGCGCGTCGTGGTCATCGGTGGCGGGTTCACCTCGATGGACTGCTCGCGGACGTCGATCCGCCAGGGGGCCAAGGAGGTCACCCTCGTCTACCGCCGCGACATGAAGGACATGCCCGCCTCGAACGAGGTCCACGAGGCGATCGAGGAAGGCGTGACCGCCATCTTCCAGGCGGGTCCCGTTCGCGTCATCACCGACAAGAAGGGCGCCGTCACCGGCGTCGAGTTCATCCGGATGGTGCCCGGCGCGCCCGATGCGTCCGGCCGGCGCCGCCCCGAGCCGGCGCCCGGCAGCGAGTTCACGATCCCGTGCGACCGCGTCCTGCTGGCCATCGGCCAGGGTCCCGACCTGACCTGGATCGGCCCCGGGTCGGACGGCGTCGCGGCCACCAAGCAGCGCCGGCTCAAGGCCGATTCGGTGACCTTCGCGACCGACCGGCTGGGCGTGTTCGGGACCGGCGACGTCCGGATCGGGGCGGCGACCGTGGTCGAGGCGATCGCCGAGGGCCGCCGCTCGGCCTACGCGGTCGACGCGTTCCTGCGGGGGATGGACCTGGCCGCCATCCGCACCCGCCAGACGCTCGCCGAGCCGAAGCCCGAGTTCCTGTCGATCGTGCCGTTCACCAGCGAGGCCAAGACCCCGCGCTACCGGCTGACCGCGCTCGAGGCAGAGGAGCGCAACCACTCGTACATCGAGTACGAGCTGCCGTACACGCGTGAGGATGCGGTCGCCGAGTCGACCCGCTGCCTCCAGTGCACCTGCGAGGCGATCGGCTTCTGCGACCTGCGCCGGCTCGGGATCGAGTACGGCACGACACTCCAGACGCTCGAGCCGGACTACCACCAGGGCGCCGGCTATCGGAGCGTGACCGAGAACCGGTTCACCGGGGTCAACCACGACTACATCCGTGACGACTCGCACGCGTTCATCCTGCGCGAGCCGTCACGCTGCATCGACTGCGGCCGCTGCGCCCAGGTCTGCGCGGAGGTGGTCGGCGCCGCCTGCTACGACTTCATGCGCATCGGCTTCGACACGCTGGTGACGACGCCGCTCGACATGAGCCTCAACGACACCCCGTGCGTGTCGTGCGGCCGCTGCGCCGAGACCTGCCCGACCGGCGCGCTGATGCCCAAGCCACGCGTCCTCCAGAAGTACGACGTCGACGAGAGCCGCTGCATCCTGTGCGGGATCTGCGTCGACGCCTGCCCGTATGACGCCCTGCGCGACGGCGCCGACTTCGAGCTCGCCCACACCAGCCGTGAGGAGCCGATGATCGACCTCATGGCGATCGCAGCGGTCGGGCGCGAGACCGAGGTCACGTACATCCGTCGCGAGCGCGATTGGGCGTCCCGCGCGGCGGCCGAGGGCCGGCTGATCGACTCGACCCGGATGCTGCCGATGCTGCCGCCGGTCGTCACCGGCATCCCGGCGGGCGGGAACGGACATGGACACGGGACCGGCAACGGCCACGGCCACGGCGGGTCCGCCGTCGCCCCGACCCAGCACGAGTAGGGCGGCGGCGTGGTACGTCACCTGATCCCCATCGTCCTCGGTCTCGCCGTGCTGGGCGTCGTGACCGGGATCGCCGCGATCATGCTCATCTTCCTGGGTCAGGACTGGGCGGACGCGCTGTTCTGGATCTTCGCGGCCGTGATGATCGGCTCGGCGCTGCTGGTCGTGACGATGCGCGACATCATCCGCTGCGGCCTGGCGATGATCGTCTGCTTCGGGTCGCTGGCGGGCATCTACCTGATCCTCGGTGCGCCGCTTCTGGCGGCCGCCCAGGTGATCGTCTACATCGGCGCGATCAGCGTCCTGATCCTGTTCGCGATCATGCTGACCCAGACGAAGGACGCGCCCAGCCGCCTTGTCTTCCAGACCCAGGCCGTCCCGGCGGCGATCGCCTCGATCGTGATCGCGGTCCTGGTCGCCCTGTCGATCGGCGCGACCGATTGGGGCGGGGCCGCGAAGCGCATCCGGCTGGCCACCGCGGACATGGCCACGGCGCTGTTCAAGGATTACGTCCTGCCGTTCGAGATCGTCAGCGTGCTCCTGCTCGCGGCCGTGATCGGCGGGGTCTACCTCGCCAAGCGCGAGAAGGGCGGACCGTCGTGAGCAACTCGCTCGACGCCTATCTCGTCCTGGCGACCCTGCTGTTCGCGATCGGGTCGTTCGGCTTCCTCGCCCGGCGCAACGCGATCAGCATGCTGATGTCGATCGAGCTGATGCTCAACGGGGTCAATCTCGCGATCGTCGCGTTCGGCGCGTTCGGCGCAAGCCAGGCCATCGCGGCGCAGGGCTCGATCACGGCCTTGATGATCATCGCCGTGGCGGCCGCCGAGGCCACCGTCGGCCTGGCCATCGTCATCGCCATCTACCGCAACAAGAAGACACCGTTGGTCGACGAATACGACGCGATGAAGCAGTGAGCGACATGACGTCGAACTGCCCTGCGTGCTGTCGGACGAGTCGAGCGCAAGGCGCCGCTGAGCACGCGAGCGAGCGCACCCCAAGGTGCGTGAGCGAACGCGCGCAGGCGGCAACGCGGCGATCGGCCGTCCCACAGCACGCCGATCTGACCGCCACATGAGCGTCGAGACGCTCATCCCCGCACTCGTCGTGCTGCCGATGGCGGGGTTCTTGATCACGGCGCTGGTCGGCCGGCGGCTGGGCAAGCAGGCCCACTGGATCCCGGTCGTGGCGATCTTCGTCGTGTGGGTCATCGCGATGGCGCTGGTGGTCAACGTCCTGACCGGGACGGCACCGCTGCTGCCCGGGTCGGAGACGTCGCACGGCTACGTCGTGTCGTGGTTCCAGTGGATCCCGGCCGACAAGTTCGTGGTGAACATCGGCTTCGTGGTCGATGAGCTGACGGCATGCCTGCTGATCGTGGTGACCACCATCGGGCTGCTGGTCCACATCTACTCGATCGGCTACATGAGCCACGACCCGGGCTACTGGCGGTTCTTCGCCTACCTCAACCTGTTCATGTTCAGCATGCTGCTGCTGGTGCTGGCCGGCAACTTCCTGGTCGTGTTCGTGGCCTGGGAGCTGGTCGGGCTGTGCAGCTACCTGCTCATCGGCTTCTGGTACCGCAAGCGCTCGGCTGCCCTGGCGGCCAAGAAGGCGTTCATCGTCAACCGCGTCGGCGACGTCGGTTTCATCCTCGGCATCATGCTGATCTTCGTCAGCCTGGGCACGCTCGACATCCGCGAGGTGCTGGCCAAGATCGGGACGCTCGACCAGACGACGATCATGATCATCGCCCTGCTCGTGTTCGCCGGCGCGATGGGCAAGAGCGCCCAGTTCCCGCTGCACGTCTGGCTGCCCGACGCGATGGAGGGCCCGACGCCCGTGTCGGCCCTGATCCATGCGGCGACCATGGTCAACGCCGGTGTCTACCTGCTGGCCCGGGTCAACCCGATCTTCGCCTACGCGCCCTCCGCGCTGGTCGTCGTGGCGGCCATCGGCATCTTCACGGCGATCCTGGCGGCCTCGATCGCCATGACCCAGACCGACATCAAGCGGGTGCTCGCGTACTCGACCCTGAGCCAGCTCGGCTACATGTTCGCGGCGTTCGGCGTCGGCGCGTGGACCGCGGCGATCTTCCACCTGATGACCCACGGCTTCTTCAAGGGCCTGTTGTTCCTCGACTCGGGCTCGGTCATCCACGCGGTCCACGAAGAGCAGGACATGCGCAAGATGGGCGGCCTGTCGAAGAAGATCCCGATCACCTACGTGACGATGCTCATCGGCTCGTTGGCGATCTCCGGGATCCCGCCGCTGGCCGGCTTCTTCTCGAAGGACGAGATCCTCGGCGAATTGCTCAAGCAAGGGTTCGTCTGGGTGTGGGCGATCGGCTTCATCGTCGCCGGCCTGACCGCGTTCTACATGTTCCGGTTGATGGGCCTGACCTTCTGGGGCACGTTCCGCGGCCCGAAGGAGGTCTGGGACAAGATCCACGAGTCGGCGCCGGTGATGACCGTCCCGCTGATCCTGCTGGCGATCCCGTCGATCTTCCTGGGCATGTACCTCGGCCTGCCGTTCGGCGCGAACCGGATCAGCGAATGGCTCGCGCCGATCTTCTCCGCGGGCGAGGAGATCCTGCACGGCGGTGCGGCCGAGCCCGCCTACGCGCTGTTCGGCATCGATGGCGCCCTGATCGTGGCCAGCGTCGCGATCGCCAGCATCGGCCTGGTCATCGGCTGGCGACTGTTCGGGGTCGAGATCGGGCCGATCCGCTGGCCATCCAGGCCGGAGCGCGTGCGCGAGCTCACCGCCCGGGCGCCATTCCTGTATCGGGCGTCGCTCAACAAGTGGTGGTTCGACGAGCTCAACCACCTCCTGTTCATGGTCATCGGCGGACGGATCGCGGCGGCATGCTGGTGGTTCGACCGCGAGATCATTGACGGCACGGTCAACGCCATCGGGACCTCGACCATCGACGCGGGGCGCGGGCTCCGCCAGATCCAGACCGGCCGGGTCCAGAACTACGCGCTGGGGATCGCGGTCGGGCTGATCGTCATGGCCGGCTCGTACCTGTTGCTGGCGCGCTGACGATGGACACGTCCGGCATCCCGATCCTGTCGATCATCATCTTCCTGCCGCTGGTCGGCGCGATCGCGGTCGCCATCGCCCCCGCCACCGTCACGCGTCCGCTGGCGCTCGGGTTCGCCTTCCTGACGTTCCTCGTGTCGCTGATGCTGCTGGTCGGCTACCTGCCGGGTCGTCCGGGCTTCCAGTTCGTCGAGGACACCGACTGGATCCCGTTCTTCGGCATCCGCTACCACGTCGGCGCAGACGGGCTGTCGGTGGCGCTGGTGGTCCTGACCACGACGCTGTCGTGGATCGCGATCCTGTCCAGCTTCAAGCCGATCCAGACCCGGATCAAGGAATACATGATCTCGTTCCTCGTCCTCGAGGTCGGGATGCTCGGCGTGTTCCTGTCCCTCGACACCTTCCTGTTCTACATCTTCTGGGAGGTCGTCCTCGTCCCGATGTACCTGATCATCGGGATCTGGGGTGGGGCCAACCGGCTGTACGCGACGATCAAGTTCGTGCTCTACACGCTGGTCGGCTCGCTGCTGATGCTGGTCGCGATCATCGCCACGGCGTACGCCTACCAGGCCGGGCACGACGGGTCGTGGGTCGGCGCCTTCGAGTTCGAGACGCTGCGGACCTATGCGATGACCGGCGGTTTCGCGGACGCGTTGCAGATCGGCGCGTTCCTCGCGTTCTTCCTGGCCTTCGCCATCAAGGTCCCGATGTTCCCGTTCCATACCTGGCTGCCCGACGCCCATACCGAGGCGCCGACCGCCGGCTCGGTGATCCTGGCGGCGGTCATGCTCAAGCTCGGCGCCTACGGGTTCATCCGGTTCGCGGTCCCGCTCTTCCCGGCCGCCGCCCAGACGTTCGCGCCGGTCATCATCGTGCTGTCGCTCATCGCCATCATCTACGGCGCGATCGTGGCGCTCGTCCAGCCCGACCTGAAGCGCCTGGTCGCCTACTCGTCGGTCAGCCACATGGGCTTCGTGACGCTCGGCATCTTCGTGTTCACCCAGCAGGGGCTCCAGGGCGCCATCCTCCAGATGATCAACCACGGGCTCATCACGGGCGCCCTGTTCCTGCTCGTCGGCGTCATCTACGAGCGCACGCACGATCGCACGATCGCCAAGATGGGCGGCCTGTCCGCGCGGACGCCGGTGTACGCCGCCGTGTTCGGGTTCTTCGTGTTCGCATCGGCCGGGCTGCCCGGGCTGTCGGGGTTCGTCGGCGAGTTCCTGGTCCTGCTCGGCACGTTCGAGGCCAACCCAGCGGCCGCTGCGGTCGCGACCTTCGTGATGATCCTGGCGGCGGGCTACCTGCTGTACATGTACGGCCGGATCGTGTTCGGCGAGGTGTCCGACTTCCTGGCCTCGCTCGGCGACCACCTGACCGACATGACCCCGGTCGAGATCCTGACCCTCGTTCCCCTCGGCACGCTGGTCGTCGTGTTCGGCCTCCAGCCCGGCCTCCTCCTGAACCTGTTCTCGTCGACCGTCACCGACACGCTCGGCGAGGTCGCTCCGACGGCACCGATCGCGATCCCGACGACGGTCGTCGCCGGGCTCCTCGCCCTGCTCATCGTGGTCGTCCTTGCCCGCATCGTATGGGTCCTGCTCAAGCCTCGCCGGGCGGCGCTCGCGCCCGAGGGTGGGGCTGCCCATTGAGCTGGCAGGATTTCGTCACGATCAGCCCGCTCGTGGCGGGCATCCTGACCGCGGCCGCGATCCTGATCGTGGACCTGATCCGTCCCGGGAAGCCGGCGGTGGCCGTGACCGTCGCGCTGATCGGGCTGGGGATCACGGCGGCCGTGACGCTGGCCGTCGGGCCGGCCGTCGGCGCTCCGGCGGTCACGGCCTTCGGTGGCGCCTACCAGGTGGACCAGCTGACGACGTTCCTCGATGTGCTGTTCGTGGCGATCATCGCGATGAGCGTCCTGTTCGGGCCCGACTACCTCATCCCGCGCGGCCTGCCGGTCGCCGAGTTCGCCGCGATCCTCGTGTTCGCGATGACCGGCGCGATGCTCATCTCGGCGTCGGGCGACCTGCTGATGCTGTTCCTGGGCCTCGAGCTGATGGTCCTGCCCGGCTACATGCTGGCGGCCTTCCACAAGTCCGACGGCTACTCGACCGAGGGGGCGATCAAGTACTTCCTGCTCGGCTCGTTCAGCTCGGCGATCTTCCTGTTCGGCATCGCCTTCGTGTGGGGCACGACCGGCACGATGCGGCTCGATGCGATCGCTGCGGATCTGGCCCAGATCGTGGCCGGGACGACGACCCTGTCACCGGGCCTGGCCATGGGCCTGGCGTTCATGACCACCGGCGTCGCGTTCAAGATCGCCGCCGTCCCGTTCCACTACTGGACGCCGGACGCGTACCAGGGCTCTCCGACGCCGGTCACCGGCTACCTGTCGGTCGGTCCGAAGGTCGGGGCCTTCGCGCTGATCCTCCGTCTGTTCGTCGAGGCGCTCGGCCCGGTCGCGGACTGGTGGCTGCCCGTGGTCATCGTCCTGTCCACCCTGACGATGACCCTCGGCAACCTGGTCGCGCTGACCCAGGACAACGTCAAGCGGATGCTGGCCTATTCGTCGATCGCGCACACCGGCTACATGCTGGTCGGGCTGGCGGCCTGGGCGGGCGACCCGAAGGGCCGCGTCGACGGCATCGAGGCGCTCCTCTTCTACGGCGTGGCCTACGCGTTCATGAACCTCGGCGCGTTCGCCGTCATCGCTGCGCTCCAGAAGCGGACGGGCGTCACCTCGAGCCTTGGCACGTTCGCCGGTCTTGGCCGACGCGAGCCACTGCTCGGCGTGCTGATGACCCTGTTCCTCCTGTCCCTGACGGGGATCCCGCCGACGGCCGGCTTCTTCGCCAAGGCGAATGTCATCCTGGCCGCGGTCGAGGCCGGGGGGCCCTTGACGTGGCTGGCCGTGATCACCGTCATCAACGCCGCGGTCGCCGCGTTCTACTACCTGCGCGTGGTCATCTACATGTTCATGCGCGAACCGGCCACCGACGCTCCGCCGCTTCGCCATGGCGGGCTGCTATGGGCCGGGCTGGCGGCCGCGACCCTGTTCACGATCCTGTTCGGGCTCTTCCCGACGAGCCTTCTCGAAGCCGCCGGCAACGCGGCACAGGCGGTCGTCCAGAACCTGCCGAACTAGGCGTCGCTGCCGAACGGGCTCGCTGCCTCGGCGCCTCAGCAGACCTCGCGCCCGTTGACGACGGTCGGCGCGTGGGGGTGCGGCGTCGGGTTCGCAGTGTCGTGATCGGTCGCCTCCTGCGACAGCAGGTCGGCGACGACCTGGAGCTTGGGCTGTGCGCCCTTGCCCTCGGAGGTCTGCAACCAGACCTCATCGGTCTTGACCGCGAACGGGGCGTCGAACGCCGTCGTCGCAGACACGTGGCGGAGCACCTTGGTGATGACGTACAGGAAGCGCTGGTCGTCGTTCGTGAACACCTCGACGACCATCCCCTTCATCTTGCTGCCGTTCGAGACCTGCGACTGGGTGAGCAGCGGCAGGAACATCCCGGCCTGGGCGTGGGCGTACAGATAGGTCGCGCGGCCCTCGCCGGGCGCGCCCAGATGGGGGTCGATGTACTCGAGCGCGACATCGCAGGGGACGGCCGCGCTGGTGATGACCGGCAGGTCGATGTCGAGCGCCGCGATCCGCACCCTGGTCACCATCCGGTCGGCGGGGACGAGCGTCGGGCTCGGCGGTGGCGCCGACCCGAGCGGCGGCAGCGTGATCCGCGGGCTCGGGGTCGCGACGACGTCCGCCGGGGCGGTCGGTGAGGGTGTCGGGGTCGCGACCGGCTCCGCGGTCACCGGCTGCGTGTACGACAGGAGGCCCGCGGCCAGGAAGGCCACTCCGAGCGCGGTCAGGATGGCAGGGACGAATCGCGTGCGGATCCGATCCGCAAAAAGGCGCATGGGACCGGCATGGTAGCAGCGGTCTTCGAAAGGCGCCCTCAGCCGCTCGTACTGGTACGCTCCGGCCGTGATGGGCCGTCTGTCGATCGTCGCCGGGCTCGTCGTCGGGATCGCCGTGGCAGCGCTGCTGCTCGGTGGGATCGTCGTCCTCGCCCCACAAGGCCTGACGGGACCTGACCCGACGCCGCTCGCCAGCGCGACCCCCGCGACCTCGAGCAGCGTGCCGGGCAGTGCGTCGCCGCTGCCGTCGGCGGACGCGTCGGCGAGTCCGACGGGGGTCACCGTCACGCCTTGACCCGGGACGCAGGGGCCGCCGCCGCGATCGCCGCGATCGCCCGGCTCGGCACGCGGCCTGGGCGGCTACTGGTCGTCGCGGACTTCGACGGGACCCTCGCCGAGGGCTCGCGCGATCCAGGCGCGGCGACCATCGTGCCCGCTCGCCCGACGAGCGATCCGCCGGCTGGCCCGGCTCGCGGCGGCCCATCCCGATCGCGATCGCGATCGCGATCCTCACCGGCCGCACGGCCGCCGACGTGGCGGGCCGCGTGCGGGTCGGCGGGATCGCCTACCTCGGCGATCACGGCCTCCAGTCGGGGACCTTCCCGCGGGGCGGCGACCCGGCCCGCCTCGTGACCTCGTTCCGTGCCGGCCACGAGGCATCGCTCGAGCCGGCGGCCGTCCTCGCCGACCGCGTCCCGGCGGTCCTCGGCGACCCGCCGTGGCTGTTCGTCGAGCGCAAGGGCCCGTCGGTCGCGTTCCATGTCCGCCAGGCGGACGACCGGGTGGCCGCGCGCGCCGCGGTCGAGGCGGCCATCGCGACGGTCGATCGCGACCTGCCGCCGCACGACCTGGCCCACTATCGCGGGAGGCTGGTCGTCGACCTCCGGCCGCGGACCGCCGGCGGCAAGCGCGAGGCGTTCGAGACGCTGCTGGCGGACGTCCGGCCGGCGACGGTGGTGGCCTACGGCGACGACGTCAGCGACGCCGACGGGTTCACGGTCCTGCGCGCAGCGCGCGAGGCCGGCGACGTCGACGGGCTGGCGGTCGCGGTGACCGGTCCGCACGGGATGCCCGACGAGGTGCGCGCGGCAGCCGACCTCGTGCTGGCGACACCCTTCCTGGCGGCCCGTTCGCTGGCGGCCCTGGCACGGTCAGTGGAGGACGCAGCGGGACCGTCCTAGACGGTCAGATCCAGTCGATCCTGCGGAGCACGACCGCGGCGATCCCGGCCAGGACGACGACGAACGCGGTGATCGCCCAGAACCCGCCCGCCTCCTTGCCGCCGAGCGCGGTCCCGGCTTCGCTCATCCCGAAGATCCCGGCCACCGCCCCGATCCCGGCCAGGATGACCGTCACCCCGGTGAGCCGCTTCATGATCACCGACAGGTTGTTGTTGACCTGGGTCAGGTAGACGTCGAGCGTCGCCGACGCGAGCTCGCGGTAGTTGTCGAGCTCGTCGGTCAGCCGGATGACGTGGTCGTAGATGTCGCGGAAATAGACGATCTCGTCCTCGCTGATCAGCTGCTCGTCCCGATTGGTCAGCTGGTTGAACACCTCGCGCACGGGACTGATCGCCCGGCGGACCTGGATGAGCTCGCGCTTGAGCATGAACAGCGACTCGAGCGAATCGGGGGTCGCCTTGCGCACCACCACGTCCTGGACCTCGTCGATGGCGTCGCCGATCCGGTCGGCGAACGGGAAGTAGCCGTCGATCAGGTCGTCGGCGATGGCCCACAGCAGGTGGTCCGGGCCGCGCTGCAGGACGATCCCGATCCCACCCTGCAGATGGTGGGCGCTGCGCGGGTCCCAGTCCGCGTCGTGGACCGTCAGCAGGAACCCGTCGCCGAGCACGATGTCCATCTCGGACGCCGTCACGTGATCACCGTATTCGAGGTGGAACAGGACGATGTGGACGACGCCGTCGGTCGATTCGATCTTGGCTCGCTGGTTGCCCTCGAGGACGTCCTCGACGATCAGCGGGTGGAGCGACAGTGCGGTCCCGACGTCCTGCGCCTGCGTCGGCGTCGGTGCCACGAGGTCGACCCAGACCGCCGGCTTTCCCGGGCCGAGGAGACCCGGCAATCGCTCCAATGCCTCCGGGCCGTCGATCTCGGTGCCCTTGTCGCTGTCGGCGACGACGACGCGGAGCGTCCCTGGCTCGTCGGTCGTGGTCGTCGCGTGGTGGCGCTCGACGCGTCCGCCGATCGGGACCGGCGGGACCGGCCGCGGATCAGAGTGCGAGGCCGGGTTCGGGCGCGTCGATGCCATCGGCGTCGGATCCTCCGGCAGCGATCCCGTCGGCGGCGTCGCTCGCGTCCGCTGCGCGGTCCAGCATACGCGTGCGCTCTCCCCGCCGACCCCCGAGCGCGAGCGTCGGCGGGATCGCCACCGCGGTCACGGCGGCCGCCACCACGAACAGCCCGACCATGATCGACGCCGCCTCGCGCGACGCCCACGCCTCGAGCGCATCGACCACGAACGGGTCACGCAGCGGCCGGTCGCGAAGCGATTCCGGGATGAACTGGAGGTAGGCGTCGGGGGTCGCGTAGACCTCGTCGTAGATCCGGTCGATGGTCGTCGAGCCGTACGCGGTCAGGATCGCCAGGCCGACCGCCATCCCGAGCATCCGCGCGACGGTCACGACCGCCGATGCCGTCCCGAACGTGCGGCGCCCGGCGGCCTCGACCGCGGCCGTCGAGCGTGGCGTGACCGTCAGCCCGAAGCCGAGCCCGTAGGCACCGAGCGCGAGCGCGACCGCGTCGAGGCTGGTGTCGGCCGTCCAGCGCGACATCGCGAGCAGGCCCACGAGGCTCAGCACGATGCCGCCGAGCGCGACCAGCCGGATCGACACGAACCGGACGAGGAAGCCCGACACGAGTGCCCCGACCGCCGTCGCGCCGGCCAGCGCGCCGAGCGCGAGCCGCTGCTCGTCCGGGCCGCCGTACAGCACCCGGTCGACGAACACGGCCCCGCCGATGATCGCCGTCGCGAACGCATAGCCGGTCAGCAGTGACACCAGAGCGGCCGAGCTGAACGGCACGCTCCGGAACAGCCGCGGATCGAGGAACGGGTCGGGGACCCGCAGTCCGCGGATGACCGCGACGGCCGTGGCAAGCGCCGCCACGCCGAGCAGGACCGCCGTGACGACGACCGGCGGGATCCCGCTGCCGGCGATGTCGGTCGAGCCGAGGAGGGTGAGCCCGAGCAACCCGGCGACGAGGGCCACGCCGAACAGGGCGGCCCCGGCGATGTCCACCCGGCCGGCGCGGCGGGGCGTCTCCCAATCCGGCGAGGCCGCCCAGGCAAGGACGAACGCGATCAGGCCGATCGGGATGTTGAGGTAGAACACCCAGCGCCACGCCGGGCGACAGGATGTCGGCGGCCGGTCCCGTCACGCCGGCGGCCGCCAGCGTCGTCTCGGGGTGGACCGACGCGAGGATCGCCGCCCCGACGACCGGACCGGCCGCCATCCCGAGGAAGGTGAGCGCCCCGACGACGCCGAGTGCCCGCGGCCGCGCTGCGCCACCGAACAGGTGGGCCGCGGCGGCCGTGCCGACCGGGACGAGGACGCCGCCACCGACGCCCTGGACGAGGCGCGCCGCGATGAGCTGGTCGAGCGTCTGTGACGCGCCCGCCAGCGCGGAGCCGATGACGAAGATGACCAGCGCCCCCATGAACAGCCGTCGGACGCCCCACAGGTCGGCCAGGCGGCCGGCGATCGGCATCGTCAGGATGTAGACCAGCAGGTAGCCGTTGATGATCCAGCTGGCCTTTCGCAGCTCGATCCAGGCGGTCCCGCCATTCGCGCTGCCGAGGTCTTCCAGGATCGACGGGAGGGCGACCGCGGTGACCATGAGCTCGAGCCCGGCCAGGAACACGCCGATCCCGATGACGGCCAGCAGCACGTATGCCGAACGACGGTCCATCGCCCGAGTGTAGGCGGCGGGGCCGGCTCGGGCCTTGGGGCTCACGGTCGGGCCCTCGTGGGCGGGTGACGCTTCTGCCTGACCCGCGGTCAGCTGGTTCCGTCGAGGACCACGCCGCGGAGGGGCCGGTACGTCGACACCCATCGATCGCTGTGGATGATCCGTCCGCCCGCGTCACGGACGGTCCGCGTCACAGCCACGGTCATCCCGTCGCTCGCGTCCTCGACCCGTCGGTGCTGGCCGCGCGGCAGCGACGCCGACCGAGTGTGCCGGTCGCCGGCGTGCCGCCGATGGCTGATCGCCGGGGCGCTCAGGGTGACGCGACGCCCGAGGGCCACAGCGCCGTACAGGTCGACTCGGGCGACGCCCGGCGTGCTGACGGTGCGGATGACGATGCGCTCCGTGGTGTCGTTCCGGAACGCCATCGTCTGACGCGAGCGGTCGCTCTTCGACACCGCGGCGTCGAGCCCGAGCGGATACTTCGCCAGGTACCCGCCGTGGCTGGTCCGGCTCTGGATCCGCAGCCCGGCCCGCGCGGCCGCGTTGAAGATGGCGGTCGAGACCGTGCAGATCCCACCGGCCAGCGCGCCGTCAGGGTCGATGTGGTCGCCGACGATGACGCCACCGCGGCGATACCCGGTCCGACGCGAGACCTCCCCGACCGCCGTCCAGAAGTCGAACGTCGCGCCGGGCTTGATGACCATCCCGTCGAGGTGCCGCAGCGGGATCTCGATGTTCACGCCGTCGCCGTTCTCCCGGCCGACCTCGTACACGACCGTCCAGCTGCCGAGAAGGACCGGACCCGGGTCGAGCGTCGGATCGGAGACGTCCGTGGGTCCCGCGGTCGAGCCCGATGGCGCGGGCGCCGGCGTCGAACCGCCGGTCGTGAGGGGACGGGCGGTCGACGGCGGCGCGACGACGGGCGTGGTGGCCCGGGACGCCTCGACCGTCGGCCGGGGCAGCAGCGCCGGGATCGACGCTGCCGCGCAGATCAGGCCTGCCACCACGGCGAACGCAACCACCGAACCGCGAGGGTGCCGGCTGCCTCCGGCGATACGGTTCATCGTCGGCCTACGGCTGGAACAGGAGCGCCGAGGCGACCGCCACCCCGCCGCTATTCCCGATGTCCTCGCCGCCGGCGATGAGCACCCGTCCATCGTCGAGGAGCGTCGCGGTGTGGTCGTCGCGTGGCGTCCCCATCGAGCCGGTCGGGGCGAACGTCCCCGTCGCCGGGTCGTAGATCTCGGTCGAGGACAGGACGCGCCATTTCTGGCCGTCGCTCCAGTAGCCGCCCGTGACGAGCACGCGGCCGTCCCGGAGCAGGGTCGCCGCGTGCTGCTGGCGGCCGTCGTCCATCGTCCCGGTGGAGCTGAACCGTCCGGTCGCCGGGTCGTAGACCTCGGCGGAGGCATAGACCGAGGATTCCGGTGAGCGGCCGCCGGTGATGAGGACGCGGCCGTCCTGGAGCAGTGTCGCGGTGTGGACATAGCGGCCGGTCTTCATCGAGCCGGTCTTGCTGAACGTGCCGGTCGCCGGGTCGAACAGGTCGGCCGAGGACACGCTCGCGTACCCTTCGCCCCCGCCGCCGACGACAAGGACGTGGCCGTCCGGGAGCAGCGTTGCGGTGTGCTGGTCACGGATCGAGCTCATCGAGCCGGTCTTGCTGAACGTTCCGGTCACCGGGTCGTAGATCTCGGCCGTCTTGAGCACGTTCGCGGACGTGTCCACGAGCCGGAACGCGGCGAGGGTCACGCCGCCCGACCCGGCCGCGGCTGGACCCGTGAGACCACCGGTGATCAGCACGCGACCATCGGCCAGAAGCGTGGAGGTATGGCTCTCCCGGGGCGTGTGCATCGAACCGGTCGGGCTGAACGTGCCGGTCGACGGGTCGTACACCTCGGCCGAGTCCCGGATACCCGTGTCCGCATCGCCGCAGCCGGACCCGCCCGTGAACAGGACGCGGCCATCCTGCAGCCGCGTCGCGGCCGCGGCGGCACGCGCGACCGTCATGGAGCCTGTCGGCGTGAAGGCGCCCGTGGACGGGTCGTAGACCTCGGCCGACGTGCTGCACGAACCTGCGAACAGGACACGGCCGTCGGCGAGCAGCGTAGCGGTGCCCTCGAGCGCTGCGGCGTCAGCCGTCGTCCCGGACCCGGTCCAGGCGAAGCCCGGGGCCAGGGACGGCGTCTGCGTCGGAGATGGCGTGGGAGCGGGCGGCCCGACGGCGATCCCGGTCACGGCCGTCCACGGCGGCGGCACGATGGGCGACCCACCGACCGGCTGCCAGACGGGACGGGCACCGCCGGCCGCACTGACAGTCTTGGCTGACACGAGGAGCGCCGCGTGTGTCCCGTCGGCATCCATCGTCCACCAGCCCGGTGCCTCACCGTTGCCACCGACCGCAGGTGCGGACGAACAGGATCCGGCCGTCCGGCGCCCAGCTGGCCAAGCTCGAGCTCCCATCGAAGGTCAGCTGTCGGACGTCCGTCCCGTCGGGTCGCATCGTGTACAGGTCGTCACCGTCCCCATGTGGCGACTCGAACAGGATGAGGGCGCCGTCCGGTGACCAGTCCGGATCGTGCGCCGGGAGCGTTGCCGGACTGAGCTGCCGTAGGTTCTCCCCGTTCGCGTCCACGATCCAGACCGCCGAGATCCGCGGCGGGACTGGCCCACCGCCGTCCTTCTCGCCATAGCGGAAGAACACGATCTGCTGCCCGTCGGGGGACAACCTCGGACCCGCCGTTGCGTCCGTCGCCGTCGAACGCAGCTCGGAGACCCGGCCCGACGCGAGGTCCATCGTGGCGACCTCGGTCGTCGCGTCGCCCGACCCACGCACGAAGACGATGGTCTTGTCGTCCCTCGAGAAGGAGACCTGCGAATCACCGAAGCAGGAACCGGTGCAGCCGGTGTCCACGGCGAGCGGTGGGCTGCCTGCGACGTCCGTCACGTACATCTTGCCGTCGTCCGAGTACAGCAGCCGCGACCCGTCGGACGACCAGGCCAGCCCGTCCTGGCTCGTCATGCCGTCCGGGAACAGCTCGCGCGCGCCGCGCCCGTCGGAACCGATGACCATCAACCGCGCTGTCGGGCAGCCGGTCTTGAATCGGTAGCAGGATCGCGCCTTGTTGACGATCCCGATGAAGGCGATGGAGCCGCCAGGTCGAACAGCCGGCACCGACGGGGAGGGCACCGCCAACGACGGCGCCGTGGGCGCCGGCAGTCCCGACGGCGGCACGACGGCCACGTTCGGGGGAGGCGTCACGGGCGGCTGCGGACGCAGGAATCCTGAGCCGGCCGCCAGCGCGCCACCGACCACCAGAACGGCGGCGACGGACAGCAGCGTCAGGCCACGCCGCCGGCTCATCGGACGGCGGATCGTCGGGTTCGAGGCCGGGATCGCAGCGAGGCTCTCGCGCAGGTCGGCGGGCGCACCGTCGATGCCGTCGACCTCCGCCGCGTACCAGGAGCGCAGCCGCTGTTCGAGCTCTCGGTCGGTCATCGGTCGGTCCCCTTGGTCTCGGCGGCCTCGATGGCGTCGTGCAGCCGTTTCAGCGCGTAATGGAGGCGGGACTGGACGGTCCCGCGAGGGATGTCGAGCCGCCGCGCGATCTCGTCGACCGTCAGGTCGCGGTAGTAGCGCAAGGCGACCACGACCTGGTGATCGGCCGACAGCCCGGCCAGCGCGGTCCCGATGACGTCGCGGTCTGCCGCGCCACCGGCGTGGTCTCCGGTCGCCAGTGCGATCTCGGCGGAGATGTCCGTCGCCTGCCAGCGCCGCGACCGGAGACGGTTGCGGCAGGTGTTGACGAGGATGCGGTCGAACCACGGCTCGAACCGGCTCGCGTCACGCAGCGTGTCCCACTTTCGCCACGCCTGGACGAACGCGTCGTGGGTGGCGTCCTGCGCCTCCGCCGGGTCGTGGAGGATCGCCCGCGCGAGCCGATACGCCTTGTCGAGGTGCTCGTCGGCCAGCCGGACGAAGGCGGCCGATCGGTCGCTCGTGTCGCTCAGATGGGTGGGCAGTCGCTCCGCCAACTCGTAGACCTCGGACGATCTGTTCACCTTGACATGACACACGGGCGACACGAAACGTTCACCGCGCAGTGGGATCGAATGCGGGCGAGTGGTCGACCGCCGTCGAGATAGTCGTCGACGGCCCCTCCGCGCGAACGGCGTAGACTCCGGCCAATCCGACGCCACGGCGGTTCACGGAGGCGGGATCATGCTGATCGGCCAGGCCAGGGCGCTGCTCGGCCAACGCGACGCAGCCGCCTCGCCGAACGACGGAGGGATCGCGCCCAGCCAGCTGCACCGCGGCATGGCGTTGCTCGCTGTCATCAGCCTGTTCATCGGGACCCGCAGCAGCTGGACCGACGCGCTCACCTCCCGGCCCGCGGTCATGGCCGCCCTATCGGCCTGCTACCTCGGTATCCTCGCGGTCGCGGTGCTCGCGCTGGCGGTGCGGAGTCGCCGGGCCCTGATCCGGGTGGACGTCCTGATCCTCGGCATCGGGGGCATCCTCGTCATCGGCGGATTGATCCTCCAACACAAACCGAGCGACGAAGGGACGCTGGTCGCACAGGCGGCCCGATCGCTGCTCGGTGGCGGTCAGGTCTATGGCGTCGCCTGGCCGCAGCTCTTCTCGCAACAGAACATCCCGGTCACCTGGACGATGAACGGTGGGGCCGACTACACGTTCGGGTACCCACCTCTGGCGGCCCTGCTGGTCGCTCCGGCGCTGCTGTTCGCAAGCTTCCCGGCGGCGGACTCGATCGTCACGACGCTGGTCCTGCTGGTCGGGGCCGTCGTGCTCTGGCGCATGCTCCCTGTCGACTGGCGCTCGGGCGGGACGGTGGTCATGCTCGGCTTCCCGTTCCTGCCGCACTACGCACGGCTCGGCTATCCCGCCGTGATCGCCATGGTCCTCCTGATCCCGGTCGTCATCCGCTGGCCGGCGATCGGTGCCGGCGGCCGTCTCAGCCGCGGCGACGTCGTGCGCGCGGTCTGCCTGGGCGCGGCCTGCGCCACCCAGCAGCTGGCCTGGTTCGTGGCGCCGTTCCTGCTCGTGGGCCTGTTCGCGCTGCGCCGCGGCGACCTGCCCGCGCGCCGTGCGGCCCTGACCGTTGGCGCATTCACCGGCATCGCGTTCGCCGTCTGGCTCGCCATCGATGCGCCCTTCATCGTCCGCGACGCCCCGGCCTGGGCGGCCGGCGTGATGCTGGTCCTGACCCAGCATGCGATCCCGCACGGACAGGGCCTCATCGGGGTGTCGTTCTACCTCACCGATGGCAGCGGGGCGCTGGACTACTACTCGTACGCCACGCTGCTGCTGACGATCGGGCTGCTCGCGCTGTCGGCCGTCTGGGTCCGCCGCCTCGGGCCTGCCTTGACCGTCATCCCGTGGATCGTCTTCTTCCTGTCGGTGCGCTCACAGGATGGGTATTTCCTGATGATGACGCCGCTCTGGCTGGCCGCCGCAGCGACCGCCCCGCCGTCTGCGTTCGCGCTGGGCTGGCAACCCCGCTTCCCAGCCCTATTCCCGTCCCGGAGCAGGGTGCAGTCGTCCGGCCGGTGGCTCCGCGGTCCGACTGCTCGCATCGCGCTCGCAGGCGCAGTCCTGCTGCCCGCGATGGTGTGCGCCACGGTCGCGATGGCCAGCGACGAACCGCTCGACATGACGATCGTCGACACGACCTCGCACGGCGCCCACGACCAGGGTCTGTGGCGGATCGACGTCCAGGTCCACAACACCTCGCGGGTCGCGCTCGATCCTCATTTCACGATCAGCCGCGGACAGGGCATCACGCCGTTCTGGGTCGCGACCGGTGGCCCGACCGAGCTGGCGCCGGACGCCGTGGCGACCTACACCCTGACTGCCTCCGCTCCGAACGGCTATCTGCCGGGGGCGAATGACTACCTTGTCCTCCGGGCCCTGACCGACCGCCCGATGACCGTCAGCACCATCAGCATCCCGATCTCGCCGTAGCGCGGCGGGTGCGGAGACCCTTGACATCGGTCGGTTCGGGACGCGTAGCATCAACGAAGATTGATATAAACCGTGGTTGATGTGCCACGACGCACCAGCCCCCAACTGGAGCCCCAGCCCTGTCCCCCTCGCCCGCCCGGGTCCGCGGCACGATCGCCGCGGCCGTGATCCAGCCCGACGACCTCCGTCAGCTGCGCGCCTTCCACAAGGTGATGGCCGACGTGAACCGTCTGCGCATCGTCCGCCGCCTCGCCCACGGTGACGCGACGGTCGCGGAGCTCATCGCGCATGTCGGACTCAGCCAGCCGCTGGTGTCGTGGCATCTCGGCCGCCTCCGTGCGGCCGGGGTCGTGGTGACCCGCCGGCAGGGCCGCGAGACCATCTGCCGCCTCCGCGAGGAGGCATTCACCGAGTTCGCCGCGCGTGAGCGCGCGATCCTGGGCGTCGCAGGCTGAGGCGGACGATGACCATCTCCAACGAATCCCGCGGCCGCATCAAGAAGGTCTTCGAGCCGATCGCGCTCGGCATGGGCCGTCTCGGCCTGACCCCCAACGGCCTCACCCTCATCGGCTTCGCGATCACCGCCGTCGGCGCGGTGTTGGTCGGCGCCCAGGCGTGGATCATCGGCGGCATCGTCGTCTTCGTCGGCGGTGTGTTCGACATGTTCGATGGCACGCTGGCCCGCGCGACGGGCAAGGCCAGCAAGTTCGGCGCATACATGGATTCCACCTTCGACAAGGCCGGCGAGATCCTCGTCTTCCTCGGTTGCATCGCCGCGTTGGCGAACGCGAACGTCGGGACGGTACCGGTGCTGGTCGCCGCCGCCGCCATGGGTGCGTCGATCATGGTCAGCTACACCCGCGCGAAGTCCGATGCCCTCGGCTATTCCTCCGGGATGGGCCTGGCCGCGGTGGGCATCATGCCCCGTGAGATCCGCCTCGTGATCATTTCGCTCGGCATCGTCCTGACCGGGACGAGCATCGGCACGTCGGCCATCGAGTTCGCCCTCGGCGTCGTCCTCGTCGGCGCAGTCATCACAGTCATCCAGCGGACGCTCTACGTCCGCAGCCAGGCCGCCTCGGCCGACACCAACCAGCCCCACTAAGCAGCAAACGGAGAACCATCGTGGCCAAGAACGGAACCAACGGCAAGAACGGGTCGACGCCCGGGCAACACCTGGGCCGGCGCCGGGCGCCGCGGCGACGGCAAGATCCGGGTCGCGATCGTCGGCGTCGGGAACTGCGCGAGCAGCCTCGTCCAGGGGCGCTACTACTACCAGGACGCCAAGAAGGACGACTTCGTCCCGGGGCTGATGCACGTCGACCTCGGTGGCTACCACGTCCGCGACATCGAGTTCGTGGCGGCCTTCGACATCGACAAGAACAAGGTCGGCAAGGACCTGTCCGAGGCGATCTACACCAAGCCGAACAACACCTACGTCTTCCAGCAGGTCCCGCACACCGGCGTGACCGTCGAGCGCGGGATGACCCACGACGGGCTCGGCAAGTACCTCAGCCAGGTCATCGAGAAGGCGCCCGGCCCGACGGCCGACATCGTCGGCATCCTCAAGGAGCGCGAAGTCGACGTCATGGTCAGCTACCTGCCGGTCGGCAGCGAGCAGGCGACCAAGTGGTACGTCGAGCAGGCCCTCCAGGCGGGCGTCGGCTTCGTCAACGCGATCCCGGTGTTCATCGGTCGCGAGCCGTACTGGCAGCGCCGCTTCGCCGAGGCCGGGCTCCCGGTCATCGGTGACGACATCAAGAGCCAGGTCGGCGCGACCATCACCCACCGCGTGCTGACCCGCCTGTTCATGGACCGCGGCGTCCGGCTCGACCGCACCTACCAGCTCAACTTCGGCGGCAACACCGACTTCCTCAACATGCTCGAGCGCGAGCGCCTCGAGTCCAAGAAGATCAGCAAGACGAACGCCGTCACCTCGATGCTCGACTACGAGATCGACACCGACGACATCCACGTCGGCCCGTCGGACCACGTGCCGTGGCTGCTCGACCGCAAGTGGTGCTACATCCGGATGGAGGGCACGACCTTCGGTGACGTCCCGCTCAACGCCGAGCTCAAGCTCGAGGTCTGGGACAGCCCCAACAGCGCCGGCGTCATCACCGACGCGATCCGCTGCCTCAAGCTCGGTCTCGACCGCGGCCTGACCGGGACGCTGGTCGCGCCGTCGAGCTACTTCATGAAGAGCCCGCCGCACCAGATCCACGACGACATCGCGTTCAACCGCGTCGAGGCGTTCATCCGCGGCGAGGACAACGAGACGCTGGTCGGGACCGAGGCGCCGGTCAAGAAGACCGTCCGGCGGCTGGCCGGCAACAAGGCCAAGGTGGCCACCGCCGCACGGTGACCGACCGCGAGCGACGTCTCGAGGCGCCGCATCGGCGCGGAGGCGCCAGTCCGAGGATCGTGGAGCGGTCGGCCGTCATCGGCTACCGCTCCGCTTCCTGGCTGCTGCGGACGCTCCCGGCGGGGCCGACCGCCACCGTCCTGGGCCTGGCCTCGCAGGGCTCGTACCTGCTCTGGCCGACGAAGCGCGACTGGTCGAACCAGAACTTCGGGCACGTCCTGGGCCTGCCCCCGGACGACCCGCGCGTCCGTCGGCTGGCACTGCGCGCGTATCGCGAGTACGGGCGCTATCTCGTCGAGCTGATGCGCGTCCCGCACCTGCCCGAGGCAGAGGTCGTCGCGCTGGTCGAAACCCCCGACGCGGATGAGATCCGTCGGATGTTCGCCGCGTCGGATGTCGGCGGGATCATCGTCACCGCTGCCCACGTCGGCAACAACGACCTGATCGGCGCGGCCATCGCCCACATGGGTCTGCCGGTCAACGTGGTGGCCGACGATTCCGCGTTCCCGGAGCTGTTCGACTACCTCCGCCGCCAGCGCGAGCAGTGGAGCGCGACGCTCATCCCGTGGCGCAACCTGCGCGCCATCTTCGGTGTGCTGCGCCGCCACGAGGTGCTCGGCCTGCTCGTCGACTGGGGCTACCGGAGCGACGGGATCCCGGTCCGGCTGTTCGACGGCTGGACGACGCTCCCCGCCGGCCCGGCGACGCTGGCGGCCAAGACCTCGTCGCGCATCGTGCCGCTGACCGCCCGCCGCCTGCCCGGCGGCCGGTTGCGGGTCACCTTGTCCGACCCGATCTCCGTGGCGTCGAACGACCCGGCCGAGCTCCAGCGGGCGACCCAGGCGATCGCCGACGCGGTGGCGGACGGGATCCGTCCGGCGCCCGAGCAGTGGTACAGCTTCAAGCCGATCTGGCCGGCGTCTGCCGCCGAGGCGGCCGACCTCGAGCGCCGGGCGCTCGAGATGCAGGCCGGGCGACCCGACCCGGGGCCGTCGCGCAGCCTGCCGCGGGACGAGGCGGACCAGGTCGACCTCCCTGGGGATGCCGGGACACCCGAGGTCGGAGCCGAGGCGGCCCCATGACGTTCCGCGGCCGCCTGCTGCTCGCCGCTTCGTGGCTGGCCTGCCGGCTTCCGGAGCGGTCGGCGTTCCGCGTCGCCGGGCTCGTCGGCGACCTGTGGTACCGCCTCGCGCCCGATCGGGCAGCGCAGGCCCGGCGCAACCTGCGAGCGCGTCTGCCGGTCGCTGGCCGCCTCGGGACGGGGCAGCGCCGCGGTCCGGGCCGCCGCGACCGATCCCGCGGCGCTCGAGCGGCTGGTCCGCTCTGCGTTCCGGCACCACGCCCGCTACTACCTCGAGGTCGCCCGCGGACCGGGCATCACCCGCGAGTACGTCGACGAGCGGCTCCAGATCGACACGCCCGAGCTGATCGCCGAGGCCGTCGTGCCCGGCAAGGCCGTCCTCTTCGTCGGGCTCCACCTCGGGACCGTCGAGCTGGCGGTCATCTTCCTGGCGTTCCAGGTCGGCGAGACCGTCACGCCGATGGAGACGATCGACGACCCGGGGCTGCAGGCCTACTTCGAGCGGACGCGCGGCGTCGCGGGCATCCGGCTGGTCGGGCTGCGCGAGGCGCGGCGCGAGCTGACCAGGGCGCTCGCGCAACGGCATCCCGGTCGGCCTCGTCGGCGATCGCGACCTGACCGGCGGCGGCATCCCGATCGAGCTGTTCGGGGCGCCCGCGATGCTGCCGATGGGTCCGGCCATGCTCGCGGTCGAGAGCGGCGTCCCGACCTACGCGATGACCGTCCGGCGCGCTGGGACGGGCCGGTTCCGCGGCAAGCTGATCCCGATCGACGTCCCGGCCGGCGGCACGCGACGCGAGCGCGTCACGACGACGATGACCCGCCTGGCGGCCGCCTTCGAGACGCTCATCGCCGACGCGCCCGACCAGTGGTGGGCGATCTTCTTCCCGATCTGGCCCGATCTCGAGGCCGGGGCGGGGACCGCGGTGGTCGAGCGACGGCGCCGGCTCGGATCGTCGGGGAGCGGCGGCATGACGGCCGAGCCGGTCCCGGCCACGGAACCCACCGACACGCGCACCCCGGCGCTGCGTCGCGGCCGCGCCGACCTGCACATCCACACCCTGGCCAGCGACGGCACCGCCGGCATCGAGGCCATCCTCGACCACGTCGAGCGCCGGACCGACCTCGACGTCATCGCCATCACCGACCACGAGCGGATCGACGCCGCGCTGGCGGCCCGGACGATCGCCCGCGATCGCGGCCTGCGCGCGGAGGTCGTCGTCGGCGAGGAGGTCACGACGCTCGGCGGTCACCTGCTGGCGCTCTACGTGGACCGGCCCGATCCGGCCGTTCCGCTCGCTGCGCAGCTCGATCCTGGCCGTCCACGACGCCGGCGGCCTGGCGATCCCGGCCCATCCGCTGGTCCCGCTCCCGCTGTGCGCCCAGGGCTGGGTGCTGCGCCGGCTGCTCGACGATCCCGATCCCGCGGCACACCCCGACGGCCTCGAGACGTTCAACCCGACGACGCTCGGCAAGCCGTGGCACCGCCGCGTGGTGCGCTTCGCCGACGAGCACGGCCTCGCCCACCTCGGCAACAGCGACGCCCACGCGCTCGACGCGATCGGCACCGGCTGGACGACCTTCCCGGGCCGCGACGCGACCGAGCTCCGGCGCGCCATCGAGACGCGGCACGACCGAGCATGGCGGCACCGTTCCACCAGACCGCCGGCCAGCTCGGCACGTTCGGACAGCAGCTCCGCAAGCGCGGCCGCGACGCCCGCGACGAGGTCGCCGGCCGCGTCCGCCGCGACGGCACCGGCCGCGACCACGGCTATCCCGGCGGCCGGCAGCGCCCGCCGCGGTTCGAGACCGCCGACTCCGGGACGGCGCGGGCACGGCCGCGGGCCCGGCGACCGACCGATGAAGATCGGTCTCGTCTGTCCGTACATCTACCCCGAGACGGGCGGGGTCGCCCAGCACGTCCGGCATCTCTACGAGAACCTCCGGCTGCGCGGCCACGACGTCCGGATCGTGACCGCCAGCCACGGCCCGCAGCGCGCGTCGGAGGGCGACATCCTGCGCATCGGCGTCGGCTTCAGCTTCCCGATGAACGGCGCGGTCGGGCACGCTGACGTTCTCGCCGCGCTACCTCAGCCAGGTCCGCGAGCTGCTCGACCGCGAGCGGTTCGACGTCCTCCACTTCCACGAGCCGTTCGTCCCGTTCCTGTCGCTCTTCCTCCTGCGCGAGTCGCGCAGCGTCAACATCGCGACGTTCCATGCCTACGCCGGCTTCTCGCCGTCGTACGAGATCGGCAGCCGGCTGATGGTCGGCCACGCGGCCAAGCTCCACGGCCGGATCGCGGTCAGCGCGGCGGCCCGCCACTTCATCGACCGGTTCTTCCCGGGCGACTACAAGGTCATCCCCAACGGCGTCGACGTGCCGCGCTTCGCGAGTGCCGTGCCGCTGGCGCGCTGGCAGGACGGCACGCCGAACGTGCTGTTCGTCGGCCGTCACGAGCCGCGCAAGGGCCTGCTCGACCTGCTCAAGGCGCACCGCATCCTGCGCCGGACCGGGTACGAGGACCGCCTGCTCGTGGTCGGCTCGGGGCCGCAGGAGCGAGAGGCGCGCCGCTACGTCGCGACCCGCGGGCTCAAGGCGGTCGAGTTCCTCGGCCGGGTCACCGACGCCGAGAAGGCGCAGCTGTTCCGGACCGCCGACGTGTTCGCCTCGCCGGCGACCGGCGGCGAATCGTTCGGGATCGTCCTGCTCGAGGCGATGGCCGCCGGCGCCCCGATCGTGGCCTCCGACATCCACGGCTACAAGGGCGTCGTCCGGCGCGGTCGCGAGGGGCTGCTCGTCCCGCCGCACGAGCCCAAGGAGCTGGCCGTGGCCATCGCCCGGCTGCTCGACGACCCGGAGCTGCGCGCGGAGATGAGCGCCGCGGGCCGGCAGCGTGCCGAGGCGTTCAGCTGGCCGCGGGTGACCGCCAAGGTCGAGGACTACTACGGCTTCGTCATCCGCCGACTGGCCGCCAGCGGGTCACTGCCCGCCGACTTCCGGGCGCCGGTGCCTCAGGCGCCGCCGCTCCGGGCCAGGCCTTCCGCATCGTCCGACGCGCCGCTCGCCGCCTTCGCCTCCGCCCGCGCGAGCCGCCAGACCCAGGCCGAGTAGGCGACGACCAGGCAGGTCACGGTCAGGGCGATCAGCAGGAGCGCCAGCATCGGCGTGAACACCGGCGCGTTCGTGTCGCGGGTGACCGTGCTGACCGGGAACTGGAACGCGTACAGGTAGGTCGGCAGGATGCCCTGGTAGGCGGCGACGACCGCGGCCGGGAGCGGCAGGGCGCTGATGTTCGGGTACAGGATCACGAACCAGCCGACGACCGCGACCACGAACCCGACGACGAAGCGGCGGGCGTCGCGGGAGGCGAACGACCTGGAGCCCGAGATAGCCGAGCGGGATCGCGACGATCAGCGCGATCGGCTCGACCGGGATGTCGGTCAGGGTCAGGATCGCCGTGTCGGGCAGCAGGACGCTCGCGGCGACCGAGGGCGAAGGCGATGACCAGCCCGGCGATGAACAGTCGGATCAGGGCGGGAGTCGCGACGGTCCGGCCGTCGTCGAACCGCTCCTCGGTCTGGAAGGCCAGGAACCCGCGGATGATGACGATGAGCCCGATCACGAGCACGATCGCCAGCCCGGCCGTCTGCGCGGTCAGCGTGAAATCGGGGATGACCGCCGGACAGGCCTGTGACCCGGGGTTCACCCGGTCGACCCCGACGAGGGCGCAGATGGGCCGGCTCAGCAGCCACATCAGCGCCGGTCCCATGATCGCCAGCCCGCCGGCGATCCGGGCGAGCGCCCAGGTGTGGCGCGACGCCCCGTGCCACAGCTCGGCCATGAAGTAGGCCAGTGCCATCACCACGAACGGCAGGGCCGTGTAGTAGTGGTACTGGAAGGCCGCCCGGTCGATCCGCGCCCACGGGATCCACTGGGCCGCGAAGGCGATGGCCACGAGCGCCAGGGCCAGGCTGCGGCGCCGGAACGCCATCCACGACACGAACGCGATGGCCGGGATGCCGAGCCACCAGATGACGAGGCTGCCGGCGTCGTACAGCGCGGCCGAGGTGCCGCCCGCCAGCGACCCCTGGTAGAACCAGACGGGCTTCAGGTTGAGCGGCCAGGCCCACCACGGTGAGGACGCGGGGTGGGCCGCCGTCAGGCTGTTGTGATAGTTGTACATCGCGCCGGTCAGGTCGAGCAGCGTCTGGCCGGTGTGGCCGGGCGGCCAGCCGGGGAAGAGCTGGTGGTTCTCGATCATCGCCCACGGGATGTAGCTGATGACATACACGACCAGTGGGAGGGCGATGACGCAGACGAGCGTCCACACGACCGGGATCCCGGCCAGCCAGCCGGGGCGCAGCCACCCCTCCGCCGGTGCCCCGGGCGGTTCGAGCAGCCGGATCGGGTCATCCGGGGCGGGCGGCGCGGCGAGCGGGCCGAACCCGATCCGGCCGCCGAGCCAGAACAACCCGAACACGACCAGCGACCCGAGCCCGGACAGGATCGCGATCTCCACCGGCGTGACCGCGAGCGACCCGAGCTTGACCGTCGCGTCGAGCTTGCCGGCTGCCAGCGCACCGAAGAAGACGAGCGCCCCGACGACGACCGGGGCACCGATGCCGAAGCGCATCTCGTCGTCGGTCCAGGCGACCGGGTGGACGACCGCCACGAACACGGTCAGCAGCGTCAGCGCGATCATGATCAGCAGGAACGTCATGTTGCCGAAGCCCGGGTCGCCGCCGGCGACGGCCGGCGGGACGCTGATCGCCATGTAGCCGAGGACCCCGGTGAGGCCGATCATCCCGAGGATCGCCAGGACGCGGCCGAGCGCGCTGCGCACGAGGATCAGCAGCACGAGCGCACCGATCGCGTAGGCCGCCACCCACTTGCTCGCCAGCGCCAGTCCGAGCAGGACCCCGATCACGGGCATGGCGATCCAGAAGGCGGCCCTGCCCTTCCACCAGCCCGTCCAGATCGCGGCGAACACCGTGTAGGCGGCAACGATGAACAGCCCGACATAGACGTCGTTCATGCCGATCCGCGACTGGACGAAGAACATCCCGTCGGCGATGACGAACAGGCCGACCAGGCCGGCGATCAGCCGGCGCCGGAACAGGATCCGGGTCAAGCAGGTAGAGGAGCGCCGCGGTCAGCGCGCCGGCGATCACCCCGGGGAGCCGCCAAGCGAACGAATGCGAGCCGGCATCGATCGAGGCCGACGCGCCGGCGCCGTCGAACAGCAGCAGCTGCTGGCGGTCCTCGGACGGGTAGTCCGGGTTGAAGTCGGCGCCCCAGGCGCTCGGCACGAAGCCGTCGGGCAGGCGCGCGTCGGCGTAGACCGCGTTGCCGTGCGGTTCGACGACGTAGACGGTCCACGGCCCCGTCGGCGTCGCGTCCTGGGCGAGTCCCAGGATGTGGACCATCTGGCTGGCCGGGTCGTAGGCGACCCACGTCCCGGGTCCGGGGAGCGGCTGCAGGCCAAGGCCCGGCGCCTGGTCGGTCGGGCCGTCCTTGGCCGAATCGCCGCCGATCGCGATGACGTCGTAGCTCGGGGCGTCAGCCCCGCCGGAGGTGGCGTACAGCTTGGGGTCGTCGATGCCGGTGACCTGGGCAAGGCCGTGAGCGCCGCCGGCCAGCTTGATCGTCGTCACCACCGTCGCCAGGTCCGGGTCGACGAACGCGACGCCGGCATCGGTCGCGACCGCGACGCGGGTGACGGCGTCGACCCGGATCCCGGGCAGCTTCCCATCGGCGATGGCCGTGTCGAGCTTGGTCCGCACATCGTCCGCACCGGGCTCACCGAGCACGACCGTGGTCCCCGGCGAGGCCGACGCGAGCTTGTCCTGGAGATCCGGTGCGCTCGTTCCCAGGATGGTGGCCAGGCTGGCTGCGACGGCTGACGGGTCGGTCACGTCGTCCTTGGTGGCCACGACCGCCGAGCCGCTGCCGCCGGGCGCCAGGTCGGCGATGCCGGCCAGGTCGAGCGACCCGATGACCGTGCCGGTCCCCCCATCGACCGACGTCAGCCGGCTGTCCGAGGCCGCGATCACCTGCGCGCCCGCGTTGACGACCATCAGATGGTCGACCGGGTGGTCGACCGTTGCCAGCGCGGTCGGGGACGGCGGCGCGCCGACCCCGCCGTTGCCGATCTGGTCGAGATCGAGTGTCGCGAGGCGCCCGTCTGCGTAGCCGATGACCAGCCTCTGGCCCGTGTCGTCGATGGCCAGCGCGCTCACGCCGGGCGCCGGGATGGTCGCGAGCAGCGCGCGGGTCCTGAGGTCGTAGGTCCGGATCTCGGTGCCCGTGGCGACGTGGAGCCGCTCGCCGGCGCGCACGCCCGAGGTGTCGCCGGCGGCGGCGTTCGCCCCGACCGGATCGATCCGGCGAGCCTCGACCGCCGTGGCGACGACCGGCACGCCGAGGTCGCTCGTGGTCTCCACGTGATCGCCGCCCCACAGCACGATCCCGGCGGCCATCAGGTACTTGGCCAGGTGCGGGTGCGTCCACTCGTAGATGTCGTGCGACAGGCCGTAGCGCCAGTCCTGCAGGAACTCGGTGGCCGTCCGCGCGTGGTAGACCTCGTCGAAGTGCATCTGCTGCGGCTGGTCGAGCCGGAACGTCCGCAGCACCATCGTGCCGATGATCAGGACGGCCACGATCCACAGGTCGAGCTTGTCGAGCCGTCCGCCGCCCTCGTGGCGGAGCGTCGCCGTCCGGTCGGGCCGCACCGGCGGATCGCTGTAGCGCGCCTTGAACCAGCCGATCACGCCGAGCTCGTCGAAGGTCGGCCGGGCGGTCCAGCTCGGCATGGTGGCGACCGCGGCGACACCAGCCGCCGCGGCGGCGGGCGGGGGCCCGGGCGCGGCGACGCCGGTCTCGGTTGACGCCGCGAATGCGACCACGGGGGCCGGTCTCACCGGTGGTGTCGGCTCGCCGAGGACATCCTCAGGCCAGAGTCCCTCGGGTTCCTCGCTGGCGTCCGCCAGCTCGTCCTCCAGGCGGAAGCGTGCCAGCGGGCGCAGCTGGGCGAACGCCCACAGGAAGACCGCCGCGTTGACGATGGCGATGACCGAGATCGGGAGCTCGGTCCTCAACCCGGGCCCGATCCCCAGCCAGTCGGAGATGCCGGGGTTGTTGTAGAACGGGTTCGTCAGCGCGGCGTACATGTTGAGCAGGACCGTCACCGAGAAGACCACGTAGGCGACGCGCCAGCGCCAGGCGATCGCCGCGAGCATGATCGCCAGCGCGAAGGCCGGGTAGGCGTACCGCTCGTGGACACGGGTCGGGACGACGTAGAAGGCGATCGCGAGGATCGTCAGCCCGAGCAGCAGCGTCAGGCGGTCCGGACGGCGCGCCGCGAGCAGCGACACGATCGCGACGACGACCAGCATCGCGACGGTGCCGACGAGCACGGCCGGGATCGGGCCGAAGCTGGCCACACCCGACCCGCAGGCGTCGGCTCCCCACGGACCATCACACACCCAGAGCCCCGAGTTGGCGAGGCTGTTGCCGGTGTCGCCCGGGATCAGCGCCCAGGGATTGAACGCGTTCACCGTGAGGTACGGGTAGCCGGACGCGGTGGCGAAGACCTGCGAGAGCAGGCCCGACTTGAGGAACGGCGCGGTCGATGAGAACTCGATGACCGACAACCCGAATGGCAGGCACAGCAGGACGGTCGTCGCAACGGCGACGAGACCCGTCGTCACGATCCGGATCGGGTGGTCCGTCCGGCGCTCCCAAGCACGGAGGCGCGCCAGGATGCCCGCCTCCGGGGTCGCCGCGGGCTCGTCGCTCGCCTCCCCCTCCTCCTCCGCGCGGATCGGCCACAGGGCGCGGCGGATCGTCACCACGACCACGAGCGGGATCAGGATCCCGAGCTGAGGCTTGATGAGGGCGGCGATGACCGCGAAGATCGCCGACCGTTCGGGGCGGTCGCGCCACAGGTCGCGCAGCCCGAGCAGGAGGAAGACGACCCCGACCGAGTCGACCTGGCCCCAGACCACCGAGTCGAACCAGCTGATCGGATTGACGACGGCCACGAACGCCGCACCGAGCGCCAGGCTGCGACGAGCCCCGAGCTCGAGCAGCATCGACCAGACCAGCCAGCCGATGACGAGGTCGGCGAGGATCGCCGGGATCTTGATCAGCCCGACCCCGACGCCGCCGATGACCTGGCCGACGACGCCGATCAGCCACAGGACATACAGATATCCGGGCGTGTAGTCGTGGAAGAAGTCGCGGTCGTAGAAGCCGTGCGGTCCGTTGGCGGCGAGGTTGGCAGCCCAGAACTGGAACGCGTTCAGGTCCACGCCGAACCCGGAACCGGGGAGGAGGTAAGCGATGATGAGCCGGAGGGCGAGGCCGAGCGCGAGGACCACGAGGAGCGCGCCGACGGCCCCCTGCGTCCCGGTCAGCCGCGACGGCGCTCGTGTGCCTCGCTCGGTCCCGCCGGTTGCGGGGCCAGTCACCGGGAGAACGGCTCCTGCACGAGCGTGGAAGGTGCGTCGGAGCGTAGCACAGGGTCGCCTACCGGACTCCGCAGGGCCTCGCGCCGCAGATACGGCATCCTTCGCGCCATGACTGTCATCACCCGGAGCCCGTGGATCGACCTGCGTGGCGACCAGCGGAGCCGACTGCTCGGATGCTGACCCGTTCGACGTGGTTCCGGCTGGCGGCGGCCGGTCTGGTCGCCGTGGTCGCGTTCGTCGCGGCCTGGCTGGCGATGATGCCGGGCGTGGCGTTCTGGGACACCGCCGAGCTCCAGGCGGTCGCACCGCTGATGGGCACGGCCCACCCGACCGGCTTCCCGACCTACGTCCTCCTCGGCTGGCTGGCCTCGGTGCTGCTCCAGCCGTTCGGCGAGCCGGCGTTCCGGATGAACCTCTTCTCGGCGATCTGCCTTGCGGTCGCGGCCGGTGTCACCGTGGACCTCGTCCGCGCCCTGACCGGCTGGCTTGCGCTCGGGATCGCGGCCGGGATCGCGATGGCCCTGACGCCGATCGCGTGGGCGATCGGGACCCACGCCGAGGCCCACTCGCTCCACCTGGCACTCGTCGCGATCCTGCTCTGGCTGCTCGTCGCCTGGGACGCACGCGCCCGCGCCGCTGCCCCGGACGTGCCAGACGACGACGGTCCCTTAGGATCGGCGCCGACCACGGCGCCGACGAGACCCGACCGCGGCGACCGCTACCTGATCGCCGCGGCCTTCGTGTTCGCGCTGGCGGTCGGCAATCACTCGCTCACGCTGCTCCTGGCGATCCCGGTCGGGCTGTACGTCCTTGCGGTCGATCCGGGGGCCTGGCGGCGTGGCCGGCTCGTCCTGTCGTGCGTCGGTGTCCTGGCCGTGACACTGGTCCTCGTCTACGCCGAGCTGCCGCTTCGCGCCGGACCGTTCCGGGCGGCGCTCGTGTACGGCACGCCGAACACCTGGGACGGCTTCCGGTACATCGTCCTCGCCGAGCAGTTCCAGGGCAGCCTGAACGACCCGTTCGGGGACCTGCCGCGCAAGTTCGGCGAGCTGGTCGGGCGGACGAACGACCAGTTCGGGATCCTGTCGCTGCTCATCCCGATCGCGTTCGTGGTGACGGCCTTTCGGCGCCCGCGCTACGCGCTCCTGACCGGGTCGGCTGCCGCGATCACCTGCTTCTTCGCCGCGTCGTACGACAACGCGGACATCGGCCGCTATTACCTCGGACCGGCGCTGATGGCCTGGACGTGGCTGGCGATCCTGGCCGGCGCCGCGATCGATGCGGTCAGTGGGCAGCCCTCCCGCACAACGTGCTCCCGCCCGATCGGCGTGGGCCGGGATCGCCGCCGTCGCGCTCGGCATCGTCGCTCATCGCGCCCACCGTGGTCGCCATCCCGGACCGGTTCGCGGCGGTCGACGAGAGCCACCAGACCGACGCCATCCGATGGACCGACCACGCGCTCCAGGTCATGGAGCCCGATTCGCTCATCGTCAGCTGGTGGAGCTACTCGACGCCGCTGTGGTACGAGCAGCGGGTCGAGGGCCGCCGCCCCGACATCGCCATCGTGGACGATCGGACCCGGCTCGACGAGAACCTCGGCAGCATCGACGACGTCATCGACGCGAACCTCGGCAAGCGGCCGGTCTACGTGATCCGGCTGGATCCGCGCGAGGTCGCCGACCTCGCGGCGCGCTACGACCTCGACTACATCGATGGCTACGACGCGACGATGCTCACCCGGGTCATCGGGCCGCGGACCGAGGGCAGCTAGCTCGAGCGGCCCTCACCCTCGGCGTCCACGTCGAGCGAGTTGACGAAGTCGCGGAAGACGTCGAGCCGGGGGTCCACCAGGTTCTCGCCGGTCGCCTCGAGGGTCGAGCCCACGGAGCCCTCGATGTCGTCGCCCATGGCGGAGTCGCCGCCGAGGGCCGCCTGCTCGAGCACCGCGTCGGCGGCGAAGATCCGGACGCCCGCCCGGACGGCGAGCGCCAGCGCGTCGGACGGCCGCGCGTCGACCTCCACGGTCCGACCGTCGCGCTCGAGCAGGATCCGGGCGTGGAACGTCTCGTCGGCCAGCTCGCTGATGATCACCCGTTCGATCCGCGTCCCGAGCTCCTCGAGGGTGGTGGCGAACAGGTCGTGGGTCAGCGGGCGCTCGGGGGTCAGGCCCTGGAGCTTCATCGCGATGGCGCTCGCCTCCCACGGACCGATCCAGATCGGGAGGTACCGGTCGCGGGCGACCTCCTTGAGGATCACCACGTGGCGGCTCGAGAGCATGTGGACCCGGACGCTCTCGACGACCATCTCGACCAGTCCGTCGTCCATCGTCCGATTATCCCACGGCCGGCGGGGTCGCCGGCCGGCGCCTCCGGTCGGCAACCCCCATAGCCACCTTGGCGATCACGGCGCCCGCCACGAACCCGCCGATGTGGGCGTAGAAGGCCACCCCGCCGCCCGCCTGGATCGCCCCGAGCTGGACCAGCCCGTCGATCAGCTGGAGCACGAACCAGAAGCCGAGGACGATGATCGCCGGGACGTCGATCAACTGGTAGAAGAAGCCGAGGAACACCAGCGACGTGACGCGCGCCCGCGGGAACAGCACGAAGTAGGCGCCCAGCGTCGCGGCGATGGCGCCCGAGGCGCCGATGGTCGGCACCGTCGAGGTCGGATCGATGGCGACCTGCGACAGCCCGGCCAGGACGCCACCGAACAGGTAGAACGCCAGGAAGCCCGCCCGCCCGAAGCGGTCCTCGACGTTGTTGCCGAAGATCCACAGGTACAGCATGTTGCCGAGCAGGTGCAGCCAGCTGCCGTGGAGGAACTGGCTGGTGACCAGTGTCGCCGTCTCGCGAGACAGGTAATCGCCGTGGCTCCAGGCGGCGACGAGGTCGGCCGGGACGACGCCCCACTTGGCGATGAACGCGTCGAGCCCGGCCTCACCGCCGTTCGCCATCAGACCGAGCTCCCAGGCGAACGCGACGAAGCAGGCGATGACGATGGACAGGGTGACCAGCGGCGTCCGCCGCGTCGGGTTGGCGTCCCGCAGGGGGATCACGGACTGCCGGTCAGCGCTTCTTCGTGGGCTTCGGGGTCGCCTTCGCCGGGCTCGGGCTCGGGACCGGGCTCGCGCTCGGACTGGGGCTCGCGGTCTGGGTCGTGTCGGGGACGGCCACGAGGATCGACTGGTTCACGCCGTTGGCCGACAGCCAGACGAGGGTGGACGGCCCGTCGCCGGAGCCCTGGATGATGTACATGCCGCGCAGGTCGGACCAGCCGTTCGCCCCGCCGGCGAGGCGGTACTGCGCCTGGTAGCTGCCGTCCGTCTTCGACAGCGCGATGACCCGCGCGTTCGGCTTGTCGTAGCCGAAGATGTTGCCCTGGCGCCGAGCGGTCCCGCCAGCCACGATCGAATAGACCGGCGCGGCGCGGAGCAGGGTGTCCTTCGGGGCCTTCGGGTCCCAGCCCTCGCTCTTGCCCGTGACGTACCGGACGATGGCTCCCCCGTCGGACACGAACATGTCGCCGTCGACGTATGTCGACGTCATCTGGGACACATCCTTTGTGACGGCCAGCCACGGGGCCGGGTTCGGCGCCGGGAAGCCGCTCCCGTCGGCGGCCGGCGCGTAAGAGCGGATCTGCTGTTCAGAGGGATCGACGATGTACAGGTTGTACAGACCCTGGGTGCCTGGTTTCAGCCACGCGTTCATGTTCACGATGTCGTTGCCGAGCGCGGCGGACCCGTTGAGGATGACCTTTGTCAGCGTTCCCTTTCCAGTATCGTCGGCCGGTCGCCAGCGCCAGAGGGCGTTTTTCGAGTCGAGGATCAGGAGGTCCTGACCTGCCGCCGCAAGGAAGCGCGGCGTCGCGACCGTCCCGAACTTCGTTTTCGTCCCGTTCTTGGCCACCAGCGTCGCGGCGGGTGTCTTGAGCCCGATCCGATAGACGGCCTTGTTCGTCTGGTCGAGCACGTACGGGTTGCCATCCGGCCCGCGCACGAGCGCGGTCAGGTTGACCGGAGCGGCGCCGGCGGCCGTCTTGAATGTGAAGACCGGGGTCGAGGCGACGGGCACCACACCGTACAGCCGGTCGAGGCCGGCCACGGCCTGGGCCCGGAGGGGGCTCACGACCGAGCCGCTGACCTTGGCCGCTTCGGCCGTGTCGAGCTGCTGCGCGGCGTCGGTCAGCAGGCGCAGCGCCTGGGACGGGTCGTCGGCGATCAGGTCGATCCCGGGGCCGCTGACCTTGGCCAGGTCGGCCTTCGCCTGGTCGAGCGCCTTCTGGCCCGCGTTGACCGAGCCGATCGCCTTCTGCGGGCGCGTTGCTGCCGAAGGCATAGACGCCGAGCCCGAGCGCGCCGACCACGAGGACCAGGGTGAGGATCGCCAGGGCTGCGCGGCGCTGCGTCTCGCGACGCGACGACAGCGGCGTGACCCGGCGGTAGACCGGCTTGCGATGCGGCATCAGGTCCTGGATGCGGGCGACCGTCCGCCCGAGCGCACCCCCGGCGGCCACCCGCGCGCTGCCCGCTGCAGCGGTGACGGCGACCCCGGCGGCCTGGACGTTGTCGGCGAGCGGGATCGGCGAGCGGTCCGGCGCGCCGGCGAGCGGCTCGGCCGGGCGGACGGGCACGAGCGTCTTGGACCGACTGGTGGACGACACCTCGGTCGCCTCGAACGCGATGGCTCCGTCGCTGCCCGAGCCGTCGGCGGCCACGAACCGCTGGTGGAGGTGCTCCATCGCCGACTGTGGGTGGAGGGTCAGCATCGCGTCCTTGAGCTCGTCCGCGCCGATCTTGGCGATGACGTTGGGTGACACGAGGACGAGCGAGTCGCCGACCGAGATCTCGCCCCGCCACACCTCCGGCTCGATCGCGCCCGACGGCAGTCCGCGCTCACGATGCGGGTCGGGCAGCGTCGACAGGCGCGCCTGGCGGATCAGGTAGGCCTCCGCCGGGCCCGACCGTCGCGACGTACATCTCGCTGCCGCGGACGACGGCGACCCCGATGCCGATCGGCCCGTTGCCGTCCGTGCTCCGCAGCCCGAGACGGTCCGCCTGGTGGGCGAGCCTCTTGTTGGCGGTGGCGATGGCCTTCTGGATGCAGACCCGGATCCCGGCCGACTCGTCGTAGTAGTACTCGTTGCGGATCGTCTCGGCGGCCAGCCGGGTCGCCTCGAGGGCGTGGCGCGACGAGATGCGCGAGGTCACGAGCAGATAGAGCTGCCCTTTCGAGCGCGCCACGGAACCCACGCTCGGCTCGACGATGACGAGCGTGTCCGGCGAGTCGTCGAGGCGGTCGTGCTCGGCGACGACACCGAGCTTCATGTGCAGTCGAACGGCCATCCGGGCCTCTTGTGATCTGGCGGACGCCCGCGGTCCGGGGCGCCGCGGGGCTGACGGACGGGGGCTCGACCGGACCTGGCTAAGCTCACCCTGAGCTCGGGCCGCGGGCGAATCCCCCCTGAGGTGGCTGGCAGGTGACGCGGATTATACGCGGGCTCCCCCGCGGCGGACGTGGACCCGCAACTCGCGCGCGCCGACCCCGCCGGGCGCGGCCGCGAACGCGCCCAGAAGCTCGCTCGCGCGGAGCCGGAGCTCCTGGGCGACGATGGGCGCATCGGCCTCGACGTCGAGCGTGAATCCCTCGAGCCGGATGACGCGGCAGGCACCGGCGGCGGCCGGGACGCGCTCGGCGACGATCGCCTCGAACGTCGCGATGGCCCGCGACAGGCGCAGCTCGTCCTCGAGCCCAAGGGCCCGCGCGGCGTCCGGGATCAGCTCCCCGAGGCGGACCATCGGCCGGCGCCGCGGAGCGCTCACGCGGCTGTCTTCGAGCCGTGGACCAGGCCGGCCCCGCCGGCCCCGACGCGGACCTCCCAGGCGGTGGCGATCGCGCGGAGCTCCGGATCGAGGTCGTCGAGCGTCGTCGTCGTCACGAACGCCTGTGGAAGCGCCGCGATCCGGCGCACGAGGTGCGAGCGGCGTTCGGGGTCGAGCTCCGAGAAGACGTCGTCGAGGAGGAGGAGCGGCGGGCGTCCATCGATGGCGGTCACCAGGTCGAGCTCGGCGAGCTTGAGGGCGAGGATCGCGGTCCGCTGCTGGCCGCGCGAGGCGAAGCCCGCCAGGTCGCGCCCGTCGAGCTCGAAGACGAGATCGTCCCGATGCGGACCGACCAGCGTCGAGCCGTTCCAGACCTCCTTCTCGGCGGTCTCGGCCAGGCGGCGAGCGAGCGTGTCGCGTGCCGTCTCGCCGGGGAGTGGCGGCGCGTTCGTCACGTAGCGCAGGGTCAGGCTGGCCGCCGCCGCCTCCTCGGGGGCGATCTCCGCGTGCGCCGCGGCGAGCGGTCCGGCCAGCGTCGCGAGAAGGCGGTGGCGCTCCGCGATGATGGCCGCCCCGGCGTCGAGGAAGGCCCCGTCCCAGAACCGGAGCTCGTCGCGCGAGGCGCCCTCCTCCCGGATCGCCCGGAGCAGGCTGTTCCGCTGCTGGAGCGTCCGGCCGTACGTGCTCAGGGCGTCCCCGTAGGCCGGTGAGCCGGCCGTGGCGAGCTGGTCGATGACCGCCCGGCGGAGCGACGGCGAGCCGGCGATGAGGAGCATCTCCTCGGGCGCGAACAGGACGACCCGCAGCAGTCCCGCCCAGGCGCGGTCGCGCGCCGGCCGATGCCGTTGACCCGGATCCGCTTTCGCCCGGCCGTGCCCCCGGCGCCCGCTCGGACCACGGCGACCTCGATGGTGTCCCGGCCGACGACACCCTCGACCCGGGCCAGGTCGGTCCCCCAGCGGATCAGCTCGCCGTCCGAGCTCGTTCGGTGCGAGCGACCCCAGGCGAGCAGGACCATCGCCTCGAGCAGGCTGGTCTTGCCGGCCGCGTTCGGGCCCCAGACGAGGTGTGGCCCCGGACCGAACGACGCCTCGAGCGACGCGTAGCCCCGGAGGTCGAGCAGGCTGATCCTATCGAGCACGGGCGATCGGCACCCTCACCGTCGAGCCGGCACGCACGCTCCGCGGTCCGAGGTCCGACCCCGCGACCCCACCGGCCCGAGGATCTACGAGGTGGTCCGGACGGGCATGACCACGTGGATGTACTGGTCGTCGCCGATCGGCTTGAACACGCCCGGCGAGAGCGGTCCGTTGAGCTCGAGGGCGAACTGGTCGGCACTGACGTTGGTCAGGACGTCGGCCAGGTAGCGGGCGTTGAACGCGATCGTGGTCCCGTCGCCCTCGACGGCTGCCTCGACCTGGCCGACGTGGTCGCCGACCTCGGCGTTGGCGCTGACCGTGATCCCGGCCTCACCATCGGCGCCGACCTGGAGCTTGACGATGTTGGCCGACTCGTGGGCGATGAGGGCGGCCGGACGGACGGCTCGCAGGAGCTCCTCGCGATCGAGGATGGCCCGGGTGGTATGGCTCTGCGGGACCACCTGCTGGTAGTTCGGGAACTGCCCGTCGATGAGGCGGCTGACGAGGTCGATGCCGTCGAGGTGGAACAGGATCTGGTTCCGGCCACCGGCCAGCACGACGTCGACCGGCTCGTCCACGTCGGCCAGGATCCGGGCGAGCTCGTTGAGGGCGCGGGCCGGGATGACGACGCTCGTGTCCGGCACGGGATCCAGGATCGGGATCGTCTTGACCGCGATCCGGTAGTTGTCCGCGGCGGCCAGCGTCAGCTGGTCTCCCTCGAACTTGGCCAGGACGCCGGTCAGGATCGGCCGGGCCTCGTCGCTGGCTGCCGCGAACGCCGTCTCGGCCAGCGCACGGCGCAGGACGTTCTGGGCGATCCGGGTCGTGGGCCGTTCGCCGGCGGCGCCGATGGCCGGGAACTCGTCCGCATCGATGCCCTTGATGTGGGACTCGAACCGGCCGCAGCGGATGTGGAGCAGGTCGCCGCTCCCGAGATCGAGGTCGACCCGGTCGCCCGTCGGCAGCGAGTTGACCAGATCCGTCAGGAGCTTGGCCGGCACCGTCGTGGCGCCGTCAGACTCGATCTTGCCGGGCACCCAGTAGGTGATGCCGATCTCGAGGTTCGTCGCGGTCAGCTTCAGGCCGGCGTCCTCGGTCTTGAGCAGCACGTTGGCCAGGACCGGCAGGGTGCTGCGATTGGATACCGCGCGGCTGACGACGGACAGGCCGCGAGCGAGGTTCTCCTGCATGACCGAGAGTTTCACGTTCGGGATCACTCCATGGTGTTCGCCGGGTCGAGCCGCTGGGCTGCGGGCTGGGATCGGGTCGGCGTGCCGGGCTGCCAGTGGGCGAGCCATCCGCCGATCGCGCCGGATCGGGTCGTGGTGGGTATCTTCTCTCTATCTTCTCATCCCGTCATCACCGTAGTAATGGTGTTGACTCGGTGGACGGGGACGCTCGACGCCGTTCGGCGCCAGTGTGGACCACCGTGCGTCATCAGTGGACGGGATGGACCGGATCGGTGCGCTCGTCGCGGACGGACGGTGGACGACGGCCGCCCGTCGTCCCTGGTGACCGCGAACGGCGTCCGGCCGTCCACGCCGGCAGGCTCGTTTCCCCGGCAGACGGACCCGGATGTCCACAACCGGTGGTGCTTTTCCACCGATTCGGCGTGCTTATCCACGTCGAACGAGGCTGACGACTCCCCCGCGCATCCGACCCCAGGTGCTCCGCCCGACCCGGCGGAGCCGGTCAGTCGGCGTAGATCAGCTCCCGCACGGCGGCGATCTCGCGCCGCAGCTCGTCGTTGACGGCCACCTCGCGGTTGATCTTGTCGCAGGCGTGCAGCACGGTCGAGTGGTCACGCCCGCCGAGCTCGGCTCCGATGCGCAGCAGGGAGACGTCGGTCTCCTCGCGCATCAGGAACATCGCGATCTGGCGGGGGACGACGATCGCCTTGTCGCGCTTCTGGCCCTGGAGCGCGTCCATCGGGACGCTGTAGTACTCGGACACGACCCGGGCGATCCGCTCCGGCGTGACCTGCCGCTTCTTGGGGTTGTACAGGACGTTGGACAGGACCGCGGTGGCCAGCTCGATGCCGATCGGCATGGCGCCCATGCTCGCGTAGGCGACGATCCGGTTGAGCGCCCCCTCGAGCTCACGGATGTTGCTGACGACCTTGCGCGCGATGAACTCGATGACGTCCGACGTGATCGGGACCGCGCCCTCCTCGGCCTTCGCCCGGAGGATGGCGATCCGGGTCTCGAGGTCCGGCGCGGTCAGGTCGGCGATGAGGCCCCATTCGAACCGGCTGCGCAGCCGCTCCTCGAGGGTCACGATCGCCTTCGGCGGCCGGTCGGAGGACAGGACGATCTGCTTGGTGTCCTCGTGGATCGCGTTGAACGTATGGAAGAACTCTTCCTGCGTCCGCTCCTTGTCGGCGATGAACTGGATGTCGTCGATGAGGAGGAGGTCGATCCGCCGGTAGCGCGCGCGGAACTCGTCGATCTTGCCCTGCTGGATCGACGCGATGAACTCGTTGGTGAACTTCTCGCTGGTCGCGTACACGACGCGCTTGCGCGGGAACTTGGCGATCACCTGGTTGCCGATGGCGTGCATCAGGTGCGTCTTGCCGAGGCCAACGCCGCCGTACAGGAAGAGCGGGTTGTAGGCGTGGCCGGGGCGCTCCGCGACCGACAGGCTGGCCGCGTGGGCCAGGCGGTTCGACGACCCGACGATGAAGTTGGCGAACGTGTAGCGCGGGTTCAGGTAGCTCGAGCCGCCCTCGCCGCCGACACGGGTCGGCTCGAGCCGCACCTGCTGGCGCCCGGCCGCGCCGTTGGACTGCGGTGGCGCCGCCGTCTCGGCCGGCTCGGCCGCGCTCTCCGGGGTCGGCCCGATCACGAACTCGACCTGGACGCTGTAGCCGACGATGCGTGCGAGCGTCTGGCTGATCAGCGAGCGGTAGCGGGATTCGAGCCAGTCCTTGGCGAACCCGTTCGGGACGGCGATCCTGAACCGCTGCTCGTCGACATCGACCAGCTGCGTGTCGCGCAACCACGTCTCGAAGTTGGCGGGCGACAGCGAGACCTGGAGCTCACCGAGGGCAGCACGCCAGACTTGTTTTGCGTCCATTCGTCGATCTGATCCTGCGATGGGGGTCGGTTGATGGGTAGCGTTGACCAGGGAATGGGTCTCGGGGCCATGGGTCCGCGCGGCTCAGATCTGCCGCTCACTGGCTCCGGTTGCATGTCTCCGAGGATCCTGCTCGGGGCTTCGGGGGGCCTCCCCGCATGCGTCTCCGGCGCTGAGGGCCCGGAGAGGATAGCACCGCCCGAACGGACGCCGCAAGGCGATTCTGCAATACCCCCTGGGAGTATCGGCGCGTGGCCGATCGAACGAGGTCGCAGCCCGGCCCGGATGCCACCAGCGCGAGCCGGTGCCCGCCCCGGCGACGAGGTTTGACACCCTTCGCGGACCCGGCCTATCATCCGCCGGACGACGACGCGCCGTGCGCTTTCGGGCGCCAGGCGCGTTTGCGTGCCTTCAGGGGGTAGTGACAGACCGTCCCCGAGGCCGGTTGGAGAGGATCCCGGACAAGTCCTGATGAAGCAGACCTATCAGCCAAAGAAGCGCCACCGCGCCAAGGAGCACGGCTTTCGAGCACGGATGAGGTCGGCCGGTGGCCGTCGCATCCTGGCCGCCCGTCGGGCTCGCGGTCGAAAGCGGCTGACAGCCTGACAGTCGGGCGCGGCTCGAACATGCCGCGACTCGTGATGCTCTCCCGCCCGCAGGACTTCGCGGCTTTCCAGGGAGACGGGACTACTCGGTCCCACCCACTCCTCACCGCCCGATTCCGGCGGACCGATCTCGAGACGACCCGCTTCGGGCTGTCGACCGGCCGAGCGCTCGGCGGGGCGGTGGTTCGCAATCGTGTCCGTCGCCGGCTCCGCGAGGCGCTCAGGGTGATGGCGCCCTCGTTCCAGCCCGGCTGGGACGTCCTCATCATCGCCCGGCCCGCGATCGTCGATGCCGACCAAGACACGCTGGTCGGGGCTCTGCGCCGAACCCTCGTCAAGGGCGGCGCACTCGGAGGTTCGACGCGGTGAAGCGCATCGGGATCGGGATGATCAGGCTGTATCGGATCGTGTTCGCCTGGATGCCCTCGAGCTGCCGCTACGAACCGACCTGCTCGCGATACACGGAGCAGGCCATCGAGAAGTACGGGCTCCTGAAGGGGAGCTGGATGGGTGCCCGGCGGATCGCCCGCTGCCACCCGTGGGGCGGGAGCGGTTATGACCCGGTTCGCTAGCGAGGCGTTCAGCCTGTGACACTCCGACGGCTCCCGTGGGACCGGATCGCCTTCATCGCGCTGCTCATCTTGGTCGTGCTCGTGGTGGCCGCCTGTGCCGCGCCCAGCACCATCACGCCTGGCGCATCGGGCGCGCCCGCGGCGACACCGACACCGGCGCCGCCGCTCGTCCCGGCCGAGCCCGGAGGCAATCCCCTGAGCCTGCTGGCCTGGCTGTTCACGCCGGTCTTCCAGGCGATGTTCATCGTGCTGGTGGCCGTCTACGACGTGTTGACCGCCATCGGCGTCCCGGCTGCGATCGGGTGGGCGATCGTCGCACTGACGCTGGTCGTCCGGATCGTGGTCATCCCGCTCTACCGGCGCCAGCTCGTGTCGCAGCGTCGGATGCAGATGCTCCAGCCCGAGATCAAGGAGATCAATCGGCGCTTCAAGGGAGATTCGGTCAAGGCGAGGGTCGCCCAGCAGGAGTTGATGAAGGAGCGCGGCATCAGCCCGCTCGCCGGCTGTCTCCCGCTCCTCCTCCAGATGCCCCTCCTGTTCATGATGTATCAGGTCATCCGGGACGGGCTGACCAACGTGAACCCGTCCGCGATGCTCACGGTCTTCGGGGTCCAGGTCGTCCCGCTGACCTGCAACAACCTCAACCCGGCGACCGGCCAGCCGGACGCGGCTCTCGGGCCGTGCATCAACACGATCATCCCGTTCCTCAACACCTCGATCAACGTCGGGGTGCCATCGACGATCTTCTCCGTGGCGCTCGGCAGCTTCGTGCTCGGGATCAGTCTCCTGGCGATCGTGTCGGCCGCGCTGAACCTCGCCCAATCCCGGATGATGCTGCCCAAGACCAAGCCAGAGGACGACGACCCGAACACCAAGATCCAGCGCCAGACGATGCTGTTCCTGCCGCTGATCTCGATCGTGTACGGCGGGTTCCTGCCGGCCGGCCTGTTCATCTACTGGATCACGGCGAGCATCTTCACCATCGCCCAGCAGTACCTGATCGTGGGATGGGGCGGCATGTTCCCCCTGTTCGGCTGGACACCGCGGTTCGCCCTTGACCACACGCCGCGCTTCCCGGTGACGATGCCACCCCCGCCAGAGCCAAGTAAACGGGCGCCGATCTTGAACGACGCCGACAAGAAGACCACGGCCGCAAAGACGATCCGCCCCCGCGAGCGGGGCCGTCAGGGCCGACGAGGGAGACGACGCTGACATGAGCGAGTACCGCGAATTCACCGGCAAGTCCGTCGAGGAGGCACTCAAGCTCGCCCGCGAGGCGTTCGGTGCCGACCTGAACGACCTGGACTTCGAGATCCTGACGCCGGGCAGCCGGGGCGTCCTGGGCATGGGCGCCGAGCCGGCCCGGATCGTCGCCGCGCCGCGCGCGGCACTCGGCGGCGCCGCGCCCAAGCGGGAGGCCGCCGCCTCACAGCCGCTGCCGCCGCCCCCTGCGCGCCCGGTCGACGACCGACCACGTGAGGACCGCCCGCGTGACGACCGGCCGCCGCGCTCCGACAGGCCCCGCGACGACCGCCCGCGCGAGGATCGCCCCCGCCGCGACGATCGCCCGCGTCGTGACGACCGGCCGCCGCGTCGTGACGACCGGCCGCGCCGAGATGACCGCGCACCGACACGGGCCGGGTCGGCCGACCTGTCCGCGTCCGAAGCGGCCGAGGTGGCCGCCGCCCGCGGCTCGCTGGCCGCCGAGCGCGCCGACCTCGAGGCCGCCGAGGCGTCGCCCGAGGCCCTGGCCGCCGGCAAGGCGATCCTCGAGGAGCTCATGCGCCATCTCGGCTTCGACGTTCGCGTCGAGGTCCAGACGGGCGAGACGAGCCGGCTCAACGTCGTCGCCGACGGCGACGAGAAGGAAGCCCTGGGCGCCCTCATCGGCCGCAAGGGCGAGCGCCTGTCCGCTCTCCAGCACCTGGTGAACCTGATGCTCTCGAAGGAGATGGGCGTCTGGACCCGGGTCCTGGTCGACGTCGAGGACTACCGCGGTCGCCGCGAGCGCCAGCTCCGCGAGCTCGCCGACCGGGCCGCCGCCCGCGTCGTGGAGACCGGCAAGATGCTCCAGCTCGAGCCGATGTCGGCCCTCGAGCGACGCTGGATCCACCTCTCGTTGAGGGACCATCCGGGCGTCGCCACGCAGTCGATCGGCGAGGAGCCGAACCGCCGCGTCGTGCTCGTGCCACGGAGCGCGATCTGAGCGACGGGAACTACGCGCGGAGCGGACGGGGTCGTCCTGATGGCCAAGGCGGGGGCTCCGGCCGTCGCGGCCTGATCCGGGGCGCTGGCGGGACGCCCGTCCTGCAGCCCCCGCCAGATGCGCGGCGCGGTCATCGGCAGGGTTCGGTAGCGCACTCCGGTCGCGGCGTGGACGGCATTGGCCACGGCCGCGGCCGCGCCACAGACCGGCCCCTCGCCGATCCCGCGAGCGCCATACGGGCCGTCTGCTGACGGCACCTCGACGATGAGCGTCTCGAAGCGGGTGCCGGCGTCGGCCTTCGGGAGCGCGTAGTCGAGGAACGTCCCGGTCAGCAGCTGACCGGTGTCGTCGAACAGCATCGCCTCCGACAGCGCCCAGCCGAGACCCTGCGTCGCGCCGCCGTGGAGCTGGCCCTCGACGATCGCGGGGTTGAGGGCGCGGCCGACGTCCTGCGCGACGACGTGGTCGAGGACGCTGACCACGCCGCTGTCGCGGTCCACGCGGAGGTGGACGAGGTGGGCGACGGTCAAGCGGTGCGAGTCCGGGCGGGATCGAGCCGGCATGTCCTTCGAGCGGCTCGTAGCCCGGGGACCAGCCGGCCATCCGCTCCCCGATGTCGGCGAGCGAGATGCCGCGCTCGGGTGTCCCCTTGGGGCGCACGATGCCGTCGACGATCTCGAGATCGCGGATATCGATCTCGAGCGCCAGCGCCGCGTAGCCGAGGATCTTCTCGCGCAGGACCTCGGTCGCCCGCACGACGGCCGATCCCACCGAGTAGGTCACGACGCTCCCGCCGCTGAACGGCGACCGCGGCGCCGATGCAGTGTCCGCGGCTACGACCGACACGTCGTCGGCGGACAGCCCCAGGCCCTCGGCGGCGATCGCCGCGAAGCCGGTCATCGTGCCGGACATGTCGACGACCCCGGTCACGACCGTGACGCGCCCGTCCGCCTCGAGCCGGCAGATGGCCGACGCCGCCTGGCGCGACCCGGGCCAGGCGCCGGCCGCGATCCCGACGCCCTCGCCGTCCGGAAGCGAGGCCCGGTCCCGATAGAGCGGGTGATCGGCGATCCGGGCCAGGCACTCCGCCAGGCCGATCCCGCCCCAGGACGTCCCGTCGGCCATCTCGTCATCCGCGGAGACGACGTTGCGCGCCCGAAGGTCGATGGGGTCCATGTCGAGGCGGAGCGCGAGCTCGTCGATCAGCTGCTCGAGCGCGAAGGTCGCCTGGGTCGCTCCGGGCGCCCGGTAGGCCCCGGTCCCGAAGCGATTGGTCTCGACCCCGAAGGCGGTGACCTCGTGTGCCTCCCAGCGGTACGGCCCGATGGTCAGGACCGCCGCGATGCCCTCGATGCTCGACTCCGCGAAGGCACCGGCGTCGCACAGGAGCCGGGCCTGGAGGCCGCGAAGCCGCCCGTCGCGCGTCGCCCCCGCGCGGACCTCCAGGATCGCCGCCGGCGCGGGGTTGGCCATCCGGAAGTCCTCGTTCCGGGTCAGCTCGACGCGGACCGGCCGGCCCAGCACGAGCGTCGCGGCCGCGGCAAGCGGATCGACGATCAGGTACTTGCCGCCGAACGCGCCCCCGAGCGTCGCTCCGGTCACCCGGACGGCCGCCATCGGCCGGCCGAACAGGCGGGCCAGCTCCCAGCGCGTGTGGAACGTGCCCTGGGTCGCGCTGGTGAGGTGGAGGACGCCGTCCTCGTCGAGCGCCGCGGTCGCGACCTGCGTCTCGAGGTAGCCCTGGTGGACCCAGCTCGTGGTGAAGCGTCCCTCGACGATGACGTCGCAGCCCGCCAGCGTCGTCGCGATGTCGCCGCGCCGAAAGCCGTTGCGCGCCGCGACGTTGTCCGAACCGGGCTCGTCGGGCGTGAACTGCTCGGCCCCGCCGCCGACCGCGGCATGCTGCGACTCGGCGCTGCCGGTCGTATCTGCCTCGACAGGCCGCGCGAGTCGAGCCCGCGGGGCCCCCGGTGCGAACGCCCGCTCGAGGTCGACCACCACCTCCAACGGCGTCGTCTGGACGGACACGAGGGGCGCGGCGTCGGCGGCCGCCTCGGGGGACTCGGCCACGACCAGCGCGACGGGCTGGCCGGCCCACAGGATCTCGTTCCGGGCCAACGGTTCGTGGACCCGGTCGTTGCCTTCGGTGACGATCGGCAGGTCGGCGGCGGTCAGGACGGCCACGACGCCGGGGACGGCGAGCGCCGCCGCGACATCGATCCGCTCGATCCGGGCGTGGGCCGGCATGGCGAGCACGGGCCGGGCGTGGAGCAGGCCGCGCACCTCGTAGTCGGCGGCGAACCTGGCCTGGCCGGTGACCTTCGGCCGGCCATCGACGCGCGGGATCGAACGCCCGATAGCGCTGGTCAGGGTATCCGGGCGTGCGTCCATCGCCGCCATCGTACCCGGCGTGACTTGTTCGTCCTGCTAGGCTGGGTGGTCCAGAGCAGAACGACCCCGACGCGAGGAGGACGACACGATGTCGATCAGGAGGCTCATCCGGCTGGTGGTCGTCGGTTGGATCGTCAGCATGATCGTCGGCGCGATCGCGGCGATGAAGGCCAAGCAGACGATCGGCCCCGACACCGACGAGAGCGCCGATGCGTTCAGCGCCAGCGCGATCTTCGGACCACTCGCCTACCACAGCACGGCGAAGGCCCTCCGCGAAGGCACGCTCGTGTGCTGGTACGGCGGCGGTGTCCTCGACCTCCGCGATGCCACCCTCGCGCCCGACGGTGCCACGTTGAGCGTCCGCGCGATCTTCGGCGGCGGACAGATCCTCGTGCCGGCCGGCTGGCGTGTCGTCACCTCCGTCCGTGGCCTCGGCGGTGTCCAGGACACCCGCCCCGCGCAAGGCCGCGCCGAGGACGCGCCCCAGCTGAGCGTCGACGGGATGGTCCTTGCCGGCGGCTTCGCGATCATGTCGGAGCTCGACGACGACCAGGCCGAGTGGCTGGCCGAGCTGGAGGCGAAGACCGGCCGCGGGTCCGCCGTGACCAACGGGATCTCGTCGGACAGCGGGCTGACCGAGCCGGAGATGACCCCGGCGGGTTGATCCCTCGCGGCGAGATATTAAGGGTTGACTTATATAAGTCACCGCTTCTATGATGTCGGTCGTGCACGCGTTCGACATCCTCGGCGACCCGATCCGGCGTCGGATCCTCGAGCTCCTCGCTGAGGGCGAGCTGAGCTCGGGGGCGGTCGCTGCGGTGGTCCGGGCCGAATTCGGGATCTCGCAGCCGGCCGTCTCGCAACACCTCAAGGTCCTGCGCGACAACGGCTTCGCGACGGTGCGGCCCGCCGGCGCTCGGCGGCTGTATGCGGTCGACGCGGCCCCGCTCCAGGAGGTCGACGTGTGGCTCGACGCGTTCCGCAGCTTCTGGGATCAGCGTCTCGATTCGCTCGCGACCGAGCTCGCTCGTGGCCGGCGTGAGCGACGCATCAGCGATACGGCGTCAGACCTGCCATCGGAGGACCACACGCGATGATCGACATCGTCCGAGAGATCGAAGCCGTCCAGCGCGAGGTCGGCACCGGCACGCACCCAGCCGGCGAGGGACATGTGATCCGGCTTCGACGCACCTTCGACGCGCCGATCGACGACGTCTGGGATGCGCTGACGAACCCGGAGCGGATCGGCCGCTGGTTCCTGCCGATCAGCGGTGACTATCGCCTCGGCGGGCGATACCAGTTCGAGGGCAACGCCGGTGGCGAGATCCTCGACTGCGAGCGGCCCCACCGGTTGCGCGTCACCTGGGTCTACGGCGAAGTGTCCAGCCCGGCGGACGTCTCGGAGCTCGCGCTGCGGCTCACGTCGACGGATGAGGTGGCGACGATCGTCGAGCTCGAGCACACGGCCATCGTCCCGGAGGAGTTCTGGACCACCTACGGGCCCGGAGCCGTCGGTGTCGGCTGGGACGGAGGGATGCTCGGCCTGTCGCTCCATCTGGCGGGCGGGGCGATCGATGACCCCGTGGCCTGGCAGCAGTCGGACGAGGGACGCGCGTTCTACGCCCTGAGCAGCGAGGCATGGGGGGAGGCGAGCCTGGCCGCAGATGAGGATCCGGCCGCCGTCGCGACCATGGTCGCCAACACGACGCAGTTCTACGCGCCGGATCCCGAGGCACCGCCACCGTCCTGACGGGCTCGGATCGCGAACGAGCATGTGGTGGAGATGGGGGAGAGTCGAACTCCCCGTCCAGAACCCTTCGCCGGGACCCACTACGAGCGTGTCCGATGCTTTGTCGTCGACCGTCCGAACGGGCATCGGCACCCTGCCGGACGGTCCAGTCACGTGCCCCTAGATCGGGCTTGACTCCGGACTACGTGACACTTGTCCGGATCGCAGCCTCGCTGCATGACGCTTCCACTACCCGCGAGGCGGAGGCAGCTTCCACGCTCACTCTACTGCCTAAGCAGCGAGAGCGAGAGTCGACTGGCGGTTGCCAGGTACTTCTTTTTGCCACGTGATTTACGAGGCCTAGTGGCATCCTCGGCTCGCGTTCCCCGGTAGCCAGACCCTGTCGAAACCACACATCCCCACAGGTCCGAGAACCGGCTCGGACGCGGATGGTAGCACGCCCCGGTGAGAGGACCACACGGGACCATTGGGGCTATCCCGCCAAGCGTCCCGGGCTGGTAAGGTTGCGGTGGCCGAACCTCCCACGGGAGGACGGGGGACCCGACATCCCTGGGGCAAATCGCGACGAACGCGACGGCGGACCCAACGCCGAGCCCGACAGCTCACCTCGCAGGCCGGACGGGCTGCTTCGAGGTACGCCGTGATCCGGCCATCGCTCCGCTCATCGACCCTGCGCCAGCGCGCAGTCGGGCGCAACCTCGCGCTCGACACGGTCGCGTCGGTGGGCGTCGGCGTCACGGTCGCGCTGGTCACCACCCTGCTGCCGACCATCGCCCGACGCGGCGGTCTCGACCCGATCGGGCTGGCCGCCCTCGCCGCCGCGCCATTCATCGCGAACCTGCTCGGGGCGTTTGCGGGCCGGGTCGGTCCTCGGTCGCGGCGGCAGCTCGCACTGATGCGCGCGGGCGGAGCCGCCTCGCTGCTCGTGCTCGGCTTCCTCTCGTCGGCGCCCGTCATGATCGCCGTGTCGATCGTCTTCTGGTTGAGCCTCGCGCTGAGCGGTCCGTACTACCTGCGGCTGTGGGGGACGATGTATCCGTCCCACGTCCTCGGGCGGGTCGTCGGGTTCCTCGGATCGGGCAAGGCGGCGGCGTCCGCCCTGGCAGCGCTCGCCGGCGGGATCCTGGCCGACCAGCTCGGTGGCGAGACCGCGGTCGCCCTCGCTGGCCTGGTGGGTCTCGTCTGCGCGCTGGCCTACATGGGACTGCGCTCGCCCGATACCGAACGTCCACCGACCTACTCCGCCCGCGACTCGCTGCGGGCGCTTCGCGAGCGCCCGGTCCTGTCGCGGATCGCCATGGCCCAGGGCTTCTACGGTGGCGGCCTGATCGCCGCCTCGCCGCTGTACGCGATCGTCAACGTCGACCGCCTGAACCTGTCGCTGTCGGACGTCGGGATCATCGGCATCCTGACCGCGGCCGCGACCACGCTGTCATTCCTCGTCTGGGGCGCGGTCTCCGACCGGCGTGGACCACTCGTCGCGATGCGCCTCGGCAGCGCCTTCGGGCTCGCCGCGCTGGTCGCCTACGCCCTCGCGCCGACGGTCGCGGTCCTGTGGGTCGCGGCCATCGCGGCCGGTCTTGGCAGCGCCTCGATCGACGTCGGCATCGCCTCGGTGGTCAGCGACCACACGCCGCTCGCCTCGCGGGCGGCGGCGATGGCCGGCTGGAACGCCATCACCGGAGCGCGCGGCATCGTCGCCGCGTTCGCGATGAGCATCGCCCTGCAGCTCGGCCTGGTGACGGTCACCGGCGGCCTGCTCCTGTGCGCCGGCGTGTCGGCCATCGGCGTCGTGCTGTACATGCGGGCCAGCACGGACGAGTCCCCGGTGCCGGTGGAGCGGCCGCTCGCGGCGCAGCCGCAGGCCGCCTAGGCCCAGATGTCGCCGATCGTGAAGCCGTCGGGGAACGGATCGGTCGCGTCCACCACGTAGCTCGCGAAGCCCGTGATCCACGCCTGGCCGCTGATGGTCGGGACGATCGCCCGGTACTCCCCGACGGTCGTCTCCTCGGTCACGCGACCGGTGAACACCGTGCCGAGGATCCCCTCGTGGCGGAACTCGTCCCCGACGCGTAGCAAGCCGCGGGCGGCCATGGTCGCCATCCGGGCCGACGTCCCGGTCCCGCACGGCGAACGGTCGATGGCGCCGGTCCAGGTCGCAGGCCGTTCCCAGTCGAACGTCCCGGTCGACACCGTGACGGCGTTTCGGCGGTCGTTGGCCGCATCGTGTGGCGGCCCGGAAAGCTGCCCGATGGTGATGCCCGCGAAGCCCGGCTGCTCGGGGTGGACGACGGGCAGCTGCTCGCTGGCCGCCGCCTTGATCATCTCAGTGATGCGCACGATGTCGGCCCCTTCGTCGGGGGTCAGCCGGAGTCCGAACTGGTCCGCGTCGGCGATGGCATAGAACATGCCGCCGTAGGCCACGTCCACCGACACCGTCCCGAGCGTGGGCACCTCGACCGGCGCGTCGAGATGGGTCGCGAAGGCCGGCACGTTCCGGAAGGTGACCGCGGTGACCTTCCCGTCCCGGCAGTCGGCGCGCACCCGGATGAGCCCGGCGGGTGCCTCGAGCGTCAGCTCGGTGACCGGCTCGGTCATCGGCAATCGGCCGGTCTCGAGCAGGACCGTCACGACGCAGATCGTGTTGCTGCCGGACATCCCGGGGTACTCGACCTGCTCCATGATCACGTACCCGGCGTCGGCCTCCGGGTTCGACGACGGCAGGATGAGGTTGCAGTTGGCCGCGGGGAAGCCGCGCGGCTCGCGAACCATCCGTAGCCGGAGGTCGTCCCGGTTGGCCGCGAGCCAGGTCGCCGCCTCGAACATCGAGCCGCCGGGGACGCCCTCGACCCCCGCCACGATCACGCGCCCCGGCTCGCCGGCGGCGTGGGCATCGACCGCCTCGATCACGGGCCCGATCCGCAGGCGACCGGGGATCTCTGTCGTCACGGCTCGGATGGTAGTCGTACGGACGCTTCCGTTGTCACGCGACCCGCGGGTGACCGCGAGCGGGCAACGGCCCCTTACCGGCCTCGCTGTGCGTCGGCCAGCTCACGGGCGACGTCACGCCTGGCGTCCCGATCGGCGATGTCGCGGCGACGGTCGTGGAGCTGCTTGCCGCGCGCCAGCCCGAGCTCGATCTTCGCGCGGCCTCGCTCGTTGATGTAGAGGCGGAGCGGCACGATCGTCTGGCCCTTCGCCTTGGTCTTGCCCAGCAGCTCGTCGATCTCCGAGCGGTGGAGGAGCAGCTTGCGCGTCCGCTTCGGCTCGTGGTTGTACCGGTTGCCGCCCTCGAACTTGGCGATGTCGGCACCCACCAGCCACGCCTCGTCGCGCTCGATGCGCGCGTATGCATTGGACAGGTTCGCCTTGCCGGCGCGGAGCGACTTGATCTCGGTCCCGGTCAGGACGATGCCGGCCTCGAACGTCTCGTCGATGGTGAAGTCGTGGCGGGCTCTTCGATTGAGCGCGACGGTCGTCTCGTCGCTCATGGGAGGGCTCCTCCAGCGGTCCTGCGGTGGTCGGATATCGCACGAACGCCGGCCCTATGCGGGCCGGCGTCCGAGTGCTTAGCCACCCACAGGGTGTCCGACTAGACGGCCATCTCCTGCGAGGTGGTGCAGCTAGAGCGGTCTATCACTGCACATCACCTCCTTTCGTTCTCCGAAACCGTACCCGATGCGTGGGCCGAGTGCAAGACCGCGTTCGGGACCGGATGCTCACGCCGCGGCCAGGCCGAGCGAGCCGACGGCCGGAGCACCGAGCAGCTCGAGCGCCTTGTCGAGGTCGGGATCGGCGCCGAGCCGGCAGCGGGCTCGGCAGCGTCACCACGACGTCCGGCGTCAGCCCGACCGTGTGGATCCACCGCTTGTCCGGGGTCAGCCAGCGCGCGATCGTGAGCTTGAAGGCTCCGCCATCGCCGGTCAGCTCCTGCCACTGCTGGACGGTCCCCTTCCCGAACGATCGCTGGCCGACGAGGGTCGCCCGCCCGGTGTCCTGCAGCGCCCCGGCGACGATCTCGCTGGCCGAGGCGCTCCCGCCGTCGATCAGGACCACGAGCTTCACGTTGGGGTCCGTGGCCACGCCGTCGGTCAGCGCATCGGTCGGGGTCTGGTTGCCGCTGGCGTCCTGCTCCCAGAACACGACACCCGAGCCGATGAACTGGCTGGCGATCTTGCGGGCGGCCGTGACGTAGCCGCCGGGGTTGCCGCGGAGGTCGAGGATCAGCTTGGTCCGACCGGCTGCCAGCTGGTCGCTGCAGGGTCGTCACCATCTGGTCCGCGGCCGCGTCCGAGAACCCGCTCAGCTTGATGTACCCGACGCTGCCGCCGGCCAGCACCTTGCTGGTGACCTCCTGCGACTGGACGACGTCGCGGGTGATCGTCACCGACATCGCCGCCGAGCCGCCCCGCTGGACGTCGAGCTCGACGACCGTGCCCTTGGGCCCGCGGATCTTGTCGCGCGCGGCATCGACCGTCAGCCCGTCGACGCCGGCGCCATCGACCTGGACGATGACGTCGCCGGCCGACAGACCGGCTCGCTGTGCGGGCGACCCGTCGAGCGGCGCGGTGACCACCAGGCGGCAGGCCTTTCCGAGCGGCGCGCACCCCTGGGTCCCATCCGGCGACTCCGACGCGAGGTCGGCACCGATCCCCTCGAACTGGCCGCTGATGCTCTGGAGGCTGGCGCGATACTCGTCCGACGTCATGTACGCCGAGAACGGATCGTCGAGCGAGCCGATCATCCCGCGGATGGCGCCCTGGATCACGGTCGTCTGATCGACGCTCCCGCCGGCATATCGATCCTCGATGGTGTGGTACGTGTCCCAGAACGGCTGGAAGGCGGTGTCCTCGGAGGCCGGAGTGCCCGGATCGGACGCGGTCCGGCGACCCAGGCTGTAGCCGGACAGGAACAGGCCCGATCCCGCCACGATGGCCACGACGACGACGGCGAGCTGGACCGCAGAGACGCGACGCCGGCGTCGGTGCCGGGGGCGCAGCGACGGCCATGACGGGGTCAGGCGCGGGGCGGATGTCGGGGTCATCCGGGGGCGGATCGACGCTCCCAGGACGGTCTGCGGAGGGTCGGTCGGGGTCGGCTGGAAACATCGCTGGTCCGTCCTGCGGTTGTGCGTCCCCGGGGTCGAAGGCGCATAGGGTACAACGGGTTGCCCCCAAGGGCCGGGGAGGGTCGGCGATGCGCCCGCGAGGTCCGCGCGACGGGCTAGCGGATGAGGTAGGTCCGCACCGACAGCCAGGATCCGAGGATCCCGAGCCCGACCCCGGCGCCCATCACCAGCGCCACCAGGTCGCGGGTCAGCGAGCCGAACTGGAGCGGCAGGACGCGGAAGAAGTCGGCCATGAACGCGCTCAGCGGGTCGGCCACGGCGAGCAGGATCAGCAGCGTCACGGCCGCCCCGAGGAAGCCGACGAACGCGCCTTCGAAGACGAACGGCCAGCGGATGAACGCGTCCGAGGCGCCGACCAGGCGCATGACCTCGATCTCGTCGGCACGGGCGAGGACGGCCAGCCGGATGGTGTTGATGATGATGAACAGGGCGATGACCCCGACGATGACCAGGACGACCGTGCCGGCCGTTCGCAGGATGCTGGTGACGGTCAGCACCCGTTCGACGAGGTCCTCGATGTTGATCACGTTGCGGATGCTCGGGTCCTGGCGGAGCGCGTCGCCGACCACCCGGACCTGTGACGGGTCGACCATGTTGACCTCGAGGCTGGCGTACAGCGGGTTGGCGTCGAGGTAGCGGGTCAGGTCCTCGCGCCCCTGGGCCGCCATCGAGGCGCGGAACGTGGCGAGCGCCTGGTCGCGGCTGACATACGTCACCGAGGCGACCTGTGGCATCGCGTGGAGCTTGGCCTCGAGGTCGCTGACCTGCGGGTCGGTCGCGTTCGGCTGGAGGTAGGCGACGACCTGCGACCTTCTGCTCGGTGAACTGGAGGCCGGCCAGCAGGCCCGTCTGGATGATCCAGAAGCCGGCCAGCAGCAGCAGCATCAGGACCATCGTCGCGGTCGCGGCGATGCTCATCACCGCGTTGCGCCAGAAGCCCTGCCAGGCGCGCTTGAAGCTGAACAGGACGAACGAGATCAACCGTCAGTCCTCGCGATGGTAGGCGCCACCGATCTCGTCGCGGATGATCCGGCCCTCCTCGAGCGCGACGACGCGCTTCCGGAGGGCGGTGACGACGTCGGCGTTGTGGGTGGCCATCATGACCGTGACGCCCAGCTCGTTGATGCGCAGCAGGAGCTGGAGGATCTCCCAGCTGATCAGCGGATCGAGGTTGCCGGTCGGCTCGTCGGCGATGATCATCCGCGGGTCGTGGACGAGCGCGCGGGCGATCGCCGTCCGCTGCTGCTCGCCGCCCGACAGCTGTGACGGCTTCTGCTGCGCCTGGGCCGTCAACCCGACCAGGGCCAGGACGCGATCGACCGCGGGCCGGATCTTCCGACGGGGCGTGCCGGTCACCTCGAGCGCGAAGGCCACGTTCTCCCAGACCGTCTTCGACGGCAGGAGCTTGAAGTCCTGGAAGACGATGCCGATCTTGCGCCGCATCTTCGGCACCTGCCGGCGGCCGAGCCGGGCGACGTCCTGGCCGTCGAGCACGACCTCGCCGCGGGTCGCGATCTCGTCGCGGATGAGCAGCTTGATGAGCGTCGACTTGCCGGCTCCCGATGGGCCGACGAGGAACACGAAATCGCCCTCGGGGATGACGAGGTCCACGTCGCGCAGGGCGAGCTTGCCGTTCGGGTATTCCTTGGTGACGTCGTGGAGGACGAGGACGGCCCGTTCCTGCGTGGCGTGATCGCGACTGCGGCCCAGCACGCGCGAGCGGATCGAGCGCGTGGCTGGTCGAGGAGCGCGAGGCGCTCGGGGCAGGGGCGATGCTCACATTGCGCTCCGAGGGCAGGGGTCGCGGCGGCCGTCGCCGTCGATCATCACGATCTCACGGACTCCGCCGCGGGCACGACAAGCTGGAGCCACATCGGATGCGAGGCTACCACCCGGGCGGAGGTCCGGCAAACGGGACGATGGTGCCGGGTCGCACCGGACCTTCGTCGGTCGAGCCACGCGTTCAGAGCAGACCAGGCGAGATCGGCAGATACCGCGCGAAGTCGGCGAACGGCCGGTCCCAGCAGACGAGGACCGGGAACGGGTCGAGCCGCAGACCGGCCTGGAGCGCCGGGACGATCGCCCGGTCCGCCGCGCCACCGACCCACAGCGCGAACGCGCCGCGCGGTGTCACCGCCGCGGTGAGGTGGCCCAGGATCGGGCCGAGCAGTGCTTCATCCCGAGCCGCGACGGGTCCGAGCCGCCCGGCCTCGCCGGCGTACCCATAGCCGACCGGGGAGCCGTCCGGTCCGCGATACAGCCAGCCGTGGCGTGATTCGGCCCGCAGGAACCGGTGGTCGACCGGGTGGGCCACGCCCAGCAGCTCGCGATCGAGCGTGTCGATGGCGTCGACCAGCAGCCGGTGACCCTGGCCGTCCGGCGGCCCGGCCGCGATGTCGTCGAAGGCGAGCGGCACGATCCCGGACGGCAGCGGACCGAACGCCTCCGGTCGCTGCGGCAGCCCGGTCAGGCTGAACAGGGGCATCCGGGGCACGATGTCGTGGAGGGCATAGAGCGCGTTCGAGATCGGTTGGGCGCTGTCGGTGGCGGTCGCCCGGACGATCGCGGCCGGGCCTTCGGGGCCGCCCGCGCCATCCTGCCCGTCCGTCGCCCACACCCGTGACAACAGGTCGCGCCCGACCCCGGCACCCTGGACCTCGGGCAGGACGAACAGCATCGACAGGTACCACAGCCGCTCGCGCACGACCGCGGACGCGAACGCGACCGGCCGCTCACCCGGACCGTCGGGGACGGTGGCGACGAGGAATCGCTCCGGATCCGTCGCCTGGAGGTGGGTGAACAGGCGGATGGCCGGGCTGGCCACGTCCGCGATCTCGGCCTGGCCGAGCGGCACGATGTAGTCGTTGATCGACGCGCGCCAGATCTCCTCGCACGTCGCCAGCTCGTCGGGCCGGGCCGGCCGATACGTCAGCCCGACGCCGGACCGCGATGACCCGGCGGCGGTTCTCACCCGGCGACCGCTTCCTCGCCGATCCCGCGCTCGAGCTCGGCCTGCATGAACGCGTCGAGGTCGCCGTCGAGGACCGCGCTCGTGTTGCCGGTCTCATGGTTCGTCCGCAGGTCCTTGACCATCTGGTACGGGTGCAGCACGTAGCTCCGGATCTGGTTGCCCCAGCCGGCCTCGACGTGCTCGCCCTTGAGCGCGCGGACCTCGGCCTCGCGTCTCCTCGAGCGCACGCTCGAGCAGCCGGGACTTGAGGACCTTGATCGCCATCTCCTTGTTCTGGGTCTGGCTCCGCTCGTTCTGGCTCTGGGCGACGATGCCGGTCCGCAGGTCGGTCAGGCGGACCGCCGAGTCGGTCTTGTTGACGTGCTGGCCGCCGGCGCCCTGCGAGCGGAAGGTGTCCACCCGGATCTGGTCCCAGTCGAGCTCGATCTCGACGTCGTCCTCGGCCTCGGGCAGGACCTCGACGAGGGCGAATGTCGTCTGACGCCGGTTCTGCGAGTCGAACGGGCTGATCCGGACCAGGCGATGGACCCCGCGCTCGGCGCGCAGCCAGCCGTAGGCGCGTCGACCGTTGACCGCCACGGTCACGCTCTTGAGGCCGGCCTGCTCGCCTTCCTGCTGGTCGAGGATCTCGGTCGGGAAGCGATGTCGTTCGGCCCAGCGGAGGTACATCCGCAGCAGCATCTCGGTCCAGTCGGTGGCTTCGGTGCCGCCGGCGCCGGCGCTGATCGACAGCAGCGCCGGACGCTCGTCGTATTCGCCCGAGAACAGCAGGGCCGTCCGCTCGCGCGAGAAGTCGGTCTCGAGCGATGCGGCGTCGCGCTCGAGCTCGGCCTCGAGCTCCGCGTCGGGCGCCTCGTACAGCAGCTCGACCGCGGCCAGCAGGTCGTCGGACCGGGTCAGGAGCTCGCGCCACGTCGCGATCTCGCCGCGCAGGCCATCGGCCTCGCGCAGGACCTTCTGGGCTGAGCGCCCGTCGTCCCAGAACCCGGGAGCCTGGGTCAGTGCGTCGATCTCGGCGACGCGGGCTTCCTTGGCCTCGAGGTCAAAGGTACCCCGAGGTCGACCGGATCCGTTCAGCCAGGTCCCGGATGGCGGAGGCTTCCACCTAGTTCCGGGCCTGCAGATCCTGGAGCAGGATCGGGCGCAGCTCGATGAGGCGCAGCGCGGTCTTGCTCCGGGCGACGACGGGGTTCACGCAGGGACAGTAGCCGTTGTGGGGGCAGACGCCGCAGTTGCCGTCGCAGTCGAGGGCCGCCGCGTAGCTGCACGACCGGCAGTCGCGCTCACAGGCGATCAGATCGACGAACGACGCTTCCTCGGCCTGCTTCACGGGCTCCCCCTCTGTGCTGGGCAACGGCACGGGACCGGAAATCTGCATGTCGAGCGTAGGTCCTGGGGGACCTGCTCGGTCGGGGTTTTGGCACAGTATACGGGGCCAATCCCTCGTCGCCAAGAGGGAAAACCCGTTCGGGCCCCGAAATCCCCGCTGGACGCAACGTTCAGGGCGATCCGCCGACCAGGAAGTACTGGGCGAGCGCGCCGAGCTCGTGGAGGGTGGCGTCGACCTGGCCGTGCGGGTCGTGCTCGATCGGGCTGGTCGTGGTCGGCGAACCCCAGGCGGTGATCCCCTCGTCGGCGGCCATCCGGAGCACGCGCAACATGTGCGGCCGGTCCGACACGAACACGGCGTCCTTCAGACCGTGCGTGCGCAGCAGCTCGCCGACGGCCCGGATCGATTCGAGAGTCGTTCGGCTGGCGTCCTCGCCGAGGATCGCCGCGGCCGGGACGCCGTGCGCGATGGCGTAGGCGCGCGCGGTCGCGGCCTCGGTCGTGCGGTCACCGTCGGCTTTGCCGCCGGTCACGATCAGCTGGCGCGCGATCCCGGCGTGGAAGAGCTCCACGGCGTGGTCGAGCCGCGCCGCGAACACCGGCGACGGACGGCCGTCGTACTGCGCCGCCCCCATGACCACGATGGCATCCGCGGGCCGCCGTTCGTCACGTTGACCCTGCGACCAGATCCGGAACGTGGCGTAGCCGGCGACCACCGCGATGCCCAGGCAGCCGACCACGGCCACCACGACCAGGTCGCGCACCATCGAGCGTCGGTTCAAACGGATCGGTCGGGACGATGCCGGTCAGGCGGGGTCGGGGCGCTCAGCGCCCGTGACACTTCTTGTACTTCGCACCGGACCCGCACCAGCACGGGTCGTTCCGACCGATCCGGGCGCCGCTCGGGGTGAACCCGGGCTTCGGGCCGCTGGCCGCCGGACCGGCACCGGACGCGCTCGACGCGACCGGCTGGTCGCCGAGAGATTCGACCATCGGCCGGGCGGCCGGTGGCGACGTCGGGCCGCCGCGCAGGATGGCCGACCCACCGACCGCCGCGACCGCCGGAACCTTGGCAGCAGCCGGCTGCCGCGTCGGCCGGCGTGACCCCGGCCGATCCGTTCGAGCCGTTCGAGCCGTTCGTGCCACTCGGGCCGCCGCTCGTGCCGCGGAGCGTGGCTGCGCCCTGGGCGAGGGCTGCAGCCACGGCCGGATCCCCGCCGCCGGCGGCTGCTGGCTGGCGGGTGACCGTGACCCGGAAGATCGACGACGCGACGCCATGTCGGATGAGGTCGCGCAGCTCGTCGTACAGCGCGAAGGCCTCGCGCTTGAACTCGTTGAGCGGGTCCTGCTGGGCGTACCCGCGCAGGCCGATCCCGCGGCGCATGTCGTCCAGCTCGGTCAGGTGCTCGACCCACAGCGAATCGATGGTCCGGATGAGGACGAGACGTTCGACCGTCTTCCAGTCCTCCTCGCCGACCTCGGCCGCCTTGGCCGCCAGCCGGTCGTCGGCAAGCTCGCGGACGTGGACAGCGATCTCCTCGCGGCTGCCGCGCTCCCACAGGTCGTCGGCGGTCGTGCCCTCGCCGGTCAGGCCCATCGCGCCCAGCGCCGAGGACAGCCCGTCGAGGTTCCACACCGACGTGTCCTCGCCGACCAGGTGGGTCTCGATGAGGCCCTCGACCTCGTCGTCGAGGAACGACTGGACCGTCTCGGTCAGGTCCTCGTTGTTGAGGACCTTGTCCCGCTCGGCGTAGATCGTCTCGCGCTGCTTGTTGATGACGTCGTCGTACTCGACGACGCGCTTGCGGATGTCGAAGTTGAAGCCCTCGACGCGGCTCTGGGCCGACTCGATGGTCTTCGACACGATGCGCGACTCGATGGCGACGTCGTCATCGAGGCCGAGCCGCTCCATCAGCCCGGTCACCCGGTCGCCGGCGAAGCGCTTCATCAGGTCGTCTTCGAGCGACAGGTAGAAGCGCGACGATCCCGGATCGCCCTGGCGGCCGGCGCGGCCGCGGAGCTGGTTGTCGATGCGCCGCGAGTCGTGGCGTTCGGTGCCGACGATGTGCAGGCCACCGGCTTCGACCACCCGGTCGTGGTCCTCCTCGGTGATCGCCCTCGCCTCGGCGAGGGCCTCCTCCATGGTCTCCGCGTCCACCTCGGCCGGGTTCAGGCCACGCTTGTGGAGCGCCTCGGACGCAAGCCCGGCGGGGTTGCCGCCGAGCAGGATGTCGGTGCCGCGACCGGCCATGTTGGTGGCGATGGTGATGGCCCCGGTCCGGCCGGCCTGCGCGACGATGCCCGATTCCTTCTCGTGGAACTTGGCGTTGAGGACCTCGTGCTTGATCCCGCGCCGCTTGAGCATCGTCGACAGCATCTCGGACTTCTCGACCGAGATCGTGCCGACCAGGACCGGCCGCCCGTCCTCCTGCATCTCGACGATCTCGTCGATCAGCGCGTTGAACTTGGCCGGCTCGTCGCGGAACACCAGGTCCGGGAAGTCGTCGCGGACCATCTCGCGATGGGTCGGGATGGCGACCACCTCGAGCTTGTAGATCTTGTGCAGCTCCTCGGCCTCGGTCATCGCCGTGCCGGTCATCCCCGACAGCTTGTCGTACAGCCGGAAGTAGTTCTGGAAGGTGATCGTGGCCAGGGTCACGCTCTCGCGCTGGACGCGCAGCCCCTCCTTGGCCTCGACCGCCTGGTGGAGACCCTCGCTCCAGCGCCGGCCCGGCATCTGCCGCCCGGTGAACTCGTCGACGATGATGATCTCGCCGTCCTTGACGATGTAGTCGCGGTCGCGCTTGTACAGCGCGTGGGCGCGCAGCGCCTGCTCGAAGTGGCGGGCCAGGCGCGGGTCGGCGTCGTACATGTTCGGGACGCCGAGCCAGCCCTCCATCTTCTCGATCCCATCCTCGGTCGAGGAGACGGCCTTGTCCTTGAGGTCGACGAAGTAGTCGCCGCCCTCTTCGTCGCCCTCCGGGCGGCCCTTGAGGCGTGGCACGAGGCGGGCGAACGTGAAGTACAGATCGGCCGATTCCTCGGCCTGGCCGCTGATGATGAGCGGCGTCCGCGCCTCGTCGATCAGGATGTTGTCGACCTCGTCGACGATCGCGAAGCTGCGCTCACGCTGGACCCGCTGGTCGAGCTCGAGGACCATGTTGTCGCGCAGGTAGTCGAAGCCGAACTCGTTGTTGGTCCCGTAGGTGATGTCCGCGGCGTAGGCCTCAGCGCGGGTGACCGGTCGCAGGTTGACCAGCCGCTCGTCGTTGGTCGGGTAGCCCGGCTCGAACACGAACGAGGCGTCGTGGGTGATCATCCCGACGCTCACGCCGAGGAAGTCGAAGACCGGACCCATCCACTGCGGGTCGCGGCGGGCCAGGTAGTCGTTGACGGTGACGACGTGGACGCCCCGTCCGGCGAGGGCGTTGAGGATCGCCGCCAGCGGGGCGACGAGGGTCTTGCCCTCGCCGGTGCGCATCTCCGCGATCTTGCCCTGGTGGAGGACCGCGGCGCCCATCAGCTGGACGTCGAAGTGGCGCATCCCCAGCGTCCGCTTCATCGCCTCGCGGGTCATCGCGAAGACTTCGGGGAGGACGTCGTCGAGCGCCTTCTGGATCCGGTCGTTCTCGCGGGTCCGGCGCTCCTTCTTGAGCTCGCGGCGGTGCTCGAGGTCGGGGTGCTCGAGCTCGTCCTCCGACGGTTCGTCGGGGACCGCGGCCTCGAGGACCTCTGCGCGGAGCTCGGCGAACGCGGCGCGGATCTCCTCGTCGGAGCGTGCCTCGTAGTCGGCCTCGAAGGCGTTGGTCTCGTCGACCAGGGGTTGCAGGCGTCGGATCTCGCGGTCGTTCGAGTCGACGAAACGGTTCAGGAAGCGCATGTCGCGGCCAAGTATAGGGGAGGGTTCTCAGAACGCCCCTCGCGGAAGGACCGATCCGGTCTCAGACGCGCGCCACGGTCGAGGCCTGCTGGATCACGATCGCGCTCGGTGCCGGGGGTGGCGAATCGGGCTTGCGGCTCCAGAAGCCCGTGCTGTATCCGACCGCGACCAAAACGAATGTCGCGAAACCGAGGCCGAGCCAGAACAGCACGGAGCGGAACCGCGAGGTCGGATTCATCTCGGGGTTCTTCAGCTCGGGCAGCCGGTCGCCGCGGAGATCGCTCCCCCAGCGGGCAGACCGCAGCTGCGTGCGCCAGTCCGCGTCGGCGACCGGGCGCGGCTCGAGACCGCCCTCGCCGTCGGGTCGGTGCAGCTGCAGGCTCATCGGTCTCCCACCTGGTTGAACGCGGCCGCGCGGGCCAGCAGGTCCGGTTCCTCGTCATCGGGTCGGGTGTCGAGCGTCCCCTCGTCGCCGCCCTCCCACAGGAGCATCTCCTGGGTGAGCGCGACCTCGCTCGAGAACAGCGCACCGACCGACTCGCCGCGGTGGATGCGCCGGATCGCCTCGCCGATGAGCGGGGCGACGGACAACGTGGTGATCTTGCCCAGCCTCTTGCGCTCGGGGAGTGGGACCGAGTCGGTCAGGACGACCTCGAGGAGGTTGGAGGCCGCGATCCGGTCGATCGCCGGGTCGCTCAGGACGCCGTGGGTGGCGCAGGCGTAGATCTCGGTCACGCCCTCGCGCTCGAGCGCCCGGGTGATCTCGACCAGCGTCCCGGCAGTGTCGATCTCGTCGTCGACGATGATCGCGCGCTTGCCCTTGACGTCGCCGATGACGTTCATCAGCTCGGCACGATCGAGGTTGCCGACTCGCCGCTTCTCGATGATCGCCAGGGGCGCGTCGAGCAGCTCGGCGAACGCCCGGGCTCGCTTCGCGAACCCGAGGTCGGTGACGACGACCGGGTTCTCGATGTCCTTGTGCCGGTAGTAGTTCGACAGCATGTGGACCGCGGTCAGCTCGTCGACGGGGATGTTGAAGAAGCCCTGGATCTGGCCCTGGTGGAGGTCCATCGTGAGGACCCGGTCCGCGCCCGCGACGGTGATCATGTCGGCGATCAGGCGGGCCGTGATCGGGACGCGGGGCTGGTCCTTCTTGTCGGACCGTCCGTAGGCGTAGAACGGGATGACGGCGGTGATCCGCCCGGCGCTGGCACGCTTGAACGCGTCGATCATGATCAGCAGTTCCATGATCGACTGGTTGACCGGGTGGTTCGTCGGCTGGACCAGGAAGACGTCCTTCTCGCGGACGTTCTCGAGGATCTTGACGAAGATGTTCTCGTTGGCGAACTGGAAGACCTCGAGCTTGCCCGGCTCGGTCCCCAGGTAGCGGCAGATCTTTCGGGCGAGGCCCGGGTTCGAGTTGCCGTGGTAGATCTCGAACTGGTCCGAGTACAAGCCAGCCGCCTCTCGTCCGCCAAAGGCCGATGATGCCGTCACGTCAGTCTCATCCACCGCCGTCCGGGCCGACCGGGCTCGCGCCGCCCGTTCCGGGTTCGCCATCGTCCCCTATGCCGTCCTGCTCTGCAAGTCCGGCCCGGAAGGCGGCGATCGCGACGACTCGGTCGCCTTCGGCGAGGCGCATGACGATGACCCCGCGAGCGTGCGGCGAGTATCGGTTGATGGTGTTGGTCTCGGTCCGGATGACCTGGCCGCCGGCGCTGATGAGGAGCAGCTCCTCGTCGGCCTCGGTGACCTGCTGGACGGCGGCGACGTCGCCCGGTCTTGCGACCCTCGAGGCTGATGAGGCCAACGCCCTGGCCGCCGCGATGCTTCCTGCGGAAGTCGGTCAGGGGCACGCGTTTGCCGTAACCGGTCTCGCTCAGGACGAGCAGGTCGCTGTCGGGCTGGACGACGCTCATGCCGACCACCGCGTCGCCCTTGCGGGCAAGGCGGATGCCGATGACCCCGGCCGAGTCGCGACCCATCGCCCGGACCTCGTCCTCGGAGAAGCGCGCGAGCTTGCCCTGGGCGGTGGCGATGATGATGTCATCGTCGCCGGTCGAGACGTCGACCCAGGCCAGCTCGTCCTCGTCGCGCAGGATGATCGCCCGGATCCCGGACGAGCGGACCCTCTCGAACTGCTCGAGCGGCGTCTTCTTGATGATCCCGGCCCGCGTGGCCAGCACCAGGTATGAGCCGGCCTTGAAGTCGGGCAGCGTGATGGTCGCCATCGGGACCTCGCCAGACTCGACCTGGACGCCCGGCAGGTTGATGATCGGGATGCCCTTCGCCTGGCGGCTGGCATCGGGGATGGCGTGGACCTTGGCCGAGAACACCCGGCCTCGGTTGGTGAAGAACAGCGCCCAGTGATGCGTGTTCGCCACGAGGAGGTGCTCGACGGCGTCCTCCTCGCGCGTGACGTGGCCGATGATCCCCTTGCCGCCGCGATGCTGGCGGCGGTAGGTGGCGACCGGCTGGCGCTTGATGTACCCGCGGCCCGAGATCGTCACCACGACGTCCTCGTCGGCGATGAGGTCCTCGTCCGTCATCTCGCGGCTGAAGTCGTCCTGGACGCGCGTGCGGCGCTCGCCGGCGTACTTCTTCTTCAGCTCGTTCAGCTCGTCCTTGATGATCTGGCTGACCCGGGCCGGGTTGGACAGGATGTCCTCCAGCTCGGCGATGAGCTGGATGATGGCGAGGTACTCGTCCTCGATCTTCTGGCGCTCGAGGGCGGCCAGGCGGGCGAGCCGCATGTCGAGGATGGCCTGGGCCTGGAGCTCGGACAGGTCGAACCGGCTCATCAGGTTGTTGCGGGCGTCCTCGACCTCCTGCGATTCGCGGATGGTCTTGATCACGGCGTCGAGGTTGTCGAGGGCGATCTTGAGGCCCTCGAGGATGTGCGCCCGGGCTCGCGCCTTGGCGAGGTCGAACTCCGTCCGCCGCCGGATGATGTCGCGCCGGTGGTCGAGGTAGTGGACCAGCACGCTGCGCAACGGCAGCGTCTGCGGCTGGCCGTCGACCAGCGCCAGCATGTTCATGTTGAAGGCGAGCTGCATCGGCGTGTGCTTGAACAGGTTGTTGAGGACCTTGTGCGGGTTCGCGTCGCGCTTGAGCTCGATGTAGATGCGCATCCCGTCGCGGTCGGACTCGTCGCGCAGGTCGCCGATGCCCTCGATCCGCTTGTCCTTGACCAGCTCGGCCATCTTCTCGAGCAGGGTCGCCTTGTTGACCTGGTACGGCAGCTCGGTCACGACGATGGCGGTCCGGTCGCCCTTGACCTCCTCGAACGCGACCTGGGCGCGCATCACGACGCGGCCGCGTCCGTGCGCGTACATCTGGCGGATGGCGTCGACCGTCTCCCACTCGCCGGTCAGCGAGTTCCGCTGGCGCTCGAAGCGGTAGATCGTCCCCCCGGTCGGGAAGTCCGGCCCCTGGACGTACTTGCACAGGTCGTCCGAGGTCAGCTCCGGGTCGTCGATCATGGCGATCGTCGCGTCGACGATCTCGCCGAGGTGATGGGGCGGGATGTTGGTCGCCATCCCGACGGCGATGCCCGAGCTGCCGTTGACCAGCAGGTTCGGCAGCTTGGCCGGCAACACCGATGGCTGCTTCTGGGTGCCGTCGTAGTTATCGACGAAGTCGACCGTGTCCTTGTCGATGTCGGCGAGCATCTCGCCGGCGATCGCGGTCAGGCGCGCCTCCGTGTAGCGCATCGCCGCCGCCGTGTCGCCGTCGACCGACCCGAAGTTGCCCTGGCCGTCGACCAGCGGGTAGCGCATCGAGAAGTCCTGGGCGAGCCGGACGAGCGCGTCGTACAGGGCCTGGTCGCCGTGCGGGTGGTACTTGCCCATCACCTCGCCGACGATGGCCGCGCACTTGCGGTACGAGCTCGTGGCCGACAGGCCCATCTCGCCCATCGCGAACAGGATCCGGCGGTGGACGGGCTTGAACCCGTCGCGGACGTCGGGCAGGGCGCGGGCCACGATCACGCTCATCGCGTAGTCGAGGTAGCTGACCCGCATCTCGTCCTCGATGCGGATCGATCGGATATCGCCCAGGTCGTCGGTCACGGTCGCGTCACTCCAGTGCGCTCATCGGTCGGTCGGGAGGTCGTGCAGGTCATCACAGCGGGGGCTCCGGGAGGGTGTTCGGGTCGGGCAGCCCACCGAACCGGGCCGCGGTCTCCGCGGCGGCCGAGGTCGAGGGCGCTCCCGGGCGCTTCCGGATCCCCGCGAGAACGGCGCGGAGCTCATCGGCGGTCGCCGGGTCGAGCTTGGGCAGGACGTCGCGAATGACCCACGCTCGGTGCCCGTCGGACGTGTCGGCGGCGCGGGCGGTCTCGGCGCGCAGCGCCGTCTCGACCGCGGCGCGGTCCACGAGCGTGAGCGAGCGGTACGCCCAGGCGAGCGCCTTCTGGACATCGGGCTCGGCGTCGCCCACGAGCGACGCGAGCAGAGGCAGCGCGTGGCCGGCGACCGCGGGGTCGCGGCCGCGTGTCCGGTCCACGAACGGGATGGTCGCGATCGTGGATCCGACCAGCCGGCGCTCCCAGCGCGATGGGCTGTAGACGAGCTGCTCGAGCTCTGCCCAGCGGTACGTCTCGGCGAGGACGCCCTTGCCGTACGGATGGGCGAGCGAGTCGACGGTGATCCAGTCGCCCGACTCGCGGGCTGCGCGGCGGAGGAGCTGCCAGGTCCGCTCCGTCTCGCCGTCGAGCGTGCGCTCGAGCAGCCCGAACGCGAACCAGCGCGCCTCGAGCTCCGTCTCGTGGAACAGGCGATCGGCGATGAACAGGAGCGGGGTCGGGCGATCATGTCTGGTGGCGTTCCGGAAGCCCCGCGACACGGCGGCGAGGAGCGGCCAGCGAACGCCGTGCACCGGACCGATCCCGGGCGCGATCCGCTGCTGGCCGGCGCGGTACTCGGGATCCGCGAGGCTGGCCAGAGCCGTTGTCAAGGCGGAGGCGAACGCGTCGGGATCGTTGGTCAGCTCGGCGAGGGCGGTGCCGAGGGCTTCGGCGCGCGACGCGGTTCGCCGCCACGAAGCCGACCGCGCGTTCGGTGACCTCGCTGCGGACCGGCGCGTCGATCATCGGCCGGACTCGGCAGGCGCGGCGCGCGTCCTTGGGCGGCGTCGACGCCCGCGTCAGCCGTGCCACGGCTGGTGGACTCGACGGAGCGGAAGGCGTACCGCTCGCGGAGCTCCTTCTTGCGCTTCGCATCGGCCGCGACATAGACGCCGGTCGCGGTCGCGAGCTCGGTGCCGGTCGCCGGGTCGACGATGCGACCGGCCGTGTCGACGACGCGACGCCGTGCGTGCGTGATCCACCCCTCCGCGTGGACCGGCATGCCGACGAAGATCGGCCGCCGGAAGTCGACGGCCATCCGCGCCGTCACACCCCAGTTGTCCTCGCCCACGAGGGCCCAGGCCATCACCTCGTCGAGGATCGTGCACAGGATCCCGCCGTGGACGAGCTGCTCCCAGCCCTCGAACCGGCGGTCCAGCGTCACGTCGCACCACGATCGCCCCGGTTCGACATGGAGCTCGAGTCCCAGCCCGCCGGCGTTGAGCGTCCCGCACGCGAAGCAGTTGTGCTCGGCGAACTCGAAGCGCCCGGTCGGCGTCTCGATCGCGGGCCTGTTCTCCGTCACCAAGGACGAGGACGACGACGCGGTTCGCGTCGCCTCAGACGTCAAGGTTCTGGACCTTTCGTGCCTCGGTCTTGATGAAGTCCTTGCGCGGCCCGACCTTCTCGCCCATCAGCATCGTGAAGATCTCGTCGGCGAGCGCCGCGTTCTCGCCGTCCACGCGGAGAAGGGTCCGCGTCTCGGGGTTCATGGTGGTCTCCCAGAGCTGGTCGGCGTTCATCTCGCCGAGGCCCTTGAACCTCTGGACCGACAGGTTCTTGACGTTGAAGTCCTTGATGATCTTGTCGCGTTCCTTCTCGGTCTGGGCGTAGCGCGTCACCTTGCCGGTGCTGATCCGGTAGAGCGGGGGCTGGGCGATGTACAGGTACCCCTCGTCGATGACCTGCGGCATGTGCCTGTAGAAGAAGGTCAGCAGAAGGGTCCGGATATGGGCCCCATCGACGTCCGCGTCGGTCATGATGATGATCCGGTGGTAGCGGAGCTTGGCCGGGTCGAAGCTCTCGCCGATCCCGGCACCGAGCGCGATGATCAGCGGTCGGACGTTCTCGCTCGACAGGATCTTGTCCAGGCGTGCCTTCTCGACGTTGAGCAGCTTGCCGCGCAGCGGCAGGATCGCCTGGTTGCGCCGGTCCCGGCCCTGCTTGGCCGAGCCACCGGCCGAATCGCCCTCGACGAGGTAGAGCTCGCTTCGAGCAGGGTCCCGCTCCTGGCAATCGGCCAGCTTGCCCGGCAGCGACATGCCGTCGAGCGCGCCCTTGCGGATGACCAGGTCGCGCGCCTTTCGTGCCGCTTCGCGTGCGCGCGCGGCGGTGAGGCACTTCTCGATGATCCGCCGCCCGTCCGCCGGGTTCTCGTCGAGGTACTGCCCGAGGCTATCGGCCACGGCCGCCTGGACCTGGCCCTTGACCTCGGCATTGCCGAGCTTGGCCTTGGTCTGGCCCTCGAACTGCGGGTCGGTCAGCTTGACGCTGATGACCGCGGTCAGGCCCTCGCGGACGTCGTCGCCCGACAGGTTGCCGTCGGCGTCGCGCAGGACGCCGGCTCGCCTCGCCCAGTCGTTCAGCGAGCTCGTCAGGGCCGCCCGGAACCCGGTCACGTGCGTGCCACCGTCGACGGTGTTGATGTTGTTGGCGAACGCCAGCACGTTCTCCGTGTACGAGTCGTTGTACTGGAGGGCGACTTCCACCGCCGTGCCGCCTTCACGTCGCTCGACATAGATCGGCCGGTTGTGCAGCACCTCCTTGTTCCGGTTGAGGTGCCGGACGAACGACTGCAGACCGCCCTCGAAATAGAACGAGCGCTCGCGATCGATCCGCTCGTCGATGAGCGTGATCCAGACCTTCTTGGTCAGGTAGGCAGACTCGCGGAGCCGCTGGCTGATGAGCTCGAACGAGTATTCGGTCGTCTCGAACATCTCGGCATCGGCGATGAACTGGGTCGTCGTCCCACGCCGGCCCGCCTGCGGGCCCGACCTTCTTGACCGGGCCGGTCGGCTTGCCGCGCTGGTATTCCTGCGCCCAGATCGAGCCGTCACGTGCCGATTCGACGCGCATCCACGACGACAGCGCGTTGACGACGCTGACCCCCACGCCGTGCAGACCGCCCGAGACCTTGTAGCCGCCGCCGCCGAACTTGCCGCCGGCGTGCAGGACGGTATGGACGACCTCGAGGGCGTCCTTGCCGGTGGAGTGCTTCCCGACAGGCACGCCGCGGCCGTCGTCGACGACCGTGACCATGCCCTCCGCGCTGATCGTGACGCGGATCGTCGTCGCCTGGCCGGCCATCGCCTCGTCGATCGAGTTGTCGACGACCTCCCAGACCAGGTGGTGCAGCCCGCGCGAGTCGGTCGAACCGATGTACATCCCGGGCCGCTTGCGGACGGCCTCGAGACCCTCGAGGACCTGGATGCTCGCAGCCGTGTAGTCCGATGCCGCGGGCTTGCCGCGCTTGCCGCGGCCGCCGGCTGGGGTGGCGGGTGTCGGACTGGTGGCTTCGGTCACGCGGTTCCTCCGGTCAGGCGCTCGTAGAGACGCCCGAGCTCTTCGTCGCTGTAGTACTCGATGACGATCCGGCCGCCCACGTCGCGACCGGGCCAGGCTGACCTTGGTTCCCAGCGCCTGGCGCAGGTCTTCCTCGACACGCTCGAGGTCGGCGATCCACGGGTCCGCGCGACCGGCCCGGCGGCTCCGGCTTGGGCTCGCGGAGACGGCGGACGAGCTCCTCGGTCTGGCGGACGGAGAGCTCCTGGCCGATGACCGAATCGAGGACTCGATCCTGGAGCTCCGGGGCGAGGCCGCCGAGCGCTCGGCCGTGACCCTCGGTCAGCCGCCCATCGCGCGACCGCCGCCTGGACACCGGGTGCCAGGTCGAGAAGACGAAGCGTGTTCGCCACGGTCGATCGAGCGCGACCGACCCGGCTCGCGACATCGTCCTGGCTGAAGCCGAAGTCGTCGATGAGCTGCCGATAGGCCTCGGCCGTCTCGAGCGGATCGAGATCCTCGCGCTGGAGGTTCTCGACCAGCGCGAGCTCGAGCTGGTCGCGATCGGCCAGTTGGCGAACGACCGCCGGGATGCGTTCGAGGCCGGCAGCCTGCGCGGCTCTGAGGCGGCGCTCGCCGGCCACAAGCTGGTAACCGTCGACGGTCTCGGTGACCAGGATCGGCTGGAGGACGCCGTGCTCCGTGATGCTCTGCGGTCAGGGAGGCCAGGCCTGCCTCGTCGAAGCGCTTGCGGGGCTGATGCGGGTTCGGGCGGACGCGCTCGATCGAGATCTCGATGGTCCCGCCTTGTCCGGGGCTGCGCTGCGGGATGAGCGATGCGAGACCACGACCCAGGCCCTGGGATCGCTCCGGTCGAACGGTCACGACGCCACGCCATCATCGGCTCCTCGCCCGCTGCGGGCGGCTCGATCCGCCCGTCACGGGTCCTCAGCTCCTGGGCAAGGGCGGCATACGCAGCGGCACCCGTCGAGTCGGGTGAGTAGCTCGAGATCGGTTTGCCGTGACTCGGCGCCTCGGACAGTCGGACGTTCCGAGGGATGATCGTCTCGTAGACGCGGTCCCCGAGGTGGCGACGAACCTCGGCTGGCGACATCGGCGGACAGCTTCGTCCGCGCGTCGTACATCGTCAGCACGACGCCCTTGATGGCGAGGTCCGGGTTGAGGTGGTCGCGGATGAGGTCGAGGGTCGCAAGCAGTTGGGACAATCCTTCCAGGGCGTAGTACTCGCATTGCAACGGGATCGAGGACGCTATCGGCGGCGGTGAGTGCGTTCACGGTCAGTAGCCCGAGCGATGGCGGGCAGTCGACGAGGATGTAGTCGTAGTCGGTCGCGATGTCCGCCAGAAGTCGGGCCAGTCGATGTTCGCGACCTTCCAGCGGTGCAAGCTCGACTTCGGCTCCTGCCAGGGCGATCGCGGACGGGACGATGTCCATCCCGTCGACCGGACCGGGCACGATCATGTCCACCAGTCGGAGCGCCATCGATGACCGCGTCGTAGACCGATCGCTCGATCGCGTTGCGGTCGAGACCCAAGCCGCTCGTTGCGTTGCCCTGGGGATCCAGGTCGACGACGAGGACTCGCTCGCCCGCCAAGGCGAGATAGCTCCCGAGATTCACGACCGTCGTGGTCTTGCCGACGCCGCCCTTTTGATTTGCGCAGGCGATCGTCTGCCCCACTCAGCGCCCTGCTCGGAGAAGTCTCACAGCGTCTGATTCTACCATCGCGGGGCCTTGAACCTCGATCGCGAGCGTGTGTGCCGGAGCGTAGCAAGCAGCGCTCTACGCCGCGCGTATCCGATCCTTCACCGACCGCTTACCGGCCGTTGGCTCGATGCGTTTCACGTGAAACGACCGTGTCTCGGCACACTCCAGTCCCCGCCCCGCCCGATCCGTGGATCTGGTTCGCGACCGCCGACGGTCACGTGAAAGAGGGTCGCGGCACGGCCCCGTTCGCGACCTGGCTGATGCCCGATCTGGGTGCTCGACCGCCGACGTTTCACGTGAAACATCGCCCATCTGCCTCCATCGAGGGCCAGGCGCACAGGACCAATGGCGGCCGCCCCTCCGTTGCCCCGAATGCGTCCGTCCGTGGGATACTTCGCGGCAAGGTCGCCGCCGTTCGACCGACACCTGAGGGACCGTGCGGGCGGGCGCGATCTAGGCAGATCATCCGAGGACCGACCCGCTCGATGACGCTGCTGCTCGCCGCGGTCGGTGCGACGGTGATGGCCTTGCTGGAACTGACCGTCGGCCCGTACCTCAGGGTCGGAGCGGCGCAACCGCATCTGGTGCTCGTCGTCGGCATCGTCGTCACCGTGGCGATCGGTCTGGAGGCGGGACTCGTTTGGGCCTTCGTAGGGGGCCTCGTCATCGATGTACTCGCCGATCGGCCGCTCGGTTCGACGTCCTTCGCGCTCCTGCTGCTGCGTCGGTGCCACCGCGGTCCTCGGCCACTTCCTCATCCGGGTCCGGCCGATCGTGCCGATCCTGGCGACACTCCTCCTGAGCCTGGTCTATTCGATGATCCTGTACCTCGCGTTCAACGCGCTCCGCTCGCCGATCCCGGTCGTTGATCCGATCTCGATCCTTCTCCCTGGCGTGGTCTACGACACGATCCTCGCGGCGCTGATCGGGCCTCTCGCGATCTCGATCCACGATCGCCGGACCGAGACCGAACGGGTCGATTGGTGACGCGCGTTCCTCGACGATCGGCCAAAGCCAGTTCGCAGCCTGTCGCGCTTCCTGACGTTCGCCCTGATCGCCATCATCGGCATCAGCGGATTGGCGGCGCGCCTGTTCTATCTGCAGATGGTGGACGGCGGGCATCTCGCCACCCAGGCCGTCCACAACCGCACCGTCCTCGAACCGATCAAGGCGCCGCGCGGCCTGATCTACGACCGCAATGGCAGGCCGCTCGTCACCAACGTCCCGACCTACGTCGTCAAGCTGCGTCCGTCCGACATGACCGTCGAGCAGCGCCCCGTCGTCGTGGACCGCTTGGCTGCCCTGCTCAGGATGCCCGCGGCAGACATCAACGCGACCATCGACGGCAATCCAGGATCGACGTTCGACCTCGTCCGGATCGCCGGAGACGTCGACGTCCCGACCGCCCGGCTGATCTCCGAGGCCGGCGCCGACCTGCCGGGCGTGGAGGTCGACGTCGATGCGAGGCGTGACTACACCGACGGACCCCTGATGTCGCAGATCCTCGGCTACAGCGCCCCGATCTCAGGCGGCCAGCTCGAGACGCTCAAGGCACTCGGCTATCTGCCCGACGACCTGATCGGCAAGGCCGGCGTCGAGGCAGACCTACGAGACCCAGCTCCGTGGGACATACGGCAGCCAGAGCGTCGAACAGGACGCCTCGGGACGTCAGACCCAGGTCCTGCAGACGGTCACCCCGCCGTCCCAGGCGACTCCCTCAGGCTGACGATCGACACGCAAGGACCAGCAGCAGGCGCAGAAGGCGCTGACCTGGGCGATGAAGGCGGCCGGTCTCAAGCGCGGCGTGGTCATCGCCATGAACCCGCAGACCGGCGAGAGTCCTCGCGATGGTCAGCCTGCCGACGTACGACAACAACCAGTTCGCCACGGGGATCAGCAACGCCGACTACGCGAAGCTGCTGAACAACCCCGACAAGCCGCTGCTCAACCACGCGATCCAGGAGCATTTCCCGCCGGGCTCGACGTACAAGCTCGTCACCGGGACCGGCGTCCTCGCCGACGGCAAGATCACCGACAAGACCAAGGTCCAGACGCGTCCATTACCTGACTCTCGGCTCGACCAGGTTCTATGACTGGAACCATCTCGGCTTCGGGCCATGCACGATCTACTGCGGCTTCGGGCACTCGAGCGACACGTTCTTCTTCCAGATGGCCGGCAAGCTCGGCATCGACCGGCTCGCCTACTGGGCGAAGCAGTACGGCTTCGGCCAGCTGACCGGCGTCGACCTTCCCAACGAGGTCCCGGGGATCGTCCCGATCGAACCAGTGGAAGCAGGACACGATGGGCGAGAAGATCTTCCCGGGCGAGGTCTACCAGGCCGGGCATCGGGCAGGGCTACGACGTCGTGACGCCGCTCCAGCTGATCAACGCCTACGCGGCCCTGGCCAACGGCGGCACGCTCTATCAGCCACAGATCGTCCACGACATCATCGGGCCGGACGGGATCGGTCGTCCGACCGTTCACGCCGAAGGTCCTCCACAAGATGGCCGCCTCGCCGAACGTGCTCCGGATCATGCGCAACGCCGCACGCAACGTCGTCCTCGTCCGCCACACGTACAACCTCGTGGACATGCCGATCAAGATCGCCGGCAAGTCGGGCACGGCCGAGTTCGGGACGCGCGACAGCAAGGGCCGGCTGCCGTTCCACTCGTGGTTCGTCGGGCTTCGTCCCGAAGGATCCGAAGCACGGCTCCTTCAACAACAGCGATTCGCAGCTGGTCGTGCTCGCCTTCGCCTACGACTCGCGGACGAAGGGCAACGTGGGCACCGAGATCGTCAAGTACTTCTTCCAGCTCCACTTACGGCATCAAGCACGACTACCGTCTGCCGAACCTGCTGCATCGCGGCAACTTCTACCAGAGCAACTGATGGGCGTCATCCGAGCCCAGCCGGCACGCGTCAGCGATTGGGCCGCCAAGTCCGTCGGGGCGGCGTGGCGCTTCTACGACCTGCAGCTCACGACGTACGCCGGGCTGCTCGTCGCCATCGGCCTCGTGATGGCCTACACGAACAGCCTCGAGGCCGGCGACGCGACCTTCAGCCGCGGCCTGATGTGGGCAGCCATCGCCGTCGTGGTGTTCATCGTCGCGACGGCCTTCGACTATCGCTGGCTCAAGACCCTGGCCTGGCCGATCTATGGCCATCCAGCTCGCGTCTGCTCGCTCGCGACCCTGGCCATCGGCGACGGTGTCGGTGGGTCGGCGCGCTGGATCTCCATCGGCCCGCTCGCCTTCCAGTTCAGCGAGATCGCCAAGATCCTGATGATCATCGTGCTGGCCAGCTACCTCTCGGCGCGCGAGGGACACCTCGACTCACCGTTCCCGATCATCGGTGCGTGCCTGTTGGTCGGCCCCCCATTGCTCCTGGTCATGCTCCAGCCGGACCTCGGAACGTCACTCGTGTTCGGCGCCATCCTCGCCGGGATGCTCTGGATGTCGGGCGCGAGCCTCCGTTGGCTGACCGCGCTCGCCGTGGCCGTCATCGCGATGGTCCCGATCGCGTGGACGTACCTGCTGCGCGACTACCAGAAGGCGCGCCTGACCGCCTTCCTCGATGCCAACCCGGACATCCAGGGCGCCGGGTTCCAGCTCCACCAGGCGCAGATCGCCGTCGGGTCTGGCGGGTTCTTCGGGAAGGGTCTGACCAACGGCACCCAGACGCAGGGCGACCTGCTCCCGGTCCAGGCCACCGACTTCGTGTTCGCGACGCTGTCCGAGGAGCTGGGGTTCATCGGCGGCGATCGTCCTGTTCACGCTGTTCGTGCTGCTGCTGTGGCGCGTCCTCGTCGCCGGCTGGCGATCGCGCGACGCGTTCGGGACGCTGTTCGCGGGCGGTGTGGCCGCGATGATCCTGTTCCAGCTCATCGTCAATGTCGGGATGGTCCTCGGGGTCATGCCGATCACCGGGATCCCCCTCCCGTTCGTGACCCACGGCGGAGCGTCGCTGGTCAGCATGGCCGCCGGCCTCGGCATCCTCCAGAGCATCAACATACGCCAGACACGGGCGGCTTGGTGAGGACGCGCCGAACCCCGCTGACCGCCTGATGGACGAGGCGGCGATCCCGCACGCAGTCGAGCTGCTGGTCGGCCTGCTCGGCCTGGCGGTGTTCGTGGCCATCATCGCTCGCCCGCTGCGCGTTCCCTACACGGTCGCGCTCGTCGTCGCCGGCCTGCTGGTCGGCATCGGCGCCAGCGCGGTCGGCTACCCGACGGTCGACGTCTCGCCCGAGCTCGTCCTGCTCGTCCTGCTGCCGGGGCTGGTCTTCGAGGCCGCGTACCGGCTGCGGATCCGCCAGCTGCGGCGCTGGTTCCGCGGTCTCGTCCTGCTGGCCGTTCCGGGCGTCCTCGTGTCGGCCGCCGTGGTGGCGGTCGCTGCTGAACCTCGGCACGGGGCTGCGGCTCGACCTCGCGTTCATCGTCGGCGCGATGGTCTCGGCGACCGATCCGGCAGCCGTGGTGGCGACGTTCAAACGCCTGCGGGTGCCCGAGGCCCTGTCGACCATGGTCGACGGTGAAAGCCTGCTCAACGACGGCACCGGGCTCGTCCTGTTCGCGATCGCCCTGTCGCGCTGTCCAGGCACCCGATCGGACCCGGCGAGGCGGTCGTCCGGCTTCGCGGGGACGATCGGCATCAGCCTCGCGATCGGGCTGGCGACCGGCTACCTCGCCACCCGCGTCATCGGGCTCGTCGACGACCACCTGATCGAGCTGACGATCTCGGTCGTGCTGGCCTACGGGAGCTACATCCTGGCCGATCAGCTGGGTCTGTCCGGCGTGATCGCGACGGTCGCCGCCGCGATCGTGCTCGGCAACCTGGGCCCGGGACGAGCGATGTCCGAGACCGGGTCGGACGCGATCGACACCGTCTGGGAGTTCTTCGCCTACCTCCTGACCGCGGTCGTCTTCCTCCTCGTCGGGCTGGCCATCCCGCCGGCGCGCCTGCTCGACTCGATCGGGCCGATCGCCTGGGCGATCGCGGCGATCCTGGTCGGGCGGGCCATCGTGGTCTACGTCCTGCTCGGCGGGTGCCTCACGGCTCGTGCCCGGTCCGGGCATGGCCGAGGTCGTGCCGACCGGCTGGCTGCACGTCCTGTTCTGGGCCGGTCTGCGCGGGGCGGTGGCCGTCGCGATGGCCCTGTCGCTGCCGGCCGACGTCCCGCAGCGCGCCCTCCTGCAGGAGATCACCTTCGGGGTCGTCCTGTTCACGTTGCTCGTCCAGGGCACGACGATCGGGCGGGTGGTGGACCGGGCGATCCACGTCGACCCGACGACAACGAGCCTGGCCTCCGAGCCCGATCCCGCCCCGGTCCCAGCCGGCTCCGGCGGGCCGACGCCCTAGCGCCGGCGGTACAGCCCGCGCCGGTCGGCGTCGTCCGCGTCGGCCGACCGTCGGCGGCCGCTCGTGCGCAGGAGCTCGTCGAGCTCCTGGCGGTAGTTGCGCCCGATCGGGGCGCGATCGAGCCATTCGATGTACTCGATGTCGTGGCGCGCCACCTCCCCGAGCGACCAGCCGGCGTACCGCCCGAAGTTGAGCACCGTCCCCGAGGGTCGTCCCGGAGGCGGACCGGCCGCGCCGAAGCCCTCCGCCGCGCGCATCGATTCGTCGAACCCGCTGCCCTGGTTCGAGCGGCCCGACGTCCAGTCGCGCGAGACCGTCTCGGGCGGTCGGGGCGGCAGCGGACGGGGGCGGCGATCCGGCTGGCCGCGATGCGTCGGGGTGTGCGCCCGTGGTCGAGCCGCCGCCCGGTGCAGCCGGCCGGGCGCTCCCGGTCTCGCGCTGCCGGTCGTACGCGCGACGAGCGGCGGGATCTCCGATCAGCTCCCACGCCGCATTGATCAGGGCCATCCGAGCCGCCGACTCGGGCGTTTCGGCGAGGTCGGGGTGATATTTGCGCGCCAGCCGTCGGTATGCGGCCTGGATGACCTCGTCCTCGGCCTCGGGGTCGACCTGGAGGGTCTTGTACGGGTCGTTCGGGTCAGGCATCGGCGTCCCGCCCGGTCTGCGACGCGGCCTCGTCCATGGCCGCACACTATCAGACGTGGACCCCGGCACCGCGATGACGACCGAGCCATCCGACAGGATCGATCCGCCGCCGGCACCGGCTCGCCAGCGCTGGCGGCTCGTGCTCGCGCGGGACGTCGATGCTCCTGCCCTGGCGGGGCGTGAGCTGGCCGATGCGTTCGAGGGCGCCTTGGAAGCCACCGGCCTGCCGGTCGCGCGCGCGGCGAATCGAACGCGAACCCGGGTCGCGTTCGGGGCACCGCTCCCACTCGGCGTGGTCGGCGAGCGTGAGCTCGCCGACATCCTCCTGACGGAGCTGGTACCTGCGTCCGTCGTCCGCGAGAGCGTCGGTGGGGGCATGCCCGACGGCTGGCGGTTGGTCGATCTGCACGACGTCTGGCTCGGCGCACCACCCCTTGCCGGGCAGGTCGCCGCAGCGGACTACCGGATCGTGTTCGACGTCGCGGATGTGGCGTCCGTGGCGACCGCCTGTGATGGCCTTCTGGGCGCATCGTCCCTCCCGCGTGAGCGTGCGCGAGGAGCGGCTGTCGTGACCTATGACCTGCGCCCGCTGCTCGCGGATGTCCGGGTGGTCGACGCCGGGCCGCCCGTCCGTGTCCGAGCCCGCACGCGGTTCGACCCTGTCCGTGGCACGGGGCGGCCAGAAGAGGTCGTGGCCGCGCTGGGTGATCGGCTGGGGGCGCCGCTCGAGGTCACCTCGATCGTGCGGGAGCGGCTGATCCTGGTCGACGAGGTCGACTGATGGCCCAGCCGCGGGCCACCAAGCCGCCGCCGTCGTTGATAGTCCGGATGAACACCGCCATGCTCCGTGGCGGCTTGCGCATCGGCTCGCAGCATCTTCTGACTGTCCGCGGGCGACGGAGTGGCGAACTGCGAAGCACGCCGGTGTCGATCGCGACGGTCGACGGAGACCGGTACATCGTCGCGGCGTTCTCGGACGCTGCCTGGGTCAAGAATGTCCGCGCTGCGCAGACCGCGACGCTCGCCCGTGGACGCGCGATCGAGGACGTGCGTCTGTCGAGCTCCCGGTCGAGGAGCGCGGCCCGATCCTGCGGGCCTTCCTCGAGCAGGTGCAGGGCGGCGTACGCTTCTTCGGGTCGAGCGACCCGGACGAGGTCGTCGCTGCGGCGGATCGCTACCCGGTCTTTCGCGTCGACGCGCGCTGAGGGAAGCAGCCGCCGGGTCTGCGGTTGACCGTCTCACGCTCAGCGCCGTACAATCCCTGTTCTGCGCGTCGGCATCGCCGCGCGCCTTTTCACGTCCGAGGTCTCGGTCGCCGCATGCGGTCGCCGGCCACCCATCCTGAGGATCCATGTACGCAGTCATCGAGACCGGCGGAAAGCAATACCGCGTCGAGGTCGGCACCGAGCTCCAGGTCGAGCTGCTCGACGCCGAACCTGGCAAGACGATCACCATCGAGCGCGTCCTCCTTGTCGCCGACGGCGATGAGTCGACCATCGGTCGGCCCCTTGTCGCCGACGCCGCGGTCAGCGCCGAGGTCCTGGACCAGACGCGCGGACCCAAGCTCATCTCATTCAAGTACCGGCCGAAGGCGCGCAGCCGGGTCAAGAAGGGCCATCGGCAGGAGCTGACGGTCCTTCGGATCGCCGATATCACGCTCGGTGGCAAGAGCGCCGCCAAGGCGGCCGAGAAGGCCGAGCGCGAGGCCAAGACCGAGCGGGAGCGCCTCGAAGACGCCGCCACCGCGCAGGCCGCGAAGGATGCCGAGCTGGCCGCCAAGCTGGCCGTCGGCGCCGAGGCGACTTCGGCCAAGGCCAGCGCGCCGAAGGCGAAGGCCGACACGACCACCAAGGCCAAGGCCGAGCCGAAGGGCAAGACCGAGACGGCCACGAAGGCCAAGGCCGACGCGAAGCCGGCGGCGAAGAGCACGGCCGCGACGAGCAAGGCAAAGACCGAGACGAAGGCCGCGGCCACGAAGCCGGCATCCGCCAAGGCCGCCGCTCCCGCCAAGGCCGACGCGCCGAAGAAGCCGCGTACCACCAAGAAGGACGGGTAGACGAGATGGCCCACAAGAAAGCCGGCGGCAGCGTCAAGAACGGCCGCGACAGCGTTGGTCAGCGCCTCGGCGTCAAGGCCGGCGACGGCCAGCTCGTGCCGGCCGGTTCGATCATCGTCCGACAGCGGGGGATGACATTCCTGAGTGGACCCGGCACCGGGCTGGGTCACGATTACACCGTGTTCGCGACGATCACCGGGAAGGTGAAGTTCGAGCACGCCACCAAGAACAAGAAGCGCATCCGGGTCGAGGCGGTCGAGACGGCCGCCGCGAGCGCCTAGACCCCGGAATAGCCGGCGACCACCGGCTGGGCATCGGCCCGGCACGGACGGCGTCGGAGGAGAGAACCTCGTGAAGCCCGATATCCATCCCAAGTATTTCCAGGCCAAGGTCCACTGCGGATCGTGCGGCACCGAGTGGACGGTCGGCTCGACCCGACCGGAGCTGCGCGTCGACGTCTGCGGCAACTGCCACCCGTTCTTCACGGGGAAGCAGACCATCATCGACACGGCCGGCCAGGTCGAGCGGTTCCAGAAGCGCCTCGAGCGCCAGGTCCGCAGCTAGACGACCTCGATCGCACCCAGGACGGCGGGCCGACGGCCCGCCGTTTCGATTCCCGGGTCTCTGAGAGGCTCGCTCGCCCCACCCGGTAGACTGCCTGCATGCCCATCTACACCTACGGCGGCCAGGCCCTGATCGAGGGCGTCCTGATGCGCGGGCGTGACGCGATCGCGGTCGCGCTGCGCCACCCGGATGGTCAGATCGTCTACGCCACCGAGCGCCTCGACGCCGGCTTCCACGGGACGCGCTGGTCGAAGTGGCCGCTGATCCGCGGTCTCGTCGTCCTGTACGAGACGCTCGTGGTCGGCACCCGCTGGCTGGTCCGCAGCGCGAACGTCCAGGCCTCGGAGGAAGGTGTCGAGCTCGGCAAGGGCTCGATCGCGCTCATGCTCGGGCTGACCCTTGCGGCAGGGATCGGCGATCTTCTTCCTGCTGCCCCTGTTCATCGCGTCGGTCACCGTCCAGGGACCGGACCACGGCTTCCTGCAGTCCCTCATCGAAGGACTGATCCGTGTCGCGATCTTCCTCGGCTACCTCATCCTGATCTCGCGATCACCCGACATCGGCCGCGTGTTCCAGTACCACGGCGCCGAGCACATGACCATCCATGCGCTGGAAGCCGGCGACCCGCTCGACGTCGCTGCCGTCCGCAAGTACCCGACGGCCCACCAGCGCTGCGGCACCGAGTTCCTCGTCGTGGTCATCCTCCTGTCGATCATCGCCTTCTCGCTGGTCGGCCGGCAGGAGCCGCTGGTCATGATCGCCAGCCGGATCCTGCTCATCCCGGTCATCGCGGCCGTCGGCTACGAGATCCTCCGGTTCGGCGCCCGCCACCGGAAGAACCCGATCATGAAGGTGCTGCTCTACCCGGGCCTCCTCGTCCAGATGATCACGACCAAGCAGCCGACCGACGACATGATCGAGGTCGCCATCGTGTCGATGGAGCAGGCGCTCGTGGCGGATGGTGAGGCTGTCCCGGCCGGCTCCGGCGACTTCGACAGCCGTCCGATGGACTTCCCGGCCCCCGTCGACACGATGACCGACCTGCCGGCACCTGCCGCCCCGCCCCCGCCGGCCGTGCCGCCGCTCCCGACCGACCCGCCGCCGGGGCGATGAGCGATCTCGACGCCAAGCTCGCGACGGTCGCCAGCCAATACGACGACATCCAGGTCGACCTGGCGCGTCCCGAGACCTCGACCGATCCGCGATGCCATCCGCCGGCTTGGTCAGGAGCTGTCGCGGCTGGAGCCGGTGGTGGCCGCCTTCCGCCGGCTCGAGGCGACGCGGACCGAGCTGACCGGCGCGCGCGAGCTGCGCGACGGCTCCGAGGCCGACGACGAGATGCACGCCATGGCGCGCGAGGAGGTCGCGCGGCTCGAGGCCGACGAGACCCGCCTGCTCGACGAGCTCAAGGTCCTCCTCCTGCCACGCGACCCGAACGACGGCCGGGACGTGATCATGGAGACTCCGCGGCGGCGCCGGCGGGGAGGAGGCTGCGCTGTTCGCGGCCGAGCTCTACCGGATGTACATCCGCTACGCCGAGCGACATCGCTTCAAGCCCGAGATCCTCAGCCTCAACGAGACAGGGATCGGCGGCATCAAGGAAGCCATCATCCAGATCCATGGCGACGGCGCGTACAGCAGGCTCAAGTTCGAGGGCGGGGTCCACCGCGTCCAGCGGATCCCGGCGACCGAGTCGTCGGGGCGGATCCACACCTCGACGGTGACGGTCGTCGTCCTGCCCGAGGTGGACGAGGTCGAGATCGAGATCGACGAAGAGCGCGACCTCCGGATCGATGTCAAGCGCGCATCGGGGCCCGGCGGCCAGTCGGTCAATACGACCGACTCGGCGGTCCGCGTGACCCACCTGCCGACCGGTCTCGTCGTCGAGATCCAGGACGAGAAGAGCCAGCACAAGAACAAGGCCAAGGCGATCTCCGTCCTGCGCTCGCGGCTGTACGACCTCCAGCAGCAGAAGCAGCGTGCGGCGGATTCGGCGGCCCGACGTTCGATGGTCGGCTCGGGCGACCGGTCGGACAAGGTCCGGACGTACAACTTCCCGCAGGACCGCGTCACCGACCACCGGATCGGGAAGACCGTGCACAACCTGCCCGGGGTCATGGACGGCGACCTCGACGACCTGATCGACGCGCTGGTGATGGCCGACCAGGCCGACCGCCTGGGCGAGGGCGACGGCGCTGCCTGAGGAAGGACCGAAGCCTGGCGAAGCGGCCGCGTCGACGCCGTTGTCGGCCGGGTTTCCGCTGGAAACGACCGGAGCGCTCCTCCGCGAGGGTGCCGCTCGCCTCGCCGGCGCCGGTTCCGAGACGCCGAGGCTCGACGCCGAGCTGTTGCTGGGACATGCGGTCGGTGTCGGGCGAACGGTCGTGCTGGCGCATCCCGAGGCGCCGGTCGGGGCTGACGCCGCGAGCCGATACCGGTCGGACATCGAGCGCCGCGCGGCCGGCGAGCCGGTCGCCTACCTGCGCGGGCTCAAGGAGTTCTATGGGCTCGCGTTCGAGGTGGACGGCCGGGCGCTGATCCCGCGGCCGGAGACCGAGCGGCTCGTCGAGCTGGCGGAGGCCGAGGTCATGCGCCGGCTGGGCGCGGTGGCGCGCGCGGCGGACGGGCGCGCCGCTGCGGATCGCGGACGTGGGGACGGGGAGTGGCGCGATCGCGGTCGCCCTGGCGGTCGCCCTTCGGCGTCGCCGTGCGCTCGAGGCGGTCGACATCCTCGCGACCGACATCTCGGCGGATGCGCTCGGGCTGGCGGTCGAGAACGCCGTTGGTCACGCGGTGGCGGACCGGATCCGGTTCGAGGTCGCCGATCTGCTCCCGGCCGCGGTCATGCCTTTCGAGGTCGTGCTCGCCAATCTGCCCTACGTCCGAAGCGATGCCTTGCCGGAGCTGCCTCGCGCCACCAGCTACGAGCCGGTCGTCGCGCTGGACGGCGGCGTCGACGGGCTGGCCGTCATCAGCCGGCTCGTGGAACGGCTGCCCGAGGTGCTGGACGAGGCCGGCGTCGCGTTCCTCGAGATCGGCGCCGACCAGCGTGACGCGATGGTCTCGCTCGTCGGCGATCGCCTGCCCGGCTGGGTGTGCACGATCGAGCTCGACCTGGCCGGCTTGCCACGGGTGGCGCGGATCGAGCGGTCCGCTGGTGTTGCTTCGGGCTGACGCCACCGCCCCGCCAGCGCCCGATGCGAGGGTCGGGCATCATCGGTCTGTGCCCGTCATCCGAACTCCGGAGCCGATCCTGCCCGTGCGCCTCGTCGCCCTCGACATCGACGGGACGCTGGTCGGCGACGACCTGAACATCGGACCGGACACGCGGGCCGCGATCCGTGCCGCCCGCGCCCGCGGGGTGATGGTCTCGCTGATCACCGGCCGGATGGTCTCGAGCGCCCTGCGGTTCGCGCGCGAGCTCGAGCTCGACACGCCGCTCGTCGGCTACCAGGGCGCCCTGATCAGGGAGATGCCGCTCGAAGGCTCGACCCGACCGGGCAAGCTCCTCATCCACACGCCCATGCCCGCGGCGGTCGCCCGGGAGGTGGTGGTGTGGGCGCGCGAGCACGGGCTGGACCCGCACGTGAACCACCTCGAGCGGTTCATCGTCCGCTCGGACGACCCGCGCGCCGACGAGTACACGACGTTCATGGGCACGCCGCCGCGCCTGACGGACGACCTGGTGGCGTCGATCCGGCATCCGGTCACGAAGGTCATGTGCGCGGGCGAGCCGCCCCTTCCGACCGAGGTCGCGCCGCTGGCCCGTGCCCATTTCGCCGGGCGTGCCGATGTGACCGTCAGCCACCCGCACTTCGTCGAGTTCGTCGCCCCGGGAGTCTCGAAGGGTCGCGCGATCCGCTGGCTGGCCCGCCGGATGAGGATCCCGCTCGGTGCCGTCCTCGCGATCGGTGACCAGTGGAACGACATCGAGATGCTGGCCGAGGTCGGCCACGGCACCGCCATGCCGAGCGCGCCGATCGAGGTCCTCGCCGCGGCCCGCTACGTCGCGCCGCCGCTCGCCGACGAGGGAGTGGCGCGGATGATCGAGGCGCTGGTCCTGGCATCGCCGGGGGCCGCCCGACGAGCCGTCGCGCGGCTGTCCGAGGCGTCGGCGGAGCGGCGGGAGGCGCTGGCCTCGGAGGGCCGGATGGTGGCCCCGGCATGACGGCGCGGGTGGTTCTCGACGATGAGGCGGGCCGGGCGGCGGCCATCGACGTGCTCCGCGCGGGTGGCGTCGTCGCCCTGCCGACCGACACGGTCTACGGCGTGGCAGTCGCGCTCGAGACGGTGGGTGGCGTCGAGCGCTTGTTCCACGTGAAACGCCGGCCGCCCGACAAGGGGATCATGCTGCTGCTCGACGTCGCCGCCCAGGCTGCGACGATCGGGATCATGGGTCCCGCCGCCGCGGCCCTCGCCGATGCGTTCTGGCCCGGTGGCCTGACGGTGATCGTGCCGCGGCTCCCCGAGGTCTCGCTCCCGGCCGCACTGACTGCCGGTGCTCCCACGATCGGCCTGCGGGTGCCCGACCACGATGCCCCGCGTGCGCTGGCCCGCGCGGTCGGGCCCTTGCCGACCACGTCCGCCAACGTCTCGGGACTCCCGGAGGCGCGCGACGCAGCCGAGATCATCGACCAGCTCGGCGACGCGCTGGACCTGATCCTCGACGGCGGTCCTGCGCACGGCGGACCGGCCTCGACCATCGTCGACTGCACGCGGCGCGCGGCCCGTCCTCCTGCGCGAGGGCGCGATCCCGACGTCCCGTGTCGCTCGCGTCCTCGACACGGCCGGCGTCGCGCATGAGCTTCGGTCTCGGCAGCGCCCTCCGTCGCGGCGGTGACCGGGCCCCGCGGATCCAGGCTCTCGGCCGGCCTGACGGGTCGCGGCCCCGACCTGACCTGACCCGTCGGCCGGGAGACGTCCGGCCATCGGGCACGGCCGCGAACGTGGGAAGATACCCGACGGATGCGCGGGGGCTCGGTGCGTCGGCGGTGCACCCAGAGGGTGCCGGAGTGGCAGGGAAGGAGTCGGCGCTCATGACGATCTCGCCAGCGACGGGGCTCGCCCTCGAGTCGATCGCCGAGCTCGACCCGGTCCTGTGGGAGGCGATGCTCGGTGAGCGGCGGCGCCAGCACGACAAGATCGAGCTGATCGCGAGCGAGAACTACACGTCGGCGGCCGTCATGGAGGCGCAGGGCTCCTGGCTCACCAACAAGTACGCGGAAGGCCTGCCGGGCAAGCGCTACTACGGCGGCTGCGAGTTCGTTGACATCGCCGAGCGCCTCGCCCAGGACCGAGCCCTCGCCCTCTTCCCCGGCGCCGAGCACGTCAACGTCCAGCCGCACTCGGGTGCGCAGGCGAACATGGTCGCCTACTTCAGCGTCCTCGAGCCCGGCGACCGGATCATGGGCATGAACCTCGCCCACGGTGGCCATCTCACGCACGGGATGGGGCTCAACTTCTCGGGCAGGCTGTACGAGGTCCATGCCTATGGCGTGCGGCAGGACACGGAGCGGATCGACTACGACGCGATGGCCGTCCAGGCGAAGGACGTCCGGCCGAAGCTGATCGTCGGCGGCGCGTCGGCGTATCCGCGGCTGTGGGACTTCGAGCGGATGGCGTCGATCGCCGAGGACGTCGGCGCCATCCTGTTCATCGACATGGCCCACATCGCCGGTCTCGTCGCCGCCGACGTCCACCCGAGCCCGTTCCCGCACGCCGACCTGGTGACCACGACGACGCACAAGACGCTCCGCGGCCCTCGCGGCGGGATGATCTTCTCGCGACGGACGCTGCGGCCCGGGCTCGACCCGGACGCGTTCCCCACGGTCAAGAACGGGGCGGCGGATGGCGCGCTGGCCGCGTCCGTCGACCGGACCACCTTCCCGGGCATCCAGGGCGGCCCGCTCATGCAGGTCATCGCGGGCAAGGCCGTCGCCTTCAAGCTGGCCGCCGAGGAGACATTCCGGAACGACCAGCGGCGCACGGTCGCGAACGCCGCGGTCATGGCCGAGACGCTGGCCGGGCTCGGTGCGCGGGTCGTGTCCGGCGGCACCGACAATCACCTCATGCTGGTGGACGTGACTCCGCTGGGTGTCACCGGCAAGGAAGCCGAGCACCTGCTCGACGAGATCGGCATCACCGTCAACAAGAACGCCATCCCGTTCGACACGCTGCCGCCCAACACGGCCTCGGGCATCCGGATCGGGACGCCGGCCGCGACGTCCCGCGGGTTCGGTCCGGACGAGATGCGCGCGATCGGGCGGATCATCATCGACGCCATCCGCCGCCGCGACGAGCCGGCCGAGCAGGAGCGCCTCGCCGGCGCGGTCCGCGAGATCGTCGACAGATTCCCGGTCCCGGGCCTGCCGGCGGCGTGACCGACCCGACGATCGCCCCGCCGGCCAGCGGGATCCGGCCAGGATGACGTTCATCTCGAACGTCGGGGACTTCGTCGCTCCGATCCTGGCCGTCTTCATCCTCGCCGCCCTCATCGCCCTCGTCGTGACGCCGGTCGTTCGCCGGGTGGTGCTGCGCTACGAGATCGTCGACCGGCCTGAGGCCCGCCGGATCAACACCATCCCGGTGCCGCGAGGCGGCGGTCTGGCCGTCAGCGCGGCGTTCCTGCTGGTCGCCGCGCTGTTCCTGCTCATCAACCAGACGGCCGACCTCGTGCCGATCCCGTTCAGCTTCGACACGTCCGAGGTCGTAGCCCTGCTGCTCGGTGGCGCCGTCGCGGCCGGTCTCGGCGCGATGGACGACCTGTTCGACCTCCGCGCCCGGTACCAGCTGATCGGCCAGATCGCCCTGGCCGGCGCCGCGGTCGCCCTCGGGGTTTCGATCACCTTCATCACGAACCCGTTCGGGCCGGACTTCCGCTTCACCGGGCCGGTCGCCGCCGGGCTCACCATCTTCTGGATCGTCGGGATGATCAACAGCATCAACTGGATCGACGGCCTGGACGGCCTGTCGTCGGGGGTGGCCTTCATCGCCGCCGTGACGCTCGGGATCATCAGCCTGACGACCCAGGTGGTCGCCCAGCCGCTCATCGCGGTCCTCTGCTTCGCGCTGGCCGGATCCCTGCTGGGGTTCCTGCGCTGGAACTTCCATCCGGCCACGATCTTCGCGGGGACCAGTGGCGTCCAGTTCGTCGGCTACACGCTAGCGGTGCTCGCCATCCTCGGGACGGCGAAGGTGGCGGTCGCGCTGCTCGTCCTCAGCGTCCCGATCATCGACACGTTCTGGATCATCGTCCGCCGGCTGTCCGAGCGGCGCTCGCCCTTCAGCCCCGACCGGACGCACATCCATCACCGGCTCCTGGACCTCGGGCTGTCACACCGGCAGACCGTCCTCGCGATCTACGGCATCTGTCTCGTGCTCGCGGTGCTCTCGTTGCTGCTGTCGGGCGTCACCCAGGTCTATGCATTCGTCGGCCTGTTCGTGGCGTTCGGCCTGATCCTCTTCATTCCGACACGCGGCGACTTCGACCGGCCCGACGAGCTGGAGGCCGACGCCTACGACACGATCACGCCGCCGAAGGTCCCCGGTGACTAGGTCTTCTGACGCGATGGGCGGGGTCCCGAACGAGTGCTAGCATCCCCGTCCGTCACGCGAACGCGGTTCGCGTCCGCTCAGGACATCCATGTCGCTTGACCTTGTCATCGCCATCACTGCGGCCGCTGCGGCGGTCGTGCTCGTCGGGATCGTCGGCTGGTCGATCACGGTCCGCAACTCTTCGACCCCCCGAAGGCGCCCGAAGGCTCCGCGCCGTCTGGCCCGTCGCGCGGGGTGCATGACGCCGTCGACCGATCGATCGGCATGTACCTCGTCCGCCGCCTGACCGGCAGGCCGACGGCGCCGCCGACGCCGCCCGATACGGGCGAGACGGCTGCAGCCCTGACCGCGGACGAGGTCGCGTATCGCATCGGGGTGCCCGACGCACCCGTCCCGCCGGTCTCCACGAGCCCTGTCCCGCCGGCCGCCGCTGGTGCGGCCGCCACGGCTGCGGCGGCGCGTGCGGCCGCTGCAGGCCACGTCGCCGCCAGCACCGCCGGGCGTGTCGCGGCCGGCGCCCCGACAGGTCCCGCGGGTTCCCTGCCAGCTGAGCCTGCGGCGCCCCGCGAGCGGCTGGTCCGCGACGCCGGGGTGGCGCTGATCGCGCTCGCCGTCTTCGGCATCGTCGCGATCCTCGTCTGGCCCGGAGGACTCGGTGGAGGGCCTCAGCCGACGGCCTTCGCCGTGACCGGTGCCGACCCGAGCGAGCAGTCAAGCGGACGGTCCTCGACGCCGGCCTCCGCCGCGGCGGCTGGAGGCTCGGCCGCCACTCCCGCAGCGACGCCCTCGGTCAGCGCTCAGGCGGGGGCGGCTTCTGCGACGCCTGTCGTCGGTCCGAGCCCGACTCCCAAGCCCGTTCCGTCGTCGAAGGGCGCCCCGGCGCCGACGCCGAGACGGACGCCGAGACCGACACCGATCCCGACACCGACGCCGACCGCGAAGCCGACGACCAAGCCGACACCAACACCCACCCCGAAGCCGACCCCGACCCCCGCCCTGCCGGTCGCCAAGATCTCCGCATCGGCGACATGCGCTGCACCGGGGACCTCGATCACGTTCGACGCGTCGGGTTCGACGCACGCGACCAGCTACCACTGGGACTTCGATGACGGGAACACGTCGTCGAGTAAGGTTGTCGGCCACGCCTTTGACGGCGGTCAGTCGAGTTACACCGTCATCCTGACCGTGTCAGGGTCGGGTGGCGAAGACGCACAAGCGGTGACCATCGATGTTCCCTGCTGATCGGTTGCGATCCGCCGCCACCGCCCTGCTCATGGGCGCCTTTCTCGCCGGGCTGCTGCCGGCGATCGTGTCTGCCGCGGACCCGACCGCGGTCGATGACAACGCTGCCGTCCCTGTCAACGCGCCTGCGACGACGATCGACGTGCTCGGCAACGACCTCGGCGCCGGGCTGACGATCGTTTCCGCGGGCCCAGCGGGTCACGGCACGGTCGAGGTGGCCGGCGACCAGCTGACCCTCACGTATGCGCCCGACACCGACTACCACGGTCTCGACACCTTCGACTACACGGTCACCGACGGCGTGTCGACCGATGACGGGACCGTCACCGTCATCGTCGGCGTCGACGCGACAGACGACCCGGAAGCCATCGTCGAGGACCAGCTGCCGAGCCCGGTCTCGTTCGACGTCCTCGCCAATGACATCTTCCCCTCCGGCTCGACGATCACCGCGGTGACCCAGGGCACGCTCGGAGACGTGACGATCGCGGTCGACGGCCTGTCGGTTTCCTATGCGCCGCATGGAGATGCGAACGGGATCGACACCTTCACCTATACGCTCGACGACGGCGTGGGCTCGACCGACACCGCGACCGTCACCGTCGACGTCGCGTCGGTCAACGATGCGCCGGACGGCACCGACAACACCGTCGCCACGACGACCGACACGCCGTACGTCTTCGCCCCGGCCGATCTCGGCTTCACGGACGCGCACGACACGCCCCCGGACGACCTGTCGGCCGTCACCATCGCGACGCTGCCGGCGGCCGGCGTCCTCGCCGACAACGGCACGCCCGTCCTGGCGGGCGACTCGATCCCCGTCGCCGACGTCACCGGCGGCGACCTCACCTTCGCTGCGGGAGCAGGTCCATACGGCCCCGGCTACGCATCGTTCACGTTCCAGGTCCGGGACGACGGCGGCACCGCGGATGGCGGGACCGACCTCGATCCCACGCCGAACACCATGACGATCGATGTCTCGGCCACGAACCACGCCCCGGTCGCCGTCGCCGACAGCCTGACTGTCGGGCGGAATGCACCTGCCACGGCCGTGAACGTGCTGGGCAACGACACCGATGCCGACCTCGACACCCTGACGATCACCGGCAAGGCGGACGGTGGCAAGGGCTCGGTCGTGATCACCGGTGGTGGCACGGGCCTGACCTACCATCCGACGACCGATGCGACGGGTGCCGACAGCTTCACCTACACCATCTCCGACGGGCACGGCGGGACCGATACGGGCACCGTGTCGGTCACGATCAACAACACCAACACCGCGCCGGTCGCGGGCAACGACGCGAAGACCCTGCTCCAGGACGCATCGCCGACAGCCATCAACGTCCTGGCCAACGACAGCGATGCCGACCACGACCCGCTGACCATCACGGGCAAGACGAACGGCGCCAAGGGCGTCGTCGTCATCACCGGATCGGGCAGCGGCCTGACCTACCAGCCGAACGCCGGGATCAGCGGCAGCGACAGCTTCACGCTACACCATCTCGGACGGGCACGGCGGGACCGATACCGCCACCGTGTCGGTGACGATCACCCACGTCAACCACGCCCCGGTGGCGGCGCCGGACAGCATCACGGTCCTCGAGGACGCGCCGGCGACCGCGGTCCCTGTGCTCGGCAACGACACGGACCCGGACGGCGACGCCCGGACCATCACGGGCAAGACGGATGGCGCCAAGGGCGTCGTCGTCATCACCGGATCGGGCACCGGGCTGACCTACAAGCCGAATGCCAACGCCAACGGGACCGACAGCTTCACCTACACCATCTCCGATGGGCACGGCGGATCGGCGACCGGCACGGTGTCGGTCACGATCACCGCCGGTCAACGACCCACCGAACGCCGTGAACGACGCCGGCCTGACCGTCCCCGAGAGCGCCGGCCCGACCGCCCTCGCGGTCAAGGCCAACGACAGCGACGTCGAGCACGACACGCTGACGATCACCGGCAAGACGAACGGAGCCCACGGCACGGTCGCGATCACCGGCGGCGGCACCGGCCTCACCTATGACCCCGTCCAGATGTACGTCGGCAACGACGTCTTCACCTACACGATCAGCGACGGCCACGGCGGGACGGACTCGGCGACCGTGCTGGTCACCGTGGTCAAGGACACGGCCAAGCCGACGGTCGTCGCGCCGGTCGAATCGTTCTACAACCAGGTCGTCGGGAGCACGACGACGCGCGAGAAGATCAGCTGGTCAGGCGCGGACACGGGCGGCACCGGGATCGCGAAGTACCAGGTCCAGGTCAGCGTCAACGGCGGCTCGTACGGCACGGTCAGCCTGTCGAGCGCGACGGCGACCTCGGTCACCCGGACGCTGACGACCAACACGACGTACCGCTTCCGGGTCCGGGCCACAGACCGTCAGGGCAACGTCAGCGCGTATGTCTACGGGCCGGCCTTCAAGCCCGTCCGCGATCCAGAACACCAGCTCGAGCGTGGTCTACACGGGCTCCTGGACGACGAGCTCGAACAGCCAGGCGCTGGGCGGCAGCCACCGCTACGCGATCGTCGACGTCAGCACGCGCCCGCTATACCGGCTCGATGCGCGACGTCGCCTGGATCGCGACCAAGACGACCGCCAGCGGGACCGCCCAGGTCTGGATCGACGGCGTGCTGGCGGCGACGATCAACCTCCACGTCTCGAGCAACGGCTACCACCGGCTCATCTTCCATCGCCACTTCTCATCGCTGGGCACGCACACGATCGAGATCCGCCCGATCGGCGGCGGTCGGGTCTACCTGGATGCCCTCGCCCTCGACCGCTGAGCCCGGTTGCGCCACGGTTGCGGCGGGACGCTCCTGCTATACTGCCGCGGCCGTGTCAGGTCGCCCATGATCGAGCCCGGACGAGGCGGGGCCTACGTAGTCCTCTTCTCGGAGATCGGCATCTCACTCCTGGTGACGACGCTGGTCGGAGCGCTCGCTGGCCATTGGGTCGACGGGCAGGTGGGGACGACCTTTCCGGTCTTCATGCTCATCGGGTTCTTCCTCGGCGCCGGAGCCGGGACCGTGATGATCATCCGGATGGTGGATCGGTTCCTGAAGTCATTCGATTGACCGGTCACTGCCCGACCGGCTAAGGGGGAACCGAGCGCGGCGTCGAGCCGCGCTCCTGTGTGTGGAGCGAGCGTGTCGAGCGAGCAGGACATGACCCCGGGGACCGCCGAGGCCCCCGCGCCCGAGCCCCAGCCGACGTCCGGTCGCGGGCTGTCCCAGCGCTGGTTCCTGTTCATCGGCGCGATCATCGTCCTCAACATCGTCGCGGTCATCCTCGTGCCGCCGTTCCCCAAGGACGGCGCGGCCGGCGATCCGTGCCCCTACCCCGTCTGCTTCATCAATGGCACGCTGGAGTTCCCGGCGCCCGAGACGCTCGTGATCGCTGACCTCGGCGCCCGCCCCGGATCCGAGCCAGCTCATCGTCTTCTACCCGAGCATCAGCAACACGATCGTGACCCAGTGGCTGGTCATCATCCTGGTCCTCATCGGGGCCATCCTGCTGACCCGTGGCCGCCGGCTGGTCCCCGGCCGCGGCCAGAACGTGTTCGAGACGTTCTACGAGTTCCTGACCGACTTCGGCATCGGCATCGCCGGCCCGAGCGCCCGGCCCTACCTCGGCCTGTTCGTGTCGTTCTTCCTGCTGATCATCTTCTCGAACTGGATCGGGCTGGTGCCCGGCGTCGGTCGCGTCGAGTGGCTGCGCGCGCCGTCGAGCGACGTCAACATCACGCTCGGCCTGGCGCTCGTGTCGTTCGTCATCTTCGAGGGTGAGGGCTTCCGCAAGCTCGGCTTCCGCGGCTATGCCGGCAAGTTCTTCCCGTTCTACGAGTTCCGGATCGGGCATCGCCGCCGGGTTCATCGCGCTGTTCGTCGGGCTGGTCGAGCTGATGCTCGAGTTCGTCAAGCCCATCACGCTGTCGATGCGACTCTTCGGCAACATCTACGGCGGCGAGGTCGCGCTGAGCGTCATCACCGGCCTGACCCTGGCCATCATCCCGGTCGGCCTGCTCGGGCTCGACTTCCTGCTCAACGCGATCCAGGCGCTGATCTTCAGCATCCTGACCCTGGTCTTCATCACGCTCGCGATCGAGAGCCACGACCACGAAGAGGGGCACGTCGCGGAGGAGGCCCTCGACACGCTCGAAGGCCACGAACCGCCGGCACTCCAGCCCGCACACTGACGCGCCGGACGAGCGCGACTCACCCCGGTCACCATGATCCCGAGCCGCAGGCTCGGGGCACAGGAGGAAGGAACACGATGGATTACACAGGCGCCGGACTCGCAGCCCTTGGCGTACTCGGCCCGGGCATCGGCATCGGCATCCTCGGCGGCATGGCCGCGGCGGCGATCGGGCGCAACCCGGACGCCGCCGGCCAGATCCGCGGTATCGCGATCATCCTCGCGGCCTTCGCAGAAGGGCTCGGCGTCCTCGCGATCGTCGTCGGCCTGCTCGCCATCTTCATCCAGCCCGCGTAGCCCGTGGACATCCTGGCCACCGCCACCGGGGCAGGCCACCAAGCCGCACAGCTCGCCGCAGAGGGGCAGGCGCTCTTCCAGATCAACCTGTTCTGGGTGATCGTCAGCGCCCTCAACTTCCTCGTCTTCTTCGCCATCCTCTGGACGTTCGCGCTCAAGCCGGTGCAGAAGATGCTGGGGGAGCGCAAGGACCGGATCGAGCAGGGTCTCAAGGACGCCGAGCAGGCACGCCGCGATCGGGAGAGCGCCGAGGCCGAACGGGTCGCGACGCTCGGCGAGGCACGCCGCGAGGCGAACGACATCCTGGTCCGTGCCCAGAAGGTCGCCCAGGAGTCGCGCGACGCCGACATCGCGGCGACCCGCGAAGAGCTCGAGCGGCTGCGCGTCCGGGCGGCCGCGGAGATCGAGGCGGAGAAGATCCGCGCGATCGCCGACGTCCGCGCCGAGGTCGCCGACCTCGCCCTGCTCGCCGCCGGCAAGGTCGTCGGCGAGACCATGTCCGACGAGCGCCAGCGACGCCTGGTCGAGGAGTTCATCCGCACCTCCGGCGTCGGCGGCTCCTCCAACTGATGGTGACCGACTGATGCCGGGTCGCGAGTCCGCGGCACGCCGCTACGCCGAGGCCGCCTTCGAGGTCGCCCTCCGGGACGACAGCGTCGGCCGCCTGGCGCGAGGCGCTCGAGACGTCGGCCGCGATCGCGGCGGACGAGCAGGTCGGCCACATGCTGGCCAATCCCGCGGTCGCGCTCGAGACTCGCCTCGCCATGGCGAACGAGGTCTTCGGCAAGATCGCGCTGCGACCGGTCCTCAACCTGATCGGGCTGATGATCAAGCGCGGCCGGATCCACGAGCTGCCCAGGGTGGCCGCCGAGTTCCGCCGCCTCGACAACGTCCGGCAGGGCATCACCGAAGCCACCGCCACCAGCGCCGCACCGCTGTCCGAGGACGAGGTCCGTGCCTTGACCCAGCGGCTCGAGCAGTACACCAACGGTCGCGTCGAGCTCGACGTCCAGGTCGATCCCAGCCTGCTGGGTGGCCTCGTCGTGCGCGTCGGCGACCGCATGATCGACGGCAGCGTCCGGGGCCGCCTCGAGCGACTGCGGAACCAGCTCGTTTCGGGCGCCCTCTAGGAGATCTGACACCGATGGCCATCCGTTCCGACGAGATCACCAGCATCATCAAGTCCGCGATCGACGACTTCGACTCCGGCGTCGAGACGCGCAGCGTCGGGACGGTCGTCGAGGTCGGCGACGGCATCGCCCAGATCTACGGGCTGTCCGGCGCGCTGTCCTCCGAGCTGCTCGAATTCCCGAACGGCTTGATGGGCATGGCCCTCAACCTCGAGGAGGAGACGGTCGGCGCGGTCATCCTCGGCAACGCGACCGCGATCAAGGAAGGCGACACGGTCAAGACGACGGGTCGCGTGGTCGAGGTGCCGGTCGGCGCCGCGCTGCTCGGCCGGGTCGTGGACCCGCTCGGGCGTCCGCTCGACGACAAGGGCCCGATCGCCACGACCGCCAGCCGCCCGGTCGAGCGCATCGCCCCCGGCGTCATCGTCCGCCAGTCGGTCGACACGCCGGTCCAGACCGGCGTCAAGGCCATCGACGCGCTGATCCCGATCGGCCGCGGCCAGCGCGAGCTGATCATCGGCGACCGGCAGACCGGCAAGACCGCGATCTGCCTCGACACGATCATCAACCAGAAGGGCAAGGGCCTGGTCTGCATCTACGTGGCCATCGGCCAGAAGCTCTCGACCGTGGCCAACACCGTGGCCGTCCTCGAGCAGTACGGCGCGATGGAGTACACGATCGTCGTCGTCGCCGGCGCCGAGGACCCGGCCCCGCTCCAGTACCTCGCCCCGTACGCGGGCGTGGCGATGGCCGAGGAGGTCATGGAGGCGGGCGTCGAGGTGCCCGGTCAGGGCGTGGTCAAGGACGCGCTGTGCATCTACGACGACCTGTCCAAGCACGCCTGGGCGTATCGCGAGATGGCCCTGCTGCTGCGCCGGCCGCCCGGACGCGAGGCATATCCCGGCGACGTGTTCTACCTCCACAGCCGCCTGCTCGAGCGAGCCGCGCGGATGAACGAGGAGAACGGCGGCGGGTCGATCACCGCGCTGCCGATCGTCGAGACGCAGGCCGGTGACGTGTCCGCCTACATCCCGACCAACATCATCTCCATCACCGACGGCCAGATCTTCCTCGAGACCGACCTGTTCAACGCCGGCCAGCGCCCCGCGCTGAACATCGGCATCTCGGTCTCGCGCGTCGGCTCCGCGGCCCAGACCAAGGCGATGAAGACGGTCGCCGCGCCGCTCAAGCTGGACCTCGCCCAGTACCGCTCGCTGGCTGCGTTCGCGCAGTTCGCGTCCGACCTCGACAAGGCGACCCGCGACCAGCTGACCCGCGGCGAGAAGCTGTCCGAGATCACCAAGCAGCCGCAGTACCAGCCGCTCGGTGTCGAGAAGCAGGTCGCCATCCTGTACGCGGCGACGCACGGCAAGCTCGACGACGTCCCGACGCCGCGGGTGCGCGACTTCGAGACGCAGTTCTACCGCTTCCTCGAGACCGAGCGCCCCGACATCCTCAAGGAGCTGGCCGACAAGAAGGCCCTCTCCGACGATCTCGGCAAGGCGCTCGACGAAGCCATCGAGGCCTTCCGCACCTCGTTCCTGGCGTAGGCGGGGAGCGAACACCACGTGGCAAGTCAGCGCGACATCCGCCGACGGATCGGCTCCGTCAAGAACATCAAGCAGATCACGCGGGCGATGCAGTTCGTCGCCGCCTCGAAGCTGAAGCGCGCCCAGGACGCCACGCTGGCTGCTCGCCCGTACTCCGAAAAGCTCGACGAGGTGCTGGCCGACCTGGCTGCCGTTCTCGGGCAGGAGGACCACCCTCTCCTCGCCACGCCGGAGGGCGGCAAGCGGCTGATCGTGCTGATCACGACGGACCGGCCGCTGTCGGGGCCGCTCAACACCAACATCGTCCGCTTCGTCTCGCGCGACATCGTCGACAACCCCGGCGACGTGGCGCTCATCACGGTCGGGCGCAAGGGTCGCGACGCGATGCGCCGGTCCGGCGTCCCGCTCGAGGCGCATTTCGCGACCTTCGGCGACCGGCCGGCGTTCGCCGACGTGCTGCCGCTGGCCCGCCTGGTCACGGACGACTTCCTGGCCGGCACGTACGCGCGGGTCGACATCGTGTACAGCCTGTTCGTGTCGACCCTCGTCCAGCGGCCCGACGGCGCTCACGATCCTGCCGATCCAGCCCGCCGAGGACACCGAGGGCATCCCGGGCAACCAGTTCATCTTCGAGCCGAGCGCGTCGGCCGTGCTCGAGCAGCTCCTGCCACGCTACGTCGCGACGCGCCTGTTCCAGGCGGTCCTCGAGGCGAAGGCCAGCGAGGAATTGAGCCGGATGGTCGCGATGAAGAACGCGACCGAGAACGCCGAAGAGCTCATCGAGGACCTGACCCTCTCGTACAACAAGGTCCGCCAGGCCAACATCACCCGCGAGATGATCGAGATCGCGTCCGGCGCGAGCGCTCGCTGAGATCCCGAAGGACGCAGGAGGCACCCCCGACATGGCGACAGCCGCACCGGCCGCGACCGGCCGAGTCATCCAGATCACCGGCCCCGTCGTGGACATCGAGTTCCCGGCCGGTCGGCCTGCCGGGCATCTACAACGCCGTCGAGATCGTGCGCGAAGGCCAGGAGCCGCTCGTCTGCGAGGTCCAGCAGCACCTCGGCAACAACTGGGTCCGTGCCGTCGCGATGACCACGACCGACGGGCTCGCCCGCGGCGTCGAGGTCCGCGACACCGGCGCGCCGATCTCGGTCCCGGTCGGGGAGGCCACCCTCGGGCGCGTGTTCGACGTGCTCGGCCATCCGATCGACGGCAAGGGCGACGTCGTCGCCGAGGTCCACCTGCCGATCCATCGCGACCCGCCCGCCTTCGACCAGCAGTCGACCGAGATCGAGGTGTTCGAGACCGGGCTCAAGGTCATCGACCTGATCTGCCCGTTCAAGAAGGGCGGCAAGATCGGCATCTTCGGCGGCGCCGGCGTCGGCAAGACGGTCATCATCCAGGAGCTGATCCGGAACGTCGCCCAGGAGCACGCCGGCGTGTCGGTGTTCGCGGGCGTCGGCGAGCGCAGCCGCGAGGGCAACGACCTCATCCACGAGATGACCGAGTCGGGCGTCATCGCCAAGACGGCGTTCGTGTTCGGCCAGATGAACGAGCCGCCGGGCGCCCGCCAGCGGGTCGGCCTGACCGGCCTGACGATGGCCGAGTACTTCCGCGACGAGGAGCACCGCGACGTGCTCCTGTTCATCGACAACATCTTCCGCTTCACCCAGGCGGGCTCCGAGGTCTCGGCCCTGCTCGGGCGGATGCCGTCCGCGGTCGGCTACCAGCCGAACCTCGCCACCGAGATGGCCGGCCTCCAGGAGCGGATCACCTCGACCCGCGACGGGTCGATCACCTCGCTCCAGGCCGTCTTCGTCCCGGCCGACGACTACACCGACCCGGCGCCGGCGACGACCTTCGCCCACCTCGACTCGACGATCCGCCTCGAGCGGAGCATCGCCGAGCTCGGCATCTATCCCGGCGGTCGACCCGCTGACCTCGACGTCGCGCGTGCTCGACCCGAACATCGTCGGCCAGGACCACTACGACGTCGCCCGCGAGACGCAGCGCGTCCTGCAGCGCTACCGCGACCTCCAGGACATCATCGCCATCCTCGGCATCGACGAGCTGTCCGAGGAGGACAAGGCGACGGTCGCCCGGGCGCGGCGGCTCCAGCGGTTCATGAGCCAGCCGTTCTTCGTCGCCGAGGTCTTCACCGGCCGCTCGGGCAAGTACGTGAACATCAAGGACACGGTCGCGTCGTTCAAGGAGATCCTCGAAGGCAAGACGCGACACGCTGCCGGAGCAGGCGTTCTTCCTGGCCGGGCACGCTTGGACGACGTTCGAGAGAACGCCGCGAAGCTCGGGTCGTGACGGCGGGGCCCGTCACCGGCCGGTCACCGATCTGCGCCTCCTACGGCGCTGCGCCTAACGGAGGCGCGCCTCGGCGCCCGGCCGGCGCCACCCGCCGTGCCTCGATCGCCCCACCCCATTTGAGTGGAGTAGGTAGGATGCCCTCCTTCTCGAGATCGTGACGCCGGAGCGGCTGGCCTACTCGGACACCGTCGATTCGGTGCAGCTGCCCGGGAGCGAGGGCGAGCTGGGGGTGCTGCCGCACCATGCGCCGCTCGTGTCGACTGCTTGGCATCGGGGAGCTGCGCATCCGGAAGGGCGGCGCGGAGGAGTCGTTCGCGATCGTCGGCGGCTTCCTGCAGGTCCGGCCGGACCGGGTCGTCGTGATGGCCGAGACGGCCGACATGGCGAGCGAGATCGATCTCGAGAAGGCCCAGGAAGCCCGGCGCGAAGCCGAGCGGGCGCTCGAGGGTGCGGCCCCGACCGATGCGGTCGACCTTGCCGCGGCGCGGGCGCAGCTCCAGCAGGCCCTCCTCCGGATCCGCGTCGCCGAACGACGCCACCGTGAAGGACCGCGGCACCGCGGTTGATGCCTTGACCATCACCATCGCTGCCGCGCCAGCGCGGCACCGGGACCCCCATGGCTGACGCGCGGCCGTTCCATTGGGAGTTCCGGCCCGAGCCGGTCGCCAGGGAGATCTTCCGGATCGAGGGTGGCCGGCCGCTGTCCGGGACGGTGCCGATCAGCGGGTCGAAGAACGCGGCGCTCAAGCTGCTGGCCGCGGCGACGCTGACCGGCGAGCGCTGCCGCTTCACCAACGTCCCGGAGATCGAGGACGTGCGGGTCATGGCCGAGACGCTGCGCGACCTCGGCGTCGTCGTCGACCATCCGGCCGACAACGTCTACGAGGTCGCCTCGGGCGACGTCGAGTGGCTGTTCGTGCCGCTCGAGGCGGCAGCCCGGATGCGCGCGAGCTTCATCCTGCTCGGCCCGCTCCTGGCCCGCTTCGGGCAGGTCATCATCAGCAACCCCGGCGGCGACCGGATCGGGCGCCGGCCGGTGGACCTCCACGTCGAGGCGATGCGCGCGCTCGGCGCCTCGATCGAGTACCGCAACGGCTACTACTTCGCGACCTCGCCCGGCCGGCTGCGCGGCGCCGAGGTCCGCTTCCCGTTCGTGTCGGTGATGGGCACCGAGAACGCGATGCTGGCGGCGACCCTCGCCGAGGGCACACACGGTCATCCGGCCGGCCGCCCAGGAGCCCGAGGTCGACGACCTCATCGCGTTCCTCCAGCAGATGGGCGCCGCCGTCGAGCGGACCTATCCCGACACCATCGAGATCGAGGGCCGCAAGCGCCTGCGCGGCGCCGACCACCACGTCATCCCGGACCGGATCGAGGCCGGCACGTTCGTCATCGCCGCCGCGGTCACCGGCGGCCGGCTGACGCTCGAGGGCGCCCCGTGCGACCACCTCGCCTCGTTCATCGAGACGGTCGATCGGATCGGGGTCGACGTGTCGTGCGCGGGCGACACCATCGAGGTCGACGGCTCGGCGCTGCCGCGGCGCGGGCTATCGCGCCACCGACATCACGACGGCACCCTACCCGGGCCTCGCCACCGATCTCCAGCCACCGACCGCGGTGCTGCTGACGCAGGCCAGCGGGACCTCGCACGTCCACGAGGCGATCTTCGAGGACCGTCTCGAATGGCTCGCCGAGGTCGCCAAGATGGGCGCCGACGTCACCATGCCGCGACGCCCGGCACGCGACGATCCAGGGTCCGTCGCAGCTGGTCGGCGCGGCCGTCGAGATCGGCGACCTGCGGGCCGGTGCCTCGCTCATCCTCGCCGCCCTGGCGGCCGAGGGGAGCACGACCATCCGCGGTGCGCACCACGTTCACCGGGGCTATGAGAACATCGAGCGCAAGTTCCTGGCGATCGGTGCCAGCATCTCGCGCGCGGCGGAAGGGACGGTCGGCACAGCCCCATGAAGATCGGCATCGATCTCGGCACGGCCAACGTCCTCGTCTACGTGAAGGGCAAGGGCATCGTCATCACCGAACCCAGCGTGGTCGCCGTCTCGGACGACAACCGGATCGTCGCCGTCGGCGAGGAAGCGCGCGAGATGATCGGCCGGACGCCCGGCAACATCCATGCCATCCGACCGATGAAGGACGGGGTCATCGCCGACTACGTCATCACCGAGGCCATGCTCAGCCACTTCATCGGCAAGGTCCGCAAGGGCCGGATCGGGTTCGGCAAGCCCGAGGTGATGATCTCGGTCCCGGCCGGCGTGACCAGCGTCGAGAAGCGGGCCGTCCGCGATGCCGCGCTCAAGGCCGGCGCCAAGGAGGCGTACCTCATCGAGGAGCCGCTGGCCGCGGCCATCGGCGCGAACGTCCCGATCAGCGGCCCGTCGGGCAACATGATCATCGACATCGGCGGCGGGACCAGCGAGATCGCGGTCATCGCCCTCGGCGGCATCGTCGTGTCGCACAGCCTCCGGGTCGGCGGCAACCGGTTCGACGAGTCGATCGCCACCTACATCCGCAAGAAGTACAACCTGATGGTCGGCGAGCGGACGGCGGAGGAGGTCAAGATCGCGATCGGGACGGCGCTCCCGCTCGATCGCGAGCTGACGATGGAGGTGCGCGGCCGCGACCTCATCGCCGGCCTGCCGCGCACGATCCCGATCACCAGCAGCGAGGTCATGGAGGCGATCGAGGCGCCGCTCCAGCAGCTGGTCGCCGCGGTCCGCTCCGTCCTCGAGCAGACGCCGCCCGAGCTGTCGTCCGACATCATCGACAAGGGCATGGTCATGTCGGGCGGCGGGGCGCTGTTGCGCAACATCGACAAGCTGCTCACCCAGGTCACCGGCGTCCCATGCCACGTCGCCGAGAACCCCCTCCTCTGCGTGGCCCTCGGCACCGGGCTCGCCCTGGAACACTTCGACTTCTTCAAGAAGTCGCTGGTCCAGCAGGTCTGATGCGAGTCGACCGGGTGACGGCCCGAGCACGTCGTGCCGGCCGGGCGTTCGCGGATCTGCACACCCATCGCGCGGCAGCTTCGACTCGCTGTCCGCACCCAAGGACATGCTCAAGGCTGCCGTCGATCGCGGGCTGACGCACCTCGCGATCACCGACCACGATCGGATCGACGTCGCGCTCGAGGCCCGGGAGATGGCGCCGGCCGGGCTGACCGTGATCGTCGGTGAGGAGGTCAAGACGCTCGGTGGCGACCTCATCTGCCTCTTCCTCGAGCGGGCCATCCCGCCCGGGCTGCCGGTCGTCGACGCGATCGCCGCCGCGCGCGACCAGGGCGGCCTGGTCGGCATCCCGCATCCGTTCGACGGCCATCGCCGGTCGCTGCTCAACGATGCGGGCATGGCGGACCTCGTGCCGCTGATCGACTGGGTGGAGACGCACAACGCCCGGCTGATCGGCCATGGCAACGAGGATGCCCAGGCGTTCGCCCTCGAGCACCGCCTGCCCGGGATCTCGGTCTCCGACGCCCACTCGATCATGGAGATCGGCGTCGCCTACACGGCGTTCGATGGCGACCCGTCGACGGCGGCCGGCCTGCTGGCGTGCCTCCGGAGCGCGGAGATCATCCCGGGGCGCGCGAGCTACCTCGTCCGACTGTGGACCCCGGTCGCGAAGGGCGTCAATCGCGTCCGCGGCAACCGCCGCGTCGCGATCGCGCCGGCCGACCAGCCGGGCTCCGATCCGGAGCCGCCGCGGTGAGTGGGCCGGAGGGCCAGGACCATCGTCCAGTAGAGGACCCGGCGGGCGGTCCGGTAGGGTCCGGTGCGATGGAGGCCACACCCGGACTCGACGCCGCGCTCCCGCATCACGAGCCCGAGACGCTCATCGAAGCGATCGAGGAGGAGCCGACCGAGGTCTCGCAGATCTCGCTCAGCCAGCGGCTGCGCCAGCCGCGGACGATCCTGTCGATCGTCGTCCCGCTCGGGATCATCGCCTTCTTCCTGTACCTCAACCGCGAGCGACTGGCCGAGGTCCCGCAGCTCATCCTGCAGGCCAACCCGGCGCTGGTCCTGCTCGCCTTCATCGTCTTCTATCTCGGCTTCCCGCTGCGCGGCTACCGCTGGGAGCGGCTCCTGCGCGAGACGGGGTTCGTCATCAGCCTGCGAAACTCGACCGAGATCCTGTACATCTCGTGGTTCGTCAACTGCGTCGTGCCGGCCAAGCTCGGCGACGTCTATCGCGGGTACCTGCTCAAGATGAACAGCCCTGCGTCGCTCAGCCGGACGTTCGGGACCGTCTTCATCGAGCGCATCCTGGACATCTTCGCCATCGCGATCCTCGGCCTGGCGGTCGGCTTCTGGAGCTTCCGCAACGGGCTGCCGCCGGCCGTCCGGATCCTGTTCGTCGTCGGCATCGTGGTGGTGATCGTGGCGGGCGTCGGCCTGTTCACGATGCGCAACTTCGGCCGGCGGATCCTCGAGCGGCTCCCGCTGCCGCCGCGGGTCTCGGAGCTGTACGAGCGCTTCGAGGAAGGCGTCTTCGGCGCCGTCGCCCTCCGCCACATGCCGGTCCTGGCGTTCCTGACCGGTCTCATCTGGCTGACCGAGGGCCTGCGTCTCTACATCGTCGTCCTGTCGTTCGGCTTCGCCGACGTCGAGATCGGGCTGTCGGGCGCGATGTTCGTGGCCCTGATCGGGTCGCTGCTGACCGCGATCCCGCTCAGCCCGGCCGGTCTCGGCTTCGCCCAGGCCGGTGTGATCGGGGTCCTGACCGTGGTCTACGGCGTGCCGCTGCCAGAGGCGACCGCGATCGCGATCCTCGACTGGGCGATCAGCGTCCTGTCGATCATCGTGTTCGGCGCGATCGTCTACGTGGTCTCGCCGATGCCGCGCGGCATGGGCCGGATCCCGCAGCCGGGGGCCTCGATCCCGACGATCGCGTAAGACTGGTATCTTTCGCCCAGCGGTCTGGGAAAGCCCTGTCCTGTCCGTGACCAGCACCCGGACGTCTCTTTCCGGTGGTTCACCGACGCCGTGTGAACCGATCCGTGAGCGGGGACGTACCAAGGTCAGGGGACCCAGTGCCCCTGTGCCCCGACCGGACAGACCCGCTCCGCACCGCACCGCCAACGCCTCGTGATCGAGCGCGCCGACGACCCGGTACCAACGGGTGATACAGGTGACCAGACGCCCCACGGATAGTTCGGGGCAGGGAACCTCTACAACGGCTCGATCCCAGGAGCGCCCAGGCAACGATGACCACTCAGAACGGCCGAGCGTTCAACGAATGGCTGCGAGCACAGCTCAAGGCCAAGAAGATGTCGCAGCGGCAGCTGGCCCAGCAGTCGGGCGTGGATCACTCCACCATCTCGCGGCTGATCCGTGGCGACCGCATGCCGTCGCTCGGGACGGCGACCAAGCTCGCTCGCGGCCTGCGCGAGCTGCGCGACGACGCCGACACCCCGCAGTATCTCGGGCTGGTCGCCGCCGGCAACACGAACCCGACCGCCCGGGTCGAATACGCGCTTCGCGCGGACGAGCTCCTGAGCGAGCCGCAGGTCCGCCAGATCATGGAGTACTACCTCGCGGTGCGGATGCGCCGCTACGGACGAACCTTCCAGCCGGCCGAGACGAGCACCAGCGCCGATCGGGCGCCTGTTCGGTCCAACGGCCGCATGTCTACCGCGGCGAGCCCGGTCGGTGCCGGGGTCGGGTCCACCGTCAGCACGGTGCGTCCGGTGTCACGCTCCGCCACCCGGGAGCCCGGGCGCTACTAGCACACATCAGGGCACGGCCCGGATTCGCCCTCCACGATCCGGGTCTCGGGGCAGCGAACGCCGGCGTCTGGGGCGCCGGCGTTCGCGATTCCCCCGCGGAGTTGGCCGCGTGCGGCATCGCGACCGCCCTCGATGTTCCTGTCAGGCACGCGATCGACATATTTGAGCGTGGTCGACCTCGGATTCGTGCGATTCCTGTCAGATTCGGTCGTCGACGACGCTCGAATATCCGAGATGTGTGCCTGGGAGGAACATCGCCACGGCTCGTGCGCGCCCGGGAGTCGCGCCGACGAGCCGTCTCAGTCGGCTGGGGCCGACCACGCCACGACGCCCGGCCGGTAGACCGAGATCGTCCGGCCGGGGGCGGCCACGAACCGGTCCACGGGCTGCCCGAATCGATCGGCCGGTGCGACCGTCGCCTCGGCCGGCCCGCCGCACGGCGCCCCGATCGCGACCTCGAACCGGGAGTCGCAGATGACGACCACGACACCATCGAGGACGGCATCGGGATCGCCGCCGGTCGCGGTTCGGACCTCCGCCCCGGCCCGCACGAGCGGATAGCCGTAGGCTTCGGTGGACTTGAAGCCGGGCAGCGAGACGAGGGTGATCGGATCGCCGTCGGCTACGCCGATGATCCTCGCCGCCGCGGCATCGGCGGCCGGGAAGCCACCGTCGGGATGGACGGCCGGTGGCTGGCGGGCGACGTTCCACGCAAGGATGGCGACCACCCCGACGACGGCGATGACCGGCCCGACGGGCACGGACCGACGATCCGAGGCGGGGTCGGGGTCCGCGGCGGTCGGGGCGGCGCGCCCGGCCCGCTGGGCGACGCCCCCGGCGTCCGGCTCCGCCCTCCAGGGCGCTCGCAGCCGCCACAGTGCGCCCGCACCGATGCCGAGCAGGGTGAAGACCATCGGGTCGGCGAACGCGTGGTAGTGGTCGTTCGGGAGGTCGGGGATGATGGTGGCCAGGCTGGGCGACAGGAAGGTCAGCGCAAAGGCCGTCCACAGCAGCCCGAGCCCGAGCCAGCGGGCGGCCTGTCGCTCGCGGAGCGTGCCCACGCGTGCGGTCCAGACGGTGATGCCGATCACGACCGCGACCGCCACGAGGGCGACCCAGCCGGCATCGGTCAGCAACCCGACGATCGGCCATGACAGGACCCGAGCGCCGATGACGAGGAAGCTCACCAACGGTCCGTTCGCCGCGGGCACTCCGCCGCCGCGCAGGTAATCGAGCGCGGCCTGGACCTCGGAGAAGTCGTTGGTCAGCTCGTGCACGACCAGCGGCAGGAACGACAGGGCGATGATGCCGAGCCCGGCCAGGCCCGTCCACCAGACCACACGTCGTTCTGCGCCCGGCGGCCGCCGGCGCGCATCGGCCACGAGGAGTGCTGCGACCACCGGCAGCAGCGTCACGCCGAGCACGTGGCACTGCATCGTCACCGCGGTCCCGACCGCCGCGATCACCCACCCGCGGCGGCGCCCGGTCGTCCAGGCGTACCACGCACCCGCGAGCGCGATCGAGCTCGACAGCGCGATCAGGTTCGGGTTCCAGATGAACGTCGACTCGTCGACCGCCGAGGCGGACACCGCCATCGCCAGGCCGGCGACGAGCCCGGCCACCGGCCCGCCGATCGATCGTGCCAGCCACCACGTGACGAGAACGGCCGCGATCCCCGCCAGCGCGATGAGGGCCGCGACCGCGAGCGGCGAATCGCCCCCGGTCAGGAACGCCGCCGGTGCGAGCAGGTAGTAGTAGAGCGCACCGTGGTGCACGTCTCCGAGCGACGTCGGGGGTCCGAGCAAGGGCACGACCCCGTCGCGGACGAAGGCGCGGAGCACGAGCATGTCGTGGCCCTGGTCGGCGTCCCACGTGCCGCGGGTCGCCAGGTCCGGCAGACGCAGGATGGACGCGACGACCAGCAGGCCGATCGGGATGAGGGCCAGCCAGCGACTGCCCTGAGCCGTGGTCGGGGTCGTCACTCCGTGTCGTCCGGCGGCGACCGACCGGTGGCCCGGTGCGTGCCCGGCTGCCGCCCATCTCCAGCGCCTCGGGCGGCAGGTCGGCGAGCGGCCGGCCGGCGGCGATGTCATAGGCCCGCGCCAGGTTCACCGCGTCGTAGCCCTCGTCCATCCCGGGGGTCTCGAGGTAGTAGGTGACGCGGGCCAGCGAGGGATGGCGGAGGAGGTGGCCGAGCCCGCCGGCCCCGATCCGGCCGGCCCCGAGATGCTCGTGACGGTCGAGATGCGAGCCGCGCTCGCTCTTGGAATCGTTGAAGTGGATCATGGCCAGGCGATCGAGCCCGATCCGCGCATCGAAGTCGGCGAGGAAGGCGTCGATCGCGTCCGGCTCCGACAGGTCGATGCCGGCGGCCCAGGCGTGCGCCGTATCGATGCAGAACCCCAGGCGGTCACGGGCGATGCCACGAGCGGCGGCCGCCTCGGCGATGGCGGCCAGACCGGCGACGTCGGTGCCGAGTCCGAAGCCGCTCCCCGCCGAGTTCTCGAGGATGATCGCCGGAGCGTCGAGCCCGCCATCGACCTCGGCGAGCACGAGGGCCAGCCCGTCCGCCAGGCGCTGCGTCCCGAACTCGACCCCGGCACCGCGGTGCGAGCCGATGTGGACGTTGACGTACCGGGCGGCGAAGCCGGGCGCCGTCCGGAGGTCGGAGGCGAGGACGCCCACCGACCGTCCGAACGCGTCTTCGTCCGGCCCGGCGAGGTTGACCAGGTACGAGGCGTGGACGGCGATCGGCCGGATGTCGAACTCGACCAGCCTCGCGCGGAACGCTTCGGCCTCGGCCGGCGGGTTCGCGCGCCGCCGCCAGGCGGTCGGGTTGTCGGTGAAGATCTGCAGCGCGGTGGCGCCGATCTCGTTGGCGCGGTCGACGGCGCGGACCATCCCGTTGCCGAGCGGCAGGTGGGCACCGAGGCGTCGTCCGTCGGGAAGCATTCGGCGATGGTACGACGCGAGCGCCCGGGACCAGCGCCGCGGCCGCCCGGTCGTCGACGCGACTGTCGCCTCCTACGGCGCTGCGCCTAACGGAAGCGCCTGCCGCGCCGGCGTCGGTGCGTCCGACGACCACGAGCCGACGCCCGCTGTCGAGTTCGAGTGTCAGGAACGGGCGGAGGCGGCTTTTGTGGGGGGTCGGAGGCTCGGGGGCGGCCCTTTGTGTAGTCGCCGCCGATGGCTGGTTCGATGAGGCCGAAGTCGCCGTCCTGGCGCTTGTAGAGGATGGCGACCCGTTCGGTCTCGGCGTTCACGAAGACGAAGAACTGGTGGCCCAGCTCCTCCATCGCCGCGACCGCGTCCTCCTCGAACATCGGCTCGATGGCGAAGCGCTTGACCTTGACGATGCGCGGTTCGCGGCCAGGGCCGGCCGAGCCGTCGGCGAGACGACGGAGGATCTGCTTCTCCTCCTCGGGCCGGGCGCGCAACCGCGGCTTCTCCTTGTAGCCGACCGCGATGCGCTCCGCCTTGTCGACGACGTCGTCGAGCGCCTCCTGGTAGCTCGTGCCGGTCGCGCGGCTGCGCAGGGCCTGGCCGTGGACGATCAGCGTCAGCTCGGCGACGTGCGAGGTCGCGGCGCTCTTGTGGTGCTCGCTCCAGAGCTCGACCGTGGCATCGGTCTGATCGTCGAGCAGCCGGTCGATCCGTTTGAGCTTGCGTTCCGCGTACTCGCGAACACGCTCCGGGACCTCGGCATTCTTGCCCTTGACGATCGTCCTCAAGCGAACCCCCCGGGCCTTGGTCGCCCGTTCTGGTCCCGCCGCGGCGGTGCGAGTGTCGCGTCGTGGACCGCCTGCGACCGAGTATACGCCGCCTCCCCGGCCCGCCTCCTCCGGAGATCATCGCTCCCGGGCGACCGCGATCGCACTGACAGCGACGGCACCGGCACGACGGAGCGCGGTCGCGCAGGCCGCCAGCGTCGCCCCGGTGGTGACCACATCGTCGACCAGCAGCACCCAGCGACCGACCACAGTCGCCCCGGGCCCGCGACCGTCCTCCCGCCCGGCCCGAGCCTCGAACGCACCCGCGACATTGGCCTCGCGCTCGTGGCGGCCGAGCTCGAACTGGGCGATCGTCGCCCGCCGGCGGACGAGCGCGCGGACCGACGGGCAGACCGAGGTCGCGGGCCGCCACCTCCGCGATCAGGGCCGCCTGATCGTAGCCGCGCTGCCGCTCCCGGTCCGCGTGGACGGGGACGGGCACGAGCGACCTGGGCGCCCGATCCGACCCGCGCCCACCGTCGCGCGACGGCCGCCCCGAACGGTTCGGCCAGGCGGCGCTCGCCCTTGTACTTGAGGTCGTGGAGCCCGTGTCGGACGGCGCCCGCGAACGGCGCGCACCAGTCGAGCTGCAGGAGTGGCGCCGGGATATCGGCGGGCAGCCCGAGCGGCGTGCCGCCCGGCAACCCGAGACGGGCGTCGAGCTCGGGCAGGCAGTCGGGACAGAGGGGCGGGCCCTCCCGGCCACAGCCCGAGCAGAGCGCCGGAAAGGCGAGATCGAGGGTCGCGGCCGTCAGCCGCCGGATGGCCGCCATCGCGTGTCGATGATGGCCGGCGCCGCTTCACCGCGGCTCACTTCAGCCGGCTGTGGCAGGCTCCAGCGCGATCCGGTCGCCGACGGCCGTGCCGCTGCGTTCGATGGTCCCGACCGGCAGCTCGAGGACGCCGTTGGCGCCACGGACCAGCGGCACGAGACCGGTCCAGGCACGCAGTCCGCGGTGGACCGAGAGGACGGCGCGCGCCTCGTCGCCCGCCTGGTCCGGCTTGGCGAGGAACACGGCATCGATCGCGAAGCGCATGAACATCATGTGGATGCCGTTCGTCCCGGTCAGCCACAGCCCGGTGTCCGGCTCCAGGGTGGGACGGCCCATCAGGCCCATGAACTCGGCTCCATAGGCCATCGGCGACCTCGAGCCGCGTGGCCAGCTCGGTCTGGCGGTCGAGATTGCGGGCGCGCAGCGGCGCGGTCATCGAGTGCTCGGTGCCCGGACCGGGCTAGACCTTGAGGTTCTCGACGATGAGGATGATCGCCGGCCCGAGGATGACGATGAACAGCGACGGGAAGATGCAGCCGACCAGCGGGAACAGCATCTTGATCGGCGCCTTGGCCGCCTGTTCCTCGGCGCGCTGGCGGCGCTCGATGCGGAGCTGCTCGGACTGGACCTGCAGCACCTTGGAGATCGACACGCCCAGCTGCTCGGCCTGGATGATCGCGCCGATGAAGTTGGTCAGCGGCACGACCTCGGTCCGCGGCACGATGTCGCGCAGCGCGTCGCGGCGCGCCTTGCCGACCCGAACCTCGGCCAGCGCCCGGCGGAACTCGTCGGACAGCGGGCCCTGCAGCTTCTCGACGACCTTGCCCAGCGCGGCGTCGAAGCCGAGGCCGGCACGCACGGAGATGGTCAGCAGGTCCAGCGCGTCCGGGATCATCAGCAGGATCGCCTTCTGGCGCTTCTTGACCCGGCGGCCGAGCCAGAATTCCGGAGCCGTGTAGCCGAACAGCGCGCCGACCAGCGGCATGAGGATGCCGCCGATGACGAACGGGAGCCCGATGAGGCCGACGATCCCGAACAGGAAGAAGAACAGGATCGCGCCGACGATCGCGCCGATCGCCTTGATGCCGAGCCAGTCGGCGACGCGGAGGTCGCCGGGGTTGCCGGCCAGCGCGAGCCGCTTCTCGGTCCGTTCGCTGAAGGACGAGCTGGTGACGCGCGCGACGCTGCCCGGACAGCCGGTTCGCCAGCGGGCGCAGCGTCCGCTCGATGAACGGCTGCTGGAGCTCGAGCTCCTCGAGGTTCTTGGCCTGCATCGACCCGAGCTGGGTCAGCCGAGCCTGGACGGGGTCCACCGGCGATGATGCCGGCAAGCCCGATGACGATGAGCAGGATGGCGCCGGCCGCGAGGGCAGCGACGACGATCGCAAGGATGGGCATCGTCTAGACCTCGATGTCGACGATCTTGCGGATGAACATGAAGCCCATGAACATCATGAAACCGCCGAAGATCAGGATGACCACGCCCGCCGGGAGACCGAGGATCTCCGGCGGATTGTCGAACATCGGCTTCATGAAGCCGGGTGCGGCGATGAACAGGAAGCCCGCCAGGCCGATCGGCAGGAACCCGACGACGTAGCCGGACAGGCGCTGCTGCGCCGTCAGGGTCCGGATCTCGCCCTGGATCCGGATGCGCTCGCGGATGGTGTACGCGATCGAGTCGAGGATCTCGGCGAGGTTGCCGCCGACCTGGTGCTGGATGCTGATCGCGGTGGCCATCAGCTCGAGGTCGTCGGAGCGCACCCGCCGGACCATGTTCTCGAGCGCCTGGTCGAACGGGAGGCCAAGGTTGACCTCGCGGATGACGCGCCCGAACTCGGTCGAGATCGGCGGCCGCGACTCGCGCACGACGAGCTCGATGGCCTGCAGGAACGATGAGCCGGCCCGGAGGGCGTTGGCGATGAGCGTGATGGTGTCAGGAAGCTGCTTGTTGAAGGCCCCCAGCCGACCCGCCTTGCGACGGCCGAGCCAGAAGCGCGGGAGCAGGAACCCGACGAACCCGCCGATCAGCAGGAACAGGGGGTTGCCGAGCGCCGGCAGGATCGGGGAGAGGACCAGCATCGCCAACGGGATGCCGACCACCGACCCGGCCCAGATGAGCAGGAACTCGGATGGCTTGAGCTTGAGGTCCGCCCGGGCGATGTCGCGCGCGAGGTTCGCGCCGAAGTCGCGCTGCTCGACGACCCGGTTGAGGTTGTTGAGGGTCGCGCTCTGGGCGATCAGCTCGGCCACGCCACCCTGACCCGACGAGGAGGTCTTCTGGACCTCCGTCGGCTTGGCAGGCGTACCGCTCCAGGCGATCGGAGATGCCTCCTCCGCCGGAAGTCGCGACGCCGATCGCGATCAGGACGATCGCCAGAGCGGCGACGCCTGCGACCGCGAGCGCCATGGTATCCACCGCGTCGACAGCTCCTTCCCGCGGGCCTAGTAGGTGAACCCGAACAGGCCGGGTGGGAGATTGATCCCCATCACCTCGAACTTCTCGACGAACTTGGGCCGGATCCCGGTCGGCTTGAGCCGGCCCTGGATCTTGCCTTCGACGACGCCGGTCTGCTCGAAGATGAACACGTCCTGCATGACGATGACATCACCTTCCATGCCCTGGACTTCGGTGATGTTGACGATCTTGCGGGTCCCGTCCTTGAGCCGTGACTGCTGGACGATGAGATCGACCGCCGATGCGACCTGCTCGCGGATGGCCCGCAGGGGCAGGTCGACGCCGGCCATCAGGACCATCGTCTCGAGGCGGGACAGCATGTCGCGTGGCGAGTTCGCGTGGCCGGTCGACATCGAGCCGTCGTGGCCCGTGTTCATGGCCTGGAGCATGTCGAGCGCCTCGCCCGAGCGGCACTCCCCGACGATGATGCGGTCGGGGCGCATGCGCAGGGCGTTGCGGACGAGCTCGCGGATCGGGATCGCGCCCTTGCCCTCGATGTTGGGCGGGCGAGACTCGAGAGTGACCACGTGCTCCTGCCGGAGCTGGAGCTCGGCGGCGTCCTCGATCGTCACGATCCGCTCGTCGTTCGGGATGAACGACGACAGGACGTTGAGGGTCGTGGTCTTGCCGGAGCCGGTGCCGCCGGACACGAAGATGTTCAGGCGAGCCTCCACGCATGCTCGAAGGAAGTCGAACATGTCTGCGGTGGCGGTCCCGAAACGGATGAGGTCGTCGACCGTGAACGGCGACGCCGAGAACTTGCGGATGGTGATGACCGGGCCGACCAATGACAGCGGCGGGATGATGGCGTTGACGCGGGAACCGTCGGTGAGGCGGGCGTCGACCATCGGCGACGACTCGTCGACGCGACGTCCGATCGGGGCGATGATCCGATCGATGATGCGCATGACGTGGTCGTCGTTCTGGAAGACGACGTTGGTCAGCTCGAGCTTGCCGGAGCGCTCGATGTAGACCTGGCGCGGCCCGTTGACCATGACCTCGGTGATGGACTCGTCACGGAGCAGCGGCTCGAGCGGCCCGAGGCCGATGATCTCGTCGGTGATCTGCTCGAGCATCCGGACGCGCTCGGCACGGGTCAGCGCGAGGCCTTCCTCGTCGATGACCTTGCCGAAGATCTCCTCGATCTGGCGCCGGACCTCGACCTGGTTCGACAGGTCGAGCTTCGGGTCCAGGTCCTGGATGACCCGGTTCTGGATGCGGAACTTGACGTCCCGGAATGATTCCCGCACGGGCGCCTGGCTGGTCAGCCGGCCCGACGTGGCCAGTGTTGGGCGGCGCGCCACCCGGCGTGGCCGGCACGTTGCCGCTCGGCGCCGTGGGCGCCGGCCCCGGTGCTCCGCTGGCTCCCGGTCGAGCGCTCTCGATGCGCTTCAGGAGGGACATCGCCTACACCCCTTCTCGCCCCGACGGGCTTGCTGTGTCTGCGCTCATCGCCATGCGAAGAGCGACTTCTTCTGGGCCGACTTCCGGTCGGCCGGGACGGTTGCTGTGGTGGACCCTTCGCCGACGACGGATCGGGCCAACCGGAGGATGTCCTGGGATACCTGTGCCTCCCGATTGGAGAGGAAGAACGGTACTCCACGGTTGAATGCGTACACCACGCTCCGACCGTCGCTGACGATCGTCTCGTCGACCTTGCGGCCGATCGAGTGCTCGACGTCTGCGACGCGGATCCCGAGCGCCGAGTCGGCGCGGTTGAGGACGAGACGCACCTTGCCCGGGTCGTAGCCGAGCTGGTCGGCGACCTCGAGGAACAGGCGCATGTTCTTGATGCTCGTGATCTCGAGGCTGAGCATGGTCAGGATCACGTCCGCGGCGTCGAGGACGGCCAGCGTCGTGTCGTTGAAGAACGCCGTGCAGTCGACGACCACCAGGTCGTGGGTCCGGCGCAGCGCGTCGAGGATCTTCTTGACCCCGGACGCGGTGATCATCTCGGCCGTCTCGGGCGACGGCGGCGCCAGCAGGACCTGGATGCCGGCCGTGTGGCTGATCAGGAACGTGTCGAGCGAGTCCGGTTCGCCGGTCTCGAGCTCGGGGAGGAGGTCCGCGATGGACTTGCTCTTGGGGTTGAGGTTGAGCAGGACCCCGACGTCACCGAACTGGAACGAGGCGTCCATGATGACGACCTTCTTGCCGAGCTCCGTGGCGGCGGCGACGGCCAGGTTGACGGCCACGGTCGTCCGCCCGACCCCGCCCTTGGGGCTGAACACGGCGACGATCAGGCCCGGCTCGCCCGGCTCACCCGTCCGCACGCTTCCGCCGGAGCCATTGGCCGATGCGACCGGCATGACCGCCATGCGGCTCTGCTTGTCGCGCTCACGGGCACTGACCTGTCGGATCGAGGCGGTGAGCTCGTCGCTGCTGAACGGCTTGACCAGGAACTCCCGGGCGCCGGCGAGCATCGAGCGGCGCAGGTAGTCGGCCTCGCCCTGGACGGACATCATCACGACGGCCGCGGAGGGGACCGCCGAGGACAGCTGCTCGGTGGCGGCGATGCCGTCCATGTCCGGCATGTTGATGTCCATGAGGACCACGTCCGGCGTCAGCCGAGTGGCCATCTCGAGGGCCTCGCGCCCGGACGCCGCCGAGCCGACCACGTCGATGTCGCTCTCGAAACCGAGCAGCTTCGTCAGGTGGTCGCGGGTCTCTGGGATGTCATCGACGACGAGGACACGGATCTGGTCGGCCATCTCGCTCTGGTCTGTCCTTGCGATGGTGTGATGCGATGGGTCGGTTCAAGACCGGGTCGTGGCGGGCGCTGGACGATGGCCCTCGCGCCCGCCCCCGGTCGGGGAGCCCGCCCGGCCGCCGAAGCGCCCGGGCGGTGTGCGCCTGTGCCTATGGCTTCTTGGTGGCGGTCGGGATCACGGTCTGGACGAGCTCCGGCGGAAGGACGCCGTACGAGTCGACCAGGGTCTTGAGGATGATGCCCGTCGTCTCGGCCGAGACCGGCGGGAGCGGGGCTCCCGTTGCCGGGTCGATGAAGTCGTTGGGCGATCGGAGCGCGAGCGAGATGCTCCCGTCCATCTGGACGAACTTGAGGACTTCGGACTGCTGGGCGCTGACGGCCAGGACGACGATCTCCTGCTGGCCATTGAGCGCGGTGCTCGGTCCGCCGGACGGGGCCGGCGAGGCGGTCGTGCTGCCTTCCGGCGGCGGGGCGACCGGCGGCAGCAGCGTGCCCATGACCTGCAGGCCCTGGAGCAGGAGCTTGACGCTCGTGCCGTTGATGCCGGCGACGACGGTGATCGAGTTATCGGTCGGGTTGATCGTGGTGACCGGGAACTTGTCCGCCGTCAGGCCGACGACCGCATCGACGTAGTCACCGGTCTTGATGACCGTCCCGACGCCGCTGACCTGGTCCACCTGGACCGCCATGCAGCGCAGGGTGGCGGGGCAATCGATGTTGGTGATCTGGCCGGGGACCGCCGCCGGCGGTCGTGGCGCTCGTGATCTGAGCGCCCGTCGCGACGGGCTGTCGGGCGATCTGGCCGACGACCTGGGACGGGTCCGTGTAGGCGCCCGGGCAGGATCTGCGTCAGATCGAGCGTCTTGGTCGTCACCTGGTCGGCGCTGATCTTCGTCGACAGGGGGATGTCCACCGACGCGACGACGACGGGGCCCGTCGTCGGCGCGACGGCCTGGCCGTTGTCGGCCGGTGCTTGGGCTCCGGACGAGCAACAGGATCCCCACGAACGCGACGATCGCCAGGAAGACCCCGACGAGCAGGACGAGGCGATTGGAACGCTTCAAGTTGGTTCTCCCCGACAGAGGATTGGTGTGACAGGTGGCACCACTCTAGCACCGGCCCAGAGCCGCGCGACTATACCAAAGGGCTAGGACCATTAGGAGGAAACGGCAGGAAATCCTGCACGCGGCAAGGAATCCTGAAAGGTCGCCGAACCGCGCGTCCCGGGTGGTGCCGGAGGCGCCCGGGGTGGTGCGCGGGCAATGAGAAACGGCCGCCGGACCCGGAGGTCCGACGGCCGTCGATCGAGTTGGTAAGCGACCCGGTTAGACCGAGTTGCCGACCTGGCTCAGGATCTTGCTGACCTGGTTGCCCAGGAAGATGAGGGCGACGATGGCCACGATGGCGATGAGTGCAAGGATCAGTGCGTATTCGGCGAGACCCTGGCCTTCCTCGTCCCGATCAAGGAAGTTCATGATCCGAAGATAGATCGAAGTCATGTGTGGTAGGTACCTCCTTTCCGAAAAAGCTCCCCGGCGAGCGAGGGCTGGGTCAAGGTAGAGGCAAGAGCCCATCGCGTCAAGCGGGCGAATGGGCCTATGACCGCGAACCCGTTGACGCGTGGCACATAGGCGGCACAGAGAAGACCGCCGGCCCCGAAGGTGCCGGCGGTCTTTGAAGTCACGCTCGTGCGGTCCTAGACCGAGTTGCCGACCTGGCTGAGGATCTGGCTGACCTGCGTGCCCAGGAAGATGAGGGCGACGATGGCGACGATGGCGATGAGTGCAAGGATCAGTGCGTACTCCGCGAGCCCCTGGCCGTCCTCACGGCGCAGCGAGCTCAGGATGTCCATGACGCGTGTCATTCGATCAGACCTCCGTTAGCTGCTTGGGATCCCCGGAGCACGGACGGTACGAATGACGTAGGACTAATGTCAAGAGGGGTTTGGAGCTTGCGGTGCACGGCCGAACCGCGAGAAGAAGCCGGAAATGATTGAACCGCCGGTCGGATGACCGGCGGTCCATGGATCTACCGAGTGCGAAGCCTAGACCGAGTTGCCGACCTGGCTCAGGATCTTGCTGACCTGGCCGCCCAGGAAGATGAGGGCCACGATCGCCACGATGGCGATGAGCGCGAGGATCAGCGCGTACTCGGCCAGTCCCTGGCCTTCCTCATCGCGATCGAACGCGTTGAGGACCTTGAGATACAAGTCCGTGATAAGGGCCATTGAGCGTGCCTCCTGGATGATGACACCCCCGGCTGAGGGCACGGCCACTATATGGAGGGAGTGGGCGCGGGCACACTAGGCTGATGGTACGGGGTCGTCACCCCGGACTCTCACCGGGCCGAGGGGCCGTCAGCCCCCGGTCGCCGCATCGATGGCGTTGGCGATGAACCCGAGGACGTCGGCCAGCGTCCCGCCGAAGACCACCAGGATGAGCAGCGTGAAGATGCTGGTCAGGGCCAGGATGAGCCCGTACTCCACCACTCCCTGACCCCTGACCGCGGACAGCCGCGGGCGCGTCATGCAGTCTGGGTGGGCGTCTGGAGCGGCGGCACGTCGCCGACCAGCCGGAGCTGTGCGCCGTCGGCGGACAGCTCGGCGGTCAGGCCGAGGGTCCACGCCCGGCTCTGGATCTCGCGCCAGGTCGATGGCGGCAGGACCACGATCGCCTCGCGCCTGGCTGCCTCGGCCGCGTCGCGTGCATCCGCGCGGCGGTCCTCCATCATCGCCGCCAGGGCCGGCGGCAGGTCCTCGGCCGGGCCGGCGTCCGGGGTCGCGTCGGCACGCGTCTCGGCGGCGTTGCGGGAGGCGGAGATGGTCGCCTCGACCTGCTCGGACCAGTCGAGCCGGACCGACACGCGCTCGGCTCGGGCGCCCAGGTAGGCGGCCATCGCCTCGTCGACGATCCGGAACAGGCCGCTCTCGAGGTCCATCGGCAGCCGCCGCTCCTGGCCCAACGAGTCGAACTCGACCGGGACGCCCGCCCGCCGACCGCGCTCGCGCGCCGCGCGACGCAGCGTCGGCACCAGCCCGAGGTCGTCGAGGACCATCGGCCGGACGTCGAAGATGAACGACTTGGTCGCCTCGAGCGTCTGCTGGACCATCGCCACGAGCTGGCGCACCTCGTCGCCGGCCTTGCTCGGATCGGTCTCCACGAGCCGCTCGACGATCTGGGCCTGGAGCACGATGTTGGTCAGGCTCTGGGCGGGGCCATCGTGCATCGCCCGGGCGATCTCGCGGCGGAGGTCCTCCTGCGCGCCGAGAAGGAGGCGCGAGACCGCCGGCGGGACACCTGTGGGATCGGGCTGGCCCGGTGCCTTGGCGGAAGCCGGCTTGGCCAGCACGGGCGGGATCGGGACGTCACCGAACCCCTCGAGCGCCTCGGCGTAGACCGCCATCGTGTCCCGATAGCGGCCCAGCGCGCGCCGCTTGCCTTCGAGGACGTCGACCTGCGACTCCATCAGCGCGGCCCGCTTGGTGAGGAGCACCAGCTGCGCGTTGAGGTCGGCCGCCACGGTCGGATCGAGCGTCGTCCCGGCAGACGTGGCGGATGCCGTCGCGGCCGTCAGCTTCTCGCCGGCCGATGCACGGCGCGCTTCGTGACGCGTCGCTTCCGTGCGGGCCTGGGCGATCAGCAGGTCGACCTCGACCAGCTCGCGGTCGAGCTGCGTCAGCTCCTCGGCCATGCGGCCGGAGAGCTCCGGCAGGGTGGCCGGTGGCGGGGCTGCGGGTGCGATGTCGGTCATGGTCGCGTGGGTCGTGCCTGCGATCAGTCTTCCGGCATCCGGATCCAGCCCTGGCGCATCGCGTAGACGACGGCCTGGGTCCGGTCGTTGACGGACAGCTTGCGGAGGATCGAGCTCATGTGGTTCTTGACGGTCTGCTCGCTGATCGACAGCGCGTAGGCGACCTGCTTGTTGGTCATCCCCTGGGCGATGTTGTCGAGGATCTCGACCTCGCGCGGGGAGAGCGGCGCGAAGATCGGCGCGGCATCCTGGCCGTAGACCGCCAGCTCGCGGAACTCCTTGAGGACGCGCGAGGCGACGGCCGGCTTGGAGAAGACCTTGTCGTTGATGAGGTACTCGCCCGCGACCACCCGACGGATGATGGTCACCAGGTCGTCCGGGCCGACGTCCTTGAGGATGAACGCGGCGGCGCCCGCCTTGATCGCGTCGAACAGCGCGTCCTCGTCCTCGGTCTGGGCGAGCACGATGATCCCGGTCGAGGGCAGCTCGCGCTTGATCCGCTGGGTCGTCTCGATGCCGCCCGGGGAGGGCAGCGACAGATCCATCAGGATGATGTCGGGCGACGTCTCGAGGGCGCGGTCGATGGCGCCGCGCGAATCCTCGGCCTCGGCCACGATCTCGAAGTCGGACTCGTGCCCGAGGATGTTGGCGATCCCCATCCGGAACAGCGCATGGTCGTCGACGACGAGGATCCTCGTCACCTCGTCGAGGGCGCGACGGTCCGGACCGCCGCGCCGACGATCTGGGCCGTTGTAGTCCATCGCACTCATGAGCTCTCCTCTTCCGTACTGGGTCCGGTCGGGATCGCCAGGCGGACGACGGTCCCGCCGTCCGGCCGCGATCGTACGTCGAAACGCGCGCCGATCAGCTCGGCACGCTCGCGCATGAATTGGAGCCCGAAGTTCCGCCGGCCGCGGGCCGCGACCGCGCCGATGTCGAAACCGCGGCCATCGTCGCGGACCTCGAGCGACCAGCAGTCGTCCTCGCCGAGCTGGGTCGTCACCGAGACGGTGGTCGCGGCGGCGTGCTTGCGGACGTTCTGCAGGGCCTCCTGCGTCACGCGCAGCGCGACGGTCCGCTGGCCGTCGGTCAGGACGTCGGCCGGGGCCGCCAGGTCGAGCGCGATGTCGATCCCGGTCAGCGTCCTCATGTATTCGGACGGTATCGGTGATGGCGCCGTCGAGCCCGAGCTGATCGAGCATCGGCGGTCGGAGCTGGCTGATGAACGCCCGGACGTCGCCCAGCTCGCGACGGAGGAGCTCGCGCAGGAAGCGCAGCTCGGTGCGGGCGAGCATCGGGTCCGAATCGATGACCTTCTCGATGTACTCGACCTGGAAGATCGTGTTGCTGAGCGCCTGGGCCGGGCCGTCGTGGATCTCCTGGGCCAGCCGCGAGCGCTCGGCCTCCTGCGCCTCGACGATCCGCATCTGGACGTCGCCGGCGGTGGTCGGTCCGCCGACATCGGTCAGCAGCGTCGCATCGCCGCGCTCGAGGAACAGCCAGGTGCGCTCGAGCGTCCGCTCGGCGAGCTCGAGCTTGGCCAGCTCGGCCTGGTGGTCGCCGAGGTCGGTGGTCAGCGTCTCGACGTCCCCGCGCAGCCTTCGACGGCGCGCGTCGTCGGCGCCGGCCTCCGCCGCATCGGCCGCCCGATCGATGGGAGCGGTGCCGGTCGCCCATCCGCCGTCGACCGGTCCACGATCGACCTGGTCGAGCTGGTCGCGCAGCTCCTGCCACTGACCGAGCGAATCGGCGTACGCCTCGCGGTACCGCTCGCGGACGCTCCGCAGCGTGTTCGCGCTGTAGCCGACCGCCGCCTTCGCCTCCGCGTGGAGTCCGTCGAAGCGGCTGTCCCGAGCATCGGTCCCGGCGCGTGCTGGCTCCATCGGAGTGTGAGTATAGGGGTCGCCTTTCATGGGCAGACGACCTCGAACGCACGAACGCCGCTCAGGGTGTCGCCGGGCGACCGGCTCGGGGCCGCGGCGAGATCGAGCTCGTGGAAGCAGGTGCTGCCGTCGACGCCGGCGTCGAGGTCGTGCGGCCAGTGGGTGCTGTCGGCGTCGAGCAGGACGACGAGCTTCGCGCCGAAGGTCGAGGCGAGGTCGAGCACGTCCCGCGGCGGCTCGTCGGGGAGTGCCAGGGAGTCGATCCGCTGGGTCTCGGCCATCCAGATCGGGAAGTTGGTGATGACCGGGCCGCTCGAGCCGTCGAGCGGGTGGCCGATGCCCGACATCGCCGCCGCCAGCTGGCGGTACTGCTCGGCCGTGGCGCTCGAGCCCGACCCGAACGACGGCAGCAGCGCGACCGAGAAGAGCAGCGACCCGAAGATCCCGAGCAGTGGTCCGAGCCAGGCGACCGGTCGGGTCCAGCCCAGCCGGACGCCGACCCGGGCGATGAGCGCGTCGAGCGCCAGCAGTGCCGACACGACCAGCAGGACCTGGAACGGGCCGGCGGCGTGGAGGAACGTGCCCCAGGTCGTGGCGACCGGGAAGACGAGGCTGGTCACCAGGAAGGTCGCGAAGCTGACGATGACCAGCGGCCGGATGGCGCCGCCGCGGATGGCCCACGGCAGCCCGATGAGGCCGATCAGCGAGACCGGCAGACCCGGCAGCAGCAGGACGCTGAACAGGTTGTGGCTGAGCCCCTCGACGCGCATGTCGATCAGCTGGGCCGGCCCGACCGCCAGGTAGCGGGCCAGCGTCGGCGGATCGTTCCAGGCGAAGATGTCGAAGCCGCTGATCGAGAACGCGTTGGCGACCGCCTGCCCCGGGAACGGGCTGCCGAAGGTGGCCCAGTCGCGGATCGCCCACGGCAGGAAGACCAGCAGCGCGACCGCCGCGACCGCGCCGATGAGCCCGGCCCGCGTCCGGCGGTCCAGCCCGGCGATGCCGGCCGCGACGATGAGCCAGGCCAGGCCGAGGTAGATCGCCTCGTTGCGGGTCAGGGCGGCCAGGCCGATGAGGACGCCGAGACCGACGACACGCAGGTCGAGCGAGGCGGCCGCCACGCGGCTCGCGGGCGATGCGCGCCATCAGCAGGCAGGCCGCGAGGGCGAGGACCGCGAACGGCATCGTCGAGTCGGGCAGGGCGGAATGGAGGAGCAGCGGCAGGTAGACGGCGCAGGTCAGCCCGGTGCCGACGGCCAGCACCCGGGCGCGTCCGGTCGGCAGCCCGCGTTCCACGGCGACGTCCGCGGCCAGCCGCCAGGCGAGGACCGGGCACGATGGCCCCGAGCACGACCGACGCCCATTGGGCGGCGGCGAAGGTGGCGCCGAAGAGCGCCATCGGGATCGCCGCCAGCAGCGACGGGAGCGGCAGCCACACCTCGAACGCGGCCCGCGGGAACGCGAGCGGCGGGGTCTGGTAGCTCCACAGCGCGTCCGAGACGAGGCCGCGGCCCTCGACCAGGTTGCGCGCGACGCCGAAGTAGTAGGCCGTGTCCTCGGGCTTCGGGAAGACGATCTGCGACGCGAACAGCACCCGGGCCACGAACGCGACGGCGAAGATCCCGACCACCGAGGCGATCGCCTCGCGTCGCGTCACGGCGTGGTCTCCGCGGCCGGTGCCGGGAGCACCGGGTAGACCGCGAGCTGGGTCGGCGAGCCCTGGCTCATGATCGGCGGCCCGAGCCAGTCGGGGAGCGGCCCGCCGTCGAGGATGGGCGCGACCGAGCTGACCGAATCGTCCCGATCCAGGACCAGCCAGCGGATGTCGTACGCGCGCGCGACGTCGTGGATCGTGTCCAGCGGGTCGTTGACCAGCACGACCCCGCCGCGGCCCGACCAGTATTTGGTGCTCGAGGCGTCGATCGACATGACCCGGTCAGTCGCCGGGGCGCCCGCGGCGTCGAGCGCGGCGGCGACCGCCTGGTGCTGGTCGGTGCGGGCCGTCCACGTGGCGTGGACCGCGAGCGTCCCGAGGACCGCGATCCCGATCGCGAAGGCGATCGTCGCGCCGCCGAAGACCCGCAGCGCCATGTCCTTGTCCCACGACGGACGACGCGCGGCCAGCCAGCCGATGGCGATGACGAGGCCCTCGAGCGCGAGGATGTAGCTGTACGGCGCGAGCGCGATGGCCGAGTGGATGAACGTCCCGCCCGGGACGTGGACGGCCGAGATCAGCGCCGAGAACGCGAACAGGATCGCGGCGTAGACGAAGAACGGGCCGAAGTCGGTCGACCGGCGCCGCGCCCAGCCGCCGATGATCATCGTCGGGGCGAGGACGAAGCCGCAGACCAGGGTCAGATAGATGAACACGGCCGCGACCGCGCCACCGATCCGGGTCATGATCAGCGGACCGATCCCCATCCCGAGCAGGTGGTCGAGGGTGGCCGGGATGGTGATGCTGTTCCACTCCCCGATGTCGCGGATGAACAGGACCTTGCCCGACGTGGTCGACGGCGACAGCGAGCCGAAGACGGCCAGCTGGCGGATCCACCACGGCCCCATGACGAGCAGGAAGACGGCCACCGAGCCGACGGCCGCCGCGAACGGGATGGTCGGGCGCCTGGCGCCGGCCGAGCGCCACGCCCGCCAGCGATCGAACAGGAAGACGATGCCCAGCGAGGCCAGCACGAACAGGCCGTCGTTCCGGGCGAACGTCGCGAGACCGGCGAACAGGCCGGCCAGGACGAACGAGCGTCCGGGATGCGCCGTCCCGCGAAGGGCGCGCGCCGCCATCCACAGCGAGGCGATGACCAGCGGCTGGTAGAGCGAGAAGTTGTCGGGCTGCGCCATGTAGACGGTGGACAGCAGCGGGATCGCCACGAGCACGCCCGCCCCGACCGACACGAACGTTCGGGCGCCCGCGTCCCGGGCGATCGCCCAGGTCAGCGGCGCCGCGATCGAGCCGATGAGCGCGAACGGGAGCGCCGATGCCCAGGCGACGTCACCGAAGATCGCCAGGAACGGGACCTGGACGATCGACGCCAGCGGCATCCAGTGGGCGTTGGACGGGATCGGCAGGGTCGGGACGGCCGGGATCTTGCCGCCGACCTCGGGGAAGATCCAGATGAAGTCGACGTTGAACCCCTGGCCGGCGTGGAGGGCGCGCGCGACGTCCACGTAGTACGCGGAATCGGGGTATGCCGGGTCCGGGAAATGCCAGATGAGCAGCGCCCGGACGAGGAGGGCGAGCCCATACAACAGCAACGGGGTACGCACGGCCGGTGCAGAGTAGCACCGGGTCCCGATCGTGCCGACCGGTACGAATGGCCTACCCCGGCACGACTAGCATGACCGCGATGATGGCCGATGTGCCGCGCATGTTCCGCTCCCGGGGCGTCCATCGGGTCTTCATCGCCGCGAGCGTCCTCGGGCTGCTCATCGGGCTCGACACGCTCGTCCTCCACCTTCGGCTGGACCCGCTGTCCGACGTCCACGCCTACTACGACGCCGGCGCACGGCTGAACGCGGGGCAGCCGCTCTACGTCCAGAGCGCGTCGACCGATGACGCCGCGTTCTACCGCTACCCGCCGCTCCTGGCGATCGCCTTCCGGCCGCTCGCGCTCCTCCCGTTCGACACGGCGGCGCTCATCTGGGAGGCGTTCCTCATCGTCCTGTTCGTCGGAACGCTGATCCGGCTCGGGCTCCGCAACGAGTGGACCTGGATCGTCACGGGCTGGCTGGCCGCGCCGATCGCGTGGAGCCTGGCGATCGGCCAGGCCCAGGTCGCGGTGACCTTCCTCGTCGCGCTCGGGGCGCCGTGGGCGATCGCGCTGGCGGGCAACCTCAAGATCCTGCCGGTCATCGTGGCGCTGTTCTGGATCGGCCGGCGTGACTGGCGCGCGGTCGGTCTGTTCGCGGCGTGGATGGCCGGGCTGATCGTGCTCCAATTCGTCCTCGAGCCGGCGGGGACGATCGCCTTCCTCGGCTTCTCGGACCTGGGACAGGTCGGCAACGTCGAGAACCGCTCGCTGTACGCGCTGTCGCCGGTGCTCTGGGGCGTCTTCGTCGTCGCGTTGCTCGGGCTGGCGCGTGCGCTACGCGCCGACCAAGGCCGGCTGGGCGCTGGCGGTCAGTGCCTCGGTCCTGGTCAGCCCGCGACTGCTGATGTACCAGCTGTCGACCATGCAGGCCGGCGTCCGTCCACCCGACGAGGCCGCGACCGTCTCGTCCGACGCCGGCGTCACCCCCACCGAGCCGATCGCGCCGACCGCGGTGCCGACATGACCGCGTCGGCCGGGACCCGGCCGTTCCGCCGCGCCATCCGCGACGGCGCCGTCATCGCCGGGCTGATCTTCCTCGGCTACCTGTTCATCGTGATCGCGCCGAAGGCGGGAACGGTCGGCTACGACGCCTTCGCCTACTGGAACGTGAACGCGGCCGACCCGTACCAGGTCGGCGTCGGCGGACTCGGCGCGTTCAACTACACGCCGCCGATCGCGTGGCTGTTCGGTCCGTTCGGTGCCCTCGAGTGGCCGACGTTCCTGTGGATCTGGCTGGCGCTGCTGGTCGGCAACCTGATCTGGCTCGGCGGACGCGGCGTCCGCGTCCTCTGGCTGCTGGCGTTCCCGCCGGTCGCACTGGAGCTGTATCACGGCAACATCCACCTGTGGATCGCGGCCGCGATCGTGCTCGGGTTCCGCTACCCGTGGACATGGGGCTTCGTGCTGCTGACCAAGGTCACGCCGGGGATCGGGCTGCTGTGGTTCGCCGTCCGGCGAGAGTGGCGGGCACTCGGCATCGCGCTCGGCGTCACCGGCGCCATCGTGGCCATCTCGCTGGTGATGAACGCGGACCTGTGGCGCCAGTGGATCGCCTTCATCGCGTCGACACCCGAGGGCGGGTCCGTCGCGCAGTTCAACATCCCGATCCCGCTGTGGATCCGGCTGCCGGCCGCCGCCGCGCTCGTCGCCTGGGGCGGGCTGACCGACCGGCGCTGGACGGTCCCGGTCGCGGCGACGCTGGCGCTGCCGGTCCTGTGGATCAGCGGCTTCGCGATCTGCGCGGCGCTGGCGGCCGAGTCGATGTGGCCGCGGAAGGAAGCGACGCAGGTCGGGGCGGTCACCGGGGTCGAGCAGGTCCCGGCGGCAGGGGCGGACCTTCGCGTCACCTAGGCGTAGCGGGCGGCGCGGATACGATGCGCCCGTGATGACACCAGAAGACGGGGCCGCGGCAGCGTCTCCCCTCCGCGAGCAGCAGGGCGCGAACGGCCCGTGACCTGGCTGCCCCTGCTCGCGTCCGAGCTCGCCATCACCGTCGCCGACGGCGCGGTCTGGCTGGCCATCGCCCAGGGTCTGCTGTTCGGCGCGATCTGCCTGGTGTTCGGGATCTGGGTGGCCCGCCTCGTCGGCCTGCTCGAGACCGATGCGCCCGCCGGCGAGACGCTCGGCGTCGGTCTGGCATCGGGACTCATGGTGCTGGCCGCCTGGTGGGCGGCGGTCTGGTCCGGCGGACGGAGCTCGTTCACCCCGGTCGCCGATCGGCTTCGCCGTCGCGATCGTCATCGCGCTCGTCCGAAGGTTCCGGGCTCGCGGCGAGGCAGAGCCCGACGGCACGGTCCCAGCGCCCACCGATGGCACCCGCTGGACACGCAATCGACCGATCGCCCTCGCCGCCCTCGGCGGCGGTGTCTTCATCGTCGCGATCGCGCTGCTCTATGGGTCGACGATGGCGCCAAGTCCACGCGATGGCGTCCAGCCCGCGGAGAACCGCGACGAGGCCTTCTACGCGGTCCTCGGTCGCGACCTCGCGACGACCGGCACCGAGAACAACACGCTGCCGTCCGGCTTCAGCGACCTGCCCGGCAGTCCCCGCCCAGACCTGGTATCACTGGGGCGAGCTCTGGCTCGCGTCGGCTGCGATCACGATCTTCGGGGCCGCGCCGCTCGCCGCGCGCTTCTTCGTCGTCCTGCCGGTCGTGCTCCTCGCGGCGGCCGCCCTGACCGGAACACTCGTGCGTCGGATCTCGCCGATCGATCACGTCGTGGGCGTACGCGCTCGGCTTCGCGGCGTGCCTGGTCCTGGCCCCCGTCCCGCTGATCGCCGGGCCGTTCTTCAGCTCGTGGGCCGTCGGCATGGTCTTCGGGATCACGCTGTACGGACTGGGTGCAGTGGCCGGCCTGCTGGCCTTGTATGCGCTGGTCGTCCTTGGTCGGCGCGCCGCGACGTGGGCGCTGGCCGCATTCGTCGGCAGCGTCGTCGCCTTCATCCTCCCCGCGCACATCGCGATCGCCGTCCTGGCATTCGTCGGGGTGGCCATCCTGGGTGGGATCGGGCTCTTGCGGTCGCTGATGGCGCGCCACTTGCCGATCGTGGCGCCCGTCTGGGCCCGGACGCTGATCGCGACGGGAGTGGCCGTCGTCGCGACCGTGGTCTGGGGGATGGCCACGGGCCACTCCCTCGGAGGGGGCTCGGCGACCCCGGTCTCCTCGACGACGACCGTCGATCCGTCGACCGTCATCTCCGCGTTCAATGCGTCGTGGCGTGAGTCGGTGGCGATCACGGTCCTCGGCGCCGGGGTCTTCCTGGCGATCCCCGTGGCCTGGTACCTGCGCCGCCGAGAAGCGCCATTCGAGGCCGACCTCTACCTCGCGACCATGGGCCTCCTGGCGGCCGGTGCGATCGGCTGGGGCTGGCGACTCAGCGACTACACGATGTTCTACCTGTACTTCGCCGGGATCGCCGTGTTCGCGACCCCGATCGCGGTCGCCGCCGTCCTGACGGTCTGGGAGCGCCTCCGGGCGACACGACACCTTCGGTTGGCGTTGGCCCTGATCGTCGTCTGCCTGATCCAGGTGGAGCTGGGAGCCACCAGCGGGATCAGCCGTCTCCAGGGTTTCGGACCAGGTGACGAAGAGTCGATCCCGGTCAGCCTCCTGGACGCGATCAAACAGCTCCCTACGGACGCCAAGCTCGCCTATTCATGTACGCCGTTCGACGAGGTCGCAGTTCGGGACACCGCAGCTTCTCAGCATCGACGCCCACACGAGCCGCCGAGTCGTCCCGATGTGCTTCGAGGCCGAATTCCCCAACACCCTCATCGGTGCCGCCCGCTCCGACCAGGTCGCGAGCCAATTCTTCCGAGGGGCGCCACAGAGCGTGCTATACCCGGATGCCGAACGCGCGTCCGTCGTCGGAAGCCGTGGCCACGTTCCTCAAGGCCCACGGGATCGACTACATCTATACGACCGCGAGACACCCGAATTCCCTTGTGACCAGCGCTCTCCCGATCTGGACCGATGGGGAAGACCAAGTCCTGAAGGTTCCGTGACCGCCGGGCCTGTCACGTGTAGTAGAAGGAGACGATGGTCTGGAGGTTGATGACCATCATCAGGAACACGACGACGGCTAGGAATGGCGCGGCGCGATGTCTCTGGACGATGTGACCCCCGTACGCCGATAGCAGGAGCAGGAGCAGTACGGGGATGAGGTAGCGGCCCTGGAAGGTGATCTGCCGACTCCCGATCGGCTCCAAGAATGCGTACAGCGCGATAGCGATCATCACGTAGACCGCGGCAGCAGCCGCGGCTAACAACACCCGCCGCCAGAGTTCCAGGTGGACGTCTTCGCCCGTCCAGAAGAAGAGGACGAGCCCACCCGACAGGGCGATCGAATAGAAGACAGGTGGGAGGGCGAGACTGATCCAACCCAGGATCCCGATGCTGGCGACCGCTCGGAACATGGTGTCCGCCAGGTTGGCCCAGACGATGCCGAGGAAGTCCAGTGGCTGCTGAAGGATGAACGAGAGCTGCACGTTCGGGCCCGCGGCGGGAAGTGAGACACGGGTGACGATCAAGTCCAGCAGGAGCCCGCCGTTCACGAGGATCGCTGCGGCGACGACGAATCCGGCGTACCGGGCGCGACCCCCCAGTTGCCTGGGCACGATAAGCAGCAACAGCACGATCAACGCTTCGTAGCCGTACTTCACGTTCAAGAAGAGGGCTGCCGACGCCAACAGGACGGCGAGATCCCTTCGTCGCAGCGTAGCCCGCGTGCTCGCCCACAACACGAGGGATATGAAGAGGATCGCTCCAGCGATGGTCAACGCATCACAGGAGACGCTGGCCAGTTCCAGCATCGTGACGGGTAGCAGGGCGATGAGCACGAAGAGCTGCTTGCCGAAGGGCGCGAGGCGGACCGCGAAGAAGAGCAGCGTGACGGCAACCAGAAGGTTCGCCAATCTCGCGAGGTAGAAGCTGATAAGCGGTGGCGCGCCGATGAGTCGCCCCACGCCGACTCCTACGGCCTGCGGCAGGTAACCGATCGGGCCGTAGTGCGATACGTAAGAGAGGACCTTCACAGGGCCGGCTGGACCGGGCCCGTTGAACATATCTCCGTAGCCAGAAAAGCCTGGCTCGCTGTCGAGCGATCCCAGCAGGATCGTGTGGTCGTTGGTAGCGGCCCTGTAGATATCGATGGTCCGGGCGAAGACTCCAGGCAGCGTGAGGTTCCCTGGCTGTCGGACGTGAACTGTCCGTCCGTCATCGCCCATGACCGGAACCAATGATCACCCTCGTCGGGAACCTGCAGCGGAGGCATAAGGAACACCTGCGCCACACCCCAGACCAGCGCGACAACGAGATACACGTTTTCGAGACGGGCTCGACTCAGGGCGCGCCAGCCTGCACGGAAGGCACGTGCGCGATCGTGTCGCGCAACCATCTGCTGGTCCGTCATCTCCGGCGTCGAGCACCCTGTCTGGACCCAGGAGGACATGGCAGCCCCCCGGTGGCCGTGGACGATACACTGCGGCCAGCCACCAAGATTTGCCGGAGGGGGACGCGCGCGTTGTGAAAGTCGTCATCCTCGCCGGCGGTCTCGGCACGCGCCTGTCCGAGGAGACCGCCTCCCGCCCCAAGCCGATGGTCGAGATCGGCGAGCGGCCGATCCTGTGGCACATCATGAAGATCTACAGCCACTACGGGTTCAACGACTTCGTCGTCTGCCTCGGCTACAAGGGCTACGTGATCAAGGAGTACTTCTCGAACTACTTCCTGCACATGTCCGACGTGACCTTCGACATGCGCGACAACTCGATGGTCGTCCACCAGAACGCCGGCCGAGCCGTGGCGCGTGACGCTGGTCGACACGGGCGCAGAGACGCAGACCGGCGGGCGGATCAAGCGCGTCCGCGACTACATCGGCGACGAGACGTTCATGCTGACCTACGGCGACGGCGTCGCGGACGTCGACATCGCCCAGCTGGTCGAGTTCCACCGTGCGCACGGCAAGCTCGCGACGATCACGGCGGTCCAGCCGATCGGGCCGCTTCGGATCCCTCGAGATCGACGACGACGAGATCGTCGGCGGGGTCGTGGCGCCTGGCGTCCGAGCCTTCCAGGAGAAGCCGATCGGCGACGGCGCCTGGGTGAACGGCGGGTTCTTCGTCCTCGAGCCGGCCGTCCTCGACCGCATCGACGGCGACGACACGCTCTTCGAGAGCGCCACCGCTCGAGGGTCTCGCCGCCGACGGCGAGCTGGTGGCGTACCGACATCGCGGCTTCTGGCAGCCGATGGACGCCCTGCGCGACGTGCGGACGCTCCAGGCCCTCTGGGACTCGGGCGAAGCGCCGTGGGCCGTCTGGACGGACGAGCCGCAGCCGCATGGCGACGTGACGTGTCGCGGCGCTCCAGATACCGCACGAACCTGCCCGGTCTGTGCGACTCGGCGACAACGATCGTCCTCTATCGTCAGCGGCTTCGCAGACTTCGCCCGAGGCAGCATCGGGGACGGATACGACGTCGTCGCATGCAGCGACTGCGGCATGTGTTTTGCTTCCGGATCTTCCCGATGAGCAGCGCTTCGCCCAGTACTACGTCGACTCGTCGAAGTACGACCTGAGCGCAGAAGGAGCCCAGGTCTCCGGTTCGGATGACCGCGGCGATTTGCCGACCTGGCCCGGTTCGTCGCCGCACACGTCGCCGACCGCGACAGCGCCGATTCTCGATGTCGGCACCGCAACCGGCGACTTTCCTGGTTGCGCTCGGCATGTCGGGCTTCAGTCGCCTCTTCACGGCGTCGACCCGTCGCCGAGGCCGTTCGTCGTGCGCACGAGACGAGCCGCTCTCGATGTCGTCGTCGGCGGCTTGCGACGAGGCAGCGAGCGTGGGGCGAAAAGTTCGGTCATCGTCAGCTACGTGTGCCGTCCTCGAGCATCTGCTTGACCCACGTCGGCAGCCTGCGCGCAGTCGCTCGGCACTTCTGCAGACCGGCGGTACATCCTGTATCTACGCGTTCCGGACGCCGGCGCGTTCAAGGATCACGTTGATGCTCCGTTCCAGGAGTTCAGCGTCGAACACATCAACTACTTCACCCGCACATCACTCGCGAACGCCGCTTGAGGCGGAGGGCTATTCCCTCGTAGCGAGCGCACGTCGTCCTGCCAGCTGGGCACGGATCGGACACGGCCCAGCGCTCGAGGCGATCTATCGGTGGGACCGATCGAGCGCCCGCCGTCGACCTGACCGAGTCCGGAGTCGGATGACGTTCGCGAGTACGTCAGTCGATCTGAAGCGCCGAGACCGAGGCTGGTCGTGCAGCGGATCGCATCGCTCGCGCGACGCGGCGAGCGGATCTACGTGTGGGGGACCGGCACGCATGCCCTCCACCTGCTCGAGACCTCACGGTTCGCTGAATGCCAAATCGAGGCGTTCCTCGACTCGAACCCGCATTACGCCGGGCGCCACGCTCGCGGGCCGCCCTGTCATGGCGCCCGCAGATCTCGACGACTCGCAGGTCGCCGATCCTGATCTCTCGGCGGTCAGCCAGACTCGGCGATCGCGACCGCAGCGCGCGAGCAGTTCGGCCCGACGTGCCACTGATCCTGATGTACTGAGTGGCGATGCGCTCGATGACAGCTACGCGCGACCGGCGCGTCTTCGTGACCGGCCACACCGGGTTCAAGGGTGCGTGGCTCGCCGAGTGGCTCGACAGCCTTGGCGCCCAGGTCACCGGCTACGCCCTCGATCCACCCACCGAACCGAACCTGTTCGATGCGCTGGACCTGGGCTCGCGGGTCCGCCACGTCGTCGCAGACGTTCGCGATCACGACCGTCTCGCGGCCGAGGTGCAGGCCGCGCAGCCGTCGGTGATCTTCCACCTCGCCGCGCGGGCGCTCGTCCGGCGGGCCTACGAGGAGCCGCGCGAGACGTTCGAGACGAACGTCATGGGCACCGTCAACGTGCTCGAGGCGGCTCGGGCATGTCCGTCGGTCCGCGCGGTCGTCGTCGTGACCAGCGACAAGTGCTACGACAACCCCGAGACCGACCACGCGTTCCGGGAGACCGACCCGATGGGTGGCCGTGACCCGTACGCCGCCAGCAAGGGGGCTGCCGAGCTCGTCACCGCCGCCTACCGCGCGAGCTTCTTCGCCGATGGCGCGGCGATCGCATCGGTCCGCGCCGGGAACGTCATCGGCGGCGGCGACTGGGCGCCCGACCGCATCGTTCCCGACTCGGTGCGCGCCCTGGTCGCGGGCGAGCCGATCGTCGTCCGCAACCCCGAGGCGATCCGGCCCTGGCAGCACGTGCTCGAGCCGCTGTCCGGATACCTCCGGCTGGGGGCGTTGCTGCTCGACGATGGCCATCGCTACGAAGGAGCGTGGAACTTCGGCCCGACCGAGGATCGGGCAGACGAACCGGTCCGCTGGGTCGTCGAGCGTTTCCTCGCGGAATGGGGATCGGGCTCGTGGACGACGCCGGTGGATCCGAGCGGGCAGCCGCACGAGGCCCAGCGGCTGAGCCTCGACAGCACGAAGGCGCGGGAGCAGCTCGGCTGGGCGCCGGTGTGGGATGCGGAGACGGCCGTCCGCCGGACGGCCTCGTGGTACCGCGAGTACTACCGGGCCCCTGCCAGCGCTCGCGGGCTGGTCGACCATGAGCTCAGCGCCTACCAGGACGACGCGCGCGCCGCGGGGCTGGTCTGGGCGAACGACAAAGGAGAAGGGTCGACCACATGACCACGAGGCGCGACGCCGCGTCCGACACGCGAGCCGAGATCCTCGAGCTCGTCGGTCGGTACTACCGCGAGCGCCATGTGCCTGCGCCGTTCGATCCGGAGCGCGACCCCGTGCGCTATGCGGGCCGCGTGTTCGGCGAGGAGGAGATGCGTTCGCTGGTCGACTCGAGCCTCGACTTCTACCTGACGGCCGGCCGCTTCACCGAGCAGTTCGAGGCCGGCGTCGCCGACTATCTCGGGCTGTCGGACGCGCTGTTCGTCAATTCGGGCTCGTCGGCGAACCTGGTCGCGCTGACGGCGCTCACCTCGCCGATGCTCGGCGACCGGCGTCTGCAGCGCGGCGACGAGGTGATCACCGTGGCCGCCGGCTTCCCGAGCACGGTCGCGCCGATCGTCCAGAACGGCCTGGTGCCGGTCTTCGTGGACATCGGGCTCGGCGGCTACAACGCCGACCCTGATGGTCTTCGGGCGGCGATCTCACCACGGACGCGGGCGATCATGCTGGCGCACACGCTCGGTGTGCCGTTCGACCTCTCCACGGTCATGGACCTGGTCGAGAAGCACGACCTCTGGCTCGTCGAGGACAACTGCGACGCGCTGGGCGCGCGCTACGGCGGGCGCCTGACGGGGACCTTCGGTCACCTGGCCACGCTCGTCGTTCTACCCCGCCCACCACATCACGACCGGCGAGGGCGGCATGGTCGTCAGCGATCGCGAGGACCTGGCCCGGATCGCCCGCTCGATCCGCGACTGGGGCCGCGACTGCTACTGCGCCGGCGGCGAGAACAACACCTGCGGCAAGCGGTTCAGCCAGCAGTTCGGCAGCCTGCCGTACGGCTACGACCACAAGTACGTCTACAGCCACCTCGGCTACAACCTGAAGGCGACCGACATGCAGGCCGCCATCGGCGTCGCCCAGCTCGCGCGCCTCGACGAGTTCGTCGCGGCGCGCAAGCGCAACCACGCCCGGCTGCTCGAGGCGCTCACGCCCGTACGAGGACCGGCTCATCCTGCCGGTCGCACCACCGAAGACGGATCCATCCTGGTTCGCCTTCGTGATCACCGTTCGCGACGACGCAGGCTTCACCAGGAACGAGTTCGCCGGGTTCCTCGAGGCCAACCGGATCGAGACCCGCAGCCTGTTCAGCGGCAACCTCCTGCGGCACCCGGCCTTCGAGTCGATCGAGCGCCGGGTCGTCGGCGACCTGGCCAACACGGACACCGTGATGAACGACACGTTCTTCGTGGGCGTCTACCCGGGGATCGACGACGCTCGCCTGGACCACATGATCGCCACGATCGGTCGGTTCATGGCCGGCGATCGCGGAGCCGGCCAGTCGATCGGTGGCGTGGCGCCGGCTGTCAGGGACCGCTGAGCGGTAGTGGCCGTCGTCCGCAAGATCCCCTGCGTCGTTCGCGGGATCACCGACCACGGCGAGCGGGTCTACACGGTCGAGCTTCGATCCGTCGACCGCGGTGCCCCCGTTCAAGCCGGGACAGTTCCTGCACCTGGCGATCGATCCCTACGACGGCGCCGGCTTCTGGCCGGAGTCGCGGGTCTTCTCGATCGCCAGCTCGCCGAGCGAGCGCGACCGATTGACCATCACCTACGCCGTCAAAGGGCCGTTCACCACGCGCATGGAACGCGAGCTGGTGCCCGGTGGCAGCGTCTGGGTGAAGCTGCCGTACGGGGAGTTCGTGATCGATCCGTCGAGCGACGCCGTCCTCTTCGCCGGCGGGACCGGCATCACCGCGTTCACGGCGTTCCTTCGATCGCTGACGCCCGAGCATCGGGCTCAGGTCGTCCTGTTCTACGGCGCGCGAACGCCGGACCTGTTCGTCTACGGCTCCCTGGCCGAGTCGCGTGCCCGTGAGATCTCGTCGCTCACCTGCCGCCTCGTCTGCGAGGAGACGCAGGGTCGTCTGGATGTCGGCGCTGCGTGGCCTGCCATCTCGACGCTGGACGATCCGATCTTCTACCTGGCCGGCCCGCCGCAGATGGTCGACGCTCTGACGATGCAATTGGCCGGCCGCGACGTCCCCGCCGCAAGGATCAGGACGGATGCCTGGGAGTAGCGCCCGGCCGCTTCCCGCCCGGGACCTGGATCACGTCCTGGAGCACACCCAGGGTCTGTGGGAGGACCTGCGTGGCGGTCGGCTGTTCGTGACCGGTGGCACCGGGTTCTTCGGCCGGTGGATGCTGGAGAGCTTCCTGCAGGGCGAACGACGAGCTGGGCCTTCAGGCGGAGGTCACGCGTGCTGACCCGCGATCCAGGCCGGTTCGCCGAGGCCGTCCCCGCACGTGGCCGAGCACAGGGCGGTGACGCTGCTCGCCGGCGATGTCAAGATCATTCGACTTCCCCGAGTCCGCGTGCACCCACGTCCTCCACATGGCGACCGAGGCCGGCCCCGGCATGTCTCCGAGCGCATCATTCCAGACGGCGGTCGCAGGCACCGAGCGCGTCCTGGACTTCGCGGCGCGGCGCGGCGTCCGCAAGCTCTTGCTCACGAGCTCCGGCGCCGTGTACGGCACGCAGCCGACTGAGCTCGACCGGCTTTCGGAGGACTACCTCGGCGCTCCTCGTCCGGAGGACGTGGGCGCCGGCTACGGTCACGGCAAGCGCGCCGCCGAATACCTCTGTTCGGCCGCCGCGGCGCAGACCGAGCTCGAGGCCAAGATCGCACGCTGCTTCGCCTTCGTCGGGCCAGCTCCTGCCGCTGGACATCAACTTCGCGATCGGCAACTTCATCCGCGATGCGCTCTTCCGTGACCGCATCGAGGTGAACGGCGACGGCACCGCGCGGCGCTCGTACCTCTACGCCGCCGACCTCGCGGTCTGGCTGTGGACCATCCTGATCAGGGGCGAGTCCGGCCGGCCGTACAACGTCGGGTCGGAGGCGGACCTGAGCATCGCCGATCTTGCGCATCTGGTCGCGGATACGGTCCGGCCAGGCATCCCGATCCGGATCGCCGAGCAGGCGACGCCGGGCGCGCCCGCCGGCGAGATACGTACCTTCGACCGCGCGCGCCGCCGTCGAGCTCGGCCTGCGAGATGTCGCGTCGACCTCGCCGATGGCATCCGGCGGACGGCCGAGTGGTACCAGACAGGGACCAAGGGGTAGGGCACGTAGGCTAGGCTCGCCGTGTACGGTCGGTCGGTCTCGCGGGCGCATCGGCCACGGACGCGATCATGCCGGGACATGCGACCGAGGAGGAACCGTGATGGAAGTGCTACTGGGAGATCGGGCCGTCGGCGACGGGCATCCGTGCTACGTCCTCGCGGAGATCGGCATCAACCACAACGGCGACGTCGAGATCGCCCAGAAGCTCATCGACGTCGCGGCGTTCGCCGGCTGCGACGCGGTCAAGTTCCAGAAGCGCACGGTCGACGTCGTCTACACGCCCGAGGAGCTGGCCAAGCCCCGCGAGTCGCCGTTCGGCGAGACGAACGGCGACCTCAAGCGCGCCCTCGAGTTCGGCCAGGCCGAGTACGAGCCGATCGACGAGTACTGCCGGACGCAAGCCGATCGCCTGGTTGGCGTCCGTGCTGGGACGAGGCGTCGGTCGACTTCATCGACCAGTTCGATCCGCCCTTCTACAAGATCGCGTCGGCGTCGCTCACCGACGACGCCCTGCTCTGCCACACGCGCTCGAAGGGCAAGCCGATCGTCCTGTCGACCGGCATGAGCACGCTCGAGCAGATCGACCACGCGGTCGAGGTGCTCGGCAAGGACGACCTGGTCCTCCTGCACTGCTGCAGCACCTATCCGTCGCAGTACGCCGAGCTGAACCTGCGGGCGATCCCGGCGCTTCGCGAGCGCTACGGCGTGCCGGTCGGCTACTCCGGTCACGAGACGGGCATCGCATCGTCCGTCGCGGCGGCCACCCTCGGGGCCTGCATCGTCGAGCGTCACATCACGCTCGACCGGGCGATGTGGGGATCCGACCAGGCGGCGTCGCTCGAGCCGAACGGGATCATGCGGCGTCGTCCGCGACATCCGGCTCGTCGAGACGGCGATGGGCGACGGCGTGAAGACGGTCCTTCCGTCGGAGGTCCCGGTCATGCAGAAGCTGCGGCGCGTCGGGCTCTGAGCGTCGGCGATCAAGGCCGTCGCGATGGATGTCGACGGAGTCCTCACGGACGGCACGGTCTGGCTCGACGAGGCCGGCCGCGAATCGAAGCGGATCGCGTTCGCGGACATCATGGGCGTCTCGATGGGCCGGAGAGCCGGCCTGTCGTTCGCCTTGGTCTCCGGGCGAGGGTGGACCCGGCCTGGACGCGATCGCCGCGAAGTTCGGCATCGCCGATGTGTACGGCGGCTGCAAGGACAAGGCGGCCGCGCTCCGCGATTTCGCCGACGCGTCACGAGCTCGAGCTCGACGAGATCTGCTTCATCGGCGACGACGTCAACGACGTGCCCGCCTTTGCAGATCTGCGGCCTGGCCGTCGCACCGGCCGACGCGCAAGTCAGTCGCCGTGGCCGCGGCCATCGCTGGTCACGAGCCGAGCGGGTGGCGCGGGGCGGTCCGGGAGGTCATCGACTCGCTCTGGCGGCGAGGCCGTCCGACGACCGCCGCTCGGACGAGCCGACGATGAAGCTGTCCGACTACGTCATGCGAGTGCGTCGCCGAGGCAGGGCGTCAAGCACGTCTTCATGGTCCCCGGCGGCGGCGCGATGCATCTCAACGAATCGCTCGGCCGACGCGACGACATCGAATTCGTCGTGCACGCTGCACGAGCAGGCGGCCGCGATCGCCGCCGAGGCGTACGCGAAGGTCACCAACAACCTCGGCGTCGTCATGGTGACGACCGGCCCCGGAGGCACGAACGCCGTCACCGGCGTCGCTCGGCCTGGCTCGACTCGACGCCCTGTCTGATCATCTCCGGGCAGGTCAAGCGCGCCGATCTGAAGCGCGACTCGGGCGTGCGCATCCTCGGCGTCCAGGAGATCGACATCGTCTCCATCGTCCGATCGATCACCAAGTACGCGGTGACGATCATGGACCCGCTGACGATCCGCTACCACCTCGAGAAGGCGCTCCACCTCGCGCACGCCGGGCCGGCCGGGTCCCGTCTGGCTCGACATTCCCGCTCGACGTGCAGGCGGCCCAGATCGATCCCGGCCGACTCGCGCGGGTTCATCGCCGCCGGCCGAAGCAGCCGCCGACGACCTCGCGGCCGACAGGTCGACCGAGCGCTCGAGCTGCTCGAACCAGCGGAGCGTCCGGTCATCCTGGTCGGCAACGGCGTCCGGCTGGCCGGGGCGGTCGCCGAGTTCCTGCGAGGCGATCGAGACGCTGCACGATCCCGGTCCTGACGACGTGGCTGGGCGTGGACCTGCTGCCCGAGGCCGATCACCCTGTTCTGCGGGACGCCCGGGATCGATCGCGCCTCGCGGCGCGAACTTCACGCTCCAGAACTGCGGACCTCTGCTCGTCGATCGGCGCCCGGCTCGACATGGCCGTTGACCGGTTACGCGCACGACAAGCTCGCGCGCGCAGCCGCAAGGTCATGGTCGACATCGACGCGGCGGAGATCCGGAAGATGAAGACGACGATCCACCTGCCGATCGTGCGCCGACGCCGGCGCGTTCCTGCGCGAGCTGCAATCGCCAGCTGGCCGATGCCGACTCTGCCGAGCGACGAGCACTGGGTCGCAGCGGTGCCAGGACTGGAAGCGACGCTATCCGGTCGTCCTGCCGGAATACCGGGAGCAGCACGACGGCGTCAGCACCTACGCTTCTCGCGAGGCGCTCTCGGAGGAGCTTGAGCGACGACGACGATCGTCGCCTCCGGCAGCTCCGGCGTCGGCGATCGAGCTCTTCCTGCTCGCGTTCCAGGTCAAGAGGAACCAGCGGGTCTTCCACCGCGCGGCCTCGGCGCGATGGGATTCGGCCTGCCGGCGAGCATCGGTGCCTGCCTCGGCGGCGGTCGGCAAGCGGACGATCAGCGTCGACGGCGACGGTGGCTTCCAGATGAACATCCAGGAGCTCGAGACGGTCGCGCCGGCTGCATCTGCCGATCAAGTTCTTCGTCATCAACAACGACGGCTACGCGTCGATCCGCGCGTCGCAGAAGAACTACTTCCAGCCATCTGGTCGCGGCCGACGCGACGAGTGGCCTGACCCTGCCCGACTGTCAAGAAGATCGCCGCGCGCCTACGGCCTCCCCACGTATCGATCACGGACCAGCAGACCTGCGTCAGCAGGATCCGCGACGTCCTCGACATGCCCGGGCCGGTCGTGTGCGAGGTCGTCGTCCCGCCGAAGAGCAGCGGGCGCCTCGGGTCTCGTCGGTGCAGCGACCAGACGGGAGCATGGTCTCGAAGCCGCTCGAGGACCTCTGGCCGTTCCTCGATCGCGACGAGTTCCTCGCGAACATGATCATCCGACGCCGACTGGACGAGTGATGACGATCGGGATCATGCAGGGACGGCTCGTCCCGCCGATCGATGGCCGGATCCAATGCTTCCCGCGCGAGCGGTGGCGCGACGAGTTCGCGCTGGCCGCGGCTGCCGGGCTCGAGGCCATCGAATGGATCTACGACGACTACGGCGCAGACGTGAATCCGATCGCGCACCGACGACGGGCTCGATCAGATGATAGAGCCTGTCGGCAGAGAACGGCGTCATGGTCCGCTCGCTCTGCGCGGACTACTTCATGGACTGGCCGCTCGTGCGAGCCGACGGACCGCGAGATCGAGGAGCGCGCTAGCGACCCTCGTCTGGTTGCTCGAACGATGCGCGGTGCTGGGCGATCACGCCGCATCGTCCTGCCGTTCGTCGACGCGTCCCGGATCGACACGGACGACGACTGCGACGAGCGTCGTCGCGCGTGCTCGAGCGCGGCTTGCGCCGGCATCGAGGAGACCGGTGTCGAGCTCCACCTCGAGACGTCGCTGCCGCCCGATCGTTCGCCGAGCTGCTGGCGCGGCTGCCGTCGCCGATGGTCAAGGTCAACTACGACTCGGGCAACAGCGCCTCGCTCGGATATCGACCCGACGATGAGTTCGCGGCGTATGGCGCACGGGTCGGGAGCGTCCACATCAAGGACCGCGTGCGGGCGGCAGCGACCGTGCCGCTCGGGACCGGCGACGCGGACTTCGATGCCCTGTTCGATGCCTGCGAGATCGGCTACGACGGTGACTTCGTCCTGCAGGTCGCGCGGGGATCGGCCGGTGACGAGGTGGCGTGGGCCCGCGCGAACCGCGAGTTCGTGCGTCGCGCCACCGGCAGTCGACGGCGGATAGCGGTGGACCTTCATTTGGGCGACATGGTCGCTCTCGTCGCCGGCTCATCTCGCGGTATCGGCCGCGCAACGGCGCGCGCCTTCCTCGGCCGAAGGCAGCACGGACCGTGATCACCGGGCGTGACCCGGTCCGCGTTGGCCGAGGCGCAAGCGGCCTTCGAATCCGAATTCGGTCATGACCGCGTGCTTGCCTACGAAGGTGACCTGCGCGATGCCGAGGTCATCACGGCGACGTTGGAGGCGATCGACGAGCGATGGGGCCGACTGGACTGCCTTGTCGCGAACGTCGGCACGGGTCGGGGCACCGACCGGCTGGGACCTCCAGGAGTCCGACTGGCAGCGGCCTCTTCGAGGAAAACCTGTCGTCAACCTCATCGCCTGGTCCAGCAGGTGCTGCCCGGCGATGACCGCAGCCGGCCGTGGAAGCATCGTGCTCGTCGCGTCGATCGTCGGGCTCGAAAGCACCCTCGCGCCCTTGCCGTACAGCGCGGCCAAGGCCGCCGTGGATCAGCTACGGCAAGAATCTTGCTCGCCAGTTGGGGCCGTCCAACATCCGCGTGAACTCCGTCGCGCCAGGCAACATCCTCTTCCCGGGGGCTCGTGGGAGCGCACCTGGCGGAGCGACGCGACGAAGTCCTGCAGCAGATCGAAGCGGAGGTGCCTCTGCGTCGATTTGGTCAACCCGAGGAGATCGCCGACCTGATCGTGTTCCTGTCTTCCGACCGTGCCGCGTTCATCACCGGTTCGTGCGTCGTCGCGGACGGCGGACAGACGAGGAGCATGTGAGCGGTCGGATGCACGCAGAGCGTCGAGACTCTCTTCGATCTGACCGGACGAGTCGCCGTCATCACCGGTGGCTCGGGGCTGCTCGGATACAAGCACGCCGAGGCGATCGCGGCGGTCGGCGGGACGCCCGTGCTGGTGGACCTTGCTCGGGACGGAGCCAGCGGCCAGGGCCGCGCGACTCGCGCGACCTATGGGGTCGAGGCGCTCGGCATGCGCGGTCGACATCACGGATGCCGGTCAGGTCGAGGGCTTGCTCGCAGCCGTCCTCGAGCGATTCGGCCGGGTCGACATCCTGATCAACAACGCGGCGAACAACCCAAAGGTCGAGGCCGGCGACGGACCCGGCGTGGTCGCGACTCGAGAACTTCCCGCTCGATGTCTGGGAAGCGGACCTCGCGGTCGGCTTGACGGGAGCTTTCCTGTGCAGTCAGGTGATCGGGTCGGAGATGGCGCGGCGGAAGAACGGCGTGATCCTGAACATCGCGTCCGACCTCGCGGTCATCGGTCCGGACCAGCGGCTGTACCGGCAGGACGGTCTCCCCAGCAGACCAGCAGCCGGTCAAGCCCGTGACCTACTCGGTCGTCAAGACGGGTCTTCTCGGCCTGACCCGGTATCTCGGCGACCTATTGGGCTGACTCCGGTGTGCGCGTCAACGCCATCTCTCCGGGCGGCGTCTATCAACGGCCAGCCCGACGACTTCGTGACTCGTCTGAGTGCCCTCATCCCGCTATCGCGGATGGCACACGTCGACGAATACAAAGGCGCGATCGTGTTCCTGTGCTCCGACGCCTCGTCGTACATGACGGGCGCGAACATCGTCATCGACGGCGGACGGAGCACCTGGTGAACCTCGAGGCAGCGTCGCTGTTCTCCCTGGAAGGGAGGACGGTCGTGCTCACCGGTGCGACCGGCTTCCTTGGGCGCACCTTCGCGCGCACGTTGCTGAGCAACGGAGCGCGGCTGATCGCCCTCGGGCGCTCGGACGAGACTGGACGATCTGTCTTCCGAGATGGATCCGAGACTTCGGTCCCGACCGTGTCCGTGCGCACCGGGTGGACATGTACGACCTGCCGGCCCTGTCGACGGTGCTGGATGAGATCGCCGCGCAGGAGACGGTCGACGTCCTGGTCAACAACGCATACGAGCTCGGACCGAACACGGGCTTCAACACGCCCGACGGCGCCCTCGAGACAGCGACGCTCGAGCAGTGGACGCGGCACTTCACCTCGGGTGTCTACTGGCCCGCCCTGACGGTGCAGAAGCTTGGTCCCGGGATGATCGCTCGCAGAAGGGCAGCATCGTCAACATCTCGACGATGTACGCCGTCGTGGCGCCGGACCCGCGCTTGTATGAGGGGACCGAGTTTCTGAACCCGCCCGGGCTATTCGGCGGCCAAAGCTGCCACGCTTGCCTTCACGCGCTACGTGGCCTCGTTCTGGGGGGCGTACGGCATTCGGGCCAACGCGATCCTGCCGGGCCCGTTCTCGAACACCGAAGAAGCGGGTGACAACTCCGTGGACGCAGCCGATCCGTTCCTCGACCGCCTCGCGGCACGCACGTCTCTCCGCCGTCCCGGCCGCCCCGAAGAGCTCGCCGGCGCCCTGCTCTTCCTCGCGTCGACGCTTCGTCGTTATGTCACCGGCCATGCCCTGGTCGTCGACGGCGGCTGGACCGCGATCTGATGAGCTCGGCACTCGACGACGAACTGACTGCCCACCTCGAGGCGATCCGCGGCACGGTCGCCGGATCATCCGACGGTGATCGACGAGATCGTCGCGAGACTCTGCGCCTGCTTCGAGCAGGGCGGCAAGCTGCTCATCTGCGGGAACGGTGGCAGCGCCGCCGACGCCCAGCACCTCGCTGCCGAGTTCATGAACCGGATGCGCGTCGACCATGAACCCTGGCCGGCGATCGCCCTGACGACCGACACGTCGGTCCTCACATCGATCGCGAACGACGCCGTCTACGACGACGTGTTCGCTCGCCAGGTCGAAGCCCTCGGTCGACCAGGCGACGTGCTTGTTCGCGCTTTCGACGAGCGGCGGCTCAGCGACCGTTCTGGCGGCGCTCAGAGCCGCGCGGCAGCGCGAGATGGTCACGGTGGGCTTCACGGGCGAAGCGGGAGCCGAACGGATGGGCGAGGACTGCGACCTTCTCCTCGCGGTTCCATCGCGAGACACCGCGCGGATCCAGGAGGTCCACGAGTTCGTGTACCACTACATCGCCGGCGCCGTCGAGGCACGACTCGTCGAACGCACGCAAGCGGGTCACTCCGCACATTCGAGGGACGGGGCGAACGATGACAGTGAACGGCTTGGAAGAGATGCTCGGGTCCAGATTGGCGCGACGAGGTCGATCGCCGGACTGCGGAGATCAACGGCCGCGTCGGAGGACGGACGGATGTCGTCCTCTTCGGGACGGGCTATCTCGGGACGCATGTCCTGGCCGATCTAGGCGATTTGCCGTATACCGCGGTCGCGTTCGTGGACAACAACCCTGCGCTGTGGGGAACCGAGGTCGAAGGCCTTGACGTCCTGAGTCCCGACGAGGCAAAGGACCGGTTCGGCGATACGGCCCTGTGGCTGATCACGATCTATACCAACAGCCGAGTGATCAAGCAGTGTCGCGAGCTCGGTGTGCCCTGGGTCACGTGCGCCGAGCTCTCTTGGATCTTGCCCGAGCCCCATCCGAACAGCTTCGTGTTCGGGAAGCCGGAACGGCTCGCAGAGTCAGCCGACGAGATCGAGACGGCGATGTCGGTCTGGGCCGATGCCGACTCGGAGGCGGAATATCGCTCGCAAGTGCGCTGGCGATTCTTGCTCGACTACTCGGCGCTTCGCACGCCCCGACCGATGCCCGAGTCCTACTTTCCGAAAGACCTCATCCTCGACAACGGATCGCGAGGTGTTCGTCGACTGTGGCGCGTTCACGGGTGACACGATCGAAGCGTTCCTTGCCGCACACGAAGGTCGGTTCGGCGAGATCGTCGGCATCGAGCCCGACGCCGTGAGCGCCCGTGTCCTGCAGGGGCGCGTCGATGAGTGGAAGAGGGCTGGAGTCGGCCCGATGCGGGTCGAGTCCGCCGCCGTCGGGTCCGAGCGTGGCACGCTCACTTTCGACACCACGGGGACCGCCGGCTCCAGGATCGGATCCGGCACCGAAACTGTCGCCGTGGCCACGTCTCGACGACCTCCTCGCCGACACCAAGCCCACCTATATCAAGTTCGATGTCGAGGGCGCCGAGCACGATGCTCTTGTCGGGGGGTCCGCAACCATACGGGCGAATATGCCAGTGCTCGCGGTCTGCCTGTATCACCGCCCCGAAGACCTGTGGGACTTGCCGCTTCTGGTCCGCTCGCTGAGGCCCGACTACAAAATGTACGTACGTCGGTACAGCGACGAGCGGTGGGAGACGGTGCTCTATGCGGTCCCGCCGGATCGCGTCATGGGTAGTCGCGGCCTGGGGTCGTCACTCGCGCGCCAGGTCGCCGCAGGCGAGCGCCTAACGAGCAGAGCGACCGGCCACCTTCGGGCTCGCTACCTCCTCGACCTCGCCGCCGGCAGCGTCAGTGATAACCGACATGTTGCGCGTCCGGCTCGTGGAAGCGATGAGCGCCGGACGCTGTTGCGCGGCAGGGATCGCCCCATCGGGTTCGTCGAAGTTGATGCGCTCTCTTCTCCACGACGAGCGGTCGCTTGTGGACCTGGGTGTGGATCGAGCCGATGTACTCGCCGAGCACCCCGATGAAGAACAGCTGGACGGCGCCGAAGAAGTAGATGCCGATCAGCAGCGGTGCCAGGCCGAGCTGGAGCTCGTCCCAGAACATGAGCTTGGCGACCAGGTACCCGATCGCGACGAGCAGGCTGACCACCGAGATGGCGAACCCCGCCATCGTCGCCAGGCGCAGCGGCACCTTCGAATGGTTGGTGATGCCCAGCATCGCCATGTCGTACAGGCTGAAGAAGTCGTTCTTGGTCTTGCCGCTGGTCCGGGCCGGCTGGACGTACGTGGATCTCGGCCCGCTCGTATCCGAAGTCGCTGACGAGACCGCGGAAGTATGGGTACTGCTCGTCGGTGCTTCGGAACTGCTCGACGACTTCGCGGTCGTAGAGGCCGAAGCCCGTGAAGTTGTGGACGAGCTCGACGTCGGACGAGAGCCTGCCGACGAGCCAGTAGTAGAACTTCCGCGTTCGGGCCATCAGCCAGGAATCTCGTGGCTGCCGTTCTTCACGCCGATGACGACCTTGTAGCCCTCCTCGCCACTTCTGGACGAACTGCGGGGATGAGCTCCGGAGGATCCTGCAGGTCGGCGACGCAGCTCATGACGGCATCGCCCGCGTGCCTGCAGGAACGCGTGGTACGGAGAGCGGACGTGGCCGAAGTTGCGCGTGTTCACGATGACCTTGACGCGCTTGTCCGCCGCGGCGAGCTCGCGCAGGATCGCGACCGTCCCGTCCGTCGAGGCGTTGTCGATGAACAGGTGCTCGTAGTCGCAGTCCGGGACCGTGGCCATCGCGGCCTTGACCTGCTCGTAGACCTCGCGGACGTTGCCTTCTTCGTTGTAGCAGGGCGTGAGGATGGTCAGCAGGGGCACTGCGGTTTCCTCTGCGCGGGTCGGGCACGAGGTCAGTCCTTCGCCGTGGTGCTCGTGGATCGTATGCGGCCGCGTCGCCGGAGTCTCTGCCGCTGCCCGCCGCCGAAGCTGTAGTACTTGTGGCCCAGGTAGCTGCAGACGACCACGACCCCGAGGAAGAGCGCCTGGTCGACGTAGATGCTGAACGGCAGCACCCGCAGGGCGATCGGCAGCAGGGCCAGGTTCGCGACGCAGCGACACGACGTAGACCAGCGAGAAGCGCGGCAGCTCCTTGAGCACCGAACCCGTGGCTGCGGAACACGATGTAGCGATAGCCGATGTAGGCGTTGAGCACCGCGATCGGCCATGACAGCAGGATGATGACGAGGTAGTTCAGGTAGTCGCCGAGCAGGTACTGCATGAGCGCCCACACGGCGTAGCCGAAGAACGTGTTCCAGGCGCCGACCACCAGGTAGAGCAGCTGCTCGCGGCGACGGAAGTAGAAGCGGACCGGTCGCCCGAGCGTGGGATGGTCTCGCAGGCCGTCGAGATACAACTCGTATCGGTTCGAGGGTCGCGATGCCGCTGGCTGCATGTCGGTCATCCTACGCGCGGTGTTGCCTGCGGTCACCGGGTCCGATGGCGAGGTGCGGACTGGTCATTTCGTCAGGCCGGCGCCGGCTCCGCGACAAGCTGGGGCGTTCGGGCCGCCCGCTCGACGACCACCATGCCGGCCGACGCAGATCGCGATCCCGGCCCACCCTCCGATATACGCGTAGGTCGCGATGAAGATGGCTGCGACGAGCGCCGCCTCGATGCGGATGAGCAGCATCGCCGGCACGAGGAACAACAGGCCGAAGATGTGGAGCGACAGGGCACCGACGACCGACAGGACGCCGATCCATGCCGCATCCCGCTCGCGCGGCACGAACCAGACGCCGACGAGACAGGCGATGGCCACCACCAGCCCGACACCGGCCGGCGCGAACCGCGCCAGCTGGAAGCCGCCGAGATCCCAGGTGGGATCGGCTGCCCGCTGGAGCTGTGCGAGATAGTCGAACCACAGGTCGATCCCGGTCAGCGGCAGGGTCGCCGCCACGATCGCGACCATCACCAGCGCCGCGCCGATCGCCGCGCGTGGCCGGTAGCGCAGGACGTAGACCCATGGGTGCGGCTGCGACAGCTTGACCGCACCGACGACGGTCGCCAGTCCGCCGACCATCACCGCCGACTCGCGCGGGTCCGCGACGTCCCGTCCGGGCGCGCGCCACGGCACTCCCCCGGCGCGGAAGAACAGGAAGACGAACGCCGCGAACAGCAGCATCTGGACGTTCGCCCCGATGATCGCTTCGCCGAACGGCGGCCAGGCGAGGACCAGCGGCAGCCAGACCCACGGGATCTGCAGCCGACGTCCCGCCGCGATCGCGGCCAGCAGCATGATCGCGACGGCGACGGTCCCGATGAACGCCCGAGGCAGCCCGGTCAGCAAGGCGAGGAACGGGAGCGTGAACGGCGGATAGAGGAAGGGCTGTGTCGCGCCCGGCGGCGAGGTGAAGGCACTCGCGAGATAGGGAGGCTGGCCCGCCTGCCAACGCTCGGCCGCCCGGAGCGGGATCTCGAGGTCCACCGCGAACCGTCCCGGGACCAGGATGGTCCCGACCCAGGCATAGACGGTCAGCAGGACCAGGATCGCCACCAGCGCCCCGATCAGGAGGCGCCGTGGGCCGGTCAGGCTCGCGGTGTCAGCGATGCCCACCGATGCCGTGATAGCCGACGCGTGCCGGGAGATCGAGGTCGCGGAGCGAGTTCCGGCCGTCGACGATGAGCCGCAACGCCGGGAACCAGGTCGACGTCGAGTCCACTGCCAGCGGCGTCCGCGGTCTGGGTCACGATCGCCCGACGGCCGGATCGGGGTCGCCCCAGGTCCACGGCGTCGCGCCGCTCGACGCCGATCTCGGCGGCGGTCAGCAGCGGGTCGTAGGCGAGAGGCTGCGCGCCGTGCGCGACGAGCCGCTCGATCAGCGGCAGCGCCCGGGAGTAGGCCAGCTCCTTGACCCCGTCCGGTAGGTCAGGCCGAGGACGAGGACGGGCACGCCCTCGAGCGCGCCCAGCGCCTTCTGCGAGCGTCGGAGCGCCAGGTCCGACCTGGCCGTCGTTGATCCGTCGGGCCTGGGCGACGAGCTCCATCTCGGGGGCCCGGTCGAGCAGGAAGTGCGGGTAGACCGGGATGCAGTGGCCGCCGACGCCGAGGCCGGGCTGGTGGATGTGGCTGTACGGCTGGCTGTTCGCGGCCGCGATGACCTCCTGAGATGTCGACGCCGATCCGGTCGGCGTACCGGGCGAACTCGTTGGCGAGGGCGATGTTGACGTCGCGATAGGTCGTGTCGGCGAGCTTGCGAACTCGGCGGCCTCGGCGGACGTCATCGCGACGACCTCGGCGTCGAGGACGGAGTCGTAGAACGCCGCGGCCCGGGCGGTCGAGGCCGGGCCGAGGCCACCGACGAGCTTCGGGTAGGTGGCGAGGTTGCGGAGCGCGGAGCCGCTGTACAGGCGCTCCGGCGAGAACGCGACGAAGAAGTCCTCCTCGAGCGTCAGCCCCGACGGCCTCGCGAGGCGCGGCGCGTACCGGCCCCGGGTGTCGCCGACCGGCAGGGTGGTCTCGAAGATGACGAGCGAGCCCGCGTGGACGCCCGGGGCGATCGCCGCGACGGCCGCATCCATGTAGCGATAATCGGGCTGCGGCTCGTCGTCGAGCATGACCGGCACGATCAGCACGACGACGTCGGCCTCGCGCGCGGCCTCGGCGCCGTCGAGCGTCGCCCGGAGGCGGCCCGGCGGCGTGGGCCTCGGCGACGACCTCGGCGAGCCCGGCCTCCTCGGTCACGTGGGAGCGGCCGTCGTTGATCGCGGCGACGACGGTCGGGTCGATGTCGACCGCGATGACGTCCCAGCCGTGGCGACGCGAACTGGGCGGCCAGCGGCAGGCCCATCTTGCCGGCGCCGACGACGGCGACCGTGCCCGACGGTGCCCGGCTCGCCGGTCCACGGGCGAGACGTGACCGGGCTCGGGCCGTGGACGCAGGCGTCGGATCGGCAGCTCGATCGAGCCGCCGAGCAGGCTGGAGCGGCCGCGGTCGGCCGGTCCGGACGGTCATGCGGCGTCAGCCGCGGGCAACGGCAGGTCGACGGGCCGGCGCTCGGCGGCGGCCGCGAGCAGCGCGTTGGCGAGGGCGACGGCCCACGGCCGTCCTCGACGTCGACGACCGGCCGGCCGCCGTCGCGGACGACGCCGCAGGAACGCATCGAGCTCGGCGGCGAGCGGCTCGCCGGTCGCGACCGGCAGCTCGGCGACGTCGCCCTCGAAGGTCGGCGCGTAGCCGCCGATCAGGCGCGGGCTGGCTCATGTCGGTCGACGCGGGCGAACGTCAGCCGCTGGGTCAGGTAGTCGAGCTCGAACATGCCCTCCTCGCCGACGACGGTCAGCTGGCGGCGCTTGGCCGGCGTCAGCCAGTTGACGTCGAGCATCGCCGACGGTGCCCGACGGGAAGCGACAGCAGCCCGAACAGCAGGTCCTCGTGCTCGGCGTGGATCCGCTGGGCCGTCTCGGCCGAGACGCGCGCCGGGCGCTCGCCGGCGACCGCGACAGGATGTCGACGTCGTGGGTGGCGAGGTCGACCGTCACGCCGACGTCGCGGATCCGGGCCGGGAACGGGCCGGCCCGCCGGCTCGAGATCGCGTAGACGTCCGACAGCCAGCCGGCCTCGAGCAGCCGCCCGAGCTCGAGGACCGCCGGGTTGAAGCGCTCGACGTGGCCGACCTGGACCGGTGGCGCGCCCGGCGTCGGGCCGCGGCCACGATCCGGTCCGCCTCGGCCGGCGTCGCCGCCAGCGGCTTCTCGACGAGGACGGCGATGCCGCGCTCGATCGCGGCCAGGGCGAGCGGCACGATGGCGGTCGTCGGGGCCGCGATGACGACCGCGTCGAGGTCCGCCTCGGCGATCATCGCCAGCGGCTCGGCGAACGCCTGGGCGCCGGACCGGCGCCGCAGCCGCCGCCGAGGGCCGTCGGCGTCGAGGTCGGCGACGGCGACGAGGCGCACGCTCGGCCAGGCCGCGGAGGACGCGCAGGTGGTTGCGGCCCATCGAGCCGAGCCCGGCGAGCCCGACGCGGAGCTCGCGCTCCGCCGATCGGGCGACCAGGCATCGGTCATCAGGCGACGGTCTCGACGCGCCGCTCCGGCGTGCGCGCCGCGACGGCGGCCCGGACCGCGGCGATGACGGTCGCCTGCTCGTCGTCGGTGAGGCCCGGGAACATCGGCAGCGACAGCGAGTGCGCGGCGGCGGCGTCGGTCATCGGCAGGTCGGCGTGCGAGGCCGCGCTCCATGACGTACGGCTGGCGATGGACCGGGATCGGGTAGTAGATGCCGGTCGCGATGCCGGCCGCGCGCGAGGTCGGCGACGATCGCGTCGCGGTCGTCGCCGACGTCGAGCGTGTACTGGTGGAAGACGTGGGTCCGGCCCTCGGGCGTCACCGGCGTGCCGGATCGGCAGGTCGGCGAAGGCCGCGTCGTAGCGCGCCGCGATCGCCTGCCGGCGAGCCGTGTTCCGGTCGAGCTTGTCGAGCTGGCACGAGCCCGATCGCGGCCGCGATGTCGGTCAGCCGGAAGTTGTAGCCGAGGATCTCGTGGCTGGTAGCGCTCGCGCATCCCCTGGTTGCGGTAGAGCCGGATCCAGTCGGCCAGCCGGTCGTCGTCGGTGGTGATGAAGCCGCCCTCGCCGGTCGTCATGTTCTTCGTGGCGTACAGGCTGAACGCGCCGTGCCCGAAGCTGCCGGCCTTGCGGCCGCGGAACGTGGCGCCGTGGGCCTGGCAGGCGTCCTCGACGACGATCAGGCCGTGACGGTCGGCGATGCGCCTGGATCATGTCCATGTCGGCCGGCAGGCCGAACAGGTGGACCGGCAGATCGCCCGGGTCCGCGGCGTGATCGCCGCCTCGATCCGGGCGGCATCGATCAGGTAGGTGTCGGGCTCGATGTCGACGAAGACCGGCGTCGCGCCGGTCGACAGGATCGAGCTCGACGGTCGCGTTGAACGTGTGCGCGACGGTGATCACCTCGTCGCCCGGCTCGAGGCCGAGGCCGGCGTAGATGCACATCAGCGCGACGCGTGCCGTTGCTCATCGCGATCGCGTGCTTGACGCCGAGAACTCGGCCCAGCGCTCCTCGAGCTCGGCGACCCGCTTGCCGCCGGCGAGCATCCCGCTCTGAGGACCTCGGTGACGGCGGCGATCTCGTCCGGCACCGATGTCGGGCGGGCGATCGGAATCATGCCGGAGCTCCTTGGTCGACTGGCGCGGCAGCCCGCTCGATCGAGCGAGTCGGCCTCGGATGGATGTGTAGCGATAGATGCGCCCGCAGGCCGGGCAGGAGAGCTCCGGGTCGGCAGTAGGCGGCCGGCTCGGCGGGCGCCTTGCGACCGCTCGAGTCGAGCAGCCGCTCGCCGCAGGCGCAGACCCAGCCGATCGCGGCGGGCCGGATTGCCGACCACAGCGCGTAGCCGGCGACGGGGCGGGTCACGACCGCACCCGGCGCCGACCATCGCGAACCGGCCGACGTCGATGCCGGCGACGACGACCGCACCGGCGCCGATCGACGCAGCCGGGCCGATGCGGATCGGGCGTGACCGTCCAGTCGCTCGGCCCGGGCCAGCTCGCCGGTGCCGTGATCAGGCCCGCGGATAGCGGTCGTTGGTCAGGATCGCGCCCGGCCCGATGAAGACGCCGTCCTCGATCGTCACGCCGTGGTAGATGAGCGCGCCGTTCTGGACCTTGACCCGGTCGCCGAGCGAGACGCCCTCGTCGATGAAGGCGTCCCGGCCGATGACGCATCGCGGCCGATCCGGGCGCCGGTGCGGACCTGGGCACGATGCCAGATGCTCGTCCCGGGACCGACGCTCACGTCGGCCTCGAGATCCGCCGACGCGTGCACGCGCGCGGAAGGGTCGATCACGGTGTGGCGCCTCCTCGTGGATCCCCGCCGATCCCTTGGGCGGTCGGTCGGGGATGAGAATCTAGCCGAACATCCGGTTTCGGACGCGTGGCCCGCCAGTCCCGCTCGGAACATGACCTTCGGTGCCGCGAGGCACCGACCTCAGGTGGCGCTGGCCACGAGCGTGCCACCGACCGGGCTGTCGGCTTCGACGGTGAGCGTCGGCTCGCGGAGGACCGGCCACCGGAACGACGCCGCGAAGGCCCACGCGCAGATGGCGATCGCGATCCACGTCCCCTGGAGCGTATAGGTCGCGATGAGGATCGCGACGACGAGCGCGATCTCCCGCCGGATGACCAGCATCGCCGGCAGGAGGAACAGCAGCCCGAAGGTGTGGAGCGACAGCGAGCCGACCACCGATAGCACGCCGATCCAGGCACCGGCCGAACGCCACGGCACGAACCACACGGCGACGAGGCAGATCGCGGCGATGGCGAGCCCGATGCCCGTCGGGCAGGTAGCGCGACAGCGCGATGCCACCGATCGTCCCAGGCCGGGTCGTCGGCGAGTCGGAGCTGGGTGAGCCAGTCGCGCCAGAGACCGTGATCCCGGTCAGCGGCACCGTCGCCGCCGCGACGAGCCCGCGACGATGGCGCCGCCGATCGCGGCGCGTGGCCGATGGCGCAGGGCGTACAGCCACGCGTGCGGCTGCGAGACCTTGACGGCCCCGGACAGGGTCGCGAGCCCGCCGACCATCAGGCCGCTGGTCGATGGATCGCGAGATTCGCGCGGCGGCGGCGACCCACGGCGTCCCACCCGGGACGTAGAAGAGGTAGACGAACGCCGCGAACAGGGCGATCTGGACGTTCCCGCTGATGATCCCCTCGGCGAACGGCGGCCACAGGAGGAACGAGCGGCACCCACAGCCACGGGATCGGCGAGACGGCGGCAGGCGAGCGATCGCGCACGCGCGAGCAGCGCCGCGACCCCGGCGATCTCGATCGAGCGACCGCGGGAGATGGCTCGAGCGCGGCGAGGAACGGCAGGGTGTACGGCGGATACAGGAACGGCAGCGTGGGCCCGGGCGGTTCCTTGAACGCCTCGGCGAGGTACGGCGGCTCGCCGGCGACCCATCGCGCCGCGGCGCGGAGCGGGATCTCGATGTCGACCGCGAACCGGGGCAGCACGAGGAGGCCGACGAGAGCCTGGGCCATGACGATCGCCGAGGATGCCGAGCAGGCCGCCGAGGAGCAGTCGTCGTGGTCCGTTCATCGCCGTGATACTAGTCGCCGAGCGTGCCGGGTAGACTGCCGCAGATGTCCTCCGACGAACGCGGCCAGAGCCTGACCATCGTCCTGCCCGCGTACAACGAGGCCGCAGCGGATCGGGCCGGCGCTCGACGAGCTGTTCGGCTACCTCGCATCGCCGCGGCGAGCCGGCCCGCGAGGGTGCGCCGGGCGCCGGCTCGCCTGCCGCACCGGATCGAGGTCCTGGTCGTCGACGACGGCAGCACCGACGACGACGGCCGACGATCGTCGACGGCGCGGCCGGAGGCGACCGGGCCACGCGCCCGGACGGGACGAGCCTGCGCCTCCTGCGCGTCCCGCACGGCGGCAAGGGCGCCGCGGTCCGGGCCGGGATGCTCGCCGCGACCGCGGACCTCGTCGTCTTCGCCGACGCCGACATGGCGACGCCGCCCGACCAGCTGCCGCTGCTCGTCGCGGCGCTGGCCGACCACGACGTCGCGCTCGGGTCGCGGATCCAGCCGGACGGCTCGGACATGCGCGCCACGCCAGCCGCGGCTACCGGCGGCTGCTCGGCCGGGTCTTCCACGTGCTCGCCTCGGTCTGGGTCGTCGGTCCGGTCAAGGACACCCAGTGCGGGTTCAAGGGGTTCACGCGCGCGGCCGCGCACGACCTCTTCCCGCGCCAGCAGATCACCAGCATCGTCTTCGACGTCGAGCTCATCTACCTGGCCCGCCGGCGCGGCTATCGGATGGCGATCGTGCCGATCCGCTGGTACGACCGCCGCGGCTCGCGCATGCGCGCGCGCCCGGGTCTGGCCCTGCGCGTCGCGTGGGACCTCTTCCGGATCCCGCTCATCCACCGGGCGGCAGCGGGCGGGGCGCGGCATCCAGGACGTGACCGTCCAGCCGCCGCTGGCGCGGCTCGGCAGTGCGGCGCTCCCGATCGTCGCGATCGTCGTCTTCGTCGCGGTCGTGGTCGGCGTCATCGCGGCCGCCGGCGACACGCTCGGCTACGACTTCCTCGCCTACTACCAGGCCGCCGTCCGCGCTGCTCGACGGGCAGCCGCTCTACGACATGGACTTCCAGACGGCCGGCGCGTTCGGCCTGTTCTTCTACCCGCCGACCTTCCTGCCGTTCATCCTGCCGTTCGGGCTCCTGTCCGCAGACGACCGGCGATCTGGACCTGGACCGCGCTGCTGATCGCGGCCTTCGCCGTCGGCGTCGCCGTGCTGCCGGTCGCGCGGAACGTGCGCTGGTGGATCGTGCTGCTGGCCGGGCTGTCGTGGCCGTTCGTCTACTCGATCAAGCTCGGCCAGGTCGGCCCGATCCTGTTCCTCCTGTTCGCGATCGGCTGGCGCTGGCTCGATGACCCGATCCGGCTCGGCGCGAGCGCCGCGCTCGGGACCGCGATCAAGCTCCAGCCCGGGCTCCTCTTCGTCTGGGCGATCCTGACCCGGCGCTGGGCGGCGGTCGTCGCCGGGGCCGTGGTGCTCGTCGTCCTCGCCGTCGTCGCGACCGTCCTGGGCGGCGTCGGCGTCTGGTCCGACTTCGTGACGCTCGTCCGCCAGGTCTCGGACCCGATCACGACCGACCACAACTTCACGCCGGGCGCGATCGCCTACCAGCTCGGCCTGTCGGCGTCCGCCGCCTCGCTCCTCCAGCTCGCCTGCACGGTGCTCGCGCTGGCGGCCGTCGTGCTTGCCGCACGCTGGGCGACGGCCGAGGCCTCCTACCTGGTCGCGGTCATCGCCAGCCAGCTGCATCTCGCCGATCCTGTGGGACCACTACGCGATGCTGCTCCTGCTGCCGGTCGCCTACCTGTGCGCCGCCGGCCGCTGGTGGGCGTTGCTGATCCCGCTGGCGACCGCCGTCCCGCTCGTCGGGCATCACGCCGCCGGTCGTCTACCCGCTCGTCCTTCGCGGTCGCTCCTGGTGGCCGTCATCGTGGGTCGGGACGCGGGCGCGGACGGCGGCCGCCGCATGACGGCCACGTCGAGGCTCTCGCCGCGCCGCAGCGACCGAGGAACAGCCGCCGCGGTTCGATCTCGGCGTCCTCGTCGGGCTCGGCGTGGTCGCCGTCTCGGCCGTCATCTACTGGCTGTGCGACCGCGTCTTCGACGCCGGCCGCGGCGACTTCTTCTACCTGGCCGACGCCTTCCTCCACGGCCGGACGTGGCTGACCTTCCAGCCCGGGCCCGTACGACGTGATCATCCGTCGACGGCCGCTTCTACGTGCCGTTCGCGCCGTTCCCGGCGGTCGCTGTTCATGCCGCTGGTCGCGGTCATCGGCGCGGTCGACCGCGGACCAGCTCGAATCCGGCATCGACGCCGCTCCTGGCCGCCGCGACGGTCGGGCTGTGCTGGATGCTGCTCGGCGCGGATCGGCGTCCGCCGCCTGGCGACCGGCTGGCGCTGACGATCCTGTTCGGGTTCTCGACCCAGATCCTGTGGATCACGACGCGCGGCGGCGTCTGGCACACCGGGCAGCTCATCGCGACGATCCTGACCTTCGGCTGCCTGATCGAGCTGTGGGGCCGCCAGCGCGCGCTGGCTCATCGGGCTGCTTGCCGGCGCCGCGTTCCTGACCCGGGCGCCGCTCGCCTTCGCGATCCCGTTCTACGCGCTGATGCTCGATCCGCCGCCGGCGCTCGCCGACGGCCGGACGTGTCGGGCGGCTACATCGCCTCGGCGGTCGTCCGGTCACGCGCCCGCGCGTGGGTCCTGCTGGCGCTCGGCGTCGCTGCCGTCGATCGTCGTCTTCTTCGCCTACAACCAGGTCCGGTTCGGGTCACCGTGGGAGTCGGGCTACGGCCTCGCGACGCTCCCGCCGTTCCTCGAGGCGCAGCGGCAGATCGGCCTGTTCGCGCTGGCGCACATCCCGATGAACCTCGACTACTTCCTGTTCCACATGCCCACGATCATCTCGAGCTTCCCGTTCTTCAAGCCCGACGGGCTCGGGCTGTCGGTGCTGCTCACGAGCCCGGGCCTCCTGTTCGCCTTCCAGGCCGACTGGCGACGGCCGCGCGCCTGGTGGCTGGCGGGGGCGGCGATCGCCGTCGCTGATCCCGACCCTGCTCTACTACGGCGGCGGCTGGCTCCAGTACGGCTACCGCTACTTCCTCGACTCGGTCCCGTTCGTGATGGCCCTGTGCGGGCTCGCCGCGGTGCGACGCGGACGGGTCGGACCGGGCTGGATCGCGCTCATCGCCTTCGGAACGGTGGTCGGGGCGATCGGCGTGTACTGGGCCTATCACCTCTGATGCGCCATGACCGATGGCCCGTCATGATGCGCGCGATGTCATCCCGGAAGACGCTTCGGAGAGCCTCGTGAGGTCGCGCTGGCCGATCCTCGCGATCTTCGTGCTGTCCGGCGCGGCCGGTCTCGATCTACGAGATCGTCTGGTCCCGCCAGCTGGTCCTCGTCTTCGGCAACACGACCCAGGCCGTCTCCGCGATCCTCGCCGGCTTCTTCGGCGGCCTCGCCATCGGCAGCGCGGTCGGCGGCCGGGTGGCCGACCGGGTGCGCTCGCCGCTGCGGCTGTACGGCGCCATCGAGCTCGTCCTGGTGGTCGTCGTCATCGCGACGCCGGTCACGTTCCGCGATCGTGCGCGTGGTCTTCGGCGATCTGGCGGGAGCGCTCGAGCGACGCCCAGGGGCCGCTCGTCATCGTCCGGCTGCTCCTGGCCGTCCTGGCCCTGGCGCCGGCGACGATCCTGATGGGCGCGACGCTGCCGACGCTGACCCGCCACCTCAGCTCGCGACGCACACCTGAGCCAGTCCTTCGGGCGGCTCTACGCGGCGAACACGATCGGGGCGATCATCGGGACGCGTCGCCGCCGGGTTCGTCCTGATCGAGCTGTTCGGCCTGTCGGGGGCGCTGTGCGGTGGGCGCCGGATGTTCGGCGATCGCCGGCATCGCGGCCCTCCTGCTGGCTCGCGCGCGGCGCCCGACCGTGCCGCTGGGATCGGTCCGGCCCGACGGTCGACGCCGGCCGCGCCGGTCGCCGACGCCGCGTCGCCGCGGCGCGCCTGCCGATCGGATCGGACCGCGCCTCGCGCTGACGGTCGCCTTCATCTCGGGCCTGACGTCGCTCGGCTACCAGGTCCTGTGGACCCGGCTGCTGGCCTCGGGGACGGGCAACACCACCTACGTCTTCACGATCATCCTGGCGATCTTCCTGATCGGCCTGGCGATCGGTGCCCTGCTGTTCACCTTCATCCGGCCGCGGATCGAGGATCCCGTCCGCCTGCTGGCCGTTGCCCAGATCCTGGTCGCGGTCGCTGGTCGTGGTCGGGCTCGTCGACGGTCGTCGTCCGCCCGGAGAGCGCTGATCCCCGGGCCACTCGCTCGCCACGCTCCAGGCGCTGCTCGGCGACGCGATCCTCGTCGTCCTGCCGGTGACGATCGTCCTCGGCCTGAGCTTCCCGGCCGCATCCGCGCTTCTCGCCGACGACGCGCGCGCATGCCGGCAGCGAGTCCGGCTCGCTCCTGGCGGTCAACACGATCGGCGCCATCGCCGGCAGCGTGATCGTCCCGTTCCTGCTGATCCCGACGCTCGGCTCACCGCTCGTCGTCGCCCTGCTGGCGGTCGTCAATGCCGCGCTCGGTGTCGCACTGGCCTTCCGCAGCCGCGTTCCCAGCCGGTCGCTGGCGGCCGATCGGGCTGGTGGTCGCCCTGGTCGTCGCGTCGACGCCGTTCGTCCCGGGCGCTGCTCGTCCAGCCGAACGAGGCCTATCTCGCGCTCGGTCGGTGCCGACGGTCTTCGCCTCGACCGAGGACGAGATCGCGTCCGTCCAGGCCGGGCAGTCAGACCTTCACGCCGGAGCTCTGGGTCGCCGGCACCTCGATGACCCTGCTGACCGTCGACGCCAAGCTGATGCCGATCCTGCCGCTCATCGCCCGACCGCCGCATCGACGGGCGCTCGTGGTGGCGTTCGGGATGGGCTCCGCGTTCCGGGCGGCGCTCATCGCCGGGCCTGCGACCGACGTCGTCGAGCTCGTCCCGAGCGTGCCCGAAGATGTTCGGCTACTACTACCCGGACGCCGCGCCGTGCTGGCCAACCCGAACGGCCGCGTGATCGTCACCGACGGCCGGAACCATCTCGAGCTGACCGACGAGCGCTTCGACATCATCGTCACCGACCCGCCGCCACCGATCGAGAGCTCCGGCGCCTCGGTCATCTCGTCGAAGGAGTACTACGAGGCGGGTCGCGACCACCTGACCGACGAACGGGATCATGATGCAGTGGGTCCCGTACGACGGGCTCGTCGGCCGGTCTCAACGATCATGTCCGGACCTTCGCGTCGGTCTTCCCGCAGGTGACGCTCGTCCGGGGCCCGGGCGGCTACGGCATGTACATGCTCGGGTCGTCGTCGACCGATCGCCTTCGACGACGCGAACATCCGGTCGATCCTCGGTCGGCCCGGCGTCCTCGCCGACATCTCGTCGGCCTATGACTCGCCGGTCAAGACCATCGACGACTGGGTCGAGGAGATCGGACGCCAGACGTCCACCAGCGGTGGCGACGCCGTCCGCGCGCAGGCGGGCCCGGGCCCGATCATCACCGACGACCATCCTCGCCCGGAGTACTGGCTCCTGCGCACGCTCTTCGGCGCGGGGGTCCCGTAGCGCCGGCGATCGGCACTCGGTTGCCGGCGCAACCAAACCCGGGTCCGATGTAGCATTCTGGCCGTGACCCCATCGACCCTCGACGCGGAGCCTGCCTGTCCGGGCCGCCTCGAGACGACATCCCCTCCGGCCTCGCGCCGCCCGCCTGCGCGTCGAGCGACGGCCGATCGACGACATCCCGCGCGAGACGTGGGACGCACTGGCCGCCCGCAGCCCGTGGGCGACGCCCTTCTCCGGCTGGGCCTTCCAGCGTGCCTGGTGGGACGCCTACGGCGCCAACGCCCACGAGGACACCCTGGTCGTCCTTCCGGCCGCCGACGCGACCGGACGCCGACCCGGTCGCGATCGTGCCGCTGATGCACCGCCACGAGGTCGAGCCGGCGACGCGCTGACCCACACGCAGGATGCGCCACGGCGCCGAGCGTCGAGCTGACACCGGTCGCCGCCGACCGCGACCGCCGTGCTTCTTCGGCGCCTCGTACCACGCCGACTACGCGACGATCCTGGCCGCGCCGGACGATCTGCCGGCCGTCAGCGACGCGGTCGCCGCCTACCTGGCCGAACCGTCGGCGCCGAGCATCCGTGGGACGTCGTCGACCTCCGACGGCTGCGCTGCGGCGACCCGGCGGCGGACGCGCTGGCCGCGGCCTTCGGGGCGCGCGAGATGGCCGAGGGCTGGACCCTCAACGTCGACCGCGAGGACGTCTGCCCGGTCGTGACACTCCCCGCCGGTGCGGACATGGACGGATACCTGGCGACCCTCGACAAGAAGCAGCGCCACGAGATCCGGCGCAAGATCCGCCGCGCCGAGGCGGTCGGCGAGGTCCGGCTCGACGATGCGCATCCACCCGCTCGACGAGGTCGAGTCGTTCATCGACCTCCACCAGAAGAAGTGGGGCGACGACGGCCTCTTCCCCGACACGCCCGGCGGTGCCCAGAGCCGGGTCATGTTCCGGCGGCTGTTCGAGCTGCACGGCGACGACGGGCCGCTCCGCCTGACGTTCCTGTCGGTCGGTGGCCGGCGGATCGCCGCCGGGATCCACTTCGAGACACCGGACGCCTTCCTCTTCTACAACATGGGCGTCGACCCGGACGCGCGCGACCTGTCGCCCGGGCGTCCTGCTCATCGGCGCTCGGTGGTCCAGCGTGCCCTGGCGGCCGGTGTCCGGCGGCTCGACTTCCTGCGCGGCAACGAGCCCTACAAGTACGAGTGGGGCGCGGTCGACGAGCCGATCCAGCGGCTGCTGGTCCGGCGGAGGAACGGCTGACATGAGCGCGCCGATGCCGTGGGACCCGTGCCTCACCCCGCTCGAGCGTCCCGACCTGCCCGGCGGACGGCGGATCCGGGTCGTCGAGGTCCTCGCGACCGGGCACGAACGGCGGCGCGCAGGAGCATCTCTTCGCGCTCGTGACGCGGATGGACCCGGCCCGCTACGACGTGTCGGTCGTCTCGCTGTCGGCGGGGAGCGCCGTCCGCAAGCTCCAGCGCGCCGGTGTCGCGGTGCTGGTCATCGACGACCCCGATGACGCGATCGCGGTCGGCGCCCTGGCCGCCCACCTCGCCGAGGTCCGGCCGGACGTCGTCCATGCCCACATGTACCGCGCCGAGACGGTCGCCGCACGCGCGGTCCTCGCGCTCGGCGAGGCCGGCCAGCGACGGCCGTACCTCGTCGGCACCGCCCACTCGAGCCGCGTCCGGTCCGAGGCGGACCGGGCCGCCCTGCTCGCGCTGACGCCGACGTTCGACCGCCTCATCGCGGTCTCCAGGGCGAGCGAGCAGAAGCTCGATCGACGAGGGGCGGGCGACGGTGCCGGTCAGCCTCATCTACAACGGCGTCGACCTCCAGCGCTACGACCACCAGGAGCCGTGCTGCACGCTCCCCGAGGAATACGGGATGGAGGCCGGATCGCAGATCGTCGGGGTCGTGGCGCGGCTCGAGCCGGAGAAGGGCCACCCGACGCTGCTCGAGGCCTGGCCCGCCGTGCTCCGCGCGGTGCCGGACGCCTATCTCCTGATCGTCGGCGAGGGCAGCCGGCGCGACACGCTGGAGGCGCAGGCGCGCCAGCTGCGGATCGCCCATCGGGTCGTGTTCACCGGCCGGCGCGACGACGTCCCCGCGGTGACGGCCGCGCTCGACGTGGCGGTCCTGCCGTCCTACCGCGAGGCGCAGGGGCTGACCGATCCTCGAGGCGATGGCGCTGTCACGCCCGGTCGTCGCCTCGAACGTCGGCGGGATCCCGGAGATGGTCGTGGACGGCGTCACCGGCCTGCTGGTCCCGCCGCACGACGCCGAGGCCCTGTCGGCCGCCATCGTCCGGCTGCTGACCGATCACCCCTTCGCGGACATGCTCGGCCGGGCGGGCCACGACCTGGTCCACGACCGGTTCTGCATCGAGCAGATGGTCGCCGCGGTCGAGTCGATCTACGAGGAAGGCGCCCGCATCGTCCGGCCATCCGAGGTCGCCGCCGCCGGCTGACCACCCGGGACTATCGACCCGGTGCCCCGGCGCACCGCGGGGCGCTAGCATCCGCCCCGATGAGCCTGCCGAGATTCTGGGCGTTCCTGGCCGTCGCCCTGCCCGTCGTCGCTGCGCTCGTCGCCAGCCTGTCGACGGTCGACCTCACCTATCAGCTCCGCGCCGGCGCCGAGATCCTGGCGAGCTCGACCATCCCGCGCGTCGACAGCTGGACGTACACGGTCGCCGGGCAGCCGTGGTTCGACCAGCAATGGGGCGCCCAGGTGCTCCTGTCGGCGGTGTACCAGGCCGGCGGCTGGACGGCGCTGGCGCTCCTTCGCGCCGGGCTGGTCGGGGCCATCGTCGGCTGCCTGTTCGTCGTCGGCCGCACGGCCGGGCTCACCAACCGTGGAGCGGGCCTGCTGACGATCGGGGCCTTCCTGATCGCCGCGCCGGCCATGGCGCTCCGCCCGCAGCTGTTCGGGATGGTCCTCTTCGCGCTGGTCCTGCTCCTGCTCGCGGGTCGGCGGGACCATCCGCTCCGGTGCTGGGCGATCCCGCTCATCGTCCTCGTCTGGGCGAACCTGCATGGCAGCTTCTTCCTCGGTCCGCTCGTCGTCGGGCTGACCTGGATCGCCGACGTCCGCGACCGGGCGCCGCAGCCGCACAGGCTGCTGGTGATCGCGATCGCGTCGGCTGCCGCGGCCTGCGTGACGCCGTTCGGGCCGGCGGTCTGGACGTACGCCGCGAGCCTCTCGGTCGATCCGTTCGTGACCCAGCGCATCACCGAGTGGCAGCGGACGTCGCTGGCCGACCCGGCGGGCGTCCTCTTCGCCGTATCGGCGGCCGCCGTCATCGGGCTGCTCGTCGCGCGCCGGGCCGCGGTCCGGCTGCCGATGCTCCTGTGGCTCCTCGTCTTCGCGGCGATCGGGCTGTATGCCATCCGCGGGGTCGCCTGGTGGGGGCTCGCCCTCGTACCGGTCGTCGCGGCGCTCGTCGCCGCCGGGGAGCCATCGGGCCGACGCGTCGTCGTGGGCACCCGCGCGATGCAGCGGCTCAACCTCGTCCTCGCCGCGCTCCTGGTCGTCGTCGGGGTCGCGTTCGTCCCGATCTGGCGGCCGGTCGATCCCGCGACCGGCGCACCCGTCGGTCTGCTGACCGACGCCCCGCCCGGGATCACGGCGGCGGTCCGAGCCTCGTCGCGACCGGGCGACCACCTGTTCGCCCCGCAGCCATGGGGCTCGTGGTTCGAATTCGCCACGCCCCAGCTGCCGGTCGCGGTCGACTCGCGGGTCGAGCTCTTCCCGGCCGCGGTCTGGGCCGACTACGACACCGTGATCAGCGGCCACGGTGACTGGCAGGAGGTGCTCGCGCGCTGGGACGTGGCGATCGCGGTCGTCGCGGCGGACGACGGCGAGCTCAGGACCCGGCTGGTCGGCGTCGGCTGGCGTCCGATCTACGTCGGCGTCGAAGGTTCGGTCCTGCTCACGCCCTTGCGCTAGGCGCCGGTCGGGCGGAAGGCCGTCGGACCCGCCAAATCGGCGCTGTCCACCCCCGGGCTGGTAGAGTCGTGTCCATGGCCCAACCTCCCTCGGATCTCGACGTCGTCGTCCTCGGCGGCGGCGGTCACGTCGGCCTGCCCCTGAGCCTCGCCTTCGCACAGGCCGGGCTGCGGGTCGGCATCTACGACTCCAACCAGGCGACGCTCGACCGGATCGCCGCCGGCGAGATGCCGTTCATGGAGAACGGCGCCGACGAGCTCCTCCGCGAGGTCCTCGCGACCGGGCGTCTGGTGTTCGGCGCCGACGGCTCGATGATCTCCCGGACCGACCAACTCGTGGTCGTCATCGGCACCCCGGTCGACGAGTTCCTCGGCCCGTCGATGACGATCTTCGAGAAGGCCGTCGACCAGATCGCGCCGCACCTCCGTGACGGGGCGCTGGTCGCCCTGCGCAGCACGGTCTACCCGGGCACGACCGGCTACGTCGCCCTGCACCTCGCCGAGCGCGGCTGCCGGGTCGACGTGGCGTTCTGTCCGGAGCGGATCGCCGAGGGCCACGCCCTCGAGGAGCTCCATACCCTGCCGCAGATCATCGGCGCCGACGACGACCGGGCTGCCGAGCGGGCGACCGCGCTGTTCGGGACGCTGGCCGGGAAGACGATCCGGACGACGACCAAGGAAGCCGAGCTCACCAAGCTCTTCACGAACACCTGGCGGTACATGAAGTTCGCCGTCGCGAACGAGTTCTTCACCATCGCCCACTCGGCCGGCGTCGACTACAACAACGTGCTGCGGGCGATCCGCGAGGACTACCCGCGGGCCGCGGACCTGCCGGGCCCGGGCTTCGCGGCCGGCCCCTGCCTGTTCAAGGACACGATGCAGCTGTCGGCATTCACGGCCGACCACTTCCCGCTCGGCCAGGCCGCGATGCAGGTCAACGAAGGCCTGCCCGCCTACATCGTCTCCGCGCTCGAGCGCCGCTACGACGGGCTCCACGGCAAGACGGTCGGGATCCTCGGGATGGCGTTCAAGTCCGAATCCGACGATCCCCGCGCATCGCTCAGCTACAAGCTGCGCAAGCTGCTGTCGTGGGCCGGGGCGCGCGTCCTCGCGACCGACCCGTACGTCGAGGATGAGCGGCTGGCGACCCTCGACTGCGTGGTCCAGGAGAGCGACATCCTGATCCTGGGGGCGCCTCACCGGGCGTACCGCAGCCTCGACATCGGCGGCAAGGACGTGGTCGACGTGTGGGGGGCCCTCGGCGAGGGGATCAGGCTGTAGTGCGGATCCTCGTCACCGGCGCCGCCGGGTTCATCAACGGCTACCTCGTGCCCGAGCTCCTCGAGGCGGGCCACGAGGTCATCGGGCTCGACGACTTCAGCAAGTACGGGCGGCTGGTCAAGTCGTACGACGGCCACGCCCGCTACCGGTTCGTCGAGGGCGACGCCAAGGACCCCGGCCTCATCGCCGAGCTGGCCGCCGACTGCGACCAGGTCGTCGCCGCGGCCGCGATGATCGGCGGGATCAGCTACTTCCACGAGTTCGCCTACGACCTGCTGGCCGAGAACGAGCGGATCCTCGCCTCGACCTTCGACGGCGCGATCAGGGCCCACCGCGACGGGCATCTCGAGCGGATCGTCGTCGTCAGCAGCTCGATGGTCTACGAGTCCGCGACGGTCTTCCCGACACCGGAGGGTGCCCAGCTGACCTCGCCTCCGCCGATCTCGACCTACGGCTTCCAGAAGCTCGCCTCGGAGTACTTCGCCAAGGGCGCCTGGGAGCAGTACAAGCTGCCGTACACCATCGTCCGGCCGTTCAACTGCGTGGGGATCGGCGAGCGCCGGGCGCTGCGCGACTCCGACATCATGAGCGGCAACGTGAAGCTGGCCCTCAGCCACGTCGTGCCGGACCTCGTCCACAAGGTCCTCAAGGACCAGGACCCGCTCCACATCCTCGGCGCCGGCGACCAGGTCCGCCACTACACCTACGGCGGGGACCTGGCCCACGGCATCCGCCTCGCGATGGAATCGCCGGCCGCGGTCAACGACGACTTCAACCTCTCGACGGCGGCCTCGACCACGGTCCTCGAGCTGGCCGAGGCGATCTGGCACAAGATCCACGTCGACGGCCGGCCGTTCCGCTACGTCAGCGACGCCCCGTTCGAGCACGACGTCCAGCTCCGCGTGCCGGACGTCCGCAAGGCGCGGGCGGTGCTGGGCTTCGAGGCGACGACCACCCTCGACCAGATGCTCGACGAGGTCATCCCGTGGATCCGGGCGGAATCGGAGGCCGGCCGCCTGTGATGTCGGCGCCGGTGCTGTCCGTCGTGATGCCCGTGTTCAAGGAGGGCGAGGCGGTCGAGCCGGTCCTGAGGTCGATGGATGCGGCCATCGCCCAGCCGCACGAGATCCTGGTCGTGTACGACTTCGACGAGGATCCGACGAAGCCCGTCATCGACCGGCTGTCGGCCGAGCTGCCGGCCGTCCGCGGGCTTCGCAACGACCTCGGGCGCGGCGTGCTCAACGCGATGAAGGCGGGGATCGCCGCCTCGACCGGCCCGTACGTCCTGATCTCGATGGCGGACGGCTCCGACGAGCCGCATGTCGTCGATCCGATGGTCGCGCTCGCGCTCGAGGGCGCCGACGTCGTCGCGGCATCGCGCTACATGCGCGGTGGGAAGCAGATCGGCGGGCCGCCGCTCAAGCGGCTGATGAGCCGGACCGCCGGGCTGACGCTCCATTGGTTCGCCGGCGTCCCGACCCACGATCCGACCAACAACTTCAAGCTCTACGCCCGGCGCTTCCTCGAGTCGGTGACCATCGAGAGCACCGGCGGGTTCGAGCTCGCCCTCGAGCTGACGGTCAAGGCGACCCTCGCCGGCCGGCGTGTCGCCGAGGTCCCCACCACCTGGCGGGACCGCACGGCCGGCGCGAGCAACTTCAAGCTGCGGCAGTGGCTGCCGAACTACCTGCACTGGTACCGCGTGGCGTTCGTCGGGCGGCTGCGGGCGGCGTCACGGCGGCGGCTGAAACGGCGCTGAGGGGCGCGTCTAGGACGGCGCGGCGGCCTGCACGCCGTCTGACGTCGCGGGGGTCGGTCGCGCGGCGGCCATCTTGGCTCGACGCCTGAGGTACCAGACCTCGATCGCCGCGACGATGGCGCCGACCGCGGGCGCGCCCTGGACCGGCGCGGCCATGATGGCTGCCGTGATCGGGGTCAGCGCCGGCATCGCCATCAGCGAGTAATACCACTGGGTCGCCGGCCACAGCGCCGGGACCGCCCACCACGATGCCCGCTCGCGGCCCATGACGAACATGGCGATCACGGCGAATGGCACGAGCACCGGGAAGAACCAGGCGCTCATCCCGCCCTTGGACTGGTCCGTCAGGAAGCCGGTCGTCGTCGCGAGATGGTCGATGAAGGATCCCCACGGCAGGATCGGCAGCGTGACGAGGCCGATCAGGGCGGTCAGGGCGAGCGTCTTCCAGCGCCACTGGATGAGCAGCGGGACCACGGCGTAGGCCTTGAGGATCGGTGCCAGACAGGCCGCGGACCCGAGCAGCAGCGGCACGAGGAAGATCTGCGGATTGCCATTCCACAGGTTGTCGACGAGGGGTGGCCAGGCGATCCACCACCAGGGCAGACCGAGCTTGCGCAGCGCCCAGAACGAGACGCCGATCCCCAGCGCGGTCAGCAGGACGACGGCGACGGCCTCGGGCAGGAGCGCGAACGGCGCCATGAGGAGCAGCGACGGCGGCAGCGCCGCGTAGTGCAGCGTGCCCATGTGGACCAGCCACGGATCCTGGCCGTTGAGCCACGCCGCCGAGCCACGCAGGTAGAGCCGCAGGTCGGTCGCCGGCTCGCCGGTGGCGAGGAACAGCACGCGCATGATCGAGATCGTCACGAACCAGGCCGCCAGGGCGACGTTGCCCACGACGTTCCAGCGGATCGACGATCCCGACATCCCGGTCAGTGTTGCGCCTGCATCGATGCCGCCGCAACGGCCGGCTGCTCGGTGGTGGCCGGCATCGGGTCCGGGTCCGCGAAGGGTGCGAGGACCCCGAGCAGCGTCACGAAGCCCGACAGATACAGGGCCGGCGTGCCCGCGACGGCGAAGATGACCGCGACGACGAACGACCAGCGCGGCCACCGGCCGAGAGCGGCGGACAGGATCGCCCCGATCACCAGCGCCGCATTCGATGCCCACGGCAGGCCGAGCTGGGACGCGAGGCTCCAGCTCGAGGGATTGATCGTGCGCGCGATGCCGATGTAGTCGGCGAACGGCTGGACGCCGATGGAGAGCAGGCAGACCCCGAGGATCGCGCCGATGGTCAGCACTGCCGCGACGAGTCCGCGCCACTGTCTCGTCCCGACCATCCAGCCGAAGAGCGTTGCCGGGGCGAGCTTGAGCGACGCCATCAGCGCGATCGCCATCCCCGCATACGGATGCCCGCGGAAGTGCCATGCGGCGACCAGGAGGGCGGGAAAGAACGCCGCCACGTTGCCGGCCGCCAGCTGCTCGCCGATCGCGGGCGCGAGCGCCGTCGCGACCAGGCAGCCGGCGAGTCCCGTGCGGTAGACGAGATAGAACGTGGTGCCCAGGACCGCGATCCAGACCGCGATCATCCACAGGGCGAAGCCGAACGGGACGAAGGCGATCGGTTGCCAGATCACGGCGATCGGCGGCGGCGACAACAGCGGCGCGTCGGAGATGCCCGGCAGGGTCAGGACCGGGCGGTCGCCCGGGCGGAGCGCGTAGAGCTCCGAGCCGTGGTCGAGTCGCTCTCCGGCGGCGAGGTAGGTGATCGCGTCCTGGAACGGCTTGGCCGGCGTGCTGGGCTCGGACATCACCTCGATGTAGCGCGCAGCCACGAACAGCCCGAGCAGGCACGGGATGAGCGCGATGAGCACCCGTCGGCGTCGATCGACGCGCAAGGCAGACAGTGCGTGCTCCTCTGTGCGATGCGGCATGGTAGCCGATGCGGTCCGTTCCACGGCGCGTACCATGCCAGCATCGGGCCGTTCACGGGGACGGGACGTGAGTACTTTTGGAGAGTTACCTTCTGGCGCCCGCAACCCCTACCGTTGGGAACTGATGAGCCGGTCGCCCGCCCTCACCGCCTCGACAGGAACGCCTTGACAGAGACACGATCAACCAGCGAGCCGCTCGTGGCGGTCATCATCCCGGCACTCAACGAGGTCGGGAAGATCGGCCGCGTCCTCGACAAGCTGCCGCGCGACGGCCGTTTCGAGGCGATCGTGGTCGACGACGGCTCGACCGACGGGACCGGCGATGAGGCTCGGGCGCATGGTGCGGCCGTGGTCGTCCGGCACGAGGAGCGTGGCGGCGTCGGGGCCGCGATCCGCGATGGCTGGGCAGTGGGCCTGGAGCGCAAGCGGCCGTACCTGGCGCTGCTGTCCGGTGACGACCAGCACGATCCCTCGCAGCTGGTCACGGCATTCGATCGGCTGCTGAGCGCGGACGCCGACTACGTGCAGGGGTCCCGCTGGATCAAGGGCGGTCGCGTGGTCGGGCGGACCGGTGGCCGCGGTCCGAGCACGCGGGTCTACTCGATCGTGTTCAGCGTCCTCGCGGGCCGCCACGTCACCGACGCCACCAATGGCTTCCGGGTCTTCAAGTCGTCGATGCTGACCGACCCGCGGATCCGGCTCGACCAGAGCTGGCTGACGAGCTACGACCTCGAGCCGTACCTGCTGTTCAAGGCGATCCGTTGTGGCTACAAGGTGATCGAGCACCCGGTCACCGTCGTGTATCACTCCACCGAGGGCTACACCAAGATGCGCGGGATCCGCGATTGGTGGCGGCTGTTCCGCCCGGCCATCCTCCTGCGGACGGGAGTCAAGCGATGATCCAGCCCGAGCGCTCGTTCGGCGGACGCCGGATCCTGGTCACCGGAGGCGCCGGCTTCGTCGGCGGGGCGGTCACCCGCCGGCTGGTCGAGGCGGGCGCCAAGGTCACCGTCCTCGATGACCTGTTCACCGGTCGAGCCGAGACGATCCCGACGGGCGCCGAGTTCGTGCAGGGATCGGTGACCGACGCCGACCTCGTCGACCGTCTGGTCGCCGAGAACGGGCTGATCTTCCACCTCGCGGCGCGCAACATCGCGGCCTCGACCAAGAACCCGCGTGACGACTTCGCCACCAACATCGGCGGCACGTTGAACATCCTGCTGGCCGCGCAAAAGACGCGGGTCGACCGGATCGTCTACAGCTCGTCGGCATCGATCTACGGCAACCCGCGCTCGATCCCGATCAACGAGGACGACCAGATCGTCCCGCTGTCGCCCTACGCGGTGAGCAAGCTCGGTGGCGAGCACTACTGCTTCGCCTTCTACGAGAGCTTCGGGATGCCGACCGCGTGCGTCCGCTACTCGAACGTGTACGGCCCCGGGCAGCGCCCGGACAACCCGTATTGCGGGGTCGTCTCGAAGTTCCTCGTCGACATCCACGCCGGTCGCCCGGCATCGATCCACGGCGACGGCGAGCAGACCCGCGACTACACCTACATCGATGACGCCGTCGAGGCCACGCTGCTGGCGGCGATCCATCCCCGCGCCGAAGGCGAGACGTTCAACGTCGGGACAGGGATCGAGACATCCGTGAACGACCTCGCTCGCGAGATCGGCGTCGCGCTGGACCGGGACGTCGACATCGTCCATATCGACCGGCGCGACATCGACAACATCCGGCGGCGCGTGGTCAACATCGAGAAGGCGCGCCGGATGCTGCGCTGGACCCCGCAGGTCACGATGGAGACGGGTCTGGCCGCGACGGCGACGTGGTTCCTGCAGTCGCCGTTCGTGGACGCGGTCCGCGAGGGTGCCTCGGTCTGATCGGGCCGGTCAGACGAGGGTCGCCGCGGGTGGCCGCGACTCCGGCAGAGGGATCGCGAGCGTCGCAGACCCGCCCGCCCGACGGGCGTCGGCGCGGTCCCGCCACCAGACGATGAACGGGATCGGGGCGTAGATGAGGCTGCCCCAGTAGAGCGCCGGGATGGCGACGACGGCAGCCGCGGCCCGGCTCCACGGACGCCGGATGGCGAGCAGGCCGCAGGCGACGACCAGTCGGACCGGGAACGGCACGGGGATCATCGGCCCGATGTCACGTCCGTAGGCGTCGATCAACAGCCGGACCCATTCGATCCACAGGCCGGCCCATGGCAGCGTGATCAGCAGCAGGGCGGCGAACGCGACCGCGAACTCACGCCAGTGGCGGGGGTCGAGTGCGAGGACCGGTGACAGCTTGGCCAATGTGGCGATCGCGAGCGGCCAGACCGGTCCCTCGCGCACCGCCAGGACGATGGCCGCGCCGATCAGCAGGTTGATGTTCCCGCCGCCGACCTCGAGCGCCACGATCGGCCAGGCGCCGAGCATCAGGGCGCTCCACCAGGCGCCGGTGATGATCCGTGCCGCGGCCAGGTCCGCGGCGACGATCAGCCCGTGCATCACCGGCAACGGCAGCCAGGTGACGGCAGCCAGGAGCAGAGCGACCGGCGGCGCGTAGTAGAAGTTGTCCCACAGCGGATCGCGGCCGTAGACGACGCCGCCATCGCGCAGGGCATCGCCGGCCCTGTCGTAGATCAGGCGCAGATCCGAGCCGACGTCCCAGCCGCTCAGGGTCCGGTAATAGAAGATCGTCAGGAAGATGGCGACACCGATCACCGCGGCGGCGAACTGCCAGTGGCCGGGCATCCGTCGCGCGACGTCGGCCCTGGACGGGAGGCGGCGCCGCCAGCCGCCAGACGCGTTGCCAAGATCCCCGATCCCCGCTACCTGGGTCATGGCTGCGCGAACCCGTCCTCGCGGTCCCGGCCATGGCGGAGCCGACCGAGGTGGAGGTCAGGCAGCGACCAGCTGCGCGCCGGGCGGTCGATGACGCCGATCAGCGGCAGGGCGGCCATCCAGATCGAGAGGGCCGAGGACTGGTAGAGGGCGAGGGCCGCCCAGCCGGCCGCGATCGGGACCGTCCAGAGTCGCCCGGTCCGGCCGCCCCAGATGAGCAGCGCGACCGACATCACGATCCGGACCGGCAGCGGCACCGGCACCAGCGGGACCGGTGACGGCGCCCCGGCGTTGCCCTGCGCGAAAGCGATGAAGTCGGCCCACGCCCCCGGTGCCAGGATCACCGAGACGGCCAGCAGGGCCGCGGTCGTCCCGATCGAGATGGCCAGGTTGCGCCACTCGGCTCGGGCGGCGAACCAGAGGATGCCGATCCCGGGGCCGATCTTCGACAGGAAGACGACGGCCCATGCCGCCGGCCAGCGCAGGCCGAGGACGATCGCGGCGGCGACGATGGTCTGCGGGTTGCCGATGCCGGCCAGCGCGACCGGGTTCGCCAGGGGGTTGTCGAACCCCGTGGCGTTGATCGCGACGATGCCGATGGCCAGGATCGGCAGGCTCCACCAGCGCGTCGCCACCCAGAAGGCGACCCAGACGAGGGTCATCCAGACGACGACGAACGGCGCCCAGTCGAGCGTGCCGAGGATCTGCCCGAGCGGCGGCGGGTAGATGTAGAACGAGTCGAGGTTCGCGCCCCACGTGGTGCCGTAGTAGTGCACGGCATGGCCGGCGCGCCAGTAGAGGTCGGCGTCGATGGGGCGTGCCGCGGTCGATCGCGAACCCGAGGCCGAGCGCCAGGCCGATGAACAGGAACACGACGAACCCAGCACGATCCAGCGCTCGTCGCAACGTGAGCGATCGGGTGGCTCGCTGGATCCCGGCCATCGGCAAACCTTAGCCCAGCCGTGACACGGCTCGAGGTCAGCCCACAGTACCAGTCGCCATGATCCCTTCGGCCGAGGCCGCGGAGGAGATCGGGTGTTCGTCGGCGACGGGCCAGGCGAGCGGGGCCATCGCGGCCAGAAGCAGGGTGAACCAGTTCACGTTCACCACCGGTGAACCCGCCAGCATCGTCACGACGGCGATGAACCAGGCGAGCCCCGGTCGATCCCGGAGCAGCGCGATGAGGACGGCCCCGACGATCAGGCTCGCGAACGGGAGCAGCGTGGCGATGTCGTTCGGGACGCCGACGAACCGGGCGATCCCGGCCAGGCTGATCGCGCTCGTCCCACCGCTCGATGTCCCGGCGATGATCCTCAGGTACTCGACATGCGCGTCCAGTCCGGCCCCGATCACGCTCACGGCCAGGACCGCGAGACCGGTGATGACGAACGCCCGCATGGCCGTCCAGCGCCGCTGCGTGATCAGCCACCAGGCGAGGATGGCCGGGGTCACCTTGAGCGCGGTCGAGAGCGCGAGCAGGGCACCTGCAGCGGTGTCCCGACGCCGGCTCAGGAGGTACCAGGCGGCCGTGAGGGCCGCGACGATCAGCGCGTTCAGGTTGCCCACCCCGATCTCGTACACGATCGGGATGCACAGGACGAGCATCGCCAGTCCGAAGATCACGGGCCGTCGCCGCAGCAAGGCCACGCCCGTCGCGACCAGGGCGACGATGCAGCAGATCCACCAGACATAGGCTCCGGCGTCGCCGAGCAAGGCCAGCGGCCGGAAGACGACCGCGATCGGCGGCGGTGAGAGCAACGGGACCGTCCAGTACGGCGGGTTGAGGTCGACCGGCCGATCGCCAGGCGACAGGGCGTAGAGCGGATGACCGGCATTGAGGCGCTCGCCGGCCGCCAGGTAGGTGAACGCGTCGCCAGGCACCAGCCCGCGATCGAAGTAGCGGATGAGGATCGCCGCGATCACGCCCACCGCGATGGCCGGGATCGCGATCCGCCAGATCGAGCGGGCGTCCATGCCGCGCATCGTACCGGTCACATCACGCGGAGACGGCGATGGGTCATGTCGTCTCGCTCGGTGCCGGGACGTCGGCAAGGCGGGGCGCCGCCTCCTCCGCCGGCGTGGCCGTGGCTGCCGGCCGCCGTCCCAGCCAGGCCACCACCGGCGCCAGGGCGAGCGGGACGTCGAGCAGGGAGTAGGACAGCGGCACGTTCGAGTTCCGGAGAACGGTCACGTAGTCGAGCCAGAGCGCGCCGAAGGGGATGCACAGCAGGACGAACACGAGGAGCGTCCGATTCCAGCCGCGTGACCCGATCCCGATCAGGGCGAACGGGAAGAGCGACGGCTTGATCAGCACCAACGGTCCGGGCCAGCGCCACATGACAGCGGCCGCGATCGCGGCCACGACCCACATCCCCGGGTTGCCGTACAGGATCAGCGCCGGCGTCCGCGGCCACATCGCGATGAATGCGAGCAGCGGCCAGGTCCACGGCGCCGGTCGGAGGGCGATCAACACCCAGACGATGACGGTCAGGGGGATCGCCCACCACAGGACTGCCGGCAGGACGGTGAACGGGACGAGCAGCCAGAGGATGACCGGCGGGTACAGCGGGTCGCCGTCCATCACGGTCGTCGGACCGGCGAGCTGCCTGGGCAGATAGAACTGCCCGGTGTGCAGCCAGCGTTCGGTGTGGTCGAGGTACTGGCGGAAGTCCACGCCGATCCCGTCGTGAGCGATGACGATCGTGGTCAGGATGATCGTCCACACCACGGCGATCAGCAGGACCGCGCCGGTCGTGCTGAGGACGATCAATCGGCCCGGCGCGGAGTCGAGGATCGTCGGCCTCGCCCAGGGTCTCGGCCATAGGCGCCGGAGGGCGACGGGAACGCCTCGGAGCCCGGTCTCAGACGCGGCCGGACGCCCAGTACCGCTCGGCGGCTCCATCGACCTCGCCGATCCCGGCGGTGATCACGCCGTGCTTCCGGACCGCGTCGGCCATCGCCCTGGTGCCGTCGAACAGACGCTCGATCTGGCTCTCGTACAGCCCGATGCCCATGATCTTGCGCTCGAGCTGGTCGGTGATGTCGGCGTACTCCGGCGAGATGCTGACATCGGTCGGGAGCGCGCCGAGCGGGTCGGCGTCGCCCAGGTCGCCGAGGCCACGGAAGTCGTTCCACCAGGCGTACGGGAAGTCCTCGTAGAACGCGATGATCCCGGCGTAGTCAGGCCCCGGCATCACCCAGCGGCGGCCTTCCTGGAGAAGGCGGACGCCGACCTCGCGGCACAGCTGGTGGTCGACGTGACCGCCGACACCGAGCGGGAAATAGACCTTCTGGGGCTCGAGCCGCGCGATCTCCTGGCGGAGCATGTCGTACGGCGCGTCGTCGTCGGCGCGGGGCATCCCGAGCAGCTCGTCGTCGCCCTCGTAGCCCCGGAAGACGGCGTCGGGCAGGTCGAGGAAGACGATCGAGGCCTCGGCGAAGTACGCGTAGCGCTCGTCTTCGATCCGGCGTCGGGCCATCAGGTCCCCGGCCGCCGCCGCAGCGATGATCTCGTCGGTATAGACCGCGCCCTGCGTCGGCAGGTCGTCGACGACCGGCTGGTCGGCCAGCGACGCGTTCCGGATGCTCGCCCGGCGATACCACGACGATCGCTGCCAGAAGCGTTTCGCAGCCTGATCGGCGTCCGATTGGGTCGCCTCGAGCTGCTCATCCGTCGCTGCCCACGCCGGCACGAGCGCGGCGGTCGGCCAGTCGGCGGCGATGTCGGATCGGTTGAACGCCTCGGTGGCCGGATACATGGCCTTCGAGCCGAAGCCGAGCGCCTCGCGCTGATACGGGGTCAGGCGATCGGCCGACCCGTCCCCGGAGAAGACCGTCACGATGGTCACGGTCTGGCCGAGCTCACGCAAGCTGGCGATCAGCCCGCCGCAGGACAGTGCGACATCGTCCGGATGCGGGGCGACGAAGACGTGGGTCATGGCGCGGCGAGTATACCGACCCGTGTACCGGGGTCGCCGGTCACTGGTCGTCGAAGCCCCCGGCACCGATGAGCGGGACGAAGATGCAGGCGCTGTCGGGCTCCTCGAGCCAGTCGTCGCCGTGCCGGGTGACGACCATCAGACGCTGGTGGTCGCGCGACCCGACCGGGATGACGAGCCGTCCCCCGTCGCGCAGCTGATCGCGGAGCGCCTGGGGGATCGCCGGCGCGGCGGCCGTGACGAGGATCCCGTCCCACGGCGCACCATCCGGATCGCCCAGGCTGCCGTCCGCCTCGCGGATCGTCACCGCGTCCCCGCTTCCCGCGGCGTCCAGCGCTGCACGCGCGTCCGGGATCAGCGATACCTGGCGCTCGAGCGAGGTGACCCGCGCGCCGAGCCAGGCCAGGATCGCCGCCTGATAGCCGGATCCCGTCCCGATCTCGAGGATCCGGTCACCCGGGCGGACGGCAAGGTCCTCGGTCATCTTGGCGACCATGTATGGCTGGCTGATCGTCTGGCCCGCTCCGATGGGCAGGGCCGCGTCCGCGTAGGCGTCGTGCTGGATCTCGGCCGGGACGAACAGCTCGCGCGGGACTGCGCCCATCGCCGCCAGCACGCGTTCGTCGGCGATGCCGCGGTCGCGCAGCTGTCTGGCGACCATCGCCGCACGTGCCTGGGTTGGATCGCCGCCCGACCCGGTCATCGCCGCAAGGATGCGCCGCACCGATCGGGTCTCGTCAGCCTCGTCTCAGGACGGAGACGGGGATGGCGCGGTCGACGGGCTCGGGGTGGGCGCCACCGATGGTGCCGCGGACGCGGACGGCGCCGCGGATGCGGACGGCGCCGCGGACTCGGACGGCGCCGCGGACTCGGACGGGGCCGCGGATCCGGATGGCGTCGCCGAACCGGACGCAGCCGGTGACTCGCTCGGCGCGACCGACTCCGACGGGGTGGGCGCCGGCGTCGGGATCGGCGTCAGGAACCCGCCGTGGCCACCGAACAGCCCATACAGGAGGATGCCGACGAAGATCACGACCGCGGCGATCACGAAGTACCGGGATGGCGTGTCACCGACCTTGACCGCGCGCTCGGATGGGGTCGGCGCGTGTGCCGGCGGGGGAGCCTGTCCCCCTCGGCGACGCCCGGATGCGGATGCCGCTCCGGCGGCGCCGGCCGCTCCAGCCGCACCGGCGCCCGCCGCGGCTGCGGCGGGAGCGGACACGGGGGCCGGTTCGTCCTCGTCCTCGTCGGTGTCGTCGGCTTCGTCCCCGTCGTCGTCGGCTTCGCCTTCGGGCTCGTCGTCCTCCGCCTCGTCGGCGACGGGCTCGGGCTCCGGCTCGACCGCGGGCGCGGACTCGGGCTCCGGCTCCGGCGCGACCTCGGGCTCCGTGGGCTCGACTGGCTCGACGGGCGCCTCTTCGGGCGTGCCCTCGGGACGGTCTGTCATTCGGTCGTGTCACTCCTGGCGGCCGCTGGGCTCATCGGGCGCGGCGCGGGCGCCAGTGTACCGAAGGCGCCGAGCCACCGCCCGCCTCCCCATCCCGGCGAGTCCCGCTCAGGCGTCGCGAACCGCCGGCACGGCCAGCCCGACCAGACCGGCGCCCATCGTGACCAGCCCGAACGCCGCGATCACCGGCGCGGGTCCGAGCAGCTCACCGAGCACCGACCCCAACAGCATCGCGATCGTCATCGACCCGAAGACCAGCGCGAACCGGATCCCGACGACGCGACCCATCAGGGATGGCGGCGTGCGTTCCTGGAAGAGCGTCTGGCTCGGGATGATGAAGACCATGTTGGCGACGCCCTGCCCGAACGACAGACCGATCGCCACACCGAGGTTGCCGGTCATCGCGAACAGGAAGACCAGGAGTCCCCAGACCGCGTACCCGGCGATGACCATCCGGCCCTTTGCGAAGCGCGACCCGACGAGTCCGATCACGAACCCGCCGATCAGGTTGCCGACGCCGAGCCCGGTCTCGAGGAAGCCATACGCTGCCTGCCAGCCGAACTCGGAGGTCGTGAACGTGGCCTGGACGAAGCTCGGGGTCAGCGCGATCGCGATCCCGAGGCTGAACTGGCCGACGGCCCCTTGCAGCGTGTTCGCCAGCAACACCGTCTCTTGCCGCAGGAACTGCCAGCCGGCCGTGAGCTCCGCGACGAAGCCCTCACGGGCGGGCGCTGCCTTCGCTCGGACGGTGCCTTGGCCTGGACGACGATCGTGGCGATCAGTGCCGCCGACGCGAGATACGTCGCGGCATCGACCCAGAACGCGATCGGGACGGCGGAGCCGAGCAGGAACACGAACAGGCCGGCCAGGGGATAGCCGATCACGTCGGCGATCGTCTCGGCCACCCAGAGGGCCGAGTTCGCGCTCAGGAGGTCCTCGTCGGGGACGATCTGCGGCAGGATGGCGACGCGGGCCGGCCGGAAGAAGACCGAGATGCTGGTGACCAGGAAGATCAGCGGGTAGACCAGCACGATGTTGGTCACCGCCGCGATCGGCAGGATGAGCACGATCCCGCCGCGCAGGATGTCGCTGACGACCATGACCTCCTTGTGGTCCCAGCGGTCGACGAACGTGCCCGCGATCGGGCTGAGCAGCAGGTTCGGGAGCGTGGCCGCGAAGAACACGAGGCCCGTGGCCAGCGCCGAGCCGGTCGAGATGGCCACGACGGCCACCAGGGCGAGCTGGTTGAGCCGGTCGCCGAACAGCGAGATGAGCTGGCCGGACCACAGAGCGGAGAACGAGCCGTTGAGCGCGAGCCGGACGTACGGGTGCTGGCGGACGCGCTCGACGGCCTCGACCGACGGGCGCGGGATCTCGATGACGCGCGTGCCGGGCGCGGCGGTCGCCCCGGCGGTTCCAGCGGCAGATTCGAAGCTCGCCAGCGAGGGCGACGCGAGGCCGGCACCGGCGCTGCCCATCACGAGCGGCCGTTCGAGCGCGACGGCGCCGGTCAGGGCCGGCGAGAGGCCGGTCTCGGCTCCGGGATCGCCGGCGCGCAGCGGGCGGCCCGAACCGGTGAGATCGGCCAGGCGCTGGCGGATGGCCTCGAGCTGGGCTTCATCGAGCTCCTGCGGGACGCGCACGACCGCCGCGAACAGGAAGAAGCCGAGCCCGAAGGTGAGGAACATGTCGCCGATCGACGCGACGTTCTGGACGATCGGAAACGGGATCGGGATGACGTCCGCGAACGGCCCGAGATGAAGCAGGAAGTTGGCGTCGAGCGGCGCAGGCAGGACGTAGTGGAGCGATGACGTCACGTCGGCCGGGGTCAGCCCTGCGATCGCGAGGCTCGTCACCCAGACCGGCATGTAGCCGCCGTTGACGATGATCACGACCGCGTTGGCCAGCACCCCGATGAACGCGAGGCTGATGCCCGGATAGGTGCGGTTGGGCCAGAGGGCGATCAGAAGGAGAACGAAGCCGCCGGCCAGGAGCGGCAGGCGGAGTGCCTCGACCATGGGCACGCCCGCGTTGAGCGCGAGCTCGGTCCCGAAGCGGACGAAGACCGCGAGGATCAGCAGGGTCAGGCGCCGCAGCCGGATCGACCCGAGGTTGAGGAGGTCGCCGCCGGCGACCAGGCCGAGGACCAGTCCGAGCGCGATCCCGCCGATCAGCATCGGCGCGGTTGGGCGTGGTTCACGACCGCATCATGCGGGGGCGAGCGCGGCGATGTCGCCTCGGTCGAGCGACGTATCGGTGAGGCACTGGGACGGCTTCGCTGTCGGGGCGACAGCGGGGCGGCGTGTGCGGAGGTCAGACCCGCTCGGCCGGCGCACCGGCTGTGGCTTCTGCCCGGGCCGTCGTCATCCGGTCGGCGGCCTGGCCGATCAGCGGGATCTGGCGCGGGCTCGTCGGCCGGCCTGGGTCCGGGATGCCCTGGACGTGAGGCGTTCGGACGAAGGCATCGACGACCACCGGATCGAATTGCACCCCGGCGAACTTGCGGAGCTCGGCCAGCGCCTGCTCGCGGGTCAGCGGCGTCATGCGATAGGGCCGCGCGGCGGTCATCGCCTCGAAGGCGTCGGCGACGTGCAGGATCCGGGCGAGCTTCGGGATCTCGTCGCCGATCAGGCGGTCCGGGTAGCCCGAGCCGTTGTACCACTCGTGATGGTGCCGGATGATCGGCAGCTCGGGCGCCAGCTTCTCGACCGGGGCGATGATCTGGGCGCCCAGGACCGGGTGCGAGTTCATGATGATCCGCTCCTCGCGGTTCAGCCGGTCCGGCTTGAGCAGCACCGCGTCCGGGACGCCGATCTTGCCGACGTCGTGGAGGAGACCGCCCCACTCGAGCGCCTCGAGCTCCGCGTCGTTGACACGCATCACCCGCCCGATATCCACGGCGATCGCCTTCACGTTCTGGCTATGCCGCGCGGTATACGGATCGCGCTTGTCAACGGCCTCCGCCAACGCCCCGATCGTCTGCGTGAACATGTCCCGCATCTCGACAAACCGCCGTCGACGCTTGACGGGTCGTGTAGAGGGGAAGTGCGAACAGCAACGCCGCCCACCACGCGATGGAATAGACGATGGCCATCAGCCATCCCAGAGGGGCGAGAGCCAGATTATTGAAGGCGGTGTCTCGGGAGTCGCCGACTGAACGATCGACTGAAGTGTTTGTCCGGTCCGCAGTGCCAAGAGGTCCGCTTGCGATCGCGATGTTCAGCCCAAATAGCACAGCCGCGCCAATCAGGGTCGCGAGAAGCTGACTGGCGTTGACCCATCCAGCAGTCGGGCCGAAGGCCCAGATGATTGCGAATCTGGACAACCCCGTCCGACGATTGCTGGGAACGTGGTCGCCCGCATGATTCGCCAGGGTGCCATACCACGGGATCTTGCCGCGAAGTTCTCGGACTTCAGTCGTGCCGATTGCCGCGACCCAACCAGCGACGGCCGGCCCTCCAAGAGACATCGCGGCGACGACTGGAGCAAGCCCAACTGCTTGATGAGAGCCCACGTGGTAGTCGAACGGGCAGAGCAGAAGCCAGCGAGCGTAAGCACGGTCCAGAAGGCAATCCCAGCGAGTATCTGGTACTCAGAAGGCGGAGGCCCGGCGGGTGTCGATCCGAGCAACGACGTCGTAAAGGTCAGCGCGATCGGCGTCTCGGGCGGGAACAGAAAAGTCGCAACCACGAGCGCCACGCGCTCAGAGTCACGACTCCAGCGATGTACAACCTGAAGGGACCGCGGCATCGACTGTCTCGTACGTGGGCGACTACCCGAACTCTAGACCTCCGCCTAGGAGTCGGGTAATCGCACCAAACGTACTAGAAGCCTCGGAGTGACGCCCCGCCGGCCATAGCAATCATGGCCACACTTGCGAGTGCCACCAAGACCCGCGACATCTTGGCCTTCATCAGAAGGTCCTCTACCAGCCCTTGACAAGCATTTCGGTGGTCACGCTCGATCCTCCTTGCGGCCTTCGCATTTCCTCGAGGAAACACGAAAACCGACCAGACTCATAGTCGGTCGGTTGCACTACTCACTCGGCTCCACCCTAAGTGCCCATTTCAGGTGGAGCTTCTGCGCGTCCGAGCGTTCTTGATGTTGCTTCCTAGTACTGGGGTACTACGAAGTTCCCGGACTATATGGATGCCGCACTGAACCGGTCAATACGGCACCTTCCCTATCCCTACAAAGTTTCGAGCGGCGGAGCCTCCAAACCGAGCTGCTCTCGCATCGCATTGGCGTAGTGGGCGTACTGCTCAGCCGCCGCGGCGTGTGCGCCGCTGGCTCGGTACAGCCTGAGCAGGGACAGCTCGACCTGCTCGGCCGTCGGATCCACGTCGAGCACCCGCCGCGCGAGATGGATGCCCCTCTCGAAGTGCCCTGTTTCCAGGTCGTCGCTAACGGCCCGCTCGACGATCTCTAGATACGAGGCGTGCAGCCAGTCGCGATACGGTGCCGCCCATTCCTCGTACTCGAAATCGAGCGCGAATCGCCCTCGGTAGGCGGCCACGAGATCTGACACCTGGTCGGGCGACGGCGTTGGCGGGAAACGACTTCATGAGCGTTCGACATTGATTGCTTCGGCTCGTCACCAGCTCCGGTGTCGAGCCAGATCGAGGTCGAATTCGTGATGGACGTATCCGGGCGACAGGTCGTCGACGTACTCCTCCTCGATGACTCGTCGAAGGAAATACACCGTCTGATTTAGCGAGTTGAGTGCGTCGGCCGGGTCCAACTCAGGCCACAGTCCTTCGAGGACCTGATCGCGCGTGCTGGACATGTCCGGCCTCGTCGAGAAGAAAGCAGAGAAGCGCGAGAACCTTGCGCCGAAAGCTAGAGCCGGAAATCTCTCGTATCGCCGATAAGGATCGCCACTCGGCCCTGGTCTTCGACCATGACGCGGTCCGCCAGCTGTCTTGACAGTTGCCGCCCGAAACCCGACGCGCCACGGAGCTTCCGTTGGCGCTTGGCGAAGCCGCGTAGTCGAGCGATGTCAGATCGATCGCCGATGCCTTCGAGCAGGCGCGCAGCCGGTAGGCCAGATCCGGACTCGGCCCCGTCGACGGCTCGACGAAGAGCGAACCGCCATCGCCCCGGATGCAGTATGAGCGATCGGATTCCAGGGCGCTGGACCGTCTGCTCGTCGAGATCGTCGAGCCTTCGACAGACGAGGTCCGCGACGTAGGTGACGTTCCATGGCGAGCTCGCCGCAATTCGACGGATCGTGGTCCCGAACTCCTCACGGCTGGGCCATTCGCGTCCGCAAGGAGCTCGGCGACATGTGACCCACCGGATCGTGCCCCTGCTTCTTCGCGTGGTCGCGTGCGTTCGATTGCGGCAGAGTGCGCGTCGACCGACTCGGAGACAACAGCGATGTAGGCAGCCGTTAATTCGTTCGAATGTCTTCTGACCCATATACGACGTCTGCGGCGAGCGCCTCAAGTTCGGCGAGGCACGTCCTGGCCTCGACGACGCGTCCTCTGCCGACCGTGCAACCACGCCATCTGCACCAAGGCCAGGAACTCGGGCCAGTGTGTCCGACTCGCGACTTGTCATGGAGCGCTGTCGAGGAACTGCCCGGCGCATCTCGGGATCGACGAAGCTATCGGCAACGTCTGCACGTTCGTAAGCTGGACTCCATGGCCTCGACCTGAACCGAACCGTCGATCGCGATTTGGCCATCCTCCACACGACCAAGCATGGTCAGCGCGTAACCCTTAGCGATCATCGCCGCTGCAAATTCAAGCCGCGATGAGGTTTGCTCTAGGGCCAAGATCGCCTCGTTCGCGCAAGCCAGAGCGACGAGTTGGCTGATCGGCTGCGATCGAGACAGTGCGCTAGGTTCAGCATTGTCACGCCGTAGTAGTGCGGGTAGACTCCGCGCTGGCGATCGGCCATCGTCTCGAGATGCTGATCCAAGAGGCGAAAATCGCCTTCGTTGGGCCTCGACCAATCAGATCGTTGCCATCCGCGATCAGGCTCAACTGCTCGTTCGACGTTGTTTCGCGCAGTCGTCGGGCTAGCGCTAGAGACTCGCGGCCAAATCCGGTCTGGAGATATGCGCTCATCAGATTGAGTAGCGCGTAGTCGCTCTCTTGGGAGCCCGGTTCGACGCTGTCGAGGATCGCATTCGACTGGCGGATCGCCGGGATCGTATTGCCGGTGCTGCATCTCGATCCGCGAAGTCACGAGGCCGAGACCCGGTAGACGAGCCTCCTCGGGGATCCGGTCGATCTCCTCGATGGCGGTCTGGTGCTGGCCACCGCCCATGATCTCGGGGATCGCGGCGGCGATGGTCGAGGCGACGGCCTCTGGGTCGCCGGCATGGCGGTAGTGGTAGGCCGCGACCCGCCAGTCGGAGGCAGCGGCCGCCTCAGCCACGACGCGGTGGAGTCCCGCGACCGCCTGAGCCGAGATCGTGGAGCGTAACCGTGCCTCGAGGAACTCGCGGACGAGCGGGTGGTAGCGCTGCGCGACACGCGCCGTTCGCGACGGCCGTGTCAGCAAGGTCAGCCGCTCGGCTGCGACACTCAGACGGGCCACCTCGAGCGGGTCCAGTCCGGTGACGGCGCCGGCCAGCTCGGCCGACACGACCTGGAGGATCGAGGTCCGCATCAGGAACTGCTGGAGATCCTCCGGCAGATCGCCGACGACCTCTTCGGCGAGGTAGTCGTACAGCTCCTGGTCGGCACCGGTCAGACCGCGGACGAAGCGCCGGATGTCCGCCGGCGAGCGATCGCGCAGGGCTGCCTGCACGAGCTGGAGGGACGCGGCCCAGCCTTCGGTCCGCGCGGCGACATCGGCCAGCACGTCGGGTTCGAGCTCCCGCCCGTACGTCTCGGAGAACAGACGGGCGGTCTCCGTCGCGTCGAACCGAAGGTCATCCGTGTTGAGCTCGGCGACCTCGCCGGAGGCACGCATCCGAGCCAACGGGATGCTCGGCACGCGACGGCTGGCAAAGATGATCGACAGTCGGTCTGGCGCTCGTGCGACGAGCTCGCGGGCGATCAGACGGACATCGGGCGACTCGTCGACGAGGTGGAAGTCATCGAGGATGAGCACCGCACCACGCTCGGCGATCGACGGCAGCTCCCGCAGGAAGACCTCCGTCGCGGCTTCCCGTGTCGGGCCGCCCATCGACAGGTCGCCGAGCATCGCCGCGGATGTCGGCGCGAACCCCGGATCGTGCTCCCGGCCGGCCGCGATGAGGTGGCTGACGAACGAGATCCAGTCACGGTCGTCGTCGTCGAGCCGGTACCAGATGGTCCGCAGCCTCGTCCGACGCGAGAAGTCGGCGAGGAGCGTGGTCTTGCCGTAGCCCGCGTCGGCGAGGACGAGGACGACTCGCTGATGGACCTTGGCGGCCAGCCAATCGAGCAGGCGGTCGCGCGCGAGTGTCTGGTCCCGAAGCGCCGGGCGCTGGACCTTCGCGAGCTGGATCGGGTAACCGTTCATCACGTCGCCGTGGGCTCCATGCGACATCGAACCGGCTCCGGCATGCCCCGCGCCGGCGACGATCGGTCCCCACGTCCCGGGCTCCTGGGCAGGCCGCGGAATGGGAGGAGGCGCGAACGATACGGACTGGCCGCTCAGCGTGTCAACGAGCGAATCGCGTCCGGGCATGCGCCCCATCTTGGCGCCTGTCGCTCACCCGCCGGTTGACTGCGACTAGCCCTCGTATTCGAAGCCGATCTTGACCTCGACGCGATACTCGACGATCTCGCCGTCGGCGACGATGGCGGTCGACTTCACGACCTCGACCGTCTGGATATTGCGGACGGTCTTCGATGCCGTGGCGACGGCCTGGCGGGCGGCGTCGCTCCATGACCGCGGACTCGTGCCGACCATCTCGCGGATGATGATGACGCCCACGGCTGCCTCCTCCTGCTGCTGACGGGCCGCCATCATGACACGAGGCCGACCCGTTTCCGGGCCGGCCTCGTGGCTGCTCAGGGGATTCGGCGTTGGGCGCGCCGCGCCGACCGATCGGCTAGACGGAGGCCGTCGCGGTCAGCGTGCCGGCTCGAACCTTGTCGAAGCACGTGCTGCAATAGACGGGTCGATCGTTCCGTGGCGCGAATGGCACGACGGCCTGACCCCCGCAGGCCCCGCACACCGCGGCGTGGAACTCTCGTGGGCCCTCGGCGGAGCGTGCGCGCTTGGCGACCGCCCGGCAGGAAGGACACCGTTGGGGGTCGTTGGTCAACCCCTTGCTCGAGAAAAAGGCCTGCTCGCCGGCCGAGAAGTTGAACTCCTCGGTGCAATCGCGACAGGTCAAGGTACGGTCCTGGTACACCCTCTCCAGACCCTCCTGCGCTCGCCCGCGTTGACGGATCGTCCGCGGCACCGAGTGGGGACGGGTCGGCGACGGGCGCGCGTTTGAAGGGGTGCGCGCCCGGTCGAACCCGGGCTCGGGGCCCGGAACTCATAGCGGTGAAGATAACGCGCGCCGTCAAGCCCTTTGACAGCCCTGTTTTGCCACTTAGGCCGTGGCCCGAGGTCTGCTGCCGCGATCAGGCCGTTTCTGCGTACCGATCACCCGCGTAGGAGACGAACCTGGTCTGCGTCTTCTTGAACCACAACTGGATCTCGCCGGTCGGTCCATTGCGGTGCTTGGCGAGCTTGAGGTTGATCACCTCGCCGTCCTGGGCCTGGTCGTCCTGACCTCGTTCCTTGTCGCGCCAGAGGAACATGACGAGGTCGGCGTCCTGCTCGATGGCGCCCGACTCGCGCAGGTCCGACAGGCGCGGCTCCTTCGATTCGCGCATCTCCGGCTGGCGTGACAGCTGCGACAACGCGATGACCGGCACCGACAGCTCGCGCGCGAGGGCCTTGAGACCGCGCGAGATCTCGGACACCTCCTGGACGCGGTTGGCGTCACGGTTCGTGGTCGTCGCCTGCATCAGCTGGAGGTAGTCGACGATGACCAGGTCGAGCCCGTTCTCCGCCTGGAGTCGGCGTGCCTTCGTGCGCAGCTCCATCGCCGAGATGTTCGGGGTGTCGTCGATGTACATCGGGGCTTCCGAGAGCGCGTTCATCGCCGGTGCGATCCGGGCGAAGTCGAGCTCCTCGAGGAAGCCCGAGCGGAGGCGCTGCGAGTCGATGTTGGCGACGCTCGAGAGCAGGCGCAGGACGAGCTGTTCCTTGCTCATCTCGAGGCTGAACACGCCGACGCTCTTGCGCTCCTTGACCGCGGCGTGCTCGGCGATGTTGAGCGCGAAGCTCGTCTTGCCGACCGACGGCCGGGCCGCGACGATGACCAGGTCGCTCTTCTGGAGCCCGGTGGTCAGGGTGTCGAGGTCGGTGAAGCCGGTCCGCACGCCGCTGATCTCGCCGCGATGTGCGTGCAGGTAGTCGAGCCGGTCGTAGGCGTCGTGGAGCAGCGACTTGAGCGGGCTGAACCCGGCATCGACGCGCTTCTGGCTGACCGCGAACAGCTCCGCCTCGGCCCGGTCGATCGCCTCGGTCACCTCGGCCGGGTCCTCGTAGCCGATGCCGGCGATCCGGCCGGCGGCGGCGATCAGGTTCCGCAGGACCGCCTTGCGCTCGACGATCCGGGCGTACTGCGCGACGTGGACGGCGGTGGGCGTCTCGTTCGACAGGCTCGACAGGTAGGCCCGGCCGCCGATCGCCTCGAGCTCCTCGCGCCGTTCCAGCGACTCGGCGACCGTGACGATGTCGATCGGCTCGCGCCGCTCGAAGAGGTCGAGGACCGCGGCATAGATCCGGCCGTTCGCCTGCCGGTAGAAGTCAGCCGGGCGCAGGAACTCGGCGACCTCGATGACAGCGTCACGGTCGATGAGGATCGCCCCGAGCACCGACTGCTCGGCCTCGAGACTCTGCGGCGGAAGACGATCGATCACGAGTGGCGGACTCCGTCAGCGAATTGGAGCCTGATAGTGCGGCCCCGACCGCCGCTGCCTGTCAACGAAGCCGGACCGCCAGCCGCTGTCCGTCCACCAACTTCGACCCGACGTTCACACGATGTGGACATCCCGGTGGATATCCACGGTGCGTGACGACTCAGGTCCTGAGAATGCGACCGGCCGCTATCAGTCGAGGCGTCGGATGACACCGATCAATTTGCCCTGGATTCGGACGTCGTCATAGAACTGGGCCGGATACGCTTCATTGGCCGGCTGGAGCCGGATCTGGTCCTTCTCCTTGAAGAAGCGCTTGAGGGTGACCGCGTTCTCCTCGACCTGGGCGACCACGATGTCGCCGTTGCGGGCGGTGGTCTGCGGGCGGATGAGGACGAAGTCGCCGTCGGCGATGTGGGCCTCGATCATCGAGTCGCCGCGCACGCGCAGGACGTAGGCGTCGCCCCCGGGCGCGAGGACGTCCGGGATCGCCATCGTCTCGGTCGCGTCCTGGTAGGCCTCGATCGGTCCGCCGGCCGCGATCTCGCCGATGATCGGCACGACCCGGGCATCGCCGGTGGTCGCCTGGGGCACGAGCTCGCTCGTCAGGCCGAGCCGGATCGCCGCGGTCGGGGTCAGCCGGATCGCGCGCGACTGGGCCGCGCCGCGCTCGAGGTAGCCCTCGCGTTCCAGGATCTGGAGGTGGTGATGGACGGCCGAGGTGGACGCCAGCCCGACTGCGCGGGCGATCTCGCGGACCGACGGCGGATAGCCGCGGGCGCGCAGCGTCGCCGCGATGTAGTCGAGGATCTTGACCTTCCGTTCGGCGTCGTGCTTGGTCACTCGCGCCTCCTTGAGGGCATCATAGCGAACAGACGTTCGATGTCAAGGTGAGGGACGTCGATCGTGAACGGCGCGCATGCGTGAGGCTGGTAGACTTCCACCTCCCCAGGCATCAGGAGGCGGCCACGCATGGCGCGTGACACGAAGCGGAGCAAACGATCGAGAGGCGGCGTCGGGCATCGGGCGCGCGCTGTCGCTGCTCGCCTTCCTGCCGATCGCCAGCCGCGTCCCGATGTACACCCGGCTCATCACCTCGCTGGTGATGGACGAGCGGATGCCGACCAACCGCAAGGCGATGCTGGCCGGAGCCGCGGGCTACCTGGTCCTCGGGCGCGACCTGATCCCCGACGACTGGCCGATCATCGGCGGCCTCGACGACCTCGTCGTCGTCGTGCTGGCCGCCGAGATGTTCCTCGACGGGGTGCCCGAAGACCTGCTCGAGGAGAAGCTCGCCGAGCTCGGCATCGATCGCGCCGAATTCGATCGCGACGTCGCCCAGGTCCGGCGCTTGACGCCGGGTCCGGTCCGGCGGACCATCCGCCGCGGCGCCGACCTGGTCGGTGGCGTCGGCGACGCCATGAGGCAGCTCGGTCTCGGGCCCCGGACGCGGGCCTGGATCAACAGGGAGGATCGCAACGCGTGAAGGTCATCCTGACGAAGGACGTGCCGAAGGTCGGCAAGAGCGGCGAGATGAAGCAGGTCGCCGACGGCTTCGCGACCAACTTCCTCATCCCCCAGAAGCTGGCCGTGCCCGCGGCCGGCGGCGCCTATCGAGCCTGGCAGCACGACATCGCCAGTCGCGAGGACAAGCGCAAGCGCGAGCGTGAGGACGCCGAGATCGCGGCCACCCGGATCGCCAGCACGACGCTGACGATGGGCGTCAAGGTCGGCGAGGGCGGCAAGCTGTACGGCTCGATCACCTCGAAGGACATCGCCGACGCGCTCGCCCGCCGCGGCATCGAGGTCGACCGCCACAAGATCGACCTCGAGGAGCCGCTCAAGACGCTCGGCACCTACAAGGTCGCGATCAAGGTCTTCAGCGGGATGACCCCCGAGGTGACCATCATCGTGGAGCCCAAGGGCTATCCCCGGACCGCTACGGCCCGACGAGCTTCCAGATCGTGACCCGGTCGTTCTCGTAGACCGTCTCGAACAGCGGGCTCGACGAGAAGTCGGTCCCGGCGGCGCCGTTGCACGGATCGCCGCTCGACAGCACGTACGTCGCGTCGTAGATCGCCATCTTGTCAGCCGCTACCTCCGGTCCGTCGCAGTAGATGGCCGTCGTGTCGGCGGCGCGCGGGTCCGGGTCGTAGCCGAGGTTGGCCGCGTACGGCCCGAACGTCGTGATCCGCAATCGCCCGGCGAGGTCGACCGGTGAGTTGATGTTCGGGTCGGTGATGAACACCGACCGTTCCGGCGTGTTCGCCGCGATCCACTGGGCGGCCTGTTCCTCGGGGATGCCCGAGCGCGACGTCGGTCGACTCCATGTGCCACAGCCCGATGAGCAGCGGCGACAGTGCCGACACCAGGAGGATCGCCACGATCAGCGGTCTCGGCCAGCGGCGGATCAGCCACGCGGCCAGGATGGCGACCGCGATCCACATGATCTGGAAGTACTTGTTCATGTCGAACTCGACCGCGCTGACGACGACGACGTTCGGGACGATGAACAGGGCGACGACCCAGGCGACCAGGAACCAGCGGTTCGGCATCTTGTGGGCCGTGAAGCCGGCGATGACCGCCAGCACGAACGGGATCCCCAGATTGGTCAGGTAGAAGAAGCCGACCGCGACCGGACCGTCGCCGAAACGGGCCTCGCTCCAGCCGAGCACGAACCGGAATGCCCCGATGTCGCCCTGCTGGACGATCGCGCCGACGATGAACGGTGCCGCGAGCACGATCGGGGCGAGGAACAGGATCGCGTCGCGGACCACCGTCCGAGCGCGCCATGCGCCGGTGGTCGCGACGTACAGGAACACGATCAGGTACGTCGCCGGGAAGGCGAAGAACTGGAACGGCGCGAGCAGGGCGGCCAGGACGCCGGCCAGCAGGACGCCCAGCGGGCGCCGGCCGAGGCTGGCCGTGATCAGCAGGACCACCGTGACGAGCCCCGGCAACCCGAAGGTCGTCGCGCGGTGCGGCAGGAACCCGGTCCCGAAGATCGAGGCGATCTTGAACCACGGCCAGCCGTCGATCCAGGTGTTGTCGTAGGACGTGTGGCTGACCAGGTCCACGATGTTGCCGCCGCCGGCGATGAGGTCGCCGATCAGGCGGATCCAGCCCATCCCGCCACCGAAGCAGACGAGGACCGTCGCGATCGCGGCGACGCGTCGGCTGTTCGTCAGCTGGATCGACAGCCCCCACGTCACGAGGGCGAGCACCCCCGCGAAGACCGCGCTCGACAGGAAGTAGACCGGGATGAGATCGATGCCCGAGACCGTGGCGGTGATGGCCCCGTCGAAGTCGGCGAACCAGTGGTAGGTCAGCGGCTCGCCCGCGAAGTAGGGGACCTGTGGCGGGAAGTTCCCGGCGGCGATGCTCGCGCCGATCGAGACGTGGACGAGGAAGTCGCTCCAGTTCCAGCCGCCGCTGACCCAGCCGTTCGGCGTCTCGTGCCAGCCGTTGCTGAACAGCACGACGCCGACGATCACCCCGACCGCGAGGGCCAGGTACCAGGCGAGCCCGTCATCCCAGATGGCCACGATGAGCTCGTCGCGGGTCGGTCGGCGGAGAGGCGCCAGCCAGCGATGGCGGAGCTGCGCGATGACGAGCGTCGCGACCGCGAGCAGGACCGCGCTGACGATGATCGCCTCGCGCCCGAACCCGCCGACCCGGGCGACGACGTTGACGAGGTGGGCCGAGACGTACGTGCTCGTCACGATCGCCGCCCCGACCGCGCCCGGCTTCCCGAGGGTCGGGATCACCCGCCGGACCACGACCCAGCCCGGGACGAAGAACAGGATCGGCCAGACCAGGACGACCGCGCTCAGCGGCAGCGCCCAGACGACGACCGCCCCGATGCCGATGGCGGCGAGGATCGCGAGGTTGCCGACGAGCGACGGCGGCCCGCTCCCTCCCTCTGCGTCGAGGGCGGCCGGGGACGGCTCCGCGGCGTCGGGCGTGACGGGCTCGGCACCGCCGAAGCGGGCAGGGGGTTCCACAGCGGGACGATGATAGCGACGATGGCCGCGCGAACGATCCTCCACGTCGACCTCGATGCCTTCTTCGCCGCCGTCGAGCAGCGCGACCGGCCGGAGCTGCGCGGCCGGCCGGTCGTCGTGGGCGGTGGCGGGGGCGAGGATTCCCGCGGCGTCGTCTCGGCCGCGAGCTACGAGGCCCGCGTGTTCGGGATCCACTCGGCGATGTCGCTGCGCGAGGCGTACCGGCGCTGTCCGGACGCCGTCTTCCTGCCGGTCGACGGCCGGCGCTACCAGGCCGCCAGTCGTGACGTGATGGCGATCCTTCGCCGCTATACCCCGCAGGTCGAGCCGATCTCGATCGATGAGGCGTTCCTCGACGTGACGGGCTCGTTCGCGCTGTTCGGCGACGGCCCGGCGATCGCGCGGCGGATCAAGGACGACGTCCGGGCGGAGGTCGGGCTGACCGCGTCGGTCGGGGTCGCCGGCACCAAGCTCGTCGCCAAGGTCGCGTCCGACCTGCGCAAGCCCGACGGGCTGGTCGTCGTGCCGGTCGGTGACGAGGCGGCCTTCCTCGCACCGCTGCCGATCGGACGGCTGTGGGGCGTCGGTGACAAGACGGCCGTCGCCCTGCGCGAGTACAGCGTCCGGACGATCGGCGACCTCGCCGCTCTCCCGCCGGACCTGCTCGTCCGCCGCTTCGGCAAGCACGGGGCGTCGCTGGTGGATCGTGCCCGCGGGATCGATCCCGACCCGGTGCATGACGGCGACCCGGCGAAGTCGGTCGGACACGAGCACACGTTCGAGGTGGACACCAGCGATCCCGAGGTGATCGAGCGGACGCTCCTGGCGATGTCCGACGGCGTGGCGGGGCGGCTGCGTTCGGCCGGCGTCCGGGCCGGGACGGTCGCGGTCAAGATCCGGGACAGCGGGTTCCGGACGATCACCCGCCAGCGGACGCTGGCCGAGCCGACCGACATGACCGGGCCGATCTACGCGACCGCCCTCGAGCTGGCACGCCCGGAGATCCGCGGGATGCGCGTCCGTCTGCTGGGGGTGACCGCGTCGAACCTTGGCGAGCGCGAGCAGCTCTCGCTGTTCGAGTCCGGGGAGCCTCGCCACCGCCGCGCGATCGAGGCCGCCGACGCGCTCCGCCGGCGGTACGGCGAACGGGCGGTGACCCGTGCCCGCCTGCTCGGGGCGGGGCTGCCGGCGCCGTTCGAGCGCGACCCGCGAAACCCGCTCGACCGGCGCGCACGCGGCCTCCCGCCTGAGACCGAGGCAGCGAGCTACCGCCGACGGCGGCGATCGTGACAGCCAAGCTGACACGACGCTCGACGACATTCCGTCCGACGAGGGTTGACATCGAACGTCTGTTCGGTCTACCTTCAGGTCATAACCGAACAGACGTTCTGTCGAACGAGTGCCCCGGACGACAACGACCCAGCGAACGAGCCCCCGGAAAGGATCGTCAGATGGCATTCATCCGAGTCGAACCGGTCGAGGTCCAGGTGCGGACCGACTGGTTCAGCGGTCGCCCGACGCGAGATCACCTGGGGCGACGAGCGTCTCAGCATCACCCGGCTCGCCGCGGTCCGCGAGGAAGCGGCGGCATACCCGGTCATCAGCGGCCCGCGGACGTTGTTCGAGGTGGACACGCCCCGCGCGCGCCTATCGCTGACATTCACCCATCGCTCGCGGCGCTGGACGGTCACCGGCCTGGACGACGAGGTTCGTCGCCGGGCCGCCTGACCCTCGACCAAAGAATCGGCGCTCCGGAACCTGGGGGTCGTGGAGCGCCGGCCCCGGGTGGCAGGCCCTCCCCTTGGCCGCCCGAGTCGTGGGTCTCGGGGCGGGCGCGCCGGTACCGCGCCCGCCCCGGCTCCGACGGCGCCGTCGGGACAGTGGCAATCCGGGTCCAGGCGCCCCCGAAGCCGAGCCGCAACCGTACAATCGGTGCGTGGAGCCATCGCCCGCGACCCGTTTTCGCGACCTGACCCTCGGTGGGTTCGTCGACGAGCTCGGCTCCGCGGCACCCGTGCCCGGTGGCGGCAGCGCATCGGCGGTCGCGGCCAGCCTCGGCGCCTCGCTGGTCGCCATGGTCGCGACCCTGTCGATGGGACGGCCTCGCTACGCCGAGCATGCCGACCTGCACGCCTGGGCGAACGCCTCCGGGCTGGCCCTGTCCGACCGGTTCCTCGCGCTCGCGGACGAGGACGCCGCGGCCTACGCGGAGTTCGCGGCCGCGATGAAGCTGCCGCGCGAGACCGACGAGGAGCGAGCGACCCGTACCACGGCCCTCCAGGCCGCCGCTCGTCACGCCTCGGAGGTCCCGATGGCCTGCGTCGAGGCGTGTCTCGAGCTCGTGTCGGTCGCCGAGGCCCTCGCCGGCCGCAGCAACGTCAACGCCGCCAGCGACCTCAACGTGGCCGCGCTGCTCGGGGAGGCCGCCGCGCGCGGGGCCGCCGCCAACGTGATGATCAACCTGCCGTCGATCGGCGACGCCGACATCGAAGGCGAGCTGATGACCCGGGTCATGGAGCTGATCTCCGAGGTCGAGAACCTGGCCGCGTCGACGCACGAGGCGGTCGGTGGCGAGCCTCGCGACCCGGTCCCGACGTCCGCGCGCGCCTGATCGATGCCCGACGCCGGCGCCCGTCTCCTCGAGGGCGCGCCCATCGCGAACGAGATCCGGACCGCCGTCGCCGAGGACGTCGTCACCTTCACGGCCGCCCACGGCCGGCCACCCGGGCTGGCGGTGGTGATCGTCGGCCGTGACGCCCCGTCGACGGTCTATCTCGAGCAGATCCTCCGCGGTTGCGCCAAGGTCGGGATCCGAGCCGAGTTCGTCGAGCTCGAGGGCGAGGCGACCGAGGCGGCCGTCGTGGCGACGCTCCACCAGCTCAACGCCGACCCCGACGTCGACGGTGTCATCGTCCAGATGCCGCTGCCACCGACCATCCGCCTGCGCGAGGTCATCGACGCCATCGACCCCGCCAAGGACATCGACGGCATCCACCCGCTCAACGCCGGCCTCCTCCGCCTCGGCTACGACGGCTTCCTGCCGGCCACCGCGCACGCCGCGGTCGAGATCCTGCGCCGGTCCGGGCTCGAGATCGCGGGACAGGATGCCGTCGTCGTCGGGCGCTCGGCGGTCGTCGGCATGCCGGCCGCGTTCCTCCTGGTCAAGGAGGACGCGACGGTCACGGTCTGCCATTCACGGACGCGCGACCTGGCCGGTCACGTGGGTCGAGCCGACATCGTGGTGGTCGCGGCCGGCCAGCCCGGCCTGATCACCGGTGCGATGCTCAAGCCCGGCGCGGTCGTCGTCGACGTCGGCATCAACCTCGTCGACGGGCGGATCGTCGGCGACGTCGACTTCGGCTCGGCGGTCGGCGTCGCCTCGGCGATCACGCCGGTCCCGGGCGGCGTCGGGCCGCTCACCAACGCGCTGCTGCTGACCCATCTCATCCGCGCCGCCGAACGTCAGGCCGGCGCACGACCACAGCCCTCCGCCGCACTCCGAGGAGACCGATGAGCTTCCCATCCGATCTCGAGATCGCCCGTGGCGTCACCCCGCGCCCGATCATCGACGTGGCCCACGACCTCGGCATCCACGACGACGAGCTCGAGCTGTACGGCCCGACCAAGGCCAAGGTCACGCTCGCGGCGATCGAACGGCTCGAGCGCGAGCGACCGCGGGGCAAGTACGTCCTCGTGACCGCGATCACGCCGACGCCGCTCGGCGAGGGCAAGTCGACCACCTCGGTCGGGCTGGCCGAGGGGCTCAACCACATCGGCAAGAAGGCGGCGGTCAACATCCGCCAGCCATCGCTCGGTCCGGTCTTCGGGATCAAGGGCGGCGCGGCCGGCGGTGGCTACAGCCAGGTCATCCCGATGGAGGACTTCAACCTCCACCTGACCGGCGACGTCCACGCGATCGGGGCCGCCCACAACCTCGCCGCCGCCTTCCTCGACAACAGCCTGCACCACAAGAACCCGCTGGGCATCGACCCCCACGGGATCCTCTGGCCACGGGTCGTCGACATCAGCGACCGGGCGCTTCGTCACGTGGTCATCGGGCTCGGCGGGCGCGAGGACGGCATCCCGCGCGAGACCGAGTACGTCATCACCGTCGGGTCGGAGGTGATGGCCGTCCTCGCCCTCGCCACGGACCTGTTCGACCTGCGGGCGCGGCTCGGGCGGATCGTCATGGCCACCACGACCGACGGCAAGGCCGTCACCGCGGAGGACCTCGGGGTCGCCGGAGCGATGACCGTCCTCCTCCGCGACGCGATCAAGCCGAACCTGCTCCAGACGCTCGAGGGCGGGCCCGCCTTCGTCCACGCCGGTCCGTTCGCCAACATCGCCCACGGCAACAACTCGATCATCGCCGACCGCCTGGCGCTGGTGACGAACGAGATCGTCTGCACCGAGGCCGGCTTCGGGGCCGACATGGGCGCCGAGAAGTTCTTCGACATCAAGTGCCGCGCGTCGGGGCTCAGCCCGGATGCGGCCGTCGTGGTCGCCACGGTCCGGGCGCTCAAGATGCACGGCGGCGTCGGCAAGATCGTCGCCGGCAAGCCGCTCGATCCGGCCCTGCTCGAGGAGAACGTCGACGCGGTCCGGCGCGGCGCCCAGAACCTGGCCAAGCAGATCGAGAACGTGACGATGTACGGGATCCCGGCGGTCGTCGCGATCAACTCGTTCCCGACCGACACGCCGGCCGAGGTCGAGGCGATCCGCGAGGTCGCGCTGGCGGCGGGTGCCCGGGACGCGGTGGTCGCCACCCACTTCGTCGACGGCGGCAAGGGCGCCGCGGCGCTGGCCGAGGCCGTCTGGGCCGCGACCGAGGCGGGCGACGCCAGGTTCGAGCTGCTGTACCCGGACGAGATGCCGCTGGCCGAGAAGATCGAGACGATCGCCCGGCGGGTCTACGGCGCCGACGGTGTCGAGTTCCTGCCGGCCGCGCGCAAGTCGCTCAAGCAGTTCGAGGAGCTGGGCTACGGGCACCTGCCGATCTGCATGGCCAAGACGCAGTACTCGCTGAGCCACGACGCGAACCTCAAGGGTCGTCCGACCGGCTTCACCGTGCCGATCCGCGAGGTCCGGCTGTCGGCCGGGGCCGGGTTCATCACGCCGCTGTGCGGCGAGATGCGGACGATGCCCGGGCTGCCGTCCCGTCCCGGCGGCGAGAAGATCGACATCGACGCCGAGGGGAACATCGTCGGCCTGTTCTGAGGCGCGGGGCCTGAGGCGGCCCGCTCGGCCCCGCGGGACTAGCCCCGGATGCGTCCGCGTCCGAAGTAGCCGAGCAGGAAGAGAACGACCAGGACGACGACGACGATGAGCAGGATGGTTTCCATGGCGGGTGCCACCTTCGGTTCGCCCGCGATGGCTGGGGACCGGGGTGCTGCCGAACGCGGGCTGAGGCAGACCGGGCGGGCCCGGGAGGGCCCGACGCGCTCGACCATAGGGAGCGGCCCTGCACGCCAGGATTGCGACGGCGGTCAGCGTGGTATCACGCGCGTGCCAACGCGTCGTCCCCTGAGCGCGCCCACCGGAGGCGCGGCGATCAGGTCGGGGAGGCGGTCGCCGCGGCGAAGCAGATCGCGATGACCGCGCCGATCGACGACACCGAGCACTCCTGCGCCCCAGGCGTAGACGTCGATCGGGCCGAGCGCCGCGCCCTCGTCCTCGTGGGCGTGGTCGTCGTGCCCGTGGTCGTCGCCATGGTCGTCGGTCGTGTGATGGGCGACGGCCCCGGCGTGACCCGGGACGTCGCTGCCGTGCTGGTCTGCGGTCATCGGCTCGTGTCGAACCTCCGGCGCACATTCTGGCACGGCCGCCGCCCCTAGAATCCGCCGGTGACCGCCCCCGCCCCGGCGCAGTCGATCCCGGCCTCGTCGCCAGCCTGCGCGGCCTCGATCGGGACGGCCGGCTGCTGTTCGCGATGCGGACGCTGCGGATGTTCGGCTACGGGTTCCTCGCGGTCGTCCTCGTGCTCTATCTCGCCGCGGCCGGCCTCGACCCGCTGGCCATCGGGATCGTGCTGACCCTGACGCTCATCGGCGACACGATCATCTCGCTGTGGCTGACGACCAATGCCGACCGGTTCGGCCGCCGGCGCGTGCTGATGGCCGGGGCGGCGCTGATGCTCCTGGCGGGCGTCGTCTTCGCGTTCACGACGCTGGCTGCCGCTGCTCATCCTGGCCGGGGCGATCGGGGTCGTGTCGCCGACCGGCAACGAGGTCGGGCCGTTCCTCGCCATCGAGCAGGCGGCGCTGACCCAGACGATCGCCGACCAGCGGCGGACCGCGACCTTCGCCTGGTACAACCTCGTCGGCTATGTCGCGACCGCGACCGGCGCGCTCGGCGCCGGGCTGCTCAGCCAGGCCCTGCTCGACAGTGGCGTCGCCCCGCTCGACGCCTACCGCGCGGTCGTGCATCGGCTACGCGGTGATCGGGATCGCGATGGCGATCGGGTTCTGGCAGCTCGACACCGCCATCGAGGCGCCGCCCGCGACGGTCGTCGACCGATGGCATCCGACGGCGGTTCGGCCTCGGTCGCTCGAAGGGCGTCGTGCTCAAGCTGTCGGTCCTGTTCTCGATCGACGCGTTCGGTGGCGGGTTCATCCCGCAGAGCCTGATGGCCTACTGGTTCCACGTGCAGTACGGCGTCGAGCCGGCGGTCCTCGGCGCGATCTTCTTCTTCGCCAACCTGCTGGCCGCGGTGTCGTCGCTGTCCGCGGCGCGGATCGCGGCGCGGATCGGGCTGATCAACACGATGGTCTTCACCCACCTCCCGTCGAACGTGCTGCTGATCCTCGTGCCGCTGATGCCGAACCTGCAGCTGGCGATCGCGGTCCTGCTGCTCCGCTTCAGCCTCAGCCAGATGGACGTCCCGACCCGCCAGTCGTACGTGATGGCCGTGGTCGACCCGGACGAGCGCTCGGCGGCGGCCGGGGTGACCGGCATCGCCCGGACGACCGGCGCGGCCATCTCGCCGTCGTTCGCGTCGGTGCTCGTGGCCAGCGCCGGCTACGCCGCGCTCCCGTTCTACCTGGCGGGCGGCTTCAAGATCCTGTACGACCTGCTGATGTACCGCGAGTTCCGCAACGTCCGTCCGCCCGAGGAGCGGCGCGATCAGCCGGCGGCATCCCGGGGCTGACGGCGCGGCCGGCCGGGCGACCCGAGCCGCCACCAGACGAACAGCGCGATCGCGAGCACGACCACGATCCCGACGATCAGGTCGAACGGCTGGAGCGCCTCGCGGATCTGCTTCCAGTTCGAGCCGAGGACCGTCCCGGCGTAGACCAGCAGCATCGACCACAGGAAGGCGCCGGCCGTCGAGAAGGCGATGAACCGCCCGAGCGGCATCCGCGCCACCCCGGCCGGGAAGCTGATGAAGGTCCGGACGATCGGCAGCAGCCGGCCGATGAACACGGTCGCGCCGCCGTGCCGGACGAAGAAGGCGTCGGCCACGTCGATCTCGTGCGGGCGGATCAGCAGGTAGCGGCCGTAGCGCTCGAGCAACGGCCGTCCGCCGTACGCGCCGAGGCCGTAGGCGATCAACGACCCGAACGTGTTGCCGATGGTCGCCGCGATCACCACGAGCCAGAAGTTCCACGGCTGGCCGGTCAGCGGCTCGATCTGGCTCGGGTCCGAGACCAGGAACCCGGCGTACGGCAGGATCAGCTCGGAGGGGAGCGGGATCATCGCCGATTCGATCGTCATCGCGATCATCACGCCGAGGTAGCCGACCGCCCCGTACAGGCTGTTGAGGAACGGGATGACGACGTTGTCGATGAACGCGAGCACGTGGACCTCGTGGCTGTCGGGTGGGCGCCGGGCAGCATAGCCGACTATCCTCGGCACGGTGAGCGAACCGGAGGTCCCCCACTTCTACCCGGACCGTCGAGCCGCCTCGTCCGACGGCCCCACGGCGGCCACGACGGTCGTCCTGACCGGCGCCGACCTGACGATCGCCGAGGTCGAGGCGGTCGCCCGCGCGGGAGCCACGGTCGCGCTCGACGTCCACGCGCGCGAGCGGATGCAGGAGGCGCGCGACGTCGTCGAGGCCCTCGTCGCCGAGGGCGCGGTGGTCTACGGCGTGACGACCGGGTTCGGTGCGCTGGCCTCGACCCGGATCGAGCCCGCCGACGCCGGCCGGCTCCAGGAGAACCTGCTGATGAGCCACGCGGCCGGCGTCGGGCCGGCCTTCCCGCGCGAGGTCGTGCGGGCGATGCTGCTCCTCCGCGCGAACACGCTGGCGCTCGGTCACAGCGGCTGCCGGCCGCTGCTGGTCGACCGCCTGCTCGAGTTCCTCGCCGCCGGGATCCACCCGGTCGTGCCGGAGCAGGGGAGCGTCGGGGCGTCGGGCGATCTCGCGCCGCTGGCGCATCTCGCGCTGCCGCTCATCGGCCGCGGCCGGGTCGAGTTCCAGGGGAGCGTCGACGCCGGCCCTCGTCGCGCTGCGCGAGGCCGGCCTCGAGCCGCTCACCCTCGAGGCGAAGGAGGGCCTCGCCCTCCTCAACGGGACGCAGATGATGAGCGCGATCGGGGCGCTCCTCCTCGCCGACGCGGATCGGCTGGTGCGGACGGCGAGCGTGGTCGCCGCGATGAGCGTCGAGGCGCTGCTCGGGACGGACGTCGCGTTCGCGGCGGCCTACCAGCTCGCGCGGCCGCACCCCGGCCAGGTCGCGGTCGCCGCCGAGCTGCGCCACCTGCTGCGCGACAGCGCGCTGCAGACCGGCCACCACGGCCACGCCCACAAGGTCCAGGACCCGTACTCGCTGCGCTGCATCCCGCAGGTCCACGGCGCCGTCCGCGACACGCTCGACCACCTGCGCCGGGTCCTCGACATCGAGCTCAACTCGGCGACCGACAACCCGCTCGTCTTCCCGGGCGGCGGCGTCGCCGACGTGGACACCCTCGCCACCGGCGGCGGCCGGGTGATCAGCGGCGGCAACTTCCACGGCGAGCCGATCGCGCTCGCGCTCGACTTCGCGAAGATCGCCCTGGCCGAGCTCGGCTCGATCAGCGAGCGACGGACGGCACTGCTGGTCGACCCGCGGCTCAACGGCGGGCTGCCACCGTTCCTCGCCGCGGACTCCGGCATCGACTCGGGGATGATGATCTACCAGTACACGGCGGCCGCCCTCGTCTCCGAGAACAAGGTCCTCGCCCATCCGGCGTCGGTCGATTCGATCCCGACCAGCGCGAACCAGGAGGACCACGTGTCGATGGGCTCGATCTCGGCCCGCCACGCCCGCGCGGTCCTCGGCCATGTCGAGACGATCCTGGCGATCGAGCTGCTCGTGGCGGCGCAGGCGCTCGACCTGCGCGTCGGCGGACCCGACGGCGCGGCTCCGGGTGCGGGCGTGGCCGAGGCGCTCGCACGGGTGCGCGAGCGGGTCCGCCATCTCGACGGCGATCGCGAACCCGGGCCGGACCTGGCGGCGGCGACCGCGATGGTCCACGACGGAGCCCTGGCCGACCTGGTCGGTCCGGCGGACCTGGCAGGCGGACCGGCGTGACCGAGGAGGTCCGGACCGCCGACGTCATCGTCATCGGCGCCGGCGTCCAGGGCGCGAGCCTCGCGTTCCACCTCGCCAGCCGCGGGGCTCGGGTCCTCGTCGTCGAACGCGAGACGACGGCCGCCGGTGCGACCGGCCGATCGTCGGGCTTCGTCCGGATGCACTACGACCTCGAGAGCGACGCGCGGCTGGCATGGCTGTCGTTCCCGTACTTCCTCGACTGGCAGGGTCGTGTCGGTGCCGGCGATTGCGCGTTCGTCCGGACCGGCTTCCTCCAGGTGTTCTCGCCGGCGCTCGTCGACGCGGTCGTCGCCAACGTCGCCAGCCACCAGCGGATCGGCATCGAGAGCCGGACGGTCACCCCGCCCGAGGTCGCCGAGCTGGTCCCGGGCGTCGTCCTCGACGGCATCGCCATCGGGGCGTTCGAGCCGCAGTCGGGCTACGCCGACCCGTCGGGGACGGCGGCCGGCTTCCTCGAGGCGGCGCGGCGCCGGGGTGCGACGCTATCTGCACGGATGCCGCGTGACCGGCGTCGCGGTCGAGGGCGAGCGGGTCGTCGGCGTCGACACGGATCGCGGCCGCCTCGCGGCGCCGGTGGTCGTCGACGCCGCCGGCGCCTGGGCCGCGGCTCTGGCCCGGACCGTCGGCGTGGAGGTGCCGGTCCAGCCGTGGCGCCACGACACGGCGTTCTTCGGGCTGCCGACCGGGCATCGTCCGGACTTCCCGATCGTGATCGACGAGATCAACGAGGTGTACTTCCGACCCGAGGGCCACGACATGATGCTCGTCGGGCTGGAGGGCTCGAGCGAGGTCGGCGGCTCGCCCGACCGGCCGCTCACGGCCGCGACCCCGGCCGGCATCGAGGACATGGTCCGTCGCCTGGTCGCCCGCGTCCCGTGGATGAGCGAGGGCACGCTGCGCACGGCCCACGGCGGCCAGGACGGCATCACTCCCGACCAGCACCCGCTCATCGGCCCGGCCGGGCCCGACGGTTTCTATCTCCTGTGCGGGTTCTCCGGGACCGGCTTCAAGACGGCCCCCGCCATCGGCGCCTGCCTGGCCGAGCTCATCCTCGACGGCCGGACGACGACCGCCGACATCTCGGGCTATGCGCCGGACCGGTTCGCGGCGGGCCATCCGCTCGTCGCGGAGCATCCGTACGGGGTCCTCTGGCGCTGACGCCGGGGTCGCCGTGGTCGTTGCCCGCCGTAGACTTCGCGCCGATGGGTGACATCCGGATCGTCGACATCACCGACGTCGCCAGCTTCGGCCTGATCCCGCCGTGCGCGGATCCGGGTTTCGACCATCGCTCGTGTGACTACTGGGAGGATGACGCGCGCGGGTCGAAGGCGGCCCGGCTGTCGTGGCTGGAGCCATCGAGCGGGTCGCGGTCGGGATCCGACATCGCCAAGCCGCGCCCCGCGAACCCGTTCCTCGCCGATCTCGAGGCCAAGGCGCCGGCCGCCAACCCGTTCGCGACCGCGCGCCCGGCGAACCCGTTCCTGACGCCGGGCGAGGACGACGACGGCCCGATCGACAACCCGTTCGCCCCGCCACCCGTCCAGCGACCGACGGTCGGGTCCGAGGCGCCGCGCAAGCTTCAGCTGCTCGGTCGCGGCCTCGGGGTCGCGGGGAGCTACGCCAAGGTCCTGCTCGACGACGACGTCGCGAAGGCCTACGCACAGTTCGGGCCGCTGACCGCGTACCCGCGCGCTCAGCGGACGCGCGACCTGTATCCGTCGCTCCCGGACGCGCCCCTCCCCGCGGTCATCACCTGCATCGCCACCACGCCCGAGGCACGCGGCGCCGGCCTGGCGCACACACTGATCACCGCCATCTGCGAGGACCTGGCGGGTCGCGGCTTCACCGCGGTCGAGACCTATCCGGAGATCGGGGCCCGGCCGGACGCGACGAGCGCCGCGACGCCCGGCTTCTGGGAATCGGTCGGGTTCGCCCGTGCCATCGACGACGAGCGCTTCCCGGTCATGCGCCGTGAGCTTGCCTGACCGGCGCTGCGGCGCGGCTGGTCCGCCTCGTCATGGCCGGGTCGCAGCGCTACGCTGACGCCACGATGCCCGAGACCATGAGCGCCGTCGGCGCCCGCCCCGTCCGCGCGCCACGGGGGAGCGAGCTCACCTGCCGCGGCTGGGCGCAGGAAGCGGCCCTCCGGATGCTCATGAACAACCTCGATCCGGAGGTCGCCGAGGACCCCGACCACCTCGTCGTCTACGGCGGCACCGGCCGCGCCGCGCGCTCGTGGGAGGCCTTCGACGCCATCGTCCGCGAGCTCCGCCGACTCGAGGACGACGAGACGCTGCTCGTCCAGTCGGGCAAGCCGGTCGGGGTCGTCCGGACGCATCCCTGGGCGCCGCGGGTGCTCATCGCCAACTCGAACCTCGTCGGCAAGTGGGCGACCTGGGAGGTCTTCCGCGAGCTCGAGCGCGACGGGCTGATGATGTACGGCCAGATGACCGCGGGCTCGTGGATCTACATCGGGACGCAGGGCATCCTGCAGGGGACGTACGAGACGTTCGCCGAGGCCGCCCGCCAGCATTTCGGCGGGACGTTGCGCGGGACCGTCACGCTGACCGCCGGTCTGGGCGGGATGGGCGGCGCCCAGCCGATGGCGGTGACGATGAACGAAGGCGTGTGCATCGTCATCGAGGTCGACGAGGCGCGCGCCCGGCGACGGCTCGACATCGGCTACGTGGACAGGCTGACCGCGGACCCGGCCGAGGCGCTCGCCTGGGCACGCGCGGCGGCCGCCGACGGCACGCCGCTGCAGCATCGCGCTGGTCGGCAACGCCGCGGAGATCGAACCCGCCTGGGCGGCGGCCGGCGAGCGGTTCGACCTCGTCACCGACCAGACCTCGGCGCACGACGCGCTGGCCGGCTACGTCCCCGACGAGATGACCCTCCCCGATGCGCTCGATCCTGCGCGGCACGCAGCCCGACGAGTACCAGCGTCGCTCGCGCCGCGCGATGGCCGCCCACGTCCGGGCGATGCTCGACTTCCAGCGCGCCGGCGCGGTCGTGTTCGACTACGGCAACAACCTGCGCGCGCAGGCCCAGGAGGCCGGCGTCGCGGACGCGTTCGACTACCCGGGCTTCGTGCCGGCGTTCATCCGGCCGCAGTTCTGCGAGGGCCGCGGCCCGTTCCGCTGGGCCGCGCTGTCCGGGCGATCCCGGCCGACATCGCCCGCACCGACCGGGCCGTCCTCGAGCTCTTTCCCGACGACGCCGGCCTCCGCCGCTGGATCGAGATGGCCCAGGCGCGCGTCCCGTTCCAGGGGCTGCCGGCCCGGATCTGCTGGCTCGGCTACGGGGAGCGGGCGAAGGCCGGTCTCGCCTTCAACGAGCTGGTCGCGAGCGGCGAGGTCAGCGCGCCCATCGTCATCGGGCGCGACCACCTCGACGCGGGCTCCGTCGCCTCGCCCAACCGCGAGACCGAGGCGATGCGCGACGGCTCGGACGCGGTCGCCGACTGGCCGCTCCTCAACGCCCTCGTCAACACCGCCGCCGGCGCCTCGTGGGTCTCGATCCACCACGGCGGCGGCGTCGGGATCGGCTACTCGCAGCACGCCGGGATGGTGGTCGTCGCCGACGGGACGCCGCTGGCCGCCCAGAAGCTCGAACGGGTCCTCACCACCGACCCGGCGATGGGCGTCCTCCGCCACGTCGACGCCGGCTACGAGCGCGCGATCGAGGTCGCCCGCGAACGCGGCATCCGCGTCCCGATGCTGGACGACGCGACCGCCTGACCGGCGACCCGGCGGCGTGCGCTCCGAGCCCTCGGCGGCCAGCCGCGCGGTCTAGCATCGTGGCGTGCTGATCGAGTCCGTCCCGAACGTGTCCGAGGGCCGCCGCCTCGACGTCGTCGACCGGCTGGCGGACGCGATCGAGGACGGCGAGGGCGTCTATCCTCCTCGATCGGACGAGCGATGCCAGCCACAACCGCTCGGTGTTCACGATGGCCGGCGAGCACGCGGCGGTCGCCGACGCGCTCGAACGGCTGGTCGTCGCCGCGATCCACGAGATCGACATGGACAGCCACACCGGCGAGCACCCGCGCATCGGCGCCGTCGACGTCATCCCGTTCGTGCCGCTGGCGGCCACGACGCATCGACGACTGCGTCGAGCTCGCGCGGGCGTTCGGCGAGCGGATCGCGACCCGCTACGAGCTGCCGGTCTTCCTGTACGCCGCAGCCGCGACCCGGCCCGAGCGGGTCAAGCTGGCCGACGTCCGGCGCGGTCAGTACGAGGGCCTCAAGCACGAGATCGTCGACCACGGCCGCGAGCCCGACTTCGGGCCGGCGCGTCTGCACCCGTCGGCCGGCGCCGTGGCGGTCGGCGCGCGGCCGTTCCTCATCGCCTACAACATCAACCTCGATTCGCGCGACGTCGAGCTCGCCAAGCGCATCGCCCGGCGGATCCGCGAATCGGGCGGCGGCCTGCCGACGGTCCAGGCGAACGGCTTCTGGATCGAGGAGCTCGGCCGCGCTCAGGTGTCGATGAACGTCCTCGATTTCGCGACCACGCCGCTGTGGGTGGTCTGGGAGACGGTCCGTGACGTGGCCGCCGAGGACGGCGTCGCGCTCGCCGAGTCGGAGCTCATCGGGCTGGCACCGCTGGCCGCGTTCCTGGCCGTGGCCGACCGCGCCGGCAGCCCGTCCGAAGACCCGATCGAACGGCGCCTGAAGGCCGCCGCCGGCTTCCTCCGGCTGCGCGACTTCTCGCCGATGCAGGCGCTCGAGCTCCGTCTCGAAGCAGCCCGGGCCAGCGAACCGGCACGATGAGCGGCAGCCCGTTCCGGCTCATCCACGGCGGGCGGAGCGAGGAACCCACGCCGGGCCTGCTCATCGTCGGGGCGTCCGAGATCGTCACGATGGCCGGCGGCATCCGGGCGGGCGTCGCCCAGGGAGAGGTCGGTCGCTTGTCCGCGGCCGAGGTCGGCGGTCCCGGCTCGGCGGACGCGCCGGTGGTCGCCTGCTGGGAAGGCCGCATCGTCGCGGTCGGGCCGCGCGCGGCGCTCGAGACCGCCCTCGAGGCTGAGGGCTACCCGCTTGGCCGGTTCGCGCGTCTCGACGCCGGAGGCGGGACCGTCAGCCCGGGCCTGATCGACCCGCACACCCACCTCCTGTTCGCCGGATCCCGGGAGGACGAATGGGAGATGCGGCGGCGTGGCGCCGGCTATCTCGAGATCCTCGAGGCGGGCGGCGGGATCCTGTCCACGGTCGCGGCGACCCGCGCCGCCACGCTCGAGGACCTGATGGCCCACGGCCGGCGCTGGCTCGACGAGATGCTGGGCCACGGGGTCACGACGATCGAGGCCAAGTCCGGCTACGGCCTCGACCTCGAGACCGAGATCCGCCTGCTCGAGGCTGCCCATCGCCTTGGCCAGGAAGGTCCGATCGACATCGTGCCGACGTACCTCGGGGCGCACGCGGTCCCGCTCGAGTTCCGGTCGCGCCCGGACGGCACCGAGGCCTACGTCCGATCGGTCATCGAGGACCAGCTGCCCGGCGTGGCCGCGCATGGTCGGGCGCGCTTCTGCGACGTCTTCTGCGAGGGCGGCGTGTTCAGCGCCGACCAGTCGCGCCGGATCCTCGAGGCGGCGGCGGGGTTCGGCATGGCGCCCCGGTTGCACGCCGACGAGCTGGCGCCATCGGGCGGCGCCGAGCTGGCGGCCGAGCTCGGCGCGTTCTCGGCCGACCACCTCGCGACGCCGTCGGACGCCGGCATCGATGCGCTAGCGGCGGCCGCGACGGCGGCGGCGGACCCGGACGGCGGCGGGCGCCCGGTCGTCGCCACGGTCCTGCCCGCCACGACCTGGTTCCTGATGAAGGACCACGGCGCACCGGCGCGCCGGTTCATCGAGCGCGGCATCCCGGTCGCCCTCGGCACCGACTTCAATCCTGGCACGTCGCCGACCGCCAGCCTGCCGCTGGCGATGACCGTCGCCTGCCTCGAGCTCGGCCTGTCGCCCGACGAGGCGCTCGCGGCCGTGACGATCAACGCGGCCTGGGCCGTGGGGCTCGAGGAAGAGGTCGGCTCGATCGAACCGGGCAAGAGCGCCGACCTCGTCGTCTGGAGCGTCCCGACGTCGACCCAGATCCCGTACTGGCCCGCGGCCGACCTGGCGCGGACAGTCGTCAAGCGCGGGCGGGTGGTGCTGGACCGCGCCTGATCCGCGACGGAGCGTCAGACGGGCTTGCCGCGTGCCTCGAGCAGGACGGTCGTCGTCTCGACCGGCAGGCTCGTCGCCGTCACCGACAGCTTCGGCTGGGTCACGGCCTCGGCGCCCATCTCGTGGAAGAAGCGCTTGAGCGCATCGGCGCAGTCGGCCTCGTCGTCGCAGATCGGCAGCGGCACGACGATGCGCGGATCGAGCTGGGCGACGATCGCCGCAGCTTTCGCCGGCGTCAGCGACCCGCCGATCGGCACGCACGCGATGTCGACCGAGCCGATGTCGGCGAGCTTCTCCTCGGACAGCAGGTGACCGATGTCGCCGAGGTGGATGGTATGGACGCCGTCGACCTCGAGCACGAACGCGACCTGCTTCCCGGTCTCTGCGCCGCGCGCGTCATCGCGGTATGTCCGCACACCCGTCACGAGGACCTCGCGGATCTCGTACTCGCCCGGCCCGTCGAGGATGAACGCGTCGTCGAGGCTCGACGGCAGCAGCGTGCGCCCGTCGCGCGACGGCTTGCCCTTGCCCCGCGGCAGCGGCCGATCGTCAGGGTGGCTGAATGTCACGATGTCGCCGGTGATCCCCCGACCCGTCGGCCCGACCACCGACTGGAACGGATCGCTCACGACGACCGCGTCCTTCCCCCGAAGCCGCACGCACGTGCGCCCATACCAAGTGACTTCCATCCCGCGATTCTGACACAGCAGCCTGCACGGAGGATCACGCCGTCGGAGCTGTCTCCACCGCAGGCTGCGCGATCAGGCGCATGACCTTCGACCCGCAGGACGGGCAGAGCCCGGCGATCGCGGGGCGGCCGTTGGCCAGCACCACCGCGTGCGCCCCGCCGATCTCGACCTGGCGTCGATCCTTGATGCAATAGGCCATCGACGGGTCTGTCGTGTCGGCAGGGGTGAGGAGTCGGGCCAGCTTCGCGGCGATCGATTGCCGTCGGGTCGTCGCCGAGTGAAGCTGCGCTCGCCTCTTCTCGATGAGCTGATCCGCCGCCGCCAGCTTCGATTCGATGGCGGCTCGCCGCCTGGCCGCGCGCCGCTCGGTCCGTTTGGACCGATGTCCACGCTCGGCTGTGGCCGTGTCACCCTCTCGCGATCTCGAGCTCATCTGCATGCTCCTCCCAGTCGCGGTCGACCGCAGAACCGTAGCCGACCGGGTCAAGAGCCGCGATGCCCCGATAGTCACAGCCCGCCAAGACGCGGACGAACACCCCGAATCCGAAGTTGGGGGAGAGCTCAAGGTCCCGAGAATCGGCGCCGATGGCGGTCGAGGCGAAGGCGGAAGGTGAGCAAAGGAGCGAGCGCACCCCAAGGTGCGTGAGCGACTGGCGGAGCCGTCCAACGCACGCATCGGCCGTCCACCGCGCCGCCGTCCGTCGCAGCCACGGAAAAGGAAAGACCGGAGGCGCCTGCCCAATCGGCGCCTCCGGTCGAGGGAGGGAGGGATGGAACCGTTTCGGGTTCGTCCAACCCAGACACTACGACTCGCTGATTCAGGGTCTAGGCGGCATCCGATTAAGAAAGCGATATCGGGGGACGGCCGAAACGGCAGATCGCGATTCCCGTGCGACAATCCGCGCCCATGTCACATCCGATCGCCGCCTCCCATCGACGCCTCCCGGCCATCCTGGCCGTCGCCGTCGTCATCGCCCTCGTCAGCAGCGCATGCGGTTCGAGCACGCCCTCGGCGACCGCGACTCCGACGCTCGCGCCGACCGATAGCCCGGCCGCTCCCAGCGCCGCCCCGAGCGCAGCCCCCGCCGGCTCACCGTCGGCCGGCTCCGGCGCCTCCGCCGACGCGATCTACGACACGGTCGAAACCCAGGTCGAGGCCATCCGCGGCCTGCAGGCCAAGAAGCCGGTCGCCCGGCAGCTCATCAGCGCCGACGAGCTCCGCACCATCCTCACGACCGAGTTCGACCAGGAGACGCCGCCCGCCTATCTCGCCGCGAACGAACGGCTGTACAAGGCGCTCGGGCTCATCCCGGCCGACTCGAGCCTGCGGACGCTCAGCCTCGACCTGCTGAGCAGCGGGGTCGCGGCTTTCTACCGCGACGACGAGGGCAAGCTCTATGTCGTCTCGAAGACCGGTGAGCCCGGCCCGACCGAGCGGTTCTACTTCTCGCACGAGTTCGACCACGCGCTCCAGGACCAGAACTCGACGATCTTCAAGGACTTCCACGGCGTCCTTGACCAGAGCGACGAGCTGCTGGCCCGGCAGGCGATCTACGAGGGCGACGCGACCCTGGTGATGACCCAGTGGGCAGCGGCCAACCTGAGCCAGACCGACCTCCTCGCCCTGCTGGCCGCCGGCAACGATCCGACGGCCCAGGCGGTCATGGCCAAGACGCCGCCGATCCTGAGCCAGACGCTCCAGTTCCCGTACACCACCGGCTTCGCGTACGTCACAAACGTGCAGAGCACGGGCGGCTGGCCGGCGGTGAACGCCTACTTCACCAAGATGCCCAGATCGACCGAGCAGATCCTCCATCCCGAGAAGTACGCCTCCGGAGAGCTGCCGGTCGCGGTGACCATGCCCGCCGACCTGGCGACCCGTCTCGGGACCGGTTGGAGCGTGCCCCTGCAGGACACCTTCGGGGAGCTGCAGCTCGGTATCTGGCTTCGTGGCGCGGGCGTGGACGGCGCCGCCGCGACCAAGGCCGCGGCCGGCTGGGGCGGCGACCGGCTGGCGGTGATGGACGGTCCGAACGGCGCGTGGAGCGTCGCGCTGCAGACCGTCTGGGACACCGAGGCCGATGCCACCGAGTTCGAAGCGGCCGCCAAGACCGCCCTCGCGAAGGCCGGCGGCGCCGCCCAGGTGCTGCCGGGCACCGGCGGCAAGACCCGCTGGGTGGTCGTCGGGAGCGATGCCGCCACGCTCGGGCACGTGGCGAACGTCCTGGGCCTGGCCGGATGAGGTCGATCCGAGGCCTGATCCGCTGCCGAGATCTCTCAGCAACCCTTCAGGTTGAGGGCGACCCATCTCCGCCGATCTCATCTACCGTAGTGACCGACCACGTCCGACCGATCACGTCCGATGTGCCTGACTAGCGGAGTCGATCGATGCAAGCAGCCCTGACGCCGTCCCGGATCGTCGCGGCCATCGCCGTCCTCCTCCTGGCGGCCGGAACCGCCGTCGCGGCCAGCCCTTCGCCGTCGCCTTCGGCCTCGGCAAGCGCAAGTGCCAGCGCGAGTGCGAGTGGCGGACTGGAATCAGCGAAGGCCTCCGAAGCCCCTGAGGCGTCCGAAGCCCCGGAAGCGTCCGAGGCTCCCGAGGCGTCCGAAGCCCCCGAAGCATCCGAAGCGCCTGAGGCATCGGACGACGCGAAGGGTGGCGAGTCGCCCGACGCCGACGAAGCCCCCGGAACGCCCCCATCGGCCACCGAGGTCGCCGACGTCGTCGGAAAGCTCAAGGCTGCCGGGATCTCCACCACCCCCGCGGCATTCCAGGCTCTCGCGGCGAAGGTCGGTGTCGGCGGAGCGGTTCGCACGCTGGCGTTCGCGCAAGCCAGCGGCAAGACCCCGGATCAGATCGTCGCGATGTTCCAGGGCGGCAAGGGCTGGGGCCAGATCGACCACGAGCTCGGGCTCAAGATCAATCCCGGCATCGGGTGGATCATGGGTGGGGGCCACGGCCACGGCAAGGACAAAGGCGCGAAGTAGGACCAGCATCGGCTCCCATGGAGTCATGTTGATCTGCCCGAACGGGACCGCCGGCTAGTTGTAGCGCGCGCGAAGCCACGCTTCAATGTGCAGATGCCGAGCGACATCGTCAGTGACGTCGGCGGGGCGCTGCCGGTCGTGGTGCTCGTCGACGACGAGCCAGGGATCGTCGACTTCGTGGAGCTCGGTCTCCGGAGCGAGGGCCTCACCGTCGTCTCGGTCGGCAGCGCGGCGGCGGGACTCGAGGCCGTTCAGCGCGTCCACCCACACCTCGTGATCCTCGATCTCGGGCTGCCGGACGCGGACGGCTTCGATCTCCTTCGGGCGATCCGGCTGGAGAGCGATGTTCCCGTCATCGTCCTGACTGCCAGAGGCGATCTGGACGATCGAGTCCGTGGTCTCGACCTCGGCGCCGACGACTACGTGGCCAAGCCGTTCCACTTCGCGGAGCTGCTTGCTCGCGTCAGAGCCCACCTGCGCCGGGCAGGTGTGACTGGCCCCGACGATCCGACACTGCGTTTCGACGACCTCGAGCTGGATCCGGGCACTCGTGAAGTGCGTCGAGCGAGCGGCGGCATCACGCTGACCGCGCGCGAATTCGAGTTGCTCGAGCTCTTCCTCCGACACCCACGCCAGGTGCTCTCCAAGGAGGCCATCCTCGATCGACTCTGGGGCTACGCCTTCGACGACAACCTGGTCGAGGTGTATGTGAGCAACCTCAGGCGCAAGCTCGGCGATCCCGTCCTGATCCAGACCGTCCGCGGCGCCGGGTACGCGCTTCGCGCGCCGGGCTGACCATGCGGCCGCGATCCCTCCGCTGGCGTCTGGCGCTCCTGTACACCGCTGTCATCGCGGTCGCCCTGGCAGCCACGCTCGTCGTCGTGGACCTGGTCGTCGAGCGGGCGCTGATCGACGACACGGCCGCGCGTCTCGAGGTCGAGGCCGGGCTGATCGCGCCGACGAGTCCCGGCCATGGGAATGCCCCGATCACGAGCCTCGCCGCGCCCGACGTTGCTCGCGCCCTGGGCGGCCAGCAGACCGCGGTCGTGATCCTCGACGCAGGCGGCGGGGACCTGGCGACCTCTGCGAATGGGGCGCAAGCGTCCGTGGTCGGTGCGCGGCTGGAACCGGCGGCGTACCAGTCGGTCATCGCGACCGGGGCGACGGTCGATCGTGTCGTGAGCCTGGACGGGGATGGTCGCGCCCTTGTCGTCGCCGCGCCGATCCGCGTCACGTCCGCGAAGGGCAACGGAAACGGCAACGGGAACGGGAAGGGTCTCGGCAACGGCGGAAGCGGCAACGTCGCGTCCGGCCCGCCGAATGCGGTCGCTCAGCTGGCCGTGTCCCTCGACGAGGTCGACGCGACGCTCGGATCGTTGCGTGCGACGCTGATCGTCGTCGGTGGCGTCGCTCTGCTGGCCGCACTGCTGGTCCTTCTGGTCGTGACGACGCTCGGGCTGCGCGCGCTTGGCCGCGTGGCCGATGTCGCCGATCTCGTCGCCGACGGCGACCTCTCGGCTCGCGCGCGACTGCCGTCGGGATCCGACGAGATCGGCCGCCTCGGCCGGGCCTTCGACCGGATGGTCGACCGACTCGAACGCTCCTTCGCGGCCCAGCGTCAATTCGCGGCCGACGCTTCGCACGAGCTGCGATCTCCCTTGACGGTCCTCGGCGGCTACGTCGATGTCCTCGCCGCAGGCGGCCAGGAATCCACCGCGGCGAGTGGTCGGATCCTCGGGTCGATGCGCCGTGAGATCGACCGGCTCTCACGGCTCGCGGCGGACCTCATCCTGCTGACCCAGCTCGAGGCCGGCGGCGGCCGCCTGAGACCGGAGCCTCTCGACGTCGGGGATCTGTTGGTCGATCTGGGCGAAGCTGCCAAGGTGATGGGGGAGGGCAGACAGATCGTCGTCGACCGTGCCGGGACGCTGCCGGTCGTCGCCGACCGTGACCGGCTGACCCAGGCGCTGCTCAACCTCGTCGACAACGCGGTACGCCACGCCTCGGCCGCCGGAGTCGTTCGGCTGTCGGGGAGCCGCGAGGGGAACTGGGTCGTCGCGGCCGTCCACAACGACGGCGACGTCATCCCGGCGGAGCACCTGCCCCACGTGTTCGATCGCTTCTATCGCGCGGACCGGTCCCTCGAGCCGGGCCGGCACGCGGGGCTTGGCCTGGCCATCGTCAAAGCGATCGTCGAGGCATCGGGTGGCACCGTGAGCGCCGCCGGCGACGTGACGGGTACGCAGTTCGTCGTTCGACTTCCGGTCGACCCGGATGCGATCACTGAGCGACCGGTCGAACGGCACCCGGCCTCGCTAGGGGAGGCACCAGTCCCCTGACCGGGACCTACATCGACTCCGGCGCCGAGATCCCCAAAAGCGCGAGTGCGTTGGCCAGCGTGACCCGGGCCGCCTCGGCCAGCGCGAGTCGGGCAGCGGACCGCTCGGGCTCGTCGGCGTCGACGACTCGGGCGTCGCGGTAGAAGCCGTGGAACGTGGTCGCCAGCTCGGTCGCGTAGGCCGTGATGCCGTGGGTCTCCTCGGCGGCCACGGCATCCTCGACGACCTCCGGGAAGCGGACGATCGCCCGTGCGAGTGCGGCCTCGGGCGCGCCCGCGAGAGCACCCTCGACCTCGGATCCGGGCGCCAGCCCGGTCCCGGCCGCCTTGCGCAGGATCGACGCGATCCGGGCGTGCGCGTACTGGACGTAGTAGACCGGGTTCTCGCTCGACTGCTTCTTGGCCAGCTCGATGTCGAAGTCGATCTCCGTCGTCGCGGCGCGTGAGGCGAAGAACCAGCGCGCCGCGTCCACCCCGACCTCGGCGAGCAGCTCGTCGAGGGTGATGAACTCGCCGGCTCGCTTGCTCATCGACACCTCCTGGCCGTCGCGGACGAAGCGGACCCAGGAATAGAGCAGGATCTGGACCGCCTCGCGGTCGTAGCCCATCGCCTCGGCGGCATTGCGCACCCGCGCCACCGTCCCGTGATGGTCGGCACCCCAGATGTAGATGAGATGGTCGAAGCCGCGGCTGAACTTCTCGGTCACGTAGCCGATGTCGGCGGCGAAGTAGGTCGGCTCGCCGTTCGAGCGGAAGATGACCCGGTCCTTGTCGTCCCCGAAGGCGGTCGAGCGAAACCAGACCGCGCCGTCCTGCTCGTAGACGTGGCCCCGCTCGCGCAGGCGCTCGACCGCCCGCTCGACCCAGCCCTCGTCATGGAGCCGTGCCTCGCTCGTCCAGACGTCGAAGCGCACGCCGAGGCCTGCCCAGGCTCGCCTCGATGCCCTCGCGCACCCGGCCGGCGGCCCAGCGGCCGATGAGACCGTCGGTGTCGGCGCCCTCGGCGGTCGCGCCTGCCCACACGTCGTCCGGCAGGGCCGCGGCAAGGTCGCCGACGTAGTCCGCCTTGTAGCCGTCGTCAGGGACGGGCTCGCCACGCCGGAGCGCTGCGACCGACGCCCCGAGGTTCCGGATCTGGCCGCCTGAGTCGTTGAAGTAGTACTCGCGCGTCACCTGCTGGCCCCCGGCTTCGAGGACCCGGCTCAGCAGGTCGCCGATGAACGCCCCGCGCGCGTTCCCCACGTGGAGCGGGCCGGTCGGGTTGGCCGACACGAACTCGACGTTGACGGAGCGGGCGCGGACCGGTGCGACCTGCCCCCAGCCGGCCGGGTCGACCAGGATCGCTTCGATGGCAGCCTCGAGCGGTCCGTCGCGGAGTCGCATGTTGAGGAACCCGGGCGGCGCGACCTCGGCGGCACGGACCGGTGTCGCCGTCGGGTCGCTCTCCGACTCGGCGGCGAGCTCGCCCGCGAGCGCGGTCGCGATGGCCAGCGGCGCCATGCGGTACGGGCGCGCCAGTCGCATCGCGAGGTTGCTGGCGAAGTCGCCATGGACGGCATCGGCCGGACGCTCGACCTCGACGCTCGGCCGGCCGGCGCCCTCCGGCCAGGTCGGCAGCGTGCCGCTGGCCACAGCCCGATCCCAGGCGCGCTCGACGGCGATCCGAACCTGATCGCGGATCGGCGTCATCGGGGCGGCGGCATCGTGGGCGCTCGCTCGTGGCATCGGGCTCGGTCCTTCTCTGGGGCTCGACGATGGTAGCGGAACGTTGGTCTCGCCCTGAGCGTGCGAGCGCCGTTGCTCTGCCGAACGGCCTACCGGCCAGTACTACTGGGGGGTTGGGGTCCGGTGCGGTCGTGCACCGGAAGCCGCTCGTGAGCGTCCGGCATGCAAGGTCGTTCGCAAACTATCGCCACTAATCTCCCCCTGAGTCCCCACGGGATCGGCCCATCGACCCCGTACTTCTCGCGCACACCCGTAGTACCTCGCATCGCATCATCCGCGCTCCGTTCCATCCTTCACCGGGGGTCCAACCATTGATCAAGCATCCGCCGAAGCTTCGGCATCGCAGGCGCTCCCGCGGCCAAGCCGTGGTCGAGTTCGCGATCATCGCGCCGCTGCTGTTCTTGATGCTCCTGATCGCGATCGATTTCGGTCGGCTGTTCTTCACGTACATCGCGATCAACAACGCGGCTCGTGAAGGCGCCGCGTTCGGGTCGCTCGCACCGTCCGACTGCGGAGGAAGCCCGTGTCTCGCGACTAGCGGTATCGCTACGCACGCGTCGCAGGAGACGAATACGCAGGCCCGAGGCGGCAACGCGAACGCGATCGCTGTCAGCGCCACGTGCGCTCGAGCGGATGGGACGACGATCACCTGCCCGACGGCGAACACAGGCGGTACCGGCGCAGGCAACACCATCACGGTCACTGCGAAGCAGCCGTTCACGTTCTTCACGCCGATGATCAATGGCTTCTTCGGCAACAACCTCAACATCGGTGCGTCTGCGACGGCAGTGGTCCTGGGCTACGCCGCATCGGGGACCGGGCCGCCGCCGCCGACCTGTTCGCCCCCGGTCCCGAGCTTCACCGTGGTGGTGACGTCCGGTCTATCGGTCTTCGTCGACCCGACGGCTTCGAGACCGAACAGCGGTACGTGCAACATCTCCGGATACAACTGGTCATGGGGTGACCTTCCCGCCGGGGCTTCCGACAGCGTCGGTACCGCGACAGGCGACCCCTATACCTACCTCACACCCGGCACGTTCGTGATCACCCTCGAGGTGACGAACCAGGGTGGATCAGTCACAACGACGCGAAACGTGACGGTCCCGTTCGTCGCGACCGCGCCACCGTGCCTCAAGCCCGTCGCGAATTTCCAGGCCACGAACACGAGTGGCAAGACGTGGAGCTACACCGACAAATCAACAGTCGCTGATCCCGTGAACTGTCCGATCACCGACTGGCTGTGGACCTTCAGCGACCAAGGGAATCCGCCGCTGCAGTCCAATGCCCAGAACCCGGCTCCCGTGACATATGGGAACAACAGCAGCCACTCCGTGACGTTGAAGGTGACGAACGCCGGGGGCTCAACATCAATCACCTTGAGCTCGTGATGATCTACATCGGAATGATGTCGAGGACGCGATCCCGGCGAACCAGAACGCGGTGGCGTGGCCAGTCCCTCGTGGAATTCGCCCTGGTCCTGCCGATATTCATGGTCGTGCTGTTCGGGATCGTCGACGTGTCCCGATTGGTCTTCGAGTCGTCGACCTTGTCCCAGGCCGCTCGCGAAGGGGCCCGGGTCGGGGCTGTCGAAGCTGGTTGGTTGCCACCCACTGTCGCCGACTCTGCCTGCAATCAGCCAAACGGCCCGGTTTGTCCGGCAAACGTGACAGCCCTCAGGGCCGACATCACGTCCGCTGCCAATCTTGAAATGCAGCCCTTCGGGACCGTGGCGAATGTCTACACGAGTTGCGACGCCACGACGGCGCCAACGGGTACCTGGGTGTCGACGAACTGCCCGACCGCGGGTGCCAAGACCGGGGGTCTCGTCTCGGTCCGGGTCACCTCGACCTGGCGCCCGATCACGCCGATCATCAGCAGCTTTTTCAACAGCATCCCACTCTCGGCTTCGGCCACCATGGTCATCAACTAGGAGTATTCAAGTGAACCTCACGCCCAGGTCATTCGGTGAGAGCGCGGCCAGACTGCTCGTCCTGTTCGCACTGATGCTGACCGTGTTCGTCCTCGGCGTCGGTCTCGTCGTCGACGGCGGCAACGCGATGGCGCAGCAGCGGGCATCGCAGAACGCCGCCGACTTCGCAGCTCTCGCCGGCGCGCGGATCGTCGCGTTGAAGATCGCCGACGACACGTCAACGGCACCGATGCGAACGTCCAGGCCGCCATCGACCAAGGCCGTCCTCGCCAACGGCGGGACGCCCAGACTTACGGCGCTGCCGACATGGACCGCGCTACGTCGACTCGACCGGCGCGCTCCTCGGCTACGTCGGAGAGCGGCGCCATGCCTGCAACGCCTCCGGCGTCAAGGTCGGATCGACACGCGTCTTCGACGCCGTACTTCCTCGGGATCATCGGCATGAACACCTGGACCGCGTCGACCGACGCCATCGCCAAGGGAGGGTTACTGCGTCGGGTGACCGCCTCCCGGGACCCTCTTCCCGGTCGGGCATCGCGACAGTCGTTCTTCCAGACATATCCGTTCTGCGATGGTGACACGTCAGCACCACGCCCGGGACCCCTGCTACCCGCAGCACCTCACGCCGGGCAACCTGAACGTTCCGGGCGGCTTCGGCTGGCTGAAGTTCGGTTGCGATGGCTACGGTCTCGGCCAGGTGCCGCCCGCGAACATCGGCGGTTGCCGAACACCAAGCCCTTCCTCCAGGGCGAGATCGGGCCACCGTCCAAGAGCTATCGGCTGCTGCACGGTGATCGGCGTCGCGGGTAGCCCGATCAGATCGGGAGCCTGCCCGGCAACAAGGTCAGCGCCGACTGCTCCTACTACATCGACAACGAGATCACCGTCACGGTGCCGATCTGGGACACCGCCGGCGGCACGGGCTCGAACGCCTGGTATCACATCGTCGGCTTCGCCGGCTTCCAGATCACCGGCTGCTCCGGCGGCAAGGACATCGAGGGCGTTTGGCGACTGCCGATCTTCAATGGCCCGACGACAGATGTCCCGGGTCCGGCGGGGGTGCCGCAGGTCCTCGGGGTCCAACTGGTCAAGTAGGGCGCTCTGTATCGCTAGCGATCATTCCGGGGGTGGAAAGAGCCGGGTCGAGACGACCCGGCTCTTTCCTTGCCCGCCACAGACCTGAACGAATAGCAGTCCACCCATGACCGTTGGGCTATGCACGCGCGCACCGATTCAAGTGACCGTGAAAGGTGCCGGGGCGAGTGTTCTGGTGCGTCCAGAAGAACGCACGGCGTCGTCACGGAGTGCAACTGTCAATGGTCGGTCTGCCAAAGATCCGCGGTCGAGAGCGTTCGCGCGGCCAGAGCGTGGTCGAGTTCGCGCTCGTCCTGCCGATCCTGCTCCTGCTCCTCGCGGCCGCGATCGACTTCGGGCGGCTGTTCTACGCGTACGTCGCGGTCGAGAACGCGGCCAAGGAAGGCGCCCTGTACGGCGCTCGCAGCCCGCTGTGTGACGACTCGACCAACGTCAACTGTGCGGATCCCGACAACGTCGCCTGGCACGTCGCGAACGAGGCGTCGAACCTGACGGACTCGAGCGGCAACAGCCTGCTGGCATCGACCGTGGCGTGTCGGAACCCGTCCGGCGTCCTCGTCCAGCCGATCAATGACTGCCTGGACGGCTACACGTATCAGGTCACGGTTACCACGCCGTTCCAGCTGATCACGCCGATCCTGTCGTCGATCGTCGGCCAGAGCATCACCCTGCGCGCCGAGGCCCAGTCGACCGTCATCTCCGACGCATTCGACCCCACCGGCCTCGAGGCGCTCGTCTGGGTCGACAAGACCGGCGCGGACAACGCGACGGCGATCGCCAGCGCCTGCACCCAGGCTGATTCGGTGTCCTCCGCCGGCTACTACTACCAGCCATGCCAGGACAGCTCGAACGTGGACAACTACCTGCAGTACTCGGAGAACACGACCGTCAACTACAAGGTCAGGATCAAGAACACGGGCAACATCAGCCTGAGCGGCCTGACCTACGCCTTCACCATCAACGGGACATCTGTTGTTGCACCGGGGAACTGTTCGACCCTCCCGACGAGCCTTGCCTCTGGTGCGGCCGCCGCCTTCTGCTCATTCAGTCGGTCGGCGACGTCCACTGACCCGAGCGGGACAGCCGACGACAACGTGTCCATCTCGGCTGCCGGTTCGGCGAGCGGTCTGCCCACGGGCGCGACGAACGGCGGCGCGACGATCAAGGTCGCACCGGCCCCGCACCTCGCGACCAACCTGAAGGCCTCGCCCTATCGCCTGGGTGGCACCGGATACGGGACGAATGGCGTCGCGACCTTCACGACGGGGGGTCTGACGCTCGCCCGCGACAGTGGCTCGACGCTCACCGAGATCCAGAACCCGACGGGCTGGTTCCAGCTCACGGTCGTCAACCAGGGCTCTGCGGCCGCCAACTTCAACGTCACGGTGACGCAGGCGGGGTCGCCGATCACCCTGCCCGCGTCGTGCCCGATCCCGAGCTCGCTCGCGGCGAGCGGGCAGAGCGGCGACACGTTCACCTGCTATCTTCCCTCGCACCTTCAGCTCGAACACGACCTACGCCATGGTGGCGACGGCGACGGCGACGAACGCCGTGGCCGTCAGCGGCCAGCAGCCCTCGATGAACGTGACCACGGCGACGTGCTCGGGCGGGAAGAAGGTCGTCCCGAACCTCGTCGACACGCTCACCCCATCGGCTGACGGGTCGAACAAGACCGTGGCCCAGGCGCGGACCGCGTGGCAGGTCGCGTTCACGGGGGCGTTCAACACCAACCCTGTCGGGGCAGCGAACACCCTGAGCGTCATCCAGCAAGGTGTCACGGCGTACACCTGTCAGAACGCGACCACCACCATCACCGTGAGCGCCCAGTGATGGGCCACCGTCGCGTGGCCGGTCGTCGTGGACGCCGTGGTCAGGCGCTCGTCGAGTTCGCCCTCGTGCTGCCGATCTTCCTCCTGATCATCTTCGGGATGGTCGACATCGGGCGCTACGTGTACCTGACCAACGCATTCAACGAGGCGGCACGCGAAGGCGCCCGCTATGGCTCCGTCGAGCAGTGGTCATACACCTGCCCGTCGAGCGTTCCGGTCGCCTCGCAGGATCGGTTCACCTGCACGGCCGCGACGGCCCTGGGTCGCATCGCCGCGGCGCCGGCCTACGTGAACACGCCGACGGTGACCTGCTACAGCAAGGGCGGCGATCCGTCGACGGCGGTCGCGGCGACCGCGTGTCGTGCCGGCTACCTGCTCCAGGTGACGGTCGCCACGCCGACGACCCCGGCGAACCATCGGTTCGGCTTCCTCACTCCGGTGATCGGCCAGCTCCTGGGCAACCCGGTCATCTCCGGCCAGGCATCGGTCGTCGTCCAGTGACATCCCATCTCGTACAGGACACTCGGAGGTTCATCCCATGACGACCCGTCGCGGCCAGCACCGGCGCGAGGGCGGACAGATCCTGGCCATCTTCGCCGGAGCCCTGATCCTGCTGATCCTCGTCGGCGGTCTCGTCATCGACGGGGGCAACGTCTTCCTGACTCGCCGCGACGGCCAGAACTCCGCCGACCTCGCCTCGATGGCGGGGACGAAGCGACTTGCTGACTACTACGTCAAGAGCACGGCCTACACGGGCACGGACAACGTGTACACGGCCATCGCCACGCGAATGACCCAGAACGACTGCTCTTCGGCGGTCGGCTCGAATTGCTCGTGGACCGCCCGCTATGTCGGCCCGCGCTCAGGCTCGTCGTTCCAGGACCTCGGGCCGGTGACGGCCGCCGACACCGCTCCCCCCGGAGCCGTCAGCGGTCAGAAGGCCCTCGGGGTCAAGGTCGACGTGACGAAGACGCCGCAGACCTATCTGCTGGGCGTCGTCGGCCAGACGTCGTGGACAGTCCACACGACCGCGACCGCGATCACCGGCCAGCCGCCAGGAGCACCGGCGGGCCAGCTGCTGCCGATCGCGATGGTCGCGCCGACGACGATGAGCGAGGGTTCGATCTACGCCCTGACGAGCGGCTCGAACGGACCCGGCAACTTCGGCTGGGTGTCGTGGGACGGCAGCAACTCCGTCGGGCGCGCTCGCGACCAGCCTGTGCACTCCGAACAATCCGCCCTTCACGCTGCCGTTCCAGTTCCCCGGCGACCCCGGAACCACCAACTCCTCGTCGGTCCGCACGTGCCTCCAGCAATGGGTCGATAACGAGCAGATCGTCCTGATCCCGATCGTCGAGGCGACCAACGACGACCCGGGCAACGCCAACCACTGCGACACCGGCGGCAACGGCAACAACTTCACCTATTGCGTCATCGCCATCGCTGCATTCGTGATCACGAGCTACACGCAGCCGGCGGTCGACCAGATCAACGGCCGCTTCATGGGCACGGTCCCGTATTCCGTCAACGGGAACTCGAACGTGCCGGGTGGGGTGACGGCGCCGCCGACGACAGGCAGCAACTTCTACTACCTGGGGCTCGCCCAGTAGACGAGGCCGGTCAGCGCGCCCGTGCGGTAGGCGGCCGGTCGGCGGTTCGCCAGCACGGGGATCTGGCGGCGGATCGAGGCGACCCGGTCGAGGTCCAGGTCCGCCCGGACGATCCCGACGACGTCGGGTGCCTGGGCGACGACCGTGCCCCACGGGTCGACGACCATCGTGCGGCCGTAGGCGGGCTGGCCCGGTGGTCCGCCGATCTGCGATGGCGCGAGCACGTACGCGGCGTTCTCGATGGCCCGTGCCCGCAGGAGGACCTCCCAGTGGTCGCGCCCGGTCCGCTCCGTGAAGGCGGCCGGCACGGTCAGGATCGATGCCCCGGCCAGCGCGAGTGAGCGGTACAGCTCGGGGAAGCGCAGGTCGTAGCAGATCGACAGGCCGACCCGGACCCCGTCGACATCGGCGCAGACGAGCCGATCGCCGGGCGTGACCCGCGCCGATTCGGTGTCCGCCGGACCCTGGTCGACCGCGACGTCGAACAGGTGGATCTTCCGGTAGGTGGCCGCGACGCGATCCGTCCGGTGCGATCAATGCGGACGTGTTGTACGGCCGGTCGGGGTCGGCGCTCGTCTCGGCCGTGCTGCCGATGAGGATCCAGGCGTCGTGCCGTCGCGCGACCTCGGCGAACGGCTCGGTGTGCGGACCCGGGATCGGGCGGGCCGAGGCACGGAAGCCGTCGTCGGTGCCGCGGAACTGGAGATATTCGGGGAGGGCGACGAGGCGGGCGCCGCCGGCCGCGGCCTCCTCTGCCAGCGCGACCGCGGCGGCGATGTTGGCCGTCACGTCCTCGCGGGCATCGAGCTGGACGAGGGCGACCGCGAGCTTCATCCCGGCATCCTACGACTCGGGCGCACCGCGGAGTTGGTACGCTCGCCGACGCGAGCGGCGCGGACCGTCACCGCAGCGGCGCACGATCGGGAAGTCTGGAGGTCCAGCGAGCATGACTGCGGCACAGGCACCGGCGTTCCGCGAGCACGGCAACGCCTACAACATCTTCATCCTGGTCCTGACGGTCTTCTCGCTGGTCGTCATGGTCCTCCTGCATCCTGCCGCTGTCCGACGCCGAACACGAGCTGCTGCTCGTGTACGACAACCTCATCTGCGTGATCTTCCTCATCGACTTCACGATGAACATCACCGCCGCGAAGCCGAAGCGCGCCTACTTCATCGGACGCCGCGGCTGGCTCGACCTGCTCGGGTCCATCCCGACCCTCGGCATCTTTCGAGTCACGGCGCTATTCCGCCTGGCGCGCCTCAGCCGGCTGGCCCGCATCACCCGGCTGCTCCGCGGTCAGGCGGGCAAGGACCTGGTCATCGACGTGCTCAAGAACCGCAGCCAGTACGCGACGTTCATCACCATCCTCCTGGCGGGGATGACCCTCACGATCGCAAGCCTCCTGGTGCTCGAGTTCGAGAGTCGATCGCCGAACGCCAACATCACCACCGGCGGCGACGCGCTCTGGTGGGGCATCGTCACGATCACGACCGTCGGCTACGGCGACTTCTACCCGGTGACGACGCTGGGCAGACTGACCGGGGTCTTCGTCATGTTCGCCGGCATCGGGATCATCGGCGCTCTGGCCAGCATCCTGGCCAGCCTGCTGGTCTCGCCCTCGACGCCGGACGAACCGGCAGCCGACGACATCACCTGGCGTGGAGCCGCGGCCGTGGACTCGACGGGGGTCGCCGCCATCGTCGATGAGCTGGCGGGCCTCCGGACCGAAGTGGCCGGTCAGCGAGCGGAGATCGCGGCGCTGCGAGCCTCGCTCGGCACGAGCGAGGGCTGACCTGCGACCCGACGGATCAGCCCGGGGCGGTCGCGATCGCCCCGTCGGCGATCGCCTTCGTGAAGGCGGCGTAGTCCTTCTCGTTCTGGTCGGCGTACGCCTCGGAGAAATCGGCGACGGCAGCGTCGAAGGTGTCGGAGGTGCCCAGGTACGCCGTGATCGCGACCGAATCGCCGCTCCGCGCGTGCGCTCGCGCCAGCGACTGGGCGCAGATACCGCCGTAGAACCCGAGGCCCGGTGGGCGCAGGGTGCTCACGTCGACCGAGCCCTTCATATCCCATAGCTGGCGGAAGTAGAAATCGCGACCGCCAGGTCCACGCGTCCAGCCGAGGAAGATGTCTGGTGTGGCCTGCATCAGCCGCTGGCCGACGACGACGCGCTCGCCGTGGTTGCTGTGGTGGCTCGACTCGACGTACGGATCGAGCACCGAGGCGGTCGCCTCCTTGGCCTGGAGGATGAGCGGGTCGCCTTCGTCGCGGCCCTCGAGCAGCACGACGAAGCACCGCGTGCCGACGCTCCCGACGCCGACGACCTTGAGCGCGAAGTCGACGAACCGGAAGCGCTCGACGAGCTCGCGGCGATTCTCGGCCAGGGTCGCCCGATAGTCGCTGAACGTCTTCTCGAGGGCGGCCGCTCCGCCGTCGATCTCGACGTGGGTCACGACCGGCGGGTCGTCGACGATCCGCCACTGTCCGTCGACCACCGAGGTCAGCGAGCCCATCGCCTTCATCTGGTCCTTCGAGCGCGCCTTGCTGAAGATCGCGCCGAGCCTCGTCTTGGCATCCTTGCTGCTGATCCCGATGGCTCGGCTGCCGTCGATGGCCGCCGCCTCGATGTCCTCGGCGGTCGTTCGGGCGTACCAGATGTCGAGCAGGCGCATCGTCGAGAAGCGCGCCATCTGCTCGCGATAGCCGCGCACGGTGGTCAGGACAGTGGCACGTGCATCGCCCGGGCTGAAGCCGTTGGCACGGGCCGCGATCAGGACGCTGACGGCCAGCCGCTTGACGTCCCACTCCCATGGCCCCGGAAGCGTCTCGTCGAAGTCGTTCGAGTCGAAGACCAGGGTCCGCTCAGGTGACGCGAACAGTCCGAAGTTCGACAGGTGGGCGTCGCCGCACGCCTGGACGACGATGTCGCTCCGCGGCGTGGTCGACAGGTCGAAGGCCATGATCGCCGCGGCGCCGCGATAGAACGCGAAGGAATTGGCGGCCATCCGACCGTGACGAAGCGGAAGCAGGTCCGGGAGGCGATCCGCCTCCTGCGCCAGGACGATGCCCACGGGATCCCGGCCGGCAGCTGGCGTGAAGGCGGCGTGGCTCGACCGCGGAGACCGCTGGCGAGCGGCTCGACCCGCGGCGGCGCGCTCGGCGGCGGTCACCCACGGGCGCGGGGTCCAGGTGGTGGTCGGCGGGGGGCCGGGTGCCCAGGCCTTTGCGAGCTCGTCCGGGGTCGCGATCTTCGGCTTCCTGGTCGCTCGAGGCGGTGGCGTCGTCGTCATGGGACGTTGACTCTAGCACTGGGAGTCGTTCGAGCGGATATCGATGCGGCGTCCGGCCCGTCGTAGCGCGTACCATCACGCCGAGCAGCGCCGTTGGCGGTCGAGGCCGCGACATGGAGGATGGGGCGCGTGAGCGGCATCCAGGACGACCAGCGATCGGACGCCACGGAGTCAGCGACAGCGGCGTCGAGCGACGATGCTGTCGCGGCCGGCGCGGCGCTCGAGATCGATGCGTCCGCCGCCGGGCCGGCGATCTCCGATACCAAGCCACCGGGTCGCCGCGACGCGATCATCCGGATCGGCATCGTCGTGGGCGTCCTGGTCGTCGTCTTCGGGCTCATCCTGCCCCGCTTCATCGACTACCAGCAGGTCATCAACACGCTCCAGGGACTGACCCTCCAGGACTACCTCGAGGTCTCGGTCTTCGGGGTCATCACCTGGATCGTCACGGGCGCCATCTTCACGATGCTGATCGCGGGGCTCGGGCTGATCCGCGGCCTCGAGGCCTACCTGATCCTGACCGGGATCGGGGCGAGCATCCCGCTCGGGCCGTGGAACATGGCCGTCGTGTGGGTGGTCATCCGCGGCTGGGGTCGAGACACCCACGCAGCGACCGGCGGGATCCTCCTCTATGGCATCTTCGACCAGCTGAGCCGGTTCGGGCTCATGTTCGTCAGCGGGCTGGTGCTGATCCTGGCCGAGGGGCTCAACCGCGTGGTCTCGGTCGAGACGGGGCTGATCACCGCCTACATCGTCCTGGGTGGGCTGCTGTTCATCGGGCTCGGCGGTGGGCTGATCCTCGTCGTGCGCTCGGAGCGGCTGGCGCGCAAGGTCGGTCAGTGGGCCGAGCGGGCGATCGGGGCCGTCCTGCATCGGCTGGGGCGTGCGGTGCCTGACGTGCAGGGCGCGCTCGTCCGCTTCCGGGTCACGCTCGGCGATACCGTCCGCGCGCGAGGGATCGGTGCCTTCATCGTGTCGATGGCGTCGAAGTTCGCGTGGGTCGTGCTGATGATCGTGTCGATGCGGGTCGTCGGTGTGTCGTCGAAGACGCTGCCCGACGCGATCATCATGGCCGGCGTCGCGTTCGTGTTCGTCATCACCGTCCTGCCGATCTCGCCGGGCGGCGCCGGCGTCCCCGAGCTGCTCTACATCTCGTTCTTCACCGCCTACACCGGCGGCGCCGATTCATCCGCGATCAGCGCCGGCGTCATCCTCTTCCGGGCGTTCCAGTGGGGCCTGCCGATCCCGTTCGCATGGGTCCTCCTGGGCATCTCTCGGCGTGGCAAGTCGCTCCTGCCGACCCGGGCGGAGTTCCAGGGCGGCGACCCGCAACCGGTGCCGGCCGGAGCCTGACCGGCTCTCGCGGCGAGGTCGGATCGGATCAGCCGCCGACCGACGTCTCCGCGCTCGCTCGCACCAGCCCCGATTCGTAGGCGATGACGACGGCCTGCGCCCGGTTGCGCAGGTCGAGCTTGGCCAGGATCCCGGCGACGTGCGTCTTGACGGTCGCCTCGCTGACGACCAGCTGCTCCGCGATCTCGGCGTTGCTCATGCCACGGGCAAGAAGCCGGAGGACATCGGTCTCGCGGGCGGTCAGTCGCGCCAGCGCCTCGGGTGCGACGGCTGGGGCGGCCGGCGGGCTCGCAAACCGTTCGACGAGACGGCGCGTGATCGACGGGGCGAGCAGCGCGTCGCCGACCGCGACCGTCCGGACGGCACCGACGAGATGCTCGGGCGACACGTCCTTGAGCAGGAACCCCGCGGCGCCGGCCTGGAGGGCCGCGTAGACGTACTCGTCGAGGTCGAAGGTGGTGAGGATCACGATCCGTGGCGGGGAGCCCGCGAGCGGCGCGCCACTCGCGTCGGGCCCGAGCAGCCGGCGTGTGGCCTCCAGGCCGTCGAGGACCGGCATCCGGATGTCCATCAGGACGACATCGGGTCTGTGGCGCCGGGTCAGGCGGACCGCGGCCTCACCGTCCGCGGCCTCCGCGACGACCTCGAGGTCCGGTTGTGCCTCGAGGATCATCCGGAACCCGGCCCGGACCAGCGCCTGGTCGTCGGCGATGAGGATCCGGAGACGGCTGGCGGTCACGGCAGGTCGGGCTCCATCGCCCCGGAACCCGGGTCGAGCGGCAGCCACGCCCGGACCGCATACCCTCCGCCGATCCTGGGGCCGGCCTCGAGCCGTCCCCCGATGAGCGCGGCCCGTTCACGCATCCCCACGAGGCCCCGTCCGCTGCCCTCGCCCGGCGCTGTGGCCGGACCGTCGTCCAGGATCTCGACGCGGAGCTGGTCGGGCTCCCAGCTCAGGCGGACGAGCGTCGCCGCCTCGCGCGCGTAGCGCAGGGCGTTGGTCAGGGCTTCCTGGACGATCCGATAGACGGTCATGTCGAGGGAGGCCGGCACGGGCCGTGGCGCCCCGTCCGTCTCGAGCGACGCCGCGAGCCCGGCCTCGCGGACCCGGTCCACGAGCGTCGGCAACGCCTGGATCCCCGGTTGCGGCGCGATCCCGGCCGCCTCGTCGTCATCGCTCAGGGCGCCGAGGAAACGCCGCAGCTCGGTCATCGCGTCGCGCCCGACCGACTCGATCGCGAGCATCGACTGCTCCGCCTGGTCAGGCGACGTCCGCAGGACCTGTCGGGCGGCACCGGCCTGGATGACCATGACGCTGACGGCATGGGCGACGACGTCGTGGAGCTCACGGGCGACGTGCCGGCGCTCCTCGACCGCCGCCGCCTCGAGGCGTGCCTCACGCTCGCGCAAGGACCGCTCCCGCGCTTCGGCCTGTCGCTGTGCCTCGATCCGACGGCCTCGGACGACGTCGCCCAGGAGCCACGTCGGGAGAAGCACGACGAACGGAAGCACCAGACCCTCGATCAGGCGGGCGTCCTGGGCGAGGAAGCCGACGGCCATCAACGACGTCACGGCCAGGACCACGAGCGCGGACCGCGTCCGATCGAGGGCGCGCTCGCCGACGGTGAAGCTGGCGAGCCCGACGGCGCACACCTCGACCCAGGCGACGGGCGATCCCGACGCTCGTCAGCACGGCCCCCGTCGAGACGACCAACAGGACGGGGAGAGGGAAGAGCCGCCGGACGGAGAGCGGGATGACGACGAGGACGAGCGTCGCCGCCAGGCTCGCTGGACCTCGGACCGTCGGCGGTGAGGATGCCGAGGAGGATCAGGCCGGCGACCGGCCCGAGCGCGACGATCCAGTCGAGCCAGCGCCGTGTCCTGCGCGACGTCGTCTTCGAGCGAGCGATCCATCGGTTCGGCCATCGCCACCACTCTAATCCGCCATGTCGCGCGGTCCATCCGGCGCGCGGCCGATGCCGGCTCATCCGAATGGAGGAGATGGGTCGTCGCTCACCCGTCCCAGCTCGGCCATTCCGTTCTCCCGGCCGATACCCCGGCCGGTCCGGTCCGGTCACGCTCGGGGTCCACCGCGAGCCCCTGAGGAGACCAGTCATGGCACCGCTCATCAGTCTCCGTGGCGTCACGAAGCGCTACGACGACTCCACCCATCCCGCCCTCGACTCCGTGGACCTCGACATCGAGGCCGGCCGGATCACCGCGATCATGGGCCCGTCCGGCGGCGGCAAGTCGACCCTGCTCAACCTGATCGGCGGCCTCGACCGACCGACCCAGGGCGAGATCGAGGTCGCCGGGGTCCGGGTCGATCGTCTGAGCGAGGCCGGCGCGGCTCGGTTCCGGCGGACCGGCATCGGGTTCGTCTTCCAGTTCTTCCATCTGCTCGACGACCTGAGCGTGGCCGACAACATCGCCGTGGCGGCCCTCCTCGCGGGAACGAGTGACGCCGAGGCGCGGGAGCATGTCGCCGCGCTGCTCGCCCAGCTCGGGCTGGCCGACAAGGCGAAGCACTTCCCGAGCACGCTCAGTGGCGGCGAGCGGCAGCGCGTGGCGATCGCCCGCGCCATCGTGAACGGGCCGGCCGTCCTGCTGGCCGACGAACCGACCGGTGCGCTCGACCGGCGGAACGGCGAGGACGCGCTGGCGCTGCTCGAGGACCTCAACCGCCGCGGCCAGACGATCGTCCTGGTGACCCACGACGAGCAGCTCGCACAGGCGCGCGCGCATCGGATCGTCCACCTCGTCGACGGTGCGATCGGCGGCGACCGGCCCGCGCGGATGGTGGCGTGATGGGCGCCGTTGCGTCCAAGTCCATCGCCGACCTTCGCCGGCGGCGGCTCCAGTCCACCGTCCTCGCGATCGTCCTGTTCCTCGGCGCGGGCGGCGCGACCCTTGCCCTCAGCATCCTGGTCGAGACGAACGAGCCGTTCGATCGTGCCTTCGCCGCCGCGAACGGGGCACATCTCGTCGTCGACTACGACGCGGCGGTGACCGATGCACAGCTGGCGGCGACGACGACCGCGAGCGGCGTCACCGCCAGTGCCGGACCGTGGCCGGTCGCCGGCTTCGCCCTGCGTGGCAAGGAGGGCGTCTTCGGGGGCCTGCTGGCGTCCGGGCGGCCCGACGCCGACCGACACCATCGACCGCGTGACGATCCTGGCCGGCCGCTGGTGGGCGGCGCCCGGCGAGATCGTCCTCGACCAGGACACCGCCACGCTGCTCGATGTCGGGCTCGGCGCGAGCGTGCCGCTCCTCCCGGATCCGAACCCCGACAAGAGGTTCGCCCGGACCCCGCCGGGCGGTGGCGGCACACCGGTCCTGCCGGCACCGGAGCCGAGCGCGCGCCCCACCACGCCCGGCAAGGGCGTGACCGCGACCGTCGTCGGCATCGCCGCGTCGGTCAGCACGCCGGACGTCGCCGGCTGGCTCAGTCCGAGCGACATCCTGACCCTCGCCGGCCCGGATGCGCCACCCGACCGGCAGATGCTGTACCGGGTGGATCCGGCCGCGAGCGCGGCCGACCTCACGGCGGCCCTCGCGCGGATCACCACCGGCGTCTCGGCGGATGACGTGGTCAGCTCGACCACCTATCTCCAGACCAAGGCGGATGTCGAATCGATCGCCCAGCTGTACGTGCCGGTCCTCCTCGCCTTCTCGATCTTCGCGCTCCTCGCCGCGGCGTTCACCATCGCCAACGTCGTCGGTGGGATCGTCCTGACCAGCTACCGCGACATCGGCGTCATGAAGGCGGTCGGCTTCACGCCGACCCAGGTCACGGCCATCCTCCTCACGCAGATCCTGGTCCCGGTGACGATCGGCACCGTGCTCGGGGTGGTCGCCGGGGTGATCGCCAGCCAGCCGCTGGTCGCGCGCACCGCCCAGTCGTTCGGGCTGCCGGGCGCGGTCGCCGTCTCACCCATCCGTGGTCGTCGCGGTCCTGGCCGTGAGCATCGGCGTCTGCGCTGCTCGCTGCCATCGGGCCGGCCATCGACGCCGGGCGTCTCAGCGCGGTCGGGGCCATCACCCGCGGGACGGCACCGTCCCGTCGACAGCGACGGGGGTCGCCTGCGCCGGCTGGGACTCCGCCTGCCGCTCGGCATCCCTGCCCGGCTCGGTGTCGCGGCCGGCGTGGCTCATCCCGTGCGGGCCGCGATGACCCTCGGCGCCCTGGTCGTCGGCGTCGCCGCCGTGACGTTCGCGGTCGGCATGAACCTGTCGCTGCTGCGCGTCGAGAGGCAGCTCGACCGGATCGCAGGCCAGCCCGGTCCGCGTGGAGTTGGCCGACCCGTCCGCTGACCAGCGGGCGATCGGCGCTGCCATCGCCGCGGCGCCCGGTACCGGGCGATCGGTCGGGCTTGCGGGGACGACGGCGAACGTTCGGGGTCTCGGCCCGGTCCCGTTCGTGGGCTATGACGGCGACGCGAGCTGGATCGGCTACGACCTGATCGCCGGACGATGGTTCGCGGGACCGGGCGAGGTCGTCGCCCCGACCGCGGTCTTCACCCAGACCGGGCTGGGTCTCGGCGACAGCCTCCAGCTGTCGAGCGGCGGACACGAGGTCACGGTCAGGCTGGTCGGGGAGATCTTCGATACCGCCGATCGGCGAGACCGACCACCTCGTCCTGCGCGGTGCCTTCGCCGATCTCGCGATCCTGGATCCGGGCGCGGGGCCGACGAGCTGGGAGGTCCTCCCGACGTCAGCGACGACGCCACAGGCCTATGCCGATGCGCTCGAGCAGTCGACCGACAGCGCCGTCTCCGCGCACGCGCTCGACGCCGAAGGTGTCGACCAGGGGTTCCTCCTCTTCCTGTCGGTCATCACGTTCATGGGCATCGTGCTCGTCGCGATCTCGCTCGGTGGCGTGTTCGACACGGTCCTGCTCGAGACGAAGCAGCGAACCCGCGAGATGGCGGTCCTGAAGGCTCTCGGGATGAGCCCGCGTCAGGTCATCGTCATGGTCGTCGCCTCGGTGCTGCCGGTCGCCCTGGTGGCAGGCCTGATCGGCGTCCCGCTCGGTCTCGTGTTCCAGCGGGCGGCCCTCATGTACATGGGCCAGGTGGACGCGGGGACGCGCATCCCCGAGCGCACGTTCGACGTGTTCGCCCCGGCGGCTCCTGCTCGGGCTCGCGCTCAGCGGGCTGGCGATCGCCGCGGTCGGTGCCTACCTGCCGGCACTTCGGGCGGCGCGAGCCCGCATCGCCCCGGTGCTCCAGGCCGAGTAGGGGCGCCGTCACCGGGCTGTCGTCACCGCATCGTCACCGTTTCATCACGACCGAGTCACGGCTTCGCCACCACTTCGCCACGAGCTCGCCACATCGGCCATCCGAAGGTCCGTGGGACGATTTTCTGGTGGCTTGGCGAGCACATCGGCCGTACTGTGGGGCGGCCACAACAGGGGGACGCGATGAACCGACGTGGCGCGGATTCCGGGGCTCCGCTGCCAACGGACTCGCCTGTGACAGCCCGGCCGCCGGCTGACGACGCTTCCGGGCGAACGATGGACAGCACACTCCGGCTGCTCGGCGGCTTCCATCTGTCGGTCGATGGCCAGCGGGTCCATCTGCCCCGAGCCGAGCAGCGGCTGCTCGCCTGCCTTGCCCTCGCGGAGAGGCCGGCGGCCAGGTCCCGTCTGGCCGGCCGGCTCTGGCCGGACACCGCCGAACCCCGGGCGATGGCGCGGCTCCGGACCGCCCTGTGGCGATTGCGCCAGCCGGGCCGGCTCCTGCTCGACGGCTCGTCGGACGAGATCGAGCTCGGGGAGACGGTGACGGTCGACGTCCGGGACCTGACCGAGCTCGCCAGGCGGTTCCTCGATGCGCCGTTCGAGGCGAACGACGATCGCCTGGCCGAGCTGACCGACGCGGGCGAGCTCCTGCCGGAATGGGACGACGACTGGGTCGCGCCGCACCGCGAACGGTTCCGGCAGATCCGGCTCCACGCCCTCGAGCAGCTGGGCGTCCGCCTGGCCGAGGAGGGCCGCTACGGCCGCGCCGTCGAGGTCAGCCTGGCGGTCGTCGCCGACGACCCGATGCGCGAGAGCGCTCAGCGAGTCCTCATCAAGATCTACCTCGCCGAGGGCAACGTCCACGAGGCGGTGGCGAGGTATCGCGCCTACCGCGAGATCATGCGCGATGAGCTGGGTCTCGAGCCGTCGCCGCAGATGGAGGCCCTCATCGACGGGCTCGGGGCCGGCTCGGCGAAGGCCGTCCGGACCTGATCCGGTGCTGCAGGCCCGGCGTGTGACGGTCGCGTGGCGACGCGGTGACGCGTCGGTGACGGCACCGCCGCCGGTCGGTGATATCCACGTGACATGTTCGGACAGCACCCCCCTTCACGATCGCGCTGAGTCCGTCAGCACATGATCGAGGAGGTTCGCCGTGCCAGATTTCGAAGCCCGAAAGCTCCGGGTGCAGTTCCCGTGTGGGTCGCAGACGCTCGTCGCCTGCATCTTCGGGACCTGTCGCCTGCCGTCGGTCATCACCTGTATCTACCGGACACCGTTCTGTCCGGCGTACATCTCCTACTGCCCCGGGTTCTCCCACTTCTGCGAGTTCGGCACACGACCAACGTGTGGACCGGGGTCCATCTGGCCGACCGAGACGATCTACGAGCGGACCGACATCGTCGCCCAGTCGCTCGAGGTCGAGGAGCTCGGCGTCCTGCGCGAGCAGCTCGAGGCTCAGCTCAAGGAAGTCGTCGCCGCCCAGGAAGTCGTCGCCAAGCAGGCCAAGTCCTCGAAGTGATCGACCCGCGCAGGACACGCCGATGCTGATCGGCGAGGCGATCCTGCGCGCCAATCCAGCGTACGACCTCGTGCCGCTCGACCGCCTCACCGTGGTCGAGCGGCAGGCCCTGGCGGAGGAGGCCGACCGGGAACGCGCGCCCTATGGCCTCCTCCGGCCCACCTCGGAGAGCCTGCTCGAGCCGCGCATCGTCTCGACGGATACGGCCCTGCTGTTCCTCACCCTGATGGTCCCCGGGCCGTGCCCGGGCTATCTCCGCAGCGGGTTGGGCGATCGCCTGACAGCGACGCTCGGGCGGCTCGTCCTGGACGGCATCCTCGAGGTCGAGGTGGACGGGGTGTTCCGGTCCGGCGCCGCCGGCTGGGCGCCGCTCGCGCCGGCTGGCGAGGCTCGTCGTGGCGGTCGGACCGCCGCGCTGTCCGAAGAGGCGATCCGCTACGGCGACGCCCTGCTCACGCTGGGATCGCTCCCCTCCGAGACCATCGCCACCCGGCTCTACATGTACGGCCGACGACCGGTCAACCCGGCACTCCGCCGGCTGGTCGCGTCATGGGACCCGCTCGGGGGAGCCGGGCCGACCCTGAGTCGGCAGTGGAGCGAGCAGCAACAGGCATCGCCCGACTCGCCGTGGCGAAGCTGGCAGCCGAGACGCTCGCCGACCAGGCGGACGCGCTCGTCCTCGCCGTTCAAGCTCTACGTCAGTCCGACGACCGAGACGCTCCCGGAAGCGGTCCGGGCGGTCGCCTCGGCGCTGGCCGACGCCCCGGGCGTCCTGGGCTTCAAGATCGGTAAGACCGTGGACGGCGTCGCGCGACCGGACAAGATGGTCGCCTACTTCTCGAGCCTCGACGACCTCCATGGCGGCGCCGATCGCATCCGCGGTCAGACGGTCGGCTGTCGCCCGCACGGCGTGCCATTCACGGCCGGCGTGACCGACGACGGGCTGTTGTCATGGGCGATCGATCCGCCGCGAGGTCCCACCGGGTCGGGCCACCATGCGACGTCCTCGAGCTGGCGGACGTGGGTCTCGATGCGGCTCGCCGACTACCTCATCGACGCTCGCACGAGCGACGCGGGCGAGACGCCCGAAGCCGGAGGCGAAGCCTGGCAGGTCGCCCTGGCGCGTCTCCAGCTCGACGGCGTCGACACGGTCAGCTGGGTGCCGGGTCCTCGGATCTTCGACGGCGCGGCGCGAGGCTGAGACCGCGATGACGATCGCCGACCCGATGCTGCTGCCGCCCGACGTCGAGCTGACACCGGTCGAGGAGCTCCCCGAAGACATCCGCGCCCAATTCACCTACCACCAGGGCGACCACGCGGTCACCCGGCCGCGAGCCCGCTCGACCTCGAGCATCGTGGATGCCAACACAGCGCTCCTGCTCGGCTCGTTCCGGACGCCGACCCGGATCGTCGATGCGGTCCTCGGGTTCGCCAGCGAACGCCAGCTCGACCCGCGCGAGACCCTCGAGCGTTCGTACCCGGTGCTCAAGGACCTCCTCGCCGACGGGTTCCTGGTCCCGGCCGATTCGCCGTTCGCCGAGCCGATCGAGGCGTCCGTGCTCGCCGAGGGGGCGGCGGTCGGCCCGTTCCGGGTCGTCCATCCGGTCCAGGTCATGATCGACACGCAGCTCTACCTCGCGCACGACGAGGAGGGCCGCGACGTCGCCCTGAAGGTCGGCCGGGCGGGCTCGGATAGCTCCGCGCTGTTCGAGCATGAAGCCAGGATCCTGCGTGCGCTCGATGGACGCGTCACCCCTCGCCTGATCGAGATAGGGGAGGCGGACGGCCGCACCTACCTGGTCGTCACCTGGCATGCCGGCGCGGACGCAGAATCGGCCGCGGCCGAGCTTCGACGGCTGCCGCCTGCCGACGGTCGCGAACGGCTGCTCGAGCTCGGCGAGCGGATCATCGCGGCCTACGCCGACATCCACGGGCGCGGCGTGCTCCACGGCGACGTCCACCCCAGCAACGTGCTTGTCGCCGGCGACGGATCGGTGACCATCATCGATTTCGGGCTGGCGACGCTCGGCGACGAACGCGGGGTCCCGCGCGGCGGGGTGGACTTCTTCATGGAGCCCGAATCGGCGGCCGCCCAGCAGGCGGGTCGCGGAGCGTCGGTGCTCACCCCGGCAAGCGAGCAATACGGATTGGGCGCGATGCTCTACCGGCTGCTGACCGGCGGCTACACCCACAGCTTCTCGCTCGAGCCCGAGGAGATGCGCCGGCAGCTGCTCGAAGAGGCGCCCTTGCCGTTCGCCAGCCACGACGCAGGCGACCTGCCCGCGGTCGAGGCGGTGTTGCGGCGGGCGTTGTCGAAGGACCCGGCCGACCGGTTCGCGGACACGGCGGACCTCCTCGTGGCATATCGGGCCGCGGCTCGTTCCGACCTCACCCGGGGGCCGGGGCCACGGCACGACGCGAGTCCATCCGCGACCGACCTGTTCCTTGCCGATGTCCTCGAGCGGCTGTCACCCGCCGGCCCGCTGCTGGCTGCCCCGTTGGAGGCGCCACGGGCGTCGGTCAATCTCGGGGCGGCCGGGATCGCCCACGGGATCATGCGCATCGCGATGTCCCGCGATGACGAGCGTCTCCTGGCGCTCGCCGACGTGTGGTCGACGAAGGCGTTGACGTCGCTCGGCAGCGATGAGGCATTCGTCAACGTGGCGCTGGAGATCACCCCGGAGGACTTCGGCACCACTGGGATCCATCACAGCGCGACCGGGGTCTTCCTGACCGAAGCGTTGATCGCGAACGCCCGTGGCGATGCGAGCGACCGGTCGATGGCGATCCACGGGATGGTGTCGGCGGTGGGCGACGGGGGTCCCGCGCGGGACGTCTCGTTCGGACGCAGCGGGATCCTGCTCGGGCTGTCGATGCTCCTCGACGCGCTGCCGGATGACGCGGCCGAGCGGTCGGAGCTCATCGAGCTCGGCAACCGGCTGGCGACGAACCTGTGGACCGAGCTCTCGGCCATGGACGAGCTCGGGGCGCAGGCCGCCGGCGATCGCGACGATGACGCCGTCTCCTACCTCGGTGCGGCGCACGGCTGGTCGGGCTTCCTCCATGCGCAGCTGCGCTGGGCGGAGTCGAGCGGGTCCGCGGTCCCGCCGATCGCCGCCCGTCTCGACGAGCTGGCCCGGTTCGGGGTTCCTCGCGGGCGCGGCCTGGTCTGGCCCCGCGAGGTCGGTCCACCCGACGACGGTTCGCTCGCGGCGACATGGTGTAACGGTGCCGCGGGGATGGTCTTCCTGTGGACCGCGGCGGCACGTGCGTTCGGTGACGATCGCTACGCTGCTCTCGCGGAACGGGCCGCCTGGACGGCGTACGAGAGCCATCCTGTCCCCGGCGACCTGTGCTGCGGACTGGCCGGTCGCGCCTACGCGCTGCTCAACCTCCGTCGTGCCGGCGGCGATCGCCTCTGGCTGGCACGCGCGCGAGATCTGGCGGGGCAGGCGGTCACGAGCGTGCGCGAGAACGCCCTCCGCCGGGACAGCCTGTACAAGGGCGAGATCGGCGTCGCGGCGCTGATCGCCGACCTCGACCGGCCAGACGATGCCGCGATGCCCTTCTACGACCGAGACGCCTGAACCCGACGACGTGATGGATGCGTGACGGGCCGGTGACGGGTCCGTGAACACAGGTTCCTACCGTTTCCTCGAGCGCGGATGCGTGACCAGCCGCTCGGCGAAGGAGACGCGATGGCGACCCAGTCAGGTGACGAGCCGATCGACGAACTGAGGAGCATCGCGGAAGCCGCGGAGGAGCTCGCCAAGGACCCGGCGACGTTCCGCAAGGCCTTCGAGGCCTACGAGGCGGAGGACGGGGCGGCGTTCGAGGCCGCCCTTGATCAGGCGGGGCTGTCCGAGCGCTGCGAGGTGATCTGCGGCTACTTCTGCGAGAAGCGCTGTGGCGGCGTGTGCCTGAGCTTCTGCCCCGAGCCACCGAAGGAACCGGTCGGCGTCGAGGAGATGATCGATTTCGCCCACGCGCTGGCCGCGCTCGTGGCGAAGCCCGACACGGTCAAGCGCCTGCTCGAGATCCAGGCGGCCGGCGACGCGAAGGCCTGGAACCAGACGATCAAGAAGCTCGAGCTCGAACGCTTCTGTCACCAGCTGTGTCGCTTCTTCTGCTCGGCACGCTGCCGGAAGGTGTGCCGCAAGCTCTGCCCGCCGCGGCCGCTCATCACGCGGGTCGGCGACATCCCGATCAGCCAGATCGACAGCCTCGGCCTGGGCAACGGTCCCAGCGTCGGACCGGGTCACACCCAGTCCCCGAACCCGGCGGCAGGGATCGGTGATCACCCTTTCGGTGACTACGCCGAGCTGCGCGGGATCTTCAACATGCCGTCGGCGACCCAGTACCTGGTCGAGGTCTCGTCGACCGGGCCGAGCGGCACGTATCTCCCATTCGTCGGCTCGACATCGGGCTACAACACGATCCCGTTCTTCCCGTGGCTCACGCCATGCAGCCGGAGCACCTCGACCGGTGTCGACCCGGGCTGGTTCGATGTCTCGCAGATCTGCGACTCGGACGGCGGTCCGAACACCGTCGGCGAGAAGGTGCTCGTGCACTGGCCGACGCCGTCGGCCGATGGCCTCTACTTCGTCCGACTCCGGGTGCGCGACGGCTCGATCACGCGGGTGAGCGCGCCGCAGCCTGTCCGGGTCGACAACTCGGGTCCGTTCCCGCTCCCGCGACCGACGATCACGTTGGAGCTCCAGAAGCCCGACGGAACGACCGAATCGCTGAAGTGCGCCAAGGTCAAGCGTGGCGACGGGCTGATCAGGGTCACGATCCACGCCTACGACCCGAACCTGAGCGGGGTCGCCGTGACGGCGCGGGGCAACTCCGGCCTGTCGGTCCCCGTGAACGGGGTGCCGCTGCCGCTCTACCCGGGCGGTGCGGTCGTCCCGCTCTCGAAGACCTACGGTGGCAACATCGCCGAACAGGGCTATCCCGTCCCCACGTCGTTCGTGTGGGACCCGTGGAGCGACCCGCTCATGGTGCCGTGCTGCTACCTCGTGTACATCGAGATCAACGACCGCACGATCCTGAACGATGGGTACGCTGGCGGTCACGGCAACCAGGGCTGGGAGGCGATCGAGATCGCGTTCTGACCACTTCGCGACCCAGCCGATATCTGCGCACCGAAGGGAGCGACTGGAACCTAGGTCCCTGACCACACCCCGTGTCCCACGGATGATCTGCGGATGATCACCTCGTCGACGACGGCTCGCTCTCGGCCCAGCGTCGTGCCGATCCCGCCCTCGTCCGGGCTCGACGACCCTGGCTGGGATGGCCCCGCCGTCGAAGCCTTGCGTGCACGCGAGTACGCCCGACTGGACGCCGCCGATCAGACCTACCTTGATTACACCGGTGGTGGGTTGTACGCCGAGTCCCAGCTACGAGAGCACCACGAGCTGCTTCGTGCCGGGATCTTCGGGAACCCACATTCGAACAGCCCCGCCTCGGCGGCCTCCACGCATGTCGCGGATCAGGCCCGGAGCGCAGTCCTGGAGTTCCTGAACGCCTCGCCGGATGAGTACGTCGTCATCTTCACGGCCAACGCGAGTGGCGCCCTCAAGCTGGTCGGCGAGTCCCTTCCGTTCACGACCGGGAGCCATTGCCTCCTGACAGCCGACAACCACAATTCCGTCAACGGCATCCGGGAGTTCGCCCGGTCGCACGACGCGACGGTCACCTACGTACCGTTGCGGCCCGCCGACCTTCGTCCGGACGACGCCGACCTCCTCGCCGCCCTCGATCGCGTCCCCGACGGCCGGCGACACCTCTTCGCCTTCCCGGCCCAGTCCAACTACTCCGGCGTCCGCCATCCGCTCGAGTGGGCGAACCTGGCGCACGCGCGTGGCTGGGATGTCCTGCTGGACGCATCCGCTTACGTGCCGACGAACGAGCTCGACCTGTCGCGGTGGCACCCTGACTTCGTCGCGATCTCCTGGTACAAGGTCTTCGGCTACCCGACGGGCATCGGGTCGTTGGTCGCACGGCGTGATGCTCTGGCCCGCCTGCGACGCCCGTGGTTCGCCGGCGGGACCATCGGCGTCGCCTCGGTCGTCGTGCCGCGTCACACGCTTGGCGATGGCGAGATCGGCTTCGAAGACGGCACCATCGACTACCTGGGGCTGCCCGCCATCGAGATCGGCCTGCGCCACATGAGGTCGGTCGGCGTGGCGACGATCCATCGGCGCGTGGAGGTTCTCACGCGCTGGCTGCTCGGCCGCCTGTCGGCGTTGCGCCATCCCGATGGGGCGCCCGTGGTCCGGCTCTATGGTCCGACCGACACCGTCGACCGCGGCGGCACCATCCCGTTCAACGTGCTCGATCGCGCCGGAGACGTCGTGGACTTCTGGAAGGTCGAGGCGGCGGCCGCCGACCGGGGCATCTCACTTCGGACCGGCTGCTTCTGCAATCCGGGCGCCAGCGAGACGGCCCGCGGCATCACCGCGCCCGAGATGGAGAGCGTCTTCGCATTGGGCAGACAACCCGGGTTCGAGGATCTGCGGACCCTTCTGCCCGGCAGGGCGCTCGGGGCGGTCCGCGCCTCGGTCGGGATCGCCACGACCGAGGGCGACGTCAACCGGTTCGTCGCGTTCCTCGAGGAGTTCGCGGAGAGCTCCGGCTGACAGTCACGGCTCGCCTGGCGGGAAACTGCTCATCGACGAGGACCTCCGGGATCAGGACCTCGATCCCTCCCCGGCCGGTCCGGATGACACCTTCGGCCCGAAGATCGCGGAGCACTCGGACGACGACCTCGCGGACCGATCCAACGGCGTCGGCGAGTGCCTGTTGACTCACCTGGGCTACGAGCCGGTCGCTCTGCGGTTGCTCGGAGGCGAGATCGAGGATGTGCCGGGCGATGCGTTGCCGGACGGTCGAGAAGGCGCTTCCCGGGATCTCCGCGACGAAGTCGACGACACGCTCGCTCAGCTCGTCGATCACCCTCCGCGCCACGCGGATATCACGCTCGGCGAGGCCGATCACGGCCTGGGCTCGGAAGCTGATGACATCCGAGTCCACCACTGCCTGCAGCGTCGCGGCGAAAGAGTAGCTCGGCGTGAAGAGCGATACGACACCCGAGAGCTCGCCCGGGCGGAGATACCGGACAGTCAGGCTCCGACCGTCCGGAGCGCGAACGAAGACGCGCAGGAGACCGCCGACCAGGAGCTCGAGGTACGGGCCGGGCTCGCCGAACTCGCGGATGGTCGAGCCGGCGAGCGCGTGGATGCGCGTGGCGCTTTCGAGGAGCGTGGCCGTGACGTCCGCGGGCAGATCGCGGAGATGCGAGTTCGCAAGGGCCTCCGCGACCGCTGGATCGTCGAGCATGGCGCGTCCCCCGGCCACCATCCGGCAACGGTAGCAGCGGCAGCAAGTCGGTCTGCACCTATAATCACCCCGCGCCGACATAGCTCAGTGGTAGAGCAGCTGTTTCGTAAACAGCAGGTCCTCGGTTCAAGTCCGAGTGTCGGCTCCACTCCCCGCCTATCGAGCAGCGGGCATCGACGAGACCGGGGGCGCCTAGCGCCGCCCGAAGATGCGACCAAGTCTGCGGGGCTCGGGAGCGCGATCGATGGGGCGACTCGGGCCTACATGTCGCAACTGTTGCCCCGCCCGGCTACGCTCCAGACATGCCGTTCGGACTTGGCCGGAAGAAGGACGATGCGCCCCAACAGCCATCATTCGACAATGAGTACGCGCCCGGCTGGGATGCGCTGGATGCCGTATTCGCGGCCGCGTACCCAGGCCAAAAGCCTGACCACTGGAAGCCAAACGACGTCCCGCTTCCTGCTCAGGACGGCGTCTGGGGCATTAGTGGCTACCGAGATGAGCGGTCGTGGTTCTACGTCACTTATGGCCTGACTGACCTGTTCGACCTGTTCACCAAGCCAGAGCCGACCGAGATCGAGCCTGACTCGGTCACGTGGAGCGGCTTCGGGTTCGAGTTGACCATGCGGGTTCGCTCGGAGACGCCGACGCCCCCTCTCTGGCCGGTCGAGTTACTCAGCAAACTCGGGAAGTACGTCTACCAGACGAAATCCGGTTTCGAGCATGGCCACCGGCTAGACACGGGCGGGCCTATCACCGGTGGAAACCCCCCGACAGCTTTGTCGGCTCTGGCCTTCGCGGACGACCTCGTCTTTCAGCCGGTCGACACCGCCCTTGGCCGAGTCGAGTTCATCACGGTCATCGGCATTACGTCCGACGAACTGGCCCGCATGAAGGCCACGACGACCGACACGGTCCTGGCCGACCTTCGCGCGATGGCGCCACGTCTCGAAACTGACCCCGCACGGACCAACTAACTGGGCAGAAAAGCAGTTGGTGCCGCTGAGCAGGTCCTCGGTTCAGTCCGAGTGTCGGCTCCACTCTCTCCCGCGGCGTGCCACGGAGCGAACCAGACGAGACGATCGGCACTTGGCTTGAATCGGGGCCGGGCCGTCACGGCCCAGGGCGGACCAGTACCTTGATGCCCGACCGAGCGGCCAGCGTCGCGAACGCGGCTGGCGCCTCATCGAGCGGGAACCGATGCGTGATGAGCCCGTCGAGGTCGATCTGGCCGTCCGTGACGAGCGCGACCGCCCGGTCGAGGTCCTCGCTTCGCATCCGCCGGCTCAGCCGCAGCGATAGCTCCTTGCGGCGCGCGGCCGCCGCCTGGAAGGTCGTCCGGTCGTCTGACGGGATCCCGACCAGGACGACCCGGCCGCCAGGCGTCGCCCCTTCGATGGCCGCGGCGAGCCCAAGGTCGGTCCCGGCGGCCTCGAATACGACGTCGACGTCGAGCGTCTGCCCGTCCGCCTCGATCGCCCCGCTCTCGATCGCCGCCGCCAGCCTGTGGGGGAGCGGCTCGCTAGCGAGGATCTGGCGAACGCCGACGCATCTGAGGACACGGATGATGAGCAGGCCGATCGGCCCGCAGCCGACCACGAGCGCCCGCTCGCCCGGCTGGATTGCGGCGAGGTCGACTGCATGGAGTGCGACCCCGAGGGGCTCGAGCAGGGCGCCCGTTTCGATGTCGATCGACTCCGGGAGCGCTCGCAGGAGCCGCGCGGGCCAGCTCAGCGACGACCTCAGCCCGCCATCGGTGGTTCCGTGGCCGGCAAAACCCAGGGTCAGGCACAGATGCGCGTCACCGGAGGTGCACGGCCCGCACGTCCCGCACGGGATCGCGGGATCAGCGACGACCAGCTGGCCGTCGTCGAGCCGCCCACAGAACTCGTGACCGAGGACCAGCGGGTGGTCGAGGCGAGCGTCCCCGATGGTGCCTTCCTCGAACCAATGGAGGTCCGACCCGCACAGCCCCACCGACGTCACGGCGACACGACGATCGAGCGGGCCCGGTTCGGTCTCGGGTTCGTGCACGACCCGAAGATCGCTGGGTCCGAACAGCCGAGCCGCAGTGACGATCGGCCGGCTGGCATCCGCCGTCACGACTCGGCGCGCCCACTCTCCCGACGCTGTCCGTAGTACGCCGACGGCCCATGCTTTCGCTCGAAGTGCCGCTGGCGGAGCCGTTCGGGTAGGGGCGCGGCATCGGGCGCCAGCGCGAAAGTCCGGGCCGCTATCGCGGCGACCAGCTCGACCGCCGCCGCGTTGGACGCGGCCTCCATGGCGGTGCGTCCCCACGTGAACGGTCCGTGGCCGGCCACCAGGATCGCCGGCATGGCCATCGCGTCGTCCAGACCCAGCTCGGCGATCGCCTCGGCGATGACTGTGCCGGTCGCCGCCTCGTAGTCGCCGTCGATCTCCGCGTCGGCCAGTGGCCGCGTGACCGGGATCGGACCGGCGAAATGGTCCGCGTGCGTGGTGCCGAGGCAGGGGATCGCTCGTCCGGCCTGGGCGAAGGCGGCGGCCTCGATCGAATGGGTATGGACGACTCCACCGATCGACGGGAATCGGCGATACAGCTCGAGGTGCGTCGGTGTGTCCGAGGATGGCCTGAGGTGGCCGTCGACGACGGTCCCGTTTCCGATCGACACGGCGACCAGGTCTTCCGGCTGGACCACGTCGCAGCCGATCCCGCTTGGCTTGATCAGGAACATGCCCCGTTCGCGATCCGCTCCGCTCGCGTTGCCAAAGGCCAGGCGCACCAGGCCGGAGGATGCGAGCTCGTGGTTGGCGCGGCAGACCTCGTCACGCAGGCTCGCCGATGACATCAGATGGACGACCTCACGCCGAGACCGAGGCGCTCTCGACCATCGGTTTGACCGTCTGGATAAGCGACGTCATGGTCTCGTCGTCGTATGGGGCGGCCAGCTCGACGATGAATGTGTCGAACCCGACGCGCCGGTAGCTCAGGATCGTATCAGCGATCTGCTCGGGCGAGCCGGTCCAGAACGACACGTCGCCCTCGACCCGCGCCAGCGGAGTCCGGTTGTGGGCGAGGGTCGCCAGGCGGACCTTCTCCGCCTCTGCCGATGTATCCCGGATCGTGACCTTGCAGCCGACCGATCGCTCGATGCTCGATGGATCTCGCCCCACGTCTGTGCAGTGCTGGCGGAGGATCGCGTCCTTGCGGGCCACCGTCTCGGGTGTCCCGAAGACGTTCCACAGGTCCGCGTGCTGGGCCACGATCCGGAGCGTCTTCTTCTCGCCCGCACCGCCGATCATGATCGGCAAGTGGTCGCGGATCGGGCGTGGCGCGATCCGTAGATGGTCGAACGCGTAGCGCCCCCCGGGCGCGCTGGTGACCTCACCGCCATCGAGCAGGCTCCGGACAGCGGGAACTGCCTCAGCGAGCCAGTCGAGACGCTGGCCGAAGCCAGTCCCGAAGTCGATCCCGAACGCCTGGTGCTCACCCTCGAACCACGCCCCTCCGAGCCCCATCACGGCCCGGCCGCCACTGATGTGATCGATGGTCGTGACGGCTTTCGCCGCGAGCCCCGGGTTCCGGAACGTGTTTGCCCCGACGAACAGCCCGAGTTGCACCCGCGCCGTCGCCTGGGCCAGGGCGGCCAGCGCGGTATACCCCTCGAAGATCGGCTGGCCCGGCTCACCGAAGATCGCGAGGACGTGATCCCACGTCCACAGGGTGTCGTAGCCGAGCTCGTCCGCCCGCTGGCCGGCCGCCAGGAACGACGGCCAGTCGGACGCCTGGCTCCACAGATTGATGCCCAACTTCAGATCGGCCATGCGACCGTCGACCTCCCGGCATGCGCTTCCGCGGAGTATGAATACGAATGTACGCACGCGATTGCGCTGTGCTAGTGTACGCCCCGGTCCCAGGTACGCGACGGGGCGATTGGCCACGCGCGAGCCCGGTCAGGGATTTGCATGGAGGAGACACGGGATGCGGTACCAGTTCCGGTTGCCCACCCTCGCGATCATCTTCGCTCTGGTCGTCTCGGCATGCGGCTCGAGCTCGGCCAGTCCGTCGGCGGCCGCCTCAGCGCCCGCCGCGACGCCCGCCGCGACGGCTGCGGCCAGTCAGAGCGCGGCAGCGAGTGCCGCAGCCAGCGCGCCAGCATCGGCCGCACAGGGGATCGACGACGGGACGAAGATCTCGATGTGGACTCGTGCGGCCACGGAGGCTCGCGTCCGGCCGCTCGTCACCGCGTACAACGCGTCGCACAAGAACCAGATCGAGCTGACCGTCACCCCGACGGACGACTACCAGGCGAAGGTCGGTGCGGCCGCCGGGTCGAACGGCCTGCCGGACCTGTTCTCGGCTGACGTCGTGTTCATGCCGAACTGGACGTCGCAAGGCCTGTTCCAGGACATCACCAGCCGGATCGCCGGTCTCCCGTTCGCGGACAAGATCGCCCAGGCGCACATCAAGGCGTCCACTTGGGATGGCAAGCAATATGGCCTCCCATTCATCGTCGACCAGTCCGTCTGGCTCTACAACAAGGCCCTGTATCGCAAGGCCGGCCTCGACCCGGAGAAGCCCCCGACGACGCTCCAGGAATTCGCTGACCAGGCGCGGGCCGTGGCCAAGCTCGGCGGCGACGTCCACGGGACGTTCTTCGGCGGCAACTGCGGCGGTTGCAACGTGTTCACGTGGTGGCCGATCGCCTGGGCCGACGGCGAGAAGGTGATGGACGACGCCGGCACGACATCGTTCCTCAACAGCGCCGAGAACAAGCAGATCTACTCGATCTTCAAGGGCCTCATCGATGACGGCACGATGCAGATGCCGGAGTCGAAGACCGAGACCGGACCCACGTGGACCCAGCCGTTCCTGACCGGCAACATCGGGATCATGCCGTGGCCGGCGACCCTCACGGGCCTCGCCAGCGACAAGCTCAAGCTCGAGGACGTCGGCGTGGCGCCGATCGCCGGGGTCAAGGGTGGCCAGTCGACCTTTGTCGGCGGCGACAGCATCGGCGTCGGGCGGGATAGCAAGGTCATCGACCAGGCATGGAACTTCCTCGCCTGGCTCGAGGACAGCGCGGCCCAGGTGGATGTCATCGCCAAGGGCGGCAACGTCGTCTCGCGGACGGACCTGGCTGACAATCAGTACAGCTCCGCCGACCCCCGGCTCGTGTTGTTCAACAGCATCGGCGGCAAGGGCCAGACGCCGTTCGCGCTGAAGTTCGGCCAGACATTCAACGATCCCCAGGGACCGTGGCTCGTCCTCCTCAGGGACGCGGTCTTCGGCGACCCGAGCAAGGTTGACAGCGACAACGACGCCATCAACGCTTCGCTCCAGTAGCCGAGGAGCGGGGCCGGCCGTCGGCCGGCCCCGCTTCCTATCTCACGCGATCCTGGAGGAGCCGTGGACGTCACCGACGCTTCTTCGCGAACCTCGACGCGGACGAAGAAGGCCACCGGGTGGCAGCGCGCCCGACGACGCGTGGGCATGTTGTATGCGGCCCCCACGGCGATCTATGTCGCGATCTTCTTCATCGTCCCGTTGGTGCTCGTCGTGCGGATGTCCGTCTCCAACTGGACCCTGCTGAGCGGCGACAAGGGCCTGAACTTCCCGAAGAACTTCACGTCGCTCACCAGCAACACGCTGTTCGGCCCCGCGATCCTCTTCACGCTCGAATACACGATCGTCGTCACGATCGCGTTGATCGGGCTCGGGCTCGGGCTGGCGCTGCTCGTCCAGGAAGGGAGTCGGTGGTCGGGGTTCCTCCGGACGAGCTTCCTGCTTCCGGCGGCGGTCGGACTCGCGACCGCGTCGTTGCTGTTCTGGGGGTTCTATTCCCCCGCGATCGGCCCCATCAGCCCGCCGCTCGAGGCTCTCGGGCTGATCAACGACCCGATCCAATTCTTCGAGACGTCATTGACCGCGCTGCTCTCCATCGTGTTCCTCATCGTCTGGAAATACGCCGGGTTCTACATGCTCATCCTGCTCGTGGGCCTGCAGGCCATCCCGTCCGAGGTGTACGAGGCCGCCGCGATCGACGGCGCGACCTGGTCGCAGACGCTCCGTCGCATCACGCTTCCGCTCCTGCGGCCGTCTCTCGCGCTTGCCCTGATCCTGTGCATCACCGGCTCGCTCCTGGCCTTCGACCAGTTCTACATCCTCACCCAGGGCGGTCCGGACAACACGACCGTCACGGTGGTGCAACTGATCTATCGTGAGGCATTCCAGCGCCAGAACCTCGGCACGGCCGCCGCGCTCTCGATCATCGTGCTGGCGGTGTTGCTCGTGATCAACGCGGTCCAGTTCCGGGGCCTGCGTGCCGCGGAACGCGGGTAGGCGGCGATGGGATCGAATAGCTTCTCTCGCACACCCGGCTACGTCCTGACCGGCGGCCTTGCGATCATCTTCCTGTTCCCGATGATCTGGAGCGCCGTGGCCTCGGTCAACGGGCAGCCCGGGACCGCCCAGGCATCCGGCGTCGGGTTCGGGAACTACGCCACTCTGATCGCCTACGGGGCCGGTCTTGGCACGTACACGCTCAACAGCGTGATCATCTCGCTGGTCGCGGTCGGGGTGACCCTGGGCCTGTCGGTCCTCGGCGGGTACGCCTTTGCGATGTTCTCCTTTCCCGGAAAGGATGTGCTGTTCCTGGTGACGCTCGGGATCCTCATGGTCCCGTACGGGACGCTTCTGATCCCGCTGTACGTGCTGCTCAACGCCGTCGGCCTCCACAACTCGCTCATCGGGGTCGCACTCGTCCTCGCCCTGTTCCAACTGCCGTTCGCCATCTATCTGATGCGGATCTCATTCGAGGCCGTGCCCAAGGAGCTCGAGGAATCCGCACTCGTCGATGGCGCGGGGTCGTTCGATGTGCTCCGCCGGATCATGCTGCCTGCCGTCCGGCCAGGACTGATCACGGTCGGTCTGTTCGCGTTCCTCGCCGCCTGGAACGACTTCATCGCCCCGTTGATCCTGCTCACCGATGACAAGAAGTCTCCGCTGCCTTTGGCGATCGCGACGCTCCGCCAGCAGACGATGGGCGTGATCGATTATGGGGCGACCCAGGCGGGTGTCGTCGTGATGGCGGTGCCATGCCTGATCCTGTTCATCCTGCTCCAGCGCTACTACGTCCGCGGCTTCATGTCCGGCGCGGTCAAGGGTTGACGTGGATATCCACCATCTGCAGGAGGGTGTTCGTCGATGGGATCCGTGATGACTGACCGTGAGGTCTGGTTCGTCACCGGGAGCCAGCACCTCTACGGACCGGCGGTCCTGGATCGTGTCGCCGAGGATGCGGGCGTCATCGCCGCGTGCCTCGATCAGACGGTCGGGGCACCAGTCCACATCGTGCCGAGACCCGTCGTGTCCACCCCCGAAGGGATCACGGAGATGCTCCGCGATGCCGACCGCGACGACCGCTGCATCGGCGTCATCGCCTGGATGCACACCTTCTCGCCGGCCAAGATGTGGATCGCCGGGCTGACCGACCTGCGTACGCCGCTCGTCCACCTGCACACCCAGTTCAACCGCGACCTGCCATGGTCCAGCATCGACATGGACTTCATGAACCTGCACCAGTCGGCGCACGGCGATCGGGAGTTCGCGTTCATCCAGACCCGGCTCCGCCGGTCGCGCCGGACGATCGTCGGGCACTGGGAGGACCCGGTGGTCACCGCCAAGCTTGGCTCTTGGTGCCGTGCCGCGCTCGGCTGGCACGCCGCGCACCAGCTCAAGATCGCCCGGTTCGGCGACAACATGCGCGACGTCGCCGTGACAGAGGGCGACAAGGTCGAAGCCCAGGCCCGGTTCGGCTTCTCGGTCAACGGGTTCGGCGTCAACGATCTCGTCGCGGCCGTCGAGGACGTGCCGGAGGCCGACATCGATCGGCTCGTGGAGGCGTACGGCGAGGACTATGACGTCACTCCGTCTCTCCGTCGGGATGGAGCACGCCACCCCGAGCTTCGATCGGCCGCCCGCATCGAGGCAGGTCTCAGGGCGTTCCTCGACGCTGGTGGCTTCACCGCCTTCACGGACACGTTCGAGGATCTCGGCGCCCTCGACCAGCTGCCGGGGATCGCGGTCCAGCGGATGATGGCCGACGGGTATGGTTTCGGGGCGGAGGGGGACTGGAAGGCGGCCGCCCTGGTGCGGATCCTCAAGGTCATGGGTGATGGCCTACCCGGTGGGACGTCATTCATGGAGGACTACACGTACCATCTCGGCGATCCCGTCCCCGAGGTGCTCGGCGCCCACATGCTCGAGGTCTGCCCATCCATCGCGGACGGGCGCCCGTCGTGCGAGATCCACCCACTCTCGATCGGTGGAAAGGCGGATCCCGTCCGGCTCGTCTTCGACGCCCGATCGGGTCCCGCGGTCATCATCGGCTTGGCCGATCTCGGTGACCGGTTCCGGCTCATCGCCAATGAGGTCGACATCGTCGGGCCCGACGCACCGCTGCCGAAGCTCCCGGTGGCGCGGGCGGTCTGGCGCCCGCGCCCCGATCTGGCGACCGCTGCGGAGGCGTGGTTGACGGCCGGTGGTCCGCACCACACCGCGCTGACGACTTCGCTGGGGATGGACGTGCTGGAAGACTTCGCCGACATGGCCAACGTGGAGCTCGTGACCATCGACTCGGCGACCACCGCCCGGGCGTTCCAGAACGAGCTCCGCTGGAACCGGTCCGCCTACTTCCTGGAGCGCGGGCCGTAGATGGCGATCCCCGTCGTTCGTGGAGGCGCCGTCCTCCCCACCACGGAGGCGACGGTTCGTCTCCGGCCGCTGGCGCTTGGGGGTTCGTCGATCACCGGCGGCTTCTGGGCAGACCGCCTGCGGGTCAACCGCGAGCGGACGATCCCGCACGGATTCGACCAGCTCGAGCGGGCCGGGAACTTCCATGACCTGCGCCTCGCCGCCGGCGCGCCGGGCCGCTATGAGGCGCTGGGCCTGATGTTCGGGACGCCGTTCCCGTTCCTGGACTCGGACGTCTACAAGTGGCTCGAGGCCGTCGGTTGGGAGCTCGGACGCGCGCCCGACCCCGAGATGGCGCGCATGGCCGACGCCGCGATCGACCTCGTCGCGAAGGCCCAGCGACCGGACGGCTACCTGAACAGCTTCGTCCAGGTCCTGGCCCCGGGCCAGGAGTACGCCGACCTCCGGTGGGGCCACGAGCTGTACTGCATCGGCCACCTGATCCAGGCGGCCGTCGCCTGGAAGCGGGCGCTCGACGACGACCGGTTGCTCGAAGTGGCCTCTCTGGCCGCCGCCTCGATCGAACGGATCCTCGGTCCGTCGGGGCGGGAGGCGGTCGACGGTCACCCGGAGATCGAGATGGCGTTCGTCGAGCTGTACCGGACCACTGGTGAGGCGCGACATCTCGAGACCGCCGTCCGATTCATCGAGCGGCGCGGTCATGGCCTCCTGGGATCGGACCGGTTCGGTGCCGCGTACTGGCAGGATCATGCGGCGGTCCGTGACGCGCCGACGGTCGCGGGACATGCCGTGCGCCAGCTGTATCTCGACTGCGGCGCCGTCGATGTCGCCACCGAGGTCGGCGATGGTGCTCTCCTCGATGCGGTCGTCCGGCGCTGGCACGACATGGTGGCGACTCGCACCTACCTCACGGGAGGTGTGGGCAGCCGTCACCGTGACGAGTCGTTCGGCGATCCGTACGAGCTGCCGCCGGACCAGGCCTATGCCGAGTCGTGCGCGGCGATCGCGAGCGTCATGCTCGCCTGGCGGCTGCTGCTCGCGACCGGTGAGCCTGCCTGCGCCGACGTCATCGAGCGGACGGTCCTCAACGGTGTCCTCCCGGCCATCGACCTCGCCGGGACGTCGTTCTTCTACGTCAACCCGCTCCAGCGCCGGACCGTGCGCGTCGCCGCCGATCCGGGCACGGGCGAACGACGGCCGTGGTACCCGTGCGCCTGCTGCCCGCCCAACATCATGCGAACCCTGAGTTCCTGGGAGCAACTCGTCGCGACGACCGATGGGACCGGCGTCCAGATCCAGCAGTACGTCGACGGCACGGTCAGCGCGCAGGTCGGCGGTGGCGAAGTCCGGCTCCGCATGTCGACTGACCAACCCTGGGACGGTCGGGTCAGCATCGAGGTCGAGGCGAGTCCCGCCGAGCCCTGGACGCTATCGCTCCGTCGGCCCGGATGGACGGACGGCGTGGAGCTCACGTGGCCAGCCGACAGCGCCGGACCAGGCGAGGAGGCTCGGGGCGAGGCCGCCCGGACGGCGACATGGCGCGCGGGAGACCGGGTGGAGCTCGACATGCCCATGACGCCACGGATCACCCGACCGCACCCGCGGATCGATGCGGTGCGGGGCGCCGTCGCGATCGAGCGCGGGCCGCTTGTCTATTGCCTGGAGACCGCGGACCTGCCGGCGGAGGCCGTCCTCGAGGACATTCGGCTGGCGCTCGAGCAGGCGCCGACGAGCGAACCCCGGTCGGATCTTTCGGATGGATTCATCGGAGTCGTCGCGCACGGGTCGGAGCGCGGTCCGGGGCCGGAGACGTCGGTGGCGATCCGGGCGATCCCGTATCTCGCATGGTCCAACCGCGGGACGGATGGGATGCGGGTATGGATCCCGGCCGCCGACCCAGAGGACGCCGGAGCCTAGTCGGGGACGCTCCGCGGGGGCGCAGTCGATTGCCGGACGATCAGCGACGGCGCGATGATCTCGACCGCTTGCGGCCCCGGCGAGCGTCCGTTCTTGGCCAGATCGACAGCCATTGCGACGCCGGCTCGCACGATCTCGGTCAGCGGCATCCGCAGGGTCGTGAGTGCCGGGACCGTGTGGCTGGCCAGGAGGATGTCGTCGAACCCGACCACGGACAGGTCCTTGGGCACGTTCCGTCCCGTCATGTACGCCGCATGCAGGACGCCGACCGCCAGGGTGTCGGTCGAGGTCACGACCGCCGTCGGCGGGCGATCGAGAGCCAGCAGTGCGCGGAGCGCCTCCTCGCCTCCGGCCGGTGTGTTGGCGACCTCACGGACGTAGCGATCGTCCAGCCGGCCGAAGCGCTGGCGCATGTACCCCTCGAATGCGGCGCGCCGCTCGCGGACGTCGCCAAGGGGACGTCCGCTCACGAAGGCGATTCGTTCATGGCCAAGCCCGGTGAGGTGATCCAGCCCGGCCCGGATGCCCAGGCCGTTGTCGACGTCCACCGTCGGGACATCAAGCGGGCTCGTGCCCTGCCAGAGTGCGACCACCGGAACGATCGAATCCTTCAGGTCTTCGAGCAGCCGCGGTTGGTTCTGCATGTCGCCCAACAGGATGATCGCGTCGCAATGACGGGTCTCGAGGACCATGGTCAACGCGATCGCTTCGTCGGCGCGTCCATGGGCGTGACCGAGCACGACGTTGTAGCCGTGGGCCATCGCCTCGACCGAGAGCGCCTCGACCGCACCCGCGAAGAACGGGTCCGTGATGTCGCGGACGACGGCACCGAGCAGCATCGTGGCGGCGCCGCGCAGCCCGCGGGCGAGCGGGTTAGGCCGATATCCGAGCTCGCGAGCGGCAAGGATCACCCGTTCCCGGGTCGCCTCCGCGATAGGGACGCGGGTCGGTGCGTCGTTCAGGACGCGCGAGACCGTGCTCTGCGAGACCTGGGCCATCGCGGCGATGTCACGCATGCGCGGCACGCTGCGGGGTGGTACGCGGCCCCCCGAGGTCCGGGCCTGCGAGGACGCGCGGCCGTCATCGGATGTCACGGACGGAGCGTAGCAGCGGGTGCCGCCGCGATGAGGTCGGTCGGCCCGCCGGGCTGTCGTGGCGCGCGCCTGTCGACGATCGCCTTCTCGCGGATGCCGCGTAACCGCTTCATGACGTCGTTCTCGCCGCGGCCGAAGGTGTCGTGGAGCTGGCGGTATTCGGCGTAGAGCTCGTCATAGACGGCGCGATGGGTTGGATCCGGTCGATAGGACTCGTCCTTGATCCCGGCCATGGCCGCGGTGGCCTCGGCGATGTCGTCGTATCCACCGCGAGCGGCACCGGCGGCGACGGCGCCGAACATCGCCGAGCCCAGGGCCGGCGTCTGCGCCGATGCGGCAACCTTGAACTCCCGCTCGGTGACGTCGGCGTAGATCTGCATGAGCAGTCGGTTCCGCTCCGGCAGGCCGCCACACGCGACGACCTCATCGATCGGGACGCCGGCGTCCTCGAACGCGTCGATGATCAAGCGCGTCCCGAACGCTGTCGCCTCGATGAGCGCCCTGTAGATGTCGGGGGCGCGCGTGGCGAGCGTGGCCCCGATGACCAGCCCGGACAGGTCAGCGTCGACGAGCACCGATCGGTTGCCGTTCCACCAGTCGAGAGCGACCAGGCCTGATTCGCCCGGTCGAAGCCGCGCGGCCTCGCGCTCGAGGACTCGGTGGACGTCGATCCCCAGCTCTTGCGCCGCGACGTGGTAGGCCGGCGGCACGGCATGGTCGACGAACCAGGCGAAGATGTCGCCGACGCCTGACTGCCCCGCTTCGAACCCGAATAGACCCGGTAGGATCCCGTCCTCGACGACGCCGCACATCCCCTCGACGACCGCTGGTCGGGAGCCCAGCACGAGATGGCAGGTGCTGGTGCCCATCACGGCGACCATCCGGCCCGGCTGGGTGACACCCGACGCCGGGACGGAGACATGAGCGTCCACGTTCGCGACCGCGACCGGGGTCCCAGGCAGCAGGCCCGTCCAGCCAGCAGCCTCTGCGGTCAAGACGCCGGCCGGCGATCCGATGGACGTGATCGTCCGCGACATCTTGTCGTCGACGACCGTGCCGAGGCGTGGGTCGAGCGCGCTGAAAAACCCGGCGTCGGGGAAGCCATCGGCCTTCGACCACATCGCCTTGTAGCCGGCCGTGCAGCTGTTGCGGGTCTCGACCCCGGTGAGTCGCCAGGCGACCCAGTCGGCCGCTTCGATCAGGCGGTCAGCCGCGGCATAGATCGCCGGCGCCTCCTCGATGATCTGCAGGCTCTTTCCGAAGAACCACTCGGACGAGATCTTGCCGCCATAGCGCGGGAGCCAAGGTTCGCCCCGCTCCCGGGCTACGGCGTTGATCCGGTCGGCCTGCGGTTGCGCCGCGTGATGCTTCCAGAGCTTCACCCAGGCGTGCGGCTCGCGACGGTATTCGGGAATGGCGCTCAGGGGCGTCCCGTCGCGAGTCGTCGGCAGCATCGTGCAAGCCGTGAAATCGATCCCAACGCCGATCACGTCCGCCGGGTCGACGCCCGCCTGGGCGAGGACGGCCGGGACCGTATGCTGGATCGTCCGGATGTAGTCGATGGGATCCTGGAGTGCCCAGTCGGGGGCCAGCTCGACGTCATCGTCGGGCGCCGGGAGCCGCACATCGATGACGCCGTTGGTGTACCGGAACACGGCACTGGCGAGCTCCCGACCGGTCGCCACATCCACGAGCAACGCTCGACCGGATTCCGTCCCGAAATCGATCCCCACGGCCGTTCGCATCGTGCTCACAGTATGACGCACGCAATCGAGTGCATCCATTCGATTGGCCGCAGTCGCCAGACCTGGCCCAACGTCAGGTGGCTCCCGACTGGTCAACCGCCGAAGATGGCGTCCCAGGCGGCCATGTCCTCGGGGTAGAACCACCGTTCGACCTGCCGGCCAGCGCGGTAGTGGAAGACGCTCGTCACCGGGATCTCGATGACGACCCCGGGACGCCGGGCGCCGATGTAGCTCAGCGCACAGACGTGCTCGTCGTTGCCGAACACGTCGTGTTCCCGGATGGTGAAGCCGAACTCGCCGACTCGGCTGAGCCAGGCGACAAGCTCGTCGAGACCGCGGATGTCTCCCGCCATCGAGCTCCGGCCCGGTACGTGCCAGACGACGTCCTCGGCGATGAGGGATCGGATCGTGTCGAAGTCTCCGTCGCGGAAGGCGTCGACCGTCCTCCGATAGGCGGTCGCATTCGGATGCTCGCCGGTGTTCATCGTCACTCTCCTGCCTGCGTTTGACGATCAGCCGTCCCGTCCATCCACTACCAGCACGAGCTTCCCGCGGACGTGACCGGCCTCGCCGAGGCGGTGCGCCTCCGCGACCTCGATCAGCGGGAAGGTCTGGACGACCGGGACCGAGAAGCGGCCGGATTCGATCAGCTCGCCGATGCCGGCGAGCGCGTGGACCGCGCGGCCGGCGTCACCGCTGCTGAACCGCACCCCGTGCTCCCGCGCCCCGGCGAAATCGGCGATCGTGACGACGTGCTGCGGGCCGCCCGCGAGCTCGATGAGCCCCGGCAGGACGCCGCTCCCGGCGACGTCGAGCGCCGCGTCGACGCCGTCCGGCGCGAGCGCGCGAACCCGCCCGACGAGGCCCTCGCCATAGGCGACGGGCTCGGCCCCCAGCGAGCGAAGGTACTCGTGGTTCCTCGGACTCGCGGTGCCGATCACCCGGAGGCCGCGCGCCACCGCGAGCTGGACCGCAGCGCCACCGACGCTGCCGGAGGCGCCGTTGACGAGCAGCGTGCTGCCGCTCCCGACGCCGAGCTGGTCGAGCGCACGCGTGGCCGTCTCGATGGCGGCCGGCAGCGCGGCAGCTTCGGCGAAGTCGAGCGACGGCGGGATCGGCGCATAGTCGGACAGCACCGTCAGCTCGGCCTGGGCGGCCTCCGCGGAGAAGCCGAACACGCGATCGCCGACGACGACACCCGTGACGCCCTCACCGAGCTCGTCGACGAGGCCCGCCGCCTCGTGTCCGAGCGTCTGCGGCAGCTCTGGATCCATCAGCCCCTGGCGCTTCTTCCAGTCGCTCGCGTTGACGCCGGCGGCATGGACCGCGATCCGGACCGCGCCTGGACCCGGATGCGGATCGGGGAGATCCACGATCTCGAGGACCTCCGGACCCCCGAACCGGCTGAAACGGACCGCCTTCATCATTCGCTCCGATCTCGACCTGAGGCTCCCGTGGTTGCGTGCGGACCGCAGGTGACGGTCTGCGTTCCCGACAGATCGGATGGTGCCGTGCTAGCGTCGGATGCGCGCGGCAGTCGGCGACCGATCGAGCCCGACTGCTGTGCCGGATCATCGAGCAACGAGCAACCCCGGAGGGTCCCTTGAAGGCCGTTGTCTACGACGCACCGCGCACGTTCGCGGTTCGTGAGGTCCCGACCCCAGAGCCGGCGGCCGGCGAGGTTCTGATCAAGATCGATCAGGTCGGCGTGTGCGGCACCGACCTGCATATCCACGAAGGCGAGTTCCAGGCGCGGTTCCCGCTCATCCCGGGGCACGAGCTCGTGGGTGTGATCGACGCGCTCGGCGATGGTGTCGAGCGGTTCGCGCTCGGCGAGCAGGTCACCGTCAACCCCAACATCTACTGCGGGCATTGCGACTACTGCCTCTCGGGACGGCTGATCCTCTGTCGCAACATGAAGGGCATGGGCAGCAATTTCCCGGGCTTCTTCGCGGAGTACGTGACCGCACCCGAGAACCTCACCTTCTCCGTCGAAGGGCTCGACCGCGACGTCGCCGTCTTCAGCGAACCGGCCGCCTGTGCGATGCACGGGCTCGAGCGGCTCGAGATCCGGCCAGGATCCAGCGCGCTGGTCATCGGGGCGGGTCCGACCGGGCTGCTGCTCGCTCAGCTCATCGCCTCCGGCGGCGCCACGTCGGTCACCGTCGCCGCACCTCGCCAGTTCAAGCTCGATGCGGCGCTCAGGCTCGGCGTCGACGCGGTCGTCCTCATCGATCGGGCCGATCCGGCGGCCAACATCGAGGCGCTGCGGGCAGCCTCGCCCGGCGGCCAGGGCTACGACATCGTGGTCGAGGCGACCGGGTCTCCCGACGTCGGCAGCACCTGTGTGTCGCTGACCCGCAACGGCGGCACGGTGCTGATCTATGGTGTCACCAGGGAAGCGGACCTCGTCCAGTTCCATCCGTTCGACGTCTTCCGTCGCGAGATCACCATCAAGGGCTCCTTCGCGGAGGTGACGAGCTTCGACGCCGCGATCTCGGCGCTGCGCACCGGGCGGATCAAGACCGACGGGATCATCAGCCACCGGTTCCACCTCGACGACTACGCCGACGCGCTCGAGGCGGTCGCCACCCGCAGCGGTCATAAGGTCGTCATCCACACCTAGGACGGTCTGTGGACTCGAGCCCACGGTGATGACAGCTCCGACGCTGCTTGGCCTCGACCTTGGTACGAGCTCGGTCAAGGTCGTCGTCACCGATCCGGATGGCCGACTCCTCTCCGAGGTCAGTCGGGCGTACGAGGTGGAGTCGGCGAACGTCGGCTGGGCGGAGTCCGATCCACGGACCTGGTGGCGTGAGACCGTGCTCGCGGTCAGGGAGGCCGTGGCGAAGGCCCGCGACGGCGGAGCTGCGTCTCCGTCGGCGGTCGGGCTGTCGGGTCAGATGCATGGCGTGGTCCTCGCCGATGCCGCACTGGAGCCGGTCAGGCCCGCGATCCTGTGGCCCGATGCCAGGGCGTCGGTCGTGATGGGCGCGTACGAGCGCCTGGGCAGCGGGGCCTTGGCGCGGCTGGCGAACCCGGTCATCCCAGGCCTGGCCGGACCGATCCTCCTGTGGTTGCGCCGCTTCGACGAGTCGACATTGGCCAGCGCGCGGTGGGCGCTGCAGCCCAAGGACTGGCTGCGCGCCCGCATGACCGGTGTGGTCCTGACCGAACCCAGCGATGCCTCGGCCACGCTGCTCTACGACGTGCCGGGCGAACGCTGGGACACGGAGGTGATCGAGGCGTTGGGCCTGGATCAGGCCCTCTTCGCCCCGCTGGTGTCGTGGGCGGGTGACTCGGCCGGCCACCTCACGTCCGAGGCGGCGGATGAGCTCGGGCTGACTCCGGGGATCCAGGTCGCGGCAGGTGCCGGCGACACGGCAGCCGCGATGTTCGGGAGCGGCTTGCGCGAGGGCGGAGGCCTTCAGCTGACGCTGGGCACCGGCGGACAGATCGTCAACGCCGTCGACCAGCCGGCGCGGGCCGGCCAGGGCACGACCCTGTTCCGAACCGCCGCCCGACACGGCTGGTATGTCATGGCTGCGACGACCAATGCCGGCCTGGCGTTGGACTGGGTGCGCACGGTCCTGGCGGCATCGTGGGAGGAGCTGTACGCAGCCGCCGCGTCTCCCGTGGCCGTGACCGATCCACTCTTCCTGCCACATCTGACAGGGGAGCGGACACCATGGCTCGACCCGAGCATGCGGGGTTCCTGGGTCGGGCTCGCGCTCGCGCACGGCCGGACCACGTTGTTGCGGGCCGCGCTGGAAGGGGTGGCGTTCGCCGTCCGGACGGCCATGGACGAGGTCGGCGGTCCCGGCTCGCCGTCAGTCGTGCGTCATCGCCGGCGGCGGGAGCACCGACCCGGCGTGGCGCCAGCTGCTTGCCGACGTCCTGGGACGGCCGCTCGACGCCGTCGACGTGACTGCGGCATCCGGCCGCGGAGCGGCACTGCTCGGCGGTTGTGCCGCGGGCCTCGTCGACGAGGCGTCCGTGTTCGGGCGGCTGGCCCCAACCACGCGGCGAGTCGCCGATCCACGGGCTGATCATTCCGAGTTGGCCGCCGCTCGCTACGAGCTCTGGCTCAAGCACGTGACCGCGTCGCGTCAGATGACCAGCGGGGCGGCTCCTTGAGCCGCGTTACCAGTCGTGGACCGTCCCGTCCGCTAGACGCGCTGTCGGGAGGTATGCCTGCACGTACGGGTACGCCGCTGCGGCGCCATCGTCGAGGCTGACGCCCAGGCCCGGTTGATCGCCTGGATGAAGCAGGCCGCCTTCGAAGGTGAACGAGGTCCGGAACACGTCCATCGTCGCGGGGCTGTGTCGCATGTACTCCTGGATCCCGAAGTTGTGGATCGCCAGACCCAGGTGAAGCGCGGCAGCCATGCCGACCGGTGAGATATCGGTCGGGCCATGCATGCCTGACTTGATCTGGAACATCCCCGCAAAATCCATGAGCCGCTTCATCGGCGAGATGCCCCCGGCGTGCGTGACCGAGGAGCGCACGTAGTCGATGAGCTGTTCGCTGATCAGCTGCTGGTAGTCCCAGACGGTGTTGAAGACCTCGCCGATCGCGAGCGGCGTGGTGGTGTGTTCGCGGACGAGCCGCAGTCCGGCCTGGTTCTCGCGCGGGCGTGCAGTCTTCGAGCCAGAACAGGTCGAAGGGTTCGAGCGACTTCCCCAGCCGCGCCGCCTGGATCGGCGTCAGTCGATGGTGCGCGTCATGCAGGAGTGGCAGCTCGGGCCCGAACTTGGCCCGGACGGCATCGAAGACGGTGGGGATATGTCGGAGATAAGCCGATGTGTCCCACGTCTCTTCGACCGGGAGATCCTGGCGGCGTGCCGGCTCGTAGTCGTACCGCTCGCCTTCCGACGAACGAGCGACGCCGTAGATCGCTCCGCGGCCGGGAACGCCCGACTGGACTCGGATCGCGCGATAGCCGGCCGCGAGGTGCTCGTCGATCGAATCGAACAGCGCGGGCAGGTCGGTTCCACTCGCGTGGCCATAGGCCAGAAGACCGGTGCGAGAGGCTCCGCCGAGCAGCTGGTACAGGGGCTGCCCCGCGACCTTCGCCTTGATGTCCCACAGTGCCTGGTCGACGGCGGCGATGGCCGCCATCGTGACCGGTCCTCGTCGCCAGTAGCCACCGCGATAGAGGTACTGCCAGGTGTCCTCGATGCGGTCGGGATCGCGGGCCAGGAGGAGCGGGCAGACGTGGTCTCGGAGATACGAGGCGACGGCGAGCTCACGGCCATTGAGCGTCGCGTCGCCGAGCCCTTCGACGCCGTCCGACGTCGTGAGGCGCAACGTCACGAAGTTGCGACCCGGGCTCGTGACGATCACGTCGGCTCGTTCGATCGTGCTGGCCAACGGTGTTCCTCCAAAGCTGCTGGCAGGCGACCAGCGCCCTGTGACGATACCCGAGGGCCTTCCGGAGCAAGCGGCGAGAAACGCGACGGTCAGGCCAGGCCCGTGAGGTTCGAGTAGAGGAAGGCGAATGCCGCGGCCCCCGCGGCCGTCAAGGCAGCGCACAGGACGAGACCGGCCCAGCTCCTGAGGTGATAGCCCAACAACGCGACGAGTCCCAGCCCGACGACGAGCTGCGCCGTCCAGTAGGCGGGTGACGTCGAGCCGGCGATCACGGTCAGGCCGTAGACAGCCTCGCCGACGAGGATCGACGCGAGGATCGCGACCCCGGCTGCTGCCTTCGGCCGATCGGTGCCCTGGCTCCACGCGGCGCCGACGCCCAGCACAGGTCCCGCGACGATGGCCGCGGCGACCCAGAACAGGGTCATCGACGCGCCGACGGGGAAGCCGCGGAGCGTTGCCGTCAGGCTATAGCCGGCCAGCATCGTCAGGAGCGCGGCGGCGGCGAGGACCGCAGAGCGGAACGTCTCCCGCCGGCCGGCGACAGCGGCCAGGACGAACGCGGCCGCCGACCAGGGCGCCGACCCGTTGGCGAGCGACCGAACCTCGTCGGGCAGCGCCCCCTGGCCGATCGACGTCAGGGCACCGACGACCAGGCCGCCGCCGACGGCGACCGCGAGGGACTGCGGCCAAGATGCTGCCCTTCCGCCGTTTATTCGGCGGTCCTGATCGCCGACGCGGTGCCGTCCGCGTCCGGGACGGCATCGCCGAATGCCACGGTCGACGACCGTTGGGCGCGGACCATCGCGGTCGATGCGACGGCGCACCCCACGAGCGCGATGACGATGAGCCCGAGGGTGAGCGTGATCGCGCCGACGGTCGGCTGGGCTCCCGGCAGCGCGGCCTGATTGAGGAACACGCTGCCGAACGTCGCGACGCCGATGACCAGCCCGAGCTGGATGACCGTGGTGACCACGCCGCTCGCGTCGGAAGCGTCCTGTGGTGCGACCCTGGACAGGGCGACGGTCAGGATCGGGCTCGCGGCCATGCCCTGTCCGAACCCCGCAACGAACAGGCCGACGGGCAGCAGGAAGCCCCCATCGCCACCGCTTGACGCGGCGATCGCCGTCAGCGAATAGCCGACCACGGCGATGACGCAGCCGGCCGGGATGACGAGCTGGTGCCACGCGACGGGCAGTCGACGCCAGTTGAGGCTCGCCAGGGCGAAGCCCAGCGCCATCGGCACGAACGTCAATCCAGCCTGGAGCGGCGTGTCGCGCAGGCCGATCTGGAGGTGCTGGGTGAACGTGAACAGAAAGCCACCGTACGAGGCCATCGCCAGGACGATCGCGACGAGCGCGGCCGGCATTCCTGCTGCTCGCACGACGCGGCCCGCGATGAGCGGTGCGCCCCCGCTGCGCTCAACGTGCCGCTCGATCAGGGAGAAGACGACGATCGCGACCCCGCTCAGTGCGAGCGAGGCGAAGGCCCACGCTGGCCAGCCTTCCTCGTTCCCGAGGACGAGCGGCACGACGAGCAGCAACACGGCCGCGGCGAGTGAGATGAGCCCACCGAGATCCAGCGGCCGGGCAGGTGCCGGAACGTCCACGGGCAGGAGGCGGATCGAGGCCGCCAGCAGGATCAGGCCGATCGGCACGTTCACCAGGAACACCGGCCGCCAACCGGTCCCGAACAGATCGGCCGTGACGAGGAGGCCGCCCAGCACCTGCCCGACGACGCCGCCGAGCGCGAGCGTCGCGGCCCAGAAGCTCAGCGCCTGTGCCCTCGTCGCCCCGGTGAAGTTCCGCTGGATGAGGCTGAAGACCTGCGGCACCATCAGCGCCGCTCCCGCGCCTTGGATCGCCCGGACGACGATCAGCGTCTGGCTATCGGGCGCGAGCCCGCACGCGAGCGACGCCCCCGTGAAGATGGCGAGGCCCCAGATGAACGTCGGCCGAAACCCGAACCGCTGGCCCAGCCGCGCGCCCGTGATGAGCAGCACGGCATAGGCGATGACGTAGCTCGCCACGATGAGCTGCAGCTCGGCACCGGTCGCATGAAGGTCACGCCGGATCGTCGGGATCGCGACGTTCACGATCGACGCGTCGAGGACGGCCATGAACTGGCCGGTCAGGATCAAGGCGAGCAGGAGCCGCTGCCGCGCGTTGAGGCCGGTCTGGAGTGTCGACTCGTGCGTGGGCGAGGTGGTAGAGGCAGTCATCGGCGTCACGATACGCTGGAGGGCGCCGACATGAGCCGCCCGATCCCGCGCCCGGGCGTGAACGCGCGGGGAGATATCGTTCAGGACGTTCATGACCGAGAACGCCCTGTTCCTACTGCCGGCACTGCGGCGAGCCCGTGACCTGATCGACCGTGACTACGCGGAGCCGCTCGACCTCGACGCGATGGCTCGCGAAGCCGGCTACTCGCGCTTCCACTTCGCGCGGGGGTTTGCCGCGGCGTACGGCGAGACGCCTCGGGCCTACCTGACTCGCCGCCGGATCGAACGTGCCAAGAGCCTGCTCCGAACCGCGAACCTGTCGGTCACCGAGGTCTGCTTCCTCGTCGGCTTCTCGAGCCTTGGTTCGTTCAGCGCGCGCTTCCGCGAGCTCGTCGGAGCATCGCCCAGCGAGTACCGAGACGACGCGGTCGCGCGGACCGGCGCCCCGCCGATCCCCGGCTGCGTGGTGCTGATGTGGACGCGACCACATCCTGAAGGTCAGCAAGCGGGGAGAAGCGCGACCTCCGACGGTCCGGCTACGGTGACCGAGCAACCACAGGCGAAGGAGCACCGATGATCAGCCGCCTCAATCACGTCAACGTGTTCGTGCTCGACCAGGATCGGGCAAAGGCGTTCTACACCGAGACCCTCGGCTTCGAGCTTCGCAACGACGCGACCCTCGATGGCTTCCGCTGGCTCACCGTCGGCCCGAAGGACCAGAAGGACATGAGCATCCTGCTCGCCTATCCCGCGCCGCCGATGTTCAGCCCGGAGGATGCCGAGGCGGTCCGGGCGCTCGTGGCGAAGGGCTCGCTCGGCGGCGGGGTGTTCGAGACGACCGACTGCCGAAAGACATTCGAGGAGCTGTCGGCGAAGGGCGTCACGTTCCTCCAGGAGCCGGCCGAGCGGCCGTACGGCATCGAAGCACTCTTCCGTGACGACTCCGGCAACTGGTTCAGCCTCACCCAGCCGAAGTGGGTCGGCTAGCCCAGCGGAGGCTCGAGACCGCTCGGTCGTCTCGACCTGGATAGACAAAGAGGCCCCGGCGGATCGTCATGATCCGCCGGGCCGCTCTTCCGGCGGTGGTGTCAGGGAAGCAGCACGGCGTCGATGACGTGGATGACGCCATCGGAGACCTTGACATCGGCAGCCACGATCGTCGCGCCGTCGATGGTGGGCACGCCGCCGATGACGGCTGGATGGGTGAACGAATGGTCGAGCATCCGGATCCGCGTCGAACCGAGCACGGCGGCGCTCGACCGATCACCTGGCGCGATGTGGTGGAGCAGGACTGCACGCAGTGTTGCGACCGGGATCTGGTCGACGCCCGACACGCCGAGCGCCGCGAACAGGTGCTCGAATGCTGCGTCGGTGGGGGCGAAGACCGTGAGCTGGCGGTGGCCGTTGAGGAGGTCGACCAACCCGGCGCGAACGACCGCCGCGATCAGATGGTCGAACTCGCCCGTGCTGGCATTGATCGCGATCGCTTCCCCGACGATCGTGGGAGCCGGCTCACGCGCCTGGACCGTGCCGGCACCCAGGCCGAGAGCGAGGAGCGTGGTGGCGACGAGCAGGCTGAATCGGCGCATGGGAAACACCTCTGTTGGAATCGGATAGGCAGTTGAAGGAGCTGCGGTCAGGCCTCGGACGGGCCGGTGAGCCAGCGGATCAGCACAGGGACCAGTGCGATCGCCGAGATCCCGACGAGGATGTAGACGACGCTCGAGAAGAGGCTTGTCTTGCCGAAGTCGTTGCCGGTGATCGTCGCGACGAGATCGAACTGGGCGAGACCGACGAGGAGCCAGTTCAACCCGCCGACGATGACCAGGAGAAGAAAGAGAGCATTCAGATAGCGCATCGCGCACCTCCATGTTGGGACGGGTCCCGTTCGTTTACCTCGGGTTTGTCCAAGGTCTGTCGAGACTCTAGTGGTCGCAGATAAGGTTTGTCAAGCGTTATGCGATGTGTATCCTAGACAGACCATGTACACGATCAAGCAGGCGGCGGCGAGGTCCGGGCTATCCGTGCCGGTCCTGCGGGCCTGGGAACGGCGCTATGGCGTCGTAGCTCCGGTCCGGACCCCATCTGGCTACCGGCTGTACGACGAACCTGCCGTCACGCGCTTGCGGACGATGCGGGCGCTGATCGAGCAGGGTTGGTCGCCGAGCTCGGCCGCGGCTGCCCTTGTGGCCGGCACTGCGCCGGATGTGGACGTCGACGACGCAGGACGGCCGGTCGGTCGTGCCGCCGTGGAGATCGACGTGGCCACCGGAGTCGACGGTCAGAGCGAGGCGCTCCGATCGGACTTCGTGGACGCAGCCGCGGCGCTCGACGCAGACGGCGTGGAACGGACGCTCGACCGGATGTTCGCCGGCGGCTCGTACGAGGCGATCGTCGAGCGGGACATCCTGCCGGCCTTGCGGGCGCTGGGCGACGCCTGGGCGGCCGGCCGGGTCGACATCGCCGCCGAACACGCTGCCAGCCACGCGGTCGGGAGGCGGTTGTCGGCAGCATTCCAAGCCGCCGGGCGCCCGACACCAGCCGAGGGTGCTGTCCTCGTCGGGCTGCCGCCCGGAGCACACCACGAGCTGGGAGCCCTGGCCTTTGCCGTCGCGGCACGTCGCGCCGGGCTGCCGGTCCTCTATCTCGGACCGGACCTCCCGGTCGATGACTGGGTCGCCACCGCACGGCGTGTCCACGCCCGGGCCGCCGTTGTCGGCGCCGTGGCTCAAAGCGATGGCGCCGCCGCCCTCGACGTGGCTCGCGCGCTCATCGACGGCGTCCCCGGGATCATCGTGGCCTTCGGTGGCAGCGGCGCGCCGACGCCGAACCCCACGACACGTTGGTCCGGCCACCCGCCGATCGTGCTCCCGGCCGGCATCCGGGACGCGGTCTCGACCGTCGAAGCGGCACTGGCTCGACCCGGCGAATGAGGTGGGTCGAGCTTACGGCCGGCTAGCGTAGCCCCGCGGCCTCGATCACGGTCGATCCTGTCCTGTGGGGACGGCCGCGTACTCCTCGTCGGTGACCTGATCGCCCCACTCCGACTCCGGCCCCGACGCCGGCGCCTCCCAGATGGCGAGGTGGGTCATGAACCGGTCGGGCGCCGCGCCGTGCCAGTGCCACTCCCCGGGCGGCGTGTGGATCGTGTCGCCCGGGTGGATCTCGACGATCTCGCCGCCGCGAGCCTGGATCCGCCCGACGCCGTCGACGACGTGGACAGTCTGGCCGACCGCGTGGGCGTGCCACGCGTTGCGTGCGCCGGGCGCGAACCGCACGACATTCACGCGGACGCGCGACGGCTCCTCGCCCCGTGCGATCACGTCGATCCACGCGTCGCCGGTGAACGTCTCGGATGGCGCCTTCGCCGTCGGCAGCTTCGGTCGGATGTCCATCGGTGGATTCCTCCGGTACGGTAGGCGGAGCGATGCGAGATGTCGAAGACCTGGCGTTCAGTGGCGAGCTCTGGTCGTGGAGAGGCCCGTCGCCGTACCACTTCGTGACCGTCCCCGACGAGGTATCCGCGGGCTTGCGGGCCATGTCGTCGCTCGTGAGCTACGGCTGGGGGATGATCCCGGTCCGCTATCGGATCGGTGCGACCACCTCCGATACGTCGTTGTTCCCGAAGGACGGACGCTACGTCATGCCTGTCAAGGACAGCGTTCGCACGGCGGAGCGTCTGGCCGTCGGCGACACCGTGACGGTCCAGCTGTCGGTCCGCCCCGGGCGGCTGTAGGACGGATCAGCGGGGTCCGCTCAGCTTGAGCAGCCCGAACGCGGCACCCTGTGGGTCGGTGAGGATCGCGAAACGTCCGCCCGGGAAGTCGCCCGGGGCCATCATCTCCTGCGCGCCGCCGGCGATGGCACGGCCATGTGCCTCGTCCACGTCATCGACATTGAAGTAGACCAGCCAGTTGCTCGGCACCTGGGCCGGCACCATCGGGTTCATCTCCATCGCACCGGCGACGCTCCGGCCATCGAGCTGGAACTCGTTGTACGGCGGCTGGCCCTCGCCCATGTCGCTGGTCCGCGTGGTCCAGCCGAAGACCTGGCCATAGAACGGGATGTCCTGGTCGAGCCCGCGGGCGCTCAGCTCCGCCCAGCCGTACGCGTTCGCCGCGCCGATCTCGAAGCTGGCCATCCCGGTGGGCTGCCACGCCGAGATGTATGCGCCGGACGGGTCCTGGAAGACCGCCATCCGGCCCTGGTCGCCGACGTCGAACGGGGCGGCAACGACGGTCCCGCCAGCGGCCTGCACCCGGGCGGCCAGGCCGTCGGCATCGTCGGTCCCGATGTAGACGTTCCAGGCCGTGGGCTGGCCCGGGTTCTGGGTCGGACCGATCCCGGCGACGTCGTGGTCGCCGAGCTTCGCCATCGCGTACCCGCCGTATTGCGGGTCCGGGTTCACGTCGGCCTTCCAGCCGAACAGGCCCGTGTAGAAGTCGCGCGAAGCCTGCGCATCGGAGCTGGACAGATCGACCCACGCCGGCTCATTGACGAGGGTGGACATCGCCTGGGTCATCACGCGCCTCCGGTCGCCTGGATGGTCCCGTTCGGGAAGCGGACAGTATCCCACCAGTGGCCGGATGCGATACTCGGCCACGTGGACGAAGCCGAGCCGTGACGCCCCGGCAGCGCCTCGGACGGGCCCTGCCCGACCGGCTCTACCGATCGCTCAAGTACCGCCAGTCGCACGGGGTCTGGCCGAGCCTGTCGGACCCGCGGCGGTACACCGAGAAGGTCAACTGGCGGATCCTCAACGACCGCAACGAGGACCTCGTCTGGACCTGCGACAAGCTGGCGGGCAAGGCCGAGGCCGCACGACGCCGGCCGGACATCCGGTTCCCCGACGTCGTCTGGACGGGCACCGACCTGGCCGATCTCGCCGAGGTCGCGTTGCCGGAGCGGTGGGTCCTCAAGCCGAACAACAGCAGTGGCCGGGCGCACGTCGGGACGGGCCAGGTCGATGCCGCCGCAGCCGTGGTCCTGGCGACGAAGACGGCCGACTGGCTCGATCGTCGCGAGTTCGTCCGGCTGCGCGAATGGGCGTACTCGAAAGCCCAGCCGGGGTTCCTGGTCGAAACGTTCATCGGTCCCGGGCCGAAACCGCCCACGGACTACAAGATCTTCGTGTTCGACGGCGTGGTGCGGTTCATCCTCGTCAGCCGCGGCCGCAACGAGCCGGTCCACCTCCGGACCTTCTTCACCGCCGCGTGGGAGCCGATCACGGTCGCCTCGATGCAGCCATCCGATCCGGGTCAGCCGCGCCCGGCGAACCTGAAGCGAGGTGGTCGAGGTGGCCGCCGACCTCGGCCGCGGGTTCGATCACGTGCGGGTCGACCTGTACCTCGTCGACGGCGAGATCTGGTTCGGCGAGTACGCGGCGTATCCATGGTCCGGTTACGACCGGATCCGGCCGGTCGACGTCGACCTCTCGTGGGGCGATCATTGGCGGCTGCCCGGACAGTAGAATGGCGGGCCACGACATCGTCGTCCGCCGTCACGCACCGTCGCGCAGGACGCCCCGAGGAGGATCGTATTGAGCACGCAACCGGGCGAGGCGCGCGTCGTCGTCATCGGCGCCGGCATCGTCGGCAACAGCCTCGTCTACCACCTCTCGCGGCTGGGCTGGAAGGACATCGTCCAGATCGAGAAGGGCCCGCTGCCCAACCCCGGCGGCTCGACCGGGCATGCCTCGAACTTCATCTTCCTGACCGACCACTCGCGCGAGATGACCGCGCTGACCGCCGACAGCGTCGAGCAGTACAAGGAGCTCGGCGTCTTCACCCAGAGCGGCGGGATCGAGGTCGCCCGGACGCCCGAGCGGATGGAGGAGCTCAAGCGCCGGATGGCGTCGTCGCGCTCGTGGGGGATCGAGTCGGAGCTCGTGACGCCCGAGCAGATCAAGGCGATGGTCCCGTACATCAACACCGACATCATCCTCGGCGGCTTCTCGACGCCGGGGATCGGCGTCGTCGATTCGCTTCGCGCCGGCACGCTGATGCGCGAGAAGGCGCAGGCGCTCGGCGCCCTGCGGCTGTCGCCGATGACCGAGGTCACCGGCATCGACGTCGAGGACGGGCACGTCACCCGCGTCCGGACCGACAAGGGCGACTTCGAGGCCGACATCGTCGTCATCGCGGGCGGCGTCTGGAGCCCGCGGATCGCGGCGATGGCCGGGCGCCGAGATCCCGCTCACCCCGGCGGTCCACCAGATGATCAGCGTCGGGCCGGTCCCGATGCTCGCCGACACGGTCGGCGAGATCACCTACCCGATCGTCCGCGACATGGACACCAACTGCTACGAGCGCCAGCACGGCAGCGACATGGAGGTCGGCTCGTACGCGCACCGGGCGATCCTGATGGACGCCGACGAGATCCCGTCGATCGCCGAATCGAAGCTGTCGCCGACCGAGCTGCCGTTCACCCACGAGGACTTCGAGCTCCAGATGGAGCAGGCCCTCGAGCTCATCCCCGACATCCTCGGCGACGAGCGGGTCGGCATCCGGCACCAGATCAACGGCCTGCTGTCGCTGACCCCGGACGGGATGCCGATCCTGGGCGAGACGCCCGAGGTCAAGGGCCTGTGGTCGGCCGCCGCGATCTGGATCAAGGAGGCGCCCGGGATCGCCAGGATGGTCGCCGAGTGGATGACCGACGGCAAGCCCGAGATCGACCCGCACGGCTCGGACATCGCCCGCTTCCACGACCACCAGAAGGCGCGCCACCACGTCAAGGCGCGCTCGGCCGAGGGCTTCAACAAGACCTACGGCATCGTCCACCCGAACGAGCAGTGGGCGAGCAACCGGAACGTCCGGCTGAGCCCGTTCAACGCCCGCGAGCGCGAGCTCGGGGCCGTCTTCTTCGAGACGGCCGGCTGGGAGCGGCCGTTCTGGTACGACTCCAACGAGGCGCCTGCTCGAGGAGTACGGCGACCGGGTCATGCCCCGCACCGCCGAGTGGGAATCGCGCTGGTGGTCGCCGATCATCAACGCCGAGCACCTGGCGATGCGCGACCGGGTCGGGATGGTCGACCTGTCGGCGTTCGCGATCTTCGACATCAGCGGGCCCGGGGCGCTGGACCACGTCCAGGCGATGGCCGTCACCCAGATGGACGTGCCGGTCGGGCGGGTCGTCTACACGCCGCTGCTCAACGAGGCCGGCGGCATCAAGTCGGACCTGACGATCATGCGGCTCGGCGCGGACCTCTTCCGGGTCGTGACCGGCGGCGCGCACGGGATGCGCGACCGCAAGTGGTTCCGCGACCACCTGCCGGCCGACGGCTCGGCGCAGCTGTACGACGCGACCTCGACCTGGTGCACCGCCGGGGTCTGGGGGCCGCGGGCCCGCGACGTGGTCGCAGTCGGTCGACCTCGGACGACGTCTCGAACGAGGGCTTCCCGTTCGGGACCGCGCGGACCATCGAGCTCGGCGGGATCCCGGTCCTCGCCTCGCGGATCTCGTACGTCGGCGAGCTCGGCTGGGAGATCTACGTCCCGATGGAGCAGGGCGCCCGGCTGTGGGACACGCTGTGGGAGGCCGGGGCGCCGCACGGCATCGTCCCGTTCGGGATCGGCGTGTACGGCGACGACCGGGCGGCTCGAGAAGGGCTATCGCGCCCACGGCGCCGAGCTCGAGCTCGACTTCGACCTGGTCGAGGCCGACATGCTCCGGCCCAAGGTCAAGGAGGCCGCGTTCATCGGCCGGGACGCCTACCTCGAGCAGCGCGTCGCGGCCGGCGGTCGCCACCCTGTGCACCCTGACCGTCGACGACAACACCTCGGCGAGCGGGGTCAAGCGCTACATGCTCGGCAAGGAGCCGATCCTGACCCCGGACGGCGGCCCGATCACCGACGCCAAGGGCCGCCGCTCGTTCGTGACCAGCGCCGGCTCCGGCCCGTCGGTCGGCAAGCACATCCTGCTGTCGTACCTGCCGCCCGAGCTACGCGGTGGTCGGCACGAAGCTCCTGGTCGAGTACTTCGGCGAGCGCTACCCGGTGACCGTCGCCGTCGTCGGCTCGACGCCGCTGTTCGACCCCGACAACAGCCGCGTCCGGGCCTGACGGTGAACATCCTCGTCTGCGTCAAGCGGGTGCCGGCGACGGCCGGGAAGATCACCCTGACCGCCGACGAGCAGGCGATCGACACGCGCTACCTCGGCTTCACCGTCAGCCCGCACGAGGAGTGCGCGGTCGAGGAGGCGGTCCGGCTCATCGAGGCGAACGGCGGGACCAGCACGGTCCTGACGCTCGGCCCGGACGAGGCGACCGACCAGCTCCGCGAGGCGATGGCGATCGGCATCGACCGGGCGATCCTCCTGCAGACCGACGGCGGCGAGTGGGACGCGGTCGCCACGGCCGGCAGCGATCGCCGACGCGATCCGGGCGCGCGAGGCGGCCGACGGTCCGTTCGACCTGATCCTGCTCGGCAACGAGGCCGCCGACACCGGCGACTACCAGGTCGGGGTCCGGGTCGCGGTCGCGCTCGACCGGCCGGTGGTCACGGGCGTCAAGGGGCTCGAGGTCCGCGACGACGGCGTGGCCGTCCGGCGCGAGGCGCCCGGCGGCGGCTGGGAGGTCTACGACATCCCGCGACCGGCGGTCGTCACCGTCAAGGAGGGGCTCAACCTGCCGCGCTATCCGTCGGTGCCGGGTCGGCTGCGCGCGCGGAAGAAGGAGATCGAGACCGTGGCGCTCGGTGCGCCGGCGGCGGCGTCGGCGAGGCTCCGGCTGCGCGTCCCGGTCGAGAAGGAGAGCGCGGTCGAGATCCTGGGCGAAGGGCCCGAGGCGGCGCCCGCGGTCGTCGACGTGTTCGGGCGCCTGGGGCTGATCGCATGATCCTCGTCGTCGTCGAGCACGAGGCCGGGGCGCCGGATCGCCTGTCGAGCGAGGCCCTCACGTTCGGGCGCGGGCTGGCCGGGGCGACCGGTGAGCCGCTGCACGCGGTCGCGTGGGGCGCAGATGCCGCGGCGCTCGGGGGCGGGCTTGGCGCGCACGGCGTCGCGGTCCTCCACGCGATCGAGGATCCGCGTCTCGAGGAATACGCGCCCGAGGCGATCGGCAAGGCCCTCGGCCAGCTCGTCGAGCGCGATGGCGCCGGTCGCTGGTCATCGGTCCGGGCAGCGAGCGTGGCTCCGAGGTCCTGGCGCATGCCGCGGCACGGGCCGGCCTGCCGATGGCGGCCAACTGCACCGAGGTCCGCCCGGGCGAGCCGTGGCAGGCGACCCGCCAGCGCTGGGGCGGCAGCCTCCTCGAGGAGGCCCGGCTCGACGGCCCGGTCCGCCTCGTCACGGTGGCGCCGCACGCAGTCGAGCCCGCCGACGCCCCGGCGGCGACGCCGTCGAGGTCCGCCGGTTCGCGCCCGCCCTCGACCGATCGCGACCTCCGGGTTCGCATCACGTCGCGTGTCCCGGCCGAAGCCGGCAAGATCTCGCTGGCCGACGCCCGCGTCGTCGTCGGCGGCGGCCGCGGCGTCGGCAGCGCCGAGGGCTTCGCCGAGCTCGAGGAGCTGGCCGCGCTGCTCGGCGGCGCGGTCGGCGTGTCGCGGGTCGTGACCTCCGCCGGCTGGCGCCCGCACGCCCAGCAGGTCGGCCAGACCGGGACGCGGATCGCGCCCGACCTCTACATCGCCTGCGGCATCAGCGGCGCGATCCAGCACATCGTCGGCGCACGGTCGGCGAAGGCGATCCTGGCCATCAACACCGACCGCGACGCGCCGATGGTCACGCGCGCGACGTACGCGGTCATCGGCGACCTCCACACGGTCGTCCCGGCGATCATCGCGGCCGTCCGCGCGGCACGCTAGGTCCGCGCGGCGCGCTGGATCGAGGCGGCCGTCGACGCGGCCTCCTGCGGTTGCAACGGAGACGAAAGGTCGACCGGCCCTCGGCAGCGCGGCCTGTGCGGTCGGCGCGCAGTACGATCGGGAGCCAGACCACCGGAGGATCGACGATGCCATCCCGCACGACCACGACACGCGCCAACGGATCATCGAAGGCGCGATCGCAGCGCCCGTCACCCGAGCCGCGGCTCGCCCCGCTCGGGGTCGAGATCCAGCGTTTCGGGACCACGCGACTGCTGCCCATCGCGCTGGCCAAGAACGCGCGGTCCGAGAGCTGCCGTCTGCTCAACGAGATCCTGGCGGACTCGATGGTGTTCTACGCGCTCTACAAGAAGCACCACTGGCTGGTCGCCGGGCCGACCTTCTACCAGCTCCACCTGCTGTTCGACAAGCATGCCGCTGAGCAGCTCGAGATCATCGATCTGCTCGCCGAGCGGATCCAGAGCCTCGGCGGGATCGCCGTCGGAGACCCGCGCCACGCCGCCGAGCTGACCACGGTCCCGCGGCCGCCCGACGGCACCGAAGAGGTCGCGGCGATGATCCATCGGACCCTCGACGCGCACGAGCTGATCATCGAGAAGGTCCGCGACGCGATCGAAGCGACCGAGAAGAACGCCGACTGGGGCTCGAACGACATCCTCATGAGCGACGTCCTCCGGCGCCATGAGCTCCAGGTCTGGTTCGTCGCGCAGCACGTGGTCGACGTGCCGCTGATCGAGGAGTGACCGGCGGCCTGCTCGCCGCGCCGACTGCTCAGCACACATCTTCGACATGTGAGCGTGGTGAGCAGCCGAATTCGACAGATCCGGTAAGAAAGTGGTCGGCCACGCTCGGATATCCGTAACGCGTCCTAACAGGAACGCGACGCTCAGGAGATGACCGCGAATGGCCGCTACACGCTCAACGATCGTGCGGTCGCGCGCGCTCGACGTCTGATCGAGGCGCACCAGTACGTCCTCGACAGCGACTGGGGCGACCGCCAGCCGACCGCCGACGATGAGAACCATTTCCTCGCCTCTCATGCCTGGTCGGAGTACGCCGAGTGGCACCTCGGCCTGACCGACGGCGCGACGGACGAGACGAAGGCCCGCTACGGCTTCGTCTACGGGGACTTCCGGCGAGTTCATCGCTCGGCCATCATCGCCTGCCAGTTTCGCGCTGCCGAATGGCGCCACAAGGCCGTCGAGCTGGCCGCCCACGACCTGCTCCAGCTCCTCGACAGGACGAGCGGCTGATACGCCGGCACGCCGTATCGACACGCTCCTGTTAGGCCGCCTGGGTCGCTCGCAGCCACCTGGAACCCTGGCGCCGGCTAGTGTCGAAGGACAGAAACATCAAGGAGGAACGCCCGATGACCTCTGTTGCGACATGCCTGTGGTTCAACGGCGAGGCCGAGGCCGCCGCCAAGCTCTACACCTCGCTCATCCCGGACAGCCGGATCGACCGTGTCGTGCGGGCGCCGGCCGACAACCCCAGCACCAAGGAGGGCGACGTCCTGACCGTCGACTTCACCCTCGCCGGGCAACGGCTGACGGGCCTCAACGGTGGACCTGAGTTCCGGTTCAGCGAGGCGATCTCCCTGGTCATCGAGTGTGAAGACCAGGCCGAGGTCGACCGGCTGTGGACGTCTCTCATCCTGGGCGGCGGCGAGCCATCGCAGTGCGGCTGGCTCAAGGACCGTTTCGGCCTGTCGTGGCAGATCGTCCCGCGCCAGATGAATGAGATGCTCGCGGGACCGGATCCCGAGGGCGCCAGGCGTGCGATGGAGGCGATGCTCCAGATGAGCAAGCTCGATATCGCCGAGCTGCAGGCGGCGTACGACGGAGTCCCCGTCGGGTCGCGCTAGTCCACCGCGCGGCTGCGGGCCGCGGTCTCGCGGATCCGGCCCTCGATGAAGGCGCGCTCCGGGATGTTCGTCGTCAGCTCGAGCGCCCGTCGATATGCCGTCTCAGCCTCTGACCAGCGGCCGAGGCGACGGAGCAGGTCGGCCCGCGCCGCGTGGAGATACGGGTAGGCGTCGAGCTCGCCGCTCGGCGGCCAGCCCGTCCATCATCGCCAGCCCGACCGCCGGCCCGTCGGCCATCGCCACCGCCGCAGCGAGGTTGAGCTCGACGACCGGCGTCGGCGTCAGCGCGTGGAGCGCTCGGTAGAGCGTCGCGATCTGCGGCCAGTCGGTGTCGGCCGGGGTCGGCCGCCTCGTCGTGGAGCGCGGCGATCGCCGCCTGGAGCTGGTACGAGCCCGGCCGCGCACTCCCGCAGCGCGGCTTCCACGAGCCCTCGACCCTCGGCGATCCGGGCGGCATCCCAGCGGCTACGGTCCTGGTCGTCGAGCAGGATCAGCTCGCCGCGCGGCGCCGACCCGCGCCTCGCGACGAGCGTCGTGGAGGAGCATCAGGGCCAGCAGCCCGCGCGCCTCGGGCTCGTCGGGGAGCAGCGACACGACGACCCGTGCCAGGCGGATCGCCTCGGCGCACAGCTCGCGCCGGATCAGCGCATCGCCCGACGATGCCGCGTACCCCTCGTTGAACACGAGGTACAGGACGCGGAGCACGCCGTCGAGCCGCTCCGGCAGCAGCTCTGCGGGCGGGACGCGGTAGGGGATCCCGGCGTCGCGGATCTTGCGCTTGGCCCGGACGAGGCGCTGGGCGAGCGTCGGCTCGGGGACGAGGAAGGCACGGGCGATCTCGGGCGTCGTCAGGCCGCCGAGCGTGCGCAGGGTCAGCGCGACCCGCGCATCCATCGCCAGCGCCGGATGGCAGCAGGTGAAGATGAGCCGGAGTCGATCGTCGGCGATCTGCATGTCGTCCTCCGACGGCCCCGGATCGATGGCCTCGAGCTGCGATTCGATCGCGGCCTCGCGGCCCAGCGTCTCGGTCTTCTCGACCAGGCGCTTCCGCCGGCGGAGACGGTCGATGGCTCGATTGCGGGCGGTCGTCGTGATCCAGGCGCCCGGGTTGGCCGGGACACCGCGCAGCGGCCACGTCTCGAGGGCGCTGATGAACGCGTCCTGGACGGCCTCCTCGGCCAGGTCGAAATCGCCGGTGACCCGGATCAGCGTCGCGACGGCGCGCCCTTGCTCCTCGCGGAAGACGCGATCGACGATCTCGTGGGCGGCGCTCGACCCTGCCAAGGACGACGGTCAGTCCGGGGCCGGAGCGCGTGTCAGCCGGCGGTCGACGCCGCGACCGGTGCGTCCTGGCCCGGGATCATCTGGCGACCCCAGACCGGCCGAACCTCGATGCACCCGATCCGGGCGCCCGGGATCATCGCGGCGTAGGCGATCGCCTCGTCGAGATCGGCCGCCTCGACCAGGTAGAAGCCGCCGAGCGTCTCCTTCGTCTCGGCGAACGGCCCGTCGGTCGTGATCGTCTTGCCGTCGACGACGCGGACGGTGGTCGCCGTCGCGACCGAATCGAGCGCCTCGCCGGCCTTCATCGCGCCGCGGCTGCGGAGATGGTCCGTGACGGCATCGTATGCGGCCATCTGGGCGGCGATCGCCTCCGGCGGGACGCTCCTCGGTCGGCTCGGGCGTGTAGATGAGCAACGCGTACTGCATGTCCTGCCTCCGATCGGGTCGGCCACCATCGCGGCCGTCAACCTTACGACGAACGCACCGCCACCGAATCGACAGGAGCGGTGTCGCCCGTGAAGCCCGCGCGTGACGAGACGGTATCGTGTCAGCCATGGCGACGGAGAAGGAGGTCCTCCGGATCAACGGGCGCGAGGTCACGGTCTCGAACCCGAACAAGGTCTACTTCCCGGAGAGCGGGCACACCAAGCTCGACCTGGTCCGCTACTACCAGGCGGTCGCGGACGGTGCGCTGCGTGGCGCCGGCGGCCGGCCGATGGCCCTCAAGCGGTTCGTGGACGGCGCGGCCGGCCAGCCGTTCTTCCAGAAACGGGCGCCCGAGAACATCGCCCGACTTCATCCGGACCGCGACCCTGACCTTCCCGTCGGGCCGGACCGCCGACGAGGTCGTCATCGACGACGCAGCGGGCCTTGCCTGGGTCAACAACCTCGGCTGCATCGACCTCAACCCGCACCCGGTCCGGGCCGAGGATCTCGACCATCCCGACGAGCTGCGGGTCGACCTCGACCCGGTGCCCGGTGTGCCGTGGGACCACATCCGTGCTCGTCGCGCTGGCGGCTCGCGAGTCGCTGGAAGGCGGTCGGGCTGGTCGGCTGGCCCAAGACGTCGGGCTCGCGCGGCATCCACATCAACGTCCGGATCGAGCCGCGCTGGACGTTCCCGGAGGTCCGCCGGGCGGCGCTGGCCCTCGCCCGCGACGTCGAGCGGCGGGTGCCCGAGCTGGCCACCTCCAAGTGGTGGAAGGAGGAGCGCCACGGCGTCTTCCTCGACTACAACCAGAACGCCAAGGACCGGACGGTCGCGTCCGCGTACTCGGTGCGCCCGCTGCCGGATGCGCGGGTGTCGACGCCACTGACCTGGGACGAGGTCCCGACGGTCGAGGCCGAGGCCTTCACGATCGACACGGTCCCCGCACGGTTCGCCGCGATCGGCGACCCGGGGGCCGGCATCGACGAGGCGGTCGGGTCGCTCGAGGGGCTGCTGGAGCTCTCGGCCCGCGACGAGGCGGAGGGGCTGGGCGACGCTCCGTGGCCGCCGAACTACGCGAAGCAGGCCGGTGAGCCGCCGCGCGTCCAGCCGTCCCGCGCGCGCCGGCCGAAGTCCGAATACGAGCCGGGGCGCGGCGAGGCGGGTGGTCCGCCCCCCGATGTCGCCGCCGAACGGGCGGCAGCAGTGGCTGCCGGCGATCCGAACGCCGGGCTGCCGACCGAGTGGGCCGGCTCGCGCCCGACCCCGACCGGCCGGCGCAAGACGTCGATCCCCGTGGTCGAGATCTCGCGGGCAGAGTTCAAGGACGAGGCGCTGGCCGGCCTCGAGCGCTGGAAGGCGCGCCACCCGGAGGTCGTCCCATACCTCGAGCCGCCGGACATCCTGGTCGACGGGATGCGCGGCCGATCGGCGGTCTGGTACCGCGTCCGGGTCAACCTGATCCACGTCCCCGAGGCGGACCGGCCGGTGCAGGAACCGCTCGAGAGCGACTTCGACCCCTGGGCGGGCCAGGACATCGAGGCCTGGAAGGCGGCGACGGCGGGTTCGCGAGCGAGGACGCCGAAGCCGAAGAAGGGAAAACGCCCTCAGTCGGTGCCGAAGATCCCGGCTAGCAGGAACGGCGCGGTCTCCTCGAGCTGGTCGTAGCGGCAGGCCTCCGCGGGCTTGTCCGGGCGCCAGCGCTTGAACGTCGTCGCGTGGCGAAAGCGGTCGCCCTGGAGGTGGTCGTAGGCGACCTCGGCGACGCGCTCCGCGCGGAGCGGCTCCCACGACAGGTCCTTGCCGCGGTTCCAGCGCGACGTCGCGCCCGGGACCCGCTGGCCCGAGGCCTCCATCTCGGCGGCCCATTCGGCCCAGCTGCCCCACGGGTGGCCTTCGCTGGCGTTCTCGCGGAGTGGCGCGAGCTCCTCGACCAGCTCGGCGCGCCGGTCCCACGAGAACGACGATGTGATCCCGACGTGATGGAGCGTGCCCTCGTCGTCGTACAGCCCGAGAAGCAGCGAGCCGACGTGCGTGCCCGGCCCGTTCTTGTGCCACCTGAAGCCGGCGACGACGCAGTCCGCCGTGCGCTGGTGCTTGATCTTGAGCATCGCCCGCTTGCCCGGCTGGTACGGGGCGTCGAGGCGCTTGGCGACGACCCCGTCGAGCCCGGCGCCCTCGAACCGATCGAACCAGTCGGCAGCGGTGGCACGGTCCTGCGTGGCCGGTGTCAGGTGGACCGGCGGCTCCGCCTTGCCGAGCACGGCTTCCAGACGCCGGCGGCGCTCGCCTTGCGGAACCGTTCGGAGGTCCTCGTCGCCGAGCGCCAGCAGGTCCCACGCGACGAAGCTCGCCGGCGACTGCTCGGCGAGCATCTTCACGCGCGACGCGGCCGGGTGGATCCGAAGGAGAAGCGCATCGAAATCGAGCGCGCCGTCGTGCGCGATGACGACCTCGCCGTCGAGCACGCATCGCTCCGGGAGAGCCGCGCGAAGAGGATCGGCGAGCTCCGGGAAGTAGCGATCGAGCGGCTTGAGGTCGCGCGACTGCGTGTAGACGCTGTCGCCGTCACGGAAGACGAGCGCGCGAAAGCCGTCCCACTTGGGCTCGAACAGCCAGCCGTCGTCGCTCGGCAGCGAGTCGGACGCCTTGGCCAGCATCGGCTCGATCGGTGGATCGAAGGGGAGTGCCATCGCCCAACGATACCGCCGCGACCTCGCCCGGACTGGCCGGAGCGCCGCCAAGCCGGCGACCGTGGAACCAGCCACACAACGTGTGCGTCACGCGGTTGCCGCCGCGGCCAAGTCGACCGAGGCAGCCTACGGAGGTCACCCATGCGCACCATCCGTTCCTTTCTTCCCCTGATCGCGATCGCGCTCGTGCTGGCCGCCTGCTCGGGCTCGAGCGCCGCGCTCAGCACGGTCGGCAACCCCGTCGCGGCTCCCGCGGGACAGCCCGACACGGCGGCCGGCGGCGGCTCCGAGGCCCAGCCGCCGGCCAACGGCGCTCCGCAGCCTGCGTCCGGCCAGGGTGGCCAGGGTGCCGGCCCGGTCGCGGCCGTGGATGACGCCAAGATCATCCGGACCGGCACCATGGACCTCGAGGTCAGCGATCTCAACGCCGCCCTGCGGACGGCCCGCGACGGGATCGTCGGTCTCGGCGGCTACGTCGGCGCCTCGACGACCAGCAACAAGCAAGACCAGCCATCGGCCACCATCACCTACCGCATCCCGTCCGACAAGTGGGAGTCCGCGATCGACCTGCTCCACGGACTCGGCGGGCTGACGACCAAGGTGGTCACGGAGCACACCGAGGCCGTCGAGGTCACCGGCCAGGTCGTCGACCTCGAGGCGAACATCGCGAACCTGCAGGCGAGCGAGATCGCGCTCCAGGGCATCGCCGAGAAGGCGATCAAGATCCCCGATGTCCTCGAGATCGAGGGTCAGCTCACCGTCGACCCGCGGCCAGATCCAGACCCTCGAGGCACAGCTCAAGGACCTCAACGACCGCTCGTCCTACGCGGCCATGACGGTCGACTACAACGTGCCGGTCGTCGCTGTCGAGGTCGCGAGCCAGGGTTGGGATCCCGCGGCCGTCGTGGACGAGGCGGCCGCGACGATGGTCTCCGTGCTCCAGGGTCTCGGCACCGCTGGGATCTGGTTCCTGATCGTGTGGCTGCCGATCATCCTGGTGGTCGGCGCCATGACCCTCGCCATCGTCTGGATCGCTCGCCGGCTGGGGTCGCGTCGCGGCACGCCGATGAGCCCGCCACCGCCGGCGCCGGCCGCGGAGGGATAGCCCCAGCGGTCCACGCCTCGCATCGCATCAGCCACGCCGGCATCCCACCGGCGTGGCACGATGCGCCGATGACCGAGCAGGCCGAACGCTACGACCGGATCGCCGCCGGCTACGCACGCTGGTGGGCGCCGGTCCTGACCCCGGCCGTGCTCGATCTCCTCGACGATGCGGCGCCGCACCTGGCAGCCGGCGGCCACGTCCTCGACCTCGGGCACGGGCACCGGCCAGCTCGCCATCGAGGCGCTGACCCGCTGGCCGGCGCTCTCGGTCGTCGGCATCGACGCGTCCGGCGAGATGCGCGCGATGGCCGACACCGAAGCGGCCCGTCGCCTCGCCCCGGAGGTCCGGGAACGGTTCCAGACCACCGTCGCGTTCGCGGACGAGCTCCCGTTCCCGGACAGCGCCTTCGACCTCGTGCTGTCGTCCTTCGTCGTTCAGCTCGTCCCGAACCGCGCGCGGGTCCTGCGCGAAGTCCGCCGCGTTCTGCGGCCCGGGGCGACCTTCGCCTACGTCTCGTGGCTGCAGGACGAGCGTGTCTTCCCGCCTGACGACATCTTCGACGACCTGCTCGATGAGCTCGACATCGATCCGGGCGACGACGATCCGGGCCGCCCCGGCGACCTGCCGAGCGTCGCGCGCGCCGCCGGTGAGCTGCGCCGAGCGGGCTTCGCGACCGTGACCGCGCGCGCCGGCGAGCTGGTCCACCCGTTCACGGTCGACGGCTACATCGGCTTCATGGCCGAGTTCCACGAGGAATCCCTGATCGGCGACCTGGACCACGAGGTCCGTGCCCGGTTCCTCGGACACGCTCCGCGAGCGGCTCGCGACGCTGACGCCCGAGCAGCTGACGATGCGCTTTCCGATCGTGTTCGCCTCGGGCCGCCGCTCCGCGCTGAGGAGCGGTCGCCCGGGGAGCGGGGTCAGCCCTCCGACGACTCGCCGTGATCGCCGCCGGACGAGCCGGCTGCATCGGACGACTCGCCGGCCTCGCCCTCCTCGGGCGCGCCCTCGCCGATCTCGGCCGGGACCTCGACGACCTCCTCGACGCGTGGCGCCTGGACCTTGGCGATGATGTCGTCGCCATCGGTCAGGAGCGTCGCGCCCTCGGGGATCGTGAGATCGCGCACGTGGATGGTCGTGTCGAAGTCGACGAGCGAGTCGACCGCGTACTCGATCGACTGCGGCAGGTGATCCGGGCAGGGCGCGGATCCGGACCGACTCGATCGGGTGGAGCAGCGTGCCGCCCTGGTTGGCGACCGCGGGCGACTCCCCGGTGGCGACGAGCGGGACGTCGACGGTCAGCTCCTCGGTCATCCGGACCAGGAACAGGTCGACGTGGAGGGTGTGGCGCTTGACCGGGTGGAGCTGGACCGCCGAGACGAGCACGGGCTGTGCCTTCTTGCCGTCGACCGACAGGTCGACCAGGGCGTTCGGCCCGACATGGCGGCGGAGCTGCTCGAACTCGTGCGCATCGATCGAGACGCTGTCCGAATCGACCCCGTGGCCGTAGACCACGGCCGGCAGGCGGCCGGCGCGGCGGAGGGTGGCGACCTTCTTGCCGGTCACGTCGCGGTGTTCAGCGGCAAGCGTCGCGCGGGCGGTAGGCATCTGATCGGGACCTCACGTTGTCGGAGTCGTCTCGGGTGTGGGCTGCGGCTCGCCGGCGGGGCCGGAATGGCGAGGCGCCCGGTAGCGGCCGCTAGGGTACCACGGGTCGCGGACGAGGCCGCCTCGGCCGGCGAGCGTGCCCGCCCACGGCGTTTCGGGCGCAGCGGTGTAGCATCCCCGCGTGGCAGCCACCATCCTGATCGTCGAAGACGAGCACGCCGTCGCGCGCGGCATCCAGTACGCCCTCCAGCAGGAGGGCTACGAGGTCGCCGTCGCGCGCTCGGGCGAGGAGGGGCTGGACATCGCCACCCACCAGGCGCCGGACCTCGTCGTCCTCGACGTCCGGCTCCCCGGGATCGACGGCTTCGAGGTCCTCCGCCGCCTGCGCGCGGCCGGGGCCAAGATGCCGGTCCTCGTCCTGACCGCGCGCGACGACGAGGTCGACAAGGTCATCGGCCTCGAGCTCGGCGCCGACGACTACCTGACCAAGCCGTTCGGGCTGCGCGAGCTGATGAGCCGGATCAAGGCCCTGCTGCGGCGCTCGTACGGCGACCTGTCGGATGCGGTCGGTGGCCGGGTCATCCGCCACGGCGACCTGCTCATCGACCTCGAGCGGCGGCGCGTCCAGCGCGGCACGCGGCGGGTCAGCCTGACCCCGACCGAGTTCGAGATCCTCCGCCACCTGGCCTCGCGCCCGGGCCGCGTCTACACGCGCTCGGAGCTGCTCGAGCTGCTGCGCGACTACGAGGCGCTCGACCAGGACGAGAAGACCATCAACGTCCACGTCAGCCATCTGCGCGACAAGATCGAGGACGACCCGGCCGTGCCGGTGTTCGTCCTGACGGTGCGAGGTGTCGGTTACGCCTTCGCCGAGCGCTGAGCATCCCGCGGAGGGGCGCAGCCGCCTCCCGCTTGCCTTGCGCCGGCTCTTCCCGCGGACCTTCCAGGGTCGGCTGACGGTCGCGTTCCTCGCGGTCGTCGCGCTGACGCTGCTGGTCGTGGCCGTGCTCGTGGTCAACCGCCTCGACGACTACTTCACCAAGCAGCAGCAGGCCGACCTCGACCAGCGCTCGAAGACGGTCGACACCTACGTCGAGGCGCTGGCCCGCTTCGCGGCCAGCGGCCGGCCGGTCGTCGGCACCGACGGACAGATCGATCCGAGCGTCCTGGAGCAGTTCGGCGACCCCGACAACCAGCGCTTCATCGCCGACCGGCTCGGGCAGGCCGACGTCCAGATCACGTTCGGCCAGTACGTCGCCGACGGCGAGTCGAAGCGGTTCGTCCCGGCCGAGGGTGACCCGATCGAGATACCGCTCGAGGCCTCGCCGGAACCCGGCCAGACCCAGGAGAGGAACGTCGCCTTGGCGCAGGACTACGGCGCCGGCCCCGTGTTCGCGCCGTATGCCGTCCAGGTCACGCTGTCGAACCCGTACACGTTCCGGGCGACCGCGCTCGCCAACGTGACGGGGCTGCTGGCCGCGGTCGCCCTGTTCGCGCTCGGGCTGAGCGTGCTCGTGTCGGCAGCGATGGCCCGCCGCTTCACCACCCCGCTGCGCCGCCTGACCGAGGCCTCGCGCGGCCTGGCCGAGGGCGACCTGACCCGGCGCGTGCCCGAGAGCGAGGTCCGTGCCGGGTCGTCCGAGATGGCCGAGCTGGCCGTCCAGTTCAACGCCATGGCCGACCGGCTCCAGGAGAGCGTCGAGATCATCCGTCGCGACCGCGACCGGAGCCGCGACTTCCTGGCCGACGTCTCGCACGAGCTGCGGACCCCGCTCGCCGCGCTCCGGACGTTCAACGAGCTGCTGCGCGAGGGGGCCGGCGACGACCCCGAGGCACGCGACGAGTTCCTCGAGTCGAGCGGCCAGCAGATCGAGCGACTCGACTGGCTCGCCCAGAACCTGCTCGAGCTGTCCAAGCTCGATTCGGGCCTGGTCCTCCTCGACCTGCGACCGGACGACCTCCGCGCGGCGGTCGAATCGGCGGTCGAGCAGACGAGCGGCGCGGCCCGGCGACGTGGCGTCCACGTCACGCTCCATCACTCGACGGTGCCCGATCCGGATCCGGCACGACCCGCAGCGGATCGGCCAGGTCGTCGCCAACCTGGTCGCCAACGCGGTCAAGTTCACGCCGCGCGGCGGGTCGGTGACGGTCGACGTCGAGCCGACGCCCGACGGCGGGCGGATCGAGGTCGCCGACACGGGCGTCGGGATCGACCCCAGCCGAGCTGCCGCACATCTTCGAGCGGTTCTATCGCGGCTCGCGCGCCAACGAGGCGCGCGGCAGCGGGAGCGGGCTCGGGCTGGCGATCGTCCATTCGATCGTGGACATGCACGGCGGGACCGTCGAGGTCGAGAGCCGCGTCGGGGTCGGCTCACGGTTCGTGGTCACGCTCCCGCGCGATCCACGGCTGATCGAGGGCACGCCGGCAGCTCAGCGGGCCGCGGTGGCGTCCGCTTCCGAGCGGCAGGCCCTGCTCGACGACCGCACGACGGTCGAGTCCACGCACCCGACGACGAACATGCAGGAAACTTCACCTTCCGAGCGCCCGCAGGTGAACCCGGAACCTGCACCCTGAACATCTGATCAGACCTCACGCGGCCGCTCACCGGCCGCCGAATCAAGGACCCTGCCGAAACCGATGCACGACGATCCCCACGCCGATGCCTCCGACCCCGGCGATCTGACCGAGCGCCACGTCATCCCGCCGGCCGCTCCAGCGACGCCCGAGCCGGTCGCGCCCGCGACACCGGACCCGGTCGTCCCGAACGAGACGGACGCGTCCGCGGCGCCGGCCGCCTCGTTCGAGCCGGTCCGACCAGGCGCGCAGGTCATCGAGCCGTACGGAGCGCAGGTCGAGCCGTACACCACGACGGACCGCTACACGCCGGCTCCGGAGCCCCGTGCCGGATGGGCGCGCTCGTGGGAGGAGAGCACGCCGGTCACCCCGGAACGCTGGTACGAGCCGGCCGCCAGCCAGACCCCGGCGGCTGCGACCACGACGAGCGGAGGCGGCCGTGGTGGCCGCGGCGGCACGATCCTCGCGGCGGCCGTGCTGTCCGCGGTGCTCGCTTCGGGCGGCACCGTCCTCGCGCTCGGCGCGGCCGGTGCGCTGGACCGACCGATCGCCCCGGCGCCGGCGTCGAGCCAGGCGACCAACACCGGTTCCACCCAGCCGGTCACCATCGACGAGTCGTCGGCGACGATCGCCGTGGCAGCCAAGGTCAGCCCGGCCGTCGTCCGGATCACGGTCACCGGCGCCAGCGATTCGGGCAACAGCGGCGTCATCCCGGCGACCGGCGTCGGGTCGGGGGTCATCTTCGACAGCAACGGCTGGATCCTCACCAACCATCACGTCGTCGAGGGCGGCGAGAAGTTCGACGTCGAGCTCAAGGACGGTCGCGTCCTGTCCGGCAAGGTCTACGGCATCGACACCCTGACCGACCTCGCCATCGTCAAGGTCGACGCCACGGACCTGCCGACCGCCGCCATCGGCGAGTCGGACGCGCTCAAGGTCGGCCAGCTCGTCGTCGCCATCGGCAGCCCGCTCGGGACGTATCTCGAACTCGGTCACCAGCGGCATCGTGTCGGCCAAGGGCCGCTCGATCACGACCGACAACAACGAGTCGCTGTCGAACCTCATCCAGACCGACGCCGCCATCAACCCGGGCAACTCGGGCGGCCCGCTGCTCGACGCGGGTGGCAACGTCATCGGCATCAACACCGCGATCGCCGAGAACAGCAACGGCATCGGCTTCGCCATCCCGATCGACATCGCCCGGCCGATCATGGCCCAGGCCATCGCCGGCCAGCCGCTGAGCCGGCCCTACATGGGCATCAGCTTCCAGTCCATCGACCGCCAGCTGGCCGACGAGAAGAAGCTCCCGGTCATGGTCGGTGCGCTCGTCGGCGGCTTCGACTCGAACGGCAATCCGGCCCCTGGCGTCAAGGACGGCACGCCCGCCGCGAACGCCGGGATCAAGGACGGCGACATCATCGTCAGCATCGACGGCAAGGTCATCGACGAGGAGCATCCGCTCGACGCGACCCTCGCCCAGTTCTCGCCCGGCGACACGGTCACGGTCGTCGTCCTGCGCGACGGCAAGGACCTGACGCTCAAGGTCACGCTCGCGACGCGGCCCGCCGGCCTGTAGGCCGCCCGGTCAGACCTCGGCGTCGCTCCACAGGCTCCAGCGCGGCTCGCCGGCGTCGATCGACGATGGGGCGGTGAGCTCCACGGCGTCGCTGACCGCACCGTCGGTAGCCGTGGCGGCGTTGCCGGCGGTCGCGCGACGGCGTGGCTGCCTGATCGGCGTCGGATCGATGTCGACGAACTCGAGCTTCCGAACGGGTGTTCGATCGAGGACGATGTCCAGCGACTGCCGGGCGGGCTGCCGGACGGGCGACGGCCGGGTCATCGAGCGGCATCACGGGCGCGACCGACGCCTCCCAGCAGGCCCTGATCTCGTCGCCGCGGAGCGGACGGCGCTCACGATCGAGTCCGCAGTAGCCGAGCTGGGCCGCGACCGAGCCGCGGTAGTGTCGACAGCTGGCGCAGGCGGTGCTGGAGCGACGGCAGACCCAGCATCTGGCCGTCTCGGCCTGGGGTGTCCCGCAGTGCGGACAGCGCCACATCGCCATGCCCGGATGGTAGCTGCGACGGCTGACGTTGTCGAGCCGACCGCACCTACTTGGTGATGGTGACGACCGTGTAGTCCTCGGCCGAGCCGTAGGCCGTCGTCGTGACCAGGACGGTCGCGCTTCCCTGGCCGACGTCCGCACCCTTCGGCACCGTGGTCTTGAAGGTGGCCGTGCCGTCGCTCCCCGTCATGCCGTCCTGGCTGACCGTCGGGATGCCGGGCATGCTCAGGGTGAACGTCACCGGGGCGTTGGCCAGCGCATGCCCGTCAGGGTCGGTCACGGTGGCCGTGAGCGTCACCGGTTCGGGCAGCCTCGAGCGCTTGATGTTGTAGGTCGACGCGCTGAGCGCGACCGTCAGCTTGCCCGTTCCCCGCCGGACGCTGACGACAGCCTGGCCGGTGTTGCCGGCCGGGTCGGTGCCCGTGACCGTGATCTTGTTCACCCCGGTGGCGAGCGCCACGCTGAGGGTGAACGAGCCGTCGGACTCGGCCGTGCCTGCGACCGACGACCCGTTCGCGTCGTTCCGTGCCAGCAGCGTGGTCCGGGCCTGGGTCTTGCCCTTGATGGTGACCGCCTTGCCGTTGACGACCGCGTTGTTCTTGGGCGAGGTGATGGTGATCTTGGGCGCGGAGTCGTCGAACACGTAGCGGACGACCGCGGACGGATCCGACTGGCCGCCGGGACCGGTGATCGTCACCGAGAAGTCGTTGATCCCGTCGGTCAGCACGATGCCCGGGATCACGGTCTTCGGCGCGTCGGCGATGGGGACCTCGGTGATCGCCGCGGCCTGCTGGCCCGGCAGCGTCAGGTAGAGGCGGATCCGGTGGGTCGTGTCACCGATCAGCGCGGACGGCACCGTGACCACCAGGTCGACGGTCGACTCGCTGGTGTACGGCTCCGTCGGCTGGTCGAGCGTCGGGGCGGCCGACACGGCATCGACGACGGGCGAGGGCGAGGGCGTCGCGGTCACGCCCTTGACGAAGCCGCTCAGCGTCGAACCGACGCCGCCGACGACGACCCCGAACCCGCGAGCGCCGACGTACAGGATCCCCGCGCTCAGGACCAGGATCGCGGCGATGAGGGCGAGGCGGATGATCCAGGGCATCCCTCCGCCACGATCGATCGGGCGGTGGCCGGCCAGCCGGGTGGATCCGGGAGCGCGCGGCTTGACCTTGACCGGGGCAGGCCGGCCGGTCGACGGTGGACGAGGCCGGACATGGGTCGGCCGGTGGTCGCGCCGTGTCGTCATCGGCGCGATTGTCGCACGGCCGCTCGCGAACGCGTGACCGGCGCCTGCTGAGGTCGGCGAGCGTCGCACCCACGGGTGCGGTGCGTTGTACTCTGGCCGGGTTGCGCGCGTGACGACCCTCGTCGCGGGCGCCCACGATCCGAGGGACACACGCTGGTGCAGGCGCGCGATCCACGATCCGGGAAGCGAGGATCGAACCCGACCGGGCGACCGGAGTTCGGGGTCGGGCCCATCGCTCGTGTCACCCCGTCCCCGAATGCCCCCGCCACCGGACCCGGCAGTGCAGCCGGGATGCAGGCGATGTTGCGGCCGAACTTCGGGCTGCCGAACCTGCGCCGGAACGTCTGCCCGCACTTCTACATGACCGGCAGTCGCGGAGCCATCCCGATCCAGGCGCCGCACCTGCTCAAGGCACTGATCCGCCAGGACACGAACACGTCGCGCTGCCAGCTGCGCGGCGGTGTCCACATGGAGCAGGGCTACGTCAACGACGTGTGCCTGACACCTCGCTTCAACCAGTGCGTCTTCTACGAGGACGAGCTGACCCGGGAGTGACGTACGAGCAGGCACTCCGGGCACTCTCGGAGCGCGGGCGCTTCGGAATCCGGTTGGGCCTCGGGCGGACGCGGGCATTGCTGCGCGAGCTGGGCCACCCCGAACGGACGGTCCGCGGCGCGCTGATCGCAGGGACCAACGGCAAGGGAAGCGTGCTGGCGCTCGCGGAGGCGGGACTCCGTGCCGCGGGCTACCGCGTCGGCACCACTCCCAAGCCGCATCTCGTCACCTACCGGGAGCGCGTCCAGGTCGACGGCCGGCCGATCGCCGCCGACGACTTCGCCCGCCTCGTCGAGCTGGTTCTGCCCATCGCCGATCGGGTCGCGCGTCGCTACGGCGACCCGACCGAGTTCGAGCTGCTGACCGCGGTCGTCTTCGCCCGCTTCGCCGAGGTGCGTCCGGATCTCGCGCTCGTCGAGGTCGGTCTCGGCGGGCGGCTCGACGCGACCCATGCCTGGGACGGGGGAGTGGCCGTCGTGACGAACGTGGACCTCGACCACATGGACCGGCTCGGCGACACGATCACGAAGATCGCCCGGGAGAAGGCCGCGATCATCGAGCGCGGGCGACCTGGCCGTGACCGGCGCGCGCGGTGACGGTCTGGCGGTCGTCCGGCGACGCGCGCGGCGGATGGCCGTGCCGCTGACCGAGGTCGAGCCCGCGCCGCTCCTCGGCTGGGACCGCGACGGCATCGAGGTCGAGCTGCCGCGACTCGGCCGCACGCGCATCGGCCTCCGCGGCCGGCACCAGGCCGCCAACGTGGCCATCGCCGACGCGACGCTGGACGCGCTCGAGGCGGCCGGCATCGCCACCGTCCCCGACGATGCCCGCCGCCGCGGCTACGCGAACGCGGTCTGGCCCGGGCGCCTTGAGCTGGTCCGCGCCGCCGGCCGCGACGTCCTGCTCGACGGTGCCCACAACCCGGCCGGGGCGACGGCGCTCGCCGCTTCGCTCGACGACCTCCGACCGTACCTGGCGCCCGGCCCGCTCACGCTCGTGACCGCCTCGATGGCCGACAAGGACGTCGCGGGCGTGGTCGCCGCGCTGGCCGCCTCGACGGCGATGGCAGGTTCGACCGTCATCTGCACGAGCCTTCCCGTGCCGCGTGCCCTGCCGGCGGCCGATCTGGCCGCCCTGTGGCGGGCGACCGGCGTCCCGCGCACGATCGTCGTCGAGGACGATCCGATCGACGCCGCCGCGGCCGCCCTCGTCGCCGAGCCGTCCGGTCCCGTCCTGATCGCCGGATCGCTCTATCTCGTCGGGGCCGCACGCGGACATCTCGTCGACGACCCGAGCCTGCGCGACCCCGAACCCGACGACGACCCCGTACCCTGACCGTCATGACCGACGCGACGCGCGATCTCGGCAGCACCCGCATCGGGCCGTCCACGTTCCGCTGGGGCGAGCGGACGTACGTGATGGGCATCCTCAACATCACGCCCGATTCGTTCTCGGGCGACGGCCTCCTCGCGGGATCGAGCGCAGACGACCCGGTCGAGGCCGCCGTGGCGCAGGCGCTCCAGATGGTCGCCGAGGGCGCCGACATCCTCGACGTCGGTGGCGAATCGACGCGCCCCGGTCACGCGGCCGTGAGTGCGGACGAGGAGCGCGCCCGGGTCCTGCCGGTCATCGCGGCCGTCCGGACCGCCCTCCCCGACACGCCGCTCAGCGTCGACACCACCAAGCCCGCCATCGCGGAGGCAGCCCTCGCCGCCGGAGCCGACCTCATCAACGACGTCTGGGCGGTCGGCGACGACGACGCACTGGCCCGGCTCGCGGCCGACCACGGCGTCCCGCTGATCGTCATGCACAACCGCGCCGAGCCCGTCTACCGGACCTTCCTGCCGGAGCTGATCGCGGATCTCCAGCGAGCGCTCGATCGGGCCGCGGGTCTCGGCGTGCCGTGGGACGACCTGATCGTCGATCCCGGCTTCGGGTTCGGCAAGACAGCCGACCACAACCTGGAGCTCCTGCGCGAGCTCGACGCGCTGCGGATGCTGGGGCGGCCCATCCTCCTTGGGACGAGCCGCAAGTCGACCCTCGGACGCGTCCTGGACCTGCCCCCCGATGACCGCCTCGAAGCGACCCTGGCCACCACGGCACTCGGGATCGCATCCGGGACGGACATGGTCCGCGTCCACGATGTCGAGGCCAACGTCCGCGCCGCCCGCATGACCGATGCCGTCGTCCGCACCAGACGGGTGGCTCCTGTCACGGAAGGAGGCCCGCCCTGAGCGACCGGATCGTCCTGGCCGACATGCGCTTCCAGGGCCGCCACGGCGTCTACGAATGGGAGCAGCTCACCGCGCAGCCGTTCGAGGTCGACGTCGAGCTGATGCTCGACCTCCAGCCCGCCGGCCTCGACGACGACCTCGAGCTGTCGGTGGACTACGGCCGGGTCTACGACGCCGTCCGGCAGATCGTCGAATCGACATCGTTCCGCCTGCTCGAGGCGCTGGCCGAGGCGATCAGCCACGAGCTGCTCGCCGACTTCGACGCGACCGAGGTGGTCGTCCGCGTCCGCAAGCCCGAGGTCAGGCTCGACGGCCCGCTCGCGTACGCCGGTGTCGAGATCCACCGCCAGCGCGCGGAGGGCGACCGCCGAGGCTGACCCGCCGACCTACGACGGGAACGCGGTGTCGTCGGTCGGTGTCGGCGTAGGCGTCGGAGTCGGTGTCGGCGTAGGCGTCGGAGTCGGCGTAGGCGTGGGCGTCGGGGTCGGTGTCGGCGTGGGCGTCGGTGTCGGTGTCGGCGTCGGGGTCGGTGTCGGCGATGGGGTCGGCGACGGTGTGGGCTCGGGCCCCTTCGAGATCGTGTAGTCGACCGGCGTGCCCTTGGCGACGACGATCCCGCCCGACGGGCTCTGCGCGGAGACGAGACCGACCGCGATCGTCGGATCGAAGTCCTCGGTGCGAACGCCGACGCGCAAGCCGGCGTCCGACAGGGCCTGGAGGGCGCTGGATTCGTCGAGGTTCGTGATGGTCGGGACCGGAACGGTGCCAGGGCCTGTAGCCACGTTGACCTTGACGACGCTGCCGGCGTCGACCTTGGTCCCGGCCGGCGGGTCCTGCGACAGGACCGTGCCCTCGGGCTGATCCGAGGAGACCTGGCCGGTCGGGGTGAGGGTCAGTCCGAGGGCTGCGACCTGCTGGGTAGCCGCTGCCGATGTCTGGCCGACGAGGTTCGGGACGACGACCTGGTCGGCCGTCCGTGAGCCGCCCGATGTCAGCTGGAAGACGAGGAAGGCGATCGCGGCGAGCAGCAGGATGGCGACGATCCCGGCGACCCACACGAGCGGGCTTGTCTTGCCGTCGTCATCCGGGCCGCCGGTCGTGCCGCCCGTCGTGCCCGGAGGCGGCGGCGGGGTGCCGGTCGAGGTGTCGCCGTCGGCGCCGACGTAGGCGTCAGGGGCATATGGGATGGCGGCTGGGTTCGGTCGTGCGGTCGCGGAAACCACCGTGGCGCCGACCAGCGCGCCCGCCGCCGCCGCCCCGGCCTTCGAACCATCGGCGTCACCTGGTTCGCCCGTGCCTGCGGCTCCAGCCGCTCCGGCCGCTCCTGCGCCGGCGGCGCCTGCCGCTGCGACCCGGCTGCGGCACCACCGCCAGGGGCGAGCGTGGCATCGAGCGCGTCGGCCATGACCGCGGCCGACGGCCACCGGTCCTTCGGATCGAGCGCGAGCGCGCGCCGGGTGATCGAGGCGAGGTCGGTCGGGACGGACGGTCGGACCGCCGCCGGGTCCGGGATCGGGCCGGTCAGCCGCGCCAGGGCCACCGACGCGGCGCTGTCGCCCTCGAACGGGCGAGCACCGGTCAGCATCTCGTACAGGACGATGCCGAGGCTGTAGATGTCGGACGCCGCCGTGGCCGGTTCGCCGCGGGCCTGCTCGGGGCTGAAGTAATGGACCGAGCCGAGGGTCGTCCCGGGCAGTGTGACCTGTGCCTCGGCGACCGCCCGGGCGATCCCGAAGTCGGCGACCTTGACCGCACCGTCGGCGCCGATCAGCACGTTGCCCGGCTTGATGTCGCGATGGACCAGACCGCGGGCATGTGCCGCCGCGAGCGCCCGGGCGACGCCGGCACCGATGCGGGCGACCTGGCGGGGCGGGAGCGCGCCGCTCCGGCGGAGGATCGACGCGAGGTCCTCGCCGTCGATGAGCTCCATGACGATGTACGGCCCGCTCGGGTCCTCGCCGTAGTCGTAGACGTGGACGATGTTCGGGTGGCTGAGCGAGGCGGCCGCCTGCGCCTCCTGCCGGAAGCGGGACGAGAAATCAGGATCGCGCAGGTACTCCGGGCGAAGGAGCTTCAGCGCGACATCGCGACCGAGGCCGGTGTCGGTGGCCCGATAGATGGTCGCCATCCCGCCACTGCCCAGGAGCTCGACCAGTCGATAGCGGCCCCCGAGGACCTGCCCGATCTCTGCCAAATCGTCCCCTCAAACCCTGCCGCGCGCGTTCCGCCCGACCTGTCGTGCGGCGGCATCGTACCCCACGTGCCGGTCGGTCAGAGCTTCAGCCCGTGGAGGTAGGCGCGGAATTCGGTGCCCAGGTCGTCGCGCGCCAGGGCGATCTCGACCGACGCCTTGAGCCAGCCCATCGTCGTCCCGGCGTCGTAGCGGGTGCCCTCGAACTCGTAGCCGAAGACCTGCTGCTCCTCCATCAGCGCCGAGATCGCATCGGTCAGCTGGATCTCGCCGCCGGCGCCGCGCTGGGTCTGCTCGAGCTTGTCGAAGATCTTCGGTGTCAGCACGTACCGGCCGATGATGGCCAGGTTCGACGGCGCCTCGCCGGCTGGCGGCTTCTCGACGAGCTTGGTGATCAGCCGCAGACGCCCGTGGTCGAGCGGGTCCGCGGTCGCCTCGGAATCGATGACGCCGTAGCGACCGGCTTCCTCCGGCGGGACCTCCATCAGGGCGATGACCGAGCTGTGCGTCTGGTGGTAGGCGTGGATGAGCTGGCCGATGCACGGCCGATCGCCGACGACGACGTCATCGGGCAGGATCACCGCGAACGGCTCGTGGCCGATGAGGTCCTTGGCCATCAGCACCGCGTGCCCGAGTCCGAGCTGCTCCTTCTGCCGGACGTATGCCACCTGGGCGAGGTCGCTGATCGCGCGGACCTGCCGGAGCATCTCGATGTCGCCCTTCTCCTCGAGCAGGTGCTCGAGCTCGTAGGAGAGGTCGAAGTGGTCCTCGATCGCCCGTTTCTGGCTGGAGGTCACGATGATGACCTGCTCGATCCCGGCCGCCACGGCTTCCTCGACCGCGTACTGGATGATCGGCTTGTCGACGAGCGGCAGCATCTCCTTGGGCTGGGCCTTCGTCGCCGGGAGGAAGCGGGTGCCCCAGCCGGCGGCGGGGAAGACGGCCTTTCGAACGCGCAATCGAACCTCTGGATGACGGGCTGTCAGCGGGTCGGGCCAGTATAGCCGGGGGCGTTTGCGTGACCGCCCGGGGCCGTTGGCCACGGTCGACGAGACATCGGCCAGAGTCGTTCTTCGGATGGTTTCGCCCAAGCGGAACGATTCCGCATGCTCGAAACCAGTCGGAAAAGGTCATCCTGCGCGGTGTCGTCAGGCGCAGTCAGACGCGCCCTACTCGACCTCGAGCGACCGGACGAACCGCCGGATGGCCTCGTTGAACGCGGCGGGCTGGTCGAGGTTGGCCAGGTGCCTGGCGCGGGCCAGGCGGACGCGGCGGACATCGGTGCCGGCGGCCGCGAAGGCCGGGGCGAAGAGGCGGAACGGGAGGTCGCGCTCGCCGTTGATGATCAGCGTCGGCCCGGGATAGGCGGCCAGACGGGGCACGAAACGCTCGCCGCTGACCGCCCGCAGGGCGTCTGCGCCGCCGCGTGACCAGAAGCCACCTTCGACGATCGGCTCGGCGATGGTCGATGGGTAGCGGCGCCGGAAGGAGCGCGCGTTGATGCGTCGCAGGCGCTCGTCGCCGACCCGGCCCATGACCGACGCCAGCGCCAGGTACGGCAGCATCCGGACGCCGACCGGTTCGGCCGTCGACCCCGACAGCACCAATGCGCGCACGAGCGCCGGTTCGCGCGCGGCCAGCGTCATGGCCACGTATCCGCCGAGCGACAGGCCGACCACGACCGCGCGGCCGCCGGCATGCTCCCCGATGTCCGCCGCCAGCGCGTCAGCCGCCGACGCCATCGTGAACGGCTCGCCGGCACGTGATCCGTGCCCGGGAAGGTCGACCGCGACCGTCCGGAACTCGCCGCTCAACCCCGCGAGCTGCGGGCCCCACATCGACCCGGTCAGCCGGGTGGCGTGGACGAAGACGATGGCTGGCGCGTCGGGCGGTCCGGCGACCAGGGTCACCGATCCGAGTCGAGCCGATGCTCGACCGCGAACAGGGCCGCCTGTGTCCGGCTCGTCAGGCCGAGCTTGGACAGGATGTTCGAGACGTGCGTGCGGGCCGTTCGCTCGGCCATCCCGAGGTCGTCGGCGATGGCCCGGTTCGACAGCCCCCGCGCGAGGCAGCCAAGGACGTCGCGCTCGCGGGCGGTGAGCTGCCCGAGCGCCGCCTCGGCCCGTGCCTCCGCCGACGCCCGCGCCCCGCCGGTCCGCATCCGCCGGGCGACGATCCCGGCCACCGCCGGATCGAAGTAGACGTCGCCGTTGCGTGCCGAGCGGATCGCCGCTGCCAGGTCGTCGGCTTCGGCGTCCTTGAGCAGGACCCCGCTGGCTCCGGCCTCGATCACGGCCGTGATCCGGTCCTCCTCGATGAAGCTGGTGATGGCGACCACCTCGACCGCCGGGTGGCGTGCCTTGATCTCGGTCGTGGCCGCGATGCCGTCCATGCCGGGCATCAGCAGGTCCATGACGACCACGTCGGGCCGCAGCTCGACCGTGGCAGTGAGTGCCGCCTCGCCGTCGGCGGCTTCGCCGACCACCTCGAGGTCGTCGTGCAGGTCGAGGAAGTCGCGCATCCCCCGCCGGACCATGGCGTGGTCGTCGACGATGAGCACCCGGATGCGGCCGGCCACGTCAGGCGACCGCATCGGCTTCGATGGCCGGCGCCGCCACCGCGCGCTCGCCTGGTGCCGCGGTCCGTTGGAGGATCACGGCCGCGGCGAGGATCGCGATGCCGCCGAGGACCTGGATCGGCGCGAGCGACTCCCCGAGCAGGACGGCGGCCAGCGCCACCCCGACCACCGGCTCGAACAGCATCAGGATCCCGGCCCGCGTCCCGCCGACGAGCCGGATCCCGGTCAGGAACATGGTCGAGGGGATGGCGGCGGCGAACAGCCCGGTGAACACGAGCAGCGGCAGGACGGACGGGTCGCGGACCGGGTAGCCGAGCGCGGCGCCATTGCCCGTCAACAGCCCGACGACCAGGCTGCAGCCGACGGTCGTGGCCAGCACCACGGCCATCGCCTGGTCCGCGGGGACCTGCCGGTAGCCGGTCCGGCTGACCACGACGAACACGGTCTGGCTCAGCGCCGCCCCGAGCGCCAGCCCGAAGCCGATGGCATCGAATCGGATCCCGGCGGCCGGGTCGAGCTGCGAAGCGACCACGGCGATCATCCCGGCCACCGCCAGCCCGAGGGCGACCATCCGCGGCCGGTCGAGCGTCTCGCGCCCGGATGCCACGTTCACCAGCGCGACCATCACCGGGTACGTGTAGAAGCCGAGCAGCGCGAGCGCGACCGTGACGAGGTCGAACGCGATGAACATCGCGAGGTTCAGGGTGAAGCCCATCACGGCCGCGACCGCGAGGCTGAGCCGCGCGCCGCGGTCGAGGTCGCGCAGCCGGGTCATCCGCTCCGAGCCGCGCCGGATCCGCCACGCGACGAACGCCGCCGTGGCGATCAGCCCGACCGCGCCGCGCCAGGCGACGAACGCCAGCGGCGTCATCCCGGCGTCGTAGGCGAAGCGCGACAGCGGCCCGAGCATCCCGAACAGCGACGCCGCCACGATGACGACGAGGAACCCCGCGACGGGCGGTCGAGCCACCACCGCTGGGACGGTGGGACGCGCTCGTGCGGTCGTGATCGGGGTCGCTGGGCCGGCGGACATCGCCGCCATGGTAGGGCGGCGGGGGCCCGGAACGTCAGGTTCTGGGCTCAGCCGCGGGCGGTCGGCGCCGTGCCGCTTCGGCCGTCAGCCTCGTGCCGCTTCGGCCGCGGCGCGCTCGTCGACGGCTTCCTCGGCCGCCGCCGCCATCTGCTCGGCGCCGGCCGGCTCGTGTCGCGCCCGGCCGAGGGCGATGCGCGTGAACGGCACCCGGATCTGGTGGAAGACCTCGATCGAGACGAGGAAGCCGGCGAACAGGAACAGCACCCCCAGGAACTTGCCGAGCTGGAACCACTCGGTCATCCCGAATCGGTTGAGCGTGTCGCCGAGCGTCGCCACGAACGCCCCGATGGCGATCAGGATCGTGGCCGGGACCCGGCTGTGGAGCTTGCCCGCGACGAGCGCCCGGGCCGCGCCCGGCAGCGACGCCACCAGGTTGACCGGGATGGCGACGGCGCTGATGACCAGGTTGAACAGGAACTCGTCGCCCGGCTGGTTGGGGTCGAGCGAGTAGGCGAGCACCCGCCGCTTGGGCATGAACACGTAGGTCGAGAAGATCGCGCCGAGGATCAGCGCGAACGCGCCGGTGATGTTGAGGAACGGCGTCAGCAGCCGGAGCTGGGCCGGGAAGAGCGTCGCGACCGGGGCGCCGGTCGTCGGGTCGACGGCGTAGCCGGGCGCCGGCAGCGTCGTCGTCGCCATCAGGACGAGGCTCAGGATCGTCGCCCCGACGACGGCCGCCGCGGCCAGCAGCGGCCAGCGCTCGTTCGCGAAGTAGGTCTCGACGGCGACCGCGAGGGCCAGCACGCCGGCGACGATGAAGTAGAACAGCGGCAGCGCGCCGGCCCCGGCGTACTCGGGCTTGGTGCGCAGCAGGAACGTGAACAGCCCGGCCAGGAACAGGCACAGCGCGAAGCTGTAGCCGAACCGGGTCCGGCCGAGCAGGAACGTCGTCCCGAGCCCCAGCCAGCCGGCCGTCCAGACCGCGCCGGTCAGGTACCACGTCCGGTACAGGGTCTCGTTCCAGCCGCTCGCCGCCGCGATCGCCTCGCAGCCGGCGCCGATGCCGTAGAACACCATGCCGAGCGTCCAGATGAGCTGGAAGCCGCCGCGTCGCTCGCGCCACTGGTCGAACAGCGCCAGCGCGAAGACGAGCGCGAGGATCGAGGTGAGCGCAGGGAGGACGACGGGCAGGTTCATGCGGCGCGCGCCGATTCCTGGAATGTCCCGATCAGTCGCAGGAGCAGCCGATCGAGCAGCCCGGAGGCGTCGTCGTACAGCACCGCGAGCCGCGACGCTTCGAGCGCACGACGACGCCCGAGCCCGGTCAACGCATCGAGGAACGGTCGTCGGGCGGCGACGAACATCCCGACCGCCTCGGTCAGGCTGATGCCCGAGGCCGCCAGACGACGGGCAAGGTCGTCGACCAGGGCGGCCGCATCCGCCTCGGAGCGCGCTCGCTCGACGGCGTCGGCCGGGTCGGCGTCGAGATGCGCGATCAGCGCCTCGACCAGGAGGCGCCCGTCGCGTCGGTACCGCTCGCGAGCGTCCTGATCGTCCGGCGACACCTGCTGCGCGGCGTGATCGGGCGTGTAGCTGCGGCGATAGGCGCTGTTCACGCGCTCGGGGCTGGCGCCGAGGCTGGCCAGCGGGCGACCGCCCGACCGTCTCGTCGCGACCAGGGCCTCGATCGTGGTGCGATCGAACCGGCGGTGGCCCCCGGGCGTGACGTACGCCTCGATCCGGCCTTCGTCGGCCCAGCGGCGGAGGGTATCCGGATCGACCCCGACGAGACGACTGGCAGGCCCGAGAGAGAGCCATTGGGGCGAGGCGGCGACCGAGTCTGCCATGGGAGCCTCTGCGGGGTGGCCGACAGGCCGAGCGCGCGTGGGGGGATACGCGCGCTCGGCCCGTCGACATGAAAGGGGTTGGCGAGAGGGGAACCTAGGCGAATCTAGGTGAATCTACGTACGCGTCTTGTCGCTCGGGACGGTGGCAGGATAGGAGGCCCGTGAGGACCGTGTCAACCGGATGTTGCGGGGTCGCCGTGGCGTCCTCGGCTCCGGCGCGCCGCTCAGGCCGGGACGAACTCGTGGTCGTCGCGATGGATCCCGTCGCACAGGCCCCAGGCGGGCGGGTCGGTCGGGATGCGGATCGGCCGCATGATCTCGCGGACCTCCCCACGACGGCAGAACAGGTAGCCCTTGTCGGCCATCCAGCGACGGACATGGCTGGGGTCGGCGTGGAACTGGAACGGGCCCGGATTGATCATCGGGCGCTCGGTCCAGTCTACGGGCGACTCGGCCGCGACGATGTCGAGGAGGTTCACGCGCCATGGCGTGCCGTCGATGACCTCGAGGCAGCCGTCGCAGCGGATCGCGACGTTGTCCCTGACGATCGTCCGGATCTCGATGCCCATGATCTCCATCGCGCCCGATGGTAGCAGGGGCGTCTGGCGGGCGAGCCGGGCATCGAGCGTAGAATCGGCCAACACGACGCTGGCTCGCACATCGGTACGGATCCGCCGCGATCTCAAGGGAAACGACCATGCTCGAAGGCCTCTCGCCGGTCCACCTCGTCGTCATCCTGGTGGTCGCGCTGCTCATCCTTGGTCCGGGCAAGCTTCCCGAGACGGGCGCCGCGCTCGGAAAGGCGTTCCGGGAGTTCCGCAGCGGCCTCGATGGCAGCGTCCCATCGGCCCCGACGTCGGTTGCAGTGGATCCGGTCGCGCCGGCCGCCAGCGTCGTGTCGGCTGAGGTTTCGACACCACCGAGCAGCCCGTCGAACCCGTCCTGACGCTCACCGGGGTCAGTCGCCGCAGGGTCGTGAGCGCCGGTCGCCGGCGCCCGCAGGGTGGTACCCCCAAGGGGATTCGAACCCCTGATCTCCACCTTGAAAGGGTGGCGTCCTAGGCCTCTAGACGATGGGGGCGACGACCGGCCGGAGTCTACCAGAGGGGTCGAACGTGGCCCCCTCCGTCGCCGGACCGCGGGCGCGGCCGCTGCGGCCGGGCCGGCGTGGCCCGCGGCCCAGCGCCCGGGCCGGCGCCCGCCTCGCGGCGTGGATCCCGCCCGGCTCCCGTCCCGAGCGCTCCGGGCCGGATGTTCCTGTGAGGCGCACGTTCTCGATATTCGAGCGTGGTCGACCTCCAGAATCGACAAGAAAGTGCACGATTCGATGAGCGTCCACGCTCAGATATGCGAAATATGCGCCTGGGAGGAACATCGGCGCGCTCCGCGGCCCGCCGGCCACGGCCCCTGCGGCCCAGCCCTCAGCTGACCGGCGCCTGCTGCGACAACAGGAACAGGATGACCGCCCCGGAGATGCAGCCCGCACCGATGATGGCCGCGATCCCGCCGCCGATCCCGAGCGCGAGCGCCCGCCCGTTCCGTGCCTCGATCCCGGCCCGCCATGTCCCGCGCAACGCATATGCCGCCAGAGCCAGGAAGACGATCCCGAGCACCACGCCGCCGGCCGCCAGGAGCGGGATCTGCGAGGCGTCGCGGACGGTGATCGCGTACAGCGCGAAGACCAGCGACCCGATCAGGGCGACGGCGAGGAACACGGCCCCGGGCGAGATCCTTCTCCCGCCGGTCGCCCGTGTCGTCATGCGTCCGCCTCGAAGGATCGGTGGTACACGGCCACGTTATACGACAGTCTGGGACGTTTCATGCTCGCGGCCACCTCGCGGCCGACCGCCCCGAATGCCTCGCTGAGGAATGTCGTTGCCGCCTCGAGCGACTCGAAGGTCCAGAAGCAGTGGACGACGCGGACCTTGAACCCGCCATCCAGGAACGGCCCGTCGCGCCGGCTCCAGGCCCCGTACTCGGGAAGGTCGCCGCGCAGCCGCGAGACGTCGTCCCGGCCGTAGTCGTGGACGACCAGCAGCCGCCCGTCCGCCCGCAGCACGCGTCGCGCCTCGGCGACGTCGTGGGCCAGACCCTCGCGGAACGAGCTCCACAGGCTGATCACGACATCACTCGATGCGTCGGGCGCGTCGAACCCGGCCGGCCCGTTCGTCCTCACGAACGTCACCCGCCCGCCGAGCTCGGCGAGTTGCCGGGCACGGATCCCGTCGTCGCCGTCGAGCAAGAGCACATCTCGTCCCCCGACCGGACCCAGTGCCTCGAGCGTCCTCGGGATCTTCGCCTCGACATCGAGGATCCGGGTGAGCTGCTCGGCAAGCCCGGGTCCGAGGTCGATCGGTAGATCTGCCACAGACCGGGGAGTATGACGGCAACGCCGGATATCGACCCATCAGCGTCCCGGGCGCCGGTTCGGACGGTGGTCAGCGGACGCGCAGGACCGCCCCGCTCTGCGCCTCGAGGTCGATCGCGGCGGCGCCGTCGAGGATCGGCGTCTCGGTCGGTCGGGCGAGCCCGGGCAGCTCGACCGCAGCCAGATGCCCACCGGCGCCGCTCGATCCGTCGGCGAACCGCAGCGCGAGCCGGACGGCCGTGTCACCGGCATTGACCGCAACGACACAGCGATCGGTCCCGACGCCGCGCTCGAAGGCCACCGCCGATCCCTCCGCGCCGACCGTGCGCACCGAGACGTCGCGCAGACCCGGCTCGGCCGCGCGCAGCCGCAGGAGCGCGCGGACCGTTTCGCGAAGCCCGATGTCCCAGCGTGCCTCGTCCCACGGGAAGGCGCCGCGGTTGGCCGGATCGTTCCCGCCGAGCAGGCCGACCTCGTCGCCGTAGTACAGGCACGGCGCCCCAGGGAGCGTCGCGAGCAGGAGCAATGCCAGCCGGACCGCGGTGACATCCCCACCCAGCACGGTCCGCAGCCGCGGCGTGTCGTGCGACCCGAGCAGGTTCAGCTGGACAGCGGTGACGTCCGGGTCGTACGCGGCGCAGATCTCGAGCACTCGCGCGGCGAACGTGACGCCATCGGTCGGCCGGACATGATGCCGGTACTGGTCGTGCCCCGCGACGACGCCGAGGTCGAGCCGTGACCCACCGGCGAACCCGAGGATCGCCTCGCCCAGCGGGTAGTCCATCAGGGCGTCGAACCGGTCGCCGCGGACCCACTCGGGCGCGACGTGCCAGATCTCGCCGACCAGGTAGGCGTCGGGGTTGATCGGCCCGGCAGCGTGCCCGGAACTCCTGCCAGAACGACTCGTCGGCGATCTCCTCGGGCACGTCGAGCCGCCAGCCGTCGATGCCGAAGCGGAGCCAGTGCTCCGCGACGCCGAACAGGAACGCACGCACCTCGGGGTCGTCGGTGTTCAGCTTCGGCAGGGCAGGGAGTCCCCACCACGCCTCGTAGCCGAGCGCCGCCGGCGGGCTGCCGGGCGGTGGGTAGGCGAGCAGCGGCCGGCCCGCATCGAGGCGCGCATCGTCGAGGTGGAACCAGCCGCGGTACGGCGACGCGGCGCCGTTCTCCAGGACGTGGTGGAACGGCCAGAACCCGCGCCCGGCGTGGTTGAACACGCCATCGAGCACGACGCGCATGCCGCGCCCGTGGGCACGCGTCGAGCAGCTCGCGCAGGGCGTCGTCGCCACCGAGCAGCGGATCGACCGCCAGGTAGTCGTCGGTGTGGTAGCGGTGGTTGGCGGCCGAGGTGAAGACCGGGGTGAGGTACAGCGCGGAGATCCCGAGGTCCTCGAGATAGTCGAGCCGCTCGACGACCCCGCGCAGGTCGCCACCCTTGAAGCCGTGCATCGTCGGTGGAGCGTCCCACGGCTCGAGCGCGCCGGGCTTGTGGACGCGCTCGCTGGCCGCGAACCGGTCGGGGAAGACCTGGTAGAAGATCGCGTCGCGGACCCACGACGGCGTGTCGACGCTCATCGTGGGCGGAGGAGGCCCGTCGAGGCCCGCACGACGAGGTGGGTAGGCAGGATCCTGTGCTCGGGCGTCGCGGCTTCGTGGCGCGGTCCGGGCCTCGATGGCCGCGAGGAGCAGCTCGATCGCCTCACGGCCCTTGCGCGCGATCGACTGGTGGATGGTCGTGAGCGGTGGATCGAGGTGGGCGGCGACCTCGATGTCATCGAAGCCGACGACGCTGACATCGTCGGGCACGCGCAGCCCCCGACCGCGGAGCGCACCGATGGCCCCGATCGCCAGCGCGTCGCTCATGGCGAGGATGGCGGTGGGACGCAGGCCGGCCCGCCACGCTCGATCGAAGGCGACGACACCGCCGTCGATGGTGGCGGGACCGGCGACCACGCGCTCGTCACCAAGTTCGACGCCGGCCGCGGCGAACGCCTCGCGATACCCGGCCAGCCGGCGAGCTGTGACGCCGCTTCGTGTCATGGCCAGGGGACGAGGCTGGCGCCGGCGGCTCGACCCCGATGACCAGGACGTCGCGGTGACCGAGCTCGCGTAGGTGCTCCGCGGCTGCGCGTGCCCCGCCGGCATCGTCGACCGCGACGGAGCTCCAGTCGGAGACGTCGGTCGAATCCACCAGCACGACCGGGACGCCGGCGCGCCGGATCTCGTCGACCTCCGGATGATCGCCCGACAAGCCGACGGCGACCACGCCATCGACGGTCGCGTGATGCATCGCGCCGGCCAGCGAGCCACGCAGCGGGGAGATGAACTGGAGCGCGTAGCCGGCATCCTCGGCGGCCGCGCCGACCCCGGACGCGAACGTGCCGAAGAACGGGTTCGCGAAGACGACCGACAGCGGCTGCGGCGTGAGCACCCCGATCGTCAGCGTCGCGCCCTGGGTCAGCATCCGGGCGACCGGGTGCGGCGTGTATCCGAGCTGCTCGGCGACGGCGCGGATCCGGTCAGCCGTCTCGGGCGCCAGCCGCTCCGGGCTGTTGAAGGCGAATGACACCGCGGTCTTCGAGACGCCGGCCGCGCGGGCGACGTCGTCGATGCGTGGCCGAACGGTGCGCTGGTCCACGGTGCCTCGGCTCCTCGCAGACGCCGTAAACCGGTTTAGCCGGTTCCGGGGCGACCGTACGAGTCGGCGGATGGCGATGTCAAGACTGCGGCGCCTCCGCGTCGCGACCATTCCCCGGTGTGATGCATGTAGGCGGCATCACTGGTGCGTAGAGTGCTCGCCTGGACGCGACCTGATGCAGTCCACGTGCATCGATCGGGCAGATGCTCCGCCGCGCGGTTGCGCGCGGTCGCGCGCGGTCGCGCACGGTCCGACGCGACTCTCCGCTACGATGCGAAGCCGATGCTGACCCGTATCCGCGAGATGCCCGGCGGCATCCGCCTGTTCCTCGGCTATGCCGCGCTGATCCTGATCGGGATCGGCCTGAGCCTGCGCTCGGTCGTGGACACCGCCATCTCGACGCCGGTCAGCCTCGAGGGTCTGATCGTGATGTGCCTGCTCGCCTACACGATCTTCACCACGACCCTGGTCCTCCAGCGCAAGCAGGCCGGCCGGGCGCTGGCCCTCGGCCTGGCCAGCCTCACGATCCCGCTCGTGCCCTTGCTGGCGCTGAGCCGGCTGATCGTCGAGGCGATCTTCGTGACCGCGCTCGGCCTGCTGCTCTTCCGCGGCCTGCTCCGCCCCGAGGTCCGCACCTACCTGAACGAGCAGTGACGCGCTCCCGTCCCCTGCCGGCAGCCGTGTCCGGACACGAACTGGCGACGGGACGGGTACCCTCTGGACTGCGCGGGACGCACCGATGCCGCGTCCCGACCCCCAGGAACCATCCGACCGACCATCTGAACCACGAGGGCGACCACCCGTGAGCAAAGCGAACCGCCGGCGACAGCGGCCCGGCTACAAACCCTCGACGGCTCGCCCGTCGGGCACACCGGCCTCCACGCCGCCCGGCTCGACGGGAGGGACGCCGCCGCCGACGCCGACGATCTCGGGGGCCACCTCCGAGACCACCGGGGCCTCGGCCGACGCTGCTGCCGAGCCGATCACGCTCGGGGTCACACCGGGCACCGCCGCCGCCGCGGCGACCGGAGGCGCCGCCGCAGGAGCCGCTGCGGCCGCGACGAAGCCCGCCACCGGCAAGCCGGCAACCGGCCCCTCTGCCCGTCCGTCCGGCTCGTCCTCACGTCCGACCGGCTCCTCCACCCGCTCCGGCACGTCCTCCCGCGCGGCCGGCAGCCGCGCCGGCCGTCGTGAGCGCCAGAGGGTCGCCTACCAGCCGTCGTTCCTCGAGCGCAACAGGACGCCGCTGGTCCTGATCGCCGCCGTCATCGGCGTCGCGTTGCTGTCGGCGTTCGTCTTCTTCCAGGCGGCGCAGCCGGCCTTCGCCTGCTCGACGATCTGGACCCCGACCCCGACTGCCTCCCCGGCGCCCGGTGCGACACCGAACCTCGGCTATCCGCAGCCGGACATGGGCCACAACCATGTGACACCCGGGACCAAGGTGACCTACACCTACTGCGCTCCGGCGTCGGGCAACCACTTCAACAACCCGGGCACGTCGGGACCGATCCCCGCCCGCGTCTATGGGCCGGGCGACACGGTCATCCCGCAGGGCTGGATCCACAACCTCGAGCACGGCGGGCTGGTCATCCTCTACAAGGGCGACAGCGCGGGCGCCACGCCCGACGGCCAGGCGGCCTTCAAGCAGTACTTCGACGCGTTCCCGCCGGTCGCCAACTGCGGCCCGGTGATCGCCCGGTTCGACCAGATGAGCTCGCCGTTCCAGGCGATCGTCTGGGGCCGCGTGCTGCCGCTCGAGACGTTCGACCAGGCGCAGATCACGGCCTACTGGAACCAATGGGGCGGCAAGACGAACCTCGAGCCGCTCTGCCCGACCCCGAACAGCATCGACCAACCCGAGCGCGACAGAGGTGCCCGGCAGCGTCAACCCGAGCCCCAGCGCGGCCCCGTCCGACGTGCCGACCGCCTCGCCATCGGGCAGCTGATGCGCCTCGTCTCCTATCTCGGGCTCGACGATGCGGGGACGGCCGTCCTCGTCGACGGCCGTCTGATCCCGGTCATGGACGGCTACCTGACCGGCGCGGACCTCGAGCCGGCGTCGCTCGACGACCTCCGGCACCGCGCCGAGACGCTGGCCGGGGCCACCGGCATCGCCTTCGCTGACGTCCGCACGATCGCGCCGATCCCGCTGCCGGGCAAGGTCGTCTGCGTCGGACTCAACTACCACGAGCACGTCAGCGAGGGTGGCCGGGCGGGGCCGCCCCGTCCGCTCCTCTTCTCGAAGTTCAGCAACGCCGTCATCGCCGATGGGGAGGACATCGTCCGGCCCGAGGGCACCCACGCTCTCGACCTCGAGGTCGAGCTCGGCGTGGTCATCGGGACGACCGCCCGCCGCGTCTCCCGGAGCGACGCGCTCGACCATGTCGCCGGCTACGTCGTCGTCAACGACGTGAGCGCCCGCGACTGGCAGGGGATCCCCGCCGCGCTGGCGGAGGGCGAGGTCGGCGATGGCCAGTGGCTGCGGGCCAAGGGCTCGGACACGTTCCTGCCGATGGGTCCGGTGTTCGTCACCGCCGACGAGATCCCGGACCCGCAGACCCTCCGTCTGCGCTCGTGGCGCATCCCGGGGTCCGGACCGGACGCCGGGCGCGAGCAGCTCATGCAGGACGGCACGACCGCCGACATGATCTGGACCGTCGCCGAGCTGATCGAGCACATCAGCCGCTCGATCACCCTCGACCCGGGCGACGTCATCGCCACGGGCACGCCGGCCGGTGTCGGCGTCTTCCGCGATCCGCCGGTCTACCTCGAGCCGGGCGATCGGGTCCGCTGCGAGATCGATGGTATCGGGGCGGTGGACAATGCGGTCATCGACTGGACCGAGGACGACGACGCGGACGACGACCTCGACGCCGACTGACCACTCCCTCGACCGACCCGCCTCGGAGGCTCGCCCGATGCTCGCCCTGGTCAAGACCCACGCCGGACCGGGCCTCGAGCTGCGCGAGGTGCCGATGCCCGAGATCGGCATCAACGACGTCCTGATCCGGGTCCACAAGACCGGCATCTGCGGGACGGACCTCCACATCGAATCGTGGGATCCGTGGGCCGCGAAGACGATCCAGCCACCGCTCGTGGTCGGTCACGAGTTCGTCGGCGACATCGTCGAGGTCGGCAGCAACGTGGCCGATTTCCAGCCGGGCGACCTGGTGTCCGGCGAGGGGCACGTGGTCTGCGGCCGCTGCCGCCACTGCCTGGCCGGCCGGCGCAACCTGTGCCCGAACACGATCGGCCTCGGTGTCGGGCGCGACGGGGCATTCGCGGAGTACGTGGCGCTGCCGATGACCAACGTGTGGCACCACTGGTCGGGCATCAACGAGGAGGTCGCCGCGATCTTCGACCCGTTCGGCAACGCGGTCCACACCGCCCTCGCGTTCCCGATCCTGGGCGAGGACGTCCTGGTCTCCGGTGCCGGGCCGATCGGCTTGATGGCGACGGCCGTGGCACGTCACGCGGGCGCCCGTCACGTGATCGTGAGCGAGCCCAACGCGTACCGCCGCGCGATCGCGACCCGGATGGGCGCCACGCTCGCCATCGACCCGCGCGAGCGGACCCTCGAGTCGGCGTTCGAGGAGCTCGACATGGTGGAGGGTTTCGATGTCGCGCTCGAGATGTCGGGCAACCCGACAGCGCTGCGGGCAGCGATCGCGGCGATGGCCCACGGCGGCGGCATCGCGATCCTCGGCATCCCGACCGAGGAGATCAGCCTCGACGTCAACGCGATCGTGTTCAAGATGTTGACCGTCCGGGGCATCTACGGTCGCGAGATGTACGAGACCTGGTACAAGATGACGGTGATGCTCCAGTCGGGACTCGACATCACACCGGCCATCACCCACCGGTTCGGGTTCCGCGAGTTCGAGGCCGCGTTCGCCGCGGCACGCGCCGGCGACTCCGGCAAGGTCATCATGGATTGGACGTCATGACAGCCCACGACACCGGCCGCGCCGACCCGCTCGCGTTCCTGTCCGACGAGGTCGCCGCCCTCCGCGAGCGCCACCTCTATCGGAAGCTCCGGGTCATGTCGTCGGCGCAGGGGCCGATCGTGTCGGTCGACGACCGGCGGCTGATCTCGCTGTCGTCGAACGACTATCTCGGGCTCACCCACCACCCGCGCGTGTGCGACGCGGCCGCCAACGCGGTCCGCGAGTTCGGGTCGGGGAGCGGGGCGGTCCGGACGATCGCCGGCACGATGTCGATCCACGAGGCGCTCGAGGCCGAGCTGGCCGTCTTCAAGGAGACCCCCGCGGTCCTGACGTTCCAGTCGGGCTTCACCGCCAATACCGGCGTCATCCCGGTCGTCACCGGCGAGACCGACCTGATCGTGTCGGACGCGCTCAACCACGCCTCGATCATCGACGGCATGCGGCTGTCCAAGGCGCCGCGCAAGCTCTTCCCGCACGCCGACGTCGCGGCCCTGCGCGAGATCCTGCGCGAGGCCCGCGAGACCGGACGGCCTGGTGGCGGCGAATACCGGCTGATCCTGGTCGTGACCGACGGTGTGTTCTCGATGGATGGGGATATCGCGCCGCTCCCCGGGATCGTCGCCGCAGCCGAGGAGTTCGGCGCGGCCGTCATGGTCGACGACGCCCACGCTTCCGGTGTCCTGGGCCGGAACGGGCGTGGTTCGGTCGACCATTTCGGTCTGCACGGCCGCGTCGCGATCCAGGTCGGGACGCTGTCGAAGGCCGTTGGCTCGCTCGGGGGCTACGTGGCCGGGTCCATGGCGTTGCGCGAGATCCTGACCCAGCGTGCCCGGCCGTTCCTGTTCTCCACGTCCCACCCACCGTCCGTCGTGGCGTCGTGTCGCGAGGCCATCAAGGTCATGCAGGACGAGCCCGAGCTGCTCGAGCGCCTGTGGGCCAACACCCGATCGTTCAAGAGCGAGCTGACCCGGCTCGGCTTCGACACCGGGCGTCTCCGAGACCCCGATCACGCCGGTCATGATGGGCGACCCCGACACCGCCGGCCGCTTCAGCGACCGGCTCATCGAGGAGGGCGTCTTCGCCCAGCCCGTCGTCTTCCCGACCGTCGCCATCGACAAGTCGCGGCTGCGGACGATCGTCACCGCCGCCCACGCCGACGAGCAGCTCGACATCGCGCTCGCCGCCTTCGATCGGGTCGGCCACGAGCTCGGTCTGATCTCGGGGTGATTGGCACCGGCCCTGCGATCCCCTCCGTCCGCCCGACGACCCCCTCCGTCCTTGATGTCACTCGAGAGCATCAGCACGGGTCGGCCGGCCCGGCGTCGCGGTCCGCTTGCCGTCTGTCGCGTGCCGCCTGCCGTGTGATGCTCTCGAGTGGCATAGCAATCGGGGGGTCTCGTTGAAGACACAGACCGATCGCCAGGCACGCGACCTGCCGCTCGATGCCCACCTGCACACGGAGCTATCGCCCGACAGCAACGTCCCGATCGACACGTACGCGGCGGCCGCTGTCGAGCGTGGGATCGCCGAGATCGCGATCACGGACCACGTCGACTTCGAGCCGGGCGCGCCGGCGTTCGGCTACACGACGTTCGCGGATCGCGAGCGGATCGTCCGTGACGCCGCCGAGCGATGGGCGCCGCAGGGCCTTCGGATCCGGTTCGGGGCGGAGCTGACGTACGACCGATCCTGGGAGACGGACATCCGCGACCATCTCGCCCGCCATCCCTACGACTTCACCATCGGCTCGGTCCACGATCGGGTGGAATCGCCATACAGCCAGCGCACCGTCGCCGGCTGGATCGCCGGCCGCTCCCTGGCGGACATCGTGGCGCCGTCCTTCGACGAGGTGGTCGCTGCCGCCCGATCGGGCTGTTCGACACGATCGGCCACATCGATGTGGTCAAGCGCTACCTGTACCCGCACATCCTGCCCGCTGCGCTCGAGGCCGCGCCCGAGCTGTACGAGCCGATCCTGCGGGCCCTCGTCGACAGCGGCACGGCCCTCGAGGTCAACACCAGCGGGCTGCGCTACCCGGTGGCGGTCACGTTCCCCCACGCGGCGATCGTGGCCCGCTTCCACGAGCTCGGCGGGCGGGCGCTGACCATCGGCTCCGACGCGCACGCTGCCTCCGCATTCGCATGGGGGCTGGCGGACGGCTACGGGATCGCGGCTGCGGCCGGGTTCGAGGCACTCACCTTCCGTCGCGGCCCCGGGACCGAACGCGTCGAGGTCCCGATCCGCGCTCGCTGAGGACTCGGCGAGGCCAGCCTCGGGGGTAGGATGGGCGCGGCATGACCCCCAGACCTAACGCTGTGACGGGCCGTTCGTTGTGAGCCTTGACGACACCGCGGTCGAGCGGCTCGTGGAAGAGGCCCAGGCTGGGGATGCGTGGGCCTTCGGTCGACTCTTCGACCACTACCACCTGCCGATCCACCGGTTCGTCGCGAGCCGCGTCCGACGCCCGAGTGACGCGGAGGACCTGACGCAGTTGGTCTTCGTCAAGGCTCTGGAAGCATTGCCTCGCTACGAATCACGAGGCATCCCGTTCGGGGGCTGGCTGTTCCGCCTGGCACGGAACACGGTCATCGACTTCATCAGGACCAGCCACGAGCATGCCGACCTCGCCCAGTCGGCCGATCGGGCGGATGGCGACGCCGGCCCGGACGAGCTGGCGGTGACGCGCCAGGAGATCGATGCGGTCGGGGCTGCCCTGTCGACCCTGACCGAGGACCAGCGCGACGCCATCACGCTCCGCTTCTTCGCCGGCCTCTCCGCCCGCGAGGCGGCCGAGGTGATGGGGAAGCAGGAAGGCACCGTTCGCGGCCTGCAGTTCCGGGCGATCGCCGCCTTGCGGCGCCAGCTCGGGATCGAGGAGCCGGCGGCCAGCGAGCCAGCCGGGTCGCTCGAGCGACCGAGGACGGGCTGATGGACGACGACATGATCGATCGCACCGAACTCGGGTACATCGAGCTGGCGCGGCGCCTCGAGGCGTACGCGGACCTGCGGCTGTCCCCGAGCGCCGCTGCGACGACCCGGATGCGGACGGCCGTGATGACCGCCGCGCACCGGCGAGCGGCCCTGATCCACGCCGATGCCACCTTCGATGCGGCCGGAGCCACCACCTCGGCCCGTGCCGCGACGGGAAAGGTCGGCGGCGGCCGACCCTCCTGGCGACGCCCGGCCGCGGCCGTGTTCGCCGGCGCCCTGACGCTCTTCATCCTGGTCGGGACGGCGTACGGCGCCCGACCAGGTGGCCCGCTCTACGCCGCCCGCCTGTGGACCGAGATGGCCAACCTCCCGGCCGATCTTGTCGACCGCGCCGAGGCCGAGGTGAACCGGCTCGAGGAGCGCCTTCAGGAAGCACAGCAGGCGTCGAGCTCGGGCGATGTGCCCGGGACCCAGGCGGCGCTGGTCGCGTATTCGAGGATCGTGGTCGAGGCGGCTGACGGGAGCGGTGGCGATCCGACCGCCAGCGCCGCCCTCGAGGTGACCGTGACCCGTCATGTCGTCGTCCTGACGCTGATGGTCGACAGCGTCCCATCGCAGGCCCGTCAGGCCGCCGAGCAGGCCCTGACGTCGAGCACGATGGCGCTCGACGACCTCGACAAGGCAGGCAAGCACACGAGCAAGCTCGATGGGTCGCCGCACGCCGGTGACGTGGACGCGATCGCGACGACCGCGCAGGCTGCACACAAGAGCCCGGTCGTGCCGCAGTGTGGCGCCCCGGCCGACCCGTCGATCAGCCCGCCCGCCGATCAGGGGCTCGGCGCGCCGGCTGCGATACCGACCGCGACGACCCTGAAGAACCCCGGCGCGGCACACGTCCAGCATCGACCGCACCCGCCGAAACCGCCGAAGGGCAAGGACCCCGTCAAAGCCGATGGGCAGGCCGGGCCCGGACCGCACGGCCGCGACGCAGATCGGGCCAGCCCGTAGACGATGCGTTTCGATGTCATCGGCGCCGGACCGGCCTACACCGACCGGGCAGGCGCAACGGGGGCCTGTTATCTGGTTCGCCATGCCGGCGCGAGCCTCGTCCTCGACGTCGGCCAGGGGTCGTTCCCGCGGCTGGCGGGGCTGGTCGACCCGGCTGAGGTCGATGCCTTCGTGGTCAGCCACCTCCATCCCGACCATTACATCGACCTCGTCCCGCTGCGCCACTACCTGCGCTACGAGAAGCCGCGGCGCCGGGTCCGGGTCATCGGCGCCGGCCGAGCTCGGCCCGCGTCTCGATGCCCTCCACGGCGAGCCCGGCTTCAGCGCCCAGTCGCTCGACATCGAGGCGCTGACCGTGGGCACCATCGACATCGGGCCGTTCGCGCTCGAGGCGCGACGGGTGACCCACACCGATGACAGCTACGGCTTCCGGCTCGACGCCGGGCGACGGCGGCGCCGATGTCCCGGGACTCGTCTACTCCGGCGACTGCGGGAGGGCCGAGGACCTCGACGCCCTCGTGCGACCCGGTGACACGCTCCTGTGCGAGGTGTCGTTCGGTCCGGGGCCCGTCGTGCCCGGGGCGGGGCACCTGGACGGTCCGGCGGTCGGTGACCTCGCGCGTCGCACGAAGGCCGGCCGTGTGCTGCTCACGCACCTCCAGATGGGCTACCACCGAGGCGCGACCGTCGACAGCGTGCGCGCCCGCTTCGATGGCGGTCCCGTCGAGCTCGTCGACCCCGGCTTCGAGACCTCGATCGGCGGCTAGGGCGGCTGGCGGGCCAGTCGCGAAAGGCCTCCCTTGAGGCTGATGTCACTCTAGGGCATCAAAGTGGTGTGGCCGACGCTCCGCGAAACCGCCACCAACGGCTTGATGCTCTCGAGTGACATCAAACGGAGGGGGTCTTGTTTCCGCCGACGGGGCGCAGCGGCGCTGGTACGAATGTCCGGTCGGCCAATTCGGTCTTCGTTGCCGAAACGCACCAGCAGGACCGTTCAAGTGGCGTGCGAAGGGGTCCGCTGGTATTGCATCTGCGATATCAGGTAGTACGGTTGGGCTCCCCTTGGGGGCGTGGGTCACTATCACGCGGCCTGCGAAAAACGGAATAACGTGCCCGCCGATCGGTCCATCGGATCCTGGCACTGCGGTCGAGCCCAGTCGCAGCACTCATCATCTTTCGATCTTTCATCAGTTCCTCATCGACCACAGACCCAGTCTTCCGACCCTGACGCCGTTCCCCGATCCGGGGTCGGCGTATTCGCGTCATGGCGCGATTCGCCCAATTCGTGGTCTGCTGGCACAGAGAGCGAGGGACTCTGGTGCTCAGCACGTCACGCGAGCGGATATTCCGCTTCCTCGTGATCTTGCAGGTCTTCCTGCTGGTCATGGTCCTGTTTGCCCCGATCCCGGCCTCGGCCGCGGATCCCAGCGCGGACCCGAGTGCCGATCCGAGCGCGTCGCCATCGGCGCAACCGTCGTCCGACCCGAGCGCCGATCCATCGGCCTCACCGAGCGCCGAGCCCAGCGCGGCGCCGAGCGACACGCCGGCACCGACCGACACGCCGACTCCGACAGCGGAGCCGACGGCCGAGCCGACCGCGGCGCCGACGGCTGAGCCCACCGCCGAGCCGACGCCGGAACCGACCCCGGACGCGACCCCCGCACCTCCGGTCGGGTCCAAGGGATTCATCGTCGAATTCGCGCCAGGGACCCCGGCGGCCACCCAGACCAGCACCCTCGCTGCGGTCGGTGCGGTCGTCACGGATTCCATCCCGGCGCTCGGCATGGCGTTCATCGACGTGCCCGATGGGTCGAGCGTGGTCGCGGACCTGCTCGCCGACGGCAACGTCCGCCGCGTCGAAGCAGACCGCATCCGGACCGCCGAGGCCGACCCGAGTGATAGCGGGTACGCCGATCAGTGGTCCCTGCCCAAGATCGGCTGGAACAACGTCTTCGGCACGGTCACCCCGAGCGGCAGCGCGGTCGTCGCGCTCCTCGACACCGGCGTCGATGCCTCGCATCCCGACCTTGCCGGCCAGCTCGTTCCGGGGACCTCGATCCTCGACGGCTCGGCCGGGACGGTCGACCCGAACGGCCACGGCACCGCCATGGCCGGGATCATCGCGGCCCTGACCGACAACGGGCAGGGGATCGCGGGCATCGGCTACGCGGGCGTCAAGGTCATGCCCGTCACCGTCCTCGATGCGAACGGCGAAGGCACCGACAGCGACATCATCCAGGGCGTCGTCTGGGCCGTCGACCACGGCGCCGACGTCATCAACATGAGCTTCTCGAACCCAGGCTTCTCGGACGCCCTCCAGGCCGCCATCGACTACGCCTGGGCTCACAACGTCGTCGTGGTCGCCGCGACCGGGAACGACGGTTCCTCCACCGTCACCTTCCCGGCCGGCGACCGCGGCGTCATCGGCGTCTCGAACACCGATCAGTCCGACACGCTGGATCCGTCGTCCAACGACGGTCCGGACGTGTTCCTTGCCGCCCCCGGGGTGGGAATCCTGACCCTCACCCCGGGCGGCGGCACCAGCTCTGTCACGGGCACATCAGCCTCATCGGCCGAGGTCGCCGCGGCGGCCGCGCTGCTGCGCGCCTCGGATCCGGCTGCCTCGAACGGGGTCATCGTCGGGCGCCTGGGCCGATCGGCCGAGGCAGCCGGGACCGTTGATCAGACGGGCAATGGGCGGCTCGACCTAGAGCGGGCGATCGCCGACACCGGGACCGAGATCGTTCAGCCGGCTGGGGCTGCTCCATTGGGGAGTGGCGGGCCGATCGTGGGGCCGTATGTGGCGGCGGCCGTGACTGTCACGAAGGTTGGTCCTGCGACGACCGTACCCGGGGCCTCATTCAGCTACACGATCACTGCAAACGGAAACGGTAACCAAGGCAACATGACCGTCACCGACGTCATCCCCGCAGGCTTGGTAGTCGGAACCGTGACGGGCAGCGGCAGTGGCGGAACTTCGAGTTGCGCCGCGACGGTCGGAAGCAATGTGTCATGCACATTGTCGGGCCCGGGCAACAACGCGACATACACGGTGACAGTGCCCGTCACCGTTCCAGGCGGTGCGACGCCTGGGACCACTTACTCGAACACGGCGGCCGCGAACTGCACCGGCAACTGCGGAGGTTCGACCCCGTCGAACACCGTCACGACGACCGTCCTTGGCCCAGCCGCCAAGATCGTCCTGACTGGCGCCGTGACCAACCTGAACGCTGGCACGACCCGGGTCGTCACGGCCACCATCGAGGATGCCGCTGGGCGGACGATCGACACCGGTCCCGACAGCGGCCTGTCGGTCGCCTTCAGCCAGTCAGCCGGGACAGGCACGGTCACCGGGCTCGGCTCGTTCGCCGCCGTCAACGGCGTCGCGACCGACACGGTCACAGGCGCGCTCGCCGGATCCGTCTCGATCAGCGCCAGCTCGACCGGCTCGGGCGGTGCCATCAGCTCGGTCGCTCCGCTGACGTTCACGGTGATCGTGGCGGCGGCGTCGAAGCTCGTCTTCATCACCGCGCCGGTGACCCTCACGGCCGGCAATACCTCAGGAGTCCTGTCGGGGACGATGAGCGTCCAGGTCCAGGATGCCGGCGGCAACCCGATCAACGGGGCTCGGACCGTCAGCCTCGCAACCACGTCGGGCGGCGGAGTCTTCCGAAACACGACCGACACCGCCACGATCACGACGGTCGCGATCGCGGCTGGCGCGAACACAGCCAGCTTCCGCTATCGCGACACGGTCGCCGGGACACCGACCATCACGGCGACGTCGAGCGGTCTCACCCTGGCGACCCAGGTCGAGACCATCAATCCTGCCGCCGCCGCAAAGATCGTCCTGACCGGGTCAACGGGGAACTTGTCGGCGGGCACGACCCGGGTCGTCACCGCGACCATCCAGGACGCCTTCAACAACGTCACCTCCACCGGTCCCGACAGCGGCCTGTCGGTCGCCTTCAGCCAGTCAGCCGGGACAGGCACGGTCACCGGGCTCGGCTCGTTCGCCGCCGTCAACGGCGTCGCGACCGACACGGTCACAGGCGCGCTCGCCGGATCCGTCTCGATCAGCGCCAGCTCGACCGGCTCGGGCGGTGCCATCAGCTCGGTCGCTCCGCTGACGTTCACGGTGATCGTGGCGGCGGCGTCGAAGCTCGTCTTCATCACCGCGCCGGTGACCCTCACGGCCGGCAATACCTCAGGAGTCCTGTCGGGGACGATGAGCGTCCAGGTCCAGGATGCCGGCGGCAACCCGATCAACGGGGCTCGGACCGTCAGCCTCGCAACCACGTCGGGCGGCGGAGTCTTCCGAAACACGACCGACACCGCCACGATCACGACGGTCGCGATCGCGGCTGGCGCGAACACAGCCAGCTTCCGCTATCGCGACACGGTCGCCGGGACACCGACCATCACGGCGACGTCGAGCGGTCTCACCCTGGCGACCCAGGTCGAGACCATCAATCCTGCCGCCGCCGCAAAGATCGTCCTGACCGGGTCAACGGGGAACTTGTCGGCGGGCACGACCCGGGTCGTCACCGCGACCATCCAGGACGCCTTCAACAACGTCACCTCCACCGGTCCCGACAGCGGCCTGTCGGTCGCCTTCAGCCAGTCAGCCGGGACAGGCACGGTCACCGGGCTCGGCTCGTTCGCCGCCGTCAACGGCGTCGCGACCGACACGGTCACAGGCGCGCTCGCCGGATCCGTCTCGATCAGCGCCAGCTCGACCGGCTCGGGCGGTGCCATCAGCTCGGTCGCTCCGCTGACGTTCACGGTGGTGCCGGGCACGCCCACGGCCGTCGAATACGTCAGCCCGAGCGCGGCCGACCTTGCCTCAGGCAGCACTCGTACGTTCACTGCCCGGATCCGTGATGTCGCGGGCAACACGGTCACTGGCTTCGTTGGCAACATCACCTTCACCCAGACCGCCGGTCCGGGCACGACGACGGGTCTACCGAGCACTGTCCCGGTGTCCAGTGGCACGGCCACCAGTGCAACGATCACGGCGGTCCTGGTCGGCAACGTCACGGTCACCGCCTCGAGTGGCCCCCTGACCATGGCGACCACAAGCTTTACGGTCGTGCCGGGCACGGCCACGCACCTTGTCTTCGGCCAGCAACCGTCCAACGCGATCGCGGGTCAGACGATCTCCCCGGCCGTGACGGTCGGCATCCTGGATGCGGCTGGCAACCTCGTCACCGGCGACAACAGCACCAGCGTCTCGCTGGCCTTCGGGTCCAACCCGACCAGCGCGACCCTGACAGGTGGTTCGGGACAGACCGCGTCGGGTGGCATCGCCACTTTCAGCGGCTTGTCCGTGAACAAGGCCGGTACGGCCTTCACCCTCAACACCACGAGCTCTCCGTCCTTGACGGGCGCGTCGAGCAACGCGTTCGACGTCACCCTGCGCTCGAGCTCGACCTCGGTCGTCTGCACCACGCCGGTTGATGCTGGCGCGACCACCACGTGCACAGCGACGGTCATCGACACCAACGGGCTCGGCTCTTCGACGCCGGCCGGCACGGTCACATTCTCGACCGATGGCTCGGGCTCCTTCAGCAACCCGGGTATCACCTGCACCCTGGTGGCAGGCAGCTGCACTGCCGACTACTCGCCGGCCTCGAGCGTAGCCGCGGGTACGCATCACATCGGTGCGACCTACAGCGGCAGCGCGACCCATGCCGGCAGCACCGCGACCGCATTCGACCTCGAGATCCAGACCCACGCCGATGTGGCCGACGTCAAGACGGCCGACAGCTCGGTCATCGCCGGCAACCAGATCAGCTTCACCATCACCGTCAGCAACGACGGCCCATCGGATGCCCAGAACGTCAGCCTGCTCGACAGCCTGCCGACGACCGTCAACGGCGCCACGGCGACCTGGACGCTCGACACCGTCAGCCAGGGGACGTGGACCGGGATGACCACCTTCGTCACGATGGCCCCGTCGGCCCACCACACCGTCGTCATCAGCGCGAACGTCCTCTCTGGCGTCCCCAACGGCGGGTCCGTTGTGAACACAGCCAACGCCGCGTCCGACACGGCCGATCCCGACACCACCAACAATCACTCGACCTCGACGACGAGCGTCTCGACCAGCGCCGACCTTCAGGTGACCAAGACCGCCTCGCCCGACCCGGCCACCGCCGGGACCAACGAGACGTTCACGATCTCGGTCAAGAACCTCGGCCCGTCGGACAACGCGGGCTACACCCTGACCGATGTCATCCCGGCCGGCACGACTTACGTCAGCTCCGACCCGGCCTGCCCCGAAGCCGCGGGGACGGTCACCTGCACCAGCAGCGGCCTGGCCCTCAACGCGAGTCACACCTTCACCGTCACTGTCCATATCGGCTCGGACTTCGCCGACGGCGGCACCCTGTCCAACACCGCCTCGATCGCGACCGACGCGACCGCCGACCCGAACGCGGCCAACGACAACGACACCTCGACCACGACGGTCAATCGCTCGGCCGACGTCTCGATCACCAAGGACGACAGCCCAGACCCGGTCACGGCCGGCAGCCCGATCACCTATACCCTGACCGTCGTCAACAGCGGGCCCTCCGACGCCCAGTCCGTCCTCGTGACCGACACGCTGCCCGGCCAGCTCGCGACCGGTGCGACGTTCACCGTCGACGGCGGCTCGAGCAACTCGTGGAGCGGCTCAACCAGCTTCCCCACGCTGACCAGCGGCGCCAGCCACAGCATCGTCATCAATGCGACCGTCAAGTCCAACACCCCGGCCGGCCCGCTGAGCAACACCGCCACGGTCAGCACGACCACGAGCGACCCGAACGGCGCCAACGACAGCGCCACCGCCACCACGACTGTCACGCTCAGCAGCGACCTGTCGATCGCCAAGGACGACGGGAGCGCGACCTACACCCCGGGGACGACCACGACATACACGATCGTCGTCAGCAACGCCGGCCCGTCCGACGTCGTCGGCGCGGGCGTGGCCGACAGCTTCCCGGCCATCGTCACCAGTGACGCTTACACGACCGTCCAGACTGGCGGCGCCAGTGGCTTCACCGCCAGTGGGTCGGGCGACATCAGCGACATCGTCGACATGCCCGCCGGAAGCTCGATCACCTACACCGTCGTCGCCCAGACCAGCTCGGCAGCGACCACAAACCTCGACAACACGGCCACCGTGACCGCCCCGGCGGGCGTGACCGACCCGTCGGCTGCCAACGACATCGCGACCGACAGCGACACCGCCGACCTGGTCAGCGACCTGTCGATCACCAAGGACGACGGCAGCCCGACCTACACCCCGGGGACGAGCACGACCTACACCATCGTCGTCAGCAACGGCGGCCCGTCCGACGTCGTCGGCGCGAGCGTGGACGACACCTTCCCGGCGATCATCACCAGCGACGCCTGGACCGCCACGGGCAGCACCGGCACGACCTTCGCCGCCAGCGGCAGCGGGGCCATCGCCGACACCGTCGACATCCCGGCCGGCGGCAGCGTGACCTACACCGTCGTCGCCCAGACCAGCTCGGCCGCGACCGCCAACCTCGACAACACGGCCACCGTGGCCGTCCCCGTGGACGTGACCGACCCGTCGGCGGCCAACGACAGCGCCACCGACACCGACACGGCCACGCCGAAGGCCAACCTGGCCGACGTCAAGGTCGTCGACTTCCCGGCGATCGTCGCCGGTAACACGCTGACCTATACGATCACGGTCGACAACACGACCGGTCCGTCCGATGCCCAGGCCGTGTACGTCATCGATGCCGTCCCGGCCGGTACGACCAACGCCCGCTACTGCCTGGCGAGCTCGGGCTTGTGCGGCAGCGAGAGCGGTTTCACGACCTACAACACCGCCGACCATATCGTCCTGGGCACGATCACCCACGGCGCTCTGGCGACCATCTACTTCCGGCTCGAAGTCCTGGCCAACGTCGCCGATCACACGACGGTGACGAACACGAACACCGCTTACAGCACGACGACCGATCCGGACGCGAGTGACAACACCGATGACGCCTCGACCCTGGTCACCGGCCTGGCCGATGTGTCGATCACCAAGTCGGCCCCAGCTACCGTGTCGGCCGACGACCAGCTGACCTACACCATCACCGTCACCAACCAGAGCACGACGACCAGCGGCAGCACCGCAAAGGGCATCAGCTTCACCGACGTGCTCCAGGGCGACACCACGTTTGCAAGCTATACAGGCACCGACGGGATCACGTGCCTCGGCACGTCGACCCAGACCTGCACTGTCCCGGATCTGGCGCCATTGGCCTCGGCCATCGTGACCATCACGGTCGGCATCCCGCACCTGGCGGGCTCGACGATTCACAACGCGGCCACCGTGGGCACGTCCATCACCCACGACCCGAACTCTGTCAACGACACCGACTCTTCGGACACGACCGTGATCCCCGGTGCGGCCTCGGGCGCGACGACCACCATCAGCGCCAACCCGACGTCGGTCTCGGTCGACATCGGCTCGAGCACCATCACCGTCCAGGCCAAGGACCAGTACGGCAACAACCTGACCAGCAGCGGCGGGACCGTCCTGCTCAGCGCCGATTTCGGCAGCCTCACCTCGGTCACCGACAACCACGACGGGACCTACACGGCCACCCTGACCGACACGGTCACCCGGACCGACGCGGTTTCGGGCTCGATCAACGCCCTTCCCATCACCGACACCGCCAGCGTGACCTTCACGCCGGGCGCTGCATCGGGCGCGACGAGCACCATCAGCGCCAACCCGACGACGGTCTCGGTCGACATCGGCTCGAGCACCATCACCGTCCAGGCCAAGGATCAGTACGGCAACAACCTGACCAGCAGCGGCGGGACCGTCCTGCTGAGCGCCGATTTCGGCAGCCTCGGCTCGGTCACCGACAACCACGACGGGACCTACACGGCCACCCTGACCGACTCGGTCAGCCGGACCGACACCGTCTCGGGCTCGATCAACGCCATTCCCATCACCGACACCGCCAGCGTGACCTTCACGTCGGGCGCGGCGACCAGCCTCGCGGTGACCGACTTCCCGCTGTTCACGACCGCGGGCGTCAGCCACAGCTTCACCGTGACCGCGTACGACCAGTACACCAACGTGGCCACCGGCTACACCGGGACGGTCCACTTCACGAGCACCGATGGCGCCGCAACGCTGCCGGCCGACTACACGTTCACCGGCGGTGATGCGGGCGTGCGCGTCTTCATCGCCACACTCCAGACCGCCGGTACGCGTTCGATCACCGCGACCGACACGGTCACGGCCTCGATCACGGGCACGGAGTTCGCGATCGTGGTCGGAGCCGCCGCGGCCGCCAACATCTCGATCACCCTCACCCCCGACACGATCACGGCCAACGGTGTCGACACCACCGAGGTGTCGGGCACGGTGACCGACACGTTCGGCAACCCTCGCTCTGGCGACACAGTCACGATCGCCAGCGACGGCGATGTGGCTGGCACGACCGCGACCACCGACAGCTCCGGCGACTACAGCGCCGCGCTGACCAGCTCAACGACGGCCGGGGATGAGACCATCACTGTCACCGACGGGGCGGCCACGAACAGCGCCACGCTTCACGAGATCGCTGGCCCGGCCACCCACTTCTCGGTGTCGGCACCGAGCTCGGCCACGGCCGGTACGGGGTTCAGCGTCACCGTGACCGCCCAGGACCAGTTCAACAACACCGCCACCGGCTATGTCGGCACGATCCACTTCACGAGCAGCGACGGCCAGGCACTCCTACCCGCGAACACGACGCTCCTGTCCGGCGGCATCCTCACCGTCACTGCCGCCCTCAGGACGGCCGGCAACCAGACGATCAGCGCGACCGACACGGTCACGAGCTCGATCACAGGGACCAGCGGCAACATCCTGGTCTCCGCAGCGAACGCGCATCACTTCTCGGTGTCGGCACCGAGCTCGGCCACGGCCGGTACGGGGTTCAGCGTCACCGTGACCGCCCAGGACCAGTTCAACAACACCGCCACCGGCTATGTCGGCACGATCCACTTCACGAGCAGCGACGGCCAGGCACTCCTGCCCGCGAACACGACGCTCCTGTCCGGCGGCATCCTCACGGTCACTGCCGCCCTCAGGACGGCCGGCAACCAGACGATCAGCGCGACCGACACGGTCACGAGCTCGATCACCGGGACCAGCGGCAACATCCTGGTCTCCGCAGCGAACGCGCACTCACTTCTCGGTGTCGGCACCGAGCTCGGCCACGGCCGGTACGGGGTTCAGCGTCACCGTGACCGCCCAGGACCAGTTCAACAACACCGCCACCGGCTATGTCGGCACGATCCACTTCACGAGCAGCGACGGCCAGGCACTCCTGCCCGCGAACACGACGCTCCTGTCCGGCGGCATCCTCACGGTCACTGCCGCCCTCAGGACGGCCGGCAACCAGACGATCAGCGCGACCGACACGGTCACGAGCTCGATCACAGGGACCAGCGGCAACATCCTGGTCTCCGCAGCGAACGCGCATCACTTCTCGGTGTCGGCACCGAGCTCGGCCACGGCCGGTACGGGGTTCAGCGTCACCGTGACCGCCCAGGACCAGTTCAACAACACCGCCACCGGCTATGTCGGCACGATCCACTTCACGACGACTGATCCGGGCTCTGGCGTCGCCCTTCCGGCGGACTACACGTTCACGACCGGCGACCACGGCGTCCACACCTTCACCAGCAGCACCACGCTGACGACAGCCGGCAGCCAGACGATCACCGCGACCGACACTGTCACGAGTTCGATCACCGGCAGCGTCACCATCGCGGTCTCGGCGGCGAACGCGAATCACTTCACGGTGACCGCGCCTGCGTCGGCCGCGGCTGGCTCCGCGTTCAGCTTCACCGTGACCGCCCTCGACCAGTTCAACAACACCGCAACCGGCTATGCCGGCACGGTCGCACTTCACCAGCACCGATGGCCAGGCCGTCCTGCCCGCGAACTCGACCCTCACCCTGGGCACCGGCACCTTCAGCGGCACGCTCAAGACCGCCGGCACCCAGACGATCACGCGCGACCGACACGGTCTCGAGCTCGATCACCGGCACGACCGGCACGATCACGGTCTCGGCGTCGACCGCGACCAAGCTCAAGTTCATCCAGCAGCCGACTGATGAGCTCGTCAACGACATCGTCACGCCATCCGTGACGGTCCAAGCGGCCGACACGTACGGCAACGCGACCACGTCCGGCACCGGCACCGTCACCTTGAGCCTCAACATCGTCAGCGGCAACGGCACCCTGACAGGGACGCTGACCCAGCCATTCAGCGGCGGCGTCGCGACCTTCAACGACCTCAGCGTCAACGACGTTGGCCAGTTCACCCTCACGGCGACCCACAGCGGCTCGCTCGCCCCGGGAACCAGCGCGATATTCAACATCAACCCGTCGACGAACGGCCTGCTGGCCGACATCGCGACGACCGACGCGGACTTCAACCACATCGACGGCTTCGATGTCCTGTTCGGCAATGGCACCGGCTCGGCAAAGAAGCTCCAGGCAACCAACCCCGGCACGTTCCACTACGAGCTCGATCTCCAGAACGAGACCGGCGTCACGATGCATGTCAAGGGCAAGAAGCTCCCGCCGATCTACCGCAACGGCGTGGCGATCGATGACAACAACGGTGGTTCGACGGTCGTGATCATCACGGTCCCGTCGCTCCCCGCCAGTGTCGGGACCGCCGTCCCGACGAGCCCGAGCGCGTCCTCGGTCGGCTCGCCGCTATGGGCCCAGAACGTCGCCAACCCGGCCTTCCGGGCCGACGGCAACACCGCGGTCCGGGCGCATCCGGACGACCGGTCCGACGACATGGCCCTGACGGTCAGCTGGGCGGCATCGGCCCCCGGCGGCAACTGCCTGACGCTCCCGGCCTCAAGCTGGACCGCCGGCCAGCCCCCGAACAACGCCTTCGTCAAGTGCATCAAGGTCGAGGGTCTCGAGATCCCGAAGCATCATGAGGCGCACATCCACCTGAGCCTCGAGTTCGGCCTCAAGGGCACCGACGGCTGGCTGGCGGCCGCACAGTCGGCGTTCCGCGCCGGCTTCTCGTTCAAGTCCCAGACCCAGGTCACCCTGGACTCGACCTTCCCGATCCCGTCGCTCGCCGGGAAGATCTACACCGGCAACGACGCGGCCGGCATCGTCGGCGCGGGCCAGCAGTACACCGCCATCGGCGGCTTCATCTACGACACCAACGGCGCCGGCATCCCGAACGCCAACGTGAAGCTGTTCAACACGGCACCCACGCCGTCGACGATGTGCACGGCGACGCCGTCGCAACCGGTCATCGCGTCGTACCTCTCAGATCCGGACGGCTTCTACTTCATCGCCAACACGGGCGTCAACGTCCCGAACATGCCCGGCAACAACCTCCCGTCCGGGATCAAGTACTACGTCGCGGTCTGCGACGTGCCCGGTGTCGCGAATGGCTACTGGCCGGCCCGTTACATGAGTGACAAGCTCAACAACAAGGAATTCGACGAGGAAGACTTCTACATCAGCAACCCGACCCACCTCGGGTTCAGCATCCAGCCGGTCACCAACCAGAAGCTCAACAAGACGATGTACAGCGTCCAGGTCGCACTCCTCGACCAGTGGAACAACGTGGTCGCCGACAACAACACCAAGGTCACGTTGTCGATCAATACCGGCCCGGTGGCGGGTGTCCTGTCCGGGACGCTCCAGAGAACGATGGTGAACGGCTACGCGGCATTCACCGACCTCAAGATCAGTGGGTCGAGCACGGCGGCCGGGCTCTACAGCCTGAAAGCCACCGACACGACGGGCGGCGGATCGCCGCACCCGTTCACGCTTGACCTGAGCTCGACGTTCAACATGACCAACTGAGGCTGACGCCCCGCGTCACCCGAAGACGATCGAACGGCCCTCGCCTCGGCGGGGGCCGTTCTCCGTTCCTGCTCCGTCGACTCAGGCGGCCGGCGGTCGCCGACGCCGACCGAAGAAGAGGCCGATGCCGATCGCCACGCCTGCGACGATGAACAACAGGATCGACGAGGTCGAGGTGGGCGTCCCGCTGTCGTCAGCGCCAGACCCGGATGCCAGGGGGCTCGGCGCGGTCGTCGCCGGCGCGACGCTCGGAGATCCGAAGTCGGGCGGGAGCGTCCCGGGCGGGGGAGTCGGTTCCGGTGTGCCGGCCCCGCTTGAGGTCGGGGCCGCAGCGGTCACGATGACCGACCCCTTGAGCGTCGGGTCGGCGGTGTCATGGTACCCGAACGTCCCGGCGGTGCCGAACAGGTTGCCGAACGCCTGTCCGGGATCGAGGTTGCCGCTGTCGAAGCTGCCGTCGTCGGCGGTGACGGTATGCGCCTTGGCCCCGCTGTTGTTCCAGGTGACGACGCTGCCGGCCGTCACCGTGACCGTCGCGGGATCGTACGCACTGTCCGTGATCGTGACCGTCGCGTCCGCGGCCCGCACGCGCGTGCCCGACCCGACGGACACCCACGCCCGCCAGCGCCAGCGCAAAGGCGCCCATCGCGAGGAGGATCGATCGAGTTCGGTCCGGTCGTCGCATCGGTCGGGGAGAGTCTATCCGGCCACCCCGACGCTCGAGAGCGACACACGCGATCGACCGGGAAGTTGAAAGGTCCACATCAGAGTCCCCTGTAATAGACTTCTCCAGCTTGGAGTCTCGTTGTGCCTCCTGGCCCTCTCGAGACCGCGACTTTCGAAATCGGGGGAACCGATGGCCGAGGCCAAGTCACCGACTCGTCTCCGAGCGTCACTGGCGGCCTTGATGATGGCCGTCGTCCTCGTCGTCGGCGTGTCGAGTGTCGTCAGCGCGGCCTCCCCGACCATCAATGCGTGCGTCAACAGGACGACCAAGGCCGCACGGATCAGCATCCACTTCCACTCGGTCGCGGACTGCAACACCAACGAAGCCTTCAAGCAGTGGAACGTCACCGGCCCGACCGGCCCAAGAGGCGCGACCGGGGCCACTGGTCCGACCGGGGCAACGGGTCCGACGGGCGCACCAGGGCCGACGGGCGCCACCGGCGCATCGGGTCCCTCAGGTGTGAGCGGCGCGAGCGGCGTTACCGGTGCCACCGGGGTGACCGGCGCCACCGGGGTTAGCGGGGCGACAGGTGGCACCGGCGCGACAGGCGACACGGGCGCGACCGGCGCGACAGGAGTGACGGGGGCAACCGGCGCCACTGGACCGACAGGGCCGACAGGCCCGACAGGACCGACGGGGAGCACGGGCGCGACGGGCAGCACAGGTGCGACGGGCGACACCGGAGCGAGTGGTAGCACGGGATCGACGGGTGCCACGGGCAGCACTGGCGCGACGGGCGCAACTGGCTCGACCGGTGCCACGGGTCCGACCGGTCCGACTGGTCCGACGGGCGACACCGGCGCGACTGGCTCGACCGGCAGCACGGGCGCGACGGGCGGCACCGGCGCCACCGGCGCGACGGGCGGCACCGGCGCAACGGGCTCGACCGGGGCGAGCGGCAGCACAGGCGCGACAGGCCCAACCGGAACCACGGGTGCCACCGGCGTGACCGGCACGACCGGGGCGACCGGAATCACTGGCGCAACCGGAACCACTGGCGCGACCGGCGACACGGGCGCGACGGGTACCACGGGCGCGACCGGCGACACGGGCGCGACCGGAACCACGGGCGCGACCGGAACCACGGGTCCCACCGGTCCCACAGGCCCGACGGGTCCGACGGGTCCGACCGGCAACACGGGCGCAACCGGCAGCACCGGCGCGACAGGATCGACGGGTGCAACTGGAAATACCGGGGCCACAGGCGCGACTGGTTCCACAGGCGCGACAGGATCCACCGGTCTGACCGGTGCCACCGGCGCCACGGGGCCCACTGGTCCGACTGGACCGACCGGCCCGACAGGTCCGACAGGCGCGACGGGCAACACCGGTTCGACCGGTGCCACAGGATCAACAGGTTCGACCGGCGTCACTGGCGCGACGGGCGCCACCGGGCGGTACAGGCGCGACAGGTTCGACCGGCGTCACTGGTGCGACTGGTGATGCCGGCACCACAGGCGCGACGGGCGGCACCGGGGCGACAGGAGCGACCGGTTCGACCGGATCCACTGGCGCAACTGGCGCGACTGGCGATACGGGCACCACAGGCTCGACGGGCGCGACCGGCGTCCACGGGAGCGACTGGCGCTACAGGCGCAACGGGCGCCACTGGAGCGACGGGAGCCACCGGCATCACAGGCGTGACGGGCGACGCGGGTGCGACAGGATCGACCGGCGTCTACCGGAGCCACTGGAGCGACGGGCGCCACAGGCGCAACGGGCGCCACTGGATCGACAGGCGCCACCGGTGCTACTGGGGCCACGGGCACGCACCGGCGCGACCGGCGCCACCGGCGCGACGGGAGCAACGGGTCCGACTGGGCCGACCGGTCCGACGGGTGCCACGGGTGCGACAGGCGCCACCGGCTTGACCGGACGCGACCGGACCGACAGGTCCCACCGGCCCGACGGGCGCCACCGGCGCTACAGGGGCTACAGGGGCAACCGGCGCCACGGCACGACAGGCGCGACGGGCGCGGGCCTCACTGGTGCGACCGGCCCGACCGGCCCGACCGGCGCCACCGGATCGACCGGCACATCGGGTGGTACCGGATCGACGGGTGCGGGTGCAACTGGTGCGCCAGGACCCACGGGGCCAACGGGCGCCACAGGCGCGACCGGTCCGACCGGCGCCACGGGCGCCGGAGTCACGGGCGCAACCGGTCCGACCGGTGCTAGCGGCGTCACGGGTGCGACCGGCCCGACGGGCGGGCCGGTCGGACCCACCGGTCAGACGGGTGCAACCGGTGCCAGCGGTGCCACTGGTGCGACGGGTCCATCAGGCGGTCCGATCGGACCGACGGGTCAGACCGGCGCGACCGGCCCGACCGGACCGACGGGGGCCACCGGTCGCCACAGGACCGACCGGCGCACTGGGTGACCGGCGCCACCGGTGCTACAGGCCCGGGTGCAGCAGCAAGCGCTGTCCAGGGCGTTGCTACCGGGATCGTCACGACGAATTCGGGTGTCTACGTCCCGCTGCTCGACGGGCCATCGGCGACCGTGGTCGTCCCGGCCTCCGGGCAGGTGCTCGTGATCCTGACGGCCGAGGTCAGCGGCACCAGCAAGTCCAACGGCGACCCGCAATCCACTGGTTTCATGTCAGTCAGCCTGAACAACAGCGTTGCTTTGGATGCGAATTCGCTTCGAGTGACCGGCGAGGATCCAGTCCGGGCGAGTATCACCGTGCTGATCACCAACCTGACCCCTGGAGTCACGATCACCTTCAGCGCCAGGTACAAGAGCGCTCCGGTCGCCGGCGTTGGCGGCGTTTTCGATGCCAGGTTCAACGCAAGACAGATCATCGTGATCCCGGAGTAGGCATCACCACCGCGATCGCGCTCGGCCAAGGCCACCTCGACATCCAGGGTGCGACTGGCTGTGTCACCAGCGCCGCGGCTCGTGCGTTCACCTTGCCAGCTGGCGATCAGGGTTTGCGACCTTCGTTAGCGCCGTGCCGGCCAATGTCGACGGGTCGCGCCATTCGGGGCTGTCGTCGTGTCATCAGCCGGAGCTATACCTGCATGTGTCCGAGGCCCACGCCGAACGCTACGGCTGCCGTCAGGACGGCTTCGGCGTCTTGGTCGGCTTCGGGGTCTCGGCCGGAGTCGCCTCCGGGGTCGCCTCGGGCGATGCGCTCGCGCCCGGAGTGTCGGATGGACCCGGGAGGTTGTCCGGAGCCACCAGTGCCGGATTGAGCTGGATCCCCTTGTTGATCTCGTCCTGGCCGTTCGCCGTGTCGCCCAGTGCCGCCAGCGCGATGCCGAGATTGAAGTGGCCGCTGGCATTGTTCGGATCGACCTGGATGAGGTGCTTGTACAGGTCGACACCTTCCTGGATCGAACCGGCCCCGACGCGCAGGATGGCCAGGTTATAGAGCGCCGACGAGAAGTCCGGGTCCAGCAGCAGGGCCAGCCGGTAGGCGTTCTCCGCCTCGAGCGCTCGGCCGGCGTTCTGTGCCTGGACCCCGAGATTGAAGATGCAGTACTTGTTCGTGGTCTCGAGCGCCAGGCATGCCTTGTAGTGGGTGGCCGCCTCAGCCGCGTTGCCAGCCGCGTCGGCTGCCAGCCCGGCGTTGAGCTCGTCCTGGGCCTGATCGGCCGGTGACTTGCTTGTGCAGGCGCCGACGGCGATGAGCACCAGGGTGAGCATGAGGGCGAGTCCGGCCGCGCGGCGACGGGTCCGGGACGGGCGCCGATCGGAGGTCGAGTTCATCGGTCTCCCCTAGACGGGATTGGAAGAAGGGCGCGGCCATGATACCGGGCGCCCGCGAATCCGCGTCCTTGGAGGTCGGTCGCGGCGGCGGCCAGTCCGCCCTCTCTACGTTATGGTTCGCAGCGATGTCCGACGCGACCTTCGCTTCCGCGGCCGACGACGCCTCTCGCGGACCCAGGGCCAGCTGGCAGGTCGCCGGACGCGTCGTCCTCGCGCTCGCCTTCGCGGTCATCCTCGTCGCCGGTGTCAGCCAGTCCTGGTCGAGCGGTCGCGCGTCAAGGCAGCAGGACTTCTTCCAGTACTGGGCGGTCGGCCGCCTGGCGGGCACTGGGGTCACCGATATCTATTCCGACCCGGCCCGCCATACCCTCGCCCAGCAGATCCAGACGGATGCCGCGCAGAGTGGCTCGACCGCCGCCGTGGCGGGCGCGGCGCGCTGGGACGTCCTTGAGACCTACGGAACGCCGTTCCTCTACGCCCTGTTCGGACGGCTCTCGACGGGCGACTACGACGTCGATTCGACCGCCTGGCAGGCGATCAGCCTCCTCGTCCTGCTGGTGGCAGTGGTCGCGATCGCGCGAGCCGTCGGCCTGTCGTGGCTGGTGACGCTCGGAGCGGCGGCGATCGTGGTCGTGACCTCGCAGGGTCTGTTCTCCGATGTCCGGACGGGCAACGTCACCGAGATCCAGATCGGGCTCGTGGCGGCATTCATCGTCCTGCGAGCACGTTGGCGGACGCGGGCCGGCGACATCGCGGCGGGAGTCATGCTCGGTCTCGCGATCGCCTTCAAACCGAGCCTTGCGCTCGTGCCCGCCTTCCTGCTGGCGCTGTGGCTCATCGACCGTCGGCCGCGGGTGCTGCTGCGTCAGCTCGGCGGGCTCGTCATCGGCGGGGCCGTGGCGGGCCTCATCGGGGTCGTCGCGTGGGGGTCGTTCCAACCGTGGTTCGACTGGGTGACGTCCGTCGGCGATCTCGGCGGGCCTGTCACCTATACGGTCCAGGACGGCAACTACGGTCTTGTCAGATTGGCGGTCGAGGCAGGTGCCCCCGACCTATCGAGGGCGCTGCTCGTCGGGCTGGTGCTCCTGACGATCGGCGCGATGGTCGTCGGCGCGCGCCGAAGCAGAGCGGACCCGACGCTGGTGGCAGAGTCGGCCGGCGGCGGCCCTCGGGCGATCGGGTCGGACGCGGACGCGTTCCAGCGCGAGTGCCTGGCGCTTGGCGCGGGCATCGCCGTCGTCCTCTTGGCGTCCCCCTTGTCCTGGCTGTACTACTACCTGCTCCTGGTTCCGGTGCAGCTCATCCTTCTCGGGCGGATCGGGCGGGGCACGTCTCCAGGCCAGGTGGCTCGGTGGGTCCTCGTCGGCATCTCGGTGCTGCTGCTGTGGTTCACGCCGCTGACCACCGTCTTCGGGCTGCCTCTCGATGCCTTCCCGTACGTCGTCGAATCGGTCCTGGCCACGGCGATCCTTCTCGGCATGACGTTGTTCGAGCTCGGGTCCGGGGCCAGGCTCCCCGTGGTCGCCTCCGATGCCGAGCCAGCGGTCGTGACCGCCGCCGCAGGCGCGCCCGTCGCCAGGAAGGCGAGACAGCGCGACGTCCCGCCGGCTCAGGTGGGCGGGCTGCGCGCCGGGCTCCTCGGGTTGGCTGGATCGATCCGCGGTCTCGCCGCGACGCCGCCCGAGCTGGAGGAGAAAGAGGAGGTCGCGCTGGGACGGGTCGGCAAGGTCGCTGTCGCCCTGCTCGTCGCGGCCCCGATGGTCGTCACGGCGATCTGGCTGCTGCCCGAGGTCACGCTCGCGATCCCGAACCTCAACGACGACGCATTCCAGTTCCTGTTCATCCAGCGGATGGACCAGACGCTGCGGTCGGGCGGGAACCCGCTCGACTTCTGGGTGCCGCAGCTGGAGCTCGGGTTCCCGCAGGCCCTCTACTACCAGAGCTTCCCGGCCCTGGTCGTCGTGCTGCTCGACAGGCTGAGCCTGGGTACGATCGACCTGTTCACCATGTTCAACCTGGTCCGCTACGCCCTGTTCGTCGGGCTGCCGCTGACCGTCTACTGGTCGATGCGCCGGATGGGCTTCTCCGTGGTCGCGTCGGCCATGGCGGCTGCGGCCTCACCTCTGTTCTCGGGGGCGTTCCGCTACGGGTTCGAGTACGACAGCTACATCTGGCGTGGCTTCGGGATGTTCACCCAGGCATGGGCGGTCCATCTGTCGTTCATCGCCCTGGCCTGTGTCTATCGCGTGGTCAACAAGGGGACCGGCTACATCCTCGCGATGGTCGCGCTGTCCCTGCTCCTGATGTCGCACCTCATCTATGCCTACATGATGGCCATCACGCTGATCCTGGTCGTCATCGTCGGGGCTCGACGGAGCACGATCGTTCCGCGCCTGGTGCGGCTGGGCATCGTCGGCGTGGTGGTCCTGGCGGTGACCGCCTATCAGTGGCTGCCGTTCATCACCTCGCGCCAGTACCTGAGCATCACCCCGTATCTCCAGCAGTACAAGTTCGACTCGTTCGGGGCGCCGACCATCCTCGGCTGGCTGTTCACGGGCGACCTGTTCGACCACGGCCGGCTGCCCGTCCTGACGGTCCTGCTGGCGCTCGGGATCGGTGTCGCGGTCGTCCGTCGGACGCGGCTGAACGTGTTCGTCCTGACCGGGTTCCTCGTCTGGCTGGTGCTCTACTTCGGGCGCCCGACGCTCGGCCCGCTGTTCGACCTGTTCCCGTTGAGCGACGGGCTGCTCATCCACCGGTTCATCGGTGAGATGGAGCTGTTCGCGGTGCCGCTCATGGGTCTCGGCGGCGCGCTCATCTGGGAGCTGGTGGGGCGTGCGACGACGGAAGGTCGGGTGCGACTCCGGAACACCTCCCCGTGGGGACCCCTGGTCGCGGCCGCGGTGCTGATCGCGATCCTCGTCCCGGCCCTCGCAGAGCGGGCGTCCTTCTACAGCGACAACACGCAGGACATGCAGATCGCCGACACGGCGATCAAGGCCGACCCCGATCTCGACGTGATCGTCGCCGCGCTCAAGTCGATGCCGCAGGGCGGGCGCGTGTACGCCGGTCTGCGCGAGGACTGGGGCAAGCAGCTCTCGCTCGGCAGCCTCAACATCCGCGACGTCCTGACCTTCAACGACATCGACGTGGCCGGCCCGCCCTATCAGGGCCTGTCCCTCAACTCGTCGCTCATCTGGTGGTTCCGCGACCAGGTCGCGTCGCAGTACGACCTGTTGGACGCGCGCTACGTCATCACGCCGGCCGGCCTGAAGGTCCCCGATTTCTACAGCCTTGTCCTGCAGTCCGGGAAGTACGCGCTGTACCAGGTCCCGACGACGGGGATCGCCGAATACGTCGCCATCGCCGGACGCCGGCAGGAGCCGACCCAGAGCGACCTGTTCGATGCCAACGTCGCGTGGTTCCGGAGCGACCAACCCGCAGCGGACCGGTTCATCCACTGGGACTACATGACGCCGGCCGGCCTGCCGGACCTCTCCGCGGGATGTCCGACCGGCAAGACCGTGTCGGAGACCGACGGCGAGGACTCGCTGAACGTCGTCGTCGAGTGCCCCACCGCGGCCGACCTCATGTTGAAGGTCACCTACCACCCGAACTGGGTGGTCACGGTCGACGGCGCACCGACCCCGACGTTCATGGTGTCGCCCAGCTATGTCGGGATCCACCTCCCGCCCGGCCAGCACCAGGTCGTGGCGACGTACCGCGCGACGCCGTCGAAGGTGCCGCTCCTCATCGCCGGACTCGTGCTCCTCGCGGTCGCTATCCTCTTCCGGCGACGCCTCGACTGGCTGCCCACCAGGCTTGGTGCCCTGCGTCGTGCCCGCCCCGACCCGCCAGAGGAGAGCGCCAGTTGACGCCGGAGCATCGCGAGCTGACCCCCGAGGAACGCGACCGGATCACCATCGTGATCCCGACCAAGGACGAGGCCAGGAACCTTCCCTGGGTCCTCGAGCGGGTCCCGCGCTTCGGCGGCGAGATCCTCGTCGTGGACGGGAACTCGAAGGATGGGACCCGCGAGATCGCCGCCGCAGCCGGCGCGCGGGTCGTCCTCGACGACGGGAAGGGCAAGGGCGGTGCGCTGCGGATCGGAGCGCGCGAAGCGTCCCGGGACATCGTGGTGTTCATCGACGCCGACGGATCGCACGACCCGGCAAGGATCCCCGAGATGGTCGGCCCGATCCTCGACGGTCGGGCCGATCTCGTGATCGGCTCCCGGATGCGCGGCGGCAGCGACGAGCTGCACTCGTCGATCCCGGAGTTCATCCGGCTGCTCGGCAGCGAGCTCATCACGATGACCATCAACTACCGCTTCGGTGTCCGGATGACCGACTACCAGAACGGCTTCCGGGCGATCCGGCGCGATCTCATGCGGTCGCTCGGGACCACGGAGGAGACCTTCACGATCGAGCAGGAGATGGCGATCAAGGCCCTCCGGCGGAAGGCTCGACTGGATGAAGTCCCGGCGCATGAGTTTCGGCGCCACTCGGGGAAGTCGCACATCGTCGTGTGGCGGGTCGGCCCGCGTTATGTCTGGTGCCTGTTCAAGAACATCGTTCGTCCCTGAGGTCTGCACGGTGCCATGAGACCTGGCACTCGCGACCTGGCCGCCATCCTGGCGCTCTTGGCCGTCGCCGTGGTCGTGCCGACGGCGGTAGCGCTGGCTGCCGGCGCGATCGACATCCCACGCAACGACGACTGGTCCTATCGCGGCATCGCGCTCCACCTGTATCAGACCGGACGGCTCGAGCTCGACGGCAACGTGGCCTCCACGCTGGTGGGCCAGATCCTGTTCGCGCAGCCATTCCTGTGGCTCACGGGCGGCGCGACATGGGCGCTGACGGTCGTCGGGCTGCTGGCAGCCGTGGTCGCGATCGTGGCGGGGTATCTGCTGGTCCGGCACCTCGTCCCGGCCGGCCGGGCGACGCTGGCCGTGTTGCTGCTCGCGTTGTTCCCCGGCTATCTCGCGTACGTGCCGACCTACATGACCGACGTGCCCGCCATGGCCGCGGAGTTCGTCTGCCTCGGATTGGGCATCGCTGCGGTCTCCGGCGGCCGGGTCCGGGGCAGATGGCTGGTCGCATCGATGGTCGTCGGGATCTTTGCCTTCACGATCCGGGAGTTCGCACTGGCAGCCCCTGCGAGCGTCCTCGTGGCAACGGTCCTCATCCAGCCGCGCAGATGGCTGCCGTGGCTCACCGGTTGTGCCGTGGTCGTCTCGTGTGTGGCGATCTACTCCCTGCGGACGCAGCTCCCGGGTCAGATCGGGCTCGCCCCGCATCCGGTCAGCGACTACTTCTCCGATCGGGTCGCGCGCGCCGTGTCGAGCCTCGCGTTCGTGCTTCTTCCGGCCGCCGTCGTGGCAGCGGCCTCCTGGTGGCGGACGTGGAGGCCGACCGACGTGGCGGTCGGCGCGATCCTCGGGCTGATCCTGGTCCGCGAGCGCATCGGCGACCTCGTTGCCAGCCAGACCATGCCGCCCGTCCTGCTCGACAACCTCGCGTCGCAATGGGGATCGCCTCTCCAGTACATGACGTTCGGCAGCCGGCCCCTCCTCTTCTCTGACGTCGTCTGGTCGACGGTCAACGGCATCGCCCTCGTTGCCACCATCGTCGCCTTCTCCGCGGGAGCCGGTATCGTCGGCTTCCACGCCCGGAAGGCAGTGCGGTCTCCGCGTGCCGTCGCCGGGCGTCTGGCCTCGCCGGCCGGGATCGTGCTCATGTTCTGCGTCGCGATGAGTGCCGGGCTCATCGCCTTCGGGTTGACCGGGACGATGTACGACCGCTACCTCTGGCCGCTGGTGCCGACGCTCGCCGGTCTCCTGTTGATGCGTCCACTCGAGCAGGAGCTGGTGGCGCCGGCGGCCGAGGCACCCCGTGCGGGGGTCCCGAGACCCGTCGGTCCGTTGCCGGTCGTGGCCACCGTCGCCCTGATCGTCGTGCTCGTCGCGATCGGACTCCCGTTGATGCTCAATTCCGTGGCCTTCGATCGGGCACGCTGGACTGCAGCCGAGCGACTCGTCGACCTCGGGGTCCCAGCCGCGTCGATCGATGCCGGCTACGAATGGGTCGGCTATCACGCGACGACGCGGGCCGATTTCGCGCACCAGGTTCCCGCTCCGACGTGGTGGGAAGGGTTGTGGTCGTCATTCCGATTGTGCGGGTTCGTCGCGACGTCCCCGCAATCGGTGGCGGGGGAGCGACTCGCGAAGATCGACCTGCACGCCTACCGATTGATGTTGTTCCTTGGCCCGGACGAGCCGCTGTACCTCTATCGGACGACGGACCCGCGGTGCGCCGCGTGAGTGCGGGCTGGGCGCCCGCGGGTTGATTCGGTGCAGTAGACTCCTCAGACAGCCGTTCCTGCGCGTCTCCCTGCCTCAAAGGGAGCGCCACGTCGAAGCACGGGGGCACCGATGACAAAGCCCAAGTCGCCGACCCGGTTCCGAAAGTCGCTCGCAGCACTGATGGCGGCCGCTGTGCTCGTCGTTGGCGTGGCGACCGTCGCCAGCGCGGCCTCGCCCACCATCAACGCGTGCGTCAACAAGTCGTCGAAGGCCGTCCGGATCAGCCAGAACTTCCACTCGCAGGCCGACTGCAAGAGCACTGAATCCTTCAAGCAGTGGAACGTCACCGGCCCGACCGGCGCGACGGGCGCCCATGGCGCGACGGGGGCCACTGGCCCGACCGGTTCGACCGGGGCGACTGGCGCGAGCGGAGCCAAGGGCGCGACAGGCGCCACCGGGGCATCGGGCGCGACAGGCGCCACGGGTCCAGGAGGCGGCGCCACGGGTGCGACAGGTGCCAGCGGTCCGACTGGTCCGACTGGTCCGACGGGATCTACGGGCGCGACCGGCGCCACAGGCGCGACTGGTGACACAGGGGCGTCAGGCGCAGACGGCGCGACCGGCGCCACCGGCGCCACCGGCGCTGATGGAGCGACCGGCCCGACAGGGCCCACCGGCACGACAGGCGACACCGGCGCGACAGGCGACACGGGAGCCTCCGGCGCAGACGGCGCGACTGGCGACACGGGCGCGACGGGTGACACCGGCGCTGGCGCGACTGGCGATACCGGAGCGACAGGCGATACCGGCGCGACGGGTGATACGGGCGCGACCGGACCGACTGGGCCGACCGGCGACACCGGAGACACCGGCGCGACCGGATCCACCGGTGACGCAGGCTCGACGGGCGTCGGCACCACAGGAGACATCGGGCCGACCGGACCGACTGGCGATACCGGCGCTCCCGGAGCGACAGGTCCCACGGGCGCCACGGGCGCCGGAACGACTGGGGCTACCGGCGCGACTGGCGCCACAGGCCCGACTGGCGCGGGCACGACTGGCACGACTGGCGCGACGGGCGCTACCGGCGCCACCGGCGCTGCTGGCGGGGGTTCGTTCAGTGGCATCACCACAGGCACGAACACAGGCCAGACATTGACGGTCGGGACCGGTTCGTCGATCACGACGACGGGCACCGGCACGATCTCGGCGACGACCGCCGGCGCCCTCGCGGCCGACGGGGCTAACTGCACCACGAGCGGTCAGTTCGCGACCGGTGTCAGCGCCGCTGGGGCCGCACGAGGGGTGCGCGGTGCCCTACCCGGTGTACAACAGCACCGGCACGGTCCAGGCCACGCCGCACTCGGTCATCGGGCGCTTCACGGCCTCCGGGACCACGGCCGCGGTCACGCTGTCTGGCAACGCCGTCTTTACGAGCAGCACCAGCTACCAGTGCGTCGCCACGGACGACGCATCGGGCAGCGTGGGGTTGACGTACACCGACGGTTCCCATTTCACGGTCACCGCCGTTGCCAACAACGACGTGATCAGCGTCATCTGCATCGGCACCTAGCGGAGTCCCACCAGCTGGCCCGCGAGCAGTCGTAGGGCCAGCCCGACGACCGAGCGTCAGTAGCACAGGACCCCGGCGGCACCACCGCCGGGGTCTTTGTCGTCCGGGACCACGGGATCGCCGCCGCGATCCCGAACGCCACCCGAGCGACTAGCTGAGCGGACCCGTGTCCCGGTCGTGGGTCACGACCATCGGCTGGCCGCGACGCAGTGCGCGCGCGCGGTTGGCCCACATCCGCAGACGGAGGTTCCAGAAGTCGCGGACCGCCCTGAATACCACCTGGGGCTTGGCGCCGCTCGCGGACCCGGCCGTCCGTGGGTAGTGCGGGACGCCGACTTCGACCACCGTCCGGCCGGCGGCGCGGAGCTTGATGATCATCTCCGCCGAGAAGAAGGCGCCGCCGGATTCCACGCGGAGCCCTTCGAGCGCCTCGCGCCGGAACAGCTTGCAGGCGCAGTCGACATCGGTGACGGTGAGACCGAAGAAGATCCTGTTGGCGAGCCGATAGACGCGCGCGTAGGCGATGCGCAACGGTGGGTCGGCACGCTTGATCCGGAAGCCGACGACGACATCGGGCCGGTCATCTGCCGCCATCCGCTCGGTCAGGCGACCGATATCGGCGACCTTGAACTGGCGATCGCCGTCGGTGAAGGCGACGTGCTCGTAGCGGGCCGCTCCGAAGCCCGAGCGAAGCGCGGCACCATAGCCGAGGTTCGTCGGGTGGTGGACGACCCGGACGACATCGGGGTGGGCGGCGGCGAGGGAATCGGCGAGCGCTGGGGTGCCGTCCCTCGAGCCGTCGTCCACGGCGATGATCTCGAACGTGTCGGCGAGGTGGGGGAGCGCCTCGAGCGCCTCGGCGACGAGCCCCTCGAGGTTGGCCTCCTCGTTGTGGGCAGGAAAGAAGTACGAGAGGCGCGCGAGACGGGGCGTCCCGGGGGCGATAGACATGCGGCCGATTGTAGGGGCCGCCATGTCGAGGTCGTGTGAGAAGGGCTTGCCGGGTCGGCGCCTTGGATGAGAAGAACCCCGGTGGCGTGGCCACCGGGGTTCGTTCGTCGCTGGTTGTTCGCGCTCGTTGAGGGACTACGGCGTGGCGGTCACGCAGATCGCGTAGGCCCGCACCGAGAATGCGGTCGACTTGAAGACGCCGTCAGCCTTGACGGTCCAAACGGTCGACGAGGACGGGTAGCTGGCGAGGAGCGCCGGCCCGTCGCCCGTGTGGGAGACGACTTCCACGCCACCACCGACGACCTTGCCGCTCGAGCATGTCGCGGTGACGGTCACAGGCGCGTTGCCGCTCGTGCTCGATGCCCCCGTGACGATCAGGTAGCCACCTGCAGCCCCCCCGGGACCAGTCGAGCCGGTGGCGCCCGACGCACCGGTGTCGCCGGTCGGACCGGTCGCACCTGTGTTGCCGGTCGGTCCGGTCGGACCCTGGACGGTGGAGTCGGCACCCGTGTCGCCCGTGGCGCCGGTCGCACCCGTGGCGCCGGTATCACCGGTCGGACCCTGGACGGTGGAGTCGGCACCCGTGTCGCCCGTGGCGCCGGTCGCGCCCGTGTCGCCTGTGGCGCCTGTATCGCCTGTTGCGCCCGTGGCCCCGGTGTCACCGGTCCCGCCGGTGTCGCCGGTCGGCCCGGCGACCGTGGAGTCGGCCCCCGTGGCGCCGGTCGCGCCCGTGTCGCCTGTGGCGCCTGTATCACCTGTTGCGCCCGTGGCACCGGTGTCGCCGGTCGGGCCGGTCGGGCCGGTCGGGCCGGTCGCTCCCGTGGGGCCAGTGGCGCCCGCGGCACCCGAGGCGCCGGTCGCACCCGTTGCACCGTTGGAACCCGAGGCGCCGGTCGCGCCCGTGGCCCCGTTCGATCCGTTCGATCCGCTCGAGCCGGTCGCGCCATGGGCGCCCGTTGCGCCGGTCGCGCCTGTTGCGCCATGTGCGCCCGTTGCACCGGTCGCGCCTGTCGGCCCGGTGACGTTCCAGAAGCGATAGACCTCGGTCGACCTGCAGAAGGTCGGGCTCGCGAAGATGCTCAGCCGGACCGCCTTCGTCGTCTTGGTCACGCAGGCCTTGATGACGCTCGGATTCTTGGGCGGCGTGGCGGCGCCGACGCTGCTCGCGAAGGTCAGGACGAGCGCCCCGGCCATGAGAAGAGCCGCCGGCTTTCGGAACCGGGCGACCGACTTCGGGATGGAGACCATGTAGTCCTCCGTGGGATGGACCCGTCTCGGAGAATGACGAGACGACAAAAAGTCCTGTCCGCGCATCGTCGCCGAGCGTGATGCACACCGGGACGGGTCGAATGGGCCATGGCGACCAGTACCTTCGGTGATTCGCCCCGCGGAAGCGTGCGGCGCCGGCGTGGCAGTTCGCCGGCAAGAACGAACGCGACCTACAGGTCGGGGACGTCCTCGGGTGCGATGTCGCCCTTTCGACCGACCTCGGACGCCGCGATCATCTGCGTCCGATTGATCAGGATGAGGTCGTAGTGGCTGACGACCCGACGGTCGGCCAGGGAGCGCATGGTGACGGCCGTCATCGCCACGAACCGTGGGTCGGTCGAGTCGACGAAGGCCGCCACGTCCGTCTGGCCGAAGACATGGATCTTCCCGGTGACGGTGTGACCGGGGGTGAAGATGACGAATTCGCGGGGCTTCCGCGCCTCGATCTCGTTCCCGAAGACCGGCTCCACGAAGCCGACCCCTGAGCCCGGCTCGGGGACGGTCGCCTGCGGCTGGGCGATGAACGAGATCTCATCCTGGTCGACCATCAGCTCGGGCAGGACCAGGCTGGTCGGTTCGCCGTTGCGGCGCAGAAGCTGGGCGTTCCGGACGTGGACGTAGCCGCTCGACGCGTTGATGAGATCGGACAGCCGCCCGAACCGCCCGACGTCGATCACGCCGGTCAGCCGCAGGTGCGTCCCGACGAGCTCGATCGGCTCGTCGTGCCCCGCCGGTTCCTCACTCAGGAGGTCGTCCCAGACCATGGTCGGATTGTAGTGACGCGCGGGGCCGGCGACTGTCGCTCAGCCGGGAACGGTGGTCGCGGCCGGACTCTTGGCCGGCTTCGGGGGTCTGGGGGCATGACCATCCACGCTGACCGCGTCGAGTGAGCCGTCGGCGCGGAGTCTCCCTTCGGCACCGACGACGTCGCCGACCGCGATGTCGCCGAGCGTGGCGGCGTCCTTGCCCCGAGTCTCGTAGGTCGTCTTGTCGGTCACGTGGATGACCTTCGTCGAACCATCGCGCTGCTTGACCGTGATCGAGTCCGCGGTCTTGGCGGTGACGACGCCGCCGACTTCGGAGGGCTCGATCCTGACCGTGATCGCGGTGAACGTGTCGCCGGCCACCGTCCCCTGCGCGACGATCCTCGAGCCGACCTTCACGTCAGCCTTGGTGCCGGCCGCGGACCCGAGCGTGTACGCGGTCGAGCCGTCGACGGTGATCACGTGCGCCGCGCCGGCCTTGCCCTTGACGGTGATGGTCGTGGCATCGACGGCCGTGACCTCGCCGGCGCTGATCGGGGTCGGAACCACGATGGTCTTGATGGCATACGTGCCGTCGGCGTTGCGTGTCTGCGTGAATCGCACCGTGTCGCCGACTCGCAGATCGCCGACGGTGATCGTCTTGCCACCCTTGGTGATGACGGTCGAGCTCGTCACGGTGATCGTCCGGGTCCAGCCGTCGTCGGTGGCCAGCGAGATCTGCGGCGCGCTGATGGCCCGGATCGTGATCGGGCCTCGGCCGACCCCACCGAAGGACGTGCCGAGGTGCTTCTCGCCCTTGGCGGCCTTGCCGGCCTTGTCCGGGTGCGATCCGTCGCCGGGCTCCTCGCTGGAGTCGGGCTTGTCGGTAGCGCCGGCCGAGGCCGAAGCGCCGACCGCGACCGTGGGGTCCGTCGACGGCGACGGACGCATGAGCACGAGGACCGGGATCGCCAGGGCGAGACACGCCACGAGCACGAGGCCGAGGCGGATCCGGTCGACCGGACGACGACGGTGCGGGTCCGATGGCGGTCCGATGACCGGCTGGACGGGTTCCTGGATCACCTCGGAACCGTAGCCGATAGATCAGGCGGCGTCGCGGTCCGCCGTCGTCAGATGGTGCCCTGCCACACCGGAAGATTCGGGTCAGGCATCCCCGGCGGGCTCGCCCTGGAGGGTCAGCCGGAATGTCGCGCCCTCGCCCGGCACGGGTGGATCCAGGAGCAGCTCCCCGCCCATCCCGCGCATCAGGGCACGCGACACGTACAGGCCGAGGCCACTGCCGTTGCCGCTGACCCGCCCGGCGGTCCCGCGCTCGAAGCGGCCGAACAGCCACGCCCGATCGGCGTCATCGAGCCCGGGTCCCTGGTCCGCGATGGTCACCCACAGGCGCCGGAACTCCGGGTGGGCACCGATCTCGACCGACACCGTGCCCTCGCCGTACTTGACGGCGTTGTCGAGGAGCGCCCAGAGGACCTGGTCGAACTGGTCGATGTCGGCGACGGCGAGCCAGTCGGGGGCGTCGTCCTGGAGGTCCAGCGCCCGGTCGGTCACCCCAAGGGCTTCCCAGGCGCGACGGAACCGCGGCGCGATCGCGACGACGTCGGGGACCGGATCGGGCGGTTGTGACTCGAGCCGTCCGACGAGGACGAGCTGCTGGACCATCCGCGACAGTCGATCGGCCTGTTCCGCGATGATCTCGAGTCTCGGGTCATGGTCGGTCGCCGCGAGTGCCTCCGCATTCGACCGGATCGACGTCAGCGGCGTCTGCAGGTTGTGACTGACGCCGCGCAGGAAGTCGTCCTTGATGTCGCTCAGGTGGCGCAGCTTGAGGTTCTGGTCCTGGACCTGGTTGAACAGCTCGGCGTTGCGGATCGCCACGCCGATCTCGCTGGCGAACAGGTCGAGCAGCGTCTGGTCGGCGCGCTCCCAGGTCTGGGTCGCCGGCAGGCTCGCGCGGAGGAGGCCGATCCGCTCCTCGCCCGCGCGGAGGTCGGCGCGGATCGGGACCGACACGCCGGGGATCCGCTCCTCGGGCTCGACGCTGTCCGGATCGACGAACCTGATCGTCGCGGAGATGAAGCCGAAGGCACGTTCGGCGTCACGCGCCGCGCGTTCCGCCATGAGCTCGACGCCGTCGCGCGGTTCGGCGGATTCGACGGCCGCCAGGATGAGCCCGAGCTGCTGGTTCCGTCGCTGCGCGTCGCTGGCGAGTCGATTGTGGCTCTCGGCAAGCCGAGCGAGCACGTCGTCGCCCTCGACCGGGAGCGCCTGGCTGCCATCGCCCGCTGACACCCGGGTGACCGCATCGGAGATCTCGAGCAGGGGAGCCACCAGGTCCCGCGAGACCGCGGCGCCGCCCAGAACAGCGGCCGCCACGGCGATCGCGATCATGAACAGGAGGAGCCGGCTTCCCACCTGCGCCTCGAGGGCGCCGGTCGCGATCAGGAGCAGCCCGAAGATCGCGAGCGGGACGAGCGCCGCGACCAGCAGCGTGATGGTCAGGCGCGCCTGGAACGAGAGCCGCGGACGGCGGTCCGCCAACGGCTCCCGTTGCGGGGTCACGGTTCGATGTCGGCCGCGTCGACGGTGGTCGCGGCGACGGCCGATGGGACGAGCCGGTATCCGATCCCGCGGACGGTCAGGAGATGGCGCGGGCGGTTCGGCTCCTTCTCGAGCTTCTGCCGGAGGCGGCGCATCGTGACCCAGACGTACGAGGAATCGGCGTCGTCGGTCTCCGCCCAGCCGCGGCTGAGCAGCGTCTCGGTCGTCACGACGTTGCCGAGGTTCGCGGCAAGGGTGAACAGCAGCCGCGATTCGGTCGGGGTGAGCCGGACCGGGACACCGTCGACGATCGCCTGTCGCCGGTGGAGCTCGAGGCTGAGGTCGGGCCCGAGGTCGAGGCCCTTGCGCGGAACGCGGTCTCCGACGCGCCGCAGGACGCGCTGGATGCGAGCCCGCAGCTCCGAATAGTGGTACGGCTTGATGATGTAGTCCTCGGCGAACTCGTCGAGGAGGTCGGCCTTGTTGTCGCCGGCATCGATGGCCGACAGGACGATGATCGGCAGGTCGGCACGGGCCTTCACCTTCCGGGCCAGGGTCAGGCCGTCCATGCGTGGCATCAGAAGGTCGACGATGAGCAGGTCAGGCCAAGCCGTCTCCAGGCGCTTGAGCGCCTCCTCGCCGTCGCGGGCGGTGGTGACCTCGAAGCCATCGTCGCGCAGCTGGTCGGCCAACGGTACGAGGAGCCCGCGGTCATCGTCCACGAGGAGGATCCGCGGTGCCGCGGACTCGTGTGGATAGCCGGCCGAGCTTGAGCATGCTCGCGAGTATAGGCGCCGTTTCACGGCATCCACGCACACGACATGGCGACGGTCTGCCGACCGACCGCCGATCGAGACGTGTCAGCGGGCGCCGCGGTGACTCAGGGAACGATCAGGTGGACCGGGTTGCCGCGGATGCTCACCTGCCACGTCGTGGTGTCGTTGGCGGCCTTGATGTTGTACTCGATCTGCCACCAGCCCTCCTCGTCCGTGATGTCGCCCGGGGGGTTGAGCCCGGTCGCGCCGTAGCTCTTGCCGAGGTCGATGCTGATGGTCACGAGATGGTTGTTGAACTGCGCCTGGCCGCCGACCGACGTCTGCAGCGAGGTCACCCCGGTGCCGGATCGCCCGTCGTCGGCGACCCAGTCGAAGGTCGCGTAGTGGTACACGTTCCCATCGGGGCTGAGGAAGCGCAGGAACGCATCGCCCGCCGACTCGCCCGGATCGAACAGCTGGATGACGAGGGTCTTGCCCGCGTGGACCTTCTCGATCTGGGCGAAGTAGAAGGTCTGGTTGCCCGCGTCAAGGTTCGTGTAGGCGGCCATGCGGCCGCTGCCATAGACGCGCGTCTGGCCACCGCTGGCGCCGACCCAGATCGAGAAGAGGTTCTCGGCACCGACATCGGCATTCCCGGCCTGCAGGCTCGTGTTGACATTCAGGCGATAGGTGCCGGCCGGCAGCCCCGATGCCAGCTGGACCCACTGGTTGTGGGCGGGATCCGTGGAGCAGTCGGCCTTGTTCGGGTCCGAAGCATTGGCCGGGTTGCCGAAGTTGCCGCTGAAGTCGCCCAGGGTCTTGCCGGCGGGGTCGTAGACGAGTGACGCGACCGGATTGCCGTCGTCCTGGGTGTTGGCGACGGTGCCGTTCGTGTCGTACAGACGGTAGGTGACGGCGACCGGGGCGACGACCTGGCTCGGGACATGATCCGTCCAGTGGTCGCCTGCGCCGTAGGATCCACCGTGGCCGTTGTCACCGGTCGCGCAGAAGATCGGGTCGAACAGCTGGACCTGACCATTCGCTCCGACTTCGATCGTGTAGTCGTAGCCCGACGGATCGTAGTCGGGGTTCGGGTCGCCCTTGGCCCCGGCGGTCCCGTTGCCGAGATATTTCGGGGCGAACTCATCGCCGTTCTCACGAACGCCGCCTGAGGTGAAGATCGCGCCCCAGAACCCCTGGGAGGCCAGTGGCTGGCCCGTGATCGGGTCATCGACCGCGAGCGTCTTGTTGACCTTCGGGTCGGCGGTCGACCCTTCGAAGAAGCCGACGCCGTAGTAGTTCTGCGGACTGCCCATCGGCACCGGCAGCGTGAACTCGGCCTCCGACGTCTTGGTGATCGGGATCGACGTGATGCCGATCACGCGCATGAAGAAGGTCCCGACCTCGGCGTTGATGGTGACGTCGAGGCGCCGCGGGTCGACCTTGTTCTGGACCGGGGTGATCGTGACATCGGTGCCGTCCACGTAGCCGTTGCGGCCCGCTTCGTCCGAGGCGAGCTTGTAGGCGTCGGAGACGCGATCCGGGAGCATCACCGCCCCGGCCAAGGCCGCGGCGTCGGCTGCGCGCTGGACCTTCAGGGAGCTGACCCAATACCAGGAGACATCGATGACGAGCGCGGCCAGCATCAGCAGGAGCATCATCCCGCCCGCGAAGATGACCAGGATCTGGCCACGACTGGCCTCACGTCGCCGGCCGTTCGCCTCGTTCGGGTCGGCGGTGTGGAACTGCCTCATGGGTCGCTGCACTCTCAGTCAGTGTCGGGGTTGAGGGCCATGACGGTGCGGTCGCTCATCGGCAGCGATGACGCGCCGGCCAATCCGAGCGCGCTGCCGAGGGGCGTGACGAGCTGGTAGTCGTAGGTGAGACCGACGCCGATCGAGTCGGTCTGCCCGAAGCCGGCGTTCCGGCGGGTACAGGCATCCCAGTTGCCCGAGGCGAGGACGAACTTGAGCGGGACGCCGTCGACCGTCGGGCCATTGCCCTGGTGCCACACGTCGACGAGTCCCTGCTCGTCCCCGTTCGCGTCGGCGTCGTAGATGCGGATCCCGGTGACGTGGCTGAGGTCGACCTGCGAGCCATTCTGGGTCAGGACCCGCTGCACCGCCGCGACGACCTCGTCGTCGACCTTCGAGCAGTCGAACGCGGTCGAGCCATTGGCCAGTGCCGCGCCGGTCCGGGCGCCTTCACGGGTCGCGTACTCCAGCGTCATGTGATGCGAGAAGGCCAGGCCGAACTCGACGATGCCGAGCAGGATCAGGAGGAAGACCGGCAGGACGAGCGCGTACTCGACGAGGGACTGGCCCTCGGCGCCCTCCTGGTGTCGCGGGGTCCGGACGGGTCGCATCACAGGATCGGCTCCATCCGCATCGCGTTCGAGTGGACCATCGTGTAGCCCGACCCGGACGACGGCAGCAGCGAGTGGAGCGGGGTCACCCAGCCGTAGTCGTAGGTGACTTCGACGCCGATCGTGTCGACGCTCGTCTGGACCTTGCAGCCGGCAAGCTCGTCACAGCGGCTGCTCGATGGGTAGCCGTTCGAGACCTCGCTGTACGGCAGGGTCGCGGGCGTGCCATCCGACAACGGGCAGGACATCGATCCGCTCCGGTCGTAGACGTCGGCCGGTCCGAGGGCCTTGCCGTTGGTGTCCGACTTGAACACCCGGACCTGGCTGATGCGCTCGCTGCTCGCCGGCGCCGTGACGCTGTTCTCGATCGTGCGCAGGATCGAGCAATCGGCGCTGTCGGTGCTGCCGGCCTCGGCTGCGGTCAGCGCGGCATTGCGACTGGCGAAGTCGATCGACAGGTAGGCGTTCATGGTGAAGGCGAACTCGATGACGCCGAACAGCAGGACCATGAAGATCGGGAAGACCAGGGCGAACTCGACGAGGGACTGCCCCTGCGAGCCGGCTCGCCGCCGGGCGCTCGCCCGGTCCCGTCGTGTGTGCCGTCGCGTCGATGTCGTCACTGTGGGCTCCCGAGATGATCAGTGCTGGACGAAAGTCCTTCGTGCACCATAGGAAGTACTAAGCAGGAAGCGCCCGGGCAAGGCATCCGAAAGTACTGTTGGTGCCGCCGTGACGCCTTTCCGTTGCCAGGCCACAACACTCGCGGTGGGGTCCTGACGGGTGTGCGCGGCTGTGGTCGGAATCGCTGGTCTCGGGTGCCGCGGGCTGGCGTCCGGTGGCCTCTGGAGCGGCCCGCTGGGGTCGGGCCCGTCGGCGCCGAAAACGGCTGCCCGGACCGGACGTCGGCGTCAGTTGGTCGGCGTCAGTTGTAGGTGAACTTGTCGCCGGCGACGACCGTCGTCGTGCCACCCGGGGTCGTGACCCGGAGGTCGACCGTCTGCCCGGCCGTCCCGGCCGGTGACGTCACCCTGATCGTCGAGTCGTTCGTGACCGTGAAGCCGACGGACGTCCCACCGAACGACACGCTCGTCGTGCCGGTGAAGTACTGCCCCGTGATCGTGACCGTGGTCCCGCCCAGGTGCGACCCCGTCGCCGGGCTGATGCCAGCCAGGACCGGCACCGGATACAGCTGGACGAGGTGCGACCCGCTCTTGGCCAGCGCTGCGGCCGCCGCCTTGAAGATGTTCGAGAGGTCGGTCGATGCCCCGGTCTTGCCGATGCAGTAGAAATGGTCGCCGTCGTTGTTCTCGGTGGCATCGCAGGTGGTGGTCCCGACGCTCGGCCCGGTGGCCATGTTGTTGAGCAGGGCAGTCGCCGTCTTGCCGTTCCAGGTCCCGGACGTGTCGGGACAGTTCGGATCGCCGCCGCTCGCCGCGTCGAGCCCGAAGCCGATGGTGAAGACCTCGATGTCCTGGGCCTTGACCGCCGTGGCCGCGGCGCTGGACAGCGCGCAGTAGTTCGGGCCGCTCGCCACCGCCGTGTTCGGCTGGCCGTCCGTCTCGAAGATGATCCCCTTCCGAACGCCCGTCCGTCCGTTGTGGGTCAGCTCATAGGCGGCCATCGTCATCGGGTCCGCGAGATCCGTCCCGGTGCTCGAGTTCGGATAGCACGAGATGCCCGCGGTGACCTTCGCGTATGTCGTGCTGTACGACGAGCCCGTGCCGCTCAGCCCGATCGGGACCCAGCGTCGCAGGTCCGCGGGTGCCGTCGCGGTGCCGAGCGAGCTGGCGTTCGAGGCCTCGCACCCGCCGGCCGTCACGGACGGCCCGATCGTCGCCAGCCCCAGCCACTGGACGGCCGGGTCGTAGACGCCGACCAGCGAGTTGGCGGCCGCCTTGGCATTGGTCGTATCGGTGCCGTTCATGCTGGACGTGCGGTCGATGACCAGGACGACGTCGACCGGGGTCAACGGAGAGGCCCCGCACGGACCGTTGCAGGCGACCGAGGTGACCACGCCGGTCGATCCGCTGGTCGACTCCCACGACGCGCCCGAACGAGAACGGCGTGGTCGCCGCGCCCTGGACGACGACGACATTGCACTTGTCACCGAAAGTCGGATCGCAGGTGCTGAACCGGTTCGGACCGGCACCGATGAAGTCGCTCGCGACTGGCGCCCTCCCGAGCGAATGGCTCGGATCGCACGTCAACGGGATGTCTCGGAGATGTACGGCTGCGGCGGCGAGCTGGTGTCGACGCCGATCAGGCATTGGTACGTGATGGTGTAGGCGGAGTTCGGCAGGGACTTGAAATTGGCGTGGATCGTGTTGACCATCAGGGTGTTGGCCGCCGCCGCCGATCCGGCCATGGAGCCGTCGACCGGCAGCAGGGTGCCGCCCGCCAGCGCGGCCGAGTCGAGCGTGTTGACCAGCGTCTGCCGATCGTTCCGGAGCATCCCGATATCGACGACCAGGGACGTGAAGGCGAGGATCACCACGAGGACGAGGGTGAACAGGACGACGACCTGCCCCCGCTCGTGATCACGGTCGCGCTTCAGACGCGATCGCAGCCAGCGCATCGCGTTACTCCAGGACCATCTGGACCGTCGTGCTCATCGGGACGGTCGCCCCGAAGAACAGGGGAAAGAACGTGTGATACGTGTAGCTCACCGTGACCGCGACCGCGTCGCCCGGCTGGGACGACGTCTTGCTGCTCCAGTCGCATGAGGCCGACACGATGTGGACGCAGGTGGTCGGTCACGGTCACGCCCGAGCCGAGCCCGGTCGCCGCGTTGCGTAGCCGCTCCGGTGGCGACGGACGGGATGGTCGTCGGGTCCGATGCGGTCACGGCGGCGCGTGCGCCCTCGCGGCTGGCGTTGATGACGCCCATCCGCGTGTAGAGCATGAACCCGAAGTCGAGGATGCCGGCCAGGATCAGCAGGAACACCGGGAGGACCAGGGCGAACTCGACCATGGCCTGGCCGCGCGTCCGCGATGCGCGACGGCGGGACGGGTGGTGCGGCTTTGCCGGCACGAGCGATTTCACCCCTTGCTACCGGAAGCCTGCTGTCGAGGGCACAGTCCGTTGCCGGAAACGTCCCATAGGGCAGCGCGGTGCCGTCGATGGCTTATTCGTACTGTCGGGGGTGAACGGACGGCGCCGCCTGAGCGCTGCATCGAGCGATCCGTGGTGTCGGCCGGCACCGTCAGATGCGGCCTGCTGGGCTCAGGGCGCCTTCGGGTCGACGAAGCGGCAGCGGGCGCGCAGCGGGCAGGCGTCGTGGTCCGGCCGCTGGGCGTGGCAGACCTTGCGGCCGTGCTGGATGAGGTTGACGTGCGCCTCGTACATCTGGTCGGGCTCGAGCATGCCCGAGGAACAGGTCGTGCGCGTCGTCGGCGGTGGCCTTCGGGCCGATGAGCCCGACGCGCTGCGCGACCCGCTCGACGTGCCGGTCGACCGGCATCAGCGGCAGCCCGAACGAGAAGAGGAGCAGCACCGACGCGGTCTTCTTGCCGATGCCGTCGATCGAGACGAGCCAGTCGCGGGCGCTCGAGCGCGGTCATGTCGCCGAGGAATTCGAGCGAGTAGTCGCCGCGTTCCTCGCGGATCCGGCGCAGGGTGGCCTGGATGCCGCGGCGCCTTCTGGTTGGCGAGCCCGCCCGGCCGGATCGTGTCGACCAGCTCGGGGAGTGGCGCGAACTCGATGGCCGCCCAGTCCGGCGCCACCCCGTCGGGCAGCCCGTCGCCGCCCCAGCCGGCGCCCGGGTTGTGGGCCTGGACCTCGCCGTCGCCCGGGTAGCGTGCGCGGAGCGCCTCGAACGCCACCTCGGCGTTGATGTCGGCGCTGTTCTGGGTGAGGATCGTCAGGATCAGCTCGCTGGTCGGGTCGAGCCGGCGCTGCCAGGTCGGCCGCCCGTACAGCCCGGCCAGCTCGTCGAGGACGAACCGGACGAGTCCCGGTCGGTAGCGCTCGAGGGTCTTCGCCCAGGTGCGGCCCGGGTCCGAGAACTTGCGCTTGCGGGGCCGGCGCGGCTTGGCCGGGCGCGGCCGTTGGTCGTGACTGCGCTCACCCGCCCATCGTAGCGGCCACCTGCCAGCCTCAGACCAGGAGGCGACACCAGCCGCGCGAGCCGCTCGCCGCAGCGTTCGAGCGGTGCGACCCCGGCGGCCATCGCGGCCTCGACCGACTGCGGCCGCTCGGTGACCGGGACCGCCATGGCCCCGACGGCCGCCAGGGCGTCGATCCCCTCGGGCTCCACGCCGCCACCGACCGCGATGCACGGGACGCCGGCCGCCTGCGGCCCGGCGGGCGACGCCGAGGGCGGTCTTGCCGAACGCGGTCTGGGCGTCGATCCGGCCCTCGCCGGTGATGACGAGGTCGGCGCCGCGCGAGCCGGGCGTCGAAGTCGGTCGCCTCCATGACGAGGTCGACGCCCGGGCGCAGCGCGAACGCGCGCGAACCGGTCCTGGATCGCCAGCAGCCCGAACCCGACGCCGCCGGCCGCGCCGGCACCCGGCGTGTCGCGCTCACGACGCCCGGCTGCCGCTTCGAGGCGGTCCGCGCAGGCCGCGAGGCGCGCGTCGAGCTCCGCCACCTCGGCCGGGGTCGCGCCCTTCTGCGGGCCGTAGATCGCGGCCGCGCCGGACGGTCCGAGGAGCGGGTTCGTACACGTCGCAGGCGACCTGCACGCTCGACGCTCGGCGAGACGCGCGGTCGAGCCCGGTCAGATCGACGGCGCCGCGTCGCGGTCCGCGCAGCGCCGAGGCGCTCGCAGCATGCCCGGCCCCGCCGTCGGTCGTGGCGCTGCCGCCGATCCCGAGCGTGATCCGCGCGGACGCCGGCGTCGAGGGCCGCACGGAGGACGCTCGCCGGTCCCGTCGAGGTCGCCGCATCGACGGCGATCGCGCTCCGCCGGCGTCGACCCGCGACAGCCCGGATGCCTCGGCCAGCTCGACGACGGCGTCGTTCGCCGTCGTCGGAGCGCAGCCAGCGCGCCTGGATCGGGCGCGCCGAGCGGGTCGGTCGACGGTCGTCTCGCCGCCACTCCCAGCCGCCGGCCGCGGCGACCGCCTCGAGCGTGCCCTCGCCGCCGTCCGCGAGCGGGCAGAGGAGGATCGTCGTCGTCCGGTCGGGCCCGCGACCAGCCGTCGGCGAGCGCCCGCGCGACCTCGACCGAGGTCAGCGACCCCTTGAACGAGTCGGGCGCGATGAGGACGGTCGTGCGGCGTGTCGACTGCCGGCTCGATCACCCAGGGGTGCGTCGGCGCCGCGCCGCGAGCGCGGCCGCCCGAGCCGGCTGCCGGTGCGACCAGCTCCGGGACGCCCGTCGGGCCGGTGTCGCTCGAGGTACTCCGGGATCCGGATCATCGGCGGCCGCTCCTGGTCGGCCAGCTCGATGACCTCGAGCGACAGCCGTCCGCGGCCCGACCGCGGCAGCTTCATGGTCGAGCCCATCTCGGCGAACAGCCGCGCCTTGCGCCGCTCCTCGAGCCGCTTCATGACCGCCTGGAGGATGACGAACGACATCCGCGACAGTCCCTCGAGCTCCTGGTTGCGATGGATCCGGCGCTCGAGGTCGACCTGGCCGAGGCCCTCGATGCCGAGCCGCTCGGCGGCGTCGATGAGGTGCCCGATCTCGACCGCGTAGCCGGTGAAGAACGGGATCGACTCGAGCAGCGCCCGCCGCCCGGCGTACTCGCCCGCGAGCGGCTGGATCATCCCCGACAGCTCCGGGTAGAACAGGTTGATGAGCGGCCGCGCGACGAGCTCCGTGACCCGGCCGCCGCCGCCCTCCTTGAGCACGCCGTGCCTCGACGATCGGGCGCTGGTAGTAGCCCTTGACGTACTGCAGGCGCGGCTCGTGGAGCAGCGGCCCGAGCGTCCCGTAGACCATCCGCGGGTGCCAGTTCTTCACGTCCGTGTCGGCCCACACGACGATGTCGCCGGTCGTCTCGTAGAGCGACTTCCAGAGCGCCTCGCCCTTGCCCGTGAACGAGCCGTAGCGGGGCAGGATGTCCGGGTGCTGGACGACGCGGGCGCCCTCGGCCTCGGCGATCTCGCGGGTCCGGTCGGTCGACGCCGAGTCGATGACGAGGACCTCGTCGAGCAGCGGCACCCGCCCGACCATCTCGCGCATCGCCCGGCGGACGATCGGCCCGATCGTCTCCTCCTCGTTGAGCGTCGGCAGCACGAGGCTGATCGTCAGCTTCTGCTTCTCCTTGAGCGTGACCAGGCGGCGCAGGTCCGCGAACTCGGCGTGGTGGAAGTTCGATTCGCCGAACCAGCGCTCGACCCGGACCGGGACGGCGCGCGCCTCCTCGGCGGCGCGGTCGGCGGCGGCCAGCGTCTCGGCCCGGGCGGCGAGCTGGTCGAACGTCGTGCGCTCGATGGTCTCGCGGGTCTTGACGACCATGACGGTCGGCTGGGCGCGGGCGGCGATCGCCTCCGGCAGCGAGCCGAACAGGTACGTCTCGCCGTCGGCGCCGCCGGGCTGCGCCGACGCGCCCATGACCACGAGGTCCGACCTGCTCCGCCTCGCGCAGGATCGCGTTGCGGACGTTGGGCGCCTCGCGCAGGACGGCCTCGCTGCGGCCGCTGATGTGCTGCTTGATGAACGCGGCCAGCGCCCGCTCGGCCTGGGCCCGGACGGCGAGGGTGATCCCGGGCGGGACGAGGTGGAGGACGACGACCGTCGCGTCGTGGTGGCGCGCGATCGCGTCGGCGAAACGGAGCGCGAGCTCGGCGTGCGGGCCGCCGCGGACCGGGACGAGGACCCGCCGGATCTCCTTCGATGCCGCGCTGCTTGACGACCGCGATGTCGCACGGCGATTCGCGGACGACCTCGTCGATCGTCGGCGAGAAGACGGTCGGGCCGTTGCCGTCGCGGCCGCCGGCGGCCCGTCCGCCCCAGCCGAAGATGATGAGGTCGGCCTCCTGCTCGGCCGACGCCTCGATGATGCCCTCGGCCGCGTGCCGGCCGATCCGCACGATCGGGTGGATCGTCGTGCCGTCGGGCGCGTAGTCGAGCACGCGCTGGAGCAGCCGCCGGGCGTGTCGCGCCCGGGTCGCGCCCTCGGACAGCGGCATCCCCTCGGGCACCTCGACGATCCCGAGCGCCGACAGCTCGCCGGCCCGCGGGTCGAGCATCGCGGCCCCGAGCCGGATCAGCTCCTCGGCCGTCATCGGGTTGGCGACCGGGATGAGGATGCGGGCGGGCAGCGGGGTCTTGGCGCTCATCCGGCCGGCCTCGACGGCGGCTCGTTCCAGCGCGTCACGAGATACGGCTTGAGCAGCTCGAACTCGCGTGCCTGGCGCTCGACGCGCTCCTCGGCCTGCTCGGTCGTCACGTTGCGGTTCTCGATGACGAAGCTCCCGACCCGCCCGAAGTAGATCGGCACGAGCGCCGCGACGAGCGTCTCGAGCGACGGCTTCGGGTCGCGGGCGGCGATGATCAGGTCGTAGATGACGCGTGCCCAGAGGTCGTCCGGGAAGTGGAACGCGGCGACCGCGTCGGCCATCTCGAGCGTCGTCGCCGTGGTCGAGGCCACGTCGCCGCCGACGCCGAGCCGTGACCGCGCGGCATCCTCGAGGCGGCCGGCCTCGGCGGCGAGCTCGAGGACCGTCTCGAGCGTTGCCGGTGCCAGCATCCGGGCCCACGTGTCGGCGAGCGTCAGCGACCCGGCGTGGAACTCGGACAGCAGCCGGAGCGTGTTCACCTCGAGCGGCGGCGGCTCGATGATCCGCTCGAAGCCGTAGGCCGGGACGTCGTGGCTGCCGCTGGATCCCGAGCCAGTGGTCGGGATAGCGGTTGGCCAGCCGCAGGATCGTCCCGACGACCTGGCGGAACATCGGCCCGAGGTCGGAGCCCGGGTCCTTCGGGTCGTGGATCTTGGCGCCCGAGGCGGGTCTGGCAGACCGCGAACCCGGCGGTGACCGCCGACGTCGTCATCCAGATGTCGATGCCGAAGCGGCTGATGTCGGGCGTCCAGTCGTCGAGCTCGAGGTAGTGCCGGACGAGGTCGCCCGAGACCCCGAAGTCGCCGCCGATCGGCTGGCGGATGCGATGGCCGTAGAGCGCCCGGGTCAGCGGGTAGGTGACCGTGTTGGTGATCGTGCCGTCGTACTTGTAGCGGGCGTACAGCGGCGCCACGAAGTCGTAGCCGCCCTTGACGATCGGCCCGGCGAGCAGCTCGATCCATTCGGGGACGATCGAGCGCAGGTCCGAGTCGACGACGACCAGCGCCTGGACCTCGAGCGCGTCGGCGATCTCGAAGATCGTCCGCAGCGCGGCGCCCTTGCCGCCGACGCCGTCGATCTCGGGATAGGTCAGGCTGACCCGCTCGAGCCGGTTGGTCGGGCGGACGAGGAGGATCTGCTCGATGTAGTCGGGCGGCTCGGTCTCGACCACGACGCGACCGGTCCCGTCGGGCGACCCGGCGTCCGAGTTGACCAGGACCGGGTGGAGGTCCGGGAAGTACTGGACCAGGCCGGCCTGCGCGGCGCGGACGACGTAGCCGATCGTCGCGGCGTTCTTGAAGCTCGGGATGCCGACCATGATGTCGGCCCGGCCGAGCCGCTCGATCTCGTCGCGGATGGCCGGCGTGAGCGCGGTTTGGGGCACGGCGTCACCGTACCACCCTCAGCGGCGCGGCATCCCGCTGACGACCCACTCGGGGTTCGCCTCACCGGGTCGGTAGCGGCTGTTGGCGGCCTTGAAGGTCAGGCCCTCGAAGCCCTGCGCCCGCCACGACCCGACCCACGTATGGATCGGCGGCCGGACGTAGGCCCCGACCCGCACGAAGTCCGATTCGACGAGCACGCTCTCGAGCAGCCGGCGCCGCTCGAGGAGCGGGACGTCGAGCAGCGACGTGTCGTCGAGCCAGAGCAGGTCGGTCACGATCAGGCGGACCTCGTCTTCCGGCTCGAAGGTCATCGCCTCGAGCGCACCCTCCTTGAGCTTGATGGTGTCGGCGGCACGGTCGCGACGCAGGCCGAACAGGGTCGACATCGACGGCAAGTCGTCGGACCACAGGTAGACGCTGCCCGACCCGCCACCTTGCTTGGTCACGAAGCCATCGACGACGAGGGATTCGGCACGCGCGCCCGACGCCAGGCCCTCGAGGATGCGCGCGACGTCTGGGACCGGTTCGCCGTCGGAATCGACCATCAGGGCGCCGCCGTCATCGACTGCGGCGAGGGCGCGCAGTCCGACCCACAGCGGCTCGACGATCGGGTCGACCACCTTCTGCGGTGCGCCCTTGGCGAACACCTGCGGCCGCAGCGAGGCGAGCATGTCGCGCGTGCTGGTCAGCCCGGACGGCTCGTTTCCCTGTGCCATGGCCACATCCTACTCAACCGGGCGCGCTCCCCGATCCGCCGGGCGCGAGGGTCAGTCCGCGAAACCGGCCGGATGTCGCCGGCGCCACTCCCAGGCCGATCCGACCATCGCCTCGATATCCGGCTGACGCGGGTCGCCAGCCGAGGACCTCGGCGGCTCGTTGCGCGCCCGCGACGAGGACCGGCGGGTCGCCCGCCCGGCGCGGCCCGACCCTGTACGGGATCGGGTGTCCGACGACGGCCTCGGCGGCGGCAGGACCTGGCGGACCGAGAAGCCGTCGCCGTTGCCGAGGTTGAGCGCGAGCGCGTCGTCGGTGCGCGGGTCGCCGGGCGCGGTCGCCTCGAGCGCGAGCAGGTGCGCGTCGGCGAGATCGGCGACGTCGATGTAGTCGCGGATGCAGGTGCCGTCGGGCGTCGGGTAGTCGTCGCCGTAGATGGTCAGCTCGGTCGCGTCCGTCCGCGGCGGCCAGGATGGTCGGGATGAGATGGCTCTCGGGGTCGTGGACCTCGCCGAGCGTGGCGGTCGCGCCGGCCACGTTGAAGTAGCGCAGCGAGACGCTGCGCAGGCCGTACGCCCGGCCGTACCAGGCGAGCGCCGTCTCGAACGTCCGCTTCGTCTCGCCGTACGGGTTGATCGGGCGAAGCGGCGCGTCCTCGGGGATCGGCGTGACGTCCGGGACGCCGTAGACCGCGGCGCTCGACGAGAAGACGACGCGCCCGACGCCGCTCGACCGCGCCGCCTCCAGCAGCGCGACGCCGCCGGCGACGTTGTCTCGGTAATAGAGCGACGGGTTCGCGATCGACTCGCCGACCCGCGAGCGCGCGGCGCAATGGAGGATCGCCTCGATCCGCTCGGTCTCGAGCAGTCGGGCGAGGCCGTCGCCATCCGCGTAGGTCCCGACGTGGAGACGAGCACCGGCCGGGACCGCGGCTCGATGGCCGGTCGCTGAGATCGTCGACGACGACCACCTCGTGGCCGGCGGCCAGCAGCGCCTCGGACGAGACCGAGCCGACATAGCCGGCGCCGCCGGTGACCAGGATCCGTGTCATGCCCGAAGGGTACCCGCGGGCATGAAGACGGGGCGGCCCGCGTCGCGGGCCGCCCCGTCTCTGTGATGGCCTGGTCAGGTCAGGCTGGTGCGGTCAGTGCCGACTCGTGACCGGACACGGGTTGCCGCCCAGGTCGTTCTGGAAGTTGTTGTAGCGATAGCTGATACCGGCCGGGTTGGCCGACGTGATCGGCACCTGGTACGGCGTCAGCAGGAGCGGGCCGTAGGCCGTCGTCGAGCTGCCACCGAAGTGGTTGATCGTGCCCGGGATGAAGTTGCCGCCTTCCTGCCACGTGCAGGTGCCGTGGTCGATCCGTGTCGTGTAGAACGGATAGAACTCGGCGCCTGCCGGCGGGTTGACGCAGTTCTCGCCGGTGGTGCGGTTGCAGAACGGCGGGTTGAACTGCGAGTCGGCCGCCTCGATCCGCGGCAGGTCCGCCTCGAACAGGACGTTCGAGTAGTTCGTCTTGCCCTTGATCAGCGGGCTGGTGAACAGGACCGGCGTCGGATGGAACTTGGCGTCCTGCACCGCGGTTCGGGTTCGTCCCCGGCCAGTCGTTCCGATAGGACTGACCGTCGAAGTCCTCGTCGTCGAAGAAGCAGCCGTTGATCTTGATCAGCAGCGAATCCGAGGCCGGGACGCAGAAGTTCGAGCCGTCGTCCTCGTCCAAGACGCCTCCCGGCTCAGCGGACTGCGCGCAGTTGAAGTCGGCATCGAGCTTCGAGGCAGTTCTCGAAGTGCCCGATCTCGTCGGAGTAGGCGACGTTGTAGGTGTGGGCCGACCAGGTGTTGCCGCGCGGGTTGCCCGTGCTGTACTCGGGGTGGAACGCATACGGCTGCATGTTGCAGGTATTGGAATCGGGCTGGTAGAGGATGTGGCCGAAGCCGTTCTTGGTCGAGGCCGTCATCGACCCCTTCTTGTGGGTCGTGTTGTCGGTGATGTCGACCGTGAAGCCGGCCTTGGTGTCGTGCATGTGGATGGTGAGCCGGTCACCCGGGTTCATCATCAGGTCCTTCGTTGTAGTCCGGGGTCACCGCCGACAGGTTCGGGGCGTCGAATGTGCCGGTGAACAACGGGTTGGCAGGCGCCTGGGACTTGCCATTCCTGGTGATGTAGGCCCAGTTGATCGGCTCGAGCCCACCCAGGATGTAGTTGCCGCAGGCGTCGTTGTTGCCCACGTTGTTGGCCTGGTCGAGGCTCAGGCTGTCGATCGTCATCGCGGCGCAGTACTGCGTCGCGCTGCAGCCGAAGCCCTCGAACTGCGGGCACGTAGCCCGGGCCGTAGAACTGGAGCTCCATGTAGGCGTTGCCCGGATGGTGCCCGATGTAGTCGGCCTTCGATCGGGTCGAGTCCCTCGAGCGCGTTCGAGTCGGAATCGGCCTTGCACTCCTTGGTGTATTCGGGCGCCGACTCGGTGTCGCACATCGTCAAGCCGAACCAGAAGGTCGGCCGCAGCTGGAAGTTCCAGGTCCCGCCGGAGCCGTCGTTCTGCGGCTGCTGCGGTGGGTTCCTTTGGGAGCGTCACCTGGTAGGTCAGGTCGTTGCCCGATCCGGGCACGCCCGACTTGAACAGCACCGACGGCTCGTCATGTCCGACGTACTCCTCGTCGAGCGTATCGAACGGATCGACGCAGAGCGATCGATGGCTCGTGCAGACGGACTCGTCCCCGAGCGCCCGCTCCTGCGGTGCGGCCGCGCTCGCCGGGATGACCGACGCCCCGAGCATCAGCAATCCGACAAGAGCTCCGGCCAGCGTCCTGGTTCGTTTCACGATGGGAGACCTCCATGCTGGGTCGCCCGTGGCCGCCCGTCTCCGAGCGCGCCAGGGCGCCTTCCAAACCCCGCTTGAGGCGACCCCGACACCGGAGCGGTATGAGCTCCGCCGGGGTCGGTCGGATGTCGACCTGTTCCCGATCCACCTCCTCCATGGGCGCTGGACCGTCGTAGACCAACTGGTCGTGTCAGCTGGCGGCAGCGTCGTGCAGACTCGGGATTATCCGACTATCCCGCGGTGCCCGCTCTTCCGAGCTGGAAAACGTGGTGCCAGCTCGCACCGTCTTCGCGTGGCCTACTTGAGGACGCGGTACTTGAGATGGGCGACGCCCGGGGCCTCGAGCACGCGAACCTGTTCGAGCCGGAGGTCGGCAACGTCGTCGAGTGGACGCTCGCCTGCTCCGAGGATGACCGGCACGACGTGGAGCTCGAATTCGTCGACCAGCCCCGCGGCGAGGTACTGACGCAGGACGCTCGCGCCGCCCCCGATCGCCACGTCGAGGACGCCCGCTGACTCGCGCGGCCCTGTCGAGGGCAGACCGGATCCCGTCGGTCACGAAGAAGAAGGTCGTGCCGCCAGCCATCTCCAGCGGCGGACGACGGTGGTGGGTGACCACGAACACCGGCTTGTGGAAGGGCGGGTCGTCGCCCCACCACCCGTTCCAGGTCGGGTCGTCGCGCCACGGTCCAGGTCCGCCACCGAACATGTTCCTGCCCATCACGTGGGCACCGAGACCCGTGCTCGCCTCTTCGATGACGAGCGTGCTGGCGTTCACCTCGCCACCTTCCTGGCCCATGCCCGCGCGCCAGGCCTCGAGGTCGAACATCCATTGGTGGAGATCCATCCCACCGATACCGAGCGGGTTGGCCTCGCTCTGCTCGGGTCCAGCCATGTAGCCGTCGAGCGAGACGGCGATCTGGAACCTGACCTTGCCCATCGTGTCCTCCTCACGTTTCGGGCCAGCCGACCGATCAGCGCCGCCGGAACAGCCGATCCAGGAGTGAACGGCGACGGTCCGGCGTGGGTTCGGGATCCGCCTCGGCCACGGCGGCATCCTCGGGCGCGACGACCGGCTGCTCCTTGGCCTCGGCATCGACCTCGGGCTCGGCCACAACCTCGTGCTCAGGTTCCGGTTCCAGTTCGGGCGCAGCCTTCGGCTCGGGTGCGGCCTCCGGCTCGACGACGACCTCGGGCTCGGGTTCAGCCTCGGCAACGACTTCGGACTCGGCCGCCACTTCGGTGTCGGGCTCGGCAACAACCTCCTGCTCAGGTTCCACTTCGATTTCGGGCGCAGCCTCGGCGACTTCGGGCTCGGCCGCAACGTCGGGCTCGGCCGCGACGTCGGCTTCAGGCTCGGCAGTGACCTCCGGCTCGGCCGCGACTTCGGACTCGACCGCCACATCTGAGACCGCCCCGGGCTCGTCGTCATCGAGCCGGACCCGGTAGTCGATGACCTCTTCGAGACGGGCGACCATGCGCTGGGCCGCCACGTTCTCGGGGTCGATGGCCATCGCCTTGCGGGCCAGCTCGAGCGCGCCCTCATCGTCGCCGCGATCGAGCGTCACCCTCGCGAGCCCCACCACGGCGATCGAATTGCGCGGATCAGCTCGGGCAACCTGCCCGTAGAGGCTCTCGGCTCGGTCGAGCAGGCCGACGGACAAGGCGCGCTCCGCCTGGAGGAGCAGCTCGATCATCGATCCTCCGTGAGCATCCCTTGGGCCAGGAGGAGCAGCGTAGCGCGGTCGTTGAGGGCCGGGTCCACGATGACGCGCTCCAGGAGCTCGTCAAGGATGCGCCCCACGAGCGGCCCCTGCTCCAGTTCGAGCGCGGTCATCAGGTCGGCGCCGTCGACCGCCAGGCCGCGCAGATCCAGCGCGACGTCGGCGGCCAGCTGGGCGGCGATCCGCGCCCGGAGCTCGTCGAGTCGTCCTGCCGTGCGCGGCAGGCCCGATCCGACGTTGTCGGCCTCGCGCAGTTGGAGGAGCTCCTCCAGCGCGCCTTCGCCGAGCGTCCCGATGCGACCGATGAACCGGCGCACCGCGGCGTCAGACCAGGTCGATTCGTAGCTGAACATGTGCAGCCGGACCAGCTCGACCACGCGATCGCGCCTGGCTCGGGTCTCATGCAGCCGGTCGAGCAGCTCCCCGGCGAGCTCGGCGCCGACGACATCATGGCCGAGGAAGTGCCCCTCGGCGAAGGTCGACGGCTTGCCGATGTCGTGGAGCAGGGCCGCCAGCCGGACGACGGGTGGCGATCCTATCGCGGCGTCCACGGACCGCAGCGTGTGGTCCCAGAGGTCCTCGCCCGGAACCTTGTTCTGTGGGATCCCGCGCTGCGCGGCAAGCTCGGGCGAGATCGGCGCGAGGAGATCGGTGTCGCTCATCAACCGCAGGCCGACCGACGGCTGCGGCGCCGCGAGCAACTTGTCGAGCTCGGCCGCGATCCGCTCGCCCGGACAGGTGCGCGACCAGCCCGGCTCGCCCCTGCATCGCGGCCAGCGTCCCGGGCTCGACGCCGAAGCCGAGGGTCGCCGCCAGCCGCACGGCGCGGATCATCCGCAGCGCGTCCTCCTCGAACCTCGCGCGGGGGTCACCGACGGCGCGGAGCACGCCTGCGCGGATGTCGAGGATGCCGCCATAGGGGTCGATGAAGGTCGGACTGTCTGCCGGGTCGGGCGCCCCACGCCATGGCGTTGACCGTGAAGTCGCGGCGGGCGAGGTCGACCTCGATCGTGTCGCCGAACTCGACCCGCTCCGGCCGACGGAAGTCCGAGTAGTCGTGATCGGTCCGGAACGTCGTGATCTCGAATGTCTCGCCGTCGCGGCGGACGGCGACCGTCCCGAACCGGTTCTCGTAGATGGCGCCCGGGAACAGTTCGACGAGTCGCTCGGGCCGTGCATCGGTCGCGAGGTCCCAGTCGGCCGGGAGCCGCTCCAGCACCAGGTCGCGCAGCGACCCGCCGACCACGTAGGCGGCGTGACCGGCGGTCTGCAGCGAGCCGATCAGTCCCGCGACGGCGGTCGGGACCGCGTCCTCGATGCGTCGGCCGGCGGCCCCGTCAGTTGCGACCCAGGAAGAGGTACGAGCGCCACGCCTCGTTGTGAGCGTCGGCGAGGTACGGCGTGAACAGCGAGTAGATGTCGCTGCGCGGCTCGAACGGCGGTCGGAGCAGTCGCAGCCGCGCCTCATCGAGGGTCTTGCCGCCCTTGCGGTGGTTGCACGGCTTGCATGCCGCGACGAGGTTCTCCCAGGTGTGCCCGCCACCGCGGTGGCGCGGCACGATGTGGTCGAGGGTCAGGTCGTGCGACTGGCGACCGCAGTACTGGCAGGTGTGCCGGTCGCGCGCGAAGACCTCGCGGCGCGACAGCTTGACCCGCGGCCGGGGGCGCCGGATCTGGTACTGGAGGCGGATGACGGAGGGCGCGCGATATTCGGTCCGCGGCGTCCGGATCACCTGGTGGTCGTATTCGATCACTTCGGCCTTCTCGCCGAACACGAGGCGGAAGGCGCGAGGCAGGTTACAGACGTTGAGCGGCTCGTAGTTCTGGTTCAGAACGAGTACGACACCGTCCATCTCGCCGGAAGATAGCAGAACGTCCGGAACGTGCTGGTCATCCTTCGGTCGTGGCCTCGACCCGACCCGTCGCGATCGCCTCCATGAGCGCGGCGTGGTCGCGCTCGGCCTGGTCGGCGTACGTGGCCGCGAAGTCTGCGATGGCGTCGTCGAACGTCCGGCCCGTCCCGAGATACCCGGAGATCACGACAGCGTCCCCGGTCCGTGCGTGCGCGCGGGCGAGAGCCCACGCGCACAGCGCGGCGTACCGCGTCAACCCGACGGCGTCCATGAGCTCCGGATCGCCCGAGCCCTTCTTGTCCCACAGCTGCCGGACGTAGTACTGGCGCCCGGTGACCGGCCCCTCGGACCAGCCCAGGAACCCGTCGCTGGCCGACTGGGTGAGCCGCTGGCCGGAGACGACCCGCAGGCCGTGATGCGGCAGCGCCGACGCGCCCATGTAGGGCTCCAGCACCGACGGCCCGGCCTCCTTGATCTGGAGCACGATGAAGTCGCCGTCGGGATGCTCCGGACCCTCGAACAGGGCCACCCAGCAGTACGTTCCGACGCTCCCGACGCCGACCGCCTTGCGCGCGACGTCGACCAGCTCGAACCGGTCGAACACGGTCCGTCGGTCGTCGGACAGCGATGCGCGGTACCCGTCGCGCGCTCCCTCGGCCTGGTCCATGTCGAAGCCGGCGTCGTCGAACCGGACGATGAGCGGCGGACTGACCACGAACCGGTGGTGCCCGTCCACCAGCTCGGTCAGCTTCTCGACCGCACGCGCATGCGTCTTGCGGTGCACGCGCCTGAGGTGCCGGGTGACCCGCATCCGATAGCGCTTCGGGAAGTGCGCCACGACGTCGTCGATCGTGATCGACGCGTGCCACATGTCCATGGTCGCCAGCTCGGCGAAGGCGCGCATCCGCTCGCGGTACTCGCGCACGACGAGCGAGACCATCTCGTGACGTGCCGCCGGATCCGGCACCTGCGCCCGGGCGACCAGGTCGACGCTCGCCGCCAGCCGCTTGACGTCCCACTCCCAGGCGCCGGGCAGGGTCTCATCGAAATCGTTGATGTCGAAGACGACGCGTCGCTCGGGCGTCGCGAACTCGCCGAAGTTGCTGATGTGGGCGTCGCCGCAGGCCTGGACCCGCAGCCCGGTGACCGGCGTGTCGGCGAGGTCGGCGGCCATGATGGCCGCGGCGCCACGGTAGAAGGCGAATGGCGACGCCGACATCCGGCCGAAGCGATAGGGGATCAGCTCCGGGACGCGCTCCACGTTCGTGGCGTCGACGATCGCGATCGGGTCGCGGCCGGGCGACGGCGTGTATGCAGCGTGCGACGACCTGGGCACGCTCGCCCGCAGGGCACGCCCGCGTTCGATCCGCTGTGCGCGCGTCTCACTCATCGGAAGGTCGCCGCGCCGGTGGCCGGATCCCAGCCGCCCGCCTGGCCGACCTTGGTCGACAGCGGCCGGCCGAGCGCGTCGGCGATGAAGCGAGCAGCTGTCAGCACGCCATCGAGTGCCACACCCGACTCCCAGCCCGACGCGTCGAGGAAGTAGACGAGGTCCTCGGTGGCGAGATTGCCGGCGGCTCCCGGTGCGTACGGGCAGCCGCCGGTCCCGCCGGCCGACGCGTCGAAGCAGCGGACGCCGGCATCGAGGCCGGCCGCGACGTTGGCCAGAGCGGTGCCACGTGTGTCGTGGAAGTGGAATGCGATCCGTTCGAGCGGGATGCCGGCGTCCACCGCCAGCCCGGTGAGGGCCGCCACCTGGGCCGGCACGCCGACGCCGATGGTGTCGCCGAAGCAGACCTCGTCGACGCCGAGCTCGAGCAGGCGGAGCGCGACCTCGACCGCGCGTCCGGGTTCGACGTGGCCGGTGTACGGGCAGCCGAACGCGGTCGAGACGTAGCCGCGCCTCCACCAGCCGAGCTCGCCGGCACGGGCCAGGACAGGCGCGAAGGCCGCCAGCGACTGTTCGACCGTCATCCCGATGTTGGCCGTCGTGAACGCATCGGTCGTCGCGGTGAAGACTGCGAGGGCATCGGCGCCCGCGGCTTCGGCTCGGGCCATGCCGCGGACGTTCGGGACCAGGACCGGATAGCGGACGCCGGGCGCGCGCGTGAGTCCGACCAGCAGCTCATCGGCGTCGGCCAGCTGCGGGATCGCGCGCGGAGCGACGAAGCTGGTCGCCTCGATCTCGCGCAGGCCGGCCGCCGCCAGCAGCTCGATGAAGCGCGCCTTGGTCGCCGTCGAGATCGGCGTGGCCTCGTTCTGGAGGCCGTCGCGCGGCCCGACCTCGTAGACGCGGACGTGTTCGGTCATCTGGTCACCGTGCGGTCATCGGGCGACGACGACTGACGGCCCGATCAGCCGAGCGGAGGGTCCATCGCCCGCTCGATGCGGGCGATCTCGACCTCGATCCGGCCGAGCAGGTCGATCGCGGCCACGTGCTCGGGGCTGCCGTGCTTGGCGGCGTTCCGCTTCCGACGCGTCTCGCGGTGGAGGGCGAGCAGCTCGTCGCGCGTCTGCGGCAGCGGCGTGGACGCGGTCTCGTGATGGGTCATGGGATCCTCCGGTCGAACGTCGCTGAGCGTACCCGAATGCACGATGTCAGGGCTCGATGGTCGCGATCCTCTGGCCGCGGGTCACCTGGTCGGCCGGCGCGACGAGGACGTCGGCGATCCGGCCCGCGATCGTCGCGACGACCGCGTGCTCCATCTTCATCGCCTCGAGCGTGACGACCGGGTCGCCGGGTTCGACCGCGTCGCCGACTGCGGCGTGGACGGTCAGCACGGCGCCCGGCATCGGGGCGACGACGTCGACCGGGCCGGTGGCGCCAGCGACCCCGTGCGCGACGGCCGCCCGGGCCGCGGCGTCCACGTCGGGTGGCGGCGCGAGCCTGAACGCCACGCTCCGGCCGGCGAGGTCGAGGTGGACGGTGTCGTCGACGCGCACGAGCTCCACCCCGGCACCCGAGGGGTCGGCCGGGGCGTCCGCTGCGACGAGCCGTGTCTCACCCTCTGCCTCGAGCCGCACCGAGCGGGCGGCGTTGAGTCGCCAGCCGCCGGCCCACGGATCGGTCGTCTCATCGGCGTCCAAGCAGGGCTCGTGCCGCCTCCGACCAGGCGTCGGATGGGATCGCGGTGGCCTCTTTCCAGTGGTCCGGCGGCCAGATCCGGGTCAGGACATCGGTCCGTGCCTCGCCCGCCTGGACGACCGGTTGGCGGACCAGCCAGCGCAAGAACCGCAGGTTCGTCACGACCCCGAGGACGAGCGTCCGGTCGAGCGCGCCGGCGAGGCGCTCGAGGGCCGTCGCGCGGTCCGGGCCCCATGCGATGATCTTTGCCAGCATCGGATCGAACCGTCCGCCGATCTCGCTGCCGATCTCGATGCCGGCGTCGACCCGGATCCCGTCGCCCGTCGGCCAGCGGAGCGCGTCGACGCGGCCGATGGCGGGCAGGAAGCCGTCATCGGCATCCTCCGCATAGAGGCGGACCTCGACCGCATGGCCGCCCGGGCGCGGCGTATCCAGGACCTGGAGGAGCTGACCCGCGGCGATGTCGAGCTGGTCGGCGACGAGGTCGCGGCCGGTGACGAGCTCGGTCACGGGGTGCTCGACCTGCAGCCGCGTGTTCATCTCGAGGAAGGTGGCGCGGCCTCGCCCGTCGACGATGAACTCGCACGTCCCGGCGCCGACGTAGCCGACCGCTCGCGCGAGCCTCAGGGACGCCTCGCCGAGCCGCGCGCGGAGGGACGCATCCACGGCCGGCGACGGCGATTCCTCGAGGACCTTCTGGTGCCGGCGCTGGATCGAGCAGTCCCGCTCGCCGAGCGAGATCGCCGTTGCCGTGCTGATCGAACAGGACCTGGATCTCGACGTGACGTGCCCCGACGACGAGGTGCTCGAGGATGAGCCGATCGTCGCCGAATGCCGCGGCAGCTTCCCGGCGGGCCGCCGCGATCGCGTCCGGCAGCGCCTCGGCGCCACGGACCGTGCGCATCCCCTTGCCACCGCCACCTGCCGCAGGCTTGACCAGGAGCGGGAACCCGATCCTCTCTGCAGCAGCCACGAGCGTGTCGTCCGATTGGTCGGGATCGTCATACCCCGCGAGCACTGGCACCCCGAGCGACGCGGCGAGCCGCCGGGCCGCGGCCTTGTCGCCCATCGTTCGGATCGCAGCGGGTGGCGGGCCGACCCAGCGGATCCCGGCCGCGATGACCGCCTCGGCGAAGTCGGCGTTCTCGGCGAGGAAGCCGAAGCCAGGGTGGACCGCGTCGGCGCCGGCAGTGCGCGCGGCCTCGACGACGGCCGGGATGTCGAGCAGATCGAGTCCGTCCGGCCCGTCCGTGTCCGGGACGATCGCCGCGATGCCGAGGTGGGTGCACGTGCGGGTGATCCGAGCGGCGATCTCGCCACGGTTGGCGATGAAGACGGCGCGGATGGGAGTCCCATCCGGCGTCCCCGGCGCCCCCGGCGTCCCGGCGTCCCCGGCGCTCCCGGGGCAGCCATGAACGCGTCAAGCGCGTCAATCGCGACACGCCATCGGCCGCCAACGCGGCGCGCCGGCAACTTCCCACTCGCGATCCACCGCTGGACAGACCGCGTCGTCGCTCCGACCCGCTCGGCGGCTTGGCTCGGGCTCAGCTCTTCGGTCATGACTGTCGCGATCGTCGCATATCCGGCTCGATGACGGGCGTGTGCCAACGGGGTCTGCTCACGCGATGTCACTCGAGAGCATCAGGCGATCGATGACTTTGGTGCGGGCGCTCGAGCCGTATCGGCGGCAGCAGCGCGTGCGGCCCGCCCGCAGCCGGGCGTGATGCTCCAGAGTGACATCAGCCGACGGGGGTCCTCTATCGCGTGGCTCCCGACGGGCGCGTCTGGGATGTGTCAGTCCGGATCGGGCGCCCAGCGCGGGCCGCCGTTTCTCGGTGAAGGCGCGAAAACCCTCCTGAGCCTCCTCGCTGGTCCGCTGACGGGCGATGACCCTGGCGGTATGCCATTTGGCCGAGCCGTGGCCGAGCCCGCGCACCTCGCGGATGATCGCCTTCGCGGCGCGTGCCGCGGTCGGACCGGCCGCCAGCAGGTCGTCCACGGCACCTTCGACGGCGGCATCGAGCGCCTCCGTCCCTTCGACGATCTCGTGCACCAGCCCGATCCGTGCCGCGCGGGTCGCGTCGAACCGCCGCCCCGACGGGAAGAGCGCCCTGGCGTGCGTCTCGCCGATCTTGGCGATCACGAACGGGCTGATGACCGACGGCAGGATGCCGAGCCGTGTTTCGGTGAAACCGAAACGTGTTCCGGACTCGGCGATCACGACGTCCGATACCGCACAGAGGCCCATCCCGCCGCCGAGCGCCGCGCCGTGGACCCGCGCGATGATCGGCACCGGGCACGTGTCGATGGTCTCGAGCATGTCGGCCATCGCCATCGCGTCCTGCTCGTTGCCCTCGGTGTCGAGGGCCATCGCCGCGCGCATCCAATCGAGGTCGGCGCCGGCACAGAACGATTGCCCGGCACCAGCGAGGACGACGGCGCGGAGCTCGGCTGGACCCTGGCGGTCGAGCATCGCGAACGTCGTCCGCAGCTCGGCGATGAGCGAGGCATCGAACGCGTTGTGGACGTCCGGGCGGTCGAGCGTCACCCGTGCCACGACGCCTCCGGGACCCGTCCGCTCGACGCGCAGGCTGCTGCCCGACCTGGCACTCACGGCGGCATCGTACGGCACCCCGACATGATCCATGGGTCCCTGACCGGGCCGCCGTTCGTCGGGCTCGGAACGGCCGTCGGGCTCTGCTAGGCTCGCCGGCGTGCGCGTGACGGCGACTTGAATGCTTGGCCCGTGGGACCCGAACTGGCGCCCTGACCCGACCGGCCGGAGGCTGGCGGGCATGTACGCCGCGCGGCGCGGCGCCGTCGCTGCGGCGGTGATCTTCGGCAGCCTCGTCGCGATCGCGGCCGTCGTCACGCCCCCGTTGACCTCGAGCGTCCCGGAGCTCGATCCACAAGCGCGCGCGATGGTCGCCCTGTTCAGCCTCCCGGGACTCGCCCTGCTGGGGGCCGGCCTGACCTCGGCCGCCCTCGGATCCCGATCATCGGCGGCCAGCGCCGGATTGGCGATCGGGATCGGGTCGCCAGTGGCCGCCGTCACCTCGGCGATGATCGGGGCGTTCATCGTGGTCGGGGTGTTCAGCGGGGCGAGCCGCGGTGGCGACGTCGCGGGAACGCTGCTCCGCGTCGGGGTGACGGCCGCCGTCAGGATCTCACCGCTCATCGCGATCGGGTCGGCGGGGTGGGTGATGCTCGTGCGCCGGTTCGGGCCTGAGGTCAGGCTCCCATCGGGCGAAGAGTCGCGGGTCGATCCGCCTCCCGCTGACTCGCATTTCGACGACCCGCCATCCGGCTGACGGCCGCCGCGTCTACGCGGATCAGTCCAGGAGCCGGACCTCGTCCCCGAGTCGGATGCGTCCGGGCGTCTCGACCTCGCCCCACACGCCGAACATCAGGTCCTTGCCGTTCATCTGCCCGCGGTATTCCTTGATCGCGTGCAGCGTGTCGTAGTCGCGCTGGCCCGTGCTCGGGTCGTGCGTCGTCATCGCGCAACGCGCCACCTGGCCGCTGATCCGAAGGACGGTCTCGCCGAGGCCGATCCGGCCACCGAGCCAGGTGTCCTCCTCGTGCGGCCCGCCGTCCTCGAGCTCGATGAGCATCCGGAACCGCCGGGCATCGACGTCGCCAACGCCGAGCACGGAGCCGAGCGCATCGAGCGACCCATCGGTCACGAGCGTGGCCGGGTGCGCCCGCCGCGTCCCGCCGATCCGATCGCAACGGACGATCCGCACGGCCCGTCCGAGGAAGTCCCCGAGCGTGTCGCCCAGCGGGCCTTCGACGACGTGGCCGAGCGCGACGCGGCCGTGGACCGGAGCCTCGACCGGCACCCCCAGGCGGACCGCGTCCTCGCAGACCATCCCGTTCGGGAACGTCAGCCGGAGGACCGTGGCGCCCGGATCGGTCCAGGAACGGACCTGGACCATCTCAAAGGCGATGAGCTGGTCGACGAGCCGGCCGCCCTCGTCGATCACGAAGAACCGGCGATCCTCGGCGACGCCCAGCGGCCCGAGCGTGATCTCCTCACGCGTCTCGAGCCCCAGGCTGCGGACCGGCGCGATGTTCAGGCGAGCGACGTGCGGCATGCCCGGATGCTACCGGACAACGACGTTTCGGATGTCGAGGGCGGCGCCTTTCTTGAACCACAGGACCCGAAAGGCGAGGAAAGCCTCGACCCGCTCCGCGCCTCGTCGCCAGCCGTGGTCGTAGTAGTTCTGGAAGGGCTTTCCATCCGGCTCGAGAGAGCGAAGTTCGATCTGAGCGACGCCGTCCTCCAGGCTGATGTCAGTGGGCCAGGCGTCGGCGAACCCGAATGACACCGCGGACACGACGCCGTTCGGGATCGATGCCTTGCCGAGGGAGACCTCATAGTCGCCGACGTGGTCGATCGGGATCGAGGATCGTGCGATTCCCAAGGGTCGAGCGGCGGCAAGGGCTGTCGGTTCAAAGGAGGGGAGTGGCTGTCCGCACGTATGTGGAGATGCACCGTCAGGGCATGGAACGTCCTTGTAGCCGCCCCCATCGGCGAACGATGACTGCGCTTCGAGCCGTTGGGTTTCCATGCAGGCAGGTCCGCTCGGGATCCCTCCGCACATGAGAGCGTCCTGGGTGGTCCCATCCGTCAATGTGATGCGTACATCGATCGGAGCGGCGCCCCCGAGCGTCACCAGGACCCCATCCTTGGGCGGCGGATCCGGGACGATGACTGTCGCTGTGACATCGTCGCGCGTTCGCCCGGATCGCGCTGCCGCTGCGTCGGTCATCGCGAGGCATCGTTGCGGGCCGTAGACCGCGGTGCAGGGTTGCGGTTGCTGGGGCGGCGCCTCGCCGACGGCCGTGCATCCGGCGACAAGTCCAACGATCGCAAGCCAGCGTGCGACGACGGTCCTCACATCCGGAAGACCCCGAAGCGCGTCTCGGGGATCGGGGCGTGGAGCGCGGCCTCGATGCCCATCGTCAGGACGCGGCGCGTGTCGAGCGGGTCGATGACGCCGTCGTCCCACAGCCGCGCCGTCGCGAAGTAGGGCGAGCCCTCGCGCTCGTAGGTCTCGAGGATCGGTGCCTCGAAGGCGTCGCGGTCGGCGTCGGTCGCGAAGTCGCCGCCGACCGTGGACAGCACGCGCGCCGCCTGCGCCCCGCCCATCACCGAGATCCGTGCGTTCGGCCACGACCACAGGAAGCGCGGCTGGTAGGCGCGACCGGCCATCGCGTAGTTGCCGGCCCCGAACGAGCCGCCGATGAGCACCGTGAACTTGGGGACCTCCGCCGAGGCGACCGCGGTGACGAGCTTGGCCCCGTCCTTGGCGATGCCGCCTCCTCGTACTCGCGCCCGACCATGAAACCGGTGATGTTCTGGAGGAACACGAGCGGGATCCGGCGCTGGCAGGCGAGCTCGATGAAGTGGGCGCCCTTGAGCGACGACTGGCTGAACAGGATGCCGTCGTTGGCGATGATCGCGACCGGGTAGCCGCGAGACGTGCGCGAACCCGGTCACCAGCGTCTCGCCATAGAGCGGCTTGAAGTCGTGGAAGCGCGAGCCGTCGACCAGCCGGGCGATCAGCTCGCGGACCGGGACCGGGCGCCGCGGGTCGAGCGAGACCGCGCCATAGAGGCCGCCGGGTCGACCGCGGGCTCCTCGGCGGCGCGCCGATCCCAGGGCGGCTCGGGCGTCTTGCGGTTCAGGTTCGAGATGATCGACCGGCCGAGCGCCAGGGCGTGCTCGTCGTCGAGCGCCTCGTGGTCGGCGACGCCCGGACCGCCGCGTGTGGACCTCCGCGCCGCCGAGCTCCTCGGCCGTGACGTCCTCGCCGGTGGCCGCTTTCACCAGCGGCGGCCCGCCGAGGAAGATCGTGCCGGTGCCGCGGACGATCACCGTCTCGTCGCTCATCGCCGGCACGTACGCGCCGCCGGCAGTGGAGGAGCCCATCACGAGCGCGACCTGCGGGATGCCGAGCGCCGACATCCGGGCCTGGTTGTAGAAGATCCGCCCGAAGTGGTCGCGGTCCGGGAAGACATCGGCCTGGAGCGGCAGGAACGCCCCGCCCGAGTCGACCAGGTAGATGCACGGCAGCCGGTTCTCGAGCGCGATCTCCTGGGCCCGGAGGTGCTTCTTGACCGTCATCGGGTAGTACGTGCCGCCCTTGACCGTGGCGTCGTTGGCGACCACCACGCAGGTCGTCCCCTCGATCCGGCCGATGCCGGTGACGATCCCGGCGCCCGGCGCGTCGTCGTCGTACAGGCCGTTCGCGGCGAGCGGGCTCAGCTCCAGGAAGGCCGAGCCCGGGTCCAGCAGCCGCTCGATCCGCTCCCGGACCGGGAGCTTGCCGCGCTCGCGATGGCGCGCGATCGAGCGCTCGTCGCCGCCGGCGCCACGCCCCGCGACGACCGCCTGGCGCGCGCGCAGGTCGGCGACGAGGCCGGCCATCGCGTCGTGGTTCGCCCGCGTCTCCGCGGCCGCGGGGTCGAGCCGGCTGCGCAGGACGGGCATGACCCGATGATAGGTCGCGCAGTCGGCCACCGACCGACGCCGGTCGCGGCATCCTGTGCCGATGCTCTCCGACCGGATCGCCAGCCTGGCGGTCATCTTCGCGTTCTCGATCGGCCTTGGCGTTGCGACGGTCGCGATCCCGCTGCTCGCCCTCGAGTCCGGCTATGACGCCGCGGCGGTCGGGTTCCTGGTCGCCACCTCGGCGGCGAGCCAGCTCGGCTTCCGGCTCTGCCTGCCGTGGCTGCTGCGGCGCGTCCCCGATCGGAGCCTGACCGCGCTGGCGAGCCTGCTGATGCTCGCCGGCTTCTCGTTGCTGCTCGTGTCGACCGTCGTCGTCGTGTTCGTCGTCGCCCAGCTCTTCCAGGGCGCCGCGCGGGCGATCTTCTGGACGAGCAGCCAGACGCACGCGGTCCGCGGTGAGGGCCGCCCGGTCGATCGGCTGGTCGAGATGAACGTGGCCGGCAACGCGGGGACGCTTATCGGGCCGGTCGTTGCCGGCTCGCTGGCCGTGTTCGGATTGCCGGTGGCGATCGCCGCTGCCGCGATCGGAGCGGCGGTCGCGGCACTGGGCACCACGGCGCTCAAACGCCTGCCGGCCTACGACCGGGAGCGACCGGCGACGTCGACCCGGCTGCTCCGTCGCGACGGGGTCGACGTCGCCTGCTGGGCGAGCGTGGTCGGCGGGGGCTGGTGGGCGATGCTCGGGTCGTACATCCCGGTCATCCTGGTCGGCGCTTCGGTCGGGTCACAGGGGATCGGCTGGCTGATCACCCTGTCCGAAGGAGCGTCGATCGTGGGGATCCTGGTCCTTCGCGGCATCGCCCATGGGCACATCCGTCGCGCCGTGCGGATCGGATCCTTCGCTGCCGCCGCCGTCCTGATCTGCCTCGCGGTGGCTCCCGCTGCGCTCGCCGGCTACCTCGTGCTCCTCGTCGCCGGCGGTGTCGCGAGTGGAGTCATCACGACGCTTCCGCCGGCGATGGCCAGCCTCGCGGCCGAGCCCGAGGAGCAGGGTGACGCCATGGCGCTGACGGGCACCTTCCGCGCTGCCGCCCTGCTCGCCGTGCCGGCCACGGTCGGCGCGCTCCTGTCGGTCGTGACCCTGCCTGTCGCGGTCGTCGCCCTCGGTCTCGGGTTGGGTCTGCCCGGGCTGGCGATCGGCCGCGGTACGCCCGGGGCCGATCGGACTCGCAGCCGCCGATGAGGCCGACGCCACGTCCTGAGCCCCGTAGCTCCGTGCTACTCTGGCATAGCAAGTTATGAGCACGACACCGGGCATCGCAACGCCGCCCGTTTCCTGGGAGGGCCTTCGCGAGCCCAGCCCGGTCGCGGAGGCGATCCGGATCGAGCTCGCGGCAGCGTGGGGCGACATGGGCGCCGCGTGGGGCGTCACGCCGGCCATCGCGCGCGTCCAGGCGTACCTCATGGCCCGCCAGGAACCACTGACCGAACGCGAGGTCCGTGAGGCGCTCGGGCTGTCGCACCGGGCGGCCAGCCTGGCTCTCGCCGAGGCCGAGTCGTGGGGCATCGTCGAGCGCGTCCCGGAGCCGCGGCGGGTCGGTCGCCGCGGACCTGCCGGCACGGCGTATCTCGCCGTCGGCGACCACTGGCAATGGTTCGGGCGGGTGATCGCGGAGCGAAAGGTCCGCGAGGGCGACCCGATCATCGCGGTGCTGGAATCGAAGGAGCGCGAGGCCGCGGCCGCGCTCGAGGCGAACCCCGGCGATGTGGAGCTGGCGGCGCTGCGCGACTGGCTGTCGGCGTTCCTCGTCTTCGTGCGCCTGTTCGACCGGGCCGTCGGGCTCGTCCCGCAGCTCGAGCCGCGCGAGCTGGAACGCTCGCTGGAGCTCCTCGGGCGCGTCCCCGACGCGACGATCCTGCGGCTGTTCGACCTGCTCGGCGGCCTGCCGGACCAGGACGTCATCGACCTCGTCGATGCTCTGTCGCGGCTCTCGCCGACCGCCGCGCGCAGGGCCACCAAGCTGATGTCGGGGGTCGTCAAGACGATCGCCCGCTAGAGATCGGCGACGCGGGCTCGCCCGCGATGCCGGGAACCCCATTGCGGGCCGCGGATGCGCTCGTGCGATAATCGCCGCGCGCGAGGGGCTCGGCCGACTCGAACGGGCGACGACCCCGGGGCCAGACCCGGCCGGCGATCCGAGCGCGAGCCACCAGAGGAACCCTGCACTCATGACCGTCGAAACGTCCACCTGGGCGACCAAGAAGGGTCTCGCCCAGATGCTCAAGGGCGGCGTCATCATGGACGTCGTCACGCCCGATCAGGCCAAGGTCGCCGAGGATGCCGGCGCGGTCGCCGTCATGGCGCTCGAGCGCGTCCCGGCCGACATCCGCAAGGCCGGCGGCGTCGCCCGCATGTCCGACCCGTCGATGATCGAGGGGATCATGGACGCCGTGACCATCCCGGTCATGGCCAAGGCCCGGATCGGCCACTTCGTGGAGGCCCAGGTCCTCGAGGCCCTCGGCGTCGACTACATCGACGAGTCCGAGGTCCTCACCCCGGCCGACGAGCGCAACCACATCGACAAGCACGCCTTCAAGGTCCCGTTCGTGTGCGGCTGCCGGAACCTCGGCGAGGCGCTCCGGCGGATCAACGAGGGCGCCGCGATGATGCGGACCAAGGGCGAGGCCGGGACCGGCAACATCGTCGAGGCCGTCCGCCAGCTGCGCGACGTGCTCGCCGAGATCCGCCGACTGCAGGGCATGCGCGACGACGAGCTGTTCGTCGCGGCCAAGGAGCTCGGCGCGCCGTACGAGCTGGTCAAGGATGTCGCGGCCAACGGCAAGCTGCCGGTCGTCAACTTCGTCGCCGGTGGCATCAGCACCCCGTCGGATGCGGCGCTGGTGATGCAGCTCGGTGCCGAGGGCGTGTTCGTCGGCTCGGGCATCTTCAAGAGCGAGGACCCGGCCCGGATGGCCAACGCGATCGTCCAGGCGACCACCTTCTTCGACGACCCGAAGAAGATCGCCGAGGTCTCCAAGGGATTGGGGGCCCCGATGCGTGGGATCGCGCTCGAGGAGATCCCCGACGAGGAGCGCCTCGCCGTCAGGGGCTGGTAAGGCGACCGCGAACGCGCCGGCCAGACCGCCATGAAGATCGGAGTGCTCGCATCCTCGCGCCGATGGCTCGCGGGAGCGTCGCCTCGGCGCTCCGAGGGGCTGCCATGAAGATCGGCGTTCTGTCACTTCAAGGGGCCTTCCGAGAGCACCTCGACACGCTCCGCGCGATCGGCGTGGAGGGGGTCCGCGTGCGCGAGCCGGCCGACCTGGCCGATGTCAGCGGGCTCATCCTGCCCGGTGGTGAGAGCACCACGATGCGCCAGCTCATCGAGCGCTGGGGGATGCGCGAGCCGATCCTGGACCTGGCCGAGCGCGGCAAGCCGATCTTCGGGACGTGCGCCGGGATGATCGTGCTGGCGACCGAGATCGCCGGCGGCGAGCCGCCGATCCTGCCGCTTCTTGACGTGACCGTCGAGCGCAACGCGTTCGGGCGCCAGCTCGACTCGTTCGAGGCCGACATCGAGGTCCCGGTCCTTGGCAGCACGCCGGTCCATGCCGTCTTCATCCGGGCGCCGATCGTCGAGCGGACGGGCGGGGACGTCGACATCCTGGCCCACCTCGACGACGGCCGGATCGTGGCCGTCCGCCAGCGCAACATCCTGGCCACCGCGTTCCACCCCGAGCTCGCCGGCGAGACCCGGTTCCACCGCCTGATGGCGACGATGGCCGCCGAGCACGACGACCCGGGCGAGGGCTCCGGCCGACGCCCATACCCGACCCGACGGTCGATGTCGGCGCGCCGGGACCGGTCGGACACGTGAGCGCGCTGCGGTCGCCGCGGAGCAGCGGCAAGGTGCGTGCCGCGCGCCTGACCGACCTCGCCGCCCTCGGGGAGCTGTCCCGGCTGTGCCAGTCGGACGGCGCCGACACCCGCTCGCTCGGGCTGCCGGTCAACGGCCCGCCGATCGGCGTCTTCAGCCTGTTCCGACTGCCGCTCGGTGCCTTCCGGCCGAACGACCTGATGTTCGTGTACGAGGAGGAAGGCCGGATCGCCGGGCTCGTCCGCGTGGAGCGCGAGGCTGTTCGCGACGAGTGGACCATCGTCGAGCTCGACGCCGTCGGGATGGCGAATGCGGGCGAGATCCGCTTCCGGCTCGTCCAGCAGCTCCTGCGCGAGGGGGCGAAGCGCGCCGCCGCCCGCTTCCACGTCGCCTGCGCGGATGCCGACGGCAACGTCGAGCTGCTGATGCAGGCCGGCTTCATGCGCTACGGAGAGGAGCGCGTCCTGTTCCGCTCGGCCGACCAGCACCTGCCGGAACCGTGGACGGATGAGCGGGCCGCAAGCTGCGGCATCCGCTCGACGACGCCGCTCGACGCGCTGCCCCTGACCCGGCTGTACGCCAACGCGACGCCGGCGCCGGTCGCGCGTCTCGAGGCGATCCGGCTGGCCGACTGGGAGCGCCAGGGCGCGCACTGGCGGGTCCCGCGCTCCAGCCTGACCCCGATCCTGCGCTTCGCCGACGTCGAGGGCTATCGTCCAGGCGTCGCCCGACGGCGGCAAGGACGGGACGCAGCTCGACGCATTCCTCCAGGTCGGCGTCGCCAAGGAGGACCAGCCGCACTACCTCAAGGTCCTCGCCCGGCCGGACGCCAACGTGTCGTCGCTGGTCGACTTCGGCCTCGGCGTCATCGCTGCGCGAACGACGCGTGGCGGCGACCATCGTCACGACCACGGGGTCATCGCCCCGGTCCGGACCTACGAATCGCCGATCGACCGGCGCCTGGAGGAGGCGGGCTTCGATTCGATCGCCAGCGTCAACCTGCTGATGAAGGAAACCCTCGTCCGTGTCGCCGAACCGGCCCTCGTGCCGGCCGGCGTCCGCTAAGTGGAGGCTCGCGTGCCATCAGGTGAGCGCCCCCGTGAATCGATCGACGACCTCGACGCGCTGCTCCAGGCCCTGCCGCCGGAGATCGTCGACGCGGTCAATGCCCTGCCGGACCGGAACGCCCTGATCGAGGTCGTGATGGACCTCGGCCGGTCGCCGGAGGCGCGCTTCCCCGACTCGGAGGTCAACCTGCTCGAGCGGGAGATCACCGACGAGGACATCGCGTTCGTCGTCGACCACATCGGCTCGTTCGGCGACGACAACCGCGCCGGGATCGAGCGGACGCTCCACCGCATCAGCGCCATCCGCAATCGGAACGGCAAGATCGTCGGGCTGACCTGCCGGATCGGCCGCGCCGTGTACGGCACGATCGAGATCATCAACGACTTCGTCGAGACCGGGAAGTCGATCCTGATCATGGGCCGGCCGGGCATCGGCAAGACGACGATGCTGCGCGAGGCCGCCCGCGTGCTGGCCGACGACATGGGCAAGCGCGTCGTCGTGGTCGACACCTCGAACGAGATCGCGGGCGACGGCGACATCCCGCACCCGGCCATCGGCAAGGCCCGCCGGATGCAGGTCCGCACGCCGTCGATGCAGCACGAGGTGATGATCGAGGCGGTCGAGAACCACATGCCGCAGGTCATCGTCATCGACGAGATCGGGACCGAGCTCGAGGCGGCGGCCGCGCGGACCATCGCCGAGCGCGGCGTCCAGCTGATCGGCACCGCGCACGGCAACAACCTCGACAACCTGATGCTCAACCCGACGCTGTCCGACCTGATCGGCGGGATCCAGAGCGTGACCCTCGGCGACGAGGAGGCGCGCCGCCGGCGGACCCAGAAGAGCGTCCTCGAGCGCAAGGCGCCGCCGACCTTCGACGTCATCGTCGAGATCGTCGACCGCGAGCGGGTCGCCGTCCACGCCGACGTGGCCGACACCATCGACGCGATGCTGCGCGGCGACCAGGTCTCGCCCGAGCTGCGCTGGCGCGACGAGGAAGGTGTCCATCGGAGCCAGGGCCGGCCGCGACCGTCGCCCAGGGAGCAGCTCGGGGCCGAGCGGTTCGCCGGCCTGGTCGGAGCCGGCTCGCCGTGGCGGATGGAGCCCGGCTGGCGGGGCGACGGGGCGTACCGCAGTGGCGGCTACCGCGAGGCGGAACGTGGTTCGGGCATCCGTCCCGGCTATCGGCCGGGCGCGACCGGTGGCTGGCGCTCGTCACGTGGCGGCGCCGGCCGGGAGCCCGCGACCCGCGGCCCCAACGCGGAGGGTGGCTGGGCCGGCGCGACCGGAACGCTCCCCGGTGAGCGATTCGCGTCGCCGCCCGGAGGTGGCGGTCGTGGTCCAGCGAGCGTCGCCGAGGCGCCGTTCGTCGCCGGCGAGATCGCCGATCGTGGCCCGCTCGAGCGCGGCGCCGTCCTGACGCCGGCCGAGACCCGGGCGCGCGAGGCGCGCGAGCTCCAGCGCCAGAAGGCCTGGGCCGACCAGGCCAGCCGTGCCCTCAACGCGATGAAGGCCGAGGACGGGACCGGCCCGGTCAACGCCGACGACCTCGAGGACGACGACCTCGACCGGCTGCCGCTCGGCGCCGAGGAAGGTCCCGACGGCGGGACCGTGCTCGTGCCCGGCGGCTCGCCGCTGCCGACGCTCCGGGTGCTGCCCCAGGGGATCAGCCGCAAGCGGCTCGAGCAGGCGATCCGCGATCTCCAGCTGCCCGTCGTCATCGCCCGCGACGTGGACGAGGCGGACGTCGTGATGACCCTGCGCAACGAGTACAAGCAGAAGACGCCGATGCTCCGCGACGCCGAGGACCGGGCCGTCCCGATCTACGTCCTCAAGAGCAACACGATCCCGCAGATGCAGTCGAGCCTGACGTCGATCTTCTCGCTCGAGATCGACCCGCGCGAGGCCGCGCTGCGCGAGACCGAGGACGCCATCGAGTCGGTGCTGTCGTCGTCGGAGGCCGTCGAGCTGTCGCCGCAGAACGCGTACATCCGGCGGCTCCAGCACCAGATGGCCGAGCGGGCGAACCTCGTCTCCCGGTCGCGCGGACGCGAGCCGTACCGGCGGGTGCGGCTGTACCCGGATGCCGCGAGGAGCGGCTGGCGCTAGCCCGGTCGCAGCCGCCCGCACGAGCGACCACCGGGGCGTCGTTCCGGGTACCGTAGCGGTCCGATGATCGGCCGCGTCGCGTCCCACACCCATCTCGCCCTCGACTTCATCGGCCACTCGGCCGTGGTCGTCGAGCTCGACGGGGTCCGCCTGCTGACCGATCCCGTGACGCGTGCCCGGGTCGGGCCGCTGCGTCGCGTCGAGCCCGTGCCGGCGCGCGAGCGGGTGCGCGACATCGACGCGGTGCTGATCTCGCATCTCCACTGGGACCATCTCGACGTGCCGTCCCTGCGCGACCTTGGTCGCGACCTGCCGATCTACGTGCCGGCCGGGTCGGGCGACTGGATGCGTGGCGCCGGGTTCGGCGACGTGCGCGAGATCGGGGTCGGCGGCGAGGCGACGATCGGTGGCGTGGTCGTCCGGGCCGTGCCGGCCGTCCATTCGGGCTATCGGCCGCCGCTCGGTCCGACGGCGCCGCCACTCGGCTATGTCATCCGCGGCAGCCGGACGGTCTACTTCGCCGGCGACACCGACCTGTTCGACGGGATGGGCGAGCTGGTCGGCGCCGACGAGTCGATCGACATGGCGCTCATCCCGGTCTGGGGCTGGGGACCGACGCTCGGTCGCGGTCTCCACCTCGACCCGTACCGGGCGGCGCTGGCGCTCCGGCTCATCCGGCCGCGCGCCGCGGTGCCCATCCACTGGGGGACGTACTGGCCGCACGCCCTCGGCCGGGTCTTCCCGGAGCGGCTGGTCGAACCGCCCGCGGCCTTCGTCGAATATGCCGCGGAGCTCGCACCGGATGTCCAGACCGTCCCGACCGCCGTCGGTGATGTCGTGGCGTGGGAGGCATGACCATGGAGGAGACCGTGACGGAGACACGACCGATCGACCTGCGCCGCGGCCTGGACCGGCTGAGTCGCGGGCTGATCGCCTACGGCATCGTCGCGCTGGTCGTGGCCGCGATCTCGTTCGGGGCGCTGATCTGGGTCAACGGCCGGATCGGCAGCCTGCGGACCGAGGTCACGACGACGGTCGGGCTGCTGGCGACGACGACCGCCGACACGGCGTCGACACTGCGTGACGCGTCGACGACGGCACAGACCTTCAGCGACACGCTCGGTCAGGCTGGCGACCTCGCTGCCCGCGATGTCCGACCGGATCCACACCCTGCAGGCCGGCCTCGACTCGCTCGAGACGACGCTCCGGTCGGTGAGCATCCTGGGCGCCTCGCCCCTGGGCGGTGCCGCCAATTCGGTCGCGAAGATCTCCGACAGCCTCGACGGCATCGACCAGCAGCTGTCGCTCATCACGGTCGCGCTCAAGGCCAACAGCGACGCCCTGGCCACGAACGCCGCGTCGCTCGGGAAGCTCGCCGACAGCACGCAGGCGCTGGCGACGCGGCTCGGGCTCGGGGGTCGTCGAGGATTCGCTCGGCGACGTCCAGCTGGTCATCGTCGTGGTCCTGCTCGTGTTCACCGCGCTGTCGCTCGTGCCGGCGATCGGGGCGCTCGTGTTCGGGATGTGGCTGCGGCGAGAGCTCGAGGCGGGGCCGGGGGCGGCAAGGGCCGCGTAGCCCGTCGGTTCAGCGCAGCTCGTGCCGCAGCGCCGACTGCGCGGCGAGCATCCCGCTCATGCCGTGGACCCCGCCGCCGGGTGGCGTCGATGACGAGCACAGGTACAAGCCCGGCGCCGACCCGATAGGGGTCGAGCGCCGGCCAGGGCCGGAAGATGAGCTGGCGGATGTCCTGGATCCCGCCGTTGATGTCGCCACCGACGTAGTTCGCGTCGTGGGCCGCCATCGCGGCCGGCCCATGGACCGAGCGGGCCAGGATCCGGTCGCGGAAGCCGGGAGCGAAGCGCTCGACCTGGGCCTCGATCCGGTCGGTCATGTCGACGTCGGAGCCCTGCCGGCACGTGGCAGTACGCCCAGGCCGTGGTCTTGCCCTCCGGCGCCCGCGATGGATCCCACGGCGCGTACTGGACGAACAGGACGTACGGCCGGTCCGGGTGGCGCCCGGCGGCGACATCGGCCTCCGCGGTCGCGATCTCGTCGAGCGTCCCGCCGAGATGGACCGTCGCCGCCCGGCGCGCGCCCGTCCGCCGCCCACGGCACCGGCCCATCGAGCGCCCAGTCCAGCTTGAACACGCCCGACCCGTAGCGGAAGCGCTCGGCTCGTCGTCGGGCGCGCGTCGGCAGCCGATCGCCGGCGATGGCGGCGAGCTGGTGCGGCCCGGTGTCGAACAGCACGGCGCGGGCCGGCGGCAGATCGGCCAGGGCGTCGACGCGATGATCGATGACGACCTCGCCGCCGGCCGCCTCGAGCTCCGCGACGAGCGCCGCCGCCACGGCCGCCGCGCCACCGCGGACCATCGGCCAGCCCGCGGCGTGCGCATAGGTCGCCAGGACCAGCCCGAACGAGGCGGTCAGCGGACGGTCGAGGTCGAGCATCGCGTGGGCGGCGAGGCCGCCGAACAGCGCCCGGGCGGGCTCGTCGTGGAACCGGCTGCGGGCCAGCCCACGCGCCGACCGGAGTGCCGGCAGCCCGAACCGCGCCAGCGCCAGCGGGTGGCGCGGCAGGTGGACGACCGGCCGCAGGATCTCCGGGCTGAGCTTGTCCACGTCACGCACGAGCGGTCCGAGCAGCCGCGCCCACGCGCGCCCGTCCGCCTCGCCGAGCTCGCGTGCCGTCGCCGCGACCGAGCGCTCGAGCACCACCGCCCGCCCGCCATCGAGCGGATGCGCGATCGGGGCATCCGGGTGGATCAGCTCGACCCCGCGCGCGGCGAGGTCCACGGTCCGGAAGAACGGCGAGGCCGTCGCGAGCGACAGGATCGTCGAGCACATGTCGTGGCGGAACCCGGGGAGCGTCAGCTCCATCGTCCGCGTCCCGCCGCCGGCCTCCGGGGCGGCTTCGTAGACGCGGACCGAGCGCCCGGCACGGGCCAGGGTGATCGCCGCGGCCAGGCCGTTCGGTCCCGCCCCGACGACGATCGCGTCGACCGACGTTTCGGTCGAGGACGTCACCACGCCACGTGGGGCCGTGGCTGCGGCGACCGTGGACTCACCCGCGCCGGGTGATCCAGCGGGCCGGCGCCGTCATCGTCCGTCGAGCCGATCGAAGCGTCGCGCTGTTGCGGACGTTGCGCCAGTAGCGCCACTGCCGCCGGCCGTCGATGCAGGCGATCTGGACGGTCACCACCGGAACGGGCACGCCGACCATGATCGCGAGATTGCGCAGGGTCGCCTCCCAGAACTTGTTGTTCTGGCGATTGCCGCCGAGCTTGTAGGCGAGGTCGTCGAACGGATCGGACGGCCGTTCGAGCGCCTGCGCCTGCGCGACCACCACGCCGTCGTCGCTCCGTGCCGAGAAGGTGATCCACGCCGACAGGGTATGGCCTTCGGGGGTCATGAACGTGAACAATTCGTCATCGGCGTAGAGGACCAGCACACCGGTCGACAGCTTGACCGGGGCGCCCGGCACGGGCTGGATCTCGAGCAAGCGCGACCTCGCCGGGGGCGATCCCGGACAACGGTGCGTAGAACCTCTGACCCTTCGGCCAGAACTCCGGGAAGTGCGCCTTCCAGGTCGCGACCACGGCCTCGGGCGTCGTGTCGATGCCGTCGAGCCGGACCGAGAACGTCTTCTGCCAGAGCTGCCCGAAGCCCTGCAGTGGCCCCGACACCCGCTTTCCGGTGACGGCGTCGTCCTTTGCACCTGCGACGCCGGCGGCCGACAGCCGGTCGACCGGGCGCGCCCAGTTCGCGGCGTCCCGGCTGGCGGGCGCCTCGCTCGTCGGGGTCGGCTTGGTCTCGACCATCTCGTGCCTCCTCGGTCAGGCGGTAGCGGCGGCGACGGCCGCCGATTCGTCGTCGTGGATCTCGATCGCTTCGTCGAGACGCGTCAGCGCGAAGATCTGGCGGTAGTGCTCGGACAGGCCGGTGGCAACGAGCCGGCCGCCGCCGCGCTGCGCCCGCACAAGAAGGGTCACGAGCAGGCCGATCCCACCGCTGTTCATGTAGGCGAGCTTGCTGAAGTCGAGGACCACCACCTTGGCGCCGTTGGCGACCGCGAGGCCGTAGGCAGCCATGAGGTCGGCCTCACTGGCGGACGTGACGTCACCCTCGATCCTGAGGATCGACGCGGATCCGTCCTGATCGAGCTCGATGACGGTGGCGCTCATGCTGCATCTCCTTCGATGATCTCCATGAAGTCCGACAGGCGGGTGATCCGGAAGATCTCCCGGTAATGCTCGGTCAGCCCGACCGCCCGGACCGTCCGGCCATCGCGTCGCGCATCGGCGAGGAGCCGGACGACGAGCGCGATGCCCGTGCTGTTGATGTAGCCGACGTGGCTGAAGTCGAGGCTGACCCGATGCGGGCCGAGTGCCGCGACCTGGGCATAGGCGTCGGCGAGGGTCGCGTCGGCGCGGGCGTTGAGGTCGCCGCTCAGGCGCACCCGCACTTCCTCGGGGACCTCGGTGATCACCGCGGCGAACTGCCGGTCATCCATCGCTGCGCTCCTCGCGCGCCATCGTCAGGGTCACCGTCTGGGTGGTCCCGTCGCTGGTCACGTCCATCGAATCGACCATGTTCTTGATCAGGAAGAGTCCCCAGCCACGCGGCTTCTGGTCGCCGACGAGCTTGCGCTCGATGTCGGGAGCCTCCGGCTCGCTCGGGACGCCGCCGGACAGCGCGCGATCGGTGATGCGCACGACGATCGCCTCAGCGGTCGTCTCGACCACGATGTCCACCGGGACGTCCGCGTTCCCCTGGCTGCCGTACTCGATGGCGTTCATCGCGGTCTCGCTGACGGCTGTCTTGAGCCGCTCGAGCCGGGCCGGCGCGAGCCCGAGTCCTGCCACGGCGGCCGCGACGCGGTCCATGGCCAGTCGCTCGTTGCCCTCCTCCCCGGGCACCGAGAAGGCGGTCACCAGCTGTGACGGCGCCGGCTCACCGGCCTGCTCGCTCGCGACGCCAGAAGCACGGCGGAGGGTCACCAGCGTGATGTCGTCCTCCTGCTCCCAGTCGGGGCCGGTGAACGTATGGAGCGTGTCGAGCAGGCGGTCGAGCAGCTCGCTGCCGGCGTCGTCGACGGTCATCGCCTCGCGCAGCCGCGGGAACCCGTACATCTCCTGGTCCGGGTCGTGTGCCTCGACCAGCCCGTCCGAGTAGAGCAGGACGTTGCTGCCCGGGGCGATGACGCCCTCGGTCTCCTCGTAGACGATGCCCGGCAGCAGCCCGAGCGGCATCCCGGTCGCTCGCAGCTCGACGACGCCGTCGTCGGTCCGGATGTACGGGAGGTTGTGGCCGGCGTTGGCCATCACGATCCGGCCGGTCTCCGGCTCGAGGATGGCGAACAGGCAGGTCACGAACATGCGGGCCGGCATCTCGGGCACGAGCAGCTCGTTGGCCCGGGCCAGGATCACCCCGGGCGAGTCGCTGCGGGACGCCTCGGCGCGCAGGACGCTGTGGGTCCGGGCCATGACGAGCGCCGCCGGCACGCCCTTGTCGGTGACGTCGCCGACGGCGATCCCGATCCGCCCGCCGGGCATCTCGATGAAGTCGTAGAAGTCGCCGCCGACCGCGCGCGCCGGACCGTAATAGGCGGCCACCTGCCATTGCGGCAGGTCCGGCAGCTGGCGCGGCAGGAATTGCTGCTGGATCAGGGTGGCGACCCGCATCTCCTGCTCGAGGCGCTCGCGCTCGGCAGCCTCGGCGGCCTGCTCGCGGACGAGCTGGGCGACCCGGATGGCCGGTGCGGCCTGGGCGGCGAGGGTCGTCAGCAGGCGCCGGTCGTCGGTCGAGTAGTCCTGCTCGGACAGGCGCGGGCCGAGGTTGAGGGTGCCGATCAGCTCCCCCTGCGAGACCAGTGGGACGACGAGCGCAACGCCTGATCGGCGCAGGGCCGTGACGGCCGGGGAGTCCAGGTCCAGGCGCGCGAGGTCGACGGGTCCGGGTGCGGTCTGGAGGTAGGCCATCAGCGGGTCCGATTCCGCGATGTCGACCGCGACGGAGATCGGGGCCGCATCCGCCACAGGGGCCGTCGCCGGCGCGATGGGCTCGCGAGGGGCAGCCACGGCCGGCGTCGGGACAGCCCGGTCGTTTCGACCGAGGAGGCGGCGGATCGGGCGGGTCAGCTCACTCATCTCGATCCTCATGTTGGTTGGTCGGCGTTCCGGAAACGTTACGGTCGATCGGTCTTCGTCGCTCTCGTCACGCAGGGTGGCGATCCGAGCTCGACGACGAACCCTTCTCAGCGCCCCCTCGCAGCCAGAGGCCGACGCCCGCCGGCGCGAATGCGCGACGGACGGTCGCGTCGAGCTCGGCTCCGAGCGTCGATAGATCGACCTCGTCGCGGAGGCGATCGCCGAACTCGATGGTGAGCCGATCAGCGTCGTAGCGGGCGCGGTCGAAGCGTCGGTCGACGACGTGCTGGACGCGCAGGCGGACCGGCGTGAAGAGCGCCGCGGCGAGCAGGGTCGAGCCTGCGACCGCCCATGCGTTGCTCGACGTGACGGAGCTCAACGCGGCCTGTAGTCCCACGTTCACGACCAGGAAGACGGCGACCAGCAGCGCCGTGATGACGCCGTATGAGATCGTCCGGCTCACGATCCGGTCGATGTCGTACAGGCGGTAGCGCAGGATCGCGACCGCGATCGCGAGCGGCATCGCAACGAGCGTCAGCGAGCCGAGGATGAATGCCACGTTCCCGATCTCCTGGGACCGGCACGATGAACGCGATCGGAAAGAAGACGGCAGCAAGGGCAGCCACGGCCACCAGCCATTTGAGCTGCTGGCGCTCGGTCGTGTCGCCGCGCCGATACCGGATCCACAGTGCCGCGGCGGCGGCCCCGAACCCGACGACCGAGGATGCCGACGCAAAGCCACCGAGGAATGCAGCGAGTGGTTCCAGGCCGGGGACTGCGAACGGGTTGTCGACGCCCGAGGTCGCGGTGCTCGGCCCGATCAATGTCGAGAGTGTGTTCGCCGTCAGCGCCATCACGGTGAGCCAGACCACGAGCCGCCAGCGTCGCGAGATCAGGTGCCCATCGGGGAAGATCAACGGGATCCCGATCAGGGCGACGATGATCGGGATCACGAAGAGCGCGTCGCCGAGCAACGAGGCGTATGCCGACCCCGGCCATGCGGGTTCGGCGGCGGCCCCAGCCTGACCGTAGACATCGCAGCCATAGGCGAACGCGAGAAGCGCCCCCGCCAGCACGAGCACCGGCCCGATGCGGTTGCCCGGAGCGCGCACGACGAGCAGGAGGCCGACCAGCCCGAAAGACAGTGTCGCGGCCCCGAACAGCAGTCCGCCGGTCGGGTCCGCATCCGGGGCGACCAGCGTCAACGCGGAGATGACGATCGATGCGATCACGGCGACCGCCCATCCGAGCCGAGTGATCATCAGCCGCGCAGCCAAAGCGTGAGCGCGGTCGGCTTGAGGACTTCGCGGACCGTGCCATCGAGGTCCGCGGTGACCGTCGCGATGTCCGTCTCGTCGCGAAGCCGCTCCGAGAACGCGGCCGCCGTTCGCTCCGCGTCGAACCGGGCACGGTCGAAGCGACGGTCGACCACCGTCTGAGCCCGACGGCGGACGGGCTGGAACAGAGCCGCGACGACCAGGGTGGACAGCGCCACGGCGATGGTGTCACCCCCAGTGACGGCCCCGAGTGGACCCTGGAGGACGAGGATCACGACCGCGTACGTGGCGACCAGGACGCCCGTGATCGCGAGGTACGCGATCGTCCGGCTGACGATCCTGTCGATCTCGAAGAGGCGATAGCGCAGGATGGCCATCGTCGCGGCCGCGGGGAGCAGCGGCGCGATGAGGATCGCCCCGAGCGGCGGCAGGGTCACGAACGCAGACGCGACGATCAAGCCGACCTCGGGGATGGCCGCGAAGGTGAACCACTTGAGCTGCTCGCGCTCGATCTCGCCGGCGCGACGAAGGCGGACGACCATGCCGCCGATCGACGCGCCGGCCACGAACGGGATCGCGATGATCCCGACGAATTGCAGTCCCCGGGCGATCTCGACGGCCGTGCCGGTCAGCGAATCCGTGGACCCCAACAGGAGTGGACCGCGCAGCGGCCAGGTCGCGATCGCCATCGGGATGGCAAGGAGACCCATCACCCCGAACGACGCCCAGATCAGCGGTCGCCAGCGCGGCGACGGTGGCCGTCCGTCCGGGAAGAGCAGGACGGCGAGTGTCACCAGGAGCGTGAAGCCGGGCGCCCAGACCCAGAGCGCCACCCAGGCCATCACGTCGGCGAACGGTAGCGAGCCTGGCATGACCGCGAGGCCATAGGTCGAGTACGCCGACGCGAACGGGTCGATCGCCTGCGACATGCCGACGACAAGGAAGACCCAGCCGATCGCATTCTCGGGCCGTCGCGAGGCGATCACCCAGCCGACGAACCCGTACGTGGCTCCAAGGACGATGCCACCCACGGTGAAGGCGTCCAGCGTCACCTGGCCGCCCGCGAGGACCGTCGCGGCGAAGAGCGCGATCGTGCCGACCAGCGCGAACCCGACGATGACCATCAGGCACGCCGGCAGGTATCGCCGACCCCCGACGCGAGACGCTGAGGGCGTCATCGCGGTCCGCCGCGCAGCCACAGTGCCACGCTCGAAGGCGCGATCGCGCGACGGACGGTCGCGTCGAGCTCGTCACCCAGTGTGGATAGATCGACCTCGTTGCGAAGTCGATCGCCGAACTCGACGGTCAGCCGCTCGGCGTCGTAGCGCGCCCGGTCGAACCGTCGGTCGACGGTCCGTTGGACGCGCCGGCGGACGGGCGTGAACAGTGCCGCCACGAGCAGCGTCGAACCGGCCACGGCCCAGGTGTTGCTCGAGGTGACCGAGCTCAACGCCGCTTGCAGTCCAAGATTGAAGACAAGGAAGACGGTGACGAGCAGCGCGGTGATCACGCCATACGAGATCGTCCGGCTGACGAGTCTGTCGATGTCGTACAGGCGGTAGCGAAGGATGGCCATCCCGGCCGCCGTCGGGACACTCATCAGGGCGACGACGACCGCCACCTCGAGGACCTTGATGCCGGCAGGGTCGATGAATGCCAACGACGCCGCCAGGTACACGCCGAATGCCGCGCCGGCGATCAGGGTCGCGAGTGCAAACCATTTGATCTGCAGCCGGGCATCGCCTGTGGCGCGCGTGAACCGAAGGACGAGCGACGCGAGCGAGAGGACGATCGGCACCGACGAACAGCAACGATGAGGGCCCGATGATGACGGTCGCATACGTCTCGATGTCCATCCCACCCACCCCGAACGGGTTGTCGATGAACGCTGCCTGCTGGATGGGACCCGGTTCGAATGCGAGAGCCACGCTGAACGCGACGACACCAAGCGCGCCCAGCCACGCCACGGCGCGCCAGCGGCCGGTCAGCAGGCCACCGGTCGGGAACAGCAACGGCAAGTAGATCAGCGCGATGCTCAACGGCAGGACCCAGAGCCACGCCAGGGTCCAGCCAAGGACCGTCGTCAGCGGCAGCCCGCCGGGAACGACCAGGGCGCCGGCGATCACGTACTCGTTGATGAACGCCTCGATCCCGAACAGCACGCCGATCGCGCAGAACAGCCAGCCGTTGAGATTCTCCGGTCGTCGGCTGGTCACGATGACCCCGACCGTCCCGCAGGTCAGGCCGAACACCGCGGAGGCTCCACGGAAACCCCAAGAAGGTGGGACCGGCGTGCTGCGAGTGGCGGCAAACAGGACCAGCGACGCCACCGAGGTCGCCAGTGTGGCGATCCAGAGGGTGGCCGCCAGCCGATGGCGGTTCATCGCGCGAGTCCCTGCCTGATCCACAGGCCGGGACCACTCACGACGCCGATGGGACGGCGGGACGATCCATCGCGGAACCATGCACGGTCATCGTCCGCAGAACGTTACGGGTTTCGACGGGCTCGCGGTACCGTTACGCGGTGTCGGTCGAACACCCTCTCCGGATCCGGCTGCTCGGGCCGCTCGAGGTGACGGTCGGTGGCGGGCAGATCGTGGTCGACACCCGAAAGGCGTTGGCGATCGTCGCACTGGTCGCCGGCGAAGGGCGGCCGTTCGCGCGAGACGAGCTCGCGGCGATGTTCTGGCCGGAGGCCGATGACGAGGCCGCTCGCGGGGCCTTGCGCCGGACGCTCTCCGCGCTCCGATCGGCGGTCGATGGGCCCGGGTTGCTGATCGAGCGGACGCGAGTGGCGCTCGACCCTGCCGCTGTCTCGGTCGATCTGGCCGAGCTCGAATCGCTCGCAGGCTCGGATCGGCGCGAAGACCTCGAGGCCGCCGCGGCTCCTGGCGCGCGGCCCGTTCCTGGCCGGGTTCGCGCTCCGCGACAGCCCGGCCTTCGACGATTGGCAGGCTTCTCGAAGTGTCCGCGTCGAACGGACGCTCGGCGGCCTGTTCGACCGGCTGGCGCGCGTTCGGGCCGCGGATGGCGACAGCGGCGGCGCGATCGAGGCCGCCCGGCGCCGCGTCGAGCTCGACCCGCTCGACGAGCCCGGTCAGCGCCGGCTCATCGAGCTTCTCGCCGAGACCGACGATCGATCCGGCGCCATCCGCCAGTATCGGTCGCTCGTCGCACTGTTCGACCGCGAGCTGGGTGTCGCGCCCCTGCGCGAGACGACCGATCTGTACGAGTCGATCCGCGAGGAGGCGACGCCGGCGCCTGCGCCAGCCCCGGTCGTCTCGGTCGAGGTGGCTCCGGTCATCGACGCCGCGATGCGACCGACCGCGCGACCCCTTCCGTTCGTCGGCCGCGACCGCGAGTTGGCCGAGATCCTGGCCACGGCGAGGGACGCGTCGCCGGACGGCCGGTTGATCCTCATCGAGGGCGAGGCGGGCATCGGCAAGACGCGGCTGGCCGAGGTCGCCACGGACAGCATCCGCGACCGCGGCGGCCTGGTCCTTGCATCGCGTGCCTACCCGGGCGAGGACGCCATCGCATTCGGGCCGATCGCCGACCTGCTGCGGGTCGGGCTCGCGACGCCCAACGGGGTCGCGGGCCTGACCGCGCTGGATCCAGTGGCGCTCGGGGAGGTGGGACGCCTCGTCGACCTCCCGACATCGCTCCGCGCGACAGCCCGGCCGGTGACGATGACCGGCGACTACGCGCAGGTCCGCCTGCTCGACGCGATCGCCGACGCCCTGACTGCACTCGTCCTTGGCCCTGTCCCGGGCGTGGTCTGGATCGATGACCTCCACCACGCCGACGCGTCGACCCGCCTGGTCGTGACCTACCTCTCGCGCCGTCTCCGCGCCCGGCCGATCGCGTTGCTCCTCGCATGGCGACGGGAGGACCTGACCTCCGACGGGCTCATCACCGCCGACGAGCTGTCCCGCGTCCCGGGCGCGCTCGCGCTGACACCCGAGCGGCTCGATCGCGCGGCCGTCGCGGAGCTCGTCCGCGCGACCGGTGCGCTCGATCGGCGGCGGCCGGCGCGACGACGCCTTCATCGACTCCGTGGTGGCCGGCTCGGAAGGCTTGCCCCTCCATGTCGTCGAGACGCTTGCCAGCGGGGAGACGTCCAGCGCGGTGTCGCGCGGCGTGCATGAGCTGCTGCGCGAACGGATCGCGTCGGTCGGCGAGATCGCTGCCCAGGTGCTGTCCGCGGCGGCGGTCATCGGGCGATCGTTCGACCTCGGGACGGTGCGTCAGGCGAGCGGCCGGTCCGAGGAGGAGACGGTCGATGCGCTCGAGGAGCTGACCCGGCGCGGCATCGTCCGCGAGATCGGGGCCGGAGCGGACGGTCCGGTGCGCTATGACTTCCGCCACGGCCGACTGCGCGATACCGCGTACGAGGCGACGAGCCTGGCGCGACGACGCCTGCTCCATCGCCGGACCGCCGAGGCGCTCCGGCTCGACACCTCGGACGCCAGTCGAGATGGGATCGCGCACTTCGCCCGGATCGCCGGGCACGAGCGCGCTGCGGGACGGACGACCGAGGCCGCCGAGGCCTATCTCGAGGCGGCCGGCCGTGCCGAGGCCGTCTTTGCGAACAGGGAGGCCATCGAAGAGCTCGACGCGGCCCTGGCGCTCGGCCGATCCGACGCCGCGGCGATCCACGCACGCATCGGCGAGCTTCGTGCCCGCCTCGGAGAGTACCCGACGGCGATCGCAGCCCTCGAGACGGCTGCCGCGCTCGCGACGCCCGACGAGCTGTCACGCATCGAAGTGGCGCTCGGTCGAGTCCATCGGCGCCGTGGCGATCTCGCGACGGCCGCCAGCCACCTCGATGCTGCGCTGGCGGCCGACGACCTGCCGCCCGCGATCCGGATCCGAGGCCTCGTCGAACGCAGTCGCGTGGCACTTCGGGCCGGCGACCTGATCCGTGGCGGCCGCGACGGCGAGCGAGGCACGCGCCCAGGCCGTCACGTCGGGCGATCCTCACGATGCCGGCGTCTCCGAGCGTCTGGTCGGGTTGGTGGCCCAGGCCGAGGGCGATCCGGCGACCGCGCGGCGCGCCTTCGAACGCAGCAGGGAGCTGGCAGCCGACGACCCGGATCCCAGCGCGGCCATCGCGGCGACCACGGCCCTGGCATTGGCCCTCGCCGCCGACGGCGAGGTCGATGCCGCCGTCGACGCCGCGTCGGTCGCCATCGACGGCTGCCGACGGATCGGCGACCGGCACCTCGAGGCCGCGGTCGAGAACCACCTGGCGGACCTGCTCCACGCAGCAGGGCGCGAGGCCGAATCGATGGATCCATCTCAAGCGCGCGGTCGCCCTGTTCGCCGAGGTCGGCGAGGCCGGCCCCGAGCCGGACCCGGGGATCTGGGCGCTGGCCGCCTGGTAGATCGCCCTCGGGATCAGGACCCGATGCCGCCCCTCTGGATCAGCTCGGGCGGGCCACCGTGTTCGTCGGATCGTTCACGTTGGTCACCTCGATCGAGATGTCGCCACCGGTCGTCCCGCTCGACTCGAATGCCGCGAGGTAGCCATCGTTGGCGATCCAGACATCGATCGTCGCCCCGGCCGGCAGCGCGGTGAGGCCGCCGACGACCGTCGTCGAAATCGATGTGGTAGTGATGGGCATCGATGCCGTTCTTCTGCTCGGCGCCCATGTCCTGCGAGCTCTGCGCCCAGGCGAGACCGCCGAACGCCCCGACCAGGAGGCTCGGGTCATAGGTCGCGAACAGGCCGTTGGCCATCGTCTCCGGCACCGAGGCAAGCGGGCCGCCGCCCTGGGCGACCCACGCCTCGTCACCGATGACGACGATCCGCGTCCCGCCCGACACGGTCAGGTCCCGCGACAGGACGGGCTTGTTCACGACGGTGCCGGTGTAGACCGGCTGGCCGGCCACGGTGATCGCCACCTTGTACGAATCGAGGTTGGTGAGACCCGCGGTGAGGGCACTGATGTCGAACGACGGGATCGCGCCACCGCCCGATGCCGCCGCTCCTGCGCCGGCGCTCGGCGGCCCGGGCACGGCCGGTGTCGACGTCGCGGCGCCCGTCCCGCTCGACGCCCCGGGGCTTCCCGAGGCGGCAGTACCGCTGCACGCGGCGACGATCAGGGCGATCGGCACGAGGAGCGTCGCGACGCCCGTGATGGGTCGGAACGTTGTCATCTGTGTGCTTCCCCCGACTCGCCGATCAGGATGCCGGCGGCGCCGATGATGCGACCGGTTCGCCGAAGGCGCAAGCGCCCGTCCGTCAGAGCCCGCCGCGGTCGAACCAGATCCGCTCCCCGGTGAACCGTTGCGTGACGGGATCCCAGGGAAACAGGATGAGCACCTCGAGCGAGACGGCAAGCCCGGACGGCGCGACACCCGCCCACGGACCCTGGTTCGTCGCCGGTCAGGGTCGCCACCTCGAACGCGCCCTGCGGCCCGATGACGATCTCGGACAGCGCGAACGCGTTGTCGGGGAACGCCGCGAAGAGCTCCGCGTAGAACGCCCGCGCACCGTCGTGGCCCTCCCAGCGCTGGCCGGTCGGGCACGATCTCGTAGAGGCAGTCGGGGCTGAGCGTGGCGACCAGCCCGTCGATGTCGCGGGCGTCCTCGGCGATCGAGTGGCGGACCCACAGCCGCTTGATCCGGCGGAGCTCGGCGGGGTCGAACGGACGGGCGAGGCGTCGTCGGATCGACGGCCGCTCGGTCACGCGGTCACGCCCGGGCGATCCGCTCGATCGCCTCGAGCGTCCGGTCCACCTCGGCGGCCGTGTTGTAGTGGACCAGCCCGAGCCGGAGCACGCCGCCCGTCTCGGCCAGCCCGAGCCGCTCGATCAGACCGGTCGCGTAGAAGTCGCCGTCCCAGGCGTAGATCCCGTCCCGCCCGAGCGCCTCCGCGGCGCGCCCGTGGATGGACGCCGGCGATGGAGACGGACACGGTCGGGACGCGCGTCGCGAACCGCGCCGGATCGGTGATGCCGTGGATGGTCACGCCCGCGATGGCGGCCGAGCCCCGCGAGCAGGCGCCCGACCAGCTCGCGCTCGTAGGCGGCGATGGCGACCATCGCCGCGACCAGCTCGCGCCGTCGCTCGCTGGCGTCTTCCGCCCCCGGCGCGCCGGCGACATCGCCGTAGTCGCGCCCGACGTCGCGCAGGTAGTCGGTCGCGGCGAGCGTGCCGGCGATGCCCTCGTAGTTCGGCGTCCCGGTCTCGTACCGGTCGTGGGCGGGACGCACCTTGTAGGCCGGCAGGCGATCGAGGACCTCGGCCTTGCCGTACAGCACGCCGACGTGCGGGCCGAACCACTTGTAGGCCGAGCAGGCGAGGAAGTCGGTGTCGAGCGCCGCGACGTCGATCGGACCGTGCGGCGCGAACGCGACGGCATCGATGAAGGTGAGTGCGCCGACCTCGTGCGCCCGGGCGACGATCTCGCGGACCGGGTTGACCGAGCCGACCGCATTGCTGGCGTAGCCGACGGCCACGAGCTTCGTCCGAGGGCCGAGCTTCGACTCGAGGTCCTCCAGGTCGAGCGTGACGTCGTCGAGCCGGATGTCGGCCGTCTTGACCGTCACGCCCCGGTCGGCCGCCATCGCCCGCCAGGTCGAGACGTTCGCCTCGTGGTCGAGCGTCGTGACGAGGATCTCGTCGCCCGGCCTCGAGCGTCGCCCCGATCGAGCGACCGAGATGGAGCGTGAGCGTCGACATGTTGGCGCCGAACTTGATCTCGTCGGGCGACGCCGCGCCGAGGAAGTCGGCGACGGCAGCGTGCGCCTCGGCGGCCATCGCATCCGTGGCCTCGCTCGTGGTGAACGCGCCGCCCGAGTTGGCGTTCATGTCGCGGTAGTAGCCGGCGACCGCGTCGATCACCCGCTGCGGGACCTGCGTCCCACCCGGCCCGTCGAGGAAGACGACCGGCCGGCCATCCTGCTGGCGGGCGAGGCCCGGGAACTGGGCGCGCAGGGCGTCGACATCGAAGACGGGCATCGGGACTCCGGGCTCGGTGGTCGTGGGCGCCGAGCGTAGCGCACCGGCCGCCGGGTCATCCCGCGCAGGAATGCACAACGGACCCGGCGCCTGTCGAGGCACCGGGTCCGATCGGAGAGCGAGCACGGCCCAGTGGCCGCGCGGATCTATGGCAGCCGGCCGAACCAGACCGCCGAGAGCCCCGCTCCGAGAACGACGAGGAGCAGACCCGCTCCGACCAGCGCGAACGTGATCTCCTGCCGCTGCTCGGTGTAGCCGATCCGCGACTGGAGGTTGTCGTACACGCTTGCGAGCTGGGCCGCGGTCGGCGCGTTGAACGCCTGCCCGCCGGTGATCGATGCGATCTGCTGGAGGGTCTCGGTGTCGGGCGGCACGTTCAGGGTGACGGTCTGCCCGAAGTCGTCCTGCACGTCCACCGTGCCGTCGGGCGTGCCGAGGGCGATGGTGTAGATCGGGACGCCGAGGGTCTTGGCCCGCTGCGCGGCGTCGAGCGGCTGAGCCTGGCCGACCGAGTTCGCGCCGTCGGACAGCAGGATCGCGGCGACCAGCGGCTTGTCGGCTGGCTTGTCGGTGCCGGTCGCCGGCGCCGAGGAGGACCCGGGCGCAGCCGACGGATCGGGGGCGGTGGAGGCACCGGGCGCGGCCGACGCATCGGGTGTCTCGGACGCGTTGTCCTTCTGGATCTTCT